>OY764195.2:0-2965860 GCA_963668245.2 Anaerovoracaceae bacterium
AGTTGTCCATCGCCTACGACCTTCGTCCTCGGCTTAGGCCCCGACTTACCCTGAGTGGACGAACCTTCCTCAGGAAACCTTAGATTTTCGGTGGGCAGGATTCTCACCTGCCTTACGCTACTCATGCCAACATTCTCTCTCGTATACAGTCCAGCATACCTTACGATACACCTTCTGCCCGTATACGATGCTCCTCTACCAATGATTCGTTAGAATCATTCCAAAGCTTCGGTAGTAAGTTTTAGCCCCGTTTATCTTCGGCGCAGAGCCACTCGACTAGTGAGCTATTACGCACTCTTTAAATGAGTGGCTGCTTCTAAGCCAACATCCTAGTTGTCTATGCAGCTCCACATCCTTTTCCACTTAACTTACATTTTGGGACCTTAGCTGTTGGTCTGGGCTGTTTCCCTTTCGACTATGAAACTTATCTCACATAGTCTGACTCCCAGTAAACAATTTCTCGGCATTCGGAGTTTGATAGTCTTCGGTAACCGGTGAAGGCCCCTAGGACATTCAGTGCTCTACCTCCGAGGATCTTATACTGAGGCTAGCCCTAAAGCTATTTCGAGGAGAACCAGCTATATCCGAGTTCGATTGGAATTTCACCGCTATCCACACGTCATCCCAGCCTTTTTCAACAGACATGAGTTCGGTCCTCCACGAGATTTTACTCTCGCTTCAACCTGCACATGGATAGGTCACCCGGTTTCGGGTCTACAGCATGCAACTTGACGCCCTATTCAGACTCGCTTTCGCTACGGCTCCGGTGCTCCAGCACCTTAACCTTGCTACATACCATAACTCGTTGGCCCGTTCTACAAAAAGTACAAGGTCACTTGCGCTCCCTTTGCTTGTAAGCATAAGGTTTCAGGTTCTATTTCACTCCCCTCCCGGGGTTCTTTTCACCTTTCCCTCACGGTACTATTCTCTATCGGTCACTAGGTAGTATTTAGCCTTGGGGGGTGGGCCCCCCTGCTTCCCATCAGGTTTCACGTGCCTGGTGGTACTCTGGTGCCACTCTATGATTAGTACATTTCGTCTACAGGGCTTTTACCTCCTACGGCTGACCTTTCCAAGTCAATTCGACTATATACGCTTCACGTTGTGAGTGGTCCACAACCCCGGATAAATCCGGTTTGGGCTCTTCCCCGTTCGCTCGCCGCTACTTAGGGAATCGATGTTTCTTTCTCTTCCTCCGGGTACTTAGATGTTTCAGTTCCCCGGGTTACCTCCTCTATACCTATTGATTCAGTATAGGGTACTTACGCATTACCGTAAGTGAGTTTCCTCATTCGGAAATCTGCGGATCAACGGATGTTTGCTCCTGCCCGCAGCTTATCGCAGCTTGCCACGTCCTTCATCGGCTCCTAGTGCCAAGGCATTCACCTTATGCTCTTATTCACTTGACCAAAAGTGATTGTTGTCTGCGTTGACAACTTTATGGTTTTACATTGTTAATTAACTCTGTAATTTTTCTGGTTTCTCGGTTGAAATCATAGTTAAACCCTTAAGCATTGCCTTTAAGACTCTACTTAGTTTATTTAACTTTTTTGCCTTGCTTCTTTCGAAACAAGTGCACTTCGATTTCGTTGTAATTTGTTTTCATTGTTCAGTTTTCAAGGTACATTCTGTATTTGCTCTAGACACTAAAACAAACACCCTTTGCTTTACACTTCCTGTAAAGTGGTGGGCTTGGGAGGACTCGAACCTCCGACCTCACGCTTATCAGGCGTGCGCTCTAACCACCTGAGCTACAAGCCCATATATTAACTCATAGTGCAGAAATTTAAGTCTCCTTAGAAAGGAGGTGATCCAGCCGCACCTTCCGATACGGCTACCTTGTTACGACTTCACCCCAGTCATTGATTTCGCCTTAGGTAATCTATTAATCGACCAACTTCGGGCGCCCCCAACTTCCATGGTGTGACGGGCGGTGTGTACAAGACCCGGGAACGCATTCACCGCGACATTCTGATTCGCGATTACTAGCAACTCCAACTTCATGTAGGCGAGTTGCAGCCTACAATCCGAACTGGGACTGGTTTTTGAGATTTGCTCCACGTCACCGTCTTGCTTCTCTTTGTACCAGCCATTGTAGCACGTGTGTAGCCCAGAACATAAGGGGCATGATGATTTGACGTCATCCCCACCTTCCTCCGAGTTATCCCCGGCAGTCTCACTAGAGTGCCCAGCCGAACTGCTGGCAACTAATGACAAGGGTTGCGCTCGTTGCGGGACTTAACCCAACATCTCACGACACGAGCTGACGACAACCATGCACCACCTGTCTCCTCTGCTCCGAAGAGAAACTCCGGTTAAGGAGCGGTCAGAGGGATGTCAAGTCCTGGTAAGGTTCTTCGCGTTGCTTCGAATTAAACCACATGCTCCGCTGCTTGTGCGGGTCCCCGTCAATTCCTTTGAGTTTCACACTTGCGTGCGTACTCCCCAGGCGGAGCACTTAATGCGTTAACTACGGCACCGAAACCTTGCGGCCCCGACACCTAGTGCTCATCGTTTACGGCGTGGACTACCAGGGTATCTAATCCTGTTTGCTCCCCACGCTTTCGTGCCTCAGTGTCAGTTACAGTCCAGAAAGTCGCCTTCGCCACTGGTGTTCCTCCTAATATCTACGCATTTCACCGCTACACTAGGAATTCCACTTTCCTCTCCTGCACTCAAGTCTCACAGTTCGCAAGGCTTACAATAGTTGAGCTATTGCCTTTCACCCCGCGCTTACAAGACCACCTACGCACTCTTTACGCCCAATAATTCCGGATAACGCTTGCCCCCTACGTATTACCGCGGCTGCTGGCACGTAGTTAGCCGGGGCTTCCTCCAAGGGTACCGTCATTTTTTTCTTCCCCAAGGACAGAGCTTTACGACCCAAAGGCCTTCATCGCTCACGCGGCGTTGCTGCATCAGGCTTGCGCCCATTGTGCAATATTCCCCACTGCTGCCTCCCGTAGGAGTTTGGACCGTGTCTCAGTTCCAATGTGGCCGATTACCCTCTCAGGTCGGCTACTGATCGTTGCCTTGGTAGGCCGTTACCCCACCAACTAGCTAATCAGACGCAGGCCCATCCCATACCGATAAATCTTTGACCAGATGTCCATGTGGACTTCCGGCGTTATGAGGTATTAATCCCGGTTTCCCGAGGCTATCCCTCTGTATGGGGCAGGTTGCCTACGCGTTACTCACCCGTCCGCCGCTCTCGATATCTTCACTCAATCGAAACTTTGTTCCGATATCTTCCGCTCGACTTGCATGTGTTAGGCACGCCGCCAGCGTTCATCCTGAGCCAGGATCAAACTCTTAATAAAATGGTATCTAAATTCTGTCGAGAAAATTGCTTCTCTCTTTGGACAGAATGTTAAATCAAGTTTGCCATAAAATGACTCAAGCTGAAACGCTTTGCGTTTTAGCTTTGTTCTATTCTTTGCAATTGCAAATCCTAGAATTATTGTTTTTTCAGAATTGTACGTTGACTCACAAATTTGCATTTGCTTGTCTTACCAATCATTGCTGATTGCTTTTGTACTTTAGTTTTCCGAGAAACATTTAAGTTTCTCTTTGACTAAATTTCTGCACTATGGAGTTATCAAGGTTCATCGCTTCGGCAAGTTTCCCTCCGAAGCATCCGCGTTTAGCGAACTTTTATATCATACCGCATCAACGCTTTCTTGTCAACCCTTATTTTGAAGTTTTTTTCAGCTTCTTTCGAAGTCCTTCTTTTCGGGTTGCCTTTCATTTCAGCATATTTGCTTGTTTGAAAGGTGCTTAATCATAGTATCAAAGATGTCTCGTTCTGTCAACTTCTTTTTTTACTTTTTTCAGCTTTATTTTCTACCTGCAAAACATCAATTTTGCTGGCAAACTATCATATGAAAATCTTCCTGTCTCTTTGATTTACTTGATTCTCATTATGATTGCTATCTGATGTTTCAATCGTTAAATAATTATAAACGAACGACAGCAAGTGTTATGTTAACAAAATATATGTTCTCTGTCAACCTGTTTTTAAATCTTTTTATTTAAATTCTTTTTTCCAACTATCGTTATCATTTATACCCCGATGCAATCCAAACCCAACATATAAAATAATTCCTATTAAGTTATAAAACGAAAAAAACAAGTAAACCTTCGCACCACCGAAATGATCAAGAATAATACCTCCTGCCATCTGGCATAGAATTGTACTGCAATTTGAAGAAATAGCCTGATAAAGCGTCATAGACATTGCTATGATTGAAGGATCCACCAATTTTGTAATATATCGAACAAATTCAACCAATACAATTCCATTGACCATCCCCTGCAAAAAGAATGTACCCAAAAGCAAATGTGGTGAGGGACCAGTACTATACCATAAATAGCGAAGTGCTGATATGATCATAGAAAAAAGTATCAGCTTTTCTGTCGTAAACTTAGCAGCCAGTCGATCAGCCCATGCCATAAAGGGTGCTTCTCCACTGCACATTAATAGGAAAGCAAATCCAATTCCAGCAATACTTCCACCTACGTCTTTATATAAAAATCCAAAATACGTGTTATTTGCAACATTAGTCCCACATACAAAGAAAGCGGCCACCAATAAAGACATCAACTTTTTGTTTTGAAACAAGATAAAATAGGATCCAGGTGTTTTCTTAGCTGCGTGACTTGCTTTAACACAATCTGATTGAGCGATTCCATCTCTTTCTGTTTTTTGATCTTTCTTCCATGAAATCCGCAAGCTTTCAATCAAAATCAAGGCTGTAAAATACCCTAAAGCACAGAGTGGAAAGATGATAATTAATCCAGTTAGTTCTGCAATTTGTCCCGCAAAAAAAACACCAACTGCAAATCCTATTGCGCCCCATTTCCTCACCGCACCAAATGGCACTCTAGCTTGAAGCGTCATGGCATCAGTAAGAGGCATAATCGGAGACTGAAAAAAAGCAAAGGTGGCATAAGCCAATAGAAAAACAAGATAGGGTCGTATTTGACTGATTCCTAGTACAAATGCTACCGTTAAGACACATAATAAAGCCAATACTCTTGTGCTCTCTTTGCTATGATGGGAAATGTATCCCCAAGTAGGTGACGCCAGAATGCTGATTGTAGTTGCAGACGCTGTAATTGTTCCAATCTGTAATCCACTAAAGCCTATACTATCTAGATACTGACCAAGAAGTGGTAGCAACATGCCAAGTGCTGCATATGTAAATGTATATATTCCTACGAATCTATAATATCTATTTTTTGAAATTGTCAATTGTATATGTTCCTTTCCATAAAGCATTGTGCTTAGTATATCAGTGAAATTTTCGAAGTACAATAGTTATCAATTGAAATATGCCACGTATTTCTGACTAGATTTTCAATTGATAACTATTATTTCGCTACGTAATAATACCACTTGCTAATCGGTTTCACTCGTAGTATCATCTAGGATAAGTAGAGTAAATATTGTGCGTAAAGTGTCATAAGATGGGATGTTGCTTATGAACGAAAAACAAAAGACTGTTTGCGATACAATGTTGCGTCCGCTGCTGCATTAAGGAACTCTTTACTCTTTAGTGTAGTATTTGCTGAAGAGAGGATTTTTCAATTTATCTTTCTCTTTCGTGTTTTATATTGTTCTAAAGAGGAGGATTTTTTATGAACAGAAAATTTCAAACAAAACACATTCTATTACTAGCTTTGTTTGCTGCAATTAGTATCATCTTTACAAGATTTTTATCTTTTTATTTACCCATCGTTGCCATAAACACCGTGCGCATCAGTCTTGGTAATATCCCGATTGCATTAGCTGGTTTACTTTTAGGTCCTTTCGCGGGAGCTGCAACAGGAATTGTGGCAGACGTGGTTGGAACTACAATGTTTTCACCATACGGGTATTTTCCTGGCTTTACGTTATCCGCCGCGCTAGTAGGATTCATTCCTGGAATTCTTAAATTTTATATCAAAGATTTAAATCGATACAGGAACGTTCTGATTATCATCCTAATATCTGAAATTATAACATCCATTGGGTTAAACACACTTTGGCTTTCTATCATGACTCACGTGGACTACTGGGTGTTAGTCATTCCAAGAACTGGTATTACGATAGTTATGACATTCATTTATTCTTGGATTATCTTTATCCTATATAAACGGATTAAAAGAGAAATTATATAATCGGTATTTCAATCAAAAGAACAATAAATATAACATCCATTCACCCTCGCTGCCTGCAGCGGGGGTTTTTATTGGCAGCAATCGTCAAATGCCACCTCCATTTCTTACATAGTGAAAAAACTCCAAGCAGTAACACCTTGTTATTGCTCGGAGTTTTAAAATGTAATCAATATATTGCCAAAACTCTACTGAACGATTTCGTACATCGTTGCTGCTGCCTCTTTTGTACTATGCTCTGATAAAACAAGTACTCTCGCCTTAATCTGTGCATTTCCAAATTGAATTAATATTTCATCTCCAACATGCACTTCACTTCCTGCTTTTGCAATTTTACCATTAATCAAAATCCGTTCTTGATCGCACGCTTCTTTTGCGATAGTTCTTCTCTTAATCAGTCTCGAATTTTTCAGAAACTTATCTATTCTCATTTGCCACCTATTGCTTCAACTAAGTTCTTTCTTTGATATTCCTCTATCACTGATAGGGTTACCCCTTCATCTCCAAATAGAAAAAGGCAGCTATAAGCTGCCTTTTAAAACGAATTTTTATTTGTTTACTGCATCTTTCAAAGCTTTACCTGCTTTGAAAACTGGAGCTTTTGCAGCTTCAATTTTAATCACTTCACCAGGTTTTCTAGGGTTTCTTCCCTGTCTAGCTTTTCTCTGACGAGTTTCAAAAGTACCAAAGCCAATTAACTGTACTTTTTCACCACTCACCAAAGCTGCCTCAACACTTGCAACAAATGCATTTACTGCAACCTCTGCATCTTTTTTTGTAAAACCTGTTTTTTCTGCTACGCTAGCAACTAATTCTGCTTTATTCACCGAACATAACCTCCTTTAATTTTGTTTAAAATTGATTGGTTTGAAGTGAAACACTTCCCTTTACCTCAGAATTCTGTTTAAAGATTTCGTTCTTTTTCTTTCGCTTGTTCCCACAGCTTATCCATCTCTTCCAGATTCATTTCTTCCAACCTTTTCCCCTGAAGCTCAGCTGTTTCCTCAATATGACGAAATCTATTTACAAACTTTGAAGAAGTAAAGTTCAAAGCCTCTTCTGGATTTACACCTAGGAATCTTGCTACATTCACTACAGCAAACAGCATATCCCCAACTTCTTCTAAGATGCTGGCCTGATCGCCTTCCTCGTAAATCTCAAGGAGTTCTTGCGTCTCCTCTTTTACTTTCGAGAACGCCTCACTTACATCCTCCCAGTCGAATCCAACTTCCGCAGCCTTCTTTTGAATCTTATAACTACGAATCAAAGCCGGCAATGCATTCGGTACGTTCATCATCGAATCAGTATGTGTTGAGGTTCCCCTTTCATTTCTTTTCACATTTTCCCATTTTTCAAGGGCTTTGTCAATACTTTCTGAATTTTTGTTTAAAAAAACATGGGGATGTCTACGAAGCATTTTCTCGCATTCTCGGTTGGCCAAACTGCATAAATCAAACATTTGATTTTCTCTTGCCAAATCAGCATGAAAAACTACCTGCAAAAGCACATCGCCCAATTCTTCTTCAAGATTGTCCATATCCGATTTATCAATAGCATCTACCGTTTCGTAAGCTTCCTCAATCAAACAGCTTCTAAGACTCTCATGGGTCTGTACTTTATCCCAAGGACATCCTTCTTCACTTCTCAGAAAGGTGATAATATCCATTAACCTTGCGACCGCTTCTTCCGCCGTTTTTCCAGCTACATAGAACTTTTCAATTTTTTCATTCATCATATTACCTTTTTAACCTGTCTATCAAATTCAATATCTTAGCACCTTTCGGAAGAACACGCAGTTCTTCTTTCTGTATAGATTTTGTAACAACAAGCATGCTTCCATATACGATTACCCCAATCAGTACAGCAATAGCAGTAGAAAGGGCATTTCCTAGAAAACCGATCAAAGCGTGGTAACTTATCCATACTGCAGCGCTCATTGTGAAGGCAGCTAGCAAAGGCTTCACATAGGTTAACACGATATCAAATCGAACCCCCGTGTATTTTTTTACTGCCATAATGTTTAGTGTAGAGGCAACAATATATGCTGCAACAGTTCCCATTGCCGCGCCTCGAATGTTAATACTGTCTACACCTGTTAATGTATAAGTTAAAATTACCTTTACAATTGCCCCTACAAATAGATTTCGTACTGGTATCATTGGCTTGCCAAGCCCTTGCAATACTCCTGTCAGGGTCTGTACTGTAGATAAAAAAATGACTCCAAACGCCATTACAAATAAACAAGGTGCCGCACTCAAGGCACTTTCCCGTTGCATTGGATATAGCAGTAACATAATCGGTTCAGATAAGGTCATTAACCCAAACGCACATGGCAGTCCAATCATAATTGCCGCTCTAATACCCAGGGTAACATTATAATTCAAAAAATCCATATCCTTTTGCTTATAAGCTGCTGCTATTGCGGGCACAAGGCTCATGGCTATGGCTTGAGTCAATACTTGAGGAAAATTAATCAAAGGACCTGCCATTCCAGTCAATTGACCATAAAGACCATTTGCCGCTTCAGCAGTCCATCCTGTTTCCTGTAATCTTCGCATGACAATTCCAACATCAATGGCATTCATAATCGGCATAATTGCCGCACCGATGGTTACAGGAATCGCTATAATAAATATTTGGAATAAAATTTTGTTAGTCTTTTCTTTTTCTTGTTGATATGTTCGTTCTATATCTGATTTCAATCTTTTTTTATGAACATAATACAAGATAATTACTGTAATCAACCCTGCTATTGCCCCCGATGTGGCTCCAAAAGAAGCACCTGCCGCGGCATACTCTCTCCCATATCGAACAAGAAAATAAGCGAGTGTCAAACCAGCAGCTACACGAAAAAATTGCTCAACCACTTGAGATGTTGCTGTTGGTTTCATATTTTGCATCCCTTGGAAATATCCTCGATATGCTGCCATAATTGGCACAAACAAAAGAGCTGGTGCAATTGCCATCATCGCAAACTTTGCATCAGGGTTTCCGATGGCACCAACGATATGCCCTGCCCCAAAAAATAAGATGGAGGAAGAGCATAGTCCTATAGCAAATAGAAGTGTAAAAGAAACCTTAAATACCCTGTACGCATCATAATGTCGATCGATTGCCACTCGCTCTGACACCATCTTAGAAATAGCAATGGGGATACCAGATGTTGCTAAGGTCAAAAACAAAACATAAATGGGGTATGCTGTTTGGTAGTATCCCATTCCCTTGTCTCCGATAAGATTTGCCAACGGGATTCGAAAAAAAGCACCCATTATTTTTATAATAATCCCAGCAATCCCAAGGATCACCGCACCTTGCATAAACGATTTTTTTGTCATTCTATTTCAGCTCTCCTAATATTTTTTTTGTAGCACGCTCTGCTTCAAAGATAGCTTTTTCAATATCTATAGTTAGATACTCACCATTTTGATATAGCACTTTTCCATCTACCATAGTAAGAACGACATCACTACCAGATGCAGAATAGACTACGTTGTTTGCCATATTATGAATTGGCCTCATATTCGGTTGATTGATATCCAATACAATAATATCCGCTTTTTTGCCTACAGCTAATACACCACAATCATCTCGTCCTTGTGCTTTGGCTCCTGCCAATGTGGCTGCATGCAACGTATCTTCTGGTGTAATCAACGTAGGATCATACTGCTTTCCTTTGTTTGCAACTGCAAAGAATTTCATTTCTTCAATTAGATTTAAGCTATTGTTGCTTGCTACGCTATCCGTACCAATTGCAACATTTACACCCTTGCTCAAAAGCATAGGAACATTACAAACTCCACTGGCGAGTTTTAAATTGCTGACAGGGCAGCTAGCTACCGTAACACCTTTTTCCGCCAAAATATCAAAGTCTTCCCCATCAAGCCAAATACAGTGTGCTGCTGTTGCCTTTGTATCAAATATACCGTGATAATTTAGATATGCAACAGGAGTCATTCCATGACGTTGTCTACACTCTTCATGTTCAAACTGAGTTTCCGATACATGAACGTGCATATTTGCACCAATGGATTTCATATAATCAGCTAAAAATCTTGCCGTCTTCGGGTTAGAGGTGTACTCACCATGAAGGCTTACATCAACCTTCAGTCTACCATCTCCTTGATTATGATACGTTTCATATAGGTGTTTTGTTTCCATAAATGCTGGCAACTGAGCAATGTCGTCTTCTGTAAAATTGACAACTCCTCGTCCAAGATTATTCTTGGCACCACTTTCTAGAATTGCTCTTGCCATCTCGTCTCCAAAGTAGTACATATCTGTAGTAGAAACAATCCCAAATCGTAAAGACTCTGCAATTCCCAATAATGTACCTGCATAGACCGCCTGAGCATCTAGTTTTTCTTCAAATGGGAAAATGCGCTTTGTGAGCCAATCTTGCAAGGACAAGTTTTCTCCATAACCGCGCATCAGCGTCATCGGAGTATGAGCATGAGCATTGAAAAAACCACTCATCAATAATTTCCCAGTGCCTTCCATTACAGTTCCATAATCTTCTTTCGGCTGGACTGTACCAATATAATCAATCAAGCTTCCCTTGATTCCAACATACATATTTTCTTGTGCTGAAAATTTTTCATCCAACATTGTAATATTTTTAAACAACATAACCGTTTTATCTCCTCCCATGTTACACACTTACATTTCTTTTCAATCGTCCTCAATTATAACACAATCTGCAAAAAACAAAAGTAATACATCGAAACTTTATGTTCAAACTACTGATTTTCTAACCATATCATACTCCAGCTAGAATTGCCAATGTTGCCGATAAAAACAGCTATAAAAAAAGACCGCCGGTTACATCGGCAGTCTTTTTTTATATTATGATCTGATATGAGAGATTATTTCTTGTCTGCTTTCAGCACTGCGTTCAGCATTACACTAGCACCTTCTGTACAGGATTCAACTGGTGTAAATTCAGGTTCGCAATGACTGTGTCCATCTTTGGATGGAACAAAAATCATAGTAGTTGGAATCATATAGGATACAAACTGAGCATCGTGTCCTGCTCCACTGTTAATAAACTGATTGGAAGCCCCAATTTCTTCAGCACTTTCTTTTACAAAGCCTACTAACTCTTTGTCGAAATACACTGTGTCACGCTGCCAAGCCAATTCAACTTCGCATTTGCATCTTGCCCACTCTTTTGTTTCTAAGCTCTTTACGATATCTAAAACTTTCGCTCTTAACTCAGGATCTTCATGGCGAACATCGATTGAGAAATCAATCATATCTGGAATAACGGTATGTACGTTTGGATGACATACGATTTCTCCAGTTGTATAAACCAATTCTGGTCTGCCAAGTTTATCTATTTCTTCGTGTAAGTAGCATAATGCCTGTGCCGCAGCAAATAATGCATCCTGTCTCTTATGCATTGGAGTAGTTCCTGCATGATCAGACTGACCAAAGAATCGAATTCTGTAGTTAAACATGCCCAATACGCAAGTTACAACACCAACGTCTTTTCCTGCATCTTCAAGGATTGGTCCTTGTTCAATATGCAGTTCAAACATTGCCATATAATCATCTGCATTTAATCTATTTTTCTCTTCTCCCTTATAAGGACTTGCATTTAGCGCATCGCCAAAAGTTGTTGTTTTATCTAAAACACTCTTAGATGCCAGCATAGCTTCCTTTTTAAACTTCTTTCCGATTTCAGCTGGTAGATATTCATTACAAATTACTCCAGAAGACATCATTGCAGGAGGATATAAGGATCCTTCTTCATTTGTCCAAATCATAGCTGTAACTGGATGTCTGTGAGGGATTTTTTCTGCAGCAATGGTTTCTAATACTTCCATCCCTCCGATTACACCAAGAATACCATCATAGTTTCCACCATTTCGAACTGAGTCCGCGTGGGAAGCCATCACGATTCTCTTTAAACCAGGTTCTGAACCTGGAAGAGTTGCATACATATTAGCCATATCATCTGTTTCGATCGTTGCACCAATTGCTTCCATTCTCTTAACAAAGTAGTCTCTAGCCATATGAGCTTCAGTAGAGAGAGAGTATCTGGTGATTCCACCATGACCAGCGTCACCAAATTTGCTAAAGGTGGTGATTTTGTCATTCATTCTGTCTTTGTCACAAGTAAACATAATACTTACACTCCTTTTATAATATTTTGATTATTTAAAACTAAATCAATAACGTATGACACTTTAATATTATAACCTTGGATTTTCAGGTGATGTTACTAGTTTCGTAAACGATTAAAAAAAAGAAATATTTATCCTTCTTTTTTCGTTTTCTTATCTAAAAGTGTACTGCTTTTTGCATCGCTGTGTCAAGCTATCTTTCCCTTTTGTTCGTCGAAATTTTCTGAAAAACAATTGATTTGCACTGTTATCCTTGCATTTTTAAAGGTTTTCGCACTCTATATTTTTTTAATATTTCTTCTATTTATTTAATGAAACAGCTTTTCAAGGTTTTCTTTATTTCTGCGCCATTTTACTCTTTTTCATCCTGCATTTGGATTTTGATTGTTTACATAACCAATTGAAACCTTATCTCATTGATTCGGCAATCTAATGAAACGGGTTTCGAAGAAAAGAACAAGTAATTTCCCAATAAACGGGGTCGAAGGATAGAACAAGCAATTTCTCAATAAATGGGATCGAAGGATAGAAGGTTCACAAAAAGGCACCGCTAGGTGCCTTTAAAGATTTTTTTCAGAATAATGTTTAGAATGATTTTTTCTAATTTTAAAAACTGTTATTTTCAATATCATAAATAAAGTTGTCAATCAACCTTATGTTTCCAATAAAGACTGCCACGGCAACAAGAACAGATGATTCAATCCGAAGAACTGGTTCTAGATTAGCAGCGTCAACTATCTCAACGTAGTCTAACGTGACGGATATCTCCGCCTGAATCAGCGTTTCCACTGCAGCGATAATCACTTTTGGGTTTCGATTCCCACCAGCTATCATTCGCTGTGCAAGAGATAACGCCTTTGGTAGTATGACTGCAGTATTTCTTTCTTCAGGACTGAGACGAACATTTCTTGAACTTTTAGCCAAACCATCTTCTTCCCGGATGGTTTCGCAACCTACAATTTCTATATCCATGTTCAAATCATTTACCATTTGATGAATTACAGCAAGCTGTTGTGCATCCTTTTTTCCAAAGTATGCCCTGTCGGGATTAACAATATGAAATAACTTTAGAACCACCGTGCAAACTCCTCTGAAATGTCCAGGTCTGCTTTTACCACAGAGTGAATCTGTCAATCCATTCATATCTACGTAGGTCGAGAACCCATTGTGGTATATTTCCTTGGCATCTGGTTGAAAAATTATATCAGCACCTGCCATCTCACATAGCTGGCTATCTCTTTCTAAATTGACAGGGTAGTTTTCAAAATCTTCTTTTTCGCCAAATTGCATTGGGTTTACAAATATACTAACCACAACGTAATCATTTTCTTCAGAAGCTCTCTTGATCAAACTCTGATGTCCTTCATGTAAGTAGCCCATTGTAGGTACAAATCCGACACGCTGTCCTTCTGTCCTCCACGCTTTCACATGTTCGCGAACATCCTGAATCTTATTGACTATTATCATTTTTTCCTCCTTATCGGTGCAGTTTCGCGGAATACCGCCCGTAGGAACGATTTTAGCATGAACGGCTTATTATATCAATACTTTCGTGTTCTTTTCCAGAAGACTTACAGTTTTTTAGGAAACAAGGCAGGATAGTAAGATTGAATTCCTTTTCCCCTCAACGTTTTCCGCACGGGAAGTCATCACAATAGGAAAAGAGGCCCCCACTACAATGCCTGCCATTTTTGCATCTGCATAATACATCAATGCTTTTCCAATCATGTTGCCCGCTTCAATATTGGGAACTATAAACAAATCCACATCTCCACTAATTTTACTATCAATGCCTTTGTGCCTCGCCGCATTCTGGCTTGCTGCAACATCAAGTGCAATCGGACCTTCTAGGATACATTTCCCAAAGGTTCCTTCTTGTGCAGCTTTTGCTAAATTCAATGCATCAACTGTTGCGGGCATGGATGGGGTTATGCTTTCGTTTGCTGTCAAAACAGCAATTTTGGGTTCTTCAATTCCAAGTCGCCGAAGTGCTTGAATTCCATTTTTCACAATCTTGATTTTTGCCTCATAATCTGGAAATTCATTCATTCCTCCATCCGTATAAAAAACAAGTTTTTTTTGGTTCGGAATTTGAAACGCTGCTAAGTGAGATAGAAATCGATTTTTATGGTCAATACTTTCATGCAATACGGTTTTTAAAAACATACCACTATTGACAAGACCTTTCATTAGCACATTCGCCTTTTTTTCATTGATAAGTTGAATCGCTAATTTACAAGCTTTCTCCTTATCTTCTTCATGAATAATATTAACATTAACTTCAATTCCCATTTGAGATAAATAGCCCTCTATTTCATTGCGATTACCTACTAAAACAAAATCAGCCACACCCTCAAGCTGAACTTGCTTTACCGTCGCAAGCACCTCTTTGTCTTCCGCAGCTGCAACTGCAATCACCTTCTTATCGTCCATATTCATCATTTCTCTTAAAGCATCAAAGCTTTTATACATTGCAATTCTCCTTTTCCCCTTATGGAGTGTCTTTCATTTATTTATTTTGACGAAAAAAAGCGATGTATTTCAATTTCCGCATTTTCAGGCGAATCTGATCCGTGTATCAAATTTTTTGTAGTAGAGGAGGCAAAATCGCCTCGAATAGTGCCTGACAAAGCCTCTTCAAATTTTGTTGCCCCAATTAGAATACGCATCCCTTGAACAACATTTTCGCCTTCTACAATCATCCCCCATACTGGACCCGACATCATGTATTGTTCCATACTTGGGTAAAATGGTTTATCTGCCACATGAGCATAATGCTCTCTCAGGACCTCTGCTGTCAAATTCATTATTTTAATTGCTGCTATTGAATATCCTTTTCCCTCAATTCTACTCAAAATATTTCCAGCTAATTTCCGTTGAACCGCATCTGGTTTTAACATGATATATGTACGTTCCATAACACTTTCCCCCATATAGATTACTTTTTCGTTTCTTCCTGCTCTTTTAGAAATCTTTTCATAATTTTACCAGAACCGTTTTTGGGAAGTTCTGGAATAAACTCAATTACTCTTGGCAACTTATATGGCGCCAATTTGCTTCTTAAAAAATTGTTCAATTCTTTCGCAGAGCTTTCCTCTCCTCCTTTGAGTACCACAAAAGCTTTAACAAATTCTCCACGTAATCGATCAGTAACACCAATGACAGCGGCTTCTTTTACTTTTGGATATTGGTAAATTACCTCTTCTACCTCTCGAGGATATACATTGAGGCCTGCGACAATTACCATATCTTTTTTTCTGTCAACGATATAAATATACCCATCTTCGTCTATTTTAGCCAAATCACCTGTATGGAGCCATCCGTTTGCTAATGCTTTCTTCGATTCATCTGGTTTATTATAATATCCTAGCATCACATTATCACCTAGGACAATCAATTCGCCTACTTCTCCCAAAGGAACTTCTTGGTCATTATCATCCACAATTTTACACAAGATATCAGGAAGTGGCAATCCAATGGAACCTTCTTTTTGGACGCCTTGTGGTGGATTAAATGCAACTGCCGGGGCCGCCTCTGTCAAGCCATAGCCTTCCACAACTGGTAAGTTCATAATCTCCCTTGATTGACGATAGATTTCAACCGGCAACGCTGCTCCGCCCGATACCGCAAGTCTTAAATCTGGAAAAGAAATATTCTTTTTTCCAGCTTCTAACAGAACAACATACATTGCCGGAACTCCCATAAACACGGTTATTTTTCCATTGACCAACACATCAATTACCTCTTTTGGTTGGAAGGACTCTAAAATTGTTACAGTCGCGCCAGAATATAGCGGCATCAAAACACAAGCGGTAAATGCAAAAACATGAAACATAGGAAGGACACACATGTAAATGTCTTCCGGCTTTGAACATAATGCCTCATAGCACTGCTTTGCATTAATCACTAAATTTTTATGGGTTAGCATTGCGGCTTTTTGCTTTCCAGTCGTTCCAGAGGTATATAAAAATGTAGAGATGGAATCGAACTCCAGATCTGGTCCTGATAAATCTTTAGCACACTTCACCACCTCTTTTTGGAACACTTCATCCAAAACAATGAGCTGAATGCCCAAACCTTTTTCGATCTGCTCTTTGGAAAGTCTTGTCTTTTGCAAAATAACGGGGTGTATTATCATGTATTTTGCTTCTGCATCTTGAGCAATGTAATGAATTTCTTCCATTGTAAGCAACAGGTTGATTGGTACAATCACACCACCATTTTGTACAGTGCCAAAATATGAATATATAAATTCAGGTGAATTAACACAGCTCAGTATCACTTTATCTCCTGATTTTAGTCCTGCATTCTTTAAATAGGATGCATAGCCTTTGACATTTTGATCCAGTTGCCCATAAGTTATGCTATTTCCTTTGTAATTTAGTGCTATTTTTTCGTCTTTAAAATTATTATCGTAAATATTCCCAACAAATACCATGCTTTCTCCTCCTCAAAATTTTTCTACCATTTATACAAAATGTAGCTTTTTTCTTTTTTGATATTGTACTACATTTTAGTGCATTGAGCAAATCACATCAAGAGGAAACCAATCTGGCATATTTATATATATGCTATCGTCTACGACGGTATCTTTTTTTCCCAACAATAGAATAGTATACAGGAATTGTCACAAATAGAATCCATGCTGGATGCCATAAATCCAATCCAAATCCAAGAATCAAATAAAGAATTGTAATTAGAAGAGGATACGGAAATCTTGACCAATACGAATCCTCAGAATCTTCTTCACTATGGTCTTGCATCTTTTGGGCAAATGACTCGTTCTCTGGCAAAGCTTCTGGTTCATCCTTAGAATTTGCCGTTTCCACTTTTTCTTCTGTATGCAATAACTCATCCAGAGAAATCCCATACAATTGAGACAATAAAATTAGATTGTCGGTATCGGGAGATGCTTCTGCCCTTTCCCATTTTGAAACCGCCTGCCTACTCACTCCTATTTTCTCTGCCAACTCTTCTTGCGAATAATGCTTTTCTTTTCTTAATTCATATAATCTGTTTGCAATATCAATATTCATATCTCATTCTCCTTTATATTTTTATGTGATATCTTTTCTTATATCATACAAATCCAAATTTAGTTGCACAACATATTCTAGCTCTCAATTTCGCAACCATTGGTTGCATCCGACTATTTACAACAGGTTTGAGCTGCAATTATTATAATTTCATAATAAGCTCTCATGATAACTCATCAAAAATGCCGCCCATTGGACGGCATTTTATTTCATATTTTATTTTACAATTTATTTTTCCAACTGTCCCGCAATGGCTTTTGTAGGACACTTTTCTACGCAAAGCATACACTCTTGACACTTAGTGTAATCAATTCGAGCCAAATTATGTTCAATAATGATTGCGTCATGAGGGCAAACCTTCACACATTGTCTACATGCAATACAACCTGCGCTGCATCGTACTGCCAATGTCTTTTTTACTTCTTTGTTGCTACAATCTACATGTACATGATTGAAATAAGGTACCAATTCAATAACCTTCTTTGGACATTCTTCGATACAATTGCCGCAACCAGTACAAAGATCCGGATGAATCTTTGCTAGCTTATTATCAGTTAACTCAATCGCACCAAATGGGCAAACAGTAACACAACTGCCATATCCCAGACAACTGAATTTACAGTTCTTATCTCCACCCTTAACCATATTTGCAGCTTTACAATCTTGTATCCCATAGTACTCAAACTTTGAAGTACATTTGTCTGAACCACCCGCACATAAAACACGAGCAACCATTTTCTCTGAATCAATTGCAGCCATACCCATGATTTCAGCTATACTGCTATTTGCTTCGGACGAAGCAACTGGGCATCCATTTACCGGTGCATTTCCTTCAACGATTGCATTTGCCAAGCCATCACAGCCTGGAAAACCACATCCGCCACAATTTGCACCAGGAAGTGCTTCTCTGACAGCAACGACTCTTGGATCCGTTTCAACTGCGAATTTCTGAGACGCAAAAGCTAAAACCCCACCAAATACAACGCCCATTCCGCCTAGAGCAAGAACTGGCACTAAAATTGTCGATAGTTCCATTTTCTTCGCCTCCTTCTATACCAAACCTGCAAATCCAAGAAATGCAATAGACATCAGACTTGCAGATACCAAGGCAACTGGAAAGCCCTTAAATACCGATCCCACATTGGAAATTTCAAGCCGTTCTCTGATTCCTGCAAACAGTATAATTGCAAGACCAAATCCAATCGAAACCCCAATTGCATTCACAATCGTCTCCAGCATATTATATGATTCTTGAATATTAATAATCGCGATTCCCATAACCGCACAATTGGTGGTAATAAGAGGAAGATAAACACCTAATGACTTATAAAGTCCAGGACTCATTTTCTTTACAACCATTTCTACAAACTGTACAAGCGCTGCAATTACAAGGATAAATGCAATTGTTTGCATATATTCAATGTGAAAGAAAACAAGGATAAAACGCTGTACAAAGAATGTCATGATGGAGGCTAATGTAATTACGAATGCAACCGCCATACTCATGCCTGCCGCAGTTTCTACTTGTTTTGAAACTCCTAAAAATGGACAGATTCCTAGAAATCTTGATAAAACAAAGTTATTAACAAGAATTCCACTCACTAGAATAATAAATAAACCCGAAATATCCATCCTATCTGACCTCCTTCGCTTTTCTTGCTTTATTCCAATTGAAGAACGCTAAGACCAAACCAAGTACTAAAAAACCACCTGGAGGCAGTATCATGATTAATGCAGGCTGGAATCCAGCTGGGAATAATGCAAATCCAAAGATACTTCCGTTTCCAAAGAGTTCACGAATAGAACCTAAAATTGTCAATGCAACTGCAAAGCCTAGCCCCATACCAATTGCATCACCAATTGACATAAATACCGTGTTTTTAGAAGCAAAAGCTTCTGCACGTGCAAGAATAATACAGTTTACTACTATCAACGGAATAAAAATACCTAAAGATTTATCAAGCACTGGTACATAAGCTTTTAACAGCAATCCCACGATGGTTACAAATGAAGCGATAACCACAACAAACGCTGGGATTCTAATTTTATCTGGAATTACTTTTTTCAACGCTGAAATAACAATATTTGAGCCAAGCAATACAGCTGTTGTCGCAAGACCCATACCAAGTCCATTCGCTGCGGAAGTAGATACCGCAAGTGTTGGACACATACCCAGTAATTGGATAAAAACGGGGTTTTCTTTGAAGATTCCATTCTTCAATGTATTCAAAAAATTCATCTTGCTATCCCTCCCTTTCTACTGAACTTCACTTAGATAGTTCTGATAGTATGCCAGCGCCTCATTGACACCGCTCGTTACTGCTCTTGATGTAATTGTGGCTCCAGATATTGCCAAGATTTCATCATCTTTTGGCATCCCTGATTTAATAACAGAAAGTTCCGAACTCTTACCGTTATATTGACCATTGAACTGAACATCCTTAGCCTTTGTTCCTAATCCTGGTGTTTCGTTTTGCTCTCCAATGCTGACACTTGTAATCGCTCCATTCAGATTAATCCCTACCATTACTTCTACTTCACCGCCATATCCTTGCGGTGCGGTTTTGAAGGTAAAACCACAAATTTCCCCATCGGCTATACCTTGGTATACTTCTCGAATTGTAGCATAATCCTCAGGTGTTTGAATTTCAAGTTGTTCAAATTCTGTAGCCTCTGGCAGAAGTGCTTTTCTAGCTTCTACACTGGCAGCCATACTTGCCTGTGCAATGGGATCTTTTGTCACAGCATTTACAAATCCAAGGCATGCAGCTGCAACAGCAGAAATGAGAAATAAGATTGCACCCAATTTTATGATCTCTTTCATTTCTTAGCACCTCCAAATATTGCTGGTCTTGTATATCTGTCAATCAGCGGTGTTGCCAGATTCATAACCAAAATAGAGTAAGAAACTCCTTCTGGATATCCTCCATACAGTCGAATCATTGATGCAATAAATCCACATCCAAAGGCAAAGATAATTTGACCTTTTACAGACATTGGAGATGTTGCATAATCAGTAGCCATAAAGAAAGCGCCTAAGAATAATCCTCCTGCCAATAGATTTTGCATCATGAAATGAAAATCAAAACCACCAAGCAATAACATTAACACTGCAACTGTTCCAATATAAACTACTGGAATCACTGGCGTTATTACTTTTCGATAGATTAGATAAAGCCCACCGATCAGCAATAACAAGGCTGACGTTTCACCGATACATCCACCCACGTTTCCAACAAATAAATCCATCATACTAGGCATTGCTGCTGCTGATTCTGCTGAACCCTTTAAAATTGCAAGGGGGGTTGCTGTGCTTACAGCATCTGCTCCTGGAGTAACCCAACTCGTCATCTGCACTGGCCAAGATGCAAGAAGCATCGCACGTGCTGCCAATGCTGGATTCACGAAGTTATGTCCCAAACCACCAAAAATTTGTTTTACAATTGCAATGGCAAAAACACCACCGATTACTGGAATCCACCAGGACGCAGCCGAAGATAGATTAAATGCTAACAAGATTCCGGTAACAACTGCACTAAAATCATTCACGGTCACTGGTTTCTTACATAGTTTTTGAATAACAGCTTCTGTGATTACGCAAGAAGCAATTGAAAAAAACAATATTTTTACAGCGCCAAGTCTGAAAAAATAAATGCTCGCGAGTAACGCTGGCATCAGCGCTATAATTACATCCATCATAATTCGATCTACGGTATCTTTTGCTCGAATATGTGGAGACGATGATACGATTAAAAGATTTGACATCAATATCCCTCCTACTTCTGATTTTTTTTACGCTTCGCTATGATTTCCTGCTTTGCTGCACGAATGGAATCAACCAAATGTCTTTTGGACGGACAGATAAACGAACAAGATCCGCATTCAATGCAGTCCATTGCATTCATTTCTTCCGTTTTATCCAACATGTGCTTCTCATAGTAGGCATTGATCATCAGCGGCATCAGATGGATTGGGCATGCGCCAACGCATCTTCCACATCGTATGCAGTTTTGAGATTTTGGCAACTTTGCTTCTTTTGGGGTTAATACCAAAATTCCAGAAGTTCCTTTGAGGCAAGGGATTTCATCTGTATATTGAGAAAGGCCCATCATAGGACCTCCCATAATCAATTTTCCTGGTTCTCCCTGATAGCCACCGCACTGCTCGATGACCTCTTTGAATAGTGTTCCCATTCTAACTTCTAAATTTTTTGGTTCTGCGATGGCACCACCAGTGATGGTTACAATACGTTTGATCAGAGGCATCCCAGTTAAGAACGATTCTCCAATCGCAGCGACAGTTCCAACATTTGATACTACAACGCCAACTTCCATTGGAAGTTTTCCAGACGGAACAGTTCTTCCAGTACATGCAAAAATAAGCTGCTTCTCAGCACCTTGCGGATATTTTGCTTTGAGTGGAACCACACTGATTCCTTCAGAATTTTTCACAGCTTCCATCATTACTTTTATGGCATCTGGCTTGTTTTCTTCAATTCCAATAAAAGTTGTTTTTACAGCTAGCGCTTTCATCATCAATTTGATTCCGTAGCAGATTAGTTCTGCTCTTTCCAGCATCAAGCGATGGTCAGCTGTTAGATATGGCTCGCATTCCGCGCCATTTAAGATAATTGTGTCAATCGGTTTGTCCGCTGGAGGAGATAATTTTACATGGGTTGGGAATGCTGCTCCACCCATACCTACAATTCCAGCTTCTCTAATTCCTTTGAGAATATCCTCTTTTTCAAGTTGGCTCAAATCCGGTTTCGGTTGAACGGTTTCATGCAGCTCATCTAGACCGTCGGATTCAATAATGATGCAACGCATCTGGCCGGTTGGTGTGTTCATGTCTTTGATTTCTTTTACAATCCCAGACACACTGCTGTGCACTGGAGCTGAAACAAAAGCATCTGTGTCGCCAATTTTTTGTCCTACTTTTACAGTATCACCTACGTTTACGAGATGATGGCAAACAGCACCAATATGCTGTTGTAACGAGATTATTACTGTTTTTGGATTTTCGGCTTGCTCAATTGCCTTTTTCTCAGTTAAGCTTTTACTATGCGGTGGATGTATTCCACCACGGAATGTTTTCATTTCCAAGCTTCTCGCTCCTTTCTATGTCACCATAAAGGATAATTTTTCATTCTCTATCAATCCAATCATAATCAAAAGACGTATATGAATTTTACAGAAGGCAATAAGAAACCACCAAGAGCAACCAGTCACCTTTGACTAGCTCAATCTTCGTGGTTGAAATTTTAGAATGGATATATATCTACTTCTATATATGCTCTTCTGTACTCTTCCTCGCACGTCCAGTTAAATTCTATTTTATAAATTATATATAGTCAATATAATTTATAAAATAGCAACTAGTTACATTGGAAATTCTTAAGATTTTGAATATTGAAAAATATACGGTTATAATCTGAAGTCATTGAAATTAAAGGTCATCGTCTATTGTCGATTTGTGTTTTTTATGTTATGATTGGGTATATATTATTCAGTTTGTTAGAACTAAAAAAATGAACGGAGAGACAAAATGGTTTTCGAATCCATTAGTATTTATCTTTTTATCAGTATATTATTCATATCTTTTTTTGCTGCATTTATTCAATCTTCGGCAAAAGATGATTATGCTAAAATATTATTTGTTCTAGGGCTCGCCATCACTTTGTATATGTTTGGTTATCTTGAGGAGATCACTGCAACATTGCAGAAAAGCAAACTATTCTGGCACCAATTTCAGTATATTGGCATTCCTTTTATTTCGGCTCTTTGGCTTACAATGGCGCTCATGTATACCGATCATTTTTATAAACAATTTAAAATTAAGCTTATTCTAATTTATGCAATTCCAGTATGCACGTTTGTTCTATTTTTTACAAATGACTTTCATCACTTATACTATCATTCTATTGTGCTCAGTACGATGGATGAATATGTTACGCTAATGAAAATCCCTGGTCCAGCATATGTTGTTCAAAGTATTCATTCAGGAATTATGATTCTTGTGGCGCTTTTCGTACTTATTTATACTTTTATAAAACGGCATGACCATGACGGCGAAAAAATATTATACATGATTTTTGCTTCAGGCTTTGCTTGTTTTGGACTCAGTATAGATTATGTTGTTCCCACGAAACACAACATTGATTTTATGGTTCTATCCTTGCCTATTTCTATGATTTTTGTCATACTTGCCGTATTACGAAATGATTTTTTAGAGGTAAAAACAAAAGCACGCGAATTAGTATTTGAAGACAGTTCAGAAGGAATATTATTATTAAGCGGTAAAAACAGGATTTTAGATTATAATACTGCACTTTTTTCGATTTTAGAAAGTGACAATATACTTTTATCCAAGAAAAACTTGAGCGATGTTATCCCTTCATCACATCAACTTAGTGAATTATTGGAATCCCCTCGCGCAGAACTGTGGGAGAGAGAGGCCGACGATGGCATCCACTATTACGAAATTTTTACGACTCAGATTCCACAAAAAAATTATAGTGCTGCTGGTACGATCAAAACTTTTCGAGATGTGACAGAAATATATTTACGTACAAATCGTCTAAAAAAGCAAGCAACCACCGATGATTTGAGTGGTTTACTCAATAGAAGAGCCTTTATTCATTCTTGTCAATCACTGATGAATACAGTAGCTGCTCCAGATCAGAAATTCTTCTTGCTGATGCTCGATATTGATTTTTTCAAGCAGATCAATGATACATATGGACATGCTGCTGGTGATTACGTAATTCGTCAGTTTGGAAAACAAGTGCAGCAAAGTTTTCGTACAAGCGATCCGTTAGGAAGACTTGGGGGAGAAGAATTCGGTGTATTTATGAAAGCGACAGGAATTGATGTGGTTTTGACAAAAGCCGAATCATTCCGTGAAATTCTTGCATCAACTGAAATCGATTTTGAAAACAATATTTTTGCAGTTACCGTTAGCATTGGCATCGCAGAAGTCACGAAATACGATCATATCAATGATATGATTAGTAAAGCAGATCGAGCATTATACTATTCCAAACATAACGGTCGCAACCAGGTCAGTATTTACGATGAATTACAATAAAAAATAGAACTATCGGGATATTTCATCGTATTCTTAACCCATCATAAAAAAAGCTACTGCTCGAATATGCCATTCGCGCTGTAGCTATTTTTTTTACGACTCTTTTTCTAATATCAGTTGATCTAAAATCTTTTTGGCCTCTTTCGGTGAGTTATCGTGTATTATTTTACTAACGGTATCATAACCTAGTTCAACAATATATTCCGCCGCAAAAGCAAAACTATTTTCAAGGTGATATGCACACCGCTCTTTGTTTGGTTGTAAAGTCTCAATACACTTTGTTCTAAAAAGAAAGACAGATTGCTTTAAAAGCTGTAAGCTCTCTAATAATGCATCTGCCATCAAAGGCAAAAATGCGTTTAACTCAAATTCTCCCCGTTCAGCCCCCAAAGTAATCGCCGTGTCATTTGCAATCACTCTCATCGCACACTGCATTACCATCTCAGGAATTACAGGGTTTACTTTCCCAGGCATAATGGTGCTTCCTTGTTGTAATTCGGCTAATCTAATTTCTCCAAACCCCCCATGTGGCCCTGAATTCATTAGTCTTAAATCATTTGATATCTTCATCAAGTTCACAGCCAAGGCTTTTAATAGTCCTGAAACCTCAACCATGACATCATTGTTTTGTGTAATATCCATTGGATATTCTGCAGCAGCAAGTCCAAGTCCAGTAATCTCTCTCAGTTCTTCGATTACACCAAATCGATACTTTTTTAATGCATTATGGGATAGTCCTACGGCAGTTCCGCCAAGGTTGACCTGACGCAAACGTTCTTCCACTTTATAAAGTCTCCATCGATCTCTAGCAATACACTGGGCATACGCACCAAATTCTGCTCCAAGGGTAACTGGAACTGCATCCATCATCTCTGTTCTACCTAGTTTTCGAATTCCTTCAAATTCGTTTTCTTTTTCTTGTAATGCTTGCTGTAACGCCGCACATTCATCGCTAAGTCCCCTCAAAAGATCTATAGCAGCAATTCGCAAGGCAGTCGGATATACATCGTTGGTAGATTGGCCTAAATTCACGTCATCCAAAGGATGTATTTCATCATAGTCCCCAAAATCTTTACCTAAGATGCTCAATGCTACATTTGCAATCACTTCATTGACATTCATATTGGTTGAGGTTCCAGCTCCTCCTTGCAATGCTTCTGTGATAAAATTCTCATCAAATTTTCCACTCAAAATTTGATCACATGACAACGCAATCGCTTCAAATACACCAGGCTTCCCTATTTTCAGCCTTCGATACGTATTTGCAGCTGCTTTTTTGACTTTAACCATGGCATAAATCAAATCTCGGTTCACTTTTTTATGATGTAAGGAAAAATTTTCAGTCGCACGTACGGTGTTTATACCAAATGCATTGAACTCATTGAGTTTGATTTCTCCTAGCATATCATTTTCTCTTCTCATTATCTTATTTACTCCTCAAGTTCCATCAATAAATGAGGGAAAATTTCAATACTTCGTTTTAAAATACCTTGCATATAAGCAATCACAATGCCATAGTTTGTGATTGGAATATTTTGATCTTCCGCGCATTTCATGCGATACCGTACTTCTCTCTCATTGAGCATACATCCACCACAATGAATAATAAGGGCATATTGTGATAAATCTTCTGGAAATACCATCCCCATCGCCGTTTCACAGATCAATTCCTTCCCAGTATAATTCTTTAGCCATCTAGGAATCTTTACACTACCAATATCATCACACTGCCTATGATGGGTACATCCTTCTACAATAAGTACTTTGTCCTGGTTCTTGAGCCCTTCTATCGCGGCAACCCCTTTTACTGCGGTTTCCAACAATCCTTTATAACGTGCCATGAGTATAGAAAAAGAAGTTAAAGAGACATCACGAGGGGTGTCAGCTGAAACTTTTGCAAAAACCTGACTATCGGTAATCACCAAGGCTGGTTTTTTACCAAGATGATCTAATGTCTCACGCAACTCATACTCTTTGACAACAATTGCGGTCGCATCCGCTTCCAAAATGTCTCGAATCGTCTGTTGCTGGGGAAGAATCAATCTTCCTTTTGGAGCGGCTTTATCAATTGGTACCACCAAAACAACAAAATCCGACGGATTAATTAAATCAGCGACCAACTTTAGTTTATTGTCATCTGTAACTGCCAAATGTGCAATTCTTTCCTTCAGTTCTTGTATCCCTTGATTCGTTAGCGCACTAATATACATTTTTTGATCAGATGCCTTTTCAGCACTCTCTATCAAGTCACTTTTATTGTATGCAACGATATACGGTATTTCTTTTTCTTGAAACAATTGGATTAGTTCATGGTCGCAACCATCAAGACCTTTTTCACCATCGACAACTAAGATGGCAACATCCGTTTTATTGAGAACCTGCTTTGTTTTTCGAACGCGGAGTTCTCCAAGCATACCCTCATCGTCAAATCCAGGTGTGTCTATAATCATTACAGGTCCCATAGGGAGAAGCTCCATCGCTTTATAGACTGGATCTGTTGTTGTTCCTTTTACATCAGAAACCACTGCCAATTCCTGCCCTGTCACGGCATTCACAACACTTGATTTTCCTGCATTTCGTCTACCAAAAAATCCAATATGCACTCTGTTTCCAGATGGTGTATCATTCAATCCCATAATTCAATCTCCTCGCAAACAATATATATTATTAACAAAAGTGACTTTATGCTTTTCTTTTTCCCGTCAAGCTATCTATCGATACTTTCACAATTGCCGTTTTACCCTCAGATGCCTTAATATATTTTTCGCCGCCTTCAATATAATCCGGGCTATATTTATACAAAAACTCTCTCAGTGCCATAATTCGTTCTTCTTCGTTTTCAACCAATTGAGCTTCACCCATCACCATAGCACTCTCATATTTTGTGCCGAAAAGTTGTGGCTCAACTTTAGTTGAACCAATAACCGTAAACCAAACTCTACGATTCACTCTGATGTTTTCCTGTTTTTTACCGCCTGCGTTTGTCCCATGGTAATAGATGAAATTGTTTTTTACTACATAATTTAGAGGAACACCATATGGTTGTCCTGCTTCATCCACAGTAGATAAGATACCATATTCCCCTTTGAATAAAATATCCATTGCTTCCTCACGTTCAATCATCCGGTCATTTCGTCTCATTTTATTCCTCCTCACTAAAAATAAAAGGTATGCACTTCATACCTTTTATTTTTATCATCAATGTCTAAATTTCACTATGATTTGGGGAATCCTTTACTAACATACACGCCCTCATAATAGCAATTTCAACGTCCGTTTGAAATTGTTTTTTATATGAGTTTAATTGGATGTACTGCTTCCCCGCATCAGATGTTACATACTTGGTTGGCAACATATTCAACGCCAGTGCCAAAACATCACTGGTGCACTTCTCACAAGTGCACATATCCATACGAATCATTACTTCTGGCAATTCTTCGCACGCAATAATTTCCACCACATTTACTACATTATGTTTTTGGTTGCACAAGGATTTTTCCAAGCGTTTTTCTTGCCTTGGTGATAATCTAATAGAAACCGGATTTTCTTCTTTTGATTTATTTTCGTCCATACTGCACCACCTGTAAATTTGATATTGTCCTGCAAATCCAGCCAAATCATAGCGAAATGATTTGGTTTTTACATCACTGCAATTATACTTGATTTGCTAAAAAAAAACAATCCTCCCATAACAAAACACCTACGTGAATTTCTAGGTTGTTTCATTGATACCCTTGGGCATACAAATCAAACAAATTACAAATCCCAGTGCTTCCGACGTCAAGATAAATGAACCCCCCTATAGACAACAATTTTAATAGGAGCACCAGAAGGTGCTCCTTCATGTTAAGTTAATATGGTAAAGGAATTACAGCAAAGTTACTGTAAGAAGCATCAGTCTTCCAAGTTCTAATGCAGAATCCACTATCCACACTAAATAAGGAATCAGACTTACTGATATAAAGTAAGATCGTATTCCCTTACGTTGAGAGCGCCCCCACATCGGAAGTATATTGAACGATCTTACCATCTTTGAAGTCATAGTACCACATGCGAGAGCTACCATTTGTATAATCACTGGCTTCTAAAGAAGCACTACCCTGATATTTTTCATAAAACCATTATCAAAAGCAAAATCAGCTCCCCCTTTTTCCATTAATAATTCCTACATGATTGGCTCTTAAAACATTTGCATCCGTCGTATCAGTAAAAGTTGAAGAGGACGCCATTGCTGGCATTTCGCCAGTTAACGCTTTATAAAGCCGTACTGCAAGCATTGCAAAATCTTGTCTAGAAATATTACTGCCATAGTTTGAGGATACTTCAGTAAAATCATCATAGGTGATAATTCCATTTCCCACTGAGTTATCTAATTGTTCTTCTCCTATCTTTTCATATAATCATTTACATTCCATAAAATCCAACCAAACCAACAATCACTGTTATATTCTATTTTTCCATTACGATTCGTTCTACTTTTTAAATAGTCTATGGTCTTCTCCACATCCTTTTCCGATACATCTTCTCCCAAAATCTGATCCAGTATTTTTTCAACAAAACGGCGATCTATCTCTCGTTGGTCCTCTCTGTGATCTTTATAATAACGAACATTCGGATGATATCCTCGTAGCCAAAGTAAATCAAACAATTGCTTAAACCAGTAGGAATGCGCTGTTTTTTCAAGCCTAGGCGGACGCTGAAACAAATTTTCAATCAGCTCATTTTGCAAATCATCCGTATAATACACAAAACAACTGTTGAAGCACCATCCTCTACTCATCTGGATTAAATTATTTAAACCCTTTTTTCCTCTTATCGCTGGTGTGATGGAGGAGAACACCAAATCAAATTGCCTAGACCATCCTAACGAATCAATATCCAGTATCGAAAAATCTCCTGCGTAAAATTTTGTATTCGTAAGTCCAAGTTCCTCTGTATATTTTTTCCCATATTGAGTCATGTTTGATGAAATATCTACTCCTAGTACAAATTCACTCTGCTTTGCAAACTCTCCTACAAATCTTCCTGGACCACAGCCAATATCTGCAACATCACACTTACCGTCAAACAGCCCAAAGGTCTTTAGCCAATTGATTGTCTCTGCAATACGGGTTTCACACCTTAACTTCCTTTGCTGGTCAAATCGAAGTCCTTCGTCCCATTCCTCTGCCAGACGATTCCAGCGAGATTCCAGTTGATTCCGATGTGATTCATTGACTACGTCCCACTCACGCTCTGCTTTTTCGAGTGCTTCTTCCATTTTCTGCCCCCTCCTGCATTTCTAAAATTTTATGTAATGAAACGACACTTACGGCAAATGCCCCTCCCTGATACAGGAAGTCTGCCACATTTTTTCCACGAAGTATCAGTTCCGATGTGTCTGCATGGTTCAGGATATATGTGGGATGATATTTCCCATATCCTTCTAGTAAAACCCTTGCCATAATCTCTTCATTAATGATTTTCTCTTCAATTCCAAGCTTTTCTCTTGCCAATTTTGCTCGATGACAATGGGTATCAAAAGGCATACCCAGTACACTGACACCAGAAAACACAAGGGTTTGACTTGTATTTTGGGGGATGACAGGTTCATACCAATCCGGATATTTGAGGGGGATTCCTCTTGAACCATCTACTTCTATATAAATGGCATCCGCATTCTTACACACCAGTTGATAAATGCTTTCCTCAGGGCAAGTCATTCTTCCATCATCCGATCGATTGCCTACCGCAACAATCCGCCCCGCTTTCCAACTATCCCTTAGTTCTGCTACTGTTGGTTTTTCATATACATCAATGTTCTCTTGCCTTGGCAGTCCAATATGAGTCGTTGTCATCATCACCGTCTTTCTTCCATAATATGCAGATTCCTTCGCCAATGCATAAAGTGATGTTGTTTTCCCACCACCTCCAGCAAGAGAAATCACCTTATTTTCTCGTGAAATCTTCAAAGAATCGTGAATTTTCATCGTTGTAACTCCTTCCATTGAATCCCTTTTCTAATCGTGCTAGACTATCTTTGGAGAATACAGTTTGGGAGGTAAAAAAATGGACACAGATCAAAAGTCTTGTGGTGCAGTAGTATATCGATACCATAACGAGAAATTAGAGATCTTATTCATTCGCACGAAACGTGGAAACTGGTCCTTTCCAAAAGGACGCATGGACCCTCTAGAAACCGAAGTAATGACAGCCATCAGAGAAATCAAGGAAGAAACTGGATATTCAGTTTCTCTTGAGATAGGCTTTCGAAATGAAGTACCAACCATTCCAGTCAACAAACCCGGATTTTGCAATAGCAGATCCATTGTATTTTTTCTCGCAAACGTACGCGGTGGCACATTTCACCCCCAATTATCGGAAATCCGTGAGCAAGCATGGGTCCCAGCCACACGTGAATCAGGCAGCCTAATCAATTTCTTGCCTGACCGACAAGTCTATTTCAACGCATTAGATTATCTTTCCTTAAAATATAATACAATTGAAACGAAATAAGGACAGACTATCCTGTCCCTATTTCGCGAAAGACCATTTTCGTTATTCATATCTCATTAAGATGGATGCAAGTTGTGCTCGTGTTGCCACTGTAGCCGGAGAAATGGTGCTCTCTGTTGTTCCATTGATAATACCATTTTCGTAGGCCCATTGAAATCCATCTACAGCCCAAGATGCCATCGTACCCCAATCATCAAATTGAGTTTGATCCAATGTATTTGTGACCTTCAATTTATTCGCTGTATCTGCTGTATTTCCTGTAACGATAGAATATCGAAACAGCATGGTCACTATCTCTTGTCTGCTAAGCGCTCTGCTTGTTCCAAAGGAATCATCAGAAATTCCCTTTACAATTCCGTTTTCATAAGCCCAAAGTACTGCCTCATAATACCAAGCACCTTTATCCTGAACATCTGCAAACGGAGATGCTGTTAATGATGTTTTTTCCTGACCAGATAACCTCCAAAGGATGGTTGCAAGCATTGCCCGTGTTGTATTGGCGCTCGGAGCAAACTGGGTATCAGAAGTTCCTGTCATCAGCCCATTTGCTACTGCATGATTTACCGCGTCATAGTACCAGTTTGTCATGATTACATCATCATAATCAGATGTCACTTCATTTGCAGCCATGTAAACGGAAAAATGAGTTGTCGTAAACGTTACCGTGCCTGTGGTTGCATCGTATTTGGCATGGAACTTTTCCACCTTTCCATCTCCAGAAAGATGATAGATTACAACATGATCCAGAGATTCTCCTTCGCCTGGTGTGTATGGCAGACTAACGACAACATTCCCACTAAAATCTGTAATTGTTTTATCTCCCGATGTAACTGTTAAAGAATATACTGGGTGATCACCCACCATGGATTGTTGTTCCGCTGTCAAATCAGTTTTTTTCGTTTGGGAAATGGAAATCGTGGTTTCCGCTCCTTCGGTTTCTCCTGCAATTCCATCTAGTGATTCCCTATCTATGGTTAACGTACCTTCATCCGTCTTGATTTTCAATCCGTCCACAGCTGTATTCTTCTTCAATAAATCCATGGAACCTCTGGCAAAGGTCACTTCAGCTTTTGATGTCGATTTCCCGCTTACCGCATCGATTTCTATAATTTGCTTTGTGCCAGAAGAAAGTGTGGAAGCTGCGATCTTTGTCATCGCGCTACTTACATCACTGTTGCTTACGCTGGCAGTAGCAGTTCCTCCAGACACAGTAGTTTTTATTGTCACCGTCACCTCTTCCGTTGCAGTTGTTGTAGTTGCAGCGGAAGTGTCTGTGCCTTTTGTATTACTATTAACCGATGCACTTTTAATCAGGGTCAGAGAGGTCACACTGGAAACCAGTCTTCTCCCCATAGCTTCTTGATTCTTATATTGATCTTCGCTGCATCCATAACAGGTTCTCAACGTTGTAGTTGGGGAGCCAGAGAGAATACTGCTCAGAGAACTTCCACTTAACGTACCAGTATAGTGTTCCAGCGTAATAATATATGGTGCTACTGATTTCTTACCTCCATTGTTTGGATCAAAGTAGTATTGATAATTTTTGAAGTTGCTATAGCTTACAGTGTCATAGAATCCATCAGAGGCGGAAGCCTTTATACTGTCCCCTGACCCAAAAAGCAAGACCTGCATCCGCAAGCAAAGAGTCCAGCGCAACATACTTTGTTGCGACGACTGCCGACCATTCTTCATTTTTATAAAAGATATATCCAATGCTTGGGACTGGATTTCGTCGTGGAAAGTAACTCAAGCTGCGAGCGACTAAACAATGCTCCCACTGTTTTTGGCTCCTGATGCACCAGTCTGGGTGTATACAGTAAGCGCTACTGCTTCAAATGTGGCTGTTTACGGTTACATCCCCTGTTTGGCATCGCAAAGGTATATCCTGTTTTTGTAGATGACAAGTTTTCCTTCAGAGTACCTTTGTTCAACGACAAGCTGGTCAACACATATCCACTCGTTGGTGCCACAGTTAACGTAATCGTTTCTCCACTAGTCGATTTTGTAACGTTTGGCGTAAACCGTACCATGCGTTCCCGAATATCCCGTTTATTGTATATGTGGTAGACGTTCCTCCGGAAGGCTCTCCCCCACCAGTGGTAGAAACAGGTAATGTAGCCATAATGGTTTGATTGTTATCAGCAATCGTTATGGCTCCAGTTGTCGTATCATAACCAGGACGCGGAGATAGCATAACTATAAGAAACCATTTGCAAGTAAATACTGATTCTCTTTTTACTGGAGAAATGGTGTTATTGCCTCCATCTTTTACAACAATTGTGACTGCCGATGGCGTGGTTGTAAAAGAGATTTTGATTGGACAACGCCACATTCATGGAAACAATCCCACTGTACCAATACTTTCCGCTCCCACCATTTAATCCAGAACATAGCTGGGTTTCTGAAGCGTCACTTGTAACAGTTGTTGACCAAGTCAACATTCCATTTTCGAAATCATTACTCAATCCAGAAGACGCTCCACTATAGGTACTGCGATAAAACGTTTTTGAAGTTCCAGAAGCATCGCAAAAAGCTCACTTCGCTCCCGTAAGCGCCATATGAGGTATCCATAGACAATAAATCCTCAATCATGATACCTGTAATCGCAGCATACGATGTTGTTCCTGCCCCCGTAATTTTTGTCCAATCAGAAACGGTAGTAGGATGTTCTTTCAATTGAGCGAAAGAAACAAATCGGTCCGCAAACAGTCCATCTGAATTTCGAATGGTCAAAGCAGCTTCGGTCACAACGCTAACCGTTTTGACTCCGCTCCACCACATCTTTCCCGTACCACCATTGACTGCCGATTTCAGCCCAGATGTAATTTTCTCTGTGGTACCATCCAGTTGGCTCCATATCAGCATTGATTCGGACCAATCATACCCGCTGTATTGGGGCGTTCCTGCTGTTCCTGTGCCAATGTAATCGCAATTATAAACGGTTGCTTTTGTACTTTCAAACATCAAAGCAGCTGGTTTTACCTCTGGTGCATAATATTTTAAAATGTCCGATACTTTGATTCCTGTTACGGTATATGGAGTTCCATTCATAGTATATGTAGCTGTCGTCGAGTACGCCTTCAACATGTCCATACTTAATCCCACACCACAGAAATTGACCGCATTCTCTGTAATACCAGAAGTATCTACTCCTATTTCGTAAATCGTAGTTCCCCCATCAAGAGAAAACTGAATGTAGGATACTTGTTCATTGGTAATGGAATCCAATTTTTTATAATCCCACTCAAGCATCACGTAATTGACGCTGTCCTTTGTAAAGTCAGCCATTGTCTTCCCTGCATTTGCAAAGACAGTGTTATTGGTTCCTATCCAAATATCAGTATAAGCTACTCCATCTGGCACAGGGATTCCAATTCCAACAAAATCACCAGTATCACCGTTTCCATTTGTATATGGAACTAAGCCGCTGGCAGAAATAGATACCACCTGGTCTGCATTGCTAAAGGCTGCGTCATAGCTTGCATACGGGGTTTTATTTCCATTGGCAGCATCTACAATAGGAGCGGCCACGACCGTTCCCGTATAAGGTGCCGGTGTTTTCGCTATAGAGATTTGATTGACTCCACTCCAAAGACGATTTCCTTGAATCGTCGACATGCTCGTAATATTTGAATAGTCAGCTTCCGTACTACCGTATACCATGCGCAGGCTAGTGGAATTATAGGACTTTGCTGCTCCAGCAGTCAAAGCTTTTGCCGCTGTATCCAAGCTAGAATCTGACAAATCGACTGCACTGCTGGCCCAACTCAAGGCCAAGGCGGATGGCACCATGATTTTACTGGTTCCATCTCCACCTACCGTAGATGTTGTCGCATTTGGGAAAAAATAAAGTGGGTCCGTTATGGTCTTCCAGGTAGGAACCACTGACGGAGATCCATCAGATGCTGCAACCATGATAGAATCTGTGTCATCAGGTGTGATGAGACCACTAAACAAATTGGCAATTGTCACGTACTGGGTGGCTACCACCATCTTCCACCCATCAGATCCATGAGTGTACATGTATCCATATCCATCGTTATTTATGTCAGATAGATCAAGAAGATCTTGCCATGTTTCCGTTGAGATCACAGAAGATTTACCGTGTAAACCAGTTCTTGTCGTGATATCCAAGGCTTGCTCAGCTGTAGACACGTAATTTGCCCAAAGCTCCACATCAGAAGTAACCGTATAGGTCTTTGTATATGGAGCAGTTTTTCCAGTTCCCCCAATATTGGAAGCAATTCCGCCTGCAGATGCAACAAATCCAGTAAAGAGATATCCCGATGTAGGTGCAGATGCACTCAGTTCTACTGTGGTACCAGAAACCAATCGAACCGCAGAATCTGTAATTGCAGAACCGTTGACAGACACAGTAAATGCACCGGGAGTTGCCGCAGTAATCGCTACATTTACAGCATCCCATTCATAACTGCTTTGCCATGAAAATACGGGATACACACCAACTGCAGGATCAATTAAGATTGTTCCCGAAGGATCAATGGCATCGATTAAATCCGTTGCTGTAGCAGCTCCACTATTATCTAATATCTTTCCATTTACGTTGAAAGGCTTGATATTCGAAGATCCGTAATCAAGTCCGGCTGCAGACATAGCGCTTCCCGTTAAGTAATAGCAGCTTGACACAATCCCAGCCGTTGAAGTATTTTCACCATTGGTTGCTACGATAGCACCAGCATAACCATCTCCCGCCGAAGAAACATTCCCAACATTGTAGCAGTGATCAATGGTTGCCGCAGGTCCATAATTATAGCCAACAATACCGCCTGCTCTTCGATATCCATTGTAAACAGTGCCTCCATTGATGCAGTATGAAACAGTTCCTTCATTGTGTCCAACAATACCGCCAGAGCCCCTTAGACCTCCTCCTCCATTGGCATTGACAGTCACTTCATTAAAGCAATGACTTATCGTGCCATAATTGTATCCGGCAATCCCTGCGGCGCAACGATACGAAGATACAGATCCTGTTTGTTCCAAGATTCTCTACCGTACCTTTTATCCCAATTGCACTATTGGTTCCAACCACACCAAACAGCGAATATCCTTCATAATATGCTGTCGATTGATTCACAGAAATATTCTTTATAAAATGGCCATTTCCATCAAAGGTTCCGGCAAAATAGAGTCCCGCTGGATTCCCATCTTGATCAGTATAAGGAGCAACTGGAATCCATTCTCCCCCTCCTGTCCAAGTCAAAGTTCCGCTTGTAGACGATTGAGATAAATCAATATCTCCATCCAGAGTAAAGGTACTTCCCTCATAGGTATTTCCTAGGTTAACTTGTCTTGCCAGCTCAGCCAACTGTGCCCCAGTTGAAATGCGATAACTTCCCACGGCGGTCTGCCCTGAATAATCAGGATCTGCCGCTTCGGCTGTCATGCTCATCCCTGAAAACAAAGAGAGCACCATAACCAAGACCAAAAAAAGCGATTGTAACCGTCTTGACTTTCTCATTTTTTCCCTCCCATTAGTTTAATGCGTCGTAACGCTGTAACGCCAGTGCCAGAAGCTCTCTTGACGCAGATTCTTTTGGAGACTCCATCGTTTCACTGTCCCACTCAAAAATATCATTTTGCAGTGCCCATTCCACTTGTGTTTCAGACCATCCAGAAACTGCTTCCGAAACCTGAATTTCAAATGAGCTGGATGTATCCGTCCTGCCTTGCATCATAGCATATCGATAAAGAAATACAGCTGCCTGCTCCCTTGTTACCGGTAAATTTGGTGAGAATGTTGTATCAGAAGTTCCACTTGTAATCCCCGCATTTACTGCCCAAGCGATTGCATTCTGATACCAACTTTGATTTAAGTCTGTAAAAGATACTGTTCCAGTGACACCCGGGGCTCCTGCCATACGATAAAGGACAGATGCAAACATGGCTCTTGTCATGGATGATTCTGGTGAAAATCCAGTAGCTGAGATACCAGTAAAGTAGTTTTTCTGATAGCAGTAAGCAACTGCGTCATAGAATTCATCCTCAGGGAAAACATCTGTAAATGGTAACCCACTTTGGAACGTTCCTCCTTTTTTCACTAAATTGGAGATTGCATTTTCATTGCGATAAAGTTGTTGAACTGTCGCACTATTGCCGCTGTGTCCCCAAGCTTGGACACTCCCCCCCAGTGACCAATGTTTTGGTAGCCATCAGCACATAAGGTGATTTTTCCGCCTTTAAGTTTAGTGTTCCACCTTGAATTATAATCTGATCAGCCGATAAAACCGCAACGTTGTCACTGTTCGTATGCCCATAGAGCTTTCCGCCCTTTATCACCACCGAGGATCCATTTGCATAAAATGCACCCCCTGCCAATCCCAGCAAATCGCTTTTATTCATATAAATGGCACCGCTTTCCTGCGTAATCGTACTGCCCGCATTTACAAAAACAGCCGCATTGTTGGCACATGCATTGATTTTGAGGCTTCCTGTTCCAGAAATGGTTACATCACCGTTCATTAGAATGGTAGGATTTTGATTGCCTTTTGCATCACTTCTTCCACTCATCCCATTTCTTCCACTGAGTACTAATGTATTTTTTCCTTCCAGTCGAAGGAGTGTTTTTTCTCCAGAAAGTTTTAGATTTTCCAGAGTCAGATTCGTCCCAGATCCAACCACAATGCTTAAATTATCAAATCCACTGCTTTCTCCATTTTCTCCGCAAAGAACAACGTTTAATCCACTGTCAATATGTATTTCTCCACTGGAAAACCAAGGTACATAGTAAATACCACTTGTTTTGATTTCACCATTTTCGGGAACTAGATTTTGACGATATATTGCTTTGACTGTAACATCATAATCGTCTAGTTCATATCGATTCCAGAAGCTTGTATAACCTTCTCTTTCTGGAATCAATGGTTCTGAAACTTTTTTCGTACCACTTTTGCAAGTTATAGTTTCCACCACTGCCCCCTGTGCTTCAAATGTCACAGTAAAGCCCCCTATCTTTGTTGGTTCAATGGTTGCAAGCTTTATTTCTTGATAAGATGGAATGCTTCCTTCCACCTCAATTTCACTAACATCTCCAACTCTACCAATTTGGACATCCTTGTACACTGATAAAAATCCACCGCCTGCCTTCACCGCTCCTTTGTTTTCAGATCCCCCTATCTTCAGGTACTGACCATAACCAACCAGGCCACCTAGACCTGCTGTTTCCACTTTAGAGCTGGAAGACACCGCTCCTTGATTCTGAGAAAGAATGATTGTGCTAGAATGCCTCGTAGTGGTATAGCCTGCAAGTCCACCCGTATATCGATCCGTGCTGGATATATTTCCTCGATTGACACAGCTTTCCATGGTGCCTGCAAGTTTTCCTGCAATTCCCCCTGTTCCATAGGTATCACTTCCAGAAGAGATAACCGAACCAAAGTTTCCGCATCCCACAATCTGATCGGTTCCACTGCTGGATACTCCAACAATCCCACCGACCCCAGAAACACCAGATACCTCCCCATAATGAAAACAATTTTCAATCAAAGTTCCGTCTGAAATCTCTGCTGCAATCCCACCCACATGAGTTCCACCAGCAGCGACGTTCACATATGCACTGCATCCAGATATGGTACAGCCCGAAGCATAAGCTGCTATTCCTGCTGCGTAAGCAGCACTTGCTTCTCCGTCAGAATGACCTGATACCTTCAAATTTTCAATGGTAGCTCCGATGCAGCATCCAAACAATCCTGCATAGCTTCCGTCATTCCATGCATTCATGCCGTAGATTCCATAACCCTGTCCATCAAATGTTCCTCGAAAGGATTTAGATAAGCTGACCCCAATAGCTGTCCAAGCACGATTCCCTGACGTTCCGTCCGAATTGTTTAGGATAATACTATTTCCCAATGATATTTTTGCATCTTGAAACGTCAAACCTTTTGTGTTGACAAGGTACGATAGCCCTGCCAATTGTTCTCCACTGGTCAACTGAAAACGTTTTTGAACCAGAATTAGAATCATACCAACTGGTATCCACTATGGAGTCAAAGGATTTGGGGCGAGTTCCTCTCTCTACAGCTATTGTTATCTCACCGTCCCCTGTAGCCGTATAAGTTCCATCTGCATTTTTATCACAGTGTCCCACTGAAAAAGTAAAACCGTCAGTATACTCTAAAGACATATCCTCCGGGGAAATATCAGAATAACCGTGTGCCAATAATTTTAACTGATTTCCTTCAAGCACCTGCTCCCCATTCCCAATTTTTTCTCCCGTCACCCATACCATTGTCCCTTGCTCCAATTTATATCCCGTCCTTAAAACAGAAAGATAGTAAATTTGACTCTTAGGTATCTCAACTGAAACACTTCGAACCCGTTTCCATACCGCGCTTACCGTTAAATCTTCTGTCACCGTATAAAAATTTGTAGGTATGCGTTCTCCATTGACTAAATAGTAATCTAAGATATACCCAGCCGCTGGAACTGCAGTAAAAGTAACAACTTCACCAGTTGACGCTTTCTTCTTATCCGCTTCTACGGTCCCCCCAGTAGAATCTTGAATCGAAACAGTATAAGATTTTTCATCAGAATTCACCTGATACCAAAGCACTGGGAATCCATTATTTTGATGATTGCTGTCACTAACAAATACCAATCCGCTCTGATTTAACAATGCTAAAAAATCACTGCTTTTCATTTCTTGCTCAGACAGTTTCGTAACATCTACTGATGCTCGCGTACTTGAGCCTTTATAATAGCCGTTGCTTTTTATATCATCATCACTACCAGAAAGATAGTAACTATTTGTTACCGTATAACTTCCCGAATCATGTCCCCCGATACCTCTTCCCATCTGTGCCCCATTTGTGTTAATTTTTCCAGTATTAAAGCAATAGCAAATATCCATCCCTCCATTGGAGCCACATATTCCTCCTGCTGGGCAGGCATACGTTGTCGTAACAGTACCTGCATTCAAGCAATTTCTGATTACACCATCTCCCCAGCCAGTTCCGCAGATACCACCTACGCCCTTTGAATCTGTATTTTTGATATCAGCAAAATTTGCACAGTTTTCTATCACTACTCCGTAATTGGTGGTACCAATTCGTCCAACCACACCACCAACCATTCTCCGTCCGTAGAGGTAACCCTCTCCAACCACAATATTCTTTACCGCTGGAATCCAGTTGTTCTGAAATGTTCCAGTCATATTTGGATTCAAATCAGAAGCTCCACCTAAATATCCCACCAGCCCTACCGCCATACTGTAAGGAAAGCCCTTTGCCGCATATCGATTGCAATAAATATTTTTCACGGTGTGACCTTGTCCATCCAAAACCCCATTGAACCGAGTATCTAAAACAAAACAATCTCCCTTGACTTCTTCTGGAATCATGGGAAACTTTCCACCTATTGGTGTCCAATTTGGACCAGACCAGCTACCTTTTGATTGGTTGTAGATTCCACCCATATCCAAATCCGCCGTCAATCGGACTGTTTTATATGCAAAGTCGACCTTACTCACATAGACAGAATCGCTGACATTTCCGCCTCCAGCGCCAACCAGAGTCACGTCGTCATATTTGTCTACATGTAAATAATCTCTGTTTCCAATTACGTTTGGACACTGCGGATCCGTCATTCCATTTACCAATGCAGCAAGTCCTGCTAATTGTGCCGGTGTTCCAATCTCATACTCTGTTTTGTCTGGATCGTACCAACTGATATCAACAGTCCCATCCCAAGGAAGAGAAACAGATGCTGCCGCTACAGGAACTGCTGGTAGTAACGTGAACAACAGTGCCATCGTACATATCAATGAAATCCATCGTTTCATTCTAAATCATCCTCCTTGCCCTCTAAGATGTAATACTTTCCGTCTTCGCTGTTAAAATATACTGTCCCCAATTTCTCCATGTCTCCGTTACTGACCGATTCCACATCTTCCTCTGATTTTGTCATGTCATTTTCATCGAATGTTAACGCTTGGTCAGTTTCAACGGTGACGGTTTGTTCCTGCGCTTTTACACTAATATCAATATTCCAATTAGCTACAAGTGCAAGCATAAACCCAACGCTGAGAATCAGCATCGCATCTGCCAAATTGGCCATGAATTCCAGAGGATTTGCCTCTGTTTCTTCCCGATGGGAATGCCATTTTCGATCCCTAAACCGCTTCATATGGATACCGCACCTTTCCATCTTTTTCTTCCAGCTCAAGAACCGATTGAGCCATCACTTCCAACATTGACATATACTCTTTATACCAACCACGTCTTACAGTAGAAATCACAGTGGCCACAGCTGCTACGGTTAAACCTGCCACAGTCGTATCAAAAGCAGTCAGTAAGGAAGTTGATAACGTATAGGTATCTCCTTGACCAAGTGCGATAATACCTGGTCCCAATGGAATCAGCGTTCCCAACAACCCAAAAATCGGTCCAAGCCGTGCAAGAAGCTCTGAGTATTTCACGATACGGTCATATCGTGCTTGTTCCTGTTCCACTAGCCGTACTGCTAACGCTTCTCTCATCACAGAAGAAAAATTGGGATGTCTTGTCAATTCCAGCAAAACTTCCTTTTGCCGTTTTAAAAGTCCACTTTCCGAGATTGAAAGGACAGGATTCCCGTCCTTCTGATTCATTTGGTCTAGCAACCGACTCAAATGTACCTTTAGATGCCGTCGTTCCGTTACCATTTCCCCTATCATCCATCCCAATAGCATGACAACACAAAGTACAAAGCCAATCAAAATAATGATAACCGGGATTTGTAATGCGCTGGCATAGATTCTCAAAATATCGCTAATATGAAATGTTGCTTCTGTAGTTTGATCTGTCATTTTCTTATCCTCTTCTATCTATCTTTGAGCGCTGTCCGAAAACGAGCGATCCCATAATAAAACCCAATCAAAAATAAAAGTATCAATGTGCCTGCCAATTGCATTACGACTTTGGGTTGTTTTTTCAACAACAACTTTAACTGTCTTGCGTCAGAACCCATTTCTACATTACTGATTTGTTTTTCCTTGGAGATCAAGTCTCTTTTCCCGCTTCCTTGCTCTAAAACTTTTTGCACCCATTGTGCGTATTCTGCTTTTGCCATGAGGCCACTTGACAGTTCATAGACCTTCCCTGTTTCGCTCCCTTCATCTTGTTGATTGGAGGACCCTTCCAGTACCATCTCACCTCCCTCTATCTGTACTGGAATCGAAACCTCGGTATTCCCAAATGTCACAGTAATTTCAGCATGACCTGCCTTTTTTCCGAGAAGCTTCCCGTTTGAATCAACAGATAAAATAGATTCGTCGCTGCTAGACCACTTAAGGTGCTGGGCAACAAACTGATTCAGCAAGGCGTCCTCCGCTTCTACATCAATCTTCACTTGAAAATCACTTCCCACCTTCAGGCTCAGGTTCGTTTCCTCAGGAGACAGAATCGGTGTTCCGGCAAAGGTGACATAAACCATATATACGTATTTTGCTGCAGAGCTTGTGTTTGCTTCCGATGGGTCAGATTGACCAAAAAACAAGTGAAATCGACTAGATGAGCCAAACATTGTTTTATTATAATACTTTTGAAATTCACTCCCTACTGCATCCCATTCTGTGTAATCCTCCAAAGCAAGCATCGCCTCCACTCTAGTGGCACCCTCCCACAGATCATTTCCATTCCAAGCATATAATGCTCCCGTATCTTCTCTTGCTCCCAAATTGGGAAAATAGTATCTAGGCATATCCAAAAGTGAGTATTTTGTGAAGGAGCGATATGCGCCAACAGTCTGATCCTTTGTAAAAAAATCTAACCGTGAAATAGAATTCAAATCAATCCCTGCATATTCCATTAGTTCTCTTACCGTAAACCCTCGCGCTGCTGCCAAATAAGTCCTTTTTCCGTTATAATAGCTGTATACGGCGGTTCTGGTATTGAGTGCTCCACCAAATTGATCATCCAAGTCAGACCAGTGATATGTGGTTTTTTCTACGTAATCATCCTCATCCCAACCAAAATATCCCACATAGACTCCAATGGTATCTGTCACACTATCCCCATACACCACCTGCATCGGTATCAATCCAAAAATGCATACAATTCCAATGATCAAAACCCCTCTCAGTAAGGCTCCTTTTTTCATTGAATCTCACCTTGTCTCATTCTCTTCTCCGTAGAATTGTACAGCAACGATTCTGCTTCTTCCGATGACATGTCATAGTTCCAAAAAAGCTTATAGATTTCTTTTGTTTTATCCTCCATATCATAGGAATACAGGTCTGGATAAATTAAGTTTCCCATCCAATAGATTCCTAAAATCATATTCATAGAGGGTGGATTTGACATCCAGTTGTATGGTAACCCAGGGATTTCATAATAACGATCTTGCTGTACTGCATGTAAGCGAGACCAGACTGGTTCATTTCCCACCTTTTCATAGACACTTCCCGTTGTGAAGAGAATGATATCTGGATCAAAAAGGTAGAGTTGTTCCATGCTGATGGTATTGCCTCCTCCTTTATTACTGATGTCGCTAACAACTATCGCGTTTTTCACACCAATCAGATCCAATACTTGTGACTGCACCGAACCTTCCGCATTGGTATTTAATCCTGAAGTCCCTGTGGCATACATGACTGATATGGGCTCTTGATTCCTTATTTTCTCTTTATTCAACATTGCCATAGCTATAGTATGATCCATGAAGGTTGCAATATCTTCTCCTCGCCTAGTTTTCCCCGATAAAAGTTTCCCAAGTTGTCGATAGGCTTCGGCCATATGAGCCAAATCTCCTTGTATAAATATCGTAGGAATCCCTGTTTGTTTTTGCAATTGATCCATATCCTTGTCAATGCCTTCCTTGGCATCACCCAAATCAATAATCACTTGTGGATTTGCATTGAGGAGTGCTTCTAAGTTTATCGTGCTTTTACTTCCATATAGTTGACCCGTAGTAGGCAACTTCATTAAATTTTGCGGTAAGTACTGATATTGGCTGCTTGAAGGACTATTACTTACAGACACCATATATTCTGGTGCGATGGTTGCCAGAATCATTGTAGCAACTGCACCACTCGGTGCGATTCTTGTTATTTCAGACGGTATCTGCACCTGTCGGCCAGAAGAATCTGTAAATAAAAAAGTCTCTCCCGTTTGTACCGAGTATGCTTGAGCCCCGCATCCGCTCAGCATGCTGAGCAAAAGAATGATGATGAATACAATAGACACACTTTTTTGTTTCATTTTAGTTGTTTCCTTTTCATTTTGTTAATCTGGTTGCCTTTCTGCCCTCATGTTTTCAAATGGCAATGAGATATAATATTCCTGCTCTCCTGCAGTCATCGTTCCAACGTAAACGGGAATACCATAGAGATCCGAAAGCACATCTCCTGTCAGCACTTCTTTGGGTTCTCCCTCTGTCAGTATTTTACCTCCCTTCAATCCAATTACTTTGCTCGCATAATGAAAAGCTTGATTCGGTTCATGGGTTGAAAAAATAATTGTATATCCATTTTTTCCCAGTTGACGAATTTGATTCATTACTCTTGAACGATTTCCGTAATCTAAATTTGCTGTTGGTTCGTCCATTATCAATACCTTTGCATCTTGTATTAACGCGCGAGCAAGCAGTGTAAGCTGTCTTTCACCACCACTAATTTTTCCGCTTCCCCGATGACACAAATGTGATATCCCAAGTTCTTCTAAAATGCTTATGGCTTTTTCATAATGATTCTTCTGGGGGCCTTTCATCATAGGCAATTGGTTCATTACCCCCATGAGAACTGTATCCAGTACAGTATAGTTGAATATTGGTTCTGCAAATTGTGGAATATATGCAATCTCCTTTGCCGCATCAGTTCTGCTCAAAGAAGTGATATCTTTTTCTCCAATCAAAACCGTACCGCATTGAGGTTTTAAAAATCCTAAAATGCTGCGGAACAAAGTGCTTTTCCCGACTCCATTGGGACCTAACACAGCAATGCAGTCTCCTGCTTTTCCTTGAAAACTAATATGATCTAAAACCAAATTGGTACCATATGACACAGATAATTTGTCAATCTCAATGGTCACGATCTTCGCCTCCCGTTAAAATAAGATAAATGAAAACAGGTGCACCAACAAAAGAAGTTAAAATCCCCAGAGGAATTTCACTTGTCATTGCCGTACGAGCAATATTGTCTACGAGTATCAAAAAAGCGGCCCCCATCAGCGCAGAAGCCGGAATCAGTCTGCGGTAATCATATCCAAAGATCAACCTACAAAAATGAGGAATCACAAGTCCCACCCATCCAATCATTCCGCTTACAGCTACACTAGCAGAGGTCATCAATGTGGCACAAAAGATTACTAGAAGGCGAAGCCTTCCTGTATTCAGTCCAATGCTTTTTGCTTCGTCCTCACCAACCGTCAATAAATTGATACGCCATCTAAACAGAAATAATGGCAAAATTCCAATGATAATCGGGATTACCGCAAAAGGTAAATCCGACTGTTTAATAGAGGATAAAGATCCCATCAACCAATACGTTATGGCAGGTAATTGATCCTCTGTATCCGCCACTAGCTTGACAAAGGAGGTTCCTGCTGAGAAGAGAGAGCTAATCATCACACCACCTAGCACCAATGCCAAGGTTGGATTTAATCGACTAAGCTGACTTATGACATAAGCAAGAATTACCGCAGTTAGACCAAAAGCAAAGGCAGTTGCCATAATTCCAAAATATCCAAACCCAAGCAAGATGGATAACGCTGCGCCAAAGCCTGCCCCTGTTGATGCACCTAATATATCCGGGGAAACCATGGGATTTCGAAACATCCCCTGATACGATACTCCTGCTGTTGCAAGTGCTGCTCCTACCAAAGCAGCCATAATAATCCGTGGCATTCGAATTAGCAAAATCACAATGCCATTGTTGCTGGACAAAGTGGCTTGTTGCAATCCATCGCTTATAAAACCAGGAAGTAGAATCAAATCCATTGAGCTGGATACGTTTGTCACTCCATCGCGAAACACACCATACAAGTCTGCTATCAATTGTCCGAAATCAACTGCATAACGACCGAAGAAAAACGAAGTACAAAAAACCGTGACAAATAATATCCCCAGCATGGTCATGCGGAGCCTATATTTTTTCTCTATCATCTTATGCTCATCCTTATTGTTATATTTAGTTTGTTATTATTCATTTTTATTGAATTTCATTTGATTAAATTAGAGCCTTACGGGTATGATAATATATGATTTGCGTAAAATAAAATATTGGCACGCCAACATTTTCAAAAAAAAAGAATACCTGCTTCCAGAAGCAGATATTCTTTTTTTTGATATAAGAAAGATTGCTGATGTTTGTCGGAAATATTGCTAAAGGCGATACTGACGAAATATCAAAGTAATCACCTGAACCATTATCTCCCTTGAGAATGCAAAGCTATTGGTTGATGAAATATCGCATCAACATCGTTGCAACCTCTCCACGCGTCGCATTCCCTTGTGGATTTAGATTTCCCTTGGCATCCCCTGTGATAATTCCTTCCTCTACTGCCCATCCCATTGCGTCGTTAGCCCAGCTTGATACTTGATCTTGGTCAGGAAATTGTGATAAAACTCCCACGGTTTGGTCTGGCGTAGCATATCGATAAAGCATCACTGCGAACTCTTCTCTTGTCATTAAATTATTTGGCATAAACTGATTGCCCGTTCCTGATGCAATGCCATTTTCCGATGCCCACGCGATTGCATTCGCATAATACTTTTCTTTTGATACATCATCAAATTTCAGAGTTCCACTTTCTGGTTCCCCTTCCATTCGGTAAAGAACCGTTACAAGCATTCCTCTTGTCATAGAATTGTTTGGAGAAAACAAGGTAGTTGATGCGCCTGAGAATAACCCTCTTTCCACAACAAAGTCTACCGCTTCCATAGCCCAATGACTGGAAGTGTCTGAAAAATGATTGATTACAATTCGCCCCTGCCCATACGGGTCATCATAATCCGTATCAACAATACCCTTTAGATTGTGCTGAATATAGTTGATTAGAATTTGATTGTCTAATAAAACCGGCTGAACTACAAGCTCATTATCTTGAAACATATTGATTCCGTCGCCACCAGAAAGAAGCATGTAATTGTGTGATGCCAAGGTATAGGTCTTTTGCAAGTCGATCGGAACTCCACCAACCAAAACATCACTCACCCTTCTTGTTCCATCTACTGATACAAAGTTTTTCTTCTCATCAACAACAACAGAAGATGCGATAGATTCATCAATGGTATAAGTTAATCCAGAAACTTGTAAGAATCCACCATTCTCCTCTGGAGCCATTCTGGCTCCCATTTCTAGTGCATCAATAATTTCTTGGCCAGTTGCTGATACAACACAACCTACGTTGTTAAACGGGTGCACTGCAATGACTTGTCCAAAGCTAATCTCACCATCATCTATGTTGGCTCTGACACCACCCCCATTTACAAATGCAATATCCGCTGGTCCAGCCTCTACTCCACTTTTTCCATTTCCTAAAATATGTCGATAGGCATCCGCACATAAATCACCCAGGTTTGTTTCGGCCCTCCGAACCATTCTATTCGCTGTATCTGGGTTTAATATCGTCAAAACAACATCTGTTTTCCCTACTGTTTGTGCTAAATCATCTGCAAAGTCTGCTTCAATATTGTTGATAAATTTTATGTTGGCAGAATTCTGTTTTTCATATCCAGAAATCAATTGAGTATCAATCGATCCGTCCACATGAATCGTCATTTGACCAATATTTGCTAGCTTAGTGCCTGTCTGTGTCAATATCACATCATCCCCATTTTTGTTTGTAGCGATTTGTCCGGATACTGTACTATGTGAATGTCCATCGATAAATGCGTCAATCCCAGTTGTGTTTTGAATAACATCTAATGAACGCCACGGACTTGATTGGACGTCAATTCCCAAGTGTCCCACTGCTACTACATAATCAGCTCCATTTTTAATTGCTTGATTGACCGCATTTTGAACCATATCATATAATTCTTGTCCTTGGTTCCCTTCTCCAAAACCGTAAATATAGTTCCCGTTATCGTCTTGGAAGTAGGATGGTGTAGACTTTGTAAACGATTCAGGTGTGGTAATTCCCACATAAGCAACTTTTTTTTCGATATCCCCTGAGCCGTAAGTAACGATCTGATATGGAGCGTAGACAAGATTTCCCTTTGAAAGATTAAAAAAATTGCTAGATACTACTTTTGCATCCATATCCGACATCAATTCTTGCATACGATCCATTCCGTAATCAAACTCGTGATTTCCTGGTACAAAAATATCATATCCAACTTGATTCATAATATCCACAAGGTACTGACCTTGAGACAGTGTACCAATGGCATCACCTTGCAGCGCATCTCCAGCATCTACCAGCGTAACGTAATTGGAACCCACCAAGCTTTCCATTTCCTCTTTATATGCAGCTACGCTAGCATAGCCCATATTCGTGATCACTCCATCCTTATTTACTTGATCTACCGCACAATGAACATCATTCGTATATAAAACTACAATATCGCCAGTCTTAGGAGTTCCCGCTTCCGCACCATAAGCAATAATATTACCCGGTATCCATCCAAAAGCCATTACTAAAGCTAACGTCCAAACGATTACAGATTGTTTCATGATTTTCATAGATACAATACCTCCATCCAAAATGAAATGCCTTTGCATTTAACGTATGAAGTATGAGAGCCTACAGGATGTCTCCGATAGCTTGACGTTCTCATACTATGATTTATAAAACATTATATCATCCAGCAGATTCAATTAAATACCTTCCCTTGTTAATTTTAGGTAAATTTCTATTGATATTTCTTGGTTTTACGATTCCCTACACATTTCTGTTGAAATATTGTTGCATTTTTATCAAACTTGTATTAAACTATCTTTCGTGAATTATTAAAATAATGAGAAACTAACTCTGGAGAGTCTTGCAGCTTGCAAGCGCCGAAGGTGTAATCAGCTGAATTTCAGCTGCCTATCTCTCAGGCAAAAGGACAGAGCATGTGTATGCTTATGTTTTACTCTTTAGAGGGCTGATTTTGTATCAGCTCTTTTTTTCGTGCAAAATTAAGAAGTCAAGCTTAAAACGCGAAAAGTAGCATTCCAAAGGATGCTTTCTCATCAAAGAGGAGGATGTGACAAATGTTGAATCAAATCAACAAAATTTTAGTAGCTATTGATGATATCGTATGGGGACCACTCCTTATCGTATTAATCCTTTTGGCGGGTATTTTTTTAACAATCCGTTTAAGAGGTCTACAAATACGACACTTAGGAAAAGCTCTCAAATACATGGTAAAAAATGAGACAGATGGCATTGGAGAAATCACTAGTTTCGGTGCATTCTGTACGGCATTGTCCGCTACCATTGGTACAGGCAACATCGTCGGTGTTGCAACTGCAATCGTTGCTGGTGGACCTGGTGCATTATTCTGGATGTGGATTGCCGCACTATTTGGCATGGCAACAAAATATTCAGAAGGCTTACTAGCCGTTAAGTATCGTGTTCGTTCTGCAAGTGGTCATTCTCTAGGAGGGCCTTTCTATTATATCGAAAATGGAATGGGTAAAAACTGGAAATGGTTAGCCAAGTTATTTGCTATTTTTGGTGTCATGGTAGGGTTGTTTGGCATCGGTACATTTACTCAAGTAAACGGAATTACGTCTGCAGTCAAAGGGTTCTTTGATCCCGATAGTCTGCATACCGTTCACTTGTTTGGAGCAGACTATTCATGGGTCATTGTCGTTTCTGGCATAATATTAACGGTTTGTGTCGCACTGGTTGTAATTGGTGGCGTACAGAGAATTGCAAAAGTATCAGAAGCCATTGTTCCTTTTATGGCAGTCATTTATGTGCTGGTATGTCTCATTATTATATTGACTCATTTACCGCAAATCCCTGGTGCTATTTCAGAAATTGTAGCCTCTGCATTCGGTTTGCGAGCTGCTGCTGGAGGTGCTGCTGGAGCAATTATGGTTGCTATGCAAAAAGGGATTGCTCGTGGTATTTTCTCAAATGAAGCAGGTCTTGGTAGCGCACCTATTGCTGCCGCTGCCGCACAAACAAAAGAACCTGTACGCCAAGGGCTAATTACGATGACAGGAACATTTATTGATACCATAGTGGTATGTTCTATGACGGGTCTTGCTATTGTATTAACTAACTCTTGGGACAAAGGACTAGAAGGCGTGGCAGTTACCACAGAGGCTTTTCGTCAAGGGTTGCCATTTCCAGGAATGCTCTCTGCATTTATACTGATGATATGCTTGATTTTCTTTGCATTTACCACGATCCTTGGTTGGGACTACTATAGCGAACGATGTCTCGAGTATCTTTCTGGAGGCAACATGAAGCCAGTGAAAGTATTCCGATGGCTTTATATTTTAGCGGTCTTCATCGGACCTTTCATGACGGTATCGGCAGTATGGACTATCGCTGACATATGCAATGCTTTAATGGCATTTCCAAATCTCATTGCGTTATTTGCCTTAAGTGGTGTCGTCGTTGCTGAAACCAAACAGTATTTTTCAAAAATAAATAAATTACTATAGTTTTATCAAAGGGATGCCCTTTTTGAGGAGACCATCCCTTTACCCTTTTTCGATATTCTGTCAGTACGGCAAAGTACCCAATCTATACTCTTTCTTTTCCATCATCAATGCTTCCTTCTATTACTTGATGCAATTGAATGCAAGGTAAGCGTCTCTTTTCACCTCTTCTTTATTGTTCATATACCTCCTGCTAACGGAAATATAAACTGTTTTTGTTCTTCTCTTTCATAGTTTTTTTCAATATGTAATTCATATCGATAGAAATTATTAATTATACCTGACTGACTCAAGATGCTATGATTAGAAATATGTATTTGATCCTTGTTAATCAATTAACTAGTATCAAAAGAAAGGTAGCGCCCATTGAATAGAAATAAAAAAATTGTATTAGTTTCCCATTGTTTACTGAATGTGAATGCTAAGGTTTATGGATTAGCAACAGAGTCAGCCGGTTGTAAGAGTATTATCTCAGGTTTGTTGGATGCTGGAATAGGAATCATACAGCTTCCTTGTGTTGAACAGAGTTGTTTTGGCATCAATCGATGGGGACAAGTAAAAAATCAAATGGATTTTCCGGGATTTCGCAGTCTTTGTAAAAGCCTTTTGCAACCAATCGTAGAACAAGTTTCGGATTTTTATCATAATGGATACCAGATTTCCGCGATAATCGGTATAGATGGTAGCCCTGCATGCGGCGTTAAATATACTTGTGCGGGAGACTGGGGCGGAGAGTTCACTGGTCCTGACGATGTAGCCGTTCGATTAGAAACTCTCAAAACAGAAAACGCCTATGGAGTTATGATGGAAGTATTGCAAGGCTTGCTTTTGGCAGAAAAAATCAACGTTCCCTTTCTCTCCGTAGATGAAAGCAACCCCGAATCATCATCAAAAGAGTTGATCAATGCTTTATCAGATTAAACTAACTCAGAATAGGGAGCAGTGATGATGCCGCCAGAATGGAATACAGAATATTTATTGAAAAAAAACTGTTCCGTCGTTCGAAAACGAAATCGTAATTTTTGGACGCACCAATTATCAGAGGGCCCATTACTTCATATAAAGGTAAAAAAAAATCCTCGGCCGAAACTAATGTTGGATCCACATCAATCTCGAAAAGATTTAGAGCAAAATGAAAACTGGCATATCAATCTAGCTAGACAACAAGTATTTGAGCATGATTTTTTAGCAGACAGCATGCCGATTGTAAATGTCATGTTTGGTAGAGATATTACAAATATGGGACGATTATCCGGATACGATTTTCAGATAAACCATCGGTCCGAATTTATATCCTTTGAAAAAAATCCTGATTTTCTATTTGAGGATTTGGTGGAATTCAATAAAAACGATGCTTTTGTTCAGCAGGTTTTAAAGATTTACACGGCATTGAAACAGCATATTGGGTTTTTGGCCTGCCTTGGTCCACCTACCACAGCAGATGCTTTAACAACCATGTCTATGATTATGGGCACTGATGTCTTTCTGCGATATTTAAAAAAATATCCATTTCAAGTGATCGACAAGGCAATACAATTGAATCGTTTGTATTACCAATTTTATGAATATGTTTATGATCACTTATCCCTGTGGGGTTATGGCGAATCCAGTTCTTGGTTTCCAGTCTTTGCGGAAGGGAAATTTGACAGCGTGCGTTCAGATATTTCTGTCATGTTGTCAGAAAATATGTTTATGGAGATTTCTCTACCAGCTTTGACAGATGCTTGTTCCTATTTGGACTATTCTATGTTTAATTTTGATTCAGTAGATATGATTCGGTTCATACCTTGTCTTACCGAAGTCAAAAAATTAGACGGGATTTACTGGAATATTGAACCTTGGAAATATGACATAGAAGAGTATTTGCCAACATTAAAAAGGATGAAAAATTTGGGATTTCTATTGGCCATTCCCTGCCCAAACATTCATGATGCCAAGCAAATCATAAAGCATCTTGGAAAGGAAGATATTCTGCTTGAGTTCCCTACCTTCCAGAATCAGGACCAAGCAGTCGATATCATAAAACAGCTAACGACCTTTACGTCTTATTGTTTTTATTAATTTTTTTAAAATATAAAGGAGCTATGAAAATGAAAAAAAACAAAATTATTACCATCATTATGTTGCTTGCATTGACTGCATTTACCCTATCAGGTTGCGGTAACACAGCAACAGAAAGTGAATCCGCTAACACGGATGCTACAGCACAATCCGATTTATCTCTCAGCCAGGTTACCGATGCAGGAGTTCTGCGTGTTGGATTGTGCCCAGAGTATCCTCCATTTGAAAGCATAAATGAGGAAAATGAAATCGTTGGATTTGACCCTAGCCTTACAGAAGCAATTGCAGAGCAGCTCGGTGTAAAAGCGGAATTTATCAATACTCCTTGGGAAGGTCTCATTGCTGGATTAAACAATGGAGATTTTGATGTAATCATTTCAGCTATGTCACCAGAGGAAGCAACCGCTGCTACAGATGCAGTTGAGCTCAGCGAAAATTACTACGTTATGTCTGATGTTATTGTTGTAAGATCTGATAACGAGGATATTACAACAAAGGAAGATTTAGCAGGTAAAATTGTAGGAGTACAGGATGCATGTACTGCGGCACACGCTGCTGAAGATCTTCCAAACCAAGGTGTTGAAGTTGAAGAACTGAAACATTACACAAGAAATGCAGAAGCATATGCTGAGCTTGAAAACGGAAGATTAGATGCACTTGTTGTAAGCTTAACGTATGCGACAGAACAAGCGAAAAACAATCCTGGATTTAAAGTAGTTAACGATCCTCTTAATGAAGTTGGACTTGCTGTTGTCGCAAAAGATGGCTCTGTCGCACTGATTGAAAAAATCAATGAAGCAGTTTCCACACTAAAAGAAGACGGAACATATGACAAAATTGCTGTAGAATGGTTGGCAGCAAACTAATATATTGAAAATCATAGTATATAAGCGAACCTTCATTGGTTCGCTTATATTCGTTAGAGGTATATGCAATGAATCATTTAAATTTTTCTACAATAACCCCGTATTTCAATCTCCTTCCTCACGCAATTGTTATTACGTTAGGTGTTGGAACTGGGGGATTTTTTTTAACAATTATCCTTGCTGTTTTTGTTGGTAGTTTACGTACCAGAAAACTCCATCGAATCGCGGATTTTTTTCTTACTACATACGTAGAGTTTTTTAGAGGAACACCACTTCTCGTTCAACTTTTTGTGGTCTATTACGGACTGCCTTCCTTTGGTATCAAAATAGAACCAATTGCTGCGTCGATTTTAACCATGGGACTGAACAGCGGAGCCTATCTCTCAGAAGCAGTGCGTGCCGCTATTTTATCGGTTGATCGTGGTCAGTACGAGGCTGCCGCTATGTTAGGCTATTCACAATTTCAAACTGTATATAGAATTATTTTACCACAGGCATTACGTGTTGTACTGCCATCCTTTATGAATGGCTACTCATCCATTATCAAAGAAACATCCTTAATATCCGTACTCCCCATAGTGGAGTTAACCAAGCTAGGGAATCAAATATATGCCAAAACATATCATCCGTTTGAAATTTACATTACCATGGCAGCAATTTATTTTGTACTGACCTACTCCGTTACCTTCTTTGCAAAATGGTTAGAAAGGAGATGCACATTATGGGTGAACTGATTCAGGTTACTAATTTAACAAAGTCCTATGGAAGCGTGACAGTACTTCATTCCCTCAGTCTACAGGTACATTCTGGTGAAATCATTGGCATTATTGGGTCTAGTGGCAGTGGAAAAAGTACACTGGTTCGATGCATCGCGGGGTTAGAGCCAATCGCCAGTGGTGAAATACGGATAGATGACACCCCTATTTCAAAATCAGGCGGGACCAATCGCAAAGTGGGAATGGTATTTCAAAATTTTAATTTATTTCCGCATTATACTGTTGGAGAGAACATAACCATGCCTCTAAAAACAGTTTTAAAGGCAAGACCTGATGCTGCAGAAACAAAAGCCCACTACTTATTGGAGAAAGTTCATCTGTCAGAGAAATATGATCAATATCCTAGCAGTCTGTCTGGAGGGCAAAAGCAACGAGTAGCCATTGCACGTGCCCTTGCAATGGAACCTGAAATTCTAATATTTGATGAACCCACTTCTTCCTTGGATCCTGAACTTTCACATGAAGTATTTGAAACCATCAGCCAGCTTGCAAAAGAGGGTCAAACCATGTTGATTGTGACACATCAAATCAATGCAATTCGAAGGTTTGCAACAAGAATCCTCTTTCTAAACAATGGTGCAATTGAGGAAGAAGGCACCCCGGAAGATGTTTTCAGTAATAGAGAAAACACAACCCTTCGCAACTTCATCAGGCAAGTAGAATTCGAAGATTTATAGCGGAAACTTTTAATAGAAGGATTGGGTAAGAATGCGCACCTTTCAGTAATGTTCAACTTCGAGGAACGCGCACAAAAAAGACAGGCAATTACTGGAGGGCATTACCTGTCTTTTTTTGTTTCATGTATGATTCTATTGGTATGTACTAGTTTTTATTAGAAATTTGATAATTCAATCACATTGGCTAAACAAAGCTCTCTGCCTTACTTTATCCCAAAACTGTTCTGCTAATGATTTCATCTTGCACTTCTTTGCAAAGTTCTACAAAGAATGCACAATATCCTGCAACACGAACAATTAAGTCTCTATGTAGTTCCGGATGAGCTTGTGCATCAATTAGGGTTGCATTATCAACACAGTTAAATTGCATCTGACCATTTCCCATAATAGAAGCAGTTCTGAGCAGCGTGATTATTGCGTTTCTGCCTTCTTCATTATCTAAAAATTTTTCTTCCACCTTGAAATTATGTGCCATCCCTAAGCTCATTGCTTCCACATTTAGCTTAGATACCGATTTAATGACTGCAGTCGGGCCCTTTTTGTCAGCTCCCTGAGAAGGACTCATTGCATCTGATAAAGGTGCATATGCCATTCTACCATCTGGTGTTGCTCCAACCATTTCACCAAGAGGTGTATTAAATGATTGTGATAAAGTCCCATGTATTTGCCGTGCATAAAGAGAAGGATACGAATTCATTTTTTTCTCTGTATAGTCAATAATCTCTTTTGCAATCATATCTGCATAATCGTCATCATTGCCATACTTTGGTGCATTGAGGCAGTCTTTATGAATCTGCTCAAATCCAATCCAGTTGGCATCCATTGCTTCTTTAATTTGAGCAATTGTATATTTTTTATCATCGTACACCAGCTTTTTGATTGCTGTCATACTGTCTACATAGGTTCCTAAACCAGCAAAAATAGTACCTGGTCCTTCATATAGAGCAGCACCACCAGCCATAACATCTTTGCCTGATTCCATACATCCATCCATAAAAATTGACATATATGGTGTAGGAGTTACTTCTCGGAAAACTTCTTCAATAATTACGGTGCCTTTACAGTTCACATCGATTAGGTAATCCAATTGTTTTTTTACAGCACCCTCAAATTCTTCATAGGTCTTGCATTCATTCACATCACCTGAATCCAACCATTGTTTCTCTCCATAGGTGTTTAAAACACCACGGTTCATGGCCATATCAATGGTGATGGGCCACTGGGTAAAGCCACCAGCAGTCCACTGGTGAACTTTACCACTTTTTTGTGGCTCTACACAACCCATTAAGCTGTAATCTCTTGCATCTTCAAAGCTATAGCCTTTGCGAAGCATCATCTTTATGTGAGCATCATCAAAGTGACACGCAGGCATACCTCCTCCTGCTTTGATGAGGTCGACAATCTTTTCCATATACTTGTGCGGAGAGAGGTTATGGATTCGGCAAGCTAATGTAGGCTGATATATCTTGACTTGTCGCACAGCTTCCATGATTAAATAGGTCAATGGATTTGTACCATCGCCGCCATCACGCTTAACCCCTCCAACACACATATTAATAAACGGCATATAGCCGGCAAAATACTTCGCTGTTGCACCCGGTGTATACCAGATAATTTCAGAACACTTGAGCATAAAACAGCCCATTAATTCAAAAGCTTCTTGATCCGTTAGTGTTCCATTTTTGATATCATTTTCATAACATGGCAGCATATATTGGTCCATTCGACCAAGTGACGTACTGCACTGATTTTCTTCTAATAAAAATAAGGACTGAATGGTCCATATTGATTGTAATGCCTCTTGGAAGGTCTCCGGAGGATTTGCAGGGACTCTTCTGTTTACCTTGGCAATATTCTCCAGTTCCGCTTTTCTAATAGGACTTGCTTCTTTTTCTGCTAGTTCCAATGCATAATCGGATAGCCGATTTGCATAAATTAAAATTCCTTCACAAATTTCAATGGATGCTTGATAAAATGCCCTTTTTTCTTCTAAAGCCTCTGCCTCGACAGATAAGCTATTGAGATAGGTCTCAGCTTCTTGCTTGACACCTAAAATGCCTTTTTCAAAAAGGATAATATCATAACCTGGGCTAGAGTCACCTCCGCCACTTGTCACATGGTACGTTAGATCAGTAATGGCCGCCTCTGCCGAATATTCCCAGTAACCTGCTTTTCTTAGTTCAACTTCACAAGCTTCTGCAAGAGATTTTCCTTCCCAAAACGGAAATAGTTCTTCTCGCATGATTTTTTTATCTTCTTCACTAATATAGTATGGGTCTTGTGATCTTGTACTGATTTCATCAAGTTCATCTTTTACCCAACTCCATGCTGTATCAGGAGAAAACGCACCAGCTCTTGGTTTACCACATGGATGCCCTATAATCAATTCATCTTCTTGAATGAGCATAGGGGCCGTTTCACATGCACGTTTAAATCCCTTTGCTCTTCTTAGATTAACTGGAATATTAGGAAATTCTTTTGTGATTTCAGTATATGCCAATGCTCTATGAATCGTAATACTAGGAGTCACTTTCAAATATGCTGCTTTCAGTTTGTCCAGTCTGTCTGTCATCAATAATTCTTTATTTTCCATCATGAATGCTTCCTCTCATATCTTGATAGTTATAAAATTTAAGATGATTTGCCTAACGTTTCCTTATCTTGTCTTAAGTATAAACCTTCTCCTAACGGGAAATGTCAATAGGCGATTCAAACTATTTTTAAAACTTTTTTTATCAAAACTGCAATTGAATTATTATTGTAATTTCAAGGTATATTCCATTTATCGTTTCGGAGCACGCAACGTTTTTTGTGGCATGTGCAGAATAGTCTGACAACGGTTAAAAATAGAAACCCACAATTCATTACCCTAAGGGGAATGAATTGTGGGTTCACTTTACCTATTTTTTAAATCCACATGCTATTAATTGATTAAACCTGCCTTCAGTAGCATTCTTTGTATCACAGTCGCAACCTCAGCTCTGGTGATATTCTCTTTCGGCGCAATGAATGCACCGTTTTTACCAGACAATATACCATTCTCAATGCAGGTTGCAACGCTTGATTGTGCGCTAGCTGAAACTTTTTCAAAATCTGAATAACCAGAAAGCAATGACACCATATCACTTTCAGCAAGATCCGTAGTGATTGTTGTGCTGGACAATGCCCTAGCAATCATTATCATAGCTTGTTCTCGTGTCAGCTTGTCATCTGGACCAAATTTTTCATCATTGTAACCATTGATTAAGCCATAAGATACTGCAGTTTTCACGTAATCAAAATACCAGCTATTCGATTTGACATCATCAAAACTCTTTTCTCCTATTCCAGCTTTCAATCCAAGTGCTCTTACTAAAATGGTGGCAAATTCGGCTCTTGTAATTTCCTTGTTCGGTCCAAAATTTTCATCTGAAATACCATTTACAATCATTCGAGAGCCCATATCATTAATCGCATCTTTCGCCCAATGTGACTCTGCATCTTGAAACTCAACATTGTGCCATACTACAGTGTAGGTACTATTGGTCAGACTACTAATCACCGCATAATACACTCCATTTTCTTGAATTACTTTTGTCGGAGCGTGATAAGTGGTTCCGTCTGGATTGACTACAATACCTGTTGTGATTCTATTTGGGTCTACGCCTTCTGGAATTGCAATTTTACGTTCTACAAAGGACTTGAATTTATCAACGCTTACAGTCTTCCCTTCAAACGTGCACTCAATTGTAAACTCAACCGCAGGTGCTATAATCTGAAAATCACCCGCATTAGCCGCATCTTCAATTATTTTTACTTCTGCAGTCGTTGGCTCTGCGATTTGAATTTTTACATCAATATTTTTTAGTTCTACTTGAATTCCTAGTAACGAAGACACTTCTTCAATATCAATTTGTTTTGCTGGCAACGCGTAAGTTGAGGTTGTTGTTTTTATTTCGAGTATTGCATCTTTTTCTTCCATGTTTTTAACCATTTGGCCTGTCAAAACACCCTCTGCAACATCTGAACTGGTGGATACTGGAATCGTGATAGTGGGATTATTCCCAGCTTGCGTAAGTGTTTTTTCCAATTCGTCACTATTTACGGTTACTGTAGTAACCGATTGACCTTCAACCGTTGTTGTTTGCGTTTGTCCTGCATTCGTTGCTTCTCCATTTACTTCAACATTTGCAGATGTAGATGCAGAAGAGCTACTCTGATGACTACTTCCGCCACTACTTACTTGTAAAATAGTAAAGCTTGTGCTGTCTATGGTTTTGGCTCCGCTTGTAAAGGTGATGCTTCCTGTTCCATTGGTGATTAATGTACATGTCAGGTCAGTAAAGGTTACGGTTCCGCCAGTTGCTGTTCCTGTCGTTGTTCCTCCAAGGGTCCATGTCCCTGTTCCTGCTTTTGCACTGGCAATCACGCTGGCTCCTTGGGAGGCCCCTGTGGTGCAGTAATTTCCATACTGGTCTTTTAGTTTTACCACTGGTTGGGTTGCAAACACGGTTCCGCTTGCAGCTCCTGCTACTGGCTGCGTGGTCACTTCAAGACTTTCTACTGCTCCTGCTTGGATGGTCTGTGCTATGCTGGAATTCTCATAGCCTGTTGCTTGAATCACTACATTGGCAGTTCCCGGTGTTCTTAAGTAGGTATTGCCTGCGACGCTTGGTTTTAATGTTACCTTTCCGCTTCCAACGCTATATTGGCTTGCATCTAAGGTATTCCCTCCGTACGTAACTCCTGTGATTGCTCCTTCAAACGATGCGTCTGCTCCAAAGGTTACTTCGATATCATTGTCTACATCATTGTTTGTGGTATCTGCCGTTAAGCTCTTCGCTGCGTTTTGCGGAATGGTAAAGCTTGTGCTGTCTATGGTTTTGGCTCCGCTTGTGAAGGTGATGCTTCCTGTTCCATTGGTGATTAATGTACATGTCAGGTCAGTAAAGGTTACGGTTCCGCCAGTTGCTGTTCCTGTCGTTGTTCCTCCAAGGGTCCATGTCCCTGTTCCTGCTTTTGCACTGGCAATCACGCTGGCTCCTTGGGAGGCCCCTGTGGTGCAGTAATTTCCATACTGGTCTTTTAGTTTTACCACTGGTTGGGTTGCAAACACGGTTCCGCTTGCAGCTCCTGCTACTGGCTGCGTGGTCACTTCAAGACTTTCTACTGCTCCTGCTTGGATGGTCTGTGCTATGCTGGAATTCTCATAGCCTGTTGCTTGAATCACTACATTGGCAGTTCCCGGTGTTCTTAAGTAGGTATTTCCTGCGACGCTTGGTTTTAATGTTACCTTTCCGCTTCCAACGCTATATTGGCTTGCATCTAAGGTATTCCCTCCGTACGTAACTCCTGTGATTGCTCCTTCAAACGATGCATCTGCTCCAAAGGTTACTTCGATATCATTGTCTACATCATTGTTTGTGGTATCTGCCGTTAAGCTCTTTCCTACATTTTGCGGAATGGTAAAGCTTGTGCTGTCTATGGTTTTGGCTCCGCTTGTAAAGGTGATGCTTCCTGTTCCATTGGTGATTAATGTACATGTCAGGTCAGTAAAGGTTGCGGTTCCACCAGTTGCTGTTCCTGTCGTTGTTCCTCCAAGGGTCCATGTCCCTGTTCCTGCTTTTGCACTGGCAATCACGCTGGCTCCTTGGGAGGCCCCTGTGGTGCAGTAATTTCCATACTGGTCTTTTAGTTTTACCACTGGTTGGGTTGCAAACACGGTTCCGCTTGCAGCTCCTGCTACTGGCTGCGTGGTCACTTCAAGACTTTCTACTGCTCCTGCTTGGATGGTCTGTGCTATGCTGGAATTCTCATAGCCTGTTGCTTGAATCACTACATTGGCAGTTCCCGGTGTTCTTAAGTAGGTATTTCCTGCGACGCTTGGTTTTAATGTTACCTTTCCGCTTCCAACGCTATATTGGCTTGCATCTAAGGTATTCCCTCCGTACGTAACTCCTGTGATTGCTCCTTCAAACGATGCGTCTGCTCCAAAAGTTACTTCGATATCATTGTCTACATCATTGTTTGTGGTATCTGCCGTTAAGCTCTTCGCTGCGTTTTGCGGAATGGTAAAGCTTGTGCTGTCTATGGTTTTGGCTCCGCTTGTGAAGGTGATGCTTCCTGTTCCATTGGTGATTAATGTACATGTCAGGTCAGTAAAGGTTACGGTTCCGCCAGTTGCTGTTCCTGTCGTTGTTCCTCCAAGGGTCCATGTCCCTGTTCCTGCTTTTGCACTGGCAATCACGCTGGCTCCTTGGGAGGCCCCTGTGGTGCAGTAATTTCCATACTGGTCTTTTAGTTTTACCACTGGTTGGGTTGCAAACACGGTTCCGCTTGCAGCTCCTGCTACTGGCTGCGTGGTCACTTCAAGACTTTCTACTGCTCCTGCTTGGATGGTCTGTGCTATGCTGGAATTCTCATAGCCTGTTGCTTGAATCACTACATTGGCAGTTCCCGGTGTTCTTAAGTAGGTATTTCCTGCGACGCTTGGTTTTAATGTTACCTTTCCGCTTCCAACGCTATATTGGCTTGCATCTAAGGTATTCCCTCCGTACGTAACTCCTGTAATTGCTCCTTCAAACGATGCGTCTGCTCCAAAGGTTACTTCGATATCATTGTCTACATCATTGTTTGTGGTATCTGCCGTTAAGCTCTTCGCTGCGTTTTGCGGAATGGTAAAGCTTGTGCTGTCTATGGTTTTTACTCCGCTTGTAAAGGTGATGCTTCCTGTTCCATTGGTGATTAATGTACATGTCAGGTCAGTAAAGGTTACGGTTCCGCCAGTTGCTGTTCCTGTCGTTGTTCCTCCAAGGGTCCATGTCCCTGTTCCTGCTTTTGCACTGGCAATCACGCTGGCTCCTTGGGAGGCCCCTGTGGTGCAGTAATTTCCATACTGGTCTTTTAGTTTTACCACTGGTTGGGTTGCAAACACGGTTCCGCTTGCAGCTCCTGCTACTGGCTGCGTGGTCACTTCAAGACTTTCTACTGCTCCTGCTTGGATGGTCTGTGCTATGCTGGAATTCTCATAGCCTGTTGCTTGAATCACTACATTGGCAGTTCCCGGTGTTCTTAAGTAGGTATTTCCTGCGACGCTTGGTTTTAATGTTACCTTTCCGCTTCCAACGCTATATTGGCTTGCATCTAAGGTATTCCCTCCGTACGTAACTCCTGTGATTGCTCCTTCAAACGATGCGTCTGCTCCAAAAGTTACTTCGATATCATTGTCTACATCATTGTTTGTGGTATCTGCCGTTAAGCTCTTCGCTGCGTTTTGCGGAATGGTAAAGCTTGTGCTGTCTATGGTTTTGGCTCCGCTTGTGAAGGTGATGCTTCCTGTTCCATTGGTGATTAATGTACATGTCAGGTCAGTAAAGGTTACGGTTCCGCCAGTTGCTGTTCCTGTCGTTGTTCCTCCAAGGGTCCATGTCCCTGTTCCTGCTTTTGCACTGGCAATCACGCTGGCTCCTTGGGAGGCCCCTGTGGTGCAGTAATTTCCATACTGGTCTTTTAGTTTTACCACTGGTTGGGTTGCAAACACGGTTCCGCTTGCAGCTCCTGCTACTGGCTGCGTGGTCACTTCAAGACTTTCTACTGCTCCTGCTTGGATGGTCTGTGCTATGCTGGAATTCTCATAGCCTGTTGCTTGAATCACTACATTGGCAGTTCCCGGTGTTCTTAAGTAGGTATTTCCTGCGACGCTTGGTTTTAATGTTACCTTTCCGCTTCCAACGCTATATTGGCTTGCATCTAAGGTATTCCCTCCGTACGTAACTCCTGTGATTGCTCCTTCAAACGATGCGTCTGCTCCAAAAGTTACTTCGATATCATTGTCTACATCATTGTTTGTGGTATCTGCCGTTAAGCTCTTCGCTGAAAGTGTAAGCGTTTTAATCTCAACATCATCAATAAATACGCTGTATCCATAGTCCGTTATTCCCAAAAATCCCACTCTGACACTGGTTTGCCCCGCGTACCCATCTAAGTTGATCGTATGCTTTACCCATCCATCAGTCCCATTGACTCGTGGCAACGATGCTCCTAAATTACTCCATGTACTTCCGTTATCCAGAGAAATCTGGGGTTGGATTGCATCATTTGCTCCATAATCTGTCAACGTGCTATGAAACATATAGAAGCTAAATTCAGCAGATCCGCCTGCTGGCAGGCTGAAATCCTTTGTCATGCTCAATCTACTGCTGTCTCCTGAATCAGTCGCATTATAAAAGTCTGCTTTCGCCATATAAGAACCTGCATAGGGGCTTGCAACAACAGAAGAAAAATCTCCAGACTCAGAACTAGAATCAATACAGCTCCATGTTACTTCGATACCAGTTCTGACGACGACTTGCTGTGTCCAATCAGAAGATAGCGTGCCGCCATTCTCAAATCCATCATTGATTGGAAGGGTAAAATCCGAGCTCTTGATATGTCCACTATTCAATTGTACTTCATTAAACTTGACCACCTGCCCCGAACCATTCACATCATAAATCTGCAAATATTTACCGACGGTCACACCAGTTGAAATATTATTTCCCGATGTATAATTACCAATCAAGTTTGCGCCAGACGTAGGCACTAAATCTCCAGCTTCCACATATCCGACAGAGGTATCTGTGATGTTAACTGCAAAGTGATCCGTTGTTACATCACTAATTACAACCTTTGTTGTACCAACTATGCTGCCTTGTAAAACGCTCAGCGACATCTCTGGTGCGGGAGGATTGGTAATAAAAAGAATCGGCTCACCATAGGATACTCCAACCCCATTGATGGCATACGCCTTCGCATAATATATAGTATTCGGAAGTAATCCAGTTATGTTGACACTATATGCGCCCGTTCCCGTTGCAACTGCTGCGCTTGTGGTAAAGGTACTGTTCGCCGCGTTTGTATAGACAATACCTTTTTCTGTAATGGTTCCATATCCAGTTGCCGTCGCATTTCCTCCCGCTGTAGCTGTGGTAATTGTGATTGCTGAAACCGTGGTATCTGCAACAGTACCGACACCAAGAAGAAATGGATAGTCATTATTTACACCAGGCTGAATCGCCCAGGTATTTCCCGCAAAATTCCAGCCACTATAGATGCCCTGGATTTTTAAATTTGTAGATGTATCAGATGTCGTGCCAAGATTAGATGCACCACTTACCGTATCAAGTAATCCAATCCCATTTTCTGCAGCGCCTGTAAGAAAGTAATTTCCACTCATATTTGAGGCATCTGCAATATTTCCTACAATTGCGCCACCTTGCGATCCTGCGCCTACGCTAATCGTTCCAATAGAATAGCAGTTGGTAATCGTATTGCTATATCCAAAGCCAGCAATCCCCCCTGCTGCGTTGCCTGTTCCCGTGCTAACACTGCCCAAGTTATAGGAATTGCTAATAACACCCCAATTCGATCCTGCGATACCACCTGCAAATGGTTTGGATCCCGAATCAAAATTTCCAGATACGATGGTTGCGTTACTAGAGCAAAACCGAATCGTGCCTCCATTACTTCCAACCACGCCACCAGCCGTATCATTTGTTGCCCCAGTAATGGTGCTCGTGCCTACCACATTGCATCGTTCCACCAATGTTGTCCCATCAGCCATTCCCACAATAGCCCCAATGGCCGCTTGATCTGCAACTTGTCCCCCTGTAAAGCTGACGTTGGACAGTGTGATATTTTTGATGGTTGCATTGCTAGTGTAACCGAACATGCCCATATACGAGAGAGTCCCGTCATTCAGCGTCATGTTGCTGATGGTATATCCATTGCCATTATAAGTTCCGTTAAATGGCGTCGCATTGCTGGCCCCAATTGGCTCCCATGTGACGCCAGTCAAATCAATATCAGCAGTCTGTAATGAGTAGCTATACCTACCATTTGCAATAATCCAAGCAAAGTCCGATGCTTCATTGATAATGTATGGCTTTGCTTCCGTACCAGATGCTCCATTGGCATTCGGCAAATCGCCAGATGCATAAGCTGTGATTGTAGAAAAATCCAGCATAAACAAATTTGCAAAAATCAATGCTATGATAAGCAGCCATGCCAGTCCTTTTTTTTCCGTTCTAATTACCATAAAATAATCTCCTTTTTCGTTAAAACATTAGGTCTTTGGTAATATAAAAATCACGTGGCAATGACTTTATTCACGTTGATTTTTCAGGTTCTATTGTTATTCTATTTTTTTTAATTTACATTGTCAATCGATATTTTTCACACCTTATCACTACAATAAAACGCAAGAAACCGGCAAAGGATTTTCCTGCCGGTTTCTTCTTATTGTTCTATGCTATTTTGTGTTTCCTTTTATACATGGAGCTTGTTTTCAAACTCCATCTTTTCTATGACATGGTGAAACCAAACACGATATATCCTACAAATGTAATGGCAGAAACGATGCCTATATATGGCAGTTGTGCCACTGCGTAATCCACATTGTTGATTCGGCATGCAGAAGCTGATAACAAGGTTACATCAGAATAAAAACATGCCTGGGCTCCAAAACAAGCTGCTGAAATAATCGCACCCAATGTCAACGGAATACTTGCACCACTCGAAGCCGCCAACGGCAACACAATCGGCGTACAAACCGCTGGAATACTCCAGATGTTTCCTGTTGCAAAGCAAACAATACCAATTAAGATAAATGAAATTGCAGGAATCCATGCAGCACTCATATAAGGACCAGCCACTGTAATCAGGTAATCTGGCAATCCAATCAAATTAATTGCATCTCGATAGAATAATGAAGTGACTAAAACTACAGCAATAAACAACATGTCTTCTAACCCTTTGTAGCATGCATCACAAAATTTCCCAAGACTCATTAGCTTTGTAGGTACATATAAAACAAAGCAAGCAAAGATTCCACAGCTAACACCATAGAAAATATCCCCTAGCCATAAAGTCACAATGATTACCACTGCCATTGGCAACGCAAATGCCCAAAGGTGTGGTGTGATTTCCTTTTCTACTTTGCTTTTATCGTCAGAAATCGCACCCATTACCTCACCAAGTTCATCTCCTTGATTTTGCATATTACTTGAAGGTGGCCAAAGCTGTCCAGTTTCTGCAACTCTTTGATACGCCTTTTTGATACCACCCATCTTTGGCACAACACCAAGAATAACAAGAAGAACAAAAATTACACATAAAAACGGATAGAAAAAGAACGGCATAATGTGGTAATAAATACTCATCGCACTATCACCTACCACTGCTGCTTCTGGTTGCTGTTCAAAGATTCCTGAGAAGAATACAACCCATGCAGAGATTGGGATAATTAGACAAACTGGTGCCGATGTTGTATTAATGATATAGCAAATCATTTCACGTGGCGTTTTGTGTTCATCTGATAGGCTCAGAACACAGTTTGCCGTAACCAAAATACTTAAATAGTCATCAATAAAGATAATAATTCCGCAAAGCCAAGTCATAAAGAGTACTTGTTTTTCTGATTTAATATACTTTCTAGCCAAATCTCCAACTGCTACTGCTCCTTTTGACTGTCTAAGCAATTGCACTAAGCAACCAAATAACAAACAAATAATTACAATGTAGTTGTTGTCTCCATCGCTTGCAGCCGTCAGCAATGCATCCATCATAGGCATGAAAAATGCTGCTTTGTAGTAAAATACATATCCGAGTATCCCTGATAGCATAATACTCAAGATACACTTCTTGGTGATTAGCGCAAATACTAAAAATCCAAGTGCTGGTATTAAGGTAATAATTCCTAAATTAGTCCCATCCATAGTTTTTCCTTTCTCCTACTGTAACAATTTTTAAACCACTCCTAATATTCTTACATCTAATTTCAGCTCGTTTTTAAAATAATCTTCTATTTCAGCCATTCGCTCTGATTCAGGCGCTTCAAATTCTTGTTGTCTGCCCCCTATATTTTTCTGCTTACCAATTCCAAGGCTATGATATGGAAGAAGGTGTACACGTTTCACACCAATGATTTTATAAAAATCACCCGTTTGCTTTATGATGGAATCGTGGTCATTGACACCTTTCACCAAGGGCATTCGCATTACAATTTTCCCAGCAGTCCTAGCATCTTCTGCCAGTAACTTTAAATTATCAATAATTAATTGATTGCTGACTCCTGTATACTCAATGTGAATCTGATCGTCGATGGATTTCATGTCGTATAGAATATCAGTCACTGACTCCATCTGGGCAAGCTCCTTGAGCGCATTTGGCTCTCCAAATCCACAAGTATCCAGGCAAACACGTAATCCTCTTTTTCCAGCTTCCAAGATTAAGTCTTTTACGAAAGGGGCGTGTGCAAGCATTTCTCCACCACTGATTGTAATTCCACCGCCAGTGTTGTCATAAAACCCTTTATCTTGTTCCGCAACCTTTAGAATTTCCTCTATGGTCATCCATTTTGCAACAGGTCGTAATGCCTTTGAGTAGCAAACATCCGTGCACACGAGACACAGATTACATTTTTCTCTATCAATCACAACTCCGCTGCCTTGATCTCTTGTAATCGCTTTATTTGGACATGCCACCACACAATGTCCGCAGCCAATACAATTGTTCGGAGACTGTATTAATTGTTGATTTTGATCAATCAGCTCAGGATTATGACACCAACTGCAATTGAGAGGGCATCCTTTCAGAAAAATTGTTGTTCGGATACCCGGACCATCTTCTACCGAGAACTTTTGAAGGCTTCCAACGAGAACCCGTTCAGGTGTATGATTCATTGAGCTAACCTCCTAGGTCTTTCATTCTATGATAGATGTGCTGTTCGATAAATGATAATGTCCTGTGCCTTCTTATCTAACTCTGTAAAGTAAGCCATATATCCAGCAACTCGAACCATGAGACCACGATAGTTTTCTGGCGTTTTCTGAGCTTGTTTGAGAGTTTCATTGTCGACTACATTGATTTGAATGTGCTCTCCACCGTCTTCAAAGAAAGTTTTAATAACTCCCTCAATAATTTGAACGCCTTCTTTTCCTTGCACTCCCTTTGGATCAAAGCGGAGATTAAACAAGGCTCCTTCATGAAGCACTTCTTGCTTCATGGCAGCCACCGACTTGACCGTAGCCGTTGGTCCATTCATATCTCTTCCCATCATTGGGGACGCGCTATCACAGAATGGTTCTCCAGCCAACCTTCCATCGGGAAGTGCTCCTGTCACAAGACCATGGGATAAATTCAAAGTCTGGGTATCAATTCCAAACGCATAGCCACCACCTCTGGCATCTTTCCAGCTTTGAACATGATTTGCAACATGATGCACCATTTCTCGATAAATACGATCCACGTGTTCCTGATTATTTCCATATTTTTCTGGTTTGTTTAACAAAAGTTGGCGCAATCTTTCCTGCCCTTCAAAGTTGTTGTCACATGCTTTGATTAATTCATCCATTGTGATATCTTTGTCTTCAAAAACACACTTTTCCACCGCTGCAATAGAGTCCGCCAAATTTGCTGCACCAGAAATATACATGCCAGAGGTATAATACTGAGCACCCCCGTGCTGAACAGACTTTCCGCTTTCTACACATCCACGAGTAACCATGGAAGCAAAAATCACTGGATATCGATTCATATGAATGCTCTGCATCAAGTTATATCCAACTCGAATCAAATCATAATGATGGACGATTTGCTTTTTCAGTGCGTCTTTAAATGCTTCAACATCTTTAAATCCTCTAGGATCTCCCGTTTCCAACCCCATCAATTTACCAGTAGCTGGGTCCACACCATTATGAAGCACAAATTCAACCATCTTGCCCATATTAACGTATCCTGCGTCAGGGGAACCATCGGTTCCACCACCACCTGGTCCTGGTTGGATACATCCAACGATGGTCCAGTCTCTTGCCTCTTCCATAGAGCAACTTGATTTCCCAAGGCACATTTTGATCGCAGCATTGTCATTAAAGAAGCCAGGATTTGCTTGTCCTTCCTGTATCATTTTGCATCCAAATTGGATGAGCGCTTCTGGCGTTTCTTCCCAAACTCTCACTGCCATAGTAGGCTGAGTCACTTGAAGTTCATCTGCCGCTTCTAAGCAAAGATACGACAAATCATTGGTTGCATCTTTTCCATCTCTCGTCTGTCCGCCTACTACAAGAATTTGCCACATCGGATACCCCGCAAAAGAGGTTGCGTACCAATCACTTCTTACCTCATATACCTCGCAAGCTTTTAGATAAAAGCTCTCTAAGATTTCTAGTGCTTCTTCTCTCGAAATATTCTTTTCATCAATGACATCCTTCTTATAATATGGCCACATATACTGATCAAATCGCCCAAATCCGCAAGCGGTTGTGCAAACTTCGATATGAAAATAAACATGTACAAACCAAATGAGTTGGAGGGCTTGTTGAAAAGTCTGTGGGGGGTTTTCTGGCACTACCCTGCAATTTCTTGCAATGGTAAGGAGTTCTTTTTTTCGGGTTCCGTCTCCGCATGTAAAGGCCATACGTTCAGCCTCATCAGCCATCCTATTGGCGTATGTAATCAGACCTTCTGCTTGGATAATGCATGCATTCCAAAAGTCAACTTTTGCTTGTTCTTCCATAGTCTGCGGTAATATTCCATCAATATTTGCCTGACACTGATCGATATAGCCTTTTATTCCTACAGTTAGAAGTTTTTCATGATCACACAAAGTTTCACCCGAAACGCCATTTTCCAGCCCAACACAAAGAACATCTGCCTGTTCAAGTTCCTGGATATGCAAAGGAAGTACTCGTCCTGCTAAGTCTTCCATGGACTTACCTTCCCAGTATTTCAATGTTTCAAGGATGGTTTCTCTGTCTTCCTTTGATATATGATACGGATCATTCGTGCGTGTTGTAATCTTGTCTATATCACTGATATACCATGAACTTGATTGAAATTCTGGGTGTAAATTGGCTCCACGATAGGCATTAGTGGCAGTACCAACAATTAGCTCATCCTCCATAATGAGGGTTGTCATATTTTCCATAATATGCTTGACGACTTTTGCTCTAAAAATCGGAACAGCATCGCCCGCAAACTGCTGATATGCTTCAGTTGCTAGAACCAATCTTTCTGCCGTAATTGTTGGAATTGTGCTAAAAAGTTTGTCTCTCATTCTTTTTACTCTCGGTGTTAGCATAATGTCCTCCTTTCGATGTTTTCAATATATATCATCATAAAATATGCATGAGTACAAGACAAGAATTGACTTGCGATTTTTCCAAATCGACTTGTCTCTTGCATTCGAAAACGGATCTAGACAAAGATGGACATCAATAGAACGGATTACCTGAAATCCTTTGAAAATCCGTCATCCATTCCAATCTGCCAATCGCCTTATCCCTTTTAAGTAATCTTAATCATCTTGCTATAAACGCTAATCATCTTGCGAAACAAAGATGAAAAATGATTTTCCCAGAATTGCCTTCTAGTATATAATGTATCCAGATTACTTTATCTTTTCCTTATTCGGCTTCATTTTAGGAGGTGGAGAACTTGTTATTTGAAAAAACAACGTACCTTGATGACTTTCCAATCAATATCAGGATTGTAAAGGTAACTGAATATCCAATTCATTATCATCTTGATGTTGATTTCATTTACGTTCTGAAAGGTGAAATACGATTAAAAAATGTTTGCCACAACTATCTTCTAAAAGAAGGCGATATCTTTACAAACAATGGACATGAGGTTCATGGTTTGGCTGCGACAGATAAGGAAAATGTCGTGGCCATCATTCAAGTTAGCAATCGTTTTTTCACTCAGTATTTTCCTACTTTAGGAAAAGCCTGTTTTATGACATATGTGAGCCGCAACAAAGGATCCAAACTAGATGTCCTCCAAAAAATGATGCTTCACATTTTATTAGATTATTCTAGGCGAAGCTTTAATTATAAAAGTACTTGTATTGATCAGATGATTGAGGTCATAGAATATCTTCATCAGCATTACAATTTATTTGCATTTGAAGAACAGGTCGTGGTGAGTTTTAAGAATGACAATCCAGTAATCGTCGAAAGGGTCAGCCGCATTATCAACTACATCTATGCAAATCACCCAACAAAAATTTCATTGGAAGATTTGACAGAACAAGAGCACTTAAGTAGGTTCTATCTGTCCCACCTCATTCGTGATTACATGGGGATTAATTTCAAAGAATTTTTATGTTTTGCAAGAGTTGAAATGTCAGAAATATTACTACTCGAAACAGATCGAAAGATAAGCTCAATCGCAAAAGATGTCGGTTTTTCAACAACTTCATACTTCGAAAAATTCTTTCAAAAGTGGTTTGGGCACTCACCGCAAGAGCATAGAGATGTTTATTCATCCCAGATTCTAAGTGCTGCAAGGCCTGCAAAAATAAGACCACTTTCAGAGCACAAAGCTGTCAATCTACTTCGTAGATGCCTTTCAGCTGTTTCCGATCAGGAAAAAAGTACATCGGTCGTAAACCGACTACAACTTTCTGTAAAGATAAATCCCCATAATAGCCCAGTGATGATGATTCATCGATTTCTTGAAGTTATTATTACCCATGAGGATTACCATCTAATGGGAGAACGTCTCTTTCACCAACTTCATGAGTTAAATGCTTCTAGAGTCGTAATTTCTTTTCGCCAAGGGGATAGTGAAGCGACAACTGCCTTGATTGAAAATCGTCTCAGATTTATTGGGTATCAAGTTTCTACCATATGTGATAACGGTTTATCTAGTGGTTTTTCAGCTGGATATGATTCCATCGCTGCAGCTTTGTATATATTCCAGACGTACTTTCTTGCAAAGGACAATATACTCCTTTGCCGGTTACGAGATCAAGGAGTGCCTTCCAGATTATTAAAGGGTGCTTCTTCTTGTATTACTTCAAGCCTTGTACCAAAGCCATCTTTCTATGCTTACCGCTTCCTCATGAATATCAAAGGCAAATTACTCTATTGGGGAAAATACTATTATGTGATAAAAAATGATTTACATCAAACAGAATCTTACGTAATTGTTGTGATGAACACACATGAAGACATACAGCACCTTTATATGCGAAATGCTGGTATCTATGAGACGAATGACATTATCAATGGATTTAAAGACGAGTTGCATATTGATTTTAGTATTCCTGTAAATTCGGGCCAATATGTGATTGCCAAATATGCATTATCTGAGTCAAACTCTGTTTTCTCACATATGGCACAATTGGGCTTTCCCGAAGCCTTTCCGCTTCCCGATGCTTGGACACATATGCTTAACACGGAGCCACAAACACAGGCAACCATGGAACACGTTGAAGACAATCTTCATATCAGTGCTGCGATCAAAGGAGCAGGGATACACATCTATATCATAGAGAAGGTAGAAAGAAATGATACTTTGTGATGTGAATGACTGGATATAAACTAACATACTAAATTATTATAGTCGGGACCAAAACTGATGACAAACACGCAGGAGTCCCTCGTCTAAAAAAGAGGTCGCTCTTTCCTTTAAGTCATTTGGGACACCGTATGCAGCCTCTGCAATGCTTCCCGCAATTGCAGCAAGCGTGTCACTGTCTCCACCTAATGAAACTGCATTTCTAATCGCATCCTCAAGGTCTACACTTTCTAAAAAAGCAATCAGAGCCTCAGGAACGCTATCAAGGCAACTTACCTGAAATCGATAATCAGGTCTTATTTGTTCTAAAGTGCGATTCAAATGATAATCATAGTTATGTTCAATGTAAGCCTTAATATCTTTTTTCGATTTGCCAGTTCTAGCAAGAAATACTGCTCCAGCAATTGCCTGTGCACCTTTGACTCCTTCTGGGTGATTATGAGTTACTTCAGCGCTGATTTTCGCATACCGTTCCACTTCATCCAGCGAACCACATAACCAACCGATTGCAGAAACTCTCATGGCAGATCCATTGCCCCAACTATTGTATGGTCCTGATTGTTCAGATTGAATCCATTCTGCAAAACGTGCTCCATACCCAACAGTTGGATAACGTCTCCCGAATTTTTTCATACTATCTATAAAATCCTGATGGGTTCCGCCGTTCAGCATTCCTTCACCAATCGCTATCGTCATCACGGTATCATCTGTAAATGAACAGTCTGCACTCCACAATGGGAATTTTTTCGTTTTAATTGGTTTCCATTCATACACAGAACCTACAATGTCTCCAATAATTGCTCCTATCATATCTTACCTCCTTGGACCAATTTCTTCAGGCTAATGACTTACATTCAGCAGTTCAACATTTACTTGATTTGTCGTTTTGTTATAATAACAGATTTTTCCATCTTCGATTGAAACAGAATTAAGCCAAATTTCGCCTTCCCGCTCCATGATCAATGTGCCATCTTCATCATAAACCCACAATCCTGCATTACCAATGCCATCTTCTTTCATTGGGTTTTTTCCGATATCACATATCAAATATTGTTCTCCACCATCACCCCTTATTGCCATATCAGAACATGTGATAATAAAATCCCCCTCCTCAGAAAACGTATCATTTCCAGCTTCAATAAAAAAGCTGTTTCTGTCTGCAATATATAAGTTGCCATTGAGTACAGAAAAAACAGATGCAAAATTTGTCGCTGAATTATTAAAGCTAAACAAAGAGGTTTCCGAGCCATCTATTAGATTTCTTTTCCAAATTTCTTTTCCTGTATTATAGTATAAATAATCCTCCTCAATTTGAAGGCTATATGCTCTGTTCGTAATGCGAGTTACTTCGTTGGATGTAATATTAATTTGATACACTGCAGTTTCCTCACTGCCATCAGCTGGAGCACCAATCAAATAAAGGTTGTTATCTCGCAAATAAATCCCTGATTTTCCATTGAATCCATTCATTTCGCTTTTATACTGATACAAGATTTCACTACCTCCCATGGTAGTGAAATCGCCGTCTTCAGTTTTCATCTCAAGATGGTCTGTCCCGAATTTCAGTTCTGTAAAAGCAAATGTTTTTCCCCCAGTCTGATAGATTTCAGCAGGGTACCCGATTTGGTTCAACTCAGTCAAACTACCATCCACATTTAGGATAAACTGATGTGGTGTTCCCATAGAGGCACCTTCCGTATGATAATAAAGCCTTGGAACACCTTCTTCGTCGTTGAAAAGATGAATCACCCATCCTGGGCAGGCGTATATTGTTTTTGATTTTGTCAAATCGCAAAATGAAGTTTGGAGGATATCATGATTTTCTCCCAGATAATAGATATACCCTTGATTCACAATTACCTCTGGTGCTTCATCGTTGCTAGGTTGATAATTAGGTATCTGGTATTGGCCTATTGGTGTGCTGACAGGTGCTCCAAGCGCTTTTATGTTTTCTCGAATTGAAATTATCTTGTTTACAGAATCCCAAGAAACTGAGTAGCCAAGAATCTCAAGAACCGCCCTAATGGGCATAAACGTTCGGCCATTCAATATTTGGGGGAACGTGTCTAGAAGATAAATAGTATCCTCATTGACTCTCATAATATTGTTATCCGGAACCAATTTTATCACTCGCTCGTCTTTGGTTATGAAAATATTCTTTTCACCGGAACCTGCATCAATTTGAAAGGATACCGTTGCACCAATTGCCTCAAGAGTTTTTTTAACTGGTACCTGCGTTCTCCCATTAAGATCAATAAAGGGAACTCCCATGCCATCATATTCTGAAAATACCAATTGAGCATCATCAATCCAAATATTGACTTCATTTTTTTCTACTGAGCTAATCACTGGGCTCGCAATACATATCACCGCCTGAAAAGAGAACGCTATCAGCACAATAATCAGAATTGATACAATACGCTTTGTCATCTTAAAATACCCCACTATTTATTCTGTTTTTTTCCTTTTTTCATTGCTAAATTCTAGTCCAGCAATTCTGTCATATCCATATACATGCCTTAGTTCAAAAGGTTTTATCATCTCGACTGCAATCACTTTTTCATCCTTAAGATAAAAAGTAATATCACGGATCTCATTGGTTTCTGGTGTAAAAGGCTGCCACAGATATGCAGCGTCAAAACTGAATTTATCAGAAAAAACCTCTTCTTCGCCTTCATACTCCCAGGCAAGCATGAATAAGCCTGTTTCAGAAAGAGCCTCTTCCTTATCCAAATAATATAGATTTTCTGTATACGCACTTAAAATATCGTTTTCTGTGCTTCCCACTCCGATATTTCTATTCGTCGTTATATCTGTCGCATCTGTACAAAGATAGGATATATATTCCACATCATCAAGTTCATAGTAATCTGTTCCAATCAAAAAGTCACCGTCTTGCACATTGTACCAATATTTTTTTTGCTGGTAAGGAACCATGCCGTCACCATCATAAAGATATTCCTTTATTGGTTCTTGTTCTTTTTCAAATTTATCAAACAAAACAAATTTCTTGTAACTTGAATCCATTCGCTCCATTATGACTAGTGAGAAATCATCTGTCACATGTGCATCGTACTTTTCTGAGAAACAAAAGTCATATAGTTCTTCTGTGCCTTCTGGTATTTCATCAGGAACGCTTGGACAGTCATCAGCAGTATTATCCTCATTTAGTATTCTTTCTATCGGTTCAGAAGTTAAAACCTTTTCCTTCTCCACAAGTTCACTTTTCGCCGTACATCCACTACAAAAAAACAACATTCCCATCAACATTAGAGCCATAAGTAATTTTATCATATATTGCATGTTTTTCTCCACTTTGATTTCTCATACAATTGCCAAGCAAAACAGATTCCATATTATACCATACTTTATTTTTTTTTACGATATCATCTTAAACATTTCAATCCACGCCCCTGCGTGAGGGGCGACTGTTGATGACAAGGAGGTTAAAACGAATGAACAGATTTCAATCCACGCCCCTGCGTGAGGGGCGACATAATGGATGAAGACGAGCCCATTCTGACGTTTATTTCAATCCACGCCCCTGCGTGAGGGGCGACATAAAATCGTTGTATAACGTTGTTTTAAGGGTTTATTTCAATCCACGCCCCTGCGTGAGGGGCGACCTGCTGCCTTAATACTAATCCACAACCATCCAAGCGATTTCAATCCACGCCCCTGCGTGAGGGGCGACCCACATCATCATCGGAGATGCCATCGGTGGATACAATTTCAATCCACGCCCCTGCGTGAGGGGCGACAATTAGCGCAGTAGCTAAGGTAATAATAGACATCATTTCAATCCACGCCCCTGCGTGAGGGGCGACATTAAGAGTGGCATAAACACTTTTCCCACGCCTTTATTTCAATCCACGCCCCTGCGTGAGGGGCGACGATACGGAGCGGAGAACCCGCAAGGAGGAACAAAAATTTCAATCCACGCCCCTGCGTGAGGGGCGACTTTCAGGCTATCGTTTATATTAACTTTAGCCATATATTTCAATCCACGCCCCTGCGTGAGGGGCGACTTATGATATGTTTAGTACACAATGGGATAAACGAATTTCAATCCACGCCCCTGCGTGAGGGGCGACTTGCCCTCGCTTGTCCACAGTGGTAATATATGGATATTTCAATCCACGCCCCTGCGTGAGGGGCGACATGCGACAGCAGGTACTAACTCTGCGGAAGCAAACATTTCAATCCACGCCCCTGCGTGAGGGGCGACATGGCGATGGTGCAGGCAGTACAGACAAAACTGATTTCAATCCACGCCCCTGCGTGAGGGGCGACTTTAAGCGTGGCAAGGTCTGGGGCTAGTGCATCGATTTCAATCCACGCCCCTGCGTGAGGGGCGACCTACCGAAAACAATAATGCTATAGAATTTATAGTATTTCAATCCACGCCCCTGCGTGAGGGGCGACTATAAAATGGTATCAATTGGACAAGAGATTCAAATTTCAATCCACGCCCCTGCGTGAGGGGCGACTTGATTCAACAGAGAAAGAACCAGATTATAAACATTTCAATCCACGCCCCTGCGTGAGGGGCGACATTTCTGGTGTTTGATTTCTTACATACATAAGAATTTCAATCCACGCCCCTGCGTGAGGGGCGACTTTAACAGCGGCCATACAGATTTCTGGTGTTTGATATTTCAATCCACGCCCCTGCGTGAGGGGCGACAAGAAAAACCAAGTGCGAATAAAGATATTTTATGATTTCAATCCACGCCCCTGCGTGAGGGGCGACCTTCTGTTGTATCCATATACTCCATGGCTGCAAATTTCAATCCACGCCCCTGCGTGAGGGGCGACCGGCTTGTGACGTTCATTGGCTACATTAGGAAGGATTTCAATCCACGCCCCTGCGTGAGGGGCGACCGCAAGATTTGCCAAAAAAAAACTTTTGAAAGCATATCTTGTGTTTGACAAATTGTCAGTTGCCCAACAATGTCATATTTACATTAAATATTTCTGTTTTTTGGGTGCGAATGTATCAGGGTTTTCATGTCTGCTTATGGTTCGCACTAATATTATCACTCTAAACAATTAAATCCCCTTGTAAATCAACACTTGCTTTTGTACCGATGTGAATCACTTTTTCGGAATATTTATTACCCAAATTATAGAATCGTAGACTATCCTCGTCAACATTGATGATTGCCTTCAATTCACTCTGTAGTTTCAGATATTGACTCCAATCAAGATTACATTCGAAGACTGAGTTTTGAACTCGAAGTCCATATGCAATACATTTCTTCGCAACATGTCTCAATCTCTTTTTTCCGCCATCAGACTCAGTTGAAACATCATAGGTCACCAAAACCAACATAAGTTACTCCCTTCACTTCCATAGAAATGGCGGATAACCCTCCAAATCCCCACGGATTGTCCGAGCAAGAAGCAATGCCTGAGAATAAGGTACCAATCCCCAAGCAATTTTTTCTTTCAAAAATGGATGTGTGATTTCTTCTTTCTTTCGGTTTTGCCATGATGACAGAAACTTTTTTCTTGACTCGACTGCTAAATATACCGCACCAGAACTTTGGAATTCAAAATCTTTTTCGGTAACTTCATTTCGATTTATTAACGATAATACAAATCGATCTGCCAAATGGGGCCGGAGTTCTTCCATTAAATCAAGTGCCAGCGAGGCTCTTCCTGGTCTGTCAACATGTAAAAACCCAACGTAGCTGTCTAATCCCACCACTTCGAGTGCATGTCTGCATTCGCTTGCAAGTAGCGTGTATGCAAAGGAAAGCATCGCATTTACCGCATCTGTCGGTGGCCGACGATTTCTATTTGTAAATTTGAATAATTCCTTATTTGTTAGAATCAATTCATCAAATGCAGAAAAGTAATGCTGCGCTGCATTTCCTTCTGTTGCCCGAAGAATCTCATCACTATTAATATCTAGAATTTGTTTGAGTTGTTCTCCTATAAACTCGCTTTGCTTTTTTAGCATTTCAGAATCCAGCCTAAGAGAATAATCTCTAATTCCTCGTTCAACCACCCATTTTTGATTATGTACCTTACCAAATATGAATGATTTTGCATAATCTAATGCACGGTGATCATCTGCAATGCGATACTGCTCACGCCGCAAAAGAACATTTCCTCTGGATTCTCCATGAAAAGTTCCATAATATTTACCGTATTCATTGAGAAAGCTGACTGAAATGTTTTGTTTTGCACATTCACCTAACAGTTGTGGCGTAGCACCATAATAATTGAACAGAACAATTTGTTCTAAATTCAACAAGGGAACACGAATTAACATTTCATCATCTTTCTTGACACATACATTATCAGTTTCAAGGCTGACTTTTGCATCAGCCTGAGTGACAAACAAAACATTTAGCAGCTTTTTCATTCTAAATGCATCTCCATATACTTTTTAACCGCATCTTTTTCATTTTTTCCTAACACTGGTAAACATAAATCTCGGATGCTACAACTTTGGCAATACTTCCCTTTGACTGCTTTCGGGGTGCACCTGCTGTTGAATAATCTATGCATTTTTTTCACTGCATCCTCAAGTTTATCTCTGAGTTCTGCTGTAAATACAACAACTTCTCGCCTTCTCGGTTCTCCATAAAAGAGTGCTCCTTTTTCGATGGTTATACACAACATTTCTTCCAGGCACACCGCTTGCGCACAAAGTTGCAGTCGGTCACAATCATCAATCTTAGTCTTTCCCCTTTTATATTCCACTGGATATGGTTTCCACAAGCCAGAGTAATCGTTTAATGTTATCCCATTTTCATCTTTATAGAATTCTACAACATCGCATTCTCCCGATATACCTAACTCCGACGAACGAACTTTAAGAGCACGAAAAATAATCAAATCACCACGTTTTTCCTTTGATTCGCCTGTGTGGGCTTTATTGTGCAGTATTCTACCACCAGCAGTCAAATAGTTTTCATTCCATTGTTCTTCTATATGAATCAATGCCCACTGCCTCGGGCAAAAAGCAAAATGCTGAATGCCCGACAACAAGAGGTAATCTTCTTCCAAATAGATCATTATTCTAAAATTTCATACGCTAGCCCATCAAGCGCGTCAATTGTAACAATACCATCCTTATCAACATGTACACTGTTGTGTACTTTTCCAGAAGAATATTGTCCTGACTTGCTATTGTGGGTAAACCATACAACTTTACTAACCTGCATAGAGCCACTCGGGCGAGCAGATGATTCATCTCCATCAAACAAAGAAACCAAAGCATTTTTTATGGCATCAGCATCCTCGTTTGAGAAACCAGTCTTCTGTGCCAACTGTGGACTGATACTTCCATATGTAACATATACCGCACTGCTTACACGATGCTTCATACCCATAGTAGAAGAGTCTTTTTTACCGTCAGCCGTTGTTTCTCCATTTACAGATTTTGTGATTTGAATTGATTCAATCACTACTGGCTCTATACTAAAAGCAGACTGTATCGTCACCGGTCCACGTACACCAAGAGAAACTTCTGCTGTATCAGAGCCTTTTTTAAAGGCAAAAACTTGCCCAAAGGCACGGACATCAAACCATTTTTCGCAGGCTCTGGCAGCAACAGAATCTTTGACCTTCTGTTCCGCTTTACTTAGGGTCGCCAAATAATCATTAAACCGCTCAGAAAGAGACCTTTTACCGTCGTTATTGTTCTCATCCATCTGTACAAAAATATCGTTTCCAATCTCCTGCAATCGGTTGCGAAGTTTCCTCTTCAAGCAAACGTCCGATACTTCTCCCAGCCCATCACTAGTGGTTCTTGGCCGATTTCCACCTAAAGGATCTCCATTTGGATTCGCATTTTTTGCTGTAAAAATCAATGCGAAATCAATTTTATTCTGCAGTGTATCCATTATTCATTCCCTCCGAATCATTACTCTTATTTTTTTGTGATAACGCTCTGTTCTGTGCTGAAAAACCAAGAAGATATAGTGGAGAAAGCGGCGCATTGTTCTCAAAATCCCCTTCATCAAATAAAACCATAATGCTATCAAGCAAGGACTGATAAAAATTTGCTCCACCAAGCTGATTTTTGTATGGTATCAGCTGGCTATAAAGTTGTCCCCAAGTCGCATAGGGTTTTACCTGAAAAGCACTCATAAGTCTTACTGCATTTGTCGCTCTTGTATTCTGCTTGTCAGCTTTGTAAAGTGCAGTTTGCTCAAGCTTATCCGCTACCGAGAGCAATCTGCCAAACAGATAATCTCTATCGCTTCTATTATTGTCCAGTTCCAATTCAATCTCCTCCTTTTGTTGTTTATAAAAGTTTCGTGCTAAAGCACATGTGATTTGGATTGATCGCTTCCAATCATTTTCACTAAATGAACCATTTATATCTGTAAAAGACATTGGTCGTGATGCTCTGTTTGCTGCCATTTCCACCATGCTTTTGGGAAGCGGAAAATTTCCAAACATGCATTCTAAAAGTTGTTTTCGCGTCTTCTTTTTTAATACATCGTACGATTTATCTCCCCTTGATTTTCCATAGACCGCAAACAAGATATCATCATAGGACGGAGCACCAATAAAATGAATCGGAACATTTCTGTCTTTTCCCTTTTCATCTTTTTCTTTTTTCCATGCAGTCAGAAAGTATGAAGTATCCTGATGCCAATTCACAATACAATTGAGATATTCTTGCTCTATCAGCTCCTGATAGAAGACCAACCCCATCCGTCCAGTCGTTGCCGCATCTAAAACTGCAATGCATATTTTGCGCGAGTGCTCCTTGATATAGTCTATATTGCCGTAACCTTGCAAAAGCTTTTTTAGCTTCACCGCATAGAAATCATAAATCTGCCCTTTCACTTCTGAAAATAGTTCTTCCACTGCTTGAATTGATTCCATCTCTTCAAACAATTCAAAAGAGTTGTTTTGCGCTTTTGCCTTTACCTCGGTTTCACTGTCAACGCCCCATGTTATAATCACCTGAGAATCAACTGCATATCCATAGTTTGCAATCAGCCAGCGTAGCATTTGATGCATCTTTTGAGATTGCACATAATCTACAATCACCGCATCATTTTGCATCGCAAACCGCCCTCTAAAAGTGAATCCACTGCTATCGTTACAAGAAAGCAGTTTTGCATTTCCTGTAAGTAAGTTTATCTTTTTAGGATGCTGCGATGCGACTGCATTCACTGCTTGACCGCTCAAATAATCAAACAAGGTTTCCTTTTCATCAGATTGTTGATTATTGTAGGCAGTCCAAGCGTCACGCAGCATAACACTTTGCCAAACGTGAATTTCACCACCATCAATGCACACCGTAAAGCGTACGCCCAGTTTACGAATTTTTTCATAATCAAGTTGCCTTTCGCCATCTTCACTGTCCGTAGATTGATACTCACTTTCCTTAAATATACTGCGATTCAACAAATCGTTTATCATGCTTTTACTCGAAACGTACGTGTAAATTGAATTAAGCTCAGTGATATCAGCTTTCCAAGCAGTTAGTCCCACAAGGTAGGCCTCTAATTTTTCAGGATTCACTCCACCAACATAATCCAATTGATCACAAAGAGGATGCGCGACAATTCCTGAGGAGCGCCCTGATGAACTTTCCGTGCAAGGAATGATAATGGTTTTTTCCTTATTGTCACGAAATGCATCAATAAAATTTCCATCTTGATCAATCGTAATACTAATTTCCGACTTGAACGTCGTGTGTCCAATGGGCAGTAAAGTTTTTTTCTCGTTTTCATTTCCATTTGCATCTACTTGCACAATGCCTACAATCTGAGAGCATTTATCATAAGTTTCAAGCAAATTTTGAAAGAATCCCATTATGCATCACCACCTTCACTATCCACAGACCTTAGATTCTGACCAATCACAAACTCTTTGATTGGCTGTTTTTCAAAGACAGTCCTGCGCTTAATAATAGAATCATTTGGCGAAGGAAATCGAATGATACCATCCTTCATCTCACATTGATAAAAGAGTACATCGAAGTTTTGTGATGGCAAGCCAGCTTCATTTTTTATCTGGTTTTCATCGGGATAATCAACCCCATGAAACATAAAGCCAAAATTTAAGGATCCATACGCATCATAAAATCCATCACCACTTCCAAATTGACAGGGTTCTACATATCCCTGACATTCCCTTGTACCTAGGAAGATGTCCCTCCTGCCACCTTTTTCAATACTACGCATAGCAATATTATGATGCTTGTTTTCGTTGCGATCATTTTGCAACTGAGGGCGGTTTTCGTTCCACTCAAAATGAGCCAGCACTTGGTACTTTACATCTTTCAAATACATGTAGTATGCCAGATCATTACCCCCTCCCATTTTTATAGGTCGTATTCCTTTGCCTTCCGTTTGAATTTTACTCATAATCCGAACGGCATCAATGACCCAAATAAAAGTAGGCTTCCAATAGATTGATTCTAAAATCCCTTTCAAAGCCTGATAGGTTGGCACTTGATACGAAAACTTCTCCCCGCCTACACGCGTAACTGGATCTGAAAACAACGCATATTTTGCATATACTTCGAATTCTACAGAGTTACGCTTTTTTACGATTGTTTTCATCATTTCATCCTTCATTCTTACTTTTTCCCCCTTTCTTCATTTTAGCCTTAACTTTTTATTTGCAGACTATACAATAAAATTATCCTGAACGCCATCTAAAATGACGCCCGTTGCATTTGAGTAATAAGCTCCACACAACAGGATTATTCCAGTTTCATCATCGAGTGGGTAAATCGCACTTTGTTCAGATAGTTTTTTTAATTCCCATTCGTACAGCGCAACGCTATAATGCTGCAATTTTTTCAGTATCATTATTTTATCTCTTGTTACTATCGAAGATGGCTGCCTTCGGTATTCTTCGACAAGTCTCTCAGCATCACCAAACATAACCACAACCGTCTTGGTCCTTGTATCGATTACTTGAAAGTTTCGGTCTGCGGTGTGGAATGCATGTGGTACAAAATGAGAAAATTGATTTCCAGTTCTGTTTTTATAATTTTTCTTCCCATAATCATTTCCAGAAAGCATTTTATAAACTGACTCACCCTCTGATGTTATATAATCCATCTGACGCTCTTTCACATCAAAATACTGTTTATAATATTCGGTCAGAATCCCTTCTTCCAATAAATTCACATCCCTATTTTTATTTTCTAGGAGTTTAGAAGTGATTTCTTGTCCAGATTTGATATCCATCAATTTCTCAAGATTTTCATCCTTTAAACGGAACGTATACACATTCTTTGGTTCGCTGCTTTCTCCATTTCGATTGCATCTTCCTGCCGCTTGCGCTATGGAATCTAACCCTGCCATTTCACGAACCACACAGGCAAACGAAACATCCACACCAGCCTCAATCAATTGGGTAGAAACACAGATTACCTTTTTATGCTCAGACAAGCAAGCTTTCATATGTTCAATTTTGTCCATTCGATGAATTGGACACATGGATGTGCTGAGGTGGATTAACTCAAACTCTGTTGATTTACTTTCAAGGTGATGGTAAATTGTAAGTGCCGATTTTTTGGTGTTCAAAATTGCTAGACAGTTGCCGTTTTCAATTGCCTTTTCAAAAATAAAATCTGCCGCAGATTGGCAGTCCTTTTCGCACGCAGCTACAACTTGTACCCGCTTGATATCTTTAAACTCTTCTGTGCAATCAATGAGCTTGCAGTTATCTTGTAACAACAAATTATTGCGTTGTGTAGATTCTAAAGAGGGCTGAGTTGCAGAGCAAAGAACGATGGTTGTCTTTAAGATTTTTGATAAAAATGTTGCAACTTCATTAAAACAGTTGATTGCTTTGATTGGCATAGACTGAATCTCATCGAATATAATTACGGCATCCGCCATGGAAGCAAATTTGCGAAGTTTTCCGCTTTTTGCAGACATGACAGATTCCAAAAACTGCACCATTGTAGTAAGTATTACAGGACTATCCCATCTCGAGGATGAGAGTTTTCGTATTTCTGAGGATTTTTCATCCTCAGCCTCTACAATGTTCGAATGGTGTTCAAATATGACATTGTTCTCTTCTGACAAATTCAAAATACTTCGTAGATTTTGAGCTGTTTGCTCAATGATAGAAAGATACGGTATGACGTATATAATACGTTTTTTAGCGTGCTGTTTACTATGATGCAATGCAAATCGAAAAGAAGACAAAGTCTTTCCGCCTCCAGTGGGAACGGTTAGCTGATAAATCCCATTTTCCCGCTCTGCTGCAGACTTACATTTTTCTGATACTGAATATCTGATTCGATCCATATGTGTAGTGCTTGAAAGTTTAGATATGTTCGTTTCAAAAATATCGATGAGAGAATCCCAACTTGTTGTATTCCTGACATATGATTCCTCAATGTCAAACAAATATGCGTCTAGCCGGTCTGCATCTACAAGGCATGAAAATAAATACTTGGTCCATAGGCCAAGGGCAAATGTGGCACTATCCCTATTTTGATATACCGATTTTATTTGCGCAAGAATATCCCTGACTTCTGGTTTAGCCTCCTCAAACAGCATCATTAGTTGAACTCTTTCACTTTCACAAATCTTTTCTTGAATCTCGTCAAAAGAATATTTCTCCGCAGTCGATTTCAAAAGCTGGTCAAAATGATAAGTCGTACCGTCAGGAGAAACGCCATCGTCAAGATGGTTATGATGTGCCGTGATGCAAAAGCCAATCATTTCCTTTAGCAATATCGCGTATGGATTATCTTCAGCCAATATTTCATTTGCTAAAAAGACTCCCTGCCACGCGTGAATCACGCTCCCACGATCACCGCCATTTTTGATATAAGTTTGAAATTCGGTTGATATTTTGCCGATATCATGGAGATAAGCAAGGAGTTTGGATGTATTAGGATAATGAGATACAAAAGCTGAAATTTCAGCCACATTTTTTGAATGGTCACCTAGATTTTGCAATTTACCCTCTGCACTTTTTCGAGCAATGGAGTCATCAAACAATTTCAACACCTCGCGTTAAAATCCCAAATTAGGTTTTTGAGTATATTTTTTCCATTTACACTTATATATTATAACTAATTTATCTGAAATGCAATAAGAACCAAAATGGCGTAAAGTGAAAAAGTAAATTCCACTTGTGCAGAACTAAAGTCCAGTTTGCAGGAGTAAGTTCCGCTACTTTTCAAAAACGGAATTTAGTCGTGCACATCCCTTTTTAACAGATATACTATTCATGATTTTCTGACTGTGCAGAAAGAGGAAATCATGAATAACAAACAAAAACATTTGACCTTAAGTGACCGTATTTTAATTGAAAAAGGTTTAAGCGAAGGCAAAACATTTAAGGCTATTGCGACTTTGATTGATAAAGATCCCACTACAGTTTCGAAAGAAGTTAAAAAGCATCGTAGTATTAAATATCATAAAGATAAAAGTATTAAGCCACGTTGTTTTTACGAAAAAGATTGTTTTGTTAGCGAGTTATGTAAGGATAGACGTTGCTTTAAATTATGTAAGAGTTGCAATCTTTGCAAAGATTTATGTCCCAAATATAAACCAAAAGAATGTGGTAAGCTTCATAAAGCACCTTTTGTATGCAACGCTTGCGATAGCCTTGGGAGTTGTCGTTACTACCGCTTAGTTTATGTATCTAAGTTTGCAGATGATAATTATCGTGAAATACTTATCTCTTCTAGGCAAGGTATTAATCAATGTGCTGAAGATATTAAGAAGATGGATGATTTGATATCTCCTTTGATTTTTAAATGTCAATCAATTAGCCATATTTATTCAACTCACGCAGAGGAAATTGGGTGCTGCAGGCGAACATTATACGAGTATATTGATAAAAGAGTTTTTACAGCTAGAAATCTTGATTTGCCTCGCAAAGTAAAGTACAAGGTTCGAAAAAAGAATACCGATAAGAAAGTATCTAGTAAGGCATATAGAACGAATCGCACCTATGCTGATTTCGTAGCCCTACTTAGCGATAACCCTGAGATTCCAGTGGTTGAAATGGATGTTGTAGAAGGACAAAAGGGAGGCAAAGTTCTTTTGACTTTGTTTTTCAGAAACTGTAGCCTTATGCTTGCTTTTCTTATGGAAGAAAAAACTCAAAAGTGCGTTATTAATGTTTTGGACACATTAAGCGAGTCATTGGGCGTCCATATCTTTAAAAGGCTGTTCCCTGTAATATTAACCGATAATGGTCCTGAATTCCAAGATCCTTGGAGCTTAGAATGTTCTAAGGATGGTGAAAATCGTACGAAGATTTATTACTGTGATTCCAATTGCTCCTGGCAGAAAGGCAGAATCGAAAAGAATCATGAATACATAAGGTATGTAGTACGGAAAGGAAAAACCTTTGATTTATTTTCGCAAGAAGATATCACACTTCTTATGAATCATATTAACAGTACAGCAAGAGACAGCCTTAACGGATGCTCTCCGTATGGGCTGTCCCTGATACTGCTGGATAATTTCTTGCATAAGGAATTAGCGCTTCAGGCTATAGAGCCTGACTTAGTAATGTTAAAACCCGCATTACTAAAACACTAATTAAAAATGATCGCACAGGCAGAAATCCACTTCATAAGCAAACTAAGCAGGTGGAATTTAGTCCTACACAAAAAATTCCAGGTGCTTATTTAGTATGCTTTTGAGTACGTTTCTTTCTGTGAATGAGATTATTATATACGAAAAATTGTTATTTGTTAAATAAAAAAGTGGATTTTACTCTTGCACAATCGTTGAAAAATCCAAGGGTGGAATTTACTTTTGCAATCAACCTAGGTTTTTATCAACCATTGTTGATGACGTGGTGAACAAAAAAGCGAACGCTACAATTCTGCCATCAGCAAAAAATCTTTGATATTCATATGCTTGATCCCATTTCTACCTCTATTGATTTCATCCATCGAAACAACGTATTTGGGATAGTTATCCGGTATTGATTCAAGTACTGAAAACTCTCTTTCAATCGTTTCATCAGATGCGAGCAAATAAGCGACCTGAATGTAAACTCTTACATTTCCCATTGATGCAACAAAATCCACTTCATTGTTAGAATTTTTCCCTATACGCACATCATATCCCCTGCCAAGTAATTCCATATAGACAATATTTTCTAAGGTTTGATTGATATCACGCATATTGTTACCAAATACCGCTTCACGAATACCATGATCCGCAATATATATTTTTTCATGAAATTGTAATATTCTTTTGCCCATCAAATCTTCTCTTTGTACCAAATGTAAAAAACATGCCGATTTACAATAGTCTATATAATTGTAAATGGTTTCAGTCGAAACACTTCGAAGTTCATTCTTTAGATATTTTGATATGTTAGAAGATGAAAATGTATTGCCTATGTTGGCTATAAAAAACTGAATCATTCTCTTCAGCAATTCAATGTCCCTTACCTTATTCCGAGTAGCAATATCTTTCAAAATAATTGAGTCGTAAATATCATTTAGATACTGCATGGCACTACGATCATCCATAGGAAACTGATAGAGAAATGGCATTCCTCCTCTAATGAGATAAAATTGAAATACCTCTGATTTATTTTTTTGAGGAAAAAAGTTAAGTATTTCTTTATATGAGAAAGGATAAATTTTCACTTCTACATATCTGCCTGCCAAGTAAGTTGCAAGCTCACCCGATAATAATTTAGCATTAGATCCTGTTATATAAATGTCTGCATCAAAATCAATCATGATTGCGTTAATCATCGTTTCCCAACCATCAAGTTCTTGTATCTCGTCAAAAAAAAGATAAACCTTTTGATTTATTTCAGTGGCTTTTGTTTTTACATATTCATAGATTCCTTCAATTGTAATATCAAATGGATTCATTTTGCTTTCAAGATTAATTGAGATGAAAAATTCTTGATGAATGCCTTGTTGAATAAGTTCTTTTTGAATAAGCTCTAACATGACAGATTTTCCTGAACGACGTATGCCCGTTAATACTTTGATAATAGGCTGATTCATAAAAGGACGAATTTTTGACATATATTGTTCTCTGAAAATCATTTTCGACACATCCTTTCTCTTAGTCTTTAAATTCAATCTAACTCATTTATATCGAAAAGTCAATTGTATTTAGCGTTTTTCTTTTGGTATATCGAAAACTTTTTGAATCCTAACCCAATGAAACTTGCTCGGATGAGTCTCCACCAAAAATGAACAATCATGTCAAAGACTTCGTTTTAAGGAATAGGCATTAATATTTTGTTCAGTATAATTAGTCATTCCTTTGATCATTATTTTTCTAAGTTCTCCACTCAATGCATATTCAAAATTCTTAAAAACACGCTTGGGATGATTTCCAGTAGCTTGAACTCTTGTTGCGTCTACATTTTCATATAAATCTTTTTTAGCATGACACTCTGATTCAAAGGGTACAAAGATATTCATGAAGTCAATTGGGGAATAGTCTCTTCCAAAAAATCTGATACCATCCTCAGGGTAATGATGAAAAGAGTAATTTGGATTATTTGCAGCAAACTGCAGGAATCGTTGTATATAGGGTTTGAAGCTTCCCACATTTTGTATCATAACGAATTATGTGCAAGAACCTTACCATCATTGAATACATACGATATATGTACTGTATGTCTGTTGTCTTGGCAAAACTGATTTTAAGTGTTGGATGTAACATTAAGTCACTTGCTACACCTTGACGTAAAATATCGCCATAAGACAAGGTAACGGTAACAGGCTTGTCCTCAAAAATAATAACCCACTCTTCAGCAACTTCATTATGATAGAGAAAGTCCACGTTCGTTTCGACTCTTGCTTCCAAGCGATCATAGAAATAGCGAGAAGGGCTGAAGAAATTATCAAGAGCTTCACCCATCATCTCAAAGCCATCAAACGAATCATCATAGCAACCCTTAATTATGTATTTCGGAAACAGTTTAATTACATTGTTCAGTTCAAATCGTACTCGCTCGATGAATGCGGTACACTTATGACCAATATTTCCACAATAGCTGAGAATAAAATTCTGATCGTCAAAATGCGTCCGGAAATCTTTGATCTTATCTTTATCTTTTGAAATGATGGAAATACCATCGCTTTCTTCAGCAAAAATACATTCAACATTCCAAAGAGTAATATGCCCAGTATCTCTCATAGAAAATCTCCTATTGCCTTGCTATACTCGAGGATTATCATCTTGTTCTGACCATTATTCCTATCAGTTATCTTATATTACCAATATTGCTATAGAGTGGCTGAAATCTGGAATCATAATTTTAATTAAGTATAGTATTATTACTTGCCAAAATCATAGATTTTCCTGATATACATATGCAGTTCATAAGCATTCTTATCATTGTTTTTATTGCTTAAAACAATGATTGCCCTTTTCTGTTCGGGGATTCTAAAATAGGAAGCGGAGAAGCCTTGAGTGGCTCCTTCATGAAATTGTTCCATCTCTCCCCGGTCATTTTTTCGAAAACCCCATCCGAAATTATAATTTCCGTTACAACATGAAGAGTTCAAATATTTTGGCGGAGTGAAGGCTTCTAGTAAGGAATCCTTACTGACCAGAGTGTTGCTATATAATGCTTGATCCCACTTATACATATCTTCCAGCGATGAATACACACCTCCATCGCCCAAAGTTGCACTTGAATAGCTTTGATCATTGATAATATATTTTGTCCCGGCCGGCTCCGTACCATATGCTCTGTTTTTTATTTCCATATCTGATGTCTTGTCATATGCAACAGTGTTGTACATTTTTAATGGCATAAATATATTTTCTTTCATAAAATCTGATAACTCCATGCCCGAAACCGTTTCAACAACACGTCCAAGCACGATATACGCCGTATCGGTATACTGAAAATTTGATCCGGGAGGGAAATTGGTAGAATCCGCTCTTTTCACAATTTCATAAACATCCGAATCCAGAATCTGATGATTTTCATCAAACTCTTGATCCAACAAATCTACTGAGTCATAAAAATCAGGCAAGCCAGCCGTATGTGTAAGAAGATGCCTGACCGCAATATCATTGCCATACTCAGGAAAATCTTCCAATATTTCGCAAACTTTTGTGTCATAATCCAATAATCCTCTATCTTTTAATATTATTACGCACATAGCGGTAAACATTTTTGTTACGGAAGCAATCCGATAATTGGTATTAGGGGTCGCTTTCTCCAATGTTTCAACATTCGCATATCCAAATGATTTTTTATAGACAGCTGCTCCATGATCGATAACTAATATTGAAATCGACGGGGCTGGATCATAATGTTCTTTACTATATATTTTGTTTATGTACTCATCTAATTTTTCTTCCGGGCTTTTCTTATCAGTGCAGCCTACAAATGAAAGATTTAGCGATAGAATAACTGAAATTAATATTGCTATTTTTTTCGTTATCTTCATTTTAATCACCCCACACAACCTTATTTATCCAAAGAAAAAGTTATCATGTAGTAAATTTCTTTACATAGTGAAGAACAAGTCTCCAGATCTTTGTCCTTGATTTATGGAAACTGCGAAGTTCGCAGCTCCCTGCAGATTCTTTATTATTGTTATAATATACAGTTGAATCCTGGCAACATATTTTAAATAATTAACATATTATACCATATAATCAGAACCTTCCGGATCATCTATTATTGATATATAATTTATCAAATAATTCGATTATTCCGGTTTCAATCTTGATGCTAATTCAGATTTAGCCATTTGAACCAGTTCCGGTTTATCAAATAAATCTATCGCAATCCCACACATGCTCTTAATGATTTGATCCAGTTTCTGATATGCATATTTTGAATTAACATATTCCATTGCCACTTGAGTATGCACGAGAAAAGGCTTATCCGCATCAAGTCCGATTTCCATATATAATGTGGGCAACCTGTTACTCACGTTTCCAATATCCGTTGAACCGTTCAGAATATCCTCAGTTCTATGTACTTGTGTAAACCCGTTATTTTTCAGGTTTTTTTCCGCAAGCTCCACTAATACAGGAATGGCTACTGTATTATCCAACGAAGTCTCCATCATTCTATATGTCAGCTTTGCTCCTGTCATCACAGCCGCACCTTTTGCGCAGTCGATAACCTTTTCTGTTACAGTATTTAAATATCCCCTGTTTTTCGCCCTGATATAAAACTGACATACCGCTTTATCGGGTATAATATTGGGAGCTTTTCCGCCTTCCGTAATAATTCCGTGAATCCTGACATCCGGCAGTACATGCTGTCTTAACGAGTTGATACCCGCATACGTTAGCAGTACTGCATCAAGTGCATTAACCCCTTCATGCGGGGATTGGGCTGCGTGAGCGGCCTTTCCTCTGAAACAGAACTCCATGGCATCCATAGCCAATACCGATCCCGAAATCTCTGTCTCTCTGTCCAGGTGAGCTTCAATTACGATATCAATATCATCAAAACATCCGTCTTTGAGCATGATAACCTTGCCATTATAAGTTTCTTCTGCAGGTGTTCCAATCAACACAATCTTACCCGATAGTTCATCAATCATTTCGGAAAGAGTGATCACTGCGCCTGCCGAACTTGCAGCAATCCAATTATGGCCGCATGCGTGTCCAGGTCCCCCGTCTTTGCCATATCCAGGCAGAGCATCATATTCCGCAAGGAAACAGATTGACGGTCCCGTACCGTTTTCTTTTTCTGCTCTGAACGAAGTACGCTCACTTCCATAGGGATATGTAACCTGAAAACCTTCTTTCTGCAATATGTCAACTAAATATCCCGCACTCTGTTTCTCATGCCCGCCACATTCAGGGTGTTTAAAAATATAATCAGATATCTGTTCAAATTTATTCCTTAAGCTTTCTGCTATATCTTGCGCTGTTTTTTTCTTCTCTTCTGTATTCATGATATCGCTCTCCTTCCATTTCTGACAAGCATCCGTTTTAATGTGCAGCTTGCTTTTTCCCGCTTTTATTGTTATATTATTTTTAGAAATCCAATTTGTGAGGTTACGCATGACTGATACATCAGATATCAAAACGATTATTATTAATAACTTTGAAAAATTCTCACCCCAAGGAAAGAAGATCGCAAAATATGTTGTTGATAATTATTTTTTAATTATTTCCCTGTCAATCAACGAACTGGCTTCCAACGCTTCCGTCAGCGACACGGCCGTGGTTAGATTTGCGAAAGAATTAGGTTTTCACGGATATCTGGAGTTTAAAAATGCCTTAAAAGTGGAACAGGCACTTGTGCGGTCTCCCTATGAATCCTTAACTTATTTTTCTTCTAGTCGAGAAGGCGAATTCATTCCACGGTATCTGGAAGGGGTGCAAAAAGATATCAAGCATTTCCTGGATCATCTGGATTATAAAAAAATTGATATCATCGCAGATAAATTATTGCAGGCGCACTGCGTATATTTAGTCGGATTTGGTTCAGATTCAACTGCTGCGCTCTTTCTCAATAATTATTTGCCTCTGATCGGAATCCCTTGTGTTATGGTAACCGAAGAGGGAATGTTGTTGCGTGACAGAGTATTCAATTTAAGACCGGATGACGTCATGTTGCTTACCTGCATGCCTGCTATGCTCAATGAAGAAAGATGGCTTTCCACGTATTGCAAAAGTGTGGGTGCGTACCTGATTACAGTGACCGATTCCGAAATCACTGCCAATACTTTAAACAGCGATATCTTTATCATATGTGCTGAATCTACAGAAACATTCTATAACTCTTATGTGCTTCACATGCTCCTGTTTAACACGCTGCTCATGACTATCAATGAGCATGATCCTTCCCGCGTAATGAAGAATTTAAAAAAATACAAGGATATGATCTCTGAAAAATAATGCCATGCCGGGTTATCCTATTCCAGCAGATAATACAGGAAAACAGCTTCACAACGAAACTGTTTTCCTGATTTTTTAAGTGCATTTCGATTATTATCATTCTAAGAATAGTTTATCGCTATCGCAATCATCATAAAGATTACTTCAAATATTGCAAATATGCCTACTAGAGGGACGATAAATTTATACCATTTCGCAATCGGCAATCCCATGATTGCGCAGTCCACGACAACCTGAGTAGGCCACAGCATTCCTGCGAATCCGCTACCAAATACGTAGGATTGTATCGCAACTTGTCTGTTAATGCCGATCAGATCGGAAAGAGGTGCCATTATTGGCATGGTCGCTACTGCCTGCGCCGGTGCTCCTGAGATAAAGAAATTCACTAAATGTTGCACGATCAACATGCCTACTGCTGCAACATATGAACTCGTATCCATTAAAATACTGGCAAAGAAATTGGTTATCGTGTCCAGAATATGTGCGTCCTCCATAAGTATAACGGCTGCTCTGACAAATCCGATCGTCATGATTCCAAATAGGATTTCCCTTGACGCAAAGATAAAATCGTCGATCGTCTGTCCGAATGTATTTTTACTGATAAAGCCCAATAGAATCATCATCATCAGAAACAGTCCTGCCAATTCATCAAGATACCATCCGAATACCGTTGTTGTTACGACAATGGTGGCGATTGTTCCGACAAACAGAATACAGCTGAGGATATGAACGCTCGTAAATTTCGTATTCATCAGCTCTTCCTTGTCTTTCACCTCTGCTCCTGAGACATTCAGTCCGAACACCAATGATTTCGTCGGGTCTTTTTTTACTTTCGCTGCATATCGCATAACATATGTAATTGCAACGATTTCAAATACGACAAAGGTTACAATTCGAAACGCTATACCTGAATAAAGAGGCACTTGCGCAATGTCCTGTGCAATCCCCAAAGAAAACGGATTTAGAATGGCTGCTGCAAAACCCGTGGCGACGCCAGTCAACGCGATTGCTCCTCCCACCACTGCGTCGTAGCCCAATGCCATGGCAATTCCAATGAAAACCGGAACCAGACCATATACCTCTTCATAAAGCCCAGCAACAGAGCCCATCAAACCAAAACCAAGCATGCAGATGGGAATCAGGAGCCTGACCTGATTTTTTAATCGTCTCAAAATCGCTCCGATCACCGCATCCATTGTACCGTTCTTTGTCAAAATATAGACGAATCCATAAGCGAACAATACAAAGAACAATATATCTGACATGTCAACATAGCCACGCTGTACCGCAATAAACGCGTCAAATAGATTCGGTGCATCCTTTTCCACATAATGAAAGGATCCCGCAACAACGATCTCGCTATCGGTAACCTCGTCATATACTCTGTCATATTCTCCTGCCGGCAAAATCCAGCAGAAAATGAACGCGATTACCACCACTGCCGCAATAATCGTATATGTATGGATATCGGATATCCTGAACTTCTTTTTCCCGTCTAACAATACGGATTCTTCGCTCATTACATAACTCCTCCTTCCATGATTTCAAATGTGCCGGCTATGCCGTCGACCTTTCCTGTAACACCCAACGGTATTGAAGGATTGTATCCGGTATGCCCAATCGGCAGATTCATGATTACCGGTTTTCCCAACGGTTCCAGAATATCGAAGATGATGTCCTCCACACTCCGCTCGGTATAATATCCCGGATTAATTTTTTTCGGGAGGCAGTCAACACATTCGCCAATGACGAAAGCTGCCGCGTCCTGCAATTTGCCACTGTTGTAAAGGTGCATCAAAAGTCCGTCGAAAGCCCATGGTTCAACGCCCACTTCTTCAAGAAACAAGATTTTTCCTTTCGTGTTGATTTCATATTTGGTCCCCAAAGATTTTGTCATCAAATCCAGATTTCCGCCTGCTATCGGGGCCTCGACTATCCCCTCTTTCACCTTGACCAGATATTTATCCTGATCCGCCATTTCTAATCTCCCAATGGGCTCCGTCTTTGTCAAAGCTTTTTCCATCCATTCGAAATTATATTCGGATTTGCTGTTTACCCCCAGGTCGCAAACATCCGGGCCATGAAATGTCACCAAACCCGTCTCTTGCTGTAATGCAATCAGCAGCGCCGTTGTATCGCTATACCCCATAAATATTTTAGGGCAGGCTTTGATCGCATCAAAATCAAGATATCTCAGTACTCTTGTTGCTCCATACCCGCCCTGCGTGTTAAAGATTGCGTCAACAGAGTCATCCTTGAACATGTCCATTACACCTTTTGCTCTTTCTTCATCACTGCCGGCCAAGTAGAAGGTTCTTTTATATACATTCTCTGCCAATTTAACTTTATAACCCAGCTTTTCAAGATTTTCGATTCCCGACCATAGTTCACTCCTTTCCCACAGGCCACTTGATGGAGAAACCAGTCCGATGGTATCTCCCTTCTTCAATTTCTTTGGTTTGACCAATGCTTTATTTTCGTCCAACATGCTTTCCTCCGAATTATTATTTTCACTATTTTTATAATTGAATATATATATCCAATTCAAATTATATACTACTTTCCTGAATTGGCAAGATATTTTTATTCATTATTACATTATTTGAATATTATTTTTCATAATATTAATATTTTTTCCATCAATAAAAAAGAATAGCTTTCGGGCCAAATGGCACTATGGCTATTCTGAAAAACAATCCGCTTGTTTCCACTGGAAGACCTATGTTCTCCCGTCTACTACCAAACAAGGCTAAAATTTGTAAATTTCCATCTATTCTCTTTCTCGGATAATTCATATGCAAAAGAATAAACCTCTTTATCCACAACTTTTCCAAATTATCATCTAATATATCAACTGACACTTTATAAATATTTTTTTAGCATTTTCATGGATTATTTCGTGATTTTGTTTTCCTGCAAAAATGCTTCTTGTTCGTCGGTCAATCCGTCCATAGCTCGAAGACAATTGATGCGCAAATCTATTAAAGCGGGCAAGTCATTTAATGTCCCTCTACGGATATTCATAATAACACCACCTGTCAATTGGATTTTCACTTAGCAAATTACATTTTTACAATCTTACAACACAATGAAGAGTATGTTATTAGATCCAAATCCATGGTCATATTATGGATTACGCGCAAGCGCAATCTATTTCACTTATTAGTTCTTGGTCATTAATATTCAACGCGTTAAGCATTGCATCCCATCTAGTACATTTGTTATTAAAACTATCAATAATTATTGAATACAGATCGATCTCTTCTTCCCCTGTAATCAATACAGGTGTGAAGAATGCACCAATTCTCCAATTTTCAGGCTTAACCTTCATATAAATAATAAAGGACAGAATTCTTGTTATCATTTGTGCTTCAAATTCAAAATTATCGTTCTGAGTCTTTTGATATAAATTGTAGGATACCTTGGAGTATATTGACATCATTGATTTTGCATCAGAATATGTATACGAAGCAAAAATGTCTTTATATTCACATGACATTTTTTTTGCAAGGTCCTCCATTGCCTCCCCACTGTTTTTAACTATTGAAATATCTAAATCCTTTATTGTTTCAGGATTGTATATGTTCCAGAAATGCTTACTTAACTTGGTACTATCGATATTGTATTCTTCGTTCTCAATTATCGCCGTACTTTCAACACACGTATTTTCAATTTCAGTGATCCTTTCGTATACCGTAGGATGTGAATCATATTCGTCAGCAGCTTTCTTTACAAAATTCATATTTTCCGGATCAATATCTAATAAAGAAACAAACAAACTAAAATTTTCAACAATATCTACATAGAGTTTATACTCATTAAGGATCCAGATCCATGAAGATAAATAGAAATTCCATGAACGATTACTTATTTCAAGCTTTTTTAGCGCGTATATTGCTGGTTGTTTCCCAATAATTTCAGCTGCACGCAAATCTGCATTAAACTCATCCTGTCTTGAGAACTTCTTGATCTCTTTAAATATTTTTTTTGCTACAAAAATGTAAGGACCCGCTAAAACATATAACCATCGGTTATTTAAAGTATTCATCAATCTTGTAAAAACTAGTTCGACCTTATGTATATATTTTCCATATCGTACATCCCCCTGAAAATGGTGGGCGATCTCATGGCCTATGATAAAAGAAAGCTCAGACTTATTCAGCAAAATTACAAGAGGAAATCCAATGGCAATGACTTCCTCTCCTTTATAGTTGAAAGCGCACGCATTTGCATCATACATCACATAAATACTTTTGGGATATGTTGACTTCATTGCCGAAGCAATTCTTTCAGTATTTTCAATAAAACAATTTTCACTATAAACCCGCCGGTTACTTTTTTTAAGATTAATACGTGGCAGTAAAGCAAAAATTATTCGTATCGATCCTATACAAGCCGGTATTAAATAAACATCAAACAGAAAAAAACTTGTAAAAGCAATCATTATACTTAAGGCTAGGAAGATACCGCCGTATATTATGGAGAATAGAATTGTCAATAAATAAAACATAAAATATTTTCTGCTCACTTGCTTTTTGTTTTCCATTAAAACCTCCATTAGTTTTTCAGTAATAACCATGATATATTATGGAGACTGCGAAGTTCTCAGCTCTCTGCAAATACTCAATTTTTCCTATAATGTGCAGTCCGGAACTGCCACTATAGTTTTAAATACTTATGGAATTAATTTAAACAGACATAGCTATTGCTGTAAAAATATAACACAAAGTTGCTATTATATAGCCAGAAAAAATGTAAAGCAATACCTTTCCGATTTTAATCAGTATACTTTTGGGCCAAGTAAGTGAGTACATCGTAATAATCGGCAACGTTATACTAAAAGCAAATACCAATAATGGATTCATCATATGAAAACCATCAAATAAAATTAAGATTCCCTGATCCAAATCTCTCCACTGAAACTGTGAAGAAGTTTCATATAGGGTTATAAACGAAATAAAGCATAGCAATCTTAAAACCCATAATATGTAATGTTCCTTAATTTTTATTTCAACTTTTCCGTTAATAATTCCTTTCCTTCGGGATATTAATATTTGTTCATAGAACAAATATATTATCGGTATATAGATTGTAAATCCTATTGTGAACGATACATTGCTAAAAATAGTTGATACAGTTTCTTGATCCATAGAGCCTCCATAAATTTAACTTCACACTAACTCCTAATTATAACCAGCTCATTTAATTACATTGACTAATGAAGATTAAGTCGGCAGATCCTTGCCCCGAGTTTATGGATTATGCGAAATCTGCAGCTCTCGGCAAATCCTTAATTATTGCTATAATCGGTAGCTGAAATCTAAAAGACCATGTCGTAGATTGATATGCTCCCTTCTAGGTAGACAAGTAAAATAATAAAACTTGTTTATTTGGGAAGGAGCATTTCTATGCCTAAAATTACACCAGAAGATAAAGCTTATTATTGCCATCAATATGTTCCCGCGAGATATATCAAAATGGTTCTCAGCTTTCATTGAGCGCGAAGATCTTCGGAAGATCACCTTCTATCAGCTCCGCCACACCCATACATCAATCCTGGATTACTTGAATGTAAACGAAACGGAAATTAGCAAGAGGCTTGGCCTCAGTCAACTATCTACAACGAGAAATACCTACACTCATATTTTTAATAAGACTGATAAAGAAGCATTCGAAAAAATGGATGGATTCTTTAAAGATGTTTCTGCAAAGTAACTTTTACACCATTGCCCCAAAAAAAATGAAAGGAACCATTGAATTTTCAACGGTTCCTTGGTGAAGGTGAGGAGAGTCGAACTCCTGTCCGAAAGCATTTCCACAAGACTTTCTCCGAGCGCAGCCAATGATTTTTTGTTTCGCCTGCTATAGCGCCCGTTGGCAGGCTCTATCGTCAGCTATCCTATTAGTCCTCCGTGCTACTAGGAGCTCACACGGAGTTTTCCTGTATAATTGACGCCAGGTTCCTCACCTACAGGTGAATGAGGGCTGACGACGCACCGCCATTGGCGGTTGCTGACTATGCAGCTAAAGCGTAATTATTGTTATTTTTAGCGTTTATATTTAAACGTGCCCCTTTTAACGTAGACTAGGCAACTACGGCTCGCTTATCTAGCTTCTACACCCCCGTCGAAACCTTTACACCCCCATATGAGAAATCGTGTAATTCCTTCTAACGGAACGATTGCTAATATTATAATACCATATTTTTTCACAGAAAAACAATAGTCGAAGGTACAATTTAGAATATTTTTTCTAACAGGAATGCTTCATTGTTAGCTGTAAAATTAAGGTTAACCCATCAGCGGAAATTACGATTTTTGATTTCCTGCTGGATTTTACGTTCAGAATCACGCTTTGCAATATCATCTCTCTTATCGTAGTTTTTCTTTCCTCGCGCTACTGCCACTTCCATTTTAGCCATTCCCTTTTCATTGATATAGACATTGAGTGGTACTAAGGTCAATCCTTTTTGAGTTGTGTATCCAATCAATTTTCTAATCTCCTGTTTGTGTAGTAAAAGTTTTCTCGGTCTCAATGGATCTACATTGAATCGATTTCCCTGCTCATAAGGACTAATATGCATGCCATAGACAAGCAGCTCATTACCGTCAATCTTGGCATAACTCTCTTTTACATTGATTTTTCCCTGCCTTAGAGATTTTATCTCTGTGCCAGTGAGTACAATGCCTGCTTCATATACTTCTTCGATAAAATAATCGTGTCTGGCTTTTTTGTTGTTTGCAATTATTTTTTTCTGTCTCATCGAATATCACCTATTTATTTTCATTGATCATTCCAATCTCATTGAATGGAAATAGTCTTAAATCAACTCTGCCTAAAATGTCAGATACTGGTATTTGTCCTACGCTAGGGTCGCGACTGTCTAAACTATTTGGACGGTTATCACCCATCACAAATATGTATCCATCCTCTACCGTGGTTGGTTTCATCTGGCCTGGGGTCACACCGCCATAAACATAAGCTTCCTCAAGGGGGTCCCCATTTCGATACACAATGTCATCCTTTACTTCAATTACATCTCCGGCAATTCCAATGATTCGTTTAATCAAATCTTTTGCTTCCCCATCTTCTGTATAGATATGTGCTTTAAACACGACGATGTCTCCATGGGATGGTTCACCTGCAAGATAAGGAATTTTATTGACTATCAAATAGTTGTTTGGTTCAATGGTAGGATACATAGAATACCCTTTGACCAAAGTTGGTTTGATAAAGGTGGTAATAACCAATGCGATAATCAATGCAATGACAATGGTTTTTGCAAATTCAAAGATGGTCTTTTTCATCCGTTCCCATCTCCCTTCATTCTGTGTCCTTAAAACAATCCAATTTCGTTAAACGGATAAAGTCTAATGATTGCTTTTCCATAAACGGAAGAGACTTTTACGAATCCCACACTAGGATCTCGACTATCTATACTGTTTAGTCGATTGTCTCCCATGACAAAAAGGCTATCATCTGGTATTATTTCATCATCAATGGTACCTGAGGTATAATGATCCAAGGTATACGGTTCCTCCAGTGCCTCCCCGTTAAGATATACGGTACCTTCATGAATGGCGATGGTATCTCCTGGAAGACCAATGACTCTTTTAATTAACAGTTTTTCATCTCCCGTTTGTGTCTTTAAATTGGTATGAAAAACAATGATGTCACCTTGTTTTGGTTCACCAAAGCGATAGGCTTGCTTACTTAAAAGCAGAAAATTGTATTCCTGCAAGGTTGGCATCATAGAGGTTTCCTTTACAAAGGTTGGTTTTATAAACTGCAAGATTAACATTGCAATAATAACTGCAATCAAAATATCTTTGATCCAAGCTTTTAATTCTATCATATTAAACTTATTCATCTTTTCTCTTTTCTCTCTTCTCTCACTTTATTGTTCCAAATTTGTCTAGGGGCCAAAGTGCTATCATACAACTGCCTCGTATGGATTTTAAGCTCAAAGTACCTACTCGCTCATCCCTGCTATCAATGCTATCTTCTCGATTGTCACCAAGTACAAATACTTGATCCTCTCCGACTTTGAGTTCTGCCATATCATCAATCATGGTACCTGTTGCATATTCTTCTATCAATGCTTCCCCATTTCGATATACCCTTCCATCCTTTATCTCAATCGTATCACCAGGTAATCCAATCACTCTTCGAATTCGATTGTCTCCTTTTTCTCCTTCGTCAATGAAGTCATCTCTAAAAGCCACAACTTGTTGAAACTCTGGAGTACCTCTCACAGGAGAATACGTATGGTTTGCTACAATAATCAATTCTCCTTCTTGAATCGATGGATTCATTGCCGCTCCATCTGATATGATTGGTCTTACAAACATGGTTACAAGCCAAGCAAGTACAACAGGGTAAATATAGATTCGATATCTTTCGCGAAGCGTTTTAGTATCTTGTTGTTGTGCCATCTGTTTACTCCTTCAGTGTGATTCCGAACAAATAACTTCTAACGGTTTCAAAATTTGCAGGCAGGTCAGATTTTACTTCCAAACCGTTCAGATATTCTAGTGGTGTAACACCATCATCAAAACAAAGACGGTAGGCATGAAGAAGCTGTGTTGAAATTTGAAACTTCTTTTCTAACGCTTGCTTTTGATACTTGGGTGCATATTTCACATCCCCTACAATTGGGTATCCGGCTTTTGCAAGATGCGCCCGAATCTGATGGGTACGCCCAGTGACAAGTTCGACCTGAACCAAAGTGTATCCTTTCCCAATTGCAAGTGGTTTTGCAATGGTTTCCATGACCTTCCCCTCCTCCTGATCAAGAGAAAGGACCTTTACCGTATTCGTGCTCTGGTCTTTTTCCATTCGATCTTTCAGTTGAAGGTCTTTTTTTAATTCACCATGAACAATAGTTAAGTAATACTTTCTTACGTATCCTCGTTCACGAATCATCTGATTCAAACTCTGCAAGGCTCGATTGTTTTTACCGAAAATAACAAGCCCTGTCGTATTGCGGTCCAAACGATTGACTGGGGATGGTACAAAAGTCTTTTCCACTCTCGGAGAATAAGCTTTGGTCTCAGTGAGATATCCAATGACTTGATTTGCCAGTGTATTTTTCTTTTCATTTTTATCCCCATGAACTAAAAGTCCAAATGGCTTTTCCACAATCATCAGATTTTCATCTTCAAATGCAATTTTAAACTGCCGTTTGGCTCTCTCATCTCGCTTTTTTTCTCTAAGCTTTGCTTCTTCCTCATCTGATATATATATGGTCAGCTCATCTCCTGATTCTAAAAAAGCATCCACAGCAACACGCTTTCCATTTACCTTAACGTCCTTTCGAATCATCTTATAGATGAAGCTCAAGGAAGCGCGCTGAAAATACTTTTTCAAAAATCTGTCCAGCCTCTGATTGTCCTCATTTTCGGATATGATTATCTTTATCATCCGTCACCTTCTATTTCAAAATTTTTTTAACCAAATTAGATTATACAACAGAAAAGCATTGAAATATACCATGTAAAGAAAACTTAATAAATATTCCCCTTTTTTCATTTGTGATTCAAGGTCAATTATGATAAATTATTATTTGTAATATGAACGTAACGCATTCAGGGGGAATTCAACATGAAAAAAATGAAAGACGTATTTTACGACTATAACGATATTTTGGTTGCATTGATTATTGTACTCATTGCAATCGGCACCATTATGGGAAATATCAACTCCATATTGGAGTACCCATCGGTACTAGCGGCGCAAGCTCAATTGCCAGAAGAAAAGGTACCCACCGTATATTCCGAACAGCCATCCGATGATCAGCGGGATACAACTGAGGAAGATCAATCCCAATCCAATTTATCTGGTGAAGCTATCGATGCAAATAGTTCTGATTCTGGTTCTAGCGGCACCGAAAATATTGATTCATCTTCAAACACTTCGGAAAAACCAAATGAATACTCTGTATATATCAACACTGGTTCTACAGGAGCACAAATTGCAGACATCCTTGTAAAACTTGATTTGTTTCAGGATAGAGCAGAATTCAATGCAGCTGTGACTGCCGCTGGGGCAGAAGGGAAATTGCGTGCGGGAAACTTTATTATCCCGTCTGATGCAACTCCTTCCGAGGTCATCGCCATATTGACAAAGTAAACTATAAATCACATGGAGTATGATATTTTAAAGAAATCATAAGCGATCACGATATTTTATGACCAGATTAGGGTTCCTAGTCTGGTTTTTGATTCTTTGAAACTATGAAACTACCAATGAGTATACCAGAAAGTAATTATCATCATCATAACCAACAGTAAACCAAAGTTATCCACGATTTTTTAAAAGATGATAAAAAGTTGACAAAAATATAAAAAAAACATATGCATTCTTTCCCATTTGTTGTATAATGTGATTGACTGATTAAAGAAATGATTTCGGGTATAATAGTATAAGCGATTCATTTCATTTATATAAAATTAACAGAGTAATAATTAGGAGGGATTTATTATGGCATTGGTAACATCAAAAGAAATGTTTGCAAAAGCATTAAAAAGTGACTACGCTGTAGGCGCATTTAATGTAAACAATATGGAAATTATCCAGGGTATTGTTGATGCAGCAACAGTAGAAAACGCTCCTCTGATTCTTCAGGTTTCCGCTGGAGCAAGAAAGTATGCGAAACCAACGTACCTATTAAAGCTTGTCGAAGCTGCAGTAGAAGATTCTGGTTTAGATATCGTATTGCACCTTGACCATGGTGAAGATTTTGAAATCTGCAAAAAATGTATTGATGATGGATTCACATCTGTAATGATTGATGGTTCTAAACATGCTTTTGAAGAAAATATTGCTTTGACCAAACAGGTAGTTGAATATGCTCATGCACACGGGGTTGTAGTTGAAGCTGAACTTGGAAAATTAGCTGGTGTTGAAGATGACATCAAGGTGGATGCACGTTCCGCTACGTTTACAGATCCTGATGAGGCAGCAGAATTCGTTCAAAAAACTGGCGTTGATTCTCTTGCGATTGCAATTGGTACAAGCCACGGTGCATATAAATTTAAAGGTGACCCTTATCTTGATTTTGAAAGACTGCAAAAAATCCAGAATCTTGTTCCTGGCACACCATTGGTACTTCATGGAGCTTCCACAGTACTTCCTGAGTTTGTAGCTCTTTGCAATCAATATGGTGGAAACATCCCAGGAGCACAAGGCGTTCCGGAAGATATGATTCGTACAGCTGCTAAATACGGCGTATGTAAAGTAAATATTGATACAGATTTAAGACTTGCTATGACTGCTGAAATCAGAAAGATTTTTGTTGAAAACCCAGCTGAATTTGATCCTAGAAAGTATCTTGGACCTGCTAGAGATGCAATCCAAAAAATGGTACAACATAAGATTAAAAACGTACTTGGCGCAAGCAACCACAGATAAGCAAAATTGCAAATAAGTTCATTTGTTCTCATAAAGAAAAAGCAGAGCCTTTGTGCTCCGCTTTTTCTTTTATTCATCTTTTCTTTGATTTGCCACACTCTCGTTTTTGTTACTAATTACTCAAGGTTTTTGATGCATCATCATAAAAATTATGATTCAAAAGAAACTATACGATTTCAGCACCCTTTTGTAATGCAATTGTTCCCGTTCTTGCAACTTCAACAATGTTGTAGTGAGAAAGAAGCTCAATCAGAAGATCAATTTTTTCAGGCTTGTCACTCATTTCTACTGTCAAAGTTGTATGAGAAATATCAACAATTTCCCCTTGCATAATCTTTACGATATCAATAATCTCGCCTCGCTGTGCAACGGACATTTTCACCTTCACCAAAACTAACTCTCTTCGTGTAATCTCGCCTTCTTCTAATTTTCTTACTTTAATTACGTCAATTTGCTTGTTTAATTGCTTTGTGACTTGCTCTGCAATATAGTCGTCTCCATCCACAAGAAGTGTAATACGCGATACATTTTTATCCTCTGTTGTGCCCACAGCCAAGCTGTCAATATTAAATCCTCTTCTGGCAAACAAACCGGATATTCTGGCAAGAACACCAGCTTTATTTTCTACCAATACTGAAATTGTATGTTTCATATGCTTTACCTCTCCCTTTTACCATATTCCGGTATGATTCGTTTTGATTTTGTATTCAATGAGCCATCAATTTACATGGAAGGTTCATTTTCGTCAACCATGCACTCCAATAAGAAGGTTCCCTTGCTTTCTATTAATTCTTTAATTGCTTCATCCGATTCATCCATCGTGCTGATTCTGCGAGATGGAATTCCGTAAGCGGCGGCAATACTCTGTATATTTGGACTGCCAGTTAAATCAACCGCCATTTCAAATCCTTTATTTGCCTTTTTCTGAAGTTCTTTTACAAGCCCTAGCTTATTGTTCGTCATAACGATAATTTTAACATCTACTTGATGTTGACAAATGGTTGCCAGCTCCATCATCTGCATCTGGAAAGATCCATCTCCACAAACCGCAACAACCGTTTGATTTGGAGAAGCCATTTTTGCACCTATGGCAGCTGGAATGGAATACCCCATTGTTCCCATGCCCCCAGATGTTAAAAATCTACCGGTTCGTACTTCACAATTCGCTGCTGACCAAATCTGATTTTGACCGACATCTGCGCAATAAATATGGTCATCCGGCAAGGTCCTTGACAATTGATTTACAAATGCCTTTGGATTAATGCCATTTTTCCTCGGCTCATAATCCAGAACAATTTTTTCTTTTTTCTCTTTCAATTGAGCTGGCCACTCATTACTCTTTCGATTTGGCTCTGTGGCAAGGATTTGAGTCATTATCTCTTTTGCATCTCCAACGACTGGGATAAAAGTGCTTAAATTTTTCCCAATCTCTGCCGGATCAATATCAATATGAACGATTTTTGTATGCTTATTTACATTATCAGGGAGTAACACAGCACGGTCTGATACACGAGCACCAACAATAATCAATAAATCAGAACTTGAAATTCCCTGATTTGCAACAGATTTACCGTGCATTCCCAGCATACCCATATATAAAGGATGTGCTGTAGGAACGGCACCAATACCCATCATCGTGGAAACCACAGGTATATTCAGTGTCTCAACAAAATGAACCAATGTCTCTTGCGCCTCCGAGGCAAAGATGCCCCCACCAGCACAGATAATTGGTCTTTCTGCATTTTGGATTGCTCGAAAAACTCGTTTGATCTGCCCCGCATGCCCCTTAATGGTCGGTTTATATCCCCGCAAATCAACTTCTTCTGGTATTGAGAAATTCAACTTTTGTTGTTGTACATTGACTGGAATGTCAATCAATACAGGTCCTGGTCTTCCAGTCGATGCAATATGAAATGCTTCTCTAAAAATCCTTGGAATGTCTACAACATCCTTTACAAGGTAAGAGTATTTTGTAAAAGGTTCTGCCGCGCCAGTCATATCGGCTTCTTGAAACACATCTCTTCCAAGTAGCTCGCTGGATACTTGACCAGTAATTGCAATCAGCGGCACGCTGTCCATATATGCAGTAGCCAAGGCGGTAATCAAGTTGGTAGCTCCCGGACCAGAAGTAGTCAAACATACACCTGGTCTTTTTTTGATTCTTGCATACCCACTTGCCTCGTGGCCAGCATGCTGTTCATGACGAACAAGCACATGCTGAATATTAGAAACTCTTAATTTATCGTATAATGGGTAAACGGTAGCTCCAGGATATCCAAAGATCATGTCTACACCTTCATGCTCCAAGCATCTTACGATTGCTTCAGCTCCTGTAATCATAACTATACTCCTATTTTATTCTATCAGCTACACTTCCACGGTCCATCCAAATTTGTCTTCAATATTTCCTAGTTGGATCCCTGACAGTGTATCATAAATCTTCTGTGATAATTCTCCAATTTTGCCTTCGTGAATCAGTATCTGTTTTTCCTTCCAGCATAGTTCTCCTACTGGTGAAATAACAGCTGCGGTCCCAGAAGCGAATACTTCATTCAATTTTCCTTTTTCATACGCTCCATAGATTTCATCAATGGATATTTTTCGTTCTGAAACTGTAACGCCCCAGTCTCTTAGCAGTCGGATTACAGAGTCTCTTGTAATTCCTGGCAGGATAGTTCCTTCTAATGGTGCAGTAATAACTTCTCCATCAATGACAAAGAACGCATTTGAAGTCCCGATTTCTTCTACATACTTTCTATCTACACCATCCAACCACAGAACCTGAGAATAACCTAAATCATGTGCTTTTTCCTGTGATTTCAGACTAGCCGCATAATTTCCACCAATTTTACTGTAGCCTGTACCTCCCATAGCTGCACGAACGTATTCATCTTCAACAAAAATTTTAGTAGGTTCCAGTCCACCTTTGTAATATGGTCCCACAGGAGAGAGAATAACCATAAACAAATACTCTTTCGCCGCACGGACGCCTAGGAATGGTTCTGATGCAATGATAAAGGGACGAATATATAAAGAAGTTCCTTCTTTTTCGGGAATCCAGTCTGCATCTACTCGAACGACTTCTTTGATTGCTTCCACAAACAATTCTTCATCAATAGCAGGAATACATATTCTATCATTGGTTCTTGTTGTTCTTTTTGCATTCATATCTGGCCTAAATAATAGTACGTTTCCTTTTTTTGATTTATATGCTTTCAAACCTTCGAACATTTCCTGTGCATAATGTAGCACGGCTGCTGCCGGTTCAAGGGAAATCGGTGCATATGGGACGATTCGTCCATCGTGCCATCCTTGTCCCTCTTTATAATTCATGATAAACATGTGATCGGTAAAAACAGTTCCAAATTCCAATGTGTCTGGATTCGGTTTTTCCTTTGGATTCAATGTTTTTGTTACTGCAAACTCATACTTCATTCTAATCACCTAACCTTTTCTATTAATCCTGATACGCTTCAATTAACTCTGTTTTGAGTTCCCATAGTTCTTTGGACAAATCCACATAGTACTCATGGGGGTTTTCAAATCGCAGAATTTCCTCCCAAAGGGTATCAATTTGCACTTTACAATAGTCTCGTATCTCTTCTATGTCTGGAACCGTATAGATACATTTGCCTTTATCAAATACTTGGACCCGAAGATTTTTAGCATAAAAATTTGAGACTTTTTTTCTTTTCCAAATCACTTCAGGGTCAAAAATTTCGTAGTCAGTTCCATCTGGCATCTTTTCGTCATCCAAAGTAATCACATCAGCGATTGCCTTATTTGTATTTTTATCGAATAACCGGTATACCGTTTTGAATCCCGGATTTGTAATTTTTTCAACATTTTCACTGATTTTTAGTTTTGGTGTCAGCACACCATATCTCTCTACTGCCGCAAGCTTATAGACACCACCGAAAACAGGTTCCGATTTTGAAGTAATTAATCTTTCACCAACACCAAAGGAGTCTATACATGCACCTTGTCCAATGACATCACGAATAATATATTCATCCAGTGAATTGGAGACCACAATTTTACAATCTGGAAATCCTGCTTTATCTAAAATATCTCTGGCTCGTTTGGTCAGATATGTTACATCTCCACTGTCAATTCGAATCCCCATTTTAGGTGGTTTCATCTCTTCAAATACTTTTATCGCAGCAGGCAAACCTGATTTGACAACATTGTATGTATCGACTAGTAGGACGCAGTTATCTGGATATACTTTTGCATATGCTTTAAAGGCTTCATATTCATTTGGAAACATTTGAACCCAGCTATGCGCCATAGTTCCCATTGCCGGGACTTTATAGTCTCTTTCTGCCACCGCACAAGCGGTTCCAATACAGCCTCCAATGTATGCTGCTCTAGCACCATGTACTGCTCCAGACCCTCCATGGGCCCTTCTTGTACCAAACTCCATAACACCTCTGCCTTGAGCAGCTCTAACAATTCGATTTGCTTTGGTCGCAATTAAGCTTTGATGATTAATTGCAAGCAGCATCGTGGTTTCGATGAACTGAGCTTGTATCACTGGCCCTCGCACGGTCACAAGAGGTTCTCCAGGGAAAACGGGAGTTCCTTCTGGCACTGCCCATACATCACATTCAAACTTAAAATTCTTCAAGTAATCTAAAAAAACCTCACTAAACATCTGCTTTGCTCTGAGGTACTCGATGTCGTTCTGATCAAACTTTAGATTATTTAAGTAGTCAATGACTTGTTCCAATCCTGCCATAATTGCGAATCCGCCACCATCTGGCACTTTTCTAAAAAACAAATCAAAATATGCAATGTCATTTTCCATCCCTGTTTCAAAATATCCGTTGGCCATTGTGAGTTCATAGAAATCAGTTAATAATGTCATATTACTCTGCTCGATCATGAGACAAGTCCTCCAGTCGTCCTTTTTCCTTGATTACAATATATCCTGCAATAATTACCATAACACCGCCTACAATTTGCACCGGCAAAATTGTCTCTTTTAAGATGATCCACCCAAAGAACGTTGTAGTTACAGGCAGAAAATTGGAAAAGATAGCTGAAATGGTGGGACCAAGAACATGCAATCCCCTCACCGTCACCAAAAATCCAAAGCCTGTGCCGATAATCCCTAAATATAAAAGCCCCCCTATCATACTGGGGGTAATTAAATCGGCACTTGGCAGGTGGCGAAGTGCATACGGTATAGTTAAAATAATTGTACAAATCAACTGATTACAAGTAAGAGTCGCGCTCTCATATCGATCATGCAAAGACGATGTTAGGAAGTTGTAGAGATTCCAGAATACAACTGCACCAAAAGCAAAAAAGTAACCTTTGATTCTTCCTTGAAAAAGAATATGGAAATCTACCCCGATTACCAAGGTAATCCCAACAATTGAGATTAGTATTCCACCTATCATCTTTGAAGTTATGGCCTTTTTATACAAGGCTTTATCAATCAGAATTGACAAAGCTGGAACAAACGCCAATACAATCGTAACCAATGAAACGGGAAGAAAGTCCATAGCTGAATACTCACAATAAAAATAGCCTATTTCTCCAAAGATCGCACAAGCGAGAAATAGTGGAATATCGCGTTTTTGTAAAGGACTCTTTCCTTCTGCTTTAAATTTTATTATTAATACAATGAAAACCCCGATACTATATCGAATACAAATCAAAGTTAGTGGTTCAAAGGCTTCCAGCGCCTGTTTGGCAAAAATATACTCCAAGCCCCAAGATATGACTAATAAAACCATAAGCAGGTACATGATTTTCTTTTGTGAATTCAAGCTTTCACCACCAAATCAACATTGCAGTACCCATTCAAATTTCTTCTATCTAATTAATATATAATTTTAACACAATTTCACATTATCGTAAAACTTTTTTTAAAAATTCTCCCGTGTATGAAGTATACAATTGGGCTATTTCCTCAGGTGTACCCTGCCCCACAATATTTCCTCCTCGGTCACCACCATCTGGACCAAGGTCTATCAAGAAGTCTGCTGTTTTGATCACCTCTAAATTGTGTTCGATTACAATTACGGTGTTTCCCGCGTCTACTAGTCTTGTTAATACCTGGATTAGCTTATCTACATCTGCAAAATGAAGACCTGTGGTCGGTTCATCTAAAATATATAGTGTTTTACCCGTACTTCTTTTTGAAAGCTCTGAAGCCAACTTAATCCTCTGGGCTTCTCCCCCCGAAAGTTGTGTGGAGGGCTGACCTAACTTGATGTAACCAAGACCAACTTCCTCTAGTGTTTCTAATTGCCGGTGAATAGAAGGAATGTGCTGAAAAAACTCTAGTGCTTCGGATACATTCATGTCTAGAACATCAAAAATACTCTTGCCCTTGTATTTCACTTCTAGCGTCTCTCGATTGTATCGTTTTCCTTTACAAACCTCGCATGGTACATAGACGTCTGGCAAGAAGTGCATTTCAATTTTGATGATTCCATCTCCGCTGCATGCCTCGCACCGTCCACCTTTCACATTAAAGCTAAACCGTCCTTTTTCATACCCACGAAGTTTTGCTTCAGGTAATTGGGCAAACAAATCACGAATGTGGGTAAATACCCCTGTGTATGTTGCTGGATTTGATCTAGGAGTCCTTCCAATGGGTGATTGGTCAATATCAATCACTTTATCAATATGTTCAATTCCCTCCATCTTTTGGAATTTGCCAGGTTTTACCTTTGCACGATTTATTTGAGCTGCCAGATGCTTGTGTAGGATTTCGTTAACCAGACTGCTTTTACCTGATCCAGATACGCCAGTAACGCACGTAAAGGTGCCAAGTGGGAACGCTACATCGATTCCTCTTAGATTATTTTCTTCCGCTCCATAAACTTTGATGAACTTACCATTACCTTCTCGACGCTTTTTAGGCACTTCTATTTTCTTTTCTCCTGTTAAGTACTTTCCCGTCAGTGAATTTTTACTGGCTTTAATTTGTTCCACATTGCCTTGGGCTACGATTTCACCACCGTGAACTCCTGCTCCTGGTCCAATATCAATAATATAGTCCGCAGCATACATGGTGTCTTCATCATGCTCTACAACTAAAAGTGTATTACCTAAATCGGTTAGATTTCTTAATGTTTTCAGCAGTTTCTCATTGTCTTTCTGATGCAGACCAATACTAGGTTCATCCAAAATATATAGAACACCTACTAAGCTAGAACCAATCTGAGTGGCAAGCCGAATACGCTGTGACTCTCCTCCTGACAAGGTTCCAGATGCTCTGGATAAAGTCAAATAGTCTAAGCCAACATCCACGAGGAATGTCAACCTTGCCTTAATCTCTTTTATAATTTGATGGGCTATCATTTCATCTTTTTTGTTCAACTGGAACGTATCCACAAATTTCAACGCTTCTCGAATGGAGAGCTCTGTAAACTCTGAAATATTTTTCCCCTCTACAGTAACTGCCAGCACTTCTGACTTTAACCGTTTCCCTTGGCATGCATCGCATGGAATCAAACTCATATATTGCTCCATCTTTTCTTTGATGTAGTCAGAGTTTGTTTCTTGATATCGACGTTCCAGATTTCGAATAACACCTTCAAATGGATGATTTCGATAAGATTTAGAACCGTTTGCCCTGCTTTCATAATAATACTCTAGATTGCGGCCTTTGGTGCCATAAAGCAACTCTTCCTTGAATTTTTTCGGTAGTTCCTGATATGGCGTGGCTAGTTCAACCTTGTGCTCCTTGGCAAGCGCTTCAATAAGCTGTCTATAAAAGGTACCGAATTCGAGAGATGAGAAAACATCACCAAGTACACCTTCATCAATACTGAGATGCTTTTCTGTAATAATTAAGTCTGGATCGATTTTTTGAATAAACCCTAACCCATTACAAGTTGGGCATGCTCCAAACGGACTATTAAAAGAAAACATCCTTGGTTCCAGTTCTTCCATGCTGACGCCATGCTCCGGGCAAGCTAATTTTGTGCTAAATAAGATATCTTCTGCGCCTTCTTCTTGTTGTATCTGTGCCACAATCAAACCATCTCCGTGACTGATGCAAAGTTCTACTGCCTCTGACAATCTGCTTTCATTGCCAGGTTTGATCGCAATTCGGTCAACAACGATTTCAATGGTGTGTTTGTGGGTTTTTTCCAGCTTAATCGGTTCCTCTCCAAACGGGACGATTTCACCATCTACGCGAACTCTGGTAAAACCTTCTTTTTGAATGCGTTCCAAAACTTTTTCATGTTCACCTTTTCTCTCTCTAATCACTGGTGCAAGTATGGTAGTCCGCGTTCCTTCTTCTAGCCTCATCAGTTGATCCACAATCTGGTCTACAGATTGGCTTGTAATTTCTTTGCCACAAATCGGGCAGTGAGGTACACCGATTCTTGCATACATCAAACGCAGATAATCATATATTTCTGTCACTGTCCCCACTGTAGATCTTGGATTCTTGCTTGTAGTTTTTTGGTCTATCGAAATAGCAGGAGACAGTCCTTCTATGTATTCCACATCTGGCTTTTCCATCTGCCCTAAAAATTGTCTTGCATAAGCAGATAAACTTTCAACATATCTTCTCTGTCCTTCTGCATATATAGTGTCAAATGCTAATGATGACTTTCCCGAGCCACTGAGTCCAGTTAATACTACCATTTGATCTCTAGGTATGGTCACATCAATATTTTTTAAATTGTGTTCATTTGCGCCTTTCACAATAATATTTTTTGTCATGTATTCCTCCATCAAATTTTATAAATCATGTTTTTATTTTTCGTTTCAAGTCGCAACTTTTATGATATCGTTCAAGATTATTACAACTTCAATTTATATTCAAATATACGATCTCGAAGTTCTGCTGCCCTCTCAAATTGTAAGTTTGCAGCAGCATCCTTCATTTCCTTTTCAAGTTTTTTCACGTATTCTTTTAGTTCTTTTTTTGTTAGTTCCAGTGGACTTCTTCCCTCATAGTATTCATCCGTCTCTTCGGCTACTCTTGTGGCTTCAATGACAGACCGCACTGCTTTTTCAATGGTTTTTGGAGTAATTCCATGAACATCATTATACTCTTGCTGGATGGTTCTTCTTCTTTCTGTCTCAGTGATTGCCTTATCCATGGCTTCACTGATACCATCAGCATACATCAATACTCTCCCATTTACATTACGAGCGGCACGTCCAATGGTCTGAACCAAAGAAGTCTCTGTACGTAAGAAACCTTGTTTATCTGCATCCAGTATCACAACCAACGAAACCTCTGGGATGTCAAGACCTTCTCGAAGTAGATTGATTCCAACTAGAACATCGAAGGCTCCTATCCTTAAATCTCTGATGATTTCCATTCGCTCTAGGGTTTCAATCTCCGAATGAAGATATCGAACCCGAATCCCCACATTTTTTAAATAATCGGTTAAACTTTCAGACATCTTCTTTGTTAATGTTGTAACCAATATTTTTTCACCTCGTGCGGTAACGGAATTGATTTCACCAATCAAATCATCGATTTGACCCTCTGTTTTTCGGATTTCAATCACAGGGTCCAGTAGCCCAGTTGGTCTGATTACCTGTTGCGCTACTATATGGTCACTCATTTCCCTCTCATACATTGAAGGGGTTGCGCTGACATAAACAATTTGATTGACCATGGATTCAAATTCTTTGAATTCAAGAGGCCTATTGTCAAGGGCTGAAGGAAGACGAAAACCGTAATCAACTAGAGACTGTTTTCTAGAACGATCCCCCGCGTGCATGGCTCTCAATTGAGGAAGCATGACATGGGATTCATCTATAATAATAAGAAAGTCTTTTGGGAAATAGTCGATTAATGTATAGGGACGAAATCCTTCTGGTAGTCCATTGATATGTCTTGAATAATTTTCGATTCCTTTACAGCTTCCAATCTCTCGAAGCATCTCTAAATCATATCGAGTTCTTTGTTCTATTCTTTGGGCTTCCACTAATTTTCCTCGTTCCTTGAACCATTGGAGCCTTTGAGTTAGTTCTGTTTCAATGGAAACAATTGCTCTTTCCATGTTTTCTTTTGACGTAACATAATGGGAAGCAGGAAAAATCGAAACATGATTTCTGATACCATTGATTTCACCTGTAATGGGATTAATTTCTTTGATTACTTCTACCTCATCCCCAAAAAGCTCAATACGAACAGCATGCTCTGCTCCAGCCGGATAGACATCGATGATGTCGCCCCTTACTCGAAAAGTACCACGAACAAAACCTAGATCATTTCTGGTATATTGGATGTCGACCAATTTACGTAGAATTTCATTGCGATTCTTTTCCATACCGGGTCTTAATGATAACACTTGGTTTTCATAATCTAATGGGCTTCCTAATCCATAAATACAAGAGACGCTGGCAACAATGATGACATCATTTCGTTCAGCCAACGCAGCTGTCGCCGAGTGGCGTAATTTTTCAATTTCATCGTTGATATCAGAATCTTTTTCAATATAGGTATCGGTAGAAGGCACGTAGGCTTCTGGCTGATAATAGTCATAATAGCTAACAAAATATTCAACAGCGTTTTCAGGGAAAAACTCTTTGAATTCTCCACAAAGCTGCGCAGCCAAAGTCTTATTATGTGAAATAACCAGCGTAGGTTTTTGAACATTCGCAATCACATTTGCCATAGCAAATGTTTTACCAGAGCCAGTGACACCCAATAAAGTTTGATGTTTTATTCCATCCTCAATACCTTCCGTAAGCTGAGCTACAGCCTGTGGCTGATCACCCATCATCTGATATTCTGAAACTAATTTGAACTGATTTTCCATATTCTTCGACCTGCTTTCTATGTACAATAGTATACCATATACCCAATCCTGTGACAATATAATTAAGAACGTTTGTTCACATTGTTAAAATATTCGAAATCCCGCTTGTCTTTTGTACAAAATTATATTATAATCTGTGAATACAGTTAATAATGCTGAATCCAATCAGTCGGAGCGGGAGAACCAATTTAGGGGTGAATCCATTTTTGGAAGGGCAGCTCTTCAGCCCAAATCCGTCAGCTAATCCCGCAAGCATTGAAGAGTCATTGGGTAAATGAAGTATTACCCCTATAAGTTCGTTGGGTGACTCTCCACGAACAATCAAGATAGAATCCTAGGGGTTCTCTTATTCATAGTTTGTGTTACTCTTTGGTGATACTGTATTTTCGAGGCAGTGTCACTTTTTATTTAACTGAAAATTCTTACTACAAAACCAATTTGACGGGAGGTGTATCTCTTGACAGAAAAGAAAAGTGTGAAAAACAATAATTACAATGAAACGGTATTGATTACAGACCCCTATGAGCTGGCACAAAATCAAATACTGGAGAATAACTTTATTGACACAATGTCAGAATGTTTAATTCGAAATAATACCATAGATCCAGCTTTTTACGGGAAATATGACGTAAAACGAGGACTTCGAGATTCAAACGGAGCAGGAGTTGTGGTTGGTTTGACAACAATTGGAGATGTTCAAGGGTATCGTGTAAACGAAAAAAATGAAAAGGTGGCCATTGATGGTAAACTTTTTTATCGTGGAATCGATGTTGAAGATATCGTGAACAATTGTCTTGCTGATAATCGCTTTGGATACGAAGAAACCAGCTATTTACTTCTTTTTGGTCAACTTCCAAACAAAGCTCAGTTGGAAGAATACAAAAAAATAGTAGGCATGAAAAGAGAACTACCTCTTGGTTTTCCGAGAGATATGATTTTGACTGCACCAAGCAAAAATGTTATGAACAAGCTGGCAAGAAGTGTCTTAGCTCTATATTCTTACGATGACAATCCTGATGATGTTTCTATTAAGAATGTAATGCGACAATCTATCAATCTGATAGGGTATTTCCCGTCCTTGATTGCATATGGTTATCAGGCGAAGCGTTCTTATTATGATAATCAGAGCCTTCATCTTCATTATCCTGATCCAGCGCTCAGTACTGCTGAAAACATACTCAGACTGATGCGGCCTACTGGAGAATATACGGAATTAGAAGCAAAGCTCCTTGATATCTCTATGATTCTTCATGCAGAACACGGTGGAGGAAACAATTCCTCTTTCACAACGCATGTTGTATCTTCCACTGCTACGGATACCTACTCTGCCATCGCTGCAGCTGTCGGTTCTTTGAAAGGTCCTAAGCATGGGGGTGCAAATGTAGAAGTTCTTGAAATGATGGCAGATATCAAAAAGAATGTTTCGGATATTACAAATTTTAAGGAAGTCGAAAAATATCTTGTTAAAATCCTTCATGGACAAGCAAATGATGGTTCTGGCCTTATTTATGGTCTTGGTCATGCCGTTTATACAATTTCAGATCCAAGAGCAACATTGCTCAAGAAAATGGCCAAGAAACTGGCAGAAGATAAAGACATGCTGGATGATTTCATGCTATATGACTTTATTGAACAAAGAGCACCAACATTGTTTATGGAAGTGAAAGGTACAAACAAGCCAATGCCTGCAAATGTTGACTTGTATTCTGGATTTGTGTATAATGCATTGAATATTCCGATTGACATCGCAACCCCAATTTTTGCCGCATCTAGACTTTCTGGATGGTGTGCACACAGAATTGAAGAACTTGTAACTGGCGGAAGAATTATGAGACCTGCTTACAAATGTGTACAACCACATTTGGAATATACTCCACTAATGGAACGAGAATAAATTCTTGGAAATTGGTTCTGAGCGATTCTAATCGAAAAAGAATTATGAAAGATGAATACGATAATATGAAGAAAAAAGATGACCAGTTTGGTCATCTTTTTTCATATTTTCAATTTTGATATTTTGCACTTAAACCAATTCAACTCATCCCTAACAAATCCTGGGTAGTCCTTCACCATACAGGACATCTACAACTCTGCTTCCGCCTAGTCTAGTCTTCATAGAAACGCCATGGCCCTCCATGACTTGACCAATTATTTGAGCATTCTTTCCCATTTCAGTTTTCTTCATTAATTCTAATGCTCTGTCGGCATCCTCTGGGGATACAATCGCAATCATCTTTCCTTCATTTGCCATATAAAGTGGGTCTAACCCTAAAATATCACAAAATCCTCTTACTTCAAGGTTGACTGGAATGGATTGTTCTTTCAGTTCAATGGCACAAGAGGAGGAATGAGCGATTTCGTTTAAGACAGTACCGAGTCCACCTCTGGTAACATCACGCATTGTCTTTACGTTGATGTTATGCTCCATCAAAGCGTTTACCACTGGGGATAAAATCCCACAATCACTCATAATTTGGTTTTCAATATTCATTCTAGCGCTTAGGATACAAGCATGATGATCTCCTAAATTTCCAGAAAGTATTATCCTATCTCCTGCCTCACAGTTAGCTGCACGAATATTTCTTTCAGCAGGAATCACGCCGATTCCCGATGTATTAATATATAATCCACCATTGCCTTCTACAACTTTTGTGTCCCCCGCTACAATCTTTACTCCTGCCGCTTCCGCCGCTTTCGACATAGAATACGCAATATCATCCAGAAGTGAGACATCCAAGCCTTCTTCTAAAATATACCCTACTGTGATATATTTTGGGATTGCACCCATCATTAATAAATCATTTACCGTTCCGCATACGGCTAATTTTCCAATGTCTCCGCCTTTAAACACAATCGGCGTGATGACAAAAGAATCTGTACTATACGCAAATTTACCATGAAGTTCTAAAACAGCCGCATCCTCCAGCTGATCTAGTACCTCATTTGAAAAATGCTTCCCAAATACTTCTTTCATCAGTTCTGCCGATGCCTTACCTCCGCTGCCGTGGGCCATATTGATCCGCATTTATTTCCTCCTTCATACAAACTCTGTTTTATCCAATATTACGATACCAAATTCCACAGGCTCCTTCTGCTGAAACCATGCACGGTCCGTATGGATGCATGGGATTACAATTTTCGCCAAACATTGGGCATTCATTTGGATTGATTCGACCAATGATAACCTCGCCGCATTTGCATGCTTCCGGTAATTTAAGATCTTGATCTAGCCCTTTGCTTCCGCCATCATATCTACTAAATTCTTCTTTTAAGTAGAGACCTGAATTTTGTATCATACCAAGGCCACGCCACATAGCTGGTCCTGGTTCAAAATAACGTTCAATCAATTGCTGAGCTTTTTTATTTCCTTCTTCTTTCACTGCATTTTTGTAAAGATTATGAACCGTACTGTCTTTTTGATCTTTCACGGAAATTTGTTTGATAATATCATAGATTGCAACTAATATATGTTCCGGTTCAAATCCAGCGACAGCAAATGGTTTATGATACTTAATCGCCAATTGATAATATGCATTACTCCCGATGATAACACTCACATGACCAGGACAAATAAACCCATCAATGCCATCTTCATTTTCGCTAATCCAAGCTAGGGCAGGAATAACGGTTTTTAAAGCTGTAATAAACTTAATATTTGTGATTCCTCTTTGTTCTGCTTCTTCAATAGCAAGTCCGTATGCAGGAACAGTTGTTTCAAAACCTACTGCTGCCACAACGTATGTGATATGTGGCCTTTGGCTTGCCTTTTCAACAATTTCCATGGGAGAATACATCAATTCTACACTAGCACCATCACCTTTTGCTTGAGAAAGACTTCCCTTGCTCCCAGGTACCTTCATCATATCTCCGAAAGTTGCTAAAATATGATTTTCCTTTTTTGCATATTCAATACAGCAATCAATATAAGAAGCTGGTGTTACACAAACAGGACAACCTGGACCTGAAATCAATTTGATTTTGGGAGAAATAAGGCTTCGTACTCCACTTTTAAAAATACTTGCGGTGTGGGTGCCACACACCTCCATCAATTTTAATTCAGGTCCAGCATAAGATTTGAGTTCATCTAATACTTGCTCTATATTCATGTTCTTCCCCTTATCTTCATGTGTCGACTCAAAACTGCACAGTTTTCTGATTCCAATTTTTGAATCAATGCTTACATCAGTTGATCTATATCTTGAAAAAGCTCAATCAGTTCTAACGCTTTATCTTTCTCCATTACTTCAATAGCACATCCAGCATGAACCAATACATAGTCATCTATTTTAGCATCGATTAAGCCTACATTAACATCAACTAAGTTCCCATTGAAATCGGCTTTTGCCTTTTTACCTTCTACTGAAATTATTTTGCCAGGAATTGCAATACACATAAGGAGCTCCTCTCATATCGGCAACAACACGCTATTGGGCTGTCACCTTGTTCGTGATTTTGTTTTTTTATGAAATTCGAAATTGACTGGTCCCTTTAAAAAAACTTTCTCTTAACTACAATTGCCTGTTCTGGGCACATCTCTTGGCAGCAGTAGCATCGAATACATTTTTGATAATCATATACGGGTACAGATTTCTTTTTTCTATCCTTTTCCTCGGATACAATGCTATTTTCAAAGAAAACAGCTTTTTCTTGTAAGGGGCAAGCCTCGACGCAAGCACCACAACGAATGCACTTCTCGTTGAGTATAACTGGCTTTCTTGCAAGTGCTTTTAACTTGTTTAACAAAACCCAAATTCCTGAGCTCTGTTTGTCTCTCATTACATCAAAATCAGGATTTGAATATGGCTCTAGTCGATCCACTCCAACTATTTCAATCTCTTCCTCTCTCCATTTTCCTAGCCCAGTATTCCCTCCATGATATACGGTAGCAACAACAGCAGGATCAAGAGAAATTAATCTACAAAAAGTAGCATCCAATGCTACAGGATCTTCAGACATCAGGATTACATTCATCTCAACTGGATTTCCAGAAGCAGGTCCATTTCCCTCCATGGCAATGATGCCATCCATGATATGCAGCCTCGCCTTTAATAGCAAGTTTAAATCAACAAGCATTTGTGCAAAGCTGTCCGCATCTGGATATTTGGCATGGGCAGCTCCTTTATTAAGACCACAAACACATCCAAACATATTTTTAACCCCACCAGTAATTCTCTCTAGCTGATGTGTTTTCATTTTACATATATTGATAATCCCATCCGATTCCAATACACCTTCACAAATCTCATATTTACGTTCCACGTTGCCTCGTCTGTATTCGACCGTTTTAGACTTTGTAAATTCTGCCAATGGAAGGTTTAATTTTTCAGCAACTTCATGGAGGCCACAAATGGACGAAGTTTTCTCTACACTGCCAGGATGACCCGGAGAATCGCCATAACAAAGATTCGAATAACCATTTTCTATCAAGCTTTCTGCAACACTTTGAAATACCGCCGGATGTGTCGTGACTGCACGATTAGGCTCTGCTCGGTTTAGCAAATTTGGCTTTAGTAAAATCTTTTCATGCTTTTTTAAAAAACAATCCCATCCACCTAAGAGGCTGATTCCAGTTTCTATCGCCTCTGCTACCGCATATTGCTGATATCCTTCACAGGGTATGACTACCACCTTACTTTTCAATGAATTCTACTCCTTCATATTTTCAATCAAATAATTCATACCTACGTATGTTTGTCCCAAACAGATTCCCCCATCATTTGGCGGAACAGATATATTATAATACACTTTAAATCCATCACGCCTTAGGAGCTGTAATGATTGTTCCATGATAATCTTGTTTTGAAAAACACCACCACTTAGTGCAACATCTTCCACTCCTTGCTCTTTGCGAATCATCTGGCAAACGATTAAAATCATAGCAGATACAGCTTCATGAAAACCCAAAGCAATTTGTCTTTGATCAACGCCTAGTAGTCGTGCCTCGTCGATTCGCTGAAAAATAGTTTCTGCTGAAATGATTAAGGGACTCCCTTTTCCTATCGTAAATTCCATTTTCCATGGTGTTAACCCTAAATCAAGCGCTTCAGCAGCAAAATTCTCAAGCATAATTGCACATTCACCTTCATAGCGATTTTCCTGATGAATTCCTGCAAATGCTGCAACACCATCAAAAAGTCTTCCCATGCTTGAGCTTTGAATTGTATTAATATTATGATCCAACCCAGCTTCAACCAGTTGACGTTTTCCATCCTTTTTTCTCTTATGGGTTACAGGCACCTTGCCATTTGAATCCCATTCAGGTTCTTCCTTAACAGGTTTATCAATCTGGTTCAACTGATAATGATATTCGTAGCAATAGGCAGATTTCCATCCTTCTTTCATGGAACTATCTCCACCTAACATCTTAATGTATTCTAAGTGAGCCAATCGTTCAAATCGATAAGATGATGCAATCAGAAACTCTCCACCCCAAATTGCTCCATCCGATCCATATCCAGTACCATCAAAGCTCACACCAATCACGGGTGAGCGAAGATTGTGTTCAGCCATAACGGAAGCAATGTGTGCATGATGGTGTTGCACTTTTAATAATGGAATGTCATTTTTTTGGGCATATTCTTCTGCCATTTTCGTAGTTTCATATAGGGGATGCAAATCGCAAACTATCAACGTTGGTTTAATGCGGAACAGTGTGCTCATTCGTGCAACATTTTCGTTATAAATATCCCTTATCTCTTTACTATCCAAATCACCAAAGTACTGGCTCACATAAGCAAAAGGTCCCTTACTTAGCGAAAAGCAGGCTTTTAACTGCCCTCCTGTAGCAAATATCATTTTTTCTTTGGTTAATTTGCTGTTGATGTAAAGCGGAACTGGTGCATACCCTTTCGATCGGCGTATCATTTGGGGTTGCCCATCAATTACTCGAACCACAGAATCATCCACCCGAATTCGTATCTTTCTGTTGTTGTAGTATATCCCAGCAAATTCATTCTTTAATTCAGCGCTTTCTAATGTTTTTCTAAAAAGATGCAGCATTTCTTCATCATCTTTTATCATAGGAACATCAGATAAATTAGCACTTGTCAGAATGAGGGGACCACAAGCATCGATCAATAAATACTGGAGACCCATACTCGGTAGAAAAGCACCTATATATCGGCTGGTTTTATATACCTCTTGAGAGATTTGATTTGCTTCCATATCCAATGCATCACAATCCTGATTATTGTCATCACTCCTCAGCTTGTACTGTTTTTTTCGTTCTAATAATACAATGGGTCTTGAGCTAGATTGGAGCAGTTTTTCTTCTTCCTTGCTCACATAGCAATATTGGCAAACTTGCTCTAAATCACGAAACATGACTGCAAAGGGTTTTTCTTCCCGAATCTTTAGTTGTCTGAGATAATTTACTGTGCGTTCAGAAAAAGGTGAGCAGACGAAATTATATCCTCCTACGCTTTTCAATCCGATGATTTTGCCATTTTTTAAATGGTTCACTGCATTTAGAAGCACTTGCTCAAATGATTGAATTCCTGCCGAATCAAGCGGGGTTTTCAAAACACCTGTTTCTTCTAATAGCATAGGACCACAATTATGGCAAGAGACTGTTTGGGCATGATACCTTCGATGGATCCGATTTGTATACTCATTATTGCAAAATTCACACATCGGAAACTGATCCATAGTAGTATTTTCTCTGTCATACGGAAATCGATCAATAATTGTATATCTTGGTCCACAAACCATGCAACTGATAAATGGGTGACGATGTCTTGGGTTTGAAGAATCAATCAGTTCGGCCAAACAATCATCACAAAGAGAAAGATCCGCAGGAATCATTGCTGCGTCATCGGCTCCGACATCACTGTCTAAAATCTTAAAACCTTGAAAAGTTTTATCTTCCACTTCGTCTATTTTCATATGGACAATTTCTGCAGGAGCTGGCTTTTCTGTCTGTAGTGCATCAATAAACTTCTGGATTCTGGGCACTGTATCTGTCACACTGATTTCAACAAGCCCCCCAATGTTTAATACTTCACCCTGCATTTTGTATGAGTCAGCCAATTTAGCAACAAAGGGTCGGAAGCCGACCCCTTGTACGATTCCCCATATTTTAATTCTTGTTGTTTTCTTTTTTTGAAAAAGATCCTCCAAACTAATCATCTCCTGTTTGGTAATTCATACCTGTAATCGTTTCGAGTTAAGAATGGTGATGATGATCGTGACTATGTGAATGGTCGTGATCGTGACTATGTGAATGGTCATGATCATCGTTATGGTTATGCTGTTCATTATGGCTATGATGATGGTTCATTTTCATTGTTTTTGCTTGATTAGAAAGCCATGCAGCAACCTCAGCAAATCCATCTCCGGTCCGACCCGAAACTTTGAATACAGGCACATCCTTATTGAGTGCGCGGACACCTTTCATAAAAAATTCTTCATCAAAATCAAGATATGGCAGTAAATCTACTTTATTTAATATAATAATATCCGCTTTTTCAAAGGCAAGTGGGTACTTATATGGTTTATCGCTACCTTCTGTCACTGTGGAAATCAACATTTTGCAGTGTTCCCCAATGCTAAATTCTGCAGGGCAGACAAGATTTCCGATATTTTCAATAAAAAGGATACCTTTTTCTCGAAACATCATATTTTGTACCATATTATGTATCATCGGAGCATCTAAGTGGCACGCTCCGAATGTGTTAATTTGGAATGTATCGATTCCAAGACTTCTCAAATCCTTTGTGTCAATATCCGATTCAATGTCACCTTCAATAACATATGGTTTTAACCCATCTATATTCTTAATAATGTTTTTTAGAGTAGTGGTTTTTCCTACACCAGGTGCACCCATCACATTTACTACAAAAACGTGTTGGTCTGTCAAATCTTCATTTGTATGGGTGGCAATATGATCATTTTCATCATGAATATTTGCCATCATATTTACTTTTAAAACATCATGCATGAGGGTTCCCTCCTATCAAATCGCTTGTGGGTACATATTTTTTTAGAAATAAATTGAGATAAAATTATTCATCGCCGCTTTCTTTCTCAATCTCAATGGATTCTATATAAAACTCTTTACCAATCTCTGTTGGCTCTCCATCAGCTCCACAATAGGGACATGCAAAAGAAAGGAACTGTCTTTCAAACAATTGATTGCAACTTGTACATTTCATCTTTGGCTTCACATGCTGGATTTCAATCGTTGCACCTTCACACAGCGTTCCTTCCGATATTACATCAAAATACATCTGAATTGAGTCTCCTACAAAACCAGAGTAATCGCCCACCACAAGCTTTATGGATTTAACTCGAGAAGCACACAACTCAGTTGCGTGCTTCTCTGCCAATTTAATAATTTGTTGTGTAATTGGAAACTCGTGCATTATTCAGTCTTTGCCTCAGCTTTTGGCTCCGGCGCAGCACCAACAAACGAATCAACAATTTTTTCAGTGCTTGGAGTGGTATATGTATTTTCATTGGTCAAGCACTTTTTCGGACAAACCTCTACGCAACAGCTGCATTGGATGCACTGCATTCTTTCGATTGTCCAAGTTCTTGTATTTCTGTCTACTGTGATTGCATTGGTTGGGCATTTTTTCTGACAAATACCACAATAGATACAATCATCAATTTGAATTGCTATATGACCGCGAGTTCGTTCTTCCCACTGTCTTGGAATGACAGGATACATGAGAGTTGCTGGCTTTTTAAACAAGCTTCTCATAACCATTTTACCTATTTTAAATGCTTGCATTGCTCTCACCTACCTTTCCGTACAGCTGATGCAAGGGTCAATTGTTAATACAACCATAGGAACATCAGCCAAATCGCATCCCTGAAGGATTTTGGTCATCGCTGGAATATTCGCATTGGTAGGCGTCCTAACTCTAATACGTTCTAAGAACTTAGAATCTGCACCCTTCACATAGTAATATGCTTCTCCTCTAGGCTGTTCTACTCTCGTAATAAACTCACCTGCAGGAACATTTCCTTTTACTGGAACAGCAATCTCGCCATCCGGAATCATTTCAACTGCTTTTGCAATCAAATCAATTGACTGATATACTTCTCTGATTCTGACAACAGTTCTTGCATGACAATCCCCTGCGGTTTCAACACACGGTTCAAATCCTAGTTTATCATAAACACCATTTCCAATGAGACGCATATCCTGAGCCAGTCCGGATGCTCTTGCCATTGGTCCTACTGCACAAAGTTCAGCAGCATCCTCTTTGGAAAGATACCCAACACCAACAAGACGATTTCGTACTGAATAATCGTCCATAAATGTATCAGTCAACTCTTTGAATTCTTTTTCCATATTTCTCAATACGGAAACCATTTCATCCAAAGTCGCTTTGTCGATATCTTTTCTCACTCCGCCAACTTTGCAAACAGAGAAAATAACACGACCACCAGTTGTTTTTTCGAACAAATCCAGTACCGCTTCTCTCAGTCTCCAGCAATGCATAAACAAGCTTTCAAATCCAAAACCGTCTGCTAAAAGTCCGAGCCATAACATATGGCTATGGATTCTTGATAATTCATGCCAGATTGTTCGAAGGTATTCAGCTCGTTCTGGTACCTCAATGCCCATATGGCCTTCTACTACGTGGCAATATCCCCATCCATGACCAAAACTGCAAATACCGCAAATTCTTTCAATAACGTATACCATTTCAGTATACTCTTTCTTTTCCACTAGCTTTTCAAGTCCTCTATGAATGAAACCAATCTTCGGAATCGCTTCCACTACCTTTTCATCTTCAATCACAAGGTCAAGATGGACTGGTTCTGGGAGAACCGGATGCTGCGGTCCGAAAGGAATAATAGTACGTTTACCCATCTTATTCTACCTTCCCTTCTGTCTCTTTTGGATTCCACGGCGTAGGCTGTGAAACCATGAAGAAGTGGCCGCCAAAATTAAGAGTCATGTGTTTAATTTTAACACCGAATAAGTCCTGCATCTCGTTTTCATAAACAAAAGCAGCCCAATAGAGTCCAGTTATGCTCATAATTTCATCTTCTTCCGCAATAACCATTCTCAAATTCAGCAATACATGTTCTTTATCAAAAGAATATGTGAGTTCAAATCCTTCCGCAACTTTTGTACAGCAAGCCTGACCCAAACGATATCCGTCTGCCTTCAAATCCTGAACCTTTTCTAGCAGTTGGGAAGGCGTGATTGAGATGAATTCTTGAATTTTCCAAAGCTCACTCATTTTATGCCTCCTCCTGTTCTTTCACTTCTGCAACCGGTGCTGGATTTTTGTCCATTGCCGCACGTTTTTCAGCAAGAACACCCAGTCCTTTTACAACGCCGTCAATAATTGCTTCCGGTCTTGCCGCGCACCCAGGAACATATACATCTACTGGAATAACGGTATCGATACCACCCATGATGTTATAACATTCCTTAAATATTCCTCCAGATGTTGCGCAAATACCAATTGCTACAACAACTTTCGGCTCTGGCATTTGTTCATATATTTGTTTTACTACAGTAATATTTTGTTCATTGACTGATCCTGTCACTAGAAAAATATCGGCATGCTTCGGGTTACCGGTATTAATAATACCAAACCTCTCCACATCATACATCGGTGTAAGACAAGCCAATACTTCTATGTCACATCCGTTACAGCTAGAACCGTCATAATGGATGATCCATGGTGATTTTGTTACATATGACATTGACTACACCTCCTTAACCTATAAAGTAGAGAACCAGTAGGTTCACAAATCCTAAAGTGATAGCTACAATCCAAGAAGCATTGATTGCAACTTGCCATTTCATTCTGGCATAGCTGTTGTCAATGAGAATTTCTAGGAAGTATACCGCAATGCAAACGATAATTGCTACAATCGGACTCCACGGAGCACGATGTGCGATAAAGAGATATACAAACCCAATCAGGAATATATTCTCATACCAGTGAGCAATCTCAATCACAGCCATTGTCTTTCCAGAAAACTCTGTGGTCATACCTTTGACAAGCTCTTGATGCGCATGATGAGACATACTCAAATCAAAAGGTGACTTTCTAAGTTTGATTGTCAGGATGAACACAAATCCAAGGAAGATTCCAGGCAAATACTGGATCCCCATAATCGGAGATGTTACGATGTCATAAATGTTAAAGCTACCATTGACAATATAAAAACCAACTGCAGTCAGTAAAACCATCGGTTCGTATGCCATCATTTGTAACAGTTCACGCTCTGCACCAATTTGTGCATATGGAGAATTTGAAGAAAAAGCTGCTACAACAAGGAAAATACTTGCCAATGTAAGCGAGAAGATAATTAGTAATAAATCTCCTCCAGCAAAGAAGAAGCATCCTGTGATTACTACAAAAATAAAGAAGCACATCACATAGAAATCTTGAACCTTGTTTACTGTAATTGGTTCCTTTTCAAGGAGCTTGAAAAAGTCATAAAAAGGCTGTAAAATTGGAGGGCCAAATCGTCCCTGCATTCTTGCAGTGATTCTTCGGTCTATTCCAGCTAGCAAGCCACCTGCAAGTGGGGCAAGAATCAAATATGCGACGATGCCAATTATGCTTGTTGTTAAATTCATCTACAGCACCCCCCCTAATAGAATTGCGAAAGTTGCAACGATTACAACAACTGTTGTAATTACACCAATCACATTCATTCTCTTTTCAGCAAAATAGTCTTCCATATACCAGTTTTTCAAAGATACAGGAACACCTTTTTCAAAAGATCCAAGGAAGTTTAGGTCATCACCCATATTGGCACCAGCCATATAGATTGGTACAATTTTTTTGTTTGTTTTTCCGTAAAAGAGCAATGGCAATAGTACCACAAGTGCTAGCATTCCTGACATGATATACATATTGCCAGAAGACAGAGCCAAAACAGGCACTGCTGGGAACGCAGCTTGTAAGTATGGTACGATTAAGAACTTGGACATCATTGGGAAAATCAAACAAATCACAACGGTCAGCACAGTAAGAGAACCAAGAACAAGCCACTCTTCTTTATGTACATCCTGCTGGATATTTTCACGGTTAGCCATAATAGCTACCATCTTGCCAAGCCACTTTGTCCAGTAGAATAAAGTAGCCGCACTACCAAAAACAATCATCATAACTAACAGTACATTGCCAGAATCTACAAATGCCTTCATCGCAGCCCATTTTGAAACCAGCATACCGAATGGTGCTAAGAACATGCCTACAATACCAACAATCATAAAAGTTGCTAGTTTTGGCATTCTACCAAACAAACCATCCATATCTTCAATATCTCTGCTTCCGATATTGTGTTCAGCAGTACCTACGCAGAGGAACAGAAGAGATTTTGTAACTGCATGGAAAATAATCAACATAATCGCAGCCCATACTGCAGCAGAAGTACCAATACCTCCGCAAGCAACAATCAATCCAAGATTAGCAACAGTTGAATATGCCAAAACTCGTTTTGCATTGCTTTGAGAAATTGCAGCAAAGGATGCCATCAAGAACGTAATTCCGCCTACTAACATTACCATGATACCAGCAATGTTCCAACCGAGTACTGGCGCCAGTTTTACAATTAAGAAAACACCGGCTTTTACCATCGTCGATGAGTGAAGTAGTGCAGACGTAGGTGTAGGTGCAACCATAGCGCCGAGCAACCAACTGTTAAACGGCATTTGTGCAGCTTTTGTAATTCCTGCAAATGCAAGAAGTGCTGCTGGAAGAACTACACTGATTCCCATAGTTCCCATCGCAATCATTTGATTCAGTTCTAAGATACCATAGAATTTGCCTAAAACAATAATCGCTAGTGCAAAACCCAATCCACCTAATAAATTCATAATCAAAGCTCTGAAAGAATTGTTGATTGCTTCCTGAGTCTTTGTAAATCCAATCAGGAAGAAGGAACATAGAGTGGTGATTTCCCAGAAGAAGTAAAGCCATACCAAATTGTTGGATACGACAATACCAAACATTGCAGATAAGAATAAGAACATTAAGAAAAAGAATAGAGGTCTTTTGTCAGGCTGCTCATGATGGTGATGTTGGAAATCTTTCATATATCCAATCGAATACCATGTGATGAGAGTACCAATAATACCAATAATAAGTACCATAATTAGGGAAAGCCTGTCAACATAAAGATTGTTGGAAACATGAATTCCATGTCCGATGCTTAACTCAAACCACATCATGAGAGGTGCTTGAATTGCCACAAGAACAGATGCAAGATATTTTTTGTACTTGATGCCCAGTGCAAAGATCATGATTGCAAGACAAACTTCAATACCCATCATTAGGTAATTGATAGCTTCGCTTTCAAATTCAAAATATTCACTACCAGAACCAAAGTACTGCACAGTTAGATAAATGGAAGCGACTGCAATAATGATAGCAGATACCTTCACAATGTTATCTCTGGCCGCATCAGTCTTGAGAACCAAAAGAGCTAAAGCAATCACAAACGGAAACAAGATTAGAAAAAAAATAGTGCTCAATTTAATCCTCCTCTTTCTAGTTTGTCCGCAAAAAAACAAAGCTGCGACTCCTTGTTTTTTTACTTCTAGAACCTAAAATCATACAACTACATTATACTTCCCTCTCTTTGAAAGAACAAGCCCTTTGTGAAAGAATAGCCCAATAATATTTCACATTTGTGTGATTGTTTTAGGATGAATACACAAAAAAAACCAGCAGATAATTGCTGGTTTTTTTGAGAAACTGTTTTACTTTACTTGTTCCAAGTTACCCTTCTTTGGTTCTACCATTGCTGCAATCACAAAACATACAACTGCTACAACAAGGAAAACGATGGTTGAAGTTTGAATCGCTTGAAGCATTCCGTCAAAGCTGCTGAAGAAGCCGGTTTCGTATTCTTCTGCATAGTATTCAGGACCCCAATCTCCTTCAAACCAAGGAAGCCATGCAAGAGCAAGTCCACCTACAACTGCTAGACCAAGGAAAATCGAACCGATTCGCTTTGTATCACCGATAGCCAAACCAGTCTTTGGATTGACAGGGTAACGTACAGCATCTTTTTTCGCAAGACCGCCATACATTTTTTTCCAAATAACATAAAGAACTGGTCCAGAAACGATTCCGAGCATACCACCAATAAAATAATCTGTCCCATTGATAAAGAAAGAGCAGAATGCGATGATGCAAGGAACAATACAAAGAACGGTAAGGAATCCCATTCCTCCTGGAATTTTAAACTTATAATCTTCTGTAGGAATCTTTCTTCGAAGAATCATTGCAGAGATAAAGATCATGACATAAGAAGATACTAAAAGAAACACGTCAACTACAACTACCGTGGTAAACGCAAATTGACATAAAATTAGATTTGTAATTGCTACAGATAAAACTGCTACGTATGGCACACCGTGTTTTTTATCACATTTTACTAGAATTGGTGGTGCGAGGTGATCATCTGCCAGTGCAAAGAAACCTCTTGACCCAGACGCAATATAGGTATTATAAATGGAGCATTGGGCTAAAACAGCAACAACGACGAAGAATACTCCAAATGCAGGACCCCAATAATGAGTAACCACATCTGCATATCCTACCGTTCCGGCCTCTGTTCCCCAATTTTCCCAGTCACCCATGGAAGCAAGTCCTGCCATGGTTGGGAAAATATATACCGCCATAATCAACGGCATCGTAATAATCGTTGCTTTCGGAATAACCTGTGGATTTGATACTTCTCCAGCAATTGTGGACATTGATTCATATCCAGAATACATCCACATACCAAGGGCAATTCCCATACCAATGTAATAAACCCAGTCTCCAAAACCGATTCCAACAAGACCCATAATTTCACCGTCTGCAGTGAATGGAACAAATGGATTTGAGGACCAGTTCATGAAGCCGCAAATTGCTACCAAGGAAAACGCACAGATAACTAATACGGACAAAATTGTACTGATGATACCAACATCTTTTACGCCTCGAATGTTGATATACGTAAATACCAGAATCATTGCAACCTTGAAAGCCATTTCAGCTGTACTTGATAAGTCCCAAGTGTTTGCAATATAGCCGCCTGCCAAAATAACGTATAACGTGTTGTCAATATAGATGGAAATCGTTCTCCACCAACCTGCTTGGAATCCCCAGAATTCTCCACAAGCTTCCTGAACCCACTTATAATACCCGCCTTCTTGCGGTCTTGCCGATCCCAGTTCAGAAGCAACAAGTCCTAAAGGTGTGCTCCAAACAAATGGAAGGACAATCAACATAATAAGTGTTAATCCAGGTCCCGACTCTGGAATCATTTCTTCAATACCGTATGCACCTGCAGCACATAGGCAGAAGATCATGAATACAACTGTAGAAATTTTAATGTCGTGTTTTTTTAAACCGTGGTCATCAACAGATGCTGCCGATGTACGTGTTTCCACATCGTTCATTAATTTTTCCTCCTTCAAGATAAAATTAGATATAAAGAAATAAAGCCTTCTCTAATTTTATTAAATTTTCAGAAAACTGGCAACAATAAATTTGCTCTTTTAACTTCACCCAGTTGCTGTAAAGGTCAAAGTTATTTTTCCAAAGAAAAAACTCTCCCTGATAAAAGAGAGAGTTTTTAGGGGTTTTATACTATTTTTTTAGTAGAGGGAATTTTTCATCAAATTTAACTTCATCAGCACCCAAAGTAATATTTGTTCTGATTTTCCCACGTTTTTTCTGAATTGAATAAATGATAATCGGTACAAAGATCGCAATCAGGGAAATGACAACAACCGGCATTCCACCATCTTCAAATACGAGCAAGATCATCGCACCAATTTGGACTGCGGTCGCAAAGATTGCAAGTCCTGGATACCATCTAGCCTTTACAGTCAAAACTTCATCAGGATTATACCCTCTCTCTTTTAATCTTTTACGGAACACAAACTGAGACAAACAAATACCAACCCAACACAGTGTTCCTGTGAATCCTGAAATACCCAATAGGTTTGCATAAAGAGGCAAACCGCCTTCGCCCCAAAGACCAAGTTCGTCTGATGCAAATCCAAGAAGGAATACAAGCCAAATTGGTACAATCGTAAAAATAGTTGCATTTTGAGGGGTGTTAAATTTATTTAGTTTTGACAAGAATTTTGGTGCCATACCTTCTACGGACAAACCATACAGTGCACGTACCGTACCATATAATCCAGAGTTAGCACAGCTAAATGCCGCAACTAGAGTTACCAGAGTAAAGAGTCCGGCAGCCCAATTCAGACCATAAGCACCAAGGGTATATGCAAAGATAGATTCATCCAAGCTAGCTTTTGCATATGGCACGATTAAAGTCAAAATGAACACTGGAATCAAGTAAATCATGATAATACGAAATGCTACTTTTCTGCATGCATTTGGTACATTCTTTTCTGGATTTTGTGTTTCAGCAGCAGATAATCCTACAATTTCTGAACCTTGGAAATTTACAAGAGTCCAAATCATATACGTAACGATAATCAAGCCACCTGCAGGGAAAAGTTTTTCTAATGGGGAACCTTCACCTGCCAATAATATTTGAGAACCAATCATTCCGCTGTCTGGTGTAAATGGATGAATCGCTCCACCAACCACGCCAAACCAAATACCGATACCACAAATTACGAATACTGCAATGGCAAGAATCTTTATCATAGCCAGTACAGATTCAATGTGTCCAAACCATGTGACCTGATATACATTTACCAGTGTCAATAGAAGCAAAGCAATGAGCCCCCAAACAAAGGTACTCCAAGCTTCATTTTCAAAAGGAAGAGTAATAAAATAATTCATAAATACGCCCGTAGCCAAAGCTTCGGAAGGAACATAAGCAACCCAGTTAAACCAATATGACCATGCAATACCCGTTGCAGCTGTGTCACCTAAAAATTCACTGGCATAGGATACAAAAGATCCTCTTCTCGGAACATTTACAAGTAGCTCTCCGAAAGATTGCATAACGCCGTAGATTGTAATACCACCAATGATATACGCAACCATTACAGCTCCAGCTCCCATTTCAGAGAAAGTAAGACCCAGCCCTAAGAAGTAACAAGATCCAATAATACCGCCTAGTGCAATGAGCGAAACGTGCCAGGCCTTAATGCCGCGATTTAGCGTACGTTCTTCTGCCTCTCTGTGTTCTGTCATGTTGTTTTGCCTCCTTTTTCTCACATAAAACCTATGATTAGACTGTCGCGTCATGCAATCAAGCCGACCCACGGCAATGGGGCATGATTGTATCACACAATAGAGAGTTAACTTTCAATTTCTGTGCCAAAACAAGCATTATTAGATTGTAAATTTCTAATTTTCAGAATTATGGGCAATTCAAACGGAATACGGCGATAAATATAACAAAGTATTTCTTCTAAACCTTTATCGTTACTACTTGTGTCTTAATTTTGAAACATTTTCATCTCTTTTCATCTCACTTGTGATATTTTTTCCTCTAAATAATACAAAAGAGACTGATATGCGGTTTTCATCGTGCATCAGTCTCGATAATACGTGATATGAATAAGCCAAACCTATTCTCTCATTTACAATTTTGCTGTCTCAATTACAATTCACGCCGACCTTCCATGGCTTTTGACAAAGTCACCTCATCGGCATACTCTAAATCCCCACCAACAGGAATCCCATGTGCAATCCGACTCACTTTAATTCCAGATGGTTTGATAAGCCTGGCTGCGTACATTGCAGTTGCTTCTCCTTCAATATTTGGATTTGTTGCTAATATCACTTCCTGTATGTCATTTTGCTGTAGCCTTACAATCAACTGCTTCAGGTTGATATCCTCTGGCCCAATTCCGTCCATTGGAGAAATAGCACCATGAAGCACATGATATAGCCCATGGAATTCTCTAATTCTTTCCATAGCACTTACATCCCGTGGGCTTTCCACAACACAAACGACATGTTGATCTCTTGACAAATCCGAACAAATCCCGCACGGGTCAACATCAGTCAAATTACCACAGATAGAGCAATATTTCATATTCTTTTTTGCGTCCACAATTGCTTCAGCCAATGCGAAAGCATCTTTATCATTTTGCGCCAAAATGTGAAAGGCTAAACGCTGTGCTGTTTTTCCACCAATTCCAGGAAGCTTTGAAAGTTCTGAAATTAAATGATTGAGAGGTTTTGCATAATACTTCATAGTTATCCTTACATCATTCCAGGAATATTAAGCCCACCAGTTAATTTACCCATTTCATTTTGTGTCATCTCTTCAATTTGTCTTAGAGCCTCATTCGCTGCAACCATAATCAAATCTTGCAGCATTTCAACATCATCAGGATCAACTACTTCAGGTTTAATTACAATTTTAGAGATTTCTTTCTTCCCATTTACAGTAACGCTAACGGCTCCACCGCCTGCAGTAGCTTCCATTTCTTTTGTTTCCAATTCAGCCTGCATTTCTTCCATCTTTTTTTGCATTACCTGCATTTGCTGAATTTGCTTTTGCATATTACCCGCACCAGCTCCGCCACCTGCGCTTGGTTTTTTTCCTGCTCTCATTCCTTTTCCCATTTCATTTTCCTCCTATTGTATATCAATTTGTAATCCGAATTTGTTTCCGATTTCATTTGCTAATTCTTCCGCTGATTTATTACTGTCCGCTGGTCTTTGACTTTCCATCCCACAATCTAGTCTTAGTTTTCGCCCCACATGTTTTTCCATCAACATTTCCAGAACTGAAGCGTTCTCCTTTACATAGTCAAGTATCATTTCACTAGCTGCTTCAACATAAAACTGATTTTCTCCAACAGAAGTGAGTTTGGTTCCCAATCTTAAGAGATTAAAACTACCTCTTTGAGCTTCACCCTCTTCAAATACCGCATGCCATACTATATCATAGTCCAGCAAACCACTTTTCTGCTGCAAATTTTCTTCACGGCTTTTATTTTGAATTACCGATTCCATGTTTCTCTCTTTTGGTGTCGTACATGGATCGAATACTTCTTTCTCTTTAGAACGATGGCTGTCATTTTGGAACACTGCAGTTTGTATCCCCACAGCTTTCTTTGATTGGATCAAAACAGTTCCGCCTACCTGCAATGGATTAGTAAGGCGAATCATCGTCAATTCCAAAAGAACGCGAGGTTGAGTAGACCATTTGGCATCTGATAAGGTCTGGGATAATTTCATAATACAATCATCTATGAATTCAAGATCTACTAATCCGCTTTGCGTTCTAATTCGTCCCACATTTTCTGCTGACATATTTAAAATATCTTCTGGATTTTGTATATATTTTGTCATTAACAGATTTCTAAAATGTGAAATCCAATCCTTCATAAACTGTCTGATATCTTTACCGTCAGAAACAATCTGATTCAATAGAATTAATGCTTCTGAAGTTTTTCTTTCGAATATCAATTCTGTCATTTCAATTAGCGTTTCTTCTCCAGCTGTACCTAAGATTTCAATCACCGTTTCTCTTGATACTGTTTTTTCTCCAGATGAAATGCATTGATCCAAAAGACTGAGTCCATCACGAACCGATCCGTCTGCATTGGACGCAATTAATCCCAGTGCCGCATCTGAAATTTTAACATCAATTTCAAGGCAAATATCTCTCATTCCTTGACGCAACACGGTCTCGGCCACTCTCTTAAAATCAAGTCTAAGACAACGCGAAAGAATAGTTGCAGGCAATTTTTGTACTTCTGTTGTTGCTAAAATAAACATCACATTGTCTGGTGGTTCCTCCAAAGTTTTTAGCAACGCATTAAATGCACCAGTAGAAAGCATATGCACTTCGTCAATAATATAGACTTTACACCGTCCAACTGCTGGCGGATATTTGACACTTTCTCGTAATTCTCTAATATTATCCACACCATTATTAGAAGCAGCATCAATTTCAACAACATCAATAAACGTGCCCTCTTTGATTCCGATGCAGTGTGCACAGGTCCCGCAAGGACGGGATTCTTCCCTACCAATGCAGTTCATGCCTTTTGCTAAAATACGTGCTGTTGTAGTTTTCCCAGTTCCCCTTGTACCACAAAACAAGTAGGCATGGCCAGTTGTTCCAGTTTGAATCTGGTTTTTCAATATTTTTACGATATGTTCCTGCCCCAATAGCCGATCAAAAGTTTCCGGTCTAAAGGAGCGATATAATGCGGTGTACATAATTCATCCCCTGTCCAATCCTATTTGATTGTGATTATAACAGAAAAAGTGCCCTTTAGTAGCTTCGCAAGACATTGGAGAAGGCTTGTCTGCGGCACATAAGAGATTCCACTTATCGCTGCTTCCTTCCGGACCTGACGAGGTTCGTGGATTCTTATTGCGCAGGACCCAAACCAAATCAGGCGAAGCTACCAAAAGGCACCCTGTTATTATATTTATTCTGGCATGCAAAGTCAATCATAAATTATTGATATCTTTCAGAAATATCATAATTCATTACTTTCTTTCAGAAAAGGCTCGATAAAGTTCATCTGCACCTGGTGGCATAATTTCAATTTTTTCCCTGTCTCTCAAAAGGTTCATCCCCATCCCTTGTTCGCACACTTTACCAATACACGCAACCTGAATGTTGGCAGACTGCAACGCACTTTCAATTTGCACTTTTTTGTCAGGTTCCACAATCATAATCATGCTTCCACTCGATATGAGTCTTAGATAATCCAATTGAAAACGCTCACAAATTTTTTTTGTGATAGGAGAAACAGGAATTGCTTCTTCCCATACCTCCACACCTGTTTTTGTAATACTACAGAGTTCCCAAATCGCACCAAGTATTCCACCCTCTGTCACATCATGCATTCCTGCCGTTCCAATTTTACCAGCAATCACACCTTCCTGAACAACACTAACTCTCAGCAGCATATCTTTTGCTTCTCTCAGTTCTGCTTCTGTCAATGTGCCTTTTAACTCCTCTGCAAAATCAGAAGCTAATATTCCAGCCCCTTCCATTCCCGCTTCCTTTGTCATCAAAATCCAATCTCCTGGTTTCATGTCACTCGCTTTTTGTGATTGATTCTTCCATCCTCGCCCAATGGCTGTAGATACAATGACAGGCTGGTTGACAGCAGAAGTGATTTCCGTATGTCCTCCGATAATTTCAACTCCCAATGATGCCGAAGCCTCTCCCGCTTGCTTCATCATTTCTTCAATTTCATCTTCTGTCGTTCCTTCTGGAAGCATGACTGCAAGCATAATTCCTAGTGGTTCTATCCCGTTGGAAGCAATATCATTACAAGAAATATGTACTGCCAGCCTTCCAATTTCATGAATTGCTGCCGTGATCGGATCAGTCGACAAAACACATTCATATGGTTCAAAATCTACAACGGCACAATCTTCACCAATACCGGGTCTTGTAAGAACCTCTGGTCTGCGGTATGTAATATGCTCAAATACAATTTTTTGAAGTAACTCACTGTCCAGCTTTCCGGTCTTTAGCATTTTGGCACCTCTTTGCAAAATAATCTTATTTTGCAACTATTATATCTTTTTTTTTATCAGATTTCTAGCAGTATGCTATAATATTCTAAGTTTGCAAACAGATTCAGCATTGATTTTGAAAGTGCTCAAATAAATTAAGGATGATATATAATGAAACAAAAAAAAACAATCGGATTTTATATTCTTTTTCTAATTGCTCTCATTGGATTTAACTTGTGGGTTCATTTTGATTATGAAATGTATGACACCCCTATCCTAAGAATTACAAACACCGACTTTGACATTGTGCCCAGTACAGAGCCGTCCCAAAAAACAGGTGAAAAGCTCCAATCCCTCACAGGTGTTTATATGAACGGGAAAGACAAGGGAGCAGAAGTCACATTTGAGCATCAATATATGGGCTCAGGAATCACAGAAGATTTATACAAGAAAGGAGATGAAATCTTCCTGCAAAAGAATTCGAATCAAACGTCATCTCTTTTCACTATATTAGGAAACAAAAGAGATACCCAATATACTTTCATCCTTTCTGTTTTCCTGTTTTTCCTCATGCTTTCATCTGGTAAAAACGGTTTTTTTACGGTTCTTACACTGACATTGAATATATCACTTTTTCTATTTGCTTTATATGAATACGGGAAGGGACAAAATATTTTGCTGCTCACCAATATTCTCATTGTTCTTTTTACATCCATCTCATTGCTTCTTATTAGTGGTCTACATAAAAAGACATATATAGCCATCTTATCCACTATTATAACCTTAATTGTTTCTATGGCATTGTTTCAAATTGCCATGAGAGCCTCGGGAGGTATTGATTATGCCTTTATGGAATACATCACCGATCCTACTGATTTAGCCGATATTTTTTTCTCTCAAATTCTCCTTGGCGGACTTGGTGCAATTATGGATGTGGCAATCACAGAGGCCGCAGCAATCAATGAATTAATCGAAAAAGACCCTTACATTCCCACTAAAGCTCTCGTCCAATCTGGTAGAGAAGTGGGATATGATGTGATGGGTACCATGATTAATGTCATGCTCTTTACTTACATTAGTGGAAGTATTCCGCTTATTATATTAAAAATGAACAATGATATCAGGCTTCATACAATCATTCTTTGGCATATGCCCATGGAATTATATCGTTTCTTGATTGGAAGCATCAGCATCCTATTAACAATCCCCATTTCACTTGGTATCTCAATTTTGCTATTCAAAAAAGGGAGGAGGTCCTCTATATGATACAGATTCTTTCAATCCTGCTGATTGTTCTTCTCTATTTTATTGGTGGAGAACGCGGAATTGTTTCTTTTTTATCGTTATGCTTTAATCTAGTTATACTTTCCATTTCAATGATTGCGCTGTCATGGGGACTTCCAGCAATACCAGTAACTTTTTTAGGATGTTTCTTTATCGCCTTTGCCACCCTTTTTTATCAGAATGGAAACAATGCGAAAACCATTGCCTCTTTTTGGTCTCTCATGTTTGTACTAATACTCCTTTTCGGTTTAACTTACCACATGGGAACGTCTTATCATATGCAAGGAATCAATGAAATCATACAAAGAGAAGATGAAGTGCTGGGTCTTTCTTTGAACCTAAAAGTTAATATGTGGCAAATCGCTTTTTCTATGATTATAATAGGATTAATGGGAGCAGCAATGGATGCATCCGTTGCAGTTTCTTCAGCCGTTTACGAAGTATACAAAAACAACCGTACATTGCAAATTGGCGATTTGTTTATTTCCGGCATGCATGTTGGCAAAGATATTCTTGGCGCTACAGTCAATACACTATATTTTGCTTGTTTGGGTGAATCCCTTTCCTTATTTTTACTTTTTAAAAACAATCAATATTCTTTCTTTGCATTGCTAAATTCCAAAGCACTGTTTCAGGAAGTCTCCATGATTTCCATCAGCTGTATTAGCTGCTCACTGATCATACCGATCACGGCATTTTCAGTTTCGTATATTCTCACCCACCCAGATAGGTTAAAGAGGTTTTTAGAAGAAGATCCTCTCTTTTCAGAATTTGAAAAAACAAATCCAGAAGTTTTCTCCACAGAAAAATAGAGAGGAAATGAAACATTCCCGTTTCATCCCTCTCTTTTAGCCTCATAATACGTTGTTCAGAATTACTGTATGACTGAAAAAACTATTTGTAGTCGGCTTTCCACAGCCCGTGAAGATTGCAATATGAATAAACCGCAATCATTTTATCTTCCCCACAGATTTTAAAGCATGCTTCTGCTTTTTCCTGTGTGTCTACACAGCTGAGTTGTTCTCCTTTTTCTGTCTGAAGATAAATCCAAACAATTTTATGTTCTTCTGTCATTGGGTGTGGCGCACTTCCTACTGTCACAGTAGCAATGTCACCTTCCATAGAAATCACCGGAACGTGCTTTTCCTGAGCTGCATCAGTTGTATTTGCCTTGATTTCTTCCATGGGTTCACCACAACAAATCATTGGAACACCAGAATGATGTAACATGTTCACCATATTCCCACAATGCTTACATACAAAGAATTTAGGTTCTTTACACATATACCCATACCTCCTAATGGCTAAGATACTAAAACTACTCACAAGATCTTTTGATTGCCATTCAGTTTATCTGCACAACATGCCTATCCTGATATTATTTTAACTCTATCTAGTGGATGGACGCAAGATATTTTTCTGCCATAATAGCTGCAACAGCACCATCCGAAGTGGCAGTGGCGACTTGCCTTACATCCTTTTGTCGTACATCTCCAGCCGCAAAAACCCCAGGAATACTTGTTTTTGTGTCTTCCCCCGCTAGAATATATCCCGTATTGTCTAATGCCAATTGACCTTTAAAGTGATGGGTCTGCGGGTCATTACCAATATAAACGAAAGCGCCTGCTACTGCCAAAACTTCTTTTTCACCAGTTTTTACATCCTTAAGAACTGCATCCTGCAAGATATACTCTCCCGCCCTCACTTCTTCTACTACTTTGTTTGTCAAAATAGTTATTTTATCATTGTCCCTCGCTGCCTCAAGTTCAATCTGTACCGCACGAAATTCATCTCGACGATGGACGATGGTGACATGCTCTGCATATCGAGTTAGAAACAGCGCTTCTTCAATAGCAGAGTTGCCTCCACCGATTACCATGATTTCTGTTCCTTCATACATCGCGCCATCACAAGTTGCACAATAATGAACGCCTCTGCCTTTTAATTCGTCTGCACCGATTGCTTCTAGCGCTCTTGGTCTTGACCCAGTTGCCAAAATAATTGCCTTTGCATAGTATTCGGTATCTTCTGTTTTGATATATTTTAAGTCACCTGTTAGATTGATTTCAAAAATTTCCTTCAAGTCATCTATCTGAACACCAAAAGACTCCGCTTGCTCTTTCATATACTGGGTAAGCACTTTGCCATCAATAGGTCCATTGGTGCCTGGATAGTTTGCAATATGGCTTGTAGATGCAGCTTGACCACCACAGATACTTTCTTCCACAATCACAGTCTTCATTTTTGCTCTTCCTGCATAAAGACCCGCCGCCAGGCCGGCAGGGCCGGCACCCAGAATCAGCAAATCACAATCCACTCTTTGCATCTTTGCAGGTGGAATCACGTCTCCGAGAATCTCTTCAATCGCTTTCCTAACTTGAGGTTTTGTCATGAACCCACTAAGGCGTGAGCCAACCTCTTTCCCATCTTGAAAAAACAAAACAGTAGGGCTCCCAGTGACTCCATAGTTTAACGCCAATTCACGATTATCCTGTCTCATCATTTTGACAAATTTGATATGCTCTGCGTACTTTTCTGCCATCTTTTCGTAAATTGGAGCCAGCACTTCACAAGGCGGACAGTCATCAGAAAAGAAATCTAGTATAATTGGTGTTTTGCTTGTTTTTAATAGCACCTGAAATTCTTCTGCGTTTAGATATTGAACATTTTTACTCATGATGTTACTCCTTTTCACTATTTATTACTTACCAGATGAGTATCTGGAAAATATGGACAACCTGTTTTTAGGCAACCCTTGTTGTACTTTGAATAAGAACAAATAAATGATTCCGGTTCTATATGAGCGAACCGTTCGTTGTCCTTCATATACGTTTTTATAGAGGTGATACTATCCCGCTTACAGCAAAGTGGTCCACCCAATTCGCTGACAGCCATCAATGCAGTTGCGGTTGCAGCCATTGCTTTCCCTCTTTCTTCTTTTGATTGAGGAGATGCTCCAAGGTAAAGAGATTCCGCAATACCTACACCAACACAGGCGCCACAGTTTCCATGGTAGCCGCAGCTCCCCCCTTTGATGTCGATTCCACGTCTGATTGCCTCCTTAATTCTTGTCAAATCTCTGTTTCCAGAGATGTTTTGTGAGGCCGTCTCTAATACAGCTGGCACCATACTATGATGCTCTGGACCATGCATTTTCATGGTCGGCATATCAAATATTTTTTTAGCAAGGCGAATAGGATTGACTTCTGTTGATTTGACAAGAAGCAATTCCATATGATCCAAAACATCCCCTTTATGGCAAGCATCACAAACATAATGGCCTTGCTCACATTCCATGTTTGACACAAATTCTTCGCCGCAAATGTCACATTTCAATTTCCTCGGATGTGTGCCATATATCATCTTGCCTCCACAAATCATGCAACCATGGGACACATTTTCATCTATTCCTTTGGAATGCGTTCCTTCTTTTATGGTTATCGTTTTCTGGGTCTGTGCCTCATCAGGATCCTGAACGAGTGATTGTATTTCTTTCTGATAATAATCTATCCCAATATCATAGAGTTCTTGAATTGGCCGGCAATCAGGAGACCATACCACACCGTCATTTCGATTTGCTGCAATGACACCACAACCGCCTCCACAAACCACATCATATTTACAACTTTTGCACTTTTCTATTTTTGTCACATCGCGGTTGCTCCACTGCTCAATGCTTTCCTGGTTTTTGGCAACAATCGGCCAAAACGTCCCTAGTTTAAAGTCCTCTCTGCCACAGCTAGCAGTACAACCATATATATCGCCGTAAAGATCAAATACCCACTCTGTTTTTGCTGCCGGACACGTATCAAAGCTAGCAAGATACATTTCTCCAGTTTCTACTAGGTATCGAAGACCCATAAAATCTGGCTTATGGAATTTTTTCATTACCGGATACTGTTTCGCTAGTTTTGCCACATGTGCCCACATTTCTACTTGGGAAAACAAATGCTGAGGTTTTTCATAGCACTCAAACAATTCGTAATTTCTCCCAATTTGCGTTTTAAACAATTCTAAAGGAAGATCCAACCATCCTTTTTTGTCTAACAATTCTGCCAATGGAACCAAATCATCTATATTCTCTCGGTCCGTAACGGTACGCAAGTTGATTGGCATTCCATAGGAAACTGCTTTTTCCATTCCATCAATTACCCGATCAAATGAACCCTTGCCATTTGCTGTCAAGCGTCGCTTGTCATGTATCTTTGCAGTTCCATCCAGTGTAAACTGTATCTCTTTGATTTTTGCCCTTGAAAGCAGGTCCGCATAGGATGCAAAATCATATCCATTGGTAACCGCCGAAAGTTCATAATCATCTTTAATGCAGCGTTCAACAATATACTCTATGATTTCTCGGTGATTGACCGAATCAATCAAAGGCTCCCCACCAAACAGTGTAATAAATGGTTTCACAGCTCGATCTTTGAATTCTTGATTTGCATAGTCGAAAAAAGCATCTACGATTTCTTTTGTCATCAAAGTAGGTCTTCCATCTATTCCATGTTGAAAACAATAAGTACAGGCTAAGTTACAAGAATACGTGGGAATGATCATTAACTGAACTTGTGCATCCTTTACTTCTTTTTGGAATTCATCATATGCGCTTTTCAATGCCTTCTGATATGTATTATCATCACAAAATGCATATCCTCGCTCCATAAGGTAAGACTCTAGTTCTTCATCAGTTTGTTTACCCTTTTCAAGTTCGAGATACTGTTTATGTTCCTCTTCATCCATGATATCAAAATTTCCTGCAATTGGATTTAAGATGGCATATTCTATCTTCTCTTTTCCATTTATTCTTACAATAATATTGTTTTTTGCAACAATCATTTCACCCTCCGTCAAAGAAATCGAGGCAGCCAAGGCTGCCTCTTTCTGTTAGTTATGACACCCTGCTACGACCTTAGAGGCTTTTGAGCAGCATTGCGCCGTTGTGAAGTTGGAACAACAAGTTTTTGTTGTCTTCGTCGCCACTTTTTTCATGAACGTCACCTCCATCCATTATTTATTTCACAGCTTTTATTGTTAAACTGATGAAATCATACCCATTTTTCAAGTATTCTCTCCTATTTAATATCTCAAGTTTTTGGAACCCTGCGCGTAGAATACTATCTAAATAAACTTCTTCTGTTACTGCTCCTCCAAAGCATTGCGCCCACGCTTCGGGGTCATTTTTCACTTCAGGTGGGAGCGGATATTTTGTTACTGCATCTGCAACAACAAATCTGCCACCGGCTTTTAACACCCGAAAAATTTCTTTGTATACAGTTTCCTTATTCTTTGCATGATTGATGACACAATTGCTTGTGATTCCATGAAAAGTATCCGCCTCAAAAGGAAGTGCTTCAATATCACCTTGCATAAAGTCCACATTTTGTACTCCTTGTGATATGGCCAATTCCTTTGCCTGTTCTATCATCGCTACAGTCAAATCCAATCCCACCGCATATCCATAAGGACTTGTTATCATGGCCACTTTGATGGTCTCTTCTCCCCGACCACAGCCTAAGTCAAGAATACGTTCTCCTTGTTTTGGGGCCAGAATATCTATTGTGTTTCCACAGCCTAAATCACATGCTTGTTGACTTTCGCCTTCGTACCGTTTCTCAATTTCTTTGTGCAAAATTGCTTCATTCATCATCATCATCCCACTATCTTCTAAATTATTATTGCTATTTTTCTTTCATTATACCAAATATTTTACAACTAGCACAGCCAGAATATTCTTTTTCCAAAAGTCCCAACGGTTTGATTTTATGATATTTTCACATTTCATTCCGTGACCTTATCACAGTATTTGAAATAAATTGAGCCATTGACAGAATTCCACAATACCGATAAACTATTTTTATTCGTTATTGATCATTAAATGGAGTTGATATACATGGCAAGACCAACAAAATGGAGAAGAATCGAAAAGGTTCCAGCAATACCATATTTTATTCCGTCTACTCAAGAAATGCCGGAACTTGATAAAAACATATTGAAATTAGAAGAATTAGAAGCAATACGATTAAAAGATTTGGAAGGTTTGGAACAAGAAGAGTGTGCCGCAAAAATGGAAGTATCACGGCCTACTTTTCAAAGAATTCTAATCTCTGCTAGAGAAAAGGTTGCAGACAGTCTCATCAACGGCAAATCTATCGTCATAGATGGAGGAAACTTCACACTAAATATCTGCCCCGTGAAGTGTTCTAATTGTGGTAACGAATGGTTAGAAAGTTACGAAAACCTTGAAGCCATTAAAAGTGGGGAATACAGTTGCCCAAGTTGCGGTTCTCACGAAGTGTCCTGCGAGCCCAATTGCAAAGGGAAAAATTGCCGCCGTAGCTGTTGGAGACATAATACTGTAGAATAAAAAATGAAACCAAATGGTGAAAACATGATAAAAAAGTTTGTTTCATATATATGGAACAAACTTTTTTTATGGATGGCACAATATAATATCCACTTTTTTCTGTCCCATTACGATTCATTATTGACATATGTTCATATTGGTTATAGTATATTGGTATGAGTAAAATGCAAATAACCAAACGAATTGGACACATAGGGAGGTTCTTATGAAACTAGTCATTCCCGTAGATGACGCATCTACAAACACAAATATATGTATCTCTTTTGGGCGTACACCTTATTTTATGTTTTTTGATACAGAAACAAAAAAAGCATCCTTTCTTGACAACAGTGCTTCTGCTAGTCAAGGCGGTGCTGGAATCAAAGCAGCCCAGACAATAGTTGATCAAAAGGCAGATGCACTCTTGACTCCTCGTTGTGGAGAAAACGCTGCAGAGGTTTTGTCAGCTGCAGGCATAAAAATTTATCGCACTGTGGGCACTAGCTTACAAGATAATTTAGAAGCATTTGAAAAAGGGACTCTGTCACTTTTAGACGAAATTCATCCTGGTTTTCATAATCATGGAGGCTCAGCACAATGAAAATTGCTGTATTGAGCGGAAAAGGAGGGACTGGAAAAACTCTTGTTTCTGTTAATTTAGCTGCACTTGAGCCCCAATCGATTTATGTTGATTGTGATGTAGAAGAACCAAATGGCCACCTCTTTTTCAAACCTCAAAACAATGCAACTGAAAAAGTAACCGTTTGGATTCCTATGGTACAGTCAGAGTTGTGCAACGGTTGCCGAACATGTGTTGATTTTTGTAAATTTAATGCACTGGCTTATATCAAAGATCAATTGTTTATTTTTCCTGAAATCTGCCATTCGTGCGGCGGGTGTATTCTTTTTTGTCCAGAGGGTGCCCTTTCCGAAAAACAGAAAAAGATTGGGGAAATTAGGACTGGAGTTTCAGAAGGTATACAAGTTCTCACTGGTATGTTGAATATAGGAGAAGCTTCTGGTGTTCCCATCATTCACAATCTCTTGAAAGAAGAAAGTAAAATCATTTCACCTTCAGATACCTTTATCGATTGTCCTCCCGGAAGCGCCTGCATCGTCATGGAAAGCATCAAAGATGCAGATTACTGCCTATTAGTAGCTGAGCCTACGATTTTTGGTGCCCATAATTTAGCCATGGTTCATGAATTGGTAAAACTTTTTCATAAACCAAACGGAGTTGTTTTAAACAAAACCATGGACACCGAAAACCCATCCGAACAGTATTGCAAGGAACAAAGAATACCGATTGTCGGAGAAATACCATACGATACAGAATTAGGAACGCTGAATTCCAATGGCATGATTGCTGTAAGAGAAAAGCAAAAATATCGACAGGTATTTCTTGAAATTCTAAACCAAATCAAATTGGAGGCAGGGTATGAAACAACTACTAATCCTTAGCGGAAAAGGCGGAACAGGAAAAACCACGGTAGCCAGCGCTCTCATCCACCTTTCAAACGCCAAAGCATATGCTGATTGCGATGTTGATGCTCCAAATCTTCATTTAATAACGCAACAATCTGTTATGGCAAAAGAAAAAGACTACTTCGGTATGCCAAAAAGAAGAATACAAAACGAGAAATGCATACAATGTGGTCTTTGTGCTGAAAAGTGTCGTTTTGATGCAATCAAATTGAATCATTTGAACCAATACGAAATCGATCCCTTCTCCTGCGAAGGATGTAGTGTCTGTGAAGTTTTATGCCCTGAAAAAGCAATCCAACCACTGGATGCTCCTGCAGGAAGACTCTATTTGTTTGAAAGCGATTCAGTTTTTTCTACGGCAAAGTTAAATATGGGAAGCGGTACTTCTGGCAAACTAATCACTGAAGTAAAGCAACAATTAAAAGATAGCAATGTGCCTTTCCCATTTGCGATCATTGACGGTTCACCAGGAATTGGTTGTCCGGTCATTGCTTCCTTGAGCAATGTCACTGTAGCACTTATTGTCATCGAACCATCCCTATCGGGAATCAGCGACATGGAAAGAATCATTAAAACAGCTCAGCAATTTCGTGTAAAAACTGCTATTTGCGTCAATAAATACAATACAAATCTAGATGCAACAGAAAAAATCGTAAAATTCTGTCAGTTGAATCATATTCCTTTTCTTGGTAAAATACCATATGACAGGTGTGTGGTGGAGGCAGTCAACCAAGGAAAAAGCATTGCGGAAATCAACTGTTCAGCAGGGGATGCAGTAAAACTTATTTACAAAAAAGTATTTGATTTGATGGAAGGATAAAGAGGCGAATAAGATGAACATAATCCCTCTGGTGGAAGATGCAACGGGCGCTCCTCTCTTAGAAAGCGAGCACGGATTAAGTCTTTATATAGAAGCCAATGGTCAGAAAATATTGTTTGATTTAGGTGCAAGTGATTTGTTCCTAAAGAACGCCGAAAAATTAGAAATCAATCTATGTGAAGTAGATACGGTAATCATCTCCCATGGTCATTACGATCACGGGGGAGGTTTGCGTTCTTTTTTAGATATAAATCACCATGCAAAAGTTTATATCAATGACAAAGCATTTGATAAGCATTTTTCCTTAAAGAAAAGCCAGTCGATTTCAGATATAGGCATCGACGAATCACTTTCCACCCACCCGCAGATTCACTTTATCGATGGAACCGCTCAACTTCCAAGTGGCCTTTTTCTTACTTCAAAAGTGTCCGGTTCGGAACTTTTATCTTCTTGCAATCAAACATTAATGATGGAAGAACAAGAAACACTGGTACCTGATAGATTTGAACATGAGCAGTATTTAATCATTACAGAGAAAGATAAAAAAGTACTGATATCTGGTTGTGCTCATCGCGGAATCATCAATATTATGAAAAGTATACACGAACAATTTGGAGGCAACCTAGATGCAGTATTTAGTGGATTTCATCTCTATAGCTATGGAACTAGAACCAATGAAGATCCCATAGTGGTTGCAAAAATCGGGGAATACCTTTTGAGTACTCAATCAAAATTCTACACAGGGCATTGTACAGGCCTTGTTCCTTATGATCAGTTGAAAAAAATAATGGGAGATCAGTTGGGATATATGACTGCAGGTACTGCGGTTACTATATAAAACAATCAACGAAGGAGAACAAAAATGAGCGAAAGTTGTAACAAAAGCTGTAATACATGTAACGAAACATGCAGCGAACGAGAAGAACAGCCCAAAAGCCTAATTGAAGCACCTCACGAAACCAGTGACATTAAAAAAGTCATTGCTATTGTAAGCGGAAAAGGTGGCGTTGGTAAATCTTTAATTACGTCTATGCTTGCTGTTTCTATGAATCGGAACGGTCACCAAACCGCTGTATTAGATGCAGATGTGACAGGGCCATCTGTGCCAAAAGAATTTGGTATTACTGAAAAAGCATTGGGAACCGAACTTGGAATTATGCCAATTCGCACAAAAACAGGCATTGATATTATGTCCGTTAATCTCATTCTCGAAAACGATACTGATCCAGTAATTTGGAGAGGCCCTATTATCTCTGGAATGGTAAAGCAGTTTTGGACAGACGTCATGTGGGGTGATGTAGATTACATGTTTATCGACATGCCGCCAGGTACAGGAGATGTCCCTCTCACGGTGTTCCAATCTCTTCCTGTCGATGGGATTGTTATCGTCACATCACCACAGGAGTTGGTATCAATGATTGTATCAAAAGCAGTAAAAATGGCTGATTTAATGAACATTCCGGTTCTTGGTATTGTAGAAAACATGTCATATCTCGAATGTCCAGATTGTCATACTCAAATCAAAGTTTTTGGAGAAAGCCATATTGACGAAATTGCTAAAGAATATCATATTGATACAATCGTCAAGTTACCAATCGACCCGTCTCTCGCTGCACTTTGCGACAAGGGTATGATTGAATTATTCAGTGGTGATTATCTTACTGAGCTAATTGAAAAAATTGAAAATATGGAGGAAACAAAATGAAAATTGCAATTGCAAGTGAAGGAAATATGGTAGCAGGACATTTTGGTCACTGCGAAGCATTTATTCTCTTTGAAACAGAAGATGATAAAATTATTTCATCTGAAATTGTTGCAAATCCAGGGCATAAGCCAGGTTTTTTGCCGAATTATTTAAATGATTTAGGTACAAATGTAATTATCTCTGGCGGAATGGGTGGCGGTGCCATTGAGATTTTTAATGAAAAGAATATTGAAGTTATCGTTGGTGCAACTGGAAATGCACAGGAAGCTGCAGAAGCATACCTAAAGGGACAATTGCAATCAACAGGTTCTGTTTGTCACGATCATGCACACAGTCATGAATGCGGTAGCCATTAATGCAATCGATGATTTTGTAATTCACAGAGTTTTTCACATTCTCAAAAAAAACCGAACAAAGCACTTTGCTTTATCCGGTTTTTTTATTGTGTAGAAACCATCACGGATGGAGTGATCAGTCTTGTATTTGCTTTTCTGAAACAGTATGTTCTTTCACGTACTGCGCTCTATCTTCTGACAGCCCAACTTGGTCTTCCAATAAAATAGAGGCGGCAGATTCCGGCAAATATGATTCCGCAGTTTCAATTGTCAATCCCTTATAAAAAGCAACAAACAGCTGAACAGAGCCTCTTCCAATCTCCACATCACCTTCTTCATAAAGGCTTTCCAAATCCTTGACTTTCATATTAGCATCCAATGCCTGAGATGGGACAAATGCACTTTGTAATACATTTAAGTCTATCTCAAATCCTTCAGAAATCTCGTAAAAGGTACTGGAACCTCGAATAGCAGAAACATCTTCATAGACTACTTCCTGAGATACATCCATTGATTCTTTATTGCCACTTCCATTTCGGTCATTGGAGGTTGCCCACAAATTAAGCTGGGAAGCAACAATAATACCACCAAAAATCACTACAAAGGTAATGATTGCAACTGCTCTTGTTTTAACCCTCATTTTTCCTTGGAGAGAGGCACTGAGTGAAACAGTATCTTCCACCGGACACATTTGTTCCGAAGTGCACATCATACAACTAATACACTGCGTGTCACGAACAGTATGGCTTCTTTGAATATCTAGATTCATAGGACAAGCATGATTGCATTTTCCACATGAGATGCAGCTTTCTTTGTTACGTCTGATAGAAAATATGCGGATATGATTAAAAAGACCAAGCAATGCCCCGTAAGGACACAAATATTTGCACCAAGGTCGCTCTATCCAAAGAGAAGCTATGATAGTACCAATCAAAATAATTACAGACGGTAACGCTACTTCTCCTGTCCAAAAGGTAAAAAGTGCATTATAAGGGTCGGCATGTTCAAACAATAACTCGCCTGATTTTGCTGTGACAAACAGAATCCATATCAGTGCAACATATCGAAAACGTCTGAAAACAGCATCGATTTTTGGTGATGCTATTTGGTTATACCGTTTCCCTCTCACTCTCTTCCCCAATTTACTAATCCATTCTTGAAGCGTTCCAAAGGGGCAAACCCAACCACAAAAAACACTTCCAAACAAAAGTGCAAGTATGAACACAAGCACCATAAGAACAAGAGATGACATATGGATTTTTGCCACTAAGGTTCCAGCGGTTACCATTTGATAGAGTGTTACAACACCGCCAACTGGACACAGCGCATGTAACGATGCCTGGGAAAGAAAAGGCAATGGATGCCCCGTTTCACCTAGATTTTTATTGACTGCTACCAGTGCAATAAAAATAAAGAAAAATACTTGTACCCATTGCCTTGTTTTGATTTTTTGAATTATTTTCATTTAGCCAACTCCTTTCACATTGCAAAGATTCTGTATTCTATTCCAGCTCTTATACTTTTTACTCATTCAATATGATTGAAACCATATTAAAAGGTATTTGTGTCAAAAGTATGACAAAATCAAAGTTTACTTCAGCATGCCTTTTTCTTCCATGTATTCTACAAGCATTTTGCTTGTATTTCCTGTTATTTTCAAGCAATTTGTCAGATGCTCTCTGGTCTCAAACGGGTGTGGATTCAAAACTCTACAGCAAGTAGCTCGATATTTATCGGTAAACTTATCCGTAAATTCCTTTGCAATTTGGTACGCTTGATCTCTTGATACTTGGTTGGTTTCCCTACCATTGATCATATTTAGTGCAACAATAGAGCCTGTCAAAGCACCACACATACATCCCGTTTCCCCAACACCACTTCCAAAGCCTGTCATCAATTTTACCAAAGAAGGATCCAATTCAGGCGCTAGCATTTCTTGAAAGGTTAAAAAAACTGCTTCCGCACAGTTATATCCCTCCTTAAAATAATTTCCTGCTTTGTTTCTTGCTTCAATTGCTTTTTCTTCACTCATGATCGATTCTCCTCTTCTTGTTCATTATTTATGAATGATTATGATGATGATTATGTTTATGGTCTCCTCCACAATCATCTGTATAATCAAGATTACGTATTAACTTAAGCTCTCTGTTTTCCATCATTCTTAACGCGTCTAATACGAGGTTTCCTGCTCCAAAATACCTAGTGATGCATGCATCTGCCAAGAGATCGAAGGCTTCTTCTTTTAGGCTTCCTGTTATCACCGCTTCACAATCATTCTCAATCATTGTCTTTGCCAGAAAAATTCCAGTGCCATCAAATGGATTTGAAATTCGTTGCATATCCAAAACACGAACATCTTGTTTTATCATGTTATCATCCACCGTAATAACAAGCAAGGAATTGCACTCCTCAAGGGTTTCTGACACCTTATCCTCTTGATTTACAGGTTCAACTGTAATTCCTATCTTCATCTTATGCCTCCGTCAATCCATATAAAGTAACAATCGCTTTTTATTTATCTTATCCCAATAATGGTCATATGTCAATTTTAACCTCATAAAGAAAACAGGTAAGCGCTGACCGCCAACCCGTCTCTTTTGAAAACCTAATCTATCGATTTGAAATTCTCTAACTTCATGTCTATGGATTGAATTCTTGCTTCCAAACAATCTCTTTGAGCCATTAGCAATTCTTGTTCGTCAGACATGAATCCTCGCCGCTGACCAAATTTTTCTTTAAAAGAACTTCTTCTTGGTTTTCCTTGTATCCCAGATTTCATACCACAACTGGCACCTCTGGCCACATCTTTTCCACTTAAACATCCAGTTCTGCACCAGCCAATTCCTCTTCCTGTTTCCGCGCCGAGCCCAATTGGCCCTGTCCCATCTTTTCTTGGCATATCATTCACCTCCTGCGTTATGAGCATATGCTTTTTACTATTTCATTATACTTGTTTTTGGGCATATGTCAATAACTTTTCATATATTTTTATTTCCCTCTTGATAACTTTATATCCTGTGTTATAATTATTTATGTTACATTCAATTATTCAAATATATTAATATTACAATATAGATTGGAGCGCCATGATGTCACATTATTATAAAAACGAACCCGAAGCCTTTATCGAAGCTGCTGATGTTCTAAAATCAATCGCTCATCCCCAAAGACTTTGCATTGTCAAAACCTTGTGCGAAAAAGATCAGATTAATGTTGGAGATATTCAGCACTGCTTAAACGAAGCGCAATCCACGGTTTCTCAGCATTTAGCAAAACTCAAAGCTGCACATATTATTAGTGGAAAAAGGGAAGGCACAAATATTTATTATTCTATTTCGGATCCACGAGTCAAACAAATCGTTCAGGCTGTAATCGGTGAATTCTTTACTGATTCTATATGATTAAATTCTTAAAGGAGGATACAATGATGAAACAAACAGACTTATTGATTATTGGTGGGAGTGCAGGTGGTCTACTTAGTGCTACTACCGCTAGAAAAGCTTATGGAGATATTGATATCACGGTAATAAGAAATACGGAAAAAGTTATGGTTCCATGTGGAATTCCTTATATTTATGGTACACTGCATAGCACCGATAAAAATGTTATTCCAGATGCGGGATTACTTGACGCTAAGGTCAATCTAAATATTGATCAAGTCACCTCCATCAATCGAGAAAACAAAACAGTTTCTACTGAAAGTGGAGAAACGATTGGTTACAAAAAACTCGTCATCGCCACTGGGTCACTTCCTATCATCCCAACTTTTATTCCTGGTCATGATCTGGAAAACGTAGTTCCCATCTTAAAAAATCAAAAATATCTAGATGGTCTCCTTGAAAAGGTTCAAAATGCAGAAAGCATTGTCGTCATAGGTGGAGGATTCATCGGGGTAGAATTCGCAGAGCAGATTAGATTGCTCGGAAAGAAAGTCACTTTAGTGGAGCTAGCAAATGCGTGCTTATGGCAAGCTTTCGATCAAAGCTTTACCAGCGAAATCGAGCAATCCATGAAAGAAAATGGCATTGAAGTATTGACTGGAAGAAAAGTTTCAAAAATCAATGGAAATGAAAAAGTAGAAAGTTTAGAGTTGGATAATGGCGATCAGGTTTCTGCTGATCTTGTCATATTAGGACTAGGGGTGAAACCAAATGCAGCCCTTGCACAAGCAGCAGGAATCGAAGTGAATCAGCGAGGTGCAATCATTGTGGATCAATACACGAGAACTAACGATCCCGATATCTTTGCAGTAGGAGACTGTGCAGAAAAGAAATGCTTCTTTACCGGCAGAGATGTACCTGTACTTCTAGCCTCAACCGCTGCTATGGAGGCAAAAATAGCTGGTTGCAATGCATTTGACTTACGCATGATTCGGGCAAATAAAGGAACGATCAGTGCATTTTCAACAAAAATATTTGGTAGAACATACGCCGCTGCAGGTATTACGAAAAGCCGCGCCGATCAAGAAGGATTTAGTGTCATTACTGGAGAATTTACCACAATGGATAAACACCCAGGATCACTTCCTGGTACTCAGAAAATCAATATTCAATTGATGTTTGCAAAATGCTCTGGCATCATATTGGGGGCACAAATCTCTGGTGGCGACACTGTTGGTGAGATGATTAATATCCTAAGCCTTGCAATCCAAAAAGGTGTAACAGCAACTGAGCTCAATACCCTTCAAGTTGCAACTCATCCATTAATTTCATCTTCACCGATTGCATACCCAATCAATGCCGCAGCAATGAATGCACTGGCAGAAGCATGCAATCACATGAATCAATAACACGACTTGATTCAAAAAATCGTTCAAATACAGGATTAATATATCATGATGTGAAAGCGCTCTGCAATTTTATCAGAGCGCTTTTATGATATATTTCTATTTTTACTATAGAATAAAGCCATTCAATTTGATGCTTGGGTTATACAGCCAGCGAAACTTTTTCTCCAAATCGAACCAACTGTTTCATCCCCATACACTGACTCACTCCGGCCAAGATTTCATCTCTATGATTAGATGTCCAATGTGTGCCTGCTAATACCGTGACTCCTGTACCCTCAAACGCTTCAGGATATAGCGGTGTACTTGATCCAACCATAACAATTTCCCTTGCATTCTTACAGTAGGTTAGAACTTGTTCTATGGTGCCGTTAATCAATGTCGAGCTTGTTATAAACACAACTTGACATGTTGGTAGCAGTTCTTCTTCTCTATCTTCCATATATACATTAGGATTTTTGCTTTCATCCCTTTCAAAAATCAACATATTGTCCTTATGACTCTGCAATCTTTGAATGACTGGTCCAATATGACCTACCACACCAATTTTTTCGCCCTCTTTTATTTCAACTGAAAAGACAGCATCTGTTTGATTTTTCAATTTGATTTTTTGTTGCTGAGAAAAGTTCGCTACTGCATTTAACACAGCCAATCCCATAGCTTTATCCAGTACAGAAGAGGCTGTTAGAGCTAATTTTGCAACATCCACAGCCTTTGTTCCAATCAGATTGCCCGAATGTTCCATTGATCCACATACATGCTTTACTTCATTTCGAAGAACATATGTTACACCAATTGCGCCATTGTCCAGCTCAACCGCCATCAGTTCCAAACCGATTCGTACATCGCGAATTGTTCGTTCCATCAAAGTGGCTTCTGCCAAATCAAATATTTTTTCTAATATCATTGGTTTCACCTTTCTCTTTCTCTTTCGTAATCTAACTATCCTTAATATTTTACCTCTATTATGAGCATACGTCAAATATGCTTTTCTTACAATTCTGATACCATACTATTTATGCCAAATAAAAACAGCCAACATTGGCTGTTTTCCTGATTCTATTCATAATAATCCTTTGAATTCATCTTAATATTGATTATTGTAAGAACAAATCGATAAACTGCTCTTCACTTATAATCGGGATCCCCAATTCTTTTGCCTTTTTATTTTTGGAAGAATTGGACTGAATATCATTATTGATGAGATAGTTTGTTTTGTTCGTAACTGAATCAGTAGTTTTCCCACCGTTTAATTCAATGAGTTCCTTAATTTCATTTCTATTTTTGAACTGAACTACAGAGCCAGTGATGACAAAAGTCAATCCATCTAACGTTGTTCCTCGTTCCCCTGATGGTGCAGCAGATTCTTCTAAAACAAGTTCTTCCCTTAATGCTCTAACAACCTTTTTGTTTTTTTCACTACCAAAGTATGAAACATATCCATTGGCCATGATTTCACCAATACCATTGATCCTCAGCAGGTCATCTTTTGTGGCACGTTCCAGCTCATCCCATTGAAAATCAAATGCTTTACAAATATTTTTTGTATTGGACAAGCCAACATTTGGAATACCTAAACTATAAAGAAAGCGAACGCAATTTGTCTTTCTCGCTTTTTCGATGGAATCCATCATGTTCTGGTATGATTTTTCTCCAAAACCTTCCATTGCAACGATTTGCTCTTTATACTGTGCCAAATGAAAAATATCTGCGAAGTCCCTTACAATCCCGTTTCCGATGAGTTTCTCTACGGTTGCCTCTGATAAACCATCGATGCCCATGGCATCTCTACTTACAAAATGCGCGAAGGATTTGACGTGCTTTGCTTGACATTCTGGATTGGGACAGTAAAGTGACTTCACATCATTCTCCTGCTTTATCACAGTTTGTGCCCCACAAACTGTGCAATGTTCCGGGATGATAAGATTTCCACTCTTTGTCAGATTCTCGGATATCTGTGGTATTATCATATTTGCCTTATAAACAACAATCTGGTCACCAATGCCAAGTGCAAGGCTTTCAAGAATGCTCAAATTGTGGACACTTGCTCTGCTTACAGTAGTACCTTCAAGTTCTACAGGCTCAAAAACTGCAATTGGATTAATTAGTCCAGTTCTTGAAGCACTCCACAATACTTCAAGTAATTCCGTTTCTTTCATCTCATCTTTCCACTTAAATGCGATGGAGTCTCTTGGAAACTTTGCAGTTGCACCTAGAGACTTTCCATACTCGATATCATCTAGTGTGAGAACGAGTCCGTCAGAAGGAAAATCGTTTTCTTCGATTTGGTTCCCAAACCATTCCACATCAGCTTTAATCCGATTCGAATCAGTCATTCGATATGCTACAGTTTCAAAACCTTGTTGTTTTAACCAAAGAATTTGATTTTCCCGAGAGTTTTGAAATTCAACCCCCTCCGCTTTCACTATTGAAAACCCAAAGAAATTCACTTTTCGTTCCGCTGTCACACGATTGTTTAGCTGTCGAACCGAGCCACTACATAAATTTCTTGGATTCTTATATTTCAATTCCACATCCTGAATTTCTTCATTCATACGATAAAAATCAGAGTAACGGATGACTGCTTCTCCACGAAGTACCAGATCTCCTTGATACGAAATCCGAATCGGCAAATTAGCAAAGACTTTTGCATTGTTTGTCACTACTTCTCCCACCTCACCATTGCCTCTTGTTACCGCTTTTATCAAAACACCATTTGAATAAGAAAGAACAATCGTTAACCCATCTAGCTTCCACGAAAGAATCCCCTTTTGACTTCCAATCCATTGTGCTAAAGAATCCACATCTTTTGTCTTATCCAAAGAAAGCATTTGTGTTTCATGTTCTTCTTTTGGCAAGTCGCTTAACAGTTCATAACCCACGTGAATGGTTGGGCTATTAGAAAGGACAATTCCTGTTTCTTTTTCCATTGCAACCAACAAATCATACTGTCTATCATATTCTACATTTGGCATGATTTCTCTGTTTTCTTGATAATATGCTTTTGCTGCCTCATTCAGAATTTGAACCAAATCCTTCATGGTTTGGAGTGTTTCACTCATCCGATTTCCCTCTATTTCTATTTGTTGTTAATATCATTGCAAAATTTATATTTTTTTAATTGGTGCAATATCTTTTGCAAGTTTTTTAATTCCAACTGTGTCAAAAGCAATTGTTATCGTGCTTCCTTCCACAGAGACTACCTTTCCGCCACCAAATTTGTTATGGCTAACGGCGTCTCCTGCCTTAAAATCAGATCCGACTGGAATTGCTGATGTTGTGCTGGCCATTTTATTTTGTTTGATATACTTTAATTGATCGAAAGGGCGAAATATTTCTGGATTGTTAAATCCGTCATTCCCTTGATTTTGTCCAAATCCACCTCTCAAACTATTTCCAGTTGCTTGATATCCGTTTGTGGTTGGTTTTCTCTGATAGATTGGATCTCCCTCCATCAGGGATTTATCCAACTCACGTAAAAATTGAGATTCTTTTGTATTGTCAGTTTTACCATAAAGTGTTCTAACCTCTGCCCCAGTCAAGTATAGTTTTTGCATTGCACGAGTCATGCCAACATAACAAAGACGCCGTTCCTCTTCTATTCCCTCTGGTCGATCAAAGGCTCTCCAACCTGGAAACAACCCATCCTCCATGCCTGGCATAAATACAACTGGAAACTCCAAACCTTTTGCACTATGCATTGTCATTAAAACCACTGCATTTTCACCAGCATCATGATTATCAATTTCGGCCATCAATGCAATTTTTTCCATAAATTCAGCCAAGGTCAGCTGTGGGTTTTCCTTTTCATAGTCGTAGATAACGGATTTGAATTCCAATAAGTTTTCTATTCGACCTTCCGCTTCCACTGTATCTTGACTTTCCAAATTTTTTAGGTATCCAGTTCTAACAAGAAGTCCATCATAAATATCAGATACTTTTAATGTATCTTTCTCACGATAGAATTGGACCAATGCACTCATCATATCTCGAATACTATCTACCGCTTTCGCAGGCAGTGTCTCCACAATTTCGTCGTCCATCAAGGATTCTAGTAGGCTTTCATTTCTAAACTCAGCCAAGCCTCGAAGTTTATCTAACGTCTTTTCTCCAATACCGCGTTTTGGTTCATTGATAATTCGAGTCAAACTCAAATCATCTGCTGGATTTTGAACCAATCTCATATAGGCCATGATATCTTTAATTTCTTTTCGATCGTAATATCGAATGCCACCTAACACCCGATAGGGGATTTCTCGAGCAGATAACGCTTCTTCAAAGGTTCTTGATTGAGCATTGGTACGATATAGTATGGCAAAATCGCTATATTGCAGCTCACTATTTTTCAGGCGATCTATTTCCTGCGCAATGTATCTTGCTTCGTCCTTTTCATTGTCTGCTCTATAATATTTGAGTTTTTCGCCTTTTTCTTTATCTGTCCAAAGCTTCTTGCCTTTTCGCCCATGGTTGTTCTCAATGACAGAATGGGCAGCGTCTAATATATTTGCATGGGAACGATAGTTTTGTTCTAGTTTAATCACTTTTGTATTTCGAAAGTCTTTTTCAAATTCCAAAATATTTTTAATATCCGCACCACGCCACTGATAGATACATTGGTCGTCATCACCTACCACGCAGATATTGTGATGTGCTTCAGCAAGCAATTTTACGAAACGGTACTGAATAAAGTTTGTGTCCTGATACTCATCAACCATAATAAATTGGAATCGATTCTGATAATCTTTCAAAATATCTTCATTCTTTTCAAATAGTTGAACCGTTCGCAGAAGCAAATCATCGAAGTCCATTGCATTATTCTTCTTTAGCACGTTTTCATATGCAGTATATAACTCAGAAACAATTTTTCCTTTGAAATCCTTTTCGTTTGTTGCTGCAAATTTGATTGGGCTGATTCCTTTTTCCTTGCAATCACTAATAATACTTAGCACATATGCAGGAGAGTATTTTTTTTCATCTACATTTTTTTCTTTGATACAGTTTTTGATGACAACTTTTTGATCCGTTGGATCATACACAATAAAATCTTGATTGTATCCAACTAGTTCAGCATGCTTTCTTAAAATTCTAAGGCAAGCAGAATGGAATGTCAAAATCCACATGTTAATCCCGCCACCAATCAGGCTTTCTACCCGATCTCGCATTTCTTTTGCCGCTTTGTTGGTAAAGGTTACAGCGAGAATATTGTATGGCGATATTCTTTCATTCCGTATCAGGTGGGCAATTCTGTGTGTCATAGTACTTGTTTTTCCACTACCTGCGCCTGCCAAAATTAATAAAGGGCCCTCAATATGTCTGGCCGCTTCTTGTTGTTGTTGATTTAAGTTTTTCAATAAATCTATTTTATTTTCCATGAAAGAGTTTCTTTCCTTTCGTTTCAATATATGCAACACCGATCGAAGTTTCGATGTTGTTTTCTTCATTATTGTAGCATAAAAACTCATTACTGAGAACTGGTGTTTTTTATCGCAATGAAAGGTGCTTTGCTCTTACAATAAAAAATCTTGCTTTCTCTCTATTGAAAAGTGCTTACGGCTTCAAGCTGCTTGGTCTCAAGAAAAGGGCGCTGTGGAGGTATAGAATCAGAAATGTTCTATATACCAGCAGCGCCCAAATCATATTAGATTTTAATAATTTCTTGTTTTCAGTTCAAAATATGCTTTTGGATGATCACAAACCGGACATTTTTCATAAGCTTTTTGGCTTGTATAAACATATCCGCAATTTGCACATTTCCATTCCACCACATCATCTTTTTCAAAAACTTTTCCGTCTTCAATGTTTTTCTTGAGTTTTCGATATCTTTCTTCATGTTCTTTTTCTACGCTTGCAACTCCGTCCATCATTGCAGCAATCTCTGGAAAACCTTCTTCTCTAGCTGTTTTCGCCATATTGAGATACATATCAGTCCATTCATAATTTTCTCCATCAGCAGCATCTTCTAAATTTTCTGCTGTTGTGCCTATGCCATGAGCTAGTTTAAACCAAAGTTCTGCATGTTCCTTCTCATTTGCAGCAGTTTCAGTGAATAATGCAGAAATCTGTTCGTATCCTTCTTTTTTCGCTTTTGAGGCATAATATGTGTATTTGTTTCTAGCCATAGATTCACCAGCAAATGCGCTCATCAAATTTTCTAATGTCTTTGTACCCTTTAAATCTTTCATGCTTAACCTCCATAACACTACACCGGAATCAAACCAATCGAACGATTCCAAATCAACTCTAACTTTTTTATTATACCGTAAAAAAACGGTGATAAAACATGGTTTTTCAGTTTCAATTCTACTTTTTCAATTTAATTTAGCGCAAAAGAAATATGATGTTATTTTTCCATTGCAACTGCTATTTGTGCTCCGATTTCAGCATTGTTTATCACAAGCTTAATATTTGCTTCAAGACTAGAACCATCCGTTATCTTTTTTACTTCATCTAAAAGAAAAGGAGTAATACGTTTGCCCGTAATATTTTGGTTCTCGCATTTATCCAAAGCTTCTTGAATCACTGCTTCCATTTTTTCAAAAGGGATTTGATCTTCCTCTTTGATCGGACAACCAATCAAAATACCACCCCGTAATTCTAATTCATATTTGGTCTGAATCAAGTTGGCTAATTCTGCCACATCGTCAATCCTACACTCCGCCGCAAATCCACTTTTTCTGCTGTAAAATGCTGGGAACTCATCAGAACCATAGGTTATCACGGGGACACCAGCTGTTTCAAGATACTCTAGCGTGGCACCAATATCTAGAATCGATTTTACACCTGCACAAACGACTACAACATCTGTGATTTTAAGTTCTTCCAAGTCCGCGGATATATCAAAATTTTCGCCTGCACCTCGGTGAACACCACCAATCCCACCAGTTACAAAAACTCTAATGCCCGCCATTTTTGCGATAATCATAGTTCCAGCAACAGTGGTCGCACCATCCGATTGGATGCTTATTGCATATGGTAAATCTCGTCTACTTACTTTAATTACATTTTGTGCCTTGGCGAGATACTCAATTTCTTCATCTGTAAGACCCACTTTCATTCTACCCTTTATCAATCCTATGGTTGCTGGAACTGCACCATGTTTTCTAATTGTAGCGTTCACTTCTAAAGCGGTTTCCACATTTTTAGGATAGGGCATCCCATGCGAAATAATGGTAGATTCAAGGGCCACCACAGGCCTTCCTTCTGAGAGGGCTTTTTTAACTTCAGGATGAATATCTAAATATGCTTTCATCTCTTATCTCCTCTTTCAATCAAGTACCAATCTATCAGTACTTACTCATATAATACATAGGTACTGATAGAGCCTATATATTGTTTTAATTTTTACTCTTACAGTTTCATCTTTAACAATGTTTCTGACATTTTAGAATTCACGGCTGTTTTCGATCCCATTCCAATACTTGCTGCAGCCATGCCCGTTTTTGCTGTATCAATTAAATTATACCCTTTAGTCCAAGAATAAAGAATCGCCGCTGAAAATGCATCCCCAGCACCTGTTGCACTAATAATTTCAGAAGTTTCTGGTCGTAAAATCCCTGCCTCATCTCCCTCTTGATAGTATACACCTCCAGGTCCAAGTGTAATAAAAACTCTTTTTACACCTTGGGAAATAAACCATTCCGCTGCCTGTTTCAATTCCTCTTCGCTGGTAATCGTCATACCAGATAGGACCTCCGCTTCCATTCTATTTGGCTTTATTGTATGAAATCTGCCAATTATGCCTTTTGCCCTTTCTGCTTTGGCAACGGATACAGGGTCTAAAAACAACGGGATACCTTTCAGCAAGTCGGTTGTATAGGCTAAGGTTTCTTCTGTCATATTCGTATCAATTCCAACCATTGTTGAGCTCTTCAAAGAAGCGATGGCCTCTTTAACAAAATCCAAAGAAATCCTCTCAAGAATATCCATATTGCAAAGAGCCAATTCCATATCCCCAAAAATATTTAAAATTGACATATACACCGCTGTACTCTCCTCTGGCAGCAATCGAATATGGTCCACATTTACTCCCAGCTCTTTTAGTTCCCTTAATGCACCGCGTCCCGGAAAATCATCACCAGCCACGGAGACGAAAGTCACATCAACTCCAAGTCTAGCTAGGTTTTCCGTTATGTTTCTTCCTACTCCACCATACGACATTGAAACTCTTCCAGGGTTTGAATCACCCTGAATCAGTTGGCCGTGAGGCGTTCCTTCAATATCCGCTGTAATGCCCCCGATGATTGTAATTTTGTTCATACAAATATGCTCCCTCCGATAAACTCTCTTAATATGGAACAATTGGCAATCACAGAATCATCTTCAATGGTTTTAAAAAACTGAAGAAATTTAAGCATTCGTATCGCCTCACCATATTCAGGTTCCTCCCTTTTGATATCAATTAACAATGGTTCTACATATTTCTTTAAAACTGCCAGTTCATAAATGTGAACTGAATTAAAAAATACATCTGCTTCTCCATTGAATGGAAATATGTTTTTGTCCTCACCCTTTCGAACTTTCGGCCAGGCTCGAATTGTGCTTTGTGCAGAATGACCTCTAAACTGATAATCTCTCACCATTCTTCTGAGCATTCTCGCATCCGTTGTCGGAATACGATTATGTTCATCAATATTCAATTGTGTCAGTGGGCTAATATATATCTTAAACTTTTCCGAATCAGAAATGCCACTTGTCAGCTGCTGATTTAATCCGTGAATACCTTCTATTACAATGGGCTGGCCTTTTTTGGCTTTCGTAATTCTCTTTCCAAATACTTTTGAGCCATTTATAAAATCAAAGGTTGGAATATCAACTTCGTTTCCATGCAGCAGCCCATTCATATCTTTATTAAACAGTTCTATGTCTAGTGCCTCGATATCTTCAAAATTCGGTTCACCATTTTCATCTTTTGGGGTTTGTGATCGTTCCACAAAATAGTCATCCGTCCCCAAATAAAGTGGCTCTAATCCATTGACCCGTAATTGTATGCATAGTCTTCGAGCAAATGTGGTCTTTCCTGAAGAGGAGGGACCACAAATCAAGACAATACGTTTTTTCTGTTTTGTAATCATATCAGCTATTGCGGCTATCTTTTTTTCATGGAGCGATTCAGAAACTTGAATAATCTCTTTATACTCTCCGCTCTCAATTTTTTCATTTAGGTCTCCAACAAATGATATGTTCATTAGTTTTCCCCATTTTGTCGCTTCACCGAATACATGATACAGCAACGTTTCGTCAACATACTCTGGAATTACATTTGGGTCAGACGGATGCGGGAATCGCAACAGTACACCACGGCGATATTTTCTCAGTTCAAAAAGCTTGATATATCCCGTGGATGGTACCATTAATCCGTAAAAGAAGTTTTGAAAACCATCAAGCGAGTATAGTGGGAGTTGTGCTACCTCAGATCGCTGCAGCATTTTGGCTTTTTCCTTATGCCCATCTCGCAGTAAGATTTCTAATGCTTTCTCTCTACCAACGATTTCTTTCACAAAAGGAAGATTCTGGTCTACAAGCTGTTTCATTCTCTTTTCTATTTCTCGGATATCCTTTGCGGTCAACGCCTTCGCATATTTTATCTCCGTATAAAGTCCCTTGTTTAGAGAATTTTCAATTCCAACAGGAACATTCCCTAACACATCATGAATTGCTTTTAGATAGATTAATGACAGACTGTTTTGGTAAATCATGTTTGCCGCTTGATCTCTCATATCCAAAAATTCAATCGTACATGGCTGTTCAATTTTCTTGATCAATTGGCTTATCTTATGATTTACTTTCGCAGCAAGAATGGTATAAGGAAGTTCATTGTATTCTTTTACAAGCATCTCCAAAGTAGTTCCCGACACGATCGTTCTTTCTATTGGAACCGCTCTAGGTCCAGTAATAACCGTTATTTTTACTTCCATATTTTTAAAGCTCCTTTCAATACTCTACCAAGTTTTTAAGATTACTGAATGAATAGTATTATTATACCATATTTTCACGAGAGTTCTTGACAAATCTTGTCGTTCGCGATAGTATTATTTCAATATATGCAAAAAACAATGACAGGGTAAAGTAGATTTTTATTTTCATTTACAGAAAGTCGAAAAAGATGAGATTCGACATTGAAAAATTAATTGAAGTTCCCCCTTGAGTTTGCACACCGAACAAAAAAGTAAGTATGCACGGTTTCCCCCGTTATCAGGATACGGATGCAATGTCCTGAGTGGCTGGAATGCAAAAAGAGTGGTACCACGGGTCTCCCGTCTCTTATGAGACGTGGAGTCTTTTTATTTTAAAAAGAGGAGTGAAAAAAATGATTTGGAATGAACCTATGGAATGTATGAGCAGGGATGAAATGCATGATCTGCAAAGCAAACGACTTAAAGAAATGGTTATTCGTGTCTATCATAATGTGTCATTTTACCGAAAAAAAATGCAGGAGCTAGGTTTAGAACCTGGAGATATTAATACCGTAGAAGATTTGGTCAAACTACCTTTCACAACAAAACAGGATCTAAGGGATAACTATCCATTCGGATTATTCGCTACACCGAAAAGCGAAGTGGTTCGAGTTCATGCTTCTTCAGGAACAACTGGAAAGCCCACGGTTGTTGCATATACCAGGAAAGATATTGATACTTTTTCTGAAGTAGTAGCACGAAGTCTTTGTTGTGCTGGGGCGACAAGAGAAGATACGGTTCAAGTTGCATATGGTTACGGACTATTTACTGGTGGTCTTGGTCTTCATTATGGCGCTGAAAAACTTGGCGCTGCTGTAGTACCGATTTCTGGCGGAAATACAGCAAAACAAATCACCTTGCTTCAGGATTTTGGAAGCACAGTACTTGCATGCACCCCTTCCTACGCAGCGTACTTAACAGAAGCCATTTCCGAGGCAGGAATTGACCCTGCTGACCTTCCTTTACGAATTGGAATCTTTGGTGCGGAGCCATGGAGTCAGGAAATGAGAATGAAAATCGAAGAAGGGCTTAAAATAAAAGCATTTGATATCTACGGCCTAAGCGAAATAATCGGTCCTGGGGTATCCAACAGCTGCGAAGCTCAAAATGGTCTTCATATCGCTGAAGATCATTTTATTCCTGAAATACTTGACCCAAAAACATTACAGCAATTGGAACCTGGAATGACTGGTGAACTTGTATTTACTACAGTTACAAAAGAAGCAATGCCATTGTTGCGATATAGAACAAGAGATTTAAGCAGTTTGGATTATTCTCCTTGTCAATGCGGAAGAACCAATGTAAGAATGGCGAAGATTTTCGGTCGTTCTGATGACATGCTCATCATACGTGGGGTCAATGTATTCCCATCACAAGTAGAAAGTGTCCTATTAGAGATTCCAGAAGCAAAACCTCACTATATGCTCATTGTGGATCGTCAAGGCACTATGGATACGCTTGAAATACAAATTGAAATCGATGAAAAGTATTTTTCTGATGAAATAGTACAGCTCAATAATATTCGAAATAAAATTAAGCATAAAGTTGAAAGTATTTTGGGTATCAGTGTTATAATAAGCTTAGTAGAACACAAAACAATAAAAAGAAGTGAAGGAAAAGCACAACGTGTCATTGACAAGCGTAACATCTAATTTTAGTTTTTGAAAGAGAGGTGCCCTTTATGATAATCAAACAGCTATCTGTATTCCTTCAAAATGAACAAGGTAGATTAGAGGAAGTTACTGATATTTTATATCAACATAAAATTAATATTTCTGCCCTAAGCATTGCCGAAACTGCAGATTATGGTGTTCTTCGGATGATTGTAAGTGATATTGATAAAGCATCTGCTGCCCTAAAAGACCAGGATTTTTCCGTTAAAATTACTGATGTCATTTGCCTTGAAACCCCAGATGTTCCTGGAGAACTTCATAAAAAACTGTTAGAATTTTCCAAGGAAAGCATTAATGTTTCATATATGTATGGGTATTCTAGTGACGGCATTGCCAGATTAATTTTAAAAGTAAGTGATCCAGAAAGAGCCCTTGAGATATTATAATAGCCATCAAGGCTAGTTTCACTGCCCATAGGCGTACAATTTTACAAAACCCATTATTTGACATTTTATTCCATTTATTGTATCATTTCCTTATGGTCTTGATTCTCTGAGAGGCAAGATACTGTTTATAAAGAAAGGATACATGCATAATGGCAACAAAAGAAAAGGAAAAAGATCGAGAAATCACCTATGATCTTCAAGAACACATCGGCGTAATCGGAGTTTCTGCCACTGGATGGAAAAAAGAATTGAATATGGTGGCTTGGAATGGAAATGCGGCAAAATTCGATTTGCGCGAATGGGATGAGGACCACTCTCATATGAGCAAGGGCATCACTATGAATCATGAAGAAGCAAAAGCCCTCTCCGAGTTATTGACCGGTATCTCAATCCAATAACAAACAAAAAGACTTTGAGCAGATATGCCCAAAGTCTTTTTCTATGAGGAAAATGAATGGATTGTTGCTCTCTTGCTATCGATTTATATATTGAATGAGTAAAATCCCCCAAATCGGAATGGTTCCAAGTGAAAACATTGTTGTTACAAATACATTTTGTGCTGCAGTCTTGGCATCTGCATGATATATTTCGGCCAGTACCGGCACTACTGCAGCTGATGGCATCGCCATAGCAAATATCACAACGACAAAAACAAAAGGGTCTACTGGAATCCACATGAATATTCCAAACAATATAGCTGGCAAAATCACAAGTTTTAAGATTAGTATATAGATTAATTGTTTGTTATTTAAGACCTCTTTCACCTTGCTTTCAGCAAGTTGTATTCCGATAATAATCATCGAAAGTGGAATTGTAATATCTCCTACTGTTTTCAGAAACTCAGCGAACAAAGGAGGAAGCTTAATTCCCATCACAAAGATTCCAATCCCAATGAGGCTAGCAACTACTGGAATTGATACGATTGAACGGAGTGTTGTTCTAATGTTAAGCTGACCCTCACCATCATAAATCAAAAGAATTGCCCCCACTGAATATAAATAGAATGTAAAAACAGCATTTGCCACGATCATTAAAAATAATCCTTGTTTTCCAAACACTGCATACGATAATGGGTATCCCATAAAACCATTATTGGTTAAGATGAGCAACGCACTATAGACGCCTTTTTTTCCATCCGGAACTCTCATTATTTTAACCAGCACCATCGAAAGTATGGTTGAAACTACCAAAACACTTAGCATCAGACTAGCCACATGAAAGACATTTTCCAGTGCCTTTTCGGACATTTCCTGTGCGCTCATGGAATAAAGCACCAGACATGGGCTGGAAATATTTACAAGTAATATGGAAAAATACCGTGACGATGCAATGGGAAGCCATCCTCTCTTATTTGCAAAATATCCTATCAGTGAAATCCCAAATACGCTCAGTATTTTTGCGAACATCATTATCATTGGTTTTATCGCCTTCCTTCAATCAGATTCAGCTTTTAGCGTATTGCAAGTGGCTTGCAAAGTCAAGACTTTCAACCGATTTGTTTTTATCGTTTTTCGATATCATTTTCGTAATACTTTTCAGATTGCTTTTTCTTGTTTTTCTCTTTATTCTTTCATCATGTTTCTAATCACCGAACCATTGACATCTTGCCACTAAATCGATAAAATGATGAAGTATTTGTTTTGTAACAAGCACAATTTTTTAGGCTAAATACTGACATAAGTATGGTTATCATAAAAGAAAGCAAGGTTATAAAGATAAAATGAGTTTATTAACAGTAGAAAATGTTACCCACGGATTTGGCGGTCGAAGGATTCTAGAAGATGCTTCCTTTCGGCTTTTAAAAGGAGAACACGTCGGTCTGATTGGAGCAAATGGAGAGGGAAAGTCAACTTTTCTAAATATTATCACTGGCCAGTTGTCTCCAGATGAAGGGAAAGTAGAATGGTCAAAGCGTGTTACAGTAGGGTATTTAGACCAGCATTCTTCGCTAAAAAAAGGTATGACCATTCGTTCCGTTCTGAGAGAAGCATTCCAAGGAATGTTTGATTTAGAAAAGGAAATGTTATCTCATTACGATGCGATGGGAGAAGAAGGTGTAGATGTAGAATCTTTGATGGAGGACGCTGGAGAAATACAGCAGATTCTTGAGCATAGCGGTTTTTATACGCTAGATGCTAAAATTGAAGAAGTAGCAAATGGTCTTGGGCTTGGAAGCATTGGTCTAGATAAAGAAGTAACCGATCTAAGTGGCGGACAAAGAACAAAAGTACTCTTAACAAAATTACTTTTACAAGACCCCTCTATTTTGATCCTAGACGAGCCGACCAACTATTTGGATTCCGAACACATCGAATGGCTCACCAGATACCTTCAAGAATATGAAAATAGCTTTATTTTGGTTTCCCATGATATGGAGTTTCTCAATTCAGTTATTAATGTCATCTACCATGTGCATGATGGAGAGTTAACCAGGTACACGGGAGATTATAACAAGTTTATGCAAATGTATGAGGTGAAAAAGAGTCAAGAACTAAAGGCTTATGAAAGACAGCAACAAGAAATTGAAAAAATGGAAGATTTCATTGCGAGAAATAAGGCAAGAGTTGCAACGAGAGGAATGGCTAATAGCCGTCAAAAAATGCTTGATAAAATGGATGTTCTTGAAAAACCTCGTGAAAAACCAAAACCAATATTTGAATTTAAAGAGGCAAGAACGCCAAGTCGTTTTATTGTCCAAGGAAAAGATGTGGTGCTCGGCTATGATGAGGCGCTAACCCGTCCTGTAGAAGTGGTGCTAGAGCGCGGTCAAAAAGTTGCAATAATTGGAACAAACGGCCTTGGGAAAACAACTTTACTAAAATCCATCCTCGGAAAAATCAAGACCATTTCTGGCGAAATGGAACTTGGCGATTTTCTTGTTCCTGCATATTTTGAACAGGAGGCTGACAGAGATAACTCAGAGACAGCATTAGAATCCGTATGGAAAGACTTCCCTTCTTATACCAACGCAGAGGTTCGATCTGCATTGGCTAAATGCGGCTTGACCACCGAACATATTACGAGTCAAATGAAGGTGCTGAGCGGTGGTGAAAATGCAAAAGTACGGTTATGCAAATTGATGCAGCGTGATACAAACTGGTTGATTTTAGATGAGCCTACCAACCACCTAGACGTAGAAGCAAAAGAAGAATTGAAGAAAGCTTTGATCAATTTTAAAGGAACAGTGCTCCTTGTATGCCATGAACCAGAATTTTATGCGGATTGGGTTTCGGACATTTGGAATATTGAGGACTGGACGCTTCGTATTGTGTAAATAAATACCATAAGCATTTTTTATGATTCGATGATTTCGACGATGTGCTCCATGTTGGCTGTTAATAAAACAAAAGTGGCGATGTGCTAACGTTTTTTCAAACGCTGGTTTACCGCCACTTTTTTCGTGCCAAATCAGAATAAGGAATCATGAGAAAAATCAAATTATAATTCCATCAATTTTATTTTTTGCAATTCATTTTTTATATCAGCTTGATATTTTTTTACTCGAACCATATTCTCAATTGCTTTATGAACGCCCAAATTCATGTCTTCAAGCATTTGCTGAATTTCAGTTGTAGTTATTCTTGACTGTTCTGCAAGGTTTTTAATCTGTTTTGCAACAACCGAAAAACCTTCTGCAGTGCTTTCTCCATACAATTTAGAAACATACCCAACTTGAATGAATCCACTTTTTTCTCGCCGCCCTACGCCAACATATTTAAAAATTCTATTATCTAATGCTCTCAAAGCAGGTGGTGCAGTTACCACACCTTCTGGATCACTTAGCAACCTCATAAAAGGGGCAGTCTGCCCTTCATTTTGAAACACAAACCCTTTTCCTCCTTTGATATTTGTCAAATCCACCGTTGCATGTTCGTCTACTGCCCAAATTTCATCAATCTTACAACGAGTAGCAAAGTCTTCCATCAAATCACAAGTCAATCCTGTCCATCGTTCAATCAGTAAAGCGACTAACTTCGCTTCAGTGGTCATGTGTTTATTCAACAAATTGTCAAAGTCCATCTTATCGTTTGTTGAATGGGCTGCTTCAATTGCAGCTCGAACACCCAGAAGATTTGTTTGTCTGGCGATATTGATCAACTCAGTGAGGGGAGAAAGAATTTCCCGAAAATACTGTCTCGCTTCAATCAATCGACTTTCCAGCTGTTGGACATTATCTTTACATCCATTCAATGCCTGCTCTTGCCGCTCAATGTCCTCAAGGGATAAATCCGCCTGTACCCGTTCCTCTTCTCCGACACAAACGGCAACGGACTGATAAGTTGATTCCAATGATTTGCTCAGTTCATTGAGATTGGTACCCAAATCATTGGTTAAATTTGTAATCTTAACAGAAATTTCTTTTGATACATCAGCAAGCCGTTTTGCTTCTTGTGCCACAACCCCAAAACCATCTATGGCAAGTTGCCCCTTTGGTTTTGTATAATGCGCTCCAATTTGAATGACACCAGTTTGATCAATCCTTGATACACCAACCACTTTATATTGCTCTGTTCCTAAATTATTAGAAACAGCAGGCATCTCAATTTCTAGTTCTGGATTCTTCAAAATTCTAAGAATCTCACCAGTCTTTAACTGGGTATTCTTCCATGAAGTCATATTTGTGAATTCAACGATACCCTGTGCGTTGGTGATATAGAATTCCTCTATGCTACATTCCCGAGCAAACTTCCCACCGTCTTGATAAAAAAAATCAGGATCATGCTCTAATATTTGAGCTAATATTTTAGCTTGAATCATCAAATTCTTTGTCACAATTGATTCAAAACTATTCAGTAGCTCAGAAGCATGAATTGTTTCAATTGATGCATTGATTGCCAATAAATTCGTCTTATTTGCAATCCCTTGTACCGATTTTATTTTTTGAAACACAGCCTCAATTAGAGATTCATACTTTTCAATAATTCCGCCAATCGTATTGATACTGTCTTTTAGTCCCCTTAATTTTGATTTTAAGGCTTCTCTTTCAAATGATAATCTGTTATTCTTCATTGCATCATAAGCCATCATGTAACCACCTTCCTGAATCTACTATTATGCCTACTTTGATTATCGACATTTTTTCTTCTATCTTGAGGATTTTACATTATACAATATCTTGAAACTAGTTTCCCTCCATATAATAAAATAAGCCTTTCCTACGAAGAAGTAAAGGCTTATTTATCGTCTTTCGATATATCATCGAATAAAAATTATTTAATACTTGTCAAACTCACTGTCCCCAAGAAGAATTTGCGGTGAAGATACTCCCTCTCGTGCCACTCCCTTTGCCGCACGATGTGAAGCACTCTTTCCTTCAATTCCTGGCAACGCTTTGATACCATTACTCAGTTTAAATTTTCCGACCATCTCTTTTAGCATTTCTGCCTGACTTGAAAGTTGTTCACTCGCTGCCGCACTTTCTTCTGCTGTGGCAGAATTGTTTTGTATGACTTGTCCTACCTGCTCTATCCCCTTATTGACCTGAGCGATTCCTGACGCCTGCTCATTGGAGGATTCTGCAATGTTGCTTACTAGATTTGCTGATTTTTCGATTCCACTTACGATTTCTACCAATGCTGCTGCCGTTCCATTTGCAATCTTGGTTCCTGCCTGCACCTTATTGATGGACCCTTCAATCAGCTCAGTTGTCTCTCTGGCTGCTGCCGCACTTCGTGCTGCCAGATTTCTAACTTCTTCTGCTACCACTGCAAAGCCTTTTCCGTGTTGCCCTGCTCTTGCTGCTTCTACTGCTGCATTCAGTGCAAGTATATTGGTCTGGAATGCGATATCATCGATGACTTTGATGATACGTGAGATGTTTGCCGAAGAATCATTGATAGCTTCCATAGATTTGAGCATCTCTCCCATCTGACTATTTCCTTTTTCTGCATTCTCTCTTGCAGATGCGGCAAGCTCACTTGCTTCATTTGCACTCATTGCATTCTGCTTGGTCTGGGATGCAATATCTGCAATGGATGCAGTCAATTCTTCAATTGCGCTTGCCTGCTCTGTAGAGCCTTGTGACAAGGCTTGACTTCCATCCGATACTTGTCTTGAACCCGATGCGACCAATTCAGCTGCACCACTGATATCTCCTAACACCTGACTTAAGGATTGTACAATATTGTTCATAGAGTCTTTGATGGTTACAAAATCTCCTCGATAATCTGCTGTAACCGATAGGTTTAGATTTCCACTGCTGATTTCTTCCAAAACCTTAGAGATTTCTGTAATATAGCTTCTCATATTGCTCAAGGTTTCATTCATTGCTTTTTTGATGATAGCATGGTCACCTCGATAGTTTCCTTCCATCTCAACTTGCAGATTTCCGCGTGCCATTTCTTGCAATACTGCAGAAGCTTCATCAATAGGCGCAATCACAGCATCGAGGGTCTGGTTGAATCCATCCATTACCTTTGCAAATTCCCCTCCATGTCTTCCTACATCTGCACGATTCTTCAAGTCTCCGCTCACTGCGGCTTCTGTCATCTCAGCTGCATCGCCAATCAGGGTTCCTACCGCTTTCTTGACATCGGCAAGGCTCTTTCCGATGGCCTCAAACTGCTGGCTGACTTCTGCTGTATATTCGTCTCCAGCTTCGATGTTCAAATCGAATGCAAGATTTCCTTCTGCCAAAAGTTTCAGGTTTTCTTCTAATCGGTGTACTTCGCTTTCTGTATATCTTGCCACTCTGATGATTTGGGTCAAGTCGGTTACTACTTCTACAAATCCAACATTTTCTCCAAATCTGTTCTTTAGGTATGCTGTATTCTGTTTGTTGCTCTTTCCTGCCCATTCAAAGTAGGTTTCTCCTACCCCCTTATCTACAAGACTTCGAATTCCACATCCCTCTGTCCTGCAGATATCCGCATTGGCGTTATAGCAATCCATTCCATAACTAGAATCCCTATCTTTGATGACTCCTTGGTCAATCATAACTTGTTCAAAGGCCTTATTGAGGTAGGTCCATTTCATATCCATATCCGTTACATGAAGCGGGAATGGAATCGCATCAATGATGGCTTCATACCAAACAGCTTTATCCACTACTGTGTCTAGGGTAGCATTGACTCCTTCTACTACTTTGCGGAAATCGCCCTGATGCTTTGTGACATCTGCACGCTTCATCAAGTCTCCTGCTACTGCTGCATCTGACAGCATCTTAGAATCTGCAACCAAAATGGTGACTGCATTGATACACGCATTCAAATTGTTCTTTATCGTTTCAAAATCACCTTGATATTCTTCTGTGATTGGTTCTGGGATATCTCCTTTGCTGATTCGATCTACGTTTTCAGCCACCATATTTAATGGGTTCACCACTGCATCTAAGGTACGATTAAATCCGCTGATAATTTCTTGATAGCTTCCGAAAAACTGGTCTGCATTTCCTCGATTTGAAAGATTACCTTCTAGCGCGAGTTTCGTCATGAGTTCCGCTTCTGCCACCATATTCTTGATAGAGTCAACAACTGTAATCAAGCTCATGGAAAGTACATCTTGATTGGATTTTGGTTGGATATTAATATCAAGATCTCCTTCTGCAATCTGTAATACAATGCCCGCTTGTTCCCTAATATTGGAAGTCATTTCTTCAAATGCTGCAATCAAATCACCAATTTCATCTTTTCTACCAGTCTCAGCAGAAACATTGACATCACCAGCAGCTATTTGCATTGCCATTTTTTTCAGGTTTCGAATAGGCTTACTAATTCTATTGCCAATATACCATGCTGCAATCACCCCTAATAAAATTACAGCAATACTGATTGCAAGCATCGTGTGCTTTAAGCCATCCAAACGCGACATTACCTCCGATTTATAGTTACCGATTCCTAAATCCCAAGCTGTATTTGGAATCGTTGTCATGGCAGTCATACGGTATTCACCATTTAAATCATAATTTACCATCCCATGGATCCCTGCCCCTAAAGCTTGATAAGCTAATCCAAATTCTTTAAACTCACCGTTATTGGTAATATCCATAAATGCATTTCTCTGTTCAGTAACTACTTCTTCTCTAGGATGAGCATAAAATGTACCATCCTGTCCAACGATAAAGCAATATCCCTTTTCTCCTAATCCGAAGGTATCCGTTAAATCTTTTAAAAACAATCCATCTCTTTCACCAACAAGTACGCCTACAACACTGCCATTTGCAAAAATTGGTGCGACTTCTCTGACAACTAGCGTGTCAGAAACATCACTCTTCATCGGATTCGATACGTTCACTTCGCCAGCAAAAGCTTTTTGTAAATAGGACTCATCACCCCATGTTTCCAACGCACCACTTTTGATAAATTGTATCGTTCCATCTGGTCTGGCTACTCCAATATCCATATAGCCAAGCCGTTCAATATCTGGCACTAGAGAGCTCTTCTGGATTTCCCAGTCCATGGTTGCAGTTCTCGCTCTCAAAGCTACTTCCGTAAGAATCGATAAATTTTCTGAAACAACTGACTCTATGTAGCTTGCACTTTCTTCTGAGTAAGAAAGCATTTGTTCCTCCTGTTGTTTTAGAATCATTGCTGAACCCATTTCATAAGCAGCTACACTTAGTGCGGCAGATATGATAATGATTAGGATTCCTACCAACAGCGCAATTTTCTTTGACAGTGTTACTTTCATGGATTATTCCCCCCTCATTTCTGAATGTGTCTCTTGTAAATGATCTTGCAATACTTTTAAAAATGTGTCCACCAAATCCTGATCAAACTGCGTTCCAGCACAAGATTTTATTTCTTTGATTGCATCCTCAATTAAGAGGGCTTTGCGATATGGCCTATCATTGGTCATTGCATCAAAGGTATCTACAATACTTAAAATCCGACATTCAATTGGGATATCATGCTTATTCAATCCGAGTGGATACCCCTTTCCGTCAAACCGTTCATGATGATATAAGATTAAACCAGAAATATCTTTTAATTCCGGTGATGCTTCCGCTATCCGTTTCCCTATATTAGAATGAGTTTTCATTACAATCCATTCCTCGTCAGATAGTTTATCTGGCTTTTGTAAAATCTTCTCTGGTATACCAACTTTACCAATATCGTGGAATTTTGCCAGAAGCTTAATACGATCCACCTGATTTTGAGGTAGTTTTAGCTGCTTCGCCATTTTTAATGAAAGTTCCTCCAGACGGTCAGCATGACCTTCCGTAAGATAATCCTTTACCTCAAGTGCCTTCATTAAAGTCTTTACAAGACTGTTTCGATTGCTAGATTCCTTCAACAATTTATTCTGATACATATGGTTGTCAGCTTCTTGATACATGGCATTGGTCTTAATTTCTCCATTTTTATTATAGGAATACCCTGATGACACACTGATTTTAAATAAATCTGCCTGTTCATTATATTCCTCTAACATGGTTCCCAATTGTTCAATCAGCCTTTCAATTTCATCCTGACTTTTATTCATTATTATAATTCCAAATTCATCACCGCCTACCCGGGATACAAAACCAATATTTGAAAACAAAGAATTCAAAATATTGGCCACAGTCATGATGATGGAATCTCCAAAAGAATGTCCCAAAGTATCATTGAAAAATTTCAAACCATCAATATCAATCAGAATAATAGAGAATTGTTTCACACGAGAGCCATCATAATGATTCAATCTCTCCATAAATAGATGCCGGTTATAAAGCTTGGTCACACTATCCCGCTCAGCCATTTCTCTCAGTTTCATTTCCATCAACATTCTATCGGTAATATCCCTTATAATAATCAAGGCCTCTTGAAATTCCGAAACGCTAATTCTGGATTCAAAGTAATATGTAAAATCATAAATATGATAAGAAAATTCATGAGAAATCAAAGACTTCGTATCACCTGCCAACTTTATTTGCTCATGTAAATCATTCATAATCACTTCGTCTTGCAAAATAGAGTCTAATATCGCATTGTGACGTTTGTTTTCACCATTAAATAGACTGATTGTTCCATCTGACTTGCTCACCAAAAGGAAATCTGGAATTGCTGCAATCAGTGCTCGATTTCTCGTATTGATTCGTTCCAAATCCGCTAGTTTTTCTTGTAGTTCAGAATAATAGTTTTTTCTGAAAGAAGATTCTCCTAGCCCTATGATTGATTCCTTTGTTACATTTTTCTTCATCTTAGTTTCGGATAATTCGCTCATAAATTGCCTTCACCTCTTCTTTCGTAAAAGATTTTGGATTGGTTATCATACAAGGATCATTTAATGCGCTTGTTGCCAAAGCATCCAAATCCATAGGCCCATCCATTTTTAGGAAACCAGATATCCCAACACGCTCCCGAATGGTTCTAATTTTCTGAAGAAGAAGTTTTTTTACTTCAAAAATCTCAAGTTCACCTACTGGTATTCCCATTTTTTCTGCAATTATGCAGTACCGTAATGATGCAGCTTCAAAATTTGCTTCTACAACATGTTCTAATAAAATACTATTGCATTCTCCATGGGGCAAATCATAAGCCCCCCCTAAGCTATGGGCCATAGCGTGAACTGCTCCAAGACTAGCATTAGAAAAGGCCAAACCAGCTTCCATCGAGCCTTGCATCATATATCCCATGGTTTCTAATGTGCGACGTGTACTAACAGCTTCCTCAATATGCACCACAATCAATCCAATAGCAGATAGCGCGTGAATGTCAGTAAGCGCCGAATGAGCACTTGATACGTATGCTTCAATTGCATGTGTCAATGCATCCATAGCAGTACATGCTGTCAGATACATCCCCATTTCCATCAGCGGAACTGGGTCAATTAACGCCAAATCCGGCACAACCATTTTGCTAATAATTGCTTTTTTCACTTTTTCTTGTGTGTCGAGAATAATAGCAAATTGAGAAACATCAGCAGATGTTCCAGCTGTTGTTGGCAAGCAAATCAGCGGAGGCCCTGGAAGATGGATTTCATCCACTCCTTCATAATCTAAAATGTGCCCTCCATTAGAAGATACGATAGAAATACATTTTGCACAATCCAATGCACTCCCCCCACCAATTGCGACAATCAAATCACAGTGGTGGTTGCGAAATACCCTTGCTCCTTCCATTGCTTCTGTGTCTTTTGGATTTGCTGTGATTTGATCAAATACCACATAGGATTCTACATGATTTCGAATGTCTTCTTCTATCTCGGAAAACCACTGAAGCTTACGAATCTCTCGATCCGTTACGATCATTGGGTTTTTTGTTCCAAAATGAATCAAATATCTGCCAACGAGACGACCTGAATCTGTCCCAGATATGATTTCAGGAATTACAAATTTTTTCAATTCACATGGATTGCTTTCAACTTTGTACTCCATAGATACACCTCTTTTCAAATTTCCTTTGCTTTCCGAAGAACGATGTCAATGAATGGTAACGAGTAACGAGAATCTAAGATTCCCGTTACTCATAGAAAATTTGCTCAATATTTATCAAACTCACTGTCCCCAAGAAGAATTTGCGGTGAGGATGCTTTTCCTTGGATTGGGGTTCCTGTCCCCTTACTACCTAGGGAAGCTTGATTAATTCCTGGCAATGCTTTGATACCATTACTCAGTTTAAATTTTCCGACCATCTCTTTTAGCATTTCTGCCTGACTTGAAAGTTGTTCACTCGCTGCCGCACTTTCTTCTGCTGTGGCAGAATTGTTTTGTATGACTTGTCCCACCTGCTCTATCCCCTTATTGACCTGGGCGATTCCTGACGCCTGCTCATTGGAGGATTCTGCAATGTTGCTTACTAGATTTGCTGATTTTTCGATTCCACTTACGATTTCTACCAATGCTGCTGCCGTTCCATTTGCAATCTTGGTTCCTGCCTGCACCTTATTGATGGACCCTTCAATCAGCTCAGTTGTCTCTCTGGCTGCTGCCGCACTTCGTGCTGCCAGATTTCTAACTTCTTCTGCTACCACTGCAAAGCCTTTTCCGTGTTGCCCTGCTCTTGCTGCTTCTACTGCTGCATTCAGTGCAAGTATATTGGTCTGGAATGCGATATCATCGATGACTTTGATGATACGTGAGATGTTTGCCGAAGAATCATTGATAGCTTCCATAGACTTGAGCATCTCTCCCATCTGACTATTTCCTTTTTCTGCATTCTCTCTTGCAGATGCGGCAAGCTCACTTGCTTCATTTGCATTCATTGCATTCTGCTTGGTCTGGGATGCAATATCTGCAATGGATGCAGTCAATTCTTCGATTGCGCTTGCCTGCTCTGTAGAGCCTTGTGACAAGGCTTGACTTCCATCCGATACTTGTCTTGAACCCGATGCGACCTGTTCTGCCGCCTGGCTGATATCTCCCAACACCTGACTTAAGGATTGTACAATATTGTTCATAGAGTCTTTGATGGTTACAAAATCTCCTCGATAATCTGCTGTAACCGATAGGTTTAGATTTCCACTGCTGATTTCTTCCAAAACCTTAGAGATTTCTGTAATATAGCTTCTCATATTGCTCAAGGTTTCATTCATTGCTTTTTTCACAATAGCATGGTCACCTCGATAGTTTCCTTCCATCTCAACTTGCAGATTTCCGCGTGCCATTTCTTGCAATACTGCAGAAGCTTCATCAATAGGCGCAATCACAGCATCGAGGGTCTGGTTGAATCCATCCATTACCTTTGCAAATTCCCCTCCATGTCTTCCTACATCTGCACGATTCTTCAAGTCTCCGCTCACTGCGGCTTCTGTCATCTCAGCTGCATCGCCAATCAGGGTTCCTACTGCTTTCTTGACATCTGCAAGGCTCTTTCCGATGGCCTCAAACTGCTGGCTGACTTCTGCTGTATATTCGTCTCCAGCTTCGATGTTCAAATCGAATGCAAGATTTCCTTCTGCCAAAAGTTTCAGGTTTTCTTCTAATCTGTGTACTTCGCTTTCTGTATATCTTGCCACTCTGATGATTTGGGTCAAGTCGGTTACTACTTCTACAAATCCAACATTTTCTCCAAATCTGTTCTTTAGGTATGCTGTATTCTGTTTGTTGCTCTTTCCTGCCCATTCAAAGTAGGTTTCTCCTACCCCCTTATCTACAAGACTTCGAATTCCACATCCCTCTGTCCTGCAGATATCCGCATTGGCGTTATAGCAATCCATTCCATAACTAGAATCCCTATCTTTGATGACTCCTTGGTCAATCATAACTTGTTCAAAGGCCTTATTGAGGTAGGTCCATTTCATATCCATATCCGTTACATGAAGCGGGAATGGAATCGCATCAATGATGGCTTCATACCAAACAGCTTTATCCACTACTGTGTCTAGGGTAGCATTGACTCCTTCTACTACTTTGCGGAAATCGCCCTGATGCTTTGTGACATCTGCACGCTTCATCAAGTCTCCTGCTACTGCTGCATCTGACAGCATTTTAGAATCTGCAACCAAAATGGTGACTGCATTGATACACGCATTCAAATTGTTCTTTATCGTTTCAAAATCGCCTTGATATTCTTCTGTGATTGGTTCTGGGATATCTCCTTTGCTGATTCGATCTACGTTTTCAGCCACCATATTGAGTGGGTTCACCACTGCATCTAAGGTACGATTAAATCCGCTGATAATTTCTTGATAGCCCCCTGCAAACTGTTCTGCATTTCCTCGATTTGAAAGATTGCCTTCCACTGCCAGCGCAGTCATAGTATCGGCTTCTTTCACCAGATTCTTTACAGAATCAATCATTGACTTCATGCTGATGGCTAAAATATCTTTTTCTGATTTCGGAACGATTTCAACATCTAAATTTCCTAATGCAATATGCTCTGCCACTTTGGACTGAGCCTTTATATTGGTAACCATAGACACAAATGCCTCTGTTAGTTCTCCGATTTCATCTTTCATCGCGCTATTTTGCACAATATCAACTTCAACATTTCCAATGGCCAATTGATCGGCTGCAACGACTAATTTTTTTATTGGATTGGTAATTTTTTTTGCAACAATCGTTACAAATAGAACAATTACTAACATTGCTATCACAAAAATTGTTAGAAGAATCGTCTGCACTTTATGATAGGTTGCTCCAAATTCACTATCAGGAAGGCCAGTAGCAATAATCCATCCAATATCGCCTATTGTTGTTACATAGCCCCAAGTATCCTCTCCATCTAAGGTGTAACGTACTTCTCCTTCTGTTTTGCCATTAATTGCAGTCCGAATGGTTTCTGACATATCCGTTTCATTAACACTCACATTGATATAATCAGGGTTTGGATGGTAAATAAATTGTCCATTGCTGCTGACTAGCATGTAAAATCCAGTATTTCCCAGTTGGTAGGCCGCAACCATTTCACTGATTTTATCTAGTTTGAAATCAATACCAGTTGCCCCAATTATTTCTTGCGTACCTGGTCTATATACTGGAGCGACTACACTGACAATAATAAAATCTGTAGCAGTATCCTCATAAGGATCCGATACAATAATCCCATTTTCCGCTGCCATTTGAATAAACCATGGGCGTTTTGTTACTTGCCAATCGGGATTAGATAAATATCCATCTGACTGGGATAGTTTACTTGTATCAACATCTGCCATCCAAGCGGTCATAATAGTATCTGCATTTGATTGTTGAACATTGACTAGCGTGTTTACCACATCAGCATACCCCGCTAGTGTTGTCATGTCAGTTCCTGGGACAGCACTCAAAAATAAATTTTGAAATTGCGTATTGGCAGCCATTTGTCTTGAAATTTCTTTATAATCCTGAAAAATACCAGCGATTTCATTTGCTGCAGCTTGAGACCTTGCATCTAGCTCATTTGATGTTAATTTTGTTACAGACTGATTCATGGTCTGAAGAAGCACTATAGCAACAACGATGCAAGCTATAGCAATAGGAAGTCCAATAAATAACAAAATCTTAAATAACAATCCATTCCTTTTGGTCTTCATGATAAATCCTTTCCCCATATCAACGATACAGCCTGACAATCCTGTTAACAATTCGTTCATCCTGCACTTATAAACTTCTAAAAATAGATGCCACACGATATGTCATCTATACCCTATTTTTCCTGTTACAATCTACTACTTTACGTTGCGAACATATTATAATCATTCTTTTCATAATTTTCGTGCAATTTTATTCAAATAGTTGATTTTATCCATACCCTCCAAATAAAAGCTCCACAATTCAGCGAATTGTGGAGCTTGATTATTAGGTTTATTGAATTAATATTTCTCATTATTGAACGCATTCAAAGTGCTAAATGATTGCATATTTCCTGTGGAATTTTATCCAATGGCAATTGCTTTGCTACGCCGCCTATATTATAGGCCACCATTGGCATTCCATATACGGTAGAGGTTTTTTCATCTTGCCCGATGGTATAAGCCCCTCGTTTTCGCATGTTTAATAGTCCCTTGGCTCCGTCTGCTCCCATGCCTGTTAAAATCACTCCGATTGCTTTTGCTTTCGCAACCTCCGCCACAGAATCAAACAAAACATCAACTGAAGGGCAATGACCATTTACCCTTTCGCCTTGGTAGCATTTGGCATAATAGCCATGCGGCCCTCTCGCAAGTTTCATATGATAATCACCAGCTGCAATCAATACACGACCTGGCTTTACCAAGTCACCATCTTGTGCTTCTTTTACCTCTAATTTGCACGAATTATTTAATCGGTCTGCATACAATTTTGTAAATACTGGTGGCATATGCTGAACAATGAGTATTCCAGGCATATCACGAGGTAATGCTGTTATAACACTATAAATTGCTTCTGTTCCACCAGTAGATGCTCCAATAGCCAAAATCGTGCTTGTAATATCAACCCCATGATTGGATACGATTTTTGCTGCTTCATAGTCTTTTTTATAGCTACCTACCTTTGCAGTAGATGCAATCTTAATTTTTACAATCAGCTCGTTGATAAAAGAATTCATTCCGCCAGATTTACTCATATCTGGTTTGGTTACAAAGTCAACAGCACCAGCATCTAATGCATCAAATACGTTTTTTCCTACTGAGCTAACAACAATCACTGGCAACGGATATTGGGGCATCAATTTTCTTAGAAATGCGATTCCATCCATCTTAGGCATTTCCACGTCTAATGTCACCACATCTGGCTTCAGTTCCAAAATTTTGTCTCTGGCTGCATATGGATCTTCAGCGGTACCAATTACTTCAATTCCAAAATCTTTTGCAATTTCTCTTGCTAGAGTTTCTCTAAATAAAAGTGAGTCGTCAACTATCAAAACGCGAATTCTCCGTGACACTTTCATTAAATCCACTCCTTTCTCATTCTAAATTTTATGTACTGAACTCAAATTTATTCGCATCAAAAATCAGTACATCACACATCTGGCTATATAATACCCAAATGAAAATCACCTCAAACCAATGAATCCTTCTATTTTAGGTTGTCTATCATTTCGATTTCATCGGTCTTTAAAAGCCGATCACAGTCTAAAAGCAATTGTACTTTATCTCCTGCTTTCCCAATTCCTTTAATATATCTGTTTTCGAAGCCCGTTTTATTGACCGGTGGTGCTGCAATATCCTGATCATCAATGGTTAGCACTTCATCAACATTATCTACAATCAGTCCCACCGAAATCTCTGTAATGTCTATGACGATGATACAGGTTCTATCATCATACTCCATTGCTGGTTTAGCAAATTTTAATCTCACATCAATAACAGGAATAATCTTTCCGCGAAGGTTGATAATACCCTTTACGTAATCCGGAACCTCTGGAACCTTTGTGATTGACTGAATCCCAATTATTTCAGTAACATATTTAATTTCAATGCCATAAACCTCATCCTCTAACGTAAAGGTAAGGAATCTTCCGTGTTGGGTATCTTCTTCCAATATGTTGTTTTCTTCAAAAACATCTGACATTGTTTTTCTCCTTTCCATTTACATGGCTTTGCAATACGCAATAACTATATCGACAATCCCTAATAAAACTTAAGACCGAAGAAGAATTGCCGTTGATTATTTCTATCCAGCATGCCATTCATCAGTCTTTTATTCAATTTAAAACTCTTTCACACTCCGATTCAAGGATTGAACTTTCATAATACCAGTATCCAAATCAAAGTAAACAGTTCTACCGTAATTTAATCCTGTGTCCTCCGCTAAAATTGGAATTCTATGAGCACTTAATGCCTTCTTCACACTAAAAACATTACGCTCACCAATGGTGCCAATAGAAGACCCTGCCTGTACTTCGAACATTTGTGCACCACCTGCAATTTTTGCAACCAAGCGTGTTTTTAGGGCACCTAATTTGCCCAAGTCATTGACCAAATCCATCACTGCTGTATCAGCAAACTTCATACGATTTGGATCGTTATTACTAAACATACTACTTTCAGGCAACATAATATGTGCTAGACCACCAATCTTGGTTTGTCTATCATAAAGACAAATTCCAACACAGGAACCAAGGGCATAGGTAACAAATATATTTGGATTTCGCGCCAGCTTATAATCAGAAATCCCAACTACTAGTTGTCCACTCATATTTCAAGACCTAATCTTTCCATAATTATTTTCAGAGTCTCGATTTCTGCAAACATGATAATATTGCTGGTCAAATTATTCTCCTCTGCAGAAAAGCATTCTTCGATAAACATAACTTTATCTCCCACAGAACCAAACTCTATGATAGGAACACTCATAAGAGCACCTGCCATGTCGATTGCAATATATGGAATCGAAATATTGATGGTTAATCCAGTCAATGTAGATATTGAATTAATATAGGATGATCCTAAAATATTACCAATTTCTTTTATAGCTGACAATTTAAGATCACTAAGAGTTCCATCCTGAGCATCTTCATCTTCTTGAATCAAGATACTCATAATCGCAGATGCATCTTCCATGTTCAATAAAAACATAATCATGCCATGTGCTTCTCCGGAAAAATTAACCAGCACGCCAACCGTCATCGTTTCAGCTCCGCCTAAGGCATTCACTGCAGTATCAAAATCAGTGACTCTTACTTTTGGAATGCTGATATCCACTCGTTCATCTAAAATTGTAGCCAACGCAGTTGCTGCGTTTCCTGCCCCAATATTTCCAATTTCTTTTAATACATCAATTTGAATATCGTTTAGTTCATCGTAATTATTTAACAATTCTTCACCTCATTTTCCATGTCTAGGTGAAGCTTTCACCCGGACACAAGCTTTTGTAAGTGCGGCAAGGATTTCTCTTTCATACTGTTTTTTATATCCGTCTAATTGAAAAAACTGCTTGCCAGCGTCAGTGGTGACGTATTTTGTTGGCAATGAATTCAAGGTCAATGCCAATACGTCGTTTACACAAATCGGACACATACAAACCTTCATCCGTTCCATAACAAGTGCCATTTTTTCCTTTGCCAAAACCTCCGCTAGATTGATCAATGGATCATCACCCATTTGCGTTGGTTTTTCAATTTTTACATCCACAGTTGGACGACCAGATACCGTTGCTTCGTCCTTGGTCTTTTTCTCTTCAGAATGAGGCATTTTTGATTTTTCGGAAACAGACAAATCTTCCCCGAAATCAGAATTCTCCTTGACTCTAGGAATATCTTTCAACGCAACATTTATATCCACTTGAATTGGAACTGATTCATCTATCTTTTCTTTTATACCCCCAACTGGAGCATATAACTCATCAGATTCCGCCTCATCATTTTTTGTGATTAGTTTAAGCACATGCTCCGTCTTATTGCTTCTTTTCGCCATCCAGTTTCATTCCCTTCTGCGCAATTAGTTCTTCAACTAATTGACGATAGTCTTTCGTTGAGTTGGCTTTTGGCGAATATTTATACACGCTTTCTCCATGTGCTGGAGCTTCAGCTACAGAAACAGATGAACGAATTTTTGTGGTAAAAACTTTAGTATGAAGCTCTTGTGCTATCATCTCTGCCATTTCTTCTACATCTTTGGTCAACAACCTTCTTTTATCGTACTTATTTAGCAAAATACCTAAAACCTCTATTTTAGGATTGTAAATTCCTTTTACTAGCTCGATGGTTTCACGAAGCTGTGAAATTCCTAGTAAGCTTAAGATTTCAGGTATCATTGGGATGATTAGATTATCGGTTGCTGTATAAGCATTTACGGTGAGAATATTTAATGCTGGAGGTGTATCTATTATGATATAATCATAATTTGCTCGAACAGAAGCAATTCCATTTTTTAGAAGATACTCTCTTCCCAGTTGGGTAAATTCTAATTCAGCTCCACTTAATAAAATATTAGAAGGAATAATATCAATATTATCTTTCTTTTGAATCACTTGTTCGATAGAAACAGTTCCCTTCATCAATTCATAAACAGTAGGGCTGTTATCAATTTCTGCACCAAGGCAAAATCCTAAATTTCCCTGAGGATCAAGATCGATTGCTAAAATCCTATATCCTTTATCTGCTAATCCGCTTACCATTGCACTCGCTGTGGAGGTTTTCCCTACGCCACCTTTTTGATTTGTAATAACAACTGTTTTTGACATCAAGTTATACCTTCCATTTCGTCATTCTATTCATCCAGCTCTTCCTTCAATCTCATGAGTTTTCTATGATTTTCAAGTTGAGTTTTAAATACATATTCACATAAGACACGTTCTTCTTCACCGCTGATGGGCAAAAATCTGCATCCATACTTGAATCGATATCCATTGCTATATGGACCTCTCTCTTTTCTCAAAACCTCAGCATTGGCGAAAAATCCTGGCTTAATGCTGCTTAAGTCCACATTAACTTGTTGTTTCTTAAAAAAAACACGATTGGAATAAAAACCGATGCCACCTAGGCTTACATCTCGAGTTACAATTGCTTCATCCACAACAAAAGGTTTATGCCCTCTTCCCATGGAATATGCCTTTAAAAGTCGAGTTTTAATCTGAGTTCGAACTTTTAAATAGTTGCGACGCTCCTGCTTATCATCCGTTTTAATGATATTAAAATTCAACTGCGAAGAAGTAGACAAAGTAATCTGACCACTTATTACTACCACACCATCTTCTTGATATGCTACAACGTCTACAATCGATTGATGTGGTATTAACTCGAAGTCTTCTCCCATTGCAGTCACTCTCTCATCCATCGTATTGATGTTGGTTGAAGTAACCGTAATGTCTTCCTCCGGATAGTAAATATCCATTTTTATATAGTTATTTTGATCTGCCAAACTGCCGATCACCTCTTTTCTGTAAGAAATTCAATCACCTTATAGTGTTCCTTGTATGATTTGACTCCCATCCCAGAAAATCCTGCAATGATCCAAATTATCTAATTCAAATCGGAATACCTCTTCTCCATAATGAATTCGTACACCTTGATACAATTTTTTCTTACAAAGAACAGCCCCATAATATTCCATCTTCCAATCTCTTTCGAGTTCGGTAATTCGATTGTTGATTTGATCAATTTTGTCTCTAACAACAAGGATTTGCTTTTTCGTCAGGGACAATTGATTCATCACTTCATCCCCTCCACGCAAACGCGATTGGTTTAATTGTGCCACCTTTTCAATCAAGGATTCTAAAACCTGATTCATATCATCCCTATTTTTTGATTCTTGATTGATTGCATCAGTATCCATAATCTTGGTACCAATCACCACAATTTTTGTAGCTCTACCATTTTCAGAACCCACATCCTTTGCGGACAACTCTCCAAGAATATTTATTTCTCCACCGGCAATTAGTTCCTTGCTACCTGAAAGTTCAATGTTTCCAAGGCAAGTCACTTTACTGTCGATGATGTAATCTGCATTGATGTTTCCGTCAACTTGAATATTGGCATCTTCAATATATTTACACTTTAAGTCGCCGCCAACTACGACTAAATTTTGAGCACCTCCATTGATACCTTTCGAAATGTGTACATTTCCGCCAGCTTCAATTTTAGCATTTTCTACGACGCCTTTAATCACGATGTTCCCTCCTGCTTTTACAGAGTACCCATCGTTTACATCTCCTTCGATTGCCACATCACCACTGAATTTAATATTTCCAGTATGTTGACCAACACTATCATTGATTTTAAAGACTTCATTTACATCAATGGAATCTCTTACAAAACGAATCACTCCATCACAATCCGCAACTAGTTTTGTATCGTCTTCAATTAAATGTGTATTTTTCCCAATTGGTGCAGGAAGAGGTCTGCCAAATTTCGCAGGTAAAACGCCACCATAAATATTCATGCCATCAACACCTGCGGTTTCTTTTTTCAATTCTGCAAGCACGGCATCTTTTTTCACCACTTGAAAGTAATCTAAGTTTTTATAATCAATCGTTCCTTCTTCACTAAACTCAGGTAAATATTCCGCATCCTTTTTCACATAATATGTTATTTCAGCATCTTCTCCATTGATTGGTTCAAGACCTCTAGCCATTTCAATTTTAATATTGTAAATTGGCCTAGTGGCCATCTTCTCAACGGAAGCTTCTTTAATACCATAAGTGATACCCTCTGCATGCAAAGCATCCAGAAGCTGCTCTTTGGTAATTGGCTCTGGACTATCTGTATGTTTATTCAGTTTTACATAACCAGTCATTCCATCTTCACTTTTTATAATCTCAATGATGATATCCGGCATATTCTCAGAAGTTACTTCATGATCCATATCTTTCTCCAATCTGATATCCGAGTATTATTCAGTCGTTTTATACTGCAATATCTAGCACCATCACGGGGACATTTTTACATAATTGTGAAAATATTTTTTATTTCATCATAACACAATTTATAAGTCGTTAAAACTACAAATTTCCTATGTTTAAGCTACGACCGTAGTTGATTCACAACTTTCTCCATGTCATCAGCAGTCTGTACTACTTTTGAACCCAATGAAAACCCTTTTGATGCTTCAATCATGCGCACCAATTCTCTGGAAAGATCCACACCTGAAGCTTCCAGATATCCAGTTGCCATGCTTGGATTGGTGACAGATTCTGCTTCACCAGACATATCCGTAGCCAAATATTGATTGCCTCCAGCTAATTTAAGTCCGTACACATTTGGAAACCGAAATACACCAATACCCGAAGAATCAAATCCTCCCGTTGTAGTTGCATTTCCAGCAGTATCAATTGTAGTGGTTTTCGTTTTCACTTCAATTCTTTCACCGTCTGCACTGAGCACAAAATTCCCTGCTTGATTTACAACGTATGCAGTCGATCCATCATTGTATACCTCAAAGGCACCATCCCGCGTATACGAAATTGTTCCGTCATCTTTATTTTCAATCGCAAAAAATCCATCATCCTGGGTGATTGCACAATCCATCTCAAGTCCAGTTTGCTGTAAGCTCCCTTGCGTGTAATCAATGCCTGTTTTTTCAACTTTCACGCCGTTTCCATTTTGAATCTCGGAGCCATCGCCACCATCAACACTTTGATAAAGTAACGCGGAAAAAGCAACTGTCTGAGGTTTAAAAGCCGTCGTATTAACATTTGCAATATTATTTGCTATGGTATTTAGATACGTCTGCTGGCTCACCATAGACGAAACACCAGAATAAAATCCTCTAATCATGATTTTCTCCTTTCTATGACTAACTTAGAGGTTAGCCAATTTTTCCAACTTGGTTTACAGTAAGTTGATTTACACTATCATATATTTTTAAAATCTGCGCACAGGAATTATATTGGTTCTGCCTTGCAATGAGCTTACTCATTTCCTGAGAAAGATCAATATTTGACTTTTCAATATACCCTTGCATTACTTGATAATCAGCAGTTTCTGCCATGTCGTAAGTCCCGTCTGTCCCGATTTTAAACACGCCTGTACCCACGCTGGTCAAAGTGGTATCTTCTGCTGGTTTTGCTATAAAGAGTTGATCAACTTCTTCTCCATCAACAGAAATCGCGCCTGTAGAGCTTACTGTAAAATTACTGCTGTCCAAACTAATCGTAGACTCTCCGTCATTTAATACTTTCCCAACACCCGGTAAGAATAATTCTCCATCACTATCCATTTCGAACTGTCCATTTCTTGTAAGAACAGTTCCTAAAGTATCACTTTCCACAACAAAGAACCCCTCTCCCATGATGGCCATGTCCACTGTTCGTCTTGTATTGTCATACCCTCCTTGGGTAAAATCTGTATAGTCTTCACTGTTGACGGTAATAAAGGATCCCTTCCCAATATTCTTTTCAGAAACTCCAGGAATAGAACTGATTCTAGAAACCAGATGTTCTCCAAAACTAGAATCTGCTGTATATTGTGCCTTATATCCAGCTGTTGTCACATTGGCAATATTATTTGATATGGTATTAATTGTCCTCTGCTGACTCATCAAACCTGCTGCTGCAGAATAAAATCCTCTCATATCGCGACCTCCTTTCACGAACCATCGATTCGTTTTAATAATGGCTCAACTTATTTTTCATTTTTATAATCGCTGCTGAATGAATTTGAGAAACTCTGGATTCTGTAATATCCAAAACTTCTGCAATTTCTTTTAGCTTTAAATTCTCGTAGTAATAAAGAGATACCACCAGGCGCTCTTTTTCATTTAGATGATCAATTGCTTCCATTAATTTTTCTTTCAATTCGTCATAGAGAAGCCCAGACTCAGGAGACTCTTTATCACTGTCATTGACCACCAAGGGGGACGCAACCATCATTTTTTCGTTGATGGCTTCTTCATAAGATAGAATAATCGCGTTGTGCCTTTGCTGAAGTATTTTTTCCAAATGAATCAGGTTGATTCCCATCTTGTCAGCCATCTCCTGTTTTGATGGTTCATATCCGTTTTCAGCGTAGCATGCGTTATACACCTCATCCAGTTCTTTTGCCAAGTTTCTTTGATTTCTAGGAACCCAATCTTGCTTTCGCATAAAATCAATAATAGATCCTTTTATTTTCAAGGAAGCAAACGTTTCAAATTTATTGCCCATATTTGGATCGAATTTTTCAACCGCATCAATTAAGGCAATAATCCCTTGATTCACCATGTCATCCAGTTGTCCGAAATTGCTGTAACTTCCTTTGAATCTGAGAACAATTTTTTTAACAAGGTTGATATATTGTAACACGATTTCATTTCTTGCTTCAATGCTTTTGTTTACTTGATAATCCTTCCACTGCTTCTGCAATTTCTCTTCATCAACGACTTCAGCCAAGTTCATAACCTCACCTCTTTTCAAGGGAATTCATCGGGGTAAAACTACTCTTTAATCTGAATAACCCCAATCGCTTGTATTTGAATATTTGTTTCAATTTCATTGAAGGATAGCACCGTTAAATTCGGTAAAAATTGATCAATCAACCTTTTAAAATAAATCCTTACGATTGGGGATGTCAAGATAATAGGTTGGTGAATTAATTCTTTAAATTTATCAATTTGTTCCGATACTCCTTCTACAATTTTTTGAACCACAAGAGGTTCTATTGCCAAATAAGTGCCATGTTCGCTTTTCTTTGCAGAATTGAGAATTGTGTTCTCAATGGCTTGATCCAATGATATCACTTTTATACTATTACCATCTGTGTACTTTCTTGTAATCGTGCGTTTTAGTTTTTGTCTTACATATTCGGTCAACATATCGGTATCCTTGATGGCTACTCCTTGATCCCCTACTGTTTCAAGGATACTTTCCATATCACGGATCGGGATACCTTCCTTCAATAGATTCATCAATATCTTCTGTAAATCAGAAACGCTAATCACATTTGGGATTACATCATCCACAATTGCTTGATTTGATTTAGATACATTTTGAAGTAAGATATTAATATCCTGTCTGCCTACAAGTTCGTGAATATGTCTTTTGATTACTTCAGACATATGTGTGACAATAACTGAAAGAGAATCAATCACCGTATAGCCATATACTTCTGCCATTTCTCTTTCACTTTCTGTAATCCACTTTCCTGGTATTTCGTAAGCCGGTTCAATGGTATCAATCCCTTCAATTTCTCCCGTACTATTACCTGGATTCAGTGCCAAATAATAGTCAACCAGCACTTCTCCTCTTGCCACTTCTTCGCCTTTGATTTTAATCAAATATTGATTTGGATTGATTAACCCATTATCTCGTAATCGAACAGTTGGGATTACCACACCCATCTCAACTGCAAACTGCTTTCGAAAAATAACAATTCTATCGATAAAGCCTCCACCGCTTCGTTCATCAACTAGTGGCAAAAGGGAATATCCAAACTCCATTTCGATAGGTTCTACGCCAAGTAAGCTATATACATTATCTATATTTCTATAGTACGTTGCTTCATTGGACTCCTCTTCTACCATTTCTTGCATTTCTTGGACTTCATCTACCACAACTTTTTTCGCAGAAGACCTCATCAGGCTGATTGCAAGACCGATTAGCAAGAGTGCGAGTACCGCAATCTGAAAAATTGGAGCACCTGGGATAAAGCACATTAGTAAAACAACTAGTCCAGATATCAATAAGACTTTTGGCTGGGACAAAAACTGGTTCTTTACATCTTCATTCAGATTACCTTCGGATGCGGCTCTCGTTACAATCATTCCCGTCGCCGTGGAAATCATAAGTGCTGGAATCTGACTAACAAGACCATCCCCAACAGTAGCGATGGAATATACTGATAGTACTTGTGAAAAATTCATCCCACCTTGAATCATTCCTATGATAGTACCTGCAATCAGGTTGACCATTGCAATGATAATGGATGCAATCGCATCGCCTTTTACAAGCTTAGTGGCTCCATCCATAGCGCCGAAAAATTCTGATTCTCTCTGGATTGTTTTTCTTCTTTCTCTGGCTTCTTGCTCTGTTATCAATCCAGAACTTAGATCGGCATCAATTGCCATCTGTTTTCCTGGCATCGCATCTAATGTAAATCTTGCAGATACTTCTGCAATTCTTTCCGCACCTTTGGTTATAACTACAAACTGTACGATGATGATAATGATAAATACGATAAAACCTACGATGGCATTTCCTTGAAGTACAAAAGTTCCGAAGGTTGCAATCACTTGACCTGCTGATCCTCCGTCGGAAAGAATCAATCTAGTCGATGAAATATTCAGTGCCAACCGTAACAAAGTAGTAATCAGAAGGAGGGATGGGAAAATTGAAAATTCAAGTGGCCCTCCAATAAACATCGTTGTTAGCAGTATCATAAGAGATATTGAGATACTGATGATAAACATAAAATCCAGAAAAAAGGGTGGTAGTGGGATAATAATCAATGCCACTATCAGCACAACAAATATTACCACTACATTTTTTAACAATCTCATAATATTTTCTTACCTTTTTCCTTATTACTATATACCCACGCTAAGAGCTCTGCTACCGCTTGAAATAATTCTGGTGGAATATAATTATTAACCTCAACCATCTCATACAAGCTTCTCGCCAGCGGTCTATTCTCTTTGATCAATATTTGATGTTTCATTCCTACATCAATAATCCTTTTTGCCATGAGATCCTGCCCTTTTGCTACTACAATTGGTGCTTGATCCTGGTTGATATCATATTTTAGTGCAACAGCAAAGTGAGTTGGGTTTCTTACGATAACATCTGCTGTTGGAACCTGTTGAATCATTCGATTTAAACTTAATCTTCGTTGTTTTTCTCTAATCTTTCCCTTAATAAATGGATCTCCTTCGGTCTGTTTATATTCGTCTTTTATTTCTTGCTTAGTCATTTTCAGTTTCTTTTCATAATCATACTTCTGATATGAAAAGTCCAAAACAGCAACAGCAACAAAAATCAGACATATTTTATAGACCATAGAAAGGATTCGATCCATCATGAACTGTAGGTTGTTATCAAGGCTAGTATTGAGCATGTCTGGTGCCACAATCAGCAAATCTTTCATGCTTGTATAAATAATCCATATAATGACACCAACCTTTATCAACGACTTGGTCAGTTCTACCAATGATCTCAGTGATAAAATCCTTTTAAATCCCTGAATTATACTGATTCGATGATATTTAAACTTCAGCAATTCAGGTGCCACTAAAAATCCTGTTTGCGATCCACTCATAATAATTGCAACCAATGAAAGAGTAATCATAATTGGAATGGCCGAAAGAAAAAATACAAGTGCAGACTCTCTAAAGAGCTGCATGGATGTGATAATTGTCAATTCATGCAAGTCTTTGATTCTTGTTAAATCCATCAGATATGCATTTTTTAATTGAGAGAAAATAAATCCTCCAAGTTTGCTGATTAAGACGAATCCAACCACAAGAGTCACTACATTGACAACATCTTTGCTTTGAAAGGCATTACCTTTTTTTCGTTCGTCCCGCTTTTTTTTGGGGGTCGCTTTTTCTGTTTTATTTGACTCTGCCAACAGTATCCCCCCCGTCTATTTTTAATCAAGCTAAAGCACTAAGTAGCTTAATGCCAGCCCAAGTTTTTCCAACATGATCGTATTCAATTTATTTAAGAAAACTGCTAAAATCGGAATAATCGTAATAACCACAACCATTCCAACCATTACCTTTAATTGGAGATTCACTACAAACACATTGATATTCGGCACAACTTTCATTAAGATCCCCACCGCAACTTCAACAAGAATTTCCATCACTAGAATTGGTAACGAAAGTTGCACTGCATAAACAAGGATGTTACCAAATAGTTCAATAAAATAAACCGCTATTTTACTGCTCACACCCTGTAATCCAATGGGAACCACCATATAAGATTTTGAAGCAATCCCAATTAGCGTCAGATGACTATTCGTAACAAAAAATATCATTGTGTATAAAATAGTAATTAGGTTTCCTGTTACAGATATATTTGAGTTTGTCGACGGATCATACATCTGCGCCATGCTGAATCCCATTTGTAAGTCCATCAATTCTCCGCCTACATGAAAGACTGCTAAAAAAAGATTCATCACAAAGCCCAATGAGTAGCCAACTGCAAATTCTTTGACCAATGAAAGCATTAAATCGAAGGTCGTATAATCTGCCACAAAAAACTGTGTCAACGATGGGCTGATATTCAGCGCAATTCCAAGAGACAATCCAACCTTTACCATTGAAGGTATGCTAGTTCTACCAAAAATCGGGTTGAAAAAAATAACCCCTGCCATTCTGCAACTAACGAAAAGAAAAATATAGAAAGTATTTAAATTACTTAACACTCTTTGTCACCTGTTACTGGATGATTACACCATTTTCACCAAATTATATTGCTTGCGCAATAAAAGCAAAAATACGATTCACCAAATCAACCATTTGCTGCATCATCCAACCTCCAAATACAATCATAACCACAGCAATCGCAACAAGTTTTGGCACAAAGGTCATGGTCTGCTCATTGATTGAAGTGGCGGCCTGTATAATAGAAATTACAAGCCCTACCACAATACTCACCAAAAGAATTGGGGCCACAACTTTAAAACCTGTTAAAATTGCATCTCTGAATAACTCAGAAAGTTGCATCATATCCATAAAAGCACTCCTCCCGTCCCCGTCAGTTGTATGTCATTACTATTGTCTTAATCAAAAGACCCCAGCCATCAACTACGACAAAAAGCAATACTTTAAAGGGTAATGAAATTGTAATAGGAGGCAACATTATCATTCCCATGGACATCAATGTACTAGATACAATCATATCGATGATCAAAAACGGAATGTACAATAAAAATCCAATTAGAAATGCCCTTTTTAATTCGCTAGTTATAAAAGAAGGGACAACAATATGCATCGGCAAATCTTGAGGTTCAGCCGCCTGATACGCTTCATCACCAGACAGATTTACAAATAAGTCAACCTCTTGCGTGGTGGTCTGCTTTAGCATAAACTCTTTGATTGGTTCTGATGCACGATCCAAAAATTCTTCTGTCCCAATTTGTCCATTATTGTACGGCTGAAATGCCGTTGTGTTGACATCACTAAGAACTGGTTGCATAATAAAAAAAGTGACGAAGAGCGCAAGCCCTACCAATACTTGATTTGGTGGTGTCTGCTGAAGACCAAGTGCACTTCTTAAAAAAGAGAACACGATGATAATTCTTGTAAAACAGGTCATCATCAATAATAAAAATGGAGCCACACCAATCATAGTTAGTACAATAATCATTTTTACTACATCAGAGTTTTGTCCGTTAATTACAAATTCCATAGGTTAGTCTACACCTCTCCGTTTTTTTATCGCACCAACTAAATCCTGATATTTATCCCTAGAAATCAGGGTTTTCCAACCATCACCATTGCGTTCCTGATAGTCAGGAATAGGAATTGGTTGTTCTAGCTCTTGCAATACTTGTACACTCTGATCGCTGACACCAATTAAATATTGTTTCCCCTCAATATCAACAATCAGCATGGAACCCGTTTTGCTTACCACTAGTCTATCTACTACCTTCATGTGTTTGCCACTAGCAATAGGACCCAGCCGTCTTGCATACCACTTACTTGCATAATAAGTAAGCACAATAACACAAACTGTACCTGCCAAAGCAAACAGCATTGAAAACAAATCACCTATCAATTCAGCTGATCCTCCAGTTATTCACCTAGAACATTTTTTACCGTTTGAATTAGTCTTTCAGGTTTAAAAGGTTTTACGATAAAATCCAAAGCACCTAACTTAATGGCTTCCACCACCATTCCTTCTTGTCCCATAGCGGAGCACATTACAACCTTTGCCTGCGGATTTTCCTGTTTTATGGATTGTAGTGCCTGGATTCCGTCTTTAATAGGCATGGTAATGTCCAGAAGTACTAGATCTGGTTTGTTTTCGGTATACTTGTTTACCGCATCTTCACCATCTCCTGCTTCCAGAAAATCGGTGTATCCCGCCTTCTTCAAATTGTCCTTTACCATCATTCTCATAAATGCAGCGTCATCAACGATTAAAATCTTTGCCATTTTTCATACCTCTCTTGTAATATAATTATCTGTTCTGCTTATTTTGCTTCAGCTGAATTCTCTTTTGCTTTCACAATTTCAGTGATTCTTACGCTGTAATTGTCGTCAACAACCACAACATCTCCTCGGGCAATTAATCTGCCATTTGCAACCACATCAACTTGATCGCCTGCCTGCCTGTTTAATTCTACGATATTACCCACCGTTAGCTCGGCAATATCCTTGATTTTCTTTTTCGTTTTGCCAAGTTCTACGGTAATCTGGATTGGTACTGACATGATTAATTCCAGATTGTTGTCTTCTATTCCAAGCTCCAGTGCCTTTTGTTCAATACCTAGTGATTCATAGTTATAAGGCGATGCCTGGACTTGTTGCTTTGGTGCTTGTTCCACATACATCGGCCTCGGCTGTGCCATTTGCTGCCCGTACATAGAATCCGCAGCCATGGTTGGAGGAGCAGCCATGGTTGGCGCTGCTACTGGTTCAGCCATAGGTGGCGGTGCTGCTGGCGCTGCTACAGGTGGTGCTGCCTCTGGAGTTGGGGCTTCTTCTGGAGCTGTATCATCTCCAGCCTCAACGCCAAGTGACATATTAACAATTTTTTTAGCCAGCAGTGGATCCATCGCGCTGATAAATTCACTATCCACTAGTTCATCAATAATGAGGTGGAATTTTATGCTTACCAGTGAATCACCTGTAAGCGAAAACAGTTCCTTCACATCCGGTTTTTCAGTTAATGTCTCTGGAGGCGAAATATTTACGATAGTCCCAAGAAATGTCGCTAGTGCACTTGCAGCAGATCCCATCATCTGATTCATAATCTCACTGACTGCGCTCAAGCTGATTTCATCTAGTTCTACCATCTCCGAAGGATCCATTGAAAGAAGATGACCTAAAATCTTCTTCAAATCGTCTTCCTTCATTAATAATATGTTAGTACCTTCAATACCCTCAACATATTTAATTAAAACACCCATAACTGGTTCCAGATAGGTGAATTCAAATTCGTCAATTGCAAACGTTTCAATTCGTGGCGTTGTAATGTTTACTTTTTTATCTAGAATAGTGGACATCGCCGTAGCGGCAGCGCCCATACTAATGTTCATAACTTCGCCAATTACATCTATATCCATTTCGGTTAAAAGGTTGTTTTCATCTGTCATTTAACATGGTCACTTCCTCTCATCATTTTTTCTTGGATTGCTACAGCCCTTTTCTTGTTGAAGGAGCCAAGTTCTCCTCGAAACCAAACGGTTTCACCTACAGCTATATCTACAGGTGTAGACACTGGCTTATTTAGTTTTATGATATCTCCAACCTCTAAGTCCACTAGCTCTTTTGACATTACTTCAATGCTTCCTAGTATACCAGTTAACTCCAAATCTGTCTGGTTTATTTCTTTCATAATACTATCTCGTCGCAATGCATCTGTTGCCGCATCACCACGACGTTCTTTTTTCTTGCTCATTGCATTTTTCATTTTGAACATTGTATCTAAAGTTACTGCTGGTATACAAACGTTTAGTTTGCCTTGTGTTTCATTTACCGTAATATTCATGACAACGATAACCACATTTTCATCGGCACTTATTCCTTGCAAAATTCTAGCATTCGTCTCCAATTTGAGCAATCTTGGAGAAATTTCCAGATAGTCCAACCATACGTTTTTCATGAGGTTTACCATACCTTTGATCATGTGATCTAAAATCCCAATCTCAATTTCAGTATACTCTCGATCTTGTTCTATTGGCTTGCCTGACCCGCCAAGCAATCTATCAATAGCACAATATCCAATGTCCTTGGAAAAGTCCAGCAATACCAAGTCCTCTTCTGTTTGATCCTCTTTCACTGCAAAATCAAGAATCCCCATCAACACTGAATCTGGAAGTGCATTATTGAATTCGTAGTATTGTTGTTCTTCTACTTCAATAATTTCAACCAGCGTATAGGTTTGGAGAACTCCAGTTACATAGGACGACAAAATTCTGGCATAATTTTCATAAATACTGTATAAAAGCTTTAATTGTTCTCTTGTAAATAATTTTGGGCTTCTAAAATCGTATTCTTTAATCTTTTTACCAGAAGTCTGTTCCGGCTGTTCAATTTCCTTTGCACCACTTGTCAAACTGCTTAACAAACTATCAATTTGACTTTGCGAAAGAATCTCACTCATATTGTTTTCTCCTAGTTGTTTTCTGTTGTCCCTGTTCCTGTATCAGCACTGACGGCTGCATCTGTTGTCTGTGTAACGTTGGTTCCATCAGTACTATTTTCTGTCTGATACAATTTGTCCAGTGCATCTTGCATAGGATCTGTTTCCGAAATTAGAATTTCCACACGCCTATTCTTTGCTCTGTTCATCTCTGTATCGTTTGGGGAAACTGGACGGTACATACCATACCCCACCGCAATCAGTTTTGAAGGATCTTCAATGTAATTATCTTCTAAAAATTTCAACACAGTGTTTGCCCGATCTGTAGATAATTGTCTATCATCCACATTACTCGTTCCCGGAGGTGCTTCTGCCGTATGTCCATCAATACGAATCAATCCAATTCTCGGTTCTACATCATGGAGAGCATCTCCAACATATCCCAATATATTAACGCCGCTTTGCTTTAACACGGCCCTGTCTGCTTCGAAAAACAAGGTTGACATAAAGCGAACCAGCACGGTATCTTCATCTTTTGTGACCTGTACGGCACTCTGAAGGTTGTTTTGTTCAACATACGATTTTAAGTACTGATATAACTCATCCAGATTGGGTACATCGGCAAGTTCGTCACCTTCGTTTCCACCTTGTGGCGCATCAGGGTTTCCTGCATCCAGCTGATTATCATTTTCAAGAAGACGAATTTGTTCAATGGTTTCTTTATCTGCAGTAAATGCTTTGACCAGTAGCCGAAACTTTGTTTGATCTATTGTAGACATGGAATACAGCAAAATAAAGAATACCAATATCAGTGTAATCATATCGGCATACGTTCCAAGCCAAGCATCTTTATTAACCGAAGATTTTTTTCCACCTCTTCTACCCATAGCTTATTCCTTTTTCCCTTTACCTTTTTTGCCACCTTCGCCTTTTTTCTGGTTTTCAGCAAGAAAGCTCTGCAATTTTTCCTGAATATATTTCGGGTTTTCCCCCTCTTTGATGGAGATAACACCTTCAATAATCATTTCTTTGTAAAGAAGATCTCGTTCTTGAACAATACCAACCATATTTCCCATCGGAGTAAAAATACAGTTTGCAATAACCGACCCATAGAAGGTGGTAATGAGTGCAACGGACATACTGGATCCTAGCGTTTCCGGTCCGCTTTCCATATTCATAGATTTGAGCATGTTTACCAGTCCAATTAGTGTACCAATCATTCCAAAAGCTGGACCCAATGCAGCACCATATTCGTATAATTTCTTTTCTTCTTCGTTTCGTCTCTCAATATTGCCCATCTTTTGATCAAACCATGCTTTTAGTTTATCTGGTTCGATTGCATCTACAATAAGCAATATACTTTCTTTTAAGAACTCATCGTCAATCCCATTGGCCTTTTCTTCTAACGCAAGAAGCCCCTTCTTTCTGGCTTCTCTGGACAACTCTGCCAAAATCTCAATATACTCATTGGGATCTTTTTTATCCTTGCTGATAATCATTTTGATATGCTTTGGAATCAATTTAAATGTTTTTATCGGGAAAGACGCCAGTAGTGTAAAGAATGTACCTCCAATGGTTATGAATATACTTGGCGGATTGACAAAATTTGCAATCATACCAAAATCAAACCCATTGTCACCGAATACCATACCGAATACTATGGCGAATATAATTGCTACATACCCAATAATAATAGTGAATTCCATAGATACACTCCTATACTTTTAGATTATCTGCCATAAATATTGCGCTTAAATGCCACGACTTTTGAGACCACTTCAGCAGAACTTTCAGCCACAACAAAGTGCTTTCCATTGACAAGACGAATCGTTGTATCTGGTCTTTCTTCAATGGTTTCAATCAGCTCGCAATTCAGAATAAAAGTTTCATCATTTTTCTTGTTTAGTTTTGTCAACTTAATCATAAATTCTCCCTCTTTCATAAGAAAAACGAATGTTAATAATATTGATTCAGAGGGAGCTTACTCCCCCTGAATCACGTGTGCTTATCGTTTCATGTTTACTAGCGTTTCTAGCATTTCATCAGAAACGGTTATCATCTTTGAGTTTGCCTGGAAACCTCTTTGGGTAACAATCATCTCCGTCAATTCAGAAGATAAGTCTACATTTGAAGATTCTAATGCACCAGAGATTAAGCTCCCTGTTCCACCATTTCCTGCGATAGTTGCTACCGCATCACCAGAGTTAACGGTTTTTACAAAGTAGCCGTCACCATCTTGAGAGAGTCCATCTACATTAGCAAATTTCACCATTGCCAAATAACCTAATGTTACGATTTCACCGTCTCCTGCACCAATGCCGCCTACAGTAGCATCAGTAGCATCAGAAGAAGCCGCCATGGTGGCTGGTGTAACGTTTAGTGTAATGTCTCCCAGCGCAACCGTTGTGCCGCCAGTGGTCCAAGTTCCAGAAAGGGCTACGGATGCACCAGACTGATCATAAGTAGTCCCAGTGATGGTTTTTGCTGTGGCATTAAAAGTACCTACAGTAGCAGAGGCGCCTGAAGCAGGTAAGTCTAATGAATCAACTGTAAATGTAGTTGTTCCTCCTGCCAGTGTATCAACAGTGAAGTCATAATCAGCACCATTTAATACCCCAGTTTTAGAGACCGAATTTCCCGCTGCATCAGTATAGCTCAGTGTATAAACGCCACCCGTATTTTTGATTGTAACATCACCAACAATATCTGCGGTATTCAACGCAAACGAAGTATTTGCAGTCGCAGCAGTAAAGCCTGTTGCCGTCGTCGTAGTGGTTAATTTAATGTCTCCAGTATAGTTAGAAGATGCAGATATATCAGCAGAACTAATCCAGCTTGTTCCTCCTGAAAGCGTTACCTTAGGATCTCCTTCTGCTGTTGCAGTAATCGCGCCATCCTCTCCAATTGCAATATCAGAGAGGGTTGCATAATAAGCCGGATCTACAGTGATGGCTACTAAGTTTGAAGTAGCTGTTGTACCATCGCTGTTGAGAGAAACCAATCCAGTTGTTGAATTGACAGGTAGCCCCATTACTTTGCTACCATTGCTGTCAACAAGATTACCTGTGGAGTCAAAACTAAGGATTCCAACTCTCGTATATTTCGTCTGGCCATCATCACCTTTTACAGCAAGATATCCGTCACCATTGATATAAACGTCAAGGGCACGGTCTGTTGAAGTACTTCCCGCTCTTGTATTCATTACATCAATAGACTTAATCTGTGATCCAAATCCAAGCTGAGTCGGATTTGTTCCTCCAGAACTTGTTGATGAAGAAGTGGCTGTAGCCAAAGTTTGATAAAAAACATCTGTAAAGGTAACACGGCTGGATTTGAATCCATATGTGTTGATATTGGCAATATTATTACCAATAACGCTCATCTTCGTTTGATGAGAAGACAGTCCTGAAACTGCCGAATATAATGACCCTATCATTTTATTTTCCTTTCTGCGCCGAGTTAGACTTATCTGTCGGTCAAAGTCTAATAGCTTCCGTTAAGGTCCAGCTATACAAATACGGCACCGTCAATATTCGTAAATACGTTATCTTTTAATTCCGCACTATCCATTACGGTGATGACTACTCTGTTTTGTGCATTTACAATGAAAGCAGAGTCATTCATCATAACAAGTGCATCTTTGATTCCTTTTTTTTCCGCCTTGTCACAAGCTTCTCCGAGCCTGCTCATATCTGTCTGACTGATTTGAATGTTTCTTTCTTCTGTCCTCTGGTTTGCATGTTTTGAAAAAGAAACTTCTCGATTCGTCTCAAGATTCTGAAGCTGCCTTTTGAGGATAGATTGAAAGGAATCTCCTGCGTTGTTTTTGACTTCATTTCCACTGTTGGTGGTTTTTATCTGCTGCGATTGTCTGATAATCGCATCATTTAAATTATAATTGTTTCGGTTGATTTGATTACTCATATTCATCATCATCCTTTGTGCTAGCTATCTAATAGATCAGCATCAAATACCTCTGTTACATCATCAATAGGATATCCAGTGCCATTAATGACAACCTCTACCGATCCATCATAGTATGTAACGCCGTCAATCACACCACTTACAGTGTCCCTATCAGTCGTCACAGTTGCACCTTTTCCAACCAAGCTAAAACTACTTCCCACTTGCACCTGCTGAGTCAAATCGCTTAATGCCGATACCATCGAGAACTGCGCCATCTGCGCGATTGTTTCAGCGGAATCCATGGTATTGTACATGTCCTGATTTTTCATTTGTGCTACGAGCAATGAAATGAAGTCATCCATGGTTAGTGTGCTATTGTCAGAACTGGTACTTGTTGTGGAATTTGCTGTACTCGCACCATAAGATGTTAAATATGATGAAATTACGCTTGTATCTGACATTTCCATCCCTCCTATTAAACCATAAAATCTAACTTATAAAAAGATTCTTTTCCGAATTTTTCAACATTTTTTTCTTGATTGTCTGTAAATACTATTTCCGTAGAAGCGATTCCACTTTGATGGTTTCCGCTTGTTTGTGCCTGACGGTGTGACTGTTGTCCTCTGCCTTGTGAATCATCCATCGAAAAACCTGTTTGGGAACCTTGATTCCCGCTGTTTTGGCTGTCATAATTTGTTTGCTGACCTACCTGAACACTTTCTACTTTAACATTTTGCAGTCCCAGACTAGACACAAGCTTATCTACCTGCCCATTTAGGAAAGCCTGGGTTTTCGCACTTTCAGCAGCGATATCAATGATGAGTTTTCCTTCACTGAGCTTCAATTTAATATCAATCGTACCTAAATTTTCGGGTTTTAATTGCATCTGAAACTCTTTTGTCCCAGGTTTGTCAAGTTTGTTCAGAATTTGATCCTGTATTTGCTGATACGGTTCTAAGCTTGTTGTTTGTTCACTCTTAATTTGCGTAGCCGATACATCTGTTGTTAAAGTTGAATTAGAAACAGATTGCACCTCAACGCTCTTATTAGTAGAAACCTCGGGCAATGTGCTTTTCTTTTCATTTGAAGTACTCTCAGCATTTGCGCGTTCACTGGCTAGAACCATATCATCCTGAATTGATTTTTCCACTTTATCTGTGGCAACAGACCCAGCAAATAATCGGTTATCGAAGTCAACACCCCTACTTTGATTCTGCCAAGAACTAGATTGGATCGTGTTTTGACTTTGACTCGAAAAAGCAAAATTGCTTTTCTCCGCAAATCCTGGCTCCGTCGAATTCAGTGAATCCATCTGAGTTTGAAAAGCATCACCAGTTGTCATCTTGTGTGCACCATTTTGGGAATTCTTGTTCAACCCTGCTACTTCATCACCAGCTAACGAGTCTTGAGCATTTGTCAAATCCGATAAATCATCCTCTGGAATTGTCACAGTGTTCGTTGACATGCCAGAAAAAATCAGATCTCGAATACTTCGACTTCCCGTTTTTGCCAAAATGCTGTTGTCACCAACGTTGTAAACGCCTTGTTCTTTCAATACGCTTTCAGTTTCCAAATTTTCAGTCAGATTGTTTCCAACAGATGAGCTTTTCACCTCGGTCCTCTGAATTACTTCAAAATTTTGAGATACATCATCTGCATTCCGTTCTGTCATTCGATTCAAGTTTAAGTTGTTACCAACCACATTTAGAAAACTGGCTGCTTCCTGTTGGTCTGATAAAGGATTTTGTTGGGTTGACGAAAGGTTTTGCTTCATAATCAAATCATTTGCTAACATAGAATTCTCCTCTGCCGTATTCACAGCTAGCAATCCAGTATTTAAGACGCCCTCTGTCAACACGGTCGGGGATGCTGACTTGTCAAACTCAATAGATTTTAAAGAAACTCCAGCTAAGTACTGGGTATTCATAGCTAACATCGAGTGCAAGCCCGGAAATTCGTCAGTCAAACTATTCTGCATTGGCATACCATCATCATTTTGGTTTGAATCCATTTTTTCAACCTCTTGGTCAGCGAGTGCTGTCTTCGGAAAAGTAAGGGAAGACACAAAACCTTGTAACTTAGCACTTTTAAGCATTGAATCAATCCCATTTTCTAAAGAAGAATTTGGCAAAGCTGTGCTTCCTTGTCCATTGGTAATTTGTTCCTTCATTCCATTTTGCAGCATCTGCAGCATCATAGTCTGAAACAATGAATTTCCTGAGGAAGAGCTACCTTCTTGTAGTGTTCCCATTGAGTCATTGCTTATTAGGACTCCACTCCCATCTGCAACCGCAGTCATCTGACCAACCATTGTTACATTCATTTTTTTCACCTCCTTTCATGAGTAAATTTATATTTCCTAACATTGAAAATGATTTTTGCTATAGAGCCTTTTTGAGCAGAGTGGAGGTGGTTAAAAACTCTTCCATTTGCACTTCTGCTGCTTTTCTGTTTTCCTGTTGATATTCTTCAAACCGATTGGTTTTCAGTGTCTCCAGAGACTTTTCCTCTGTTTTTATTTTTTTTACGATGTCTAATTGTTTGTCCACCTGATTTTTTATATTTTGAATTGATTTTTCTGTTACCACAATTTGTTCTTTCAAATGTTCTCCATAATAAGTGTACATCTGACAAGCAGCCGGAGTAATTTTTTGTTGCATTTGTCCAGACAATTCCATCTGGCACCGAAGTCTTTCATTTTGCAAATGGCTCAAATTTTCTTGCGCATCAGAAAGTTGGTTGTTTAAAACAGCTAAATTCATCAGTTCGCTATCAAGGACTTGTCCTTTATATGATAATAATTTTTCTAAATGAAATTCAAACTTCTTCATGATCGAATCGCCGCCTTCAATAATTCAACACTTTGCTCATATTGAAATTTATCTTCCACATTTTGCTTTAAGAAATCATTTATTTTACCAATCTTTGTTATAGATTCATCCAAAGATGGATTGGTACCATGCTTATAGGCTCCAATACTGACCAAATCATAATTTGCATCATAGACAGACATTAAATTTCGCATTTTACCAGCACCTTCCAATTGGTCTTTTTCTACAATGTCATTCATTAATCTACTTACACTACCCAAAACATCGATGGCAGGATAATGATTTCTCATTGCTATTTTCCTGGAAAGAACAATATGTCCATCAATGATACCTCTGACCGTATCCGATATTGGTTCATTGACATCATCGCCTTCCACAAGAACGGTATAAATACCCGTTATAGAGCCGGTTTGGAAATTTCCTGTTCTTTCAAGCAATTTGGGCATCATGGAGTAAATGGATGGAGTGTAGCCCCTAGCAACAGGTGGCTCTCCCGTTGCCAAACCAATTTCTCTTTGGGCCATAGCAAATCTCGTAAGAGAATCCATCATAAGCAAGACATCTTTTCCTTGGTCTTTAAAATACTCTGCAATTGTCGTCGCGACCATAGCACACTTCATTCTCTGCATTGGTGGTTGATCGGAAGTTGCAACAACTAAAACAGATCGTTTTAACCCTTCTTCTCCCAAGTCTCTTTCCAGAAACTCACGAACTTCTCTGCCTCTTTCACCTACCAAGGCAATCACATTAATATCCGCCTTTACATTTCTAGCTATCATACCCATCAAAGTGCTTTTTCCAACGCCACTTCCTGCAAAAATTCCCATCCTTTGACCTTTTCCAATGGTCAAAAGACCATCGATTGCTTTCACGCCAAACTCTAACACTTCTTGTATTCGTGGCCTCGTTAGCGGATTAGAGCTAATACTCTGTACCTCATATTGGTTTTCACATTCAATGGGATCACCTCCGTCAATTGGTTCCCCAATGGCACTAATTACTCTTCCAATTAGGTTTTCTGAAACACCAATTTTTAATGAGGAGTGGGTTGTTTCTACTAAATTACCTGCGCTAATTCCTTCTGGCTCCTCATAGGGCATCAACAATACTTTGTTTCCTCGAAAACCAACTACTTCGGCGCTGATATAAGGCTTCTGACTGTGCCCATGTATCTTACAAAGATCCCCAACCCTACACTCTGGTCCAGTAGATTCAACCATCATGCCTATGACTTTATCAATTTTCCCATAGTATGTATATGGATCAGTGTTTCTTATAATATTGCAGTATTTTTTTGAATCCATAAGAATCTCACTTTCCCTTACGATACAGGTATGACTGCTTTTTTCAATTGTTCCATCTGCATCGGAAGGCTCATATCGACAAGACCTGATTCGGTTTCACACAATATTTGATCTTCTTCCTTCACCATAACCACCTTTGTGTCCTTTGAGAAGTTTCTTATCTTTTTAATAAAACTTTTGTCTAGCCTCACCTCTAAGAATTTCTGGTATTCAGAGACATGTATTTTAATACACCCTTCATTTTCCAAGATGAGTTCTTCCAGCATTTTCAATACAGCTTCTTCATCTTCCTTTACGTGGTTTTTCATAATCTTATTTGATAATTCAAATGCAATCTTCAACAAATGTTCTTCTTGCTCTTGAATCATTTTATGATGTTCAAGCTGCATCAAGTCAATTAGCTTTTTTAACTCCAAAAGACCTTCTTCCGCTGCAGATTCAGATGCGGATGCACCATCAACAAGTCCTCTCAGATAGCCTTCTTCATAGCCTCTTTTTTCAGCCTCACCCATCAACTCACGACTTCCAATGACAGCTTTGTTCATTAATGATTCCGCTTTTGCTTGGGCCTCCATCTCAATCTGCTTTGCTTTTCCAAGCGCTATTTTGATAATTTCATCCTCTCCAGCCGATGAAGAGGTTTGCTGTTGGGTTTCTTTTTTATCACAATTGTTATTGGTAGAATCATTCATATCACATGGCTTTCCAGGAACCTCAACAAGCAAATTTGCCTTTACAATACTAGACAATGATATCATCCTTTCCACCCTTCGCGATTATGATTTCGCCTTCTTCTTCCAGTCTTCTGATAATCGCTACAATCTTCTGTTGTGCTTCTTCTACGTCTCTCACCCTTATATTATGCAGATATTCCATTTCACTTCGAACCGTCTCGCCCATACGTTGAGACATGTTTTCAAATATGATGTTTGCAACATCTTTGTTTGATCCCTTAAGCGCAATGGACATCTCTTTGGTATCCACCTCTCTGAGGAATCTCTGAATAGCCAAAGGATCCAAAATGATAATATCTTCGAATACAAACATTCTTTTTCTGATTTCTTCTGACAACTTCGGATCGTTTCTGCTGAGTTCGTCGAAGATAAACTTCTCCGTTCCTCTGTCGATGTTGTTCATGATTTCTGCAATGTAGTTGATACCACCAACCTCCAAAAGGTCGACAGATACAACAGACTCAAATTTACGTTCTAATATCGATTCAACTTGACGAATTACTTCCGGCGAAGTCTTATCCATTCGCGCAATTCTCTCAACCACATCTACTCTGACACTTTTCGGCAGTTCTGATATAATCGAAGATGCCTGATCTGCTCTGGCATAGGATAAAACCAGCGCTATTGTTTGCGGATGTTCATTGACAATCATATTCATTAAGTTTTTGTAATCCGCTTTTCTTATAAATTCAAACGCTTTGGTACGAAGTGTTTTCGTGACCCTCTCTAAGAGCGCATTTCCCTGCTGCACTCCAAAGGCTTTTTCTAATACACCTTTGGCATACGCAATACCACCATCCAAATACACTTTTTGTGCTACACATAGCCCATAAAATTCATCTATCACTTGGTCCGAGACTTCTGGCGCAACACTCTCTTGCCGAGTAATTTCATACGTCAGCTTTTCAATTTCATCTTCTTGAAGGTGCTTGAATACACTGGAGGCTACATCCGTCCCCAGAGATATAATTACCTGTGCCGCCTTTTGTTTTGGCGTCAAAGATTCCGTCAACTCAAACATAATACAATCCTCTATTTATTCTTCGCTACGCAGCCACGATTTGATCATCTGAGCAACAATCTCCGGATTTGATTTTGCAAATTCTTTGATTTCATCCCGTCTGACATCTTTTACTGGCGTAATAGGTTTTATTTTTTCTTGCTCCACTTCACCAAACAGGTGATTCAAGGTCTCTTCTGTATCCATGGAATCCGTCATACGCAACGCCCCTGCCGATGCTGCCACTGCTTTCTTTTTCTTTTTTCCTCTTAGGACTAAGAGTAAAATCAGCCCTAACAAGAGCAACGCGCCTGCACCAATTCCGCCATAGAGGTATAATTTATTGATTCCTGCCGGAAGCTCTGGTATGGTAGGAGCATCCTCTTCATAAAATTGAAAATTCTGTACAGAAATACTTTCTGGAGCCACTCCCGCCGCATAGGAAACCAATTGAATAATACTTTCTCTTTCACCTGGGTCAAAAGCAGCTTTATTGATTGCAATACCAATGGAGATGCTTTCGATGGTTGCTCCTGCCTTTTGTGATTGAGATTTCATCTGACTCACCTGATATTTGATGCTATCATCCGTCGTCACAGTTAAGTCTTCGCCGCTGGCAGAATCCGTGGGATAGGTAGGCACTTCTGAGTTTGAACTGGTTCCCGCAATACCACCATCGGCGGTTTTGGAAGACGACATCGTATAACTATGTGCTTCTTCACTAATAACACCAGAATTGGTTCCATCTGGGGATGGCGAATAAACGGTTTGTTCTGTAATCAATGCATCGGCGTCTACCGTAGCAGTTACAGATATCTTAAATTGATCCAATTTGTAAGGGCCAGATAGTACTGCACTGACCTTCTTCTTGATATCACTTTCAATTTCTCTTGTAATAGCCAGTTTATCGTCATCCGCACCATTATTGGTGCTTCCACTTAAATCATTGCCCTGGCTGTCAGTCAATGCAATATTGTCCTTAGACAATCCCGAAACCGACTTAGCAACCAAATTTTTTATTCCCGCAATCTGGCTTTGGGTTAAAACGGTACTGCTCTCCATATGAAGAATAACCGAAGCTGTTGGTTCTTCTTTTTCTTGTAAATAGAAGATGTCATCCTCAGGTACTGTAATGGTAACTACCGCATCGCGTACTCCGTCCAAAGTTTTAACACTTGCCGCAATACGTTCTTGAAGCTGCATATTGACATATTGCTTCCTCTCATAATCCGTAGTCAACATCCCACTATTCTGTTCAATTAAATAATAGCTTAGCCCACTTTTCGGATATCCTTCGGTAGCCAATGTCATTCTAACACTAGTTTCATCGCCAGCAGGAACCATAATCTCACCGCTATCGCTTAATTTAACTTCCACATTCAGTTCCTGAAGCTTTGCCAAAATTTCAGAAGTCTCAGTCTCTGATAGTTCATCAAAAATTACAACATAATCTCTGGAGTTTAGCAAAAAACTAAAAGCCAAGGCTATGATAACGGTAACAATCACACCACCTACGAGAACCTTCTTCATCGTACCGGAAAGATTACCCCAAAATTGAGAAAGGGGCAACAGGCTTTTTTTCATCTGTTCATTCATCTTTTGATTCTTCCATCCGTAAAACTATATTCATGCTGATAAGATAAAGATAAGAGTAAACAAAAAACTAAAGATTTGTTTTCATGATTTCGGAATAAGCATCAAGAAACTTATTTCTAAGCTGCACCATTGTTTGAAGCGCTACATCAGCTTTTGCTGAGTCGATAATCATCGTATGCAGATCCTCCATATTTCCGATGGACAAATCATACGCATCTTGCTTCGTAGTAGCTTCCGTTGTCTCAACGTTGTCTATGACATCCAGAAACATTTCCTTGAAACCCAATCCGGAATCACTACCGGATGCGTTTCCGCCATTCGCAAAATCAGAACTAAAAGATTTAATACGATCCGTATCAATATTAGAACTCATAGGAACAATAAACACTCTTCTACCTCACTTATCACATCAATATCAAAAAACAATAACATCTACACACATCTACACACTTTTTACACATCTACACATTTCATTTTGAACACAATTTACACATCAATTTTTATCCAAGCCCTTCAAAGAGTTACCTTCCAATTTCCAATGCCTTTAAAATCATAGACTTTGTAGCATTAAAAACAGTTACATTTGCCTCATATGCTCTACTCGCACTCATCATATCTGTCATTTCCTGTGCTGTGTTGACATTTGGCATCATCACGTATCCTTCTTCGTTTGCATCAGGGTGAGTAGGGTTATAAACTGGTATAAAGTCCGCATCATCTTCGATGACACTCTCTACCATAACACCTCTGGTTTTCACCGCATTGGCTTTATCCATAAAATCTTGAAATGAGTCTCCCTCAATGCTTCTTAGAACTACCATTTGTCTGCGATATGGGGTCCCGTCTTCCGTTTTCGTCACCTGCGAGTTTGCGATGTTTTGTGCGATTACATCCATGCGCATCCTTTGTGCAGTCATCCCTGAGCCGGAGATATTAAGCGTTCCTAAATAATCCATTTGTCTTTACCTCCTATTTTTTCCCTTCCGTTACCGCATATCTCATACGAGAGATCAAATCCGTCATGCTTCTTGTTAGAAATTCATATTGTAACTGAGTTTTTGCCATTTCAATATTCTCTGTATCAAGGTTTACGTTATTTCCATCTTCACGCTCTGATGTGGATGGATCTGAATAAACTTTGATTTTAGAATCTTTGATATCTCCTAGAATTTGATCATATTGCGCTTGGCTCACAATGTTGCCCGAAAGACGATCCACTTCTTTTTTGAGAGACGCTTCAAAAGAGACGTGGATAGCCTTATATTTTGGGGTTTCAAAATTAGCAATATTGTTTGCAATTGCTCTTTGTTTCTGCCACGTGCCATCCATAGCTTTTTCCAGAACAGCAAGAGCAGCATCATACCCAATCATTCCAACACCTCCTCCATTATTTGTAACATTTTGTCGAATTTGTAACTTTAAAATTCGACTGTCTATTGTCTATAACATATTAATAGTATATTTCGTACGATAATTTTACTATATTTTACTGAGTAAAACAATTACTTTTTTATACCGCAAAACATATAAAACTAACAACTAAATTTTCAATATTATATCTATTTTTTATCAATTTTTAGAGCTTTCGTCAAGATATAATTCGATTATTGATTTAAATATTTTATTATTTTTTCTATTTTCAATAAATTGTCGATATCGTTTTGCAGCTAGATGGCTGAAAATATTTTTTCAATTGAAATTTCATGCCAAGAGCCTCTCTTTTTCACAAAAAATATTTTAAAAAAAATTGATATTCTACTAAAGTTTTATATAACCATGCCGATAAACATATCGAACACAAATTTTTGAGATAAATCACATCAGTTTTCTGTATAAAAGTCATACGAAAGGAGGCTACACCATGGAAATTTCTTTCTTGAACAAAAGTAAAGCAATACAACCACAGCAAGTGCAGGATACAAATAATGATCCAGCCAGAAATATCAGCACCGAAGAAAACAAAAAATATGCTGTTAAAAACAAAGTAGATAGTGCTGAAATATCTAGCAGTCACAGTGGTTCTTATGACGACAAACGAATTTCTGTAGCAAAGTCTGCCGTTCTATACGATGTATCAGTCAATACTTCATCGTCTAAAATTGCAGAACTCAAATCATCCATCGAGAACGGTTCTTACGAAGTGCCAACGGATAAACTTGCTGATGCCATTTTGCTTCAGCAATAGCAAATCACTTTCATGCCAGGAGGATTAAGGTAATGTCAGATTTAGAAAAACAACAAACATTGAAACAGTTTCATAATTACCTTTCATCGATTCTGAAAGTCTATCAGGATTTGATTCCTGTGCTAAAGCAAGAACTCAACGCAATCAATTCTGATGATGTTGATTCACTGAATGAATGTTTAAAGTTCCAGCAAGCGCTTATGCTTCAAACAAAGAACTTTGAGGAGAAAGTAGCCGGTTTTCAGAATCGGTTAGGTATTTATACCGCTAGAAATCTTTCCGAAACAATTGGAATGCTTCCTGAAGCATCAAAACTTCCTTTTTTTGAAATCTTAGGACAATTTGGTCAGACTGGTTCGGAAGTAAAGTTTTATCAGGAAAAATGCCGTTCTATGCTTCAATCGAAACTCTATCTGATTGACAAAGCGCTGGCAAAAAACAACTTACATAAAAACAACATAACTTATACGAAAGAGGCTTCCGAAGTGCAAGGAACTCTTCTTTCCAAGGCGCTTGAAATCAAAGTATAATGCAGGGAGTGAATAACCATGACAACGCCTACATTTTTAGCATTTAGTACGGCAAGCAGAGCTTTATCTGTCAGCCAAACACTTTTGAATATTACAGGTAACAACATTGCGAATGTCAATACCGAAGGATATACAAGGCAGAGAGTGGACATTACCTCTGTCTCTCTTAGCACTACTGGACAAAAATTTTCCAGTCCTAACGTGACAAATACCAGTCAAGGAGTAGCCGCCACTGGAGTCAGTCAGATTAGAGATACCTTTTTAGATGCTCGATATCGAACAGAAAATGCAGATAACGGCAGATATGAGGTTCTAGGCAATAATCTTTCGGACCTAGAAAGCATCTTTGATGAAATCGATACAGATGGACTTCAAACGCAGCTATCTGAATTTACAGCAGCACTAGAAACTTTTTCTAATTCGCCAACAGATGAAGATGTTGCTCTTACGGTCAAAACAGCTGCACAGTCCATGACAGCAATTTTAAATTCTTATGCGCAGCAAGTTACTGAGGTGCGTGAACAATCTATTTATGATTTGGAAAAGGGAGAAGTTGTTGATTTCAATACTACACTGCAAAGCATTGCAGATATCAATGGTCAAATTCGAGATGAAGAAATCAACGGAAATACTCCGAATGAGCTCTACGACAAAAGAAATTCGCTCATCGATGCTCTTTCCAACATGACCAAAATTAAAGTATCTACCACATCAGAGGAAGTGGCAAACAACATCTCGGTGGATACACTATCTATCTCGATGTATGACGAAAGCACTGGCACTACCATTGCCCTCGTCTCTGGCAGTCAGTACAGCCAAATTTCTCTTAATAACGACAGCTCAGCAGTTTCCATAGAATTAACCAGCAACATCGAAGGGCAGAGTTCTGGAGATATCACCGATCATTTTACCAGTGGAACAATTAGTGCATATCTTGATACCATCAACGGTGCAGGTTCCTATGCCTCCAGTGGTGAAAACGATTATCGCGGAACCCTTTATTACATGGAATCGTTAAATACCTTTGCCAAAACTCTTTCCAACACGTTTAATACATTAAATGACACGGGAGGGACTGGGGCTTACCTTTTTGCTACGGCAGATGGCAGTAGTGCAATTACAGCATCCAACATTACGATTTCCCAAGAGTGGGAAGATGACAGTATGTTTTTAGATGCTACAATTGCAAGCGATACCAGCACAGGAGGCAACAGCAATATCCTTCTCATGATTAAGGCGATGGATGGAGATACTTCATTTTACGATTCTGCCGGCACCCTTAAATTTACTGGAACTTACAACGAATACATGACTGCTACTGCTGCTGAATTAGCATCTGATATCAGTCTCAATCGTGATTACCAAGATACATCAGATACCGTTTTATCCAGCCTTGCTGATTCCAGAGACGCTATGTCGGGAGTTTCCCTTGATGAAGAAGGTGTCAATCTTTTGGCATATCAAAAATCATATAACGCCGCAGCAAGATTTATGACAGTGCTAGATGAAATGATGGATACATTAATCAACAGTACAGGGGTTGTAGGACGATAATAGAAAGGAGAATCAACATGAGGATTACAAACAGCATTACAACAAGGCAGTATAAGACACAACTGAATAAGATGGAGTCTGCAGTGAGCAGCTCACTCAATCAAGTATCTAGTGGCCTTGCTATGACAAATTTCTCCGACGATACCACCTCTGCAGTACGTGCGTACAAGATTCGTTCAACCATGAGCAAAATAGATAGTTATCAAGCTAACATAAGCCAGGCAAATTCTTCTTTAGTCGATTCCGAATCAGCTTTAAACAATATCAATAGCATTTATCAAGAAGCAATGCAAAAAATCGTCCAAGGACAAAATGCAACCCAAAGCGATGATGAAAGAAGTATCATTGCAACAGAGCTTAGAAGTTTGCAGGAAGAATTGCTTTCCTCGTTGAATACTAGTGTGACCAGTTCTTATCTGTTTGGCGGAACCAATACAACCACCGAACCATTTACACTAGATGCAGTAACAGGAAAATTAATCTATAACGGTAGCACGCTTGATACGACAGATGCTGCTACAGCCGCCACCTTATCTGACGATGCACGATATGTGAATATCGGTCTTAACATGCAGTTTGATGGTGCAGGCGAGTTGATTGACAGTACTGGATTTTCTTATAGCATATCTGGCATTGACATCGTAGGGTATGGAACTACTACCACAACAGTAGATGGGGCCAGCATCACCATCTCCAATAATCTTTATGATTTGATTGGACAAATCGCTGACCAATTTGATGCAGGTACTGGATACGACTACAACACAGTGGATGCTATGTATGAACAATTTGAAACTGCTGGTGCTGGAGTTTCACAAGGCTTGACGCAAGTTGGTGCAAAGGAAAATTATCTGGAATTTATGTCAAATCGCTATGAAACACAAGAGCTCAATCTAACAGAAGCCAAATCTAATATTGAAGATGTAGACGAAGCTTCTGCCTTGATTGAATATAAAACCAATGAAGTGGCTTACGAAGCAGCCCTTCAGATGGGAGCAAATATTATTCAGTATAGCATCTTTGATTATATGTCATAAAATAAAAATATAAGTGTGTAAAAGGAGGTGAGAACTTTGGATCCACTGATTACCATTGAGACAGTACCAATTAAAATTGAGTACACTGAGAAAGCTACATCCCACAGCACTTCTCAACAGTCTGCCAAACTAAACATTTCGCATCAGGACAATACCGTGAAGATTCAAAGCGATCCGATTAGCATTTCTATGACTGACGCATTTGAGTTTAGCTCATCAAGCGACAAAAGCCACTTGACCTATACAGCTACAGCCCAGTATTCTGGGGCAGGTAATTTAAGCATGAATGTACAAATGCAAAGTGCTTCCGATGCGACCTATCAGTATCAACAATTTGGGAGAGGCATCGATAGCATTGTGGACTCCATCCCATCTTCCAAAAACAATACAACCGATCAGAAGCAAGCTGTGAACCCTGAGCAAATGCGGATTGATTTTGATATGAGCCAAGTATTTAAAAATAATACTTCTAGTTCTGATCAAGTTGATACTTCTTTCTACCCGCCAGATTTAGAGCTTAAGGTCGTAGAAAGGCCGAAAGTTATTGTAAAATATGTGGGTGAACCAATATACTTCCCTAAGAGCGCCAATCCAGAATACGAGCCCGCTGATCAGTCAGTTGCGTATTTTCCTGAAAGTGCAGATCCCAACTATGATGAAAAGGTCGAACAGCTTTTTGACACAAAAATAAAACTTGATTTAAGAGCATAAGGAGGGAAATTGATGTGGAAGTACAAACAAGAGAATTTGGAGTAATTGAAGTAGAAGAAGATGCGGTGTATCAATTCCCCAATGGCGTTTATGGATTTGAAGAGGAGCATCAATTTGCAATTTTTTCTAGAGAAATAGAGGGTTATACTTTTTTATATCTTCAATCTACTGCCAGTTTATTCCCCTGCTTCATGGTATTCGAGCCTTGGGATATGCATGATCATTATGAGCCAAAGCTTTCTCAAGACGATTTGTCAGAATGTCAAGTTGAGCATCTTGATGATTTGATATTTCTTGTGATTGCTACCGTTCCCGCCAACATACAGGAGCTTTCTATCAATATAAAAAGCCCTATCGTTCTCAATCCTAAGACGAGGAAGGCAAAACAGGTTATTGTACAAAACCCAGACTATGGTGTGCGATATTATCCCTTCCTGGAAAGTGGAAAGGATGGTACTTCATGTTAGTCATCAGTCGAAAAGCAGGAGAATCCTTGGTGCTATCGGACGATATTACCATCACCGTCATCTCCGTTGCAGGTGACAAGGTTTCCATTGGTATTGATGCACCAAAAAGCGTAAAAATCGTAAGACAAGAATTACTTGAAACAATTGAGGCCAATAAAGCTTCTGCTGAAGCCGCCAGCGACACAAATTATGGCGGCATTGCTTCATTGCTAAAAACAAAAGCAAAAAAATAAAGAAATAGGCTAAAGTTTTTTTGAGTTATGACGATATATAGTTTGTAAGCAATTCAGCTTACAAACTGAGTTCTCCTAGCGTACGGAGGGGTTCTCATAAAAGTAGTACCGTTGAGAAGGATCTCAACGCGATGATTATTCAAGGAGGAATAGAAAATGAGAATTAATCACAACATTTCGGCTCTCAGCACCAATAATGTGCTAGCCAAGAACAACGCAGCTACTGGCTCATCCCTATCAAAACTTTCTACAGGTCTTCGTATCAACAGCGCAGCTGATGATGCGGCAGGATTAGCAATCTCTGAAAAAATGAGAGCGCAAATCAGTGGACTTGATCAAGCAGAAAGTAATGCAAATGATGGTATTTCTTTGATTCAGACAGCTGAAGGTGCATTAAGCGAAACGCACAGCATTTTGCAAAGAATGAGAGAACTTGCAGTTCAATCTGCCAATGACACTAACACTGACGATGACAGAGCTGAAATCCAGCTTGAAATCGATCAGCTATCAGAAGAAATCACAAGAATTTCTACTGATACTGAGTTTAATACAAAGAACTTACTTGACGGTTCTATGGGTAAAACTTACGCAACTACCGCAAATACGTTCACTGCTTCTTTACAAGACGTGCAAATTACAGGCAGTGATATCACCACTGGTACTTACACCATTACAGCAACTGCTGCTGGTACTGATACTGCAACAGTATCTACAAACACAGCTGCATCAGGCTTTGTATTCACTGACTTAACCGTTGATAATGGTACAAAGTTTGGTGATTACTCTCTTCAAGTTTCTAACATCAATGTGGGTGGCGGTACTGCAGATTTCACTTTAACAGGTCCTGATGGTAGCACAGAAACTATTTCTGGCGGTTCAATTACAGCTGCAGCTTTGGATTTCACTACTACTGGAATTGCATTTGACTTTAGTACTCACGATGTAGATGCCAATGGTACCATTGCATTTTCCTTGACCAATGCTGGTCTTGATGTAGACTTGTCTGGTGCAAAAACAGTTAATACAGCCGCAATCGCAAGCTATGCAGGTGAAACCATCAACCTTGGTGGATTCAGCTTTGAAGCAACTTGGGGGGCTGGTGCTGGTGCATTGACAATGAATGTCACAGACAACGCAATGAACTTCCAGATTGGTGCAAACAGTGGTCAGAACACAACTTTATCCATCAATAATATGAGCGCAACTGCTTTGGGCGTAAACTCTCTTGATTTAACAACTCAAACTGCAGCAGATGCAGCAATCGATACAATTGACGCAGCAATTAAAAGCGTATCCACTCAGAGAGCTCAACTTGGTGCAGCTCAAAACAGATTAGAACACACAATTAACAATTTGAGTACATCCTCTGAAAACTTAACAGCTGCTGAATCTCAGATTAGAGACGTAGATATGGCGGAAGAAATGACCGAATACACAAAGAACAACATTCTTTCCCAGGCCGCTCAAGCAATGCTTGCTCAGGCAAATCAGCAGCCTCAAAACGTACTTCAGTTATTACAATAAATATAACAGAAGGCATAAGATCTACACATCGGCAAAAGCCACCGGAAACGGTGGCTTTTGCTTTGTCTTTATGAAAAACTATTTTTTCTTACATTATATATAGTAATTTTCTACATTTTATTTTTTTGTTGAAGCAATGTCTAATAGGGAAATATAGATATTGACTACAATCTGATATAATTCTGGAGGGATTTCTTGCCCTAGTTCCAATTTAGCCAGCATGGTTGCCGCACTATCATCATGATAAATTGCAACACCATTTTCGATGGCAACTTGTAAAATCTTCTGGGCGATATATCCACTGCCAGCAGCAACAACACACGGCGCACTATTTTTATTTTGGTCATATTTTAAAGCGGCTACATTTAGGCCGCTGATGCTTTCTATCTTTTCAGCTTTATTCTTATCATCAAACTTTAACATCTATTCCTACCTTCTGAAACACTAGCTTTGGAAACCGATGCATAATAGATTGACTTTCCTGATATACCGCCGCTTGATATTTTAACAGCTTATATCCTTCTGCCTCTATCATTTCCTTCCAACTTCCCTTCGCCTCTTTTACCTCAGGAAGAAGTCGATCTGGACATCTAATGTCCAGTTCAATTCTTTTATCTTTGGCCAAAAGATCCACTTCAAATGTTCCAAACTGATCAGATTGGATTGTAAAGAAAATATTTTGAGCAGTCTGGGCATCTCCTCGTCGCTCTTTACAATCTTTGTCTACAAAAAACTCTCCGTATGTATTTTCATCCTGATAGCGAAATGGAATCGTAAAATGTATCAACGCCATGAGAGGGCTTTCATTTTGGACTAGGTTTAATAACATATTTTGTGCCAAACTATTGATTTTCCCTGGCGTAGACTTGTCCAGCGCATTTGCAAGCAGAGTGGTAACATCTTCTTCTTTTAAATCGATTCCGAACTTGTCCAAGAGGCTTTTGTCTAAATTGCCTTTTGCTAGAAGCTCCCTTTCAATTTTCGCCTGCTCAAACACAAGCTTTTTCATGTCTACCACATCGTCATCTGACAGGTTGGTCAATGGTTTTAATTCATCGCCAAGCTGGAAAATCGCTTCTTCTAGTCTACTTGCGTCTGACTTATCAAAGCGAACGATATTGTGAATCATTGTCATTTCCAAATTATAGATTTTTTCGCTTCCTTGGTGGTTCTTCGCAATATTCCCAAGCAGTGGTATCAACTGGTTTTTCAAAAAACTTTTTATCTCGGTCATGGATTCTTTAAATGAACTTGAATTTTGCTTTGAAAGAACGCCTCCATCACCTTCAGATTCCTGATTTGATAAAGCTGATAACTTTATCATACTGTCCAATACATCCATCTGTTGAGCAAGAAGCTGCCCCTCCGCTTTTGGAAGCCGCTGCATCAAGTTTTGCCCTTGAGAAACAATGGCATTGAGTGAATTTTTTTGGTTCACGTAACAATCAAAATACTTTAAGATTGATACAATTGCCTCTTTGAGTTTCGGCTGACCTTCTAATTTTGCAAGCATACGAAGACTGTCAAAAAAATCTCCCGTAAAAATTGTTGCTCCCCGTTCTCTGGACAGCAATTCCCCTAACATATCTTTGGTGCTAACAAAAACTTTGTCTAAAAAACTTTCTGGCAGAGTACCCGAGGCTCCCTCAAAGACTTTTGCCATCAACACTAGTTTTCTCAACCCTTCAGCTTGAGATTTTGTGCTGTTTAGCAAGGGTTCAAAAATTTCTTTGTTGAGATTTCGAAGTAAAGACTGTTTTTCTCCCTCGTCTAAGGTTTCTTTCGTTTTAGGAACCTTAGTATTGACTTGATTTGGGTGTTGAATATCGAAGACAGCATCAGTCGGAAGCTTACTCGGTAGGTTTTGAACTTTGTTTTTGATTGAAACCGGCGAGGTAATCTTTAAAATATCAACCACATTGCTCTCTCCTTTTCTGATTTAGGTCAGGCAGCTATTACCGTCTTTTTAGTGCTTCTAATAGTTTGATTGCCACCACTACGTCATCATTTCTTGAATCAAATGTTGTCATCATCAAGCGTCTTACTTCCGACCGTCTATTGATGGCATCGAGAATTTTTCTGTTTTCTTCATCACGCTCAAGCTGATCTGTATCTGCACCGTCAGCTAATATATCAGACAGATTTACATTTAACACGTCACAGATCTCATTTAATCTTACCATATCGATGGAGTTTTTTCCAATTTCCCAAGCCGAAACAGAACTATGGGTCACATCTAAAGCCTCAGCCAAGGCTTTTTGTGTCATTTTTCTCATTTTTCTATAACGCTTGATGTTATTTCGTGCAATATCATTGATGGAATCCATACTATATCCCCCTTGATCAATCTTACGTTATTTTTAGGTAAATTATATCCTGAATTGCCATGGAAATCAATAAAACCCCAATATATTTTCAGAATCTTTGAAATCTCACTAATCTTTATTCCTTCTTGACCGATAATTATGTATAATACAAACAGTAACTTATTTCTAAAGTAGTAAATGATAAAGGTGGAATAGCGATGAGTGACTTTGATTATGCAAATGATTCTATGTTAGAAATGTATTTGTTTGAATCAACAACCCTTCTTGATCAGCTGGACGAAATTTTACTTCAGTCCGAAAAAGACGAAAATCTTTCACAAGACAATGTAAATGAGATTTTTCGTATCATGCACACAATCAAGGGCTCTTCAGCAATGATGGAATTTGATACGATTTCCCATGTATCGCATAAGCTGGAAGATTTATTTTATGTTGTCCGAGATAGCGGACTTGACGATGACTATTTCCAAGAACTATTTGATCTTGTGCTACGAGTTTCGGACTTTTTAAAAGAAGAAGTTGAAAAGATTCAGCAAGGCCAAAAGCCTTCTGGTGAAAACGAAAGCCTAATCTCAGAAATTCTTGATTTACTAGACCGAATGAAGGGTGGAGCACCAGCGGCGCCAAAATCAGCACCAGCGGCAAAAAAAGAAGCCGAAGCTGCTCCTGCTTCCGAGACTCCTGTTGCTGTTGCAGCAGAAGGGTCCGAACCCCAAAATACAGTTGTTGCTTCAGGCGATGGAACAATTTACAATCTACATGTACATTTTACAGCAGATTGTCAAATGGAAAACATCAGAGCATTTATGCTGGTGAATAAACTTGAGACAATTGGAACTGTTTTAAAAACCATACCAGAAGAACTCAATGCAAACGCAGATGCTTCTAGTATTATATCTCAAAATGGTTTCTTCTGTAGCTTGCAAACAACCATGGCAAAGCCTGATGTGGCGACTTTAGCTCAGGGTACACTTTCCGTTTATACAGTAGAGTTTATCGATGCTCTGCCTGGCGGCGCAACGTTAGAACCAACTGTTGAACCTGTTAGCTCAGCTCCAGAAACGTCAGCGAAAGAAGCAACACCTGCAAAGAAAGTTGCCGCACCAGTTGCTACTTCTACTAACGATACAGCTGATGTCAGTGCTGATGGGTCCAAGGGAAAAGCAAAGCAAAACTTAATCAATGTAGATCTTAACAAATTAGATACCTTGATGGATTTAGTTGGTGAAATTGTCATTACCGAATCCATGGTATCTGGCAGTGGTGATTTAGCAGGTTTGGAACTAGAGAATTTTAACCGTGCTGCAAGACAATTGCGCAAACTTACCGATGAGTTACAAGACATTGTAATGTCTATTCGAATGGTTCCGATTGCTGCAACGTTCCAAAAGATGAGACGTATCGTTAGAGATATGGGTAAAAAATTGGACAAAGATGTTGATCTTGTACTGATGGGCGAATCCACAGAAGTAGATAAAACAATCATCGATGCAATTGCAGATCCATTGATGCATCTTGTTCGAAACGCTATGGATCATGCAATCGAGGACAAAGATGCGAGAGCAGCATCTCAAAAAGATCCAATGGGCAGAATTATTCTTTCCGCACAAAACATTGGTGGTGATATTATTATCTCTGTCAGTGATGATGGCAAAGGTCTTGATGCAGAGGTAATATTGGAAAAGGCCAAATCCAAAAATCTTTTAACGAAACCAGAGACTGAGTACACTGAAAAAGAAATTTTCAACTTGCTTACTGCTCCAGGTTTTTCTACGAAAGAAACTGTCACAGAGTTTTCGGGTAGAGGCGTAGGCATGGATGTTGTGAAAAAGAACATTGAGAAAATTGGGGGTACTGTAACCATTGAAAGCGTAAAGGGAACCGGAACAAATATTTTCTTCAAGATTCCTCTTACTCTTGCGATTATTTCCAGTATGGAAATCCGTGTTGGGGGCAATGTTTATGCCATTCCAATTTCAAATATTCGGGAATCTTTCAAAGCAAATCCGTCTCAGCTTCTGTCTGATCCAGACGGAAATGAAATGATTATGATTCGTGGCGTATGTTATCCAATCATCCGCCTTCATAAGGTATTTCATATTCAGGATGCCCAAACAAGCATTGTGGATGGTATTCTTCTTGTGGTAGATTCAGGAGATCGCTTGGCATGTATTTTTGCCGACGAGCTTGTAGGAAAGCATCAAGTTGTCGTCAAGCCGCTACCAGTCTATTTAAGCAGATACGCTGCTCAGGGAGTTGGAATTGCTGGCTGTACCATCTTAGGAGATGGCAGTATCAGCTTAATTCTTGACATCCAAGGCATCTTAAACGAACACTAAAAACCAAAAGGAGTTGATCCGATGATTTATATAAAAGACAACGAATTTGATATGATTACTTCCTATATCAAGACCCATTATGGAGTAAACCTTGCAAATAAGCGTCCTCTTATTGAGGGGCGTCTTAGCAATTATATTGCCGATTTGGGTTTTGATAATTATATGGATTATTTCGAGTACGCAAAAAAAGATCAGGTCAATGATGAAATGACCATGTTAATTAACAAACTCACTACCAATCATACCTACTTTTTTAGAGAAAATGAGCATTTTGAATTTTATAAGGATCAAATTCTGCCTTGGGTTGATAAAACTTTAAAAACAAAGGATTTACGGATTTGGAGTGCTGGTTGCTCTTCAGGTCAAGAACCATATACCTTAGCTATGATTACATTAGAATACTTAGGCGCTGCCGCTGGAAGCTGGGATCATACAATCCTAGCTTCCGATATTTCAAACAAGGTTTTGAATATCGCAAAAGCCGGTGTCTATACGAGAGAAGAGCTAGGAGAAGTTCCTCATAGCTGGATAAAAAAGTATTTTAATAGTTACGACGAGCAAAGATTTGTTGTCTCTGAGCAGCTTCGGAAAAGCGTGGCATTTCGAAATTTTAATCTCCTTTCAGAGTTTGGTTTCAAGAAACCATTTCAGTGTATCTTTTGTAGAAATGTTATGATTTATTTTGATACGCCTACAAAAAATGAGATTATTGCAAAATATTACGACGCTTTGGTTCCAGGTGGATATTTTATGATTGGACACAGTGAATCGTTATCCTCTTGTGATCATAAGTTCAAATATATCAAACCATCCATTTATCAGAAAGCTTAACGTATGAATGTTTTGTGAAATTGCCAAATTACTATTAAGTTTTCAGCCAAAATGCCGATATTAAATACATAGGGGGTGATAACCAATGACAACAATTAGTTCACTGACATCTAATACAACAACGTCGACCACTAGTGTATCTTCTGGTATCGGCGGTCTGGTATCTGGTCTGGATACCGATTCATTGGTAGAAAGTCTGTCGGCTGTTGCCCAGACAAAAGTTGACACACAAAGTCAAAAGCTTCAAAAGCTGGAATGGAAGCAAGAGGCCTATCGTACTGTAATTTCTGCAATGAAAGAATTTGAAGGTGACTATCTTGATGTTCTTTCGGACACATATATTGGAAGTAGTAAGCTGTTCAATACTACTGCAGCAACCAGCTCATCAGAAGCGGTTTCCGTTTCTACCAAATCCAATTCTTACGAAGGATCTTTTACAATAGATTCTATCGATCAGCTGGCTACTGCAGAAACACTAAAAAGTACGAGTTTTGTTACATCTGGCCTGACTGGCAGTGTCAATCTTTTCGATTATTATAAAAGTGGAGATTTAACAGGGGCTTCTTTTAGCTTAACGCTAGATGGCGTAACACGTACGATCACTTTGGATGAAGATAGCCTTTCAACGGTTACCGATGCTGCTTCTTTTGTAAATGTACTGCAAGGTCTTGTTGATGATGCATTTGGAGTCGCTGATGAGAATGACCGCGTTATCACCGTAAGCGAAACACCATCCGTGGATTTCACGGAATCGTATTTAACCTTCAGTGCTTCTGGCTCCGCCCTTGAGATTAATGCAATCGATGGAAATACTACTGCTTTAGATATAATCGGTCTCACTGATGGTCAATCCAACACCTTGTCCACATCGACGGCTCTTGGAGAGCTTGATTTAGCAACAGACCAAGGTAGCGTGGATACATATGAGTTTACTGTCAACGGTGTTGATTTTTCTTTTGACAGCACTGTCTCCCTTACTAAAATGATGAGTCAGATTAATTCTAGTGATGCGGGTGTTACCATTTCCTATTCATCCATTACAGACAAATTTACTTTAACTGCCGATGATACAGGAGCTGGAGATAATATCAATGTCGAGGATACTTCCGGAGCACTCATGTCTGCTTTTGGCCTCACTGCAGGCACGGGCACAGTAACTGCGGGCAAGAACGCCATTCTAACCATCGATGGCACCAAGGTAATACGAAGCACAAATTCATTAACTGTAGAAGGTGTCACAGTTAAGCTTGAAGATACTTCTAATGAAGCCATCACGGTAAAGATGCAAGCCGATTCGTCCCCTTTAAAGGACACAATTACCAAGTTTGTGGAAGATTATAATACATTGATTGATTTAATCAATACATACATTACAGAAGACTACGATTCTGATTATCAGCCTCTCACCGATGCACAGAAAGAAGATATGACAGATGATCAGATTGAAAAATGGGAAGCAACTGCAAAGACCGGAATACTAAAGGGAGATTCTACCCTTCGCTCACTTGCCTCAAAATTGCAGCAAACAATGTATGCCTCTGCCTCTGACGGAGGAATTTCCTTAATGAATTTAGGAATCACTAGTGCCGGGTATGGTGAAAATGGCAAGCTGGAGATTGACGAAGATGCACTTGAAAGAGCTCTATCTACTCAGTCCGGAGCCATTGCTGATTTATTTACATCGGACACTGGTCTTTCTCAAATGCTAACAGATATCTTTGATGATACCATCTCAACCTCTGGCACAAGAGGTTCAAGAGGATCCTTAGTTGAACTTGCAGGTGTAGAAGATACCCTGTCTGCTACCCAGAATAGTTTATATGATCAGATGGAGGACTTGAAAGATTTTATAGAAAAACTCCAAGATCGCTTAGATGATGAACAAACTAGGCTATGGAACAAGTTTAGTGCCATGGAAACCGCTTTATCAAATTTGAATACGCAAAGCTCACTGCTTTCTTCATTCACTAGCGCATAATAATAATAAAGAAAAGAGGGATTTACAATGCAACCAGCAAACATTTTCCAACAGTATAAAGCCCAATCGTTGGAAACCCTTACAAAAGGTGAGATTGTCGTTAAACTTTTTGAAGAGGCTTCCAAACAAATTAGTACTGCGATTTTTTTAACCAGTCAGGGTGAAAAAGTAAAAGCATACAATGCTATTTCTAAAGCACAGAAAATCATATCTACTTTGGACAGTTCCTTAGATCGAAAATTCGCCATTTCAATTGAACTGGACCAACTCTACATGTTTATTCATGGTAAGCTTTCAGAAGCAATTATTAGTGAAGATATGATTCTAATGAAACGTTTATTAAAATTAGTAGACGAATTGAAGGTCACATTCCGTCAAGCCGAAAAACTAGCACGAGCCAATCGCAAGTAGTTGCTTGGAGAGGTGATTTGATGAAAGTAAAAATGGATGTGAATCAGTATTATGAAAAAAAACTATCGTTATTAAAAGAATGTGTTCTTTTAAGCGATGAGATTCGTAGCAATATAGATGAAATATCCGTTGTCAATGGATATTTGGATCAACGGGCTTCTGTAATTCATAATCTTCAGATTTTGAAGGAGTCTTACGGAAAAGTTCTTGAACCTCAATTGTCCGACACACAAAGAAACACACTAGATCAAAGGGTTTCACTTCTGCTCTCTTTAGATCGAGACACAGCAAAGAAATTAAAAATAAGTCAAGATGAACTGAAATCCAACATGAAAACAAATACGCAAACACATAAGCTTATTAATTATACTGCTAATTTCAATTCACCTAATGGACATCGAATGAATATAAAAAAATAAAGGGAAAACCACTAAAAATGGTTCTTCCCTTTTTTATTAAATCCGAGGATATCTGATATCCTATACTTCCCAAGTCTAGTGTGGGCAATATTTTCTTTTTGTTCCATCCAGTCATCTCTCACACTTTTTTCTCGAAGAGTTGTGTTTTCAAGCGCAGTAGCAATCATCTGACCGATATCACCTTTATAAATGCTAATACATGAAGCAAACAATTGATATTCTAAAAATCCATCCTCTTCTTCCACGCTGCATACTTCTAAGAGTTTTCCCAAGGCATTTTCAGCCTCCTCAAGTTGTGTTTCGGTAAACAGAACCACAAAAGAAGAAGGGTTGCATCTCCCAATCAAATCCGTTTTACGAATGTTTCCACACAGCATTTCCGCGATGTATGAAATATAAGCATCCACTTGGTTTTCATCGCTAATACTTTCTACTGAGCGAAGGGGTTTCACAGTAATCGCTGCCAACGACAAAGGATTTCCATATCTTTGGCTTCGAAGCATTTCTCTTTCCGCTTGTTCTGAAAAACCTGCCAAGCTATACACGCCTGTAAGCAAATCAATTTTTTCGACTGCTTTCATAAAAACTTCTTCTCGGTCAATTTTAGGAATCGCTTGTGCAAGATATTTGAACTTGACAATCGTTGGTTTTAAATCTGTATAACCAAGACAAACACGCCAAGCTGTTCCGTCAAATCCGACATATTTTTGCGTTGTATCTTCACTAATTTGTCCTGTTGTCACTTGCATTTCAGTTAAAGAAACTGAAAATTGAATGATAATCGGAAACAGCACTCCTGCATATTCACAGTTCACATATTTTCTAAAATATGCAATCTTATAATTCCCCAGTTTGTAGATTTGAGATACTGCTTTTTTCCATTCTAAAAAATCATCCACTGGAACATTTCCAATATCAATTCTTGTGAGCTTATGATAGGCTTTTTCCCATCGTTCATTTACTGTATCACAAAAGAATTCATCTAGCACCTGCAATGCTTGCTCCTGTTCTTTTTTGAGTGTTTCATCAGGATCAGCTTTTGGTTGTGGTGGTGCTGGTTCTGTTCGTTGTTTTTCTTGATGAAGCACAGAAGATACAACTGGTTTTACACCGTTGCTTCGCATCCATTCTAGGTGATATGATCTTCGTTTTTTTGTGTCTCCAAGCGTTCCATATGCAATATTAATGTCTTTCATCCGTTCTACCGCTTGAGGATTCTTGTTGATATCCGGATGATAAATTTTTGAAAGACACCGATAAGCTGCATCTATGATGTCTTGTCCCGCATCATGATGCACTTGTAATATTTTATAAAAATCATTTTGATTATTCATGTTTTCATTCCTGATTCTTAAACAATCGCATTTACTATGACATTCAATGAACCAAAATCTCCTAAATTTATCTCATACGGTTCCACATCCACGCCATCATGTTGAAAGATTCTAACCCGTGGTCGCATACATAGATTCTCAAAGTTTTCAAGAACAATCCCTGTGGAGCCATTGCTTAACTTCACACACGTACCAATTGGATACGGTGCAATTTTTTTCACAAATACCTCTACAACTTTTGGATCAAACATAGTCATAGTAGACCCCATGATATATTCCATGGCATCTGAAGGTAATAAAGCCTTTCGATAAGGACGATCCGAAGTTAATGCATCATATACATCTGCTACCGCAATAATCCTGCCATACCAAGAAATCTTATCGCCTTGCAAATTATTTGGATACCCACCGCCTTCATACTTTTCATGATGGTCTAAAATCCCCATAAAAGAAGCGCTGGAAATAGGATACCCACTTTTGATATGGTTATAACCTAGCTCTGAATGGCTTTTGATTTCTTCAAACTCAGAAGGAGTGAGTTTCCCTTCCTTGTTTAATACATCCTTATTGACAAAAACTTTACCAATATCATGAAAAAGTGCAGAAAAACCCAAATTTAAAAGTTCCTCACGTTCCATATCTAGCGCCACTCCCAAAACAATGCTTAATACAGCAACACTAACAGAGTGGTAATAGGTATAATCGTCAAAAACTTTCATGTCAATCATATTTACCATCAAATCACGATTAGAAAAGATTTGATCTACAATCATTTCAATTTGTTTTTTGGCATTATTTATATCAAGTTTGACATCCTGTCCTTTTTCACAATGAATAAACACATTCTTTATTCCCTTTAAAGTCTGTGCTCTTACATTATCGTTGATCACACTGATGATCTGGATATCCTTAGAGATATCATCATCTATATAGACACCATTATACTGCAGGCGTTCTATTGCTTTAACAAATTCACCCGTCAGGACGGTCCCTTGTGCCAACATTAAATCTCCAAGATTATTATAAAGGTTGTCACCCAGAATCATCCCATCTCGCAAACAATACGTCGGAACAAATCTCATATTCTATGACTCCCTATCCCAATTAATTTTTTCGATTTAACTATCTCCATTCCAATACCCTCCAACTACAATCTTCTCCGTAGCTCAACTCAGTCTGTCGTCATTATACCATCTTTTTGCCTTCTATGCTATGTTGAATTTGATGAATCATCTGGTTTTCATCAAATTTATCATCCACAAAAAAACCACCTGGAACAACGCTATGGTCATAATAACAATCGTGAAAATCCGAGCCTGCAGTAACAATTAGCTGGTTATAATCTGCCATCTGCTTTAGTCTCATAGCCTCTTCCTTTCCATGCGTTCTATAATAGCACTCCATGCCATCAAGTCCCCAATTTTTCAGTTTTACTAACAAATCATCTAACTCTTGAAAAAAGTCCATTTTTCGTCCGATACCAGCGATTTTCATTGGATGTGCTAAAACCGAAATACCACCAGCATCGTTAATAAGCTTGATTGCTTTTTGAATTGAAATTTTTTCTCTATGGATTTTTCGAACTGCTGGACTTCGCATGAATTTTCCTTCAGTAAAAGCTTCTTTCGGTGAAGAAATATATCCTTTTTTCATCAATGCAATAGCAAAAGTTGGTTTCCCCACATAATCTTGACCTTCACGAATTACCAAGTCCTCTTCTGAAAGATACAAACCAATATTATTTAAGGCTGCCAACAACGCGTTATTTCGTTCTTCTCTCTTTTTTCGAATCATTTCAACTTCTCTATTTAAGGCCTTGTTTCTCCAGTCAAACCCATACCCCAGTAGATGCATGTAGATTCCGTTTTCATCTTCTGTTGAAAATTCAATCCCCGTCATGACCCGAATTCCAAGTTTTTCTCCAGCTATAATTCCCCTTTCAAGAGCTGAAACACCATCATGGTCGGTAATTGCCATTGTGGTAATACCATTTTCTTTTGCATAAGAAACTAGTTCTTCAGGCGACAAAGTTCCGTCTGAAAAGAACGTGTGTAAATGTAAATCTATCATACAATCATTGAAACCTTTATTGAATCAGCAACTTGTTGATCTTTTAGACTAGCAACCAGTTGCAACGAAAATGCAATCGCAGTGCCTGGTCCTCTGGAAGTAATGAAATTCCCATCCACCACTACCGTGTCTTCGACATATACTGCTCCTGTCATATGTTGTTGAAAACCAGGATAACAGGTTACCTTCTTTCCCACCAGTAGAGATAGTTCACCCAAAACGCTTGGTGCGGCGCAAATAGCAGCTAACCACTTTCCCGTTTTAGCAAATTCCTTCAAAACAAGGGTAAGCCCTTCGTGTTTTCCTAAATTGGTAGTACCCGGCATTCCACCAGGCAAAACAATCATTTCACAACTTTCATAATCAGTCTCTTGAAAAAGAACATCTGCATTTACATAAATGTTATGCGCGCCTCTGACCAAATTAGTTTCTTCTAATGAAACAGTCTGCACCTCAAGGTTTGCTCTTCGTAATACGTCTACAATGGTCAACGCTTCAATCTCTTCGAAGCCATCTGCTAATTGTACATAAATCATATGAATCCCCCTCTATTTGCCAATATTCTCCGGATTATTTCCAAAACATCCGCTTTGGTTTTGAAATTCTCCATGTGATGGAAGCCATTATAACCATCAATACTGCAGATACAGCAGTATCTGCAATCAGGCTAATTTTAATAAAATGAGAAGTTATCATTCCGTTTAAAGCGCAGTCTGCCTGCATTGTTGTTGGAAAGATATGACGCCCTAACGAAACCCTGCATGATTCAATGATAAAGCAGCAGTACGTCACAATCTGCCCAAGAAGATAGACAAGGATGCTTAGTTTAAAGGCACTTCGCAGCTTGCTTTTTTCTTGGTTCCAAAGTAATATAATGTAACTAATCAAGACGATAGCCAATGCACCCAAACCAATGAAGAGACTTCGATTTAATAACAATCTGTAATGCTGCATATTGTCAGCCTCTTCCCTAGTAAAAATAGGCTCACTTTGTTCTCTTGAATCAATCGGCAGTTGAAAATCAGAATCCCGATGCCTCATGAATTCAGACACAAACTGTCCTAATTCATCATCATTTATTCCCAGTTTTAGTTCCTTTGCTATTTGGTTATTATTAAATTCATATGTATAAACATCTGGCATCCTCAGCGCAATATTGGCAGCTCCAAATACAGATACCGCTGGAATACAAAACCCAATTAGAAGTACTACGATAGTATTTAATATTTTCATCCATTCACCTGCTATTTATATTTATCAAATTATACCAAGGTCTAAGAAATTCCCCTACCCATTTTTCTTGTGCTCTATACTACTATCATATAGAATATTTATATAAATTCAAGTGATAATTTTATAGGAATACAAGGAGGCTTGATTATGAACTACAAAGTCGGAATTATTACCGCAAGCGACAAAGGATTTCTTGGAGAGCGCAACGATTTAAGTGGCCCTGCAATCCAAATGATCCTAGATGGTTTTCCTCACTTTACAGTTAAAAAGTATGTTATTCTCCCAGATGAGCAAGATATCATTTCAAACATGTTGTGTCAAATGATTGACCACGATGAAATCGATTTGGTTCTGACTACAGGAGGAACAGGCTTTTCTAAACGCGATGTTACACCTGAAGCAACTCTTTCTGTAATAGAAAAAAGAACACCTGGAATTCCAGAAGCCATGAGATATTTTTCCTTACAAATCACAGCAAGAGCCATGCTCTCCCGTGCGGAAGCTGGAATTCGGGGTAATGGCCTGATTGTAAATATGCCCGGCAGCCCAAAGGCGATTGAAGAAGTCTTAACTTATATACTTCCATCCATTGAACACGGTCTTGAGATACTGCAAGGTATCAGTGCAGAATGTGCTCGATCATAAATGCAATTGCCCGCAAGTTCCAATACAACAGGGCATGCGGGCAATTGCATCTTTTATATTTTTCTTAATTAACGTTCTTCTCTAAAATATGGAATGCTAAGGTCGGCTGGCCCCATATCTTCCTTTTTATTTTTTCTTGTGCTAAGAATTACAATAATAATGGTAGCCGCATACGGAACCATATCAACAATATACTGTGATACATGAATCCCCATACTTTGAAGTCGATACCCAAGTATACTCAATCCACCAAACAAAAAAGCTCCTAGCAGTGCCTTTGACGGCTTCCAAGATGCAAAAATAACCAGTGCAACCGCAATCCAGCCACGTCCAGCCACAACATCTTCTTGCCACACAGGAATGGTTACAAGAGACATGTAGGCACCACCTAATCCGCAAAGTGCACCCCCCACAATGATGTGAATATACTTGTATGCCATCACATTAATTCCAGAAGCATCTGCTGCAGCGGCATTTTCTCCAACCGCCTTTAAGTTCAAACCCATTTTTGTCTTCCATAGATAAACAGAAGCAAGGGCTGTTACCAAGTATGCAAAATATATGAAGATATCTTGTTGAAATAACATCGGCCCTAAGATGGGAATTTGTTCTAGTAAGGGAATATTCATTCTAACAAAAGCAACCTTTACTGTTGCAGGTGCAGGAGTTCCCATAAAACTCTTTCCGACAAAGCTAGCAAAACCGCTTCCAAAAATCGTTAGTGTTAGTCCCGTCACAACTTGATTCGCACGTAATGTAACGGTCAGGATAGCAAATACCCCAGCACCGACCGCACCAGCCCCAATTGCTCCCAGCACTGCTAAAAACGGATTTCCCGTCCATAACCCTACCGCAAATCCCATAACGGCGCCCATCAGCATCATTCCCTCGACTCCAAGGTTTAGGTTTCCTGCTTTTTCTGTAATCAATTCACCTAGGGTTGCAAAAAGTAACGGTGTTCCGGCTACTACTGCAGCCGCTAAAAATGCTGCCATTTATTTTACCTCCTTTTGAAAAGGATTCATCGTGAGAGAAACTTTGTACTGCAGGAAAAATTCACTACCCAATACAAAGAATAGAATAATTCCCTGTATCATGTCGGCAACCGCTGATGGTACAGACATTGCAATTTGCAAATACGCACCACCCTGAATTAGAATCGCAAATGCAACACATACAACAAGAATCACTGGTGCGGATAATCTTCCAAGCCAAGTGGTTATGATTGCGGTGAACCCATATCCCCCCGAAAGGGAAGATGTAAGTGTTTTCTCAATTGCCGAAGCTTGAATCATACCAGTAAGCCCACAAAGTCCACCAGAAATCAGCATGGATGTAATAATAATTGCATGAATGTTCATTCCCGCATATCGTGCTGTTTCAATACTTTCACCGACTACAGTAATTTCAAATCCTTTTTTTGTGTGATTGATAAATACATATACAAGTCCGGTGGCAATCAACGCGATTAACCATCCAATATGAACGCCGAAAAGCGATGGAAGAACTGCATTCGGTTCAAAATTGGCAATTTTAGGGAAACCCTGAGATGCTGGATCCTTCCATGGACCATATTGAAGGTAGGTAACCCATTTAATCGCAATATAATTCATCATCAATGTAAATATGGTTTCGTTTGTACCAAATTTCGCTTTGAAAATGGCTGGTATAAAGGCCCAAATCCCCCCAGAAATCATTGCTGTCAACATCATGGCAAATAAAACAATGCTCGTCGGCATCGTCGCTGGCACATGTAATGCGACAAAGGAAGCACCAAACGCTCCCATCATAATCTGCCCTTCGCCGCCGATATTCCAAAACTTCATTTTAAACGCAACCAATATTCCCAAAGATGTAATTAGCAACGGAACCGCTTTTACAATCGTTTGCTCAATTCTCATCTCAGTGCCTAATGCGCCTAATACAATCTGATGGAATACGGTAATTGGATTAAATCCCAAAACTAAAATGACTACGCCAGCGCTAACCAATGAAAAAAGAATTGCAATGGCACGAATAAATATTTCCTGTTTTTTAGGAAGCTCTGCGCGTTTTGTTATTCGAATCATCCTTGAGCCTCCTGTTCAATACTACCACCGGTCATCAATAGACCGATTTCCTCTTTGGATACAGCAGAAGGATCTACAATCCCAGTGATTTTTCCATTACACAAAACCATAATCCGGTCGCAGAGATCTATCAGCACATCTAAATCCTCCCCAATAAACAGAACTCCGACTCCCTTTTCCTTCTGTTCATTCAACAAGTCGTAGATTTTATAGGAAGCACCAATGTCAAGCCCTCTAACTGGATATGCTGTGATTAATACTTTTGGATTGGAATCAATTTCCCTTCCGAGTAAAACTTTCTGAATATTTCCACCAGATAGCTTCTTCACTTCGGTATAAATATTTGGCGTTGAAACATCCAATTTTTTTACAATTTTTTCTGCTTTTTCTCTGCATGCCGCTCGTTTTAAAAACACACCTGATTGACTCTGATAATCTTTTAAAACAATGTTGTGGACAATATCCATTGTTCCAACTAGTCCCATTCCAAGTCGATCCTCCGGAATGAATCCCATTCGAATTCCAAGCCGAATGATATCCCTTGGCGTTTTTCCAACGATGTTATCGCCTTCAAAGAAAATCCTACCTTTTTCAGACGGAATCAAACCGGCGATGGTTTCACAAAGTTCTTTTTGCCCACTCCCAGCTACACCAGCTACCCCAAGTATTTCACCGCCATATAGGGTGAAAGTAACATCCTCTAACGCGTGCTTTTTTTCATTATCTATTACATGAACGCCATCCACCTCTAACAAAGGTTTCTTATCAACACTTGTTTTCTTCTCTATCGCTAGGTCAACTTTTTTTCCTACCATCATTTCAATCAGGTTCGGCACTGCAACTTGCTTGGTTTCAACCGTTTCAATTGACTTGCCTTTTCGAAGAACTGTTATTCTATCACTGATTTCCATTACTTCATTTAGCTTATGCGTAATAATTACAACTGCACAGCCCTGTTCTTTCATATTGTGTATAATATGAAATAGCTTCTTGATTTCTTGTGGTGTTAAAACTGCAGTTGGCTCATCCATAATCAAGATCTTTGCTCCACGGTAAAGAACTTTAATAATCTCTAATGTTTGTTTTTCACCGACAGACATCTCATAGACCTTTTTATCCGGGTTAATATCTAATCCATACTGGTCAGATATCGCCTTAACTTTTCGGGTTAATTCTTTATTCTTCGTAAAGAGGCCACCCTTTTCACCCAAAACAATATTCTCTTTTGCTGATAATACATCGACCAACTTAAAATGCTGGTGAATCATTCCGATTCCCAGTTCGATAGAATCCTTTGGTGAAGTAAAGCGAACTTCATTTCCCTGTATAAAAATAGAACCGCTGTCGGGGCTATAAATCCCCGACAGCATATTCATCAAAGTACTTTTACCGGCGCCATTTTCTCCTAGGAGAGCATGTACTTCGCCATTATATACAGTTAAGTTCACATCTTCATTGGCTTTAATCACCCCAAAGGTTTTGGAGATATTCTCCATCTTTATTGCAATATTTGATTGCATTGAAAGCCCTCCAGATGTTTTTGGTTTGTTTTATAAATGATTTACTACTGAGATACGCCTGTTGCACCATCTACTAGATATGTAATCTGCCAGATTCCAGCTCTATCAAGAGTAGTTCCTTCTGGAACAACAACGTTTCCTTCACTATCTTTAATTGGACCTGCAAAAATTGACAATTCTCCGGATTCAATTTTTGCTTTAGCTTCTTCAACTTTTGTCTGAACATCAGCAGGAACAAGATCAGACATATCAGCAATGCCAACATATCCATCTTTTAGATTTCCGTAGTAGCTTTCTGGTGTCCATGTTCCATCAAGAATGGCCTGAACCGCTTTAATATAGAATACTTCATGATGCCAGATTGGAGCAGTTAAGAACGCCTTTGGAGCTGCATCTCTGCTGTCCATGTTGTATCCAATTGCGTATGCGCCTGCTGCTTCAGCCGCAATCTGCGGACCAGTCGTATCACAATGTTGTGCTAAAACATCACACCCCTGTGCCAATAATGCTTCTGCAGCTGCCTTTTCGTTAGCTGCATCAACCCATGCATTGGTATATACAACTTTCACTTCTACATCAGGATTTACGGATTGTGCACCTAAAGTAAATGCATCCACACCAATTAGAATTTCTGTATAAGGAAACGCTGCAACATATCCAATTTTGTTTGATGTAGTCATCATACCAGCAACGATTCCAGAAAGGTATCTTGGTTCTTCCATAGCCCCAAAATAGTTTCCAAAGTTTGTATCATTCATTTTATTTCCTGAGAAATGTATGAATTTTACGTCTGGGTATTGAGTTGCAAGCTCATCCAAAGTATCCATATAACCATAGCTTGTTCCGATAATAACAGATGCTCCTTGGTCAATCATATTGACAGCAGCACTTTCAACCGCTTGCTTTTCTTCAGAAACATTTTCAGCAGTTAATGTTTTTACCTTGCCCTGGAAATGGTCTTCCATAGCCTGCCTACCTCTGTCCTGTGCTTCAGAGAAACCACCGTCATGTGCAGGTCCAATATAGATAAAGCCTACTGTTAGTTCTGCTTGATCTGCTGTTGCCGCAGCATCATCGGATTCGCTTGCTGCGCCGCCACATCCGACAAAAGCGGACATAACGAGAGCTAGTACAAGAATCAATCCTAAAAACTTTTTCATACTTTCATTCTCCTCCATGCTTGTTGACCCAATCGAATCAAACTAATAAAATATATACCTTATTATATGCTTTATTACTACCGTTCGTAAAGAGAAAAGAACGAATATACCCGATTATCTGAGTTAAAAAAAACAGATTGTTCGCAATAGTGCGTACAATAAAGATGCATACCAGTTACATCGTTCGAATTTTAACATTTCTCTATAAGAACTGTATTTGACCATTTTGAATCATCTGAATGATTGCCAATGATTCCACACGATACCCCGCTTCTTTTAATTTCTGACTTCCCCCTTGAAATCTTTTTTCAATCACAGCACCAATGCCAATCACTTCCGCATTGGCCTGACGAACCAAATCAATTAATCCAAGGGCCGCTTCACCATGAGCCAAAAAATCATCTATAATCAAAACTTTATCATCACTGTTTAAAAAACGTTCCGAAACACGCACTACAGAACTGGTTCCCTTTGTAAACGACTTTACTTCGGCACTATAAAATCCTTCCGTTAAAGTATTGGGAGAGGTCTTCTTAGCAAATACAACCGGGATATTCCCAAAATGCATTGCTGTTAGACACGCAACAGCTATTCCTGATGCTTCAACGGTTAGTATCTTATTGATACCGCCATCTTTGAAGCGTTCATAAAACTCTGCCCCAATTTGATATAATAGGTTAACATCAATTTGATGGTTTAAAAAAGAATCTACCTTAACAATTTCAGTGCCAATAGCCACACCATCTTCGATTATTTTATCTTTTAACGCCTTCATCTAATCCTCCAGCTCATTTTTGACTTTACAACATTTATTTTCATCTCCCCTGTCAAAGGAACACATATATTCTACAAAAAAAGCAATTTAAAAGCAAGAATTAAGTCAAGAGTATTACGTAAAACGACTGGAATATTATCCCTCAGTCTGTGAATAAATAAATAAAACTAGGGTATCAATAAAAAAGAATAACCATTCAAGGAGGAAATATCATGCTAAAAAAAGAAGTTGCAGAATTAATCAATCGTCAGATTAACCGAGAGTTTTACTCTTCGTATTTTTATTTAGATATCGCTAATTTTTATGAAAACAAAAGTCTAAAGGGTTTTGCCAATTGGTTTAGAGTACAAGCTCAAGAAGAAAGGGATCACGCTCTTTTGTTTGTAGATTATATGCATAACAGTAGCGAAACAGTCCATCTTTATGCCATCGATGCTCCCAATCAGACATTCCCTGATTTTAAAGAACCACTTCTTGCTACCTTTGCACACGAGCAGTTCGTTACTGGATCAATCAATGAAATATATGCGGAAGCAATGAAGCAAAATGATTTTAGGACACAGCAATTCTTAAACTGGTTTGTAAACGAACAGGGTGAGGAAGAAAAAAATACACAAGAAATCATAGATCGTTATGATCTTTTTGGTTATGATGCCAAGAGTTTATATCTTTTAGATGCAGAGCTGGCTGCAAGAATTTATGCTCCTCCAACCTTAACATTATAAATATTCCAAAGCAAACAACCTCCTAGTCAAATTAATGAAAAACCGCACTCTGATCAGCCAACTGAGTGCGGTTTTTCATTGAATTCTATTAGAATTAATTTTATTCTATCCCTTTTTCTTTTGCATAAGCTACAACTTTTTGGTCATCAGACAAGACATGATTGATCAACCAGGTTACGAGCTTTCCTGCAAACTGTTGTAAGATAATTTCCTTATACGCTTCTTGTTCAAGGCGTTGCTCCATGTTTTCTATGTATTCTACCATTTCACGATGTAATTCCACATGTTCCAACGCCTCTGGATATCCAATCGTTTCATGGTACGCTTCTTCATCTCGAAAATGAATTACAACATAGTCTTTCATATATTCCATAGTTTTTTTTACTTTTTCAATTTTTTCTAGCCATTCTCCCTCAGTCCGAACTGTATCTACAAAATCAGAAATACGCCCAAAAAGTTCTTCATGTTGTGTATCAATTTGAGGGATTCCTATTTTATATTCATCTTTCCAAATCATAAGACAATTCCTTTCCTAAATGCAATGGAGTGTTGGCTTCTACTAGTTCAATTATACACCAAAACAATATTCTAAAACAACTTCTCCTTGATATTTTGGAAATATTTCGAATATGGGCATAAGGCTTGTCAATAATTTAACAGTGAGATATAATGTGGCTGATGAAAGGACGGTTCCAATCATGTTAGAAAAAAAATTATCAAAAGCAATTGATGTTGTAAATGGATTTTTATCCAGAAATCAAATCCCTTGCACTGACCAAAGCAAGGATGTTATGAGAAGTGTTTTAGGTGGCAGTTCCACCTTTGAGAACGTATTCGACCATACCCTTCATGCAGAAAAACAATCATTGGATCAAAAATAATAGAAGCACAATTGTGCTTCTATTATTTTTGAATAAAATTATTTAAATACTCTCATTCGCGCATCCACTGGTTGTGACTCTTTTTCCTCAGGTGCGGCAGTCGGATTTCCAAAAGGCATCTGTGCTATGAGTTTCCATTCTGGTGGTAGCTCCCACTCCTTTTTAATATCCTCTTCTATCACTTCATTATAATGTTGTAACGAAGCGCCTAGCCCTTCCAGTTCCAATGCTGACCAAATCACAAATTGATGCATGCCGCTTGTATGATTTGACCAAGTTGCTACATTGTGACTGTAAGCAGCATACTTTTCCATCATTGATTCCAACACAGTTTGATCCTCAAAATATAGAATTGTTCCATATCCGCTGCGGAATGAATCAATCTTTGTCTCTGTTCCGCTAAATTTATCTGCAGGAACAATTTTCCGAAGATTTTCTTTTGTAATGTTCCATAATCTATCATGATGATTTCTCAGCAACAAAACAATCCGAGTGCTCTGAGAGTTAAATGCGGAAGGTAGATATTTTAGCGTATGCTGAATGATTTCTTCGATTTCATCATCGGCCAGTAAAACTTTTTTACCAATTCCGTAAATAGAACGTCTCCCAGCGATAGCCGTGTAAAAGTCCTTTGTCATATGCCGTTCCTCCTATTTCAATCTTTATAAAATGAGCTCGTACTAGGTATAATTATACCACCTATAGAAGAAACAAATCACTGCTCCGCAAAATAGCCCCTATTGTTGGTACTCTGCTGGTATATTCATATCCCCAAAATTTCCAAACTCCATAAACTGTACATCAGCAGGAGGCGTAAACAAATCACCATCCAGCGCAGATAACGCTTCAATCTTTGTCACGTAAGAAGACATTATGACCTGCCCATTGCTAGTTACTTCATATTTTAGCGGAATTCCATACTCTTCAGAATACCAGATGGAGACTTTCGCCATACCCATATCTTCATCTTCTTCGGTTGTTTCAATATGAATTACTTCATGTCCATCTAAGGTTTCAACTTTTGCAATCACATCGTCTGTAGGGTTATCAAGAATACCTTCAACATCAAGATCCTCTTCTTCCATGCCCATATCATCACTCATATCGTCAGAAAGAACTACACCTTGGAGTTGACCTTCTGTATACTGGTATGTTTTTCCTTCTTCCGCATTATAAATAACGATTTGTTTCATTCCTTCCACTTCAGATTCTGTTCTAAAGTTTTCTCCACTATAGTACATCGTTAAGGTGTTCTTTATTCCCATTCCAGAGGTTTCAGTAACTGTCATAAAATCTCCTGGTTCTGGTGCTTGTAATGATTCTAAAAGAGCTTTTCCAGTCAGAGATTTATCTACGGTAGACTCGTCCTCATTTGTAGCGGAATCATTTTGCCCTACCGAATCGGCTGTTTGACTATCAGACCCACCACATGCAGAGAAGCCAAAGACTAATACAAGGCTGACTAGCAGAATTAATAATTTTTTCATACTCATGATCCTTTCATTCTTCTTTTCTTTGATACACACGATTTGCTGACAAGTAATATTTTGACAGCTTGTTTTTTCATTATAGCACGGCAAATAGGAAAAGGAAAGAATCTGGAGGTTCGACGCCTCTTAAAAGCAATAAAAAATGAGATGTTCGATTGAACATCTCATTTTTTATGGTGCAGGCAAGAGGACTCGAACCTCCACGAAAGTAATATTCACACGGACCTGAACCGTGCGCGTCTGCCAATTCCGCCATGCCTGCATGGCACTATAACAGAATACTACAGCAATATTGCAAAGTCAAGTGCGATTCTATGGCCCTATTTATATTTTTCTAGCAATCTACGTGCCGCTAAAACACCGCTTGCGGAGGCTTGTGACAAGGAGTGTGTGACACCCGATCCATCGCCTAATGCATAAAGTCCTTTGATCTTAGTTTCTAAATTTTGATCCACTGGAACTTTTGAGTTGTAGAACTTGACTTCAACTCCATACAAAAGTGTATCTTCATTTGCTGTCCCTGGGGCAATCTTATCTAGTGCATAAATCATTTCAATGATGTTGTCAAGTTGTCTTTTGGGTATAACCAAGCTCAAATCTCCAGCAGTTGCCTTTAATGTAGGTCTTGTGAAGCATTTTTCCATACGTCTTTCACTGCTTCTACGACCTTTAACTAGATCTCCAAACCTTTGAAGCAGAACACCTCCACCAAGCATGTTGCTTAGTCTTGCAATGGATTCTCCATATTCATTGCTATCTTTAAACGGTTCAGTAAATTGGTTTGAAACGAGCAATGCAAAATTTGTATTTTCCGTTCTTAGTTTAGGATCAGCATAACTATGGCCGTTTACTGTAACAATGCCATTTGTGTTTTCTGCAACAACCTCTCCATAAGGGTTCATGCAGAAGGTTCTAACCATGTCATTGTATTTATCTGTTTTATAAACAATTTTACTTTCATAAACATCATCTGTAATATGCTTGAAAATCTCTGCAGGGAGTTCCACTCGAACACCAATATCAACTCGATTTTTCTTTTGCTCTATACCAAATTTATCACAAATGCTGGAGATCCATTTTGATCCAGACCTTCCTGTGGCTAATACCAAGTCCTTGCATTCATATCGTTCTCCATTGTCGGTTACTACGACAAAGCCTTCCTCCAACTTTTCAACATCCATTACCTGTGTATAAAATTGAGTTTCAATTCGCTCTTTTGTATATTCAAATATCTTTTCAAGAATCTTAACATTTCGATCGGTTCCCAAATGACGTACCTTTGCATCCAACAGATGTAAATTGTTTCTTAAAGCTAATGTCTTAAGTTCCGAATTTCCAGTTGAATAAAGTTTGGCATCTTCGCCTCCCATGCTGCAAAGTGCCTGATCCACATACTCCATCAAATCCAGAGCTTCTTCTGCACCTACATAGTTGTGCAAGTCGCCACCAAACTGGTTGGTAATATTATATTTCCCGTCAGATAAGGTTCCAGCTCCACCATATCCATTCATAATATGACACGGTACGCATCGGATACAATTTTGAACTTTGCCAGTCTTAATCGGGCAAACACGCTTTGTCAAATCTGCACCCTTATCAATCATTAGCACTTTCGCATTGTTTTTTTGCTTGGTCAGCTCATATGACATAAACACCCCGCTAGCCCCTGCTCCAACTATAATAATGTCGTATTTCTTCATTGTGAATCTCCATTTTCTCAAATCTTTGAAGGGTAATCCAGATGATCTAGACATACCAAATCAACAGAACTATTATATGCCGTAGTCAACTGTACCGCAATATCTATTTTCATGCTATGCATAGAACACACCAAAAACAGAGGGGAAAGCCCTCTGTTTTTATCGTATTTTATACCAATTCTCTTTCTATCAACCCTATGCGATTTGTGTATCAACAATCCCTTTTATTTCTTTCGACAAGTCTTGAATAGAATCTGCTGCTTTTGTTCGCACTTCAAGCATTTCAGCTGCATACTTATAAAAAACCTTCCCATAGTCTGTCAAAAAAGCTTCTCTTCCTGTTCGATCGATCAGTCTTACACCCAATTCTTTTTCCAAAGAAGATATCCTGGCACTTATGGTTGGTTGCGTCAAGAAGCAAACATCCGCAGCTTTGGAAAAACTCTTATAATCTACAACTGAAACAAAGGCTTCAATTTGTTTAAAATCCATAGAAGTCCCTCCTTCCTATTGCTCCGCGTCCTTTAAGGCATCAATATATTTTTCAGCTTGTACTGCTGCGATTGCTCCGTCGGCAGCTGCTGTAACAACTTGACGCAAGGTTTTTTCTCGAATGTCACCTGCCGCATAAACCCCAGGAATATTTGTTTTCATATCTTCATCCGTAATCAAATATCCTTGTTCACTTATGTTTAATTTATCCTGATATAGTGCGGTTGCTGGATTGTATCCTGTAAAAACAAACACGCCGAAAGTTCCGCCATTTTGCGCCTCTGCATTGCGTTCTGTAATCGTTCCATCCTTCACATTTTCTAACACTACAGTTTCAATAAAATCCGCACCTTTTATTTCTTTAATCACCGTATTATAGAGAACTGTAATTTTCTCATTTTTCAACGCTTTATCCTGAATGGATTTTGCGGCTCTAAACTCATCTCTTCTGTGAACTAAGTTTACTTTTTTCACAAATCTAGTAAGATATACTGCTTCTTCCAATGCAGTGTCACCGCCACCAACAACAAACACCTCTAATCCGCGAAAAAACGGTCCATCACAAGTTCCGCAGTGAGAGAGTCCTCTGCCAAAGAATTTATCTTCTCCAACGCAGCCCAGAGGTCTTGCTGTTGCTCCACCTGCTATAATCACTGTTCTTGCCTGATATGTAGCTCTTTCACAAATTACTGATTTTATAGTTCCATCTAAATGGACATCCTTGACGGTATCATAAATTTTCTCAATTCCAAATTTAGCAACCTGGGTTGTCATTTTATCCACTAAGGTTGCTCCGCTTTCCACGGTATCTGACCCAGGATAGTTTTCTATTTCAGCAGTCTGTAAAATTTGCCCGCCATCCTGACCTTGTTCAATGACAAGTGTATCCAGCATTGCTCGTCCTGCATATATTCCAGCAGTTAATCCAGCAGGTCCAGCTCCAACAACAATTAAATCATATGTTTTCATATGTGTTCACCCCCGACAAAAAAATACAGAGCAGGAAGAATCAACGCCTCCCGCTCTGTTATTAACCTGAGAGATTCTTCCAAGTCAATGGAGTTGCCCCTTCGGTGCTACGCTTTCCAGAGTTCTGTCCAGCTACGGTCCCCTTTACCTGAGATCATCACAGGATTTATGGCAAAATCCATGCTTATTCCTTCGGTGTTGCCAATGCAATCTCTCCCGCAACTTTCAACCAGTACTATTCATTTTTTTGATTATCATTAAATTTTTCTATAATAAATAATATTATAGCAAAATCCACTTCAAAGAATCAACTTATTTTTTTCTTTTCTTTTCAATTTCTAAAATTGGAGTGGTATCCATACGATTTAGGTTATCCCCCTCAAAGTAATATTTTGTGTCCTTAGCCACTACACCACTTAATAGTAGAATACAGATTAAGTTAGGGACAGCCATGAGCATATTCAGTGCATCAGCAATGTTCCATACAGTCCCAAGGCTCATAATCGCTCCTACAAATGTAACTGCGACGTAAATAATTTTATACGGCAAAATGATTCCTTTTCCAAATAAGTATTCCGCACCACGTTCTCCGTAGTAGGACCAACCTAATATCGTCGAAAATGCAAAGGTAATCAGCCCAAAGGTCAAAACAATCGGTCCAATCACAGGAATCTGAGAGAAAGCATGGCTTGTCAATACAGCTCCATCTATTGCACTTCCACCGTCTGCAGTTATAGTAGGATCAGACAGTATGGTACTGACCAATACAATTCCTGTAATCGCGCAGACAATCACCGTATCCCAGAAAGTCCCTGTAGCCGATACTAAAGCTTGCCTTACAGGATTTTTAGTTTGTGCTGCGGCGGCAACGATTGGCGCAGAACCCATACCAGATTCATTGGAGAACAAGCCTCGAGCCACCCCAAATCTTGCAGCCATCATGACACTTGAGCCGATAAATCCGCCCCCCGCAGCTTTTGGTGCAAACGCCGAAGAACAAATCAATCCAATTGCTTCTGCCACATAGCTTCGATTGATGAAAATGATCACAAGGCAACCAATTACATAAAAAATAGCCATAAAGGGAACCAATGCCTCACACGTTTTGGTAATTGATTTGACACCTCCAAGAATAACGACTCCTACCAAAATAGCCATAATCAATCCAGTAACCCACATTGGTATTTGAAAATTTTGTGCTACTATTTTCGAAACCGCATTGGCCTGTACTGAGGCTCCAATCCCAAACGCCGAAAGGCCCGCAAACAATGCAAATATAACTCCGAGCCATTTCATCTTCAAACCGCGTTCAAGTGCGTACATTGCGCCACCAAGCATTGTACCATCCGATGTTCTTACCCGATATTTTACAGCAACCAATGCTTCAGCATATTTTGTTGCAATCCCAAAAACCCCCGTCAGCCACATCCAAAGAACTGCACCTGGTCCACCTAAGGCAATGGCCGTACCAACACCTACAATGTTTCCAGTTCCAATCGTAGCTGCCAAAGCAGTCGTCAATGCACCAAATTGCGAGACATCTCCAGCACCTGTGGTGTCTTTTGTCACTGAAAGTTTGATAGCTATTCCGATTCTTTTTTGGATGACTCCAGTTCGTATCGTCATGAAAATATGTGTACCAAACAATAAAATTAAAAGTGGTGGTCCCCACAAGTATCCGTTTAGCCAAGTAAAAAAAAGATTCACACTTTCCATTATAGATTCACTTCCCTTCCAATATTTTCCAATAGAAAAGGTCTTATCCTTGGATAAGACCCTATCTTTTCTTAATTTTTGAATTATTCTTCAGCTGTCAGCTTTTCGAATTCTTCAACTACCTTTTTGAATTCTTCATCGTCATCAATGTCAACTAATTCAAATTCTTCATCGCTAGTTTCTTTGTATCCATAAATGTACACATCGTCTGTACCATCATCTGGAATCAACGCAATATACTCTTTACCTTCATATTCGAAAACACCCATGATTTCGCATTCGATTTCCTGCCCGTCATCAAATTCAAGAGTAAGATAATCTGCGTCATCCTCAGAACAGCTACATTTATCGCCACATCCACTAGGCATGCATTTTTCTTTATCTGCCATTTTATTCCTCCATTATTTCAAAAAGTATTGGTATTACCTTACTATATCATTATATGGTTGTTTTATCAATTGAAATTATTCATTTTTTCAAAACCCACTTCCTCACCTGTTCGGCTGCCATTTTCGACATGCCAGGAACTCCTTCAAGCTCAGTGAGCGATGCAGAACGAATATTGTCGATACTTCCAAAATGGTGTAATAATGCATTTCTTCTTTTTTCACCAATTCCTTCAATTTCATCTAGAACGGACCGTTGCATTGATTTGTTGCGAAGGCTTTGATGATACTCAATTGCAAATCGATGAACTTCTTCTTGAACCATTGCAGCGTAGCGATAAAGTACGGGGTTGTTTTTCAAATCCAATTCTTGGTTTTGATATAGCAATCCTCTCGTACGATGCTTATCATCCTTTACCATACCAACTACCGGTATTTCTAGTCCCAAACGATTCAGAACCTGCTCTGCTGCGCCGACCTGTGGTTTCCCTCCATCCATTAAGATGAAATCTGGAAAAGTGATAAAACTTTTGTCCCCCTCCAAAGCACGTTTAAACCTTCTAGTGATCATCTCCTGCATGCTGCCATAGTCATTCGGTCCTTCTATTGTTTTTATCTTAAATCTTCTGTAATCCTTCCGAATCGGGTGACTTCCTTCAAAAACTACCATTGCTCCTACCGAATCAACTCCATTTGTATTGGAAATGTCATAGGATTCAACGCGCCAACCACGACGACTTTTCGCTTTTCCGGTCTCCTCAACTCCATTTCCTAATGTTGGAATCAATACTTCTAATTCTCTCGCTATGGCGTCGTTCTTTTCCTTCTGGGCTGATGCTTTTTCATCCAGCGTTTTCATCATCTCTACCACATCACGTTTTGCTAAATCAAGAAGTGCCTTCTTGTCACCTTTTTGCGGAACGCTCATTTTTACTTGGCTACCTTTTAATTCTGTAAGCCAACCCTCCATCAAGGGGATATCATCCAAGGAACTTTCCAGCAAAATTTCCTTTGGTATTATCATGTTTTCTGAATAATACTGCTTCACAAATGCAGAAATTACTTCTGGCATACTATCCTCTTCCATAGCTTGGAGATGATAACTTTCGCGCCCTGATAATTTTCCTTGCCTTACGAAAAATAATACAACATGAGCATTTCCCTTTCCTTTTGCTCCTATGATTACATCCATATCCCCCGCCGCAAGAAGAACTACTCTTTGCTTTTCCGTAATCGCATGAATTGAGTTAATATAGTCCCTATACTCTGCAGCCTTTTCATAATTCAATGCCTCCGCTTCCCTAGTCATTTCTTTCGTTAAAAAATCAATCATTGGCTTTCTTTTTCCGTTGAGCAGCTCGACAATCTGGTTGATAACCTGTTGATACTCAGCAGAATCTACTCTTCCAGTACAGATTCCTCTGCATTGATTGATATGAAAATTTAGGCATGGTCGAAATCCTTCAGTAAAGTTCTGTGCAGAACACCTTTTCAATGCAAAAATCTCATTGAACAAACTAATAATTTGATTCACTGCCCCCACATCAGTATATGGTCCAAAGTATTTGCATCCGTCATGGAGAATTCTGCGTGTTTTCAAAATTCTTGGATAAGCTTCGTTGGTCGTAATTTTTATATATGGATACGTTTTATCATCACGAAGAAGTACGTTATATTGAGGAAGATATTTTTTAATCAAATTATTCTCCAAAATCAACGCTTCCATCTCAGTATTCGTAGTAATATATTCAAACTCTTCGATATGTGACACCATCGCACGAACTTTTGGTTCCATATTTCTGGAAGATTGAAAGTACTGGCGCACGCGATTCTTTAAAGAAACTGCTTTTCCTACATATATAATCTGTCCCAACTTATCTTTATGAATATAGACGCCTGGTTTATCTGGCAACAATTTTAAATTTTCTTGAATATCAAACATGATTTTCACTCATTTCATTTTTCATTCTTTTTCTGTTTTCATTGTATCATTCCACAAAATAGCCTGCAAGATAAACACAGCTTTCTCTTCCACCATCCAGTGAAAAATTTATCATCCATTTGATGCGATTTTGTGATTTATTTGTTGTGTGTTTTTTTATTTTTCCCTTCACATTATTTCTTTCTATGGGTTAATTTTTTCAATTCCATGAAATTTCAGGAAATAAGTTCAAGAATTTTCAGTCAATTCCGTTGAATTTTCAGTATATTCACGCCATTTCAGAATCAATTGGTTAAGAAACAACAAAACACTTGATAAATTTTATCACTCAGCAAAACCTTAGTGTTCCAACGATGTAACCGGTTAACTTTGGCAAAACAACGTTACAAACTTGACATTTTTTTGTTAATCGAATCACAATTTGATGGACAAACCCCTACTCCATAGTATATTATGAAGGCGTGAGTTTGAGTCAATTTTTGCATTTAAGTAGAAATGCAAAGACTGAAAGGAGTAACAAAAAAATGAATAGCACCAAAACGAAAAGCTTTGGGGTTCTGACCAGTGATTTGGCTTTGAAAATTGACACCATCATCGATGCGTACCAAAGCAATTCCACCAAATTAGTTGGTATCCTACTCGACATTCAGGATATCGTCCCTAAGCAGTACATCCCACGTGAAGTGGCATCTTACGTAAGCGAAAAAATGAACATTCCGCTCAGTAAGGTGTATGATGTTATTTCCTTCTATGCAGCCTTGTCTGACATGCCGCGTGCGGACTATGTTATCCAAATGTGTGATAGCGTTGTTTGTAAGGTTACCGGCAACACTGTTCTTCGTGACACCATCACAGAAATTCTTGGAATTAAAGAATTCGAATCTACAGATGACGGAAAGTATTGGTTAGAATATACTCCATGCTTTGGCGCATGTGATATTTCCCCTGCAATTCGAATCAATGGGAAAGTGTATGGTCATCTCACAACAAAAGAGAGTGTAAAAGCTGCTCTTGATCAGTACAAATAGGAGGGAATTATCATGTCTAAAACAGTAAGTTTTATCACCGAGAATTTCGGAAAGTATGATCCGAATTCAATCGACTCTTATTTGTCGGTGGGCGGCTTCACAGCTGTAAAAAAAGCGCTTGCCATGTCCTCTAGTGAAATCATAGACATCACAAAAAAAGCATCTGTCAAAGGCAGAGGCGGTGCTGCTTATGATACTGGAAGAAAATGGTCACAAGCTGCATCAGTGCCTGGAGATGACAAAGTTGTCATCTGTAATGCTGATGAAGGCGAACCGTGTACATTCAAAGATAGAAGCATCTTATCTGAAGATCCATTCCGTCTTTTAGAAGGTATGATTATTGCGGGATACGCAGTAGGTGCAAAGAACGGGTATATTTATTTGAGAGAAGAATATCGTCACCTCAAGCCACTGATTAAAAATGCGATACAATCTTCTATCGACCGCGGTTTCTTGGGAGATAATATCCAGGGAACTGGTTTTTCATTCAATATTCATTTATACTCCGGAGCAGGCGCTTATGTCTGCGGAGAAGGTTCCACATTAATCGAGTCAATTGAAGGTAAAAGCGGACGACCAAGAATCAAGCCGCCATTTATCAAGGAATGTGGATTATTCCAACTTCCTACACTAGTAAATAACGTAGAAACACTTGCAATCGCTACAGCAATCATCCAAAACGGAGTGGAAGAGTATCTTAAATATGGCACTCCAGATTGTCCTGGAACAAAAATCATCAGCCTTGCTGGTAATGTAAACAAACCTGGCGCTTATGAGGTTCCTTTTGGACTAACACTTAGAGAAATCATTTACGACATCGGCGGCGGTATCCCTGGGGATAATAATTTAAAATTATTCCAGTTAGGCGGAGCTTCTGGGAAAATGGGTTCAGCTGCAATCGTAGACACACCTTATACCTATGACGAATTACACAAACAAGGTCTCGTAATTGGTTCTGGTGGTGTCCTGGTTGTGGATGACAGAACAAGAGTAATTGATTTCGTTCAATCAATTCAAAACTTCTTTATTCACGAAAGCTGCGGTAAATGCACTCCTTGCAGAGAAGGAAACAGACAGATTTCCAAGATCATTGACCGTTTCGTGGAAGGAAATCCAAAACCAGACGATTTGCAAACGGCAGAACGTTTTGCAAACATCATGAGCAATTGTGCATTTTGCGGCTTAGGAGAAACTGCTCAAAGCGCTCTCTTGTCCGCTATCAAGCATTTCCCTGAAGAGTTTGAATTATTGGAGGTGGCTGCAAGTGAAAAACATTAAGATAACGATAGATAATAAAGAAGTTATTGTTCCTGAGGGGACTACTATTCTGGAGGCAGCAAGAAAAGTGAATATCAACATTCCACATCTTTGCTATCACCCAGATCAAGCAATCAAAGCAAACTGCAGACTTTGCGTTGTAGAAGTTGCCGGCAGCAAAAAACTGACTCCTTCATGTTCTTCTTACGTATGGGAAGGCATGGAAGTTCAGACAAACACAAAAAAAGTTCGTGATATGCAAAAAGGAATCTTAGAGTTAATCCTCTCCAATCACGAGCAAGACTGCTTAAAATGTCTTAGAAATGGCAATTGCGAATTACAAGCACTTTGTCAGAGGTTTAATATTTCAAAAACGAATCTAGAGGATACGGTTGAAGCGCTTCCTCTTGATAACACAAACCCTTCCCTTGTAAGAGATTCTGCGAAATGCGTGAAATGTAATCGTTGTGTCGATGCGTGTCAGAAGGTACAAGAAGTACATGTACTAACTCACTCTCATCGTTCTATTCATTATAATATAACGCCTGCATATGAAATGCCTCTGGAAGAGACTTTCTGTGTTTTCTGCGGTCAGTGTGCAGCAGTATGTCCTGTTGGAGCTATCGTAGAAAAGGATGACACTGCGAAAGTTTGGGAAGCAATCCACGATCCGAAAAAGCATGTCATCGTTCAGGTTGCTCCTGCCGTAAGAGTTGCTCTTGGAGATGCATTTAATCTCCCAAAAGGCTCTATCGTAACAGGGCAAATGGTTGCAGCACTTAGAAGATTAGGTTTTGATAAGGTCTTCGATACAAACTTTACTGCAGATTTAACCATCCTTGAAGAGGGAAATGAACTGATTAAGAGAGTTACCCAGGGTGGAACACTTCCGATGATCACTTCCTGTTCTCCTGGTTGGATTAACTTTATTGAAGGAAGATACGATCATCTTTTAGATCATCTTTCCACATGTAAGTCACCGCAGCAAATGTTTGGAGCACTTTCAAAATCATATTATTCAGATCTTACAAACATTGAGCCTAAGGATATTTACACTGTATCTATCATGCCTTGTACTGCAAAAAAATATGAAGCAGTAAGACCTGAAATGGTTACAAATGGTGTTCAAGAAGTTGATGCAGTTTTGACAACAAGAGAGCTCGCACGTATGATCCAATCTGCTGGTATTGACTTTGTTGATTTGGAAGAAGATCAATTTGACAATCCGTTCGGTATTGGTACTGGTGCTGGCGCAATCTTTGGAGCTACAGGTGGTGTTATGGAAGCAGCTCTTCGAACTGCTTACGAAGTCATAACAGGGAAAGGACTCCCTTCGTTGAACTTCAATGAAGTACGTGGTCTTGAAGGCATCAAAGAGAGCACAGTCAACATCGATGGTTTGGAATTGAAAGTTGCTGTTGCACATGGCCTAGGAAATGCAAAAACATTACTGAAACAAATTGAAAAAGGAGAATCTCCTTACGCATTTATCGAAGTAATGGCATGCCCTGGCGGATGTATCGGCGGTGGCGGACAGCCAATCAAATCCACTATGGACGTAAAAGCGAAGAGAATCGAAGCAATTTATGAAATCGACGAAGATCTTCCGTTGAGAAAATCTCACAAAAATCCAGATATCCTCAAGCTATATGAAGAATATCTGGAAGCACCTCTTGGACATAAGTCCCATGAATTGCTGCACACTCATTATCACTCTCGTGGTATGAAGTATAATTTCAGCGAATTAATGAAATAGTGATTCAGCTATGATATAATCAGGCAGGTCTATGACCTGCCTTTTTATTGTTCTCAGAAATCATTCTGAGAAAGGAGGATTTATGAAACGAGGAACTGGCATTTTACTTCACATCAGTTCTCTGCCAAATCATTACGGCATTGGAACGTTTGGGAATAGTGCGTATGAATTTGTTGATTTTTTGAGGGATACCCATCAGGGTTACTGGCAAATACTACCGCTTGGTCCTACCACCTATGGAGATTCACCTTATCAATCCCCCTCATCTTTTGCCATAAATCCTTATCTCATTGACCTGGATTTATTGAAAGAAAATGGATTGTTGTCTCTAGAAGAGTATCATCATTTGGATTTTGGCGACGAAAAAAATCAAGTCGATTTCATTAAAGTTCGAGCTGCAAAGGATTATTTATTTCAGCTTGCCTTTCAACGAAAATCGCTTTTACCCCAATGGGAGCTCAGTCACTTTCAAGAATCTCATCAAGGATGGCTATCCGATTATGCCTTTTATAATGCCTATCAAAATCACGTTCATAATGGCAACTGGATGGAATGGGACAGTCTCATCCGAACTCGAAATGCTGATGCAATGTTGGCGTTTGAAGAGAACCACAAAGAAGAGCTTGAATTCCAGGTGTTTTTACAGTTTATCGCGTATAAGCAATGGACATTACTTAAACAATATGCCAACGCAAACGAAATTCAGATAATTGGAGACATCCCAATCTATGCCGCCGCAAACAGCACTGATACATGGAGTCAAGCTTTTTCTGGTATTTTTCAATTGTCCGATTCCATGCAACCAAAAAACGTGGCAGGCTGCCCACCAGATTATTTTTCTGTCGATGGCCAATACTGGGGAAATACCGTCTATGATTGGGAGAAAAACAAGGAGACTGGTTATCAATGGTGGCTGGAACGAATCCATCATGGATTGTCTATTTACGATTGGCTTCGTATTGACCATTTTAGAGGTTTTGAAAGCTATTGGGAGATTCCCTATGGTTCCCCTAGCGCTGCCTTTGGCGTTTGGAGAAAGGGACCTGGGATGGACTTCATTGATACGATAAAAAATACTTTAGGTAAGGTTCAAATCATTGCTGAAGACTTAGGATTGTTGACTGAAGAAGTTCATGATTTCTTAAAAGAAAGTGGATTTCCTGGAATGAAGGTTCTAAGTTTTGCATTTGATTCCGATAGTACCAATCCATATTTGCCACATCATTATGATAAAAACTGCGTTGTTTACACAGGGACACATGACAATGATACGATTCTAGGTTGGTTTGATACAGCTAACGCTCAAAAACAAAATTTTGCCGTTGAATATTTTCGTTTAACTGAAGAGGAAGGGTATCATTGGGGGCTGATACGTGGCGCCTTATCATCCACTGCTTTTTTAGCGATCATTCCAATGCAGGACTATTTAGGCCTAACGTCTGAGTCTCGTATGAATACACCGTCTACGGTAGGAGGAAACAATTGGCGTTGGAAGTTAAGCGATTCACATGCCTATCTAGCACTAAAGGAACGAATTGCTTCCCTCGTAAAACTATATTCTAGAGAAGCAGAAAAAAGGGATTCGCTTTGAAACAAAAGGCCATCATCCTATGGTGATGATAGCCTTTTTTTAAGATTTCCAGTATTCATCATATCGCTTCTGATTTTCTTTATGTTGATACCGATTGGCTCTCTCCATCCGCCTTTGCTTTCGCTTTTTTATCTGACGACGTTTCAGCACAATATAAAAAATCAGGAACAACATTAAAATCAATGCGACTCCTCCAAGGATAATTTCAATTTTTTTCGCTGTTTTGTCTGAAATACCAACAATAGAAAGCAAGCCTCCCTCTGGAACTTCTTCCGTTGTGACAATATCTACCTGTCCTACCAGTTGATCTCCTTCATATACTTCAACAACGCCTACTGCTTGACCCTTTTTAACTGGTGCTTGTATACGATCCTCTAGAACCACCTTTGTTTGAATCAACGAATCAGATGCATCAATCGGCACCGTTGCGTATGCCGATTCAGCGGCTACAACGTTCACCTTTCTTTCGCTGCCCCTTTTCACCGAGATTTGCCCAAGGTCAGTTCCCCCATCCAGTGCATGAATACTTTTATAGTTTTCAAATGCATAATCTAAAAGTGCAATGGAGTCTGCAAAGCGTCCTTCATCAGTGGATTTCAAAACAACAGCAATCAGTTCAGTGTCTCCCCTAATCGCTCCAGCTATCAAACACCCTCCGGCTTCCGGCGTGTACCCCGTTTTTATGCCCGTCGCCCCTTCATATTTCGCCTCTCGTTTGATTCCATTGACATATAGCTTTGTTTTTTGATCATAAATCAAACGATTGGTATTATATAAATACCTTGTTTCCTGCATGTTTGTAGCGGGAATTGTATACTTATACGTTGCGACAAAATCACGAAATGTTTCATTTGTCATGGCATACCGTGCAATCATCGCCATATCATATGCCGTTGTTACATGATCATCATCGTGCAGGCCATTTGGAGATACAAAATTTGTATTCTTTGCCCCCAACTCTTTTGCTCTCTGGTTCATCATATCCGCAAAATCAGGTACTGTACCGGCAATCTCTTTTGCTAGAGCTACTGCTGCATCGTTTGCTGATTCAAGAAGTAACGCATAAAGAAGTTCCCTTACGGTTATTCGTTCCCCTTCCAGCAGGTAAATTCTGCTTCCTCCTGTGAAAGGAGTCTCGCTGTCAATCGTTACGGTTTGATCTAAATCCAGATTTTCCAGAGTCAAAAGTGCAGTCATTACTTTTGTTGTACTGGCTGGATATCTCTGTTCATTCATGTTTTTATCATATAATATCATGCCAGTTTTTGCATCAATCACAATACCCGTTTCTGCCTGGATTTGCGGAGGTTCCGTTGTCCCAAATGCGACAACTGGCATTCCATTTATTATGACCAATGCCATTAGAATAATTGTGATAAGTCTTCTCATATTGAATCCTTTGTTATTTTTTTAGAAAGAAATAGTCGGCTAGTTCAAACCCATTATCAAAGTACTTTCCGTTTTCACCAGCGTCCTCCGAAAAAGCCTGTTCTTCGATCGTATCACTTATTGCAGTGCTGTCATATAAAACATACGGCACTGGTGTTGATGAGTGAGTCCTGATTGCAAGAGGTGTTCTGTGATCAGGCACAATCAATATGCGGTAAGGTTCATTGGTTGTTTCAAGATATCCTAATATAGGAAGCAATACGAGGTCATCTATCATTTCAAGAGACTTGATTTTGCCTTCCATATCTCCTTGATGAGAACATTCATCTGGAGCTTCAATATGCATGTAAACAAATTCTTTCCCCTTTTTATATTCTTCAATAGCAGCTTCCGCTTTCCCTTTGAAATTTGTATGAATGGTCCCAGTTGCTCCTTCCACATCAATAGAATCCAGTCCTGCACACAGAGCAATTCCTTTGATTAAGTCAACAGCCGAAATAGCAGTTCCTCCAATTCCATACTTTTCCGTGAAAGAAGATAACTTTGGTTTACGCCCCTGACCCCAAATCCAAATTGAATTTGCAGGATTTAATCCTTTTTCGATTCGAGCCAAATTCACAGGATGATCCTTCAACAGCTCATAGCTTTTCTTCATCATCTCCGTTATAAAATCCGACCCTTCACCTTTTGGAAGATGTGCACCCGCTTTTTGAGTCAGCACATCATGTGGTGGGGTCAAGTCATAATCAACTGAACCATTTTTCACAATCAAAGCATGTCTGTAACTAACTCCAGGGTAATACTGCATTGCTTCTGTTCCTAATTTTTCATTGATATATTCAATTAGAATCTTTGCTTCTCCATTAGAGATATCTCCAGAACTGTGATCCAGTATCGTTAATTCCTCATAAGCTCCGCTTCCCTGCAACGTAATGAGATTGGTGCGAAACGCAACATCAGTTTCTTCTAATTCAATACCCATGCTCGCTGCTTCCAACGGAGATCGTCCAGTGTGATATACAGAAGGGTCATACCCCATTACCGATAAATTTGCGGCATCACTACCTGGTGCGATTCCTTCGGGGATTGTTTTTACCATTCCCACGAGTCCCTTTTGAGCCAGACCATTTATTGTCGGCATTTTTGCAGCTTGTAGCGGTGTAATGTTCCCAAGGGCTTCCATTTTTTCATCACCAGCCCCATCAGGTACTAGTATTAAGTATTTCATAAATGCCTCCTTTCCAATTACTTTCTTAAGACATTTTCATATATCCTGTAAACAGAATAATCCATGTTTCCGTCAACGTAGCTTTCAGTTTTATTTTTACTTAATAAAATAGAAATAGAAATGCCCTCTAATGATACCATAGGAAAGCATCTCTATTGTGTTTCTTTCGTGGATTTTATTTATTCTCTGCTTCGAATTTCTTCATAAAGGCAATCAACTCATCAATACCTGCCATTGGCATCGCATTATAGATACTTGCTCTCATGCCTCCTATTGATCTATGTCCACCTAGGTTATGAAGCCCTTCTGCTTTAGATTGTGTTGTAAATTTTTTGTCCAAATCCGCATTACCAGTGACAAACACTACATTCATCAAAGAACGATCTTGTTCTCTTACAGGACAACGATATAATCTGCTTCCATCAATGTAGTTGTAAAGTTTTGCAGCCTTCTCTTTATTAATCTTTTCAAGTGCTTCGATTCCGCCTAATTTCTGAATTTGTTTGAAAACTTCACCAGCCATGTAAATCCCAAAAGTTGGTGGGGTATTGTACATGGACTCATTGTTGGCATGAATTTTATAATCCAGATAGACTGGTACACTTTTTGGTGCAAAGCCAATCAAATCATCTCTGATAATTACGATTGTCACTCCAGCTGGGCCAATATTTTTTTGAGCCCCAGCATAGATTATTCCAAACTTAGATACATCTACTGCTTCAGATAAAATACAAGAAGATAAATCTCCTACTAGAGGAATATCTCCTGTATCAGGAATCACCGGATATTTTGTACCGTAAATCGTATTGTTCATTGTGATATGTACATAATCTGCATCTGGTGTAAAGTCTTCTTTTTTCAATTCAGGAATGTAAGAGAATGTACTTTCTTCGGAAGAAGCTACAATTCTGATTTCTCCAAATTTAGCTGCCTCTTCAGCGGCTTTTTTCGCCCATGTTCCCGTAATGATGTAATCTGCCTTCTTCGTTTTACGAAGGAGATTTAGCGGTATCATCGAAAATTGTAGTGTTGCTCCACCTTGTAGGAACAATACTTTATAATTTTCTGGAATATTCATAATCTCACGCAGATTGCTTTCTGCCGAGTGTAGGATTTCCTCAAATTCTTTAGATCGATGGCTCATTTCCATAACGGACATACCGCAACCATTATAATTGGTTAATTGTTCTGCAGCGGTTTCCATTACCTCGAGGGGAAGCATGGAGGGTCCTGCCGAGAAATTGTATACTCTTTTTTCATCATTCATCAAATAATTCACCTCCAAAATAAATATTGTATTATTATAACACTTTACGACACTCAGGTAAAGTGTTATAATTTTACCGAATCATTATAGAAAAAAATAATCACAATAAAAAATACAAATCAGGAGAAATGGAAAATGTATCAAATAGCAACTTTAAACAAAATATCACACAAGGGACTCGATCGTTTTACAGATAATTACACCGTTGGAGACGATGCCCAAATTGCCGAAGGAATTCTTGTACGAAGCCAAGATATGCATAGTATGGATTTTTCCGACAAGCTACTTACAATTGCTCGTGCTGGAGCAGGAGTAAATAACATTCCTGTCAGTGCATGTTCAGAAAAAGGAATTCTAGTTTTCAATACGCCAGGTGCAAATGCCAATGCAGTAAAAGAACTTGTTTTAACAGGGCTTCTCATGTCTGCGAGAAACGTATCCAGTGCAATTGCATGGACAAAAACACTGACTAGCGATATTTCTAAAACTGTAGAAAAAAACAAATCACAGTTTGCTGGTCATGAAATCAAAGGAAAGGTACTCGGTGTCGTTGGCCTAGGTGCGATTGGAGTTATGGTAGCAAATGCTGCTGAAAGCCTTGGCATGAAAGTAATCGGATATGACCCATACATTTCTTTACATGCAGCACACGCACTTTCTAGTTCAATCGATGTCATTGAATCCTTAGATGCTCTGATTCCAAAATGTGATTATATCACAATCCACGTACCATTTATGGAAAATACGAAAGAACTCATCAACGAACAAAGATTTAGCATCATGAAAGACGGCGTATGCCTTCTTAACTTCTCAAGAGACCAGATTGTAAATGAAGATGCCGTATTATCAGCTTTGGACAGCGGAAAAGTCAGAAAATATGTAACAGACTTCCCTTCTGAAAAGTGCCTGATTCACGAACACGCAATCTGCATTCCACATCTTGGAGCTTCTACAAAAGAATCGGAAGAGAACTGTGCAAAAATGGCAGTTGATCAAATGATGGACTATCTGGAAAATGGAAATATTACAAACTCAGTTAATTTCCCTGACTGTACATTAGGCGGTGCAACTTCCAAAGCAAGAATCGCTGTAATGCATAAAAACATTCCTGCAATGCTTGGAACAATCACTGGTGTATTAGCTGATTTAAACATCAACATCAACGACTTAAATAACAGAAGCAAAGGTGATTATGCATATACTCTCATCGACGTTGATTCTGATGTAAATGAAAATGATCTTGTAGCAGCAATGAATAAAGAAGGAATTATCCGTATTCGAGTGATCTAAACTGATTTGATTCTATTTATCAAAGCTAGAGAAAAAATATGACCAAGCAGATTTACTGCTTGGTCTTTTTATCCGTTTGATTCATTTGTCTGATCCCAAACTACATTGACTTGAATTCCAATTACCAAAATATATCCTAAAATATAAAACCAAAAGAGCAATGCAACAATTGCTGCCAAACTTCCATACAGCAGATCAAAATTTGCAAAAACTGTAGCGTAATAAGAATAAATCGAAGTAGAAAGTAGCATTCCGATAGACGCCACAATACTACCTGGCAGTATTTTTCGAAAAGGAATTTTCTCAGATGGCAAAACATAATAGTTGTACGATATCATGAGTAAGAATAATGCCCAAGCAACTGGCCATCTTAACAAGAACCACACTCGATCTAATGTAAATGGCATGTGCAAAATTGTATTTAAATAGGTTGTAACCAATCTAATAATCAATTCACCATAGACCAGAATGATCAAACTAAAGACCAAAGTAAACAAGGTAATAACAATTGTTTTGACTGCTCGAAGCCTTTCCTTGATATATCCTCTCCCACCAGTAGGGTGCCCTGTAAAAGAATAGTTTGCAATACGCATCATCGAATACTGTGCTTTTGATGCAGCCCAAAGAGCAAATGCAAGAAAAACGATGCTGACCGCTCCAGAAGAAGAAAACGCAAGATATGGCGTTAGCGCTTCGTACATTTCGGTGGTAACATATTGTTCTAAAAGTCCTCTCACCACTGTCAAGGATATTGAAAAAACGCCAAGAAGCTGCCCAAGTAAAAGAGTCGTAGGCACAAGAGACAACAAAAAAAAGAAAGCAAGTTCTGCAGCCACGCCTTGAAAATAGGGTTCCGACATTCGTTTTATTACCATTAGCCCCATGTGAAGCATATTCTTTTTTCTCATTCAGCACCTCCCCTTAGAGTTCGTTCTAGCCAAGATTCGTGTTTCGCCAGATTTCTTAAGATGCCATAGTCCAAAAGAATCCATAAAATAACTATGAATTCTCCAATATTCGTTTTAATTCCTGCAAAGCTTTGGCACGATGACTAATGGTATTTTTTTCCTCTTGAGATAGCTCTCCAAAAGTTTTTTCATATCCATCTGGAACAAATAAAGGATCGTAACCAAATCCATTTACTCCCCTAGGGATATCAATTATTCGACCGGTACATTCGCCTCGTGCAACAACGGTCTTCCCATCTGGATAAGCCATAGCAATCACAGAAACAAATCGAGCAGTTCTTTTTTCGTAAGGAACATCCTTCAACCGCTCAATCAATTTCAGATTGTTCTTTTCATCATTGCCATCTTCCCCTGCGAACCTTGCCGAATATACTCCAGGAGCACCATCTAGCGCATCTACCATGAGACCAGAATCGTCAGCAATGGTAATTTCTTTGCAAAGTCCCATGATACTTACTGCTTTTTTCAGCGAATTGGCTTCAAAAGTATCTTCATCTTCTTCAACCTCTATATTGGGAACGCCTGCTTCATCTCTGCCAATCACTTCCATACCAAAAATCCTTGTAATCTTCTGAATTTCATCAATTTTATGTTTGTTTTTTGTTGCAACAACCACGCGCATACGTTTCATCCCCTTTTTATTATAATTCACCGACGATTTCTTTCTGAATACGATTCAATTCATTGCAACCCTTTGCCGCAAGTTCTAACATTTTCTGAAGCTGTGCTGGTGAAAACGGTGCATCTTCGCCAGTGCCTTGGACTTCAATGTACTCGCCTTGATCCGTCATGACGACATTCATATCAACTTTTGCCACCGAATCCTCAATATATGGCAAATCTAAAACTGCTTCATCATCGTCAAGAATTCCAACACTAATTGCAGACACAAAACTCTTGACGGGTATTGCCTTGATCATTCCTTCTGCTTTCATTTTTTTCATTGCTTCAACCATTGCAATAAACGCCCCAGTAATAGACGCCGTGCGTGTACCTCCATCTGCCTGAATTACATCGCAGTCAATCCAAACAGTTCTTTCTCCCAATTGTTCTAAGTCCACAACCGATCTTAAGGACCTTCCAATCAATCGCTGTATTTCCATAGTTCTTCCATCAATTTTCCCTTTGCTGGAATCTCTTTGTTTGCGTGTTGCTGTAGAGCGTGGCAGCATACCGTATTCCGCAGTAACCCAACCTTTTCCAGTTCCCTTAAGATGCTGTGCCGTCTTTTCTTCTACCGAGGCGGTACAAATTACTTTGGTATTGCCCATCTCAATCAATACAGATCCTTCTGCGTGGAGCAAGTATTGATTCGTGATTATAACTGGCCGTAATTCATCATTTTTTCTATTGTCATGACGTGTCATATTGTCAGTTCCTCCTATTTCATATTGTATCGTTTTCTCGCTAAGTGAAAAGAAGAACTCTTACGAGTTCTTCAACATTACGCTTTCAATTACATCAGAAACATCCTCACATGCATCACAACAGCTTTCCATATAGTGAAGCGTTCTTGACCATCCATATACTTCAAGTGGATCTCCACCGCCGACATAAAGATTTCTTGTGGCATGTGTATAGAGAGAATCCCCTTCCTCCTCCATTCTGTTGATTTCAACAATCAAATCATGAAGAGTTTGAGACTTTCTAAAGTTATGGAATTCGCACAACGCTTCTTTTAATGCTTCACAACACTTCACAATGATATCTGCCATTTTCAGAGCATCATCTCGCATTGTTCTAACATTAAACATGTACATACGCATTAGCACATCTTCAATTGCGTCAGTAACATTATCAACTGCATCTGCCATTGCAACAATATCTTCACGCTCGATAGGTGTAATAAACTCTTTTGCAAGTTTTTTCATCATCACATGTCTTTCTACATCACCAGCATGCTCAATATTGTGCATTAACTTCATTTTTTCTTCCAATTCGTCAGGATTAAAATTATTCATGATTTCACTTAGTAGATTTGCTGCTTCACAAGAATAGTTTACGAGTCCTACAAAAGTGCTAAAATAATAATCATCTTTTTTAATTGCCATTATAGCTCTTCTCCTTTTATTTGCTCCTACGAGCCTATATTAAAATATCTTCAGAATTTACTCTTCAAACGATACTATCATATCATTTTTAATCCTGAATGACAACATCATTTAACGGTTACGATGTGCCCTTTGATACTGATATACCTGTTCCAAGCTAATTCGAGCAGTGGTGGCGCCAATCTGTTGGGTCGATAATGCGGCAACAGCATTGGCAAAATCACCACATTGGTGATGATTGAGTCCTCTTAGCTTACCACAAATAAAAGCAGCCGAGAAATTGTCACCCGCTCCAGTCGTATCAATTACATCAGCAGGATAGGAAGGAATATGATGGATATGATTTTGATTCCCAATCAAACAGCCTTCACTTCCAGCCTTTAGTACCACTGTTCCTACGCCATAGTCCAAAAGGCACCGGATGATTTCATTTGGTTTGCAGAGCCCTGTCAACATGGCTGCCTCTTCTAAGTTTGGCAACAAGTAGTCTATGAGTGGCAACGACTTTTTCAAATCATCCAATGATTCTCCTTCCGTCATTGGTACCATGTCAGCAAAAGTTATGGTCTGATTTTGTCTGGCTATCTTTAAGCAATGATGTATCACATCCGTGTCCCGTAATTTACTGGCAAAAATACTCGCCAAAGACATTGCCTCTGCACTAGCAATCAGCGCTTCATCAATTTCCTCGATTGAAAACGGCCGAGATGCAGCACCTTTTGTTTTCACAAAGTGCCTTTGTCCATCCTCATCAAAAAGCACAATATTTGTTCGTGTACTTATCATTGGATCAATATTCAGACCACTGATATCAATTCCTTCCGCGTTGCAGCATCCAATAATATATTCGCCTTGAAAATCCTTCCCAATATGCCCAATCAGTGCCACCTTTTGTCCAAGTCGCGACAGCACGATTGATTCATTGAGCGCATCACCACCAGTCGTTAAGTTTATATCTTTTACCATTGTGGTTTCTCTACTGAAAACAGTGCTATCCAGCGGTCCTATTGGCAAGTCCAGCAATACAATGCCGATGCAAACCACATCAATTTTTTTCATAGCGTCTCTCCTCATTCCTTTCATATTATATACGATTTTCAATAGATGAAAAAGAGGCTCAGACAATTTGTGCAAAATTTTCGGCAGATTGACTTCCTCAATGAAATTGTTTAATATTGTTATAAAATTTAACCGGAGGGTTTCAGATGAAAAAAATCAACGACCAAATTCATGTCATTGGAATGCAAATGGACCTTGGAGCGTCTAAGCGCGGTGTAAACATGGGCCCTTTGGCAATCCGATATGCCGGATTATTAGAAAAACTCAATGAATTAGGATTCACCGCAAAAGATAAGGGTGACATCCTTTCAGGAGCGCCTCAAACAGATGATCCTCATATGAAGAACTTTACACCGATATTTGATGCAAATAAGCTTCTTTTTCATCATGTCAAAGAGACTTTATCAGAAGGTGCATTTCCAGTTATACTTGGTGGAGATCACTGTGTTGCAGCTGGAAGTATATCCGCAACCAATCATTTTTACCAGAAAATTGGTATCATATGGATTGATGCACACGGTGATTTTAACAATGAGATGTCTTCTCCAAGCGGAAACATGCATGGCATGCCACTCTCTGCGGTCACTGGATTTGGACCATCTTCTATGGTGGCTTTTTCAGATTATTTGAAGTATGTGGATCCTAAAAACGTTGCTGTCGTCGGAGGTCGCGATATCGACCCTGAGGAAAGAAAAAGAATGGCAGAATCAGGTGTTCATGTTTTTTCCATTCACGATGTGGATCTTTTGGGCATGGCAGAAGTTATGAAACAATCCATTGCAATTGCCTCAGACGGAACAAATGGAATTCATGTTAGTTTTGACGTAGATGCTATCACGCCACAAGAAGCTCCAGGTGTGGGAACACCAGTCCACAGTGGCCTTACAGTACGTGAAGCTTTTTTAGCGGCAGAACTTGTTGCTTCTTCAAAAAAACTACTCGCACTAGACATGGTAGAGATTAATCCCATATTAGATGAAGGAAATAAAACAGGCAGCCTTGCTTGTGAATTAGTCTTAGCGTTTCTCGGAAAAACCGTCTACTAGCTTATCACAAAAAGACTGCCAATATCTCATAACTACATATTAACCGTCGATTAAGACCTTACGATTGGTTCCTTCTTGGAGCAAGTTCCATAGGTCTTCTTCCTTTTCTAAATATAAAGCCTCACGATACGATTGTAGCCGTTCTATCATCCCATCAATCTCTTCTAATAAGTTTTCTCTATTTAAAAGAAATAGTTCAGTCCACATTGTTGCGTTCAATTTAGCAACACGGCTCAAATCTTTATAGCTTCCTGCAGAAAACCCTTTGTGTTTTAGCGATGCATCGCTCTTTACGTAGGCACTAGAAATCACATGAGGAAGTTGAGATGTAAAAGCAATCATCTTATCATGCTCTTCTGGAGTGGATAATTGAACGTGGTCAAAACCTAGTGATACCCAAAAGTTCTTTAATTTTTCCATTTCTTGAATCGTCATATTGGTTTGCGGAGTCAATACCATAGATGCATGTTTGAACAAATTTTTCTGCGAATGTTCAAACCCTGAAAATTCAATTCCTGCCATCGGGTGCCCTCCAACATAAGAAAATCCTTTTTCCTCTGCCAGGGGATATATTTCTTTACATACTGCTTCTTTGACACCGCAGCAATCGACAACGATTGCGCCAGGCAATATGGAATCTTTGTGTTTCTTGACAAATTCAACAGTCGCACTTGGATATAAAGCAAGTACCAAAATATCACAAGATCCAATCAAATCATCTGTCAACTTCTCATCAATTGCTTCCAAAAGAATTGCTTTAAAAATTACTGGTTCCATTAAGTCCATTCCCAGTACCTTGTGATCTGTATGCTGTTTGATTGATTTTGCGATAGAGCCTCCAATGAGTCCTAATCCTACTATGCCTATTTTCATAATGATTCTCCTCTTGCTACAATACGCTATCTTATTGATGCTCTACCTGGTATGCATATGGTAAGATGTGATTTACACTAGAGACCAGATCCTCAAAAGCTTCTGGCGTCAATGATTGCTGTCCATCACACAGCGCGCAGACTGGATTGTTGTGAACCTCAATAATCAAACCGTCCGCACCACAGGCAACTGCAGCCATCGCCATTGGCTTAACTAATTTTGCCAACCCAGTAGCATGACTCGGGTCAACAATAACAGGCAAATGCGTCATGGTTTTTAGCAGTGGTATCGAGGATAAATCAAGAGTATTCCTTGTTGCTGTTTCAAACGTTCTAATTCCCCTCTCACACAATATAATTTGACCATTTCCTCCTGCCATAATATATTCTGCACTCATAAGAAGTTCTTGCAGTGTACTGGACAATCCCCTCTTTAGCAAGATTGGCTTTTTTGTTTTTCCCAATTCTTTGAGCAACTCAAAGTTTTGCATATTTCGTGCACCAACTTGAATCACATCTACTTCTTCAAATAGGGAAAGCTGTGATAAGTCCATAATCTCTGATACAATCGGCAATCCTGTATCTTTCTTTGCTATTTTAAGAAGCTCCAAACCCTCTCCACGCATACCTTGAAAAGCATAAGGTGAAGTTCTCGGTTTAAATGCTCCGCCTCGAAGTAATCTTGCTCCAGAAGCCTTCACACTCTCTGCAACAGAACAAATTTGCTCTTTTGACTCTACAGAACAAGGCCCTGCAATGATTTGAAAATTGCCCCCTCCAATTTTTACACCATTCACATCCACAATCGTATCCTGTGGATGAAATTTCCGATTTGCATTTTTATATGGTTCAGTGATTCTCTTCACAGATTCGACAATTTCCAGTGCAGAAATCAAATCCATATCCACAACTGAGGTGTCACCAATTAATCCTAAAATCGTTGTATTTAATCCCTGAGAAAAATTAATTTCCAGGCTCATACTTTGGAGCCACTGAATTAAATTATCCAGTTGTTTTTGGTTTGGGCTATCCTTTAATACTACAATCATCGTTATTTCCTCCTATTATTCTGTACCTACATACCTACTAAAACTGTTCTAACAAATTACCTACTAAACTGCATACCTACATAAAAAAAGCTCCGCAGTGAATTCCACTGCGGAGCTGTATGACCGTCTTTGTTCAGAACGATTCTACTACCTTTCCCCTTTTGCGGTGAAACCCAAAAAAGCCTTGCTTCCGTAATAATAATGGGAAGTAAAGCTAGCGTAAGTGTATTCCACTGCAAATTTTTTCTGGTTCATGGCATTCTCCATCGTTTCTTATAAATTTTTATAATCATATCACAGGAAAAAAGCAATGTAAATAGGAAAATGAAGATTCTTATTAGAAAAGAACTGACTTTCTTGCTTTATATTTTAAGGTCTATCTCTTGCATTACTCGTGTTTCTCCTGATTCAAGTAGAACAAAACCAGATTGTTTCAATGCTCCCGCCATCTCATCTTCATGATAAAGATTCATAGCAGTATCCACGTTCCCCAGATAAATTGCACCTACGTTTTTATCGACCAATCCCACTAATCGACTCACGCCCGCTTCATCATGATACCATATTTTTAAGCTTTGAAATACAGAATCATTTTCATCAATCCAACCATTTCCATCTTCATCATATTGAGCAAGTTCTCCATATCCGTCGTTGGTTTGTGGACCAAACAATTCTTTTCCATCATCAATGATGCCATTTCCATTTTTATCTATGGCTAAAAATCCACTATTTGACTGAAGCTGTGAGCAAGTATCATTTTTTCCATCACAGTCCAAATCAAATGTCATGGTTCTGTCTGAAAATGATGGAAACCCACTGTCAAAATTGATTATCAAAGGATCTTTCAATGCATCTCCAGCAAGAAAAGAAAATTTGCTTTGCTTTGTCATTGCCTGATCAATATTCACATTAAGATTTAATGTCACTTCTCTTCCATCTTGTGTTTTTACAACTCCAGAAGCTGAAAAACCCACTCTGCTTCTTTCCGACTGTATTTCATTTCGATTATATACAATACCAAATCCAGCAGAACTTTGTGCCCCTCTCGTGACAAGAGAAGGTGTTACACCCAATGCCAAAGCATCTACTTGTTCCATGGTATATCTTTTTCCCATACCATTATAGATTCCTCCATGGAAAGAAATGTTAGGTGCCCTAACATGCGTTTTTTTTCCTGTTAAGCTGTTTAGTATTGCTTGAATTAGCTTTAGCCGCAACTCATGCTCCGAACTTACAACTTGATCCTTCCATGACATTTGCAAACTTCTTGTTTTGCTGGAAGTAAGATGAAATTGTTTGCTCTTCATATCGGTTGACCAATCCGCAACATCTTCTGTCGCAGATTGAAAGCTCAAAGAAGAACCATTTGACCATACATTCAAGGTTTCCTGAATGCTGGAATAGGACTCAACTGAGCTACTGCCCTGCATAGCAACGCTAGCGTTTTCAATTCTCATGTAAAACCCTCCCCCTTTTTATAGATACTGATACTTCACATATTATATCGGCATTTTCCTATCATAAATTAGGGCAATCCATTCCTTTTTTCGTGATTCAATCACAAATGAAGCCAAAAATCTTAACAAATAGAAAAAAGGCAAGCGACGCACTCTTCATCAAAGTCATCGTTTGCCTATTATCGATCCATTATATTATTTACATCGAGCTAGCAGAACATCCCATTTGGAATCCACATATGCTTGTGCCTCTTGGATCATCCACTCATTTCCTGGTAGAAACATGTGCTTAAATCTACCTTGTTTTTTTAAATACGCCTCTACCGGAAGCTTCTTTTTGGGTTCATAATTTAATTTCCATACACCATACTCCACCTCAAAGAGTGGCCATACACAAGTATCTACTGCAAGCTTACAGATATCAGCAAGTTCTTCTGCCTCATATCTCCATCCTCGTGGACAAGGTGCCATCACATTGAGGAAGGCTGGTCCCGGAGTATAAATTGATTTCTCTGATTTTTCGTGGAAGTCTTTAAAGTTACCAAGAAATGTAGTTTGTGCAACATATGGTATATTGTGTGCTGCCATAATTGCAGTCAAATCCTTTTTATTTTGCATCTTTCCTGGTATCACACTGCCTACAGGAGTTGTTGTAGCGTCTGTAAACCGAGGGGTAGATGATGATCTTTGTATCCCTGTGTTCATGTATGCTTCGTTGTCATAGCATACATAAACCATGTCATGTCCTCTCTCCATGGCTCCAGATAAAGACTGGAGCCCAATATCATATGTTCCCCCATCTCCACCAAATGCAATGAATTTAAAGGTATCATCAATCTTTCCTTTTTTCTTTAAGACCCGGTATGCCGCCTCTACACCACCTGCTGTTGCCCCTGCATTTTCAAAGGCACTATGAATGTAGCTATCTTCCCATGCCGTATAAGGGTATAAAAATGAGGAAACCTCCAAGCAGCTGGTTGCATTTGTGATAACAGCTCTATCCTCGGGTTTCAACGCCCGAAGCACGCCACGTACTGCAATTGCTGCCCCGCACCCAGCACAAAGTCTATGCCCACCTGCCAAACGTTCTGGTTTTTTTACTTGTTCTTTTAGACTATATGCCATTATCGGTCACCTCCTTGCTCTCTTTGTCCAATATGACGATACACCTCACCCTGATCTCCAGTTTTTGCTATTTCAAAAAGGTCGTTGTAAATCATTTCAAAGTGTTCTACGCAAATATCTCTTCCACCTAGTCCATATACATAGTTAATTGCCTTTGGGCGGTTTTCTAAGTCATACAATGCAGATCGAACTTCTGCAAACAAAGGTCCACCGCATGCTGAAAAGCTTTCTGCTTTGTCCATAACAGCCACCGCTTTGACTTGCTTCATAGCATCTGCTAGTTCCTGCATAGGAAATGGTCTAAAGACTCGAATCTTAATTAAGCCAACTTTTTGCCCAGCAGCTCTCATCTGGCGAATTGTCTCTTTTGCCGTACCTGCACTTGAACCAATTAATACAAGAGCCACCTCTGCATCTTCCATATCTACTGCTTCAAAAAAGCCATAACTTCTCCCTGACAACTCTTCAAATTTTTTGGCTACAGACACGATTGCATCTTTTGCATGCTTCATCGCCTCTGCTTGCTGCTTTTTATGTTCCATATAGTAATTAGAAATGTCATACGGTCCAACCGCCATTGGGTTTTCTTTTTTCAGCAAGTAATTTTCTGGTGTATATTCTCCAACAAATTGCTTCACTTCTGAATCTTCTAACAGTTCAATATTCTCAACCGCGTGGCTTGTGATAAATCCATCCTGACAAATCATGACAGGAAGACGAACCGATTTGTCTTCACCAATTGGCATTGCTTGAATAAAGTTATCATATGCTTCCTGGTTATTCTCAGAATAAATTTGAATCCATCCACTATCTCTCGCACCCATGGAATCAGAATGATCATTATTAATATTAATTGGTCCTGTTAGCGCACGGTTTACAAGGGCCATTGTCACAGGAAGCCTCGCGGAGGATGTAACATAAAGCATTTCCCACATCAAAGCCATTCCTGCTGAGGAGGTTGCTGTAATTGCCCTTCCGCCTGCGGCTTGCGCCGCCATACAGGTTGACATTGCACTATGTTCTGATTCTACCGCTACAAATTCAGTATCCACCTCTCCATTTGCCACATATGTAGAAAAATATTGTGGAATCTCTGTAGAAGGAGTAATCGGGAATGCTCCCATTACATCTGGATTAATCTGTTTCATGGCATATGCAACAGCTTCATTTCCCGATAGTCTATCTCTCTTAGTCATTATACTCCCTCCTTTACAAAGGATATCGCGTCACAAGGACAAACTTTATAGCAAATCCCACAACCCTTGCAATGCATAAAATCAAATTCCAAACGCTTTCCATCCTCAACTGGAATAGAGCTATCTGGACAGTAAGGAATACAAAGCATACAATGAGTACACTTTTCCGGATGAAAAACAGGAGTCATTGTTCTCCAATCACCAGTATTGACAAGAGCAGATGTTCCGCCCTCATATATTTCACCACCTAGCGTCATTTCTTGCCATGAGGTGGATTCATTTATCTCGCTTGCTTTCTTTATCATCCTGCGCAGACCTCCTCAAGAGATTTTTTGATTGCATTCATATTTCCAGCCACCACATTTGGCTTTCCAGCAAATTTATGATGAAATGATGATTCCATGTCTTTCATAAACTGTTCTGATTCCACTACATTGCTGACTTTTACAGTGGCTGCCAGCATTGGCGTATTCGGAAAGTTTCTTCCTAATGTTTCTTCTGATATTTTTCTGGCATCTATGGTAAATACTCTTCCATTATATCCTCGAAGTAAGGATCTTAATTCCTCTGGCTTTTTGGGACTATTGATAATAACCGCACCCTCCGGCTTTAAGCCTTTTGTCACATCAACAGATGAAAGCAGAGTTTCATCTACTACCACCACATAATCTGGATTGTAAATATTAGAATGAACGCAGCAACGTTCATTACTAATTCTATTGTACGCAGTGATTGGAGCTCCCATGCGCTCCGGACCATATTCAGGGAATCCCTGCACGTACTTCCCTGAACTAAATGCAACATCTGCCAGCAGAAGACATGCTGTTTTCGCGCCTTGGCCACCACGACCATGCCATCGAATTTCTACAATATCTTTCATATTTTTCTACCTCCTTATCATTGCGTATTTCAAAATATGCGGAAGAATTTCAATAAAAAAGCCCTCGCCCTGCAAAGGACGAAAGCTCAATGCTATCGCTATACCACCTAATACTGCATACCAACATACGCGTTCCTTGTAACGGGGGAAAACCGTCATAACCTACTTTTCATCTGGCTTACTTTTGAAAACGATACCATTTTCAAAATGAAGCACACATTTCAGTCTGCAACTCAGGAGTGATCTTCGAATCATTTTTTACTCATATCGAGCTTACACCATCCTCGATTCGCTTTGATTTTTGAAAATGCCTACTCTCTCCATCATGGTCTTTATCAATTTATTGAATTCAGTATAGAGGATACAAAACTGTTTGTCAATACAACTTTTTTCAAAATTTATTGTGTTTATAACATAATTTTTTTGACTGCACACAAAATTTCAGAAGCATCTATCTTAAGTCAAAAAATGCAGGATTAAAAAAGTGGAAATGCAGAATTCAAGATTCTCATTTCCACCATTTGACTAAGCAAATCCGTGCATCTGCTTGCAAATCTTATAGAGTTCTGCTACCAGCTCTGCTTTTTCTTCTTGTTGATGATTAAATTCAATGCCTGTTTCATAGATTCCTTCCTCTACTTCATGGGTCCACGTTGGGAATCCATATATCTGTGCCTTTTTCTGATCCCCCATTGAGATAGAGAACCGCAATGTCATATCGGGGTTTACCGGTAGTCTTACGCCAGAAACAAAGCAAAGACCCTCCGAGCTGATGTTTTTGATAGCCACTTTTGTACTGCCTAGTTTAAACTTCTTATCAGATTGTTCCACAACAGACATATCTGCAGACAGCATAGAAGGTAACTTAATTCTTAAATATTTTCTATTTTCAAGGCTTGCCCTCTGTTCTAAAATAGCATCCTCAGGTAAACATTTTTCCTTAAGAAGCACTTTTTCAAAATCAGCTGTAGGCATCGGTTTATTATATAAGAAGCCTTGTCCCGTATAACAGTGTAAGCCTTTTAAGTACGACAATTGTTCTTCATTTTCGATGCCTTCTGCAACAAGCTTGATTTTCAATTCTTGAGCCAAATCAATTACAGATTTTGTAATAATTGTACTTGCATCATCCACCATCACATTTTTGATAAAGGATCGATCAATCTTTAATATGTCAATACTAAACGAATTCAAATAGGAAAGAGATGAAAACCCCGTGCCAAAATCGTCTAGCGCCACTTGTATCCCTGCTTCTTTCAGTCGTTTAATGTCTAAAATTGCCTTTTCAGGATTTTTCATAAAGACACTTTCTGTAATTTCCATAATCAGGAATTGTGGTTCCAACTCATATTTATTAATAATGCGGAAAATATTATCTGCAAAATTTCTTTCAAAGAATTGAATACTAGAATAATTGACCGATATTTTAATCGGAGACATCCCTTGGTCCATCCACTTTTTATAATTCTTACATACCTCTTCCAGCATCCAGTTTCCTAAGTTTATAATAAAACCAGACTCTTCAGCCAGTGAGATAAACTCGTTTGGCGAAACCATTCCCCACTCTGGATGATGCCATCTGATTAACGCTTCCGCTGCTAGAATATCACTAGACTCAAGTTTCACTTGTGCCTGATAATAAACTTCAAATTGATTGCGCTCAATCGCCTTCATTAAATCATTACGAAGAACTACTTGTTTATATATTTGAATACCAAGTTCTGAAGAATAAAACTTGTATCGGTTCTTCCCTTCATGTTTGGAACGAAGCAAAGAAATATTAGCATAATTAATCAATAGATCAGGGTTCTTCTCGTCATGAGGGAACATGCTGATTCCCATGCTCACTGTCATGTCAAGCTCGTATAATTCTACCTTATATGCGTCATGAAAAAGATTTGTAATTTTCTTCGCAACTTGTTCATATTCCCATGATTTATGTAGATTTCGAACAATAATTGCAAACTGATCTCCCGAGTACCTGCAAACCAAGCTATTTTTTTGCAACATTCCGGTTATCCGTTCTGCCACTTGAATGATTAATTGATCTCCGTACTGGTATCCAAGGGCATCGTTGACATAACGAAATCCATCAATATTAAGCATAATCAATGCAAAATCCTCTGCTGCAGAGGTTCCTTGTTCGCAAAGCTGATTCATCATTCTCTTTAAATAAACTCGATTTGGTAATTGTGTCAGCTCATCATGGGTTGCAATATGCTCAATTTCCTTTTGATTCTCAACTCGCTCAGTAATGTCTCTCCAATTAATCACAATCCCGCGAATTGAGGGTTCATCCAGTTGGTTGCAGAGTGTATATGTTAAGTAGCTGATATTTCCGTGGCGATCTTTTAGTGCAACATCACCCTCTTGCGTCTGTTCAGGGTATTCCATCACATAGGCAACCTTCTTTATAAACGCCTTGCGATCCACCTCATCCATGTGTTCTAAAGCGCTTTTTCCAACACGCTCTTCAGGTAAATACCCAATGATTTTTTCCACTGCCGGACTAATATATAAAATCGTTAAATCAGTTGAAATGATTTCAAATACATCCCTTGAACGCTGAACCAAAACCTGAAATCTTTTTTGAATCTGATCAATCGTATCCTCAGTTTGTCCAATTAGTGTATTGAAATCACGCAACACCGTATGGTCTTGCACTGTTCCACAAAGGTGCACCAAATCCCCTTCCTGATTTAAGAAGGGTTTTAGCATATGTCTAATACTTCTCACAGAGCCATCTAAACGAAGAATTCGGTATTCCACATGAAATGGAGATTCACTTTTGTTTTCCATAATCTGTTTTCGAACCAGTTCTCTGTCCTCTGGATGTATTAAATTTAGAAAGCTCTCGAAGGTTCCATCGTATTGTTCAGAAGAAATACCATAAATACGATAAGCTTCTTCAGACCAGTAGCTTTTATTTTTTTTGAGATCCATCTCCCAGCTACCAACGCGAGCAAAATCATGCGCTTCCACAAGATCCTGATAGCTCTTTTTTATGTCCTCATGCAGCAAGTCGTTACCCTCCCGGTTTTCGCATTTTTTTATAACCAAATAAACCTCACAAGCTATGCATTCCTTTGCATTTGTTGGAGGTTCTGTTTCATACCGCCAATGCTAGCCTATTCTATTTGCATTAGCTTTTCATCATCAGTCATGTTCAGAAGTTAACTTTTTTACAATTCCCACCAAGCAGTTTCATACTGTTCTGCATCAAATCCCCTGCATTTTTCTGAATCTGTAAATTTCCAGTTACATTCTACCATATGCCCTTAGTTGTTTGCAAACATATTATAATCACGAACCGCTAATTTGATTGTTTTTCTCGAATCATTCATATTTTTCGGCGATTTGTTCTTTTTTTGTGACATTGCAAGGATTTATGTCAATAAATGGTACAATGCGATTATTATTATAAGATAATATAATTATTGTCCAATAAACTGGGTATATAGAATCATAAAATATTTTCGGCGAGGAGGTTCTTATGAAAATACTAGTTGTAGATGATAGTTTTCTATATTTATCAATGGTTGAAACCTATCTTCATGAAATACCACAAATCAGCGAAGTAATTCTATGTGGCAGATCGGAAGAGGTTCTAGAAGTTACCGCATCTAAGGAAGTGGATATCATTATAATGGATATTATTATGCCAGGGATTACTGGTTACGATTTATTAAAAATCCTCCGTTCCGATAACAAATTCGATGATGTTCCAATCATTATGTTTACATCCTTAAATGATTTGGATAGCTATAAAAAATGCTATGAACTTGGTGCTTCCGATTTTATCAACAAACCAATCAACGTAATAGAGTTCCAATCAAGATTAAAAGTTGCGATTCAATCAAAAACAAGTTCTAATAACTATAAAAAACTTCTTGAGATTTCTAGAAAGCAAAACTTTGAGCTGATGGAAATGAATGCCAAGCTCAAGGATACCCAATTTCATCTTGTTCAATCCGAAAAAATGGCTGCGATTGGGAATCTGGTAGCAGGAATTGCGCACGAAATCAACAATCCAATGGGCTTTGTGAGTAGTAACTTTGAAATACTGCAAAAATATTTTTCTCGACTCAGGGAATTCATCACTTATATAAAAAGCTGCTACGATAATACCAGTTTGGAAAACAAACTTCCCGAAGAAGTCCTAATTGATGAAATTCGACAGCTTTATAAAAAATTAAAAATCGAACTGATTTTAGATGAATTAGATGGCGTTATTTCTGACTCACACAACGGAGTACAAAGAATTACAGCTATCATTCAATCTTTGCGTGTTTTTGCTCGCTCCGTACAGGATGATGAAAAGGACACATACAATTTGAATGATATTCTGAGACAGGTCATGTTAATCAGTAACAATGAAATCAAATATGTTGCTGAGGTAAAGACTTCTATCCCCGAAGACTTTATTCTATATTGCAATAAGGTACAAATAGGGCAAGTCTTTATCAATATATTAGTCAATGCCGCACAGGCTATTAAATCTCAAAACAGAACTGATATGGGCTCTATCACAGTGGTTGCTGAAAAGGACAATAATCAATTGGCAGTACATTTTATTGATGATGGTCCTGGAATTCCTCAAGAGTACTTGATTAAAATCTTCGACCCATTCTTTACAACAAAAGAAATCGGCGAAGGCACGGGGCTCGGACTTAGTATTTCATATGATATCATCGTAAACAAGCACAATGGTACAATTAAAATAAATAGCGAAGTGGGAAAGGGCACTGAGTTTATTGTGACACTTCCAATCAACACTTCGAGCAAGGAGGATCCATTCAATGTATGAAGACTATCGTGTTCTTTTCGTCGATGATGAACCGAATATTTTGAGTTCTTTGAGACGCGGTCTTGCAGAAGAAGAGTATTTGTGTCATTTCGCGTCCTCTGGTCAAGAAGCATTGCGAATTTTAAAAGAAGAAAAGATTGCGGTTATCGTCACTGACATGAGAATGCCTGAAATGAATGGTCTCGAACTTCTGTTAGAGGTTTCTTCTGTATCGCCTGAAACGGTAAAAATAGTTCTTTCTGGTTATACACAGCTCCCTCAAATATTAGCAACGATCAATCAGGTGGATATCTACAAATTTATCACGAAGCCTTGGGTATTAGAAGACGTTATTATTATGTTGCAAAAAGCTTTAGACTATTATATTATGCTCGAAGAACATCAAAACCACAAAAAAGTGTTAGAGGCCAAGAATCTCTCTTATAAAAACATATTGAACAAAATCAACATCATCATCGCTGATGCAAAAAAAAGCCGTGAAATCATCGAAGTGTCCGGAAAATCAATACTATCCTTTAGTATGAACTATAATCCTGCTGAAAACCTTATCTATCACAAACTAAGTTCTTTGCAAGAGTCTCTATTTGAGTTGATTTGTCGTTCGGTTAGTTGCAATATGAAAGAGATGCATACAGAGCAAATAGGGTCTCAAATCACTAACTACATCCATAATTTGCACGAAAATGTTACCATAGAGCAGGACGATGAAATTCATGATACCATTGAAGTGAATCTTGAAATGTTAAAAACATCAATTGATGCACTATGGCTTGTTTTTGAAGAGGAATTTTCAGCCAATGGTTTTTTCTTAAAAATAAAGAACAAGGATTTTCTTTCATTTACTGTCTTATGCCCACATCTTGTTCCCGAAGAAAGGGATTCAGTCATAACCAAAGATTCTGCATTGGAGTTGAAAATACAGCTGGTGCGAGCCGCATTAGAGAATTCTTTAGCCCTCTGTAACCTAAAATTTCAAATCGCCGAGATAAAGGGCACTTTGCTATCACAAATTACTGTCGTTAGTACAAAAAATCCTGAAGAATGATCGGAGTTGATGAAAGTGAAAAAAATTCTACTTGTAGATGATGAAATTCAAATTTTAAAAGCACTATCTCGCGTCTTTTTTGATACGGACTATGAAGTTTATATCGCAGAAAGCGGAAAAGTTGCCCTTGAACTCCTTGCAGAAAACGAGGTTGATCTTGTCATCACCGACATGCGTATGCCTTATATGGATGGATATGAGCTTCTTTCAGAAATCAAAAAGCTTTATCCACGCATTATACGCATTATCTTAAGTGGATACGCCGAGGAATCCTCTATTTTTAAAGCTATTCTTCATAATATTGCAAAATTCTATATTCTAAAACCTTGGAATAATGAAAAATTGTTAGAGTATGTAAAACAGCTTTTTGATACAGAGGATCAACTTAAGTCAAAAGAAATTTTATTGATGATTAACAACCTAGAAAAACTACCAACCATTGAAGCCAGCTATCAAAGTATTCTTTCTATGATAGAAAACGATGATGATATTGTTGATATCTCATTTGAAATAGAGAAAGATTTTTCCATCTCAACAAAGCTTCTTCAGGTTGCCAACTCAGCATATTACGGGTTACAAACAGGATCTGTAAAGCATGCGGCAGTATACCTTGGACTTCAAAATTTAAAAAATCTAATTTATTCTACAAGTATTATCAGTTCTATGTCTACTGATTGTATCCCATGTCGCCAAAACCTCGACATGCTTTGGGAGCACGCTCTTATGACCAATAAAATTTTGCACTACCTGTATGAAGCATTCATGAGAAAAAAACTCCCCGAATCTGCTTCCTCTGCAGGATTACTTCATAATGTAGGGTGTCTTGTTTTATCACAAAATTTTAATGAAGAATACGAATCCTTGATTAGCCAAGCCCATAGCGAATCCGTCTGCCTAACAGAAATGGAACGAAGATCATTTCAGATGACACATCAAGAAGTAGGCGGATATCTGATTAGTTGGTGGGAATTACCATTTCCAATTGTTGAGTCTGCATTGTTTCATCACAGACCGTTCGATCCATCTGTACTCAACAAAGAGCTCGTTACTGCTGTGCACATTGCACAACATTACGCATGGCTTTCTCTGGATCGGCCTCTGGTCAATACCTTTTACGAAGAAGCGTTTGATTTTCTTGAAGTTTCTAAAGAGGAATTCGAAGAAGCAATCGACTCTAATGATTGGGTATAGTTTGATTCTTTCTTGTAAGCAACCAGCCTCCGGCATAGCCGGAGGTTTTTTGATACAATCGGAAAGGAAAAGGGATGTGATTCGAAGTAAATTCGAATCACATCCCTTGTTCAATCATATCACATTGACAGTCTAATACTTATCGTGCTCATCATCCCCTAATAGGATTTTAGGTTCAGAAAATGTACTTTTTGATTCTGACTTTCCAGCATTCCCCAGAAGCATTGGGTCTAGCCCAGGTAAAGCCTTTGTCCCTCTATTTAACTTGAATCTTCTCATCATCTCTTTGAGCAATTCAGCCTGACTTGAGAGTTCTTCACTTGCCGCCGCACTTTCCTCTGCAGTAGCCGAGTTATTTTGAACGACTTGCGCGACTTGTTCAATACCTTTATTCACCTGTGCAATTCCAGATGCCTGCTCATTGGAAGCTTCCGCAATGTTTCCAACTAAATTTGCTGATTTTTCAATTCCATCAACGATTTCAATTAGAGCCGCTGCCGTTTCATTTGCTATCTTCGTTCCTGCTTGTACTTTATTGATGGATCCTTCAATCAATTCAGTTGTCTCTCTTGCTGCCGCAGCACTGCGCGCCGCTAAGTTTCTTACCTCTTCCGCAACAACGGCAAAACCTTTTCCGTGTTGTCCCGCTCTTGCTGCTTCAACTGCTGCATTTAAGGCTAATATGTTTGTCTGGAATGCAATGTCATCGATTACTTTTATGATTCTGGAAATATTAGCTGAAGAATCATTGATCTCAACCATTGAGTTGAGCATTTCTTTCATCTGGCCATTGCCCTTTTCTGCATTTTCTCTTGCTGATCCAGCAAGTTCACTTGCTTGGTTTGCATTGACCGCGTTTTGTTTTGTTTGAGATGCAATTTCTGCGATGGATGCAGTGAGTTCTTCAATGGCACTTGCTTGTTCCGTGGATCCTTGAGAAAGAGCTTGACTTCCATCCGATACCTGTCTGGAGCCAGAAGCCACTTGCTCTGCGGCTGCACTGATATCACCCATAACTTGACTCATCGCGTTTATGATATTGTGTAAAGAGTCTCTAATTGTTATAAAGTCTCCTTTATAATTCTCCACAATATCCTGATCAAGGTTGCCATCACCCATGCCTGCTAAAACTTTTGAAATTTCGCTTACGTAGCTTCTCATATTCTTTAGGGTTTCATTTAATGCTGTCTTAATGGCTGCGTGATCGCCTCTGTAATCGCCTTTCATTTCAACTTGAAGATTTCCTCTGGCCATCTCCTGAAGTACCGATGAAGCTTCATCAATCGGAGCAATGACTGCATCTAGGGTCAAATTGAACCCACTCATAATTTTTGCAAATTCACCGCCATGTTTTCCGAGATCTGCTCTGTTTTGTAGATTTCCACTTACTGCAGCTTCTGTCATCTCAGATGCATCAGAAATCAATTCTCCAACTGCCTGTTTTACATCGGCTAAACTCTTTCCAATCGCTTGGAATTGATCGCTGACTTCCTTGGTATATTCATCGCCCTCACCAACATTAAGGTCAAAGTTTAAGTCACCCTGCGCTAAGAGTTTCAGGTTTTCTTCTAGTCTTCTTACTTCGCTTTCAGTGTATCTACTAACTCGCATAATCTGTGTCAAATCCGTAACCACTTCTACGAAGCCAACATTTTCACCGTGTCGATTGCGAAGGTAAGCAGTATTTTGTTTATTGCTCTTACCTGCCCATTCAAAGAATGTCTCTCCCACGCCTTTATCCACAAGACTTCTGATTCCACATCCTTCTGTTCTGCAGATATCTGCGTTGGCATTGTAGCAATCCATTCCATATGAAGAATCACGGTCCTTGATAACACCCTGTTCAATCATAACTTGTTCAAACGCTTTGTTTAAATAGGTCCACTTCATATTCATATCGGTAACATGGACTGGGAATGGTATCGCATCTATGATTGCTTCATACCAAACCGCTTTATCTACAACCGTATCTAAAGTGGCATTGACCCCTTCTACAACCTTTTTAAAGTCTCCCTGGTGTTTTGTGATATCTGCACGCTTCATTAAGTCTCCAGCCACTGCAGCATCTGACAGCATCTTAGAATCAGCAACCAATAGGCTTACTGCGTCAATACATGCATTTAGGTTGTTTTTGATTGTATCAAAATCACCCTGATACTCTGCAGTAATTGAGTCTGGTATATCACCTCGGCTAATGCGATCCACATTTTCTGCCACCATATTGAGTGGATTGATAACCGCATCTAGGGTGCGATTGAAGCCTTCAATTATTTCTTGATATCCGCCAGCAAAGGCATCGGCATTTCCACGGTTTGAAAGATTTCCTTCTACTGCAAGTGCCGTCATTTGCTCTGCCTCTGTTACCAAATCCTTTAAGGAAGAAATTACCGAGTTCATACTAATGCCCAAAGAGTCCTTATCCGATCTAGGGATTACTTGAACGGTTAAATCGCCTTTTGCAATTTCAGTAGCCACATTTGCTTGTTCTTTTAAATATTCGGTAATCTCTGAAAATCCCTTGCCGATTAAGCCAATTTCATCATTTCGTTTTATCAGATGGTCTTCGATTTCAACTTTGGTATCACCAAGAACAATTTGTTTTGATTTCTCTGCTATTCTCCTTAGTGGATTTGAAATACTCTTTTTAATAACACCATAGAACAATGTAATCAAAATAACACTTGTAAGTAAAATCATAATTGCCATAGTTGGAATCATTTTATGAATTTTTTCATACTGAGCATTCATCGGAATGTCAGTTCCTACTAACCCAACTACTAATCCTGCAGAATTATAAATTGGTGCAAATCCAGTAATGGAAATCCCAAATGGAGGACCATAATCCTGAGGTTCTGTATATCGTCCAATTCCATCTTGTAAAACCAACGCTGGGTCTTCGGTGTAGATATCCTTTGGATCCGTATATCCTAAGTACCCCCATGCGCTTTGATCTTCTCCTTCCAAATAACCAGAAATAATTAATTTATAATTATCCCCATTGTCTATCAGAGAATAAACATAACTAGCACCATTTCTCTCTTTTGCCCCACTCATCATTGTTTTAACTTGTTCATAATAAGCGTCTGTCTGTCCAGTTTCACTATAGTAGAGCAGCTTATCGCCGTCTATACCCGAGGCAAGGGATTGCGCGATGGACAACGCTTTCTCCCCAGTAAGCTCCAGGGCATTGTTCCGATAACTTTGATAGCTGAATACCCCAACAACAAATGTGCTGACAATAATCGCTGCGGCCAATATCACGGATAGTCTACGCCCAATTGAGCCTGTCATTTTTTCCATATTCATTCCTCCTTACAATACAAGACTTAATTATACTTATCGACGAATATTCAGAAAACTTTATGAATACCGATAGAATTGTAGAAAAAAAATTAATTATTTACCAATTTATAATCAATTTATAGTGTAATTTTGTATCATTATCTATTTCCTGCGATAGAGTTGCGCATTGGATACCATCGGTTCAAAAAGCTCCGAAACCTCTTGCGGAAGCTTCTGGGTTTGCTCCATAGCCAAAAAACCTCCAGAGATAAGAGACTGATGAAACATTTGAATCACACGAATGCGCATCTCTTCGGGGAAATGAAGCAAAACATTTTTGCATAGAATCAAACCAAATTCTCGTTGAGGCGGGATCAGCGTCAAAAGGTTATGTTTTTCATAAGAAACAGATTTTTTTATTTCATCCGACAGTACAAAATATCCCTCCTTTTCGTCAGGCCGAAAGTATCTTTGAAAGATGTCCTTGGGGATTCTTTGAATTTGTTCTCTCGGATAAATACCTTCACGAATCATCTTTTCGAACAAATTACTCTCATCAATGTCAGTGGCTAAAATCCGTACATTTCTAAAATACATATAACCCATGCTCGCATTTAGAACCATAGAAAGTGAATAGGGTTCTTGCCCAGAGGCACAACCAGCATCCCATATTTCTATATGCTGCTTTGTTCTTAGGAAGGGAAGTGCATACTCTCTGATTGCTTCTAAAGTTTGCAGGTCTCGAAAAAAGTAAGTAAATGCCATGTAAAAAAGATTCCTTTCATATTTATACCTTTTCTGAAATAATCAAAACGATAGTTTTCATTATACCGTTATTTTTATTTCCTGTCTCTTCCTTTTTTCCCATGTAAGAAAGAAAAGATCTTTCATCCAATATTTCACTTTATCGTTATAAAAAATGGAAATTATGGAATAATAAAAAAACTGCGGCACAAGGGGCAAGTAACTCCTCATACCGCAGTTCCTAATTTATCTCATAATTATGGTTGAATTTGCCAATCATCTGAATCCGATACGTCCGCCCCTTCACTTTCTACGTGTCGTCCAATTAAAAATACCAAAAATCCGATTAAAACAAGTAGAATTCCGCCCCATCGACATACACTCAGCATGCCCCAGAAGTTGCTGAAAAAACCACTTCCATACTCTTCCAAATAGTACTCTTCTCCCCACGAGCCCTCATAAAGATATAGCAAAATCGACCCCATAAATGCGGCAATGCCACAAAGGGTAAAATATACGCCAATTTGTTTGACATCTCCCACCGCCAATCTGGTTTTGTCATTGAGGGGATATCGCTTTGAATCCACTCGATAAAGACCACCATATGACCACTTACAAACCAAATATCCTATTAGGCTAATGAGAAGCATCACGAACCCAGAAATAAAATACTCCGTTCCATTGACATAAAGTGCAATGATAGAAATAACAATTGGCATGGCAGTAACAAAATTCAGTCCCCATTTTCCGCCAGGAATGATATAAAGTCCTTTTGCTTTTCGTTCTTCAATTGGATATTTTTTCCTTAGTTTACGAGTCGCAATGGCAAGGGCCATGTACAGATATAGCATCAAAGGTGTGGTGGCCATTACCAAAGTTGTAAAGTCAAATCTGCAAAGCAATATGGTAAACAACGCCATCACCAAAATGCTGACATATGGCACTTTTCTATTTTTACTGAGCTTCACTAAAAATCTAGGAAAAAGATGATCATCGGCCATGACAAAGAATCCTCTTGATCCAGAAGCAATGTATGCATTGAAAATAGAGCACTGAGAAAGAATCGCAATCATCATAAAACCAAATCCAAAAGCTGGTCCAAGGTATGTAATCAATACATCCATATACCCCACCGCAGTTTCCCCTTCCGTTGCCCAGTTTTCCCATTGTCCAACTGAAACCAGTCCTGCTAATGTTGGAAGAAAATAACTCAATGCGATAATTGGCATTGCAATAATGAGGCCTTTGGGAATCACCTGAGGATTTTCAATTTCTCCTGCCACATTTGCCATCGTCTCATATCCGCAAAACATCCACACTGCAATACAAATCGAACCGCCAAGACTACCTACAAGACCTTCCTCTTCAGACATAAACGGCTCGATTGGGCTATACTGCCAATGAGCCAGTCCCACTACCGTTACGATTGTAAATCCTAAGATGACAGCAATGGAAAGAATTGTACTGACTTTAGAAACCTCTTTGATTCCCATCAGATTGATTATCGTAAAAATCCCTATCATCGCCAATTTGATGATGATTGATCCAAACTCTGTCATTGGAACAAATTTTTCAATGTATCCAGCAACAAGGACTACATACATCGCTTGTTGAAGCCAAGTTCCAATGGTTCCCCAAAATCCAACTTGCCAGCCCCAAAATTCACCCAAGCTTTCTTTTACCCATACGTAAGCGCCTCCTTCTGATGGCAATAAGGACCCAAGTTCAGCCACCATTTCGCTAATTGGAAATGCCCAAAAGATGGGAAACAAGATTAGCATGAGTAGGGTGAGTCCAGGCCCACTAATTGGAATCATTTCTTCGATTCCGAAGGCACCAGCTGCCACGAGGCAGTAAATCATAAATACTACCCCTAATGTGCCTATTTTTTGTTTTTTCAATCCAGCCACACCATGAATCTGTTGTTCGCTCATTGTTTCGTCTCCTTTGCTTTGCCGCCATCACCTCCTTTGGTTTGGTGAAGAGCGTGCATTCATCAATTTTTCATCAACTTACCATTCTTTTCTCCCGCTTTCTTTTCCTTTTGAAGTTGTGCTGCTTCTTGATAGATCTGGGACATGATTTTTTTATCATGTACTGTTTTATACTCTGATTCCATTTCTACAATTCCGTATTCAAAACCTGCTTCATCCATAATTTGAAGATATGGAATTGGATCAAAGTATTCTGGTGAAAACACACCCTCATCCTTCCATATGTTTCTACCAATCAATTCAATCGCCACTGCTGCCCCAAATCCAGTCTGGGCTACAACTACCTGCATTTTCCAATTTTTCATAGCCACTTCGTTATCAAAAGGCTGATACATAAATACTTCTCTTGTTTTTCCATCCTTCATCCCTTTACAGTGTATGCCCACACACATTTTGCCAATCATCTCATCGCCAAGGTTTTTCGGTTGAGGAGCGCAGGCCGCAACAACATCCCTTGGAATAATCGGCACCCCATCTACTTCTACAGGGGTCAAACTCCTAAGCCCCAATGCATTAATTACTTTCAATGCCTTGACTAAATTGTCATCTAATGCGATTTTAAAGGTACAGCGCTTCAAGCCAAATTTTTGTAAATACCTTGGGATTGTTACCGTTTCCTCATGTTCAATTTTAACAAGGGTATTTGGTCCTACACCTGCTGGCATATCAAAGGTTTCCTCTCCTGCAAATGGACGATCTACAATAAATCCATAGTCTTTGTTCCATTCTACATTTGGATTCATTACTTCATCCAAAACAGTCCAAACATTAAATCCAAATGCAATGTCATCTTCACCCGCACTTGGTATTGTAAGGTTTCCACCATCTTTAACATGAACTTCATAAAGTTCATCAAATAGATTTTCCGCTGCAAACTTTGCAAAAACATTCACTACACCTGGATCAATTCCTAAACAGACTACTGCCATGTTACCCTGCTCTGCCCATGCTTCATGACGGTCAAAATTGTATTTTGTCATTGGCTCTTTGTAGCAGTTTTCTAAACCAATGCCATACTGAGGTGGGTCAAAAGGTACCGACCATGTACCCATATTTGCATACTTTGCACCTGCTTCAAATGCTGCATCAAAAATGACATTGGCAACAAATGGCGCTGCAGCGTCCATAACAAAGTCACACCGATGCTTCTTTATCAGTCCAATGACGTCTTCCTTTCGATGAGCATCTACAAGCTCTGGTAGATACCTGTCACTGTTATCCAAATGCTCACATACAACCTTTGCCCGTTCAAAACTACAATCTGATACAACGACATGTTCTAACCAGGTTCTTTCTGGATCTCTTGCCTCCAGGATTCTTAAGATGGATTCACCTACAGCTCCTGCTCCAACTAATAACATTCTCATATTGTTTCCTCCTTGCTTTTGGTGGCGGACAATGCCTCAGTGTCACCGTCCGCTCAATCTTACTCAGCAGTTGGAACTAAATATTCCTATGATCTTTTCAATCATAATTCCTCTGTCCTTTTGCCTGTTGGTTATAGCCTCGTTGGCGCTCTGCTCAAGCAGAATCTCTCCAAAGTATCGTCCCACAACCTTCCTTTCGCCTGTCAGTTTCCAGAACACAACTGCCACCATGTTCCTTTGCTTCTTCGGCCTTCTGATTTACAGAATGTCTAGGGTTGCTTTCATCCGAAATATTTAGTTTATGAAATGATTCGGCTGTAATATAAGCATAAAAAAAAGACCTTCACAGAGCACAGCAGTGCTCCGCGTTGGTCTCTTAGAATGCTAATCCATTGACTCTCAATCTATTACTACAACATCGTCATTTCAAATTTCAAATTCTGCACCTCAACGATTGATTTGCAAAATCCCTAAATCCACTTTATCATAATTTTCAAACAATTGTCAATATGATTTTGTCAGTTTTTCTCGATGCATCAATCGAAATTGAAAGGATTTTAAGTGAAAAGCCCACCACCTCTTGGATGATTTCTTCAAGATGACAGCTAATTTCTTCATAAAAAATCCTTCGAAACTGTTCGGCGGAAGACAAGTTTCTCCGATTTCCAATCACCGTTTTTTCAATAGGTGTCAGTGCATCAATGATTGTGATTTCAACTTGGTTTTCGAATAATAAAACTTTTAAATCCTGAGGTCCTTTTCCTGAATAGTTTTTTAAAATGCGCAGCACCTTTTTGCGGATTTCGTCTTCCATAGCACCCATGTGCTGAGCATTTTCGAAAAAGAATTGATTGGGTCTACCCTCTCTTGTCACTACAGTTTCTGCAACGCCGATCAATTTTTTCTCCAAATTTTCCATGTCAATGGGTTTGATAATATAGTGTTCAATTCCTAAATCCACCGCCTCAATTACCGTATTCACCTCATGGATTGTTGAAGTAATCAATATTTTGCACTCTTTATCAATCTTTCTGATTTCACTAATCAAATCCAGCCCTGACATTCCAGGCATAATTAAATCAACAATCATCAGGTTTGGTTTCATCCCAACAAATTTTTCGATGCCTTCTTCTCCATCTGCCGCTAGCCATAGTTTCCCCACTCTACGGCTCAAAAATTTCGCTAGTGCTTCTCTGGTTGCGTCATCATCTTCGACATATAGCACTCGAAGCATCTTCATATCACTCATGTTCAACCTCCTTTGGAATTGTAACTCGACAGCAAACTCCGCCTTCTACATTGTAAAGCTCAATAGATCCATTCATATGGAGTTCAATAATTTCACGCGTCAGATAAAGACCAATTCCGGTTCCGCCATTTTCTTCTTTAGTTGATACATATAACTCAAAAACATGACTTAGTAGGTCTTGACTAATAGGATTTCCTGTATTTATCATTTCAAGCACAACAATTTCTTTTTGCCCCCACATCATTTGAGTATAGCCATATACTTGAATCCATCGTTTTTGTGGTTGTGCTTCCAAAATTGCATCTTTTCCATTGCTTAAAACATTGAATATCCCTTGGCAAAATTCATTTTTAAAACCAGTTACCAATAGATTTTCCTCTAATTCTACTGTGACCTTAATCCGATTTAACTTCAAGCCTTCTTGCATTAGACCAATTGCCATTTTGACTGCCTCGCCAGCATCAAAGACCTCTTTTTTTCGAGCAGGTTTTAAAAAATCAGCAAAATCGTCTACTGTTGATGACATGTTTTTTATGCAAATCCTCATTTTATCCACATGTTCTTTTAGATTCTCTTCTGATATTTTCTCATGATGATAATCATCCAGTAGATTGGAAAGAGTAATATTCATCACGTTGAGAGGCTGCTTCCACTGGTGAGCAATGTTGCCAACCATTTCTCCTAGTTTTGCTTGCCTGCTTTGATGCAGCATGATAAGGTCCTTTTGTTCATACTCTTTTACAATAGGGGCTAAAGATTTTTTAAAAAAATAGAAAGCGTAGGCAAGAACACCTACTACAATTAGGATAACAATTGTATAAAGAAGCCTTTTCATCTGAGTGACCGACTGTAATAAATTCTTTTCACTCTTTGTCATAGTTAAAACCCATCCATTTGAGGTTTCAGCATACGTTGTTAAAAATCGATCCTCATCAATGGTTGCGTAAGAGTATTGTTTCTCTGATGATTTTGGCAAGTCAATTACCCCTTGCTCCTTGAGATTTTGAAATGTTTTTTCATCCGCACTCCCTATCAAGTAGTTATGTTTGCCATCCATAAGAAATGCATATCCACCCTCTTCAACCTGTATATGCTTCACAGTCTCAAAAATATCATCAATAAAAATGTCCGTTCCCATTACACCAATCAAACGCCCATTTTTATCCCAACAGCACCTTGAGTACGTTACAGAATATCGATCGATATACATGTCATACTCCACGCTACTCCAATTTTTTCCTTTTCGTATTGCCTGAAAATAATACTCGCTGTCTTCATTTCCATCTACAAGCCAATCTGTCACCGTATTATCTGCCTTCGTATAAACTACATTTCCTTCTCTATCCCTTAAGTACCAGATTTCATCATTGCCCCCACTGGTTTCAGGAGTAAAGGTAAAATACAAGCTCATTGTTTCTGGAATATCCTGCATGGTATCATAAATTAATTGATTTAGTCGATTTTCCAACGACAAAAAGGCGGTTCGATTTCCCTCATAGGATTCCACATCGAATCCATTGGAAACCACCGTACAAAGCATATCAACAACATTTTCCTGTGTTTTAAATTCTGTACTAAAAAGATTTGCATACTTTTGTCCTGCATAAAGCAACTCTTTTCGGACCTCTGCTTGCAGAACACCTTTACTTTTTGTGATAGCAACACCGCTCAACAGCAGCGTTGCCACGAGGGAACAAAGGATGAACGATACAAGGATACGCAGTACCACACTCTTCATAAATCACCTGATTGACTCTCAATAGATTATGCTCACTTCATTTCAAAATAACAAAGTTTTTAAAAAGTGTCAACCAGTTAAAACTGCTTGTTTGTGTTTTATATAAAAACCAAGCTATTTGTCTCTCTCGTCTTTGATTCTCAGATAGTTTCCGATTTCAGTAAATACCAAAGAAAGGGAACCTCTCAGGCTTTTTTTCATTTTACGCTCTTTTTTCACTTGGGTAATTGTCTTCATTTTTGCCTTTTCAATGGACAACTCTTGGATGTTCACGCGATTCATTTTTTCGGGTTTTTTTATATATGTACCATCTGACTGCATAATTCTTGCTTTTTCAGTATCATAAAACATTGAATCAAATATTTCATTGATTTGATCTTTTATATCTTGTGAATAGATTGGGCATGCCACCTCTACACGACGTTCCATATTTCTCGTCATAAAATCTGCCGATGAAATGTAGAGCCTTTGTGCTTCCCCTGACCCAAATCGATAAATCCGAGAATGTTCAAGAAATCTCCCTACCAAGCTTTCAATGTGAATATTTTCAGTTACGCATGGTACTCCAGGTAAAATACAGCAAATGCCGCGGACTATCATCTCAATCTTTACACCTGCTTCCGATGCTTCTTTAAGCTTTTCAATGATACCAAAGTCTGTAATAGAATTAATTTTGATACCAATGCGCCCCTCTTCCTTTTTTTGAATTTCCCCATCTATCATTTCAATAATCTTGGACTTCATACAATATGGAGCAACAAGCAAATGCTTATAGTCGCCACTTAAATTAGAGATTGTCATGTTTTTAAAAAATTCAGCTGCATCCTTACCGATATCTTGATTTGAAGTAATTAACGAAAAGTCCGTGTACAACTCCGTAGTTTTTTCATTATAGTTGCCTGTCCCGACTTGAGTAATATATTGAAATTCTCCATGGTGCTTTCTCGTAATCAAGCAAATTTTGGAATGAACTTTAAAGTCTCCGATTCCATATATCAATCGACATCCAGCCTCCTCTAACCGCTCAGACCAATCAATATTATTTTGTTCATCGAATCGTGCTCTTAATTCAATTAAAACAACCACTTCTTTTCCGTTTTCAGCAGCTTCACAAAGGTATTCCACCAGCTTGGCCTTATGCGCCAACCGATAAATTGTGATTTTTATAGACACAACACTCGTATCATGTGCAGATTCTTTGACCATGCGCAAAAATGGTTCAATACTCTCATAGGGATAAGAGATTAGAATGTCTTTTTTTATTACTTGATGTAAAACACTTTCTCCATTTAACGCAACAGATGGTTGGGATCGAAAGGTTCTATAATAAAGCTTATTCTTAACTTTATTTTCTAGGACTGAGGCAATTTGCCCATCATAATTCATCAGAACAGGAGTTCTACTGAGTAGAATCTGCCATTCATCAATTGCGAGCTTTTCTGACAGCACATCTTTTAACCACCCGTTCAGCCGTTGTTCTGTCTCCAGCCTTACAATTTCTTGACGGTTTCTTTTCTTTAACAGTTTTTTCATCGCAACACGAAAATCGTCAAGCATATCTATGTATTCATCCTCAAAATTGATATCAGCATTTCTCGTGACATAGAAAGTTATTTTGTCTTCCACACGATACATTTCAAAAATAAGATGAGTAAATTCTCGAATTACCTCTGTAGCAGGAACAAATCGAATTTCATCCCCAGGTAAAAAGATTAATTCTGCCACCGTTTCAGGAACTGGAATTAGCCCTAATACAAACGGTTCTTGCTCTTGCACTCTATTTTTTGACTTTCCTTTTGATTTATCCTTATTTTTCTCCTGTTCACTATATTTTAATTGTAATGCAATATAAGGTCGTTTATTTGGTATGAAGGGAAAAGGATGATGTTGATCTACGATCTGTGGCGAAAGAATCGGTAAAATGTAACGGCTAAAATACTGTTTCAAATATGTTTTTTCATCTAAATTCAAATCACTCATCAGTAATTGAGAAACGCCAAAAGTTTCCAACTGCTTAATCACTTCGCAGTAAGTACGATCTCTTTGTAAGTATAGTATTCTAACGGTTTCAAAAATACGGTCTAGTTGTTCTTGGGCTGACATTCCAGTTTTATTGTCGGTACCTGTTTTTTTCTCGCCCAGCAGGTAAAACAAGCTCCCAACTCGAATCATAAAAAACTCATCCAGGTTGCTTGAAAAAATCGAAACAAATTTTAATCTCTCCAAAAGAGGCATATTCTCATCTTGTGCTTCCTGCAAAACACGCTCATTAAATCGAAGCCAAGACAGTTCTCGATTTTGCATATATGCGTGTATGTTACAGTAATCTTCATTCATCTCCATCTTTACACCCCATTACAGATTGGATTAGAAATCCTTCTCTGACGCCATATTCACTCACATTAATTTGTTCACATCGATAATGCTTTACAATCTCTCTTAGTAAAATGATTCCTGGTATAATTGTATGAATTCTGTCAGGCACAATTTGTAATATTTTTCGAACTCCTTCAGGTTCACCATAGAAATAGTGCAATAAAACCTTAAGCTGTGCTGGGAGAATCACTCGATTTGTTAGTGGCAAATCAAATAAATCATTTATCAATTTGCAAGTTGCTCTAGTAGTTCCTCCTACTCCAAACAGTAGACTTGCGCTATGATCTATCGTATTACAGTCAATCTGTTCGAAACTTTTTTTGATAAACTTTTTCATTTTTTTTATTTCTTCTTTTGTAGGAATTAATTGTCCTACATAGTTCCGATATAAATTTAACGAACCCATGGGCAACGATGTAGATTGGAGAATATTTTGGTTTTTAGAAAATACGAACTCAGTACTACCTCCACCAATGTCTACAAGAAGTCCAGAATCCATATTCATTTGATGGGAAGCTCCTAGAAAACCATAAATACCTTCTTGCTCCCCAGATATGACCGTAATTTCAAACCCAGTCTCTGCCCAAATGGAGTCAACCACTTCTCTTCCATTTTTAATATTTCGAAAAGATGCAGTTGCAATCACAAAGACATGCTTGAAATCCAATTTTATATTTTCGATAATTTTTTTGAATCCCTCTAGAATAGAAATTGCTTTGCGAATACCTTTCTCGTTTAGGTACCCATTGTCATTAATGTAGCTGATTAACCCGGCCATACTTTTTCTACTAAACATCGGTTTCAGTTCTTTTCCCGAGATGGAGTAGACCGATAATCTGACTGTATTTGATCCTATATCAATTACTGCATACATAATTTTAACTCCTTCACTCAATATGACCTAATTCACATTACTCCATATAGTTTAATCAATGCATGTAAAAATGCCATTAAACCAATGTTAACTCTGTGTTAAATCAGGAAGAAGCTCTCATTTATATACGATAGCAATCTCTCCCATCTGCTTTCGCGCGATATAAAGCTTGATCTGCAAAATCAATCAATTGTTCTGGTTTCATGGAACCATTTGGCACCGCGCACCCAATCCCAACGGAAACGGTGACAGGAGCTCCCTCAATAGGGCTTTCTATTTGTAAGCCCTTTACTCTAGACAAAACCAACTCAGCGGCTTTTCTGCAAAGACTTTCTTTGGTTTCAGGAAATATTAAAATGAACTCTTCTCCACCAAATCTACCAGCAATTGCTTGAAACTCTGATGCCACCTGAGCAATTGCCACTGCAATTTTTTGCAAGCAAAAATCTCCTTCCAGATGCCCGAAAGTATCATTATATTTTTTAAAATAATCGATATCGATCATCAATATACCTAATGGCGTCTTGTCTTCTAATCCGACTTCCCAAGCCTCTTGATAAACGTTATTGACATGCCTCCGATTATAAAGACCAGTCAGCCCATCAATCTGAGATAGAATTTCTAAGTCATTGGTCAAGGTGCTTAATTTTGATTGCATAATATCTGACATTCGCACTAGAGTTTTCATCTGCTTCAATAATTGGCGATATGAGTTCAGTAGTGCCGTATAATTCTTTTGATCGGAATCAGAATGAAATGCGCCGATTTTTATTAATCTCTCTGCTTCCCGAATCACTTCATTCTCTTTATCAAATATATCTTCCATCTACATCTCCCTCTAAATCAAAACGATTTCAAACGGGAGTTTATCTAGGTCTTCTTTAAATTCCTCTCCACATTCAATTGCAGTTTCATTTTCTTCGTCACATCTCCATAGAACCGAAATCCGCTTTCCTAATTCAACTTGAACCTGAAGTAAATCTAAAATGGTCATAAATACTTTTGACGTGCTGCTATTAAAGTATACAATTTCAAACTCCAAAACCATTTGTTCCATACACAGTGCTTCAACATATTTTTTCAACCATTCCAATACAGGCGCATAGAACTTGGCAGCATTTTCTGGGAAAGACTCTCCCTTTATCATAAACCGTTGATCTTCTCCACTAAACAAAATATATGGTGTAGATTGTGTCTGTTCAATTACTAGTTTTTCCAAATCCATTACCTCCCGACTACAACTTTTATGGAATAAAATGAAAACTCATCATCAATAGGAACAAATCGATACTCCATCGGTCTCTTACCCTTTCTGGCCATCTCGATTAAACCAAGTCCAGCGCCTTTGCTTTCTGATTCTGGTTCCATTCTTCGGCGTTCCTTGTAAAGGTTCTTCAGTTCCTCTTTGCTCATTCCTTGAATCGTTTCCAATTTACTCCTTAATCGGGGAATATCCACATTATAGACTCTATTTCCACATAATATATAATATCCATTTTCTTCATGTCCAATCACCATAACACCAATGCTGATTCCATTTTGGTCCGGTTCATCCTGTGGGAGTCTCTCAGCCGAATAGTTTAATACATTTTGCATCTGTTCAATAAAAACAGAAAAAACAGCACTTGCTGTGAAATTTTCAGCTTCTTCATACTCTAGGTTTTTTTTCAAAGTATGAGCGACACCTTCAATTCCAGCATGGGCTACTGGTCCACAATAGTAAAACATGACATTTTCTTCTTTTGCATTCTGATAAAACTCGTATAAATTCAAATTATTTCCCCCTTGCTATAGCCGAAATCCTAACATCGTTACATCGTCTCTAGGAATTTCATCTTGCTTATATGCTTCATAACTAGACCAGATAATATGTTTCTGCTCTTCCATTGGATACTGTTGGATTGTCTTAAGAACTGCCAGCATGCCCTTTTTCCCATATGGGAGACGTTTTTCTCCACCAATTTGGTCTTTCATACCATCGGTCGCCATATAAAACGACATCCCTTCTTCTATTTGAATTACCTTATTTTCAAATCTTTTCTTGCGTACTTCTGGATTTGTTCCAACAGTATAGGATATCCCTTTGATTTCAGTGATAGATTCATTTTTCAATACGAAAAACGAAATATGTGCTCCTGCATAAATGATTTGTCCGCTGTCGGAAATATAAACAATCCCTGCGTCCATTCCATCTTGTATTTCGCTATCTTCTCCCCCTTTTTTCAGAGTACTATATAGCAGTAAATCTAATTCATCCAGTATTTTTGCTGGGTCATTGTGGCAAACGTCATCTACAATCCTGTCTAGCATTGAGTTCACAGCCATTGTCATTAATGCGCCCGGGATACCATGTCCGGTGCAATCACCAAGAATGATCGTAAAACCATCCTGAAATCGCTTCATCCAATATAAGTCTCCACCCACAATATCTCTTGGTTTCCATATCACAAAGTAATCCTTTAATGTTTTGCTGATTTCTCCCGCCTCTGGCAAGATGGTCTGCTGTATTTTTTTAGCGTATTCAATGCTGTCTTGAATCTTTTTGTTTTTCTCATTGAGTTCTCTCGTTCGCTCCATAACTTTGTGCTCAAGGGTTTTGCTATCCATTTGAATAACCTCAGCCATCGCATTGAAAGCCAGCCCTAACTCCCCAATTTCATCACTAGTTGAAACATCACATCGAACATCCATATTTTTATCACCAAATTGTTTTACAACACGAGTCAAATGAAAAACTGGTCTTAACAAGCCAATCAGCAGCAAAAATGTAATCATCATGCTAGCTGCCAAAGAAACAGCACAAGCTGCTGCAAATCCAATCAGCAAGCCTCTTAGTTTATCTGTGATTTCAGTGGTTGGAATCGAAAAACCGATATACCAATCAGGGGTTTCTATCTTTGAAAGATAAAAAAATTTATTAGAGCCGTCGTAATCAAGTACCTTCATTGTATTATATTGATCTATGTCAGCCTTCTGTACTATTTTTTGAAATCGTCCATCTAAGATTTCATTCAAACCGTATGATGTTTTTTCATTTGGTAAGTAAGAACGATTGGGATGGGTGATTAACTTGAAGTTTTGGTCTAAAAGAAAAGAATAGCTCCCTTTTGAAACCTCAATTTGATTGACAAGTTTTACGAGGGAATCAATTGTAATATCCTCAGCAAGGACCCCATATATTACATTGTCTTTTATAATAGGGACTGAAATGGTAACGACCATCTGTTTGGAATCGCTGTCCACATAGGGTGAAGTAATGACTACTCGGTTTGATTGTTCTGCAAAAGTATACCAATCCCTTTTGGTACAATCATATCCTTCATCTGGCTCCCAACCAGTACCTGAAAGAAGTGTTCTGTCAGGTTTTCCAATATAGTAATCAAGGGCAAGTCCGCCGCTTCGTTCTAATTTTTGCGACAACATTACCTCTATATTTTCATCCGTAAAATATTCTCTATTTATTTCTATATCCTGCTTGATATAGTTTAAATTCGCCACTTGAGTGTCAACCCAACCATTAATTTGGCTTGAATAACGCTGAGATGCAAGCTCTATTTTTTCTACAGTTAATTGATATAGCATTCGATAGGAGATAACATAGCTAACAATTGAAACGAGAATCAAGCTGATGAGGCAAACAAATGTAATCGCAATAAAATACTTCTTCTTCAAGGATAGTGTTTTCAAATTCAACCCTTTCTCCTAATTGTAGGTGAGCCTATCAAAATCTATTAATCTAATCACACTTTGCTTTTTGTTAAAAATTATATCATATCGGCGCAATCGAAAAAATATTTTTATTTTCTATTGACAAAGTTATTTCTTCGGTCTATTGTATTATTGTACTAACGAATTAATACAATAATACAAAAGGAGGTTTTCTATACAATGGCAAACCAGTTTCAATCAAACATACCGATTTATCTGCAACTGGTCAATACTTTCAAGCACCGAATCGTCTCAGGGGAATTAGTCGTCGGTTCAAAGCTTGATTCGGTAAGAGATTTGGCACTTCAATTTGAGGTGAATCCAAACACAATGCAACGTGCGCTGGCCGAACTCGAGCGGGAAGGGCTCGTCTATGCAGAACGTACTGCAGGACGTTTTATTACTGAAAATGAGGAGTTGATTGTAGAAATGCGTAACGATGTTGCCGAAAAAATAATTTATGAATTTATCAATCAAATGAGAAGTCTTGGCTTTTCCAATGAACAGTCCATGGAATTGTTCCTAAAAGCTTTATCGAATGGAGGGGAAATATAACATGACAGATTCTCAAAATATCATAATCGGTCCACAAGGTGGCAATATGTCGGGTCAAAACCAGCTTGTGAGCATTTGCAACTTAACAAAAAAATATAATCAAAAGCCTGCACTGTCCAATCTAAATCTATCCTTTGGACCAGGTCATATTATAGGCCTTCTGGGTCCAAACGGTAGTGGAAAAACAACACTTCTTAAAATTCTAGCAGGTGTCTGTAATGATTACGAAGGTACTGTTACAATTAATGGTATGCCCATTGGAGCTCAAACAAAAGCCATGGTATCGTATTTACCCGATACCTCCTACTTTAGTCCGTGGATGACCCCACTGGATATGATGAATCTTTTTCAAGATTTTTACTTTGATTTTGACGAGGCAAAATGTGAAGATATGATGGGACGACTAAGACTCAATCCAAAGCAAAAAATAAAACAAATGTCCAAAGGCACCATAGAAAAATTTCAGCTTTCCCTTGTCATGTCAAGGAAAGCAAAACTCTACCTTTTAGACGAACCAATTGGTGGAGTCGATCCAGCCGCAAGAGATTTTATCCTAGACACAATTTTAAATCACTATAATGAGGAGGGAACAATCTTACTTTCCACCCATCTGATATCTGACGTAGAAAGAATATTTGATACTATCATTTTTCTAAAAGATAGTGAAATTGTTTTGCAGGGTGATATTGACAGCATTAGAGAAGAAGAGGGCAAGTCTATTGATCACCTTTTTCGGGAGGTATTTAAATGTTAATCCAATTAATGAAACATAATATAAAAGCATCTTGGAGAGGTTTTGCCGCCGTATATCTTGCAATCCTCATCGGGGTGCTTGTTGTTCCAACCATTTTGAATATTAATAGCTCACCTTTTATTGCAATGTTTGCTGGAATCATCACCATTGCCCTTATTACTACAACAATTGCTGTGACCATCGGTTATCTTTTTCGGATTTTCAATGCAAACATATACTCAAAAGAAGGCTTCTTGACTATGACTCTACCAGTAAAATCATATCAAATCCTATTTTCAAAGTTGCTCATCAGCGTGCTTTGGGTAGGGTTGACGGCTTTGGTCTCAACGATAGCACTCTTTATCTTTTCATCAATATCAGGAACCCAGTATTTTTATTTTGAAATTGGAAATCATATTCATTTTTTCTTGGGAAAGAATCAGCCTATTTTCCTTTTATCCGTCGTCATCCTGGGAATCATTTCCATTGCAAAAGAAATATCCAAATTGTTTTTAGCTTGCTCCATTGCACAGCTAAAAATGCTCAATCGCTTCCGTGTTCCTGCGGGTATCTTATCCTATTTTATATTGTCGTGGATAGAGTCTATCATTGTGAAAATCGCTGGAATGATATTTGTATTCATACCATTTTATCAAAACATAATTGACCAAATGAACTCACTCAATCAGATCAACAACTTATCACAAGTAACCAGCGGATTTTTGCTTTTCTTGTCACTTGCCGCTGCCTACGGTCTTGTCTTGTTCGGAATCTATAACGCAATTAATTTATGGATTCTTGACCATAAGCTCGACTTGGAATAATTTTCACCCTCAAAAATCCAGTTGATAGATAATCCCTGTAAAGGTAATGGTACAGAAAAAGCCACTTCACAGAATTAGCAAAAAAGCTCTTTCTATAAGTGGCTTATTTTTATTAGCTGTTGACTCCATTGCATAGTACTCTCTTTTGCAAATTAGCTTTTTACCATTTCTGCAATAGAATAATCTTTGAAAGATGTCAGCTCTCTAATATTCTTTCTAAATCTTTCATATCTCGCGTAGCAATAGTCCAAAAAATCTTCACCGCTATAGTGTCTTACTAGTGCCCATACAGTCCAAAGCAAATCCTGTGCTACCATAAAGAATTTAATCTTTAGAATCTCCTCTTGAGATGGAACTTGTCCATAATACTCCATAATCAGCTCTTCTATGGCAGATTCCGACAATCGTGATTCGATAATATAAGCAGCAACATCCCAACTGGGGTCATTCATTCCTGCATATTCCCAGTCAATTAAATACGCTTTGCCGTGTTCATCAATGACAAAATTTTCAGGTACGGTATCGTTATGGCAAGGAACCAAAGTAGAAACCTTAATATTTTCTTTTTGAAATTCGATCAAACGCTTTTTCAATTCTTGATAGTCAAAGAAAAAATCACCCTTTAACTCTTTCACAATTTGTTCGTATTTTTCAAGTTCTTTGTTCCAGTCAAACTGATTTGGGAATTTTTTAGCAATCTGATGCGTTTTTGTCATCAAACTTGAAACGGCCTTAATATTTGCTGATGAGCAAGGATCAGTTTGTGCTATATTTTTACTATTTTTGATATAGTAACTTATTTTGACTCCACTGATTTCATCAAAATAATAGCATCTTGAATTCAATCCTATCTCACATGCAATGTTGTTATTAATCATTTCAATGCCACGATCAATCATTTGATTGGTCATGCCACCTGGTTGTCGCACAACATATTCTGTACCGCCAATTTCCATAATGTAGTTGTAGTTGGTAAGTCCCCCAGCAAAGCGAGACTTGTCGAAAACTATGGTATCATCATGAAAGATGAGCCTTAATTTCCTTTGAACTAATTCATCCATTTATTTTTCACCATGCACATCCTAATCCTAAAAAGCTAACACTATTCTTGCCTGCTTAATAAGACATTATATCAAAATTCATAAAAAGAATCAATGTATTGCTTTGCTATAAATCAACCTTTCCTGCATCCTACCATGGCAAGTCTATCATACCCATTCTGACTTGTAAAGTCTATCTTGCACTATGTCCGATGCTCCCACGAAGTGCTATATTTTTTCACATTTTCCCCATGGCGATTGTTCAATAATAGAGAATTTGTGCAATCCTATGGGTTGTTAAAATACTACCAAAGTACTAATAATTTATGGGATATTTTCAATTTAAAAATTAAAATTTGTGGTATCATTACTTATACCGTAAAGATAGGAGGTAATGGTCATAGAAGATAAATTTACTTTAAAGTCCAAGGTTTACTTTAATAACAGATCCATCCAATTACTAGAACAAGTAAAAGGTACCCGGGCATTCATTGTCTCAGATGCAATTATGGAAAAGCTAGGATACCTACAAACATCCATTGATCTTTTAAATAAGGCTGGTATTAGTTCTTCCATATTTACTGATGTCAGACCAGATCCAGATGTCAAATTAATTGCTGATGGAATGAAGCTATATTTGGAGAGCAATGCAGATGTATTGGTAGCATTAGGTGGTGGTTCATCCATTGATGCGGCAAAGGCGATTCTATATTTTGCTGCGCAACTTGCAGCTGCTGAAGGAACAGAGTTTAAAAAACCATTGTTTATTGCAATTCCTTCTACGAGCGGAACTGGATCAGAAGTAACAGACTTCTCTGTTATCACTTCTGACGCAGGTAAAGTTGTTCTTGTTGATGAATTTATTGCGCCAGATGTTGCAATCCTAGACTCAACGTGTATCAAGCATGTTCCTCAGCGTGTCGTTGTGGACACAGGTGTTGATGTGTTGGTTCATGCTATTGAATCATTTGTTTCAGTAAAAGCAAATGATTTTACCGATGCGCTTTCAGAAAAAGCCGTTAAGCTGATTTTTGAAAATCTTGAAACCATCTATAAAGATATTAATGATGGTGACGCAAGAGACCGTGTCCAAAATGCATCCTGTATGGCAGGAATGGCATTTACAAATGCTGGGCTTGGAATCAATCACAGTTTGGCTCATGCAGTGGGTGGAACATTCCACATCCCTCATGGCCGTTCAAATGCGATGATGTTAACTGCAGTCATCGAATACAATGCAGATCTCAGTGGCACTGCCAACGGATATGCTGCACAAAGATATGCAAAGCTAGCCAAGATGCTGGGCTTACCTGCAAGAACACCTAGAGAAGGAACTGTTAGTTTGATTCGAGAAATCAACCGTTTGAAAAATACCCTTGGTATTGAAGATCACATTCGTGCCCTGGGAGTTGACAAAACAGAATTTGAAAACGCATTGGATGCAATGTCTACTGCAGCAATGCAAGATCGTTGTACCCCAACAAATCCAAAACAACCTTCTAAGGAAGAATTAGTCAGTATTTATCAAAAACTTTATTAAGTTAAAATGTCATCTTCGTAAAGGCATGGCATTTAAGGAGGAAAAAAAATGAAATATGAAGCATTAGGAATGATTGAAACAAAAGGTCTTGTAGGTTCTATCGAAGCTGCTGATGCAATGGTAAAGGCTGCAAATGTAAGTCTAATTGGGAAAGAACACGTTGGAGGCGGTCTTGTAACTGTAATGGTTAGAGGAGACGTTGGTGCTGTTAAAGCAGCAACAGATGCTGGTGCGGCTGCTGCTCAGAGAGTAGGGGAACTGGTATCCGTTCATGTAATCCCTAGACCACACAACGAAGTTGAAACAATCCTTCCAGCTGGATGCGTTAAAAGCGAATAATTCAATACAATAAATTATGGAATTTTCTAAGTTTATACAACTCCGTATCAATGTTTAACCAATCATACAACCAAAAAACAAACCCAAATTTGATTTGGGTTTGTTTTTTGATATTGTATCAGACTAAGTGCAAGACAATCTGTTTACTTTTTTACCATTATATATTACAATTAATAGTATGAATATTAACAACAATCCTTTAAAAAATTTAATAGCTTCAAATTTGTATGCGCGATACAGCGGGATTCTATCTTTGTCTGATATTTCCCTATTTTTAACAGATACTGAGGGGAATATTTTACTGGAATTCATTCCGTCGCCAGATTTTTGCACCCATGTATGCTTGGAACGAAATGGGCAGGTATGCCCCGATTATTTGGATCGTTTTCGTTCAGGAGAACATGGTTGTTTTGTTTGTCGTCATGGGCTTGAAAATTTTCTAACGCCTGTTGTTGTCAACGATGAGATTTTGGGATATGTTGGTGGAATGCAGGTGTACCTTCCTGATACCGAGTATCAAAAGTATATGATTGACGTCCAAGCACTCCAACAAGAAAACAATCCTGGCTTAGAATATATTGCCAAGGCAATCTCTTCGCTAAAAACAGTTGAGCCAAATAAGATTCGTATCCACGAGCAGCTCTGCGGTCATATTGCCAAGAACATATCTTTAGACTTATCAGGAAGCAGTCGTTTGCTGGATCAATCTGATGTTGCTAGGTTATCCATTGAAAAGGAAATCTTAGAGAAAAAAATCATAGATTTGGAAGCCAAAAATATGTCACTAGTCATCAATCCTCATTTCCTGTTCAATACATTAAATTGTATTGCAAGAATTGCATACTTTGAGAATTCTCACACAACAGAGGAATTGATTTACTGTCTTTCCGACTTGCTTCGATATAATTTGAAGCAAGAGGACCAATTACACACCATTGGCTCTGAAATTGATAATATCGAAAAATATCTATATATCCAAAAGGTAAGATTTAAAAATCGCTTAGAGTATTCTATTGATATCTCAGAAAAAATCAAATCATATCGCATTCCAAACATGGTGATTCAGCCTCTTGTAGAAAATGCCGTGATTCATGGTATTACGCCAAAAAGAGATGGTGGTTCCATTAAGATATTTGCTGAAGAAACCCCTCGAGGCGTTGTGATTTCCATTACAGATAATGGAAATGGCTTCCCAAAAGAAGTGTTAGACAGCATACAACAATCTGAAAACAAATCAGGTCTGGGATTTCGCAGTACTGATAACCGGTTAAAACGTTATTACGGTGAAGAATTCGGGCTGGAAATTGTTAAATCGGACTATAGTGGAAGTACTATAAACATAACGATTCCTACCCAAACAATTGGGAGGTGAGTAATATGAGTGTAGTAATGATTGTAGAAGATGAATTACTAGAGCAAGAATTTCTTAGAACAGTCGTACTGGATGAGCTTCTCCCAGAAGATACATTACTGACATGCTCAAGTGGAGTTGAGGCTGTCAAGGTTGCAAAAGAGAATAAGCCAGATATCATTTTTATGGATGTTCGGATTCCTGAATTAGATGGTATTAGTGCAATAGAGGAAATTAGAAAATTTTTACCGAATTCCTGTATCTCAGTGCTAACAGCACATTCTGATTTTGCATATGCGCAAAAATCCATTAGCCTTAGGGTCTTTGAATATTTATTAAAGCCAATCAAGCCTACTGAATTTAAAAAGGTGCTCCTTCGCATGCTTGATACCGTCAAGCATCCTGCTGTCATCGTAGCTGAGGAAAAAACCCTTGAAAAGAATCCATCTCCCAAAAATGAACGACAGTATTTTATAGAAGAAGCGCTAAAATATATCAAAGAACATTTCCGTGAAAGGTTAACGCTTGAAACTGTGGCTTCAAAGGTTTTTGTTAATCCAAAGTATTTTAGCCATGTATTTAAACGTGAGATGGGCGTTGCTTTCACCGAGTATGTAATTGGCCTAAAAATAGAATACGCTTGTAAGCTTTTAGAAACTACAAATTATCATGCATATCGAATTTCGATTGAATGTGGTTTTTCAGATCCTTCCTACTTTAATCGTGTATTCTGTGCACAAATGAACATGACACCCCAAACGTATCGAAAATATTCAAGCTCATTAAAATCAAATACGTAAAACAAAAACGTCCACTCTGGGCGTTTTTGTGTGTATTGAAATAGCCAATATCATCTTGCTCATACCGTAGCACAAAAAAGCAGATTGAATCATCAATCTGCTTTTTGTTATGCAATATTATCGTTGTTGAAATTATTTGCTTTCCTTTGCTGCAGGAAGAATTGTTTCAACTTCAGAGTGTGGTCTAGGAATTACGTGTACGGATACCAGTTCGCCTACTCTCTGAGCAGCAGCAGCACCAGCATCTGTTGCAGCTTTAACAGCACCAACGTCTCCTCTAACCATTACAGTTACAAGACCACCACCAACGTGTTCTTTACCTACAAGGTAAACGTTAGCAGCTTTCACCATTGCGTCAGCAGCTTCGATAGAACCTACAAGACCTTTTGTTTCAATCATTCCTAATGCATCATATTTCATTTTAATTTCCTCCTAAATTATTATTTAATAATTTTAATTTTTGAATCAGATTTAACACTCATCGCATTTGCTTCTTCTGTATCGATATGACACTCCAAAGCAGATGCGTTGGTAGCTCTTACAGCAACATTACCATAAGTTCCACCTCTAGGTCCATCCACTTGAATGGATACTACTTGTCCATCACAAACTCCAATACGATCTGCATCTTGAGGAGTCATATGAATATGTCTTTGTGCTACAATCAGTCCTTCAGCCGTCTGTACTGATCCTTTTGGTCCAACAATAGTGATACCAGGAGTTCCAGTAAGCTCACCAGACAGTTTTGCGGGAGCCTTTGCACCAAGCTTGAAACAGTCGCCCGCAAGAATCTCTATCTGAGTCTTGGGTCTAACAGGTCCAAGGATTCGTACGTTTTCAATTGCTCCTTTAGGTCCACAAATTGTAACAGTTTCTTTGCAGGCGAATTGACCTGGCTGTGATAAATCTTTGATCTTAGTCATTTCGTAACCTGGTCCGAAAATTGCATCCATATCTGCCTGTGAAAGGTGGATATGTCGGTTTGAAATACCAACCGTAATTACGGAAGGGTCATCCTGCGTGGTTTGATTTACTGTTGCTTTTACAGCATCCAACAAGAGACTTAAAACGTCATTATACTCCGCCATTTAGAGGCCTCCCCTCATTGCACCAACCAATTCATTGATGAGCTGAAGCATTTGGTCTTTGTCGCTACCAGCAATGGTTGACGTAAATGAAGGACACCCACTTCCTGTAGAACAACCTGTGCTAGTAGCACATGCTGCTGGTGCTGCTGCACCTGTTAGTTCAGGATAATTGAACGTTGGATCGTTGATTGCTAATGTACTGCAATCTTTTGTTCCATATGCAATTCTCTTGATATTAATTAGGTGCATTGGGTTAACATTCTCAGAAACTGAGCTTCCACCCCAAGTTCCGCATCCTAGTGTAAAGGATGGAATAAGACCTGTGCTTGCACCAACTGCACCCTGTGTGCTTCCTGTATTAACCATGATACGAGAAGCAGGTTTTGCAGAGAATTTCATTACCATATCTCTGTCTTCAGTGTGAATACTCATACTGTGACCGATACCGTTCTGAAGCAATTTGATGCAAAGTTCACAAGCTTCTTCCCAGTTTTTTACAGTGTAGAATGCCAATACCGAAGTAAGCTTTTCGTATGAAAGCGGATTATCAGGACCCACTCCATTCTGCTCACCAATCAACACTTTGATATCAGCTCCTACGGTAAATCCAGCAGCAGATGCAATTACTTGTGGTGATCTACCTACAAATTTTGCATTCATAGCATGACCATTTCTAAACAGCAATGTGCAAACTTTTGCAGTTTCTTCCGCTGTCATAAAATACGCGCCTTGTTTTTTAAATTCAGCAATTACCTGCTCACGGTTACATTCTTCAACAACAACAGATTGCTCTGAGGCACAAATTGTACCGTAGTCAAAAGTTTTACTAGCAAGGATATTCTTAACAGCCTGCTCAATTTTTGCTGTCTTTTCAATGTATGCAGGACAATTTCCTGCACCTACTCCTAAAGCAGGTTTTCCTGCACTGTAAGATGCTTTTACCATGCCAGGCCCACCAGTTGCAATAATCATCTTCACTTCTTTGCACTTCATAAGCTCGTTTGTAGCTTCCATAGAAGGCATAGTAATGCATCCGATAAGATTTGCTGGCGCACCTGCTGCTACTGCAGCATCATTCATCAATCTAGCAGCCTGCAATGTGCATTTTGCAGCAGATGGATGTGGTGAAAAGATAATAGCATTTCTAGATTTTACAGCAATCATAGCCTTAAAGATTGCTGTTGAAGTTGGGTTTGTAGATGGAACAATCCCCATCAATAAACCTACTGGTTCTGCAATGTCCATAATTTGGGACTCTGTATTTTCACTAATCACTCCGATGGTTTTCATGTCTTTAATTGCATCATAGAGGGTGGAAGATGCGATGTGGTTTTTATATGTTTTATCTGCCACTTTACCAAATCCAGTTTCCTCTACTGCCATCTTAGCAAGACTCACAGCATTTTCTTTTGCTACTTTTACCATGTTGCGTAAAATTTTATCGATTTGCTCTTCGGAGTAACTGAACATTTGGTCTGTTGCAATTTTTCCGAGTCGCGCAAGATTTCTCACTTCTTGTACTGACTGTAAGTCATAATCAAAATTTTCCAAGTTGTGATCCTCCTTTCCTATCTTCATAAGTTCTATTTGTGCTAATGTTCATGTTATTTCTGCCCGTAATACTTTGTAAATTCTTCGATAATCATCTTCTTATCAGCTTTTGAAATCATTCTGCCGGCGATGCCAAAGTCTTTATATTCGCGAGCAAGGTGTCTAAGTTTTACAACTTTTAAGTTGCTTAACGCTTCCACCGCTTTTTCTAATCCTTGTTCTTGAACCAGTTTATTCAAGGTTTCTTTGTTCAAGTCTGCTAAGTCTTCTAGAATCATAACGGATTTGTTTTCAGTATTAACCGCCTCTTCCTCTTCTATAGACTTATCATCATTTGAAAGATTTATCTCTTCATCAGCAGTTTCCATAGGAACTGTTTCGAGATCTGCCTTCACTTCTGCTTTCACATCAACTTCTGGTATAGAAGGCAATTCGACTTCCTTCACAGGCTCATCATTATCCTGTGCTGCGGCGTTCAGAATAGTACCCTCTAATTCCTGATGAGGACGCGGAATTACATGTTCAGAAAGCAGTAAGGCGTTATTTAATTTTTTGACTGATGCAGCTCCTGCTTCAACAGCTGCTTTTACCGCACCAACATCACCAGTTACAGCAATTGTTACGAGCCCCCCGCCTACATAGGTTTTCTCAATCAATCTTACTTCTGCTGCCTTTAGCATAGCATCTGCACTCTCAATTGCTGCAATGAGTCCCTTAGTTTCGATTAAGCCAAGTGCCTGCATTGTTCATCCTCCTTCACTGCGATGCAGTATTCTAGTATGTTGCGTAGAATGCCTTCATCTTGTTAGGGGAACCAAAGATTACTTTTGCTCCCTTAGGGAAGAACACGGAATCACCAGGGCATGCAGTGTAAACTTTTCCGTCTACAGTTACTGTCAAGGTACCTTCAACAATGTGGTATAATTCCTGACAAGCACATTCCCACTCAAAACTGCAAGTTTCAATGGTGATAAAGCCAGCATTCATAGAACTACCATCATCCGCATTAATCACTTCTTGATAGAAAACTTTGTCTGCAGGATTTCCTGTATCAAGTACTTCATACTGAACAGAGTTACCTCGAACCACCTTCAGCCCGCAAGCATCCTTTTCAGCTGTATAAGGCAGTGCGGACGCACTGGCATCAAACATACCTTGCAGCAATCCCTTTTCCATCATCGTCTTCAGTACATTGTAAATCATGTTACTATCGATTCCGCCATCACATGCAGTTGCAGCTGGTACCGCAGTTTCACAGCAAGCAGCTGGTGCTGCTGCAGCAACCACTACAGGTGCGGCAGGTGCTTCTGTTGTAATTTCAACTCCACTATTCTTTGCCGCATCTCTTGCTGCTGGAGTAACAATTGTATCACAATCGATATAAAGAACTTTTTTTCCTTCCTTCAGAACAGCTTCAACCTCTTTGGCACAAATCAATTTCTTCATGATTTCACCTCCTTTCACTTTGAAACAACATTAAGAAAAATTCCTATTTAAATTTCTATTATATTAGAATATATTAGAACAAATTTGTTATCAGTCTGTCGGAAGGAGAAGCAATTACTTCTGCATTCACAAGCAAACCTTTTTCTTCCGCAATGGCTGAGCCTGCTTCAACTCCGGTTTGAACAGCAGCAACATCACCTGTAAAGGTAAAGTATGCTTTGCCTCCCAATCCATTTCCAAGTCTCAATTCTAGCGGCTCTAACTCTGCAGCTTTTAAAATTGCATCGGCTGCAATAATCATTGTTGCAAGAGAAAATGATTCCATAATACCAAGTGCTCTAACGCGTTCTGGCATTGTTGAACCAGTGATCGCAGGAAACACCTGAGGACTGACATTTGGGATTATAATAGAATCCACCAAATATTCACCTGCCATCTTTTCTCCTACACGAACGGAATCTTGCACTGCTGCCACGTCTCCGTGAACAATCGCAATATATTTACCAGGACAAACTGAACTTGCAGTCACAATTTCAACGTCTGATACCTTAACCATTTGATCCGCAGCGTATATTCCACGGGCAATACTTATAAACTCAACCATACCGATTGCTTGTGCCATCTTAGTCCCTCCTTATTGCAACAAAGCCATTATCAATGCTAATCACCGTACCAGTCACACTGGCATGAACCGCTGCACTCAAGCTGCCTTCAGGGATCATTCCTACAGCCTGCCCTACTACTACGTGTTCTCCTACCATTACCGCTGGTGCTGCAGGTGCTCCAACATGCTGGGCAAGCGCCAGATAAACAATAGGTGGTTCAATTGCTATATCACACATCGGTGCTGGCTTGTCAAATTCTTTCAGTCCTAACCTAGCAATCAATCTCTTGCTAGGAAGCATTCTATACGATCGGCTACTACGCGCTTCATATTCCTTGCCACCTACCTGATACTTGATTCCCTGACTCATCAATTCTTGCTTTATCATCATGTTCGCTGATTTTGGATATAATCCAGCAGGACAAGAGAACAGTTCACATAGATTACATTGACAGCACAAATATGCGATGCTTTTGTCTGTAATATCTTTCAAATTATAGCTAATGGTTCGCATCATTTTATGCGGTTGCATATCATGACCTAGCAAATACCTTGGGCATAGGTCAGTACACATTCTGCACTGCTCGCAGGACGCACGATTCACACGTCTTGCTTGCTCTGGTTTGATAGATTTTCTTCGAATAATAGGATGGTCTTTCTTCAAGATGACATACCCTTTATTCTTTTTTAAAACATATCCATCCAGATTAGCCATGACAGGCCCCATCATGGGACCACCATCAATCACTGCATAGTCTTCAAAATTTTCAATACCTGACAATTTCAAAACATCCATTACAGGTGTTCCAACTGGAACTTTGATTGTCATTCTATTTGGAATGTCTCCAGCCAATGTCATGTATGTTTCCGTTACAGGAATTCCCATCGATGCTTTTTGAATGTTCAGCGCAGTTTCAGAATTAATCACTACGCAACCAACTTGAATCGGAATCCCTGTTTCTGGAACAACCCTTCCAGTAAGTTCATAGACTAAAACTTGTTCATCACCAGCTGGATACACATCTGGTAATTCTTTTACTGATACAAACGGTTCAAAGCCTAACACTCCGATTCGTTCTCTCATCAATTGAATTACATCTTTATGTTTTTCCTTGATACCGATAATTGCTTTATCTGCACCAACTAATCTTCCCGCCGCTTCAAACCCTTTGATGATTTCATCTGGATACATTGCCATCAGCTGCTGGTCCACTCTGAGCAACGGTTCACACTCCGCACCATTCAATAAGATATACTCTGCCTTAGATGCCAATTTTGCATGGGTTGGAAACCCAGCGCCTCCAGCACCAATTATCCCGGCATTTTTCAACATATCAAGAAGATTCATTTGCCGCCTCCATATTTAACCAAAAATACAATCTTCGTCGATGATCCCCACTACAACCGCATCGACAGGAATTTCATCATTCCCAAGCATACGTCTTGCTGATGAACCAGTAGTTACAATTACCCGGTCACCAATACCTGCGCTAATATTGTCCACTACAATCATTCTTTGTCCATCATGGGTACCTCCGCCAATTACTTCTGCAAGCATAAATTTATAGCCGTTTAAAGTATCTGCCTTTCTGGTAGCCCAAACATTGTCAATTAACTTTGCTGTTAACATCAGTTTTTCCCCTCTTCCAGCTTCAGTTTTATCTCCTGAATGGCAGATTCAACAGAGGCTGTATCACCAAAAATCGCGATTAAAATCATATTCTGCGGGCAACTTCCTCTTACATCGGAAACTGTAACACCTACTGCTTTTTCTGCTACATCGGAAGCCACGATCATTTCAATCATTTTTCCTTGTACCAGACCAACTGCATCTGCCGTTCGAAGGTCAGGGCTCACGCCTGTTCCCATTCTACGCATCAGAATATCGAGGGTTCCCGCTGAAGGGGATTTAATTATTCTATAATCCATATCGAAATCCTCCTATCTCTTTCACCGGTCACAAGGCTCCGCTTATCTGGCGAGCATGAAACCTTACACAAAAGACTTCAAATTCACTTAGTAATTGCTTTCTTGAGTGCATCCAAGGGCAATTCCAAGAGGAGTAACAAACATTGGATTCTTGGGTTTATGCGTTGGAACCCCAGTTTGTTTTTCAATGATGGTTTCAATACCAGCCAAGCAACAAGTACCACCAACCAAAGATAATTCTTGCACATCATATCCTTTGATGTGATGACTGATAATGGATGCAACTTTTTCAATTACAGGCTTTAACACTGGCAATAGCTCTCTGTGATTATCTGGGTCTCTTTTATACTCGTCAGCTTCTTGAAATGATTTTCCATAAGCGCCAGAAACCACCAATGAGAAGTGAGTACCACCTGTCGGCTCATCTGCTACATAAATGACTTTTCCATCTTTTAGTACAGAAATCCCTGTTGTGCCTCCTCCGATGTCTACTACTGCTCCGTTTGTCATTTTCAAAACTTCATTTGCCGCAGTTGGTTCATCAAGAAGTGCTGTCAGTTCAAAACCTGCCGCTTGTACTACGTTTTTAATAGCTCCTGAATCGAGTCCATCTGTACCTGGCGGAATGGCTGCTGCTGCATAAATTAGTTCAGTATCAAGCTGTTCTTCCAGTTTATGCTTCATCTCTCTGACAATTCTAATTGCACCTAAGTAATCTACAACCATACCATCTCGCACAACATCTGCATATTGATACGCTCCTGCTACCGGTTTTTTGTCTTCATCTAGGACTGCAACAACGATGCATGCAGTACCCAGGTCTACTCCAGTGTAATATACTGATGACTTGCTCTTGATTGGACGATCAATGACGTCTTCAAAGGCTTGAACAAAATCATCACAAAATTGAAAATTTAATTTTTCCTCTGACATTTTTCTCCTCCAGCAGCAGAACAGATCATTTGAGAAATCGTATTAATGATTTTATGTAAGTTGTCAATCATCTCTTCACACTGCTTTCCGCTTTCACTATTTCGATCAAGGAATTCCAGAATATCGAATTCCAACTCACGAAGAGAGCATCTTAAACGATGCATCTGTATGATTTCTTTCCCCTTGCTGAGTTGAATGTGGAACTCTGTGATTTCAAAACAATCGCCAAGATCTTGCGAAAAGTTTTCTTCTGTAATCCAGGTGCAGCTTTCACATGCCAATGGACTGCAAGGAACTCCACCTTCGAAAATATTTTTAATATCGGCAAAGCTTTTCTTTAAGCTAATCACCTTTTGAGCCAACAAAATGTCTCTACCCAAAAGTTCTTCAGCAACAGTTAGAAACATGGCTTCTAGCGATTTAATCCTTCCAAATAATTTTCTATTACAGACATCTGGATTCACTGCATCTGGAGAAGAATAAATATCCTCCTTCTGCGCTTGCTTCGCCTCTTGTTTTTTTCTGGGATTCTCGGTGTCATACAAAGTAATCTGACGGTCTGATAGAAACTGTCGAGCGCCAGGTGTAATCCGGGTACCCGTTTCAACTTCATATTCGCTAAAAGTTTCTTTTCTGTACAGATCCCGCAAGTCTTCTTCGGTAATAAACTTCATGTTGATCCCCCTTGCTCCTTTACAGTTCTAAATTATTCTCATCCTTATTCGGATGTAACTCATTTTCATTTTGAAATAAATGCGCTTTCAGTGCGTCTATTCCCGTTTTATTTGGAATACTTACTTTGAAGTAAGGTTCTTTGATACCAAGATTTTTCAGCTTTTGTATCGCTGTATCTTCCTTGTCCTTGACCAAGTCTGTTTTGGTGATGACGCCAATCACCGGGCACCGAAATGCTTTTGCAAATCCCGGAGAATACACGTCATGACGCCTTGACTGATCGACTAATATTAGAACATGTGATGCGTCCTGCGCCGCTGCAATTAAATGCTTGTACATCCACGAATTTTCTATATACGAACCAGGCACATCCATGGTTTTATCCTTGTAAATAATATTTTGCGTCTTTCTCAAAGGACCATCATAATCGTTGATTGCATTGATCAATGACGTTTTTCCGCAACCTGTGGGTCCTATCACCATGATTCTTTTTTTTCTCATGTTCTAGTAACCGGCATCGTTTCAAACCCAAGCATGTTTTTTAGTGTGGTATTGACAGCTTGCAACGCCGTCTCGACACTCTGTACATCTCCTGTAATTACAACCGAGCCTGTAAAACGATCCAAAAATCCGATTTCAACGTCAGCGGCTTTCGTTGCAACATCTGCAGCGATAATGGCAGTTTCATATGGTGATAATGTTAGAATCCCGATTGCGCCCTTGTCGTCTACTCCCAAGCATTCATATATATCATGCATTGGTGAGGCGATTACATGAGCCATAGTCACCTGTTTACCAGGGACAGACTCCTGTATGATTCTTTCTATTCCTTTTTCACTAAAAGCACTCATGAGAATACCCTTTCCTTATGATTTCCATTTGAGTTTATGACGAATTAAAATCTATCTGATTAGTGACTGAGCACCTGCGCTTGGATGTTTGCATCTTTGAACCATCCCTCAATTTTCTTCAATTCATCGCTGGATAATGTTGCATCCGGCATGTCATCAAGAGGATAATCCATTTCTATTTGTCTATATTTGCCTACACCAAACTTATGGTATGGTAGAATATCAACGCCTTTGAAATTCTTGCAATCTTTATATGGTTTTAAGAACTCTATCGTTCCTTTTATTGCTTCTTCACTATCATTTAAACCTTTTAAAAGAGGCATTCTTACTTTGACGTTGTATCTTCTATGCATCAATTCATCGAAATTTTTCAAAATTTGATCATTTCTAACTCCAGTTAACTCATAATGCTTTTCCGAATCGATATGCTTGATATCGAATAAAAATAGGTCTGTAAATTCTGCTATTTGAATCAATGCTTCTGTTTTTGCATAACCAGCAGTTTCTACAGCAGTATTGATTCCTTCTTGCTTACAAGTTTGCAGCAAACTTGCTACCGCATCAGGACTCATCAGAGGGTCTCCTCCCCCTACTGTAACTCCACCACCAGACATTTCATAAAATGTTCGGTCTTCTTCAATGGTCTCCATCATCTCAGAAATTGTCTTCATTTCACCTGATATGGACAAAGCTTCTTTTGGACACACCTTTTCGCATGCTCTACAGCCGATGCATTCGATTTCTCTGTTCACTTTGTGGAGATTTGTCACAGGGTCTATGGAATGAATTCCAACTGGACAAACTGGTACACAAGCCCCACAGCTAACACAGGAATCTTTTCTATACATGACTTGATATTTCTTTTCCAAATTTTCGGGATTTGAACACCATTTGCAGCGCAATGGACAGCCTTTAAAAAATACCAGCGTCCTAACTCCAGGACCATCATGCATATTATATTTTTGAACATTGGCGATTAACGCCTTTCTTTCAATTGTTCCTGATTTTGAATTGCTCATACTGCTTTATCTCCCGTATTTCGGATTAAATCCGATTATTCGACTTTTCCCAGAGGAGGGCAAGCCTCCTCTAAGTAAGTCTGTATCGATTAAACTTGTGTTAACATAGTTCTGCTAATGATTTCATCCTGTACGTCTTTACATAATTCTACAAAGAATGCGCTGTATCCAGCTACACGTACAATTAGGTCACGATACTGTTCCGGATTGTTCTGTGCTTCTAGCAATGTATCGTTGTTTAAGTAGTTGAACTGCATTTCTCCGTTTCCAAATACGGATGCTGTTCTGAGCAATGTGATGATACCTTCTTCACCTTCTGGTGTATCCAGTAGACCAGCCATAATCTTAAAGTTGTGTACCTGTCCGATGTTCATGCTGTCGCACGCCATCTTGGATACGGATTTGATAATAGCTGTAGGCCCTTTGTAGTCGGCACCTTGAGTTGGGCTGATACCATCTGATAGTGGGAACCATGCATCTCTTCCGTTTGCAGATGCTCCAGTCAACTGACCAAATGGTGTATTGTTGGAGATGGAAAGGGTACCATGGCTGAGTACAGAATACAACGTTTTATAGGTTCTGTGATCCTGCTCAGTGAAGTTGATGATGTCAGCTGCAATTAAATCTGCGTAGTCATCATCATTTCCGTATTTAGGCGCATTGAGACAATCTTGTTTGATTTGCTCATATCCCACAAAGTCAGCTTTTAAAGCTTCGTTCAACTGTTCTAATGTATATTTTTTGTCATCATATACTAATTTTTTGATAGCAGCCATGGAGTCAGCATAAGTTGCAAGACCAGACCACACAACTCCAGGACCGAAGTTATACATAGCTCCACCTGCAGATACATCTTTTGCCTTTTCCATACAACCTTCATACATAATAGACATCAATGGCTTTGGTGCAAGTTCTCTGTGAATACGCTGAGAAATTACTGTAGCAACGCTTGTCCATTTTGTAACCCATTTGATTGTATCTTTTACTGCCTTATCAAACTCTTCAAAGGTTTTATACTGGCTTAGAGGTCCAAGGTCAGGAGTTACCTGTTTGCCATACCATAGAGGTACACCATGGTTCAATACTAATTCAATACAAATTGGCCATTGTGTATATGCTGTGGATGTCCACTGATATAGACGACCAGATTTCTGAGGTTCTACACAACCCATCAAGCAATAGTCACGAGCATCTTCAATCGAAACACCCTTTGCAAGCATCATCTTGATGTGTGCATCGTCAAAGTGACAAGCAGGGAATCCCATTCCAGATCGGATTACGTCAACAATCTTCTTCATATATTTATGAGGAGATTTGTTGTGAATACGACAAGCAAGTGATGGCTGATAAATCTTTACGTGTCTTACTGCATCCATCAAAAGGTAAGTTAGGTCATTTGTAGCATCTCTGCCTTCGCGAGTAACGCCACCAAGACACATATTTACAAATGGTTGGTAACCTGCGAAGAACTTAGAAGCGCCTTCACTTGTTACCCACATCATTTCAGACATCTTAATCAGCATACAGCCAGCCAATTCAAATGCTTGGAAGTCATTCATCCGACCTTCTTTGATATCTGCTTCGTAGAAAGGATACATGTACTGGTCAACACGTCCGATAGACATACCAGTCTGATTTTCTTCAACTACTAATAAAGATTCAATTGTCCATACAGCCTGAATTGCTTCCCAGAATGTTCTTGGCTTGTGCGCTGGAACCCAAGCATTTACTTCAGCAATTTTCTGAAGTTCCGCTTTTCTCTGAGGGTTTGTTTCTTTTGCAGCAAGTTCTAAAGCATGGTCAGAAAGTCTTTTTGCATAAATCATTACACCTTCAGTTGTGTCAATGATGGATTTATAGAAATATATTTTTTCAATATCGTCAGGATTTTTGTAATCCAAAGTTTCAAGATGATCTTTCGCCTCCTGCTGAATGTCAAGCATACCTTTATTCATTAGGATAACGTCATAACCAGGGTTAGAGTCTCCACCACCGTTTGTTGCGTGGTACGAACAGTCAGATACGAATGATTCGCCAGACATTTCCCATACGCCAGCCTCACGATACTGGTCTTCACAATATTCATCTACAGATTTTCCTGCCCAATATGGGAACAGTTCTTCCTGCATGATTTTCTTATCTTCTTCCGAGATGTAGAATGGATCCTGAGGACGAGTTCCGATTGTTCCAAGCTCATCTACCATCCATCTCCATGCAATATCTGGAGAGAATGCACCTGCTCTAGGAGCGCCATTTGGAGCGCCTACAATTAATTCGTGATCCTGAATCAAAAGTGGAGCAGTTTCACAACAGTAACGGAAACTCTTTGCACGAAGCATAATCTTCGGCATACCAGGGTTTTCCTTTGCAATCTTTGTGATTGCTCTTGCACGATAAGTTGTAATGGAAGGAACGTGCTTTAAGTAATTTTCCTTAAGTTTAGCCAGACGAGTAGTGATACCATCTGGAACTTCAGTCCCTTCTTGAACTACATAATCAGTAGTTGTTGTCTTTGGTTCTTCTTTAGTGATTTCTTTCGAAACACCTTCAAACATCTTGATTAAAGATGCTCGTTCTTCAGCAGACATATTTTGAGTTGCTTCTGCTAGTTTGTTTGAAAATTCACGAATATCCAAAATTATTCCCTCTTTCTTAATTATTTCAGAATTGCGTCTGATACATGAAATAGAGTTTGATTTGATTTCAATCAAACCTATTTATCTATTTACTACAGTTCTTACACGAATTATGAATTCAGTTTATTTAAAACATCTTCTAAAACACGTTGTAACACCTGCATATTTTCTTGATTGAACCCACCTTGTTGTGCCTCTTGACACGAGGAAGATCTCTCATCTGCCATAAGCTTGATTTCTTCTGGATTTCTAACGCCATATCCAACTTTTCTTATATAAATAAGGTTCATTGGAGATACATTATCAGAGGTAATACCCTCTCCAGCGGATCCACTGCCTAAGGTCATTGCAGGAAATAGATTTGTTGTAATCCCCATACTACCAAAGGTAGCTGGTGTATTGACAAGTACTCTTCCTACTGGCTTCTTTAAAGCAAACTGACGAATCACATCTTCATCCTTTGAATGGATTACAAGCGTGTGCCCATTTCCTTCATTTAGCAGTAACTCAATACACTTTTCGCATGCGTGCATCCAGTCATCCTCTATATAGTAGGCAAGAACCGGACAAAGTTTTTCTTTGGAATACGGATTAGCATCAAACACGTATTTTTGCTTCGAAAGCAATACCACCACATTACTAGATACAGCAATGCCTGCTCTGTTCGCTAATACTTGGGCAGATTTCCCAACCAACTCTGGATCTAATGTTCCGTCAGCTAGAAAAAGTAATTTCCCCAATCGATCTGACTCTTCTTCAGTCATGAAATGCGCACCATTTAGAATCAGCTCTTGCTCCACTTCATTTGCAATACAACTATCTACAACGATAGATTGTTCTGCGGCGGATACGATTCCATTGTCAAAAGTCTTGCTGATGATGATATCCCTTACTGCACGTTTGATGTCTGCAGTACGCTCTATAAATGCTGGTCCATTTCCTGCCCCACCATAAATGACAGGAGTTCCAGAACCATAGGAAGCTTTCAGCATACCTGGCACACCAGTATTCATAATCAAGGAAGTCTCCGAATGATTCATAAGTTCTGCTGTACCGCTATGGGTAACAGTATGTAAATACGTCAGTGCTCCTTCCGGCAAACCGTTTTCCTCCGCAGCACCAATGAGAATGTCAAGGGTTTTTACCATAACATCCTTAGCTCTTGGATGGGGTGAAAAAATAATCGCATTTCCAGATTTAATCGCTATCAGCGCTTTATAAATCGTTGTTGACACTGGGCTTGTGGCAGGACAAAGTGCTACAATAACACCAATTGGAACTCCCACGTCCATTGTCTTATTCTTAGAATCTTCCTTGATAATACCTACACAACGCATACCTCGAATTTCATTCATTGTGCGCTCACAAACAAATTGATTCTTAGTGTATTTATCCTGCCAGATACCATAATCCGTTTCTTCACATGATAATTTTGCGAGTTCCTCTGTATGCTTACAAATTTCAGCGGCCATCCGCTCTACAATATTATCTAGTTTTTCCTGAGAAAAAGTTGCCAGTTTCCTTTGCGCTTCCCGCGCGTTTTCCGCAAGAATTCGAGCTTCTTGGATGGAGAGCAAATCATTGTCTATAATATGCATTTGTAAACTCTCCTTTCTAAGTCCAACCTAATTTGGACTTTTTCACAGCACTCACTAACCAAGCAAAGCTTCCAGTGAATAACGTCTGATAATTTTTTCAAGATCCTGATGAGGTCTTGCAATAACTACAGAACTGTAAACTTCTGTACCCATATCTTCTACAGCTTTTATACCAGCTTCTACAGCTGTTTTACATGCTCCCACATCTCCACGAACTAGCACAGAAATATATCCGGAAGCAACATTTTCATATCCGATTAATTCAACATCAGCTGCTTTGCACATTGCATCAGCTGCTTCTAAGATGAAAACAAGACCGAATGTTTCAATTAATCCTAATGCTTCAAATCTTTCCATTTGTTGTCCCTTTCTCTAATAATAATTAGTTATCAATATCATGAACTGATACGATATCGCCAACCTGTCTGATTGGTCTAGGCATTACGTTCTGAGCTGTCAGTTTTCCAATAGCTGCAGCAGCTTCTGCTCCTGCTTCCACGGCTGCTCTTACAGCAGCAACATCGCCTTTTACCATGATAGTGACCAATGTAGATCCGATGTTTTCATAAGAAATCAATTCTACCTCTGCAGCTTTTAACATTTTGTCTGCTGCTTCAATAGCAGGAACCATTCCAAGAGTTTCTACCAGGCCTAAAGCTTCTTCTCCATAATATCTCACGATATTTTCCTCCTTTTTAGTTTTTCCGTGCAAGACGATTTCTCGTCCTGCACGGAGCATTGATTTAGTCTTTTATATAGTTATTAATTGTAGCTGCACCTTCTTCATGCGCACGGTAATATACTCTCAGTTCTTCTTTGTCATCTAAATCATATCTAGTTTCTTCTAGAAGACCGTTCGCTTCCGCAGTCATGATTGCTTCAATTACAGCTGGCTTTCTTAGTGCCTTGAAGTTACCGTATTCAGCCTTCAGAGCATCAATAACGTCATCTGCACATGCTTCTTTTACTTGCGTAAAATGCTTCAATATAGCGTAATTTAGTGGTTTCATATGATTAAGCCTCCTTCTTCTTGAAAAGATCCAATGGATTCATAGAAATAATCAGAATACCAATAACCATTACGATTGCAGCAGCCCAAGCGATTGGAGGAAGTGCCCATCCATCTTGACCTACAACTACACCAAGTACGATCCAACAGAAGAACGGACCCCAGAAGGAGTAAGCTCCATTACAAGCCATACCAAGTGCTGCACCACACATGCTGTTTCCCTTATACCAGAGGCTATATGCAAATACTGCAAAGAAACCACTGACAATAAACCAGATCATTGCAGGACCGCTTGATACTGCTTGTCCAATCAAGTCAACTGCAAGTCCAACTCCACCACCGGATAAAATTCCGAACAATGGAACAAGTATAATTAAGTTGGATAAACCAGAAGTTACCTGACGGATTGTAATACCAATTTCATAATCGATCATAGAAGTACCATATCCAGCAACGCATCCTTCAAGTCCCCAGCCTAGTGCTGCGATAAATGCAATACAGATACCCAGGAAAAGTCCTTCCGGAGCATCTCCGCCAAGACTTGTGCTTCCAATCATAAAGCTTGCTAAGAAACAAATTGCGATACCAAGAAGCATACGTGGGGTAAGCTTTTGTTTAAATAAAATTCTGGCTAAAATCGCCCCGATTGCTGGGCAAAGAGCAGTAATAGGAATAACGATTGAACCTGCCATCTGCAGTGCTACAACATAAGCAGTACTGGAAATCGGACCACCGATTAAAGCAGCAACCATCATAACTCCGCCTGGTTTTGTTTTGATACTTCTTGCAAAGTCACCAAGCTTACCTTTAAATGCAGCAATACCGATACACCAAACAGCACTAATTGTGTCATTGATAGCGCTTCCTAATGCTCCCAACATATACGTTACAACGAATGCAGACAGAGCAGCAGCTCCACCATACCATTCAGCCCATACCCCATTTGACATACCTAATGTCAAGAATGCAGAGTATAGACCGTAGCACATACCCGAAAGGATGGCAACGGTAATACCTTTTTTGAAGAAATCAGATGATAGCTTTTTTTTCGCAGCAGCTGCTTTTGCATTTGCTGAACCTGAAATGTCGTTCATAAAATAAAAACTCCTTTCATTATTAACAGCTTGGGTTTGTATATCATCATTAATAAAAATTATAATGACCAAAAGAATTCATGTCGTTCAATCGTCATGAGTAAATATATGTTTATGAAAAGTAAGACATTTTTTATTGCATAATCATCATAATCGAACAGCCACTTTTTTCATGGCATTAACAGAAATAGTTTACTGCATAATATCCTTTATTTTTTTTGATACAATTGCACTATCGTTACATTGTTGTACAATTTTTAGAATTACCCATGTGGCTCTAATCATTTTTTCAAAAAACTGGAATATTTCAGTTTAAAAGAAATGAATGACCTCATTTCTAACGACTGCAAAGGTCCTTTTAATTTTTTGATTATATAATTGGAACGTTTTTATGGTATTATCTCCATGTGGTCACCAATAAACTTGTGGGAATTATCTGATTTTTCAATATAATTACCCTGCTTAGGACAAAAAAAACAAAGGTTTCTATGAAACCTTTGTTATATGGCTCTGATTATTTTATTCGACTTACCCATTACTGGGCCGGAGTACCATATAAATTCAATACGACTACGCCAACGGTAATCATGCCAAGTGCTCCAATACCAAGAGGTGTAATGCCTTCTTTAAAAATTAAAATCGAGATCAGCGTCGTAATAATCAATCCAACGGCTGACCAAGTGGCATATGCCACACTCAAATGAATTGTTAATAGGGATTTTGAAAAGATAAAAAAACAAAATCCGTATGAAAGCACACTCAGCAAAGAAGGTATTAATTTTGAAAACCCTTCTGAGTATTTTAAACAGGTTGTTCCAATCAACTCAGCAATAATTGCTAGCACCAAAAAAATATATCCCATGCTTGTAGCCTATTCCAATCTTATTTTCCATCAAACATAACTGGCAAACTTCGAATTTGAGGGTCCTTAATGGAGTTCATGACTTGATGACAATGACTGTTTAAAAAAGCATCTGTTCCAGTAATCACTCCTTGATGCCTCAATTCTTCCCCTACTAGTATGCTGATTGTTTCAATTAGTTGAACTTTTTTTGATACATTTTCCTGCACATCTGGAATCTGAATAAGCTGCGTCAGCATTGGTTTGACATCCTTCAGAGAGGTCATCCCTTCCATCCCGCGGAATGTCCATTTGTAAAATGGCATATATTTTTTATTTAACAAATATACCATACTCGTTGTAGCTTTCACAAACTCACAACAAGCCAAATATGCTGCTCCTACTTCATTACGCTTCATGCACCGTTCATAATTATATTGCCCTGATTGGGACATCAATGCCATACGTGCAACAATTTTTTTCAGAAATACATCCCTAGGATAAAATTGAAGCAGTTCATTTCTGATTCGACTAAATTCACCTAAATGATCTACAAATACTTTTCCATTCGTTGCAGTTGCCAAACTCGTTTCTGGTGCAAAAATCCATTCTACTGATGTTGTTGGTACACCCGTACAACCGATATACTTTTTATAAAACTGGCTGATACGGAACACACCGACACGGCCATTTCCTTCAAGGGTTTCCATTCTACGTTTTCCCTCAAACTCTTTTGGCAACATGGTATAAGCGCCACTTAATGCAGCTCCGATTGCTTGATATTGCTCTTCTGGAATCCAAATACAAAAACCCGGACCATAATCATGATCCTCAGACCACTGATCGTCGTATCCAAAACACTCTGACCCTTCCCCAACAAGTCCGATAGCCATATACTTCTGGTATTCACCAAATTGGGCTTCAATCATCGGTTTTCCAAAGGTTTCATAATAGGCTTCAGATAATTCTAATCCTGTCATTCTGCTACTCGAACTTCCTATCTTTTCCTTCACTCTTTGCAGGTTATTTTTCACATTTTGAAAAGCCTGGTTTTCTCCGTAGCTTTCTTTTAAAATCTCCAAGGATTTTTCATAAAACGCTACTGATTCAGACAAACGTCCCTGAAGATATGCTAACTCCCCTAAAGAATTGAGCGTAGCAGCATAATGGGGATTTGGTTTGCCACAGATGCCACAGAATACTTGATCTGCTTCCATCAAATACTGTAGTGCTTCCTCCTTCAATCCATTGCTCAAGCATCGAGTGCCAAGCGTTGTCAATGAAGTTCCTAGTTCTACTTCATTTCCTTTCAAATTCCTTATCACATCAAGTGATTTTTTTGCAAAATCAAGAGATTCTTCTAAATGTCCAAGCATATCATGGGCATGGCTAATGTTGTTGAAAAGGGCAGCCATACGGTAATCCCGCGACAAACCGAGACCAACAAAAATACGAGCCACCTCCTCATATAATCTCAGTGCTTCCTTAGCTTGTTTCTGCTCCGAAAAAACACTAGCCATATTCATCAGAGTGGTACCATGTTGCTCGGTTTGTTCTAATTTCAACAATTTTATTGTTTCTAGCGCAACAGTATAAATCTGCTTTGCCTCTTCAAAACGGTTTGTGACACGAAGCACTCCACCCAATTCATTTGAAATTGCCAGCAAGGCTGGAAAATCTCTTTCTATTTGGGCTTGCTTCAAAGAGCCAACAATAAATTCCTCTACTTCTGCAAGAGGTTTCTCTCGAAACCTAAGGTCTAATTCTTTGAAAAAGTTGGTTAAATCCATAACTCTCCCCTATATTACATTTTTCTTTCTGCATCTTCAAGAGAAGCATATCCGTACATTTGAACCATATTCTGCTTCACAATATAAGAAAGATTCTTGCCTTCTGCTTTTAAGCTACGAACGTAATCTAACAGGGTTCTTAATGTATATTTGGAATAAGTCCGCAATTCACCTTTCGCATAGCTCTCCGCAGATGTGAATCCCGTACTATCTTGATTTTTTTCGATTGGTCTACCTTTCATGCTGATTCGGGGATAAGCCGCTGCAAATTCCTTATCACATTGTACAATATATGCACTAATTTCTTCAATCAATGCCCTTGTTTCTTGATCAATTTGTGGCAAATAAGGCGCCAATTTTGTAGCATAATAGTCAGGATCTGTATATTCCATCATATATGCATACTTTTCCATCACAAGGTTTTTTTCAGATAAAGCCGCTTCATCCAAATCCCTAATATAGCTTAGAATCAGGTTATTTGGCCATGCGTTATAGTAAGCATATCGCATAATATGAAAGGTATCCCAATCCTCTTGGCATCCAGCTTTTCCATTTATTCCACCAACTTTTTGGAGCATGCTCCATTCCACTCGCAGTATTCTCTCTATGATAAGATTACGTTTCTCCGGTTTCATTGTCTCATACATATCTTTTCCTCCCCATTATGAGTTTTGATAAGTTTTTACCTGTATCATAGCATATTTAAACATTATTTCAGCGAAATAATAAATATCCTAGTTTTTCTCCAATGGAAACTGGTGTTAATACAAGAAACCGGTGATTGTAAAGTCACTCATACAAATATGCTCTAGACCACGGAATTTCATCGTTGATTTGCTTTGTAAATACAAACTGATGAACGTCAATATTTCCACTGTTGAAGGACGCTGCGCATGAATTCAAATACATTCTCCACATCCGGATAAAGGTGTCGTCTTTTGTTTTTTTAATCTCATCCAGAGAATTCTCAAAATTTCTAGCCCAATGTTCCAGTGTCCGTCCATAGTGCCTACGTAGACTCTCAAGATCTACCAAATGAAAACGCTCAGAAGAAATGTATCCTACTAACTCTTGTATACTTGGTACATAACCACCTGGGAAAATATATTTGTCAATCCATGAATTAGTACCGCCTTCAGATTCATGAATTCCCGTTATTGTATGAAGCAAAGAAATGCCTCCATCATTCAACATTTTATCCACATGACCAAAATATTCATGAAGATGGTCTTTTCCTACATGCTCAAGCATGCCTACACTTACAATTCGGTCAAAATTGCAATGCTTTAATTCTCGATAGTCAATGCGTTCTACAGATACTAATTCTTTCAGTCCATCGTCTTGAATTCTTTGTTTCGTTTTTTCGTATTGTTCCTCGCTCAAGGTGATTCCAGTTGCCTTCACTCCGTATTGCTTTGCTGCGGTTACAATCAATTCTCCCCAGCCACATCCAATATCTAGTAAAGTTTGTCCCTCTATTAGATTCATCTTTTTTAAAATATGAGCCACTTTGTTCTTCTGGGCTTGAAAAAGAGTATCCTGCTCAGTCTGAAAATAACCACAGGAGTATGTCATCGTTTCATCCAACCAGAGCTTATAAAACTCATTGCCAATATCATAATGGTGCACAATATTTTCTTTGCTCTTTTTAAGATTGTTCGATAATTTCTTCCATGCTTTATTGTACAGGTGCCCTTGGCGCAAAAAGCTATTCATGTTGCGATAAATAGATTCTAATGCATACTGAAGATTTCCTTCGATTTCTAAAACTCTTCGCATGTATGCTTCTCCAAGAGCCAAAGAAGGATCAGAGATAATGTCAGCCTTTGGAATCGGTTCATTGAGTATAATTTTAAATTTTTTATCCCCTGAACCATAAATTTCTTCTTCTCCATCCCAATATCTTACACAACATGCATCTGAAAACAATTCTCGAAACAATGTTTTGTAAAATAACTTATCAATCCCATTTTTAGGGGATTGATTATTCGTTTTTTTTATTAACGAATCCATTTTAAACACTTCCTTTCTATATATAATTTTACACCCCTTCCACAATTCCTCAATATTTTTGAAGATAAAAATAGATATTTTACAATAATCTATGGATTGTTTTTTTACAAAATGACTTATTTCATAGACAGTATTTCGAATGGATTTAAGCTATTTTACAAGAAAAAATACCTAGTAACATTGCTACTAGGTATTTTTATCTATTGTTTTTTCTAGAGGAAAGGGTTGCCTACTATTGTACTGGAATGAATCCGTTGTCTTCTACAACTTTTTGTCCTTCTGCGCTCAATACAAAGTCAATATATGCCTGCGCTGCTTCGGAGATTTCACCATTTACAGCATATACAAACGGTCTAGAAATTTTGTAATCTCCAGAAAGAACTGTTTCATTTGAAGGAGAAACGCCTTCAACCATCAAAGCCTTTACCGTATCAGATAACGAACCAAGTGAAACATATCCAATGGTATTTGGAGTCGTAGCTACAGTCTGCATTACCGCACCAGTAGAACCTTGCACCAAAGCATCTTTTGTAGTATTGTCCACTTCATTACCAGCCGCATCTTTTCCAGCAACCTTTGTGATTTCAGTGAATGCGCCTCTAGTCCCCGACCCTTCTTCTCTGCTCACTACAACGATCGGTGCATCTGCTCCGCCTACTTCACTCCAGTTTGTGATTTCACCAGTATAGATTTTCTGGATTTGTTCCAGCGTTAAATCCGCTACTGTTGTTTCTGGATTCACAACGACAGCAACACCATCTTTTGCAATGACGTACTCAGTAGTGACGGATGCTTTTTCTTCATCCTTAACTTCTCTGGAAAGTGCTCCAATATCAGCGATTTTTTCTTGAATCGACTTAATTCCTTGACCAGATCCTCCGCCCTGTACTTCTACTGTGACATCTGGATTTACATCCATAAATGCAGCAGCTAATTCTTCCGATAGAGGTTGTACCGATGTAGACCCTGCTGTTACTACTGTTCCAGAAAGGGCTACAGCATCCTCTCCTGTTGCTTCCTCACCGCTTGTTTGTGCTCCGCAGCCAGCGAATGTTGCAAGTGCAAGAATAAGAACCAATCCTAAAGCTAATATTTTTTTCATTGTTTGTTTTTCCTTTCTTATCATTCAATAAATTCGATTATCGTATTGTTACAAGACATATCATACAATGCTTTTGTTAAGGCTCCATAAAGGAAATGTTAATACTTTGTTAAATCCGCAAAGTCACAAAATCAAAGGTTTTTCTCGTTATATAAAGGAAGGTTCACATTTTACAGAAACTTAACAGTCTATTAACACATCTACAATGATAGTTTTTGCAGCTAGTGTTAAGATGAGAAAAAGGGGGTTTTGCAATGATAAAAAATTATATTCTTGATACCAATGTCTTAATTCACTACCCACGCTGTATCCATACGTTTGAAGACAATCATATTATCATTCCAATTGTGTGCCTAGAAGAATTAGATCATCTCAAAAAGAAAGAGGGTATTTTAGGTTACCAAGCCAGAGAGGCGCTCAGAGAGATTCATAATATTCGTCAATATGGGGACCTTCATAAAGGGATCGCATTGCCAACTGGCGGCACGATTCAAGTTGAACTAAACCATATGAATACAGATTTACTGCCAGATGGATTTGATATCTCAAAAAATGACAATCGAATACTTGCAATCGCATGGAATATAAAAAATGAAAACCTCAATACGAAAACCATTTTAGTTACCAAAGATCTTTGCGTGGCAATTAAAGGTGCTTCTCTTAATCTTGATGTTCAAGATTATAAAAACGATAAAATTGAAACAACCGAAATATATCGAGGCTATAGAGAGATTTCCCTTACTTCGAATCAAATCAATAAGATTTATAAAGGTGGCCTAAAACCGACCAAAAGCATGGGCGAAACTCCATTTCCGAATGAGTTCTTCTACATAAAAAGTTCTGACCAATCTTCTCACGGAACGCTGGCAAAATATATGGGAGACAGAATTGTTCCACTTTCTTTTTCCCATGATAAGGCATGGGGATTAATTCCAAAAAATAAGGAGCAAAAAATGGCATTTGAATTATTGATGGATGATTCCATACCCCTTGTCACCCTAAGTGGCGGTGCAGGCACGGGAAAGTCTATTCTTTCTGTTGCTGCAGCACTTCAAAAAGTCATCGAGAACAACATTTACGAAAAAATCATACTGGTAAAGCCAGTGGTAACTGCAGGGGACCCAATTGGATTTCTTCCAGGCACGGAAAATGCAAAATTAAAGCCATTTATGGACTCATTTGGGGATGCCATTGAAAGTCTAATGAATGAAAAAGTGAAAAAGAATAGCGGTGAAAAAAGCAGTAAACTGAAAAAAAATGCAAAAAAACATTCTAGCGAGGCGGAAAAGCCATTGTTCTCCATCGAAAACTTTTTAGAGCAGTACCAAGATGCCGGTGTTATACACATGAAAACATTTGCCTTTATGCGTGGAAGAACACTATCCAACGCGATGGTCATTATTGATGAATCACAAGAAATCACACCTCATCTGGCAAAATTGATGCTCACGAGAGCTGGACAAAATGCTAAGTTTGTAATGATTGGTGATCCATCTGATAACCAAATAGACAATACGCTCGTTGATTCCAAATCCAACGGATTGGTTTACGTCATAGAAAAAATGAAGCATCACAAGCTTGCAGGACATATTACTCTAGATGAAGTAGAAAGGAGCCCCCTTGCAAAATTGGCAGAAGAGGCGTTATAACTTCATTTCACGATATTACGATACAAGAATCGAATTAAGGAGGTAACTATGAATTTTTTTACTCATATCACAATCGGGAAATATCTTTATCTTAGATTTTCTAAAAAAGAAAGGCTCCGACCTATGGCTTTTTTATATGGCAATATCAAGCCAGACCTTTTTTCGAAGTGTTTGAGCAAGCCACATACTCTGGAAAACTATTTATTTGAAATCCATCATAGGGCAATCGCTTTAAATCAATTACCTCGATCATCCAAAGCGTACTCGAAGGAATTAGGAATCATTTGCCACTACATTTGTGATTTTTTTTGTTACTATCATCTAACAAATGATTTGCATCATCAACTCTATCCTCATTTTAAATATGAATGGAAGCTTCACACAACTCTACTGCATCGGTCATATAGGAAAAATCTTAAATTTAAGGTTTCTAGATTAGAAAACCATGTTCGAATTCCCTCATTGATTATGAAAATGAGAAAGGAATACGCAAATGAGCCAAAATCCATTGATTCTGATATCAAATACGCATTCCTCACTTCCATTTATGTCTGTGATTCTCTTTTTAAAATCAACAAATCCCGACATAAAGACCATAGCCTTCCCAAAACAAAAAGATATGTTTCAATCAGTCAATCAAGCGATGATCACGGTCAGGGCATTCGATAGCCAATCCCTCTTATGGTCTGTATATACGTTCCATTGGTTTCCTTGTCCCCAAGTTTTTTTCTAAGATAGCGGATGTGTACATCCACCGTTCTATTTTCGCCATCATAATCAATACCCCAAATTTGATCGAGCAATTGTTCTCTCGTCATTACGATCCCTTTATTCTCTGCTAGTTTTTTCAAAAGATTAAACTCTTTTAAGGACAATTCAATTTGGATTCCGTTTAGTATCACTTCATGCCGCTCCACATCAATGACCAAACCGCCTTGTACAATTTGAGCCCTCGTGTTTTCCTTGGAATACGTCCGGCGCATTACTGCCTTTATTCTCGCTAGGAGTTCATGAACACTAAATGGCTTTGACAGATAATCGTCTGCGCCTAAATTCAATCCCTCAACCACATTTTTTGAAAGATTTTTTGCAGTCAGCATAATAATCGGAACTCCAATTCCGTCTTCTCTTGCTCTCCGGCATATTTCAAACCCGTCCAATCCAGGTAGCATGACATCTAATACAATTAAATCGGGCTTAGTTTTTTTCAGCATTTCTAGGCCTATGATACCATCACTAGCTTCTTCTACCTCATATGAATTTTGGGTTAAGTTGTACGAGATTAATTGTCGAATCCGTTCTTCATCTTCAATAACCAATATCTTATCCATATTTTTCCCTCTTTCATAGCACATTTGAATCATCGCATCTGCTGCTCATTCTATCTTCATCATACACAGCTATTGTTAAGGAGAAGTTAATGATGGATTAAAACTCTGTTAGTTGTAATCTCTGTTCAAGCTTCTTGTTCTTCCAAAATCATATTTGCAAATATGACTACTAGTTCAGGGTCAAACTCTGTACCTGCCCCCATTTTTAATAATTCTATCGCCTCTTTTGAAGACCTCGATTTCTGATAATAACTTTCTCCCGTTACTGCATCATAAGTATCTACAATAGCCACAATACGAGCAGATAATGGAATTTCATCCCCTCGAAGATGTCTTGGATATCCGGATCCATTCCACCGTTCATGATGAGCTAGCACTGCTCCTGCAATATCAGCCATGTCGTTTGCTGTACTTAAAATACGATACCCAATTTCAGCATGACGCTGCACAGCTTCCCATTCTTCATTAGACAAAGATTCGGATTTATTCAGTATATCCTCATGGATTGCGACCTTACCAATGTCATGAAACAGTCCTACTGTTTTCAGTTCCATCTTTTCATATTCGTTCATGCGAAGAGCTTCTCCCATTTTCATACACAATTCACCGACTCGATGGGAATGAGCTTCTTCTCTTTTATTCTTTTCATATAGCGTCGCCAATATCGCATTGATACTCTTTCCCCTCAGGCTAAGATTTTCAAAAATCTTCTTTTTATACATGTGGTCTTCGGCACTTTTTATAACCTGTAAAATCTTTTCTTCTTCACTTCGTTTTGTTTCATACCCGAACGAAATCGAAATTGGCAGATTCTTGACTTTTTCCTGCAGAGCAGCGGTTTGAATTCTTTTTATAATCTCTTCCGCTTCATCTGAATCTACTTGTGGTAAAAGGACAACGAACTCATCGCCTCCGATTCTAGCAATAATATCATCCACCCGAAAGCAGCTTTTTATAATTCCTGCTGCCTTAATCAGCAGTTCGTCTCCTGCCGCATGTCCAAAAGAGTCATTTGTCAGTTTTAAACCATTTACATCTCCCATGATTACTGTAAATGGTAAATTTCTTCGAGAATCGAGACGTTTCAGTTCTTCTTCATAAAACCTTCGATTATATAATCCCGTTAATTGGTCGTGATAGCTCAGATAAAAATTCTCCTCTTCTTTCTCTTTCCTGTCTGTGATATCTTGGATGGTACACACGATATGACGACCTCCTTGTCCGTAGGATGTATCATACGAACCAAATCCATATACCCATCTCACCTGACCGATATCCGCCTTTTTAATCTGATACTCAAATTCAAAATTCTCTTGTTCTTGTTCACTATAGCTTAGGTACTCAAGATACATCTTTTGAAATGCTGGATGAATAAGAGCGATGAACGAATCAAGCTCATGAGGATAGTGCTGGTCAATCCCGAGAATCTTACAAGACTCCTGGCTATATTCTATAACTCTTTCATCTAGATGAATCACGTAACTCCCTAGATTTGCTATTTTTTGAGACACTCGAAGAATATGTTCGCTTTCGCGCAATGATTTTTCTATGGTTTTGCGTTGCACGATTTCAGCATTTAGGCTCTTATTTGCTTGAACCAATTCCTGATTTCTTTCGTACAGTAAATTTCGAAATCTGGCTATAAAAAAGGTACTAAGAAAAAAAACAACTAAAACTGATATCCCATGAGACTGATTCATGGAAATATTATAAAGGAAATGAGTTTTAACAATTTCATAAAGTAAAAAAAACAGCGTAATACCAGCCACATAAAGACTCATATGGGGTGTGGCGCCGTTCTTTTGTTTTTCTTTCGTTTTATTACTGATTCTCCTGCCCAAAGTCTTTCTCCTTTTGTCGATTGGCATATTCACCGGTTATTTATTCAGGATCCTGCATAATATACGTTGCTATTTTTTAAAAAACCTGCTATGATAAACAGAACTATTCATATATCGATAGGAGGTGTCGCTATGATTATTCGAAAAGCCAAGTTGTCTGATACTGAGGCAATCCATAAACTAGTGAATCATTATGCAAAAAAGGGACTGATGCTAGCACGTTCGAGAAGTGCTATTTACGAATATATCCGAAATTATTCCGTAATGGAAGACGAAGGTGAAGTAATCGGCATCGGTGCGCTTTCAATCCTTTGGGTTGATTTGGCTGAAATCCGGACTTTAGCGGTCAGCGAAGATTATGCAGGCAAAGGGATTGGGAAGCAACTCGTTGAACACTTTTTAGCGGAAGCGAAAGAACTTGGTATCGAAAAAGTATTTACACTTACATACCAAATCGAATTTTTCCAAAAATGTGGTTTTCATATTATCAGCAAAGAAAACATGCCACATAAAGTCTGGAAAGATTGCCTTAACTGTCCTAAATTCCCTAATTGTGATGAAGTCCTTATGGAAATCCAAGTCGAAAATTAACACCAATACCTCACTACATATTATTGTTCTGGGGTATTTTTTATTTGAAATAAATCCAATTCACTCTGATCTCCAAACAGAATATTGTTCTGCACTTTCTGATAAATTTGTTCGTAGTGATTATAAATTGCTGGTGGTTCTGAAAAAAGCATCCCCGCAGAATCCACAGCTAAAAAGTATCGGTTGACCGGCAGTTTTTCCCTATAATCCATTAGAAAGCTATAAAACGGAGGCAATTCCATGCCCAGTTGATCCAGCAAATAGACCCCAAGATAATTGGTACTCAACTCAGTGCCTTCCATATTTGCATCAAAGTTAGACCACACCACATATGGCAGTTCAAATAACTTGCGGTTTTTCACCATACGCTGAGCGTCATCGGTAATTTCCAGCCCATTGAAATCACCATCTCCAAGGGTATCATCAATATACCCTAGCTCTTTATAAAGACTCAATTCTGAAGTAAGGGAAGGATAATGGTCACCAAAAAAAACGATTACGGTTGGTTCCTCAACCGTTTTAAAATATTCAATCAATCGTTTCAAATTCTGATCTGCATCATGAATCCCTTGGGTGTAGTTCTTTAGAGCATTCATACTTTCTGTATCCAGCTTGATACGACTGCTCACCGATACATCATACTCTTCATAGTAATTCGATTTTGTATAGGGCCAGTGATTCTGAACCGAAATATTATACATAAAAGCTGGTTTCTTTACACTCTGGTATGTGGAAATGATGTAAGCAGTAAAAGTTTCATCTGAAACATATCCGCCTTTCACCACTGCATCTGGCATATCCTCTAAAGAGACAAACTGTTCCACTCCCAGCATAGGATAAACTAAATCACGGTTAAAAAACTCTTCTGTATTTGGATGGACAACGCTGGTCGAATATCCCTTGGTTTTCAGGTATGAGGGCAAAGACGGCAGGCTTGTATTGACACTGCTGGTATAGGCATTCGCCTGATATGGTAAATATTTTACCGAAAAGCCTGTCATAACTTCAAACTCTACATTGTCGGTCAAGCCACCAAACGTATTGCTTACGGTAGTGCCACTACCAGCATCCTGTTGTAATGCATGAAAGGTAGGAATAGGATCTTCCGAAAAAGTAATTCCAGGAAGCAGTGTAACATCCCAAAAAGCTTCGCTCATAACAATAATGATGTTGGGATTCACTTCATTTGTAGCCTCTTTGCATTGAAAATCGTAGGAAGTATTACAGTCCGAGCCAGAGGCATTTTTCAAATCGGACCATACCTTCGCACTAACGATAAATCCACGAATGTATCCATCTTTTCCGCATGCTGAAGATGTCTGTGCAAATCCAATAGGCGGCAAAGTCCACATCATGACTCCAACAATACAGATACTTATCACAGTAATGATATTACAATTTCGTGGTTTTATAAAACGAATTTGCTTTTGCAATCCAATCGCCGCAATATATAAAAGATGAATTGTGATGAAAATCAAAAAAATAATGTCTTGAAGAAAGCTTAACTCTTTCAGTGTTTTGATATGAATTAACGTGGATACGTTTCCACTTAATGCAATATCCCATGGCATGATTGGAGTTCCCAAGATTTCACGTTTGCACCCTATGATAGCAGCAATAAGGATCCATATAGCAGAGCAGATAGATGCTGCTGCCAGCTTATGATTGATGTTGGCCCATAAGAAAAAAAATACTGCATAAAAAAGCAATAATGACATTAAAAACTGCACTGGCTCTTGTACAATCCAAGAAAGAGACTCTATCACGCTTCCCCTTGCTGCATATTCAATCATCAGTAACGAGATTACAGGCATCGTAGAGAAAAGCAAGTTAATTTTTTGCTCTTTGACCAATTGCTCTATATCCAAACGTAAATTTGTACCGTCTTTTTCAGTAAGCTTTTTCTTCCAACCTTTCATCTGTCCTCCAATGAGATATTCGCCTCAATCTATAGAATAAAATCTCTTCCTCCTCATTTTTGCACATAAAAAAGGTACCGTCAATAGAAAGGAGTATAAAAGAGCTGGGGAATAGAATAATGTTCTGTTCCCTAGCTCTCTCGGTTAAATACCCATCAATTTTCTGGCCAGCTCCATCTGTTTACAGGTTTTGCAAATCGGGGCTTCCTCAATTCCTGTTTTTCCTTTCAAATACGCAAATTCTTCTTTTGTAATAAAGTGTTTTCCACAGACACCACATCGTATTAACTCAAAATCCCTGTTCCAGATTTTTCTGATTCCGTATTCTTCTATCACTTTAATATGTCCAGTTGGACAAACATATGCGCAGGAACCACACCCGATGCAGGCGGCTGATGGCTCTTCATACGGTGTTGTCACTTTTTTTGTTGTCCCTCGGTTTACTGTTCCGATTGCATTGCAACCTACTGCTTCACAAGCCCTCACACATAAACCACAAAGAATACATTCATTACCAAAATCCATATGATATCTTGAGAAGTCAGATATCCCGTACTCTTTTGCTAATTTAGAAATCTCTTGATTTCCTGGTACTTCTGCCATTAGTAAACCTAACATTGTTTTTCGCATCAAGCGAATATTCTCTGTATCTGTTTCTACAATGGTATCTTTTGTTACTGGATAAATGCAAGATGTCACTGTTTTGCGTTTACCATTTTCATTGATTTCTACAATGCACATTCTACAAGTTGCCAAGCCGCGCAATGACTCATGATGGCAAAGATGAGGTATTGTAATTCCATTTCTGTTCGCAATATCTAATAAATATTCCCCTTTTTCTCCAGCGCATTCTTTTCCATTGATCGTTACTTTCACTAGTTCCATATCGATTACCTCACTTTTACAGCACCAAACTTGCAAAGATCTATGCAATTCCCGCATTTGATGCATTTTTGAAGGTTGATTGTGTGTGGTTCTTTTATCAATCCGTCGATTGCTTCTGGTGAACACCCTCGCTTACACACTCCACATCCAACGCATTGTTTTTCATCAATTATGAATTCAGTAAGTTCTTTGCATACACCCGCGCGACATCGTTTCTCAACAATATGTTCTATATATTCATCCCTGAAATATTTCAGCGTGCTGAGTACTGGGTTGGGAGCAGTTTTCCCTAACCCGCACAGGGACGCTTGCTGAACAGTATGCGCTATTTCTTGTAATAATTCTAAGTCTCTTTCTTGACCTCGGCCTTCGCAAATATCAGTCAAGATTTTTTGCATCTGCCGGATTCCTTCTCTACAGGAGACACACTTTCCACAAGATTCTTCAGCCAGAAATGCAACGTAATATCTTGCAAATTCCACCATACAGGTTCTCTCGTCGGTGACAATGACACCACCAGATCCCATCATGGAGCCAGACGATTCTAATGTATCGAAATCAACAGAAAGATGAATCATATCTTTTGGAATACATCCACCTGAAGGTCCTCCTGTTTGAACCGCCTTAAATTGCTTATCTCCTACAATGCCGCCACCGATATCAAAAATCAATTCTTGTAAGGTTATTCCCATTGGCACTTCTACAAGTCCTGTGTTTTTGACCTTTCCTACAAGAGAAAACACTTTTGTTCCCGAATTCCCTTTGCTCCCAATACCAGAAAACCACTTGCACCCTTTTTCGATAATAACAGGAATATTCGCCCATGTTTCAACATTGTTGAGTACAGTAGGCTGACCCCAAAGTCCATATTCGGCTGATCGAATATACTTTGCACGTGGTTCTCCTGCTTTGCCCTCTATTGATGCCATCAGTGCCGAAGATTCTCCACAAACAAAAGCCCCACCGCCACGAACAATTTCAATATCAAAACTATGCCGACTTCCCAGTATGTTTTCCCCTAAATAGTTTTGTTCCTTCGCTTGCAAGATTGCACGATTCATATTTTCTAAAGCCAACCCATACTCATCACGTATGTAAATATAGCCATTACGCGCACCCAGAGCAAAGGATGCAATGATCATGCCTTCCAAAACGGTATGAGGATCACCCTCCATAATACTTCTATCCATAAAAGCGCCAGGATCCCCTTCATCACCATTACAGATAATATATTTGGGTTCTCGATCCATTCGATAGCAGGATTCCCACTTGACTCCCGTTGGAAATCCGCCACCACCTCGACCTCTGAGTCCAGACTTTTTGATTTCTTCAATGACATCTTCTCTTTTCATGGTTTCAATGACAGTCCTAAGTCCGCGATATCCACCTGCATTTAAATAGTCTTGTATATCAGATGGATCAATTTCTCCAATATTACGCAATGCAATTTTCTTTTGTTTTTTGATAAAGTCCGAATCATGGTGAGACCGAACTCTCTTTTTCGTGTTTGCATCCAAGTACAATAATCTTTGAATTTCTTCTCCTCTTCTAATTGTTTTTTCTATGATTTCTTCTACATCTCCCGTTTTAACATGATAGTATGCAATGTCATCGGGTTCAATCTTCACAATTGGCCCTCTCTCACAAAGTCCATTGCATCCAGTTGGCTTTACATAAGCGGTCACTTCTATTTTTAAATGTTTTGCATCAATTTGCCGTTTGAATTCTTCGAGCACCTTCTGGCTTCCATTGGCTAAGCATCCCGTGCCACAGCATATTTTTATGATACGATCATCCATTTGATTCCTCCTCCTTATACTTAGAAATAATCTCTGCAATAGACTGAGGAGTTAACTTCCCATGATATTCGCCATTGATTACCATAACGGGAGCCAATGCGCAGGCACCTACACAATTGACGGTTTCAATTGAGAACAAACCATCACCTGTGATTTCTCCGGCAGATATTCCAAGCAATTTTTCAAGTTCTGATACAATCACCATGGAGGATCGAATATGACAAGCAGTTCCATCACATACCTTAATCACGTATTTACCTTTTGGTTTTAGGCTTAACGCTTTATAAAAAGTAGCCATTCCGTATAATTTGCTGAGTGGTAGATTAAGATGGTCTGAAATTAAACTCATTGCATCTTTTGAGATATAATTAAACTCTCTTTGAATATCCTGCATGATAGCCAGAGAAAATCTTTTTTCCGCAGGATATTGGAATATCAATTCCTCCAATCTTTTTTCTTCATTCATTTTACCGCCCCCAATCACTAAATTTCTCTTATCCTCTATTTGCCATCACAAGAATACTACACGCTAAAGTCCATCACTTCCATCCTGTGGCTATATACACGGATGACTTTAAGCATTTCATTTTCCATTTTATATTTCACCCAATATGTTATGTTTTTTATTCTAAGATGGGAAAGATAAGTATTTTCCTCTGGTTGATAAAAAACGTTCTCAGTTTTTTCTCCATGGATCAGTACTGATTTCACATCTTCATACAAGATATATCTTGATTCCATCAGATCCCATATCTCTTTGTCAATCGTTATGACTTTGTTTCCTTGTTCTTCTTTAGTGGATTCTTTTTCATCTCCCCAGTAACGAGATATCAACCTTCGTTTCAGCAATCTACGGTTTTCATTTTTTTGAGATAGGTTGGGCATTCTTCGTTGTGCAGACGCTGCCAAATCCTCACTAAAAATCAAATCAAGCACATGGAATGTGGGTTGATTCATATCGACAAACAAGTCTTTACACATAGCACAGTAGACCAGCAAATCCTTTTGGCTTTCACGAGTTCGATCTAAAACAAAATCCTTTGCCTGATCTCTATTTGCGTAAAACACCAGTCCGCCAAAACCGCAACACTTTGTTCTTTCTTTCGTATATTTCAATTCCTCAACGGCATATCCCAATTGAGATACAATCCAGCGAACACTTTCATGTACTTCTTTATTGTAGCGTGTACTGCATGCATCATGGACATTCAGTGTTATCTTTTCATCTAATCTACTGCTATCTTTCCCAGCGCTTTTTTGTTCAGGAAGTCCATACCTTTGAAAGATTTCCCAAAGAGATAGGAAAGATATTTCGGGAAGGTATTTCTCAAAGATACGAATACAGCTTGAACATGAAAAAATAAATATTGGCTTACCCATCTTGATCCAGTTTTCTCTCATTCGTGCTAAGGTTTCCTCTAGCAAGTCATTTCTTCCGGCCCAGTCCGCTGGTGCACCACAGCAACCAAGCATTATCCCAACGCCTTCTTTGATGGTATCTAAAAGATATTCGTATGTCTTTTCAACATACTGTGGGCAGGAGGCGGATAACTGACACCCAGGGAAGAATACATAATCTGATTGTTGGCAATCTGGCTCACTGCCTTTGAATACTGACTGAGCGTAGCTAGAAAATGCGATCCGGGGATAAGTGAATAATTCTCTTTCCCGAAGTTGGCGTTCCGCCTCTGGTATTGGAGGTGGTGGTTTTGCCATAAAAAACTGACTGCCGTTGCTAAATTCCATATCTCGCAACGCAAAATCGTGTGCTGATGGTGGCATTTTATTGTGTTCAACCATGCTCACTCTCGTTTCACGAACCAATTCATCCATTCCAATATCCGTAAAACATTCTTCTTTACAGAGCCCACACATTGTGCACGAATTAATCATTGTATTGGCATAGCGCGTTCCCATAATCACATCTTCATTGATTTTGATTTGCCTTCCATAACTTTTTGGTCTAATCCGAAATCGTTTCAGATGACTGCATCCGTTAATACATGCGTCACATTGGCACGTTAGGCATCGTTTCGCTTCTTCTTCTGCTTCTTCTTGGGTATAATCAAGATCGTAAGGTCCATTGCCATTTAGCCCTATTTCTTTTATGGTAGGATACTCTAGCGGAGTAGGAAACGAGCCTTCTCTTTCTCTAGATGCTGTCAAAGAAATCTTTTTCAAATATCTCTCAATTGAGATTGCTGCTCGTTTGCCTGTGCTGACGGATCGAATAACTGAATCTCCTTCTCCGCAGAGTCTCCCACCGGCAAAAAAAGGTGTATCTGCTATCTGAAATGTATCTGGATTGATGGAGAATCCCTTTTCCCATTGACCGGTACCAATATATATCGCGTCGTATTCATCTTTAAGATAGGATAATTCCGATTCTTTTACTGTTCTATCACATAAAACAGTGATGTTCGTTAGAGAAATTGCCTTTAATTCTTTTTCAATCAAATCTCGTTGAGTTGCTTTCCTTCAAAGTCCCAAATCCTCCCACCTATCCTATCCTGCTGTTCCATAATCGTGACACGAAAACCCTTTTTGTCTAGTTCCATTGCTGCCGTAATGCCACTTATCCCTCCACCAATTACAACAACGTTTCCATTTTTTTTAGGAAGAATAACAGATTTCTTCACAGGAACATATCCATATAAAACTGCCGCTCGTTCCAAATCTTGTATCCGTAGCGCATGATCATATTTTCCACGTACACAAACATCCTCACAGGGATGATCACAAATCATTCCTATAATTCCTGCAAGCGGAATTCTCTTTTGCATCATTTTATAGGATTTTTGAAACTCACCTTGTGCCATCTCATTGCAAAAAGCTGCAACATCAAAATGGAGTGGACACCAAGAGGAGCATGCTGCAGGTTCATCCTGCAGGCATGTTTCACATTTTTCAAATATGGCTTTATCCATTTTATCTCCTCCAAGTAAGCGAAAAGAATATATTATTCTTCCATATTATTCAGGCTTATAATGCCGCTAATATTTTTTCTGGTCTCGCAGGCAACGATGTAATACGAACACCACATGCATCATAAATTGCATTGATGATAGACGCATGGGGAGCAGACAATGGCATTTCTCCAGACCCAGCCATGCCAAACGGTCCATATGGACGAATCGTTTCCTGATGAATAATATCCATCTGATCTGGTGCGTCTAGTATTTTTGGTATTCCACAGGCATATAGTGTGGTGTGCTTGTCCAGATCTTCGAAGTCTTCTGATAGCGCAAGACCGATTCCCTGTACCAATCCACCCCAAAGCTGTCCTTCCAATACCAGTTTATTCATAACAGGTCCACAATCGGAAACAAGTGTAAATTTTTCAATTTTTACCTTTCCGGAGGTAATGTCTACGGAAACCTCAGACAAAAGTACACCATACATATATACTGGGAACGGATTACCTTGACCCGTTTCAACACTGCATTCCTTGCATGGTGCAGTCCACTTGCCATCATATTTTGTTTTCAAATTTTCAGCCGTTGCCTCTTCATAAGTTCGATAAGATCCATCTGGTTTTCTCAGGCCATTTAATAGATTCTCGCATGCAACACGAATTGCGTTACCAGTCATAACATTGGATCTGCTACCTCCCGCAGGGCCACTATTCGGCGTCTTTTCCATATCATTCATTACAAGCCGAATCATTTCAGGGTTTGCTCCGATTGGCTTTAATGCTTCGTGAGCAACCGTTAGCGTTCCCATATCTGCTCCTTGTCCATGATCTTCCCATGATGAGCCAATGGAAAATCCATGTTCCGTAATTTCTGCCCAAGCTTCTGAAGAATCAGCGCCATCCAGCCCCGAACCGTACTCAAGCAGAGAGATTCCCACTCCGTATTTCAAATCGCCACCTTTGCCATTTTTTATTTTGGCTTGTTCTTTTGCCTTACGATAGATTGGTCTTAATTTATCCAGTGCTTGTGGAAAAGATATCACATCAGGCGCACATCCATTTGGCGTGGTGTCACCTTCCCGGTAAACATTTAAGTAACGAAATTCCAGTGGGTCCATTCCCACTTTTTCAGCTAATTCATCTACCAATACTTCGGAAGAAAACAGGCTTTGAGGGGATCCGTATCCTCTAAAGGCCGATCCCCATGCATGATTGGTTGCAACCGTTCTTCCATTTCCTCTGACATTGGGAATACCATATCCCGCTCCAATAAATTGGGCTCCTCTCATTGTTAACAAATCACCAAATTCACAATAAGGTCCATGGTCAACCGTCCAGTCTGTTTCCATCGCAATGATTTTTCCGTCTTTGTCTGCTCCCATGGTTAAATCAATGAAAAACGGTGAACGTTTCCCTGTGTATGTAATCTGCTGGTACATATTAAAATCAAGAAAAACCGGCTTTTTCGTAACCAGTGCCGCAACGCCGAGAAGCCCTTCCATCGTAGGACTAAACTTATATCCAAAGGTTCCTCCCGCTGCATTCTGTACCAAAATCAACTTTTCAAGAGGGATTCCGATACCTTCTGCCACCATCAAAGCATGTAGGTGAAGCCCTATACTCTTAGAATGAATAATGAGTTTCCCATCTTCATCCAAGTATGCAAATCCTACATCTGGTTCTAACGGAAGATGGGGCTGTCTTTGAACATAAAAGCTATCTGACACAACATACGGCAATTGTTCAAAGAATGGTTCCACTTCGTCGCCTTTTTCAACGTGGGTTTCAAAATAGATATTTGGTGTTCCGGGATGAATCTCTATTGCATCTTCATCCATTGCATCTAATGCATTCATGTATGCTGGTAGTACTTCCAGTTCCACCTTCACTTTTTTTGCAGCTTCTTCTGCAATGGTTGGCGTACAAGCAAGTACCATGGCTATCGCATCACCATATTGAAATACTTTTTTATCATTGAGTATTGGTCTTTCTTTTCCGCTACCTTTATTAGTTGGAAAAGCAAGACCGTTGATGCGGTTTGTTCCTGGAACATCTTTATAGGTGATTACTTTTACGACTCCTGGTATGGATTCCGCTTCTTTTGTATCAATAGAAATAATATTGGCATGGGACACCTCTGCCTGTACTAATTTAATATGAAGGGTATCTTTTGGAAGCTGCAATGCCAAATCCGAGCCATAGTCCCACGTACCAGTCACCTTTGCTTCGGCGGATGGTCTTGGCATACTGGAGCCCAAAAGGCTTACACCATCCTTTAGTTTTGGCCACAACTCCTCAAGGGTTACGTCTCCACGCATCAATCTGGCTGCATCCATCACTGCATCAACTTGCGGTTTATACCCCGTACATCTGCATATATTTCTGTTCTTTTGAAACCACTCTCTTACCTCTTCTCTTGATGGATTGCTATTACGTTCAAGCAAAACCTTTGCAGAAACAATAAACCCGGGGGTACAGAATCCGCATTGAGCAGCTCCATGAATCATCCAAGCCACTTGAATCGGATGAAGGCACTCTCTTGTACCAACTCCTTCAATTGTTATAATTTGTGAACCGTCAGGAATTCTATCCATTTTATAATTGCAAGATCGAATGGCTCTTCCATCCCATATTACTGTACATGCGCCACATTCTCCCCTACCACCGCATCCAGATTTTGTTCCCGTTAAATGAAGTTGGTTTCTGATCACATTTAGAAGCGTTTCATCCGGATCCGTCACAATATGCCTTTCCATACCATTTACGATCAAGGTTTTCTTTATCATTTGACATTCTCCTTTTTCTACATTCTTTTTGGGAAACGGTATCAATACCAATCATTGCCCAGTTTACTCTTCGAACAGTTCTTTGAACTTAGATGCTAAAATTTGTTTTTTTGCCATGTTTGCATCTGTTCCCGTCACATATTCAATTGCCTTTGTAGGACAATATTTAACACACTCAGGACTGCCATCACAAAGCGTACATTTCATAATCCTTTTTTGGCTTGAACTGTAATGAATGTTTCCCATAGGACATGAGCTCAAGCATACTTTACAGCCAATACATTTACTCTCATCAACAACGACAGCATCCGAATCATCTCTATGCAATGCTCCTGTGGGACATACCTTTATACACGCTGCATCTTCACACTGCGTGCACATAATTGGAACTGCCACTGAAGCTTCTTCGAAATATATTACATTGATTGCGTCATTGTCGCATACAGACTCACACGTACCGCAATTTTTACATTTTTTTGGTGAAATCATTAATATTTTGTTCATGATACTCTTGGTCATCGCAATGCGATTCCAAATCACACCTCCTCAAATTAATCAGTTAGCTCCATATACACTGTTTTCTTTGACGCCATTGCTGCACTACCTAAAAGTTTGGTTAACGTCACACCAGTATGTCCACATACTGCATCACTCCCCGTCAATTTCCGCAGTACTAATTTATCTTTTGTAAGTCCCAGTTCAGCTGCTAATTCTGCTACTTCTATGTCGCATGCGTTGGTATTAACCACAAGCTTTCCTTTTTCGTCTATATACGCATATCCTGCATTGCATTCTGGGCATTCTATTCCGTTTCTTTGATTGTTTTGATTCGATACCAAAGTAGAAACACCATCCAGTTCTTTGCAAAGGATTTTGACTCCTTCTATGCCATATTGTTCTTGGTATGACAAAACTAAAATCGTATTTTTAAGGGAAATAACCTGATATATTCCTGGGATTTCTTCAATCTCACTCTTGCAAGCAGGCGAAAGATTACTTCCTGGTTTTAAAGTTACTGCATTTACAAATAAGGTTCCTTCAGGCAACATGTTTTTCATATCAGTGGCAAATATTTGCCCTCCTCGAACCATATCAAGTGACTGATCGGAGTATAATTCATCTTCTGATACAAAAGAACAGCCTCTCGCTCTTTTCCACATGTTTTCCCAAGTGAATTCTCCCCTCATTATACTTGCTGCATCCAATGTAGCCTCTATGACTTTGTCCATTTCCTCGCAATGATAATGATTTCCATTTTGAGAAACCAGCTCTCAATCTCTTCTCTTTTAGGATTTGTATTTTTTTCCAACAAACATTTCGCCGCAACAATAAAGTTTGGTGTGCAATAACCACAAGTTCCCAATTTGTAAGCCATCCATGCGATTTGCACTGGATGAAGTTCATTTGAATTTACAATTCCCTCAATTGTAATAATTTTTGTGTCTTCTTTTACGTCTCTCATCTTAATTTGACTTCCGTTTACAAGGATACCATCCATCATCACGGCACTGGTCAACGTTTGATTTCCCTTGACTTCTTTTGTTCCTGTCAAATTCAGCTGATTCCTGAGCATGCTAGTCAAGGTCACCTCTGGATTTAAAACCATCCGTCTTTCAACCCCGTTCACTGACAAGACTGTCTTAAGCATAAAATCCCTCCTTTTCACTGTGCTAAAACTTTCATTTCTCTAAACATTTTTCTACAAACAGAATGATTCAAAATATGAAATGAGCAAATTCCATGCCAAAAATATTTTTTTATCCACTGCACAAAAAAGGCATTTTTAGTTTCAATAAGAAGGACACTGTTCCATAATAGAACAGTGTCCTTCTTCATTCAGTGTTCCATAACGGAACACTGTCCCATTTTTGATCACTGATAACGAATCCAAGGATTCTCAATCAATACATTTTTTTGCTACAAGGAGAAAGTATCCCGGCTTACAGTTTCCGATTGCTTCTTGAAACTCATATCCGTCGACCTGATTGCACGAGGTTAAATTCCAGAACCGACCGGCAGAGCCATATTGAAATACAATTTTTACAAATAGTTGATGCAAAAGCGGGCTATGATCTTCCAATAGCTCTATATGAAAACCCCTTTTTTCTATTATTTTTTGCAAGTCACCTAAGTTGTGAAGTCTACGGATGCACGTATTGATCCGATATTGATAAAGGGTTGGTATCGCATCTGGATTTTTTCCATATACATCTGTTATCACAAAGTATCCCCCTGGGGCCACTACTCGATTCACTTCCTCAATCACATCTGATATATCGTCCATTAGCGATAATGTGCATTCGGCAAAAACACATTGAAAAACCTTATTTGCAAAGGGCATACGATTCCCGCTGCAATGATAAAAATTCACTTCAGATCCAGCTGTTGATTTTGCAATATCAATTAATTTTCTTGAAGAATCAATTCCCACTCCATTGATGTTCCTAGAATCTTTTAAATACCTCAGCGTTGCCCCTCTACCACATCCCAAGTCCAAAACATGGTCATTTTCGTTCAATGAGCAAAGCTCCAAGGCCCTTTCGGTCAATTGGATTCCGCCAGGTCTAAGTGTTTCGCCAAAAACATCTCGCCCAATCTCACTTTCAAACACATTACAACAATCCACCTACTTATCCTCCAATCCCTTTTCTATTTCCAGCATTTTACCAACCGCTAAATCCTCTTCAATCAATACTTGCCCACAAGTTGGGCAATGCATTAGTTCCACTTCGAAATTACCTCCAAGGTATGCAACTTTTACTTTTCCTAACTTCAATTTTTCTTGACATGCTCCGCAAATCCAAAGTGATTCTTTTCCTTTTTCTTCGTTCATTCCTTTCACCGCACCCCAATCAAATTTATTGAGAATATGACTTTTCCTTCTTTATATAACGCAATTTTCATGCCAAAAAAAGAAACACCCCTACCGTTTCACTTGCAGGGGTGCCTTGATTAACAATGTATTCCGTAGCTCTCCATTTTTCTATATAAGGTGTTTCTCCCAATCCCCAGTGTTTTGGCACAAACACTAATGTTCCCTTGATACAAATCAAGCACCTTAATGATATGTGCTTTCTCTACAGATTCAAGGTTCATTAGATTCTCTGATGGAGCACCATATTCAAACACTGGTAGTTCTATACTTTCCCATCCAGAACTCGATTGGCCCAATGGCTTTTCCATTCGGAACAAATTGTCTGGCAATACTTCCGTATTGACCAGAAGTTCAATTATATTTTCTAGTTCTCTTACATTGCCTGGCCACTCATAATTCAGAAACAAGGACATGACAGATTCATCAATGTCGACACGCTCCTTATCAAGTTTTTTTGAAATCCTCTCCATAAAATACCTGATAAGAATCGGGATATCATTTTTGCGCTCTCGCAATGGAATCAGCCGAATTGGAAGCACATTTAAACGATAATAAAGATCCATCCTGAAGTTACCTTTTTTCACTTCTTCATTCAAATCTTTGTTGGTCGCCGCAATCACTCTAACATCAACAAGAGTTTCTTTGATTCCACCCACTCTACTGACAGTACCTTCTTCCAACACACGAAGCAATCGGGTTTGCATATCAAGGGGCATTTCTCCAATTTCATCTAGGAAAATCGTTCCTCCATCAGCAACTTCAAATTTTCCTGGCTGCCCACCGCTTTTTGCCCCCGTGTAAGCACCTCCCTCGTATCCAAATAATTCCGATTCGATGAGAGTTCGGGGTATCGCACCACAGTTAATCGCAACAAAAGGCTCTTCCCTACGGCTACTTCCATTATGAATTGCCTGAGCAAATAGCTCTTTCCCCGTTCCGCTTTCACCCATGATTAATACATTAGATCTGCTATCCGCTATTTTTTTTGCATAATCAATAATCCTTAAAAAGCTATCATCTTTGCTGATAATTTTATCAAATGTATAGTACGCTTGATGTCCCATAATTCGATTGGCAAGTTTTCTAACTTTCTTGACCTCTTTGACCACCAAAACAATATTCATCAATTTTTGCGCTCCATTGAGATGGGGATATGCGCTGACGCTAAACTGCATTCTATTTCGTCGTCCATTGATTAACACATCTTCATCCGTAAAAGGTTCACTGCTCAAAATCAAAGATTTGATGCGATCCCAATTTTCTACTAATTCTCCAATTTCCATGTCTTTTATTTCATTTTGATGATATCCAAACATATCCGCTGCTACGTGGTTGACCGTTTTGATTCCCCCATTCAAATCAATGGTTAAGATACCTGTTTCAATAGAATCAATAATTGTTTCAGTAAACTTCTTTTCTAAAAACAACTCTTCTGTATATCTTTTAATATCAATCATTTCTTCGATTGCATTTGCAGCGGCAACAACCATCCCCAACGTATGAAGGTTGACAGATTCACTATAACCAGTCAAATCAATGCTACCAATAATTTCACCTTTTGGATTTCTAATCGGCGATGCAGAGCAAGTCCAGCGATGATAGGATTTTATATAGTGTTCTTCTCCAGAAACTTGCAGTGGTTTTCCTTCCACCAAAGCAGTACCCATGGAATTTGTTCCGATGCTAGCTTCATCCATATATGCACCAGGCACCATTTTTAAGGAAAAAGCTTCTGCTAAAATTCCAGAATCTCCAATGATGCTCAAAATACATCCTTCTGAGTCTGTTAGAAGAGAAAAAAAATTAGAGCCTTTCACAAAATTATATAGTTTATTCATGTAAGGCTCAGCTGTATCAATTAAATCTCGATTTTCTTCTAATCGCTTCAGTAAATCATTGCCCACTAAAATATTTCTGCTAAATAGGCGATCTCGTTCCACCTCAAATGCTTTACAACGATTATGAGAATTGATAATATAATCTTTTTTGGATGTTATTCTATTTTCACTCATACCATTCCTCCATCGACATTCGTCGCGTATACGTACAGAAAGGTTTTTTTCTACTATAAACCCTTCTTTCATTTTTTTCAAGGCAAAAAAAATGAAGATCTCGATAGAAAACAAAATTAGTGTCTGGATACGTTATTGCTATCTGAAATCATATTACTCAATCTTACCACTGTATATTATTGTACCACTGAGGTTGGTATTTCCATTTGGAAGGCTTGCGATGACCAGACATCATTACAGAATATCGCCACTCAGCTGACACTTGAATTCGAACAACCTGCTTCATCTGTTTTAGAGGATGTGGTTTTTGTAACTGATCTGTATCAAGAGGGGCTATGCCGTTGTGCCCAATTATTTCAGTGAAAAAATTAAAAAAATCCCCCTTTACTACTGTTATGTAAAGGGGGGTAAGGGTCATTCCGTTCAGGCACTTGTGCTACATTACATTACGTTTATACAGAATCTGATTAATATTAGTCCAAAGGAGCGTACATATAGGAAGAAGGAACTACTTCAGAGCCAAGTGCATCACCACTCCAACTCATTTGAAGAGTTGCACCAAGTCCCTTATCCATATATTCAATATGCATCTTGTACTTTGTTCCTGCTTCCGCAGCGAATGTGTAAGAGAACTTTCTATTGCTGTTCCAGTTCCACTGATCTATCACGAGGTTATCGTTGATCCAAACCCGAATGGAATCATCTACCGTAAAGGTTAAGGTGGTATCTTCTGTGAACTTAGCTTCTAAATACCCATCTGATTCACCATAGAACACATCACTAGAGATGCTACCAGGTGCGTCATTTCTCCATTCGTAATTGATGTTGCTGATTTCAGCGTATTCATCCACTCGATTTCCACCGTTGTCTTCGCTATAAAATACGTTTTTAAAGCCTTCCCCATTTTTGGAAATCTGGTTGAAATACTGGGTCATATCCTCATATGCGACATATTCTTCATAAACTGTTTTCTCAATATAAAGATTTGCCTCAGGGACAAGACTCATCTGTCCTCCGTCAGCCTGCCAGAATAAAAAGACTGCAGCGTAATAAGGAAGCTGTTGGTACTCTACTGTAATCGGATAATACTGCCCTGCTTCAAGATGAACTGCTTCTGTTGCTGATTTGTAGGACAAGCTGAGCAACCCCCAGTTTTCAATGACTGTCTGTCCGTTGACATTGACAATGACACCATCATCCGAGTATGTTTTGAAATAGTAATCTCCGGTAACCGTCGGTTTGATATATCCAGACCAACGAATCGAAAAGGTATTTGGCTCAATGCAATCATTTTTGTTTACAGGAGCCGCATAACCAAAGTTATTTGAAATATTTCCGTCGATGCGCTTCATACGGAGTGCATAATCATGTAATTCGCTGTCATCATAATATTCGCCAAGTATCCCGTTGATATAATCATCGTTGATGGTCTGCTCAAAATGAGCAACAACGTTTACGTTGCCAGTGACTGTCAAATTGCCGCTGCCATCAGGAACCATCGCAGTGTTGTTGGAAGTAAACCCTGTAAAGGTATATCCACTGGCTGGAGTAGCAGTGATGGTGATGGTTTCTCCAGAATTCACCCTCACGTAAGTCGGAGAAACGATACCTGCCCCATCTGGATCTGCACTGACATTCACATCGTACTGAACTGCTTGCTGAGCAAAATGTGCCACAATATTTACATTTCCAGTTACAGTTAGATTGCCACTATCATCAGGAATCATCGAGGTGCTATTGGAAGTAAAGCCAGTAAAGGTATATCCACTAGCAGGCGTCGCTGTGATCTTTATGGTTTCACCACTATTTACGGTTGTCGTTCCCGGTGAAACGGTACCGCCACCTGCTGGGTCTGCCGTTACGTTGACGGTGTATTTCTTATTTTTCATATATTCTGGGACTGTAAAGGTAGCGAATTTCTCCAAATAAGTAACCATTGATTCATCATACAACGATAGATTATCAGCTACAACATGACCAAATATATTTGTGTACCCCTCTGCTGAAACAGTAGCTTCTGGCGCAAAGAGCGGCCCATAAAGATAACTATCTGTAATCAGAAGAGTTGTGGCTTCTGTAATGACAGAGCCTACAATGTATGCATCTGATATATCTAATCTACTGATTTCAGGATAATAAAAATTTCCGTAAAAGTACCCTTGTGGATTGACTGGTATATATGAGTGGGAAATGACATAAATCAAATCAGGATTTTGAGTTGTGTTATTGATTGATAACTTAGCGTTTCCAACGCACTGTTCCACATAGAGAAATACTTTATTGCTACCCTTTAGAACAATACTTTTATTGGCAGATAAATTTAACGTATCAACCAATAGATGTACGTCGCCATTTGTGGTATCAATGGTAATCGTCTTTTTTGATGTAATCGTAAACGTACCAATATGAGTGTCCTTGTTGATTGTAACAGCTTTGCTTTGGTTCGAGAGATCTATTGCGCTTCCCAAATCAGGAAATGGCGCTAAATCAGGAAACTTTTTACCAAATGTTGTTTCGTCCAATTCTATATCCCAACGGTCCCAATCATCGGTAGTCGTAAATACAGTGCCTTCTTTATGAAAATAAATACCATAGCAAAATGGGTTAATTGTATTGGATCTTAAATCCCCATTGGCGCTATATACATCTCCATCCACACCTGCCATACCTTCATCATAATAATTATGATTGAGATGAACTGCTTTGGTTTCTGGATTGTCATCAATCATCACCATAGCATTGGAAGAAACAGTATTTCCAATAAAAAACAACATCAAAAACACTAGAACAAGAATTCTTCTCTTTTTCATACGAGACACCCCTCTTAAATAGACACGCACAACAATTTTATATAATAGGTATAAATGCATTATGATACAGTTAACACCATTGTATGTAAAATACTGGCATATGTCAATAGGAGTAGGGAATATTCTGCGGAACAAACTGTAGGATTACAATACATGTGTTACATCTAATCAAAAAATAAATACGGAAAACATTCTACTTGTGTTATGTTTTAGTTACCACACAAAAACCAATACAAGAAAGGAAGGTTTTCCGTATGGCAAGTATAACACAAGATATGAGGTATCGTCTATCTTTGATCAAGTATTCTAAAAAGTATGGTGTCACTAAAGCCGCTATCAAATACCGCTGCAACAGGCAGTATATCTATCGTTGGCTCAGGAGATACGACGGCACCATTCAATCTCTTGCCGAACGTTCCAGACGTCCACTTTCTCATAAGAATCAGCATACAGAAACTGAACTTAAGCTGATACACGATATGCGCCGCAGAAATCCAAATGCCGGACTGGTCGTCTTTTGGGTTAAACTTCGTCAACGCGGGTATTCTCGCTCAATAACAGGACTCTATCGTGTCCTTGTTAGAAATCAGATTGCTCCTGTAAAGCCCCGCAACCCTAAATATATTCCAAAGCCATATGAACAGATGTCTTTTCCTGGTCAGCGTGTACAAATTGATGTAAAACATGTTCCTTCTTCCTGCGTCGTCGGGGACGCTATAGGCCAGAAATTCTATCAATATACTGCCATTGATGAGTTCTCAAGGTTGCGATACTTAGAGGCTTTTGAAGAAGCAAGCACTTGTACCTTTACGGTATTCCTTGAGCATGTTATTAAGGCATTCCCTTTTCCTGTAGAGTGTGTTCAGACAGATAACGGCTTTGAATTCACAAAGCGCTTCAGCCCAACTTCTAAAAATCTGATGTCTCAGTTTGAGAAAAAGCTTCAACAGTTAGGGATTCGGCACAAGAAGATTCGCCCATTTACTCCTCGACACAACGGAAAAGTAGAACGATCCCACAGAAAGGACAACGAATACTTCTATGCCGTGAAAAAATTCTACTCATTTAATGATTTCAAGCGTCAGCTTTACATACACAATAGGAAGTACAACCATTTCCCTATGAGACCTCTGGGTTGGAAATCACCCAAACAGACTCTCGTAGATTTTTTGGAGGATGGTGTAATATATGTTTGACAAACCTACAAGTAGGGAATATTCTGCGGAACAAACAAAAATGGAGACAGGCAAAATTCCTGTATCCATTCTCTTTACTTGGCGGAAAGCATGGGACTTTGCAGCCGTCTCGCTGCGCTCACAGCTGCCGTTCTTCGCCTGCCCATTCAGCAGTCTCGAACCCACGGGGCTTTATAGAAATCAAGTGTTTCCAATGCATACAATCATCACTCGCACACCCATTTCCACATTAAAACAAAGCAGCCCCAGCATTACGCTAGGGCTTTTGTGTCTGCATAGTTTTAATTATTTAATGAGGTTGTACAATTATCAAAACTGTAGTTGAATCCAATTTAATCACTATTAGTTTGAAAGTAATAAGCATTACCCCCAATTCTAATCAGCTTATGAAGTCCTTCCATATTTATGCTACTAGATTTGCAGAATACAATCCCATTAGAATCATCTACGCTACCATTTAGGATAAAATATACCTGATCATTTTGCATTAAGATACTTTTTGTCTTAATGATTTTTCCTTTAGAATTAAATTCTATCTTTTTAATTACATCAAATTCACGATTCTTTAAAACAACAGTGTTTGCATCAACATTTCCAACAAAGAATTCTTCATTTCCAATAGCTGTATAGATATCTTTTAAATAGGTGATATCATTATAGGATTTCATTCCATTATTAACTTGAAAAATTATAGAAAATAACACTAACAATAATAATATAAAAACAAAGACTATAATTCTTTTTTTCATATTCCACATTTATAACTCCACTGAAATTTGTATTTAACATTACCCTTTTATACTATTAGATCAATATAAATCTCACTACCTAATGAAGATTAATTCCCAAAACGCCTATTTAGGGATTACAAACTTTGCAGGCCTCGTATCCTGCATTGGTAGCGTCTGCCTTTTGTCTAAAATATATAATATTCTCGGCCGAGATATCATCAGCATATCTACAATCCAGCCTATGAAACTTCTTTGTACTGCTGTTTCCAATATAAGCCGCTTCACTTTTTGTCACGCTGGTCGTTGGAGTAGTAACGGTCTGTTGGGTTGTTGTACTTCCTTTATCCCCTGCATCCTGGACCGTAACCTTTGTTGATGTATTGAGGCTGTATGTATCTCCATTTGTAGTTAATACAATGGATCCAGATTTGAAGGTTCCGTATACAATGGCACCTATGCCAGCAAATCTCTGCAGGGCAGCTTCATGCGGATGATCATACTGGTTGACAATGGCTACGCTAATAATAACCGTCTCTGGCTTGATCATATTTAACAGGTTTTGGGAAGAAGCTGTCTTGGATCCGTGATGCCTGCTTTAAGCACATCCACATCGTAAAGTTTTGAAAGGAAAGTAGCCTCTGCCTCCGCTTCTGCATCTCCTGGGAATAAGGCTTCAAAATCATTGTAATCAAGAAGAGCAATAACGCTGTCATTATTCGGATTGCTATTCCCATCCATTGTATCTATGATTTTTAACGAAGCGCCATCACCCATATCAATGGTCATATTTTCGTCGGCCATATAATTACATTTTTCTTCATTACTTACAGCAGTAAGATAATCATTAAAAGTATCTGAGCTTGAATGATCACCGCTTTCAATTATTTTATCAACTTGAAATGCATCTATGACATCATCAAGCCCACCGATGTGATCTTCATGAACGTGGGTTGCGATCACAAGGTTAAGGTTACCACTCACATATGGTTTTATATAATTTACAACCAGATCTCCATCTCCGTTGTTACCGGCATCAATCAGGGCTTCGTAGTCATCGAAATCAATAAAAATGCTGTCTCCCTGTCCAACATCGATGAAGTGAATTGTCATTGTTTTCCCGGGCTCAGCTCCGGATGTCCCGGATACAACAACTACGGTCTGCGTTACACTATCCCAGCTTACTGTACAGCCATACTGCTCCATGGCCTTCCTAAAAGGAACCTGGGTGCGGTTAGTCTGGTCAATAAATGGAGCTCCGGACGCTTCTGTGAACTGAACGTTTTGATTGTCGATATTTATATTCGTAGCATAGGCGGGCATAAATGATGTCGCCAGTAAAATGATAGTTATGATTGCCGAAAGCCTTCTTCTCATAATAATTACAACCTCTCCAATAAGTACACACCAACAAATTAATATTAACCCTAATGGATAATATTTTCAACAAGATGCTGCAATTGAAAAAACCTCAGCTCTGAATGAATAGCTGAGGCCCTTTCCCCAAAAGAATATGGTTTTAACTTGCTTTATTTCTTAGCAATCAAATCAAAACAATCTCCACAGATTATCTTGTCTTTGAAGCTTCGAGTGTTTTCCATGCTGCCGCAAAGTACACAGCCAGGCATATATTTTTTAAGATAATAAATTCATCCTCCGTATAAATTTCTAATGGATCTCTTATGTCAATATTTAAATCGCCGCGCAATTCTTTTGGGATTACGATTCTTCCCAATTCATCAACCTTTCTAACAATTCCAGTGGCTTTCATGTTTTTCTCCTTTCAAAGTAAATTAATAGCATTATGACATATTTCGAGTAAACGGTAAACCAGCCGTACTAGTTAAAAATAGAGCCGCCATTCACCAGAAGTGAATTGAGCGGCTCTTAGTATCAGCAATTTAATTCTTACGACAAGTTTCTGGCAAGGAATTAGACCAAGGAAGAAGGTCATCTATGAAATCAAGATTTCCACCATCCATATGTTTTGGTATCTCAGAAAGGACATGTTTGAAGTAGTCATACGGTTTTAAATTATTGGCTTTGGCAGATTCAGCTATGCTATACGCAATTGCACTGGATTCTGCCCCGTTGATTGTGTCTATCAAATGCCAGTTATTCTTGCCTACACAAAAACTTCTAATTGCTATTTCAGCCATATTGTTATCAAGGGGTACATCAGGATTTGAGAGAAAAACCTTGAGATAGTTCTCCTGGTTTATGCAATAGGTGAATCCTTTTCCCGTTTCTGAATTCTTTGGTACATTTCCCCCATTTGATTTTACCCATGAAAAGAAAGCATCTACAAGAGGCGTTACAAGGAGTTGACGCTTCTTTAAACGTTCTTCTTTAGATAAATCTGCCAATTGATTGTCGGCGTGGTAAATTTGAGCGATTTGTTCAAGTGCAATCTCTGCAAGGGTTCCTTTTGATGTTTTCTTTCCAAGGGATTTACAGACATTTGCAAACCGCCTGCGAGCATGAGCCCAACACCCAGCTACGGTGAGCTCATCAGGTCTCTCTTTTTCTAGCTTATGGTAGACTTGATATCCGTCGCAAACAACTACACCTTTGTATCCAACCAGAAATTCTCTTGGATGGTCAGCCTTTCGCGTCTTCTGATAATCGTAAAGTATAGCTGGAGGAACATCACCATGCTCCCCAGTTCGATAAACCCACATGTAACTATTGGCCTTCGTATCACGGCCATCCTTTGCTACTCGTACAGGTGTTTCATCTGCGTGCAGAACGTGGCTCTTGTAGATTTCTTTATGGATGCGATCGTAAAGAAGGGAAAGATATCGTTCGCTTGATCGGATAACCCAATTAGCCATGACCTGCCTTGATATATTCACATCATTTCGTTTAAATTCCTGCTCTAATCGATAAAGAGGAATAGAATTGACATATTTCGCATTTAACATTGCTGCTACCAAGGATGGGGTAGCAATACTGTTATTTAGTAATTCTAATGGATGCTCAGCCTTTACAATCTTTTGATTTTTGTTTCCACAGTACACTGCAATATGGTGTTCCACTACTTCAAATGTGGCTGGATGAAATTCCAACTTTTTATATACTTCATCTGGAAGATTCCGATAATCACCATCAAATAGTTCCTGAAGTTTTTCTAAAGAAAGAGCATGGGTTTCAATCCTCACTGGAAAACCTGATAGATCCTCATTTCTCTTGCCCTTTTTCTTTGCACTGCGCTTATGCTCAGGAATAACCTGTTCTATTACAGGCTCAACAATCTCATCTGCATCTTGAACAGTTACCTCAGCCTCATTGAAGCAAAAAACAAGCTGATTCTGCAATAGGGATTTTTCGGAAGCATTTCCGAAACGAGCCTGATTTGAGATGCGAATTTGTTCCAGTAAAAGGTCCAGTTTCTTGTTCATCTCCATCAGGGACTCCTGTTGTTGCAGAATCATAGTAACTAAAATATCTTTATCAAATGTATGTAATTGTTCTTTTGTAAATCTATTTTCCATGACTCTATTATATCATGAAAACCCATTGATTTAAAGCCATTTCTAGCTGTTTCTATTCTTTTAGAAGTAGAGGCTTCCTGTTATGAAGGATATACTGGGGATGTCTTTTGTACTGTGTTTCGAGGTTCAATTGTGAGACCCTCCATAAGCCACCGATATTGTTGATGCGTCATTTCCCTAACCTCATCTGCTGTGCGTGGCCACTGGAATTTTCCAGACTCCAATCTTTTGTATAGGAGAAGAAATCCATCCCCCTCCCAAAGAAGTCCTTTCATCCTGTCCTTTTTTCGACCACAGAAAAGAAAAAGCGTATTCATTTGGAAAGGATCAAGTTCAAACTTGTTTTTCACTAGCGTTGCAAGACCATCTATGCCATATCGAAGATCTGTATAGCCACATGCAATGTATACCTGCTCAAATCCAGCTGCACCATTGAGCACGAAGCAACACCTCCAATGTCAATCTGATTTGTGCCTCATCTGCTTCCTGACCAATTTCCACAATTGCACTAGGAAAAGTAATCTTAATATTGCTTTGTTCTGAAGATACCGAACTAATATCTCGGACGGGATTGGGAACAAGTGCAAATTGCAAATCTTTTGATGTTTCTACTGGAAGGTTTTCGCAAGCAGCTAGTCGTAGCTTGCGAAGATAGTAGTAATATTGAGCTTCTTGTAAATCATTCTGCTTACACCATTGTTTGATACTTAGTCCGCTTTCCTCGCGAGCCTCCACTAATTTAGCCCATTCTTGCATTCGCATTTGATTCTTAACTTTTGTAACATTCATGATACTGCCTCCAACATATATTCCTACTCGAAAAAATATTACAAGTTTTTCAAGTCCTTTGGATTAGTATCCCATATTTTAAGTTCTAGTTCCATGTACGGCTGGTTTACCGTTTACTATTTCGACAAATTGCGACACATCTTTCTGAGTTTTATTGAAAAAAGAACCGCCGCTCTGAATAGCTTCGGTTCTATTCCAAAATTTCCCTGTAATTTAAAGTGTTTATTACCTTTTTCTCATAATTACATTTACATATAGTGCAAGGGCAAAGTTATGAGATGCAAGAAGAAGTGTGTGAAATATAATTTTAGATACAAAAACTAAAAAAAGCCACCAAGGGTCTCTCCCTAGTGGCCTAATTGCTTTACTGGTACTGCATAACTTCGAAATTCTGAATCTTATCATAGGTTATATAATCAACTCTTGTTAAGAATGGTCCTAAATTAAATGTCTTATTAATGGTGTAGTATCCTAAACCACTTCCAGACGTTCTGCTATCATACCAGTTAATGAATGCAGCTACTTCTGTCATTGATAGATCATACTCCTTTTCTAGTCCATTTGTCATTGTGATGACTAGGAGTGCTTTTCCTGCCGTGGCCGGTGCTTGCGGTGTAGCACTTGCTTCGTTTGAATTTGTACTAGTGCCAGCAGAGTTAGCTACGGTTACAACATAATAATAAGTAGTTCCATTTGTGACGTTAGTATCTAAGTAAGAAGTATTGGTTTGGTTTTCTGCAATTGCAGTGTAAGGTCCGCCAGTTGTAGTTGCTCTTTTTACTGTGTAGCTTGTCGCATTTGATGCAGCTCCCCAAGTTAAATCAACTTTTGAAGCCCCTGCTGTAGCTACTAAGCCTTGTGGCGCATTTGGAACAGATACTGGAGGGTCATACTCTTCAACTGAATTAGTTGCATTTCCTGGAGGTATATACCCTCCAAATGAGTAAATCTTACCATTGGCTGCGGTTGCTCCAAAACCATCTCTAGCTACAGACATGCTGGCCCTTGTTGTCCAAGTATCTGCTACCGGATCATATTCTTCAAGGGTCGAAAGGTAACTTGTTGAAATTCCTCCCATAGCATATATTTTCCCATTCAGGGCAGCAATGCCGGCTTCTTCTCGGGCCGTGGTCATACTTGCCTTTGTTGTCCATGTATTTGTTGCCGGATCATATTCTTCAACTGTGTTTACATAACTACCACTTGAGTTTTGGCCACCAATAGCGTAAATTTTATTATTTACTGCAGCAACTCCATGACAGCGTCTTGCTGTAGGCATATTTGCCTTAGCTGTCCAGCTATTGGTATCAGGGTCATACATCTCAACTGTGTTTAAATACACACTTGCATATCCAGAAGAACAGTACGCACCGCCGATCACATATATTTTCCCATCAACAGTTGCCGCTCCAAATGCTTCTCGGGCCGTGGTTATACTTGCCTTTGTTGTCCATGTATTTGTTGCCGGATCATATTCTTCAACTGTGTTACTTGATGTTAAACCACCGGAATTTCCTCCTATTGCATATATTTTGCTGTTTACTGTTGCCACACCAAGACGCATCCTAGGCGTAGGTATATTTGCTTTAGCAGACCATGTATTTGTCAAAGAATCATATGCTTCAATAGTAGCAATTTTCCCCCCGCCATTAGCACCACCTATCATGTAAGCTATCCCATTTATAGTGACACATTGAAAAGATCCTCTTGATGTTGGCATATTCGCTTTCGTGGTCCAGCTATCTGTTGCCCATGCGCTGATACTCGATACTCCCAGTACCATGCATAATGTCATAATAACTGCCAATAATCTTTTCATTTCATTACCTTCTTTCTTACTACATAAACTATACCGATTAAATAATTTCCAATATTTTTTATATACAATTATAGCATATTCTATAATATTATACCATTCTGTAATTTATTATCCTTTTAGTATAAAATATAGGTTTGTAAAGTTAAAAATCGGGTTTCCCCGGTCATAAAATTATTTACTCGTAAAGTGAAAAAGTAAATTCCACTTGTGCAGAACTAAAGTCCAGTTTGCAGGAGTAAGTTCCGCTACTTTTCAAAAACGGAATTTAGTCGTGCACATCCCTTTTTAACAGATATGCTATTCATGATTTTCTGACTGTGCAGAAAGAGGAAATCATGAATAACAAACAAAAACATTTGACCTTAAGTGACCGTATTTTAATTGAAAAAGGTTTAAGCGAAGGCAAAACATTTAAGTCTATTGCGACTTTGATTGATAAAGATCCCACTACAGTTTCGAAAGAAGTTAAAAAGCATCGTAGTATTAAATATCATAAAGATAAAAGTATTAAGCCACGTTGTTTTTACGAAAAAGATTGTTTTGTTAGCGAGTTATGTAAGGATAGACGTTGCTTTAAATTATGTAAGAGTTGCAATCTTTGCAAAGATTTATGTCCCAAATATAAACCAAAAGAATGTGGTAAGCTTCATAAAGCACCTTTTGTATGCAACGCTTGCGATAGCCTTGGGAGTTGTCGTTCTTCCGCTTAGTTTATGTATCTAAGTTTGCAGATGATAATTATCGTGAAATACTTATCTCTTCTAGGCAAGGTATTAATCAATGTGCTGAAGATATTAAGAAGATGGATGATTTGATATCTCCTTTGATTTTTAAAGGTCAATCAATTAGCCATATTTATTCAACTCACGCAGAGGAAATTGGGTGCTGCAGGCGAACATTATACGAGTATATTGATAAAAGAGTTTTTACAGCTAGAAATCTTGATTTGCCTCGCAAAGTAAAGTACAAGGTTCGAAAAAAGAATACCGATAAGAAAGTATCTAGTAAGGCATATAGAACGAATCGCACCTATGCTGATTTCGTAGTCCTACTTAGCGATAACCCTGAGATTCCAGTGGTTGAAATGGATGTTGTAGAAGGACAAAAGGGAGGCAAAGTTCTTTTGACTTTGTTTTTCAGAAACTGTAGCCTTATGCTTGCTTTTCTTATGGAAGAAAAAACTCAAAAGTGCGTTATTAATGTTTTGGACACATTAAGCGAGTCATTGGGCGTCCATATCTTTAAAAGGCTGTTCCCTGTAATATTAACCGATAATGGTCCTGAATTCCAAGATCCTTGGAGCTTAGAATGTTCTAAGGATGGTGAAAATCGTACGAAGATTTATTACTGTGATTCCAATTGCTCCTGGCAGAAAGGCAGAATCGAAAAGAATCATGAATACATAAGGTATGTAGTACGGAAAGGAAAAACCTTTGATTTATTTTCGCAAGAAGATATCACACTTCTTATGAATCATATTAACAGTACAGCAAGAGACAGCCTTAACGGATGCTCTCCGTATGGGCTGTCCCTGATACTGCTGGATAATTTCTTGCATAAGGAATTAGCGCTTCAGGCTATAGAGCCTGACTTAGTAATGTTAAAACCCGCATTACTAAAACACTAATTAAAAATGATCGCACAGGCAGAAATCCACTTCATAAGCAAACTAAGCAGGTGGAATTTAGTCCTACACAAAAAATTCCAGGTGCTTATTTAGTATGCTTTTGAGTACGTTTCTTTCTGTGAATGAGATTATTATATACGAAAAATTGTTATTTGTTAAATAAAAAAGTGGATTTTACTCTTGCACAATCGTTGAAAAATCCAAGGGTGGAATTTACTTTTGCAATCAACCAAATTATTTACTCTCTTCACTTAAACTATTCTTTGTCAGATTGTACCAGTCCTGCAGCTTCTCACGTAATGTTTTTTCAGAGACAAATTTCTTAAACTATTTAGGGTTCTTCGCCCAGGCCACAGCTTAAACGGCATCCATCTTGGTCTTGCCTTCTTTTGAGGACATGAGCCGTTCAGCAGAGCTCATAGCCTTATAGTCTATCACCTTCAAAACGCTCCATTGGCGGTTCCAGATTGCCCACACAGCCATCATTATGGCAATGAGCAGAGTTCCAATCGCTTCGATTTTGTTTAGAATAAAATACTGTCAAAGACGGTGATAAAATGAAAGGAAAGGGCGGTAAAATAATGTAGATAAATGTCGCGAAAAATATAAAAAAATGATACACTTTCTAAAAAACAAATAGGGGGTGTTGTCAAAAATGGAAGGAGAAAAATGATGGAAATTCGTGCCGACTATAAAAAAGGTTTATCTTACACAGAAATAGGTAAAAAGTATCAGATAGACCCACGTACTGCAAAGAAATATGCTCATAGCAAAACAAAACCTGTTTATGAACTTAAACATCCTAAAACATCAAAATTCGATCCATTTAAAGCACAAATTGATTTATGGCTTGAAGAGGCACCATATAGCGCTGTTAGAATCATGGAAAAACTACAGGAAATTGGATGCGATAGTAAATTTACAGTAATACGTGAATACGTAGCATCAAAGAAAAAGAATCTGAACGATAAGGCAACTGTGCGTTTTGAAACAATTGCTGGACTTCAAGCACAGGTTGATTGGGGATTCTTTGAAAACTATCATGTTATTGAAAATGGTGAAAAGAAAAAACTCTATTGCTTCCTAATGATATTAGGATATTCACGTATGAGATATATAGAATTTGTTACAGATATGAGTACTAGCACTTTAATAAAATGTCATATCAATGCATTCAGTTATTTTGGTGGATATCCAGAGGAAATACTTTACGACAATATGAAACAGGTTGTTGTTAAACGTCTTTTAAAGCAGGAAAACAGTAAGCTAAATAGTCAGTTTGAAGATTTTGCAGGATTTTATGGATTTAAACCAGTCCTTTGCCTTCCATACAGAGGTCAAACTAAAGGCAAGGTTGAAAGAACTGTACAATATGTCCGTGATAATTTCATGACGGGAATTAAATATTCATCCCTTTTGGATTTAGATAATCAGGCCATAAATTGGAATATTAAAGTAAATGATAGGATCCATTCTACAACAGGCAAAGTGCCTAAAGAAATGTTGCATTTTGAAAATTTATCGCCTATTCTCAGAGAATATATTATTGATAGAATCAATGTCCGTAAAGTAGAAAAAGACTGTCTCATATCATACGGTGATAATAAATATTCTGTTCCATCAGAATATGCCCGCAAATATGTAACAGTCGTTGCCCTCGACAATATGTTAGCCGCATATTTCGAAGGAAAGCAAATAGCTTTACACAAAATATCATATACTAAAAATTCAATGAATGTCAATAAGGAGCATTATATAAATTTAATTAGAAAGCAAAGTTTTGATACAGAAAACACCCTTTTTCACAACAAGATAATTGATATTAAGCCATATGATATAGATTTGGGGGTGTATGAGTGTGAATGAAACAACTTATGAAAGAGTAAAAGGAAATCTGACCTTACCCCCAATTTTGTACCAAGCTTAATGTTAGTCCGGTCTGATTTTGTGGGCTATTGTTGCTGATTTTTGATACATATTCCGACGGAGTTAATCCTCCGAGAGAACTGTGTGGTCGAACGGTGTTGTAATCATTTCTCCAGCTCTCAATAATCATTCTGGCGTCACTGATGCTTTTAAACCAATGGGAATCAAGGCACTCCTCGCGGAACTTGCCATTGAACGATTCGATATACGCATTCTGAACCGGTTTGCCCGGCTCAATAAATATGTGGTGGATCTTTTTATCATAGGTCCATTCGCTAAGTGCGCAGCTTGTAAATTCAGGACCGTTATCGGTGAGGATCTCCTGAGGAAATCCCCTGAAAAATGCAATTCGGTTCAGTACATTGACTACTCTTGTTCCAGTGAGAGAGGTATCCATTTCAAGAGCAAGGCATTCCCGAGTTGCTTCATCAATTACCGTGAGAACGCGAAATTTACGTCCGTTTGCGAGGGTGTCGGACACAAAATCAAACGACCACCGAACATTCGGAGTTTCAACTGTATTCGGCTTACCACGTTTCTCGGAAGGGCACTTTTTCTTCCGTTTACGTATGCAAAGTCCGGCTTCTGTATATAAGCGATATGTTTTCTTATGGTTAATCTCAAACCCCTCGCGGCGAAGTAAAATATGCAGCCGTTTGTAGCCATAGCGCCTATGAAGAGTTGCAAGCTCGGAGAGCCGATCAGTGATAGCGGCATCCCTCTCTGCTTTGGATGATTGATATCGTTTGAATGTTCGATTTATGTTGAGAAGCCTGCACACGCGCCGCTCGCTTAGGTGGAGTTCCTGCTGAAGCTCGTTTGCTATCTCTTTTTTGCGGGCAGGCTTAATTCGTTTTTTTGGACTACCCACTTGAGCGCTTGGTTGTCCAGCGTCAGATCAGCAACGATATTCTTAAGCCTTCGGTTCTCATCTTCGAGCTGCTTAAGGCGCTTAGCTTCGCTGATCTCCATATCGCCGTATTTGGATTTCCAGCGATAGAAGGTCTGCTCAGAGATATTGTATTGACGGATGATTTCTTTGGTTGGGGTGCCGTTTTCATGCATCTTTAGGATGTTGATTATCTGTTCTTCTGTAAATCTGTTTTTCATAAATGTATCCCTCCTGGACAATTAATTATATCATCCAGACTGACATTTGTGATGGTTCAATTCCAGGGGAGAAGGTCAACAGCAGATTAACACATTATTTGAGCCAAGTAATAATTAGTTATTTTTCGCCATAAAACTACATTATTTAACCGCCATTTTGATACATTTTATCACCGTCATTGACACTGATTTCTGCTCTTGCTCTATAATCCAGCTATCCAGGCTTTCTTTCCTGAAAAGCAGCTTTCGACCGATACGGTGATGTGGTAACTCTTTGCGCCTGGACATTCTTAAAACCGTTTCGTAATGGATTTTCAGATAGGCTGCAGCTTCTCGAGCATCAAATGTGATGTTTTGATCCATAGTATCCCTCCTTTCTATCCCGCTTTCGGTTCATCTGACTCATCACCAAATAAGTAATCTAAGCTACAATTAGGAAATTCTTTATTTTTTATTGCTAGCATTTCTTTTCGCGTGAATTCAGTCTTTCCACACATTTTATTAGTCATGGATTTATCTGTGATATTGAGTGTCACAGCTAAATCTTTTAGAAGTAGCCCTTTTCTAGCCATTTCTGCTTTTAAATTTCTAAACATTTATACACCTCTCTTCCAGTGCATATACCTTGCGGGGTAACTTTGTTTTTAAATATAATACGTTGCAGGGTAATTGTCAACTCTCTTTTTTTGCTGCGGGGTATTTTTTTTGATAATCAAGAAATAATTTTACTTTACAGGGTAATTTATTTACATTATAATAACAATTAATGAATTATAGAAAGGAAGTATCCGTTATGGGGTTAACAGATAAGCTTGATAAATTAATGGAACAACATAACCTTAATAAGAATCAGCTTGCCAAAGAATCAGGTATTCCATATACAACAATTGATGGGCTATATAAGAAAGGTGCTGATAATGTTAAGCTATCCACATTAAGAAAATTAGCTGCTTTTTTTGGTTGTAGTCTTGACTATATAGCTGATGATGCTGTAATTGAGAACGATAATTCAGACGAAGAGCTTAACGAATATCTTGACGAGCTCCACAAGCGTCCGGAAATGAAGATGCTCTTCAAAGTAGCAAAGAAAGCTACAAAGGAAGATGTTGAAAAGGCCGTAAAAATTATAGAAATGTTTAAGGGTAATAATTCAGACGATATATAAAACCAAATTAGAATGATGAACGTATTTTTATAAGAGGATTTGATAAATTTGGACTCAATGATAATCAGAAAAATGGATCTTCCTATCGGAGTTGATGGGATTACGGTCCTAGATGAAAATGGCGACTATAATGTGTATTTGAACGATCGCTTATCCTACGATGCACAGGCCGAAGCTTTTCGGCATGAAGTAGAGCACATCAAGCAAGGGCATTTTTATAAAAATGAAGATATAAAAAAAATTGAATCACAAGCCGAGAGAGTAGTAGTTTAAATCTAAATAAGAAAGATAATAGTCATTTATAATAATAAGAAAATGGAGTGAATAAATGTATACTGATTGGATAAAAAAAGGAATCGATAAGCATTATCTCGAAATATTAGAAAACGGAACCATCATTAATTATGTTTTCAGAAATAAAAAATTTAAATTTACCGATCCTGAAGAAATAGTTAGAGCTGCTCTATTTGTTGAGCTTATAGAAAAATATAAATATGAGCAAGAATACATAAACTTCGAAGTTGTTGTGCCTAGAAGGACCCCTAGTGACTTAGCTGATATTGTTATTTTTAAAGACCCTGAAAATAAAGAGCCTTATATTGTTATCGAATGCAAGAAGAATGGGATTTCCGAAGCCGAATTTAATCAGGCTATCGAGCAATGTTTTGGCAACTGTAATTCCATTTCAGGTCATTTTGCATTAATAGTTTCCGGTAACACTAGAAGGGCCTTTGAAGTAAAGGGATATAAGCCACTTGAAAGAACCGATAATATTATTGCTGACATTCCTGTGCATTACGGGAAAGTACAGGAATGGAGATTTAAAAAAGATGATCCAGACTGGGATTTACAAGAAATTGGTAAACATGACTTAATCCAGATTTTAGAAAAATGCCATGATACACTTTGGCAAGGAGGCAAGCTTGCTCCAACTGTAGCGTTTGATGAATTATGTAAAATAATATTTGTAAAAGTTCGGGACGAAAAAAAGGCTAGAAAACCAGGTGAACCATACCAATTTCAAATTAAGACTTATGAAAAACCAGAATCAGTAAAAAAACGTATAGATTTAATTTACAAAGAAGCAATGGACAAGGATCCAGAAGTATTCTCTGAAGAAATTAAAGTCGGACCAAAAAGGCTTTTTTCAGTTGTTAATCATTTACAAAGTATTAATCTAAATGCTACTGACCTTGATGTAAAAGGTATAGCTTTTGAAAGATTTATGGAAGACTTTTTCAAAGGAAAAATAGGCCAATATTTTACACCAAGAGAAGTCGTAAGTTTCATGGTTGATATGATTAAACCTGGCCATGAAGATGCGGTCCTCGACCCTGCTTCTGGATCTGGCGGATTTCTTCTACATGCGCTTGATTATGTAAGGAATACTGCAAATGAATATTATAAAAAAGATTCAAAAGAGCATTTTGATTATTGGCATACTTTTGCTAAAGAATATTTATATGGAATAGAAATTAATGATTCAATCTCAAGAGTAGCAAAAATGAATATGATCCTACATGATGATGGCCATACAAATGTTATCGGAGCCGATTCTTTAAAAGATTTTAATTTGTTACAAGAACAAAATCCGGGCTTTGCAAAGGAAAAATTCGATATTATACTTACAAACCCGCCATTCGGTGCAAATGTAAAAGAGGATGAATCTCCATATTTAAAACAATATATTTTAGGGAAAGAGAAAAAAATTCAAAAAACTGAAATTCTATTTATTGAAAGATGCTTTGACTTTTTAAAATGGGGAACAGGTATCTTGGGAATTGTCCTTCCTAACGGCATTTTATCAAATACAACTTTATCATATGTTAGAGACTTTATATTAGAAAGATTTAAAATAAATGCAATTGTATGTCTACCCGCTACTGCATTTACACACTATGGAGCGGGAGTTGAATCATCATTGCTTTTCCTCGAAAAATATACCAAAGAAGAATTTAATGCTTTTCAAGCAAAAAAGCTTTCAATTAAAATGAGCAATGAGGAGGCTTTGAACAAACTATTAACTATAGCTAAAGAAGAAAGCAATCAAAAAATAAAAAACGGATCCCCTTCCCAAATACAAGTTACCGAAGAATTCGCTCCAAGGTTCAATGCTATTATAGAGACAATTGAACAATGCTATTATTCTTTGGGTAAAACACTAACAAAAAAGATAAATACAATAAAAGATAGATTTATAAGAGCAGAATATAAAATTGATACAACAAAAATCTTAGACAAAACGAAACGCACTGATATTAATAATAAGCTAAATGATCTATTAAAAGAATTAAGTATCTTAGAATCAGAATATAAAACTGATTTTGATGAAGCCTTAAGCAATGAATGGCTTGAAAATGAAAAAAACGAATATAAAGATCAAATAGAATTATTAAAACAGCAGTTCCAAGATAAAACAGACGAAGAGTTAAAAAAATGGATAGAAGAACATTCCGATTATCCAATCTTTTTTGCTCATCCTGATAAAATAGGCTATGATGCAACCGGCAGAAAATGCGAAAATCATCTTGATCAAGTTTTAGAAGCTTATGAAGAATTCTCAGAAGCTTTAAATAGTAATCAACTTGATAAATTATCTATAGGTGACTATGGTGAATACAAGGCAGACAATAATATTTTTATTCTCTGGAGAAGTCAACTTGAAGATCGAATGGACACATATTATTATCAGCCAGAGTTTAGAAAACTAGAAGCTTTTTTGTATAAAAACTATAAAATTAAAAGACTATCTGAAATAGGACTAGTTTTCGATGGCCCTTTTGGATCTAATTTAAAAAATGATGAATATGTCAGTGATGGAATACCATTATTTAGAGTACAAAATATTAAGGATGGCAAAGTGTATTTCGAAAAAGGTAATACGGTATATATTACTGAAGATAAACATGAAGATTTAAAACGATCAGAAGTTAATCCTGGTGATGTTGTCATTACTAAAACTGGATGGTTAGGAAATGCTGCTGTTATACCAAATGAGATTAAAAAAGCTAATATTAGAGCGGATTTAGCCGGCGTAAAACTATATCCTGATGCAGAAGTAACAGCAGAATACTTAGCCACATTTGTCGATTCCTCCATTGGGAAAAAACTCTGTTCAAGACTTACGTCCGGAAGTACTCGTGATCGAATGGTAATAAGTAATTTAAAAAAACTGCCAATACCTATCATTGATGATACCATCCAAGAGCAGATTGTAATTGAGGTCGAAAAAAACAGAAAAGAAGTTGAACGTCTTAGAATAGAAGCTGAAAAAATAGCTGACTACACCAAATCAAAAACTGAAGAAATTATCCGTAGTCTTGCAATGGAATAACAAAATCATCGTCGAACCTTATACCTGGTGGTCACGTGGTCAAATAAGTATGAAGCTCCTCTCTAACTTTAAGTATTTGTATATGATGATTACGCGTTTGGACATGTAGTACCAGTATTCGGACATAGCTCTCGAGATAATTATATCTATTTTTCCAATTATAAAAACAAACGCCCCTGTTGGCGCAGGAGCGAATGTTATAAATCGGCTGTAATGATACAAGCCTCAATAGTAATAGAATTGTACCATTACAGCCTGAGAAAGTCAAATCTCGGGCATTTTTATGCCCTAAAATAAGGAGGATGGTACAATGCCAGGAAGTTGGACAAAGCGAGGAAAAGATTCTTATCGATTACAGGTGTCAATGGGAGCTGATTTCAAAGGAGATACGATCCGATTCACGAAAACCGTTCACTGTAAATCTGATGCGCAAGCCGACAAGGAGTTGGCCAAGTTCTATGTGGAATGCGAATCCGGAAATGTCTCAAAAGGAAACAAAATAACGATCTCAGCTTTTAGTGAAAAATGGATGAAGGAATACGCAAAGAATAAAGTCAAGAAGTCATCATACGCAGACTATGAAACAACGATAAGAGTTCATATCCTACCGCTCTTAGGGCATCATTATCTTACTAAGTTGAGGCCCCTGCAGATACAAGAATGGGTAAACTATCTTATTAATGATCGCAAACTTGCACCGAAGACTGTTCATAATTACTTTTCCGTACTAGATACCATTATGCAGACCGCTCTTAAATGGGGATATATCAGTAAGAATCCATGTGAGTTAATAGACCTTCCTTCCAAGGAAAAGAAGGAAGCCGCATATTATAATCGCGAAGAAGTGATTTTACTATTACAAACCCTGGAGAAGCTTTCTGACGATGATTTTAAGTATAGAGTCGGCATAACCCTTACCCTGTTCACCGGCCTGCGCAAAGGTGAGTTAATGGGCCTGCGATGGGAAAATATTGACCTAGAAGAAGGAATCATTTCTGTTGTTCAAACCCGAATGTATAACAAAGGCTTTGGCGTATATGAAGATACTCCGAAAACGTCCAAAAGTAGACGGAAGATATCCATTCCTCAGGAATGTGTTACTCTCCTAAAGCAACTGAAGTTAAAAGAAGATAAGCAAAGGCTTTTAATAGGCTCAAAATGGATTGAATCAGGCGCAGTATTTCAAAATGACTATGGCGAACCGCTATATCCACAAATGGTTTCAATTTGGTTTCGGAAGTTCTTGAAAGAAAATAAGATGAGGCTAATCACCATGCACCAGTTGCGGCACACTCATACCTCTATGTTGGCTTATCTTGAAATGGATAAATTACAGATTAGCCAGCGACTTGGCCACAGTCAGCTCTCGACCACAATGAATATTTACACTCATCTTTTTGAAAAAACGGACAAGTTAATCTCTGAGAAAATGTCTCTTGAATTCTTTAAGACCGGCACAGAAAAAGGATCCAATAAATAATTTACACCAATTTTACACCAACCGCTTTCCGCAATAAAAAGAACCATTGATTTCTCAATGGTTCCGTTGGCGGAGAGCATGGGACTCGAACCCACGGGGCTTTAACACCTTACTCGCTTTCCAGGCGAGCTCCTTAGCCACTCGGTCAACTCTCCGTAACTTGTGTCAGACACATATAATAACTTAACATACATCATATTAAAAAGCAAGTACTATTTTAATAATAAATTATGAACAAATTATGCTAGTGGTTGATTTTTTTTCTATAAATATTTGAATTCGATTGACATTTCTAGTATAATTTCAACATTGGAGGTGAAAGTCGATGGAGATTATTAAACCAAACCTATCATTAAGCAGATGGAGAGAGAAAATTGTCGGAATTTTCTTTATTATTATCGGTCTTATTTTTTTAGCTGAGATAACTATGCTTTTTTTGTTTGGTCATCGCGGTTTGCTTTCAAATGGAATGACTGGAAAAGAATACTTAATTCAATATGTTACAGTGCCGACTGGTCTTAACTTGATCATCGTTTTTATCTGTCATCGAATTAATGTTAGTTCGATGTCTGACCAGGTTAAAAATTATGCAATCCCAATTACCAGCAGTGCATTTACTAGTATAGTTGCATTTGTTCATTGTGATATTTACGCAATTCTAACTATTTTTTCTTTGCCTATCTTTCTCACCGTTTTATTTTGCCAACGTAGAATGACTGACATGATAACATTGTTAAATTTGGGATTATTGGTTTTCTCTACCATTCATACAGCCATATATTATCAAGTTTACACGTCAGTTGACTACTATCTGAATTTTGTTGTCGGATTTACATTGTTAATTTCATCGTATCTTATTAGCTCTGTTCTTATCTCATACAACAAAGCAAGTAAGGATTATATTAGCTCCAGCTATCAAAATCAATTAACCCTTACAGAACAAGCCAGAAATGATTCTTTGACAGGACTATACAACCAAAAGACATTCCATTCTTTGTTAAAGGCTTCATTAGAAAAAGCAAAACATCTAAAATCGCCTATGGCACTTGCCATTATTGATATCGATGATTTTAAAGAAATCAATGATACACACGGTCACTTGACAGGTGATCAAGTGCTACTTCACTTTACCGACTTAATGAAACAGCAGTGCAAGGATGGTGATGCTTTTATCTCTAGATATGGTGGTGATGAATTTGCTGTAATCTTCCCAAAGGCCTCCAAAGAGCTGGCTTATTTGCGACTCGAATCGCTACGGCAACGATGCAGTCAAGTCTCCCATGGAAAGCTTGCAGTCAGCAACATTAGTTTTAGTGCTGGAATCGCACAGTTCCTCGATGAGGAAACGAACGAAACGTTACTATTCCACCAAGCCGATACTGCCTTATACCACGCTAAGGAAAATGGGAAAGGGCAAACAGCAATCTATCCAAATTAAAACCCGGATAACGAAAATAGTTTCGATTCATCCGGGTTTTCTTTTGTAAAGGGTGATGCAACAGTGTTTGTCCAAATTTTATTTTAGGGAATCTTTTACTGCTGATTGCATCTCTTCTTTATTCAGTACTGTATAATGTAAAATCTTCTTTTCTTCAAGACCTTTTAGCCCTGCAGGAATTTTTACACCAGTTTTGGCTTGAAGGGTTCTGACATTTTCGAATCCGTCCTCTGCCACATCAATTCCGATGGCTCCCGCTACGCTGTCAGCAAATTTATAGGCACTGGCAGTGGATGCAATTATGGTTATAGTTTGATCTCCAGTTTCTTTTTTATAGTCTTCATAAACTTTATAAGCTACTGCAGTATGGGTATCCATCAAATATCCATTTTCTTGATACATCTTCCCTATAGTCTGGTTTGTTTCATCCATAGTGGCAAATCCTGCCCAAAAATCAACGAATCCTTCTTTGATTTTCTCACTGACTGTGTAGTGCTTTTTCTCATCTAAATTTTCCATCAAAGCTGAAATTTCTGCTCCATTATTCCCACTCAGGTGGTAGAGAAGTCTTTCCAGATTACTTGAAATTAAAATATCCATAGAAGGAGAATTTGTTAGATAGAACGCTCTTTGAATATCATAGACACCTGTGTTTATGAAGTCAGTTAAAACCTTATTTTCATTAGAGGCACAGATGAGTTTTCCAACAGGGATACCCATTTGTTTTGCATAGTACGCCGCAAGGATATTTCCAAAGTTGCCCGTTGGTACTACAACATTTATTGATTCTCCTGGCTGAATCACCGCTTCTTCCATAAGCTTTCCATAAGCGTAAACATAGTATGCAACCTGCGGAACAAGTCTGCCAATATTGATTGAATTTGCAGAAGACAACTTGCATCCCAAGGCAGATAATTTTTCTGCAAAGCTATTATCGTTAAAGATTCTCTTTACCCCTGTTTGTGCATCATCAAAATTACCACGAATGGCATATACATGGGTGTTTTCGCCTTCTTGGGTAATCATCTGTCGCTCTTGTACTTGGCTAACACCTTCATTTGGGTAAAAAACAATAATTTCTGTATTTGGAACATCCGCAAATCCTTCTAACGCAGCTTTTCCGGTATCCCCAGAAGTTGCTGTGAGAATCACAATTCGTTTGTCTTCTTTTTCCTTTTTCATTGCGGTTGTCATTAAATATGGCAATATAGAAAGAGCCATATCCTTAAACGCAGCCGTTTTTCCATGGTAAAGTTCAAGAAAATATGCGTCTCCACCTTTTACAACAGGTACAATTTCGGTTGCTTCGAATTTCTTGTCATACGCTCCGTTTACACAATGCTGAATTTCTTCTTCTGTATAATCTTGAAAAAAACTATGGATTACTTGAAAAGCAATTTCTTGATAGTTTTTTCCCTTTAAGGCTTCTAATGTCATCGGAAGATTTGGAATCTGGTCAGGAACATACAGACCTTTATCCTGAGAGATTCCTTGAATGACAGCTTGGGCTGCAGTTTTATAATCATTACTGCCTCTTGTACTTTTATATAACATCTATAACTTCCTTTCTATTTTAACGATACTCTAGTATTGCTTCATCTCTTTGATTTTCATTTTAATTAATTTTATATTTTATCAAAAGTCAAAGAAAGATACAACTAAAGCATTTGAGATATTCTCTCTTTTGTCTTTTCTTCTCCTAAAATCTGTTGTATCTCCCAAATGTCGGGCGACATCGCTCTACCCATTAGTGCGATACGAATTACCGTGCTAACATCCCCAACGTGCCCTTTATAAAGGTCTGGGTTCTTTTTGAAATCTTTTGGTTTTGCAGCATAGTTGTTTGCAGTTGCTATTTCACGTATTTTGTCAAACCACTGTGCCTGATCATCTTGATGATTGTAAGTATCTAAATAAGCTTCTAAAATTTTCTTTGCATCTTCCTCATTTACGTTTTCAGGATACGAATCCGCTCTCACAAAGTAACTATCATAGAAGTAACTAATAAACTCAAAGATTTGTTTTGCATAAACAAAGTCTTTTCTTGGCTTATCTCCAGTTCTTCCAAGATCTAATATCTGCTCTAAGTAAGACTGTTGTTCTTTTAATAGCGACGCTATTTCTGGTTTGTGATGATCCGCCCAATCTAGCAAGAACGTGCTTAATTCTGCCGCTGGGATTTTTACCAATACATCTTTGCTGATATCATTTAACTTATCTAAATCAAATAAAGTCCCTGAATTACTCATTTTTTCTACTGTGAAATCAAAAGAATTCTGTGAGGCATCCGGATTTGCAATTCGCCATTCTTCATAGTTTGAATTTAAAATAGTAAGCAGGTATTCACGAACTGCCTCAGGATGATAACCTTCGCTGCGATAATAGTCTAAAGAAAGCTCTGGGTCTTTTCTTTTTGAAAGTTTTCTCTTGTTTCCATCTTCCATCTTCATGAGCTGAGCGGTATGACAATATATCGGATGTGTCCAGCCTAAAGTTTCAAAAAGTTCTACGTGTATCGGAAGAGAAGGGAGCCATTCTGCTCCGCGAATCACGTGGGTAGTACGCATTAAATGATCATCTACAACATGGGCAAAGTGGTACGTGGGAATTCCCGTTGCTTTTAAGATTACAACATCCTGATGGTTTTCTGGCATGGTCAAAGGTCCACGAATCCCATCCTCTACTGTAATCATCTTTAAATCCTCTTCCGCACAGTCATGAGTCCCTTTGGAACGTAATCTGATTACAAATTTTTCGTCTTGGTCGAGTCGTTTCTTAATCTCTTCAAAAGACAAATCTCTATGCTTTGCCCATTTCCCGTAGTAGCCTGGATTTTCTTTCAGTGATTCTTGCTCTTCTCGAATCCCATTCAATTCTTCTTCTGTGCAAAAACAAGGGTATGCCATCCCCTTCTCAATCAATTGTTTCACGAAAGTCTGATAGATTTCACCTCGTTGGCTTTGATGGTATGGACCATACTGTCCAACCTCCCCATCCATCGTAGCACCTTCATCAAATTGAAGTCCAAAAAAATCAAGCGAAGAAATTATCGCTTCAACAGCGCCATCCACTTGTCTCTTGTCATCTGTATCTTCAATACGCAAATAAAATATACCTTTGCTCTGATGTGCTAGTCGTTCGTCTACAAAAGCACCATATAAATTCCCCAAATGTATAAATCCGGTCGGGCTAGGTCCCAATCTTGTGACCTTTGCACCTTCTGGCAGATTGCGCTCTGGATAGATTGATTCATAATCTGCAGGAGCTTTTAAAATGTGCGGAAACAGTAAGTCCGCTAACTGTTGATGATCCATGAAAATTTCCTCCATATTCTTAGAAACATCCCAAAGTATTCTTTGGATGCTTATATCTTCTGATTTTTTGTTACAATTATTATATACTGGTATACAAAGTGATTCAACAGAAATCGACTTTCACAGAATGCGAAAATATGTTGATTTTTTTCAATTCATGATTTATGATTAATTCTGTTAGAGTAGCACCGCAGATACGGTGGATGCGTCCCATTTACGATTCAAAACAATTATAACATGAAAATTCCAACCTATGACGAGACCCGTTGGTCAAGTGGTCAAGACGTCGCCCTCTCACGGCGGATTCAGGGGTTCGACTCCCCTACGGGTTACCAACGAAATAAACGCTCAAGACTTAGTATTTACAAGGTTTTGAGCGTTTTTCATTTTCTAATGATTTTATGTATCAGAAGCAGACAGCACTGCGGTGTAACCTGTTTTGATAAAAATTAGTTTACTGTAATGGTTCCGGCAACAAGTGGAACGCAGTTTAGTAACGCATAAGCTTTTGCCATTCGCTAGAACCTCTATGCGGATATCCCGCGGAGCAACTCCGCTGAAAACCATCATTCATGCTTTTCAGCGGAGTTTTGTTCCCTCTCGGGTTGTATACAACAATCGGACTTGCTTTGTAATCCTCACTGATACTGCGGTAATTGGACTGGCAGGTGTCTTTGTGTCCCTGCGATATCCAAACGATATGGAGTCCCAGTCCATACGTTCGAGGACATCGAGCGTTATGAGAAAAACTAGTGTTCTTTCTATAATTATCTCCTTGGTTTTATGTGGTTTCTTTGATATAATTAGATTCAAGGATAGCCTGTTGAAAATTTTTTTGATGAAATAAGGCTTTCTTGTAAAGTTTTTGAAATTTTTGTCGAAATAAATATGTATTAGGAGGCATAGTGTATGAAGAGAATATTTGCTGTAGTGTGTATTATTATGATGCTATTTTCCATGACTGCTGTGTATGCAGATGATAGTATCAAGGTTGTTGTCAATGGGACACAGGTAACCTCAGATGTCCCCGCGGTGATCGTGTCTGGAACTACAATGTTGCCATTTCGTGCAATTTTTAATGCATTAGGAGTCTCTGACGACTCTATCAAATGGAATGCAACTTCCAAAAGCATTGAAGTTCATAGTGGAGCTCAGTATATATTCCTAGCAATTGGCAACACTGGAGCCCTTGTAAACGATTCCCTTGTCACACTGACGGTTGCTCCTTATATCAGTAGCGGCCGCACATTAGTGCCTGTTCGATTCGTATCAGAATCTCTTGGAGCCGATGTGAAATGGGATAGCACAACAAAAACTGTTACAATCACAAAATAAATTGTTCTAAATAGTATACCGTGAAATCGTCTTGGTATATTATTTGTGCCAAGTAGTAAGCTATTGCTAATCATTTGTTATTCCGGATGAAAAACGGGTATTATAGTTATATCTAAATTATTGTTATATGTGTGTTAAAATAAAAAATAAGTGGGGTGTTCAATATGAATAAGCGAGTATTACTTATTCTATCAATCACAATGATTTTTCTGTTTGCCTCGGTCATTCCAGCTAGTGCTATGGTTTCCATCAGCACAGATCCTGTGGACATGGCTGCTCATCTTGAGCAGAATTTTTCTTCAGAAGGCTCGGCATATGTCACCGGTAATGTTTATAGTGCAAACGGAGATATCAATGTAAAAGCAAATCCTTCGGCTAATGGGTTTTATTTTCATAAAACTGGCACAGCCTTTAATTACCCAAGTTGGTATCAATGGTCTTTTCCAGATTTTCAATATCAAGAATATGAATTGGATGAAACCGAATTTGACGAATCATTTCCAGATTTAGCTGACTTTCCAGCTATCGACAATTATGTTGCTTCTGCTACCAATCAGAGCAAGTCCCTTACGATAAGTGAGAACACTCACTATGGTACGTTGACAAATACATCAAATTCTAACTACACAATTACCCTTGATTTGCAAAATCAAGACTTATATTTGGTAGTAGATAATTTTAACATCAGTGGTTGGCGTAACATAATCATAAAAGGGAACCATACTTTGTATTTGTTTGTGGATGATTGCACGGGAACTCAGCCTTTGCTTTTGACTTCTAACAAAACCATTGACCCTGATCAGGTATACATTGTTTCTCATGATTATATTCCTCTTAATGCTGGATACCCATTGTATGGTCACGTATTCTATGAAGGAATGTCCACCATTTCTACAGGTGGTTATGCAAGCATTGTAGGCAGCTTAGCGACAGATGCTACCACAGTTTCTTTCAGTGGCTCTGATCCAATGAAAGGTCTTGTTTATGCACCGAACGCAGCGGTTACTATGGAAGGATCTAGTATTATCACTGGTCGTCTGGTAGCAAAGAGCTTGTCTATGATAGGCAGTGCAAAAATCAATTATAGAGACTCAAATATTACTTGGGCCGTTCCAAGCGCATTGTTAAAGCAAAAATACACCGTCAACGTAACGGCAGACCCAGCAGGTGGCGGTACCGTTTCACCGGGAACGACAACCGTAAATAGTGGTGAAACCATAAAGATCACAGCGACGCCTGCTAGCGGATATACCTTTACTGGCTTTACTTCCAATAGCACCTCGATGATTCCTGATGATAGTGGCAATCTAACTGTAACTGGAAATGTAAATATTGTGGCACATTTTGCTCAGCAAGCAGTTCAGTACGATGTGAATGTCAGTGCAGATCCAGATGGGGCAGGTATCGTTTCTCCGACTTACGTGAGGGTGAATTCTGGAGAGACCATCACCATCACTGCTACTCCAGCCAGTGGATATACCTTTACAGGGTTTACTTCCAACAACACTGCGATGGTTCCTGATGGCAGCGGCAATTTGACAGTCACTGGCAACGTAAACGTTGTTGCTCATTTTGAGCAGACCATCAACGATGATTATATCAACGGGATACTTGGCGAATATTATGATGACAGCGAATTACACGATTATGCACTCCGTATGAAGCGCATCGACGGAAATATTTCAAATAACTTTGGTTATGCGGCTCCTGTAAACAAAAATGATTGCATTGAGCCAAATACCTTTTCGATTCGTTGGTCTGGATATATCAAACCGACGGTTACCGGAGATTACTATTTCAAAACATACTCGGATGATGGTGTCATTGTCAATGTCAACGGACAGACAGTCATTGAAAACTGGGGGTTGCTCAGCTTGTCCTACAAATCAGCAACAGAAGCAGTTCATCTTGAAGCAGGGCAGTATTATCCGATTACAGTAGAGTATCAACAGCTTCCTTATTACGCTGCAGTCTTTTTATTCTGGCAGGCTGACGGAGGACAGATGAGTCTTGTCCCTGAGGCAAATCTTTATATTGAGAAAACAGTTTATGAAGAATATGTCGCATATGAGGATATGACCCAGTATTTCAACCAGATTTCCAAAAATGGGGAAGGCTTTAAAAACGTATTTTATAGCGAAGACAACGGTGGAAATCGAGTGGATGAATACGCTGAAATCAGCAACATCAATTACGAATGGAGAAATGACGCACCTGGTAGCATCTCTAGTGATGTGTTCTATGGTGAATCAGATGGGTATTTAGAAGCTAAGTTCACAGAAGATACCACCTTAACCTTTACGGTAGATGATTCCATTCGGGTTTGGATCAACGATAACCTCGTGATAGATCAGTGGAACTGGAACAGCAATAGAAAGTTCTCTTACACATTCGCTGCGGAAGCAGGAACAAAGTACAAGATGCATATTGAATATATGGATAAGGGACTTGGTGCAACTCTTCAAATGAGTTGGAGTGGTGATGCACTTGGCTCTGAAGTAGTTCCTTCTTCCTATATGTACGCTCCTTTGGACTAAAGTGTAATTGCAAATAGCGAATCGCTACAGGATTACAACAAAAATTATAAGCATATGAAAACATCCTGCTCTTTTGAGCAGGATGTTTATTTATTCTTCTTCAAGGAAAAAACATTACATATCTATTCTGTTAAATATTCGGACGTAAGGTTTCCCAATATCTTCATCCCTTTGCGAATGTCATCCCCCATCATATTTGAAAAATTCAAACGCAATTCATTATTTTTGGCACCGCTTGGGTAGAATGAGCCACCTGGTATAAATGCCACCTTGCATTCTAACGCTCTTTTCAGAAGAACGCTTGCATCTTTATCCTCGGGTAACTCCAACCAAATAAACAGTCCACCCCTTGGTGTTATATACTGTACTTCCTTGGGAAAATATTGGGTGATTGATTCCATCATAATATCACGGCGTACCTTATATACCTCTGTAATTCTCTTGATGTGCGCATCTAAATCATTGTGTTCCAAATAATGTGCCATCTGTCTTTGGGCAATTGCCGAAGATGAGAGATCAGCAGCATTTTTCAGAAGCAAATATTGATCCATCAAGTGCTTTCTGGCGCATAGCCAAGCAACCCTCAAGCCTGGGCAAAAGGTTTTAGAAAAGGTACCAACGTAAATCACTTGTCCTTTTGTGTCATAATAGCTAAGTGGCGGTTCTAGTTTGTCCTCAAAGGAAAGCTCCGAATAAGCGGCATCTTCAATAATTGGAACGTCATATTGCGCAATGAGTTCAATAAATGCCTTCTTCCTAGATGACGACCAGCTTCTTCCTGTTGGATTTTGAAAATCAGGGATTACGTAGATTAGTTTTACCCGTTCTCCATAAGTGTCCAAAGCATCTTTTAGTGAGTCTAGAACAAGTCCTTCACGATCTGTAGGAAGTCCTATCAGCTCTGCTTCATACGACTTCAACGCGTTCACCGCCCCTAAATACGAGGGAGTTTCAAATAGAACCACATCCCCTTTGTTGATAAAAAGCATACTGCTCATATCCAAAGCCTGCTGTGATCCGCTTGTGATTACTACTTCATCTATCTGATAGTCTACATGAAATTTTCGTTTCATACGTTCAGCAATGATAGCTCTCAACTTGACAAATCCGCTAGTCGCACCATAACTCAGTGCCTCTTTGCCCTCTCGGTCGAGAACCTCAATAAACGATTGTTTAATCGCTTCCACAGGATACGTTTCAGGAGAAGGAAATCCAGCAGAAAATGATATCATATCGTCAGTTTCTGTGAGCTCCATTGCATTCAGCAATGCCTTATCCTTTAAAGAATCCATCCTGCTTGCAAATTTCATAACACGCACCTTCTTGCCATATATATTTTATAAATTCCAGCTGCTTAAGTATTTTTCTTGTTCTGGAGTCAAATGATCAATTGCAATTCCCCAAGCTTCCAATTTCCTTCTAGCTACTACTTCATCGATTTCTGCAGAAACATCGATTACCTTATTTGCAAGTTTTCCTTTATGATTTAGGATATACAACGCGGATAAGCACTGGACTGCAAAACTCATGTCCATAATTTCGGCAGGATGACCGTCTGCCGCAGCTATATTTACCAGTCTGCCTTCACCAATTACATTGACCCAATTGCCTGTTTCCAATTGATATCCCATAATGTTTTTTCTTGTTTCTTTTTTGGCAACTGCTGCTTTTTCCAAGCCCTCCATATCAACCTCAACATTGAAGTGTCCTGCATTTGTTAAGATTGCTCTATCTTTCATGGTTTTCATGTGCTCTACTGTAATAACATGATTACAACCAGTTGCCGAAACAAAAATATCACCGTAAGGCGCTGCTGTTTCCATGGTCATTACGTCAAAACCATCCATTTTTGCTTCAATTGCTTTCACTGGATCAATTTCCGTGACAATGACTCTAGCACCCAGTGCCGCAGCTCTCATGGCAATGCCTTTGCTGCACCAGCCATACCCTGCAACAACTGCAACTTTTCCGGCTATAATTAGGTTCGTATTTCTCATAATACTATCCCAAACAGACTGGCCTGTTCCATAGCGATTGTCGAAAAGATGCTTGCACTGAGCATCATTTACAGCAACCATTGGAAATTTTAAAATGCCTTCATTTTCCATGGCCTTCAGACGAATTACCCCTGTAGTGGTTTCTTCACATCCACCCCATACTTCTTCACCCAAATCAGGTCTTTTGCTATGAATCAATCCTACAAGATCTCCTCCATCATCAATGATGATATTAGGTTTATGGGACAACGACATTTCAATATGGCGATCATACTCTTCCGAAGTCGCACCATGGTAAGCAAACACCTTCATGCCTGTAGCCGCTAACGCTGCTGCCACATCATCCTGCGTAGACAACACATTACTGCCTGTAACGGACATGTCTGCTCCTCCAGCCGCTAATACTTCACATAAATATGCGGTTTTCGCTTCCAGATGGACGGATAAAGAAATTTTCACACCAGCAAGTGGTTTCTCTTTTTTCAATTGCTCTTCCAATCCTCTTAGGATTGGCATATTATTTCTAACCCACTCTATTTTTTGTCTCCCAGACGGCGCGAGACGAATATCTCGAATATCATACTGTTCCATTTTATCCTCCTATGTATTTTCATTTTTTCTTTTTTTAAAACTAAAATTATCCGCATTGAAAATCAAGCAGCGATTACCCTCTTTATTTTCAAATGGATTCTACATGAAATTCTGTGCTATGCTGGAATTCAGCTAGCATTTTCCTTCGTTCTTTGTAGTCAGGAATTTGATCCTTAACAACCTTCCAAAAGGCCGAAGAATGATTCAGTTCTTTCGTATGTGCGAGTTCATGGATGACCACATAATCAACCAAAGGTTCTGGTGCAAAAGCCAACCGATACGTGAAATTAATATTCCCCCTACCATTGCAAGAACCCCATCTGCTTTTTGCTCGATTTACTTTTACAGTACTATACGCAACGTCCATTTGTTTTGCAAAAAACTCACATTTCTGCTCCAACATCACAAGTGCTTTTTTCATCCAGATTGTTTCTTCTTGTGAAGAAAGGGTAATCACCCTTTTAGATTGATGATATCCTTCTATCCTCTGTCGGGTGGATTCAATCCAATTCTTTTTTTGACGAATAAAATCCTCAATATATGCTTTTGATATTTTTTGAGGTGCCCTCACCTCAAGCGACCCGTCCTCTTTTACGGATAATGCCAAGGTACGTCGATTTGTTCGAATCAAGTGATATTGTTCCATAGGCAATCATCCCACTAAAACAAATCTTCGGTAAACGGTTCCAGCGTATCCACATGACCCATCAACGTCTCTGCAGGTTCTCCATCTACTAAAAAGACTACTTGTGATATTTGGTCAAAGGAACCAATCAAGGTATCAACAATCTGGCTCACCAAAAACATCTCTTCCAAGGATCCACCATTTAGCCCTTCACTTGCAAGATCCACGTAACCTGTCCCTTCTTCAAGAGTCACGTCTATGAACTGAATTTTATCATTAATGGATGAGCTACACTGAGTATTCGGCAATTCCCTCAGTTTCTCCAATGTATCTATATAAACTGAGTCCTCATCCGCAATGACTTCATCTTGGTATGAAAGCATTTTATCCATAGATTCATCGCCTGACTGAATGTATTCTTCGTTTGCGAAGTATAATGTCACTACATACGCTTCTTCTTGATTTGCAGCCACATCGTCGTTATTATTATCGTCGTTTGCTTTCGTACATCCTGAAAATGCAACTGCAATCATCAGGAAAATCACTAGTAAAATCTTCTTTCTCTCTCTCATCAATACCTCCTAGGCCTTTTCACACGGCCTCCTTTGATTGTCACTCTATAGAAGTCATTGGAACAATTCGCATTTTTTCAAGGTCAATTCCTTTTAAAGCTGGCGCTCCCAAAATGGAAATTTGTACACGCAAATTTGGTTTTTGAATATGCTGATTATATAAATCAATCCATTGATTATACCTATCACATTGCAGTATTAAATCTTCCGACAGTTCAATCAAATCATCTTCAAGCTCCTGAAATTCTTCATTTGCCTTGAGACTCTCTATCTGCTTAGTTTCCAATAAAAACTCGCTGATTTTAATGGCTATCTGCTCTGCAAAGGCACTGGAATCTTCCCGATCTTCATAGCTGCGATACCCTCCATCCAATTCATAAATGTCTCCTAGGATAGCTGATTTCATACCCGATTCATGGGCCAGCTGTATCATTTTCAAGATGTACTGAGATCTGGTTTGTAATAGTCCATCAATTCGAATCCATTGGCTTCTTGCTTGTTTTTTATATTTTTGCATCTTACCATAAGCAGCCTGCAACCAAGCAAAGACCACTACAATTACTCCAAAAACAACGTAAAGCATTCCAAACTCCTTTTCTTTTATGTGTCTTATTCTTTATTTTATCACTAATTGTAAAGGATAGCGAGAAAAAATAATGGGATCAACCAGTCGGTATGAAAGATTCTCATTTCTTGATTTTATGAAAAACGAGCTAAGAAAAGCTGCTTTTCAGCAGCTTTCTTCTATCCATTATAGAATTGTCTCAAATGCATCTACTATGCTTCGGTCCAATTTTGTCTCTGCCTCTTCACGCAAGACAGCCATGGCTTGATCTTTTGTCATTGCTTTCCGATAAACTCGTTCACTGATTAGCGCATCATAGATGTCCACGATGGCTAAAATACGAGCCTCATGACTTATTTCATCGCCTTTTTTTCCATATGGATATCCACTCCCGTCCATTCTTTCATGATGTTCTAAAACAATATCAGCAACTTTATCAATAAATCCAAGCTCCTTTATGATTTCGGCTCCAAAGGTTACATGCTCTTTCATCAAATCAAAGGCTTCACTATCCAGCGGTCCTTCTTTATACAAAATATGATCTCTCACCGTAAGTTTACCCAAGTCGTGAAATAGCCCAGCCAAACACAAATTATCGATACGCTCTTGGGAATAATCGTATTTTTCAGCCAAAGATTTACACTGTTTTTCCACTCTTTTCGAATGGTTATAGAGCTCTGGATCTTTCACTTCTAATGTCCTTAAAAGTGCATTCATAGCTCCATTTTTATGATTTCCAATGGCTGAATTCAGTTCTTCCAATGTTTTTTGCCAAGATTCCTGCTCCAACGTGTAATTATTTAATATGATTTCTTGTTTTATCTTTTCATCCCGTTGCAAAAAAGCATCTTGAATTGCTTGAACCAATTCCTCTTCATCTACTGGCTTTGCAAGATAGCGAAAAATCAACCCGCTGTTGATTGCCTCTATGGTACTTTTCATATCCGAATATCCTGTTAGTAAAATACGTACCATATGAGGGCAGTGCTCCTTTGCATGCTGTAACACTTTATTTCCACTCATGTCTGGCATTCTTTGATCGCAGATTAATACAGAAATGTCATTTGACTCCATCAATTCAATGGCTTCTTTGGGTTTGGTCGTAAACAACGGACGATATCCATGAATCCGTAAAATACGATTCAGCCCCTGAACCATAAGTTCTTCATCGTCTACTAGTAATATCTTTGCATCTTGTTTGTTCATGTTTATCACCCCTACACTCTTTTTTGTTTAATCGGTAATACAAATCTAAATTTGGCGCCTTTACCAATTTTTCCTTCTCCATAGATTTGACCATGATGTTGATTCACAATGATATCATAGGAAATGCTAAGTCCTAAACCAGTTCCTTCCCCTACTCGTTTTGTGGTAAAGAACGGATTAAATATTTGATTTAAATATTCTGGCGAAATACCAGCACCATTATCCTCGATCTCACAGCAAACAGTATCTCCTTCCTTCCATGTTTCAATTCGAATGAGTCCAAGATGATCCATCTCTTTTGATTTAATCGACTGAGATGCATTTACAATAATATTGAGTAATACTTGATTGATCTCGCTTCCGAAAGCCTCAATCAAAGGAATCCTACCAAGATTTTGTTCCACAACCGCGGTATACTTCACTTCATTTTGAACAATTAATAGTGTGTTTTCGATCCCTTTATTTAAATCATATGCCGCTTCAAAATCACCTTCTCGGTCAGTCCAAGAAAACATGCGAAGACCCTTTACAATTTTGCTAACTCGTTCCAAGCCATTATTCACATCCAAAATCAAATTATCTAGATCTTCTAAGATGTAGTCCAAGCTATTTGTTTCTTCATATGATTTCAATTCCAGCAGCATTTTGCGAAGTTCTTCATCCTCATATCGTTCAAGGTATTCTCTTAAATCCTGATACATAAGCAAAATACCCTTGAACGTAGCAATATAATGACCCAAACTCGACATATTACTTGCTACATAGCCAAGAGGATTGTTTATTTCATGTGCGACTCCTGCTGCTAGCTGCCCAATGCCTGCCAGCTTTTCTCTCTGAATCAATTGATTTTGGGTTTCTCTCAGCTTTTCTAACGTTTCTTGAATCTCCCTTGTCCTTTCGTTGAGTTCGTGATTCGCTAGCTTTAGATCTCGGGTTCGCTCTTCTACTCTTATTTCTAACTGCTCATTGGCTTGCATTAATTTCTCTTCGATGATTTTTTTGTCATATAGATTTTGCATAAATGCATTGAACCATTTGATCAGTTCTCCAACTTCATCATTAGAAGTCACATCAAGTCGTTTGGTTAAATCAGCATTGTCTTTTCCAATTTCTTGGAAAGTCAACGTAATTTGATTCATTGGTTTTAATACTCTTCGGGATAGTGTTATGGCATAAGCAAAAATCAACAAGAAGCAAAGGATTGCTGAGACCATTGCATAAAACATAATTGGTTTTGTGCGTTCTGTCAATTTATCAACAGGCATGTAGCTTAGTACGCTCCACCCATAGTGTCTTGAATTGCTATAGACAACAAACATCTTCTCGCCATCAAAGGAGGATATAAAATCACCACTGTCATTTTGCAACTTTCCAACGAAGTCAGTACTCACGGTAGCACCAATCCTCGTTTTATCAGGATGAAACAGGATTTTCCGATCCTGTGCCACGATAATAAATGTACTATTTTTATTTAAATTATTATTTTGTGCAAAATGATCATAAAAACTATCCACATTATAATTGATAATCAACATTCCAACCGGTATTTCTTCCAATGTATTCGAGTCAATTTTTTTAATCAATTTCACTGCAGAAATGACCTTTTTTTGAGATGAATTCTCATTGATACTATCCACAAGTCCTGCCCAAACAATTGAGTCTTCTGATGAAAGTGCCATTTGTTTTAACTGTTCACTCACATCTCGATTGACTTGTTGAAAATTTAGGGTTTCACCTACATGGTAATGGGCTCCCTCAAAAGAAATCAGATCAATTGAAACCAAACCATCGATATTATAGCCACTCAATATATAGCCTATCATTGCTTGGGTGGATAAGCTTGTATAATTATCTTTCATACCGCTTCCCACATCGAGAGCATTTTTAATACTGTCGATATTGGCAATATTATTCATCATACTCTCAATATTTTGAAGCAATAGCTCCAGATAGTCCTTTTGTTTTGCAATCCAAGCTTTATTAAAATTACTCACCTCAGCTTGTACCATCTGATTGGATATGGTGTAAGACGTCATGCTTCCAATAAACAGAGGCAAAAGAGTCGCTATTAACATAAAAGAAATAAAACTCTTTCGGATGCTGGATTGGCTCAGTAATCTTGATAAAGATTCTTTCATTCTATGAAACCACTTCATCGTGACCTCCATAATTCTTCGCCTATTTTAGTGTTTCCGCAGTGACCAATCTCACATCAATGATTTGCTTTTGTGCCACTGGAATGTTGCGAATCAAGTCAATTGCGCATTTAATTCCCTCATAGCCCTGTAAATTTGCTTGCTGATCGATGGTGGATATCATTTTCCCCTCAAGAATTGCTTCTTTGGCTTCTTCTAAAGCATCAAAGCTAGCCACCAAAACCCCTGTTTTCCCCGTTTCAGTCAGATATTGAATTGTCCCCAACGCCATCATATCATTGGCGCAGAAAATAGCTTTAATATCAGGGTTTTCCTGATATAGCTTTTTTGTAACTGCATAGGACTCATCTATTTTCCAGCTGGCCGCATCATACACGATGGAAGATACATTCGCACATTCTTCAAAAGCTTTTGCAGCTCCATCTTTTCTGTCCTTTGAATTTTTGGCCGTTGTGATGCCTTCAATAATCGCAACTTTTGTTGGTTCAGTCAGCATATCAGCTACATATTTTGCGGACAAATAGGCACCCTCTACATTATCCACACTGACAAAAGGTACATTCACTAATCCTAGTTTTTCTGACATAGCGATATCCAATTGATTGTCTATATTTACAACAGCAATTCCTGCATCTTGCGCTTTTTTCAGAACAGGAATTAGTTCCGTTGAACTTCCAGGTGCAATTACAATAGCATCCACTTTTTCAGCAATCATATTCTCTACGATGTCAATTTGTTGATCGATGGAAGTTTCTTGTGCACCTGTTTTCACAATCAAATCTACATCAAACTCTTCTTGTGCCTTACGAGCTCCGTTTTCCATCTCAATAAAAAAAGGATTCGTCAAGGTTTTCATAACAAGAGCAATTTTAATTCTCTCATCATCACCCGACACAGAAACCTGGTTTTGTTCCCCCTCTTGTTCAATAATTTTCGTTTCTGCCTTATCTCCACTACAACCTACAAACATGAATCCGAGCAAAACCACCATTAATAAAAAAGACAACTTTTTCATCTAAATTCCTCCATTCTGAAACGATTGTACCTATTTTGTTTAAAATTCATCACAAAATGATCTGTTATCGAACCATGACAATATCGATTTTACAAAATTTTCATAATCCTTTCGTTGGATTGATAGTGTATGAAAAACCGTTTCATCTAGCGGTTCCTCACTGCACTGTAGATACTCGCTAACATAATAGTTTGCCAGATGCAATATTCCAAGCAGTTCTTGGTTTTCCGCAGATCCACACCTTGGGCGGTGATGATAAAATGCACATTCTGCAATCATTTCTGGGATTCCCCACCATCGAAGCAAATATCCACCCAATTCATCATGGGGCAAGGCCTTTGTATTTCCCATAAACATTCCCACGTTATGAAGCACACTGGCAGTAATTCCAGTATCAGAAATAGCCCTTCCCATAAATGTCTCAACCGTTCTTTCCATTACGCTATTGGTAATAAAAGCATGTTGCTTCATCAAGCCAAACCATTTTCCTTCTGTTGTGTCAATATCTACTATCTTTGTGTAAGTTTCATCATTGATTATTTCATAAAGCAACCCATTTCCCATGTGATATACGGCTTGTTTGACCGATCCCACATTTCTATCATAGGACGAAGAATTGACCAATTGTAGTATTCTCGCAGTCAAACCGGGATCAGTTTCAATATGTTTTGCTATTTCAGAAGTGCTGCCTTCATTGTCAATCAATTTGTTGATGGCATCCACTGTGCAACGAAAGGTTGGGATTGGTTTCATTCCCTCCACATGATCGAAGTAGTTTTTCTCCATCAATGTATCGCACAAATTCATCAAATTCGTCAAAAACGAAAGTAATCGTTCAGCGTCCCATGGCTTCATCAAATAACTTTTCGCTGCCCCGTTTAACACCGCCCGATATACATCGCGCTCATCAGAATATCCACTTAAGATCAATCGTATTGTCTTGGGATATTTTTGCTGTACAAGGCGAAGCAACTTATAGCCGTCCATGCTGGGCATACGCATATCACTAATCACCATATCAATATGGTGATTATCCATAATACATATGGCCTCTTCTCCATCCTGTGCAAAAAACATATGCCATCCAGTCCGGTAAAATAGTCTTGCCAAGGATCTAAGGATTGCTTGTTCATCATCTACAAAGAGAATTTGCTTCATGCTGTATTCCAACTTTCCTTCATGATTTATTCCATAGTAGAATTGTACCTATTTTTTCCTTATTCAAACACGATTTGCCTCTGATTATAGGATTTAAAACCCTTTAAAACACGCATGAAAATAGAGGTTCCACGTTCAGCAGAAAAAATATTTTTCCAGATTTTACTTGATTTTATAGGAAAGAAGTAGTATGATACAACCTCGTAAGAAATACTTTTTCAGACACAGGAAACGAGGGAAGTAAAATGAAATTTCATATCGGAGTTTCAATCGGTACAAGATTTATTCAGGCAGGAATTGTAGATAAATATGGGAAGCTGATATCCAGAACAAAGATGGACTCTCACCCAGACCGTACCATTGAAGATATTGTTTCCGATGCAGCAAATTTAATTAATACACTGCTTGGAAATCAAGACTATGATATCCGTGATGCGAAAAGCATCGGAGTCGCATGCCCCGGAATTTTGAACGAACAAGAGGGTAGAATCATTAAAACTCATATAATGGGGTTTCAAAAGGCACCCGTTAAAGAAGAGTTTCAGGCTTATTTCAACAAGCCAATTTATGTTGAAAATGATGCTCACTGTATTGCTTTGGCAGAAAGCATTTCTGGTGCAGCTGAAGACCTTGATCATTCAGTTACTGTTCACATTGGAAATGGGATTAGTGGCGGCGTAATCATCAACAACAAACTTTACACCGGTTTTAACGGCGCTGGCGCAGTCTTAGGTCATATGGTTATCGATAAGAACGGAAAAACTTGTTCTTGTGGTCGCAAAGGTTGTTTTGAATCCTTTTGTTCCGAACGAGCATTGATCGAAGATACGCGATTGGCAGCAGAATCCAATCCAACCTCTCTGATTCATCAGGTGTGTAACCATGATCTTGCGCAAATTACAGCAACGACCGCCTTTGAGGCTATGAAGCTTGGGGATGAGTTTGCAAAAAATGTTTTTGATCAATATACTGATCATATGGCAATTGCTCTGACCAATATTTCTAACATTCTGATGCCTGAGGTGATTGTTCTTTCCGGTGGCATTACAATATTAGGAGAACATTTACTAAAACCAATCCGCGAGCAGATGCAGCTTTTTGTTTATAGTAGAGAATTCTCAATCCCTATGTTAAAACTATCCGAAATGGGAAGTGCATCCATTTTAATTGGTGCAGGGATGCTCGAGGCTTACCGCAAGTAAGCCTCTTTTTTTTCTTGCTTCTCCAATTAAGCCCAATGATGCTTCTGGTAAAAATCGGTGTATAAGATATAATAATGCGATTTCTAAAAAAGCTATTTCAAATAATAGCCTCCATCCACACTACTCCAAGAATATTTAAATCATGTCCATCAGCAATAATACATAAAGAGCATTGTGTACATGAACTTCCCTCTTGCTGTACCTCTTAACTCTCATTTTTTTCATTTGCTCATAACAAATTTACAGGTGGTATATCAGAAAACTCCCATGATATACTAATAAAATGAGAATTACAAATCTAGAATTCTAAAGAAAACAGGAGTGATCGCCTCATGAATCAGCAGTTTTTATCCATTGCATCAACGATAATAAAAAACATGTATCAGATTATTATGGATATCAATACAAGCATTGTCCTTACAGATAAGAAAGGGATCATCATTGAAATTTGGAACAATGTGGCAGTCCTTCCCGAGTACAGATTTCCTCTCAGTACCGGCGACTCCCTTCATCAGAATCAAGCTGGTCTAAACGCAGTATTTCAAGCCTTAGAGCTTGATCAATATGTAGAATGGCACGGCTTTGCTGGCATCTTAAATCGTCTTAGTGACACTTATAATGTAGCCTCTCCAATTCACAATGCTTATGATGAAATCATCGGTTGCATTGGAATATTTGGTCCTCAAAAAAGTCAAAAGCCAGAATTTGTGCGAGGTGTTATGAAAATCACCATAGATGCTTTGGAAGGACAACAAAAGGCCATCGAGTTTAAAGGGGATTACGATAAAGTCTATAATCAACTGCTAGGCACTATGGAGACAATTCCTATCGGTACCATCGTGACAGATCGTAAACTCACAATTATTCATGTTAACGATGCAATATTAAAAATCTTTAACAATGCCATCAAGGATATCGTCGGACAGAAGCTAGATGAATTTCTTCATACGGGGACCTACTTCCAAGCAATGATTGAAGAGGGTAAAACAATGCTGGATGAAGAAATGACATTCCCAATGCCTGACGGCGACGTAAAGTGTGAGGTTATCGTTTCTCTCGTGAAAGGAGTTCACAATGAGAGTCCTCAGGGATTGGTAATCAAGATTAAAAATACCAAATATATGTATAAGTTCAAAAAGAGTAGAGATGAAAAGAAGGCGGATTATAGCTTTGATGATATTGCCGGAAACTCAATCGAATTGCAAGAATCCATCCGATTGGGCAAAATTGCCGCTCGTAGTACATCAAATGTTTTGATTACAGGAGAAAGCGGCACAGGCAAAGAGCTTTTTGCTCAATCTATCCATAATCATAGCGTTCGAAGAGAAGGTCCTTTTGTAGCTGTAAATTGTGGCGCTTTGCCTGCTGGACTCATTGAAAGCGAACTATTTGGATACGAAGGCGGCGCTTTTACAGGCGCGAGTAAAGAAGGTAAAATCGGGAAGTTTGAGTGTGCTAATGGTGGTACCATATTTCTGGATGAAATCGGCGATATGCCAATGAGCGAACAAATCAGTCTACTCCGAGTTCTTCAAAACAAAGAAATCGTGAGGGTTGGAGGAGATCGGACAATTAAAATAAATGTACGTGTTATTGCTGCAACCAATCGAGACATCGAAAAAGATGTGCTCAATAATAAATTTCGTCGTGATCTTTTTTATAGACTGAATGTGTTTTCCATACGAATTCCTTCACTAAACGAAAGAATCGAGGATGTCCTCTTGCTATCAGAGCTTTTTATGAAAAGGTATAGTCTAAAACTCAACAAAGAAGTCACTGGTATGGATGATTCTGTCAAACAAGCGCTTCTATGCCACACTTGGTCTGGAAACATTCGAGAATTGGAAAATATAATTGAGCGAGCTGTAAATATTGCTCGTTACAGCAAAATAACAGCAGATGACCTACCAGAAAACTTAAAAGCTTTATGCCCATTCAATTCTCAAAATCACACAACCCCATCCGATGGAATTCCTCTTATTCAGGAAATGGAAAAGATGGCTATTATAAAAGGGCTTCAAAAATGTCACGGCAATATCAGCAAAACATCAGAACTATTGGGTTTAGGACGTCGTTCTATCTACCGTCGTTTGAATCAATACGGAATCAACCATCTTCATTTTAAAAAATAAGTGCGCTCTTACGCGCACTTATTTTTTTGTCACGTGCTTATTCGCTCACTAATTGTGATAATACATTGTTAAAATTTTGGCGTATTTTTCCAAATAATTTCTTTTTTCCTTTAAAACTAAGGATTCTAGTGAAAGAGTCCTCCTCTTGGCATAAGAGTTGCTATTATATATCGCTGTTGTTTATACAAACACATTGTTTATTAGTTTGATGAGGAGGAACTTATGAAAAAAAAGATTTTTAGCTTAGCTCTTTCCCTAATGCTTGCCCTAACTGCCTTAACAGGTTGTGGTGGCAGTGCACCTGAGAATTCAGCTTCGGACGCACAATCAAAAGACCAACAGGTAAAACTAACTTTTAATCACGCTTTTACCGAGCAAGACTCCCGTGGAAAAACGTATCAATTTTTTGCTGATAAGGTAAATGAATTAACAAATGGCACCGTAGAAATTACTATTTATGGAACAGAAGGTCTTGTCAAAAATCAGGAGGCATTAAAAGCTGTTATGACCGATACCGTAGATATGGCATCTTGCCCGTCATCTCTGAACTCTAACGAGGCCAAAGCAATGGCTCCGTTAGATATCCCAGGCTTATACAATCCTGACAAGTGGCAGGACGTAAACACTGCCATTGCACCAGTTATGGATGAAATCCTTTCAGAATATAAACAGCATTACCTTTTTGCTACAGATGAAGGTCAAACAATTTTCTATCTTACAAAGAAGAACGCACGTGAGGTGCATGCTCCAGCAGATATCCAAGGTTTGCGGATCCGTGATCATGGCGTTTGGATTGGCAAGACATTGCAGGCGTGGGGTGCATCTCCAATGACAGTAGTTCCAGCAGATGTTGCAGTTGCATTTGATAGAGGAACCGTAGACGGTGGCTATACTGGTTGGCCTTTTGTTTATAACTTTAAGCTTTATGAATCAGCACCTGCAGTCAGTTACCTAGGGCTATCCAACTCTACTTGGCTTTATGTATCTATTTCCGATGTAGCATGGGCAAAGCTTTCTAACAATCAAAAAGCAGCGATGGAAGAAGCCGCGCAGCTTGCCATGGACTATAATGCATCGTTGATGGCTGATTACGAAGCTGACTTTAAGGTAGCTGTAGAAGAAGCTGGCGGCAACATTTACTATTGTACCGATGAAGAAAGAGCCGTCTTTATGGAAGCTACGACTGGTCTCAGAGATGAAGTGGCCGAGTATTCTGGTGAATTAGGCGTCAAATTAATGGAAACTCTTGAATCCGTTCCAAAATAAAGGAGAAACTATGCTACTGAAAAAAATAAACCGAATACTTGGGATTCTAAGTGGATTTCTGGTTTTGATTACAGCATTCATTATGCTATATGATGTAATCAGCCGTTACTTTCTTGGCGCTCCTACTGTTTGGGCACAAAACATTTGTCAGTATACGATTCTCACTGCTGCTTTCCTCGGCACTTCCTATGCCTTGGAAAGCGGTGGCCACGTCAATGTAGAGATAGTAGTCGAGCGAGTTGGTCCACTTGCAGCAAAAATCTTACTGACCATCGGAAACATTTTTGCTTTAGTTTTTGTGGGTGGATTAGTCAAATCCTGTTTTAGCTATACCGTAATAGCATACCAAATGTCATGGGATGCCTCAGGAAATCTTCCAATACCTGCATGCCTTTTGTACAGCATTATGGTGTTTGGATCTTCCATCTTATTTCTAACATTGATTGCATCCATCATTGACATCTGGAAAAAAAGAAAAGATAAGGAGGTTACTTAAAATGAGTGTAATCGCAATGACTTTAATCATTTTTGCCGTACTGATTATCATCCTCTTTATCGGCACTCCTATTTCACTAGGACTTGGTTTTTTAGGAATGTCAGGAATCTTGATATTCTTGAGTCCAAGTTTACTATCTCAACTCAGTTTAATTACATTTACCCAAGCCTCCAGTGTTACCACATTGATGATACCACTTTTTATTTTGATGGCAGAACTTTTAGCCAACTCAGGGGTGGCGTCAGATCTGTTTGATACCATCGCTCGCAAGTTATCAAAAATCCCTGGAAATCTAGGCATTAGCAGTATTATTGCTAGCACAATTTTTTCCGCAGTGTGCGGATCTGCCCCGGCAACCGCAGCAACCATTGGTACCATCAGCATCCCCTCTATGATTGAAAACGGCTATGATAAAAGACTTGCTGCTGGTCTGCAAGCTGCTGGTGGTACGTTAGGCATTATGATACCTCCATCCATCACATTTATCATGTATGGAATTATTACTGAAACCTCCATCGTAGAAATGTTTATGGCGGGAATCTTACCCGGACTTTTATTGGCAGTACTCTTGGTACTCTATCTACTGATAGGTCTCAAGCTCAATCCAAAATGGATCGATCCATCAAAAGCAACTCTACAAAATGCAAAAACTAAAAACATATCAAAATGGCATGACTTTGCATCTATCGGTCCTATTATGATTCTAATCGTTGTCGTACTGGGCTTGATGTATAGCGGCATTGTTACCGCTACAGAAGACGCTGCAATTGGTGCCATTGGCGCATTTGTCATTGTACTCATCAGAAAAAGAGCAACAAAGGAATGCATGATTAAAACCATGCTCAATACCACAAAAAATAGCTGTATGATTCTGTTTCTGATGTTCGGAGGTCTAGTATTTGCATTTTTTCTCAGTGCCTATGGCTTGCCACAAGAGTTGGCTGCTTTTGTCATCAACTTAAGCCCGAACCCTTGGGTTACATACATTGCAGTTATCATTGTTCTGATTATACTTGGATTCTTTTTAGAGCCTGTTGGGATTTTGATGATTACCATGCCATTTATCTTCCCAACTTTGATGAGTATGGGTTTTGACCCAGTTTGGCTTGGAATCACAGTGACGGTAGCCTGTATGATTGGAATGATTACGCCACCAGTAGGGATGAATTTATTTGTTTTAAAAGGAGCTGTAAAAGAACTAAGCTTGGAAGATATTATTCGTGGCGCGGTTCCTATTATTGGAGTCATGTTTATCGGCTTAGCATTACTTTCCATCTTTCCACAAATTTCGCTATGGCTGCCTAACTCCATGAAATAATATAAAAGTTAAAATATGAATCAATTTACATGAGGAGAACGATAATGAAAAATAAAATTGGTATTGAAGAAACCTTTGCCATTCCAGAAACTCTAGGTTGTTCTGAAAAGTACTTTCCAAAAGAAGTATGGCCTAAGTTTTCTGCTGGTATACTAAACTTAATGGAAGACAGACTAGATCTAATGGACAAAAATGGCATGGAAATTATGGTACTTTCTTTAAATGCGCCATCCATTCAATCTATTTACAATAAAGATGAAGCCATTGCCGTAGCACAAAAAGCAAACGATATTATGGCTAATGCAATGGCAACGTACCCCAATAGATTTATGGGGCTCGCTGCACTTCCACTTCAGGATCCCGATGCTGCGATAAAAGAACTTCATCGTTCAGTTAAAGAACTGGGCTGTATCGGTGTTCTTGTCAATGGCTATTCTCAAATAGGCACTGCGGATCAGTACAAATACCTTGATGACCCAATGTATAAAGAATTCTGGTCTGAATTGGAGAAACTGGATGTTCCTTTCTATCTACATCCACGTGAACCTATGCCATGTAATTCTCAAAGTGTTGCTGGTCATCCATGGCTTGATGGTGCTGCGTGGACATTTGGAACAGAAACAGCAACTCACGCACTTCGATTGATTTGCAGTGGCCTCTTTGATGAATTTCCAAAATTAAAAATTATACTCGGACATATGGGAGAGTGTCTCCCTCTCATGATGTGGCGAACTTCCAACCGTATTAAAAGAGAGCAAAGAGGAATGCCTGCAAAACTAAGTGTAGCAGATTATCTTCTGAAGAATTTCTGGTACACAACCAGCGGTCACCATAGAACACAAGCACTGGTCAATACCATGAGCGAAATTGGTACAGACAGAGTTCTTTTTGCAACTGATTTCCCATTTGAAGATGTGCCAGAATGTTGTCAATGGTTTGACAACTGTAGCATCAGCGAAAATGATCGAATTAAAATCGGTCGAACAAATGCCATCGAACTCTTCAAATTAAATCTATAAGGACAAAAAACAAGAAAGGCTGGTGCGAAATATTGCATCAGCCTTTCTTGTATCCCTTAACATTGATATTATTTTCTCTTATATCAATTGCTTATTCTACCGTTACTGATTTGGCAAGATTCTTTGGCTTGTCAATATCACAACCTCGTAATTTTGCGATATCGTACGCTAATATCTGGAGTGGTACAACAGAAAGAAGTGGGGAAACTTCGTCCATACAATCTGGAATATAGATTACTTCGTCAGCTTGCTTCTCAATATCTTTGTTTCCCTCTTTTGCCAATCCTATCACATATGCGCCTCTTGCTTTTACTTCTTGAATATTTGAAAGCATCTTTTCAAACAGTCTTTCTTGCGTTGCTAGGGCTATAACAAGTGTTCCTTGCTCGATTAATGCAATCGTACCATGCTTTAGCTCTCCTGCGGCAATTGCAAATGAATTAATGTATGAAATTTCTTTCAGTTTCAAAGAACCCTCGAAAGAAACGCCAGCATCAAGGCCACGACCAATAAAGAAAACCTGCTCTCTTTTGTATAAGTCTTTGGCAATTTCTTTGATTTTTTCTTCATGGGACAAAAGATTTTTCAGCTTATCAGGAATCAGTTTGAGTTCTTCCACATATCGATTGTATTCCTCCATAGCAAGGTTACCCCTTGTCTGTCCCATATACAACGCAATCAAATACATACACATAAGTTGAGTTGTATACGCCTTCGTAGATGCGACTGCAATTTCTGGCCCTGCCCAGGTATAAAATACATCATCAGATTCTCTTGCAACTGAACTTCCAACTACATTGACAACAGACATAATACGCGCACCCTTGTTTTTTGCTTCTCTCAACGCCGCCAATGTATCTAACGTTTCACCAGATTGGCTAATTGCGATAAACAGTGTTTTCTCATCTACAAAAGGATCCCTGTATCGGAATTCAGACGCAACATCAATTTCAACCGGAATTTTTGCTAATTTTTCAATGATAAACTTGCCCACTAAACCTGCATGATATGCGGTTCCGCATGCGACAATATAAACCTTATTGAAATTCTCTAAATCCTCTTTTGTCATGGATATACCATCCAATTTTATTATTCCATTATCGTCTAATCGTCGAGTTAAAGTTTCAAACAGCCCCTTTGGCTGTTCATGAATTTCCTTCAGCATAAAGTGGTCATATCCCTCTTTTTCTGCGGCATCTGCATCCCATGTCACATGGAATACGTCTCTTCTTACTTCTTTTCTCTCAGCGTTATAGATCTTCACATCATTTTTTGTCAGTACTACTGTTTCGTTGTTTTCAATCAAGTAAATCTTTCGAACGTGCTTCAATAGTGCCGGAATGTCTGATGCAATAAAATTACAACCTTCCCCTAGTCCTACAACAAGTGGGCTATCTTTTCTGACCGCAACAATTTTATCAGGTTCATCACTTGAGATAACACCAATTCCGTAGGCACCCCGCATTTTTTCAACTGCACGGTAAACTGCATCCACCAAATCTCCATCATAATATAATCCAATCAAATGGGCAATGACTTCAGTATCTGTCTCAGATAAAAAGACGATCCCGTGATCCTGGATTAGCCATTCTCTTAGTTCAACATAGTTTTCAATAATACCATTGTGAACAATTGCAATGGTTTGGTCCATATTGCTATGAGGATGAGCATTGACATCAGATGGCGCTCCATGAGTTGCCCACCTCGTATGTCCAATCCCGATGGTACTATCAAAGTACTCCCCTTCAATAGCAGTTTCTAAGTTGGCAATTCTCCCCTTATACTTTCTGACTTCGATTTTTCCATTTTTATAAACCGCTAACCCAGAAGAGTCATATCCTCTATATTCTAGTTTTTTCAATCCCTCAATAATAATCTCACTGGCATTACCGCTGCCAATATATCCTACAATTCCACACATGTGAATCTCCCCCTATCCTAATCTTTTCGTCAATAGAGAAGCTAAGCTTTCTGCTAGCTTCGTAATTTCTTCAATGTCTTTTCCTTCTATCATGACACGAACCAACGGTTCAGTTCCAGACGGTCGTATCAGTACGCGACCCTCTCCCGCCATTAGGCTTTGCACTCGTTTGATTTCTTCTTTTATCTCTGGATCTGTCATATATTTTTTCTTATTTTCATTTTTTATCTTTGCATTTTTCAAGACTTGTGGATAAATTGTCACTTCACTGGCAAGTTCTGAGGGTTTTTTTCCGGATAATTTGATTGCTTTGAGCAATTGAAGTGCCGAGAGAACGCCGTCTCCAGTGGTTGTGTGATTCAAGAAAATCATATGTCCTGATTGTTCACCGCCAATGACGCACCCCGTTTTCAGCATGCTCTCAAGTACATAACGATCCCCTACCTGTGTCGTCTCTACGTGACAGCCAATTTCTTCTATGGCACGGTGAAATCCAATGTTGCTCATAACAGTGGCCGTTACTTTGCATTCAGGTAGCTGCGCCAGAGTTTTTAACATTTTTGCACAGATGTACAGCATCTTATCTCCATCAATCAGCTGCCCTGTTTCATCTACCCCAATCAGCCGGTCTGCATCTCCATCAAAAGCTAGTCCTAAATCAGCTTTTTCCGCCACAACAGTTCTTTGTAAATCTTCAGGGTGAGTCGATCCACAACGCTCATTGATGTTGATGCCATTTGGTTCATGATGTAATACGATGACCTGTGCACCTAAATCACAAAATACCTTTTCTGCAACTTTATAGGCGGCCCCATTGGCACAATCTATCACTAATTTCATACCGTCCAAGTTCGTATCGATGGTTCCTTCTAAGAATTGAGCATATAAATTCAAGGCATCTTCTTCTGCTTCTAGACAACGACCCAATCGATCACCGGTGATATGGCTATTCACATCGATATTGCGCAAGATGATGTCTTCAATCTCATCTTCCATTCCATCATCTAGTTTAAATCCTTCACTATTGAAGAATTTAATCCCATTATATTCAAATGGATTATGCGATGCAGAAATCACCACTCCAGCATCTGCATTGTAGTATTTTACAAGGTATGCTACTGCAGGAGTTGGCAAAACACCTACTTTGATTACATTGCCTCCCATAGCAAGAATACCTGCACTAATGGCATCCTCCAGCATGTCACCAGATATCCTTGTGTCTTTTCCTATCACTACAACTGGGCGTTGCGATTCTTTGCTGAGCACATAGGCTCCGGCTTTCCCAAGATTAAATGCAAGCTCTGGTGTTAACTCCGAATTCGCAACACCTCTCACTCCATCTGTTCCAAAAAGTCTTCCCATTTTTATCTCCTTATTCTGTCTTGTTTAATGTAAATTGAACCCACTGTGGTTCTGTGGTAATGCTACTCAATTGCTTATCTGTACGAACTCCAATTTGTGCAGCTCCAGCTGCTAGTGTATCTGCATCCAAAACAAAATATAGTTCAAAATCTTCTTTTGCCAAATCGTTTATCACCGATGCAATGCCTGAAACCGAAAGCGTAATATCCACTGGTAAAATCGTCACTGTATTGCCACTCGAATCTCCCTCAATAGTCAATTCGTCCACAGTGTATACAAATTGAGTGGTCACAATCGGTTTTATCGTAATATAAGCGGATAAGGTCTCATACCCATTTGCAAACTCAACACCCTGTGGAAGAGGTACGTTTAAATTAACCGTTGCCGATGTATTCATTCCGCTCAGATTGATCACATTCGAAGTCAATGTTGACACAGATTTTATCGAGTCACTCGTCCCCTTAATCCGAACTGTGCTCGGCGCATTGATATCCGCCATCTGATATCCCTCTGCTACGGAACCTGTCGTAGCTACTTCCAAGGACACCGTTTTTACTGTGCAGAGCATTGCATTTACAGAAATATATGAGGAAGACAGTCTAACATTTGGTATTTCTTCACCATTACTGCCAACTGCAACAGCCTTGGCATCGATAGCAGTTGAGGTTGTCTCTAATTTTCCAATATTCACATCCGCTTTCACATAATTTACCAAACTCACTTCCGACTTGGCCCCTGATACAGTGACCTCTACGGGATCTAGTGAAATCTGACCTGGCTCTTCTCCCTCTTCTTTGTCTCCGACAAAATTAATCTTAACTTGCTTTGCAACTTCTACAAGTTCTTCAATTACCACATTAATTTTAGGAGACTTCACATCTACCACAGTAATCCCATCTGGCACAGATACTGTTACAGGGATAGAATTGTCTCCAATCCCAAAGCCATACAAATCTGCATTGGCCACAATATCAGCAGCAGATACCTTGGATAGGTCCGCCCGCTTTCCTTTCAGCTTAATGGTTACAGTATAGTTGTCATCACCAGAAAGTGCCTCACCCTTTGTCGTCAAGCTGTCTTCATTTAGCAACTGAACAGGAATGTCTGGAAAAGTCTGCGTTTTTGTAGGATTCACCACTTGAATTACGTATGCCCATAAAACAAGCGCAATGATTACCGATATAATTTTATAGAATGTCTTACTATTCAGCATCTTTGCGCCTCCAAAATTTATCAACAAATGGAACGTTTACATTTTCCACATGAAGCTGACTGAGATAAATATTCAATAAGGTTTTTTCTACGGTCTTAATATCAAGAAATCTAGATAGTTTTCCATCCACGGCAATAGAAATGATTCCTGATTCTTCGGAAACAATGATTGATATGGCATCCGAGTTTTCTGTAATGCCGATACCCGCTCTGTGACGAGTCCCCAAATCCTTGCTTAGGGTTTTGCTCTGCGTTAGAGGTAGGACACAGCCTGCCGCATAGACCCTGTCTCCACGAACAATGGCAGCGCCATCATGAAGTGGAGCTCCAACATAAAATATATTACCCAGTAGCTCGGTAGAAAGTAGTGCATCCACCTTTGTACCAGTTTCCGCAATATCATTCAGCGTAGTTTCCCGTTCCATAATAATCAATGCTCCCACTTTATTGGTCGAAAAATAGTCAACAGCCTTGATAATCGATGCGGTTAATAGCTTGACTTTCTCTTTGTCCATTTGCGCAAACTGTGGCGTAAAGAATTTGCTTCTGCCTACGTATTCAAGCGCACGCCGTAATTCGGGTTGAAATACGATAACAAGCGCGATTACGCCTAAAGTCATGGTGTTTTTGAGAATCCAATTTAAAGTGTATAGGTTAAATTTATCAGAAAGAACCGTCACAAGCACTAAAATAAGCAGCCCTTTGACAAGCTGCAGCGCTCTGGTTTCACGGATAAAACCAAGAACCTTATAAATAACAAAAGCAACAATCACCACATCAATAATATCGGTGATTCCAATGCCATAAATTATGTTTGTAAACAGCTCTGACATACATCTTTTCTCCCTCTATCATACTACCATTCATTTTAACGAATAAAGCAGGGGAATTCAACATGTTTTCAGGAGAAAAGGTGGGTATTTTCTGGTTTTTCCTAAAAAAAAGGACGGCATCGCCGTCCTTTGCTATATGCGTTTTAATAACGTGTTTCTAACAAACCATAATCATTTTCTTTTCTTTTGTAAACCACATCGACTGAATCGGTTTCCATGTTTAAGAAAACAAAGAAATTATGTTCTAAAAGTTCCATTTGCATAATAGCCTCATCTACCGACATAGGCATCAAATCAAACTTCTTTTTCCTTACAACACGCAAATCTTCCAGTTCTTCGCCCGATACCTGCGGTAAATCTGCAAATTGCAGTTCTTTGTGGTCTTTATGCTTTTTCTGAAGTTTTGTTTTAAATCTAGACATCTGGGAGGACAGTTTTTCGACAACTCCGTCAATCCCGGTATACACATCATTCGTGGTTTCTTCAGCCCTAAAGATGGTTCCCTTCGCATTAATCGTTGCCTCAACCTTTTGTCTTCCCTTCTCTGCTGAAAGCATAATGTTAGCTTCTATTTCATTAGAGAAGTATTTTCCCAATCGACCCAATTTGGATTCAATCACATCTTTTAAGTGGTCACTGGCATTCATATTTTTGCTGGCAATGATAATTTTCATATAGTGCACCCCCTATGGCATTTTTATTATTATTGTTGTCTTCTACAAAATTCATGCCATTTTTGTTTTGATAAGTAAAATACTTATTCATGAAACATGCATTAATAGAGGTTATAGAGCGTTTACATATTATTCCAAGAAAAAAGCAATTCCAACCGTTTTTTCGGTTTTATTCGTTCTGTGACTTTTGTGGATAAGTCTGTGCATAATTAGAAATTTAGGATTTAAGCAGTGGATATCTCAGAAAAAAAATCATATTCATTTATATGCATTCCCCGCTTGAATTTCCAGCCACAAACTCTTAATTTCCAAGGCTTTCGCCGATTAATAAATATTCTATCTTTTTTCTGCTTTCCTTTCGTTTTATTTTTTTATTCCTTTTTTCTTGTTGTGCAACGCTGTGGATAAACTTTATCAACAACTGGCACTTTTCTGTAGATACAAATTAGATATTGGAACCGCCTAGCTGACCTGATCTTTGCCCCCACACCCGCCTTTTGATATTTTATCAAAGGTCTTACATCTAAGCTACGCCATGATCACTGCCGCCTTGCGGTCCAGCTTACGTGGGTCCTTTTGCCCGTAACTGGCCTGGACTTTCAATCACAGACCTAAGCGGCTCTAATACTTAATCTGTATATACCCTATTATACTGCAATTACACAGTGTTTTTCAATTGTAGGTTTTCTTTTCATGCATTTGCACCGGCAGCAAATGCAAATATATAAACACTTTTTGCACCAGCTGTGTTCAAAACCTCGCTGCAAGCGTCCATTGTACTCCCTGTCGTATAAATGTCATCCACTAGCAGAATGTTCTTACCTCGTATGATATCGGCGGATTTTGGAGATAGTGTAAACACTCCGTGAACATTTCTTCTTCTTTCTTCTGCTCCAAGCCGGCTCATGGCTCCCGTGTCTATTGTGCGAATCAAACACTTCCCATTCCAATCCAAGCCTAAATAATTTGCTAAAAATCGAGACAGTACTTCGGCTTGATTATATCCACGAATCCTTTTCTTTTTTTCAAACATCGGAACTGGGACGATGACATCTAAAGATAAATTTTCAGGCAAAATCCGATCGCACATCAGTTGAGCCATTTTTCTACCCAAATACGCCTGTTCTTTGTATTTAAAACGATGCAGAAGCTCTCGTTCTTTCGTCTCATATGATACACAGCAAAACCCTTTGTCAAACACTCTAGGATACTCGATGCAATCATTACAAACAGAATCTTTGTATTTGTCTCCCAATGGTTTTCCGCATTGTTGGCAAGTCTTCCCATTGGCCCAATGGATATCCCGAACACAATCATCGCAAAGACTGTAAGGTCTACTGTCGTCAATTAGATTTCCACAACAAATACAATAAATATTGGAAGGGAAAACCAATTCGCAAAACCCTTCTTTCAATAAAAAGCATTGATTTCTCCAATTTTTCATGGCCACTCCTATTCAAACGAAATATAGGTGGGTTCCTTTAATAGATTTTTTAGTCTAATGGCTAAGCCAGAATATCTCTCAGTAATCCGGTTATTGTCCACCATTCCGTTCATTTTTCCTTCAGAACCGACCAGTATCACTGCTTTTTTTCCTCGGGTCACTGCAGTATAGAGTAGATTTCGGGTGGCCAAAATAGGAGGAAACCAAGAAACAGGCATAATGACAATTGGAAACTCACTTCCTTGACTTTTATGAACAGTAATTGCATATGCCAGTTCAATTTCATCTAATTGGGTAAAATCATATCGTACAAATCTGCTTTCATCGTACACAACCGTGATTTCATTGAATTCTAGATCCACAGTTTTGATAAATCCCACATCTCCATTAAAAACACCCTGTCCCTCCGAAAAATCTTCAATGCGTTTCCACGCCAGCTGATAGTTGTTCTTGATTTGCATCACTTTATCACCTTCTCGAAAGGTCCGATCTCCAAATGCTTTCTCAACAGCTCCGTCTCTTTGTGGATTTAACACTCCTTGCAGCTCCTTGTTGAGTTGTGTGCTTCCCAACACCCCTTTTCGAACAGGGGTCAGCACTTGCATGTCTTTTATCGCGTCAAATCCTTGATAGTATTCTGGGAGTCTTTTGACACATAGTGTCTTGATTGTTTCCAGCATTTCTTTTTCCCCTTTTCTTCGGAGCAAAAAGAAATCCTTGTCTTTTTCGTTGCAATCTGGATATTCACCACGATTTATTCTATGAGCATTGACAACAATAAGGCTTTCTTTTGCCTGGCGAAATATTTCAGTCAATTTCACCGAGTGAATCACTTCACTCTCAATCATATCCCTCAAAACATTTCCAGCCCCTACAGAAGGAAGCTGATCCGCATCTCCCACAACGATAACTCTCGTACCTGGTTTAATGGCGCTCAGAAGTCCATTCATCAATAAAATATCAATCATAGACGCTTCATCAATGATAATCGCATCAAATTCCAGCGGATCCTCTCCCGTTTTTCCAAAACGCATAGAATCCTCACCTTCAGAATAGTAATATTCCAACAGTCTATGGATGGTGGATGCTTCATATCCAGAAGTTTCTGTGATGCGCTTTGCAGCCCTTCCCGTAGGAGCGGCGATGGCTGTTTTTAATCCGCTGTACTCCAGTATCTTCATAATTGTATTGATGATTGTGGTCTTTCCAGTACCCGGACCTCCTGTTATCACCGATATCCCGTTTTTTAGAGATGCCTTGATTGCATGCTTTTGGTTCTCTGACAGAAAAATTCCGGTCTCTTTTTCAGTTGTCATAATGAGCTGGTCAATATTTGCGTTGATTGCTTTGGGAACTGCCGAATCGAGTCCCAATAATGTTTTGCAGACATTTTGTTCTGCCACATAATATGGCATGGAAAAAACAACTGCCCTTCCTTCCAGATTTTCAATATGAAGTTCCCCCTCAAAAGCCATTTGTACAAGAATATCATATACCTGCTCACTACCAACCTCCAGCATCTCTGCAGCTTTTTCACAAAAGAGCTTTTGCGGCACATAGGTATGCCCCTCATTGAGAAAAAGCCAAAGCGCATATTGAATTCCACTTTGGATGCGATAGTCCGAATCTCTTCCAATCCCCATTTTTTCTGCAATTTTATCTGCTTTTTTAAACCCAATCCCAAAAACATCATCAACCAGCTGATACGGATTATCACTGACCGCTTGAATGGTATCTCCACCATATACTTTATATAATTTCATTGCATAGGTTGCACCAATCCCAAACTGCTGAAAAAACAGAGTAATTTCTGCGAATTCCTTATGAGAGCGAAAAGCTTCTGATACTGAAGTGGCCTTTTTTTCGCCAATACCTTCTACTTCCGTCAAACGATATGGCTCCTTTTCGATAACGTAAAAAGTATCATCGCCAAATTTTTTCACAATTGCCGCTGCTGTTTTTTTACCAATTCCTTTCAATACACCAGAAGACAAGAATGCCTCAATCCCTTCATTGGTGTTGGGCATTTGTTCTTCGTATTCAGCAAAACTAAACTGCTCACCATAGGTAGGATGGTTCTTCCAAACTCCACGAAAAGTATACGCTCGCCCTTGTGAAGCTGTGGGCAAATATCCTACCGCAGTAAACTGCTCTGCTTCGTTTTCCACAATTGCAATCGTATAATAGTTTTCTTTATTATGATAGATGATTTCATCAATATATCCTTTTTTTTCAACCATTCTATGCCTTTCCAGTGACGTGTTTATGATTTGGTCAAGACCATCTAAAACGTCTGTGGTTTATATACTTTTCGATTATCCAATGTCCATACTCGATCCGAAAAATCACCTGGATCTGTACCCTCAAGTGCTTCCTGCATATCATACATTCTCGCGTCGATAATATCTAGATAATGCAACATTTCCGCTTCAGGAAACAAAGGTTTTTTGGGGCTCCCAAAATCAGGTTCATAGTGATGAGAAAGAATCATATGCTCTATCATTACCGCTTTTTCGTTATTGATTCCAAGCTCTTCAGCTAATCGTTCTACACGCTTTACCCCTTGCACCAAATGGCCTAAAAGTTGTCCTTCAAAAGAATATCCAGATGCAATTCCAAGCTGATTTGCTTCTATTTCATTGATTTTTTCCATGTCATGAAGAATCACTCCTGTGCAAACCAAATCTCGGTTTAAGTTTGGATAGACTTCACAAACACGCTCTGCAGTCATAAGCATTCGCTTCATATGAAAGAGCAACCCCGCCAGCTCTGCATGGTGGTTTTTAGAAGCAGCGGGATAATACATCAATTTCGCTTTGTTATCCGCCAGTACGCGTAGAGAAAGATTCTTAAAATCTTGATCACCCATGGATTCTGCAATATCATTGATGAACTGATACATGTCCTCCGCTCTCTCTGGTGCAGATTTAATATAGTCCATTAGTTCAATCTGATCCTCTGGAACAGATTTTCTGATCTTCAAAACACGAATTTGGCGCATGCCATTCCATTCTGTTACATTTCCTTTGATTTTTACGATATCCCCTTCTCCAATTTCATTGAGAGAAGGAAGTTCCGTATCAGCCACATCCCATTTCTTTGCAGTTAATTCACCAGTAGAATCCGCAACAATCATATCCAAATATTGCTTTTTATTGGAGCCAATCTTAATTCCAATCATTTTGATCATAAAAAAATCTTGTATTTCCTCATCGGTCTTTAAATGACCTATGTAAACTTCTTTCATCATGTATCCTCCTTGTATATTGGGCGAGGGCCATCTTTGCCATGTCACCAAATCTTACAGTTGGTGTTTCTCCCAAGTCTATTATATACTAAAATTCCCTATGCTATCAATAAAAAGAGCCTTTCTTCTTTTCCTTTTCCATCTGTATTCATCCAGCTTCATTGTTTCTCATTGACAAAGATTTCCGCTGCCTATAATTTACTTTTCGATTCCCTATGGTATAATAGGAAAGACTCATGTAATAGGACGTATGCGTCAAAATGGAGGGAAAAATGAAATCAATTGGTCTATTGCGAGCAGCTGCCGTCACTCCGGTATTGAAAGTTGCAAATCCCCAATTCAATTGCGAAGAGATCATTCGTTGTGCCAAAGAGGCAGCCGAAAATGGAGCTGCTGTTATTTTGTTTCCCGAACTAGCAATCAGCGGGTATACTTGTGCCGATTTGTTCTACCAAGAATTTTTATACGAAAAGTCCTTGGCAGCGTTGCAAACCATAGCAAGCAATACTTCTTCTTTGTCTGCCGTGGTTGTGGTGGGCTGTTATTTTCGGTTGGAAAACAATTTATATAATTGTGCCGCTTTGCTGCAAGGGGGAAAAATCAAGGGCATCGTTCCAAAAATGTACTTGCCGAATTATAAAGAATTTTATGAAGCAAGATGGTTTGCTTCTGGAATAAATATATCGAAACAAATTAAGTCCATATCTCTTTTCGGGGAAGAGATTCCGTTTGGGCACCTTTTATTCCAAGATAAAACTTGTGGAGTTACGCTGGGAATTGAAATCTGCGAGGATCTTTGGGTTCCCATCACACCAGGTTCTCTTCTGGCAGTCAATGGCGCTCAAATTTTGTTGAATCCTTCCGCAAGCAACGAAACCGTTGCAAAATCAGAATACCGACGCAATTTAGTGTCTATGGATAGTGCAAAAAATATCTGCGGTTATATCTACGCCTCTGCAGGTGTCCATGAATCTACTACCGACCTTGTATTTAGCGGCCATAACCTGATTGCAGAAAACGGCACCGTCTTAGCCGAAAGTGAATCTTTTCAGCGAACGAGTCAAATTACTTATGGGGAAATTGACTATGAGCGCATCCGATTTGAAAGAAGCTATGGTCAAAATTTTGATTTATCAGCTTCTGCTCTAAATATGAGAAATCAATATCAAGCAATTCCTTTGGATTCCCTGCCTGTTTGCAAATCAGTAGAAGGCAGATTATACCGCACCTATCCTAAGAATCCATTTGTACCCTCTGACCCTTCCACTGTAGACCAAAGATGTCGAGAAATATTTCATATACAAGCTTCTGGTCTAGCCAAACGAATGGAACATACCCATGCAAAGACCGCTGTGGTTGGTATTTCAGGGGGGTTAGACTCAACACTGGCATTATTGGTATGTGCTGAAACATTTAAACGAATCAACAAGGATCCAAAAGATATCGTTGCCATCACAATGCCCGGCTTTGGAACAACAGGCAAAACTTACCAAAATGCACAAACAATTATGAAGTTACTTGGTGCAGACGTAAGAGAAATTCCGATTAGAAACGCTGTTATGCAGCACTTTGCCGACATTGAGCACGACCCATCCATTCACGATGTGACATACGAGAATTCGCAAGCCAGAGAGAGAACACAAATTTTGATGGACGTTGCAAATAAAGAAGGTGGTCTTGTGATTGGCACAGGAGATCTTTCGGAGGTGGCTCTTGGCTGGTCTACATACAATGGAGATCATATGTCCATGTACGGCGTGAATGCAAGCGTTCCTAAAACCCTCGTCAAATTTGTCATCAAATGGGTTATGGATCATCGTCTTTCAGGTCCCAATGAAGATATGGCTTACAGCTCGGACAATGGTTTATTAAGATCAACATTGCAGGATATTATGGATACTCCGATTTCACCTGAATTATTGCCTCCAGATTCATCTGGGGAGATTGCTCAAAAAACAGAAGATACGGTAGGTCCATATATTCTTCACGACTTCTTTATGTTCTATACATTGCGTTTTGGAATGCGCCCTAAAAAGTTGCTCTATATTGCGGCGCAAACATTTTCAGAGGAATACGATGAAAGCTTTATCAAAAAATGGCTTACTGTATTCTATCGCAGGTTCTTCTCTCAACAATTCAAAAGAAGTTGCATCCCTGACAGTCCAAAAGTTGGATCTGTCAGCTTATCTCCTAGAGGTGATTGGAGAATGCCTAGTGATGCGGATGCTTCCATGTGGCTAAAAGAACTGGAAGAATAAAGCACATTTGACTGCGCCCGTGCTGGGCGCACAATAAAAGCTGCACTTTACGGTTTCCCGTCATAAAGTGCAGCTTTTTTCATCGCATCACGTTGTGATATTATATTTCTTTTTCACATCCATACTCAACGTGAAGCAACTCATGTTCCCGTTCCTTTAAAATGCCTTTATATAAATTCTCCATCAAAGGATTTTCATCCGACCTCTTAATGCTGGACAGTTTGTCTGCTGAATACAATCCCTTGCTACGCTCTTCCATATCTGAAAACGGCGCATACGGTTGGCCTGCTCCATTCACACAGCCTCCCGGACATGCCATGACCTCAATGAAGTCATACGTTTCTCCTTGTTTCATGCTTTCAATTAAGTTGAGTGCATTTTTCAATCCACTCACCACTGCTAATTTTAGTTTTTTTTCGCCAATGGTAATCGAAGACGTTTTCACACCTTCTAAGCCTCTCACATCACGATATGTCATCGCAAAGTGACCTAAGGTTGAGTGTTTCTCATAAAATCGTCTAAGTACCGCCTCCGTAACGCCTCCAGACACTCCAAAGATTACCCCTGCTCCGGTATAAATCCCAAGTGGCAAATCCATTGCTTCTGGTTCCAATTCAGAAAACACTATCCCCGAGCTTTTAATCATCTTGATCAATTCTTGTGTTGTAATCACACAATCTACTGCGGGACCCTCTTTCCGCAGAAACTCTTCTCTCGCTGCTTCGAATTTCTTTGCAGTACAAGGCATTACTGCAACATGAAAAGACTTCTTCCCAGGCATACTGCATTGCGTCTTGACCACTGATGCTAACATCTGCATCGGCGAACGACAAGTGGACAGGTGAGGAATCAGTTCTGGCATACGTTTTTCGCAATAGTTCACCCATGCTGGACAGCATGATGTATATAGAGGCATTGGTTTTTCACTCGTCTCAATTCTTCGAATCAGTTCTTCAGATTCTTCTAGCACCGTTAGATCCGCACCCGTAGAAGTATCATATATTCTATCAAAACCCATTCTTCTAAGAGCTGCTACGATTCTACCAATAGAATTTTCACCTGCTGACAGCCCCAATTCCTTTCCGATTGCAACTCTCACAGCTGGAGCAATTTGAACCGAAACCACGGCGTCTCTGTCTTCAAGGGCTTCCCAAACTTGATCCATGTTGCTTTTGACTACAATTGCGCCAGTTGGGCAAACTGCCGCACACTGACCACAACCAACGCAAGGGGAGTCTGCAATCGGTCTGTCAAAAGAGGTACTCACTCGCATTTTTGCTCCTCTTTCAACAAAATCAATGGCACCTACACCCTGTATCTCATTGCAAACTCTTACACAGTCTCCACATAAGATGCATTTTTGTTGATTTCTTGAAATACAATATGAAGATTCGTCTGGATGCGGGTCGGCAGCATCATTGGGAAATCGTACTTTACCCATATCAAACCGAATCGCAAGTTCTTGAAGCTTACAGTTTCCATTGTTACTGCAAGAGTTACAATCACTGCAATGGTTTGCAAGAAGCAGCTCTAAAATCATTTTTCTATATTTTCTAAGTCGACCAACATTGGTCTTTATTTCCATCCCTGCTCTTGGTGGAGTAGAACACGCGGCTTCCAAGTCACCGTTTTGATTTTCTACCATACACATCCGGCATGCACCATAAACGGAAAGATCGCTGTGGTAACAGAAGGTAGGTAACTTGATCCCTATTTTTCGAATCAATTCTAAAATATTCTTTTCTCCATTGATTTCAACAGGAATTCCGTCTATGATCATATATTCCTTTGTATTCATCCTATACTACCTCCTCAATCGCGCCAAACGGGCACTGATCAATGCATGCCTCACACTTTATGCATTTCGTCCCATCAACTATATATGGCTTTTTCAGTTCTCCTGCGATTGCATCAACTGGGCATACTTTTACACATTTTCCGCAACCTTTACACAATTCAGGTTTAATTCTGATTACCTTCAGCTTCTGACAGCTCCCTGCCGGACATCTTTTTTCAAAAATATGTGCTTCGTATTCATTGCGGAAATTCTTAATCGTACTAATAACAGGAAGTGCCGCAGTTTTTCCAAGCCCACACAACGCCGTATTTGAAATCGTATCTGCCAGTTCTAGCAGCAAATCGATATCCCCAGCTTCTCCCCGGCCCTCAACAATACGTTCCAAAATGGCAAGCATTCTCTTTGTTCCCTCACGACATGGCACACATTTTCCGCAAGATTCATTTTGAGTAAAATTCATAAAAAATCTAGCAATTTCAACCATACACGTATCTTCATCAAGTACGACCAATCCTCCCGATCCAATCATTGCACCCGCTTTTTTCAAGGAGTCAAAATCAAGAGGGAGGCTAAGATGTTCTTCTGTCAAACAACCCCCTGAAGGGCCACCAATTTGTACCGCTTTAAACTTCTTTCCACCACGCATACCACCGCCTACATCAAAAATGACTTCTCCTAGCGTGGTACCCATAGGAACCTCAATGAGTCCTGTATTTTCGATGTTTCCAGTCATTGCAAATGCTTTTGTTCCCGGACTTGTTTCAGGTCCAATGCTGCGATACCAATCTGCCCCATTGCAAATGACAAGGGGTACATTTGCAAATGTTTCTACATTATTCAAAAGAGTGGGTTTGTCAAATAGTCCTTGTTCTACTGTTCGAGGAGGCTTAACTCTTGGCATTCCACGTTTTCCTTCCAACGAAGCCGTCAATGCACTTCCTTCTCCGCACACAAAAGCCCCTGCTCCTCTGCTTATTTGAAGATGAAAAGAGAAATCAGATCCAAGAATATGTTCGCCCAAGAGGCCCAATTCTGTAGCTTGCATGATGGCAGTCTGCAAGCGTTCAACGGCCAGAGGGTATTCTGCGCGAACATAAATATATCCTTCCGTTGCTCCGCATGCCAAGGCTCCAATCATCATACCTTCAATCATACGATGAGGATCTCCTTCCATGATGCTTCTATCCATGAATGCACCTGGATCTCCCTCATCACCATTGCACACAACGTACTTTTGTGAGCTTTTCTGCTTTTTCACTTGGGACCATTTTCGACCTGCAGGAAATCCACCACCTCCACGTCCTCTTAGATTGGAGTCAGAAATTTCCTGGATAATCTGATTTTCATTCATTTCAAATAAAGCTTTTTCAAAGGCCGAATATCCCCCATTTGCAAGGTATTCTTTAATAGAAGTTGCATCCAGTTTCCCGCAATGTTCAAGAACAACGCGAGTTTGTTTTTCGTAAAAAGGTATTTCCTCTTGTTTCGAATACGAGATACCTTCTTTTTGATATACCAGTTGTTCACAGCAGAAGCCATTGCGTATGGTTTTTTCTATAATCTCTTCACAGTCGCTTAGCTTAACCTTTGTATATAAATACCCTTGGGGTTCGATTAACAGAAGGGGACCCATTTCACAAAATCCATGACACCCACTTTTCTTGATACCCACTGGTTGTTCATGCGCTATATCCTTTTCAAGTTCTATACTACAAGGAATTCCTTTTTCCACCAATATTCTCACAAGTTCTTTATATATTTCCAACGCACCACTGGCAACACAGCCAGTACCAGCACAAACCAAAATTCTTTTTTTCTCCGATTTTAAATAGTCTTCATATTCTTTTCTAAAATGAATTAAATCTTCCCTGCAAGTAAGCATGCTATTCTACCTCCCTAGCTCTAATAAAAGTGCCGATGTGGAATCTGGAGTCATTGCTGGATACACTTTGTCGTTGACAGTAATAACTGGAGCCAAACCACACGCACCCAGACAGGAAACAGTTTCCACAGTAAACATCAAATCATCTGTTGTCGATTTTGCTTCAGACAAATTAAGTTCTTTTCGGAGTCTTTCTAAGATTGGAATCGATTTTCTTACATGACATGCTGTTCCATCGCAGATTTTAATCACATATTTCCCTTTTGGTTGCAACGAAAAATTTTCATAAAAGGTTGCCACACTATATACACTAACCTCGCTTACTCCTAATCTTTTCGCCAAATACGGGAAAATCTCCTCTGGCAAATACCGATAATGTTCCTGTATGCTTTGTAAAATACCGATTACTGCACTTGGTTTGAACTGAGCCAACGCCGCAATTTCTTCCACTGGGGAATAGTCAAAATTTTTGTCCATCACGATTTCGAATACCTCCTGATATACCACAACAGCTGAATAGTTTGTTAATTTTTTGCCCAATACATCTCGGTCCTAATCTGCAAAGATATTCTGGATTTTCTACTTTTGCTATAACTATTGGTTTTCATAGTTACTAATATAATTATTTTAATCCCAGAATTATATTAGTTTCTAACCCTTGAATTATCTGGGTTCAGAAACCATTTTGCCCTGATTATTTTCCTATTATTCAGTAAATTCTATCATTTTACGACTTGCAATTGATATTTTGTTTCAATCAACTAGATATTGATGAAAGGATAAATCAGGCTGTTTTTTAACAGAGATTGTTAATTTTTAATCAATTAAATCATACTGAACTTCTCTACTCTCGTCAATTTAATATTTATTTTTATGCAAAAAAAAACAACTCCTCACCTTATTAATACGGTAAGGAGTTGTTGCTTTCTTATTTTAAGGAAAATTCTTCTTTGCCTACTCCGCACATAGGACATTCGAAACTATCTGGCACATCCGCCCACTTGGTACCAGGTGCAATGCCCTGTTCTTCTAATCCATCCTCTTCAATGTAGATATAACCACAAACATTACATTCATATTGAGCCATCTTTGTTCTCCTTTCAAGATTGTGTTTAATTGTTATAAACATTATTATTCCTATTATACCATTACTTTGCATAGTTAAATCATATTTTGTTCTGTTTCCTTAATTGAATTCGAATCCTCTACGCATCCATCAAGAACGACAACGGCTTTGAACAAATCTCCATCTATTTTTATTTCAAATTGACCCTTTTGGATACGGACAAGGTCTCTAGTAATCGCAAGTCCGAGTCCACTGCCTTCTGTGGTCCTAGCTAAATCACCTCTTTTAAAGCGTTCCATCAGTTCATCAGCATCCACATTGAGTTCCTGTTTTGAAATATTTTTTACCTCCAAAACAACCTTTGATTCACCATATTGATTTTCAATTTCATGCAAATCAATATAGACTCTCGAACCTTCTAAGGCATATTTCAAAACATTCCCCAACAGGTTTTCCATCACTCTCCAAAGTAGTTGGCCGTCTGCCCATACACAATATCGATCATTCTGACCTTTGATTCGAAACTCAAGTCCAGAAGTTTCAATTCTATCATTCATTTCTCCTAATGCTTGTTTGACTAAAAACATCATATCAACTCGCTCCATTTGTACAGGCATTGCTCCACTAGAAGCTTTTGCTGCATCAAATAAATCTTCTGTTAATTTTTGAAGTCGTTTGCTTTTTTGATCAATGACTTCCAGATATTTCTCAGCATTTTGACTGGTCAATCCCTCTCTTTTTAATAAATCTACGTAAGTTAAAATGGAGGTTAATGGCGTTTTTAGGTCATGCGATACATTAGAGATCAATTCTGTTTTCATCCTTTGATTTTTGAGTTCATTTTGTACCGCAATGCTAGATGCCTTTGAAATTTCGTTGATGCCTCGAGCCAGTTGCTCAAGCTCTCCTTTGCCTTCTACTGGTATGCGATACTCCAAATGACCAGTTCGAACCTGTTCTACGCCTTCCTTGATTTCTTCATATTTGTGAATCCACTTAGGAGCAAATACCAACACCAGTGCTACTGCAACTGGCGCCAAAATTACCGTAGCCGACATCACGCATAAAACCAAACAAATCATTACCATCTTTTTCATCGCACTACTACTTCGATATGTTGATTTGAGACCTCTCCATATGGGCAAAAGCAGTGCTCCTAAAAAAGTATTTTTCCAGAATCTTTCCCCTTTGATGTTTCTGATTACCGATAGAATAAAAAACAGTCCCAATCCTGCAGCACCCATCCCGATGACCGCTGCCAACGCCACCGACAAATAGAATGGACTCCCAAAATGATATCCTCTCGCATCATAGTCAGCAGAATAGTTCATAGCGTTCAATAAAAGTTGAAAAAAGATTGCTCCCCCTCCAAAAAACAACGCCGTAATTATACTTACTTGTATTTCAGTATAGATTCGATCTATCCGATAAATCCTGATTTCACTTGATTCCTTTATCCTACCAGTTACTACAATCAAGTACACAAAGAGTACCAAAGATAGAAGCGTTGTTGCAATAATGAGGGGAATCACCTCCTCCACTTCTTCTTTTTTCATTTGAAACTCAGCTTGTTTCTCTTCAAGAAAGCTTTGTTCATATCCAAAACCAAGTACATAATTGCTATTATATTCTTGGTCCAACTGTTCTTCCAAATCTCGATCAAAACCGCTTGTAAAACTCTCAATCCCCCTAGATGATTGCGGTACTTTTGCCATTGTTTCATTCTGATAAACCAAATACGCTGGTTTATCTTTTATACTGCCAATTGCCTTTTCAATCTGCTCAGTATTCCCTGATTGAGCTTTGCTCATATTTGTAACAAAATACGTTCCATCTGTGGCATAATATTGAAATCCTTCTTCATCTAAACTACGAAGTTCCGATTTCCATCGGCGCAAATCTTCCATAATGATGGACTCTTTGATTTGCTTTAAATCTTCCGCATAGTCGTTTAAAAACGGTTCTCTTACCGTAGGATTATCAAAGTCCCCACCGTATCGTTGGCTCAAGCCAGGTTCTCGAATAGTAACAAAAACTCCTTTTCCCAGAGTTCCATCTGGATAGGACTCATAGGAATACTCTTCTTGGTAAAACAGCTGCCTTGCAGCCTCTAGAAGTCTTTCATCCGTTACACTTCTCCCTTGCAGAATATAGGATTCCCCTTTGTATGTTGCTAGCAAATTCTGTATTCTACTTAATTTTTCCCCAAATTCCCTTTGAAAAGCAGCACTATTTTTGTAGCTATCATAAAGGAGTAAGTCATCAACGCCATTTCCATCGTTGGCACTGCCCGATTTGCTATATATCCATGTATACCCTACAAGCGAACACAGGAATAATACTACACAAAGCAGAAAAGTCACGCCCCTAATTATGAATCCTTTTTTATCTCTTTTCAATTTTATATCCAATCCCCCACACCACCTTTAAATACATCGGATTCTTAGGATTAATCTCAATCTTCTCCCGAATTCTCCGAATATGGACTGCTACCGTATTTTCTGGATTAAAGGACGGTTCATTCCAAACTTCTTCATAAATTTGATCCATCGAAAATACTTTTCCTGCATTTTCAGTTAATAATTTTAATATACCGTACTCGATTGGAGTGACGGGCACTGGTTCTCCTTCAAGAGTAACCGTCTTTGCTTCATCATCTACAATCAATCCCCCTGATTGAAAAATCCCTTTTTTCTTTTCCAGACTCCCCAAGTCTACAAAACGTCTAAGCTGAGATTTCACTCTTGCAATTAGTTCTAAAGGATTGAATGGTTTTGTAATATAGTCGTCCGCACCAATATTCAATCCCGTTATTATGTCGTAATCCTCAGACTTAGCAGATAAAATGATAATAGGGATATTCTTCTCTTCTCGGATCTTCATCGTTGCTCTAAGCCCGTCTAACTTAGGCATCATCACATCCATTAAAATCAAATGAATCTCTTCCTTTGCCACAATTTCCAATGCTTCCATACCGTCCTGTGCCAAATACAAATCATACCCCTCATTTGTTAAATACACTTCTATTGCTTCCAGAATTTCTTTATCATCATCGCAAATTAGAATATTCATCTCTTCCTCCCATGCTCCCCCAACTACCCCCTTTCAACCAAGAACATCATATCATTCGATTCTTAACAAAAGGGTTATCTGTTTCTTACAAATTCATTACATTTCAATTTATTGCACCGTTTCTTCATGTTTTGCTAGAATAATTATACTGATTATCAAAAGAAAGAGCAACAGATGGCAATTTTAAAAAATATCTTGACATCCTATTTCTTTCAGAATATACTACAGAACAACAAGACAAAACCGTTGATTAAGAAGAGTAAGCATAGAGACTCAATTCAAAGAGAGTCGCAGATGGTGGAATTGCGATAATTGAAACTACGCCGAATGGGCTTATGAGGGCAGGACGAACACAGAGAACAGTTACTGTAAGTAGCGCCTGACGGGAACTCCATCCGTTATCAAGGGAGCATACATCTTCGTGTATGGAATAAGAGGGCGTTTATGCCAATCGGGGTGGTACCGCAGAAGTTTAGCTTTTGTCCCAGAGAAATCTGGAACAAGAGCTTTTTTTATTGTTTCGCTATTTCCACTGATTATTCCAACGCACAATATGAAAAAGTTAACGCGTAAAAGTCGAAAGGAGAAAACAAATGAGCAGAATCCCGCACAGATTATATTTAACAGAAGAGCAAATGCCAACCCAATGGTACAATTTAAGAGCAGATATGAAGGAACAACCAGATCCTATCATCAATCCTGCAACAATGCAGCCTGCTACAGCAGAAGATTTATATCCTGTCTTCTGTGAAAAGCTAGCAAAACAGGAAATGGATGCAGAAACAAGATATTTTGACATTCCAGAAGAAGTTTTGGAAATGTACAGAATATATCGTCCTTCCCCTTTGGTTCGCGCATACAATTTAGAAAAAGCACTGGATACTCCAGCAAAAATATACTTTAAATTTGAGGGGAATAACACATCAGGCAGCCATAAATTGAATTCTGCAATCGCACAAGCATACTATGCCAAAGAGCAAGGATTGTCAGGACTAACTACAGAAACAGGAGCTGGCCAATGGGGCACAGCGCTTTCCGAAGCATGTTCCTATTTTGGGTTGCCACTTACAGTCTACATGGTTAAAGTTTCCTATCAGCAAAAGCCATTTAGAAAAGCAGTTATGGAAACCTTTGGCGGACAGGTTATCGCCAGCCCATCCGATACCACCAATGTAGGGCGTCAGATTCTTCAAAATGATCCAAACACAGGAGGAAGTCTCGGATGCGCTATCTCTGAAGCTGTTGAAAAAGCAGTCACAACAGAAAACCACCGATACGTACTTGGTTCTGTTTTAAATCAAGTATTATTACATCAATCAATCATTGGATTAGAAGCCAAGGCAGCGATGGAAATGCTAGGAGAATATCCTGACATTATTGTTGGTTGTGCTGGTGGAGGTTCTAACTTAGGAGGTCTTATTGCTCCGTTTATGCAAGACAAACTGGCTGGCAAAACAAATCCGAGGATCATAGCTGTAGAACCAGCATCTTGCCCTTCCTTCACTAGAGGAAAGTATGCGTATGATTTTTGTGATGTAGGAAGAATTACACCAATGGCTAAAATGTATACATTAGGAAGTGATTTCAGACCTTCCGCAAACCACGCAGGGGGTCTTCGTTACCACGGTATGTCACCAATTCTTTCCAAGCTATATCATGATGGATATATGGAAGCGGTTGCTGTTGAACAAACAAAAGTATTTGAAGCTGCTACGCAGTTTGCAAAATTGGAAACCATACTACCTGCACCAGAATCTGCACACGCAATTCGAACTGCTATAGACGAAGCAATCAAATGCAGGGAATCTGGAGAAGCAAAAACGATTTTATTTGGCTTGACTGGTACCGGATATTTTGATATGACTGCATACACCTCATTTAACGAAGGTACTATGTCTGATTATATCCCAACTGATGAAGATTTAAATGTATCACTCAATACATTGCCTAAAATACCTGGTATTCAGGAATGATCTTTTTATCATTTACACTACAGTTACGATAGAACGATATAATATTGCAAACATCTGAATACACCATATAGACAGAGAGGACAGCACTTGTTGCTTGTCCTCTCTGTCTTTTTGTCCATCAAAATCATTTCTTTCTCGTTTTCTATTTTGAACCATGATTCCATACAACCTTCGCAAATTCTTCACAAACGAATCGCATTGTAATCACAGGATACCAGTATGCTGTGTACATAAGATAATTCAAAACAACAAAACGTATGGAGATGAGAAACATGGCAATTGAAGTTTTTAATCGATATGAAAACAAATATTTTTTACCAGAAGCTGCACTCGACCGTGTTTTGACTGAAGTAGAGGAACACATGGTTCCGGATAAATTTAATGTAAATAGAAAAACATATTCTATCTGTAATATATACTTTGATACTCCGGATGACTATTTGATTCGTACTTCTTTGTCAAAACCAAAATACAAGGAGAAATTAAGACTTCGCACATATGGAGTGCCCGAAGCAAATGGGCTTGCATTTTTGGAAATGAAAAAAAAAGTTGGCGGCCTTGTAAATAAGCGCCGAACAAACCTCCATCTGCAAGAGGGGTACCGGTTTGTAGAAAACGGAGGCATCACCCACTTATCCGAAGAAATGAATCCACAAGTTGTACGGGAAATATCTAGCATGATAAAACGATATGGCAAACTAGTGCCAAAAGTTATGATTGCATATGATAGACTCGCATATTTTGAAAAAGGAAATCCAGATTTGCGTATTTCCTTTGACACTGACATCAGAAGCCGCAGAGATCATCTCAGATTAGAAGAAGGCAGCGATGGTTATCCTCTTATTGAAGATGGTATGTGGTTGATGGAAATTAAAACAGCCCAAGCAATTCCACTGTGGCTGACATCACTGCTCTCAGAAGAAGGTATCTATAAAACAAGTTTTTCAAAGTATGGACAGGAATTCAAGACTCATGTTCATCATATTAAGGAGAAATATCATTATGCTTGATCAAATTACAGCTGCTCTCACATCTACAGAGAGTGTGACATCAGTGACAACTGTCCCAGAAGCAATTTTGGCGATGAGTTTGGCCCTTATTTTCGGACTTATCATCAGTTTAACATATTTAAAAACAAATCGTTCCATCACATCACAACAAGGGTTTTCACTAACGCTTATTATGCTTCCCATCATATTGGCAATTATCATTCTTTTTGTAGGAAATGATGTAGCAAAAGCATTTTCCCTTGCCGGTACTGCATCGATCATTCGATTCAGAAGTTCAGCTGGAGAACCAAAAGATATTGGGTATATCTTTTTCGCTCTAGCAGCTGGTTTATCTTGTGGTGTTGGAATGTATTTTGCCGGTGCGATATTTACTGTATTTTTATCTCTCGTTATCATCATTTTGGAAATAACAAAATATGGACAGAAAAAGCAACTTCCACAAACGCTGAAAATTACAGTTCCAGAAGATTTGAATTATAAGGATGCTTTCACAGATATTTTGGAAAGCCATACAGACAGCTACGATTTAAAGCGAGTCAAAACAACAGATTTAGGATCACTTTTTGAAGTTGATTATCATATCATTTTAAACGAAGATGCAGATGAAAAATCTTTCTTGGATGAACTGCGATGTCGAAATGGGAATTTAAGTATCATACTGTCAATGGCAGCCAGTGAATAGAACGGTTCATCAAGTCAATTGATATGACAAAATAGCTTATCACACACAATGCACATATACACACTATGTCACTTGTCACGAAAGGGAGCCTCTCAAAAGGCTCCCTTTCACATTGCTAAAACACAACAAAATGCAATTAACACGGCATTGAAAAACAAAGCTGACTTTCAATGAAGAGAATCCATTAATGTAACCCAACAGGACAAGCCACCATACAAAAACCACAGGCATTTTTTCTTTTATGGGTCTTGATATATAGACTCCTTTGTTTATTACATAATTCAAAATCAATCAAATCATTTCTCAATAAATCATTGGACCACTTTTTATCTTTTAATGCATCATAAAGACAAGCGTTCGTACAAACGTTGCAATCTTCAGGGCACCTACTAGATAAAACAGCTTTTTCTATAGGAATATCGCAGTCCAACAAAATTGCATACAATGCTACATTGGCTCCATATTGTTCTGTAATCAAAACATCATTCTTTCCGATCCAACCGATCCCAGCATTAGCAGCCGCATACTTAAAGGAAAATTCAGCGGTAAGGGTTTCTTCACTGTTTTGCGCCGCTTCTGGCAAATAATACAAAACTCCATTTCTATTAAGCACTTCTAATACCCCAACCATAATACTCTTCATACGTGCGCGAGCTTCTATCGTTTGGTTTTCAAATGCTTCTTCCGTGTATGTTTCAAGTGTAAGCCGCTCTGAGTGGGGAACCGCCAACACCAAAGAACACTTATAATCCTTTCCGTAGCTACTGTAATCCAACTTGGACACACCAAACAAGACATCTGGATGCTGCTGAAAGAAGCGTTCCAAATCGTCACAAATTTTCATGATGGCATCATCCCTTTCCTTTTCATTTAACTAAGCCAGTCATGTTGCTCAACTAGTTTACCAATACCAACAAATGTCTCCCCCAAACAGTTGAAGAGCAATTGATCTGCATGTAACTTATTATACTCATCTCGGATATCTATGATGGACGGAATATATCTCGCCAATTTAAAAAAAGGATTGTTCGCACCCTCTTCAAAGGGCAATCCAAGAGCCTTAATAATCTCATCTTCCATAACTGAAACACAATCCTTGACCATCTCTGCTTCTGTCTCAGAGAAGCTTTGTTCAATGCGATCTGTCATCAGCAAAAACAGTTTATTCGAAACATCTTTGTTAAATTGTCCATGCTTATTTAATAGAAAATAGTTTACCAAATCTATTCCATAAATCATAAAAAAGGCAACAAACAAAGTGGCATGATAGTCCTTTGCAATATTGTCTCGAAAAGCTTTATCATTTTCTCGTGCATATAGCAATACCGCTTCGAACATATCATGTGCAAATGCCTCTGGATTGTAACGTTGTTCAGACATACCCATAATACTCCTCACTTTTCCTGTTTCCTAATTCATTCCCATTTTTTTTATTACATAACGATGAAACCATTTCTTTTTAGGAAGATTATGAAACTTCATATTTATCATACACCGATTGCCACATTTTTACAAGAACTTCCAGTGTGATCAAAAGGTAGAAATGGCAAAATCAAAGTTCCGATTTCCACATGTCACTTCAATGGCGACTACGGTTAAGGTTCTTTCTTTGATCTTCATTCAATATCGCTTTTGGCGAAATTTCCTAAATAATAGAAAAAGAAAGCCTGCCCAAAAGACATGCTTTCTCTCCATACAATTATATAAGCACTCAACTCCAACACTTGACATGGATTCAATTCAAATCTTAGTGAGCATGATTCTGTGTGAATATGCCAAATGGTTTACCGATTGGCAAAAACACCTTCCCAAAGTGTCCGTTCAGCACAGCTGCTGCTGATCCATAAAATGAGAACAGCGAAATCAAGAATTCGGCATAAGCCGCCAGCTTATGGAAAAATTCAGGTTCAAACCCCAATACGCTACATGACAAGCCTACGAATAAAAGATCAATTAAGAAAAAGATAATAAATAGAACTTTACTAGTTTCCATTGCTCCAATCGTCATGTAAATTGAGAATATTAAATACCCTACAAATGCAACTCCAAGTTGTTTGACATCTGCATTCTGAGCCATCGTTTCTCCCAATACTCCATTCTGTATCAGCCAAGAAAATCCAACACCAAACCAGAAAAATGCATAGCCTCCAAAAGCAGTTGCACCAAATACATTGTTTAGCTTTGTGTCACCGATGCAGGCATAGAGCTGTGCAAACGCTCCCAAAAAAATTGCCCACGGAATAATCATAGCAGTTCCCTCGGTCCATCCCATTTTTTGAGAAGACGCAACGAGCGTTACCATGGCTAATCCAAAAAGTCCAATGGCAGACGGATTACATACCACAATTTCTGCCTTTACGAGTGTCTTTGTCATAGACATTCAGAAGTTCTCCTTTCATTCATCCAAAATATGTGTATTGTATACCAAGAATCAGGCACACATCATCTAATATATAATGTCTGAAAGAAGAATGCAAGCATTGATAAAAGAAAAACAAACCCACCTGTTTTGTTCATCCAAACGATACTTCCTTATCCGTTTGAAGCTCTTTGTATGTGAATCGTTGGATACTCTCCACGATACTCATAACCCAAAGATAATGCCATTTTTTTTGAAGCTAAATTTGCTGCATCCCAGCACGGTCTCAAGTTTCTTTTTTTGCACTCCATAAGTAATGCTGCCGCACAAGCGATTGCAAGTCCCTTTCCTCTTTCTCCCTCTACTGTAGCAACTTGCACCTCTATCCCACCATCATAAACAGTCATCGTTGATGCTCCCGATACCAAGTCGCCTCTTTTTAATACTGCAAATCCAAAACCTCTATTTAGATATTCTTCCGCCGATTGAAATGTTTCACAAAACTCTTTTGACCAATCCGACATCATCGCTTTATGATAGATTTCCTTCGAAAATGGTATCAAATCATAACCTTTTGGAACAGAATCCATGTATTTCTCAAGTATTTTTTCGTCAAAACAGTAGTCCTTTTGTACAATTCCAAAACGTGGGACAAGGGTAGGATGATTCTCTTTTACAGATAAAAGCACTTGCTCCCATAACGGTTCTTCCTCAGGAAATATACAAACCGAACATTCACTTGGGTTGACGCTAAATAGTTGCTTAATTAATTCTAACGCATCTTCCGAATTGGGATTCCCTCCAAAAAAACTGTATTCTCCGCTTATGATAAGCGCCGCGCTCGGATTTTGGAGATGATTGACGTATCCATCACCCATATATCCTTGTAAATATGAAAGAACCATAGAATCTTCAATTCCACGAAACAAAGGCTCAATTTGAGACCTTTCGTGTTTTTCTAATCGAATCATAAGTTTATCCCCCTAACACGATACAAGTAAAGCAAGCCAATGGTCATTTTGCTCTTTTTATAAAATAACCATACCAAAAAATATCAAAGTTCTCAACCCTTTTCATTATTAATGACTTTCTTGTTACAAAACAAATAACGTGTTATACTATCCTCGATTAGTATAAGTGAATTTTTTCAAAAAATTGCCAGAAAGAGGAACCATCATGGAAGAAAACAATTATCCATCCGTTGTGTTTAAACTGAATGGCGTTCAATATGCCATTGATAGCCGTCATGTAACTACAATTATTCAGAAGCCACGTTGTGAAGCACTTCCTGGCGCTCCCGATTATATCAAGGGAATCTTTAAATACCGAGATACCGTGCTGTCCATGCTTGACTTAAGAAGCTTTCTAGGAATGGAAACAGTCCAAAAAGAAAAAGATGATTTTAGAACAATGATTCAAGCGAGAAAACAAGATCACATCAATTGGGTCAATGCTCTCGATCATTCTATTCAAACAGATGCGCCCTTCACTCTAGCAAAGAATCCACACGACTGTGCATTTGGACATTGGTACTATAACTTCAAATCAGAAAGTCAACACGTGAGTTATGTTCTGAATAAGATAGAAGACCCCCATGCAATGCTTCATAATCTTGCAAACGAAGCGCTAGAATGCAAAACATGTGAGGCAGTGGATCAAATTCACAATAAATATATGCCTAAAGTACTTTCCTTGTTAGATGATATTGAAAAAGAAGTCACAGAAGATTTCTATCAAGAAATGGTAATTATTTTATCTCACGAAAGTAATCTTGGTTTGGTTGTAGATGAAATCTTATCAGTTTCAGATTTAGAACCAGCTCAAGGACTACAATCTTCCTATGCTGGAGGAAGTAAGTGCGTAAGCGGTGCTATCCAAGAAAAAAAATCTGGTCAATTAATCCTTGCACTAGATATCAACGAATTAATACAAATTCATAATAGTAATTATTAGTTTCCGGTTGCAAAATTAAAACCACGGGATATTCATCAAACTTCGATAAGCTGAACTCAAATCAGCTCAAATAGGAGTGTATTTGTCCCGTGGTTTTTTCAAAGGCTGCCAGTCAAGGCCAATTCAACGAAGATTTCAACCCATTCTGGATCAAACTGCCTTCCTGCCTGTGACTGAATTTCATCCAGGCTCTCCGCAAAAGAAAGTGCTTTCCGATACGGCCGATTGGAGCGCATTGCATCATATGTGTCTGCGATAAAAATAATTCGGGAAAGGATTGGAATTTGATTTCCCTCAAGGCCGTCGGGATAACCACTGCCATCAAACCTTTCATGGTGATGACGTACCGCTCTAGAAAGATCAGATACCGATCCAATGGGTTCTAATATTTTGAATCCAATGTCCGCATGTTGTTTTACAAGGTCATATTCCAAAGCTGTCAAAGTGCCCTCTTTGTTTAATACTAAATCCGGAATGCATAATTTTCCAAGATCATGAAGAAGTGCGGCTTCTTTCAATGTGATATAGTTTGCATCCATGCCATATTTTTTCTCATAAAGCTTTAATGCAACCTCGCAAACATGATTGGAATGTTGACACAGAAAGGGATCCTTTGCTTCAACAATACTGCTGATGGATTGGAGCATGTTCATCAAAAGACTGTGATACTGCACGGTCAGGTTATTGATGGTTTCCATTTGTATTCTAGCCGTATGTGCCTTCTCGTTTTCTAATTTTCTTTGCTCAGTGATGTCGTTTGTCAACACTGCCATACCTACATATTGTTGTTCTTCATTCCATATACTTGTATATGTATTTAAATAAACTCTTCCTTGTTTTTGATCTTCTACCATCCGCGTAAATGAATTTGCTTCACTGGCCTTTAGCCGTTCCATCGCTCGAATTACCTTTTCTTGTGTACTTTTACCATGGCAGTTTATGATATTATGACCATTTATTTTTTCTCTTTTCACATTTCGAATGCGTTCTGCGGTTTGATTTACATATTGAATACTCCCTTGCTCGTCCGTTACGATTACTCCTAGCGGCATTTTTTCTAATAAAAGTGCAAGAACTTTATTGAAATCAAATTCGTGGTTATCCATTTTTTCACCCCGTATTCAAATAATAGGAACGGTCTCTACGACAAGGTATTTATACCAGTTATCCGTCCAAATTAACAATATATTTTATAGTAATTCCTTCCTTTATCTGGGTGCTTATCCATAGCCCCAGAGATAACTTCAAATCTTCCTGTTGCTTTCCTAGATAAATTTTAGTATTATAACTTTGTAGGAAGGTAGCATAGTAGGGAAATTTCATAAAATCCTCTTTTTCATGTGTTCATTCAATGGACAGAGGATAGATATGTGTATATTTACATACTTTTTTTGTGGTACCTTTCATTGGTACTTTTTTTTATGCTATTTTTTAACCAAGTAATTTGAAAGGAGAGTCAACATGTTTGGACTAGGTGATATCTGGGTTTTTTTTGCATTCATTTTAAGTTTGCTCAGTGTTTTAGCCTGTGTCGTCTATGGAGCCATAAACTGGAATAGAGGCACTGAATTAGAAATCCAGCAAATCGACGAGGAAATCCATTGGCAACTTGCTGAAAACAAGATTGAAGAAGAATTTTAAACATAGAAATCAATCATTTAAAGGAGAATTATCATATGCTTTATATTATAGTGACTGTACTAATCTATCTATTTGTTACAGCCTATCTTGGTTATCTCGGTTTTCGGCAAACTAAAACTGCCAACGACTATCTTGTAGCTGGTCGTCAAATCCATCCTCTTGTTATGGCACTTTCGTATGGCGCTACCTTCATTAGCACCTCAGCGATTGTGGGATTTGGTGGTGCTGCTGGTTCTCTTGGGATGGGATTACTTTGGCTTACCTTTTTGAATATTTTTGTAGGTATTTTTATTGCATTTATTGTCTTTGGAAAAAGAACACGAAAAATGGGGCACAATCTAGATGCTCATACATTTCCAGAACTTTTGGGAACAAGATTCCAAAGCAAATTCATTCAGGGCTTTTCTGCTTTCGTTATTTTCCTATTTATGCCTGTTTACGCAGCTGCCGTTGTCAAAGGTGGCGCTGATTTTATTCAGTCCTTTTTCAATATCCCCTTCGAAGTGTCGCTACTTTTCTTTGTCGCAATCGTGTCCATATATGTATGGATGGGTGGAATGAAAGGGGTTATGTACACGGATGCTTTTCAAGGCGCAATCATGTTTGTCGGTATGATTTTTTTATTAATTTTTGTCTATAGTATGTTAGGAGGAGTTACTGTTGCTCACGAAAAGCTGACTGCTTTGATGACAGAACCTGCAGTACAAGAACAAACAGCTGGCCTTGTAAAAGGTGGTTTTACCGGATGGACATCCATGCCATCCGCTGGTTCACCAATATGGTGGAGTCTCGTTTCAACCATCGTCATGGGCGTTGGCATCGGGGTTCTTGCGCAGCCACAGCTTGTGGTTCGATTTATGACAGTAAAAAGTAACCGAGAGTTAAACCGTGCCGTTGTATCTGGCGGTATTTTCATTTTCACCATGACAGGCGTAGCCTTTATCGTAGGCGCTCTATCCAACGTGGCTTTTTTTGGTGATTCTGGTATGATTGCTGCCGCTGCCGCTGGAGGAACAGATAAAATTATCCCTCAGTTTATCAAAACTTATCTACCAGACTGGTATGGCGCAATCTTCATGGTGACCTTGCTCGCTGCCGCCATGTCTACATTGAGTTCACAGTTTCATACAATCGGATCAGCAGCAGGAAGAGACCTATATGAGAAAACCTTTGGAAAATCAAATAACTCTATTTTAGTCATTCGAATTGCAATTTTTGTAGGCATACTTCTCACCACACTGCTTGCTTGGCTTTCTAAATATCTCGACTCTAGTATGGCAATCATTGCAACTGGAACAGCTCTTTTCTTTGGATTATGCGCTGCAACTTTCTTACCGGCATATATCAGCGCATTATATTTTAAAAACATCTCTGTCATTGCGGTGAAATCAGGAATGCTGTCTGGTTTTTCCACCGCACTCTTTTGGATCTTTTTTGTTCACGAAAAAGAATCGGCAAGTTTGCAAATTTGTATGCGTCTGATTGGCAAAACCAGCTTATTCAAAGATACTGGCCTTGCTCAATTATCGATGGTGGATCCAATATTTATTGCATTGCCGGTCTCCGTTCTAGTTACTATTTTGGTAGCCCAATTTACGAAAAATTCTCTTGGGCAAAAGCACTTGGATCAGTGCTTCAATGGGATACACATACAGTAGGCAAATGGCATTCCATTGATAAGAAACAGCGAACAAAAATACCACATCATATCGCACACGCCAAATTTTAGATACACCACCACAAAAACACTCCCGATGGATGAATCCAATCGGGAGTGTTTTCTCTCTTTTTTAAATCTAAATCCTAGAAATCATTTTCTTTGAGCAAGGGAAAGATTGTAGCGCAGTTCATAGCATCCAATTCCTACTTCTGCTACTTTCTTGATATCTAACGCCTGAACGCATTCCATCCTTCAGTCTCATTCTTATCTGGACGCAAAGATCAGTCCTGCTACTACAAATACAAATATCGATACAGCCAGCGAAAACAGCGCTAACTTTCTATTTTTTCTCCATTGTAGGATACACTGACAAAGCATTACAACCCCTAATAGTGGCTGAGCATAATCCATTCCATTCGCCATTTTTCCAGTTACTTGAAGCACCCCAAATATCATTACGAATGCCGAACATACTAAACTAATTGCAAGAACAATTTTTTCATAGCCTCTACGGCTAGAGCTTTTTTGATTTTCCGTAGCATTTCTTCTCATGGCGACTCCTTTTATTCTAGTATTTTTTTTATAAAATCAAGTTTCTTCTCCGTATATGGTGGATATCGGAATGGCAAGTCTATTTTCGTTGTATTTTTAGTCACCGCCTTTTGATGGGAAAATGTCTCAAAGCTATACTTGCCATGATATCTACCCATTCCGCTGTTTCCTACTCCACCAAATGGCAAATGGTGGTTAGCAACATGGGTCAAAACATCATTGATACATCCACCACCATAGGAGACTCCTTGATTCACTTGATCTGTATAGGTTCCATCTTCTGTAAAAATATAACAGGCAAGTGGTTTTGCTCTATCCTTCACTTGATTAATTGCCTCACCTAGATCATCATATCCTATCACGGGCAAAATTGGTCCAAAAATTTCCTTTTCCATGATCTCATGTTCAAAATCCGACTCAGGAAAAATAGCAGGCGCGATTTTCCTTGTGGCAGCGTCGCTTTCACCACCAATAACAAAGTTTCCATTTTGAATCAGTCTTGTCAATCGATTAAAGTGGTGTTGATTGATGATCACTGGATACCAATCTTGGTTTTGGTATGCCTCTTCATATTGGTTAATTTCTTGGACTAGGTGCGTTAGAAATTTTTCTTTCACTTGATTGTCCACCAAAATATAATCAATGGCAATGCAAGTCTGTCCACTATTTAGAAACTTACCCCAAGCGATTCTTCTGGCTGCAAGCTTGAGATTGGCTGTTTTATCTACAAAGCATGGACTTTTACCCCCTAGTTCCAGCGAAACTGGAGTCAAGTTTTCACTGGCAGCCTTCATCACAGTCTTTCCAACAGAAGGACTTCCTGTGAAAAATATATAATCATATTTTTGTTCCAAAACCAAATTATAGTCAATATCAGGCTCAACGCAATAAATCTCTTCTTGTCCAAAATTCTCATTGATTAACTGACAAATCAGTCTACTGGTGTGAATGCTACTTTTCGAACACTTAATGATTGCTGTATTTCCCGCCGCAATGGCTCCCACAAGAGGAATCATAGATAGCTGAAACGGATAATTCCATGGTGCCAAAATCAAAACAACTCCGTAAGGTTCCTTGTAAATATAATTCTTTGAAGGAAATGTGGCGAATACCCCTTTCGCTCGCTGTGGCTTTGCCCATCTCGATATTTTTTTTAATGCGTACTCAATTTCAGTATAGACCATACTGACTTCTGTCATATATCCTTCTGTTTTTGACTTGCCAAGGTCCTGATACAGCGCTCCTAAAATCCGTTCCTCATTTTCACGAAACAGTTTAAGCAATTTTCGAAGTGTTAATTTACGATAAACGATATTTTTTGTTCCATTGGTATGAAAGAAAGTTCGTTGTTTATCAATAATACCTTTGATGTCATTGTTCCACATCTTGCTTTTCCTCCTCCGTTACCTGTTCAAGATTGAGTTGTAAAAAATGCTCATTTTGTGGAATCAGCATCTGAAATTCAGACACCACATCCATAGAGATTTTGGCATTTTCGATAGCACATTCCAAAAGATGCCCGCCCATGGTTCCATCCTCCGATAAAAAATGAAGATGATATCCCGCAAGATTTATTCCGCTCATATATTCAGGACACCAGTATCCGATAAGGGTTCCTCTTATCGCTTCAAACTCAAACACCGCTTGGTCCTTTGTAACTTCCGAAAGCGGAGGATATGGCTCTGTCTGCTCAGCCACGCTTCGTGTCTTCACATAGGAAAAATCCCCTTCCACCTTTATGGCATAAATCTCATTTTGATTGGGCGCTATTTTACCAATCACTTCTTGTAGCTGCGCATAACTACTGATACTGCTCACATCTGATTGAATCTGCGATTGAAAAAAAGTAATCATCGCAAAAGGTGTTGTTTCTGCTCCCTTTGGTTTTATCACTTTCCCACTGGATAAAACTTGATATACGATTCCATCTCGAACAATCATTTCGCCATCCAACCCATCAAAAGTGCCTATCCCAAAATCTCCATGTTCTAACAACTTTTCTAATGATAATTCTCCATCATACACCCCTTGCATCAGAGCATCTAGCGTGGACACCTGATACAACGCATCCGACGTTGTATCTTCATGGCTACAACCAGACAGCAATATCGTAAAAATAAATAAAACAGCTACAAATTTGAATATCTTTTTCATCGGTTTTCTCCTTTTATGAAACATCCGTCGGCCAAACGAATCTAAACCAAAGAATGCAACCACTGATTAGGATCATCTATCCCCACGAAACCATTCGTTCGTCGCTTTTTGATGTTCTTGCGGCAGCTTTTCCTTCGCTTGGTCATAAAACCATGTCAACATTTTCTTTTTTAAAAAACTGCCTCATTTGATCTTCCGTTTCAGAAACACCCTGATACTCCGCCAAGTCTTTGATTCCAACCGATTTTACTGAAGGAATATCTACCATATGTAACATGTAATGCATTGCGTACTCTAAGCTGATTGAAAACTGCAAACAATCACCCCCTTTGCTAAAATCTTTTGCTTATATCGTACGTTATTCTTCCATGATAGTCAATTGTAATGGTATATTGAACTTGTAGCATCTCAGTCTAATGGATTATATTATCTATTAGAAAAGGAGATTATCATCTGCAGCGTTTTACCGAAAATACCAAGAAGAAAGTTGTGAAGCACCATCTTCAGGATGCCCGTTCCATCGCAAGCCTATCAACCGAGTACTGGAGATTCGGAAGCTCCGCCAGCAAAACGCTGAATATCAGGCGCAAAGGCTTCAGATTTGTAATGAAACATAAAGCATCTATCACGAAACCGGCGGAATTCTAGGACATCAGAGTGTGCGTATGTCTGGTACAACCAAATCCGGCCACATTCCTCCAATGATTTCATGACACCTTTTAGAGCTAGATTTGGCTAGGTTAATTAGATAGTGGTGTTATAATTGCTTGACTGTTTAATGCATAATAAAACTGTAACAAAATGCAACTGAAAAGTGTAACGCCTTCTGCAAAATAGAATTTAACAATTCTATGGAGAAACAACCTCTCCTTTTTGGAAATCTAGTTTTTAAAAATATTGGGTTAGTCAAACCTGAATAATCCACTTCACTGGAAATACTGGGTATGATACTTGTAGCTTTTAATCGTCCATTCTGAAAGGTTTCGTATTTCTGCCTGTCTTATAATTAAAATATAGAAATTAAATGGTTTACAAAATTCGATAAAAGAAATGCTACTTACTGGTAAGAAAAACGAAAATAATAATAAAGTGATGATATTTGATTTTCATCAAACACCACCACATTTGACATAGAACCCAAAAAACCGCCTACAATACTGAAAATACTCTCAATATCATAAACGGTTTCATTAAAATCTATTCTCTTAAAAGGCTGAATCTCAGCGGTTGGTTTTCATACCGCTCCCCACTGCGCGGGGTTTTTTTCGTCAGGCTAGGCGCAATTCTTACTGAGGCTCGGAACGTACTTCCCGTACGTGAGTACCGAAGAAAGAATTGCAACAACGCATGGCGGAAAAAAGACAAGCATTACTCCCACTCAATCGTTGACGGTGGCTTGGAGGTAATATCATAAACAATCCTGTTTACACCCTTCACCTCATTAACAATTCTATTACTAATCTTCTCAAGCACATCATATGGAATTCTTGCCCAGTCGGATGTCATGCCATCAACTGATGTTACGGCACGAATACCTACTGTATAATCATATGTTCTGAAGTCTCCCATTACACCTACGCTTCTTATGTTTGGAAGTACGGTGAAATACTGCCATATTTCTCTCTCAAGTCCGTTTAGGGCAACTTCTTCACGAAGTATAGCATCTGACTCTCTTATTATTTCAAGTTTTTCAACCAATACGCCTATGATGTACAAACATAGTAGTCTATGATGTTCAAATGGCATCGGTTTAGATTTTCAAATGCAGCTGGTTATGATGTTGGTTGCATTTTGAGTAAGTATATCATACAGGTTGATAATCTGACAACAGAGAAATCAATTTCATAAAACAATTTAATTCAATGGCTTTCCCAAATCAAATAATTTTTGCGGGTCGAAAATTATGCAAACCCTACTACAACCGATAATCAAAAACATTGTGAATATTAAAAGTACCCTCGCCATATAAAAAGAGTAGCAGGCAGATATGCTTTCACATCTCTAAAGCATATTGCTTATTACATATTTTGAAATATAGCTTATATCATTTAATCTTTTAACATTATCAATTAACCTTTGTTTTAATTCAAATGCATCATCAAAGTCGTCACCTACTACTTTAATAATCTTTTCTATATCTCTCTCATATATTCCTAAATCTAGTAACATCTTTTTATGCTTAACATTTGAGAAATAAAGAAATTCAATTGTGCTAATAATTTTTTTATCTAAAATGTTAATCAATGCTTTATCTATATTTTCTTTTTCCAAGAAAAATGATACTATGTTTACTTTACTATGAAAAGTATGTTCTATATAACTCATTTTTAATTTAATTGCTGTTGCAATTAAATTATCTATATTCGCTGTTTTAAAATATTTTCTTGTATCATCTACTACTTTTTTTATACGCGGTCTTCTTTTATTAAGTAAATTATTGATAAGATTTGCTTCTAATTTTCCATTACGCTTCTCACAAATACAATATAAAACTTGAACTAAATGGAGCCTTCCCGCCATATCATTCTCGCAAAGAAACTGTAACTCATTTAAAAGTTGCTCTCTGTACATACAGTATCTATTGTACAGTTCAATTACGGTATCGAATCTTGCTTGCGTTCCAATTTTATACAAATATTCTTCTTTACTAATATTTAATAATTTGAAGAACTCTACAACATCTTGATGTTTGTCTATTTCACCCTTTTGGATATCAATATCTTTACTTGAATCTGTAATTTCAAATCTAATACTTTTAATAGCATCTTCTTTTCTATACTCTGGGTCATTTGGAGATTTATTATAATACGCATCTCCAATAAAATGCTGATTTAATCTTCCTGTTCTACCTACTAAATTAAAAAAATCAAATGCCGAAAAGTAATCCCCTAATTTGGAAGACTTTCTTGATGGTTTTGTAATTATTATGTTTTTTGCGGTGGTATTAACGCCCTCTAATAGCGTAGAGGTGCATAACATATTGTTATATGAATCACTCTGTTCATAATAATCTAATTGGAACATTCTTGTACCAATTGGAATCTGACCATTATGTATTACGTATCCCCGTTTTAAGGCTGTAATTAAACACCACTCCTCATGGATTTCTTCTTCTGCCCACTCAATAAAAAAGTTAACACCTTTATCTAGAACATCTAATTCATCTTCTAAACTAATAATATTTGTTATATACTTATACATAAGGCTAACGGTAGGGAAGTATATTAGAGTTTTATCATTTGGGTTTAGTGATTCTAATATTCTATTGCATTCAGCAAATCTATCTTCCTCATTTATAATAGCGCATTCTTTTACATCATTAACTACGGGTGAATAATTTGTATTAAAAAACACAGGTCTTTTATCCAATTTTTCAAGGTCATTAATTTCTTTAATAAATGGTGCTAAAAGAACGTATTTTTTTGCAATTCTTGCCATATGATAGTAAGCCATATTAAGGACTAAAACCCTGTCGTTACTTTTATCAGTTTCTAGCTTATAAACTTCATCAATTACTAAAAAATCGATTTTCTCAATTAAGTTATAACAAGACTCTTGTACAATTTTATCATGTGTTAATATAAAAATATTAAAAATATTAAAATCATAAGTTTTTTCTTCATTTATATTAGTATGTATTTTATAATGCATAAATTTTTCTTTATATTTTTTTATTATCTTCTTAAAATATTCATCAACTAAAGCTAAAGTTGGGACTATAAGCGCTACATTTTGGGGCTTATATTTGACAATATATTCAAAAATACAAAATGTTTTCCCAAAACTAGTTGGTGCGCTTATAATAGATGCATCATTCTCTTTAATATGGGAAATGATTTGCAGCTGCTCTGGGTGCATTGCAATATTATCATCGATTTCAGAGGTAGCAAATGCATTATAGATAATAGATTTAACAGAAAAGTCTTTTGAATAGACAGTCAAATCCAGAAAAAATAAATCTTCAGCTAATTCTTTAGCCCTTAAAGTTGAATTATTAGCTTCACTTAGTTCCCTAATATAATTATTTCTTAAATCTTGAGGATTATTTATTGGCTTCATTTTTGTAATAATCCTCCTTTTCTCTTATTTTTTTTGTAAAAGTAGCGATTAATTTATTTTTATTAATTATGGGTAACGATATAGAATAATAAATTGTATCTAATCCAAATATTTTGTGCTTTGGCAAACTACTAATTTTACCCAATATATGCGTTGGCTCTGTTTCTTCACCATGTGCTATGAATATAGGTATACCTATTTGTCTAATTTTAGCTTTCTCTATAAACTGTTTTAAATCAATACTAATCTCAGCAAAATCACCAAAAACATCTTTGAATTTTTTAAGCTTCTCTTTATATAATCTATTACTTAAAACTATTTCGAATTCATCTGAAATTTGCCTTTCATATTCACTTAATGACCTTTTTATTAGGCAAATCCCATTATCAATATTCTTACACAACTTGGATTCTCCAAACAATAGCAAACTTTGTTCTTCGCAGAAAAATAAAGTATCTATTCCATACACATTCATATTATAATCTGTTTGCAAATGTACTTTTGGTATAATGCAATCAAAATGGAAAAAATCAGATAAAATACAACAAAAAATATATTCACCAATTTTTCCCATTTTATCTAAGCGTACAATATTTTTACCTTTTTTAATTTCAAGACTCTGTTCTTCGGTGAAAACCTTAATTAAAATCTCCTCTAAATCCGAAATTTCAATTTCTAAATTAAAATCATCAATATATGTTTTTAAATGTTTATACAATATTACATAATGCTTTGTAGATGGCTCAAAATGCGTAGCAGTCATGTGCTCACAATATTGAATTAACTTATCTTCAGAAAAATAATAATCAAAAATCTTTTCATAAAAGGATGGCTTATCCTCAATTTCAATATGGATAAATGAATAATCATTATTTACCGAGTAGACATTAAAACAATTAAATAATTGAATATTAATATCCTCTTTTTTGATTTTTTTCATATAATACCCTCATTTATTAATACAAAGAATAAATTTATAGCTTATAGCTGTAATATTATCACATATTTCCAATTTAATCTATAATTTGAACCATTATGTCAATAATCCACTTCTTTATTAAAACAAATACAAAAAGATAGCTACTCTATTTGCTATCTTCTTCGTATTGTTTCTTATATCTATAAAAAGTCGGCTTAGTCATCCCCAAAATCTTCATACATTCAAATGGTTTTATTTCACCCAAAACAACCTTTACATATGCACCTTTAAAAGTTTGAAAGTCAATTGCTTTAGGTCTACCATATTTATCCCATTCACCCCTTGATTTCATTGCTTCTATTCCTTCACGTTGCCTTTTTTCTTTCTTTTCTATTTCCACTTGTGCAAAGACGGTATACATTTCTATAAGCATATTATTAATCGTTTCCATAACCATTTTAGCCATAGAATTATCTAATGAACTATAATCAACTAATGTTGTAGGTATTTCCAATATCATTACCCTTATGCCTTTTTCCTTATAATACCTTAATTCCTTTAAAGTATCTTCTTTATTTCTTCCAAGTCTATCTATTTCTGTTATTACTAATGTGTCTCCAGCCCTTAAAACATCTTCTTTCATTATCGTATAGCGTGGGCGATTAAAATTCTTTCCTGTGTGTTTGTCTGTAAATATTTTTTCCAATATTAAATTATTGTTAGTGCAATATTCATTTATTTCATTAACTCCCCTATCAAGATGCTGGTCTGTAGTGCTTGTTCTGTGATATCCATAAAGTTTCATATTATTACCACCTTTCAATTTTATTCTACATGATAATAGTATATTTATAGTCTCAAAATGTCAACTCTTTATTTTAAGACTTATCGATTTATCCATCCATACTTTTAGATACCTTTTTATCATATATACAAGGTAGTCTTAAAATTTATACTTTTGGAAACTAAAAAGCAAAAAATCCGCAATATGAATTCTTTGCTTTTTTAAATCAAAACCCTTTTATTTTAAAGAACTATTAATTTCACTTCTTCATATAAATCAAAACCTCCTTATATATTTTATATTAATTCTGAATGCTTGTAAGTATACCATCTTCAAAATATAGGTAATTTCCATTTCCATAACACCATTGTTCATCTGTTCCATATACAGATGTTGTCCTATTTACATCACTTGGCCTACCCCAGCTTGAATCCAAAACATCTTGTTGAGTCATGCCTAAACTTACACCTTGACTTTTTTTATACGCTTTTTCTTCAGCTAAACGCTTAGCTTCTTCAGCTTGATTCCTTTCTGCCGATTCCTTTGTGGCAAGCGCTAACTCTGTTGCAATGCGTTCTTTCTCTGCTTTATATTCAGCCTCATATTTATTCTTCAAGTCAGATATTTCTTGTGAAGTTAAATTGTATTCTGAGGCCTTGTAAATAGAATCATATGCATTCTTTAATTCACCAGAATTATAATATTCTTTTGCATCCTGCAAATATTCATCCGCAACAAATATATTTGCTTCTGCAATCAATTTCTGGGCTTCTTCATACCTTGGTGAATCTTCCTTTACTAAATTCAATCCTATCAATGCGTCTTTATATTCCTTATTGTTGAATTTATTAAGCCCACCATTGAAATTCATTTCATCTAATGAAATTTCTTCCACACCAGCATTGAAATTCTTATCAAAATATCCATTCTTTGAAAATCCAGCAATTGCCATGCTGGCAAACACTAGTATTACAATAATCAGAACCATTTTCTTTTTTTGTGACTTAAAATAATTAGAAACCTTTTCCATCTTTAACTTAAATAAGTCTTTTTGTTGCATTTTAATTCCTCCAAATAAAACATATTAATTGAATAATTACCATAATTTGTAGCCTGTTTTTAGATTATAGTCTATTTATCGAGCATGTTCAATATTTAAAATAGAAACTATACTTTTCTTACAAACAAAAGAAAGGTAGGTGCAAATACAAATGATAAGTTACGAACCATTTTGGCAGACTTTAAAAAACAAAAATATAAGCACCTACACTTTAATAAATCACCATAAAGTAAGTAGTTCCACTGTTTCTAGGCTTAGAAATAATAAAGGAATAAACACAAATACAATAGATGACCTTTGTAAAATTCTTTCCTGTCAGATTTCAGATATTGCCAAACATATTCCAGATAAATAAACTTTTAATTTCTATGTTACTTACAATGACTAAACCTTTTATTTAATTCCCTAAACTTCATACAAATGTAAACTATGCCCGATTTATTTTATTCATAGGATTGTATGTACAAATTAATGTATGAAGTTACATTTTACATAAATAAAATCAATTTTTTATTTTATTATAATTAAATAGGCATATTCTGGCGTAAAGCTACTAAGGATTGATTGCCAAAATATACCTTTATTTATTTTAACAAACTTTTATAATCTTCCATGCTGCTGGATATTTTACTTGCTTACTATTTACTACTTTTGATGTTGGAAAGCTTATTATTTTGTAAGGCAATTCGTCAAATTCCAAAGCATTATTTAAAGTATCTATTTTCTTTAATAATCTTTTGTCTGATTTGCCACGCGGAACGGCTATGGCTTGTATTAGTTCATCCCTACTTTTTACCGTATAAAAAACTTTTTCGCAATTATATTCTAGATATTTTCTAAGTAGCATTCTTTTTGCTTCGTTTTCTTTATATTCTTCCTCAATTTTATATTGAATTCTGAATATATTAGATATGTATTTACAATAACCATAATCAAGTTTAACAATTTCATTATATAATTTAGCATCAGCCCTTAATTTATATTCCATTAAATAATTAATTTTCTTTCCCTTGATAGTGTCATATACAATGTTTATTGGTTCGTCAGGTCTTCCATTCATTTCAATATATTCTTCTTGGGAAACATGTCTTAAATCTATTGCGGGGTTTAGTTTTTTGTATATATTACTTATCTTACCACCAAGCGTTTGGTTACTAATACTACGAATATATAAGTTAATCTTTTCATTACCTAAAATTCTTTTTCTTCCGATGCATTGGATTAAAGGTAAACGGTAAACCAGCTGTACTAGTTAAAAATAGAGCCGCCATTCACCAGAAGTGAATTGAGCGGCTCTTAGTATCAGCAATTTAATTCTTACGACAAGTTTCTGGCAAGGAATTAGACCAAGGAAGAAGGTCATCTATGAAATCAAGATTTCCACCATCCATATGTTTTGGGATTTCAGAAAGGACATGTTTGAAGTAGTCATACGGTTTTAAATTATTGGCTTTGGCAGATTCAGCTATGCTATACGCAATTGCACTGGATTCTGCCCCGTTGATTGTGTCTATCAAATGCCAGTTATTCTTGCCTACACAAAAACTTCTAATTGCTATTTCAGCTATATTGTTATCAAGGGGTACATCAGGATTTGAGAGAAAAACCTTGAGATAGTTCTCCTGGTTTATGCAATAGGTGAATCCTTTTCCCGTTTCTGAATTCTTTGGTACATTTCCCCCATTTGATTTTACCCATGAAAAGAAAGCATCTACAAGAGGCGTTACAAGGAGCTGACGCTTCTTTAAACGTTCTTCTTTAGATAAATCTGCCAATTGATTGTCGGCGTGGTAAATTTGAGCGATTTGTTCAAGTGCAATCTCTGCAAGGGTTCCTTTTGATGTTTTCTTTCCAAGGGATTTACAGACATTTGCAAACCGCCTGCGAGCATGAGCCCAACACCCAGCTACGGTGAGCTCATCAGGTCTCTCTTTTTCTAGCTTATGGTAGACTTGATATCCGTCGCAAACAACTACACCTTTGTATCCAACCAGAAATTCTCTTGGATGGTCAGCCTTTCGCGTCTTCTGATAATCGTAAAGTATAGCTGGAGGAACATCACTATGCTCCCCAGTTCGATAAACCCACATGTAACTATTGGCCTTCGTATCACGGCCATCCTTTGCTACTCGTACAGGTGTTTCATCTGCGTGCAGAACGTGGCTCTTGTAGATTTCTTTATGGATGCGATCGTAAAGAAGGGAAAGATATCGTTCGCTTGATCGGATAACCCAATTAGCCATGACCTGCCTTGATATATTCACATCATTTCGTTTAAATTCCTGCTCTAATCGATAAAGAGGAATAGAATTGACATATTTCGCATTTAACATTGCTGCTACCAAGGAGGGGGTAGCAATACTGTTATTTAGTAATTCTAATGGATGCTCAGCCTTTACAATCTTTTGATTTTTGTTTCCACAGTACACTGCAATATGGTGTTCCACTACTTCAAATGTGGCTGGATGAAATTCCAACTTTTTATATACTTCATCTGGAAGATTCCGATAATCACCATCAAATAGTTCCTGAAGTTTTTCTAAAGAAAGAGCATGGGTTTCAATCCTCACTGGAAAACCTGATAGATCCTCATTTCTCTTGCCCTTTTTCTTTGCACTGCGCTTATGCTCAGGAATAACCTGTTCTATTACAGGCTCAACAATCTCATCTGCATCTTGAACAGTTACCTCAGCCTCATTGAAGCAAAAAACAAGCTGATTCTGCAATAGGGATTTTTCGGAAGCATTTCCGAAACGAGCCTGATTTGAGATGCGAATTTGTTCCAGTAAAAGGTCCAGTTTCTTGTTCATCTCCATCAGGGACTCCTGTTGTTGCAGAATCATAGTAACTAAAATATCTTTATCAAATGTATGTAATTGTTCTTTTGTAAATCTATTTTCCATGACTCTATTATATCATGAAAACCCATTGATTTAAAGCTATTTCTAGCTGTTTCTATTCTTTTAGAAGTAGAGGCTTCCTGTTATGAAGGATATACTGGGGATGTCTTTTGTACTGTGTTTCGAGGTTCAATTGTGAGACCCTCCATAGCCACCGATATTGTTGATGCGTCATTTCCCTAACCTCATCTGCTGTGCGTGGCCACTGGAATTTTCCAGACTCCAATCTTTTGTATAGGAGAAGAAATCCATCCCCCTCCCAAAGAAGTCCTTTCATCCTGTCCTTTTTTCGACCACAGAAAAGAAAAAGCGTATTCATTTGGAAAGGATCAAGTTCAAACTTGTTTTTCACTAGCGTTGCAAGACCATCTATGCCATATCGAAGATCTGTATATCCACATGCAATGTATACCTGCTCAAATCCAGCTGCGTCATTGAGCACGAAGCAACACCTCCAATGTCAATCTGATTTGTGCCTCATCTGCTTCATGACCGATTTCCACAATTGCACTAGGAAAAGTAATCTTAATATTGCTTTGTTCTGGAACTACCGAACTAATATCTCGAACAGGATTGGGAACAAGTGCAAATTGCAAATCTTTTGATGTTTCTACTGGAAGGTTTTCGCAAGCAGCTAGTCGTAGCTTGCGAAGATAGTAGTAATATTGAGCTTCTTGTAAATCATTCTGCTTACACCATTGTTTGATACTTAGTCCGCTTTCCTCGCGAGCCTCCACTAATTTCGCCCATTCTTGCATTCGCATTTGATTCTTAACTTTTGTAACATTCATGATACTGCCTCCAACATATATTCCTACTCGAAAAAATATTACAAGTTTTTCAAGTCCTTTGGATTAGTATCTCATATTTTAAGTTCTAGTTCCATGTACGGCTGGTTTACCGTTTACGATTAAAGTATTAATATCACCTATTTCTACAAATATATTTTTAACATCTTTATCTATGATAGACACCCCTGCATCCATACAGCTTGTTGTAATTAAGATTTTTTCCTCAAAGCGCTTGTTTTCAAGCATTCTTTGTATAGTTTCTTTTTCTACGTGTTTATATAATTTATTAGATTTGCTGCAGTTAAATATTGCATATTCATTATACTTATTATATAATTCAAATCCTTTAGTCGCTGATTGTATAAAGAAAATAGCTTTTTCACCATTTGAAATAACCTTTTGTATGTATGTTTCCAACGTGTTGTCCATTTTCCAAAAAGTCAAGCTTTCAATAAAACCGTAATTCGCCTCCAAATTGTAATCTAACACATCTAAATTTAATTCATCTAATAAATAACACATCATTTCATTTCCTGTTGCAGATGACATAATTATAGTTTTACCAACTTTTAGCTGTTCCAAAATACTAAAAAGTGACAAATCTGTAGTATGATTAAAAGTAGCATCCGTAAGAAAATAATGCATTTCATCACAAACAATATAATCGTAAGGTTCGAAATCGTAGTTTCTTTTAAGATATGATTTATTTTGTGACTGTATCTTTTGATACGTTTCAATTGTTATTATATGTTCCTTACCTTTTATATCAATTTTAAATTGTTCTTTACAGTTTATCCTATGAACCAAAAACAATATCTTTTGCCCATGTTTTACTGCATAATTGTATAGTTCATTTTTGATAAACTGCGACTTTCCACTACCCATTGGAGCGTTAATGGTAATCAATTTGTTCTGCCAATCACTAATATGCGAATAATCTGGAAAACCTTCTATAAATTTAGACATTACTTTTATTCCTTTCTATCTTATAATAATGCAAGCAGGTAAAAATAAATTTACCTGCTTGTAATTTTTTAGGGATTCAATCTATTTGGATAAAGTGTAAATTATTCATTATCCAATTCATTCTTGAATCATTCGGGTTATAATTGTCTTCAAGCCACAAGGATAACAATGGATTAACTGTTTTATACTCTAAAATTCCTTCTTGATGTAATAATTGATGTTTTATTAAATAATATGTTGCCAATTTATTATCACCTTTATTTATCGAATCCTTTATTATAGTTACCTTTTGGGGGTTATCCTTGTTAGCAGAAATATACTCTTTTGCTGCAGAAAAGTTGATTATAAATTTTTTAAATTTTGCCATATCATAATAAACTATTTTTTTATATTCCCCATTTTGTAACCAACCAGGCCTAACATTATACGCAATGGCATTCTTGTTATACTGTGTAATCTTAATATCTTCATTTACCGGTTTCTTAAACGAATGTTCAAATAAAATATTTCCTGTATTTGAAATTAAATAATCGCCTTTGACTTCTATTATTAAATCTTGCTTTATTTTATAGTTTTGTAAAATCAAAATATCTCCCAAATGATAGTATTTAGGTGTTTTATTTACCATCTGAAAATTCAAGCCCGCTAATTCTGATTCTATTCTAAGCAAATTTTCTGCATCTTCGCCTAATTTTTGTTGTTTCTTAAAGTTGTTTTTGTCAAACATAAATAACCTTTCTTCCATCTTTCTGATGGAATTTATATTTTTGTTTTACTTATATTTACATATAGTTAGAATAAAAAAAGAACATCCAATTAATATAACTGTTTGTTCCAAAACTATAACGAATTATTAGCCACAATTTTATGGCTATTTGAATAACAAATTTTTTAGCTGGAATTCATGATTTTCACAACCTTTCTTTCAGCTTGTTGCATTATTTACAACATTCAGAAATAACGTATATATAAGAATAAGAATTTGCGCGCTAATTCTTATATCTAACTTAAAGTTAAATCAAAGTAATCATAAGCATAATTACTAAATAGCAATTTATGAAAATGATATATATAATTCAAAATTATTATATTTTACTTTGAAATTTGGCTTAATAAGATAAAATATTTATTATGACTGGTAAGATATGCAGATAGAAATTAGTATTTTATCAATTCACAACTAAATACCAAGTTTATATAATGGCTTTTTCTATACTTTTTAAAGTATTATTTTATTTTTGATTATCCTCTTTTGGGTGAATTCGCCTTAATTTATCGTGTTTTTTTGGGGTTTTTTATTTGATTTATATCTTATTTTATCATAATTTCCTTAATATGTCAAGTTTTTTGCAAGTTTTGTGTTATTTTGGTTAAATTTGACAAATTAATTGTTTTGTTATAAAATATCTACTTTTCTGATTATAAAACGAACATTTTTACATTTTTTTCCTTTTGTCGCTCCAATTTTGCCCTCCATACATTTTTTTATTTTACTAATATAAAAATGCTCGCATACTTTTCTTTTATTTAAAGTAACTTTTCTTTTTATTTATTGCTGGAGCTATTCCATCAATAACATCAACTAAGTCTACTGTTCTCGCATTATAGTATCTGTTCAATTGATGCATAGTGCTATGCCCCGTTATCCTTTGCAGTATCAAAGGGCTGACGTTCTGGTTGACTGCATTTGTAATAAATGTATGTCTAAACAAATGCAAACTGGTTTTATATGCACCCCTTTCACGGCAATAGCGTTTTACGCTTTCCTGCAAAGAAGACATTGCTAATATATCATTATATATTGTAGGGAACAGATAATCCTCTTCATCACCTCCTCTAATTTCGATATAAGACAGCAATATATCATAAAAACTCTTGCTGATTGGAACTCTTCTCGGTTTCTTATTCTTGGTTTCATTCACAGTAATAGCTCTATTAAGCATATCAACATTCTTATTCTTTAATTCCCTCAGTTCTCTCGCTCTTATACCTGTGCTGGCAAGCATCCATATAATTGTGTTAGTTCTTATTGTTATGAAGTCCTTCTTACTTGGAGCCTCCAAGAGTGTTTTTATCTCTTCCTCTGAATAGATTTCCTTAAAAGTCTCCTGCCCTTTTACTAATGGCATTGGGAACTGATTGAGAATGTACCTTTTTTTCACTCCATACTTAATTAATGGACTTATATTTTGGATATATGAGTTTAATGTAACTGGATTTGATATTTCTTTTTTATTCTTCATATATAGAATATATTCCTCCATTAAATCTAACTCTATGTCTTTGCACATTAGTCCTTCTCCTGCAAATTCAAGGAAGTAGCTGATTTGATAGCGATAACTCTTAATTGTCCATTCAGATAATCCTCGTATCTCGGAATACCTTAAAAATTCCTCGCCTAATTCCCTAAAACTCTTGTTTTGACTGGGTTTGCTTGACATAACCCTTTCCGCTTTGATGTCTCCACGTTTCACCTCGTACACGCCTCCTTTTTGGCACAAAAAATAATAAAAAACCGCCTATGATGTTACAAAAATACTCGCAATATCATAAACGGTTCATTTGAAAATCTATTTGGTTAAAACGTTGAAATTCAAGCTTTTAGGCTATTCCCATTCGATGGTTGACGGTGGCTTGGAGGTAATATCATAAACAATCCTGTTTACACCCTTCACCTCATTCACAATCCGGTTGCTGATCTTCTCCAGCACATCATACGGAATTCTAGCCCAGTCGGAGGTCATGCCGTCTACGCTGGTTACGGCACGAATACCTACAGTATAGTCATACGTTCTGAAGTCGCCCATAACGCCTACGCTTCGGATATTTGGAAGTACGGTGAAGTACTGCCAGATTTCTCGTTCCAGTCCTGCTTTTCTCACTTCGTCACGAAGGATAGCATCGGACTCACGGATAATCAAAAGTTTTTCTTCGGTGATTTCTCCCAGGCAACGGATGGCAAGTCCTGGACCAGGGAATGGCTGCCGCCATACAAGTTCCGGCGCGATTCCAATTTCCTCTCCTACTTTTCTTACTTCATCTTTGAAGAGAAGTCTGAGAGGTTCTAAAAGTTCCATCTGCATATCGTCTGGGAGTCCACCTACGTTGTGGTGGCTCTTGATGACTGCAGCTTCGCCGCTTCCGCTTTCTACTACGTCTGGATAAATGGTTCCTTGTAATAAGAAGTCAATACCGCCTTCTTGCGCGAAGAGCGCTTTGGATTCTTCTTCAAAGACTCTGATAAACTCTGCGCCGATGATTTTTCGCTTTGTCTCAGGGTCGGATACCCCTTCCAGCTTTGCCATGAAGCGTTCTTTCGCATTGACACGCTTGATTTTCATATGGAACTGCTCACCGTATACTTGCATAACCTGATCCCCTTCGTCCTTACGAAGAAGTCCATGATCTACAAAAATACAGGTTAGGTTATCACCAATAGCTTGGTGCACCAGTACGGCAGCAACAGATGAATCTACGCCACCAGAAAGGGCACATAGCACTTTTTTATCTCCAACGATTTCTTTTATTTCTTCAATTTTTGTCTTCGCAAAGTTCGCCATGGTCCAACTTTGGTCACATCCGCAAACTTCATAAAGGAAGTTTTTCAGTAAATCCTGTCCAAATGGTGTATGATGAACTTCTGGATGGAATTGTACTGCGTATAATTTCTTAGCCACGTTTTCCATGGACGCGGTTGGGCAATTGTCGGTATACGATGAAACTTCAAAGCCCTCTGGTACTTGCTTAATATAGTCAGTATGGCTCATCCAACAAAGATTATTGTCTTTGATGCCTTTGTAAAGAAGACTACTATCGCTTCTATGTTTTTCATTTTGTCCTTGGTAAACAGTTACTCTCCCATATTCTTTAAAATCTGGGCTGACTACTTCTCCACCCAATACATGAGCCATCAACTGAGCGCCATAGCAAATCCCCAGAACAGGTATCCCCATCTCAAAAAGTTCTTTTGGAAGGGTTGGTGCCCCTTCTTCATAAACGCTGCTTGGTCCACCAGTGAAAATAATCCCCATTGGATTGATTTCTTTGACTCGATCCACGCATTTTGAATGGGGAACGATCTCACAATACACATTGGCTTCTCTGACTCTTCTTGCAATCAGCTGATTATACTGACCTCCAAAGTCGACCACTAAAACTCCATTAAAGTCCATTCTTGTTTCCTCTCAATATATTTTGAATTTACGATTATCGAACTTGACTTGCCGTGGTTTCTTTTAAGATAACATCGTGAGCACCACCTTCAACGATACTAGTCGCTGATACTAATGTAATCTTTGTTTTACTCTGTAATTCCTGAATGCTAAGTACGCCACAGTTACACATAGTAGATTTTACTTTATTTAAAGAAAGGGTTACATTATCTTTTAATGAGCCAGCATATGGTACATATGAATCAACCCCCTCTTCAAAAGAAAGCTTTCCGTCTCCACCAAGGTCATATCGCTGCCAATTACGAGCACGATTAGAACCCTCTCCCCAATACTCTTTTACATACGTTCCATTGACATTTAACTTGTTGGTTGGGCTTTCATCAAATCTTGCAAAATATCTTCCTAGCATCAAGAAATCTGCACCCATTGCAAGGGCCAAGGTCATATGGTAGTCATAAACGATACCACCATCGGAACAAATTGGAATATAGATTCCAGTTTGTTCGAAGTACTCGTCACGAGCAGCTGCCACTTCAATGACTGCTGTAGCTTGCCCACGTCCAATACCCTTTTGTTCTCTTGTAATGCAGATGGAGCCACCGCCAATACCAACTTTTACGAAATCAGCACCAGCTTCTGCCAGATAAAGGAATCCTTCCCTATCAACAACATTTCCTGCGCCGATTTTTACGGTATTACCGTACTTACTTCTGGCAAAATCCAGTGTATCTTTTTGCCATTCTGAAAATCCCTCTGATGAGTCGATACAGAGTACATCTGCACCCGCTTCCACAAGAGCAGGGATTCTTTCTGCATAGTCTCTCGTATTGATGCCAGCACCGACTACGTATCTTTTTCCTGCATCCAGTAGTTCATTTGGATTTTCTTTATGAGAATCGTAGTCCTTACGGAATACAAAATATGTTAATCTTTGATTTTTATCGATAATTGGTAGTGCATTTAGCTTATGATCCCATAGCATGTCGTTTGCTTCCGAAAGAGAAGCACCCTCATTTGCATAAACCAATGAGGAAAACGGCGTCATTATTTCGGCAACCTTTGTATCCATGGACATGCGGCTCACTCTATAGTCTCGGCTGGTAACTATTCCCAGAATCTTGCCATCTGCCGTTCCATCTTCTGTGATTGCAATGGTGGAATGTCCACTCTTTGCCTTTAAGTCCAAAATATCTTTCAGGGTGTGCTCTGGTGTTAAATTAGAATCACTTTTCACAAATCCCGCTTTGTGCCCCTTGACACGTTTTACCATAGCCGCTTGGTTTTCAATGGATTGAGAACCAAAAATAAAGGAAATCCCGCCTTCTTTCGCCAATGCCACCGCCATTTTATCATCTGAAACGGACTGCATAATGGCAGAAACCATCGGGATATTCATCATGATTTCTGATTGTTCTCCTTTTTTATACTTGACCACTGGGGTTTTTAGAGTAACATTTTCCGTTTTGCATTCTTTAGAAGAATACCCAGGAACCAGCAAATATTCATTAAATGTACGAGACGGTTCTGTAAAATAATATGCCATGAATTATCATCCTCCTTCTTGCTGCTCTACCAATCCCCCTTCGAAATTGGAGAGCTTATGCATCGAAACATTATGTTTCGCCTAATTATTTTCATCTAAATGTAATTGTTGTAAGTACTCTTCCAGCGTGATATTTTGCTCATAAATCTCTTTTGCTGCTGTAAGTCCTACATATCTTATATGCCAAGGCTCGTATTGATAGCCTGTGATATCTTCTTTCCCGTTTGGAAATCGCAAAATAAAACCATACTCATAGCAATGGTTTGCAAGCCATTTTCCTTCTAGTGTATTTCCATATTCCTCTGTCAATTGGTAATCTACACTAGGAGACGATATGTCTACCGCAAGTCCAGTCTGATGCTCACTTTGCCCAGGTCTGGCACTGTACTGATTCGCTGCTACTTCCCCTTCTTTTTGAGCATAATTATCAAACAGCATCTTTTGAAAGCTGTAAGAACGATACGCTGTCGTCATTTTCAAAACGATCCCATCGCTTGCTGCTCCGTTCACCAAATCAGCAAACGCGTCAGCCGCAACTGCCCTCATGTAGCGAGTTACTTCCGATCGGTCTTTGACAAAATACTCCATCTGCTTCAAATCATCCGGTTTATAGTCTTGATCGATTGGATGCGTTTTATTGACTAATATTAGATACCCATTTTCTTGATCTTTTTTTAACTGTTCCAATCTTTCCCGAGTCTTATTTTCATTCAGAGTATCCTCTTGGTCATTTGGGTGATTGCTATCCTTTTTACCAATCGAATCATCCGAATTGCTGTCTTCTCCATGGGAACCGGCAATATAGATTACCGTTGGCCCATCCGCACCACCAATAATCCCTACACTTGGGCTAGGAAGGTATCCGCTGTTTGCCCAAACGATGGATTCTATGATAAATAGTGCTGCTACAATTAAGATTTTCACTTTTTTTTCTTTGGTCATGATTTCTATTCCTGTTATCTAATTCCATCCCAGTCTAGCTCATTTTAAGCATAGAGTTTTATATGGATGAAAATCGGTATTAAAATATTTTACATCAAACCCTATCAGTTTACAACAAAAATGTATGATGTGCAAGGAAGGTTCTTTTAGTACTTTTGAAAAGAAAGAAAAGAGCCTACCCGAAGAGGGCTTGCAACCCGCCAGTTATCAGCTATTTTTCCAGCTGATATTCAGCGATTTTATTAAAGAGTTGTCTTCTTGTAATCCCCAAGCTTTCTGCCGATTTAGACATATTATAGTCATGCTTTATGAGTGTCATTTGGATATGCTCTTTTTCTACTTCTTTTCGAATTTCCCTCAGACCTTTATCTCCAAATTCAATTGAATTCGTTTTTTCTGCTTGCTTCATGACGGGTAGAAAATCAACGTTTACCGTTCCATTATCAGAAAGAACCACCAAGCGCTCAACAATATTTTTTAATTCTCGAACATTTCCCGGATAATGGTACGCCAATAAAAATTCCATGACCTTGCGATCAATTTCCTTAATTTCTTTTTTCATCTCCCTTTGAGATTTTTGAAAGAAGTAGTCCACTAGAAGGGGAAGATCTTCTTTTCGTTCCCGCAGTGGCGGAATTTGTATTGTAATGGTGCTGATTCGGTAATAAAAGTCCTCTCTAAATCCACCTTGCTCTATTTCATGCTCTAAATTTTTATTGGTGGCAGTCAAAAGCCGAAAGTCAACTTCGATTTCATCATTTCCTCCCATACGGTAAATCTTCTTATTCTCAATTGTTTTTAATAGTTTCGCTTGCATTGGAAGTGGCATATCTCCTATTTCATCTAGAAATAGGGTGCCCTGATCTGCCGCCTCGATTCTTCCAACTCTTCGGGTGAGCGCACCAGTAAAGGAACCTTTTTCGTGACCGAACAGCTCAGATTCTAATACCGTTTCTGCGATTGCATGGCAATTGATATCCATGAATTGATGCCGATTTCTTGGGCTGGATTGATGAATAAATCGTGCAATTACTTCTTTTCCTACACCTGACTCTCCAAGGATCAGAATGTTTGCATCGCTGGCTGCTGCTTTTTTTGCAATTGCTAATGTGGCTTGAAATGCCGCATTGTTGCTTTCTAGCATTGCATCTGTCTCGGATACTTTTTCTTTTAACAACTCATTTTCTAACTTTAATTCAAATATGTCTTGGAGTTTAACAATTTCGCGAATCAGCTCTTCTGGATTACCACCTTTCGTCACATAGGAATATGCACCGTCTCGCATTGCTGCTACTGCATTTTCAATACTTCCATAGGCAGTCATCATAATCACTTCGGTCCCTGCATGATGGTTCTTAATCTCATGCAAAAGTTGCTTTCCATCCATTTCAGGCATCATCAAATCAGAAATCACAAGATCATACACAGTTTGCGCCATTTGATTCAATGCACCAATCCCTGACAAGGCAAAGTCTACTTGATGCCCTTTTGCGGTCAATATTACTTTCATAACTTTACAATAATCTTGTTCATCGTCAACGACTAATATTTTTAATCCTCTTTTACTCACCCTGCCATTCCTCCATTCTCAACGGGAATTTTAATATCAAATGTAGTTCCCCACTCCATTTCGCTTTCCACCTTGATGGTTCCACCCATCTTTTGTATTTCGTTATAGACGATATATAAACCTAGGCCATTTCCTTCTCGTTTCTTTTTGGTGGTGAAAAACGGATTAAAGATCTCATCGATTAGTTCTGCTGGAATCCCACTTCCATTGTCGCTCACTCGCAGCTGAACCGTACTGTTTTCGATTGTACAACTTACTTTAATCTCTCCATTATCGCCAGTAGCATCTACTGCATTGGAAATTAAATTGATTAATATAATCTCCATGGCTTCCACATTGAGATATACCTGCTTTTCTCCTACATAAGAATATTGTATCCTAGTATGGTGCCCTGCGATTAAATTTCGCTGTAAATCCAGAATGGACTGGATATGTTTTTGCAGATCAACCTGTTCTTTTACATTGGTAGAAAGCCTAGAAAAATTAAGTAGATTGTCAATGATGCGGCTCGATTTGTCTACAGACTTTTCGATGACATCGATGGCTTCATCTCTTGTGATGTAATCACGATAGTCAATTTCTTTTAGCACATAACAATAATTTCTAATCAGTCCTAACGGATTCCTAATTTCATGGGCTACCCCTGCAGCAAGTTGTCCTACTGCAATCATTTTATGATTTTGAAGTAACTGCCTTTCATTATTTCTCGTCTCTGTCACATCAACCATCATCACCAGTAGTTTCTGTATTTGCTCCCTATTATTCTTTATCAAGAATGTATGGACTTCTAATATCTTTCGGCCTGCCAAAATCTCGTCATCCTTTTCTCTTTCTTCAATAAATGACTCAAAGATTAGGCGACTTAATTTTTCCTTCTCTTTTTCTTCGATTTCAAGAAGAGACACAAACGGTTTACCTACCGCTTTATTTCTTCTCATATCGAGATACTGGGCAAAGGCTCGATTGATACTAATCACAACCCCAGTCCGATTTAATTCTGCCATATAATATGTCACACCGTCAAATGTTGTCTGCATTTCATTTTGACTTTCGATCAGCAGTTCCATTCTTTGTTGCAATTCTTCATATAAATTCTTATTAAACTGATAGAACAAGAAAAATACACAGAGAACAGCCGCAAAAATAATCAAGATTAGAACTCCAAAATTTTCCCATTTGTTTTCTATATAAAGAGGATAGGATATTCCTGTCCATTTTCCTTGAAGCTGGGAGATGATTTCTTCATTGTCTGTATGATAAACCGCATTGTTCAAAATCTGAAACAGGACATCATTTTGCTCGGAAACTGCAAGACATACATTTTTTTCGTACAAAATTCCTGTTGATCTGACCCAATTTTTTTCAATTTCTTCTTCTCCCAGAAGATACATCAGGGCGGGCTCATTTCCTGCAATTGCGTTGTCGCCTCCGTTCAAGTCGTTTTCCATCAGCCCATTCATGTCCTCACTAAATATAAATTGAGCTTCGGAAAATGATTTTGCAAGGATATCTCTCGCAGGGCTATCTATCTCTAACCCGATTTGAAGATTTGCTCCATTTGGTTCTTCTAAAATACCTTTCCGGATCAATAAGATCCCTCTGTTTTTTATGATTGGCATTGTAAATGAAAGAGAATTTTCCAAAGCGCTCTCTTGAAAAGAAAAAGCTGCATCGATTGCTCCACTATTAAGCATGGGAGCTAGTTCGTCTTTTTTTATGAACACATACTGAATCGGGACATGATACCCTTGTGCAATCCGATCCATATAATCTTTCAAAAGTCCTCTGGTTCTACCTTTTTCGTCAACATAAACAAAAGGGAGTTGATCATCGGTCACACCGATTACCAGTTTACTCTTTTTTTCAATCCACTGGGTCTCCGCCTGGTTGAGTTCATAAATGTCTGTTTTTTGACTCCAGTGAAAGGTTTGTTCGCCATGAAGCAAGTTATAAATACTCAAAAAAAGAACAAGCATAATAATGACAGCAGTTATTGTTGCATTTCTAATCATTGATAAATTCCTTTCTGCAATAGTCTTCACCAAAAACTAGAAGCTCTCTTTCAGCCCTGGAGACTCCTGAATATGACCCTCTAGACCAGAACGCAAAGACTGCTCCAATCACTGCCCAGACCAAAATCAAGTTCCATTCGTTTGACCAAGAGAGTGAGATTCCCATAACTGGCATATAAAATAGAAGAAAGCTAAAGGAGAATATCACAACAAGGGTGGCTACACTCCTTCCATACTTCACTTTAAATGGACGCTCCAGCTCTGGTTCTTTCTTTCGCAATACGAGAAAGGAAACAGCAACCAAAAGATATGATATCACCGAGCCAAATGCACTGGCATTCACAAACCAGATCAAGGCATTTTTACCAAGCAAGGGCGCTAGTATACAAATAGCCCCTACAAAGATGATTGCTCCTGACGGTGTTCGATATTTTTTATGAAGATGACCAAAGAAAGGAGGTAACATTTTAGCTCTTCCCATGGCAAATAGGATTCGTGTCGATCCTACGATAAATCCATTCCAACTGGTCATAATCCCGCAAATTCCACCAAGAATCATAATATTCCCGAACATTTTGTTACCAAAACAGTATGCCATCGCATCTGCCGCAGGTACAATTCCCGCAACTCGCACTTCCGGAGGTGCTGAAATGCTGATTCCGATGATAATCAGCACATACCAAATCGCAGCAAGTACGATAGAAATAATGACCACATTGGCAATTTGACGCAATGGCAAATTCATCTCTTCCGCTGATTGTGGGATAACGTCAAATCCGACAAACATGGAAGGTACCATAAGCAGAACTGCAATCCAACCCTTTGCGTTGGTTGATGTAGCAAACACATAATGTGTACTGCCAAATGCGATTCCTCCAAAAAGAAATACCAATCCCACTAAGAGCAAAAAAGATGTGGCCATCACCTGAAAAATAGCCGCAGGTTTGGCTCCAAAAAAATTCAATGTTAATAAAATCAAAGCACCAATAATTCCAACAATTGACCAAGAACCATATACTGCATACCCTGCCACGTCCCAGAGATACCACAGCTTTGGAATTGGCAAAATATAATCTATCGCCGTTGCAAATGCGATTCCTTCCCACGCTGCAACACCAATGTATGCAAAGGAAATCGCCCATCCGATGAGCCATGCCATACCTTTTCCCATGGCTCTGTACGCATAAACCATCTCTCCCCCTGCTAGCGGAAGGGCTACAGTTAGTTCTGCATAGGTCAGTCCAACAAAGATACAAATCATGGCACCAATAATAAAGGCAACGAGAGAGCCAATGAGACCAGCCTCTTGAATCCAAATACCAGACAGAATCACCCAAGCCCAACCAATCATCGTACCAAATGCCAGGGTAAGCACATCCGTTCTTCCTAATACTCTTTGAAAACTTCTGTTTTCGTTACTCATTGAATCACGTCCTTTTATCTTGATACCACTATTTAACCACAAAACAAAACAAAGGAACAGACAAGTTTTCAAAATCAAAAAAAAAGTAGAAAGATAGAACAGAAAGTCCATCTCTCTACTGATTATTATTTCATTCCAATTTCAGATCCGCTCTTCAGCGCACTTCCTATGGTGCCAATCTCAGCAGCATCTCCGATTACGTCAAATTGATATGCCCTCACCTCTGTAAGCCAATTCACAAGCGCTTTCCCAGAAGTTTGATATCCTGCTGCCAAAACAATCACATCTGCTGGGTGCTCAAATTCTTCTTTTTTTCCCTGCAACAGAACTCTGTTTTCTAGGATTTCTACTACTTTAGTTGATTTGAAAAATTTGACACCGCTTTGTTCTAATTCCTTTATCATATCCCTGCGAAGACCAGATAGACCCGTTCCCAATCTTCCCGAGAGTTCTACTACCGTAAATGGGGAGGATGGGATGATTTGTTTTCTGATTTCTTCTTCTCCTTGCATCATGAAAAAACGGCGACCTGTTTCTGACAATTTCATTTTGTTAATTAAATATTGGGCTATTTCCAGTCCAACTGCTCCGCCCCCTATGATAAGAATGTTTTTTTGTTCCAACAAATCCAAAGTCTTCTCATTTTGATTTAGTATCGCATCGGCGGTGTAGACATGCTTTTGATTCACTCCCTTTATTGGAGGTACAAACGGTTCTCCCCCAGTTGCAACTACAATGTAGTCTGGTTTCATCTGTTCGACATAGGCAGAGTCCACCAAAGTGGCTGTTTTTATCTCCACATTACAAGTTTGTAATTCAAACAACATGGCTTCTATGTTGTATTGAATCGCCCCTTTACGAGGAATTTTTGATGCCCCATGCATCAAACCGCCAATCTCAGGATCCTTAGTGCATAATGTGACCCGATCTCCTTTTAACGCACATTGGATTGCAGCTTGTATTCCTGCTGGACCTGCACCAATCACTAAGGTTTTTCGTCCAATCAAACTTTTGTTTTCTTTCTGCAAGTGATCAAGCTCCACTCCGACAGTTGGATTAAACGCACAAGAAGCTTCTTTCATTTTCAGAACTTGTTCAATACAGCCTTTGTTGCATCCAATACACCTTCGGTACGGAATTTCTAACTTCATTTTCTTCGCAAAATCCGGATCCACTAAAAAGGCTCTGGCACATCCAACAAAATCTGCATAACCTCCGTCCAAAACTTCTTCTGCAGTTTCTCGATTGTTGATTCGGTTGCATCCTATTACAGGAATATTAATCTGCTGTCTGATGGCCTTTGCTAGAAATGCGAAACCGCCCTCTGGTAAATACATTGAGATTTGAGGAATTGGGGATTCGTGCCAACCGCCAGTCACATTTACCCCATTTAAAAGTGGCTCCGCGGTTTTGACTAAAGTAATGGTATCTTCAATGCCATAGCCTCCCAGCATGTCACTAGCAGATACGCGTAAAATCACTGGGAAAGCTTTTCCTACCTGCTCCCGAACGCTTTTTACCACTTTCAGTGGAAATAACATTCTGCTTTCAAGATTTCCACCGTATTCATCTTCCCGATGATTCGTTCTTGGAGAAAAAAATTGGGATAGTAGATACCCTGCGCTACAACTGATTTCAACTGCATCCACGCCTGCCATTTTGCAACGTTTTGCGGCTAGCCCAAACGAGTCAATGATTGCTTGGATTTCAATTTTTGTGAGTTCATTTGGGTTTGATTTGTAGATGGGAGACGGTATCGGCGACGGTGCGACAGGTATTGCGTTTTTATTTGCCAGCAAACCTTGTTCCGCATTTCTTCCTGCATGAAACAGCTGAACAATCAGCCTTCCCTCCGCTTGATGGATTGCCTCAGCCATGTGTTCGAGTTTATCCAACATCGAATCACCAATCACTTCCATATTGTGATAGGCTCCCTGATCAGAAACACCCATAACCGCAGTAACAGCAGATGCTCCGCCTAGGATTCGCCGCCTCAAAAATTCAGTTTCTTTTTCGATTGAAAACCCTGTATGGATCGCTGTCATGATGATTCTATTTTTCAACGTCATCGTTCCGATGGTACCACCATTCCATAAATGTTCCATAATAACCTCCCCTTTCTCCTGATAATCAAAAGAGGGCTTCCACGGAAGCCACCCTTTTCATTGTATTCTTGGAAGAGAAAAAATGCAATTTTATCCTGCTAACAATGTTACCAATCCTGTCGATAGCGACGGAATGAATGTAACCAAGAGTAACACCACAACTAGTAATATAAACATCGGCGTGACGGATTTACAAATTCCATTGAAGTCCGTTCGAGGATCGATACCCTTTGCAATGAATAAATTGACCCCAAGAGGTGGTGTGAGAAGTCCAAGTGTCATATTCAATATTGCCACAATCCCGAACTGAACCGGATCGATTCCAGCTGCTTGAACCAGAGGGAAAAGAATCGGAATATAAATAAAAGTGGATGCTGTTAGTTCCATGAAACATCCGTTAATCAATAAAATCCCATTGATTAAAAGTAAAATCAGAATCGGATTGCTTGTAATACCCATAATCAAGGAGGTCAACTTCGCCGGCACTTGCTGAGTCGATAGAATCCAACTAAAGATAGCTGCCGTACCAATGATCAACATAATCATTGCATTGGTCAATCCACCTTCAAATGCTGCTTTTGGTAGTTCTCGAAGCGGGATATCTTTATAGATTAATGCTGCTACAAGAATCCCATATACACATGCAACACCTGCCGCTTCCGTTGGCGTAAACAGTCCTGCGTAAATGCCACCTAAAATAATCAATGGCATAAAGAGTGCTAGAATTGAACGTTTCAGGGCATTTAAGAATTCATTCATCTTGAACGGTCTTAATTCTCCACCCCAATGATTTTTCTTTGCCATAAAGAAGCAATACAATACCAGTACAAGACCCATTAAAAGTCCTGGCACGATTCCAGCAATAAACATATCAGAGATTGAAACGCCCGTAATGACTGCATAGTTTACAAACGGAATGCTCGGTGGAATAATGACACCGATACAACCTGCTGCCGCTGCAATGGATACTGAAAAATCGGCTGGATAACCATCTTCAATCATCATAGGTGCCATAACGGCTCCGATGGCAATTACAGTAGCCGGGGCAGATCCCGAAAGGGCTGCAAAGAACATGCAAGATAGCACTGTAACAATCGCTAGGGATCCAGGAACCCATCCGACTACTGAGTAGGATAAATCCACTAATCGTCGGGACATACCTCCCTTTTCCATGACTTTTCCAGCAAAGATAAAGAGGGGAATAGCCAGAAGTGTAGTGGAGTCGATGGACCTTACCATTCTCTGTACCACAACCATCAAATCAGTGTGTCCCTGATACATAAAGGCAAATGCCGCAGCCAAGCCCAAACAGACACCAATCGGTACATTGAGCAAAATCAAAACAATCAAAGATACCACAAGAACGCTTAACATACCTCACCACCTCCCGTTTCCTTCTTCTTATATATGATTTTAATAATTTCCATACTGACGCGAATACAAGAAAAAATCATTCCCAATACAACAATTCCGTAAATAATCCACAAAGAAATTTCAAGTACCGGACTTACCTGTCCTGAACTCATCTGAGTAGATGTCATCCGAACGGCAAGAAAAGCAACTAATACGGTAAAGAAAAGAATAATTAGCTGTGTTAAAACAGATACACCTTTTCTTAACTTTTTAGGAACGACATAGTCAACCACAACCGATACTCCTACATGGCTACCATACTTAAACCCTGCACTCACAGCAAAATATACCGCAAGAATGTTCAAATAACTGCTTAGTTCATTTCCCCAGACCAAACCGCTGTGAAAAAAATTCCGAAGCACCACGTTGATAAATATGATTGCCACCATTAGCAATGTTGCATAGCCCACCACATTTTTTTCAATCGCATCCATCCCATGATCTATCTTTTCTAAAAACGAGGGCATAACGAACCTCCATTCCATGATGGGAAGAGCATGCCTAGGATTCAGGCATGTCTTCCTAACCAAATCTGTCTACATTTCAAGAAATATGATCATTATTTTCTCAATTCTTCTATTTGTGCCATTACTTTATCTACGACTTCGTCTCCAGTCTGTTCACGAACAACATCCACTACAGATGCAGTAGCATCTACCATCTGCTGATACTCATTCTCAGTAAGCTCATAAACCGAAACGCCAGCCGCTTTCATTTCTTCAATATCTCTTGCATCGTAATCTCTTGATTTTTCACGTTCAATCTTAACAAATTCATCCATATTGCTTAAAAGGATTTCTTGAAGATCCTCCGGCATTCCCGCAAGCGTATCTGGGTTAATAAATACACCAAGGAAATCGTATACATGGTAGTCCAATGTCAGATAAGGTTGTACTTCATATAGACCCTGTGTATAGATTAGTGAAGGTGGGTTTTCCTGTCCATCAACAGCACCTTGAGAAAGTGCAGTATATAATTCTGCAAATGCGATTGGCTGAGGAGAGCCACCTAATGCTTCAACCATTGCCATAGTAACTGGATTTTGTTGTGTTCTTATTTTCATGCCTTTGATATCTGCTGGGCTTTTGATTTGCTTATTTGTAGAGGTAAAACAACGAAGTCCGTTTTCTGCCCAACCAATACATTGCACGCCTGTCTTTTCAAATACTTGATCCGCAAGCCAGTCACCTGTTTCGCTATCAAAGAAATCCCATGCTTCTTCTCTGCTCTGGAATAAGAAAGGAATTGTAGTGGCTAAAACACCTGGGTAAAATCCACCTAACGACCCACAAGACAATGATCCCATTTCGATTGTTCCCATTTGAATTCCTTCAAAGATTTCTTCTTCGTTTCCTAATACTCCAGAAGGATAGTGTTCGATGACAATTCTTCCATTGGATTCATCTTGGATTTTTGTGATGATTTCATTAATTGCATCTGCTTGTTTATCATTTTCAGCTGGAGAAACATGAGCCCATTTCAAAGTGTAAACGGTATCATCTCCAGCTGCTGCATTATCAGAAGAATCGTTGCCGCTTCCGCCGCAACCGGTCAGAAATACGGTTAGTGACAATAAGGTAATCAATAAAACTGCTATTATTTTTTTTCCTATCATTATTATTCCCTCCATTTACTTTCCTCTTATTATATAACTTTTTGACTCATTGTTTAATACAAAACCTTGCTACTATTTTTCCAAATTCCCATTTTTTCTGCTTCTTGTACTAAATCATCTTGGAATTCCGGATGGGCGATGGAAATCAGGCGTTCTGTCCGCTCCCATGTTGATTTTCCCTTTAGATTCACTGCACCATATTCCGTTACAATGTAGTGAGTTGCACTTCTTGGTACAGATACAATAGAACCCTCCGGCAATCTTGGCAAAATCAGAGATTCTTTTGTTCCATCTTTTGCAACACGTACCGATGGAGTACAAAGGAAGCTTTGTCCTCCTTGGGATTTAAAAGCACCCATGACAAAATCAAGTTGTCCACCTGTTCCGCCAATATGTTGTAAGTTCGCTGATTCTGAATTGACTTGACCAAACAAATCTACTTGAAGACAGCTATTGATTGAAACAAAGTTGTCGATTGCGCCAATGACTTCAAGAGCATTTACATAATCAACAGGTGCCATATATCCGAGGGGATTATCATCCAGAAAATCATAAACAGCTTGAGATCCCATTGCAAAGGTAAATACCATTTTCCCTTTATCAAGGTTTTTGTTTCCCGTTATTTTTCCTTCAGCATAAAGATTTACATACGCATCTACAAACATTTCTGTGTGCACACTCAAATCATTGATGTCAGATTGAGATATCATTGATCCCACATAATTTGGCATTCCACCAATTCCTAGCTGAAGTGTGCTTCCACTGCGAATTCGTTCTACGATATGTCCTGCAATTTTCTTTTCGATATCGCTTGCCGGTTTTGCAATGAGTGTGGGTAATTTTTCTCCTGGTCCTTCTACAATCATATCAATTTGTGAAATATGAATGCTGTTTTGTAAGCCATGAACAATAGGCTGTTTTTCATTGACTTCAACGATGATTTTTTTGGCGGCAGCGAAGATTCCCCAGTATTCAGCATTTTGTGGTCCCAAATTAAAATTGCCGTACTGATCCATCGGAGCAACCTGAAGCATTGCAACGTCTATGTCCCCTACATTTTCTGCCCACAACTTGGGATTTTCACGAAATTGTACTGGAACAAACCAACAACGTCCTTCCTTGTTCATCTTTCTGTCAAGCCCACTCATATGGGTACTGAGATACTTAAAATGCTTTGATTCTGGATCAGCCTTTAATATTTCTGGTGGCTCTTCATATGCCCAGATGGTATCGCAAACAAGCACATCTTCCAATTCCTCAGTCCTTTTCGCTAGGGCTCGGTCAAGTTCTCTTACAATTCCACAAAACAATCCATAGTGAACTCGATCTTTTGACTTGACGATTCGAACCGCTTCGTCCGCAGTTACTAGCTTTTTCTTGTACTCTGCGGCGAGCTCGTTCATTTTACATTGCTGCATTACATTTACCATTTTCTTCTCCTTCATCCTGATCCATTTCTGCAATCAGATTTTGACCTACTATATCGCCTCAATGATCACTGTGGTTCCCATACCTCCTCCCGCACATAAAGTGGCAAGACCATATCGAATGCCCCGTTTCCTCATTTCATACATAAGTGTGATAACAATTCGGCTCCCAGTTGCACCAACTGGATGTCCTAGAGAAATCCCACCGCCGTTGACGTTTAAAATTTCTCTATTGATGCCAAGTTCTTTTTCCACTGCCACACACTGTGCTGCAAATGCTTCGTTGATTTCAAACAAACCAATATCCGAAATAGACAAGCCTGCTTTTTCTAATGCCTTTTGAGAAGAACTAATCGGTCCTATTCCCATGATGTCAGGATCTACTCCCGTAGTTGCCACTGAAAGGACCCTTGCCAGCATCGGCATACCCCATTCCTCTGCTTTTTCTTCAGCTACGAGTAGCACCCCCGATGCGGCATCATTCATCCCCGAAGCATTACCAGGAGTCACTGTGCCTCCTTCCATAAAAGTTGCTTTTAGTTTTTTTAGCCCTTCAAGCGAAGCATCTCTTTTGGGATATTCATCTATTTCAAAAATTTGATCGCCATTTCTTCCAGAGATTTTGACTGGAACAATTTCATCCTTAAACTTTCCACTATCCAGTGCTGCAACTGCTCTTTTTTGACTCAGCAACGCATAGGCATCCTGATCTTCTCTTGTGACATGGTATCTCTCGGCCACATTTTCAGCAGTCATTCCCATGGTTGGTCCAATACCAAGATTGGTAAGGGAATCCCACATAGAATCTCTTAGCTCGCTATGCCCAAATTTTTTACCGTATCGTCCATCAAAGACCATATGAGGTGCAGTGCTCATGCTGTCTGCACCGCCTGCCATAATACAATCCCCATCGCCAGCTTTGATCTGGTAGTATCCCATCTGGATAGATGACATAGACGAGGTGCAGTTTCGATGAATCGTGATCCCTGGCACTGTATCTGGCAATCCTGATTTTACCGCAGCAACCCTAGCCAGATTGTTTTCTTTATAGGTTCTCTGGTAGTTACAGCCCCAGATTACATCATCAATTTTTGCTGGGTCTACGCCAGAACGTTTGACTAACTCCTGCATAACTGGAATAGATAAATCTAAAGATGTGATGGATTTAAACTGACCACCGATGGTTCCAATTGGCGTTCTACACCCTGCTGCTATCACTACGTTTCGCATTGTTTCCTCCTTTATTTCCCCTGATAAATCGGCTTCCTTTTCTGGATAAAGGCTTCCATTCCTTCCTTCTGGTCATCTAGTAAAAACATGTCTGCCCACTGCTGTCCCTCTATCATAATTGCCTGCTCAAGATTGGTTGCATCCAACCCCGCATGAATTGTTTGCTTTGCGATTCTCACTGCAAGAGGCGCTTTCTTATTTAACTTATCTGCCCATTTCATGGTAGTTTCCATTAAGTTTTCATCCTCAACTGCTAAATTGATTAGTCCAATGTTTTCTGCTTCCTTACTACTGATAATAGTTCCAAATAAAATTAATTCTTTTGCTTTTGCAGGTCCAATCAATCGGGGTGCTCTTACAGTCCCTCCTGCTCCCGGCATAATTCCAAGATTTATCTCTGGGAAACCCAATTTGGCAGAATTGGACGCAATACGAAAATCGCAGGCAAGTGCAAGTTCAAGTCCTCCCCCAAGAGCAAAACCCTGGATGGATGCAATGGTAGGAATTTCTAAATTTGCAAGTTTTGAATAGGTGGCAGAAAAGGAAAAGATTTTTGCCTCTTCAGCGTTTAGCCCTACCATTTCTTTGATATCTGCACCTGCTGCAAAATTCTTATCACTGGCGAGAATGAGTACTCTCACCGTGGGGTCTTGTTGTATTCCTGAAAGAATCTCATCCATTTCATCAATGACAGTTCTGTTCAGTGCGTTTAATGCTTCTGGTCGATCTATCTTTAATACGCCGATTCCATTTTCAATCCTATACTTTATTGTGCTCACTGGTACTGTCCTCCCCAAATGGTTTTAATCTTATTCGTAAGCGTAAAATCCTTTTTTTGTCTTTCGTCCAAAATCGCCTTTTGCATACCGTTCTACTAAAGCTGGACTCGGTTTATCATCAAGATTACCCGTCATTCGATATTTTTCCATCAGCACATCATATTCTAAATCGATTCCTGTCATGTCCAGCAGCTCAAATGGACCCATTGGATGGGATAATCCATACTTTACTGCCTTATCAATGTCTTCAATGGACGCAACTCCTTGGTCGTACATATAACAAGCTTCTTTTGTAATGGCACTGAAGATTCGATTGACCAAGAACCCATAGATTTCTTTTTTTACAACTGCCGGGACCTTCTGTATCGATTCCACAAACCTTACCATGGTTTCTATGGTGTCCTCACTACAATGTGGTCCATTGACTACTTCCACCAGCTTCATGACAAGGGCTGGATTAAAGAAGTGTAAATTCAATACTTTTTCTGGGTGGTTTGAGGCATCACAAAATCTTGAGCTTACAATATAGGAACTATTGCTTGCAAAAATAGCATGTTCCGGGCTTAGTTCATCTACCTGTTTCAAGATTTGACGTTTTACCTTCAAAACATCCACCACTGCTTCAATCACAAGGTCCACATCTGCCACTGCCATTTTTAAATCTGATTGAAAAATAAGCCTTTGTTTGATTGCATTTACTTCTTCTGCGCTTAATTTTCCCTTAGCAATACTCTTCTCGAGCCAGCCAGTTGAAAACGCTTCTGCCTGTTTTAATACTGCTTCGGAAATATCAAAACAAGATACTGGATATCCACAAATTGCCACCTGCATAGCGATTTGAATTCCCATGGTGCCTCCACCAATCACTGCAACTTTATTAATTTCCATCGTTCCCTCCGTTTTCTCCTTACTCGCTTAGCTCATTTCCAGCGCAAAGATTGCCGCTCCCAATGCGCCCATTGCTTGAGGATCTTCTAGCCTTACGATTGGCGCTTTGATCTCTTGTTCGATTGCAGCTACTACATTGTGATTTAATGCGACGCCTCCTGTCATAACCACTTCCTCTGCAATGCCGATCCGATTGCAAAGTCCTGCAATTCTCTGAGCGATGGACTTATGTGCTCCCAACGCTACATCTTCAACTCTTTTCCCTGAAGCCAGCTGTGAGATTACTTCTGACTCGGCAAAAACGGTGCATGTATTACTAATTACAACGCCTTGGCTCCCTAACTCTGCAAGTTTAGAAAGAGAATCAATACTACAATCTAAAACCCGTGCCATCACTTCTAGAAATCTTCCCGTTCCTGCTGCACATTTCTCATTCATCACAAAATTCTCAACCACACCACTGGATGAAACCCGAATCACTTTGGCATCCTGTCCTCCAATATCGATAATCGTACCCACTTCTGGTCTGAGATGCTTTACACCCTTTGCATGACAACTGATTTCGGTGATTTGCTTATCCGCACCCTCATACATCATTCTGCCATAGCCTGTTACAACGCATTTTTCAATGTCAGACCTTTGGATGCCTGCAGCTGCCAGTGCCATTTCCACTGCTTGTGCTGGCCCCTTGCTTCCCGTTCCGATATTCACGATGCCCTCCCCTAAGATGGTTGCTTTCCGATCCACAATCACTGCCTTCGAAGAAGATGATCCAATGTCTACTCCTAAATACATACAATCTCCTTTCGTCAACCAAGCATTTCCGCAAAGCTTTGGATTCTCGTTCGAAGCTGTTCTACGGAATCCATCTGCTGTTCCAGTTCTAGATAAAGCAGTGGGATTTTTGCCTCCTCCAGTTCTTTTTTTATCAATGGATAGTCAAACTCTTCTGGGTCACAAAACTTTAGTTGACACACAATCACACCTACAGCTTCATGCTCTGCTACCATCTTTCGTAGTAAGCTTACTCTCGTTTTTTCCTCGTCATATAAAAATGCACATCCGTCTTGATTCCCTAGTCTTTCCGCCATTCTTTCATAGACATCGATTCCGTCTGGTGTATCGTTTCTAAATTGTCTGGACTCTTGTGCCAAATCATCCGCTGCAACCAGAAAATCATTTTCTTCTAAAAGCTCTAGCAGACCATTTGGCTCAGCCATCAGCCCAGTCAAAACGATTTTTCTTCCCTTGGTTTCTTCTATCTCTTGTTTTTCCATTTCCGCGATAAGCCGTGTTATTTTTTCCGTATAATTTTTCTTATCCATAAAGTAGGATGCTTTTATGATGAGATGCCTTGTTTTCGGAGTGATCATACTAGGATGCTTTCTTGCCACATCAACAAAACTGCGAACTGCTTTGCGAAATTCATTATAGACTTGAATGGCTTGGTCGATAGATTCCTCTGATATCCTCTTTCCCGAAAGCTCCTCTAATTTGTCCTTGATACGCATCAGCTCTGCTCGAAAGTACGTCTTGCCCGAATCGTTTTTCCTGTTTTGGGGGTATACGACTGGTATCGTTACCAGATGAGGCATTGCTGCCTTCCAATTTTCTATGACGCACTTCAAGGTGTCACAATAAGAAGTAATCATAATCCCCTTTAAAAAGTCATATTTCCCCAGAAGGCCTTGTTCCATGTTGGCTTTCATAATAGAGCAGCAAAAGCCTTGTAGATATTTATCTGATAAAGTGCCTTTTGTTTGTCCTCCCCACATGCCAATTGGTAAAAATCCTGCTGCATATACTAGTTCGTCCGGCGTGTATATGGGAAAGCAACCAATCCCTTCTCTCCCCGTTTCCGCTATAGAATGCTTTATCGTACTGATTGGGTTTGCTCCGGCCCGCACAAGTTCTTCAATCATCTCTTCTAATTGGCTCAACTTATTGTCCTCCCTTCTTTCTAGTTTCCATCATCTCAAGCAATGCTTGTATTCTCGTTTCATACTGAGCTAAAGAAAACGCTCGTGGATCCGTCTGATCTCCATCAAAGATAACGGAAGGGACACCGGTTTCCGCTTCCACCCTTCTTTGTACTTCAAATTGGCGGAAATCCATTAGTTTACAACTTCGATTGGAATGATATACAATCCCATCTAATTGAAAATCTTTGACAATATTGACGATATTATTTACGCCAAAGTCTAAGTTTCGATTTACATAATTCGAACTATACGCTCTTGCCATTCCGTCCAAATCATTTTCTTCATACACGATGTACCACGAATCAGGATAAGTGGATATCACCATGTTAATTCCATTCTTTTTGAGTACTTTATATGTATCTGCCAAATACGGCCAGCAAGCAATGCCGTCCCACATCACTCGATATTTTTCTTCGCCATCTTTCCATGGACCAATTCCAGCTTCACTTTTTTCTTTCAGTTCGTCATGCCAGAGCTTAAATAAATTAAGTCCTTCCTTGGTTCCTCTCATACATACAATCATTGCCATATAGTTGAACAGATCAAAGCCATTTGAGTGGTGATGGCTTGGATTTAGCTAATAAAGATGCCTTCTTCCACCAAATTGACGTTTCAGAAGAAATACGCATGACCTCGTTTAACTGATCCCAATCAAACTTCTTGCCTGATATTTCTTCCAGCTTTTGAATCGCTTCTAGAAGTTGTCCTTTTATATATGCAATATTTTGATCAGAAACCTCATATTGATGATTGAAAGGCAAATCAATTAGGATCATCGGTACATTCAATTCCTTCGCGATATTTTCATACCACTTGATGACTGTATTGCAAATGTTATTTCCACAAAAAATCAAATCTGGCAGGGGCATATTTGCAGCTTCACACTGCTGAATATCCATATATGCCAAGTTCACTCTTGCATAGGAGCAAATATCAACGGAATATCCTTTCCCTTCAGAGTGATTAATGAATTCTTGAGCATGTTTTCTTGCTCCGATTGCTGCAGCATGGTTTTCGGGATATACCGTATAAATCCCCATGGTTTCCAGCAATTCTTGTGGGGCGATGGAAGTTGACCATGCAATTAGCTTTCCGTCTTTCCTTGCTTTCATAGCATCTTCATAATGCTGATCCAGTAATTCTCCTAACAATTGCTTTGATGTCTTTTTCTGTTCCAAAGTGGTTACCTCCTATGTTACATTCTCATTCATGTTCCGCTTTGTTTCATAAAACACTTTGAGCAACCTTTGTGCCAACTCATTTTTTCTTTTTTAAAACAAATGAAAAATCCCTGAAAACCGTTGAGAATAAATAGTTTATTCTCTTTCATGATTTTCAGGGATTTTATAAACATAACCACGATTTATTCTTTTTGTCTGCAAATTCGATGTAAATATGCATCATTCAGCGTGATGTTTTGGCATTATTGCATCACAAACCGTATCGTTTCATTTTTCTTACAATTGTGGATTGATCGACTTTTAAGACTTCTGCAATTTTTCTGCTTGATCCATATTTTTCTTTGGCGACTTTTAAGATTCTTTCTTCCAATTGATTGATAGAATCCTGAAGCGATAGTTCTCCCTTCGCACCTTTTTTCAGTTGCATTGCTACAAGTGCACCAAGGCAAATCGTTTATTTGAAGAAATTCATTGTTGCTTACCACCACCATGTTTTCAATGACATTTTTCAGCTGACGGATGCTGCCTGGCCACGGGTAATTTTCCATTTCTTTCATCACTTCATAGGTAAACTTCTTATTTTGTCCATATAGACGATTAAATTTATGAATAAACTTCAGCGCCAACGGCGCAATATCTGCAGTTCTGGCTCTCAGTGGAGGAATTTCAAGGCTGACCACATTGAGTCGATAGTATAAATCATCACGAAAGGTGCCATTGGCTACACACTGGGACAAATTCTTATTCGTAGCGGCTATTACCCTAATATCTACTGGAATCGCATTGGCTGCACCTACTCTGGTTATCGTTCGTGTTTCCAATGCTCTTAAAAGTTTAACTTGAAGATTTAAACTCATTTCTCCAATCTCGTCAAGAAATAAAGTCCCCCCATTTGCCGCCTCAAACAACCCATTTTTCCCACCTTTCAAAGCTCCTGTAAACGCTCCATCACAATACCCGAATAGTTCTGTTTCCAGCAAATTCTCTGGGATCGCACCGCAATTGACTGCTACAAAGGGTTTATTCTTTTTTAAGGAGTTTTCTAAATGAATAAAGTTTGCCACGACTTCTTTTCCAACACCAGATTCCCCAGTGATCAATACGGTTGTATTAAAAACTACTAATTTTTTTTTGCTAGAGAAAAGATTTCTTTCATCTTATCATCAACAACTACAATGTCAGAATTGATTTCCTTTGTGACTTCTTCTCCTTGTGTCTGTTGAAAATAAATCCGTTCCATCTCTTTTGCTTTTGATAGTTCTTCTCTTAATTCATATATTTCCGATATATCTCTGCAATTGATTACAACTTTTTTTATATTATTTTCCCCATCGAAAATCGGCGTTCCTGTGACCATAATATTTTTCCCATGCTTTGTCGTATGGTGAAGAGAAACAGGTTGCCGTTGCTCAATGGCAAGCAGTGCTACAGAATTTTTCATCCATACTGGATTGATTAATTCTCGCATATTGCGTCCCATCAATTCCTCTTTTTGGATATCTGTGTTTCTTACGTAAGATTGATTGACCAGTAAAACATTGGCATCTCCATCCGTTACCAAGATCCCATCAAAGGAGCCTTCGATGATTTCTTCCAACTCTTGCATGACTTGCTCTGTCTTTCCTAGCTCTAAAACAAGCGAAAGGTCTCCATTATAATCATGCATGATAAAAACTCTATTGCAGTTTCCAACACCTTCGTCTTCTAGATTTTCAAAATTTCTGATGCAAATATTTCGATCATCAATGGTAATTCTATTGATTCTATCTTCTTCTAGTGTTTCTCGATAAGGTTTCATCTGCGGAAAAATATCAAAAAAGCATTTTCCACTTACGTTTTCTCTTTTTAGATTTGTCAATCGTTCTGCCGCATCATTGAAATATCCAATGATGTAATCTTTATCAGTAAAAACAACACCATTTGGCGACTGTTGCAGTATTTTTTCATAATTTACATCTTGAAAACTCATGGTAGTCCTCCTTGCAGAAATCAATCATATGCATCAGTCTATCATAATATTCTGAAATTTTCCATCACAATACAAAAGACCCGCTTCCTCCGGAAGAGGTCTTGCACCGTTACAAGAATCTCTTCCGTTGAAAGCGGGTCTCACAATTTTATGTTAGGAAAGGATGGTGATGCAAAATTACATCATGCCGCCCATTCCACCCATTCCGCCACCCATTGGAGGCATCATAGGCTCATCTGATTTCACTTCAACAATACCAGCTTCTGTTGTTAAAAGCATAGCAGAAGCAGAAGATGCATTCTGAAGAGCTGATCTTGTTACTTTCGCTGGGTCAACAATTCCAGCTTTAATCATATCTTCATATACTTCTGTAGAAGCATTGAATCCAACGCCTTTTTCACTTCCTTTTACAGCTGCGATTACTACAGAACCTTCAAATCCAGCATTTTCAGCAATCTGTCTTACTGGTTCTTCAAGCGCTCTCATGATGATAGCTGCACCAGTTTTTTCATCGCCAGTCAAAGTATTTACATATGCTTCTACTGAAGGAATTGCATTGGCAAGCGCAACACCGCCACCAGCTACAATACCTTCTTCAACCGCAGCTCTTGTTGCATTTAAAGCATCCTCAATTCTAAGTTTTCGTTCTTTCAGCTCAGTTTCTGTTGCAGCACCCACCTGAATTACCGCTACACCTCCTGAAAGTTTTGCAAGTCTTTCTTGCAGTTTTTCACGATCAAATTCAGATGTAGTTTCTTCAATCTGCGCTTTAATCTGATTGATTCTAGCTTCAATCTCAGCAGCGTCTCCTGCACCATCAACAATAACCGTGTTTTCTTTATTTACTTTAACAGTATTTGCTGTTCCAAGCATATCAAGAGTCGCTTCTTTCAAGTCATATCCTAATTCTTCTGAAATTACAGTACCTCCAGTCAAAGCAGCTATATCAGCAAGCATAGCTTTTCTTCTTTCGCCAAATCCAGGTGCTTTTACTGCAACACAGTCAAAGGTTCCTCTTAATTTATTTACAACAAGAGTAGCAAGTGCTTCGCCTTCAACATCCTCTGCAATAATCAGAAGTTTTTTACCTTGTTGTACGATTTGCTCTAAAATAGGAAGTAATTCTTGAATATTGGAGATTTTTTTATCTGTAATTAAAATATATGGGTTTTGAACAACAGCTTCCATTTTTTCTGCATCATTGACCATATACGCGGAAAGGTATCCTCTATCAAATTGCATTCCTTCCACTACTTCTAAAGTCGTTCCCATGGATTTTGATTCTTCTACGGTGATGACTCCGTCTTTTCCAACCTTTTCCATTGCTTCTGCAATCAATCCACCGATTTCTTCATCTCCAGCAGAAACAGATGCAACCTGAGCAATCTTCTCTTTTGTTTCTATCTTATGTGCGATGCTCTTAATTTCGTCTACTGCTACTTCCACAGCACCTTTGATACCCTTTTTCAGTATCATTGGGTTTGCTCCAGCAGCAACATTTTTGAAGCCTTCTTTGATAATAATCTGTGCAAGAAGAGTTGCAGTAGTAGTTCCGTCTCCAGCAACATCATTTGTTTTCGTTGCAACTTCTTTCACAAGTTGCGCTCCCATGTTTTCAAATGCATCTTCCAGCTCAATTTCCTTTGCGATTGTAACTCCATCATTTGTAATCAGTGGGGATCCAAATTTCTTTTCAATCAGAACATTTCTTCCTTTAGGACCCAATGTAATTTTAACTGTATTTGCTAATTGATCAACACCAGATTGAAGCTTTCTTCTAGCTTCTTCACTATAATTAATTTCTTTCGCCATGATTCTATCTTCCTTTCTATATTTGTTATCGTAAATGATTCCTTTTTCAATTCAATTTAGGCAGACTAGCCTACGATTGCAAGAATGTCTCTTTGAGACATAATTGTGTAGTCCTGACCATCGTATTTAATTTCTGTTCCAGCGTACTTAGAGAAAATAATAACGTCTCCAACCTTTACTTCCATTGGTACTAATTTTCCATCCTCAGTAGCTCCAGGACCTACCGCAACGATTTCTGCCATCTGTGGCTGTTCTTTAGCCTGTCCTGGCAATACGATACCGCTCTTCGTTTTTTCTTCTGCCTCTAATCTTTTGATAACAACTTTGTCACCTAATGGTTTGATATTCATCTTTTTCAATCTCCTCTCCTTGTTTGTTTTTTTCTTTTTATATTTATGATATCATTAGCTTGTTAGCACTCGTAATTGGTGAGTGCTAAGTCTAATTTAATACGAAGCCCCTAAAATGTCAATAGGTTTTTCTATTTTTTTGTCAAAAGATACTGGAAATCCATGATGCGATAGGTTGAAAGGAAGAAAAATAAAACCTTGAAAAACAGGGTTCCAGAGCGAGTATAATCCAAGGCAAAAAGATGGCTGGTATCATATTCGCAACCTTAATCTCTTTCACTTCTAAAAAATTAAATCCAAGGGCGGCAATGAGAAGGCTTCCTACCGCTGACATCTCAGTAATGATTTCAACCGTCAGCCAATCTTTAATAAATCCAGCACCTAAGGCTATTGCACCTTCATAAATCAATACCGGTATGGCGGCAAATGCTACGCCAATGCCCATGGTCGATGCAAATACAACGGAAATCACTCCATCCAAAATGGACTTTGCAAAAAGCATTTCATGGTTTCCCTGTAGTCCACTATTCAACCCGCCTACAATTGCCATCGAGCCAGTACAAAATAGAATGCTGGCCGTCACAAATCCTCTTGCAAAATTGCCCTCACCAAATCCAAACCTTTTTTCAGCCCAAAGCCCAAACTGGTTCATTTTTCGGTCAATATTGATCCATTCGCCCAAAATACTACCGAGAACCATGCTGATAATCAATAACATTACGTGTTGATTTTCCATTGCACCAGAGATGCCGATATATAGAATCGATAGTCCAATGGCCTTTTTGATAATTTGCTCAAATCGAACAGGCAGACCATTTTGAAAAAACTTCCCGACCAAGAGACCAATCAGTCCGCATATTACAATGGTAATCCCATTGACCACTGGTCCTAACATGACGGTTCCTCCTTTAATCCCTTGATTACTGTACGAAACTTACTCGTTTTTGAAATCTCATCGATATGCCTTTTCTCAATATTTCCAATGTAGTAAAATAAATATTGTTGTGCGATTCCGCCATAAGCCCCAAAGTGTTCCGCAGCAAAACGACTCATTTCTTTCAAATTTCCTTCTTCTATATGGTACCATTTATGCATCACTTTTTTGATCCATACATCCAAAGGAAAGCTATCATATTTCCCTAGACCAAACAGCATGATGCAATTTGCAACTTTGGGTCCTACGCCATTTAATGCAAGGAGCATCTCATAGGCTTTCAGTCTTTCCGCTGACATCAATGTTTCTATATAAGAAGGTTCCTTTATCAGCTGCTTTGCTGTATGAATGATATATTTGCCTCGATAGCCTAGTCGGCAAAGATCAATTTCTTTTTCATTCAGTGAAGCCATAGCCTCTATAGTCGGAAAAGAATGATATGTTTTTCCTTGATATTCGCCAAGCACATTTCCGTATGCTGCACATATGCTCTCAATGCATTTTTTGATTCGTGGAATGTTGTTGTTTTGTGAAATAAGAAAGGATGCAATCGTCTCCCATAAATCCTGTTTCAGGATTCTCATTCCTCCACCATACGCAATTGCCGCTGCCATTACGTCATCGTCTTTTGCCAATAGTTTTTTTAGTCTTCCATAGTCCCTGTCAAGATCAAGATACCTTCTCCATTTCTGTTCAAACTCAGCTAGGCTCATTTGATAAAGAACCAGAATATCTTCTTTCGTTTCTATGTGGAGAATGCGACCTAACGCCACACCCACATAACTTCCATCTTGCTTTCTTTCCCAACGAAAGCACTGACCATTATCGAAAGTATGGTCCAAGTCAAAATCATGCAATCCTTCTATATATACCGAATTATTTTCTTCATAGACTTTCATCACTCGCCTACTTTCCTACATACAATACTAATTGCTATCTTAAACCCTTGATGTCAATATCTACAAATTTAATATGGAATGCGGTCATGGTTTCAACACTTTCAGCTATTCTGTGCTGCAGCTCTCTGGCAATATCCATAATCCGATATCCAAAACAGCATATCACTGCAATATGGATCCCGATTCCATCCGCGCTATTGTCAATTGTGACTCTGGAAACCGAATCGATACCCGTTGTTGTTTCCCCCAGATGATATACGACATCCACAATCACTTTGTCTGAGATAGAGTATTCACCCATATAGCTATACGTGGGTCTAACCACAGTCTTCTCAGAAACAGAAGTTTTGCCACCTTTTCGCTTACGTATCATTCTCAGAGGATCTAAGAAATATCCTGAAAATTCACGTTTCAATTGAAATGTTGGGACAGGGATAATGTGTTTGCCAAGCTCGTGGCGTTGCATTCTTGCTGTTTCACGTTCTTCTGCTGTGGTAATATCCTCAATATGAATCAACCGTTCGGGTGAAGCTATGTCAATTCGTTCTGCAATACGATAAATCATTTTTTCGGATGTTCCTAAGATTAATATGCTATTGGGTTTCATTTCTTTTATTTTATCTGCCACTGCTAGGCGATGCTCTTCATCCGTAAACAGCGCAGTTTTAATGGCTGCAATCTTTGAACTCTGCCTTTTTGCAGAAATTCCTTCCATAATGGAGCTCCCATAAATAAATAAACCATCATCAATAATGCTGGCAATATTCATCGCTTTGCAAAGGTTCATCGCTTGATAACTTTTGCCAGTACCGCTTTTCCCTACAAGTCCATAGACCTTCATCTGACACCTCTAAATTTTTTTAAAAGATATTGTTAAATTTACGACCTTCTGTTATAATGTAGCTACTTTGTTTATTTCACATTTTAAGGAGGATTTTATTATGGCATATGTAATTAAAGATACTTGTATCAGCTGTGGCGCTTGTGAACCTGAATGTCCAACTGAAGCTATCTCTGCTGGCGATAGCCTATATGTGATCGACGCTGACAAATGCATCGACTGTGGCGCTTGCGCTAATGCATGTCCTGTTGACGCTCCAGTAGAAGCGTAAAACAAGAATCATCAAAGAGAATGAATAACCGTTTCAAACGAAACGGTTATTTTTTATCTCTTATTGAATTAACCAAAATCTTTGCCTTCATTAAATGAAAAGGATTATTCCTGGGCCTGCCTGTTTCTAGTAATGTAATATGCCAGTGAGTGCAAGCTATCGCTCAAGTGCACATTTTCAACTGCCACACCGTCACGAATATCTAAGTCCATCGGCGCGAAGTTCCAAATCCCTTTTACGCCACCATCACATAGCTTATCTACTACCTCTTGGGCACTATCTTTGTTTGTACAGATAATACCAATCTCTACTTTGTTTTCGGAAAGAAAGTTTTCTAAACTCTCATAATCCAAAACCTCTATATCGTTGATACGAAGTCCAATCAGCTTTGGATTAACATCAAACATAGCACAAACCTTAAACCCAGACTTGTAATAATGTGTATAATTTGCAATTGCTTGCCCCAAATTACCCGTCCCCACAATTACCATATTATATTCTTGATCCAGACCAAGAATAGAACTAATCTCATTAAACAAGCTTTGGATATTGTATCCGTAACCCTGTTGGCCAAAACCCCCAAAATTATTTAAGTCCTGTCTAATTTGGGACGCAGTATAACCAATCAAATTGCTAAGCTCATTTGATGAGATTCTATCTACGTTTTTGTTCTGAAGATCGGCTAAGTATCTTCTGTATCTTGGCAGCCTTTTAATAACCGCACTTGAAATTTTTGAGTGGTCTTTCATGTTTTTTTCCTTATTCTCTGTAATCAATTTAATATACTATTATAACACCTTTTTTCTCCCTATTCAATAGAAAATATGGAGAATTAAGGTTGTTGTATTCAATGCAAAACCAAAATCTTACGCCCAGTAGGATTCTGTAAAATTGGTATGTAAAAACCCGCTTCTGCGGGCTTTTTAGGAAATATATTAGTTCGTTTTTTCTTCTACGTATTTTACGATATCTCCAACATTTTGGAATTTTTCAGCTTCTTCATCTGGAATTTCGATTTCAAACTCATCTTCGATTGCCATAATAATTTCTACCGCATCTAATGAATCCGCTTCTAAGTCCTTCATCAAGCTTGTTTCCAAAGCAACAGCTGATTCTTCCACACCAAGCTGTTCTACAATAATCTCTCTTATTTTTTCAAATGTCATGTTTTACCTCCATGTTTTAAGCAATATTTCTATTCAAGCTACAATTCTTCCAATGCTCACACCTATTATAAGTTACTATATTGAATACTGCAATAGCTTTTTATTTTTTTTTTCGGACTACTCATGAAGGTCAATCCAAGCATCATATGTTTCAGAAAGCAAATCCTTCAAACGGTTCAATTCACTCTGATGAGAGGTGCTTTTCAGCGGATTGCTATAGATTTCTTCTTTGCACATTTCCTCTTCAAAGAAGCGGATTTTTTCCTCTGTCTCCTTAATGAGTTCTTCTAGTCTGGTTTTTTCTCTCTCCATTCGTCTCTTCTTGGCCTGCTCTTCTTTGTCTAATCGACGAGCCTCCATGGACGAATAGTTTTGCTTCTCAGCAGCAATATTTATACCTCGTTCTTCTTTACCCTGCTGTGCATTTTGAGACGTTTTCTGACTCATTTCTTCCAGATAGCTTTTACCAGAGCCCAATGATTGTTTCTTTTCCACGTAATAGTCGTATCCTCCAAGAAAGTTGACAGCTCCATTTTCACCAAGTTCAATAATACGGGTTGGTACTCGGTTCAAAAAATATCGATCATGAGATACTACGATCATTGTTCCAGGATATTCTACCAATGCAGTTTCAAACACTTCCTTTGAAGCAATATCCAAATGATTCGTTGGCTCGTCCAAAAGCAGCAGATTTGCTCCTGAGAGCATTAATTTTAACAGTGCCAGCCTTGCTTTTTCTCCTCCGCTTAAAGAGGAAACCGTCTGGAAAACGGTATCATTTTTAAACAGGAATCTGCCGAGAAGGCTTCTTACTTCCGTATCCGAATAAAGACGAAATGCATCATGCACCTCATCCATGACAGAGTTGCCAGTTCCCAGCAATTTTTGCTCCTGGTCATAATACCCAAATTCCACATTATGTCCTAATTTTATTCTACCCTGGTCTGGTTCAAGAAGACCCATTATCATCTTCAGCAAAGTGGTTTTACCAATTCCATTTGGTCCAACCAAACAAATTCGTTCTCCCCGTTTAATATCAAGATCCACATTTTGAAAAAGCTGCCTTCTGGTATCACCCTGCCCAAAGCTTTTAGAAAGATTTTGTGTCATTAGGACATCATTTCCGCTCTGAAAGCTCTGACGAAACTGCAGCTTCATTTTTCCCAGAGACGCTTTTGGTTTTTCCAATCGCTCTACTTGTTCAAGTCGTTTTTCTCTAGATTGGGCTCTTTTGGCAAGTTTTTCAGTTCCGTGTTGCTTAAACCGACGAATAATTTCTTCTTGGCGTTGTATTTCCTTTTGTTGTGTTTCGTATTTTTTGATTTCGTCTGCTTCTTTCAGTCTTTTTTTCTCAGCATAGGCAGTATAATTTCCTTCATATGCTAATAATTTATGATTCTCAATCTCAAAAATTCGATTCACAGTCTGATCCAAAAAATATCTGTCATGGGATATCACCACAATGGTTCCACTGTAACTTTTTAAGTACTGCTCTAACCATTTTAACGTTCCAATGTCCAAATGATTTGTAGGCTCATCCAGTAATAATAAATCTGGTTTTTTTAAGAGCAACGATGCCAGTGCCAGCCTCGTCCTCTCCCCTCCACTGAGTAAATGAATTGGCTTTTCAAATGACTCCTCTGTAAAAGCCATACTATTCAAAATTCCGTGGACTTCACTTTTATAGGTATATCCATTTCTATTTTTATAGGTTTCCGTCAAATCATCAAATTGATGCAATAGTTTTGTTACATCATGCCCCTGGGCGGACTCCTCTGAAATTTTGTGTGAGAGTAATTCCATGTCGTGTTCCATTTGGATTAATTCTTCAAAAATGCCCATCATCTCTTGATAAATTGTTTTATCCGACTGAAAATTATCGCTTTGTCTTAAATATCCAACATTGGTATTCGACGCGACAAAAAAATCTCCTGAATCACAAGTAATCCTACCAGAAAGTATATTGAGAAGTGTTGATTTTCCAGCACCATTGGCACCGACAATACCAATTCGATCGCCTTGATTGATATGAAAAGAAATCTGTTCAATAATCATATCAACACCGTATGTTTTTGTAATATTATTTGAAGATAAAATAATCATATAATCCCTACTTACCTATCTTTTAAATTGAAAGTCTTGAATATTATTCGAGGGGAAGGTTTGGATAAGCATCTAACCACAGATTATCCTGCATCCCCGCTTGATACTTATAATATGCGGCACAACCAATCATAGCAGCATTGTCTGTACATAGAATCGGTGATGGATAATATAATTCAATGCCCTTTTTTTTACAAGCATCTGCAAGCATACTGCGAAGCAAACTGTTTGCCGCTACACCGCCAGCCAAAACAATTTTGTCTTTCCTCATTCTTTCGGCTGCCATCACTGCTTTTGCAACAATCACTTCCATAACTGCCAATTGAAAGCTGGCAGCGGTATTGTTTATGCTGACTTCTTTTCCCTTCAGTTTCATGGAGTTCAGGTAATTGAGTACGCCAGTCTTAATTCCACTAAAACTAAAATCCAAGCTATCCTTTTCTAAATAAACTCTTTTAAATTCGACAGCATGGGGATTGCCACTCTTTGCGGCTTGATCGATCAATGGCCCTCCTGGATACCCCAAACCCAATACTCTTGCAACCTTATCAAAGGCCTCTCCCGCAGCATCATCCCTAGTTCGACCAAGTACTTCATAGTGATTGTAATCTTTTACATCAACGATGTTTGTATGTCCTCCCGAAACCACTAATGCTAAGAAAGGCGGTTCCAGTTCTTTGTGTTCTATATAATTTGCACTGATATGTCCCTGAATATGATGAACACCTACCAGTGGAATCTTCCTAGCATAAGCGATTGCTTTTGCCGTTGCAAGACCAATCAGCAGTGCTCCTACAAGCCCCGGACCATGGGTCACACCAATCAAGTCAATATCTGAAAGACTTACATTTGCCTCTTGCAATGCGTTGTCGATGACGGTATTGATATTATCCAGATGATGACGCGAAGCAATTTCTGGTACAACCCCACCAAACACTTGATGAACTTTTATTTGAGATGCAATGATATTAGACCGCACATCTCTTGGTCCCATTAAAATTGCAGCTGAGGTTTCATCACAGCTTGATTCTATTCCTAATGTTATAAATTGTTTTTCTTTCATTTTTTGCTCCGTTTTCGGTTTTATTCCTGACGCCACATGATAATCGCATCTTCATGATTGTCTTCATAGTAGTTTTTTCGACGACCCGCATCACGAAACCCGTATTTTTCATATAAAGATATCGCTCTGTGGTTAGATGCTCTCACTTCAAGAGTGTGACTTTTGATTCCATCCCGAAGAGTATAATCCAGCAGCACTCCAACCAAAGCTTCTCCAATGCCTCTTCTACGAAAATCCGGATGAACAGCCACATTTGTAATATGACCTTCATCTACAATGCGCCAAAGTCCTGCATATCCAACCATTCGTTCTTCTAATTCTGCAACAACATATAGCGCCAAATGATTTTCATGAATTTCTTTTTCAAATGCTTCTTTGCTCCAAGGAACAGAAAAGCAAATCCGATCCATGTCAGCCATTGATTGAATATCTTTTTCCTCTGCTTGTCTGATTATTAAATCCATCAGGATTTTTCCTCCAGCTTTCTTTCTGCTTCTGCTTTTCTTAAATACACTGGTTTTATATCTAAATAATGGCTCTCTTTGCCCGAAAGAATGATTGTTTTGCCCATTTTTGCGATAGCAGAGGCTTTTTGAAACTGCTTTTCCTCTGGTGCAAAAACTAACTTCACAAACATTTTTTCTTCTTTATTGACCCAATCCAGAAGTAGTTCTTTATAAGAATCCGCCCCATCTCCAAAAAAAACAAGACGATTTTCTTCCGTCTTGGAAATAGAATCTTCCAGTTTCCTAAGATATTCTTCCAATTCATAGGCATCTGCTGTGACTATTTCAGTGACGGCTTTGGTTCCGTTCGCTTCGCTCTGCCATCGATAAGCCCCACCATACACTTGGCTTCTTCTTGCATCAAAAATTGGACAAATAATCCCTTGTTCCTCTTGGTTATCATAGAGAAAGGACTGGAGGGTAGGGACACCAACAACAGGGATACCCAATGCCTGTGACAAAGCTCTTGCAGATGAGACCCCGATTCTAATTCCAGTAAACGAACCTGGCCCTTCAGACACCGCCACATGGCTTATATCGTTTATTGACATTTTACTTTTTTTCAACACCAAGTCTGTTAGCGCCATTAAATTTTGTAAATGGTTCATCCGTTGTGATGAATACTCCAATACCAACTCATCACGCTCATTGATTATCGCCACTGACGCCTCTGCCCCAGTGGTTTCAATTGCAAGTATATTCATTCCTGTTCTCTTTTCTATTCTTTATTCTCTGTTGTGAGCAATATGATAAATCCGCTCTTCTTCTGATTTTCCGTATTCAATTCGAATCACAATACTTTCCTTTGGCAGTAATTCTTCAATTAAATCTGCCCATTCTATGACGCAAATACCACCACCAAAAAAGTATTCTTCATATCCTAACTCATACATCTCCTCAATATCCATGATGCGATATACATCAAAGTGATAGAGCGGCAATCTACCATCGTGGTATTCTTGTACAATCGTAAAGGTGGGACTTGTAATCATTTCACTGATTCCAAGCCCCTCTGCTATTGCTTTTGTTAATGTAGTCTTCCCTGTTCCCAAGTCGCCAATTAAAGCGACGATATCTCCAGGCATTAGCTTTTTTGCTAATTCCTGTCCAAAATTCTTTGTATCTTGTTCATGACAAATTAGTCGATCCATTTTCCTCATCCTAGCAAGCTATTCTAAAGGAAAAGATAACTTGCATCACCTTATTTGTGCAAAAATTTTGCAATTGATTTATACGTTAGGAATGTAACGATTGCATTCACTCCTGCTTTTAATAGGTTGTATGGCATAATAACAGTAAAGAGCATTGCTGCTACCGCAGATCTTGGCACTCCCAAGAAAATTGGTGTGATGAGCAAGTTCCATACCATCATTGAAGCTGTCATTACAATTGTACCACAAACCAGACCAATAATTGCACTTTTTCTGCTCTTATTCTTTCCATATATAAATCCGGCTATCAGGACAAACGCACCAGTTGCAACAAAATGCATGAAAAAGCCAATGATTCCATCTCCGCCAAGGATAAATGCCTGAATAAAGCTGACGATTGCGGTCAAGATTAATCCGGCAATTGGTCCAAAAACAAAGGTCCCAATAAAAATCGGAATGTCTGCTGGATCATATACCAAGAAAGGTGCTGGTGGATATGGGATTCTGATTAGCAACACCAGTACAACGGAAATAGCGGCAAGCATGCCCATTTTTGTGATTTTTGAAGTTCTTTCTGATCGGTTCATTTCAAATTCCTCCCTTGTCTGCAGTTTTCTGCAAAACGATAATGATTTGGAATCTGTCAGGTCAAATAAAAAAACCTTGAAATTGCTCCCAAGGCTTTCATCACATCATAGAAAAAGTTCCAATCCGTGTTTCTTTCATCCGGACTATACCGTCGGTATCGGAATCTAACCGATTCTGCCAATTGGCTCGCGGACTCGTAGCTTTTGCTCATTACCGCCGGTGAGGAATCACACCTCGCCCTGAAACAGATTTTGTAATCATATTATAATGTGTCCTACTGTGTTCTGTCAAATCATATTCTCTTTTTTCATATTATATATTCTCTTTTTCCTTGCGAATCTTTCCATCTGCAAGCATGCAAATCGCATCTGCATAGATTTTACAACAAGTAATTAGATTGGATATGGATATATATTCATTTTTTTGATGTGCCAACTCTGGCTCGCCAGGAAAGTTTGCTCCAAAAGCAACTGCGTTTTTTACCGCTCTCGCATAGGTACCCCCACCGATTACCAGAGGTTCTGCCTCTGTATCACCAGTATGCTCTCGATAGACAGCCATCAAAGTCTTTATCATTGGATCATCCTTAGGCATGTAGATTGGCATTTGGTGATTTTTCTTTACAATACCAAGATTGAATTTGTGAATATCAGGCAACATTGCCTCATATACCTGCTCATCATTTCCAGTCACAGGGTACCTGATATTGATAGTTAGACTGGCGGACTCTTGATCTATTTTTACCATTCCAACATTTAAAATCAGTTTGCCCGAAGGCGCATCCTCTAGCGCACAGCCAAGCGAAGTTCCATCCAGTTCAAAGCCAATGTGCTTATTATAAAAGTCTATAAAGTCACGAACATCTTCATTGTCCCAGTTAATCTGTTCTAAAAACTGCATCATAACTGAGATTGCATTGAGTCCATGTTCTGGTCTGGCTCCATGGGAAGAAATTCCCACCGAAGTCAGTTCCAAATTTTTCCCAACTCCTTTGGCTGAAAGCTGATATCCAGTTTCCTTTTTAAATGTGGCCACCTGATTTTTTATGTCATCATAGGCGTTCGCTTTGATTACTACTCTAGCATAGTCTGCAACCATATTGGCGGCATTTCCACCACTCATACTCCGCAAGGAAATACCTTTTGCATTGGCCGATGTTTTGGATATTTTTTTTGCCAAATCAAAGACCAATATGCCCTTTTCTCCATGAATCGCAGGAAATTCGCCATCTGGTGTAAACGAAAAATCTGGTGCTTTTACCCTCTTCAGATAGTAATCCATACCCTTCCAACCAGTTTCTTCATCTAAACCCAATATCAATCGAACTTTCTTTTCCGGAATCACACCTGCATCCTTTAATGCCTTCATAGCATAAAAAGCAGCAATCGTAGGACCTTTATCATCTATGGTGCCCCTGCCAAACATTTTATCCTCTTCTATCTGACCGCCAAAGGGATCATAGTCCCAGTCTTTTCCCTCTGGAACCACATCTAGATGGCACAGGATTCCCATTGTTTCATCACTCGTACCCACAAGATACCCTTCCTCATCATATAGATATCCGCCAAATTCCATGTGTCCACCATAATCATCGATGTTTTCTATTTCAAATCCAGCTTCCTTTCCCTTTTCCAACATAAACTCAAATGCTTTTTTCACGTTTATCCCGAAAGGAGCATGGGGCGCGGGTTCACCAGCCACACTTGGAATGGCTACAAGCTCTCTTAATGTTTCTAGCATTTCATCACGGTACTCGTCAATCTTCTTCAGATATTCCTTTTCCATAAAATCATCTCCTGACCTTCTATTGAGATATAGAATTTATTCTATATCATCAAGCTTTAACAATTCTCTAATATCTTGTAGTGCTTGGGCCGCTCGTTTTTCATCTTGCGCTTCAACCACGGCCGGGTTTTGTAATAAATTTTCATCCAGTGGAATGACATAATAGAATGAATTGCTGTTCTTTTTATATTTTTCAACCCAAGTTGGGATTGCATTCATTGTGATAGAGGTTATCGTCTTAGTGCTTTTCATATACGAAACGTTGACCTTCGCAACCATGCCTTGTTCTGTATATCGATTATCCAAGGTTTCCAGTCGTTGGTTGGAAATGAAATTTCCCATAGAATAAAAAACAGGTACTTCTTTCCCTGTATTTTCATCAGTTACCCATTCCATGCTCTGCAAAACATGAGGATGGGATGCAAAAATGATATCAGCTCCAAATCCAGCAACAGCCTTTGCTATTTTTTTCTGGTATTCATTTGGTTCTCTCTCATATTCTTCTCCCCAGTGGAAATAACAAATAACAATTTCTGCTCCATCTGCTCTTGCAGATCCTATGCTCTCTTTGATTTTATTTAAATCTTCATCAAGGTTTTCATAAGAGAATGTATTGATCAGTGGCCATGCATCATCCGAAACATAGCTTCCGTTCATTGTACGCTTCCCATTTACCATTGGCGTTTCATAAGTGTAAGCTACAACGCCTACAGAAATGCCATTGGCTGTAGTCACAATATAATTTGGCTCTCCTGTAAGATGCGTCCCTTCTGTAGCTAATCCCGCAGACCGTAAGACTTCAACCGTTCGCTTTAATCCAGAAGTCTCTGTATCAAGGGCATGGTTGTTGGATGTCAATGCAACATCAAATCCCGCATCTTTCAGTGCTTTTCCCAGAGTATCTGGTGCACTGAATCTTGGATATCCCGAATACGGCTCCCCTCCAAAGGTGGTTTCTACATTGCAAAGCGCTAAATCAGCTTGCTCAATATAGGGGGATATGTATACAAAGTTGTTTTCAAAATTATAGGTTCCTGTTTCACTTTCGTACTGTGCAGTTAGTTGTGAACGATGAACCATCACATCCCCAACAGCACAAATAGTAAGAGCAACCGGCTCTTCTTTTTCTTCCAGTGGGGCAGGCTCTACTTGTTCTGCACCAGTTTCTTTTGCATGTAAAAGAGGTGGGAGTATGAAACATAATCCCACCGCAACAATCAGAACCGAAACTATAATAATGATTGTATTCTTTTTCATCTTAAACTGCTTCTACCCCAGCAATCTCTGGATATTGTTCTCTGAGAACTCTTTCAATTCCCATTTTTAATGTCATCTGAGCGCCTGGGCATCCGTGACAAGCTCCCTGCAATCTAACTTTTACAATTTTATCGGCAGTATATTCAACAAATTCAACATCCCCGCCATCTCTTTGTAACATTGGTCTGATATGCTCAAGGGCATCCTTAATATTCTGTTCCATAATTTCTCCTTCCTATTGCCATGTAGGCTCTACTGTATATAAATGAACAAATTTACCATTTGCAATGGTCTCAATCACAACGGATTTGATTGGATCTCCGTTTTCATCAAAAGTAAAGTTTCCTGAAGCACCAGGAAAACTTTTTGTTGCCGCAAGCTGATTACGAATTGCTTCTCCATCGATGGAAGTCCCTGCTCTACTGATTGCATTCACTGCTAACATATAAGAATCAAAGCCCAAGGCAACATCACTAGATGGCTCTGCATCTGTTCCATATTTCTCTTGATAGGCTTTTATAAATACTTCTGTATTTGGGTTAATCGCAGTATCCGCATCAAAGAATGCTGAGAAAATAGCTCCATTTACGTCAGTACCGCCCTCAGCCAAGAAGCTTTCGCTTTGCCAGCTTTCTGTTCCTAAGAATACAAAGTTCATGCCAAGCTCTTTCGCTTGTTTCATAATCCGAATGGCATCGGCGTCTTTGCTTGCAAGCAGAACCACCGTAGCCCCAGAGTCTTTCACTGACTGAAGTTGTGTTTCAAAATTTTTCTTTTTTGAAGTATATTCAATGGTTTTAATGATTGCATTTTCATTTCCTGTAAGCTGGGTCATTTTATCACTATATGTTTGGGCGACTGCTGCTGCATAATCATCCTCTGCGTCTTTAAAGATTGCAGCATTCATCATACCTAGGTACTCCACACAGTACTTTGCAAGCGCCACACCTTGAAAGGAATCCAGAATACAAGTACGAAAATAATAAGGATTGCTCTTGGTCACCAAGGGATTTGTAGAGGTAATGGTAATCGCGGGTATCTGAGCTTGCTCAAATACATCTCCGCCAGCAAGAGAAAGGGTACTCCCATGACTTCCGAGGACAACAGACACTTTTTTATCCACTAAATCTTGAGCGGCAGAAACAGCAACATCGACATCAGATTGGTTGTCTGCATAAACCAACTGAATTTGCTTTCCGATTACTTCTGGAAACAGCTCATGGGCTAATTCGATTCCTTCCAGCTCTAATTCTCCGTGTTCTTTTTCTGCTCCTGATAATGGCTCAAAAACCCCAATTCTTACCGTATTCTCATCATCAACCTCTGTTGTGATAAAAGATGACTTAAAGTTATCAAATGAAGTGCATCCAAAAAGAAACAATGAGCTGGTCATGCAAATCATAAGCGTAATTACTAACATTCGTTTTTTTTGCATCTATTTTCTCCGCAATCGTTACAATTCTATTCTGGTACTCAGTCGTACCGTCTATTTATTATATCAACTATTAGAAAAAAGTAAATAGCCATCTGCCGAATTCCGTTGCAAAAGCAACATTTTTTCAATCCCGAACATCTATAAAATACATTTTTTTGAAGTTATTTTTGTCTTTTTTGTTTACTAATTCCTACTTGTGGTATATAAATACTATAAAATTAGATTTAACATGACACAAGAAATTTGGAGGTATTATTATTATGACGAAATGGGTATGTACAGTTTGTGGTTATACACACGAAGGACCTGAAGCACCGGACCAATGTCCACAATGCAAAGTAGGAAAAGATAAGTTCAAAGCTGTTGAAAGCGGAAAAAGAGAGTGGGCTGATCAGCACGTTGTTGGTGTAGCTCAAGGCGTAGATCCAGAAATTATCCAAGGACTGAAGGACAATTTTATGGGAGAATGTACTGAAGTAGGTATGTATCTGGCTATGTCTCGTGTGGCTGAAAGAGAGGGTTATCCTGAAATTGGAGCTTTCTATAAATTGGCTGCTTTCGAAGAAGCAGAACATGCAGCAAAATTTGCTGAACTCCTTGGTGAAGTAGTTACAGACTCTACAAAGAAAAATCTACAGATGAGAGTGGATGCTGAGAATGGCGCTTGTGCTGGTAAAAAAGAACTGGCTAAGAAAGCAAAAGAATTGAACCTGGATGCAATTCATGATACGGTTCATGAAATGGCAAAAGACGAAGCTAGACACGGTTGTGGATTTGAAGGGCTTTTAAAGAGATATTTTGGAGAATAATTTTTCCAGTACCAAAAGAGGAACGTTTTGCAACGTTCCTCTTTTTTATCGTCTAACGGCATAAGCACCGGGATTTTATATTATATGGAAAACAAACTCATATAGATTGGTATGGTGGCAAGTGATAAGATAGTGGATATGCAGGTCCCTTTCACCGCAAGTTCTTTATTTCCATCATATGTAATACAAAGCATCGATACGTTGCCTGCGACCGGCAGGCTAATAAGCATGACACTGACCCCTAGTATCAAAGGATCGGTTACAATAAAATGAAGTGCCACCCAAAACAAAAATGGCCAAAGGACAAGCTTACATGCTACAAAGAAATATAAAAATTTATCTTGAAACAATCCTCTTGCATTGACTGCCGCAAGGGTTGAACCCAATGTAATCATAGCCAGTGGAGAGGTAATTCCTCCAACCTTGGATAAAAACGATACGAGCAAATCAGGCAGTGGAAGCGAAAAAGAAAAAACCAAAATTGCAATGATTGAGGATATAATTCCCGGATTTATCAGTTTTTCTATTTGAACCTTTCGTTCTTTTCGAATCACAGAAACTCCATATGAAAAAATACTAAGATTAAATGCAATCATAAAAAGTGATGCATAAAACAAGCCTAGATTGCCATACATAACAGAAATGATTGGAAATCCCATAAATCCAAGGTTTGGATAGGTCAGCATCAGTTTATATGTATCATCACACTTTGTAACTTTTTGAAAAACGGCTGCAAACAAAGGCTTGCAAATAAAGATCATCATGGCGATTGCCAAAACAAAGAATGCTTGACCAAGTTTTTCAGGACGCTGCCCTACTGCAGATGATATAATTGCTGCGGGCAGCGTTACTTTTAACAGTAAACCTGAAAAATACTTGTCTGAGGTTTCATTTAATATGTTTAACTTGTTGCATACATAGCCCAATGCGATGTATCCAAAAAGAAGGCAGAGCGGCAAGAGTATCTCGTTCATTTTTATTCCTTATTTCATAAGATGCAAGTAATATTCATTGCAAAAAATATAGTTGTCTGACATCTATTCTAAGACATCATACAACTATAGTCAATACCTTTTCATAATCTTTTCTATGTTTTTCCCTTATATTTTTAATTCTTCTATATACCTCATGGAATGTAAAATATGAAGTTTCATGGCTGTAGAAGCACCCTCACCGTTTCCCGCTTTGATAAAATCCATAATCATCTTTGTATCATTGATAGTATCTTCAAAAAAGTTTTGATTTTGTTGGAGCAGATGAATTCCTTTTTGTATTCCCTCGTAGATTACTGGCAGCAATTGTTTTACAAATTGATTGTGCGTAGCCGCCACGATGCTCTGATGGAAGCCTTGATCTGCTTCAGCACTCGGCTCATTACTATTTAGCAAGCAAATCAGTTGATTACCCCATTCCACAATCGTATTTCTTTCTTCTTCCGTGGCTCGTTCTGCCGCAAGCCCAGCACAACGCGGTTCAAACATCAGACGCAATTCGAAGGCATCATACACACTGCATGCCGATGTAGCCAATTTTTTTAGCCCTGCATAATCCAATGAATTTTGGTTGGATACATACGTTCCAAGTCCACGCTTTACTTCTAACGCTCCTCCTGCAACCAACATTTTGATTGCCTCTCGTAAAGTCGAGCGGCTTACACCCATCATCTCAGATAGCTCATTTTCGTTGGGAAGTTTGTCTCCGACTTGATACTTTTTATCAGGACCAATCATAGCCAGAACTTGATCCACTGTATTTTCCGAAAGGATTTTTGTAGGATTTTTCATAATTGTCCTCACTTTACTCACATTGGTACTCCTATCAAGAACACCTTGTACCAATTCTATCACAAGGTCACTTTGACGTCTGTGATATTTTTTTAATTTGTTTTCACTTTTTTGTTTAAATCTTAGAATATGGTGGTAAAATTAATAGGGATTTTGTATATTTCCTTACGCTAATATTATAGAATCATATGAAAGAAGAGGAGAAAATACTATGTTATTTAAATGTACTGTATGTCGTTATATTCATGAGGGAGATGCGGCTCCAGAAGCATGCCCAAAATGTGGTGCGCCTGCGGAAAAGTTCAACGCATTATCAGAAGAAGAAGCCCAGAAGGTTTACAACTCCGATAGAACAAATGATATCCATATGGAAATCATCAATCTTGCAATGGCAATCGAAGAACTTTCTATGGAAGGAATCGAAATTGACTTAGACCCTCCTTGTGTTGCTGCTTTTGAAAAAGCAAAAAACGAAGCATGGGTAATTAAGCAGAGATCAAAAGCAGAACTTGCTGGTCACATGGAAAAGGGAAAATGGTAATTTAAAAAATCACCATTTTTCATAAGTTATCAAAAAAACAAAGGTGGTCTCAAATTATTCTGAGAATCCACCTTTTTTTATGTTATTGTTTAAGGTTTGCAGACAATCTGAACATTGGGGGAATTGGTTGCAAATACAAGCGATGCGTAGCATAAATCAAAAGAGATTACGTCTCCAACCTCATATGGGATTTTGGTGTCTTCCACATCAATAATGAAATGATCACTACTCGCACCTATGATAGAGATTGCCTCATCTCTCGGATAAATCATATCTGTGTATGCCACATCAACTTTTCCAAGACCAAGCAACGCTCTTTTTCGAATTCCTTGGTCTTCATACGTTCCCACATGACCAAATGCATCAAAAGAAAGCTCTCCAACAGGATAGGTAGGCTTATTTTTTAATTCAATAATCTGTGCCTTTAGCACGAAAGCATCTTGATACATAAAGCTCATATCAAGCCCATATAAGTCCTTCAGGTCCTTAGCCAGAATAATCCCTTCTCCAACTCTCAAGTTATTGATTCGTTTTGGCATCATTCCATTTAACACGAGGGGGAAGGATGAGGTTGCTCCACCGGAAATAATGTCAAGCTTTCTGCCAATTTCATTTTCAATCATTTCCGCATCATTAACGAGTTCATCCATCTTCTGTGGCGTCGCAACGATGGAGCCGTAGCATCCAAGATTGGTTCCAATCCCAGAAAGATACAAGCCGTCACATTGATGTTCTACAAATAATGCGGCCGCAAGCAAGTCCCACTGGTCCCAAAAGCCTTCTCTTAAATCTCCAAGGTCTACCATCAAGATTACTTTGTGAACTTTTCCTTGGCGGATCGCCTCCTGATTGAGTTCTTCTAATGTTTTCATATCGCTGTTCAAACTAATATCAGTGAGCCGAATCACGTCAGGAATTTCACTCAGCATTGGGATTCGAATAAGCATATATTCTTTTTTTATGCCAAAATCGCGGCATCCTTTAATTTGCTCTAATCTGGAAGAAGCAATAAAATCACATCCTGCTTCAGCAAACACCGCGGCACCTTCAGGAATTCCCGAAAAACCCTTTATCACTCCAGCAACAGAAATCCCTTGAGCAGCGCACCTGCTTACGACCTGTTCTACATTATTTTTAAACTTAATCAAGTCAAACTCCAACACAGGATATTTGATATTTGTTTTGATCATATCATCCATCTTTTACGCCTCTTCTTCCTCAACAATTTCTTTGTTGGATTCCACGTATCTCTTTATTTTTTTTGCTGTTGTTTTTTCGAATTCTTCTTTTCTGAAATCTATTTTCTTTATTTTCTTGAAGAATGGAAGCTCCATATTAACCCGGTCAATTTCCTTCCATAACAACGCTATAACAGATTCATCGGTATAATCCTCCCCAAGGGATTCAATCACCGCTTCCGTTTCAATTCTAATGCTTGCACAAATTAATGTTTCACCGGATTCCTCGCTATCTTTTCCCCATACTAACGATTCTAACACATATGGAATTTTTCCAATGTAATACTCTAATTCTTCTGGGTACACATTTTTTCCATTTTTCGTAATAATGACATTCTTGATTCTACCCGTAATATGCACAAACCGATCTTGATCTAAATAACCAATATCCCCAGTATGGAACCATCCATCCTTCAGGACCGAGTCTGTTGCCTCCTGATTATTATAGTATCCTAGCATGATATTACCGCCCTTGGCGCAAATTTCTCCAATTCCAGTCTCTGGGTCAGGTTCATGAATCTTAATGTCACAGCCAGGAAGTACATACCCTGCCGAATCATTTTTCGGATGTTTATCTGGATTCAATGCACAAATAGGTGAACATTCCGTTAATCCGTATCCCTGTAATGCATTGATTCCAAAATCTCTCATCCCTTGCAATACTTCAGGGGCGATTGCCGCACCACCGCAAATCAACACCTTCATTCTACCACCAAAAAGTCCATGAATTTGTGCAAAGAATTTTTTAGACAAATCCAGACCAAATTTTTTCATAAACCGATTCAATTTTAGTGCCCTTTTCAGTGTGGCTTCTTTTCCTGATTTTCTTGCATTTTGCCATATCTTTTTATATAAACTTTCAATAATCAGAGGTACTCCTAGCAAAATAGTTGGCCTTGCTTCTGCCAGATTTTTTACAATATATTTTAATCCCTCGCAATAAGCTATCGATGCGCCCCTGTATAGGGGCATTAAAAATCCACAGGTACACTCATACGTATGGTGGATTGGCAAAATAGAAAAAAAGACATCTTGTGGCAATACTTCCAGCAGCGTAGGTGAAGCCATCAAATCTTCCACGATATTGCCATGTGACAGCATAACACCTTTGGCAACCCCAGTTGTTCCCGAGGTGAAAAGAAGAATGCTCATTTCATCCCTCCGAATCTCTGCATCAAGAAATTCTCGGTTACCGTTTTCTACGAGGACTTTTCCTGCTTCCTTTAGTTCCCACAAAGAAAGTACATTTTCATCACTTTCTCTTTCATCCATACTGACAAGATATTTCAGGCTGCTTTCTCCTCGCTCCTTCATATCTAAAAAAATCTTTTCATATTTTTTACTATATATGATGCATGCAGTCCCAGCTTCTTTCACGAGCTGTTCTAGCTCTGATGGCCCTAATTCCTTGTCTAATGGAACTACAATTCCAGTGCCGCAAATGGTAGCAAGATAAGAAATTGCCCATTCATATCTATTATCCCCTATAATAGATATTCTCTTATTCTTTAGACCCATGGAAATCAAAGCGGTACCAAGTCCATCCACATCTTCTTTCATCTCACCATAAGTAATTTGTCGATAAGGTTCTCCTGTTTTATCTTTTACATGAAATGCGGTTCGATCTTTATATAGCTCTGTGCTACTATCAATCATATCCTTGATATTGATAATTGGTCTGATGTCTTTATACATCACATACGGGTCTTTGGTGTTTTTGATGAATGAAACAACCTGTTCTGCATGATATTTTTCCGCTAACGCATTGTCTTTTATGTCATCCATTTTGTTTTCCTCCTCTTCCCAATTGAGCGGTGTGCCGTTTGATTTTCTTTGTTGTTGTTTTTTCAAATTCTTCATCTCGAATTTCAAAACGTTTCACCCTCTTGTAAAGCGGCATCTGTTCATTGATTGCGTCAACTTCTCTTTTTATGATTTTGTTTATTTCCTCAGAAGAAGGGCTTCCAAATTTCGCTTCAATCTCATGGATATCGGGGAAAATATCAGCACAAATAATGGTATCTCCTGATTTCGGTTCATCATGCCCCCATACGACTACTTCTTTTATAAAATCGCTTTTATTGAGATAAAATTCTACTTCTTCTGGGAATATGTTTTTTCCGTTTTTCGTAACAATTACATTTTTCTTTCTACCAGAGATATATAAGAATCCATCTCGATCAAAATATCCATAATCCCCGGTATGAAGCCACCCCTCAACCAATACTTTTTCTGTTTCTTCTGGATTATTGTAATAGCCAAGCATCACCGAATCACCCTTGCAGACAATTTCTCCAATACCATTTTCATCTTGTTCGATAATCTTAACTTCAGTTCCAAGCATTGGCAATCCAGCGGAAGCAGGTTTGTAATAGCGATCCTTATTTACTGCAATAATAGGGGAATTTTCAGTCATACCATAACCCTGAATCATCGTAAAGCCCATGGCATTGAAATCTTCTACCACCTGTGGGTCAATGGCCGCTGCACCAGATATCAGCAATTGCATATTGCCGCCCATAGCCTGATGGACCGACTTAAATAGCTTTTTCATGGATTTAATGTTGAATTTCTCCAGTTTCTTCGACAGCTGAACTGCCTTTCTCATTTTATCAGCTTTTCCACTTTCCTCTGCTTTTTTCCAGACTTTTTTATGCATCGATTCAAAAATAAGCGGAACTCCAAGCATAACAGTGGCTTGGGCTTCTGCCATATTTTTTACGATATATTTCAATCCTTCACAAATTGCTACACAGCAACCTTGATACATGGAAGTCAATACGTGACAGGTCATCTCATAGGTATGGTGCATCGGCAAGACCGAAAGCCCAGTAAAATCATCTGCTACATTGACGTATTTCGACATATTATACACATTGGCTGCAATGTTTTTATGTGACAGCATAACGCCTTTTGCCATCCCTGTGGTTCCAGAAGTAAAAATCAAAGTACACATCACTTCTGAGTCTATTTGCGCATCAACATATTGGCGCTTCTCTTCCAACAATAGTTGACTGCCTTTTTCCAAAAGCTTTTTCATCGAAAATTTGTCTTCGCTATGTTCCGCCGCATCCATACTGATTACCGCTTCAATGGACTCAACTCCCTCAATTGCTGTTTGCAGCGTTCGTTCCACTTTACTAGAGTATACAACACCACTGACTTCAGCTCTTTCCAATAAATTATGAATTTCTGCAGGCGGTAATTCTCGATCCAAAGGCACAATCACACCAATGCCATTTACCACAGTAAGATACGTTAAAACCCATTCATATCTATTTTCTCCGATTACTGCAATCTTTTTCCCGCAAAGGCCAAGCTCAAACATTGCCGTCCCCAATGCATCCATCTCTTGATTCAATTGATTGAATGTGATAGGCAGATATTTCCCCCCAGGACCATTCTTAACAAGGAATGCATTCTTATCTCCATGAAGTACTGCACTGGATTTAATCATGTCCTTCAAGTCTTTTATCGGTCTATGTTCATACTCTGCATCCTTATATTTAGAACTGTTCATCTTGCTTTCCTCCGCTTTCTTCAATAAGATATTTTACCATTTTAGCGAGGTAGAATCAACACTGCTCGAATCAGTTACAGTCCTACACATTTTCTATTCTGTATATTAAGTCCTCCTAATTAGTCGTATGAAATCGCTAAAAACACCGTATCCGGTCTGAAGAATTTCTGGATCGTGTTCTACGATGGACAGCGTGCCCATTAGATCTGTTGTAATAGAAATAATCGAAGTGGTTCCATCCATATTTGCATACAAATCTGCCATTGGTATTTCCTCTGGATTGACGCTGCCAACTACAACTCCGTTTTCTCTCAAGCCTCTACAAACCAGCTTAATCTTTTTATTTTTCTTCGCAGCTTCTAATACTTGGGTACGGTGGATATCTTCAATTCCTTTTCTCTGAATGCGGTCTGGTGTCAAATCAGCCCTCATCAAAACATTTAAGAGCGCAGCAGTTTTTGCAGCTGCATCCCAACCTTCTAAGTCCAAGGAGGGATCAGCCTCTACAAAGCCTCTCCTTTTTCCTTCCATCATAATGGTATCATAATCTATTCCCTTTTCTAATTCTCCTAGAACATAGTTCGTTGTTGAATTCAGAATACCTTTTACTTCTTGTACTTGGCAAAGCGGAAGCGTATCCTCTACCAGATTAAAGATTGGTGTCCCATCCATTACGGTTGTCTCATAGAGAAATTGAACGCCCTTATCCTCTGCTTTTTGGCGAAGATTTTCATAAGCCCATGCAATGGGGCCTTTGTTTGCAGTAATTACATGGCGGCCCCTATTGATCGCCGTCTCTATATGAAGAATCGCTGGTTGGCCCGTAAAGATGTTGAGTGGGGTCAATTCAACCAGCACGTCATAGTCCACGTTTTTAGCAATTTCGATGGAATCCAACTCCGTTCTTCCTTCATATCCTTTGGGAAATCCCAAACCCTTTTGAAATAAATCCCAAGCTTCTTCCAAAAAAATCCCTGCTTCATTGATACAGCTTCCTCGACGTCCAGTGGCAATTGCCACCACTTTGACATCCGTATCCCAATCTTTTTTTATGGTTGCATGCTTGTCCAGAATCAGTCTTCCAAAGGCTTGCCCTGCATTTCCAAAACCAAGTATAGCTACTCTTAATGTTCTCATTGATTCATGCCTTTCTGTTTGAGGTTCAAACCTTTCGGTGAAACCGCATGATAGAAAAAGGCTCTGCTTAGCAGAGCCTGATTTATGATTTATGATTACTCTTCTGTAAGGATGTCATCATATGCTTTTTTACCATACAGGTACCCACCAACAATTGCCACCATACAAATCAATACAAAGAGAAAGAATTGGGGATTTGATAATCCACCGAGAAGTACAAATATAGATCCTAGCGACGCAAAAAGCGGACAAATTACACCATATCCAAAACCTTTTACTTTCCCTTCGCGCCATAAACGAAATACCTGGTAATAAAGAACAATATAAAGCAGGTAACTCATGGCAATGGCAATTTCTGCTATGTCTCCATTGACGAGCAGATGATATCGGTTTTGTAGATAGTGAATCAACCACCAAACCCCACATACTCCAATGGCAAAAAAAGCCGAATTTACTGGCATATTAAGCGTCTTATTGATGCGCCGTAAAGGGGCTGAAAAAGGTATGGCATTGCGAAGAGCCAGAGAATATGGAAGTCTTATGAATCCTAAAATCACACCATTTACAGTACCCATCACCGAAATTGTAACAAAAATATAAATTACACTAGCAAAGGTAGGACCGATTAAGTTTGTAGCTGCTACAGCAACTGCCTCATCGCCAAGATTCATCACTTGGTCAACTCCTAAGTAACCTGTAATCCCCAAAAAATACATCAGATATGCAGCCAACACAAAAATTGGCGCCGCAACGAGAGCCCTTGGCACATTTTTCTTTGCATTTTTAACTTCATGCGCAACAGCAGTCGATACAACCCATCCGTCAAAAGAAAATGCAACAGGTCCTATCGCTGCTACCCATCCCAAGGTTTTTGTTGCTTCAAGTGCTTCTGGGGTTGGGTGCTGCAATGCAGCAATCGGATTACCAAAAATCAATCCCCCTATGGCAATTGCAAAAAGAGGAATTAGTTTAATAATCACCGATGCTTCTTGGAAAAGTCCACCTATTTTTGCCGACAATATATTGTAACAAAAACAGATAAAAAACCAGACTAATCCCACACCAATTTGTCCTTCAAACGAGAGATTCCAACCCATGGTAAGCCCTGCATAAATGCCCACAACCCATGAAATCAGAACGGTCAACGTCGGATAGTACACAAATACTTGAAACCATCCAAAAACAGAAGACCAACGTTTTCCAACAAACTCGTTGGCATACGTAATGACACCTCCCGGCTTGTCAGTCAATGCTGCTAATTGGCTAAAGGTCAAACACCCAAATACAATTGTAAATGCAGCGATACAGAAAACAAAAACAGCGAGTCCTACACTGCCTGCTGTATAAGACAGCATATTATCCGCCTTAAAAAAGATGCCTGAACCAATTACAATTCCTACAATCATAGCAACGGTAGTAAACAAGCTGTATTCGCGCTTTTGTGCGTCCATAATACACACTCCTTTGATTAAATAAATATCACAAATTAGAAAGAGACCATCCTTCTGCTGATTTGTTTATAAAAACAAATCAGCAGATAAATATCGTTCCCCCGAATCTGGCAAAAGGATTACGATGTTTTTCCCTTCATTTTCTGGTCGCTTTGCTAATAGTGTACCAGCAAATAAGGCAGCCCCTGCAGAAATTCCTGCAAGCAAACCTTCCGTTTTTGCCAATAGCCTTGCTGTGTCGAAAGCATCCTCCGCTTTCACTTTGATAATTTCATCCAACACATTTACATCTAAAACGGAAGGAACAAATCCTGCACCTATTCCTTGCAATTTGTGAGGTCCTGCTTCACCGCCAGATAAAACAGGAGAGTCAAAAGGCTCTACTGCAACAATTTTAATGAATTTACTTTTTGCCTTCAACCCTTCTCCTACACCAGTTACGGTCCCGCCAGTGCCAACTCCTGCCACAAAAAAATCAACTTGCCCATCTGTGTCTCTCCAGATTTCCTCTGCAGTAGTCTCTTTATGCACTCTTGGGTTGGCAGGATTTGTAAACTGACCTGGGATAAAAGATTCCGGAATTTCTGCAGCCAGTCGTTCTGCTTCTGCAATCGCACCTTTCATCCCTTCTACTCCTGGAGTCAGAACAAGTTCTGCTCCAAGTGAGAGTAAGAGTTTTCTTCGCTCTAAACTCATATTGTCAGGCATGGTTAAAATCATGCGATATCCTCTGGCAGTAGCAACAAAGGCAAGTCCAATCCCAGTATTGCCACTTGTTGGTTCAATGATAACGCTATCCTTTTTTAAAATGCCTTTTTCTTCTGCATCTTCAATCATAGCAAGCGCTGCTCGATCTTTTGTGCTTCCCAAAGGGTTAAAACATTCTAGTTTAGCGATTAAGTTTGCTTGAGAAACGCCAGCTGCCCTACTATACCCCCGCAAATACTGCAAAGGCGTATTTCCAATCAGTTCCGTTAAATTGTTTGCGATTTTCATTGTTACACCTCCTGTTTTTCATGATTCAGCACAATTTTCTCTTCTTCCAAGGTCTTTTTTTCCGGAAGTTGAGAAATAATGATAGCAACAAACATGAGAATACACCCAAAGATCTCCCTCATTGTCATCACTTCATGCAGTAAGATAAACCCAAACACTGCACTAAATACAGCTTCTAAGCTTAAAATCAGAGATGCTACCGTAGGACTAGTATATCTTTGCCCAAAAATTTGCAAAGTAAACCCTACTCCACCAGATAACACGCCTGCGTATAAAATCGGAATTGCACACTGACTAATCCCTTGCCAAGTAATATCTTCAAAAATGAAAGCACAAATCAAGCTATAGCCGGCACAAACGCTAAACTGGATAAACGACAATTTGACTACGCTGACAATTTTCGGAAGAAAATGATCGATTACCAGCAGATGCAATGCCCAAAAGCCTGCGCCAATCAGCACAATCAAATCACCTGGAGCAATTGTAAAAGACTCTTTGATGCAAAGAAAATAAAGTCCGACCGCTCCTATGCCAACACCAATCCAGCATTTCATTCCTGCTTTAACGTGAATCACTAAACTAAAGATTGGCACAAAGACTATATATAATGCCGTAATAAATCCTGCTTTTCCCGCTGTCGTAAAAACAAGCCCGAACTGTTGCATTGTAGAACCACAAAACAAAACCGTACCACAGATAGCCCCTGCAAGCAACAAGATTTTCCGTTGGGATTTACGCTCCTGTTCCGATGGTCTTGGCGCTATTCCACTTTGAATCTGTTTTCTTTTTTCACCTTGTTCGGTAGCATAAATCACGGGAATCAATACCAGTGCCGCTAAAACAAATCGGGATACACCAAAGGTAAAAGGACCCACATAATCCATTCCCACTCTTTGAGCTACAAATGCAGATCCCCAAATAATTGATGTCAACAGCAACATCATGTTCCCTATCAACTTATGTTTCTCCAATCCCACACGCTCCTGTCTATTCTTATTCAGACTCAGTATAGCTGAAAAAACACTGAAAATCAAGAATTTAAACAGTTACATTCACTTGTATCTAAAAGTCCCTTATGTTATGATACGTAATTATATTATCATTGTTTTCAAAAGGTTTGGGAGGGTGTTTGTTATGAAAATAATAATGTATCATTTTTCAATTTTCTTCTTATTTATCTCTATTTTTGCCCTTTCATCAAATCAAATTGAAGCAGAAAATCTAATTCAAAACAACTTGTTTGAAAATGCAGTTTATGTCTCTCCTAGCGGGAATGATTCCAATCCCGGAACCATCCAAAGGCCAGTGACTACATTAAAGCAGGCTTTCAGTTTGGTTGAACCCGGTGAAACCATTGTCCTGCGAGAGGGTATCTATTATGAAAGCATTTCTATTCCAAAATCCGGAAACCGTAAAGATGGTAACATCACAATAACGAACTACCAAGGAGAGCAAGCAATTATTGACGGTTCAAAGTTTGATTCGGAGGACAATTCCGGCGAATTGATGAGAATCGACCACAAGTCATACCTATGCATTAGTGGCATTGAGTTTCGGAATTTAAATTTAGAATATGCTAGAGGAATCTTTATTGATGGTGGAAGCCGTCATATTACGATTCGTAAGTGTAAGTTTCACGACATCAATACAGTAAAATTGGCTGACAACGATTTCGGCGGTGCCAATGCAATTTCCATAAAAAGTTACGATATGGACCAGCAAAATTACGACATACTAATTGATTCGAATCAAATATATGACTGTATTCTTGGCTTTTCAGAAGCATTAGTTCTCTCGGGCAACACGAAAGAGTTTGTGATAAGCAACAACTCCATCCAAAATGTAACCAATATTGGAATTGATATTGCAGGTCACTACGGTGATTATCAAGGAGATCCCGCTACAAATCAAGCTCGCTATGGCATTATTGTTGGCAATACAGTAAAGCAATGCAAATCAGACTACGGTAGTGGCGCTGCATCGGGGATATACATTGATGGCGGGCGAAGTATCATCATTAAGAACAATACGGTTAGCTACTGTGATTATGGAATCACAGTAGGCTGTGAAGCTCCTGAGAAAACATCTTCTCAAATTGATGTTATTGATAATATCATTTACCAAAATGACAAGTCTGCATTGTCAATTGGCGGCTATAGCACAGAGGTAGGAAGTGTACGCTATGTCTCTGTGGAGGGGAATAAGACCTATCAAAACAATTTATCTGGCATAAGGTACCAAAGCGAAATTACACTAAAAGTTTGTAGCCATATTTCCGTATCCGACAATATATTTTATAGCGTTCAGTCTAAAGTACAAGACTTTTCTATTGATAGTAAATTTTACCCTATGATGTACAACGTCCTCCCTGCACAGGATGTGACGTTTTCTAACAACATTTACTATTCCACTGCAGGGTCTGATTGTACTTACTTCAGATGGAAAGATCAAGAATATATTGGCTTTGATACTTATACCCAACAAACGGGCATGGATCTTTCGTCTCACTTCTACGATCCACTCTATCCAAATCCACAAAATGGTGAATTGTAGTAAATACTATATGGTTACTGTGCATATTCACCATTATAGTTTACTAGAACAGCATCAGAGACCCCTGGTACGCTAGAGATTTCTTCTACAAAAGTTGTATTTGATGTTTTGAGTTTCAATTCTACTGTAAGCTCAATTGTGCCATTTTTTATTGATTTTGACTTAATTGCATATGGAAAACGATTGAGAACAGTTTTTATTTCAATAAATGCATCTTCTTGATAGTTTACAATCAAGATAAACGTTTTATATTTGTTGTAATGCAAATTCATCGATAGCATGGCTACTCCAATCACAATAGAACCGATAAAGGAAAGAGCATAAATGCCTGCACCAATTGTTATTCCCGTTGTAATCGCCCAAAACAAAAATACAATATCCATGGCATCCTTTATGGCAGAACGAAAACGCACAATGGACAGAGCTCCAACCATACCTAGGGACAATACAATATTTGAACTAATTGTCATTACCACTAACGTAGTAATCATCGTCATCATCACCAGGGAATAATTAAAAGAAAAACTGTAAACAACTCCTCTAAAGGAATATTTGTATACATAGAAAATAAACATGCCTAAAAAATAGGATATTAACAGTCCTAAAAAAATATCAAAAGCAGAAATGTTTCCAAAATTGCCGCTGTTGATTACACTATTTTTAATTATGTCCGTAAAATTCATTGTACCTTGCATTATATCAATCCCCATTCATTATTTATTATTGCCTGTCTACATAAAACATACTTTGATATTGCCAGCGGTTTTTTATCCACCACAGAAAGATAGCGTTTGATGATATCAGGCAAGAACTCATCAAATTTCACTTCTAAAATTAGCTGTTCTTCCGGTATGATTTTCCGCCCCGTTGTTTCTTCAAACATTTTATTGATATTACTAGATGCCTTTAACTCTTTGTCAAATGTAATTCTGACGTTTCCCGCTTTCATGATATAAGCTTCTCGGGTATAATCAACAATCACCTTAGGCCGCAAGAAAAGGTTCCGATATTCATAGTAAAAGGAAAGGGCAACGTCATTTCCTGATGTTCTTAAAAACCCAATATCCCCTGCCATAATCATGTCGTATCCCTGCCGTGAAAGTGAGTAATCTTCTTTGTTTGTATTGTTATTGTATTTCCTTTTTCTCTCTAATTTTATGATTCTATCCGAATAATCATAAATCCGAATTCGGAATTTCTTACGTGCAAAAATCCCTGCATTTTTTTCATACAGCGCACTGTCAAAGATATCATCAAAATACAAGCTCCTTATCAAGTACCCCATCCCGCTGGAGTTACTATCTAGAGGCATTGTAAGCTTAATGATATTTTTTAGTTTCGTATATTCCTGACGAGAAATATAATATTTCAACTCATTTCGGAAATGCATTTTCTACAACCACCTCAATCCACTTGAACTTCCAAGACCCCGGTATACTCAACATCATTCAAATCTTCATATTGGTCAAAGGCTTCCATTGTATTCCCCTTTGAGTCCATCACAGTTGCTTTCATAAAGTATTTGCCTGGAGGAAGGTTTGCGCTCACTTCCGTCGTTTCCAAATTGCTTTGCGAAATCACGATATTTTGCATATCTGGCGTAGTAGAAACCTCTAACTTATATTTTAGCTTATCATCTTGTAAATCAAAAGAGCTTCCCCAACTAAAATAAGCGAGACCGCCCTTCATCTCTACTGGTGACTGAAAGAAAGGCATTGGTTTTTCTTTTGATGCTACATAATAATCATAATTCTTTTGAGGCATTGTATCTAACAAATTATAAGAAAACGCAAATTTTTCCGGAGAAGAACGAAGTTTTGCTAGATCTTCTGGGGTTGATTGTGATTTGAGCACAGCCGGGTAATACTCAGTAAGGAACGAGTCAATTTTATCCTTCGTGTAAAGTTTCATTAGTTCTTCTATTTTTTCATCAAGCAACTTGACGTTTTGCTCTTTTCTCAAAAATCGGTTGTTCAGTCTGGATCCCCAAAGACATTGAATTCCTTTTTGCCAGTCCGGGTAAACCTCCTCCTGCCGATCAAGGGTAGCTTCATCTTCCCAACCCCAAGCTCCATCACAATCCCATGGGATAAAGTACCAATTATTTATTGTTTGCGGACTATATAAGAAAAAATTCTGACTGACGGTGTCATTGTTTCCCATAATAACATTAGAAGCAAGCCATGTTAAATAATTATCCAAATTAAAGTGCTCCTGCATTACATCATCAATATCCATCGAATAATCATTTAAATCTGTGAGCATATCAATTAGCTTCGTGTGGTCTTCGCTCCCTCTTATTTCAAGCCGTTGTTCAAAGAGAGCTTTATCATAACTTTTATCTGTTTTCAATTGAATCGTTTCAGGATACCGATAAAACTCGAAATTGTTTGCTTTATACAACTGCCCATCACTATCTAATCCATGGGCTTTTAAATACCGTTTATTCACTTGTTCAACATGGGTAAATAGCCCATACTCCAAAAACTCCCCCTCTTTTCCTTGGGAAATATCTTTGATATGCAGTCGCACAAACTGAGTTCGAAGACTTGGAATATCTGGTATGATTTCATAAAAGTCGTAACTCAATTTGTTACGCACCCTACTTCTATCTGTTGGATGAAAATTTAGATTGAGAACCTTCTGTCCACCCCATAACGCAACTTTGTCCGACAATGTGATTTTAAAAGATTTGTATTTGCTTCTACTTGTAGAATGGCCTCTTGGTTCTAATACTGAATTCGCTGTTTTAGACGTTATATTAGAAAAGTCCAATTTTGGTCCCTTTTCATCACCCAATTGAAAAAAAGCTTCTGCAGCAGGCACTTCAGCTAAATCATAATAGCTATATTTATATGCAAGGATATCTGAAAAATTACTGTATTTTTCTTGATCGGGAGGAAGAACAGTGATATAAACATCGATTACACTTCCATCTTCATCCGAGGCATAAAGGCTTTGGTTATCCACAATCTGAACCTGTTGACTCTGCTCCATCTTTGGTTCTTCATATGGTGGACCTGCAAGCGTCCCCTCCTCTGCATTTGCTCTATAAACCATATCCATTACGATAATTCCCGCACCGATTAGCAGAAGCATAACCATTGTAATAATTAATAGGATTTTCCCTCTTTTTCTCAGCATATCTAACTCCTTGTATCTTCTTTTGGCCCAAATGCCAATACCAATTTTGATATACGCGTAAATAATCCCGAAGGCAACACTTGGCGCAGTGGTTGATTGCAATATGTAAAGTAATCTAAATTCATTAAATAATGGCTTAATCTTGCATATCCTATAAAAAACGTAACTCCGGTTGACAAGAAAAATCCAAAGCCATCAATTCTTACGCCAAGATGTAACAAAGCATAAGTAAATATTAAATTTGTAATAAAGAAAGAGAAACTAATTCCTGTCGCTCCATTGATATCATCAAAATAGAGAAGACACATCACACAAATATAAATTGCACTGTATACATAGCACCCCAACGAAAGAATACTAAAGATATCTATTGATTCAGAGGTAATACCTAGTCTTGGCAATAAGATTCTCCCTAATAGAATAAATACAATTGTAAAAAAAAGCTGAATTTCCATGACCCCAGAATATTCCTGATATAAAGTTTTGATCATCGTACTCTTGGCAGTCTCCATTTCTTTCAAGCCACCTCCATGAATAATTTGATCATAATAATCCTTATACCGATCATAAAAATTGGTTTCAAAAAATATCACAAAAAATATCATAGCCGGAATAATGGTCAAAAATGCGTAAAACATTGGCACATCATAAAAAGGTGCTAACCTAAAATTCTTGGCAATCACAGTAGCATCCTCTGCCATCCAATAAACCATATTTTGAATATAAATGCCGGCATTCATAAAAAACCCAACCAGTACCAATTTCCCATACCGATCTAGATTCTCAATTGATTTCACGCTAAACCCTCTGTTTATCTGAAAAACATCCCTAATATAGTAAATTAATCGTGTTGCAATTACAGAAAAAGTCATAACAATTGCAAACAGATAGTAGTCAGCATTTCGAATCCCCAGCAATGCCATTAAAATTGTAATGAAAACTCCAACCATTACACCAGAACGATAGATTTGAAATATTTTTTTGTAGTTTTTTATGGCAGTTATTATAATTGCATAAATCCATACAACAATCAGTACCATAAAAAGACAATATGCAAGAAGAGCAGTTATGAGATTTAAGCTAGAGAAGCTTAGGAAAACAAGCGCTTGCACCGTTCCAACAATTAAGGAAATCAGTAAAGCAAAGTCAAGGCCATGAAGAATCTCATCAAATCGCTCAATGTACATCATATCGGCGAAAAATCTGGACAAATACATTGCAGCCCCGCCACCAATCAGCAGAGAAAAAATAAACGTATACTGAATAACCGCAACAAAAACTTGACGTTTTAAATAATCTTCTCCCATCTTTTCTAGCAAAAACTGCATAAAAGTAATCAAAAAAATGCAAAGCATCATTGGCCCTACAGTTACCACAAAAGAATAGAAAAAAGCTCTTAACCCAGTTAGTATCCCTTTTTCGTTATATAATTTTTTTAATTCAAATCCAATTCCTGCCATAAGCGATCAGTCATTCTCCCCACAAACTTCATCATACAAACTCAGGTATGCCTCAATCATTGCTTCTACTCGAAAATAATGCTTCACTCGGTTCATTGCTATATCAGCCATTTCTTGGGCCAGCTCTCTGTTGGATGCGATATGCACTATGCCTTTTGCAATACTAACATAATCCATAATCGGAGTGATGATCCCGCATTTTCCAAGTCGATCACGCTCCCCATAGATTACTTCCTTGCAGCTCCCTACATCAGTTGCAATATTCGGTTTACCACTGGCCATCGTCTCAAGCAAAGACAATGGCTGTCCCTCGCTGATGCTAGAAAGAACAAACAAATCTATCTTAGGAATGTAATCTCTTACATCAACTTTGCCGGTAAAAATTACGTCTTTCAACTTCAAGTCTTCAGCCAGACCCATACATTCTTGAAAGTACTCCTCATCTTCATCTGTCGGTCCTATTATGATAAATTCTGTTTCTTCCATCTGTTCTTTCACAAGTGCAAATGCAGAAAGCATGGTTTTAATGTCCTTGATTGGAACAACTCGCACAATAGCTCCGACTGAATATTTTATGCCCTCCCGTTTTTCCATAGCAAAATTTGCTAGTTTGGAAAACCCTTGATAATCCACTCCATTGGAAATAATACTTATTTTCTCTTCAGCGCAGCCAAGACTTATTTCAATTTCTTTATTTCGATTGAAAAGGGTTACAACCCGATCTGACGCATCATAGGAACATCGTGACAAGTTATAAAAAAAATTGATCCACATGTCTTTATAGTAGTTTTTCATCCATGTTGCTTTGACAATTTCTATTTCCCTCTCTCTTGTATATATCCCATGTTCCGTTATGATGAGGGGCTTTCCATATTTCCTTTTTGCAAGGGTTCCCACAACTCCCGCATATCCTGTGGAAGGAGCGTGATATAGGTCAGCTTCTGGAACATCATGCTTCAAGATATGAAATAAGGGTAATAGCAACGAACGCATTGTCCAAAAAAATTCTGTAAAGGGTGTTTGAGAATACGATTCAACATACGCTTGATAAACAATGTCAAAAAAATCTTTGGACAACAAAAAATCCTGAACCGCTTTTATCTTTTTGCTCTCAAAAAGTTGAAAGAGTTGTTCCCAATCAAAGTTGTTCCCTAGTATTAAATCTTTGATTGTTTCTTTTTGTGGTGTCGTAAATTTTAAATTACTTCGCTTTACGACTGCTTCGTCTTTCCATGAATCTAAAAATACCTCTACAACTTCCGAGACATTATCTGGAAGTGTGTATTTAAAATTCCCCTTATAGTGGCTCTCTGGTGCTATGGCGTAGATGACGAACTCATGCTCGTTCATCCGATTGACAAGTGTACTCACCCAACTAGAAACACCACCCGTAATATAGGGGTAACTGCCCTCTGCAATAATACAAACTTTCATATTCAATCCTTTTCAAATGCCACAGCGAATTTTTCACTTTCAAATTTGATATAGTAATCATTCTCTCCGATTTTATCTACAGTGCAATTCTCATGGCTTGCAATTGGATATTCAGAATGTAAAAACATATCCATCGGAAAAGAAGTTGCGTTTGTAACCACCTCTATCCCTTGAGGCTTATAGTTAACCGTATAGTCCAACCCAACATACCTTGCCACCTTTTCAGCTGCCTTTGATCCAGTATCTGCCTCAATAAATGGATAGTGTGAGTCGAGAAGTTTTGCAAATGCTTGATAACTCTCCAACTGTTCTGGCCAAGACTTCCCTTCATTTCTCTCAGGATCCATAAAATCATCTGGATGAATAAAGTGTTGGATTGCGCCAAATGCAAGGATTCCATTTACGACAGCCAGCCTATTCCCTCCACCAAAAAAGTAACCCGCAGAAAAACGCGGCAGATTAATAATCTGGTTCGGTGTATATGTAAAGTCCTGACTATAGGACAATCCTTCATAATCTTCATAGTAAACTGAAGCCACGGCACTTATTTCAGGAAAAACTGTTTTCAACGCCTTCACTCCATTTTCATCCATGACATTGGAAGGGGGCACATAGACTCGGATTTCATAATCTGGAAAGGTTCTGTCTAGTTTGGCTCGTACTTCTTTCAGTGATTCAATCATATCACGTTCATTTTTCCATTTATGATACCCAAGTTCATCGGCTTTCCAATAGTCCATTGTGAGGGACTGATGATTGTAGCCGTGTAATCCCAGTTCCCCACCGCTTCGAATCAGTTCTCTTCCTAATGCCACAAATTCTGTATCTGGGATTTCACCTGGGGCATTGGAAAACGGACCTTTTGTCTTGTTGTTATACGTATCAATCATAACACCAGTGTATTTGATGTCATATTTGGTCGCTACTTTGAGCATTTCTGGCCACCAAACATCGAAATAGAATTCTTTGATGGTTTTATTATATAATTTCTTTATCTCAGGATAATATCGGTTGGTCATCGGTGCTGGGAAGTCATCTAACCAAATCACTTTGCTATTGATGATTGGATAAATAAAATCTTCATTCATTAATGCCATCATTCTAGTAATAAAGCCAGTCATTATTTTATCCTGTAACATCGTTCCATTGAAACAGATGCATCGACCATCATTCACATCTTTAGCCCAAAGGAGCGGTATATTATCATCTGATTTCATGTAGACCTGACAGTTTCCATCTAATGTCAACGGCATTGAAAAGTTTTTTACCGCAATATCCTGAATCGCATCTGCTTTGTACCCTGGAACAAGTTTTTCGTCAAATGATATTCCTTCTGTAAATTGATTTATGCCCGAATCTACAATCCCCAGATCCTGATAATGCGAGATTGCTCCATTGTTTTGATCCATAGTTTGTAGAAAGGCAACTTTTCCTCCGTTTTCCAAGTAGGAAAACAAATCCCCCAGGTTTGTAATTTTCTCTAGGTTCTCTACCGTTACGATGCAGGCTCGCTGTTGGCAAAATACTTCTTTTGCGATTGCAACATCTTCTAGTTCATATTGTTTTTTCAATTGCTTCATAACCCGTTCTATGTTTTTTAGGACTTTCTCGCTCACTTCATCAGATGAATCATAAATAACCAGAAAGCTGTCATCAGAGGCAAACCGTTCTGACAAAAAATGAGTTTCTACCATGTCAGCTGTAATTTTAACATTTGTATTCGTGATGTTTGAAGCAAATTGGCTGTCTAGCCTGATAAACTGGAACGCAAATGCCAAGACAATTACTAGGCTCACGATGATTTTAATATTCCTTCTCTTATCCATTATCTCTCCTGATTTCGCTGACGTTCAGACCAAAACTTCACAATTTCATTTCCGTATCTAGTTAGGTTCACATGGGAATTAGAAATAGCTACAAGCACACTCTGTATTCCCTGAAAATTATTTGTTAAATAATAATATTTCATCATCAATAGGTGAGGCGCCTCGCTTTCCGGATAGTATTCCCGATATTTCTCAATCCAAAAAACGATGTCGCTATAGTCCCGAATCGCAAAATCGGTTTCTATTTTATCCCGAAATAAGGTTTCAGAATAATAATTCCCTAGGATTAATTCTCCTATTAGTTTAGAAAATAACCGTCCATATCGGCTCTGATTTATATCATCGAGCAACCCACTTTTATAATATCTTCCAACTAACTCAGCATATCGAGCTAGATTCTCCTTATCCTCTTTATTTTTTTCATACTCTGCGGATGATTTTTGAATCAAAGTTTGGAGTTTTCTATTTATTTCCATGACGATGGATGCGGCGTAGTGAGAAGTTTCCATGTCACTATCTGCCATGGCTAGTTTCAAAAAACTGATGTAATCATATGCCTCTTCTTTGGCTGTATCCATGATCAATCTTCTTTTTACCGCATTATTATTCAGCAGCAACGCTTCCTCCACTGGCACCAGGTTTATTTCTTTATCAATTTCCACATTTCTCTCATACCGAATATCATTCTTGATATCCTCACTATTGTGGTCAAACACGTCTGCCAAATCTCCTTCTCCCTCCTTTTTCGGAAACAGAAATCCTAGATATGGTATTACCAGTCCAACAACTGGAATAAATGCAGTTATTGTCATTTTTTCAAAAGGAAATGGTTGGTTGTTGCTGCGTGAATTTAATCCTTGTAGTGCAGCCACTGATAATTGTAGCAACAAAATGCAAAGTAAGATCTCACTCATATTCAGATACCTGCAGTTCAATTTCCGATTCTAATCCAAGTTTTCCAATTCGATTCACTACAAACTTTGCCTCTTCTTGTGTTGTGTTCCCAAGAACTAAAAGTAAATCAGAATCTACACTCATCCCCATAAAATCAGTATCTCGAATAATACCAGCTATTTTTTCAGCTGCATTCTTAGCCTGCATACTTTTTGCAATTATTTTTAATATCGTATAGTTTATTTGATATTTACTTTCTAATGTACGCTTGCTTTTCAACATCTCTTGGAACAGTTCAGGGCGATATATGTGAGTTCCTGGAATGTATTTTTCATTTTCAACCGCAAGGTCATAGGCGTATGCTTTTGAAAGGGCGCTTGAAATCAAATTGGTAATAATTCTAAAATAGTTTTGATAGGAAAGGGTTAATCGTTCAAAAATCGTGTTATAAATTAAAATACTCCCGACTGGCTCGTTATTTTCAAGCACCGGCATAGCAAGCAACGGTCTCCCATCATCAAGATCTTTCGAAACATAAAGGTTTTTATGCAAAATTGTACTTAGGATCTCAGGATTTTCTTCGATTCTAATGGATTTAGAAAGCGTTGCATTCAGGTTAGGAGAGCAAGCCATCAGCCTTGCAAATTTGCTATTCTCATTGAACCGGAAAATAGCAACGCCTTGAGCTTTCATTAGCTTTTCTAAAACAGTAATAGCTCGTACAAAAACTTCTTCAGGTCTTAAGGAGTCTAGGTCTTGAATGATCGAAATGATTTTACCCAAACTATCTTCAGAATTTTTAATCTGGTTTTGCAGCTCATCTCTCACTGTCTTCATGTCATTATATAGTCCAGATAAAAAATCAATTTTCTGGTTCTGTATCTCTATCTTTTCCCTTTGCTCTTCATTGGTCCTCACAACACTATCCTTAACATAGCCAATTGTAAAACTCAAAAAAACATAGTATGCCAGCGTAATAAATATATCCGTGCTATAAATCATTGTCATTGGATCTCTACCGTTTGCAACAAATGATACCACTGTCGACACCACGCTAAGTGCAAAAGAAACGATACCTTGCCTAGAACCATATATCGCTGTAAAAATAACGATTAATCCCAAATTTAAGTCCACTGGCAACGTGACATACATCTTTGCATTGTATATCGAAAAAGCCATTAGCAATAAATACGCAATCATATTCTCTGCGTATGGCATCCACTTTTTTCTGTTAGATTGAAAAACGAATAAATCTAGAAAACCTCTCCTTTTCTTCTTTTTGTTTTTAGAGGAATGCAATACCGCTGAATCTGCTTTCTTTGCATTCAAATAATAGTCATACGCTCTGTCGAGACCTTCTTCCACCACAGTACCCGGAATCCAATCATAGGTTCGAACTGCCAATGCATTACTTAAACAAGAATTACTAATTTCTCCAATAGGGCTTTCTACATGATTTATTTCGGAGAAAGAGCCATATTTCTCCATAATATTAGCCAAGTAATTAATTGAGATTGCCCTGCCAGAACTCAAATTCAAAACGCCGGTAAAGCTGACATTGGCTGACTTATAAACTGCGTTCGCTACATCTTCAACATATATAAAATCTCTAAGTTGGCTGCCCTCTCCAAATATCTCGATTGGTTCCTCATTCATGATGCGGTTCAGATAAACTGCAATCACGCCGCCCCCTTCTGGGTTCTGCCGCGGCCCATAAACATTTGATATTCGAAAACAAACTGTTTCAAGATGAAACAATTCTTCCCATTTGCTGCAATAATATTCTCCCATCAGCTTATTGACTGCCGCAACCGTTACCGGATTTGTTTCCGAAGCCTCCGTGCTAGGAAAATCTCTATTATTTCCATACACTGACGCTGATGAAGCAAAAATGAATTTTTTCACATCATATTTTACAGAAAGAGATAGCATATTGATTAGACCAAGAATATTGGTTTCCGTGCTGCTATAGCATGACGCTTTCGTTCGAAAGCAAGTTTCATCCGTTTCCGCCGCCATATGGATTACCAAGTCAAAAGGATTACTTTTGAACACTTCTTCACATCGAGGATCTTCAACATCAAGTTCGTAGAACCTATGACGATGTACGAAATTTTCTTTTTTCCCACGAATCATATTGTCTATAATAAAAATGTCATACCCTTCACGGTGAAATTTGTCTGCAATATGGGAACCAATAAATCCAAGTCCCCCTGTAATTAAAACTTTCATATTCATAACAATAATTTATCGTGCAAAGTTTCTTTTCCTAGGTATGGAATTGGATGCTGATAAATTAACCCTTCCTAATTAGTTGAAATGGAACTGATTCACCCTTCAAGTCACATGAATCTGCCTCTGACTCGGTAGGAGTTTTCAAAAATGCTTTATTGGAAAGCAAACCTAATTCATCAGAAAAAAGAGTTAATACCTCTTCAGTTTTCATGCGAAAGTCTTCTATTTGCCTTTTATACTGCTGCAGTTTCTTGCTTTCAACCTCATACTGAATCATCAGTTCTTTGTCCATTTCCGCAGCTTTTTCTTGTGCTCGAAGGATGGCATTTCCAATTAAGGCTCTCTCACTCTCAATCAATGCTTCTTTATCTCGTAGTGTGGTCTCATTTTCGTTGTAATCTTTTAACTTGGTTTCTAGCTCCTTCAGGCGCGCCTCTTTTTCCTGAAAAGATTTTATGTGCATTCTGAGATTTTCCCTCTCTATGCGAATCGCTTCTTTTTGCTTTTTCTCTTGGTCCAGTTCTCCTCGTAAGAGTTCTATTTCATCAACAAACTCAGGGGATATCAGAATACCCTTCTTCTCGTTTTGTTCTTTTTCCATTCGCTGGGTTTCAAGTTCTTGAATTTTTAAGCTTAGTAGTTCTACCTTTATACTTTTTTCTTCTAAATCATTCAATGCATTGTTTAAATCCTGCTGCACTAAGAGAAGCTTTTCCTCTACTGTTTTTAGCCTTTGAGCAGTTGCTTCCATCTCCAAAACCTTCTTTTGCAACTCCTGAATGCTCTCATCCTTTGCTTTTGCAATTCTACGATTGTCATCAATCAGGCTCTCAATGTATTGATGGACATCATCTTTATTGTAACCAAATATCTTTTGTCTGAATTCTCCGTTTTCCATAAGAAGCCTCCCCCCCAATTTCACAGGACCCATCGTTCAATTTATATATGTGTATTATAACATATTCAACTATTAATCTATCATTTTTTTTTATACTTGACCGTATTTTTTGTAAATAACTGTAAGATACTGTTACCAATCTATTTTTCCATAGATTTTCACCTTTATTTGCTTTTTCACACCATGAAAGTTTCAGAGTTACATATCCATAAAATACTATAATAGACCCTCGGATTCTTGGCAAGTGACGACGAGACAGCCTTGTTCAACGGATTAAGATTTATGAGTTGCGTCCTGAGGGCTGTGATGCAAGAAAATGAATTCAAAAAATATGGGTTGAAATGTCCAATACGCAAATCAAATTCTTATCGACGTATGCCCAAGGCTGTGAAAACAGATGGCATTTCCAATAACCTAGTAAACAGGGGATTTTTCGGTCATATGAAGGAGGAAATTCTTTTAGAAAGATGCACAAGATACTCCGATTTAAAGGCTGAGATTGATGAGCATATGGATTTTACAACAATGATTGATATCAATGGGGCCTAGCTAAATTATTCCCAAATCAGTATGCTAATTACTTGAAAAATGGTCAATATTCTATTACAGGAGAAAATACCCTCACATCACTTTTATGATATGAGGGTACTCTTTGGTCTCTTTTTTAAAGTGTCCTTGACATAGGGTCCATTTTTTGTTCAAAGGAAAATCAGTTGTTTTTTATAACGGCGAGAACTAATCCGCTGTATCTTCAAAGTAAAAAATCATATTCTTTTCAATGATCAAATAGACCGAATCGTCTTTAACCAATTGATGGTTTATTTTGAACAAGGTATCGACATCAATGGATATATGATTCACTAGCACGGTGTAGCGGATAGTGTTGCCCTGGGGTATCACTCGTTTGATTTTGCCTTTCCAAACATATCTTTCACCAGAAGAAACGCCCCCAGTTTGTTGGGCTAGCTTAATATCCTCTGGTCGAAATGCATAGGTGCCTTCTTTTTCATCCAGCCCAGTTAATTGGTTCCATTCTGTATGCTTCAAAAGATTGTAGTGGCCCATAAAGCTTGCAGCAAAAGCAGTTTTTGGTGTTAAGTATAATTCTGTCGGTGTTCCTTCCTGCTCTATTTTCCCATCATGTATCAAATAAATCCGATCTGACATCCTCATGGCTTCTTCTTGATCATGCGTCACAAAGATTGTGGTTAGATTCAATGCATCATGAACTTCTTTTATCTTAATCTGTAAAGACTTTCGAAGCTTTGCATCAATTGCACTGAACGGTTCGTCGAGAAGAAGAACCTTTGACTCTGCAACAACGCTCCTTGCAAGTGCAACACGTTGCTGCTCTCCCCCTGACAGCTGAGCCGGAAATTTATTTTCAAATCCAACCATACCAACCATCTCAAGTGCGAGAAAAACCTTTTCATTGATGATAGATTTCTCCATCCTCTTCATTTTCAAACTATAAGCAATATTATTGAATACCGTCATCGTTGGAAACAAGCTATACTGTTGAAAAATCATACTGAAATTTCTTTTTTGTACTGCGGTATAGGTAATGTCTTCTCTTTCTAAAAAAATTCTTCCCTCATCTACACTTTCTAATCCAGCCAAACAACGTAGTAATGTAGTTTTACCACATCCAGAAGGACCGAGCAAGGTAACGAACTCACCTTGCTCAATTGAAATACGAATACCATTTAATACCTTTTTTGACTCAAAGCTTTTTTCTATATCTTGGAACTTGATATAACTCATTTTACTTCACATTATCGACAAAGGACATATTTATGATTTGATCATAAGGAATTTCATCTGTAATAACACCCGTTTGCATACAAAAATCTTCCACTGCTGTTTGGGCTTCATCAGAAATATATCCTGTCTTTGTATAGGCACTCTTGAAAATTTCAATTCTTTGGGAGAGGATGTCTTCTGACATGCCCTCAAACAGTGGAGCAATGACAGCTGCAACTTCAGCTGAGCTATGCTCATTCATCCATTGTGCTCCTTTTTGAACAGCATTTACAAAGGATTGTACCGCTTCAGGATTATTTTGTGCGTAGTCAGCAGTTGTTGTAATGATCTCACCAGGAAATATATCGGTTTTCAAGTACTTTGCCGCATCCTCAGGTCTTGATGTATCAACAATGATATTGACGTCCATATTTTTAATATCAACACGGTTATCTACGTTCATATAGCTAGCTTTGATTTCGCCACGATCAAGGGCTGACATGGAAGCACTGTAATCCATTGTAACAAAAGTCACATCTTTCTCTGGATCCAATCCTCCCTCTCTTAGGATTGCTGAAACAAACGAATATGGTGCAGAACCAGGAAAACCTGCAAAAATAGCCTGTCCTTTTAAATCTTTAACATCTTTGATTTCTTGCGATGTTACAAATCCATAAAGTCTAGTGTCCAGAACAGTGTATATAATAGAGGATCGCAATCCTTCCTGTTCTGCTTTTAAAACAGGCTCTTGGGACAGCAGACAAAACTGAGAATCCCCGCCATGCATTCCTTGGAAGGCGATTGGTCCATCGTCATACAATGCAAATTCAGGTTCTAAACCTTCTTCTTGAAAATATCCATTTTGATAGGCCACATATACTGAAGCCCAGCCTAACCCTCTAAATTCAGAAATAACAACTTTTGTTAATCCTTCACCGCTACCTTCTGTGCTAGTCTCTTTTTCGCCGCAACCTGCAAGAGATGCAACCAGCATCATTGAAACCAGAACAATTGCAATAATTTTTTTCATGTCTTACTCCTTTTCAATACTTAGTGATAATTTTGTTTCAACTCTCCAACGCAATAACTTTTTTTCAATTTTATTTAAACTCCAGTTAATCAAGAGCCCTACAATCAGTAAAATTATGATGCAGGACATAACGCGCCGAATCATAAAAAATGAAGTAGCATACGTAACCATCCATCCAAATCCACCTTTGGCACCCATATACTCTCCAATAATTGCACCTATCATACACGCTCCTACTCCACCCCGAATTCCAGAGAGAATCCAAGGCATGCTCGTAGGCAAAACGACATACCACAAGGTTTTGAAAGCATTTGCTCCTAGAATATGTGATGACTCTATTAATTTTTGTTCAATATTCTTTATGGATGTATAAGTAGCAAAAAACACACAAAAAAATACCATGAGGCCAGACAAAAAAACCTTTGACGTTAAGCCTAGACCAAACCACAAAACATAAATTGGAGCAAGTGCCAACTGTGGAATTCCATTAATTGCAGTTAGAATTGGAGTGAAAATATCTCCTATCATAACAAATTGTCCAAAAAGTACTCCTATCAAAATACCGAGAATCGTACCAAAGAACAAACCTAAAAATGCCTCCTTCAAGGTAATTGAGGTGTGGTATATTAAGTCACCGCTCATAGCAAAAGAAATTAAATCCTTTACGATTTCACTTGGATAACTGGTAAAGAAAACATTGTAAAGCTGATTTCTCGCAGACCATTCCCACACAATAAGAATGCCAACAATGAAAAGCGTTCTAATAATCTTAGCAATCGTTTTTTTACTCATACAATTCTGATGTTGACTCCTTCTTTCTTTTTTTCTGTTTATCTTGCTCTAACTTTAAATAATATGTATATCCCAGCACAATGTCAGAGCCGTCATCTCCTAACATCTTAAGTTTTGACAATTTCGTTATTTTAGCATCGTCCTTTTCTACTGCATTTATCGTCCCACGAACTCCCTCAATGACTTTTTCGAAAATCCCATATGGCATCCCTGCAGCAACCTCTGTATCTTTCCATTTTGCAAGAAACCGAGTGCCTGAACAAAAAAGGGATATATTCATTTGATTTGTAAGGTATGGATATGAAGTACATTCTACGCAAATTGCCTGGTTACCCATCAAATTGAAGTTGGGTTGCATCCCAAATATATAGGAGTACCCCTGTATGATTCGCATTATTTGATAGCTATTGCTCACCATAATCACCACATCTGGTTCATGCTCAAAGAGTTCCAGGGGCTTTATGATGACCCCATAGGTATTGGGGTCACACACCTTAACTTGACGAGCTACTTTTGATGCGACTTCACGTGATTGGTACAAGCCAAGATTACAACCCTCTGCTCCGGAGAAGTAACCATCAGAGCAAGGTGCCAGCCCAAGTGCTCTTGTGCTCCCCCCGCAACCTGAAGTTTCCTTTGTCATTTTCAAGGAGAGTCCATTCATAGCCAGTTTCACCGCCACACAATACGCAAGAGGATATTTTATTTCCTTGGCCTCATAAAAATCAAAATCTTCTTTGGTATGAATTAGCTTCACACCGATAATCTTCCTATCAAGTTCGAGTACAGCATATGCTCTCTTCACATCTAAATTGCTCATATTTCAATCACCCTCAATGGTCTACGATACGTAACAAATCGTATCATAACATTGCAAACATTCCGAGTCCAATCAATAATACAAATGATTGTCAAACAACTATTTATATTATCAATCCTGAAGAAAAAAAAATGGACTGCAAGTAAAACTCACAATCCCGCCGCCCAATTAGGCTTCCTATCATTTTATAATCAGATATCCCAGTTTCATACTCTATAGACATTTTTTTCATACGAGCTTAGAAGGTTTCCTCTTCTACATCTATTTTTCAAAAAAACACTGAAAGATTTCGCCAAAGGGGAAAGGGTTCTATTCTGGGGATATATTAAGTAAAACTTTCTTTCAGCAATAGATTCCTTTAGTTCAAAAATAAAGATATCATTGTTTTGGGCAAATTGTTGGGCTACAATTTTAGAAACGATTGCCACACCCAAACCTGAAACTACAGATTTCATCACAATGTCTGTGTTATTGACAATAGCGATGATATTGATATACTTGCTTCCTATTCCGTATGACTCCAAGTATTTTTCAAATTTTTTTCTCGTTGCAGACCCATCTTCCCTATAGATGAATTGCTCTTTTATAAATATATCAGGATTTAATTCAGTATTAAAATACTGCGCATACCTTTCTGAAGCTGGCGTGATAAGTACTAATTTATCTTCCGCAATACACTCACTTACAAAGCGGTTGCTATTGCTTTTTAGTCCTGTAATCCCAATTTCAAACTCATTATCGCTAACTTTTCTAATAACTTGTCTGCTGTCAGTTTGATCGATGATAAATTTTGAGTGTCTATTCGTTTGGCTAAATTCAAAAAGAATCCCAGGAAGAATATATTGGGCTGGTACAGAGGATGCCGTGATTTCCAATATGTCTCGAAATCCTGTATTTCCATCTCCATTGAGTGTCGACAATGCAGTTTCTCTCATATTTATCATTTCTTTTGCATAATTATAAAGAACTCTTCCTTGCTTGGTCGCACAGATTTCCTTGTTTGCCCTGTCAATCAAAACGACGCCCAGTTCCTTTTCCAATCCGCTGATATGAGAACTGATGGTAGGCTGTGTCAAAAATAAGACATCTGCTGCCTTTGAAAAACTTTTCAATTTAACTACATTCACAAAAGCTTCCATTTGTCTAAAATCCATGTGTTTCACTCTCTTTTTCTTTTTGCATTGGAATATCATGCGTCATACTAAAATCAAACTACCTCCAAGTTTTACTTGGCCTTTATACCATTTTACAAAAAATCTCCACAGAAGTAAACACGTTTATTTTATAATCATGTTTTTATTTTTTTCAATGAACTTTGTTTTACTGCATCATTTAAATTGTTTTCAAACTCTTTTGGCCCCATATACCGTTTTCTTAACGACAAAAAAGACTGTCTCACCACGATTTTTGAAAAATTTCATGGTGAGGCAGTCCATTTTTGGAGCTCCCGAGCGGAATCGAACCGCTGACCGTGGGTTGTTGGTAAGGGTATAGAAAGTACCTTACTGAAGCTAGTAACTACTACGGCCGCTTAACAATTTTTTTTATAGTTTTAAATATAAATTCCCTTTAATAATAAATTTTAATTATGTATTCGAAAAATGTTAAAATAAAAAAATGAGGAAACGCAGGCGCTCCCCCATATAAAACTAAATTGTTTTTGTAATGTATTAATATTATATGCCACTTTTCACTAAATAGTCAACAATTATTTTGATGAAATTATATGTACTCCTTATACTATCATTTTGTGCAAAAAAGTCTTTCTTTTTTATCATTCTCACATTTATTAACTCGTTTAATTGATGGTAAGTTGCATTCTTCACGCCTTCACTTTCGATAATTTTATTAAATACATATAGCAATGTAACGAAATCATGGACGACTTGCTTTTGCATATGATTTATTCTAACATCTCTCTTTATTCCGATACTTGATACAAAAGAATCTATTTTCCTATTTGTATTTAAATTATCATGTTTTTGCCTTTTTAAATTATTAAGTAAGCAATTATTATGCGCTGCGGCATTTCTTAAGGATTTTATTGACAACAATGGATAAGTAAAAATTTCACCTGTAAAATGCTTGCTATTTTCATCATAAAAGAATTTATAAAATTTAATAAAGTCACCAAAAGAAAGCAATTCAATTAAATTCCAGATAGCGTATTCTTCTTTCTCAAGTTTGCTAATTAAATCTGAACTATACGGATTAGACTTCTTAATACTTATTCCATCTTTAATGCCTTCATAGCAATCAAAATATTTTCGTACTATACTATATCCATCTTCTTCTATCTTATTAAAATCGCATAGTAGCTTTACTTTTATAGCATGTTCAATATCTAATGACATTTTTATAATAAAATACCTTAAGTGCATATCTAAGGTAGCCAGCTCTTGCAGATATGCAAATTCCAAGTTCAAATAGTTCCCTATATTCTGCCCTGACTGATATTTATCATAATTCTTAGCGTATGATTTAATTTTAAAATAATATGTATTCTTTTCCAAATATATCTTGGCTGTCTCTTCATTAGTAATGTCAAATCCGATACCCTTTGATTTCATATATTCTATCTGTTCTTCTACCGTCAATTTAAGTTTTGACAATTTAACCTGCCTCATTCCTTTTAAATATCTTATAACCGTAAATTAATCTACTATAACTCTTAAATCCATATATTCCATTAACGAGCATACACTGTCAACATAGTTCGCTGTTTGCCCATAGTACCTAACCCAAAGTTCCTCATCAACCTTCACACTAAGTAATTTTCCAGAATGATTATAATTTACATCAATCCCTCTTAAAACAATTTGCGTTGCTTCCGTAGGAAACTTTTTAGTCGGTTCTATCACATCAGCCAAACACAACATATATAATAAAGGATTTTTATCATAATTAATGATCTTATATCTATCACCAATAAAATTATCCAACCCATATTGCCGATACACCTCTTCTGTTTCAGCATCGGCTTTAAATATATTATGACAAGAAATACAGTCAGCAATATGTGCAAATATCTTAAATTGCTCACAACTAAAATGTCTGGTTTTACCTTCAGCTTGAACTCTAAAGTCATAAAACTTTATCCCATGTCCTTGCTTCATACACCTATATTGTTGTCTATAATTCTTTACTAGTTGAGAAAAGAGTAAGTCTCCGCCGATAATGCCATGATCAATATCAAGGAACACTTTACTACGTTCAAAAAGTTTATATTTAAAATATGCATTTTTATCTTTGTTTTTATAATGGTTCTCTCTTACTACCGTACCATTGTTATATATAATGTTGCCTTTACACCGCTCATCACACTGAGATTTATTAAACTCATCTGCTTTGTAATCCTTATCTCTCTGCATATTTAATATAGGGGCGCTTCTATTGACACTAAATTTTTCTGCACAATAACAATGTGTCGTAAAAGGGAAATTAGGAGTAGCTAAATTTACATGTAATCCTAGCTTTTTATAATAGTGTAATCGTTCATTGCAGATACCATTTACTTGTAATACTTGTAATTCATTTATTATATTTTTATTTTTGCGGAGCTTATTTTCAAATAAGTATCCAAAATCATGATAAAGGCAACATAAATACCAAGTATACCCAAAAGGGTACCACCCACCATAGTCAGACCTAATCTGGATATCTCCATCAATCTGTGATTGCAAAAATATTCCCAAGAAATATACATGTATCATGTGGCTTGCTCTTTCCATTTTCAAGTCATCTGCAACCTCCCACTCAATATTAAATATATTTTCTTTAAGACCCTGTCCGAACATTTCTCTAATAAATTTTTCTGCACTATCTAAATCCACTAATGGATTTGTTTCAACACCTCTATAATAGTCCCATAATTGTCGATTTACATATGCCTCATTGCACATTTGATACAAATTCATCATTTCCTCTTTACTATAAAAATTACTATATGCTATTCTTTATCGTTACTCATTTGTCTATTTGTAATAAAATCAAAAATAAGCCAGATAAATAAAAAGTCAATTGCAAATAGCCCAAATCCAATAGCTGAAATAACTTCCATTACTGTTTTATATTCTGGTACTTCCATCATGAATTCTTTCGTTTGTTCCGGTATCAATTTTACCAAACAACTAATAACAAGCGTGCTTATAGCTACTTTCATAGCGCTTTGTATATATGTTTTAAGGACTCCCAATTGCGTTTTACTTTTTATAATCTTATCAGGGGTTGCTTTCATTGCTTTGGCTAAATTGCTACCAACTAAATTACTAATAGAAATCGCATAAACTGCTAGAGCAATGGAAACAATAGAAATGCTCTCACTTGCAATAGCCTTAAAATTTAGTTTTAACAAATATGAAACTACTATTGTCGCGAAAAACATTGCAATTGCTATATTTTTATGCTTTGGGTACATTTTATTACCTTATTTCATTTAAAAATTTAACTCTAACTTCTTCTGGATCGTATCTTTCGTTTTCATTTTTCAAAACTTCTATTGGAATCGATTTAATGAGAGAAGAAAAGTCAAAACTTTGTTCAACCTCAGTGTCATCGACTCCAATCAAAATAATACTCTCAAAATTGCCACTATCTTTCCACTGTCTGAACTTTTGAATTGCTTTTTTTGCTTGTTCAATCGGTGTGTTACCATAGTCTATTTGCATGGTAATTTTTTCAGGACAATCCAAACCAAATATATTGACCTGCTGTTGAAAAATAGAATCCTGAATCAAATTTTGTATATTTCTTTCTTGTACAAATTTTAATTGTTTTATAGCTTTAACAGAATCCTGAAATTCTTCAAGAGATGTGTAAATATTTTTAATCTCCACATCTTTTGATAATGCATTTGAAAAATAGTATTGCGCAAATCCCCTTTTATCCATATTGTTTGTATAAAAAAGTTTAGTTTTCCAATCATAGCAGAAAAAAAGTTGCTTATATAGTTCCACTTGACTTTTGCCTCTAGGATTTCTTTCCTCAACATCTCGGCTCCCATCCAAAACAACATCCCTATATAATTTTGCATTATTGTACTGGCAGTATATCCATAGAAATCTATCTTCCAAAAAAGTTTTTTGTATTTCATACCAATCCGAATAATAATCTTTTACAAATTTTGACCCATTTTCTGAGATATTAATGATGTCTTCTATGGTAGGTATGCCTTGATTAATGATGAGCTGGAAATTTTTAAATCTCATAATTACTTATTCCTTTTTTGATGTTTCTTTAATAGCGCAAACTAAAAATACTTCTAATGTAAGTTAAATTTATAAAAGATAAAATTGAAATTGCAAAATCTTAATTTTATCACTTGGTTAGATGTTTAAATTATACCAAAATATTACTATTTCGACAATGCAAATAATATTAGTACCTTCTTCTTTCATCACAAGTACAAAACAACAAAAAACCTGTGAACTTTTGATCACAGGTCATTATAATCCAACAAAATACTTTTATCCTCGGTTTCAACCATTATCTTTCCACCCCAACATACCCCACAAACTTATAATATATATCCACTCTTTGACTCTTACTCCCATCGGGATTCTCTGTTTTTTCATAAACTACAATCCGTTCTATGAGTTCGTTCAAAATCTTGGTATTAAGTTCCTGTATGTCTGTATACTTTTCAATTAGATTTATAAAGTTCTCGATATTCTCATAAGTTTCTTCTGCTTGCGCTACTTGAGTTTTCAGTTCGTATTCTCGTTTTTTGTAGCTAGATTGTTCCTCCTCATATTTGCTCATCATCACTTGATATCGCTCTTCTGTGATTTTCCCAAGTGCTACATCCTCATATAGCTTAGTAGTGATTCTTTCCAACTCATCCAGTCTTTTGATGACGCTTTTCAGCTCACGTTTGCTTTTATCCGTTTCTTTCTTTTTCTTCTGGTCTCTCGCTGAAATCAACATCTCTAAATATTGTTTTCGTGCAAGCTTGGCAATAGAGGCATTTCTTCGTATATCCTCGAGAACCAAACGATTCATTGTTTGCCATCCAATGGCATGTGAGGTGCAACGCGCTTTGCCATAGTTTTTATATACCCAGCAAGAAAACCCTGTATAGGTTCCCTTTTTCCTGCCATAGCCTGCATTTAGGGAAGAGCCACAGCTTGAGCATTTTACTAATCCTGCAAACATTTGTATTTCACCACTTTTATTCTCTCGCCGCCTACTTTTCATAAGCTGACGCACCGTGTCCCACAATTCTTGCGAAATAATCGGCTCATGGCAGTCTTTTACCACAATCCAGTTTTCTTCGCTTACAAGCTCTCTTTTCTTGTCAAAAAAGCCTTTTACCTTGGACTTTCCAAATACAACTTCCCCCAGATACGCCCTGTTGTTTAAAATCGCCCTCACTGATGTGGCATGCCAGTCATAGGGTTTTCTCCAATATTCACTTTTATAAAAATCTGGATTGTTTTGATTAAAGTAAGCTTGCGGATTCAAGACATTTTGTTCTCTTAATATCTTTGTCATCCTGACATAACCAACGCCTTCAGCAAACATCCTAAATATTTTTCGAACAATATCTGCTGCAAAGGGATCAATAATCAAATGGTGTCTATCCTCCGGATCTTTTATGTAGCCAAAGGGTGCATGCGAACCAAGATACATTCCGGCTTTTGCTCTTGCTCTATGTGCCGCTTTTGTTTTGCTTGAAGACTGCCTCGCATAGAAGGAATTTATTACATTGGTGAATGGGAGCACTAGATTATCTATTCCGTTTTTTGTATCAATATTTTCTGCCACAGATATGAACCGAACGCCCTTTTCTTCAAAGTAATGCTCAATATACATGCCCATTTGCGCATATTCCCTGCCAAATCTTGAAAGGTCTTTCACGATTACCGTATTAATGTTGCCTTCTTCGATTGCATCCATCATTCTTTGAAATTCCGGTCTGTTAAAGTTGGTTCCTGTCCAACCGTCATCGCAAAAATAATCCGCAATGCTTAAATGGTTATCTTTGCAATACTGAATCAGTAATGTTTTTTGCGTTTGTATGCTGCCACTTTCGCCTGTTTGTCCGTCATCCTGACTTAATCGGCAGTAAATTCCGATCTTCTCATTCATGTATGTTCACCTCTCTTTAGCAACACACCATACCATTACTTGCTCTCGATAGCTATACTATTTTCACATGCATCTTGGCTTTCAGATCCTACTGTTTGCAATTGATCTGCGGCCTCCTCTATAAGGTTTCCGATTTTGTCAAAAATGAGTTTGTCATTTTTATAAAAACTAAAGGTTACATACTGTACTCCGCGAATTATAGTACTGTTTACCCGATAGGAACCATCTAATAAAAACATGTTCACTCCCCCTAATCAAAAGTCTCTGATTCCTCTCCCATATTGGAGAAAGGATTTAATTCCACTCTGTTTCTATCCGCTTTTGTGAGCGGAATATACCCATGATTTTTATTCACAAGCTGCACAGCTTTCCCACGCAGTCTGCTAATGTCATCATAATTCAGTTCAAAAGCAGACGTAAGAAACAGATTAATTTGTGCAAGCTCTACCGCAATTTTATAGGACAGCTTCGATAAATGCTCCTCCATCTTTCCTATTTCGCTCTCCTCCAGAGTGTGATAAAGTTGCACAAGTTCAACAGAATATTGCCGTATCATATCTTCTAGAACATATTTTCGAATAGCAGTATTAATAAGTTCCGAACGATTGGAATGTCCAAATTTTATATAATAATCATCGGCAAGCTTTAAAGTATCTGTCGGTAGTGATACGGTAATTTTTTCAATCCTTTGTTTCATCTCCATCCTCCTCCCTGCTAGCATCTTCATGCTGATACTGGTAAATGTCATCGTACCGAATATTCCCTATGGTATACTTCACATCCTTTACGCATTTTCTTCTCAGTCTTTTTAATGTATCCTCATCCACAGACCCAATCTGACTTGCACTGATATGAGAAGCCATGGCGATTTCAACGCACATACGAAAGAGCTGTCTGCACACTTTCGCCTCTAGACCAGAAAGCTGATTTTCAAGGAAGTTTAATATTGTTTTGTCTATATATTGAGTGCTACTCTGTGTTTTTAAATAACCCAAATAAAAATCTACTGCTATGCACACCATTTCACTCCTGCTTGAAAAGCCATGAAGTGCATACATCGCATCTAATTCTTTAATCATATTGGGGTACATTAAAATTCCGACCTTTTCCTTTTTTACCGCCATTATTTACTCTCATCTCCCTTCCTGTTCCATCTGAGATTCCTGTGTAATGCTCTAAAAGAAGCCATTTCTCCTTTATTAGACTTCCTTAGCAGTGCCCCTCGCTCTATTTAGAGCACCTAATTTGCTCTTACTAAACCCTTGAAAACGTCCGCACTGCGGGCGTTTGTGAGCGAAAGGTGCCACTTTGCGAGCACCTTTCTTTATCCTGCTACCCTAATCAATAGAGGAGCTTTCTTGATTTCATCATTTTATCTAGCGTATTGCACACCGTCAATAGAAGTAGTAAAATTAAATATCTATTCTCTATTTTGTCAAAACCATCATCTATTTTTATAATTTTTAGGAGAAATTTTTATGTACTCATTTACGGTATATGTTAAGAACAATGAACTTTATATTGATGAGAAATATCATTATTTTTCTAATGATATATTAGTAGAATGTTTAAATTTAGAAACAGACCATTTAAAAGATTGGTATTCAGAACTTTTGGCTTTACATAAAAAACTGCTACTCAAAGAAGCGCCCGAAATGGACTATTTAAACAGCTACGACCACAATGCTCAGCGAGCTCAGTTGCTCATGCACAAAGTAGATGAACTCATTCGGAGTATTTCCTTTTACCGTAAAGTTTTTTCTTCCCAAGTCTTGTATTCAAACAAACTTTTTGATTGTCTGAATGCTGCCTACTCTGGTTGGGTACGTTCTGAAAGTATAGAGGAAGATTATCCGGAAGATAATCAATATGGACTTTCTGACATTACAGAAGACAACTATTCCTTTTATAACTTACACTTTATCCCTGACTTTCTTGGTCTTGCATCAACCGATGTAGATTTAGCACTGAGTATTTCTAACGGAAACGAGCAAATTAACGAGCTTTTCTCCGCGTATCTAATTTTCATAGAAGATATTTTTCGCGTAAAAAATACGTTTACTATTTTTCTTGATGAATACATAAACAGAAAATCCAGATTTTTAAATGAATACGAACTGGCGAGTGTATATGAGAAGTTTTTGAAAGAACGGAAATTAAAATTGAGAAAAGAAAATAAATTAAAGAATTGCAGTTGCATGGAAATAGGTCACCACATCATAAAAGATCCCTCAGGCAAAAATGTTCTATGCGAATCCTATACCTTTCACAGCCTTGGTTCTTTTCTGTATTTTGATTTGTTTAATGGAATCAAATATAACTGCATTCCTAAACGCTGCAACAACTGCGGTAAGTTTTTTTTATTGAATGGTGGAAAATATTCGGATTACTGCGAATCACCTTTAGCAAATGACCCACCAAAAACCTGTCGGGATATCGGTGCCCGAAAGAAATATGATGACAAATGTAAAACCGATCCGATATGGCTCACTTACAACCGTGCCTATAAAGCACATTACGCCCGCTATATGAAAAAGAAAATGTCCGTTGCAGAATTTGAAAAATGGTCAGCTTATGCTGTGGTTCTTAGAACGCAGGCTCTTGCGGATGAGATTGGGTTTGAAGAATATCAGAAGGAAATAAAGAAATAGTAAACGGTAAACCAGCCGTACTAGTTAAAAATAGAGCCGCCATTCACCAGAAGTGAATTGAGCGGCTCTTAGTATCAGCAATTTAACTCTTGCGACAAGTTTCTGGCAAGGAATTAGACCAAGGAAGAAGGTCATCTATGAAATCAAGATTTCCACCATCCATATGTTTTGGGATTTCAGAAAGGACATGTTTGAAGTAGTCATACGGTTTTAAATTATTGGCTTTGGCAGATTCAGCTATGCTATACGCAATTGCACTGGATTCTGCCCCGTTGATTGTGTCTATCAAATGCCAGTTATTCTTGCCTACACAAAAACTTCTAATTGCTATTTCAGCTATATTGTTATCAAGGGGTACATCAGGATTTGAGAGAAAAACCTTGAGATAGTTCTCCTGGTTTATGCAATAGGTGAATCCTTTTCCCGTTTCTGAATTCTTTGGTACATTTCCCCCATTTGATTTTACCCATGAAAAGAAAGCATCTACAAGAGGCGTTACAAGGAGCTGACGCTTCGTTAGACGTTCTTCTTTAGATAAATCTGCCAATTGATTGTCGGCGTGGTAAATTTGAGCGATTTGTTCAAGTGCAATCTCTGCAAGGGTTCCTTTTGATGTTTTCTTTCCAAGGGATTTACAGACATTTGCAAACCGCCTGCGAGCATGAGCCCAACACCCAGCTACGGTGAGCTCATCAGGTCTCTCTTTTTCTAGCTTATGGTAGACTTGATATCCGTCGCAAACAACTACACCTTTGTATCCAACCAGAAATTCTCTTGGATGGTCAGCCTTTCGCGTCTTCTGATAATCGTAAAGTATAGCTGGAGGAACATCACTATGCTCCCCAGTTCGATAAACCCACATGTAACTATTAGCCTTCGTATCACGGCCATCCTTTGCTACTCGTACAGGTGTTTCATCTGCGTGCAGAACGTGGCTCTTGTAGATTTCTTTATGGATGCGATCGTAAAGAAGGGAAAGATATCGTTCGCTTGATCGGATAACCCAATTAGCCATGACCTGCCTTGATATATTCACATCATTTCGTTTAAATTCCTGCTCTAATCGATAAAGAGGAATAGAATTGACATATTTCGCATTTAACATTGCTGCTACCAAGGAGGGGGTAGCAATACTGTTATTTAGTAATTCTAATGGATGCTCAGCCTTTACAATCTTTTGATTTTTGTTTCCACAGTACACTGCAATATGGTGTTCCACTACTTCAAATGTGGCTGGATGAAATTCCAACTTTTTATATACTTCATCTGGAAGATTCCGATAATCACCATCAAATAGTTCCTGAAGTTTTTCTAAAGAAAGAGCATGGGTTTCAATCCTCACTGGAAAACCTGATAGATCCTCATTTCTCTTGCCCTTTTTCTTTGCACTGCGCTTATGCTCAGGAATAACCTGTTCTATTACAGGCTCAACAATCTCATCTGCATCTTGAATAGTTACCTCAGCCTCATTGAAGCAAAAAACAAGCTGATTCTGCAATAGGGATTTTTCGGAAGCATTTCCGAAACGAGCCTGATTTGAGATGAGAATTTGTTCCAGTAAAAGGTCCAGTTTCTTGTTCATCTCCATCAGGGACTCCTGTTGTTGCAGAATCATAGTAACTAAAATATCTTTATCAAATGTATGTAATTGTTCTTTTGTAAATCTATTTTCCATGACTCTATTATATCATGAAAACCCATTGATTTAAAGCCATTTCTAGCTGTTTCTATTCTTTTAGAAGTAGAGGCTTCCTGTTATGAAGGATATACTGGGGATGTCTTTTGTACCGTGTTTCGAGGTTCAATTGTGAGACCCTCCATAAGCCACCGATATTGTTGATGCGTCATTTCCCTAACCTCATCTGCTGTGCGTGGCCACTGGAATTTTCCAGACTCCAATCTTTTGTATAGGAGAAGAAATCCATCCCCCTCCCAAAGAAGTCCTTTCATCCTGTCCTTTTTTCGACCACAGAAAAGAAAAAGCGTATTCATTTGGAAAGGATCAAGTTCAAACTTGTTTTTCACTAGCGTTGCAAGACCATCTATGCCATATCGAAGATCTGTATATCCACATGCAATGTATACCTGCTCAAATCCAGCTGCATCATTGAGCACGAAGCAACACCTCCAATTTCAATCTGATTTGTGCCTCATCTGCTTCATGACCGATTTCCACAATTGCACTAGGAAAAGTAATCTTAATATTGCTTTGTTCTGAAGATACCGAACTAATATCTCGGACGGGATTGGGAACAAGTGTAAATTGCAAATCTTTTGATGTTTCTACTGGAAGGTTTTCACAAGCAGCTAGTCGTAGCTTGCGAAGATAGTAGTAATATTGAGCTTCTTGTAAATCATTCTGCTTACACCATTGTTTGATACTTAGTCCGCTTTCCTCGCGAGCCTCCACTAATTTCGCCCATTCTTGCATTCGCATTTGATTCTTAACTTTTGTAACATTCATGATACTGCCTCCAACATATATTCCTACTCGAAAAACTATTACAAGTTTTTCAAGTCCTTTGGATTAGTATCCCATATTTTAAGTTCTAGTTCCATGTACGGTTGGTTTACCGTTTACAAGAAATAAATACTATTTTGAGTATATTCAAAATACAGAACCACCTTGTCTTGGACTAACAAGGTGGTATAAGGTTCAAATATGGTAACATTTTAGTTCTCATTATCAATTAGCAAAAATTTTATTATAAGACTCAAAATATGTTCGTGTTTAATAATAAACTCTTCATAGTCCTCACGCACATGATCCAAAGCTTTAATAACATTATAAAAATCTATTTCTATATTTGATTTACATCCATCTGCAGCATTGCCATCTTCATCAAAGCACATATACCCATAATTGATTTCAATGCGCGATTCTGCTATTAATTCGCTAGAGTTAATCAACTGCAAGTATACTGTATGCGTTCCCGCGCTTACAGGAGTTAGCTCATAGTCATTCCACTTTAGAATCAATGCACTGTGGCTTAAATTAGATATTTCAATATCCTCCCCAACATATAAGCAATCTGGTAATCTCTCATAATCTTCCTCTGTTTCAGACATAAATCTCATAATCTGATCTTCAAATTCTTCTCTATTACAAGATTTCTTCTCTATATCTAATTCAGCTTGAAATTGCTCTATCGTTTCTTTTTCAATTGTTTCGAAATTAATACGCCCTATCAAATCATCATATTCACCATAGAATTCTTCAATTTTTATAATTTTTTTATTGATATCTCCAAAAATATCAATAATTAGTTGCGTTTCATCGTGCTCAGAAACGTACTCTTCCATATTATCTTGAAAAGATGATAAAGACGGTAGCCCCGCCATTTCCCTTGCTTCTTCGTCGAAATCGAACTCATAGAAAGGCTCATCATTAAAGATGAGCTCCATATGGGCATCTTTTATTTCTTCCTGTAACTCAAGCGCAATTAGTTTGTTAAAGCTGTTTACCAATTTTATATTCTCAATAATTCCATTTTTTTTAAGATCCGCCTGGATATGTGGATGAAAGACATCTTTATGAACTTTGTCTAAAGAAAAATCTTTATAATTTTCTGTCACAAAATAAATAATATCTTCATCTTCCAAATTCACGAAACTTTTTATGTTTATAAGAGTTTCAGCAATCAGGGCATCAGCTAATGAATCTTTGGTTTCTTTATGCAATGGAGCTCTTTTGAAAATTTTTCTCTTTGATACATGATTAATTAATTGTTCCGATGTCTCAATTATTTTCGTATTCTCATTTTCAAAAATATCATTTATACTTTCTTTGACTTCAGATATATACTTATCTTTCTGCTTAATAAAAATTTCTAGAAGTTCTTTTAAAGGTTTCTCAGCCTCACTTTTATATGATTCAATGTCTAATTCATCAGCTTGAAACCCTGTTAACCAATACAGCTCCTTAATGCCTACAATTTGATTTTCAAGTAATTTACCAATAGTCTCAACTTGTTCTTCAAGATGTTTAAGGGTTTCATATTGCACTATCTCTGGTAATATTATTTTTATACCCCCAACAGCCACAAGTGCAGCAAAATTTGTTATAAACGTTGAAGTAATATCGTTCCGTCTATTAGCAATTAAATTAATATATATGTTGGTATCAAGAAGTAAATATTTCATCATTAAGCCTTTCTAAGCTAATTTTATTTTACATAGTAATCCATACGCCCATATTTTAACACAAATTAATAATATTACATAGCCTGCATATATAAATAATAGCAATTTAACCAATATAAAAAGAACTTTCACCTTTTCACAGTGAAAGTTCCCAAACGCTCTTGCTTTTTGGTTTAATCCAATAAATCATTTATTTCTGGACAATGCTGTTTTCAATATTCAACTCTTTACTATAGGAATTATTATCTTGCTCGTCCTTATGATGCTTCATCCTTACACACGTTAATATCTGTCGTAATTTTTTTATCCAAGTAGCCACACAGTTGGTCTGCAATTGCTTTAGCCAGCATTGGAGGGACTGCATTTCCTACTTGTTGATATTGAGAATCTTTTGGTCCACAAAACACAAAACTATCAGGGAATGTTTGCAGACGTGCAGCTTCACGAATACTCAATGCTCTGTGTAGCACAGGATGAATCCACATAGACTTACGCACATTCACTACAGTGCCTGAAGGTTCATTGTATATCAATCGGAGATATATGGTATTTTGTGTACGCTTGGAATCCGAATAACTTTTTTTAAGCTCCTCAGGAAGATCATGAAAATTTTGCCCCTGCTTAATTGCCTTGAACCTCTTAAGCGCAAGCTCGGTCGTTTCAGTAGATATATGGTTACGTAATATAGCAGAATCTCTCAACGACAATCCTAATTCGGATATCCCTTCAGGAGCCTTTTCCAGCTGAATACCTTTATCACCCTCTTTAACATCGGTTGTTGAAACAACTTTCTCTATATCCCATATGGCATCATGGACAGTTCTATATTTCCCATCTTGAATTGTTCCCTTAGGCAATTCAATACTACTTGCAATGCTTTTCTTTACGCCTAAAACTACATAGCGCATACGCTTCTGAGGCACACCAAATGTAGCTGCTGAGAGAACACCTTTTTCAATGGTATAGCCATTGCATCCAGCTTCTAATATAGATGTTATATAGTCCAAGACAGACATAGATTTAACATGAGCTATTAATCCATCGCCAACTGAAAACCTCTCGACTGCAATGGTGTTATCCTTAATTTCCTTTGCTTTTGAGAGCATACGTTGAAGTAAAATAGATGGCTTTATCGCTTCGCAAAGTCCGTCTATCATATTGTTATTATAATAATATTTTAGCGCATTTCCTACAACACGACCCTGTTCAATAATATAGTTGTTTCCCTGACAGGCAATCAATTCGGTAGCAAAGGCAGCTAATCTACGTTGGTGCTTTGTTAATGCCGCTTTGAGTTTTTCAACGTTGTTGCGGTTCTTGTAAATCACATTTAATGCGAGATAATTATTTTCTTCCCATAGGCAATTAGCAATTAAAGTTGAATCCGATATAATGTCAATTACACCATTAAAAACGAACTCTTCTTCAAGAAGTTGTATTTGCGAATCAGCTGTGGCAATGCCATATTTTTTTATATCGTCTGTATCCTCGTCAGAAACAAAAAAACGATGAACTTCTGATTGAAGCATGCTGACATTCTCCATTAAAAATGCTTGGGGCTCCAAATGAAGAACGGCTTTAACAAACTTTTTAACAAGAGAATTGTTGAGACTTATTGCATGATTTTTTTGACGATTAGCATTAGAAAACCCTTGACATGGGGGACCACCGATAACGACATCTATGTGCCCCAACTTCTGCTTTGTTTCTTCTAGTAGCGCATCTTCGACATCGCTGTACATACAGCTTTTATCAATTTTATGGTTACGAAGATAGGTGCGTTGTGCATTAGGGTTCATTTCAAATGCGGCTTTTACAGTAAATCGACCAGTTTGGAGGAATCCATAACTGAGTCCACCCGCTCCTGCAAATAAGTCGACTATACTATATTTATGCGATAGCTGATCAATCATAGTTTAAATCCCTCCTCATATAATCGCTCCAACAATGCAATGAGCTTTTTGCTTTGTGCAGGTGTTGGAACTTTTAATGGTAGCTGACAGGCGATGCGCAATGCCATGTGCTCTTCCGGTGTAACCATCTGTTTACTTGTAGCATAATCCATTACATTACGCCATTGGGCAGGTAGGATTTCTACTACTTTTGTCATTGCATCAGCATCCAGTTCAATACGCCGATCTGCTTTCGCATCTTTCATGACAGCCCTCATCGTTTCCTGCCCAATCAAACAATCATAAACTTCGCTGGGCAACTTGTAGTCAATGCACTGAACACTATTCCAGCAACCTTCACGCTTACACCATTGGGTAACGTTTTCTACGCCTCGTTTGGGATCTGTTAGTTTGTTATATACGCACTCTGATAATTCTATAAGCACATTCTGTACTGCAACCGGAACGGTTTGCCGCGTCCAGATTCCAATCAGATCTAACTCTTTCTTATGAAACTGCACTTGTATTAGTTTATGTAACATTGCCATAGTGTACGTCACAATGTTCGCCCTGTACCCCTGTTGATACCATGACTGACGCGGTATCATCGTTTCAGTATACCTAAAAATTAGACACAGCGCAACGGATTCCTGAAAATATTTGTCTCCGAAAAGCAATCCTTCGTCCTTGTCCCATGCATCACTAATTTTTTGTGCAAATTCCGTAAAATTGGTCTGTGCCCCCTTGCTAACGATATGCGGTAATCCTTCCCAAGTATTACGCACTTTGGCAAGATCGGTTTTAGTAATAAGTTGATTTTTGGGGTTTTGCAACAAGAATTTCTTCTTTTCACTTGGACTCATACGCATTTGTTTCTGGAGATATTGACCACGTGCCCTTTCGTAAAACCACTTTGTTTCAAACTGCAATCCACCGGTACCCCTTGCGCCTAAACGTAGGGAACAACGCTCCATCTGAACATGGAACGGATGGGTAGAGAAAAAATCCGCATCACTAACTTTATTTTGACTATTTGAAGATCGAGAAATGTTCTGAACCAGTGTAGTTGCATCATCATCCTCTAGCGTACGTTCAATCACAGTAAGCTTCATCTGTACAAAAATTGCTTCCAGATTCGCTTTATCCTTGTAGTTGTACCGCGCACTCGAAAGAGATGCTGTTGTCTGCCCGCCGTTAATTATTTGAAAATCCCGTGCTGACACAAGAAACAAGCCTTGTTCAATATGCTCAAACTGCACATCCATTGCAGTTGCCGATATTCCGTTATTATAAGCGAAGAACCGTTCTGGCTGTTGCAAAATAGTAGTGCGTATCTTCTTGTTTACCGCCACCTTTGTAGAGAGAAATGAACGGACGTTGCCTTCCAGCAATGAGCTGCCATATTTATCATATATATCTGCAAGCATAATACCTGGTATGATACAAAGGTAGCTTTTAAAGTCATCGGTAGCGGTGCCACTCGCTTCTAAACAGGGAATACCCTTTTCAGAGTGGTCCTTGAAGTTAATCTCTATGATATGGCGTCCACTATCGGAACCACAAAGCTGAAACAGACGCTCAATGTCCCAAATCTGACACTCCGAGGGAACCTCGTCAATATCATCAGATTCAAGTATTTTAATAGTTGAGCTAATATTGGCTGTTGTAAAAATTAATAGCTGATATTTACGGATTTCATTCCGTTTTTCACGTAACAAGTCCACCAAGTCTGAGCACGGACGACTCATCTCGACATTCTGGTGAAGTTGGGTATTAAGCGCATTATCAATAAAATAAACCAGTCGATTCTGAAACTGACCTGCTTGCGTTTTTGCAAGAGTACGATTATCATCAGATACATCATAATCAGCGATAATCAAGGTCATGGTCTTATCGAATTCATCGTAGGCATATCCATCAACGCGAAGTTTTCGATTCTGTTTACCTGTTCCCTCGAAGTACGATGAAGTAAAGTCCATAAGATATTCTGCTTCCTGTAAATAGCGGGCAAACGAGCTGACAAAAGAAGCGCAAGAGCCCTCGCCGGTTGCTAAAGCATTAACCTTAACGTCTTCGAGAAAGTCTTTCCTGAAATCCTGCGGTTCCATTTGATTACTCCTTCCGCCAATTTACTAAAGCGAGCAAATCCAATTCATAATGTAACGATGACACTTGCGTGGGTACACCATTTTTAGTTATTCTTGGAAATGATTTATCTACAAGATATCGTAGTGTACCGGAACAGAAATACTTCTGTTCTGAATATTCCTGTAAATCAATATAGCCGTAAGCACTAAGTTTGGCACGAAACAAGTCGAGTGCTTCAATGTCACCAATAAGCATTGTACTAATTCTGTGAACTACATCATTGAGAGAAAATGCTCCTTGCTTGTCTGGAGCGACCTTATCAATTTGTTGAATCACCAATTCTCCTTCATCAGTACAATCAAGCTGTTCCAAAGATGATATAGTGACACTGGTTGCAGACACACCTATGCTCTTTATTTCAAACCAACCATCAGAATATATAAAGTCTTGATCAGCGCCATCCGCGCCTGACCATCCTTGTATCGTAGATAAGATTACACCAACAGTTGCCATTCGCTGTTCTAAAAATAAAAGCTCACCAAGCAACCCCTTGCGACTATGCTCGTCCATCAAACCATTCCGCTGCGTTTCCAGTAGCTTGCTCCATTGCTTATACCGGTTGAACACCAATTTAAGAGCTTCTGCCTTATTAGTTGCAGAGCGTGAATGCTCTATAATGTCGCAACACAGAATTGCGAACACATCCTGTTGCTCATTGCGTAGCAACTCAAAAGATAATGTCCAACAGTTATCATATTCTCGCCTGCGGCGGCTTACTATTATAGACTTTGAGGACTCAATTGTACCAAATTCCGTGTCACTGACAAGCAGAAGTGTTCGTTGGCTGATAGACTGATAACCAATATGCCATTCCAGAGGATGTTGCATATCAATCTGCAAAAATCCACCGTCTTTGTACTTAATGCTGTTCCATTGATTTTCAAGGGTTTCAGGCGTTATTTTCATTCGTCTTCATCCTCCTCTATATCATAGTAGCTACGGAGTTCAACCAAATTTACCATATAATTGGCAATTCTCTCAGCTCCATTCTCTGGGATACCGATGCCTAATGCAAAGAGATAGTCGGGGACTTGCACACCCGCATCAATTTGGCTACGCAGATTTCCTTTATCATCAGTCCCAGTTTTATCAACAGCTACAATGTGCAATACTAAAATTGGCGGACGGTCTATCTCAAGGTATGCCTTATCAGGGATATGCCGCGCCCCAGAATTCTTAGCCCGAAACTTACTTATAGCTACCTCTCGGGCTTTCTCTGATAAACCAACTTTGGCGGCCCCTCCAGCACCGACACGGACCTTGGTTCCACTTATACTGATTTGTCCACTAGTTGCCTTGACAGTACGTTTCTCCGTTTTTATTTGCAATATTTCATTATCACAAGGTAGCTCGCTGTAAACACTCCCATCACCTTCGGCAATAAAAACGTCCCATTCGCCCATATCATCTGTATCTCTAATGAAATCTGCCAATGCTGTACCTTGGAAGTTTAATTGCCAAGGATGAGTTTTGAAGTCTCGCAGGAGTTGCTCAACTTCATCTTTGCTGACACCCGACCAGAAATAGCGCGAATCTTCTCTAATCACTCTCTTCCCAATTGAAGATAGTCTTCTTACAAACTCTTTAAAGGCCTTTTCGTTTGCTGCTAAAATATTTGCGTCTGTTCTCAACCGGGGGGTTTCAAGCAAGCGCCCTGAAATAGTAATGGGGCGACTAACAAACGTAGCTGACCGCATCTTATTCCTTGCCGTAACGATAAGTGAGGCGGGGTCTTGACGAACCTTTAACCCGAATTCCATAGGAGTAAGATTTGCATCCCTCATTCTAACAATCTCACGTTTTAACTCTTCGGCTGCTGCGGTTATGTATCCATACCAATCAATGGCTTCAATACCGATCCAAATTTTGAAAAGGTCATCATATCCTGGACGGTAACCAAACCAGCGACCCATTTGAAGAAGTGTGTCATACATAAGAGATCTACGGTAAAAATAGCTCACGCACAATCCCTCAAGTGTAAGCCCCCTTGAAAGACTATTGCCGCCAACAGCGATTACACGTAACCCCTCCGCCTTATGACTATAATAATCCAACCCGGTCGAACTACTTTTTTGGTTTACCGAACGAACTACAATTGGAGCAACTGAAGCAAAAAGATACTCAGATAAAAATCTATGCCATGGCATGGGTATATCTTCCAAACCAGCTTTTTCTGATAGGTCATGCTTGGTCCACACTGCTTTTAGAAATGCAATATTGTCAATCTCATCGCTTTTGCTTTCAACTAAGCAGGCATAGTTTTGCAAATCTGAACGGATATCCTCGACCCACTTATGAACTAAACCACTAATCTGATTCTGAACATCAGTAAATCTGCTGACATGAATCATCATGGAGCGATGCTCTTTTCTGTCGCCGCGAACATCACGGATACCATTAGCGAGCAAAAAATATGCAATAGCTTCGCACATGCTTGGTGGCAATTCATAAACAACGAGATCCTTCTTATGATTGAAAGGGAAGAAGGCATCCATTTCTTGTGGGTATAGTTCTTCAAGCGCATATTTGAATTGAGCTTCTTCACCAAAGATACTTTCTGCTCCGATATAATTTGTCGGTGGCGCAAGTGAATAAATAAAGTCTCTCGGAAATAAATCATCATCACGCATTTCGTCCGTTGTTTCAGGATTGATAAAAATATTTGCGTAAGGTGTAGCAGTAATGCCAAGATACGATGCCTGCCTGAACAGTTTCAAGAGGCGACGTATAGCGTCGTTGATTGCTGTAGGGTCTTCGTCCTCTTTCTTGGTATTAACAGAAGCGTTATCGGCTTCATCGTCAATTAACAGCATAGGAAGGTTAATGGCGCCTCTCGCATCGAGATTATTGCTTTTTAACCATTTGATAAGATTGTTGAGGATGCTTTTGTTTTTCTTAATGACGAATAGAACGGTAGTATTCACGTTATGCAGTGACAATTTTAATGCACGAAGAATGTTTTTATCGAAATCTTTCGTAACGGATGTGAATGTCGCAATCTGCTTTTGCTGTCCATATTTGCCTACGCCAACAGGCACATTTTCAATCTCTTGCTTAGGGTCCAAAAGGTATTGGCTCATCCTTCCCGAAAATTCGGCATCAAGGCGTTCCTGCGTTTGCTGGCGTAAGTTTTCCATCGTTCCTGCCAGAATAATAATGACACGATAGCCGGTATCTGCCGCCTTATTGCAAATCGCGGTGTAGTTAGCTGTTTTTCCGGATTGAACATCGCCAAGTACAAGTCCACGTCGTTGAAATGGAGCATCGCTCTTGGGATCTCCAAGGTAGTCAACAATCTCATCCGAAACGCGTCCAAGATTTCCTGTTACACGAGGATTCCAGTGCTTTACTTCCTCAAGGAATTTCTTATATCTGTTCCAAAAGAAGAAATCTAATGTCGAACGCCGCGCCGAAAGCCATGGCAAATGCTGTTGCCTGTCTTTTATAAGAACGCCTAAGTCCATTTGCACGACAATATTAGCTTTGAGTTTCCGTTTGATTTCTGCAAATTCTTCATCACTAACAGGATATAAGACGGCCAGTGATTGACGCAATGCATTCACTTCAGCGTCAAATTCCGCTTCGGTAGGCGGAATATCCGGATATTTTGTATTTATCGTTGTAGAAATAATGCCTTCAAGCAATTCAGCGCTAGTTCCCGCCATGAGTGTTTCCTCCTACCTTGTATCTTTCAATAAGCTGAGGGTAATGTACGAACGGTTCTGAAACAGAAAGCCGATCCAGTAGCTCAGCCTTTCCATCATCAGTTGGAATTTGGGCAAGCAAGTCCTGTAGCAGTGCTCCGACAACTTGCACCGTAGCTTCCGTTTCGTTTTCCACTTGCTTATCAGAATTCAAATCCAAATATAGTGAACTGAGGGGAAGTTCGCTCTCAATCGCTTTTAGCAGGTTTTCTATATTTTTCTTAACCTGTTGCGATTCGCCTTCAAACACCTCAATTAATGGATGATCTCGATTTATGGTGTAATACGCTCCGCCTTGTTTTCCCTTAAACCGTTGCCAGACATGAACTATGGAATCATTAGTCTCTTTCTTACCCCGGAATACCCATGTTCTCTTACTGTTTTCGGCAAGTCTTTCAACTACTGAATCCAGGTTGTTTCGTACTTCTTCTGGCGGCATTGCCGTGGATTTCTTTATATCGAGTGTCCAAAGGTTATCCAGTTCGTTGGGAATATCAACTTGAACACGGGCCAGTTTAGAGAGCTCAGCCTGCCTCATCATTCGAAACCATGTACCCCATACCAACAAACGTTTGTTTCTATAAATGTAAAAACCTTGGCTTTTACGCAAGCCCTCTTTGCCGCCAAGTGCAACTATTTCGTCGGTCGTTAAGTTTGAAATATGTGGAAGTATATGGGGACGGACAATAACCTTTGAACCTCCAATATTCATAATTTCGTCAGACATTACCTGTGTATTCCGCTTTACAAGGAATGGATCGGCAGGTTCGACAAGAGTATTATTCATCTTTATTTGTATTTTCTTGAGTCCTAGTTCTCCGCTAATATATCGGTGAAAAACCAAAGAGAGATGACTACGCACATCATCCATCTTTTTTCCCATTGAACGGCTAAAGTCCAACTCACCGACTTTAAGCCTATCGAGGTTTTGCCAAACCACAAGAGTTCCTGATTTTAGTTTCCGTAACTCCTCAATTTGGGGGATTGCGTTGAGTTCTTCCTCCGAATCAAGAATTAATAACGACCAATCGCGAGCATCAATTACATGGTCAATGTCCCAACGGCAAGCTTCTATATGGTCATGTTGTTTACTAATGACAGTTAGCATCCGGCATTGCGATAATGATGCAGTTTTCAAGCCTAATCCGAAACGTCCTAAGTCATTTGCTGCACGCTTCTCATTGGGGTTTTGACTTCCATAACGCATTGCGGTTTCAAGTGCATCGGCATCCATACCGTAGCCATCATCGAGAATGGCGATGTAAGAATCTCCCACTGGAAAGAAGAAAATTTCAATACATGAAGCTGATGCCGATATACTGTTATCGACAATATCAGCAATTGCCGTCTCTAATGTGTAGCCGATGGCTCGAGTAGATTCTATTAGTGTTGGCGCATATGGCGGGAGAGGCTTCGCCTTCATATAATGACTCCTTTCGCAATGAAACTTAATTGCAAGCTACTGATAAAACCACTCATTTCAATACATTAATATAGATAAATTATAGCATATTATGGAAAAAACACAATGAATCAGCTGGTATTTTCGTGTTTTTTTGACAATTAAAAGCAAAATGAACCACTCCTTTCAGTAGCGTCCACATTCGTTTCAATTGTAAAAAGGTCGCCACTCCTAAACGTTTTTACTTGTAGATTTAAGTCCTGTCTGAGTGAAACTTTTACCCTAATAAATCTACGAAAAAAGAGCTTCCACTTTTCATCGTGGAAGCCCCCGAAAGGCTCTGATTTACTGGCTTTTTAAGCAATAAATCTTTTTTGCCTTTTGTTTCTGGTCGGGACGACAGGATTCGAACCTGCGGCCTATTACTCCCGAAGCAATCGCGCTACCAAGCTGCGCCACGTCCCGGAGTTTGTTTTGGAGCTACTGACAAGAATCGAACTTGCGACCTGCACGTTACGAATGTGCTGCTCTACCGACTGAGCTACAGTAGCATGTTTTATATCAAGGACAGCAGGTGCCATCCTTTTTATCTCTCATATTTTTATATTTCTTTTCGAGTTTGCATTTTTTGTTTTGAAAACAGACTACCTTACGGACAATCAGCGACCTGCACGTTACGAATGTGCTGCTCTACCGACTGAGCTACAGTAGCATGTTTTATATCAAGGACAGCAGGTGCCATCCTTTTTATCTTTCATATTTTTATATTTCTTTTCGAGTTTGCATTTTTTGTTTTGAAAACAGACTACCTTACGGACAATCAGCGACCTGCGCGTTACGAATGCGCTGCTCTACCGACTGAGCCACGGAAGCATAAGAGCCATTGACATGACACTTTATGATATTACCACCATTGGTCAAAGTTGTCAATGACTTGCAAACACTACGTAACCACTTCGTACGCGCACCCTGAAAAGCTGGTGTCAAAAAAGCATATGCTTTTGTACAAGCAAAATTTGCATGCAGTTTCATCACCCACTTTTTTCGGTCTTGCTTCAATACTTCCTTCTGAAAGTGCTACGCATAGTTCTTCCACTTTTTCCTCTACTGCCTCCAGCAGTTCTTGAAATTCAGCCTCTGGAAGAAGCTTTTTCTCAGTTGTTCCTTTATAAAATCCTTCTTTTGTTTTACGAACTGGCAGAATGCTAGAATATCCAGAGAATTCACCGGCAATACTCTCAATGATTTTTGGATTATCTAAAACAATACCATCCAGTTTGAAGCTCTTCATCTTTTCATTTTCAATCTTTCGCGGAAATTCTTCTTCTGCTAAGTCCGTTGCATCTATTTGTGGTTCTGCGATTTCAAAATAAAAGACACCAGCTGGTTTATATTGTTTGTCTTCTGGCGTTCTTTTTTGCTCACTGCCCAGAACAGCTTTTAAATACAGCATCAGCTGTAGCCGCCATCCTCCCTTTGCTTCTGCCACATCGAATGTCTCTTTTCCTGATTTATAATCAATAACTTTGATATAGCAGCTGTCTTGCCCATCTGGATCAGGGAGCACATCTACTCGATCAATTTTCCCTTCGATTATGGCTTTTTTGCCGTTAACCTCAACCTCAATTGGAGGAAACTGCTTTGCCCCCGAAGCACCAAATTCGCTTTCGAAAAACACATTTTGAATTTGCCCATTTTGAACATGCTCCACCAACGCCCATGCCGCATCACCGCAGACCTTTTTCATCCGGCCACTTCGGTAGCGTTCTTCTTCCCCTTGATCCAAGACACCTTCGTTATACTCCAAAGATGCATCCTCTACAAAACGATTGATATGGCCTTGGCACTCCTCTTTTGTAATACACATCCAAGGTGAAGCTGGATCTGTGATTTCTACCCCTGGCTTAGAAAGGAGCGCGGATAATTTCATAAAGCACTGATGATATACATCTCCAATTTCTCTCCCTGCAATTTGAAAAATTCGTTGCTCTTCTGGATGCAATCCATAATTGATAAAATGGGAAAATGGGCATCGTGAAAATCGTTCTAACCTGGATGGACTGAGTGATAGCATTTCATCAAAATTCTTTTTATATAAGTGTTCAACAAAAGCTTTTTCTAGTTTTTCCTGTTTATTTGTGAAAAGTAATCCTTCTCTCATACTTCTAAGAAGCGATGCTTTGTTCCGAGCATACCAACGATATGCTGCAATCCACTCTTGTTCAAGTTGAATCCCATCCATTGACTGACGAAATGCTTCTGTCATATGATAAAGTGTACTTCCTTGGCTTTCAATTCGCTTCATGTTGTCCGATTGGTTTAAGATATCTTTTTGAATCTTTGCGTTGGGGAAAATTTTATGAACTCGTTCATAAAGCAAAGAAGGTTTGCTCTCTTTGCCATCTAAATCAGATGCCGAATATCCCATCCACAAAAACCGAGAAGGCTTGGAAAAAGTTTTGTAAATCGCTAATTTTTCTTCTTTTACTCTTTGATTGTCTCCTTTACAAATCTCAATGCCTTTTTGATACAGCATTGATTTCTCATCTTCATTTAATAGACTATCGCTGCCTGCAGCTGCAGGCAGAAGGCCATCATTTGCCCCTAATACAAACAACGCTTTGATACTGCTTGCTCTGGTTCTTTGCATGGTCCCCACCAGTACTTGATCTAAAGCCGGAGGTAATAATCCAATTTCCACTGCTTCAAATCCAGATTTTAAAATCGTAGAGAATTCTTCGTTATTTAATTCCTCTTCACCAATGAGTTCCACAAGCTGGTCAAAAATTTCAACCATTATAGACCAAATTTGAGCACTTTCTTCAGCCTGTTCCAGTTTGCCTGATTCTATCAAATAGACCATCAACGCGTCCATTTTTTCAGGAAGATTTCCTTGCTCCAACAAAAATTCATAGATAAATGTGATTTTTTGTTTGACTTGCTTTCCCATTTTTAACGTTTTTTTAAAAACTTGAATATGAGTTGTTACTTTCTCTCTGATTTCGTTTAGCGTTTCAAGCCGTTCTTCCCCCTCGGCCTTGATGCCATACTGAAACGGAGTCAGCCAACGATTCCCTTTGATTCTGTATTTGACCACATAAGCTTCTAGTTGCTCTGTCTCTTCCATAGTAATCGGAGACAAATTTGTTTTTAGCATCCGAAATACATCTTCATACTGCCATTTCTTGATGACAATATCCAGCATCGAAACCAGATATTCAATGGCTGGATGATGAAGAATGTCGCGTTTTTTATCAATAAAAAAAACAATCCCATAATCATTGAACACTCGCTTAATTACAGACGATCTCGCTTCCATATCGTTGCATATTACTAATATATCTCGAAATCTAAGGTTCTCGTCTCGCACAAGCTGTATAATTTTTGCCGCGGCGGTTTCTGCTTCGCCATAAAAGCTACCTGCTTGACAAAGTTCAATGGACTCGTTTTCCAAAGAAGGATAAACGGGTTGCGCATATAGTTCTCTTTCCAGGTGGATTAAGTCATAGGGCTTTTCATTCTCCCCATCCCCTTGCTGAAATTGATAAATATCTGGAATTTGTGTTGCAATCCATTGTCTTCCTGCTTCATCTGCAGTGTTAATTAGACGCCGTACTACATCTGCTGTCATCTCAAACAAATCTTGATCTCGGCTCGGCTCATCCGTGCAATCTTTTCCAATAAACTGATGACACTCTCCAGTGAGTATCACATTGACTTCTCCTGCGTATTGAATCAGCTCTTTGATGATCACGAGTGATTTTGGCGAGAAATAGTCAAATCCATTGATCCAAATCACCGCATCTTTTACATAAGACGATTCTTTTATTTTTGATGCATAAAGTTGTAGATAGTCTTCTCCATCTAAAAATTTTCCATGGATTAGCGATTCATACTGTTCATAAATCAGCTGGATATCCTGTAGTTTTCGAAAAAGAATCGAGTGTGGATCCATAGACTGACCAATTTGATGTAAAAGCTCAGGAGAGGCATTATACTGTTTTAGTTCAGAAATGAAATCATTTGCCAATTCCACAAAGGAAGCCTTGTGCTGAAACCCAGAAAATGCTTGTAGTTTTTCATTGTTTTCTGTCAATATTTTTGTCAAAAGCATATGCCTGCCATATTGATTAATCGGAGTGCGGTTCGTTCCTCCCGTTTCAGAGAGTACGCGGTGCCCAAGCCTAGATTGACTCATTATCTCAATATCAATCAAACCTTCAACCTCTAAATAGAAAAAAGCATCCCGTTCAGCTTGCAGCGTGAATTGATCTGGGACCAAAATCAAGGTTTTTTTAGGAATTTCTTCTTGACCGAATTGTTGCTGGTTCTGATGCAGCCTAATTTGATCAAATAAAAACCGTTCCTTTTCTAAATTTTCTCTTCCAAAATAGATTTGAAGCATTGCTCTCCTCTTTCTATATCGCGATTCAATAAATTTCAATATGCTGATACGTATATTGATTTTAAAAACCCGTTTGAAAGTCATCAAAGCCTCTCAAACGGGAATTGTTTATTTCAGTGTATTCATTAGCATTTCTTTGTCATGAATCTTTTTGTAATCAGATTCCATTTCAGTCATGCCCATATAATAATCGTATTCTTCAGCTAATCGAATGTATGCATCTGGATCAAAGCATTCCGGTCCTAGGACTCCAGAACCTTTCCATATTCCTTTTGCAAGAAGTTCAAATGTCATAACAGGGTTGAACGCAGTCTGAGCAACAACGCAACCGCATCCAAGCCGTTCCATCATTTCCTCATGATCTGTGGTCTGATAAAGGAAAACTTTTCTTTCCAGTCCATCTTTTTTCCCTGTAACAAGCGTACCAACGCAGCACTTTCCTTTTACCTTATCCGCTACTTCAACTGGACTTGGTGCAATCATGCTAACCACATCTCTTGGCGATAAGTTCGTCCCTTTTACTTTACTTTCTTTGTCATCTAGACGAAGGGCCCTCAAGTTTTTCAACATTGTAATAAAGTCTGCTCCCAGTCCGTACTTGAAATTAATCTTTCCTATGGAATCACCCATATACCTTGAAAGCATCACGACTTCTTCGTGTTCAACGTTAACTAATTCTTGTTCGCCAATCCCATCTGGAAATGTAAAAAGCTCAGGTTCTGAAAATGGCTCAACGGGATAAACACCCTTTCCCGCTTCCCACTTCATCGGTGGATTTAAGCATTCATCGATGGTTGTCCATACTGAAAATCCGAAGAAAATATCATACCCTTCAGCTGTCAGATTTCCACCATCCTTGATACTCACTTCTTCAATTTCATCAAAATAATGTTTTTGCGCAAATTTTGCGAAAACATTGACTGCTCCTGGGTCCATCCCTACACCAACTAGAGCAAGAAGTCCTTTTTTTTCCCAGTCTTCGTGTTTTGCAAACTGGTAGTCCCCCATCTTAATATGCATCTTTTCATAAGGATTCTCTGGATCCGGCACTGATAAGGACAAAGCCATATCCAAATAGTGAATCCCACAATCATATGCAACATCAAACAAGGTTTCGTTAAAACTTGGGTCGCAGGCATTGAACAAGTAATCAACTTGGTATTTTTCAACCAATGCTTTGATTTCATCCTTATTTCTGGCATTTACTTGCTCTGCAAGGAATCTTGGGTCTGCTATCTTCTTTGAGACAGCTTCTGCGCGTTCCCTACTGTAATCGGAGAGCACCATCAAGTCCAGCCAGTCACCTTTCGGGTCTCTTTGGCTTGCAATTGTAGCTGCCGCTTCTCCTACGCCACCGGTTCCCACCATTAAAATTTTCAAAATTTCGCCTCCAAACGATTTTAAATTTTCGGGTTGCCCCTGACAATTTACCGTGAGGCGTCACTTTGCCAAGCGAGATGAAGTTTAGCAAAGCGCCCACGGCACTCTGCTATCTATACTATATCCTACCTTAGAGAATTTGGCAATCCACAAATTCTCCTATGTTTCCTTTCGTTCCATTTTCTTACATTTCGATTGTTTCTTTTTTGCCTCAAATATGGTATACTATGTTGAAAATGATTATAAAAATAACTTTTACCATAAAGATATATACGAATCGAATTCTCTGCCCATCCACCGTGTACGGCATGGCAGACAAAGGGGTACCAATGAAAGCAGAACAAGAATGTGTCTATGAATTATTATCAACAGCATCTTTTTTAAATCATCACAGTCAGATGAAACCTTATGCTTATCAAATTTTGTTTGAGCAGATGGCAGAGCGCCATTTGTTTGATTTAAACCTAAATGTAGATACTACCATGGAATACGGGCTTGCTTGGGCGCTGATTTCCATGTCAGTGGAAGTTGTAACGCCAATCACCAAAAGCATGACGCTATATGGCAATACTTGGTATTCTCAGCATCGCGGTCCATATTTTAGACGTGAGCTTTTGTTTCGTGATCAAAATGGCACGATTATGTTTCGAGGTTCCACTTTTTCTGTTCTCCTGGATATGGAAAAACGTAATGTATTTCGAAAAAAAATCCCGCCATTCCCAATGCATGAACCGACAGAAGAATTTCTTCTAGATGCTACACCCGGGTTTGAACCGGATTGTAAAGTCAGTCCTGTCTGCAAACGTTCGGTGATGAGCAGTCACATTGATTGCCTAGGGCATGTAAACAATTGCCGCTATGGGGAATTTGCATATGACACCTTTGCCGAAGAAGAACACGAATCTTTACGAGCGTTGAAGCGGATCGATATCCATTTTCTCTCTGAGCTTCGCCCTGGGGATGAATTTACGATGAAAAAAGGCAAGTCCGAAAATCGTCTCAATTTTCAAGGTTATAACAATACAAAAGACGATGTGTCTTTCAACATCGCCATGCATTTTAAAGAACTCTAAGATATTAGGCTGATTAACTCTTATAGAAGTTTGGGTAAGGATTACAAAAGTGACAGTAAGTCTTCAGCTTTGTCCAGAATAAAATCCGGCTGATCCTTCCCTTTCTTCTCTTCTTCGCTCACTGCGATTGCCCAACCAACTAAGGCAGTCTTGGTTCCAGCATTTCTTCCGCAAAGAATGTCAAACATACTGTCTCCCACCATAATTGCTTCTTCTGGTTTTGATTCTAAATTTTCCAATGCAATCTGTACTGGTTCTGGATCAGGCTTATGTTTATCTGTGTCTTCACAAGTCACAATGGTATCAAAATACTGCGCCAAATTGTATTTTCCCAGTCCTAATTCGGTGGTATGACGAAGTCTGGACGTCACAATACCCAACCGATATCCTCTCTTTTTCAGATCCTTAATCAGCTCCATAACTCCTGGAAAAATTCGAATTAAATCAATAAAGTGATCATAGTGATATCCTCGATAAACCTGTATTCCTTCTTCTTCTGGAATTTGAGGAAGAACCTTTCTCATGGTTAATGCAAGAGGTTCTCCAAATGTGCTTATAATTTCAGCTTCCGTACGTTCTTTTCCTTCTATCGTACGAAACGTGTGCTGCCATGATTGCAAAATGATATCGTTGGTATCCATAATGGTTCCATCAAAATCAAACAAAACGGTATTTATTTTTGCCATAAATCTTTCTCCTTTATCCTTCTTTAGTCATTTTATCATTGCTCATTCATCTCTGCAAGAAAGGAGTCGATTTCTTTAAAAAGGAGTCGATTTCTTTTCTATATTAATTTTGGGGACTGCTGTTCTCTTCCCTTAAAGAGAAGAGAACGGTCGATTTTTAATTAATTCGTAAGGGTTTGAATATGCTAAGCCTAAACTCTGTGCAACCCCTTCATAAGTAAGATGCCCTTGATATACATTGAGTCCTTTCATCAACGATTCATTTTCGAGCACTGCATGCTCCAGCCCGTTGTTTGCAATCAATAGACCATACGGCAATGTGGCACCTTCAAGGGCTATAGTAGACGTACGAGGCACAGCTCCTGGCATATTTGCGACAGAATAATGGACTACGCCATGCTTTGTATAGCATGGGTTATCGTGTGTTGTCGCTCGATCAATCGTTTCAATTGATCCGCCTTGATCAATGGCTACATCCACAATAACACTGCCTTCCTTCATAGATTTTACCAGTTCCTCACTCACTACCTTTGGTGCTGCCGTGCCTGGCACCAAAACGCATCCCACAAGCAAATCTGCTTTCTTGACTGATTCTTCTAAATTATATTCATTGGAGACCAGAGTCGTAATTCTCCCTCCGAAGATGTCATCTAAGTAGGCCAGCCTTGATAAACTCATATCCAGAACCGTAACGCGAGCGCCCATCCCCGCCGCCATTTTAGCAGCATTTGTTCCTACTTTGCCACCACCAATTATCACAACTTCTGCCGGAGCAACTCCCGGAACGCCTCCTAGAAGGATTCCCAGTCCGCCATGATATTTCTGAAGTAAGGTGGCACCAATTTGAATAGACATACGTCCTGCTACCTCACTCATAGGGGTTAAAAGCGGAAGCTCTTTGTTTGCCAATTGAACGGTTTCAAAAGCAACGCCTTTCACCTTAGAATGTAACAATGCTTCTGTAAGCTTCGGAGCTGGAGCAAGATGTAAGTAAGTATAAAGAATCTGCCCCTTCTGAAAAAGTGGATACTCTTGTGGCAACGGTTCTTTTACTTTTATAATCATTTCAGCATCTTGAAACAGTTTTTTTACGTCAGCGTACAGTTGGCAACCTGCACTTTGGTATTCTTCATCACGGAATCCACTACCTACTCCTGCTCCTGTTTCAACAATCACTTTATGCCCATTTTTAATATACGCCTTTGCCCCTCCCGGTGTCATTCCAACACGATTTTCATTGTTTTTTACTTCTTTAGGCACTCCAATAATCATAACTCCAATCTCCTCTCATAAAAACTATTCACAAATTTAAAATAAATATAATTACCGTAATATTTTTTCTTTTTTACATTTTAGCGATTTGCTGACGCGATATTTTATTGGCTTACGAAATATTTGCCAAATATATTAACTAATATCGCTATATATTCGATATATTATATTGCACTTTTAACATATCGCAAGATTATTATCTTCTTATGCGATTGAATTGTCAATGGATTTTCCCATAAAAAAATTACGGATTTTTCTTCTTTTGAGCGAAAATACCGTAATTTTTTGTTGTTATGATTCATTCATCCTAAATAGTAATCTTTCCCTTTATTTCTTGATAACATATCCTATTCTGATTTCAAAAAAAGCAGTTTTTTAAAATTAAACTTTTGCTTTGAAAAAAGTGATTTCACTCCAACCAGAATGACTGGAAGAAAAAAGGAACTCATAATTCCCAGAAAAAAGTTCCAGTTTTGATTTGGGTTCTGTAACCAAACCCAAAGTCCAGAGCTGATCCCCACCACAATTGCAATCCACGGGAAATTTCCAACAACTTTTTTTGAAACAATGCCAATCAATACCACACCGCAAGGCGCTGCAAGAAAAATTCCACTGAATACATCTATCGTAAGAAGAGATACTTTTTGCAGTGACAAGGAAATCAACGCACAAAGAAGAGCAGTTAATAGAGTCACCACTTTTCCAAATCGCATTTTTTCGTTTTCTGAAGCCGCAGGGTTTATTTTATTTTTATAAAAGTCGATGGTATATAGGCTTTGTATCCCGATTAGGCAATGGATGATAGACGTGCATCCAATACAGAAAACTAAGCAAGCAAACAAAATTTTTGTCTTTAGACCAAAATAATTATTTAAAACATTGGTTGAAATATCGATACTTAAATTAACAGATTGGGACAAGTCAATATTCTGAGAAAGACTGACATACCCTATCACAAATGAGCTCAATATTGAAACTGGCATCCAAAAAATAACACCGCCCCATAGAAATGATTTTACAAATACCTTTTTATTTTTTGAAATGTGGGCTTTCAGGTAATATGCAGGGTCCATTAGGATTTGCCCCATGGCAATTACAATCGCAGAAATTCCATACAAGATTCCTGACTTCGAGAGCAAATTCATTCCATCAGGATTATAATTCCGGTTATAAGAGTCTGTGGCAACAGACTCAAGCCCATGGTACAGCGTGTTGATGGGGAAAGCTTTTAGTATCATAAATACAAAGCATAAAAATCCTATAGAGATTAGGAAGAAATTGGCTAGTTCATTAAAAAGAACACCTCTCATCCCTCTCCAAACCACATATATTCCACAAAGGATTACTGTGAAAAAAGCAATTTTCTTAAAAGAAACCTGGAATAATCCGTTGAAAACAAGCCCAATTCCTGCTGACTGTTCCACAATGACATATATGATGACAAGCATGCCAAAGAAATAATACGCATCTTTTAGAAATCCAGAAAAACGCAAACCTATATAATCCGTAACAAACATTCCTTCTGGCATGAGAAGTTTCAGTTTAACCAAAAAGAAAATAAATATTCCAAAAGCGATTCCTGCACCAATAGAATAGGAAAGTCCTCCTATGATTCCAAATCGAAATCCAGCTTCACCAGAGCCAACAATGCTTGTCACCCAAATCCAAGATGTAAAAATACTTGGTGCAAGCAATCCAAAGGATGCATGATTCCCAGCAAATAAATACTCATGTATTTTTCGTTGATTTCGGGGATACCGAATCTTTATTTGCAGTCCAATCCCAATTAGCATAATACCATAAATCAGGACGATTCCGTAGCCTACCCATGCCATCACTTCTAACCTCATCATTCTTTTTGTATTTTCTATCATAAGATTAATTTCATGCTTATGATTTCCTACATCATACCAAAACAAGGGCGGTTTGTTAATACAAACGCCCTTGTTTATTTTTAGTATTCTTTACTAATCACTTTGAATGTGTCAGGTCTGCGATCTTTAAACATCGTATAATATTCATGACGAAGTTTGATAGGATATGACAAGTCTATCTCTGCAGAAATTGTTCCTTCCACTTCCTCTAACAGCTCGGCGACCGCTTCCCCTGTTGGTCCAATGATGTTGCTTCTTCCGAAAAATCCTAATGTTTCATCAAAACCAATTCGGTTCGCTGAAACAAGATACATACAATTATCAAACGCCCTAGCTCTTGTAACCAAATCCCAATCCTGTTGATTCTTCGTCACAATAGTTGATAGATAAGGCTTTTCCCAATTTGTTGAAACAATTAAAAGGTCCGCACCTTGCAATGCCAAGCATCTCGAAACCTCTGGGAATGCAGTATCCCAGCAAATCAGCATGCCAAGCTTTCCGATGGATGTGTCAAAGACTGGATACTCACAACCTGCACGGAAAAATTCTTTTTCACTTGCAAACAAATGGACTTTTCGATATACACCCTTTACAGCACCTTCTTGATCAATCAGTACCGATGAGTTAAATAAAACATCTTTTTTCAGGGAATCACGTTCTGGAAATCCATATACGATATGTACCTTATATTGTGCCGCCAGCTTTCCAATGATTTTCATACTTTCCCCTTCTGGCACTGTTTCTGCTAGCGTTTGAAAGTCTTTGCCACATTCATAACCTGAAGTAATGAGTTCCGGAAAAACAATCAAATCTGTTTTGGGATTGTCCCCCATGGTTTTATGAATAAATTTGCACATCTTTTCTATATTTGCTTCTCTATCGCGCAGTACAGGTTCCATCTGTACACAAGTCACATTGATTTTCAAATTGTTTGCCTCCTTATTTTTTGGTAAAAATAATTTTTTTAATTTCTATAATTGCCGGAATCGCAATGAGTAAGAATCCCACGAAAAACCAAGCATATGTTCCCCAAAAATAAATTCCTAATGCATTTTCACTAATCATATGATTACTCCTCACTTACTTCCACTTTATGATTTGGTGAATAGTTTTGCAATTTTGCAAAATCAAATTCATAACGATGAATGAAAGAACCAATAATGACCACAACTGCTGGAACAAACAATGACAACATATTCCCCACAAACCAGTTGATATCATCATTTGGAATCGCAAACCATGCGGTCAATCCACAAATCAAACCGATGAAAATAGATGCCGCAGCTACCTGAGGTGAAGTCTTTTTCCAGTACATTCCTGCAAGAAACGCACTCGTTGGTGCAGCAAATATAATCCCACTAAATATGTCAAGTTTTAATAAAGATACACCCTCTAGCAGGATGGCCGCAATGGCAACCGCAATGCCAAGTAGAATTGTGATCTTTACCCCAAACTTCATTTGCTGGGCTTCCGTAGCGGTTTTGTTGATATATTTTTTATAAAAATCAATGGTGAACAAGGCTTGTGCACCGGCCAAACAATTTCCGCCTGTAGTCATGCCTGCCATAAAAATCATCAAAACAAACATGATGCTACCAATTCCCCCACCATATATCATCTTCATGATAAATGGAGCTGCTTCTGATGTCAACTCGATACCTTTTCCCGGTCCAACTCCAAGGGCTAAGGTGGATACTCCAAAAACATTGCCGCTCAGAATAGGTATCGGCGCCCATGCAAATAAGGTTCCCACAACGTAAGCCTTTAGTAAGGATTTTCTGCTGACTGTTGAAATCGCTTTTGAATAATATCCTTGATCAAGAAGAACCTGGCCCATTGCAATGACTACCGCAGTTACGCCGTATCGTAATCCGGATGCAGATGTGATTGATAATGCTTCTGGATTATAGTTAACATTGTTTGGATTATTCACAACATCAAGCATACCATTATAAATTCCATCGATTCCCAATGTCTTTAGTACCAAAGGAACTGTAACCAATAGCACAATCGAAATAATGAAAAACTGAATGACATCATTGAAAATGGAACCTCTTAATCCGGCCTTTGCAATATACCCAGTTACAATCATCACTGGTATAAATGCTGCCAGTGCATAAGGAATTCCGAATATATGATTAAACACAATACCAATCCCTACCCCTTGTTCTGTGAATACGTAGAGAATAACGCCTATACCAAATACAAAAAATATTTTTGAAACAGTTCTTCCATATCGTTGTTCTACGAACTCGGTAAAGGTTGTTGCCCTTGGCATAGTTTTTCTCAAATGCATTACAAGTGGAATGAAAACAAAAAACGGAATACATGCCCCCCAAGAATAGTTAAATCCTCCCGAAACACCAAACCACATTCCTGCTTCTGCTGCACCCATTATCGTGGTCGTCCAAACCCAGGAAACCATAACGCTTGCTGCAATCAAAGCATAAGGGATACTTCTGCCTGCAACTACAAAATCATCAACACCTTCGATTGGAAATTTTTTAGATACTGCAATGGATATCCCGATGAAAATCACCGCAAATCCAAATAAAATAACATACCCTAAATAGCTACTGATCATTTTTACCTCCTATAATTTGAATTGTCTCGATTCTTCTACCCTCCCTTATTGTTTTCATATGTACATATATGTCCATATGAGTCTATATATATTTGTATATCACAACACATGTACATATGGCAAGCTTTTTTTTGTGAGTTTTCTGATTATTATGAAGAAAACAAAAAAAACCATTGAATGATTCGGCCTTTTTGCCAATCACCCAATGGTTTTTTTATTTTGATATCTTAAAACGGTATTCGTTTTACGTTACAAAACTTCATTGACCAATAATAGGTTTCCTCAATTTGTTCTTTTTTGGGTTTTTGGGTAATCAAAGAAACTACGATCATTACAGTCCAATTGCATAAAATTCCATAAAATATTTTGCTAACCGAAAACTCCAACCATCCTAAAAGCCATAGTACGCAAAAGATCGACCCTGCGCCGATGCCAGCTAATGCACCAATGGTGTTTACCCTTTTTGAAAACCATGCGGCAAGATAGCATGGTAATAACAAGGCTGATCCGATACCAATTCCTATAATCCAAAGATATAGTATGTTTTCAATATTAAGGGCAAATGCAAATCCTACAGCTCCTGCAATTAGAACAAAAAATCTAGTCCAAAAAATCAATTCCTTATCATTGGCTTTTGGATTCACAAAGGTTTTGATAATATCATTTGAAAAAACAGCCCCAGTAGCTAGCAGATAAGAATCGGCAGAGGACATAATCGCCGCGCAAATGCTAATTAAGATCAGTACTGCCACTCCCGCAGGAAGACGTTCCAGAATAAAAGTATATACTGCAAACTTTGAATCGATTTCATTTCCAAATAGAGTTCGCTGAAATACTCCCAGGTATGCAGGAAAAAGCAACACAATCAAGGTTATAGTCAATGGAATCAAATAGCCCCAAAATGCCGTCTTTGTATCTTTGGAGGAATAAATTCTTTCCCAATCAGTTTGATCACTCATTAAGAAGAATATCCCAAAAGTCAGAAAATAGAGACCAAGTTCTTTTGCCATGTGATCAGATCCTAGCAAATCTAAAAATCCAACCTGATTGCTTTTTTCATAGAAGTGAATGATATCACCCATTCCGCCACTCTGTTTTAAGGAATAAAAAAGCAACAAAGCCAGTCCAACAGTTTGCAATGTCCCTTGAAAAATATCTGTAACTACGACACCCCATAAACCGCTCAGTAGCGTATATGAGACAATCACTAAAAAAGTAATCAAAACAGATAAATTACGATCAATCCGAAAAACATAGGTGATTAGTATAGAAAGTGCGCTGAATTGCATACCCACCATCGTAACATTTCGAATAATAATACCAAGTGCAGCAGGAATTCGTATTGCATTTCTATATCCAGGATATCGTAATGCTAACATGTCCCCTATGCTGTGCTTGTTGATAATTCTAATTCTTGTAATAAAAAGAAATGCAAAAACAAAGCAAGTAATATATGGCACAGCGATGATCCAATACTGGCTGACACCACTGAGATAAGAAGAACTGGCAAGTCCAATGATTGTACCCCCACCAATCCATGTTCCAAGATAAGTAAATATGATATATATCAGAGTCAGTCTTCGACCACACCAGCTATATTCTTCATAAGAATTAAGCGCTTTTTTCACAAAAAAAGCGCTTAAACAAAACAAAATAATAATATAAATCAGGACTCCATATACAATAAAGAGATTCATACTCAACCCTGTTTATTCGTTTCCGTTTCTTTCTTCTGATTGTTTTTTAGCCAGTCAATGACTTCGCTTTGTTCAAAGCGAACATTAGCACCAATCTTCACAAAGGGTAGCCCCTTTTTTTTTAGATTGTATATGGTACTACGTGTCACTTGTAACATTTCAATCAGATCATCAATTGTTAAATATTTATAATCTGCTGGCATCCCATCACCCCATTGCATTATGAAAAAGAATATCAATCACATGATTTTTGTACTTATGTACACATCAGTATACATATACAAATACAAGATTGCAAGCCTATTTTGTATTTTGATGATGCACCTTAGTTATTTTGATAAATCATTTGGTGCAAGATTGCCATCTGGATTTCTTATCAAATCAAGATAAGTATCGGCCCTTCGTTCCTCTAAAAAATTGTAATATTCTGTTCGCAACTCCATAGAAAAGTTGAAATCCAATTCTGCCGAAATAAAACCTTCCTCTTCTGGCAACAGTTCTTCTATGGCTTCTCCTGTCGGGCTGATGATGTTGCTCCTCCCGAAAAACACCTTGGTTTGGTCCATTCCAACACGATTCGCGGAGATTAAGTACATACAATTTTCTAACGCACGGGCTCTTGTGAAAAAGTCCCAATCTTTTTGATTTTTTGTATCAATACTAGAGATATATATTTTCTCCCAATTGGCTGGCACTACAAAAACTTCTGCTCCCTTTAACGCCATGATTCTTGCCGCTTCAGGGAAAGAAACGTCCCGACTAATCAAGATTCCGATTTTGCCAATTGCCGTTTGAAAGACAGGATAGTCATCTCCCGCTCGGAAACACTCTTTCTCCTTTAAAGATAAATGTGTTTTTCGATAAATTCCTACGACTTTTCCTAATTCATCAATTAGAACAGCCGAATTATAGAGGCATTCTTGTTCTTCATCCTTCTCAGGGAATCCATACACAACATGTACTCCATATTCTTTTGCTAAAGTTCCAACCCTTCTAATGCTTTCGCTTTCTGATGGCACTTCCGCCAGGTCAGCAAAATCTTTGCTACATTCATACCCAGATGTAGCCAAAGCCGGAAACACAATTAAATTTGTCTGGGGGTTATGTTTCATGGTCTTTTCAATAAGCCCGCACATCGTTTCGATGTTCTTTTGAAAGGATCTTAATTCAGGCTGCATTTGTACACAGGTGACATTAATTTTCAAGCCATTCAACTCCTCTTTTTTACCCATATGTTCTCAATAAAAAACGTTAACCAACAACCCTCATCCTACCACAAGGTTGCTTTCATGTCAATCAATTGAAGCTACGCGAAAAAAGGTGCAATCTCAATAATTTGAAGGATAAAAGAAATTTTTTACTCTTTCATATGTGCTCTCATCCCCAACAAAATACACAACATCTTGATCACAAAACATTGCATAAGGCCCCGGAGACAGGAACATCTCGTCGCCTCTTTTGATTGCAATAATTGTCGCCGCAGTATTATGCCAAAAATTTACTTCTGATGCTGTCTTATTGAGCATTGGCGTTTTCTTTTCAATTTGAATCTCAAATGGAACAAAAGGATTGATACTGCGGAGATGTTCAATTCGTTCCACAAGACCAATCACTTTTTCTTTAATTTTCTGACTCTCCTCAATCTGCTTATCTGCAGCATCTATGATACTGGATTTCAAATCATGCAATGTCTGTATTCCTTGAAACTGCTGAATAAATTTGACGGCATTTTCATAGGATTGGATGACAACACCGCTTCCCTTGCTCACAAGCACAATGTCCATATCCGAAAGCATATTAATTGCCCGCCTTGCTGTTTCTGAAGAAACCCCATACTGACTTGACAGGTTGGAACGGGTATAGACTTTATCACCAATTTTGTAATGCTGATTGACGATTTTAGCTGCCAAATCAACCGCAATCTGCTGGTATTTTGGCGTAGCAAGCTTCACATTGTCTTCCATTTTTTTCTTATCTATCCTTTTCATCCATTCTTAAAATTTCATAGTCAATGCTACTTTTTGTTTGTCATAGTCAATGCTTAAGATTTTAACTTTCACCGTATCTCCAACACTAACAGCATCCATTGGATGCTTCACAAATTTATCGCTGATTTGAGAAACGTGGACAAGTCCATCATTTTTTACACCGATATCTACAAAAGCACCAAAGTCCACTACGTTTCTTACGGTACCCGATAGTTCCATATCGACTTTTAAGTCATCAAAAGAAAGAACATCATTACGGAAAACAACAGCAGGTGCATCTTCTCTCGGATCTCTTGCTGGTTTTTTTATTTCTCCAATGATGTCTGTAAGAGTCATAGCTCCAATGCCAATATCCTCTGCCATTTTTTCAATGCTCTTGGGAAGGTTCTTTCCTTTTGTTTCTTCTGTCGGCAGTAACGCTGCCAATGCAGCCAAACCACTTGCAGATATTTTTTTCTGCTTTGATTCCACAGGATACATACTCAGTATTTTCTCTTCAATCTGAGCAGCACTACCTTTTCCAATTTCCGATTTATCAATACCTAGGTTTTTTAGCATCAGCTCAACTGCTCCATAGGATTCCGGATGGACAGAAGTTCCATCTAGCGGATTTTTCCCATCGGATATCCTCATAAATCCTGCGCACTGGTTATATGTCTTTTCTCCTAGTTTTGCAACCTTTTTCAGTTCTTTTCTATCCTTGAAGCTTCCGTTTTCTTCTCGATATGCAACAATATTTTTTGCAATTCCGCCATTAATTCCTGCAATATAGGAAAGCAGGGAAGGAGATGCAGTATTGAGATCCACACCGACTCTATTGACACAGTCTTCCACTACATTGGTTAACGCACTATCCAAAAGACCTTGATTGATATCATGCTGATATTGTCCAACTCCAATATGCTTTGGCGAAATCTTGACAAGCTCAGCCAAAGGGTCTTGCAATCTTCTCCCGATAGACATAGCACCTCTTGTGGTTACGTCCAAATCTGGATACTCTTCCGTTGCAACCTTTGAAGCAGAATATACGGAGGCACCCGCCTCATTTACTATAGTATAGTTAACGTTTAGTTCATATTTTTTAATAAAGTTTGCAATAATCCCTTCCGTTTCTCTCGATGCGGTTCCATTTCCGATTACAATAACATTGGAGCCAAACTTTTCAATCAGTTTGAGTAAAGTTTTTTCCGTTCCAACAATGTCGTTTTTCGGTTCTGTCGGATAGATTGTTGTATATGCCAATAGCTTTCCTGTCTCGTTTAATACAGCAACTTTACATCCCGTACGGTATCCAGGATCAATACTAATAATCTTTGCATTTTTTACTGGTGGAACCATCAGAAGCTTTTCTGTATTTTTTGCAAAAACCTTCACGGCTTCTTTTTCGGCACGTTCTGTCAATACATTGCGCATTTCTCTCTCGATAGAAGGAGCCATTAATCGCTTATACGCATCCTCTATCACACGCTCTAAGGTTTCTTCTCCAACAAATTTTTTGTTTTTTATCACTGCATCTTTCAAATCCTGATGAATCTCGGCAACTGGAGCAGAAACTTTTACCTTTAACTTCTTCTCTTTTTCGCCTCGGTTGATTGCGAGTACACGATGATCAGGAATTTTTGCAACTCCTTCAGAAAAATCATAATACAGATCGTAAACTGTGCTCTCAGCAGGATCAGCAGCTTCTGATGTCACGAGACCGGCACGATAGGTTCGTTCTCTTACCATAGCCGTAAGTTCTGGATCATCTGCAATCATTTCTGCAATGATATCCATGGCTCCTTGCAGTGCTTCACTGCTATCCTTTACTCCTAGTTCTTCATTTACAAATGGTTCTGCTAACTGTTCTAGTGTTCCTGTCTCTAAATCTTGATTCCATAGTTGGATTGCTAACGGCTCAAGACCTTTTTCTTTCGCCTTTGATGCCCGGGTAGCTTTCTTTTGTTTGAATGGTTTATATAGGTCTTCTAAACGCTGAAGCACCTCTGATTGTAGGATTTGTTCTTTCAGTTCTTCTGTTAATTTTCCCTGATCTTGAATAATGCGAATTACTTCTTCTTTTCTTTGATCTAAATTTCTAAGATAAAGAAGTCTTTCATCAAGCTCTCTTAAGATTACATCGGAAAGAGCACCTGTAACTTCCTTTCTGTACCTTGCAATAAATGGAATCGTATTGCCATCATCAATGAGCTTAACCGTGTTCTCAACTTGAGATACTTTAAGATTAAATTCCTGTGCTAATTTTTCTATTATACTCATAAGGACTCCTTATTCTTCCTCTTTCATTTTTAATTTTTCGTTGATTAAATAGTCCAGTTCTCCATCCATTACCGCATGGACATTGCCAACCTCTGCATTGGTTCGATGGTCTTTTACCAGTGAGTATGGGTGGAATACATAAGAACGAATTTGGCTACCCCAAGTAATTTGACTGTAATCGCCTTTTAGTTCATCCAAGTTTGCCTTGTGTTCTTGTTGCGCCAATTCCATCAGCCTAGCCATTAATATTTTCATTGCGGTTTCCTTATTTTGATGTTGAGATCGCTCATTTTGACATGAAACCACAATATTGGTAGGAATATGTGTGATTCGAATTGCAGAATCCGTTTTATTAACATGCTGCCCACCTGCACCACTAGAGCGAAATGTATCAACTCTCAAATCATCTGGGTTGATATTCACCGTGATATTATCATCCATCTCTGGAATCACATCTAATGACGAGAACGAGGTATGCCTTCTTCCAGAAGAATCATACGGCGAAATCCGAACGACGCGATGCACTCCTTTTTCATTTTTCAAATACCCATACGCGTTTTCACCTTCCACTAGCAAGGTCGCACTTTTGATACCCCCTTCTGTTGCATTTTGGTAATCCAACATCTTAACCCGGTATCCCTTGGCTTCGGCCCATCTTGTGTACATGCGAAGCAGCATCTCAGCCCAATCCTGAGCATCTGTTCCTCCAGAACCGGCATGTACAGAGATGATTGCATTATTACTATCATATTCTCCCTTTAAAAGAGTCTTTATCCTCAAGTCTTCTGCTCGTTGATTGAAGATTTCATAAGCTTCTTGAATTTCAGCCACCATGGATTGATCATTTTCTTCTTGTGCCAGCTCAATGAGTACCTCAATGTCTTCAAATTCTTTTTGCAGACTTTCATATCCCCCGATTTTTGCCTCTACACTTTTTTTCTCTTTTAGTAGTTTTTGCGCCTGCTCATGATCGTCCCAAAAACCATCGGTCTCTGTTTCATGATTGATTTTTTTCAGTCGCGATCTTAACTTAGCGACGTCAAAGAGACTCACCCAATTCTTTAAGATTTTGTGCTTTTTCGGTCAGTTCGTATTTGATCTGATCCAATTCAACCATTTTCTCAACTCCTTTATGTTTTTATAGCTAAATTATTCTACTTCATTTTTACCGCAGCATTTTTTATATTTTTTCCCACTTCCGCAAGGGCACAAATCATTTCTACCAACAGTCTCCCCTTTGCGCACTGTTTCTTGTTTTCTTTCTCTTTCTGGAACTTTTGTTGCGGCCGGAACATTTTCCGAAGTACCTGATGAGGCGTTGGCATCTTGGTATTCCGCTTTCATTCCTTCCCCTCCACCAATCACTTGTTTTCGGGCAGTATCCGTCTGAACAGTTACATTGAAGCAGAATTTCACGGTATCTTCTTTGATATTTTTAATCATTAGGTCAAACATATCAAATCCTTCTGCCGCATATGCTCTGGCTGGGTCTTGCTGTCCTAGCGCTCTTAGTCCAATTCCGCTTCGAAGCTGATCCATAGCATCAATGTGATCCATCCATTTGTTATCAACAACTCTGATGAGAATCATACGCTCTAACTCGCGCATTCTAGATGCTCCAATTTCTTCTTCCTTCATTTGATATGCCTCTTCTAGGCGTGCCATGGAATCCTCTCTCAGTGTATCTTTATTTAGATTTTGAATATCATGTTCATTATAATCGTACCCTCTGAATGTACTGCATATCTTTTTCATAGAATTTTCTAAGCCTTGAAGATCCCATTCTTCTGCATACTTTGATGAAGCTGTACTAAAGTCTATGTTCTCATCCATTAATTCTTCTGCCATGGATAGCACATGGTTTTTCAAATCTTCACCATGCAAAACTCTACGACGTTCATTATAGATGATTTCTCTTTGTTTATTCATCACATCATCATACTGCAATACATATTTTCTGATACCAAAATTTCTGCCTTCCACTTTTTTCTGAGCATTTTCAATGGATTTTGTCAGCATTCCAGCTTCAATCGGTTCATCTTCATCCATACCCAATTTTCCTACGATTCCTTGGATTCGTTCGCCACCAAAAAGTCTCATCAATTCATCTTCTAGTGAAATATAAAATTGGGTAGTACCTGGGTCTCCTTGACGTCCTGCACGTCCTCTCAGCTGATTATCGATACGTCTGGATTCATGGCGTTCTGTACCAATAATATATAGACCACCTAATTCTTTTACTTTTTTCTGTTCTTCCGAACGTTCTTCTTTATATTGGGCATGGAGCTTATGATAGGTTTCTCTTGCTTCAATCAATTCAGAATCATCTAGCGTAATAAAACTAGATGCGTAAGAAATAGCACTTTCTTCATATCCTAGTCTTCTCATTTCTCGTTTTGCTTCAAAATCAGGATTTCCACCTAAAATAATATCCGTTCCTCTACCCGCCATATTGGTTGCGATGGTTACCGCTCCAAGGCGCCCAGCTTCCGCTACGATTTCTGCTTCCTTTTCATGTTGTTTTGCATTTAATACGTTGTGTTTTACGCCGCGTCGTTTTAAATGCTCACTGATTCGTTCTGAATGCTCTATCGAAATTGTACCAACCAAAACGGGCTGTCCAGTTTGGTAAAGTATATCAATCTGATCCGCAATCGCTTTATATTTTCCTTTTTCAGTTGCATAGATAGAATCCTCTTTATCTAGTCTAGCAATCGGCCGATTGGTAGGAATCTCAACCACATCCATATTGTAGATATCTCTAAATTCCTGTTCTTCTGTCCTTGCTGTACCAGTCATACCGCCAAGTTTTTGATACATTCTAAAATAGTTTTGTAGTGTAATGGTCGCTAATGTCTTTGACTCTTGTCTTACCTTGAGACCTTCTTTTGCTTCAATGGCTTGATGCAATCCATCACTATATCTTCTTCCAAACATCAAACGCCCAGTAAATTCATCAACAATGACGATTTCTTCATCTTTTACAATATAATCTACGTCCAGTCTCATCAGGTTTCTTGCTTTCAATGCCTGCTGGACATGATGGTTTATTTCCATATTTTCTGGATCCGAAAAGTTTTCAATTTTAAAGAATGCTTCACATTTTGCAACGCCCTCTTCGGTCAATGCTACGGTGCGATCTTTTTCTTCCATCGTGAATTCCTCGTCAATACGGAAGGTTTTCACAAATTTATCTGCAATCTGATAAAGGTCTGTAGATTTTTCTCCCTGACCTGAAATTATCAGAGGAGTACGTGCCTCATCAATTAGTATGCTATCCACTTCATCTACGATAGCAAAGTTTAATTCTCGCTGGGTCATATCTTCTTTATAAATGACCATATTGTCGCGAAGGTAATCAAACCCAAATTCATTGTTTGTTCCATATGTAATATCAGCCTGATATGCTGCTTTTCTTACTTCGTTTGTAATCCCATGAATTACACATCCAACAGTAAGCCCTAGATAGGAATATAACTTACCCATCCATTCCATATCTCTTTTTGCCAAGTAGTCATTGACTGTAATTACATGAACGCCCTTCCCCTCTAGCGCATTCAAATAAACTGGCAGTGTAGCTACTAACGTCTTTCCTTCACCTGTTTTCATCTCCGAAATGCGGCCTTGGTGAAGTACAACGCCACCAATTAACTGGACGCGGAAATGTTTCATACCAAGACTTCGGTAAGAAGCTTCTCTGCAGACAGCATAAGCTTCTGGCAATAGGTCGTCTAACGTTTCTCCTGCTTGAATTCTATCTTTGAATTCTTGTGTCTTTCCTTTTAATTCCTCTTCCGTCAGATTCTGCATTTGACTATCCAAAGCTTCTATTTTATCTACAATTTTTTCTACCTTTTTTACTTCTTTGACATTTAAATCTCCGAATATTTTTTCCATCAATCCCATCTTGGCTGATCCCTTCTTTCTTTTATCTTTTTATAATAAATGATAGTACCCTTCACACCTTTGTTTCTCGTGATACTGCATTCTTTCAGAACTCTAATTATACCACATATACAAAAAAAAAATCAAAAAGGGCAAATTGCCCTTTTTGATTGTTTTTTTTATGAAACCAATTGATGATTACTCAACAAATGAATTGTAGATCGCTTTGATAGCAGTCTCAAAATCTTTGTTTTCCACACCAACGATAATGTTCATTTCACTAGATCCTTGGTCAATCATTCTTATGTTGATACCTGCATCAGACAAAGCACCAAAGAGTTTTGCAGATACGCCACGTCTCTTTGCCATACCACTACCAACAGTAGCAATCAAGGACATGTTTTCATATACATCAACATTGTCTGGTTGAAGCTTTCTTTGGATTTCTTCAAGGATTTCATCCAATTTGCCATCTAGCTTTTTATCAGAAACTACAACCGACATAGTGTCAATACCACTAGGGAGATGTTCTAGAGGCACCTCATAATCATCTAAAATTTCAAGCAGCTTTCTCACAAATCCTTTTTCAGAATTCATCATGTTCTTATAGATTGCAATTACCGTGAAATCTTTATGCCCCGCGATACCTGTAATGATGGTATCATCTTTTGCTGCAGCTTCTGCCGTAATGGTTGTGCCAGGATCCTCTGGTTCGTTTGTATTACGGATATTGATTGGAATCTCAGCCGCTCTTGCAGGATAAATGGCGTCCTCATGCAGCACGGATGCTCCCATGTAAGATAGTTCTCTCAGTTCTTTATAAGATAGCGTACTGATTGGTTTTGGATCGTTTACAATCCTTGGGTCTGCCATCAGAAATCCAGAAACATCGGTCCAGTTTTCATAAACATCGGCCTGAACCGCTCTTGCGACCAGTGCACCTGTAATGTCAGAACCACCTCGAGAGAACGTTCTGATTTTTCCATCAGGATATGATCCGTAAAATCCTGGGATGACAGCTCGATCATGTTTTAGGAGTTCTGCCCCAAGGGCTTCATTTGTTTTGTCATTTAAGAATCTGCCCCTTGCATCAAATTGCACAAGTCCTGCAGTATCAATAAAATCATACCCTAGATACGCTGCCACAATCAAAGCATTCAGATATTCACCTCGGCTGGCAATGTAATCCTCAGATGCTCCCGACTGCAAAGTCTGATTGATAATATCAAACTGCTTTTGAAGTTCTACATTGACGCCAAGATTCAGTTCAATGGCTCGATATCGGTCACAGATTACTTGAAAAACCTGATCATAAGGCACGTTATGATCAATATGTGTCTTACAAAGGTATAGTAAGTCTGTAATTTTATTATCTTCACTAAAGCGTTTCCCCGGTGCGGAAACCACTACATATTTTCGGTCAGGATCTGCTTCTACAATATTCTTGACCTTTCCCATCTGTATGGCGTCAGAGACAGAGGATCCTCCGAACTTTGCCACCTTAATTCCCATTTGTATCATTCCTTTCCAGACTGTAACGTTTCGATCAGTCATTAACATAATATTTTATTATATCATGTTTTGTGCTTCTTGTCTCAAAATATCTGCTTTATCCGTTCTTTCCCAAGGTAAGTCAAGATCGGTTCTTCCAAAATGGCCATAAGCAGCTACCTGTCTGTAAAGAGGTCTTCTTAAATCAAGCTCTCTGATGATAGAAGCTGGTCTTAAGTCAAAATGCTTATTGACTAATTCAACAATCTTCTCTTCTGCGATTTTTCCCGTTCCAAATGTTTCTACTAAAACAGATACTGGCTTTGCTATACCAATTGCATATGCAAGCTCAATTTCGCATTTGTCAGCAAGTCCAGCAGCAACAATATTTTTTGCAGCGTATCTTGCAGCATATGCCGCAGAACGGTCAACTTTTGTAGGGTCTTTTCCAGAAAAGGCTCCGCCGCCGTGTCTTGAGTATCCGCCATATGTATCAACGATGATTTTTCTTCCAGTCAAACCAGAGTCTCCATTTGGTCCACCGATTACGAAACGTCCAGTTGGATTGACATAGTACTTTGTAAATGCATCTAATAATTCTACAGGTACCACTGGATTGATTACGTGTTGGATAATATCCTGCTTAATTTGCTCCTGGGTTACCTCTTCATCATGTTGTGTAGAAACAAGAATTGTGTCGACACGAACAACTTTATCTCCATCATATTCTACAGTAACCTGAGTTTTTCCATCTGGTCTTAAATAAGAAAGTTCTCCAGATTTTCGGACATCAGATAATCTTTTTGCCAATTTGTGAGCCAATGCTATTGGCATAGGCATGAGTTCTGGTGTTTCGTTGCAGGCAAATCCAAACATAATCCCTTGGTCTCCAGCACCAATTCCTTCTTCTTGGTCATTTAAAGAACCCACTTTGTATTCTAACGCTTTGTCTACACCCATGGCAATATCGCCTGATTGCTCATGAATTGCAGTCATAACAGCGCAAGTGTTACCGTCATATCCATATTCGCCTTTTGTATAACCTATGTCGCAAATAACCTTACGTATCAGATTTGGAATATCAACATAACAATTGGTTGTAATTTCGCCCACTACCATTGCAAGTCCTGTAGTTACAGTAGTTTCTGCGGCAACGCGGCCTCTAGGGTCGTTTTCTAAAATCGCATCCAAAATCGCATCTGAAATCTGATCACAGACTTTATCAGGATGCCCTTCTGTTACTGATTCTGAAGTAAATAGTCTTTTCATTTTCATACCTCCTATTGATTCTCTATTTCATTTGTTACCTATTATAGCTATCTTAAACCTTGTCTCTATGAAAAACTTAGAAATCGCTACACAAGAAAACCCTCTTCCGATAGAAGAGGGTTGATTGATTTTTGGTCTTTCCTCATCTTTCAGAACGAATTCCGTAGGATTTAGCACCTTTTCTATCTATTTTACCAGATACCTAGGTTGCCGGGCTTCACAGGGCCTATTCCCTCTGCCACTCTTGATAAGGCATATTCAGTTTTAAGAATAGAAATATTATAATCCTTGATTTTTCAAATGTCAATGGTTATACTAATTCTAAAAGGATTTTTTCTAGGTATTGAGGAGGATAGTTCCATTGTCAGAACGTAAATTTACAGTCATTAAAGGTGGCATTTCAACTACTGCGGACAATAGCATAAGAACTTTTCTTTCCGCATACATTACAGATACTCGCCTTATGGGCGTAGTTGGTCTATATATACACTGGGAATTATCAGACGCGGATGCCGTTTCTGATTTTCATCAGTTTTTTTATTTTGATGCAGAAGAATATGGTTTTGAAAGCTATAAAAGTCTTTTAGGAAGTGACCCTGAAGCAATCCATTTGGCAGAACAAGCATTAATCGGTGGGCTTGGAGGGAGCAAGGTCGTTATCAATCAAAGGGAAGCGGAGTACATGATTCAAAAATATACCGCCATGAACACTGCGCTTTCGCTGCCTATCCCAGAAGGGAAAAACGAATATGAATTCTTGCTTCAAGAACCAGTGATTTTGACAAAAGAAGAGTCAGCCAATTTGATCGATAAACTTTGTACTCCAATTGTTTCGGACTACCAGCTTATCAACTATTTTCTCATGCGACTTTATGCAAGAGATTTTGAAGGTGCAGAATACCTATTGTTTTCTAAGATTCCATTGGAAGAATATGCCGATCAAGAAAGTGCAACATTGTGCAAAAATAGCATTGAAGAATTCTTTGATGAATATGGTTGTACCTATCTATGTGAATCACTACTGGAACTGGATAGCAAGTATAAGTTGGTTATATCAGAAATTACTATAAGGGAAGTAAGAATTGAAAGTATCAAAATTCGTTCTTCTTTCTACGTTACTGCAGCAGAAGCTGCGATGATGCTCAATCACCCTGAATTTGTAACCGTATATGAAGTTCTAACAGAGCCAGAAGAGTTTTTAAGATACTTTTCTGATTATACTGCACAGAGCATGCAGGCAATGCATGATAACGGAAGACTTTATTTGGAGTTTAAGAAAAACAATGATCATGTTAACCGGAAAGTATTCCGCCTGAATGAGGATGTTCGTGGATTATACTATATCACAGACTTTGGTCAGTTTATTATTGCGGCATACAGTCTGCAAGAGATTCACGAAATTGAAAAAAACTTAGGCAAAAGTGAAATTCATACGTTAATGATACCTACTGCAAAATATGAGTTTAAAGAGCCTATTTTGTACGAATTTATCCAAAGTGATTTTGATGATTTCAGCGAATTTATAGATTTTCTAAATTCTTAAGCAATCCGAACTCTTCATTTTCTGCTATATCTACATATTCTGCTATATCTACATAAAAAGGATGCCTTATATCAAAAGACATCCTTTATTTTTTCCTTTTCCTACTCAGCGGTCAGGGCATCAAAAATCACTTTGCTGACCTTCTTTACTGGCGCACCAGATAAATTGGAGCAAACAACAATAGACAATGTGAGCGCTGGGCAAATCCAGAAGCTGGCACGGAAGCCATCGTCAGTTCCTTCATGTCCGTAGAGAATATGTCCATTCTGTTCTCTTCGGAACCAACTCAAGCACATCTGTTCTCCGTTGTTAGGCACCACCGCTTGAGGGTCCCAAACCATATCATAAGTAGAAGCTTTTAGTAAATCCCGATGCAAATGGGCCAAAGCCCATTTTTCCATATCAAAGACGTTAGAGGTCAAAGTTGAGCTAGGGCCATGGGCCCGGTTATAAGGGAAATGAGGTGCTCTCATAATCTCTTTTTTCTCATTTTTGATATGTGGTATACACAAATTCTCTGCATATCCTTTTTCCGAGTCGTAGATACCTCGATTGAATGAAAGCAAGGTGGATTGACCCATTTTCAAGGGCAAAAATATATTTTCACAGATATACTTTTCGAAGGTCATCCCTGATGCTGCTGCAATCAATGCTCCAAGAACCTCATAACCCATATTGCTATACGCAAATTTGCCACATCCTGGTTCCCAAAGTAAAAACCGCTCCGTCACTTCTTCTGACCGCACATATCGTTCTAACGCTCCCGTATCAATCTCTGGCTTGTCCCATTTATAATCGGTCACATCAGGCATCCCTGCGGTGTGGCTCATGAGTTGTCTTACGGTTATTTTTCGATACCGTTCATCCTTCATACGAAAGTAAGACAAGTATTTGACAACAGGCTTATCAATATCAATTCGCCCTTTTTCCCAGAGCTGCATGATGGCTGTTCCCACAAAAAGCTTTGTAACAGATGCCATATGAAAAATATGTTCTGGTTTCAGCGGTTCTTTTTTTTCAAGGTCTTTATAACCAACTGCTTTACAGTACGCCAAACCAGCATACATACTCTTACTCTCCTTGCCTATGCCCACACTTACAGCAATACCAGGCAGGTCGCTGTTTGCTAATAGTTTATCTAAAAATTCATCTAATCGTTTATTAATCATTTGCATGTTTTCCCGTCATCTCAGTTATTGTAATGTCAATCACAGCAGTGGCTTCTAGCATCTTATCTGGGAAAGAAAAAGTGCGCCCATCATGAGGTTTTAATATCACATTCAAGGCCTTTGTTTTTTCATCCTTATCTTCCAAAATTGTTGCTGTGCCAAATCCAATTACACTTCTGAAAACGGTACCCCAATCACAAGGTTCTTCGGCTTCTTTTATAATCTTGGAATCAAAAGTTTCCATTTCAAAACAAACTTGATTGTTTTTCTTGATCAAATCAATTTTTTTCCCTTTTGCCGCTCCATGTAAATAAATGTGTCCTTCTTCATAACCATAGTTCATCGGCACTACGTACGGCATGAAACCGTCAGTCAATCCCAAATGGCAAACGAAGGCTTTTTTCAATATTTCCTCAATCTCTGCCAAGTTCGTCAATTCGCGATCTTTTCTTCTCATTTGAAAATCCTCTCTTTCCAATGGTGTTTCCAAAAATATAATTAATTATATCTTATTTTCTATGACTTATGGTAAAATATTATGCAGTGTAAGCATTTTTTATTTTCATCTATCAGATTACAATCAGAAAGCAGGTATTATATATGAAATATAGAACCTTTGAAAAAACAGGAGAAAGAATCTCCCTCCTTGGATTTGGAACCATGCGCCTCCCTATCATTGATGGTGATTTCTCAAAAATTGATGAGCAGGAAGCCATCAAGATGATTCGTTCCGCCATCGATCAAGGGGTTAACTATGTGGATACTGCCTATATGTACCACGATGGATTTAGTGAAGTCGTAGTTGGCAAGGCGCTAAAAGACGGGTACCGAGAAAAAGTGGTCATTGCAGACAAGATGCCTGTTTGGATGGCAAAGACAGAAGAGGATATTCAGCGCATCTTTGAAGATCAATTGGCTCGATTGGATGTCGATTGCATTGACTACTACCTTGTTCATAATATAACCGATTCAATCTGGCAAAGAGCCCAAAAGTTTCACACATTGGACTTTCTAGAAAAAATGAAGGCTGCTGGTAAAATCAAGCATATTGGCTTTTCATTTCATGACGAGTATCCACTTTTTGAAGAAGTTATCAACGCTTATTCCTGGGACTTTTGTCAAATTCAGCTGAACTATTTGGATAGTGAATTCCAAGCTGGCATCAAAGGATTGAAATTGGCTGGATCATTGAATATTCCAGTTGTCATTATGGAACCTCTCAAAGGTGGCAAACTCACCGACAAACTCCCTGAGAAAATCCAAGCCTTCTGGAATGAAACACCAGTCAAGAGATCTCCTGCCGAATGGGCATTTCGTTGGGTATCAGATTTCCCTGAAGTATTGACCATACTCAGTGGAATGACAACACCAGAGCAGGTAGCAGAAAATATTCGGATTTGCTCTGAAGCCGAACCAAATAGCTTGTCTGAAAAGGAACACTCCATCATTCAAAGTGTAGCAAAAGAATATAATTCCTTGATTCAGTATGCATGTACTTCTTGTAAATACTGTCTGCCATGTCCCCTGAAAATTGACATCCCTACGGTAATCGGTTTCTATAACGACTGGTATCTGTTCCAAGAAAATGAGAAGGTAAAAGAAGGTTTCTTCATGTGGACTTCTCCAAAAGCAAGACCTTCTATCTGCTCTAAGTGCAAGGCTTGCGAAGATCACTGTCCACAGCACCTGCCAGTTTCTTCAATCATGGGAAAAGCATCTGCTTTATTCGAAGGATAAACAAGTCCATAAGTATATTGATTAGAAGATGAACCCAAATCAACAATACAAGCTAAAACTGTCATTTAAGACAATTTCTTAAATGACAGTTTTTTTGCTTCATAAAATCAATGATTCAAATCCTCCAGTTTCACAATACGGTCACACACCTTATCCGCCAGCGCCATATTATGCGTGACCACAATAAGCCCTAACTGCCTTTCTTCTACAATTTGAAGAAGCAGGTTCCATATCTGTGCCTGTGTGATTACATCAAGCATCGTACTAATCTCATCACAAATCAAAAACTTAGTATCAGGACCCAATACACGTGCGATACAAAAACGTTGCAGCTCTCCACCAGAAAGTTCTGTTGGCCAACGATGCATCCATTCTTCTTCAATTCCCATCATATTCAGAATATAGTCATCCGGTTCCCAGCACTCACGAATCGTCTGTGCCATTTTCCATCTTGGATTGACCGCAAGCTCTGGGTGCTGATACACTAATTGGACAGGACAATACGTTCCAGCTTTTATAATTGGTTTCCCATCTAGCAAGACCTGTCCTCTGGTTGGGTTTTCATATCCAGACAAAATCTTTGATAGCGTACTCTTTCCAGAACCAGAAGAACCAACCAGACCAACTTTCTCACCAGATTTTATCGAAACGCTCACATCATTTAATATCCATCTGGACTTTGTTTCATATCGATAGCTAACATTTTTGGCCTCAAGTCGCATGAATACACCTCACCTCTCCACCTCTTATGCTCCTCATTTCTATTGGCTTCAAGCAAGCATCACTTCTATTAGGGCATCTCGGCGCAAACAAACATCCTTTTGGTAAATCTCCTGCATATGGTTGTGCTCCTTGTATTGGTTGAAAATCATTTTGAGGCAATGCATCAATAAAAGCTTTACTATAAGGGTGCCTCAAGTGTTCTTTTCCATTTTTAAAATCTGCAGCTCTTGCTATTTCGAAGGTTGTTCCTGCGTAAAAAACTGCTATGCGATCAGCCACATGTAATGCCAAATCAATATCGTGAGTAATTAATAGGACTGCTGCACCCGCGTCGGCCATTTGTCTAAAATGTCCAAAGGTCTCTTTTGCCATTTCATAATTTAGCCCTGGCGTAGGTTCATCTGCTACAACTAGGCTAGGATTACCCATGACTGCTGTCGAGACGAGGACACGTCTTGCCATGCCACCAGACAACTGAAAAGGAAACATTTTTTCTGCCTCTTTTCCAAGACAATATCTGGAAAACGCTTCTCGTTGTTTTTCTCTGGATCCATTGACCCCAATGACTTGCTTATCAACTCTCATCAGAGGATCCAAATAATCAACTGACTGGGGTATCAACATGATTTCCTTGCCTCTTAACCGTTTTTGCATTTTGTGATTCAAGTCGTTTCCTTTATATCTCATCGTTCCAAAGATCAACGCATTTCGCGGCAAAATGCCCAATATGGCATGGGCAAGCAGACTTTTTCCCGATCCACTTGATCCCACAACTGCGACGATTTCACCCGGATATACATTTAGACTAAGAGATTGGACTACATGCAATGTTTTTCTGTGAAATTTGTGATCATACATGCGAAATGCTATTTTTAAATCTTCAACCTCAAGAACAGGTTGTACACTTTTATCATTCATAACAATTCCCCTTTATTCATTTCCACTATTTGGGTTGAAGAGTCGTTTTAGATTTTCTCCAATTACATCAAAAAGGAGTACCATCAGGAGTAACATCAAACCCGGAAAAAATGCCAGCCACCACTTTCCAGTAGCGATATGAACCATTGCTTCCGAAAGAATCCCCCCAATGGCAGGTGATTCTGCTGGCAAACCAAACCCTAGAAAAGTTAAGGCTGCCTCATGCATAATCGCGTGAGGGAAAAGGAGTACAAGCCCAATTAAATATGCAGGTAAAACATGGGGGACAATATGATTTTTGGCAACCCAAAATTTTGATTTTCCCATACGATAAGACGCTTTTATATATTGGGTTCCCCGTATTTGCAAAACTTCAGCCCTGACAATTCTCGTCAATTCTGGCCAGTGGGTCAGTGCAACGGCAACTGCTACGCCCTTCATTCCACGACCTAGCATAAAAGAAATCAATAGTAATAGGACAAGGTGCGGTAATCCCATACAACAATCTACCGCCCAATTGATGATTTTATCAATTTTTCCACCTTTTACGGCGGCTAAAATTCCCAAAACAAGTGCTAACCCAGAACTAAATACCGCCGCCAGGATACCAATCATCAAACTAGTTGAGAGTCCTTTTATGCTTCGATGAAGCATATCTCTTCCCATAAAATCGGTTCCAAAAGGGTGGGAAAAACACGGATTCACAAATTTATCTGCGTAGTTGATGCTGTACGCATTTGGATTCATCGAAATTCCCCAAATCAATACTGCGAATAAATATAGGGCAGCGAAAATAATCAGTAATAGAATTCTAATTCTAGTATTGAAATAAGTTTGATTCCATCCAAGTCTTGCATTGCTCAGTCTTTCTCCATTGAATTGTTCCTCATACATAATCGCCACCCACTCTCACTCTTGGATCAAGGACCCCATACAATAGGTTGGCAATCAAGTTTCCCGAAAACACAAAAAGAGCACTACACAATGCAATTCCAAGCAGTAGCGGCACATCACCACTGAGTGCCGCTGCTGTCGTCGCAGTTCCAATACCTGGATAGGAAAATACGGTTTCCGCAAGTGCCATTCCACCAAACAGCTCACTAAATGATGCAAACTGAACAGTTATCGCTGGCAATGCAATATTTCGGAGGACATGCCTGAAAACCAATTGGCTTTCACTTTCCCCTCTCGCCTTTGCAAATAATATATAGTCACTATGCATTGTTTCAATAAACTTCTGCCTTGTATAAAGGGTAATTTTGCTGATGCTTACAATGGTCAGAGTAAAAGCAGGAAGCACCAGATGATAGAGTCGATCCCATAATGTGATATCCGATGTCAATTTCCCCATAGGTGTCGCCATCCCAATGGGGAACCATCCTAGTTTTACAGCAAAGACACTTAGCACTAGCAATCCGAGCCAAAAGGTTGGAGCAGATTGTAAAATCAAACAAAAAACCTTTATCGTCCTGTCAAAGATAGTTCCTCTCCATTTACCTGCCAACACACCTGCTGCAAATCCAAGCACACCAGAAAGAGTCCATGCGATTCCCATCAAAGCGATAGAATATGCAAATCTCTCTTGAATCACACTTTTAACAGGTTTCTTAAATGTAATGGAATTTCCAAGGTCGCCATGAATCACATTGGTTGCCCATATGACAAATCGCTGTGGCAATGGATCATCGAGGCCCCAATAGTTTGAAATCTCTTGTTTTGCCTCTTGAGACAAAGTCGAATTGGTACCAACATATGATACCAATGGATCAATAGGGGCCTTTGTGATTAAAACAAAGGCCAAAACACTTACTGCGATTAGCAGTAAAACCATTCTTATGATAACAGGCATTACAATTTTAGCTTTCGACATGGTTACCTCCAATCGTAGGATTTTTTCCTACTCAATTGTCCAATCTTTCATGTTGCAAATAATTGGTGATCCATGCCCATGTGGATGAGGAATCTGAGTATCTATTGACACATTTAGTCCATCACTAATGAAGTAGCAATGTTCGATATTTACAAGATAAAGATACGGAAAATCTTCATTCGCTACTTTTTGAACCGTTTTCCAATTTGAAACTGCTTCTTCTTGTGTTGTTGACAGGAATGCGTTTTCAATCGCCTGATCTACTTCAGTGTTCTGATATCCTACCACATTGTCATATCCTCCAGAAAGGAATAATCCGGATTCAAACAACGAATTCAGTACCGTCGGGCTGTATTGACCCCATCCCCATACAATGCTCGCTGTATTCTGCAAGGTAAGCACCTCATCCCAGCTAGCTGTTTTTACATTGATACGAATACCTAGTTCTGCTGCATCTTCTGCAACTGCACTGGCTAATAAGAATCGGTCTTTGTCCTCTCCTGGTGCATACACATCAAATTGGCAAACATCACCATCTTTTTCTCGAATGCCATCTCCATCGGAATCAACCCATCCGCTATTTTCTAAGATTTTTTTTGCTTCCTCTTTCTGGTTGTCTTGCCATGTTGCTGCGTATGACCATATTAAATTATCTGTAAAGCTCATTGCCGGCTTGCCCACTCCATTGAAAGCATTTTGAATGATGGTACCTCGATCAATTCCTAAAGAGAGCGCTTTTCTTACATTTAAATCAGAAGTCACATTATTTCCGACAAGAACTTCTTCTCCCTCTTCATTTTTCATCGTTTGCTCAGCGCGCACTGGCAAGCTCATCATACGAATATCCATTGTCTCAAATTTTTCGATGCTCATGCCAGGAACTTCTTCAACCGCATAGTTTGGTCCCACCATTACTATATTTAGTTGCCCTGATTGTGCGCTAGAAAAAGCAGCTTCACTTTCCATTGAGACAAAAGTCACTTTTTTAATTGCTGGAGCTCCTTCATAGTATTTTTCATTTGCTGTTACGATAATTTGCTGATTGGAATCATATTGAGAAACAACCCACGGACCTGTTCCAATGGGATACTGGTCAAAGGTTGCGCTATCGTAAGCATCACTTGGCACAATTCCTAATGCAGCCGTTGCATCTAAAAATGGCGAATATGGTTTTGACAGAGTAAATGTAACTGTATCATCTCCTTCTGCCTCAGCTTTTGCTAGTTTTGTAAGATCAACATTCTCATTATTGGCCTGATTTTCTTTGACTGTGTTGTAAGTAAAAACCACATCCTCTGCCGTTAAATCAGATCCGTCGCTAAATGTGATGCCTTCTCTCAAATGAAAAGTGTATCTCAACCCATCTTCACTTATCTCCCAATCGGTTGCCATATCTCCTTCATACTCAGAATCAGAGTTGACCCTTGTCAAAGCACAATTTGTAAAAGAATATCCGTAGCTCATGGCTCCTTTGATTGGATCCAAGCTACTGTCAAAAATCGTCCCCCCTACGTATACCACTATTCCAACATTTGGATCTAACTTCTGATTTTCTGCCGAGGTATTCTCCGCACCATCTGAACAGGCAGTAAATAAAATAAAGGATAATATAATCCACACCGCCAATACTTTTCTTTTCATGAAACTCTCCTTGTCTCTTGTGCAATCATTTGATTTTCATCAAATCAATCCATTTCACAATTTAATCTACGTCTACGGGTTTTCAGGCACAAAAAAAGAAGGCCTGAATAGCCTTCGTGGCGTTTATATACAACTTCATGTCATGCATTCGGTACATATTGAACTAAAATAAAGATTCTATTGTTTCGTGTAGACGCTTAATCTCGCTAGCTTCTCGCTGCCACATGTACTTCGTATACATGTTATGAACATCTACAAAGAATTATATATTTATTGTTACTTTTTGTCAATCTATTTCATAATTCCCATGTTCAAGGTTAATTTGATTGACTTGGTTTATTCGAAGAGAATGGACCTTTTATGATATTGACAATCCAATACAGCATCTCCCTTTTCTCATACAAAAAGATAACGCGACAATATAATGTCGCGTTATTCAGCAACCAAAGGTTGTCAAAACCGTTTGATTGCAATTATTCAGTCCTACCAGCAGATGTTTTTGTTATCATTCGTTTAAAGGAAACCATAGCAATGATATTGGAGGACATTGCTGGTGGGTCTAATCAAATATGTCGAAAATGAATCACCACCTACTATTTTAGGGCATCCATCATTTTCTGCGCATTCATCATATCAGCATATTCTGAATCCATTTCTCTGATTCCTGCAGGGAATTCGTATTTAGCAAGTCTTTCTACGAACGGATCTGGATCAAATGATTCTGGTCCATGTACACCCTTAATATCCCAGATTCCTTTTGCAACAAGTTCCATCATAATAACTGGTCCAACTGCTGTCTGAGCAACAACAGAGTTTGTTGTGTACTTCTTTAAGCAATCTTGATTGTCAGCTACCTGATAAAGATAAACGGATCTCTTCTTGCCGTCTTTTGTTCCTGTAACCCAAGTTCCTGCACATCCTTTTCCAATCATCTTTGGTGCAAGGTCAATTGGATTTGGAACTACTTTTACCAAGAAGTCTCTTGGTGTAATTTCGCTGTCTCCAACCTTAATCAATCGAGATGCAGAATCCATTCCACAAGCTTCAAGGTCTTTCAGCAATGCTCTCATTTCTCTAGGGACACCATATTTAAATGTAACACGATTACAATCAATTACTCTTGGAACAAGTAACACTTCTTCGTGCTCAACATTGATAACCTCTACATCGCCAATCCCACCAGGGAAATTGAAGATTTCTGGTTCTGAGAAAGATTCTGTACAGAACCAACCTTTTTCTTTTTCCCAGATTACAGGAGGGTTCAAGCACTCCTCGATTGTAGTCCAAACGGAGAATCCAAATGCTACGCCTTCGTAACCAGGGATTTCATAATTATCTCCATCTCTAACATTTACTTCATCGATGGTGTCAAATAAATGCTTTGCTGCATATTTCGCAAATACATCTGCCATGCCTGGTTCAACACCAGATCCTACGATTGCCATATTGCTTGCTTTTTCCCAAGCATCATGACGTTCGAACTGATAGTCACCTAATTTAATATGTGCCAATTCATATGGTTTTTCAGGATGTCTCTTGGAAAGTGTCATAGCACAGTCAAGATATCCAACACCAGCTTCTAAACAAGTATCAAAAATGTTCTCATTGAAGTCTGGTTCTACCGCGTTCATTACAAATGTAATGTCATGCTTTTTAATAACTTCCTTGATGTTTGCTGCATCTTTTGCATTGATTTTTTCTGCAACAAAACGGCCATTTCCGCAAAGTTTTGCAACTTCTTCAGCTCTCGCAAAATTGTAGTCAGAAACTACAATTTTTTCAGCCCATTCTCCTTCTTTTCCAGCTCTGCTGATAATCATAGCTGCCGATGTTCCAACGCCGCCTGCTCCAATAATTAAAAGTTTCATTTGTCAACCTCCACGTTTATAACGCCAATCGTTATTTTCTTTAGTGTAATATTAGCAAATGAATTCTGAATATTCAATTATAGGTTTGCTTTAAAAATGTATCATTTTGCTCTTTTATGGCATTTTGCAAAAATGCACCACAAACTAATCCGATATTTTGTCAATCAGAATTAGCTCTGCTCCGAACCCCACGATGTTGGATTGGATGCTCAAGGTATCCACCGCGGTTACATTTGAAAAGGCAACCGTTGGAGTCATTGCCCATCGATTCGTTAGCTTTTCTCTCTTCGAGATAGGGATTGTATTTCCTAGCTTCACGCGGTAACTCATCAAGATATTTTCTTTTGAGAACTTATATCTGCTCATTTTATATTCCCCTGAAACACCTGAAATTTTAATTAAAATCTCTGAACGCAATTGGAACGAATCCAACTCCGCTATGACTTCTTCAATAGACAAATCTTTTTCTGCAATATTCTTGATTTTCTCCGAATTATTGTAGAACAAAATACTAAACGAATTTTTTTCCGAATGCCCATGCTGTAGCCTTGTGATGATATAATTATCTGCTTCTGCAACTGTAATTTCATTCAAAGCGGTCAGCATTTTGTAGGCAAAAGCTGCCGGCAGCATATTTGGGTGTTCAAATAAAGATTCAATTCCGCCTTCATCGATTTCTCTCATTTTCTTTGGCTGATTTAGATCTAAGGTCACAATAGTCAAAGTCGATGCCTTTTCTTGCGTATCAATCGTAAAAATTTCTTTGGTTTGCAACTTAATTGCCCGTTTGATTTCATCTGGCTTTGCCAGTATATATTGAGCATGAATTTCTCTACTGCTCACTTGTCCAGTGAATTTTTTTCGATACTCTAGCGGATGCATCCCAAACCACTTTGTAAAATATTTTATATAATAGCGAATCGCTGAGAAACCAGATTCTTCCGAAATCGCTCCGATTTTCTTATTGCTGCCTAGTAGTAATTTTTCTGACTCTTCCACTCGAATAAAGCTCAAGAGTTCTTGAAAGCTCAATCCAGTGGCTTCTTTGATGACATGAGATAAATAATAGATACTCAGATGCTCTCTTTCTGCGATTTCATTGAGAGTCAACCTCCTCCCAAAGTTTTCGTACATATAATCCGTAATTCGATTCAGTCTGCCTGCAAGTATTTTATTGCCAATATTTTTTGTTTCATTGACGAAGCGTCCGTCTTCCATAGTAAAATACTGAAAGTTTGCCATAAGGTTTGCAATTAAATTATGAGCACCCTCTATGACTTTATATTCATAACCGTATCCTTTATCTAAAATATCCACCATGATTCTTCCCAAGATATGTCGCAGCGCCTCCAAGCTTTCATCTTCTTCATCTTTCATGTCAGTTACAAAAAAACTATTTCGAAGATTGCCATAATATTTCGAGAAAAATCCGATGTCTAGTTGTAACATCATCACCATATTCGGTTCATCAGTATGATGAAAGCTATGTATTTCCCTTCCATTTAAGATAAAAATATCACCTGGGTTTAATGTATATGAATAGTAACCATTTTTCATCCCTACCGTGCCTTCCAAAACATACACGACTTCCATATCATCGTGAAAGTGGATTGGGTATTCTGAAATATTTGCTGTGATTACATTGACAGGCAATCCTTCTTTATAATAATTTTTTTCTTTTAGCATAATCGCTCCTCTCGTATTATGTAAACCAATGTTTGCGTTCTCTCGAACGTTTTTCAACAAGCCTGTATTCGCGAAATTTTAGGGATTACCTCATTTTTCCACAAGGTTTTTTAAGATTGTATACAATCTTATCCAAGGGTGCCTGTGGATATCTCAACACACGCATACCCATTATATTGCAACGATTTCATAACGATATTTTTTTGTCAATCCCTTTTTTATCCACAGGTTTGTATCAGCAATATCGGAAACCTTAAATCATTTTGTTCTACTCTTATTTATTATATTCCTCTATAGCAAAAAATACCATCTTTTTTGACACTACTTTGCGGTTTTCCCATATTAATGCCAAAAACCCAGTGAACCTTATTATCGGTCAACTGGGTTTTATCTCTTTTTATTCAGAATTGCATGTCGTTGCATTTATGCTTCAGATGCCGACACACGATCTCTCATTTCATCGCTTTTAGATCGGGTCCTATGATCAGTTCCGCCTCTGTGGCTTCCCGAATCTGTTCTATGGTGTAATCTGGATGGAGTTCTTTTAGTACAATACCCTCTTTTGTAATTTCCATCACGCCCATTTCGGTGATAATCATATCTACTACACCCACTGCAGTATAGGGAAGTCTGCACTCTTTTAGAATTTTATGAGCTCCCTTTTGGGTGTGCTGCATGGCGATGATTACTTTTTTAGCTCCTACCACAAGGTCCATGGCACCGCCCATTCCTGGCACCATTTTTCCTGGTACAATCCAGTTTGCAAGGTTACCGTGTTGGTCTACTTCTAATGCACCTAAGATGGTTGCATCCACATGTCCGCCTCTGATGATGCCAAAGGAGGTGGCACTGTCAAAAAACATGGCTCCTTCTCCTACGGTTACATACTGGGCGCCTGCATTGACGATATCCACATCTTCTTTGCCCTTTTCTGCTGCTGGTCCCATTCCCATGATACCATTTTCTGATTGGAGTACGATTTCTACTCCTTCTGGCAAGAAGTTGGCCACCATGGTAGGTAGTCCAATTCCTAGATTGACCACATCTCCATCATTTAGCTCCTTGGCTACTCTTGCCGCGATGATTTCTTTTATATCTGCCACGGTTTTTCACCTCCTACGATTGCATCCACAAAGATTCCTGATGTCATCACATTGTTTGGATCTAGTTCTCCTGTTTTTACGATCTCGCAGGTTCCTACGATGACGTATTCTGCTGCGGTTGCCATCATTGGATTGAAGGTTCTTGTTGTCCCATTATATGTGGTGTTGCCAAATTCGTCTGTCACAGAACCTCGAATCAACGCGAAGTCAGCTTTCAATGGTTTTTCCAGAAGGTAGTCTCTTCCATCCACTTGGATGATTTGCTTGCCTTCTGACACAATGGTTCCTACTCCTGTTGGGGTGAGAAATCCACCAAGTCCAGCTCCGCCAGCCCTGATTCGTTCTGCCAGTGTTCCTTGCGGTACTAAGATGCATTCTAGTTTATCTTCTTCTATCTCAGTGTTCATTCTCTGTGCTACTTCTGGATTGAGCCCTACATGGGAGGCAATCAGTGTTTTTATCTGTCCGTTGGTCACAAGTTTTCCAACGCCTCTTCCAGGCACGCCTGCATCGTTGCAAATGATTGTCAAGTTTTTTACGTTTTTTTCTACCAATGCATCAATTAGGATTTCTGGTGTGCCACAAGCCATAAATCCGCCAACCATGATGGTTGCACCATCCTGTATGTTTGCAATCGCCTCCTCGGCGGTCATGCATTTCTCTTTCATAATGCCCTCCTAAGCCAACTTGCGTTTTACAAGTTCGGTCAACACAAAGGATGCTACATCTTCTGCATAAGAATGAGATCCAAATCCAGCGTCATAGCCCAATTCCTGAGCGAGCTCATGTGAGATCCGAGGTCCACCGCAAACAAGAACAATTTTATCCCGCAAACCTTCTGCTTCAAGAAGATCAACAAGGTTTGTCAAATTTGCAACGTGGACATCCTTTTGAGTAACGATCTGAGATACCAAAATTGCATCTGCATTGGTTTCTATTGCTTTTGCAATCAGTACTTCGTTTGGCACTTGGCTGCCCATATTGATTGCCTCAATCCCATGGTACCGTTCCAAACCAAAATGTCCATGGAAGCCTTTCATATTCATAATTGCGTCAATTCCAACAGTATGCGCATCAGTTCCTGAACAAGCACCAACGATTACCACTTCTCTTTTAATATTATCTAGAATATACTTCTCACATTCAATACGGTCCATCACATCAACTTCTACTTTTGTAACTTTGATGGAGGTACAGTCTACCGTATGCTGACATTTGCCATAAAGAACAAAGTAAGTATATCCAATATTTAAGTCTTTTGAAAACACTACAGCTGGCTCATCCAACCCCATTTTCTTTGCTAATAATTTTGCCGCTTCATTGGCTTCCTCTCCGTATGGAATTGGAAGAGTGAAACTCATCTGCATCATTCCATCGTTTAAGGTATCTCCATATGGTTTGATTTTTGTCATATCAATCGCTGTATTTGCCGTTGTGATACAATTCATTATTTTGCACCTCCTAGCATCAATGGAATAAATGGATTGAAATAAGTTTCATCTTTGACACAAACGCCTGCAAGGCCCTTACCACCATCCTTTGGTCGTTTCACACCACCAAATTTACCTTTTTCAATGGTCGAAAACAGTCCTTCTTTTTCGATTTCGTGGAGTAATTTTTCTGCATCGGAAAGAACAAGCTGTGCTCTCTTTTGGATGATTCCATCCTTCTTAAATTCTACTTCATCACCGATGGCACGTGCATTATTGAAAATATATTGCGCATTTTCAATGGATAACATTCGGTCATGCAGATGCGGTGTGTGAATGGCTTCTGTAAGCATTCCGAGAAGCTGCAAAGACTGGCCTGACCATACTGCAGCTAAATTAAACAACGCATCTTGAATATGGCCTTTGAAAATATTACCCGTCATATATTTTGTTGGAGGCATATATTTTAGTGGTGCCTTGGGAAAAATTTCCCTTGCCATCATTGCCTGGGACAATTCATAGAGAAATCCATTTTCAATATCGGGATCCATTTCAAAAGCGTGTCCAAGGCCCATTTGTTCCTCTTTAATGTTTGCAAGAACAGCAAATTGTTCATTGATGAATTGGGATGCCAGCACAGTGTGTGCTTCTTCATACGCATCTGCCGTCGTCAGGTAATTATCTTCTCCTGAGTTGAAAATAATCCCACAGTATCCAATGATTATACGGGAGAAATACTGGTCTACCAAAGTTCTTTGCATGTTAATATCACGGAACAAAATGCCATATAATGCGTCGTTCAGCATCACATCCAATCGTTCAATCGCCCCCATTGCAGCAATTTCCGGCATGCAAAGCCCAGAACTATAATTGCAAAGTCTAATATATCTTCCTACCTCTTCTCCAACTTCATCTAATGCTCTTCTCATCAGTCTGAAATTTTCCTGTGTCGCATACGTTCCGCCAAAGCCTTCTGTAGTTGGTCCATATGGTACATAGTCAAGTAAACTTTGCGCTGTCGTTCTGATAACTGCAATAATATCAGCGCCCTGTCTAGCGGCAGCTTGCGCCTGAATCACGTCTTCATATATGTTTCCAGTCGCCACAATGACATAAAGATATGGTTTTCTTCCTTCTCCTATGGTTGAAAGATATTCCTCTCTTTTGCTGGTCTGATTCTGAATTCTTACTAGTGCTTCTTCCACAATGGGCATAATCTTTTTTTCTGCTTCTTCTGCCGCGGATAAGGGCAGCTTCATAATATCTAGTTCCCCAGCCCCCATTTTCACTGCAATTTCTTGTGGAGATAATCCTGTCTGTATCATTGCATTTCCAATCCAATATGCAACACCCTTTGGCAATCCACCACCATCGTGAATCCCATCTACTACAACATTGGGCAAAGGAGTTTCTACATCATCAACTCCGTCGATTCCTAAAAGTCTTAAAATCGTTCTTTCTGTACTAACGGTTGTATGTCTGTCGATAAAAGTCTGCATACTCTCTGCAATGCGGGCAGCACAGCTTCTTGCACTGTCGATTACACTTGAATCGAGATTTAACTTACTTTTCATCCTATTTCCTTCTTTCTTATCATATTCAGAACGAATCCCATTTTATGCATATTCAACACAAGAATATGATTCCTACTGTAACGGTTCTTCTGCATTCGCCAAAAACATTCTTGCTCTTGTGATAATCTCATCATGAATACCCAGCATCTTGGCAATATTCAGCGCATCTTTTGGAATTTCTTCTTCTCGTTCTGCTTCATAAAGTCGGTAGTCCATATATTTTTGAATAATCTCAATCCGTTCTCTTCGGTTTGCATAACGCAATTCTTTTTCCAATCGGATAAAATCAACATTAGAAAGCCCTCTGACCTGCATGTTTTTGATTCCCTCCCCCACGGTTATACGATCAAAATGAGTTGTAATCAAACTAATATATGGTTTGACTTTTAAATATGCCACCAAGCTTTTGGTTAAAGCCAAGCCCTCGATGGGATTTGTTCCACTTGCAATTTCATCGATTAACAACAAGGAACGTTCCCTGCTATTATCCAAAATCTCTTTTAACTCTTCCATTTCACTCCCAAAACTGGACAAACCCCTCGTCAATGACTGACTATCCCCAATTAAGATGTGAATATAATTGGTTAGTCCTACTTTGGCTGATTTACAAGGTACAAAAAAACCATACTGACTCATCAACGTGATTAACCCGACCAACTTCAGGGAAACTGTTTTCCCACCCATGTTGGCACCAGTAATGCAAGTCACGCCATCTGCCAGTGATATACTAATAGGACAGTACTTTTGATTTTTTTGTTCTAGAATTTCCTCCACTACAAGATGTCTGCCGTCTTCAATCTCGATTCGATGCTCTGGTACCAGAATTGGTTCAACACAGCGATATCGATTCGCATAAATTGCCTTTGAGAGTGTGAAATCAAGCAGACCAATGGTTAGACAGTTTTGCAACAAAACATCGCAATAGGAAGCAATTTCACTTGATAGTAATTCTCTGATTTTCAGTTCTTCCGCATCAATCATTTCGTTCAATGCGTCTACTCTTTTTACAAAACCATCTATCTCTTCTGTTTTTTTCAAAGAAAAAGTGACCGATAAGTAGTCCTCTTCGTCAAAAACCAATTCAGGAATTTCCTTCATGATTTTAACCAGTTCTTTGTTTGACTTTGAAACTACGTAATCAAATTTTGGTGTTAATATAATTCCGTACTGCTTTTCTACATGCACCTTTATTATTTTTTGTGCTTTTCGTATGGCAACTTCCATTTCTCTTTTTTCTCTTCTCGTTTTATGAAGACTCTCTGAAAAGTCATCATAAAGATAAAAGGTATCCATTCTGTCATGTCTCGGATCTAATTTATCTAACAGCGAAATTATATCCAATAAGAGAAATTCCTCCCGAAAGTGATATGCCGTATTCACTAATAATTCCTGTATGCGCTTCATCCGTAGAAGCAAACTCTTCACTTCAAAAAGTTCAACCACAGAAAGAGGGTTATTCCTGCTCCTTTCTATGGTAAAGCAAACATCTTTCACATCCATAAAGACTTCTTGTAGTTGCTCCGTTACTGGCAGATTGTTTTCCACAAGAAAAAGAAGTTCATGTACTCTTTGAAATTCTTCCCGCAACAAACCTTCCTGTCCTGGCAGATAAGGGGTTAATTCTTTCATTCGTTTTTTTCCAAAAGGAGTAAGCACGTTGATACTCTGCATCACATGCTCCAGCCCTGTTTCACTACGAGTTTTTACGTTAGATAGCTGTCTCATAGACTCCTCCCCCCCATCTTAACGTCAAGAACTGGTATTCCTGGAACTGCCTTTCCCATGGCCTGAAACAATGCTTCGTGCTCAAAAGAATACCCAGCCGGAGCATATGGATTGACGGTCAATGCTGCCACCTCAATATTTTCGAGTACTTTCACAGTAAATCCCTGTTTTCTAAGCTGCTGCCACTGAACTGCATCAATGAATATTTTCGTTGGATCTTTTAGTACAAAAGTTATATGTTTTAGCTTTTGCGGCTGGATTTCTGCAATCACACTTTTGGTCAATGCACCAGGCAAGTATACAACCGTTGTTTCCTGATCAATTGCCTCATCCAGATATTTTCCAGCAGCAAGTCCCGTTTTCAATGATAATGTGAAAACTTGAATTCCTTTGCCTAAAAGAATCCCGCCCTCTTCCCTTTTTTCTTCCAACTTCAAGCGAAGTTGCCCTTCTTCCAGTTTTGGTAATTGATACAGCCCTATGATATGGGCTGTTTCTTCTACTACCTTTTTTAAGCTACGAGACAGAACTGCCCCTGTGGATAGGATGATCCCATCTGACGTATCAGGTGCTGCAATAGATTTCCGATCAATCGCACCGTCAATCAAGATCAGTTCTGCCCCAAATGAAAGCATCTCTTCGCACATCATTTTGTGGTCTTTTGTATTGACTGGTCCTGCAATTTGGACGTATCCGCTTTCTGCAACCCGACATATCATAATTTGTCCCAGAGCAGTAGAATACTTTGTCATTTGCAGGATTTCCAGTCCGGCATCAGCCATCTCATATAGCTTTACAGGGACAGATACAATCGTCCCTGCATCAAGAAACACCTTGGGTTTATCTGTTCCCGTTACTACATCAGTGCTTTCGCCATCTCTTCCTGTAGAGGTGATTCCAAGCACAACACCCTCATCCATCGCTTCTTCAATCAAATAATTTAATGCTGTTGTTTTCCCAGCATTTTTCGCCATACCTACGATGGATAAGGTTTTATATTTTTCTGTTAATTGGTATAGTAGACCCATGTGTTTCTCCATCTATTGTTATTTATTTCGTTGATGTCGCAATAGGCCTTGTGGTTCCATAGCCATACGTTCTCCTTGAACCAAGCCTGCTACTCCTTCATAGCGATACTCTTTTTTGCCCGTGCAATAGTCACAAGTGCAGTCCAAAGTTGGTAAGTCTTTTGGTTCTGTGTACGTTGTAATCACGCCTTCATAATTTCTTAGAATCACTTTGTCCGGTGATTGAGAAATTACATATTGAGGCATAACAGGAGTTTTTCCCCCGCCTCCTGGTGCATCTACTACGAAGGTTGGCACTGCATAACCCGAGGTATGTCCTCGAAGTCCTTCAATAATTTCGATTCCCTTTGAAACTGGTGTTCTGAAATGCTCGATTCCCAAAGATAAATCGCACTGATAAATATAATATGGTCTCACTCTATTTCTAACCAAGGCATGCACCAAATCACGCATAATATGCGGGCAATCGTTAAGACCTCTTAACAGTACTGATTGGTTTCCAAGAGGAATCCCTGCGTCAGCAAGCTTTCTCAGCGCCTCCATGGCTTCAGGCGTCATCTCCTTAATATGATTGAAATGTGTATTCAACCAGATTGGATGATACTTTTTCAGCATGTTCACAAGATCATCTGTGATTCTCTGCGGCATAACAACCGGTGTACGAGACCCAATTCTTACAATTTCAACATGCGGAATTTTTCTTAACTCACTAATAATATATTCTAAAACCGAATCGGCTACGAGAAGTGCGTCTCCTCCTGAAAGAAGCACGTCTCTCACCTGTGGTGTTCTTTTAATATAGTCAATACATAGATTGATGTCGTCCATGCTTCTTGCTCCATCTTTTTCGCCAGCAAGTCTTCTTCTTGTGCAATGTCTGCAATACATGGAGCATTGGTCTGTAATAAGGAGTAAAACTCTATCTGGATATCGATGTGTCAATCCAGGGGCCGGAGAATCTTCGTCCTCGTGCAATGGGTCAAGCATATCCGCATCACTTCGATGGGTTTCCTGAATCACAGGAACTGCCTGCATCCTTATTGGGCATCTTGGATCATCTACGTCCATCAAAGAAGCATAGTAAGGCGTAATCCCCAGACGGAAAGTTTTCAGGGTTTCCGCAATATCGCGCTCTTCTTCTGGAGTCAGGCGTATGATTTCTTTCAACTGTTCCACAGTGTTAATTCTGTTGCTCACTTGCCATTTCCAATCGTTCCATTCTGCATCTGAAACATTTTTCCATGCTTCGATGTCTTTCCAATTTCTTCTTTCTGACATTACGATTTTCCTTTACCTTTCTTTATTGATTCTGATTCAATTTCGTTCTACCCTTAGATTAAATAAACAAAAAACCTTAGATTAAATTATGCATCTATTATGCATACATTTCTGCGAACAATGCTTTTAACGGTTCACACTCTCTCAAAACCTGAAGAGAAATTGCAGCATGTCCTTTGCAGTATCCGTTTCCAACGATCATATTTACGTCTTTCCCTACACCCTCCGCTCCAAGCGCAGCTTTTGTAAAACTAGTTGCCATACTGAAGAAGTATACAGTACCATCATCTTTTGTAGCTAGAATACTAGCCATCTCAGTGTTTTCAATATTTACACAATTGATCACAACATCTGCCAATTTTCCGTCTGTCAACTCATAGATTTTATTGTAAATGCCAATGGCATCTGTTGCATCTGCCGCAAAGTACTCGTCTGCAAGGCTTAATCTTCTTGCTCGATCTGTGCTCTTTTCACTTCCGCCGATGCAGATTACTTTTCCCGTTACTCCAGCACGTTTTTTTGCCTCATATAGACAAAGGAGTCCTGATTTTCCGCCGCCACCAATCACGACTACTGTGTCACCAGACTTCACAAGTTTTGCAGTTTGAGCCGGTGCTCCTGCTACATCCAAGACAGAAAGTGCCAAGGTTTCAGGAAGATCCTTTGGAAGAACTGCGTAAATACCACTTTGGAACAAGATTGCCTGTCCTTTGATATCGACTTGATCGATATCTGGTCTCACAGCCAAAATCTCTTCGATGACAAGTGGTGTAAGAGACAAGGATACCAATGTTGCAATTTTATCTCCTACCTTTAAGTCTCCTTCATAAGCTGGTCCAATTTCCTTTACGGTTCCGATGAGCATGCCACCAGATCCAGTAACCGGATTTTTATGTTTTCCTGCTTTTGCTACAATCCCAAGCATGATTTTTTTGATTTCTTCTACATTTCCCTCTGCCTGTCTTTCAATCTGTGTAAAACTTGCAGAGTCTACGTTCAAAGTCTGTACATCAATCAATACTTCGTTGTCATAAATCTCCATTGTGTTGTCAATCACATCAGCAGGCTGAGGCAACACACCTTTTGGTGAAATAACTCTGTGGGTACCATATGGGCATCCTTTTTTCATATTCGTTTCCTCCTAGATTAAAATAATTCCATTTACTCTTCCGCAATATTTATTTCTCGTTCGACACCATTTACATATAGCAATTCGCATGCCAATTTAAAGACTTTAAAAATGAACATCCATTCTGGGTAATCGAACCGAAAAAGAGAAAAACGGCACCTAGGTCGAACCGAAATTGGTTCATATGTTATATTTCTTTTTTTTACGGATCAACTGTGTCTGACTGATTCCAATTGCCTTTGCCGCTTTTCGCGTCGAACCGTGCTTTTCGCATGCATGAGAAATAATGTTTTTTTCAAAGGTTTCAACCATTTCCTCTAGGTTTATCACCTCTTCTTCCTCCGGAATCCCTTCCTCAAACGGAACGCCGACTTTATCAAACAAATCTCCATGGAGCTCCTTCATTGCATCCATGACCGTAATGGTTTCTCCTTTGGACGTAACCAACAATCGCTGTACCACATTTTCCAGTTCTCGTATATTTCCCTGCCATCTGCACTCTTTTAGATATGCCAAAGCATCTTCTGCCATATGCCTTACAATTCCAAACTTTTCGGTATATTTTTTCATAAAATATTCAACCAATGCTGGAATTTCAGCTCTTCTTTCATCTAGCGAAGGGACTCTGATTGGAAAAACATTTAAGCGGTAATAAAGATCTCTTCTAAATTTCTTCTCCTCAATGAGAAGTTCTAAATCTCTGTTTGTTGCCGAGATAATTCTTACATTGGTTTTGATAGGTTCCGTTCCCCCTACGCGATAAAACTCACCATCCTGAATGACTCTTAGTAGTTTCGCCTGTAAATCTGCGGGCAATTCTCCCACCTCGTCTAGAAGAATGATGCCATTGTCCGCAAGTTCAAAATACCCTTTTTTCCCAGAAGTATTTGCGCCGGTAAAGGACCCTTTTTCGTAACCAAAAAATTCAGATTCCATCAAATTATCCGAAATCGCCGCACAATTAATCTTAACAAAAGGCTGCATTCTTCTGTTGCTATTTTTCTGAATTATGGAGGCAACCTTTTCTTTTCCTACTCCAGTATCCCCTGTAATCAATACGTTGCAATCATACTTTGCCACACTTAATATTTCGTCAACCACAGTGGTCATTGCTCGACTTTCACAAATGAAGTCCTCCACTAGCGTCTTCCGATATCCAGATAATTCAAACCCCTTCTTAGCGCGTCCAAGCGGATAATCCATATCTTCTTCCGCTTTCATTTCTTTTACCACAGCGCGTTCTAAAAAGGGTGCCAGTGCTTGAACAATCTTGATGTCAAACTCATCATATTCTTCTAAGTACCCATCCGCACAACGAATTTCCAATTGTCTTGATATTGCCTCAGTCAGATAAAGAGCGATATTATAATTATTGATTAAATTGGCAAAACAAACAGTCCCACCTGATTTTGTTGCCAAGATATTAATGGTTTCCGCACCTGGAATATCAGCACAATTCACGCTTAAATCAAAAAGTGAGTCCATCTCAAGTCGCTCCATGCATTCCATCGGTTTTAAAATATTGACATAGTAGATTTCAGAGAAAACATTGTTTAAGAGCAAATCAATGCTATTTCCCTTGATCATCACTTCTGATTTATTGTCTAAAAGACAAACGATTCGCGTCTCCGGCCCTGTTTCTTTCCGAATGGTGAATCCATATAGAAGATTGGTTAGCAGATTACTTCCTACGATTATAAAGTTTTGCTTTCCCTTTGCATGCCTACTTACAGTGTACATGGTTCCTGACTCATCAAAGGCAAACAGAAGAAGATTTAGAGGAACGCCTTCTGGGCATCGAACCACGGGGAATTCATTGAAGAGAATCGCATAACCCTCTACATCCACTTGATTATATGCCATGTCAATTTTTGTTATCCTACTAATATAGAGCGGAATTGCCGACAGAGAAGCATTGCAAATGATTGCTTCCCCTTCCGACAATTGTTTCTTGTTATCGTAGTTTTCTCCTATTTTCTCAATTACACCAAATAGCGATCCACCTGTATCTGTCACTGGATTGTGCAGCTTCCCTCTTTTTATAACAATATCCATGATTCGTTCCTTCATTCTCTCAAGGTTATTGTTGCATTCAATACAAATCTGTTTGAAGCTGGTGCTTTCAATATGGAGTTTCTTTACAGAAACCCGTATTTCATTTGGATATATTTCTCGATTATTATCTACCTTCCATGCCGAAGTGGACAGCACATGCTTTGGTTCTAAGACTCGCTGCATCCCATAATGATTATTCATCTAGCGTTTCCTCATTTCTTTATTTTCACCTTGACTTTTTATTTGCCGGCTATTTTAAGAATCACTTGTTTTTGCGCGATTCACAATCGGTTCACTTTATTCATATTACAAGGATATCCTATTGGCACAACATTTGCAATTTATTTTTTACAAGGTAAAATATCAGGGTAGAATAACATTATATTTATTTCAAAAAAGGAGAAAGAAAATGGAAAAGATTACCTCTATGATTCGTCTCAGAATGTCTCACAAGGATGCACACTATGGTGGCAGTCTGGTGGATGGCGCACATATGGTTCATTTATTTGGTGATGTTGCAACAGAGCTCTTAATCAAGCTAGATGGGGATGAGGGATTGTTTTTAAAGTATACTGACGTTCAGTTTTTAGCCCCAACCCATGCAGGAGATTATATTGAAGCATACGGTGAAATTTACGAAGTAGGAAATACCTCACGTAAAATGCGTTTTGAAGCAAGAAAAGTTGTATCTGCAAGACCAGATATCAGCCCTTCTGCTGCTGATTTTCTTGAGGAACCTGTTGTAGTTTGCAGAGCAGAAGGCATCTGCGTCACGCCAAAGGAAAGCAAGAGAAAGTAAGTAAGGATTGACATAGCACCATAAAAAATGCGTAACAGAAATTTCAATCTGTTACGCATTAATAGTCTAACTTTTTTAGGGGGTCACATCACACCGCCGAGCTTTTTTCTTATGGTGTACTCTTTCTACGATTTATTTCTTTTTTGTAATCCACAGTATCTCTGGTGGATTGTTTTTTTGATTTACAAAAGAAACGTATCCTACATGATATTTTCTGCTATCCAATTTCTCTGCAAATTCTAAAACAGCTTGCTTTTCAGAAGCGCCCTCTTCATGGCCTCCATATAAAGTGATAGAAACTAGCCCATCTATTTTAATCAGGTCTAAGGATTCTTCTATCGCAAGAAGGGTTGTTTCTCGCTTGGTAGTATGACTTTTTTCTCCTCCAGGTAAATACCCCAGATTAAAAATCACCGCTCCGATCTTGCCCCAGCTTTCAGGATGAATATGTGCTCTCATCTTGTGATGGGAATCTTGAATCATGTTGCATTGACCTTCTAAATTGGCTTCTTCAAGTCTGGCAAATGCACTGGCTAGCGCATCTTTTTGAGTATCAAATCCATAGACGGTTCCATCGCTGCCCACAAGCTCAGCTAATTTTAGTGTGTCATACCCATTTCCCACAGTTCCGTCTACAACCAAATCGCCCTTAATGATATATCGATTCCAAAGCATTGCCGTTAATTCCGTTGATTTTGTCAGTAAATTTATCATTCTTATTCAACCTATTATACCAATTGTCAGTCTAATTTGACTAGCAGTCCTTTAGATACTGAATCTCTTGTTGGGTCAGTTTTCTATAATGACCTTGTCTCAGGTGTCCCAAATAAAGTTCTCCAATTGCAACCCGTTCTAATTCCATAACTTTGTTGCCCACTGCCGCAAACATTTTACGAACCTGACGATTTTTACCTTCAAAAATTTTAATTTCCACAATTGCAGATCGCTCTGCCTGTTTGATTACATGAACGACTGCTTTTGAAGTAACAAATCCACCAATATCTATGCCGTTTCTAAGTTTTGCAATTTTCTCAGGCGAAAGGTTGCCAGATACTCTTGCTCGATAAGTTTTATAAATATGGTGTTTTGGATGCGTCAGCCGATAGGCCAAATCCCCATCATTGGTCATCAAAAGCATGCCCGAAGTATTATAATCCAATCTGCCGACAGGAAAAAGTCGCTCTTCAATATCCGATACGAGTTCTAGCACCGTTGGTCGATCTTTTTCGTCACTTGTAGTGGTGATAAATCCCTTTGGCTTATTGAGCATAACGTACACTTTTTTTGCATTACTTTTTAATGACTGGCCATTCACCTCTACCAAGTCTTCTTCTTTTACATCATACCCAGGCTCTTTCATCACAGCCCCATTGATACGCACTTTTCCTTGCAGCGTCAATTCATCTGCTTGCCTTCTACTTGCAATCCCAAACTGGGCAATATATTTATTTAAACGCATCCTTTTTCTCCTTACTCTTTCTCCTTTGAACCTAAGCCATTGATTTCCGCGTTATTATTTCAGTTTTTCCTCTATATACGGTCCAAATCATTCTTTTTTGTACCCTACATTTTATCATAGAAATCATAAAAATAAAAGCAAGAATGGAAGGAATCGGATTTGACATGAAGAATTCGAGGTATTGCTTTCTAGGTAGATATCTCCCTCAAAAAAGCAACAAACCGAATGCATGACGCCTCCGGCTTATTGCAAATGTATGAAAATAAGAAACTTGCATGATAATTCTAGAAAAGTTCTTGTAAATGAAGCTCTGATACCCCATTCAGTTTGGATAGCTCTTTGGAAAAACCATTTTTATCAAATCTTCGCCGAACACGATGGAACCCAAACTTGGTTCTTAAATGATAAATCACTTTGTTTTCTCCAATCTCTTCAGCAATATCCACATCAACAAGGACAATATCATAGAGCCCAGCCAGCCGCTTCATGCTGAGGAGGGTTGTGGAAATATCCGTACACTCTAATTCGATTAAAATTTCCTTACACCTTACTTTTCTATACTTTTTTTCCAAGCATTCAAAAGCAGTTAATGTGATAATTGTGGCAACAAGCCCGAGCATAGCAGGCGCATAAAAACCGCCACCTGCAGCAAGGCCAAGACAAGCCACAGCCCATAAACTAGCCGCTGTAGTAAGCCCCTTAACGGTAAGCCCTTCCCTCATAATCGTTCCTGCTCCCAAAAAACCAATCCCAGATATTACTTGAGCTCCCAATCTTGTAGGGTCCATGGTTGTTATTTGAGCGTACTTTTCGAGGGACATTTCACCCATCAGCATTACCACTGCAGCACCAGTTGCAACCAAAGTGTGGGTTCTCAGCCCTGCTGGTCGATTATTGTTTTCCCGTTCCCAACCGACAATCCCACCCATTGCCATGGCAAGGACGATACGCAGTGCCATCTCATAAATGGTCATCTAGCCCCTCTCCCTTCTGTGTATTATTTTTTTTCGAATCGTGCAAATACTTCCCCACTTCGCTCATCACATTGAAAATAAACAGCACATAATTCCTGATTGCTCATGTCTAGTTCTGAAAGCATTCCCGTCACATAGACCGCACCCTCTCTATTTTTCCTTTTTAAATACTCAGCAGCTTGTAGCTTGATAGCCGGATCAGCGCTTTGAAATCTCCGGTCCAATGACGCACAAATCACAAAATATCGAGGATCTGCAAGCTCCATCATAGTTCTTGGCAATCCGTCCTTTTGCCCATGATGGGTGACTTTTAAAATTTGACTTTCAAGAATGATTCCTTCCTCAGAAGCGATTTGATTCCATCCATCTACTTTGTCCCCTGTTAACAGCACCGCTGTTTTTCCACTGGAAATTCGTAATACCAAGCTAGTAGAATTCAGTTGTTTATCAATTTTATAAAATATATTTTCAGCAGTCACTTCCGATTCCTCTACGGAAAGCATTAGGAACATCTGATCCAATTCCTTCTGCATCCCTGTGTCAGGAAACAAAAGCTCAATTTGGGCATCTCCTTTTAGATAATTCAAAGCCATTTTTTTGTCTACAACGGAAATCGGAATCCCTTTTTCCTTACAGATAGCGTAAACCTCTGCAAGGCTTTCCAGCGCCCGCTGGAATAAAACTCCGCTCAAGTTCCCATTCCGAACGCTGTTAAACTCTCTGATTTTCTTCAAGTCGGGCAGGACGGGCTTAACATTCATCCATATTTCTGTAGCATCCATTTCTTTTAATACTTCTGGAATTCCTCCAATGTGATCATCGTGAATATGAGTAATTACAACAAGATCCAAATGATGAATTCCTATTTTCTTAAGGTATTCTACTGTCTTAATGGTACCAAGAGCAAGATACTCTTCTTCTCGGTTGGTTCCGCCGTCCACTAAGATATTGTGTCCGTCGATCTGAACCAAAATCGATTCTCCATATCCAACATTAATAAAGTGTACCTTCATTTGTCCCTCCCACTATGACTTTTCCATCCGCTTATATTTTCTGCTTTTTAAAAGATTTTTTGATATATGCACCTGCAAGAATTAGGACAATCACTGTCATAATTAAAGCTGCTGCTGCACCATATCCAACTTTTAAACCTTTGACTCCATACTGGAAAATATATTGCGTAATGGTTGCGGTAGAATTGGCCGGTCCGCCTTTTGTCAGTATATTGACTTTGTCAAACAAACGGAAAGTGTCAATGGTTCTTAAAAGAACAACCATTATCACGCCGTTGGCAATATTCGGTAAAGTAACGTAGAAAAATTGCTGGATAATTCCTGCACCATCAATTCTTGCCGCTTCATACTGCCCCTGTGGAACCGACTGCAAAGAAGCATAGATTAAAAGAAATGCGAATGGTGCATACTGCCAAACATCAATGACGAGGATGCCATAAAATGCGGTATGAACATCCATCAACCAGTTCACTGGTCCAATTCCCACATTCCCTATCATCTTGTTAATTATCCCATAATTGTTGGAAAACATAATCTGCCAAATGAGCGCCACTGTAACAGGCGGAAGAAGCGTTGGCAGAAGGGAGACTGTTCTTAATGTTTTTTTACCTTTTTGTATACTATTGACGAGCAAAGCAATGACTAGTCCAAATAGCGTCTCGAACAAAACAGCTAAAACCGTAAATTTTATAGTATTGTAAACCGCTTGGCGGAAATATACGTCTTGAAAAATGTTTTGATAATTTTCAAAGCCTATGATTGCAATCTCTTTTCGAGATAAATAATAGTAATCTGTAAAACTATAATAAATATTGAAAATCAATGGAAATATGCTAAGAGCAATGAGGATTAGCATAGTTGGAGATGTCATGATATAGGCAAAGCCGCTTTTCCTTTTTTTCATTTTTTCCACCTTGTTGTCGTATGACCAATAATATATGGGGTTCGTAAGAGCAGAAGCGAAACTCACACCTCTGCTCTTATGGGTTGATTGACATACATCAAATCACTACTTTGTTTGAAGAGGAAAGTCCCCTACGAACCCTTCTTAGGAGTTATTCCATAATTGATTCGATTGCAGTTTTTGCATCTGATAATGCCTCATCAACTGACTTTGTACCAGAAATCGCACTGGATAATTCTGCACCATAAGCAGTTTCGATATCTGTCCAAAGCGGAGTTCTTGGTCTTACCACTGAGTTTTCTGTTGCTTCAAGAATGGTTGTAAAGTACGGATATTTTGCAACCAAGTCACTATCAGTAAACACGCTTGTTCTTGTTGGAACACCGCCATATTCCACAGCGATTTTCTGTACATCTGCGCTGGTTACGTATTCTAGGAATTTTAATGCCAAATCTTTGTTGGCAGAATTTGCAGTCACACCCATCATCCAATTTCCAATCATACCAGTTGAGTAAACTTCGCTATTTGAATCTGCTTTAGCCGGGATAGCGGCATATTCAGCTGCTGCATTTTCACCAGAGATATACCAGGAAGGCCAGCCAAGACTCATAGCTGCTTTTCCATCCGAAACCGCTGCAACAATATCATTTTTTTCGTAGTTTGCACCATTCGCAAGCAGTTCTATGTATAGTTCAAGTGCTTTTTTTGCTTCTGGCGAATCAATGGTAACATTCCAGTCCTGATCAAACACGTCTCCACCATATGCCCAAAGAATCGGCAGATAGTCTGATACAATTGGATTGCCTTGCTGTCCTCGGATTACATATCCCACTTTTCCGTCTTTTCCATTTACAGATTTTGATATTGCAAGGATATCAGCCCATGTTTCTGGAACGGCTACACCCTCCTCATCAAGTACTTGCTTGTTATAGAAAAGCAACTGAACGTTGCCAGCGAATGGCAATGCATAAGCATCTCCTGTTCCATACGGATAAAGACCTATGTCCATAGATGCTTTTACAAAATCTTCATCACCGTCATAACCTAGAGTAGTAAGATTTTCAAAAATTCCAGCCTCACAATATTCTGGCATCCATGGATCATCCGCCATTGCCAAGTCGTATGCACCTGTGCTATTTTGAGAATCAAGAGAAACCTTTTGTTTTAAATCGGTTGCCTCCAAGCCCAAAATTTCCACAGTACAATTGTTTTCTGCCTCAAATTCAGCTTTTACTGATTCCAGTACATCTACATGAGATCCGCCTCTGGCTGCTACAACAAGTTTTACAGGATCGCTACTTGCCGATTCGCTTTCCTGACTTCCACAAGCCGCAAAAAGCGAAACCACGAGGCAAAGGATCAGTACCAATGATAGTCTACGTTTCATTTTTAATCCTCCTTAAACAATGTCACATTAATTTTTATTCTTTAACGGCGCCACTTGATAACCCTTGTATCAAGAAGTTCTGTGCAAATACCACAAAGATTGCAATTGGTATTAATGATACGATACCTCCCGCGGCGATACTCCCCCATTGTGCTAATTCTTGTTCGCTGTTTAGCGTCGCAAGGCTCAGTGGGATTGTAAAATTTGATGGACTTTGCACAAAGATTACACCGTATAAATACTCGTTCCATGAGGTCATAAAAGATAGGATTGCTACCGCTGTAATCCCAGGGAGTACAAGAGGCAACACAATTTTGATGAATAGCTGAAACTCTGTGGCTCCATCGATTTCTGCACTTTCCTCAATTTCCTCTGGCAGACTAGCAAAAAAGCTAATCATAAACCATATGATAAAAGGAATATTGATTAAAATATGAGACAAAATCAAAGGAACTTTTGAATTTAAAATGCCTAGATTATTCATCATAATATACAAAGGTAGTGCAAAAGCGATAGGCGGAATAATTCTTACCAAAAGAACCCAAAACAGCATGGCTCCCTTTAGTTTATATCGGAATCTAGCTCTCGCCAAAATATAAGCGCATGCCAACCCAAAGAAGAGAGAAAAGGCAAGAGAAATCAGTGTGACCTGTAGACTGTTTGTTACGGCTACAGCAAAATCCTTTTTCTCAAATAGGTTGATAAAATGATCTAATGTGAATGATTTTGGTATCAACGAAAGAGATGAAATCAGTTCTTGATCCACACGTACAGACAAAGACAGCATCCAATACACAGGAAACAATGTCCATCCTAACAGCACGATGACACAAATCGATTTTAAGATAATGTTCTGCTTGCTCGGTTTCATTTCGCATCTCCCTTCGGCAATCAAAATGACAAAGTATATTCTGGATAAAATGACTTGATATATTGATAAACCTCATCTCGGTCTTTCTTATATGGTCCCACCGTTTCCATCTTGAGTGAAACCAATGCTGTGGCAAAAAGTAACGCCTCAGGTATGCTTCTTTTGATTCGCTCTGTAATGTATCCACTAAAGCAGGTATCTCCACGCCCTGTTCTGCCAGATAAGTTTCTAGCTCTGATGGGACATGTATGAAACTGCACTCCATCATAAATCAATACCTCTGTGTTATGGGTAATCATAATTTCTTTTGCTCCCCACTGATACAATTTTTCTGCCGCCTTGATTCGATCCTCTTCCCCCGTCAGTATGGTTGCTTCCGCCGCATCGGTTTTCAAAAAATCAATATATTGAAGATGGGTCTTTTTATCTTCCCAGTCATAAAAAATCATGCTTCCATCTGGTTCTGCATGCCGTAGCAAGCACTGAACATCAACTGCCACTTTTCCATTTTTTTTATGGAGTGCCTCAATCAGCTGACTAGAAAAATCTCCGTAAATCAGCCCCGCCAGATGATAAATCTTTGTGTTCACTTCTGGAATTTCATCTTCTAAAAAAGAATCGCATATGCTAATTGCCCTACAGTCTCTCTTTTCTTTATCTGCCGTAAAATACTGATTTCGAATCGAAGTCGTGTGAGAAGAAGCTTTCCAAAACAGGTCTGCACCTGCATTTTCAAATGCTTCATCCACATCGGTATCATCAGGATTTAATTTTGTAAAAAGAGCGGTCTTGTGCCCAAGCTTTGCAGCCGCATAACCTGACTGGACAATCGCCCCGCCTACCTCATGATGCTCATTTCCCTCATAGTCAATGTTATGGTCCAATGAGACAGGTCCTATAATGAGTGTGTCATATTGTGTATTACTCATGTTTTACTCCCTTGCGCCTTTTTAGTTGTATAGACAACTTCATTATATTCCTCCGCATCCACCTTGTAAATAGTTTTTTAGAATTTGTATAGACAAGTTTGTTTTTTTCAAATTAGGCTATTAATTGCCTATGTTTTATTGTAATATTACAAGGAAAGGTGAAGGGAGGTTACAATGAAAAGAACATCGTTATCTATCAAGGCGAAAGATCAGTTTCTCGCACTATGTGACCAAGGAGTTTTTGCCCCAGGTGATAAAATCCCTTCCGAGTCGGAAATGTCTAGGCGGTTTGGAATCAGTAGAGAAACATGGAGATCTTCTTTAGAACAGCTACGAAGAGAAGGTGTCCTCTATTCTAAACATGGCGCTGGCACCTTTCTTTTGGAATCCACACATAAAATAGAAAATGATTTGTCCGAATTGCGCAGTCTCTCAGAAATGATACGAAACGCTGGAATTGTTGAATCTGCACCGGAAATTCGAGTTACAGATGAGCTTCCTTCCGATGAAGTAATTGAAATGCTTCGTGTTCCGCAAGACGAACCAGTCTGTGTAATCCGCAGAACCAGATTCTCTGATTCAAGCGCCATTTGTTTTAATGTGAATTATATCCCTATTTTTCTTGCAGACGAAATCAATCGCTCAACTCCTCCCACTTCTATATTTGATTATTTTGAAAGAGAAAAAGGAATCGTGGTTACTCGTTCCACTACGAGAATTTTTGTCCCCGACTCAACGGATCCGTTGCTTTCAGAGATACGAAAGAACAAAAACGTTTCCATACTTGGCCTCAAACAGCTTCATTTCGATGCCAGAGGCAACACCGCGATGTTCTCCATCGACTATTTGCGATGTGACCTGTTCAACTTTTCTATCACCAGAATAAGACCAAGATAAGAAATAAAAATCCTCCGCCGACGCATTGGACAAGTCAATGTGCCAGTAGAGGATTTCTTTTTTATCATATCATCTAATCAATTGCTTTTTCGGTATCCTTATCAAAGATATGGATTTTTTCCTTATTCATAACAAAATTTAGCTTTTCATACGACTTGCAATTATCCATCACTGGAGTTCTAACAATGATTCTCTCTCCATTCAAATCGCAATGCAGATACATTTCCGCACCCATCAGTTCAACTAACTCGATGTTCATAGTAAAATCTTCAGCGCCCACTGAAGATATGGTGATGTCTTCTGGACGAATTCCAAAAACAACTTCCTTTCCATCGTAATTTTTTAATACTGCCTGTTTTTCAGATGGAAGAGGGATTCTATAACCTGCAAATTCCCCTTCAAAGCCTTGATCCGACTTCATAATTTTGCCCTGAACGAAATTCATCTGTGGAGATCCGATGAATCCAGCAACAAAAACGTTGCAAGGTTTATTATAAAGATTTTGTGGTGTATCAATTTGCTGGATATATCCGTCCTTCATGACAACAATTCGGTCTCCCATGGTCATTGCTTCCGTTTGGTCATGAGTTACATAAACAAATGTAGTACCAAGTTTTTTGTGAAGCTTTGAGATTTCTGAACGCATTTGATTTCTAAGTTTGGCATCTAAATTAGACAGAGGTTCATCTAGAAGAAATACCGCTGGATTCCGAACCATTGCTCTACCCAAAGCAACACGTTGCCGCTGACCACCAGAAAGCGCTTTCGGTTTTCTTTCCAAAAGATGCTCGATGTCCAAAATCCTTGCCGCCTCCTCCACCTTTTGCTTGATTTCTTCTTTTGGCATTTTTCTTAGCGTTAAACCAAAAGCCATATTTTTGAACACAGTCATATGTGGATATAGCGCATAGTTTTGAAAAACCATAGCGATGTCTCTATCCTTTGGAGCAACCTCATTGACCAAGTTATCTCCTATATATAGTTCTCCTTCAGAGATATCTTCTAGCCCTGCAATCATTCTAAGGGTAGTTGACTTTCCACAACCAGACGGACCAACCAATATAATGAATTCTTTATCTTGAATTTCTAAATTAAATTCTTGCACTGCAACAACATTGCCCGGATAAATCTTCTTCATGTTTTTCAATGAAATACTTGCCATTTTATAATCCTCCCTTGTTTTGATAAGCACAGTCTAGCACTCACATTATGTCGTAACAAGTGGAATATATTGATATAGAAAGGTAAAATGTTGATTTATTTTCTTTTCTTTCATATAATATCTATATTCGAACAGGAGAAAAGAAAGAGGTCGTGCTATGAATCAATCAACTCATATATTTCCGAAAACAGGACCCTATTCAAAATTGGTTCAAGATGCCATTTCCCTCATCCAAATGAATTACGGTTATCTATATGGTATCGAAGAATTGGCGGAAGAGCTCCAAGTAACAAAAAATCACTTAATCCGTCAATTCACCGAATTTACAGGAATCTCTCCTGGTAAATATTTAATTTTGGTACGAATCACCCATGCAAAATCACTTTTATTGTCTCCTACAGCCACACCCCTTGAACTGATTGCAGGAGCATGCGGTTATTCTTGCGCCAATTATTTTTCCAAAGCATTTAAAAAAGAGACCGGCATGACTCCCTCTCAATACGCACATTCCAATGATAAGGAAACCACTCCGTTCTCCGAGTTCGAAATACAAAAATTCTATTTGTAACTTGATCACTTCTACTGCTGGGATGAAAAATCCAAAGAAATTTGTTGCCATTCATCATTTTCTTCATCTTCTTCAAGATTTACAAAACTTTCAATATTTTCGATATCAGGCAAATCTTTTATTTGCTGAAATCCAAAGTGTTTTAAAAACGCAGGTGTTGTACCGTAAAGAATCGGCCTTCCAATCCCCGCAGATCGTCCCACTTCTTGGATTAAATCTCTCTTTGCAAGGCCTTCTATAACCCGATCACATTTAATGCCTCGAATCGATTCGATTTCTCCCTTCGTTACTGGCTGTTTATATGCAATAATTGCTAGCACTTCTAGCGCAGATTGAGATAGTCTTTTTTCTTTCACCGGGGTGCATAGTCTCTCAATGTACTCACTGTTATTCAAATTTGTGCAAAGTTGAAAACTCTTGTCGATTTCGCGCACGAGAATGCCTCGACCTTCCTTTTCATATTCTTGTTGTAATTCCTTAAAGTAATCGTAAGCTTCTTTCCAATTGATATTAAATATTTCAGCGGCAACTTTCACATCCAGCGGTTCTCCCCAAACAAACAGCATCGATTCAAAAGCTGATTTTATCGTTCTTTTACTTGTCATGAGAGCATTTCTCCTTCTTCTTTCAGTTCTTGTTCCTTCTCTGGCTCACCCTCTAGGATGTCTACTGAAATTTCACCAAAATTAACGTGCTGCCTCACGAGGATACTCCTTTGGCGAATCATTTCTAGCAGAGAAACAAAGGTTAAAACAACTTCATATCGATTGGTATCTGGACCTAAAAGTTCTCGAAAACTCATGTTCTTTTTTTCTTTCTTGCGAAACAGATTGATGATATATTCAATGCGAGATTCTAAGGTAATCTTTTGCCTCTCCACCTTTGCATAATTCTTTTTGATTTCTTCCAGCTTTTTTCTCTTTTGCAAAAACATTTGAAAGGCTTTTACAAATTGTCCTAAATCCAAGCTCAAATACTCGTCTGGTTCTTTAGTAAACTGAGTCAGGTCTTCCTTTGGTTTTTCAAATACACGTTGGGTTTCTTCTTCTTGATGTTCTAAGAATTCGGCAGCCGTTTTAAACCGTTTGTACTCTAAAATTCTGGCTACCAATTCAGTCCGAGGGTCTTCCTCAATAGTACCCTCCCCTTCCAGCTTCATTCTTGGCAGCAGCATCTTTGATTTGATTTCAATCAATGCAGCAGCAAGCACCATAAACTCTGTAGCAATATTTACATCGAGCGCTTTTATTTGCTCCAAGTATCCTAAGTATTGAGTTGTAATCTTGGAAATCTGAATGTCATAAACGCTCATTCTTGCACTTTCAATCAAGTAAACGAGCAGGTCGAAAGGACCTTCGAAAACATCCAGCTTTATTTTATACGACATGGTTTGCTCCTTGCAAATTCGTTGAAAATTCTATTTTCTTATTGTATAAAGATAAATTGTAACACATCATCGTTTATTCTTCAATCCCCGCAGGCTTCATGTCTTGCGGCTCTTTGATTCCATTTGAATCATGGTAGTTATAATAAAGCAAACCACAAATAGCAATCAAACCTCCTACAATCTGCCAAAATGTTGGTACCTCTCGAAAAATGAAAACGCCCAGTATTGACGCGCAAATCGCTTCTCCCGTCTCAATGGTTGAAATATACAATGGCGGAACATGTCCCAAGCACCAATTAAACACCGCATGGGCTCCAATTTGGCAAACAATCGCAAGCGCAAAGAGATAGAAATAATCATTCTTGCTGTATCCAACAAATGGTGTCCCAGTAGCAATCATGCCCACACCGAATGCTGCCCAACAAGTAAAAAACACAAGGAATACGTATACCGCGGCATCCATATTTTTTCGCAATTTCCTTCCGGTCAAAAAATATAGTGCCATGAACAACGCTCCAAGGAAAGCCATAAAATCGCCCAAAATTGCTTCTCCGGAAAAACTATAATCCCCACCGGCTATCACAGCGGCACCAAAGAGTGCAACAAGCACACCAGCAATCGCCTTCCCATTTGTTTTTTCTCGAAAAAACAAAGCCGTAATAAATAAGATGATGATTGGATGGCTAGAGCAAATTACAGTAGCACTTGCAATGGTTGTCTTACCAATCGCAGTAAACCATGTGAAAAAATGTCCTGTTAAAAATAACCCGCCAAGAATACACCCTAGCAATTGACGCTTACTTACTTGCCGCAAAGCTTTCCGATGCCATATCAACACAGCTACTGCAAAAAACGGAACCGAAAAAGTGAGTCTAAAAAAGCCAATTGCCATTGGACTCGCATCAATTAATCTCACAAAAATTGCAGAAAAAGATGCTGCTATCGCTGCAAAAATAACTACTTTTTTTGCATTCCTCTCAAATAAGCTCATTGACTCATTTCACCTCTTGAAACAATTTTTTCAGATTTTCTTCATATGGGGGGTACACAATCCCTTTTTCCGTTATTACCGCAGTAATATGTTTTGCATTGGTCACATCAAATGCAGGATTGTATGTTTTCACTCCTTCTGGCGCCATTGCTTTTTCGTACCACAATTGGTAAATTTCTTCCCCTTTTCGGAGCTCAATATGAATATCTTCTCCTGTTTTTGTCTCTAAATCGATGGTTGATGTAGGAACAAACATATAGAACGGAATTCCGTACTCATGCGCCAAAATAGCCACCGCTGATGTACCAATTTTATTTGCGCCATCTCCATTGGCTGCCATACGATCACAGCCGACAACCACTGCATCAATCCAGCCATTTTTCATGACCAGGGATGCCATATTGTCACAAATCAAAGTTACATCGATTCCAGCATGATGGAGCTCCCAGGCTGTCAATCTTGCGCCTTGCAGCAGTGGTCTTGTCTCATCAGCAAAAACTTTAAAATCATATCCCTTTTCATGGCCTAGATAGATTGGCGCTAAGCTAGTACCATACTTGGCCGTTGCTATGGTGCCCGCATTGCAATGGGTCAAGATCCCCATCTTTGGTTTTAGCAAGGATAATCCATACTCACCCATCTTGCGGCAAGCCGCTTCATCTTCTTCTCTGATTTTGTGTGCTTCATGTAGAAGAACCTCCTTCAGATTATCCAGAATCTCGTTCCACCCAGCTTCAGTCTTCACTTTGCCAGATGTGTCTTTAAATCCATCTATTTCAAATGCCTTTACACGTCTCTCCATTCTATCAAGTGCCCAAAAAAGATTAACTGCTGTTGGTCTAGAGGACGCAAGATATTTCTTGATTTCCATAAATTGTTGATAAAAGTCTTCAAAGCTTTCTGCCTCGATATCTCGACTCGCTAAATAGATTCCATACCCCGCTGCTACACCAATAGCAGGCGCTCCCCTCACCTTCAACTGATAAATTGCATCCCATACATCTTCCTTCGTCTCTATATCAATATACACCTCTTCATTGGGCAACTTTGTTTGATCCAATATTGTCATCTGACCATCTATAAAAATAACGGGCGCTATATTTAAGATTTCCATTTCAAAACCTCCACGACTTGTAATTTGTTTTCATTGTTTGTTATAATCATTAACAGCATATTATAACACAAAACAAGGAGGCATGCGAAACATGAAAATAGTCATATTAGATGCGAATACAATCAATCCCGGTGATTTGAGCTGGGAAGCGTTTAAGCAATACGGCAATCTTTCCGTCTATCCCCGCACAGAAAAGGAACTGATTGTCTCGCGAATTGGAGATGCAGAAATCGTTATGACAAGTAAATGTCTGCTCACCGCCGAGATATTAGCCCAGTGTACTAATCTGCGTTGGATTGGTATTCTTGCCACTGGAATCAATATGGTGGATCTTTCCTATGCCTCAAGTCATGGCATCACTGTTACCAATATTCCTTCTTATTCTACCGATTCCGTCGCCCAATTCACATTTTCTCTGCTTTTAGAAGTTGTCAACCGTGTGGGGCAGCACAATTCTGTTGTACATCATGGGGCTTGGGCTACATCCAAAGATTTTTGTTTTACCTTGACACCACAGATAGAACTAGCAAAAAAAACGTTTGGAGTCGTCGGGTTTGGAAATATTGGAAGGAAGGTTGCTAAGATTGCTGAGGCATTTGGCATGAATGTTTTGATTTCATCCAGATACCCAAATGCTTCCTTTGAAACAAGTCAAATTCACTTCGCTTCTATTGACGATCTGTATAAAGAATCTGATATCATCAGCCTTCATTGTCCTCTAACAGAAGAAAGTAAGCATATGATTTGTCAAAATTCCATTGCTAAAATGAAATCTGGTGTGATCATCATCAATACTTCAAGAGGACCTTTGATTGATGAAGAAGCATTGGCTAAAGGGCTGACAAGCGGTTACATTTATGGAGCAGGGCTGGATGTTCTTTCCGTAGAACCACCCGAAAACAATCCGCTCATTGGCCTTTCCAACTGTATTATCACACCACATATCGCATGGATTACAAAAGAAGCAAGAGAGAGGCTAATCCAAATAGCGATCGACAATCTTGATTCATATCTCTTAGGGAATCCGATCAATTGTGTCAACGTCCCCATGGAATCCAAATAGATTGCACGAAAACCCCCTTCACTGCCATTGTTCAGTAAAGGGGGCATCTCTCTCATCGTTTTTCTTCTTTGGCGAGAATTGATTATCGGTTTAACAAACCAATGTCTTTTCTGTATTGTGCTCCTTCAAACCATATCTTTCTTACATTTTCGTATGCTTTTGTTCTTGCTTCTTCATGGGTTTTTCCAAGCGCCGTAACCCCTAAAACTCTGCCGCCATCCGTCAGGACTGTCACTTGATCATCCCCGAACTTGGTACCGCTGTGGAATACCATCACACCTTTTTCTAAGTCTTCCAAGCCATGAATTTCTCTCCCTTTTGGATAGCTTCCCGGATATCCTTCTGAGGCAAGAATAATACAAACAGCACGTTCGTCACTCCATTCAATGATTTGTTCTGCCAGTCGATCCTCAACCACTGCCATCATCACATCCAGCAAATCGGTTTTCATTCTCGGCAGTACCGATTGGGTCTCAGGATCACCAAAACGATTATTGAATTCAATGACTTTAGGGCCTTCTTCTGATATCATCAGGCCAATAAACAATATCCCTTTAAAATCTAAGCCATCTGCCCGAAACCCTTTTAGCGTTGGTTCTAATATTCTGGTCTTTACTTGTTGTTCCAATTCTTCTGTGAAAATCAAGCTTGGAGAATACGTACCCATACCTCCCGTATTTGGACCTTGATCATTATCGAGAATTCTCTTATAATCTTGTGCAGATTCCATTGGGGTGATGGTTTTTCCATCTACAAAGCAGAGAACGGATGCTTCGATGCCAGTCAGAAACTCTTCTACAACAATTTTACTCCCTGCTTCTCCGAATATTTTATCACCCATCATTTGATCAATTGCGTCTAATGCTTCCTGTTTATCTTGAGCAAGGACTACACCTTTTCCTGCTGCCAATCCATCTGCTTTTAATACCATTGGATATCCATAAAGCCCAACCGACTCTTTCAACTTTTGTATATCTGTAAATTCTTGATATCCTGCAGTTGGAATTTGATGTCTCGCTAAAAACGATTTTGTGAAAGATTTGCTTGCCTCAAGCTGGGCACATGCTTGATTGGGTCCAAATGCTTTCAGACCTTTTGCGCTTAGTGCGTCTACAATTCCCATGGCAAGAGGAACTTCTGGTCCAATCACTGTTAAATCAATCTGATTATGCTCCGCAAAGTCGCAAATTCCTTGAATGTCCTCCGCCTTGATTGGTACGCATTGAGCCACCTTTGCAATCCCCGCATTACCAGGAGCACAAAACAACATCTCTACTTTTTCACTTTGCGCCAATTTCCATGCAATTCCGTGCTCACGGCCGCCGCCGCCAACGATTAATACCTTCATGATTCCTCCTTAGTGCTTAAAATGTCTAACACCAGTAAATACCATGGCGATTCCCAGTTCATTGGCTTTTTTGATACAGTCTTCATCGTGGATAGAACCACCTGGCTGAATCACAGCTGTGATTCCCGCAGCTGCTGCTGCAACGACATTGTCTTCAAATGGGAAGAACGCATCTGATGCTAGCACAGAACCTTCCGTTGCTTCTGTGGCCTGTCTAATCGAATTTTCTATCGCCCAAACCCGATTCACTTGTCCTGGTCCAATTCCGATGGTTTTTCCTTCTTTCGCAATTACGATTCCATTGGATTTAATGTGCTTTGCCACTTTCATCGCAAATTTCATATCATCCATTTCTCTTTCTGTAGGAATTCGATCTGTCACAACTTGTATGTCAGCTTCATCATACAAATTATTATCAATTTCTTGAATCAAGATGCCTCCGCTGACCTTTTTCATATCAATGGTTCCCTCAGGTGCCTTTGCCAATATATTTTCTAGTTTTAGTAAACGGATATTCTTTTTCTGGGTTAAAATAGAAAGAGCTTCCTCTGTAAAATCAGGAGCAATTACAATCTCAACGAAGATTTTATTGATTTCTGTTGCCGTCAGTTCATCAATGATTCGATTGGAAGCCACAATACCGCCATAGATCGAAATTGGATCTGCCTTATAAGCTTTCACATATGCATCACAGATATCAAAACCCGTTCCTACTCCGCATGGGTTTGCATGTTTTACAGCTACAATTGTAGGCTCGTTAAATTCTTTCAATGTTTCTAGTGCGCCATTGGTGTCGTTGATATTATTGAAAGAAAGTTCTTTGCCATGAAGCTGAACTGCATTTACGAGTGCCCCCTCCCATGGTTTGATTTCTTTATAATAATAAGCCTTTTGATGAGGATTTTCTCCGTACCGAAGTTCCTGTGTTTTTTCAAATGTAAGGGTCAAATTATCTGGCAGTTCTGCATCGATTTGTTTTCTAAGATAATCAGATATCATCGCATCATAAGCAGCTGTATGTTGAAATACTTTTAAAGCCAATCGGTACTTTGTGTCATAAGATACAGTCTTGGTTTCTTTTAGCTCTTCAACAATCTGTCTGTAGTCAGCTGGATCACAGACAACAACAACGTCTCTATGGTTTTTCGCTGCAGAACGAAGCATGGTAGGACCACCGATGTCAATATTTTCGATTGCTTCTTCCAACGTAACCGAAGGCTTCAAGATTGTTTCTTTAAAAGGATAAAGGTTAATTGCCACAATATCAATTGTTTCTATCTCTAAATCAGCAAGCTGTTTCATATGTTCCTCTTTACCGCGCATTGCCAAAATACCGCCATGTACTGCCGGATGAAGGGTTTTAACTCTTCCATCCAAGCATTCTGGGAATCCAGTTATATCAGAAATTCCGATTACATCTACACCATTGTCACGCAACCTCGTTGCCGTTCCACCGGTGGAAATAATTTTTACTCCAAGTTCTTCAAGTTCTTGAGAGAACTCAACCACACCTGTCTTGTCTGATACACTTATCAGTGCTCTCATTTTTCTTCCTCCCTTATTATAACAACTCCGTATCAAAACCGTTTCTTCCATTACTCATATCATACAATGGTTCCATCACAAAACATCTTGATTGCTTTCGGCAGAATCTGATGTTCCACGGATAAAACCCGTTCAGCCAATGTGTCTGCCGTATCCCCTTCCAAAACGGGAACGCTTTCTTGCAATATAATCTTCCCAGTATCAACACCTTCATCCACAAAATGAACTGTGGCACCACTTTCTTTTTCCCCACTCTCAATGACTGCTCGATGTACACGCTTTCCAAAAAATCCTTTCCCGCAAAATTTCGGAATCAGAGATGGATGAATGTTGATGATTTGATTGGGATAAGATTGAATCAATTCAGGACTAAGGATACTCATATACCCCGCCAAAACGATTAAATCGGTATCTTCTTCTTTTAACGTGGAAAGAAGCACTTGATTTCGCTTGTTTTCTTCTGGCCATTGCTCTTTTCCAATGGCAATTCCTTTGATTCCACTTTTTTTTGCCCGCTCTAAAGCAAAAGCATTTTCATTGCTTGAAATCACTTGTACAATCCGAACTTGCGGTAGAGATCCATTTTCTACATGATCTATAATAGATTGCAGATTGGATCCGCCACCCGAAACAAGAACTGAGACACGAACGGATTTATTAGATTGATTCATGATTCGCTCCTAACCCCTGCTTCTTCTATTGAGATACAACCGTAACACCTTGACCCGCTACGATGGTTCCAATTACTGATCCCTTTTCTCCTTCCGATTCTAGTGCTGCAAGGACTGCCTCTTGTTGATCTTTATCTACGACCATCATCATGCCAACACCCATGTTAAAGGTTGAAAACATTTCTTTTGTCTCAACATTACCCATCTTTTGAATATACTGAAAAATCGGCAAGATATCCCAGCTTCCATTTTGAATTTCTACACCAAGTCCCTCTGGTATAATGCGTGGAATGTTTTCGTAGAATCCGCCACCAGTAATATGAACAATTCCATTCACCCTTGCTTTTTCAAATACCGCTTTGCATGGATTTGTATAAATCCTTGTCGGTGTGATTAAGGTTTCACCCAGCGTACTTCCTAGCTCTTCAACAAAATCACTTACTTTCATATTCAGCTTATCAAAGAACAATTTTCTTACAAGAGAATATCCATTGCTGTGAATTCCACTGGAAGGAATCCCGATGATCACATTACCTTCTTTGATATCTTTCCCATCAATCATTTTTTTTCGATCAACCACACCAACTGCAAATCCAGCCATGTCGTATTCACCCTCACTATAAAAATCAGGCATTTCAGCGGTTTCCCCACCAACAAGGGCACATCCGCCTAGTACGCAACCATCCGCAATCCCCTTTACAATATCGGCGATTTTTTCTGCTTTTACTTTACCAGTTGCAATATAATCCAAGAAAAAAAGCGGTGTCGCACCTTGACATAAAATATCATTGATACACATAGCAACACAATCTTGGCCTACGGTATCATGCTGATCCATCAAAAATGCCATTTTTAGTTTCGTTCCTACTCCATCTGTGCCAGATACCAAGACAGGCTCTTCCATTTCTTTGACGTCTAAACGGAACAGGCTTCCAAAGCCACCTAGCCCTGTCAGTACATTTTCATTAAACGTCTTTTTTACGTGGGACTTCATGAGAGAAACAGCGCGTTCCCCTTCTTTTGTGTCCACACCAGCATCTTTATATGTCAAACGTTCTTCTGTCATTTTTATTCCTCCTCTTTGATTGAAACCTTCCCATTGCTTCTTGCTTCCGCATCAGGAAGTTCCATAGGATATGCGCCTGTAAAGCATGCTCTGCATACATTTTCCCCTCCAAGCTTGATGGATTCCAGCAAACCCTCGACACTAAGATATCCTAAGCTATCAGCGCCAATCATTTCTCTGATTTCTTCAACAGTATGGGAAGATGCAACTAGTTTATCAGCGTTTGGTGTATCAATACCAAAATGACAAGAATGGGTTACTGGAGGCGAGCTGACACGAACATGGACCTCTTTTGCCCCAGCGTCTTTCAGCATGCGAACGATTTTACCGCTGGTCGTTCCCCTAACAATCGAATCGTCTACCATAATGATGCGCTTGCCTGCAACGTTATCTTTTAAGACATTTAGCTTTAATCGAACGCTTAATTCCCTCATTCTCTGGTCTGGTTGAATAAAAGTTCTGCCTACATATCTGTTTTTAATAAGACCTTCTCCAAATGGAATACCAGATTCCTCTGCGTATCCAATTGCTGCTACGGTACCCGAGTCAGGAACTGCAATGACCATATCTGCTTCTATTGGATATTCTCTAGCCAATATTCTGCCTGCCTCTGTTCTTGCCATATAAACGCTGCGACCATCAATATCACTGTCAGGTCTTGCTAAGTACACATATTCAAAGGCACAAATTGCTTTTTTGATTGGTTTTGCAAATTGGGTGGATTTCAACTCATGGTTTTCAATGACGACCATTTCGCCGGGTTTCACATCTCTGATATATTTCGCTCCTAAAAGTGGGAAAATGCAGCTTTCGGATGATAGCACATAACCTTCTTTCATTCTTCCAATGCAAAGAGGTCTGATTCCATTGGGATCTCTCACACCGATTAACTTGTCACCCTCTGTGATAACCAGCGCATAGGCTCCTTTGACGATTTCTAGGGCTTTCTTTACAGCTTCCTCGATGGTATTGTCTCGAATATATCTGGCAATGAGAGCTGCGATAACTTCAGAGTCAATGGAGGTCTGAAAGATTACCCCTCTGTCTTGCATTTCTTCACGAAGCAATTCGGCATTGACCAGATTGCCATTGTGGGCAAGAGCAAGACTTCCGCCTTTATGATATACCACAAGAGGCATCGCATTGACTGCGTGGCTTTCTCCTGACGTTGAGTATCTTACGTGTCCAATGGAAATATCGCCTTGTAGCCTTCCAATGATTTCATCATTGAATACTTCCTGAACCAATCCCATTTCTTTATAGTATTGAATTTTTCCATTTTTATTGGATGCAATTCCAGCACTCTCTTGTCCTCTGTGTTGCAAAGAATGGAGCCCAAAATACACCCATCTCGCGATATCTTCTTTTCCAGGAGCATAGACTCCTACAACACCGCATTCGTCGAAAACTTTGTCTTCTTCCAATGCACGCAGTTCTTGGTTGATATCAAATTCACTCAACATTCTTTTTCTCCTATTTTTTGATTCTAGCAAGTACTTCTTGATATGTTTCTTCTACATTGCCAAGATCTCTTCTGAATCTATCCTTATCCATTTTTTCGTTTGTTTTTACATCCCACAATCTACAAGTATCTGGAGAAATTTCATCTGCCAAAATCACTTCTCCATCACTAGTACCAAATTCAATCTTAAAATCAATGAGTTTGAGGCCCTTATCCAAAAAGAATTCTTTCAATGCATCGTTTACTGCATATGCATATTTTTTGACTGTTACAAGCTGCTCTTCAGTTGCAAGTTCTAACGCAAGAATGTGATCGTCATTGATAAGCGGATCTCCTAGTTCATCATTTTTATAGGAAAACTCTAATACAGTTTTTGCTAATGGGCTCCCTTCTTCTACGCCATATCTCTTGGAGAAGGAACCAGCTGCAACGTTTCTAATGATCACCTCCAAAGGAAGGATCGTAACTGCCTTTACAAGAGTTTCTCTATCGCTGAGCAATTTTACCATATGAGTAGGTACGCCTTTTTCTTCCAGCATTTCAAAAATAATTGCTGACATTGTATTATTTACAACACCCTTATCAGCAATGCTTCCTTTTTTCTCGCCATTAAACGCTGTTGCATCGTCCTTGTAGTCAACTATGTATAATTTCGGATCATCAGTTTTAAATACTTTTTTTGCCTTGCCTTCATACAACATTTCTAATTTTTCCATTTTTATTTCCTCCCTTATTTTACAAAAGATTGGTTTAGTTCTGCATCTTGTTTTACAATATCTTCTTCCATTTTGACTTTATAAGCTTTCATAGCGTCTCTCAGCTTGGGATACTTCAGTGATAAGATCTGCACTGCAAGAAGTCCGGCATTTTCTGCTCCGTCAATAGCAACGGTAGCAACAGGTACTCCTTTTGGCATCTGAACAATGGATAACAAAGAATCCAGTCCATCCAGTGTAGATGATTTGATCGGCAATCCAATGATTGGCATTGCAGTAAATGCGGCAAGAACGCCACCCAAGTGAGCTGCTTTTCCTGCTGCCGCAATAATTACTTCGATTCCATTTTCCTCTGCATGAGAAGCGAACTCTTCTGCAATACGTGGCGTTCTATGGGCTGAAATAATTCTCGTCTCTACCTCAACATCAAATCCTTTTAGAATATCTTCTGCTCTGCTTACAACCGGGTAATCTGATTTACTACCCATTACAATTGCAACTTTCATAACATCCTCCTATTATTTTTTCTCAATCAATCATCCATTTATCTAAAATACGCAACCCCTGCTTCAAACAATTTTTGATCTGTGTTGCCGATTACATTCTTATATAAATTTTTTCCAATACGCTCTGAGTGTCCCATCTTTCCAAGAACCCTTCCGTCAGGAGAAGTAATTCCCTCTATGGCGAAAAGTGATTCATTTGGATTGAATTCTGCTTTCAATGTTGGATTGCCATCAAGGTCGACGTATTGTGTTGCAACTTGGCCATTTTGGATTAGAGTTCTTATCACATCTTCCTCTGCGATAAATCGACCCTCACCGTGAGACACTGCAATGGTATGAATATCACCTACCTCAACATTGGCGAACCAAGGAGATTTGACGGATGCGATTCTGGTTCGTACAAGGCAAGAAGCATGTCTCCCAATTCGATTGTAAGTCAGTGTAGGATTATTCCCATCCGCTTCTGTAATGTTTCCGTATGGTACCAAGCCAAGTTTAATCAGAGCCTGGAAACCGTTACAAATACCAAGCATCAATCCATCTCTTTCCTCCAGCATTTCTTCCACGGCTTCTTTGATGGCAGGATTACGAAACACGGCTGTTATAAACTTTGCAGACCCATCTGGCTCATCTCCGCCACTGAATCCACCTGGAATCATTATCATCTGACTGTTTTTAATATGGTTCACCATGGTTTCAATGGATTCTTTTAAGTTTTCAATTTTTAAATTTCTTAATATTTGCAAGTTAACTTCCGCGCCCGCTTTTTCGAAGGCTCTCTTTGTATCTACTTCGCAGTTCGTTCCTGGGAAAACTGGAACAAACACCCTCGGTTTTGCAGTGCTATATTTTGGGACTGCGACGAAACGTTCTTTATAGTGAATCTTTTGAGGAGTTTCAATCGCTTCATCTTGATCTTTTCTCTTTGTAGGGAAAATACCTTCTAATGGTTTTGTCCAATCTTTTGTAATCTTTTCTAAGGAATATTCTTTTTCACGGCCTTCCTTGGCAGGAATGACAATCTTCTTAGAATCGTTTGTTGTACCAATCACTTGATAATTTACGGACTCAAACATCTGGGACAAATCTTCATCTCCTGCAACTTCTAGGAGAATCGCACCATAGTCAGCTAGTTTTAATTGTCTATCCTCCAATGGCTTGAGAGAAACACCAATTTGATTTCCCACTGCCATTTTTACCAATGAAATAAAGATTCCACCTTTTCCGATGGTATTGGCAGCCAATATTTTTTGTTCTAGGGCCAGTTCTCTGACCCGTTTCATATTACGCTTGTACTCTTGAAAATCAATGATTTGTTTTTGATCCTTTTCGGGAGATAACAGTACAATGGTGCTGTTTTCCCTTTTTAACTCTGTAGAAATCACATGCTCTGCATCCATGGTTCCTACCGCAAAGGATACCAAGGTTGGAGGAACATGGATATCCATAAAGGTTCCCGACATGCTATCTTTTCCTCCGATAGCAGGCACACCTAATTCTTTCTGTGCTTTTAAGGCTCCAAGCAATGCCATAAACGGCCGTGCCCATTTTTCAGGGTCTGTTCCTAAACGTTCAAAATACTCTTGGAAGGTCAGTCTCACTTTCGAGACATCCCCGCCCATGGCACCTATTTTAGTCATGGAATCCACAACAGCATAGAGCGCTCCGTGATATGGACTCTTTGCAGAAAGGCTAGGATCAAACCCATGGCACATCAAAGTCGTGGTAGTAGTATCTCCCTGTAGCACTGGTATTTTTGCCGCCATTCCTGCCGCTGGTGATAGTTGATACTTTCCGCCAAGAGGCATAAGAACAGTAGCCGCACCAATGGTACTGTCAAACATTTCTATGAGTCCTTTTTGGCTACAGCAGTTTAAATCACCAAGAAGTGTTTCTAACTCAATCGAAGTAGACTCTTCAAGATTTGGAGAGTCTCCACCTGGAACCATAACATCAATGACCTGTTTTGCTCCATTTGAGTTTAAAAACTCTCTACTTAGATTTAAAACACAAGAACCTCTCCAGCTCATTCTAAAACGATTGAGATCGGTAACTCTTGCTACAGCCACTGCCTCAAGATTTTCTTCCTCAGCATACTGAATAAACTGTTTTAAATCTTTTTCCGAAACCACTGCCGCCATACGCTCCTGTGATTCCGAAATTGCTAATTCCGTTCCGTCGAGTCCATCATATTTTTTTGGCACTAAGTCCAGATTTACATCAATACCATCTGCCAACTCTCCAATTGCTACCGATACACCACCTGCTCCAAAGTCGTTGCATCGCTTAATCAGGCACGCAGCTTCTTTTCTTCGAAATAATCTTTGCACATTTCTTTCCACTGGCGGATTCCCTTTTTGTACTTCTGCACCACAGGTTAAAATCGATTCCATGGTATGCCCCTTAGAAGATCCAGTTGCACCTCCACATCCATCTCTTCCCGTTCTTCCGCCAATCAACACAATGAAGTCACCTTTTTCTGGTCTTTCTCTTCGTACATGATCAGCTGGTGCTGCACCGATGACGGCACCAATTTCCATACGCTTTGCAACATATCCTTCATCATATATTTCCGTCACTTGCCCTGTGGCAAGACCAATTTGATTTCCATAAGAGCTATACCCTCTTGCAGCACCCCTCGTAATAATTCGTTGGGGCAATTTGCCTGGTCGAGTCTCGGAAAGGCTTGCTCTAGGATCTCCGCTTCCAGTTACACGCATTGCTTGATAGACATAGACTCTGCCTGAAAGGGGATCTCTGATTGCACCGCCAAGACACGTCGCAGCCCCACCAAAAGGTTCAATTTCTGTCGGATGATTGTGAGTTTCATTTTTAAACATCACAAGCCAGTCTTCTTCTTTTCCATCTATGTTTGCTTTTACTTTAATACTGCATGCATTGATTTCTTCAGACTCATCTAAATCGTCTGCCAGACCTCGTTTTTTTATATATTTTGCTCCGATAACCGCCATATCCATCAAGCACTGGTCCTTTTCTCTGTCACCGTACAACTCATTTCTCATATCTAAGTATTCGTCAAATGCTCCTTCAATGAGTTTCGCATATTCTCCCTCGCCAAAGGTAACCGAACGAATCTTTGTTAAAAAAGTAGTATGTCTACAGTGATCAGACCAATATGTATCAATTACTTTCAACTCTGTCGCTGTTGGATTTCTCTTTTCATCCACAGAAAAATATTCTCTTACATATTTCAAATCAGCATCACTCATAGCAAATCCTTGCTCTTCTTTGAACTTCGCCAAATCTTCATCTGCCATCTGAATAAATCCGTCAATGATTTTTACCTCTGCTGGAGTCACGGTTTCCATGCTTAGATGGTCTGGTTTGCTCATAGAAGCCTCATGGGAATCCACTGGATTAATGCAATATTTTTTAATGGCTTCAAAAGCTTCTAACGATACATCTCCCTGCAAGACGATCAATCTAGCGAACTGAACAATTGCCTGTGCGTCAGCATTCATTAATTTGATGCATTGAGCAGCCGAATCTGCTCTCTGATCATATTGTCCCGGGAGGTATTCTACTGCAAAAAAACGAGAGCCCTCTTCAATCATGACTCGTTCGTCATAGGCATGATCAATAGCGGGCTCTGCAAAAACAGTATACTTTGCCTGTTCATATATATCGTGATTGATTCCTTCGATATCATAGCGGTTCAACACTCTAACTCCACGCAAACCCTCTAGATTTAAGTTCTCCTTTAAATCTGCGAACAATCCCTGTGCTTCAATATCATATCCAGTTTTCTTTTCCACATAGATGCGATTTACCATGTCACCCTCCTAATTATACGAATGATTAATATGTTAATTTTGCTTAACGTTCGTGTTTACAAATCTTTTTTTCATTTATAATCTTATACTATCAGTTATTTTAGATTTTTTCAATAAAAATACGAATTTTGATGTAAATTTCCTTTCACCTTCACAATTCCATCACCTTCGCTCAGTATCCTTCCAGCTAAAGAAAACCCAAATTGATTTCTATCAAGTAAAATACCCTTACCTGCATTTCCTAACCCATAAGTGAATGACGAATAATATAAAAAAACCGAAGGCATCCTTCGGTTTTTCCATTTCTATTCTATATGCTTTTCTGTCATGATTTTTATCGTTAGTTTCCTAGTCCATATCCATTGGAAGTCAGGTACGAATTGAGCTCGTTAATGGCTGTGATAATGCGATTCGCATATCGTGTAGAATAACTCCCACGATTTACGGCTACAGATCCTTGGTTATACGCAGAGAACCCTTTTGTAACATCCCCGCCATACGCTGCAATTCTTTCACTCAAATACATTGCTCCAAAATTAATGCTAACTTCAGGATCTAGCAATTGGGCTTCGCTAAGACCATACCTCGCTCCCGTCGAAGGCATAACTTGCATCATTCCAAGGGCTCCTCCACTTCCTCTTGCATTTGCATTGAATGTACTTTCTTTATGGGCTACTGCTACTAGAATTCTCTCATCGATGTTGTAGGTTTCAGCAGCCTCTTTAAAGATCATCACAAGATTTAGAGCTTTGCTGGCCGTATAACTGCTATTACATGTCCTAATGTAGTTTACAAGACCTTTGTTGTAGTTTGATTCTGCTTGATTCCAATAGGATTGTGCAGAAACACCTTCTTTTGTGCTGATATAGATTCCTGTATAGAAATCATAATACGCATCCCAGCCCAAACCATCCTCGCCTGTTAGCACTTTGATAGGAAGGTATACAATCTTTCCAATTGTCAAAATTGGTAAATCACCCAGGTTCAGCTCTTTTACTGATAATTGCGGAATCCCCATAAAGGTCAAATCAATTTTTTGATTTGACACAGCGTTTTCATCCTCGGTCATCTCGTCTAAATCATCCTGTACCACTTCATCATTGGTAACAGTTGTACCGTCTTCGCTTTCACCATCAAGATTCAAAGTCTCTACTTCGTATACATAGACTTTTGCATCACTAATTGCTTGCGTAGTAATGTCTTCGCTATTGTTTTTCTGCCACTGCTGTGTAATATTCGACAGTGTCGGGTCCGTTTTCATAAGTTTTAATGTGCGGCTTTCAAAATCCATCTCGATATTTAAACCGAGAATCTTTCCCATTTCGGGTGTCAATGGGAAATACGTTGTATTTTTGTAAAGAAAAAATGGAAACTGTAGTTGATTGTTATCAATCGTTTCCCCATTGATAACGATATTTTTAATAAAAAAATCTCCTTGTACGTTTTCGTCAGCATATATAGAAATTGATGAGAAAAGTAAGATTGTCAATGAAAGCCACACAGATATAAGCTTCTTTGCCATATCTATTTTCCCTCTCTTTCTTCGTCTTCTAAAAGACTAAGTTATTATACCACAATAAACCAAAAAGTATACATTTTTTTCTTTTTTCTTTTTTGAAACCGCTAAAACCGTTGCAATTCATGGGTTTTTTCTTTTTTCTCTAACCGCAAACCAGTAACAAAATACCAGAATAGTCTAAATATTTCGTTTTAAGATACAAGTGTAAATACATCAAAAAAAAATATTGGAACGTGGTTAATTCCAACGTCCCAATATTTTTGTAAGGTTACTAATATGATGAATTTCTACGTAATCAAATTTAGATTTGTTTACAGTTTAAATTCTTTCTTTGCGTCAGCAATAGATTCTTCCAGCTTCGAAAGAACTTCATCAATATGATCATAAGATAAAGTTGCAGGTGGTTCGATTCTTACTGTTTTCGCATTTACAAGCGTACCTGCTGTCATTACGTGTCTGTCGAACAATCCCTTTGTTACTGCATAACCAACTTCAGCTTCTGGGAATTCCATACAGATAAGAAGTCCAGCTCCTCTGATTGCTTTCAATACGGTTGGATATTTTTCCATCATCGCATTGAGTTTCACCATGAAGTAATCTCCCTTTTCTTTACATACGCCAGGGATGTCATTTTCAAGCATGTATTTAATGGTAGAAATTGCAGCAGAACAAGCAAGTGGGTTTCCACCAAATGTAGGGGATCCTAGAATCCAAGGATTTTCGATTAATTTTTCGCCCCAGCACCAAGGTCTTGCAATGATACCTGTGATAGGCATGATTCCGCCACCAAATGCTTTTCCGTAAGTCATGATATCTGGAACAATATCTTCCGCTTCTGATCTCCACATAGTACCAGTTCTACCCATACCAGTCTGGATTTCATCAACGATCATTGCTACGCCATACTTGTCACAAATTTCTCTTACTTTCTTCAAGTATCCTGGAGGAGGAATAATAACTCCAGCTTCTCCCTGAATTGGTTCAAGGATAACACCGGCAACTTTTTCTCCTACTGTATGAAGATTTTTAATTGCAGCTTCCATTGCATCAGCATCGCCGTATTTAACGTGCTGAACCTGTTGGATCATTGGCGTATAGTCTTCTCTATAAGCACCTTTACCACCCATGGAGATAGCACCCATAGATTTTCCATGGAATGCACCTACTGTAGAAATGTACCATCTTCCACCAGTAGCCAAACGAGCAAGTTTCAATGCCATTTCCACAGCTTCTGCTCCACCATTTGTGAAGAACGCATATTGCAGATCTCCTGGTGTAATCATTGCCAAAATGTTTGCAAGATAACCTCTTAATGGGTCAACCAGTTCTTGGCTGTGCAATGCATATCTGTCAAGCTGCGCTTTAACAGTTTTTAAAATTTCTGGATTTCTGTGTCCACAAGTATAGATACCAAATCCACCAAGACAGTCAATAAACTGAGTTCCATATAAGTCTTCGAAATGATCTACAGAGTCAGTCCATTCAACGAATGCGGCGTTGGTGGAAACAGACTTTCTGTACTCTAACCATCCAGGATTTACATTTTCATTAAAGTTGGAAATGGAATCCTTTACGATTGTGTCTTTTTCTTCTTTGGTCAGTTCACTTTTTTCGATGTAGCTTACAACTTTTTGAGCTTCTTTTAGTGCTAATTCTTTGTTACATGCGGTCATGGTATAAAAACCTCCTCAAATTTTAACTAATAACTCTTTTCTAGAGCAGCTAACGATTGCCATTTATATATTCAAGTTCCGTGCCAACACGTAAAAAAAATATAAAATATATTAAAATTTTCAGAATTTACGCCCAATTTCAATGGATTTCATGGTTTCCTACGATTACAACAAACAGCTATTGTCAGATAACTTTTCTCATATCTTAAAAAAAACAACCCCTCAAATCTCGTTTGTGAGATTTGAGGGGAGGATTCTTTTATATAAACCCCATCATCAGATGATTCATGTATTCATTCCAACTTTTCTCATCAGGAATCGTTGAAACGATGCGTTCCAAACGATTACGCTCTTCTGGCTCAAGTGATACGAGGTCAGTTAAGTGCACCATTTTGCCAGAGCGTCTTGCCAATTCGAATAGCTTTCGTTCTTCTAAACCCAACGACAAATATGCATCAATCAAGTGCAACATTTTTTCTTTATCCTTCACAAAGTTCCCCTGAAGTTCTGGAAGAAGGTTAATCATATGATCACTCACAAGCATAGTGCTTTCTCGATGAATCTGTTCCACAAGCACCTTCAGCTCACGAATTTTATCTTCTTCACCGCAAAGTTCATATCTACCGGCCAAATAATCATCCCAAAGTTCGGTTCCCTCTTTTATTACTGCCGAACGAATTCTGACAAAATCAGGTCCCACCTCATTGATTACTCTTGCAGTTTCTTCCGCGTTCTCTTTGGAATACCCTTTGCCACCAACACCCGCCATGAAATAAACGGATAATTCGATGCCTCCGGCTTTGATATTTTTCCCTGCTTGAATTTCTTGCTCTGCAGTGGTGCCTTTTGAGATTAACTCTAGCACTTGGTCTGAACCAGACTCATATCCAGAGTGTATTCGATCCAAACCTGCTTTTTTCAACGCCACAAATTGTTCCGTACTGATTTTCGATAATGTTTCTGCCCTACCATATGTAGTAACCCTTTTGATAAAAGGAAAAGTCTTTCGCAGATATTCTAGTATCTCAATTACCTTTTCGGACTTCAACGCCAAGGAGTTACCATCTTGTAAAAATACGTTTTCTCCTCCATGAGACAGCCAATTATAAACCAGATAGTAGCAATACTGCTCTTCTCGATCCATCGTATCAAAGACTTGAAATGCGCGCCTACGATCCCAAGATCCATCTTCATTACGTGAGTCCAAAGCCATTTTGGCATATCCGGCCATAACATCAATATCGCGTTTGACACTTTCCACAGAAAAAATGCGAAACGGCTCATGTTTATATAATCCACAAAATTTGCAGCGATTCCATGTGCATCCTTCCGTAATTTGAAGGAGCAAACTATTTGCCTCACTTGGAGGTCTGATCGGTCCAATTCGAAATTTTGTTTGATTTTCTTCCATAATATAATCCTTCCATATCTATACGCCCCTCCCGATTGTTCTTTCGTCTTATGCCAGCCAGGGGGTTTTTCATAACTTATTGTTGGTTCCATTTTGAGGGCTTTTCACAAGAATGTCAATAATGATATAATAATGTAGGAAAACGGAGGAGATTGTAATGATAAATCAAAAACAAAAAAAGATTCTGATTCTAGCTTTGCGAGCTGGCGAGTTAATGATGAAAAGCGGTGCAGAAATTTATCGCGTTGAAGATACGATAACTCGCATCTGTAAAGCGTGTCAAATCCCTTATGTTGAAGTATTTGCTACCCCTACCGGAATATTTCTTTCTCTTGACGAAGGCTCAGAGGATAGTGATATGCATACCTTCATCAAGCGGATTAAAGGAAGTACAATCGATTTGGAAAAAATTTCTCAAATCAATCATTTCTCAAGAGAATTTACGACTACCGATCTTTCTATCGACTCAGGTCTTACCATTTTAAAAAATATCTCCGCGATTAAACCATACCACATTTTGCTGCGAGTGCTAGGTGCTGCGTTCGTTTCTTCTTTTTTCTCACTGATTTTTCAGGGAAATATCAATGATTTCTTTTGCTCCTTTTTTATTGGGGCTTGTAGTTATATGATTTCTATCCTATTGGAAAAAATAGAAACAAATAGCTTTATTCGAGCTTTTAGCTGCTGTGCATGTGCTACTTTTTTAGCACTGGGTTCCTTTGCCCTTGGATTTGGTTCCAATTTGAATTCTGTCATCATTGGATCTATCATGATTTTTTTACCAGGCGTTGCTCTGACCAATGCCATTCGAGATACTTTGGCAGGTGATATGCTTTCTGGCGCCTCGAAAGGGATAGAAGCTGGAATTATAGCAGTTTCCATTGCCACTGGAGTTGGTGTAGCAATTAAAATCTGGATTTTGCTAGGAGGTACCTTTCTATGATACTCCCTTTTCTATTTGCATTTTGTTCTACCCTTGGGTTTTGCATACTATTTCATGTGCCAAAAAAACATGTGGTCAGCGCTGCATTTGTAGGTGCATGCGGTTGGATTACATATACATACCTCATACAATCCGGCAGTAGCAATGGCCTTGCTTGTTTTGGGGGCACTATCGCTGTCGCTTTGCTCAGTGATGTTTTTTCAAGAACCTTTAAAGAAGCAGCTACTATATTTATCATCCCTGGAATACTTCCTCTGGTCCCTGGTGCCAATATGTACTATACCATGCTTGCGATTTTACGAGGAAATATGGAAGAGACTGCATCCATCGGTACCGAAACGCTAATGATGGCGGGCGCTATTGCAGTGGCTTTGCTCATCGTCTCCTCCACCATCAAGCTCCTTTCTACAATCACAACAAAAGTGTTGACAATCTTTCGATAATATAATAAACTGATTTCAGTAAGCATAGGCTAACTTATTTGCTGTTTTTACGTTCAGAGGTAACACTCGACTGACATATAGATTAGATGCCCCATGAAGAAAGGAAATCAGAAAATGAAACTAGACCAGCTAAAAACCGGCAGCAAGGGAATCATCCGCTCCGTAGGCGGTGAAGGCGCTTTAAGAAGAAGACTGCTGGATATGGGACTCACTCCCAATACTACGGTTATGATTCGTAAGGTAGCCCCTCTTGGGGACCCCATTGAGCTTCATCTGCGTAGCTATGAGTTGACGATTCGTCAAGCCGATGCAGGAAAAATCGAAATCGAAGAGGTGGCAGAATGAGTATCACCTTCGCTCTCATCGGCAATCCCAATAGTGGAAAAACAACCTTATTCAATCAAATGACAGGAAGCAATCAACACGTAGGAAATTTCCCTGGCGTTACAGTTGAAAAAAAAGAAGGCCAAATGAAGGGTCATAAAGGTGTTTCCGTTGTTGACCTACCCGGCATCTACTCTCTGTCTCCTTATACGGCAGAGGAAGTAGTAACCCGGGATTTTTTGATTGATCAAAAGCCAGATGCAATCATTAATATTATCGATGCCACAAATATCGAACGCAACCTTTATCTTACTTTACAATTGATGGAGTTAAATATCCCTATGATATTGGCCCTTAATATGATGGATGAGATCCGTGGAAACGGCACTTCAATTGAGGTTCAAGAATTGGAAGTAGAGCTTGGCATTCCTATCATACCCATTTCTGCCAGCAAAAACGAGGGAGTTCATGAGCTTGCCCATCGCGCGATTAAGCATGCCGAAAATCAAATCAAGCCAGAAAAGCTCGATTTTTGTAGCGGATATGTACACAATGCGATTCATTCCATTGCTCATTTAATTTCCGCTGAAGCAGATTCTGCGGGGCTTCCGCTTCGTTTTGCCGCTACTAAAATTGTTGAAGGAGATCAACCTGTCATTGACCACTTGAAAATACAAGAACCGGAACTCGATATCATTCAGCATATTGTAGACGATATGGAGTTTCACCTTGGAACAGATCGAGAAGCTGCAATGGCAGATATGCGATATACCTTTATTGAAAAAATCTGTAGCAATAGCATCAAGAAAACTGGTGATTCTAAGGAACATATTCGTTCCGTAAAAATAGACAATATTCTGACCCATAAATATTTGGCCATTCCCATCTTTTTAGGTGTTATGTTTTTCGTTTTTTGGATGACGTTTGGCATTATTGGTGCAGCTTTAAGTAATGTTTTAGGGATTGCAATTGATGGCATTACATCTGCTGCAGATTTTGGCCTTTCCCAAGTGGATATAAATCCCGCACTGCATTCCTTGATTATCAACGGTATTTTTGCAGGCGTCGGTAGTGTTCTTTCCTTTTTGCCTATTATCGTTGTGTTGTTTTTCTTCTTATCTATTTTGGAAGACAGTGGTTATATGGCGAGAATAGCATTTGTTATGGATAAATTACTTCGAAAAATAGGTCTATCTGGTCGTTCATTCGTTCCCATGCTCATTGGTTTTGGTTGTTCCGTTCCAGCCATTATGGCAACAAGAACGCTTCCAAGTGAGCGAGATCGCAAAATGACCATCATGCTGACCCCTTTTATGTCTTGTAGCGCAAAATTACCTATCTATGCGATTTTTACTGCTGCATTTTTCACAAAATATCAAGCTCTCGTTATGATTTCACTTTATATCCTAGGGATTGTAGTTGGTATTATAGCAGGTTTGATTTTAAACAAAACAGCCTTCGAAGGCAGCCCTGTACCCTTTGTGATGGAGCTACCATCTTATAGATTGCCCTCTGCCAAAAGTGTCATTTTTAAAATGGGCGAACGAGCAATGGATTTTATCAAAAAAGCCTTTACTGTCATTTTTGTGGCTACGATTATCATTTGGACACTGCAAAGTTTTGACTTTGGATTTAATATGGTAGCCAATACAAAAGATAGTATGCTTGCATCTATAGGACAACTTGTTGCCCCCGTTTTTATCCCCCTTGGCTTCTCTGATTGGAGAGCTGCCACAGCTTTGGTTACAGGTTTGACTGCAAAAGAAGCAGTTGTTAGTACCTTTGCAGTACTTTTAGGTGCAAAGGACAGCGGTGCAGTGATACCACTCCTGTCTCAAATATTCACGCCTTTATCTGCATATGCGTTTTTAACCTTCTCTTTACTTTATATGCCTTGTGTGGCAGCGATGGCTGCTGTAAAAAGAGAGATGGGCGGTTGGAAAAGTGCCCTGCTTGTCATGGGATTTCAGACCTTGGTTGCTTGGCTTGTTGCTTGCTTTATATACCAGCTTGGGAATCTGATTCTTTCATAGAGTTATTGATTGGGAATAATGGTATCCTTTTACCACACAGATTACACTTTTTATACAAACAGCAAAGTAATGTCTTTTTTTGCTGTTTGTTTGTTTTTTTGTGTACTTTTTATCTGAAAATTCTTGCAATTATTTTTTTTAGTGTTATAATGAATCAAAAGATAAGCAGATCTATTGATTGATATAGATGGCATTATCTAAATTGGCAGAAGGAAGGTGATTCCACCAGAAATGTTAATCGTTGAAAATCAGTAACGCCAATCATCGGAAGTAGTGATGATTGGCGTTACAATTTTTTGTATCAACTATACAAGAGACCTACTTGTCAGCTATCGAGCCCTGACAAATAGGGCTTTCATTTTTATTTATCCTTTGTTCCTTTTTCTATTCTTGCCGACACGAAATAGTTTATTTTTATGCTTTCATAGCACTAGAAAGTGCATCTGCTACAGCTGACATGATTCCGTTGCTGCTATACGTTGCTCCAGATACTGCGTTCACACTTGTATCTTGGTTTTGTAATATTTCAGAAATTACAGTGCTTGCAGCTCGGTTAAAAAACGGTTCGTCATCCTGATAGGATACCACCGACACATCTGTAATCACATCATCCTTGATGGTTACAGATACAGTAGTCTGTCCACCTCTAAAGCCCGTTCCAACTCCTTGATAGGTTCCATCTTCATATATAGCTGTATTAGCACCCGTTGTGGTGGCAACGATACTAGTAGAAACCGATGTGGCTGCTGAATAAGAAGCTACCCCTGCGTCTAAAGATAAATTTCCAGCATAATAAGCTCCTGCCATCACAGTAACCGCCATGACCCCAGCGAGTGCTGGTTTCACATCCTGCTCTCTAATGGCTACTGACACATTTTGTCTTGGACAATGAGAAATGCATTGAAAACAGTTGATACATTCGCCAGAGTGAATGGCATCGCGCTCATTCATCTTGATACCCATTGGGCAATGATTGGTGCAAACACTACACGCACCACAGGCTGTTCTTGGTTTGATTATTTTAAAAACTCTCATTTTAGAAGTCAGTGCAAATACCGCTCCGAGTGGGCATAAATATCTGCAAAAGAATCGTTCTACAAATGCTGACCCGATGACAATTGCTCCAAAAATAATTGCTCCTGGCATTAGGTACTGTGCAACGTAAAGGAAATCCGGCGTTGCACCCACCGTTCCAATCATCCCAAATGCGTCCCATGGATTCCAAGAAGATATGTCAATCCAATTGAATGTCCAGACAGCAATGATCAAAAATCCAAGCATAACATATTTCATTTTTTTTAACACCGCATCTTGCTTCTCACCAATACGATATGTCCTGTGCAAAACAGTTTGAGAAATTTTGTAAATAAAATCCCCCAGCGTGCCAAACGCACACATCCATCCGCAGAAAAAACGCCCGAAAAGTACTGTGATTGGGATTACTGCTACCGTCGCGACAATTTGCGGCCAAAGCTCTACTACGGTTGAATTTCCTGTCAGGAACCCTTGATAAATTGCTTGTATTCCTGAAAATGCAGTTACGTAAAGACCTGGGATTAGTACAAACGATACGATTTGAACAAGTATCCTAAGCCTCTGCATTACTTTCAATTTGCTTTTTTGTTGTTTCATTTCTTTTCTCCTATGGGTTTATCCATTCAAATCGATTTTGCAAACCATTGGTCACAATCACATCTGCCCCTTCTGTCACAAAAATCGCTTCTATTTCATATAATTTTGCCAATTCATATCCTGCCTCCAGTCCTGCTACAAACATGGCAGTTGCCAGCGCATCTGCCAATAAGGAAGACTGGGCCACCACAGTAACACTCAGCAATCCTGATTCAGCTGGTTCTCCTGTTTTGGGGTTGATAATATGATGATACCGTCTCCCATCTTTTATAAAGAATTGTTCATTGCTTCCGGAAGTTACAACAGTGCAATCATTGACGTGTAGTACTCCGAAATGGATTCCAGTTGGTTTCAATGGGTTTTGAATACCGATTTTCCACTGTTCTTTTTCGGTGTTTTTTCCCAGAGCAACTATATTCCCCCCTAAGTTAATCAGTGCAGAGGTAATGCCTTTTCCTTCCAATACTCTTTTTGCTTCATCTGCTGCATATCCCTTTGCAATCCCTCCCAAATCCAATGCCTGCCCCGCTCTCTTTAAAAAAACAGTCTGATTCGTTTCATCAAGTATCAAATCCGAAACATTTACTAGCTCCCTTGCTTGCTTTATTTGATTCTGCGTTGGGATTGCTCGATTTCCCTTTTTTATCTTCCATAGTTCTACAAGAGGACGGACGTTGATATCAAAGGTTCCCATGAATTTATTCGAAAGTCCAACGGACTCTTTTAACAGCTTCATTGTTTCTTTCTTGATTTTTGTGGGCTTCAGCCCAGCAGCTTCATTGATTCTATATATATCGCTTTGAGGGAGGAATGGCGACAGCAGCAATTCTAATTGGGCGATTCTCGATATAGCTAGGTCCATCGCCAGAGTATTGTCCGAGTCGATTTCTATTTGATTTACAGTACCAAGCCCACAAAACGTTCGTTTATTCTTTTCAACCCTTTGGTTTTTATTCTTTAAACAATCGTCATTCATTGTTTCACCTTCCTTTCTCATGGTTAAACGTATTTGCTCAATTAGTTTCATTTCTTTTGAATAGCTTTATTATGCCTGACTATTTTGTGGTTTTGGTGTTCTCTTGATGAGAACATAGTGATAATATATGAAATGCGATGTGATTGTATCCTTTCCATAAAAAAACAGGGACTAACACCTTATGGTGCATTCCCTGTTTTTTATTGCTATTATATTTTTTTGGGTTTTTATCGTTTTCTTCGATGTCCGCCATCTTTAACATGCATACGAGTAAGCGCTTTTGCAATGGCAATTTTAGCTTTCGCAACTTCCAAATCATCTTGACTTGGATTTCTAAGCCAGTGTTCTGCCTTCTCTTTTTCCATTTGAGCACGTTCCACATCGATGTCTTCTGGCCATTCAGCAGCATCTGTGAATATAATGATATTATCTTTCACATCAATATATCCACCTGCTAAAGCTGCTATCTTAAAGTCTTTTGCTCCGGCTTCCTGGAACCAAAGTTCTCCCGCTTCAAGCAGCTTTACCGCCCAGGTATGACCTGCCATATATCCCTCATCACCACTTGTGGTTCGAGCGATTACCAGTTCAACCTCACCCTTGTAAAAGAGTTTTGAAGGCGTTATGACCTCTAGCATCACACTTTTAGGCATTTTTCTGGAACCTTTCTACTACTTCATCAATTCCGCCTGCAAACAAGAATAAAGATTCTGGGATTTCATCATGTTTCCCTTCCAAAATCTCCTTGAAGCCTCTGACCGTCTCCTTCAGCGGAATATATTTACCTGGTGTTCCAGTAAATGCTTCAGCCACACTGAAAGGCTGAGATAAGAAACGCTGTATTTTTCTTGCTCGGGATACAACGAGCTTATCAGAATCAGATAATTCATCCATACCAAGGATTGCAATAATATCCTGTAAGTCCTTGTATCGCTGCAGTACTTCTTGTACTCCTCTGGCGGTATTATAATGTTCTTCTCCAATAATCAGCGGATCCATGATTCTAGAAGTTGATTCTAATGGGTCCACCGCTGGATAAATACCAAGTTCAGTGATTGCTCTGGAAAGTACTGTTGTCGCATCCAAATGGGCAAACGTAGTTGCTGGAGCTGGGTCAGTCAAGTCATCAGCAGGAACATAAATTGCCTGTACAGATGTAATCGACCCTTTCTTTGTGGATGTGATTCTTTCTTGTAATGCACCCATTTCGGTTGCCAACGTTGGCTGATATCCTACAGCACTTGGTACACGACCAAGCAATGCGGATACTTCAGAACCAGCCTGGGTAAATCGGAAGATATTATCTACGAAAAGAAGTACATCCTGTCCTTCTTCATCACGGAAATGTTCCGCCATGGTTAGACCAGTAAGAGCTACACGCATTCTAGCACCCGGTGGTTCATTCATTTGTCCGAATACCATCGCAGTTTTATCAATAACTCCAGACTCAATCATTTCATGATAAAGATCGTTTCCTTCTCTTGTTCTTTCTCCAACACCTGCAAATACAGAAATACCACCGTGTTCCTTTGCAATATTGTTGATGAGTTCCTGAATTAGTACAGTTTTTCCGACTCCTGCACCTCCAAAAAGACCTACTTTACCACCTCGTGTATATGGTGCAATCAAGTCGACAACCTTAATACCTGTTTCAAAGATTTGTGTCGTTGTATCCTGCTCATCAAATTCTGGTGCCGCTCTGTGAATCGGTAATCTTTTGGTAGAATTCACAGGACCCTTTTCATCAATGGTATCTCCTACAACGTTAAACAGCCTTCCAAGAACTTCTTTTCCAACGGGTACACTGATTGGCGCGCCGCTATCGACTGCTTCCATGCCTCTTGTCAGCCCATCCGTAGAGGACAGGGCAACACAACGAACTACATCGTCGCCGATATGCTGTGCTACTTCTGCAACGATGTCTCTACCATCAAGGCTAACATGGATTGCATTTAATAGTTCCGGCATTTCCTCAGGCATAAATTTTATATCGATTACAGGCCCAATGATCTGATGTATGGTACCTTTATGACTCATTTTCTTCCCCCCTCAACGTGAGATTTATTTCAGCGCTTCGGCGCCTCCTACAATTTCAGATATTTCATTTGTGATGGCAGCCTGTCTTGTTCTGTTATAGTACAAGGTCAAATCACCAATCATTTCTCGAGCGTTATCCGTTGCACTCTCCATCGCGATTCGCCTAGCAGCATGCTCGCAAGTAGCAGATTCAACGATTGCTCCATAAATCATGATTTCAACATATTTTGGAACCAAGTAATTAAACACCTCTTCTACAGAAGGTTCATAATCCACCACTTTGTCAAGCTTTGGAATATCGGGATCACGGTCAATATCAAACGGAAGAAGCGTTACGGATTTTACACTTTGCTCCAGCGAGGTTACAAAGGAAGTATAAATCAGAACCACTTCGTCTATCTCGCCGTTGTTATACATGTCGATGATTGGCTTACTGATATCATGAGTCTCAACGAAAGAAATATTTTCTGGCGGTGCTATGTATTCTCCGTGAATCTCATAGCCTCTTTTCTGGAAAAAATCTCTTCCCTTTGTTCCTACCGCAATAATCACAGGTTTTTCTGGATCTTCCTGGATTTGTCTGGTCGCTTCCTTGATTACGTTCGCATTAAAGCTTCCACAAAGACCACGACAACTTGTTACAATAACGTAACAGGTGGTTTTAATCTCCCGGTTTCCTAAAAGGTATTCTTGTGGAACTCCATTTGTATTGTTGAATATTTCCTCAATAGACTCTGTGACATAGTGAAAATATTCTCTGGTCTTTTCAAAGGTGTTTTTGGCTCTTCTGAGTTTTGCAGCAGAAACCAACTTCATCGCATTTGTAATATGTTCCATACTACCTACACTTCGGATTCTACGCTTTATGTCTCTCATATTCTCTGCCATGTGTTCACCTCCTCCTAACGGTTGTTATTTTGATGCCCAAGAAGCTTTAAAGCTTTCAATTGCAGCTTTTAGTTTTGCTTCTGCATCATCTTCCAATTTGCCAGTTGCCTTGATTTCTTTTCCGAGTTCAGGATACTTTACATCCATAAATTCAAAAAACTGCTTCTCAAATTCAGAAATCTCTTCTACTGGAATGTCCGCTAAGTGTCGGTTGATTGCAGCATAGATAATCATAACCTGATGCTCAACCTTAACAGGAGAATACTGTGGCTGTTTTAGAATTTCCATCAAAACAATACCATGTTCCAATCTGTCTTTTGTATCTTTGTCCAAGTCAGATCCAAATTGGGAGAAACTTGCCAGCTCTCGATATTGCGCAAGCTCCAATTTGATCTTACTGGAAACTTTTTTCATTGCTTTAATCTGTGCATTACCACCTACACGGGATACAGAAATACCCGCATTTACTGCAGGTCTTTGTCCTGTAAAGAACAACTCTGTTTCTAAGAAGATTTGTCCATCGGTAATAGAAATAACGTTAGTTGGAATATAAGCAGAAACATCGCCCGCCTGAGTCTCAATAATCGGCAAAGCCGTAATTGATCCTGCGCCAAGAGAATCTGACAATTTTGCTGCTCTTTCCAAAAGTCTGCTATGCAAATAGAAAACATCTCCTGGATAAGCTTCACGCCCTGGTGGTCTTCGAAGTAATAGTGACATTGCTCTGTATGCTACCGCATGTTTAGAAAGATCATCATAAATAATCAAAACATGCTTGCCACGATACATGAAATCCTCTGCCATCGCGCATCCCGCATAAGGTGCAATATACTGCAATGGAGCAACTTCACTTGCTGTGGCCGATACAACAATTGTATAATCCATCGCACCTTTGTTTTCTAGAGTTTGTACAAGTTGCGCAACAGTAGATTTTTTCTGTCCGATTGCTACATAAATACAAATAACATCTTCTTCCTTTTGATTTAAGATGGTATCGATTGCAATAGCAGTTTTACCAGTTTGTCTATCTCCGATAATGAGTTCTCTTTGCCCTTTACCGATTGGAATCATAGAGTCAATCGCCTTGATTCCTGTCTGTAGCGGCTCATGAACTGACTTTCTTTGAAGTACGCCAGGCGCAGCATTTTCAATTGGTCTGTATTTAGTTGATTTGATTGGTCCTTTTCCATCAATCGGTTGTCCTAGTGCATTGACAACACGTCCGATTAGTTCATCTCCAACAGGCACTTCAACAACTTTTCCAGTTGGTTTTACAACGTCGCCTTCTTTGATTTCGTTATCTGGGCCAAGGATTACAGTACCTACATTGTCTTCTTCAAGATTTAATGCCATTCCATATATTTCACCCGGAAATTCAAGAAGTTCTCCGGCCATACAGTTTTCCAAGCCATAGATTCTAGCGATACCATCGCCAACCTGGATTACTGTACCGAAATCGGAAACTTCCAGTTTGCTTTTGTATCCTTTAATCTGCTCTTTAATCACTGCACTGATTTCTTCTGGCTTTAAATTCATTTACATCACCCCTTGCTTGTTCTGAATTTCAAGCATATCACTATGCCTGCTTGATGCTGCTTTCCATTTCGTGCAGCCTTTTTCTGATGGATGCGTCAATTACTTTTCCCTCAACGAAAATCTTAACGCCACCCATAATCGATGAATCTATCTCATTCTTGAGTTTAATTGTTTTCTTTAATAGCTTTCCTGTTTTTTCTTCAAAGCCTCTCAATTGAACATCAGTAAGAGGTTCTATTGAATAAATCGTACCAAAGGAGACGCCATTTTGTTCATTTACAAGGCGCTGATACTCCTTCACAATTTTGCTAAAGTGCGAGGTACGTCTTTTGTCAATCAATACATAAAGAAAATTGCAGACCTCCACACTGATTTCTTTCGAAAAAACTCGTTCAACAACTTTCTTTTTTTCAGGACCAGAAAGGGCAGGCGTATTAAAAAAAGCATTAAAATCAGATTCTTGCCGAAAAACATCGCGTACTGCAATGATTTCTTCTAGAATCACATCAACTTTATTCACATCCTTGGCCGCTTCAAATAGTGCTTTGCCATATGTGTTTTCTACTGTTAATTCTGCCATGTCGCATTCCCCGCCTCATCAATAATCTTGCCGATAATCGCTTGTTGCTCTTGGTGATCTAGCTGTTTTTCAAGAATCTTCTCTGCTGCTAGAATTGCCAGCATTCCAATTTCCTGTTTCATATCCTCCAGCGCTCTCAGCTTTTCCTGCTCGATTTCAATGGCAGCATTTTTCATCATCTCACTTGCTTTTTTCTGAGCATCGTTGATGATTTCTTTTCCCTGTTCATCGGCCTTCACTCTAGCCTCTTTCATGATTTCGAGGCCTTTTTTTTCAAGTGTAGCGAGTTGTTTTTCAAAGGAATCTCTCAATTTTTCGGCTTCGAGACTTTTCATCTTAGCGTCATTGATTGAGTCTTCAATTTCAAAATTTCTATCTTCTATCACCTTATTGACTTTCTCAAACAAGAAATATTTTAAAATCAATATTAAGATGAAGAAGTTCACCACTGTGGCGAATATGGTAAACAGATTTACTTCCATATATCCAGAAGCCTCCCTTCGTCTTGAATGTTAGGAAAAATGGATATAGAAACTACATCCATTTTACAAATACAAGTACGATAGAAATAATCAATGCATATAGAGAAGTTACTTCCGCAAACGCAATACCAACGATCATTGTAGAAGTAATATCACTTTTTGCTTCTGGTTGTCTAGCAATGGCTTCAACCGCTTTACCAGCGATACTACCAACACCAATACCTCCACCCAAACAACCGATTGCTGCTAATCCAGCACCGATAGCTAACATAGCGTCTAAAAAAGTCTTAGAATCAATATTCATTTTATCCTCCTTAAAATGGTTCATATTGTATCAATCGACAGAAATCAACACTGTCTGTTTGATATGATTTTGCAATAAGTATTAATGTGCATGCGATGCGGCAATTTTGGTGTAAACCATTGTCAACATCATAAATACAAAAACCTGAATCAGACCGTCAAATACGTCAAAGAAAAAGTGAAGCGGTATTGGTGCGATAAACGCAAAGTGCCCCATTCCTTCATATACCAATTCGATTACCATCGCTCCTACAAGCATGTTGCAGAACAGTCGTAAACAAAGAGAAAACGGTACTGTCAGTTTTTCAATTAAATTCAGCGGCAACATTGGTGGATACGGTGAAACAAATTCTTTTAGAAAGCCACCAATTCCACAGACGCGAATCGAATTGATATTTACGATTAGAAATGTGAGCAAAGCAAACGTCAGAGTAACATTAATATCCTTCGTTGCTGGCTCGATTCCAATCAGTCCAGACGTGTTCAGAAAAGCCAGATATACTGCCATGCCTCCGATATAGGGAACAAAAAATCTTCGATACTCTTTTCCCATATTGGCTACGACTAAGCCATCAATACCAGTCACTATCATTTCCAGTATACTCTGCTTTTTGTCTGGCACCCTTTTCAAGTTTCTTGTTAAAACAAGAACCAATACGATGATAACGGCCATAAGAAACCATTGCGTCACAACACTCGATGTTACATCGATGGTATGTTGAAACAGTTCAAATTCAAAGACCGTTTCAGGACTCATACTCATTCAATCACTCCCTCTTTTTATTTACTCCTCCCGTCACTCCATACAAGATAAGTGAAATGTAATGTACACTGTATCCAGCCAGAAATGATATAAAATTCCCTGGTTCATTATGACAGAGAACAATAGCAACAAAAGCCGTGATAACCACTCTGATCACTGCACCCATTACCGGTAGTGAGCTGTTACCGGCCCGGGTCAGAGCGAAATTAGTCGTTAAAGCATTGAGTATGAAATTCATTAACGCCATCAGGACTCCCATTGCCGTGGTTAAAGCATAGGCACTAAATAATGTCATTGATACCACCAAAGTAATGATGAGAATCATAAAATCATACAATATGACCTTTTTCAACATAATTTTGGTATCGTTCTCCAAATGTTTGCCCTCATGCTTTCTGAAAAATTACTGAAAAAAAACAAGGAGGCTATTCTCAAAGACAAGCAATAATCATAGCATACTTGTATCTACTACCTGATATTCAATTACCGCTGTAGTCTTATTGACACTCATTTCTTTTCAGCCTTTACATGGTATTATCTTATTATAGTCCTAATTTGTTAAATGTAAAGCATCGTTAAAAAAAAATCATTCAGAAAATTTCGTCTAATCCACCATAAAAAAAGACAAACCGCTTAATTTCAACGTTTTGCCTTTTTGATTTTTTTCACATTTTTACTCATATAGCCTTGATATCACAATAAAATGACCATTTGTTAACAAAATATCACAATAATATCTCACCTTGTTTTACATATCTTCCACCAGATTGTTCAACCATTTTCGGGATTTAAACCGATAATAGCAAAAAACTCCTTTGAAAAGTTCTTCACCTTGAGCCATTAAAACTACCCAGTATATCGGTAGGTTTAGCCAAAGAGCACCAAAAAATACAGCTGGGACACCGATGAACCAGACGGATCCGATTTCAAGCCACATGGCATATTTTGTGTCACCACCACATCGAAGGATGCCCACTATATTTAACCCGTTGAAAATCTTTAGAGGCATGAATAATCCATAAATTCCAACCACTATAAGTGCGTATGACTGTCCTAATTCAGTAAAGTGAAACCACTTGATTACAAATTGAGATACCAAAATCATCAATGCTCCAGAACATGCTCCCACAAAAATCCCAATAGATAACAGCCTCTTGCCAAGGGCGTAAGCATATTCTTTTTCACCCATCCCAATTCTTTGCCCAACGAGAATAACCATTGCATCCCCCAAGCTAAACACTACCATGATAAACAGTGTATTCAGAGTTGTTGCAGCTTGTACTGCCGCAAATTCGGTAATTCCCATTCTACCATATGCCGCATTATAGGTTGCCATTCCAAGGCTCCACATGGCTTCGTTAATCATCACTGGAACTGCAGTCATTAATATCTTTGTGACAAACGACGTTTTCCATTGAAAAAAGTCCGCTACGCTCCCTGAAATTCTATTCTTCCTACCAAATACAAAATAGAGAACAAGCATCAGTTCAAGCACTCTCGCAATTGAAGTCGCCAATCCTGCACCCATCACTCCCATTTGTGGCATCCCAAGCTTTCCATAAATCAAAAGATAGTTAAGTGCTGTGTTGGTCGAAAAGGCTACTGCACTTATTTTTAAGGGCAAACTAGTTTGTTGTGTCCCACGCAGCGCCGCAGTAAGGGGGATTGTAATCCCTAATGTAAGAAACGAAACAGAGGCAACTTGAAGAAATCCCGCCCCAATTTGAATTGTTTCAGGAATATTCGTGAAAACTCTCAATAAATCCTCTGGCAAGAAAACAGCCGCCAGAAAGAACACAAGTCCTACACTTGTACATAATGTAATTGCAAATCCCGTTACTTTACGAATTCCAACTAAGTCTTGTTTTCCCCAAAATTGAGCCATAAATGCACTTGCCCCGCTGGCAAACCCAAAAAGTACACCCCAATAAAGGAAAAAAATCTGCGTAGACAACCCCACTGCTGCCAATTCAGTTTCGCCTAAATTGCCAACCATAAGACTGTCAACCAGATTTAAGGATGAAGCAATAAGACTCTGAAGTGCAATTGGAAGTGCAACTTTAACCAGAGTCCTATATAGTGATTTTCTTTCTATTACTATTTCATTTTTTTTCATAGTCCATCAATATTTTAACGATTTGGTCACAAGCCTTTCCATCGCCATATGGATTGACCGCATGAGCCATCTCTCCATATGCCTTTTCATCCACGAGTAGATTCCTACTCATTTCATAAATGGTATCTCTCGTAACCCCTGCAAGCTTTACTGTCCCTGCTTCTACGGCTTCAGGTCGTTCTGTTTCCTTTCTCACTACCAGCACTGGCTTACCTAGAGAAGGCGCTTCTTCTTGCATGCCACCTGAATCCGTAATAATCAAATAGGACTTTGCCATCAGATTTACAAATGGCTGATATTGAAGTGGTTCGATTAAGTGAATTCTTTCCGCATTTCCAAGAATTTTCGCCGCAATCTCTCTAACTTTTGGATTCATGTGTACTGGATATATGATTTCTGTATCAGAGAATTCTTTCGCAATGTCACGAATTGCAGTAAAAATTTGTTCCATATTTTCGCCCAGATTTTCTCTTCTGTGACACGTAACTGTAATCACTCTCTTGTTTTCAAAATCGATGGTCTTTAATGTCTCTTCTTCAAATTCATATGGTTTTCCCGCCACCTGCAAAAGTGCATCAATTACAGTGTTTCCCGTGATGAAAATATTCTCTTCTTTGATCCCTTCCTTTAATAGATTCTGCCGATTTCGTTCTGTAGGCGCAAAGTGTAAATCAGAAAGATGCCCAGTAAGAACTCGATTCATTTCTTCTGGATAAGGAGAATATTTGTCGTATGTGCGAAGCCCTGCCTCAACATGCCCAATGGGAACCTGATGATAGAATCCAGCCAATGCTGTGGCAAAGGTTGTAGTTGTATCTCCATGAACCAAAACAACGTCTGGCTTCTCCTTCTGAAATACTTCATCCAATCCTTGAATCACATTAGCTGTAATCTGGCTAATGGTTTGGTTTGGTTTCATAATATTCAAATCATAATCTGGGATTAGCTCAAATAAATCTAATACTTGATCCAACATTTCTCTGTGTTGTGCTGTCACGCAAAGAACCGATTCAATTCCGTCTGCTCCTTGCAGTTTTTTCACTAAGGGTGCCATCTTAATCGCCTCTGGTCTTGTTCCAAATACCGTAAGTACTTTCACCTTATTGCTCCTTTCTTTTTTCTTGCTTTTCCAAAGCTTTCGTATTGACTGCTTTGATGTTATTCAAGCTTCTGCCATTTGGATCTGTCAAGAAAACATAAATGAACGTTGCAGCAATCATAACAAGCAGTCCAGATTCAATCAGCATTGTTCTGCTGATCAATATGGCTGCGACTCCCATAACTCCGCTGATTCCATAGAGCATAAGCACGGTCCTTTTTTGTCCGAGGCCTGCAGCCATGATTCTATGATGTAGATGCCCCTTATCAGCCTCCATAATTGGTCTACGGTTCACTAATCTTCTCAGGATTGCAAACGCAGTATCGAAAATTGGTAATCCTAATACGAGTACTGGTACAACGGTGGCTACCATGGTTGCACTTTTCATCGGGCTCATTACAGACAACCCTGCCAACATAAATCCAAGGAATAAAGAACCCCCATCACCCATAAAAATCTTGGCTGGGTTAAAGTTATATGGTAAGAAGCCGGCCGCACTCCCTGCGATAGCCAGCATGGCCATGGCAACCTCTGTGCGCCCATGAATGTGCGCCGTATAGGCAATAGAAATGGATGCGATGAATGCAACGCCTGCCGCCAATCCATCCAGTCCGTCAATTAAATTGATGGTGTTGGTTATCCCTACAACCCAAATCACTGTCACAATTAGGCTCACAATCCATGGAAAAAAGTAATATCCCTCTCCAAATGGATTGCTGATAAATGAAATCCTTACACTAAACTGAAACAAAATAAATGCACAGCCAATCTGACAGACCAATTTCAGCTTTGCCGGCAAGCCTTTCAAATCATCTACGATTCCTACGATAAAAATAATCGTACCACCTGCTATGACGCCAATTAAATTTGTATCGATTGGAAGGAAAATCAGCATAGCACCAATGGTTCCGATATAAATCGCCATCCCACCAAATCTTGGCATTGCAACGGTGTGCATTCGTCGATTATCTTTTGGTATATCTACAGCTCCTATTTTCGGTGCCAGCTTAATTGCCACTGGCGTAAAAATCAATGCCAGCCCAATCGCTGCCATAAAGATTAGAAAATATTGATTCATATTATCTGTCATTCTCCCCCATCATCTCGATTACAAGTCCTGCTTCATCTAAAAGTTGCAACGACAATTCATCTGGATACCCCTCTCTCACTACAATTCGTTTCAAACCCGCATTGATAATCATTTTTGCACAAATCACGCATGGCTGATGTGTACAGTAAATTGTCCCCCCTGCAATGCTCTGCCCCAAATGAGCAGCTTGGATAATTGCATTTTGTTCAGCGTGAAGCGCCATGCATAGTTCATGCCGCTGTCCAGAAGGCACATTTAGTTTTTGTCTTAAGCAACCCCCCCGTTCCTCACAATGCTGAATACCGACAGGAGCCCCATTATAACCTGTTGCCATAATCCGCTTGTCTCTCACAATCACTGCACCAACTTGTCTTCTCATACAGGTTGATCGTTTCTGTGTCACTTCAGCCATTTCCATGAAGTATTGATCCCAGCTTGGTCTATCCATGTTCTGTTCTCCCTTTCTCATGTTCTCATAATTTTATTCTTTGGCGTTTCGAAAGATGGCATTCGCTGCCCGAACCGTATCCATTGCATCTTTGCAATAGTAATCTGCACCAATCTTTTTTGCATACTCTTCTGTCAGTACAGCTCCCCCCACTGCGGTTACGCACGGAATCCCCTCATCCTTTAAAGCCTGAATGGTTTTTTCCATATTAACAACTGTCGTAGTCATCAATGCAGAAAGGCCTACAAATTTAATCTTCTCTGCTTTGGCTATCTCTACCACCTTTTCTATCGGAACATCTTTTCCAAGGTCTACCACGTCATATCCGTAGTTTTCCAAAAGAACTTTTACAATGTTTTTACCAATATCATGGATGTCTCCTTGTACTGTTGCAAGGATTACTTTTCCGTAAGAAATCATCCCTCCGCTTGCTCGCATCGCTTCCTTTAAAATGACAAATGCAGCTTTTACCGTGTCTGCCGATTTGATGAGCTGCGGCAGAAAACTCACACCAGTCTCATAATCCTTCCCTACTACCTCTAGGGCTGGAATAATCTTTTCTTCAACGATTTCAAGCGGTTTCATTGTAGCCAATAATTCTTTCGTGGCTACAGTCGCTCGTTCTTCATAACCTTCGATAATAATTTGTTCTAATGTCAGTTCTGTATTCTTTTGCCTCTGCGTTTCTTCTGCCTTCGTGGATCCGCCAGAATTTTGTCCACCAAAGAATCGAATATAATCGCTACATTCCACATCTTTCAAAGAAAGAGCTTCAAAGGCTTTGATGGTATCCACATATTCTGTAACAAGAGGGTCTGTGATTGGCGCGTCTAAACCCGCTTCCAATGCCATGGCAAGAAAAGTTCTATTCAGCAACTTTCTTTCTGGAAGTCCAAAAGAAATATTGCTGGCACCTAATGTAGTTTTGACGCCATATCTTCTTTTCACTTCACGAATGGCTTCTAATGTATCTCTTCCTGCATTCTGCTGAGCCGAAACAGTCAAAGTCAAGCAATCTACAATGATGCGCTCTCTTCCGATCCCATATTGCTCCGCTGTTTTAATAATTCGTTCTGCAATGGCAAGACGCTCTGCTGCGTCCTTGGGCAATCCCTTTTCATCTAAGGTCAGCGCAATCAGACATGCGCCATATTTTTTTGCGATAGGGAAAATTGCCTCCATGTTTTCCTTTTTCCCATTAACCGAGTTGATGATTGGCTTTCCGTTATAATAGCGTACAGCTTCCTCCAGTACCTTTGGGTCGGCGCTATCGATTTGCAATGGCACTGTAACCACCGAAGAAACACGCTTTACAGTTTGTTTCATCATTTCAAGTTCATCAATCTCTGGCAATCCCACATTGATGTCTAGTATTTCAGCACCAGCCTTCACTTGGCTGATTGCTTCGTTTTCAATGTAAGAAAAATCTTTGGATTTAAGTGCTTCCTTCAAAAGCTTTTTCCCAGTAGGGTTAATCCTCTCGCCGATAATACGCACTCGATTATTTAGTACCACCGTCTTTGTGGATGAACTGACTGCCGTCATGGCCTTTTCCATGCGCAGCTGGCTTGCATGTTCTTCCATCGCCGGGTACGTCTTTCCTTGGATTGCTTTTACGAAGCTAGAAATATACTCTGGGTTGGTTCCGCAGCAACCGCCACCAATGGCGATTCCTGCTTGCAGCAATTCTTCCATTGCTTCCACATATTCATTGATATCTACTTGGAATACCGTCTCACCATCAACAATCATTGGCAGACCGGCATTTGGTTGTACTAAAACTGGGACAGTTGCATAAAAAAGGATTTCTTTCACAATCGGAACCATTTGCTTTGGTCCTAAAGAACAATTGACGCCGAGTGCAGCAATGCCTAAATCTTGTAAGATATTTACTGCCGTAATTGGATCTGTTCCCATCAACATTCTTCCATCTTCTTGAAACGTAATCGAACAAAAAATCGGTAATTTTGTATTTTCCTTAGCTGCCAATACAGCTGCTTTCATTTCATAAATATCTGTAAATGTTTCAAAAAGAATAAAATCTGCTCCACATTCTTCACCTGCTACTACTTGTTCTTTGAACACTTCATAGGCTTCATCAAAAGTGAGTTTTCCAACAGGTTCTAACAGTTTTCCGATGGGACCAACGTCTAATGCAACCATTTTTTCAGGCTGGTTATTTTCTCTTTTTTCTTGGTTTTTCTCATAATTTCTTGCTGCTTCTTTTGCAATCTTTACTGCTTGCTTGATTACATCAGAAACAGTGTATTTGGTTTCTTCCAGCTTAAAGCGATTGCAGCCAAACGTATTGGTTGTTACAAAATCGCTCCCAGCCACGTAATAATCCTGATGAATTTTATTGATTACTTCTGGGTGGGTGAAGTTGAGCAACTCTGGGAGTTCACCTGCTTGTAATCCATACTTTTGCAGCATGGTCCCCATTGCCCCATCACTTACAATAATCCTTTTTCCTATTAAATCAGTGATTTTCATCTGCTTCTCTCACCGCGTTCCTTTCCAATTACTAGATTCCAGTCCACTTACATCGCTTCTTTTTTGGATTTAGCTTTGTAATTTTCTTATGTTTTCAATGTTTCCGATGATTCTCTTCGCTGTATCTGGTTTATTCATTGTATAAAGATGGATCCCCTGAACCCCATACGCCATTAGGTCAATGATTTGTTCAATGGCATACGCTTCTCCCGCTTCTTTTAATGCTGCTGGATTATCTTCATACCGATCCAAAATTCTTTGAAATTTTGCAGGCAACTTGCATCCAGCTAATTTGGTGATGCGCACAATTTGATTTTTATTGAGTACTGGTAAAATCCCTGCCGATACCGGCACATCAATGCCTGCCAAATCCAATTCTTCCATATATCGATAGAATAATTCATTGTCAAAAAAAAGCTGAGAAACTAAAAACCCTGCTCCTTCTTCTACTTTTTCTCTTAGATGTTTGATGTCTTGCACTTTATTCTTTGAGTCCACATGGCCTTCTGGATAACATGCCGCCCCAATACAAAAGTTTCCTTCTCCTTTTATTTCTCGAATCAAATCTGTAGCAAATTCATACTGGAGAGGATTTGGAAACTCAAAATCTGGATTTTCAGGAATGTCACCACGAAGTGCTAGGATGTTTTCAATATTGTTTTCTTTCATCTGTCTAAACATCCCTTGGATTTCATCTTTCGTAGACGAAATGCAAGTTAAATGTGCTAGACTTTCTATTCCATATTCGTTTTTAATTTTTGATGCGATTTCAATTGTCCTATCCTTTGCTTTTCCGCCAGCGCCATAAGTAACGCTGATAAAGTCAGGCTTAATATCCTTTAATTCATCTAGCGTCTTGAAGATTGTTTCCACTGGGGAATCCAGCTTTGGTGGAAAAATTTCAAGTGAAATTACCGTTTTCTTACGATTATATAAATCCTTTATTTTCATTTTATCAGCTCCTTTGCTATTTGTTGTTGATCATAGTATACTTCTTTTAAATATAACCCCTGCGGCGGTGCAGTATGCCCCGCTTGTGTCCGGTCTTTGCTCTGGATGATTGTCATCATATCCTGATGGTTTTTCTTTCCAAGACCAATATCCACCAAAGTCCCAATCATAATACGAACCATATTGTAAAGAAATCCATCTCCAATAATCCGAAAGATTAGTCTGTCATTTTTCTCAAGTAATTTTGCGTCATAGATTGTCCTCACTGTAGATTCCATCTCTTGGCCACCAGCTGCCTGAAAACACTTGAAATCATGCGTACCAACTAACTGCAATGCCGCCTTTTTCATCCCATCGATATCTAGCTTTCTAGCGATTTGATACGCATAGTGTCTTTGGAAAGGACTCATCGTTTCATTACAGTCTAGACGATAAAGATACTGTTTCCCAACGGCTTGAAATCTTGCATGAAAATCCAAGGGGACTTCCTGTGCTTCTAGCACTACAATATCTCCAGCATTTTTCCTTGCCTTCCCCATGGTTTCTGATGCAAACATTCCATTTAAAACCTTGGGCAATCGCTGAGTTGGCACACCATAATCAGCGATAAAGCTCGCTCTTTGTCCCAGGGCATGAACGCCTGCATCCGTTCTGCTTGTCCCATTGATTTTGATTTCTTGGTTACAAAGACAGGAAAGTGCTTTTTCCATATCCCCTTGGACAGTTCTTTGGTTAGGCTGTCTTTGCCAGCCAGAAAAATTGGTGCCGTCATATGAAATTGTCAGCAGTGTGTTTTTCATCTTTTTTTCTGTTTTGGCAACTCGATTTGCTTATTGTCTTTAGATTCTCGGTATAAGGTAAATTTTCTGCCGATGGATTGTATGTAATCTGCTCCTAGCACTGTTGCAATCTCATTTGCCACATTTTTAGGATTTAAATCACAACCCTCTTGCAACTTAACCTTTACCAATTCTCTGGATTCCAAACCGGTTTCCATCTCTTTCATAATATTCTCAGTCAATCCAGCTTTACCAATATACACAGTTGGCTCTAATATATGCGCTAAACTTCTTAAATAGCTTCTTTGTTTGCTCGTAATCATTTTTATATCCTTCCATTTGCCTATTGCAGGCAATTTTTCTAACACAAATAACGTATTGTCCAGAATACGTGTCAAGACATTATACTATCAATTTACGCTCTGCGTCAAACGGAATCGCAGGGAATCCCAAAGCCCTGACCTTTTCCCATTGGTTTAATATTTAAAATATTTAGAAAATTTGCTAAATAGTCTTGCAAGTGGAGAGCTTTTAGTATAGTATTAGGATGGTAAAGTTTTCACGATAATTATTACAACAACGCCAATCGTTTGATTGATGCATATAATTTCAGTGAATATAACTACTCCATTAAACTCATACAACAACATAAAGAGAGGATAACCGAAAACGGCTATCCTCTCTTTATGTTGTGACTCATTTATAATTGTTCTATTTGCTTCATTGTTCTTATCTTTTGCCTAAAAATCCACATTCCAACTGGAAGCCAAAATGCTGCAAAGATGATACCCCCAATGAGATAATCAGAAATGGCTGAAAGAGTTGCACCTTTTAGCATCAGCTCTTTCAATGGATTATAGTAGTAGTAAAGTGGCCAGACACGCTTCATCACAAAAGCAAATCCAGGAGCCATCATAAATTCAGGCCAGCTATACCCACAGGAAAGCATTGTTGGGATTGTCAGAAACATGACAAACTGCGTACAATGTGTCACATCATCAAAAATCGCGGCAAAAATGAGAGCCATCCCCGTTAATCCAACTAAAAATATGACTTGGGTGATAAGTGTAGTGAGCAGATTTCCGTGAAGTGGATATCCAAATAATACCTTTGCTAAAATAAAGCACACAATCAAACTGATAAAGGTATATCCAGCGTATGTTAATATTTCAGGAAGCAATCGTCTCGCCTGAATCCTTCTTGAAGCTCTGTCCAATGGCTGATGTTTTAAGCGTTCTTTTTCTTTTAATAGCATAGGAGCCAGAACATTCAAGTAGGTCTGCTGGACAAAAACCCCTAAAAGCCCTGCATATAAATAGTAGAAATATCCTTGTTGCGGATTGTATAGCACGCGATCAGCAGATGATAAGGTATTGATATATTGATTTGAAACGAATGGTACCAAATCATTTTTTTCAAGGTCAGCTACTTGAAGCGCGTAATTTTTTTCCATAAATATTTTATAAGCATATAGCTTAAGATTGTTTCCAATTAGCGTATTGGTGCCATCGATCATAACAAGTGCCTGGGCACCACTGCGCTGTGTGATGTCTGATTGAAATCCTTCTGGGAAAATTATCCCTCCACTAATTTTCTCCGTCATAATATCATCTTCTAATTGATCGATTGAGTCTACGGTTTCTAAGACGATAAATGTCGGCGATGACCGAAAGTCATCTATTAGCTCTCTTGACTCATCTGATCGGTCTAGATCTAAAATGCCAATAGGGATGCCATTTACAAAGATGGGGCTCATACACGCACCAAAAATCAGTGTAAATGCAATCGGTATGATAATAAGGATAATCATTGGTTTCAATTGAAAAAATAGTTCTACCACTCTTTTCATCCTCTTACCCTCCTCTTTGTTAGTGCCCAAATGAAGAACCCTTCCATCAAAAGAAACAATGCCATCATGGTTAACGGCGTAGTCAAATGCTCTAATTTCATCTCACTCAAACACAAGTCTCTCATAGCGTTGCCATAATAGTAAAACGGAATTCCCTTCGCTATTTGTTGAAAAATAGGTGGCATTGCCAGAGCTGGCCAAGTATATCCTCCTAGTATGGTGGTAGGAAGCACTAAAACAGCAGCCACTTGCGAGGCAAAGGTTCGATCTTTGATTACTAGTCCTACCACATATCCAAGCATAACAATTGTAGTGGCATACAGGTAAGTCAGTAATGCACCACCTAAAATCGTTCCACGATATGGAAGATCAAACAACACATATTGCTCTATATATGTAATCCCCAGGGAAAGTGCCCCTAATCCGCCCCACTTGCAAATTGTTTTCAAGTGAAAGATAAAAGGATGATTCTGCGCTCGTAGCTCTCCCGCTCTTTCTGCTCCCATGCAAGATATCCCAACCTGAATCAAGCCAGCCAGCATGCCTGGCAATACAAAGTTTCTAAAGTTTCGAGATGGATTGTACAGTAATCGATATGTCACATCAATGGGAATCGCATGGTCTCTCACCGTTGCTGCTGTCACTCCGATTTTTCCTTCGTAGATTTTTATCATGTATCCAGTTTTAAGTGTTTCAATAATCTCTTTCATCGCACTGGTTGAAAACGAGATGACTGCTAAGGTAGATCCATCATAAACCGCTAAAATTTTAGGTGATTTTCCATCTCTTAAATCTTGATAAAAGTTTTCTGGGACAATAACTCCCACAAATGCCGCTCGCTGATAAATTGCTTCTTCAACACGAGAATCGGCTTGGGCCTCTTCCACTACTTGAAAAGAATCGCTATCTGACAAGTATTTGACAAAGGTCCTGCTAAATTCTGAGTCATCATGATTTACCACCACCGTTGGAATTGCTCTGGCAACATCGCCACTCATCTCATAGCCAAGGATTAGTCCTGTGGCAAGTGGCACAATGACAAAAACCAACACCGTCATGACACGCTTCGGGTGCTTTTTTTTGTAGAGATAAAATGATTTCACAAATTCAAACCAAATCATTTTCATCTTACTTTCCATCCGGACTTCCAAGATTCACCATAACCGTCATGCCCGGATATAGTTCTTGGTCAAGTTTTTCTGCAAATTCAATTTTTACGCCATAGGATAACACATCAAATTCTCCATTGTTATTGGTTGCTCTCTTCGTAGCAAAGTCAGGTTTTTGGTTGACGTTTACGATTCTCCCTTTGAACACTTCGTCTGGATATGCGGCAATGGTTAAATCCACTTCACTTCCCACATGAACCTGTCCTAAATCTGTTTCTTCTACATTGATTTCAACATAGGGCTCTTCACTGCTGGTCAGTGTTGCAAGAGGCATTCCCGTAGCGATTAATTCTCCCTCATCTACATTTAATGCTGTAACAACGCCATCCATGGAAGCTTTAATAATTGCATCGTCCAAATAGCTTTGAACTTCTGCTTCCGCAGCCTTTGCTTGTGCCACTAAGGCTTCCGCAGCAGCTTTATCTTCATCTCTTGCGCCTTGTGTCGCCATATCATACGTTTCTTTTGCAGCAGTATATTGGGCATACACCTGATCATATGTATTGGCTGAAACAGCTTCCTGCTCATATAACGTTTTGATTCTTTGATATGTCTTCTCAGCTAGGTCGTATGCTGCCTTTGCCTGTGCTACTTCCTGACTTCTCGCTCCATTGACTGCTTTGTCGTATGTTGCCTCTGCAGCTGCTGCCGCCGCTGCTGCTTGCTGTTTCTTTGCTTCAATGCTTTCACTGGATATGATAATCAGCGTATCACCCTTCTTTACTTGTTGTCCTTCTTTTACCAAGACTTGATCGACAAGTCCTGGTATTTTAGAATTCAAATCAATTTCTTCTGTTTTTAAATTTCCTTGGATTACCAGATCTTCACTACCGGTTACTCGATCCCCAACAACAGCATAAGCAACACAAAGTATGACAACGATTCCGCCTATTATGACTAAATTTTTATATTTCTTTCCAAAATTCATCTTTATCGCTTCCTTCTATTCTAAATTTACTAATCCTATCTTTTCCAAATCCGCCTTATAGCGACAATCGCTCTGTCCCTACGTCTTGTGCATATAGAAAATCGTAATATGCTAAATTATAATCTGAAATTGCTGCAGAAACCCCAAGACCTGTTTTATAAACATTGCCCTGTGCTTGCTGCAATTCCGTCAGTGTACTCATCCCCGCGTCATAAGAAATCCGAATCAGCCTGTATCCTTCTTGTGCGTATGCTTGTAAGGCTTTTGCCGCTTCTAAAGCAGTTGCCTTATCCTCCAACTCAGAAGCTTTATTCCTTACATCAATTTCGATTTGAACAGGTACATCTCTCACTAATTTTTCTGCTTGCATCAATGCAATTTTTTCTTCCAAATATTTTGAAGAACTCTTTGGATAAGCGTCTAAGCTATCTAACAAGATTTGATGTACTTGCACAGCAAAATTTGCGCCTTTGATTTCATTTCTCTTATCTAACGCATTCTTTACAGAAGCTTCTATATCGATTGATTCAAAGGAAACCATAGCAAGCTGGTCTTTAAAAGTCACATCCTGTAACGCGGAATATCCTAAGAGAAAATTAAAGCTCATTTTGGCTAGCTCCAATTTTGTCTCAGCGGTTCTAACACTGCTTTGCGCTGATACCACTGCTGATTGTGCTGATAGAACATCTTTCTTGGCTAGCATTCCTACTTCATATTGTACCTTTGTATTGTTTAAAATATCCTTTTGTGTTTTTAGATTGTCTTGCTCTGTTTTTAAGTTCTCTTGAGCCAGTAGAACTCCATTGTAGACCGTTAGCGTATCATACTCAATTTGATTCATATCTGCTTGGTAGTTGTTATCTACCTGCCCATTTGCAAAATCTCTACGCAATGCCATAATTTTCTTATTGGTTACGCTTGCCCCAGCAGCATTGGCATCTGCGTTCTTTTCAGCCCAAGTAGTGGAACTGACAGCACCTAATGTATAGTATTTATCCAAAAGGTCCAGTCCATCTAATACCTTTGAAATCGATTTGGCGGTTTCACCATATCCTTTTGCTAATGCTATGTCAGTCTGCTTGTTTAGATTTGCAGTTTCAGCCCTCGTACCAGTTGTTTGCATAATTTTTACTGCTTCAACCAATGACAATGAAATTGCAGGGCTAGTAGTCTTTGTTGTTGCAATTTCCACTGCTCCCGTTGTTGTGGTTTCTGTGTCAACTACATCACTTGTACTGTTGTCCGTTGCGACGACTCGTGGATCAGAACGATACAGCTCCTGACCGTAGGCAACTGGAGAAGACAACAGTAAAATAGCTGAGACCAGAAAACAAATCTCCTTTTTCATTTTGATATCACCCTTTCATTAGATATTCATACCACATATTTGTGGAAATCAACATTTTTAATTCTACATATGACGATTAACTTTACAACCGTATGATTATAATTTATACTAATAAATATAGTAATACAAGAAACAGTTTAGATACATATGTAGTTTATGCTACATTTATTTAATCTTGTTTCCTATTTAGGAGAGAAATATTGGGAATGTGTATCGAAAGTACCTTGATTTCGAATACGCTGGAAGAAAGGAATCTGAAAAATGGGTTTTATAGTAGAAAAAAAAGAGGACCTAAGAGTACGACGCACCTATAAGCTGCTGTCACAAGCACTCATGTCGCTCCTTTTAGAAAAACCGTTTGAAGACATCTTTGTAACAGACATCTGTGAAAGAGCCATGGTTCATCGAACTACATTTTACAAGCATTTTGAAGATAAGTATCACCTGCTTGGTTTTTGTGTGAAAGAATTAATTCATACCTTTGAAGGGGATGAACCCCAAGCAAAATCTGCTGGCAATATGAAGGAATATTATATGCTTTTAATCCGAAAATCCCTGACATACATGATGGAAAATAAAAAGCTATTTACTACAGGAATCTTAAAATCAGGTAATATTTTGCCAATGCTTCAGAATTCAATCTATCAGCTCATTGAGTCAAAGCTAATAGAAACAGAAAAAATGGGATTGCATCATACCATCCCATTTCCAATCATTGCCCAATTCTACGCCGGTGCGCTTCTGAGTTCCGCCACATGGTGGCTAGAAAACGACACTCCCATCTCAATTGATGAGATGGTTCATTACATTAGCCTATTAATCAACAGTTCTTCTTTTATCGTACATAAGGAATGAGAGAAAGAACGGTAGAATGGGAAACATGATAAAGTTAAAGATTGCAAGCACGAAAACGTTACAAGCAACAAATCTACAAACGTAGATACAAAATCGCCAACCACATCAGCTCAGGGCGAAAGAGTAGGAACACGCCTGTAGTCCCTGCAATGAAAGGCCCTAGTGGTTGTACTGAATCAACCCTCCACTTTTTGGTTGCCACACCAATTCCGAAGAATAGCGCACTCGAAAAAATAGTTAGGAAGAACACGACGATGGTCCCAGTCATTCCACAAATCAATCCAACTGAGGCAAACAGTTTTACATCGCCAAGTCCAAGAGCTTCTTTCCGGAAGATGATTCTACCAAATATCCCGATTACCAAAAATATGCCTCCACCGATCAGTGCTCCAAGAAATTGACTTTTCAAAGGTCCTGAAAATGGGATGAATCCAAAGCCAACCGCTGTCAATGCAATGACTAGTTGATCTGGAATAATCATATATTTTTTATCGGCGATTGCAATTTGTACAAGAATCCAAAGAGCGGCTAATCCTGCCACCCCATACATGGGACTTTGTACAAATAGCCGAATTGAACATATGGTGAAGAAAGCCACGAAAAGGATCCCCCAAGGTTTTTGTTTTAACCGAACATCCCACATGGCAGAAGTCGGTTCTTCATCATAATCGCAAAGCCATTTAGCTGGAATGCGATTAAAAACATAAATAGTAGAGATACCGGCAAAAACGCCTAAAACGATAGCCAATATCATGGATGCTCCGATATTCACTATTCTAAACTCCAGAGTTCTTCATCAGTTGGAACATAATTGTCCTTCATCAAATATGCGATTCTCGACACATTGATCAAGTGCTTATAATCCAAATTTTCCGAGATGCTATTATTTCCCCAAGAACCGCAACCCAACGTATTTGTTGGTGCCAAACCATTATAAAAACTCCCACCTGCACTCGTTGCACAAGTTTGGTTGACGACAAATCTGCTGACACACAGTTCCTTTCCTGCATATTCTATATGTTCTTTATTTTGAGAGTGGATAGATACGCTGTGTCCCTTCCCCTCTTCTTCTAAGTTTGCTCTTGCAATCTCAACGCCCTCTTCAAAGGTTTCATAACGATATGCGGATAAGACTGGGCACATTTTTTCCTTTGAAAGAATATCTTGCGCTCCGCTTCCATCTGCCTCTGCAATAATCACTTTTGTATCATCCGGTATTGGAAGTTTTGCAAGTTTTCCAATGGTTTGTACCGATTGGCCCACCGCATGTCTGCTCATGGATCCCCCATCAAACATCGCAGCTCTTAAGGCTTCTTTCTCTTCTTGATTGCGAATCACAAATGCACCATTCTTTTCAAAAACTGATATCATCTCATCATATTTGCTGCTTGGCAAGATGATAGATTGTTCTCCAGAGCAAATAATTCCATTATCAAAAATTCGTCCTGCAATAATTTGTGGTGCTGCTGTTTCTATATCAGCATCTACATCAACAATACACTGTACATTTCCAGCACCAACACCGAGAGCTGGCTTTCCGCTGCTATATGCCGCTTTTACCATTCCCATACCGCCAGTTGCAATTACAATGTCTGCACTGGCAATCAAATTTTTTGTGTTTTCACGTGACTGCTGATCTAAAATTTGAACAAGATTCTCAGGCATGCCTAGCTTCGCAAGCTCCTGATTGATTAGTTCAACTGTTTTGGTACTACAATGAATTGATTTGTGATGGGGGGTTATGATAATCGCATTGCCACCTTTCAGTGCAAACATAATATTGCTCATGGGTGTGACAATTGGATTGGTACACGGGGTAATCGCAGCTACAACACCAATTGGTTTTGCTACCTTTGTAATGCCTGCTTTCTCATCTCTCTCGATGATGCCTTTTGATTTCTTGCCCTTCAGGCTATTCCATATGATGCGTGCCTTCCCCTTGTTTTTTGCGATCTTATCTGCCACAACACCCATTTCTGTTTCATCTACAGCAATTTCTGCCAAATACTCTGCATTGTCATAAACCACTTTACCTACCGCCATTACAGCCGCATCATATTGCTGTTGCGAACACTGTTCATATTTTTTTTGTGCTGTTCTAGCACGGGTTATATATTCCTCGATATAAGTAAGACTTTCCATTTACCCAAATTCTCCTTCTCATACAAGTGTTTGTCTACACCATCTTGCTTGGATCCACATACTGATCGAATTCTTCCTCTGTCAGAAGTCCCAAAGATACACCAGCTTCTTTCAGTGTCAAGCCATCTTGATAAGCTTTTTTTGCAATTTTCGCAGCATTCTCATATCCGATATGTGGATTGAGTGCCGTAACAAGCATCAAAGAGGACTCCAGATTTTGCTTTATTTTATCTTCATTTGGTACAATACCCACTGCACAATTTTTTCGGAATGATTCCATTCCATCTGCCAAAAGGCGAATCGACTGGAGCGCATTATAAATCAATACAGGCATATATACATTTAATTGAAAGTTCCCCTGAGAAGCAGCAAAAGAGACAGCAGTGTCGTTCGCCATCACTTGACAACACACCATGGTCAACGCTTCACATTGGGTTGGATTGACTTTTCCAGGCATAATAGAACTTCCAGGCTCATTTTCTGGTATGAATATTTCTCCGATTCCACAACGAGGTCCACTGGCTAAAAAACGAACATCGTTAGCTATTTTCAATAAATTGGCCGCCAATGCTTTTAATGCGCCGTGAAGGTGCACCAAGGCATCTTTGCTCGTGAGGGCATGAAATTTATTGTGTGCCGTAACAAACTCCATCTCCGTAAGACTGCTGATTTTTTCAGCTACACGCTCTCCAAATTCAGGATGGGTATTGAGTCCTGTACCTACCGCTGTGCCACCTAAAGCAATTTGCTTCACATAGGCCAAGCTATCTCGTATCATATCCTCTGTCTGTTCTAACATCACAAGCCATGCACTCATTTCTTGGCCTAAAGTCAAAGGTGTTGCATCCTGCAAGTGTGTTCTTCCAATTTTAATCATTTCCATGTAACGCTCACTTTGTTCTCTAAAGGTCTCTTCCAGAAAATGAATCGCTGGGAATAGACGATTTTCAACTTCCATTACTGCGGCAATATGCATTGCCGTAGGGAAAGTATCGTTAGAACTCTGTGCTTTATTCACATGATCATTTGGATGCACCGTTTTTTCTCCAAGAATTTGATTGCTTCGGTTGGCAATGACTTCATTTAAATTCATATTGCTTTGAGTTCCGCTTCCAGTCTGCCATACCACCAAGGGGAACTGATCATCCCAACGACCGGCTAATATTTCATCACATGCAATTACCATAGCATCTGCAAGCTTTTTATCTAACAAGCCAAGTTCTACATTGGTAAGTGCCGCCGCCTTTTTCAAAATTGCAAAAGCCTGAATGACCTCCTTTGGCATTTTTTCAGTACCAATCCCAAAGTTTTCAAGACTTCTTTGCGTTTGTGCTCCCCAAAGCTTGCACGCTTCCACAGAAACCTCTCCCATAGAATCTTTTTCTATTCGATATGTTTTACCCTGCACTTTACTCCGCCTATCCTTTCCTGTTATCCGTTACACTATTTTCCGTTCTGCCAAGCTTCACCGGCTGCTTTTGCTACCGCCTCAGCAACACCAGGATGGAATGCACTTGGAATAATGTTCTCTTCAGACAGTTCATCATCCTTAATAATTCCTGCGATTGCATAAGCCGCAGCAACTTTCATTTCTTCTGTAATGCGGGAAGCTCTTACCGCCAATGCCCCTTTAAAGATACCTGGAAATGCCAGCACATTATTAATTTGATTGGCAAAATCAGATCTACCCGTTCCAATGACCCTAACGCCAGCCTCTTTTGCCAAATCTGGCATAATTTCTGGTTCTGGGTTTGCCATAGCAAAGATAATCGAATCCTTTGCCATGGATTTCACCATCTGTGCAGTAAGCATCTTTGGTGCTGAAACACCAATAAATAAATCTCGGTCTTTCACTGCATCTGCAAGAGTTCCTGTCAGTCCGCCCAAATTAGTGATTTCAGCCAGCATTTTCATATTGTCATTTAAAATCCCTGAGGATTTTGAAATAATGCCTTCTCTATCACACACGATGATATCCTTCACGCCAAGTGCCAATAGCATTTTTACAATGGCAGTGCCTGCCGAGCCTGCACCATTGACGGTAATCTTTACCGTATCGATTGTTTTATCCACTAATTTCAATGCGTTGATCATAGCTGCTGAAACAACGATAGCAGTACCATGTTGATCGTCATGAAACACCGGTATATCAACGAGTTCTTGAAGCCTTCTTTCAATTTCAAAACAACGAGGTGCAGAAATATCTTCTAAATTGATTCCTCCAAAAGTTGGTGAAATGTTTTTTGCAATCTGAATAATCTCATCTGTGTCTTGGGTCTCCAAACAAATCGGAATTGCATCTACATCTGCAAATTCTTTAAACAAAAGCGCCTTTCCTTCCATAACAGGAATCGCAGCTTTTCCTCCAATATTTCCAAGGCCCAAAACAGCTGACCCATCGCTGATTACAGCTACGGTATTGCCTTTTGACGTATATCGATACACTGCCTCTGGGTCTTTATGAATCTCGCGGCAAGGTTCTGCTACCCCTGGGGTATATGCAGTGCTCAAATCATCTTTTGTCTTCACTGGCACTTTGCTGACGATTGCAATTTTCCCTTTATTTTCTTCATGCATTTTCAGTGACTCTTTATAATAATCCATTTTTCCTCCTATCTCTTAGTCTGCTCTCTGACGTAGATGCACCTGAGCAGTTTATTTTTTCCAAGAGCTTTTTAAATCAACGATTTGATTGAAAACTTTTTCATCACCCGTCGTCAATTTTTCATCTGCAATATAATATCCATGGCGGAAAAATTGACATCGTTCTCCCGCCTTGATCTCAGCAAGAGTGGCTTCCCCATACGCTTCGAATTCTCTCATAGAGTCCGGGTTTAGTATGTTTTCTCCTTCTTCATTTTCAACCATCAGGTGACTGTAAGATCTGATGGTAATCGGCTTAGCCGTTTTTGCATCAACCCAGTGAATTGTTCCTTTTACCTTTCGTCCATCAAATCCGCTTCCACTTCTTGTTTCTGGATCATAGGTGCATCGAAGTTCGGTTACATTTCCGTCCTCATCTTTGATAACCTCTTGGCACGTAATAAAGTATGCCCCTTTGAATCGCACTTCATTGCCGGGGAATAAACGAAAATATTTTTTTACCGGAACCTCCATAAAGTCATCTCGCTCTACATAAAGTTCTCTGGAAAACGACACTTTTCGAGTTCCTTTTTCTTCTACTTCTTTATTGTTCTCAATCTCAACCGTCTCGGTCTGGTCTTCGGGATAGTTTGTAATAACAACCTTAAGAGGATCAAGAACAACCATTCTGGTTTCAACCTTTTCCTTTAAGTCTTCCCGAATACAATGCTCCAGAAGTGCAATGTCTACCATGCTGTTTGCTTTTGAAACACCAATTCGATCACAAAAATCACGAATCGCTTCAGGGGTGTAGCCACGCCTTCTTAATCCTGCAATGGTTGGCATTCTAGGATCATCCCAACCAGTGACATTCTGTTCGTCAACAAGTGCTTTTAAATATCTCTTACTCATAACTGTATTTGTCAAGTTCAGTCTTGCAAACTCAATTTGCTGTGGTGGTTCTACCCATTCTAATTCACGCAAAACCCAATCATACAAAGGTCTATGATCTTCAAACTCAAGGGTACATATGGAATGGGTAATTCCTTCCATGGCGTCCTCGATTGGATGGGCATAGTCATACATCGGATAAACACACCATTGGTCTTTTGTTTTATGGTGTTCTGTATGCGCAATTCTATAAATAACAGGATCTCTCATATTCATATTTGGAGATGTCATATCAATTTTTGCTCGGAGTACCTTTTCTCCATCTGGATAAGCTCCGTTTTTCATGTTTTCAAAAAGCGTTAAGTTTTCTTCTACCGTTCGGTTACGATGCGGGCTCTCTTTTCCTGGTTCTGTCAAAGTACCTCTATGTTGTTTGATTTCTTCCGCAGAAAGATCACACACATAAGCTTTTCCTTTTTGAATCAGCAATACCGCACAATCATACATTTTACCGAAATAATCAGATGCAAATAACAGCTTGTCCCACTGAAATCCGAGCCATCTCACGTCAGCTTCAATGGAATCCACATATTCGGTGTCTTCTTTTACTGGATTTGTATCGTCAAAACGCAAGTTACACTTGCCGCCATACTTCTCTGCCGTAGTGAAATTCAAACAAATTGACTTTGCATGACCAATATGCAAGTACCCATTTGGCTCTGGTGGGAATCTTGTGTATACGCGCCCTCCATACGTTTGGTTTTCCAAATCCTTATCTATTATGTTATGAATAAAATTTGTTGCTGCTTGCTCCGCCACATTTTGCGGTTTTTCCATATCAGCCATGGTAGTTCCTCCTCATATTTTAATGGTCTTAACGCATAAAAAAAGAAAGACTTCCCCTTGCATTAAAACCTTTTTTATCAATGGAATCATTATATCATCGAAAATTGGGATGTGCAAATAACAAGCGAAAAATCTGTTGATATTCTCACAGAAAATTGCTAGAATATAGGGGTAAAAAAGGTGGTGATGAAATGGACTCAATCGATTCTAAAATTTTAGAGGTCTTACAGGATAATTCAAGAGTATCCATCTCTGATTTAAGCAAACAGGTCAACCTTTCTCTTTCAGCAGTAAGCGAAAGATTAAAAAAATTGGAAGCTTCCAATATCATTGAAAAGTATACCGTCATCTTGGACTCAAAAGCGCTGGGACAGGAGCTTACGGTTCTTATGAATCTTAGTCTTGAAAATCCAAGAGATACGGAAGAGTTTTTTGACATGGTGGGGAAAGAGGATGAGATTCTTGAATGCCACTACGTAACGGGAGAATATGATTATATCCTCCGAATCACAACAAAAAATACAGCCACCCTTGAGGCTTTGATGAACCGAATCAAAGCAATACCTGGGATAAAAAGAACTCAAACAAATGTAGTTTTGTCCAGTTTGAAGCATCAGTACAGTGTTTCTCCAAAAGCTCTGGATAGATAGCCATAATCAGATTCATATTTCGACGATTATAGAATGATGATGATAACGCAATCTTATATAGACCGTGACAAAAAGCAGAAAGGGCATCCCCTTCCTGCTTTTTGATTGTGAGTTTATCGAGTAAGCACCTAGTACTTATCCGTTCCTTCATCATCTAACATAATCCTTGGTTCCTGATGAGAATACGTTCTATTATTTTGAACCAAAGCGGAGCTGTTCGTCACGTCCAGACCTGGCAACGCTAAAACTCCTTTTGATAATTTAAATCTGCCAACCATCTCTTTTAGCATTTCTGCTTGTCCTGACAATTCTTCACTTGCTGCAGCACTTTCTTCCGCTGTTGCCGAATTGTTTTGAACGACCTGCGAAACCTGTTCGATTCCTTTATTAACCTGTGCAATTCCAGATGCCTGTTCATTAGACGATTCTGCAATATCTACTACGAGATTTGCTGACTTCTCTATTCCATCTACAATTTCTACTAATGCGGAAGCTGTATTGTTTGCAATTTTCGTTCCTTCTTGCACTTTATTGATTGAGCCTTCAATCAATTCCGTCGTTTCTCGTGCAGCCGCTGCACTTCGCGCAGCTAAATTCCTCACTTCTTCTGCAACCACTGCAAACCCTTTCCCATGTTGCCCTGCTCTTGCCGCTTCAACCGCAGCATTCAAAGCTAGGATATTGGTCTGGAACGCAATATCGTCGATTACCTTGATGATACGAGAAATATTGGCGGAAGAATCGTTGATTTCCACCATAGAGTGTAGCATCTCTTGCATCTGATCATTTCCTTTTTCGGCGTTTTGTCTTGCTGATATCGCAAGCTCACTTGCTTGATTTGCATTCATAGCATTTTGCTTTGTTTGCGATGCAATATCTGCAATGGAAGCTGTCAATTCTTCAATTGCACTTGCTTGCTGGGTGGAGCCTTGGGATAGTGTTTGACTACCTTCTGAAACCTGTCTGGATCCCGATGCAACCTGCTCAGCCGCTCCACTCATATCTCCTAATACCTGGTTGAGAGATTGGAGAATATTGTTCATGGAATTTTTAATAGCCACGAAATCACCTTTATAATCTGCCGTTACAGAAAGATTCAAGTTTCCATCACTGATTTCTTGTAAAATAGATGAAATATCATTGATATAGGTTCTCATATTGAGAATCGTCTCATTCAATGCTTTTTTAATTGTAGCATGTCCGCCACGATAGTTCCCTTCCATCTCAACCTGTAGATTGCCTTTTGCCATTTCCTGCAAAACTGCGGAGGCTTCATCTATCGGAGCAATGATTGCATCTAATGTATGATTGATGCCTCCGATTACTTTCGCATATTCTCCTTTGAATTTTTCCACATCTCCTCTAGTGGATAATTTCCCCTCTACCGCTTCTCTAGAAAGTTGTTCCGTCTCATCGATTAAATTTTGTATCGTTTCAATCATCGTAATGCTAGAAGGGGTTAGCCTGTCTTCTGCACTCTTCTGACCTACCGACTTCAAGCTCTTAAGATCGCTTAAGTTTCCATCGGCTACATGGCTCAGCACATCGATTACTGCGCTAATGCTTTCGTTGACATGATTGATTGATTTTGCAATCTCTTGGAAAATGCCTAAATAGTTTCCTTTTACTAATAGGCTAAAATCATTTTCCGCCATTTTTCCAAGAACATCGTTGCCTTCTTTCAGTGCACCTAGTCCATCAATACAAGAATTGATGCTGTTTTTAATCTCTTCAAAATCACCCTTATATACATCCTTTATCTTTTCTGGGATTTGTCCCTTTCCAATCTTTTCTAAGTATCCCGCTGATAACATCAATGGTTTGATTACTGCATCCAGCGATTCGTTGAATCCTCCCACGATACTTGCATAACCACCCTTCAGCTTGCCCAGATTTGCTCGATAGGATAAATCTCCATTGACTGTAGTTTCTGCCAGTTTTGCAGACTCTTCCAGCATCGTGTAAAGAGAGTCTCTCACCAATATCAAATTGCCAATCAGCTCCGCATACTCTCCTTGGAAATCATTTTCTAGTATTTCTAAATCTTCTCCATTGGCCATTTTGTGTATATAGTTTAATGCCACATCAAGTGGTGTTACAATTGCATCCAGTGTTTTATTAAAACCAAAGATAATATCATGATATCCTCCTTGGAATTTGTTTACATTGCCTCTTGTCCTAAGATTTCCTGCTGTAGCAGCTTCTGTCAACCGTTCTGCTTCTTCAACAAGACGATTGAGCGTATCCACTACTGCAACCATGCTTTTCCCTAGAATATCTTTATCCGATCTTGGCGTAACCACCACATCCAGTTGTCCTTTTGAAATCTTCTCAACTGCTTCAGCTTGTTCTTTGATGTTGTCAGCCATTTTTTGAACAGCTTTCATCACTTCACCCACTTCGTCTTCTAAAGTGGTATCAATAGAGATATCAACATCCCCCAGCGCCATTTTATCTGCAACCTCTACCAATTCACTGAGTGGTTTGCCAATTGATCTTGCGATGATTAGTCCAAGAATATAAGCGAGTATCAAAGAAATGATGCCTACTGCAAAGATAATAATGCTTGCCATTTGGTAATCGTCATTAGAGTTTTTTATGATGGCTTCCCCATTTTGGTTGTTGGCTTGTATCAATGCATCAATGCTTTCCTGAACCGATGCTCTTGCCGCATCAAAAGGCTCCACCAGTTTATCTGCTTCTGTCCAATTGCTCTCCAGTAAGTATTGGTTCAATCCGTCGCGAATCCCACGATAATCTGCTAGCGATGCTTGCAGATTATCATAAAGCACACGCTCTTCATCATTTAAAAGAAGCTCTTCATAATGAGTCAATATTTCTTTGTCCTCATCGGTCCATGCGGTAATCTGGTCAATCCGTGTTTGCGCTTTAGCAGGATTCCGATCATAAATCAACAAATTATAGTTTCCATTGATGAGCAGCATATTCTTCTGTACGTGACAAAGATAGATGGTAGGAACCAAACCATTATTGTATACTTCCTTTGTGTTTTCGTTTGTTTTTGCCATATAAATCAAGCCAAATGCTCCAACCACAACGGAAAATAGTCCGATAATGATAAAGCTAACAATTAATCTCTTCTTGATTTTCATTCGTGCGAGCATGTATATTCCCCCTTATTCTGAACCACTGCCCAAAAAATCAAACTGCTTTTATGCAAAACCCGAAAGCCTTTGGATGGATTTTTCGTTTGTATTTATACCACAACATTTCGAATGCATTCACCATATACGAAAAAATATGTTTTATTGTCATTATCTACTAGGATACGTGTTGAAATTAAATCAATAGAAAAAAAGCATGCCCGCAGGCATGCTTTTCATCTCGTTATAAATTATCCTATTTTTGTCTGATTTGGTGTAATATTGTTATCTTTCTACGATGAGAGTGGTTCCCATACCACCGCCGATGCAAAGGGTTGCAAGACCGTACTTAGAGTCTCTCTTCATCATCTCGTAAATCAGTGTTACTAAGATTCTTCCGCCAGAAGCTCCGATTGGATGTCCTAGCGCAATTGCTCCACCGTTTACGTTTAATTTTGCAAGGTCAAAACCTAAGTCTTTTCCTACTGCTACAGACTGTGCTGCAAATGCTTCATTTGCTTCAATCAAATCCATGTCTGCAATGGTTAATCCAGCCTTTTCCAATGCACTTCTTGATGCTGGTACTGGTCCAATCCCCATAATGGATGGGTCTACACCTGCGGATGCATAGGACTTGATTTTACATAAATAGTTTAGTCCTAGTTCATCTGCCTTTTCTTTTGACATGACGATGAATGCTGCTGCTCCGTCATTGATTCCGGATGCGTTTGCTGCTGTTACTGCTCCATCTTTTTTGAATGCTGGCTTAAGCTTGCCTACGCTTTCCATTGTGGTTCCGAATTTAGGGAATTCATCTGTATCAAATACTTTTGGGTCTCCCTTTCTTTGCGGAATTTCTACTGGTGCGATTTCATCCTTGAATCTGCCAGATGTTACTGCTGCTTCTGCTTTGTTCTGGGATGCAACTGCAAACTGGTCTAATTCTTCTCTTGTGAGTCCCCACTGGTCTACAATATTTTCTGCTGTAATACCCATGTGGTAATGGTTGTATGCATCTGTTAATCCGTCATTTACCATGATGTCAATCATCTTTGTGTCGCCCATTCTTGCGCCCCATCTTGCCGCAGGCATGATGTAACCGGATTGGCTCATGCTTTCAGATCCTCCTGCAAGGATACATTCTGCATCTCCTGCTTTGATTGCCTGTGCTGCCATTCCTACAGAACGAAGTCCACTTCCGCATACTTTGTTGATGGTTAATCCTGGTACCTCTTTTGGTACTCCTGCTGCCATTGCAATCTGTCTTGCTACATTCTGTCCAAGACCGCCTTGTAATACGTTACCCAAAATTACTTCGTCAATGATTGCTGGATCGATTCCTGCTCTTTTGATCGCTTCTTTGACAGCTACCGCTCCCAAAGTGACTGCAGCCTGATCTTTGAGTGCTCCTCCAAAGCTTCCGATTGGAGTTCGCGCTGCACTTACAATTACTACTTTCAATGGTATATCCTTCATTGATTTCTTTTAAAAGGATTCCCTCTTTTGTAATTTCCATCACGCCCATTTCAGTGATAATCATATCTACTACACCCACTGCCGTATAGGGAAGTCTGCACTCTTTTAGAATTTTATGAGCTCCCTTTTGGGTGTGCTGCATGGCGATGATTACTTTTTTAGCTCCTACCACAAGGTCCATGGCACCGCCCATTCCTGGCACCATTTTTCCTGGTACAATCCAGTTTGCAAGGTTACCGTGTTGGTCTACTTCTAATGCACCTAAGATGGTTGCATCCACATGTCCGCCTCTGATGATGCCAAAGGAGGTGGCACTGTCAAAAAACATGGCTCCTTCTCCTACGGTTACATACTGGGCGCCTGCATTGACGATATCCACATCTTCTTTGCCCTTTTCTGCTGCTGGTCCCATTCCCATGATACCATTTTCTGATTGGAGTACGATTTCTACTCCTTCTGGCAAGAAGTTGGCCACCATGGTAGGTAGTCCAATTCCTAGATTGACCACATCTCCATCATTTAGCTCCTTGGCTACTCTTGCCGCGATGATTTCTTTTATATCTGCCACGGTTTTTCACCTCCTACGATTGCATCCACAAAGATTCCTGATGTCATCACATTGTTTGGATCTAGTTCTCCTGTTTTTACGATCTCGCAGGTTCCTACGATGACGTATTCTGCTGCGGTTGCCATCATTGGATTGAAGGTTCTTGTTGTCCCATTATATGTGGTGTTGCCAAATTCGTCTGTCACAGAACCTCGAATCAACGCGAAGTCAGCTTTCAATGGTTTTTCCAGAAGGTAGTCTCTTCCATCTACTTGGATGATTTGCTTGCCTTCTGACACAATGGTTCCTACTCCTGTTGGGGTGAGAAATCCACCAAGTCCAGCTCCGCCAGCCCTGATTCGTTCTGCCAGTGTTCCTTGCGGTACTAAGATGCATTCTAGTTTATCTTCTTCTATCTCAGTGTTCATTCTCTGTGCTACTTCTGGATTGAGCCCTACATGGGAGGCAATCAGTGTTTTTATCTGTCCGTTGGTCACAAGTTTTCCAACGCCTCTTCCAGGCACGCCTGCATCGTTGCAAATGATTGTCAAGTTTTTTACGTTTTTTTCTACCAATGCATCAATTAGGATTTCTGGTGTGCCACAAGCCATAAATCCGCCAACCATGATGGTTGCACCATCCTGTATGTTTGCAATCGCCTCCTCGGCGGTTAACTGTTTCGATTTCATTGTTACCCTTCCCTTAATGCAACATTTTTTCTTGATTTTCGATTATGTGCCTTGCTCTGTGGCGTTTAATCCACTTCTTCATATTGTAAATCTTCTGGGATTCGTGCGCCTTCTGTGATGAATTCACCTTGCATATGGCAATCAGGACACAGTCCAAATTCTTCTCCATACTCAGGAATCAAGTCGGTTGCATATTTATAGAGTTTCCCACACTTGGAACATTTGTAATAAAAATATAATGCTCCCCAAGTCATCGGCCTGTCTCCTTTTCTCTGGAATTACGCTTTTTGTGCCAATCCAAGAATCTCTCTTGCTTCTGCTGGTGTTGCAACTTCACAGGTAAATTCTTCAATGACTCTCTTCGCTCTTTCTACAAACTGTACATTACTGTCTGCAAGCACACCTTTTTTGTAAAGAACGTTGTCTTCCATGCCCACTCGAATATTTCCACCCATGGCAATCGCTGCATACATGATTTCCATGGCACCATGTCCAACACCAAAGGCACTCCATGTAGAACCAGGCGCTACTTCTTCCATAGTATCTTTCATAAATACAAGGTTTTTCGTAGTGGCTGCAATTCCACCTGCACAACCCATACAAAATTGAAAATGTACTGGAGCCTTTAGAATACCTTTTTTCAGATAATATCCAGCATTGTAAATCATACCTGGATCAAAGGCTTCGATTTCTGGCTTCACATTGACTTCCTGCATCAAGGTTCCTATTTTTTCTAGGAATTTTGGGCTATTCTCAAATACGGTTGTATGGAGCCAGTTCATGGTTCCACAATCAAATGTAGCCATTTCTGGTTTCAAGTTATAGAATGGGTTAATTCGATCTTCTTCTTTCAGTCCAACACCGCCTGAAGTTGTCAAATTGATGATGATGTCACAGTCTTCATGGGCCCGAATTAATTCTACTGTTTTTTGGAACTTATGAAATTCCATGGCAGCACGACCTTCGTCATCACGGCAGTGAATATGACAAATTGCTGCGCCTGCTTTCCAGCAGTTATATACTTCTGCTGCAATTTCTTCTGGTTCAATCGGCACATTTGGTGTATTTTCTTTTGTTGGCCATGCTCCAGTTGTTGCAACTGTTATTATTCTTTTGTTTTTTAATGATTTATCCATTTATTTAACCTCATTTTATTATGTGAGGAAGCGGTTTATTCCTGAAGGTTTATCCTAGATTGCCGCTCCCTCTGATTGAGCACTTTGCTATTTTTAGATGGATCCGTATGTATAGGTTCTGTCTGGAACATCATTGATATCATCTTCATCAATTTCTGCAACGCAACGCACCATAGAACCATCTCCAAGGTACCATCTGATTGGGAAACAGAAGAATCTGAAACGCTTGCCAGCTACTTTGTCAAGATCGCCACCTAAGTTTTCAACGCCAACGATCCCATGTCCTAAAAGCTGTTTATGGCAAGGTTCCCATGTTCCCCATTCACCGATTGCTTCTAAATCCCCGAATTTTTCATTGTACTTATCCATACCATGAATTCTAATGTATTCTTCTTTATCAAATTCAGCGTATGCTTCTTCACCAAATTTTTCTTTGAATTCTGTAGTGATTGGTCTGCCAGAAGAACCAATTAAGTTCATTCTTGTTCCACCGTTGTTACCCATTGCTGTGTGAAGTGGGTGGTCAAGGGCTTGCATATCCATCGCAACACATTTTACTTTGTTTTTTACGAACCATTTTCCTGCTTCTACACCAGTTCCACAAGAATAGTGGTAATATTCTTTTGAGTCATCAAATTTTCTGTGCATACCTGTATTCAAACAAACAATCATACCTTCTAATTCTTCTGGTTTGATGTTAGCACGTTTGCAAGCGTCTTCAAGATGTACATCTGTTATCAATCCCCAAGGTTCAATTTCGATTTCCAAACAAACTGCATCGCCTGTATATGCATCCACTGGCATTTCGTGCGTATATCTTGCTCTTCTGCCATCAAATTCTTTTTCCATAACGTGTCTTGGTGCATCGCAGTGTGTGCCTGTGTGCTGTACACAATCAATTCTCTGAGTCAATACCCCTCCCTTTGCTAAAGTATGCATAGAATCAATGACAGGCTTTGCAAAGTATGGCCATCTTGGAATATCTGCGCTAAACGGATGTGTTAAATCGATCATTATTTTCTTTCCCATGGTTTTTTCTCCTCTTTATCTTCTTAATTTATCCTTCTTTTTTATTTCAAATCTTTCGTAACATCGATTAAGTATTCTCTCAATCGCTTGTTGGATGCATCAATTTGCTCCTTAGTCCATGATTGATATCCTTTTCCTGTTTTAAATCCAAGATCACCTTTTGCAACTAAATCTTGAAGTAATTTTGAAGGTTCGTGGGAATCTTCTAGGTGTTTTACAATGTATCTTTGAATGTTTAAGGAAAGGTCAAGCCCTATCATATCTGCATTTTCAAGGATTCCAAGGATTGGCCATCTAAGTCCTGGTCCGTATCTTAAAGCCTCGTCTACTGTAGGTGCATCTGCAATGCCATTCTCAACAATCGAGAGAGCTTCTCTCCAAATGGCATGTTGCAATCTGTTTGCGATAAATCCAGGAACATCCTTCATACACTTAACCGGTTTTTTACCAATTTTCTTTAAGTAATCATAGGTGGTATCCAAGGTTTCATCGCTGGTTTCTTTGCCCTTTACAACTTCAACCAGCGGAATCAGGTAAGGGGGGTTCCAGAAATGTGCTCCCACCAATCTGCTTTTATTTTTCACTTTGCTTGCGATTTCCGAAACACTCATCACAGACGTGTTAGTTGCTAAGATGCAAGTGTCTTTACAGAGCGGTTCTATTTCCGCAAAGAGATTCTGCTTTAGCTCCATCTCTTCTAGTACACATTCAATGACAAAGTCTGCTTCTTTTAAAGCTTCTTCTAAATCCGTTGTAAACTTGATTCTGCTCAGTACGCCTCCTGCCTCTTCCTCTGTCATGGCACCGCGTTCTATCAACATATCCAGGTTTGTCCTGATTCCCGCAAGCGGGTCGTTTTTCATGCTACGAGACCTCAGGATTACGTGGGTATCCACATCTCTTGCAAATACAATAGCAAGTCCGTTTCCCATCAACCCTGAGCCCAATACGGTTACGTTTTGTATGTTCATTTTTTCCTCCAATTAGTTTGCCCAGTAACCGCCATCAACCGCAATATTTGCGCCAGTCATGAAATCGCTTGCGCCTGATGCAAGGAAAATGCATGGTCCTACAAAGTCTTCTGGTTCTCCTAGTCTTCCCACTGGAAGTCTTCGTAAGAAGTTTTTATAGACTGCGCTTTCCGGGTCAAACATCCATTCTGTTAAGTCTGAACGGAATACTGTCGGGTTAATGGTGTTTACGTTAATGTTATGTTTTCCAGTCCATTCACATGCGAGGGACTGAGCCATCAGGTCAATGCCTGCTTTTGCAGTACAATATCCTGTGTATCCTGCCATGCCCATTTTGGAACGAGCCGAAGATACAAGTATGACTTTTCCGCCCTTTTCCTGCTTAATCATCTGTTCACCAGTATATTTGCAAAACAGCCAAGTGGCCTGAACATCAGAATCCATGATTTTTTTCCATTCAGCTAAATCTTGTTCGATAATCGGTTGTGCATGGTTATATCCTGCGGCAGTAACAAGCACATTGATTTCACCAAATTTTGCTACTGCATCACCTACAATTTTGATTACATCAGCTTCAATTGCAGGATCTCCAGTGGAATATCCGCATTCGATGCCTTGTGCAGCTAACTCTTCACATAAGGCTTTGCATTTATCATCGCTCCTGCCTGTTACGAAAACTTTCATTCCGGCTAGTCCATATCCCGTTGCAACGGCTTTTCCAAGAGCACCTGTCGCACCAGTGAGAAGTGCAACCTTCCCCTTTACGTCAAACAGATTGTTTACGAATTTTTGATCTGGCATGTTTCTTCCCTCTCTTTATCTAATTAGTTGTAGCTGATAACTACTAATACTGTCGCTACCTGGTTTGTGTTGTTGATCATTGATCTGCCTTCGTTTGGTTCGATAAAAATGGAATCTCCCTTTTTCAATACAAACGTTTCTGTTTTAGACTCTACCGTGATTTCTCCATCCATGACAAAGTATACTTTTTCTGTCGGAGAGTTTTCTTCATAAGCCCATTCAGCTCCTCCTCCAGGAAGAAAATATGACATACCCATCCAGAATTTCGTTGTTCCAGTTACATCTGTTCCATGAAGCTTCATTGCTTTCATATCAAAATGTAACGGGGCATTGTACGCGGCAACATCCTTTAATTCAACTTTTTTCATTTTCTACACCTCCAAGTGATTTGCTTTATATACAACGCAACGACCATGCCAAAAGTCACTTTGATCTTTTCAAAAATCAAAAACAAAAAACCACAAACCCTTATATTTCAATGGTTTGTGGTCGAAAAAAAGTTAATATTTTATGTATCCACCTGGATATCACATGGTTTTGCGAGTTAAAATTGTTAAATTATTATCTATATTAATACATTTTTGTATCAACATCTTCTGGCGTTGCATCAAAAACACCATATAAACCGCCAAATAACGCGCTTAATACATTTTTGTATTGTTTAATACGTTTTTGTATTGCAAGGCTCCCCTTAAGGGAACTGTTTCTGTCTACCCTCTTCGTTTTATTGGTATACCAAGGGCTTGAGCCTTCCTGACAATGGTGGGCTGTGTTGTTTTTAAGACTTCAGCCGCTTTATATGTATTTCCACACTCGTCCAACACTTTTTTCAGTATGCTACGTTCATATTCCTGCACAGCTTCTTTCAACCCAGGTCCATCTAAACCAATTGGCGTAGCCGGCTTTTTTTCACCCATGTAGATAATTTTTTCTACATCTTCTTGCTCCAAGATATGGTTAGAGGAGATGATAACCATACGCTCTACGATATTTTCTAGTTCACGAACATTTCCTGGCCATTGATACGCGATCAAGGCTCTCATTGCGCCTTCAGAAAAAGACTTGTTTTTATCATACGTATGATTGAATTTCATTAAAAATGCATTTGCAATATCAGAAATATCCCCTCTTCGCTCTCTTAGGGAAGGGAGTTTGATTGGAAATACATTGAGTCTATAATATAGGTCCGCTCGAAAATGACCTTGTTTCACCATATCCTCTAACCCTTTGTTGGTTGACGCTATCACTCTCGTATTGATTCTGATGCTTTCAGTCCCTCCCACCCTTGTTAGCTCTCGTTCTTGCAATACTCGTAGTATTTTTGTTTGAAGCTTTAATGGCATTTCACTAATTTCATCTAGCAATATCGTCCCGTTATTTGCAATCTCAAAAAGACCTTTTTTGTCTTTTTTATCCGCTCCCGTAAATGCACCTTTGACATAACCAAACAACTCAGATTCCAGCAAGTTTTCAGGGATAGCAGAGCAATTGATCTTGACATATTCCCCTCTGCTACGATTGCTTTTACGGTAAATCTCTCTTGCTACTACCTCTTTCCCTGCGCCAGTTTCTCCTGTTATAAGCACTGTTGCATCAGTAGGTGCAACATATTCAATGAGTTCTTTCACCCTGACAATAGAAGGATCTCTTCCCAAAAATCCATTGTCTGCACGATTTTTCTTTAAGGATAGCAATTCTTCTTGGTATTGTCTTTTCGTCATCTCTGCAGCTTCTAAATCCTCTTTGAGTCTCATCAATTCTGTAAAATTTCTCATGACAGTAATGACTTTGATGATTTCATTATTTTCATCCAGAAAGGGAGCACCGACTAAAAGCACTTTTCTGTCATTATGATAAATTGTAGACATGGCAGACTGTTTTTTCTTTGTTTTGAGCACCTCTAAAGAAACTGCACAAGAAAAGAACTTATTATCAATCATCTCTTGAATCGGTCTTCCTACAATTTCTTCTTCCGTAATACCTGTAATCTCCGTATATCCTCGATTGATGTCTGTTACGATTCCGTTTTTATCTACAACACAAATTCCGTCGGAAACGGCGTCCCCAATGATAAAAGCGGTGGTTTTTTCCTTTTCAAACTCTCTTGCTTCTTCTTGAAGTTCTTCTAATTGCATCCTTAAGCTAAGATTTTCTTCTTCTAATTTTTTTATCTTCTCTTCTGACTGGTTCATGGAATATTCCTCTTACTCTTAGATTTCTTTATTTTCTTCTATTTCATCCATGCCGTCCCGCAAAAGCTGTTCTATCTGTTCTGCGGACATTGGCTTAAAATAGTAAAATCCTTGGACTTCATCACACATACGTTGGCTTAAAAAGGACAATTGGGTTTCTGTTTCCACACCTTCCGCAATCAGTTTAATTCCCAGCGTTTGTGCTAAATTGATAATAACCTTTGTGATGGCTTTATCCTTGTCTGATCCTTCAATACCCCTCACAAATTGCATATCCATTTTAATACGATCAATTGGCAGGGATTTTAGTCTGCTCAGTGAGGAATACTCTGTCCCAAAGTCATCAATAGAAATGGATACGCCCAACTCCTTGATTGCATTTAATATCTCTATGATATAGTTTGTTTCATTACAGGCCATACTCTCTGTAATTTCAAGTTCTAAATATTCTGATGGTAATCCCGTCTCTTCTAGAATGCGTTCTAATGTTTTCACAAAATGTGGGTTTCGAAGTTGATGAACGGAAATATTGACTGCAATTCTAATTTTAGTCAATCCCATGTCCTGCCATTCTTTGTTCTGAAGGCAAGCGGTACGCAAAACCCATTCTCCAATTGAGTTGATAAGACCAGTTTGCTCTGCAATTGGGATAAATATAGCCGGAGGGATTGTACCATTTTCAGGATGATTCCATCGAATCAAGGCTTCCGCCCCAATGATTTCTTTGGTTTCCATAGATACCTGCGGTTGATAGTGCAAATATAATTCTCCTTTTTCAAGGGCACGATACAATCCATTCGCTAATTTCATCTTATATGTGATCTCATTTTTCATGTTTGGTGTGCAATAAGCATACTGATTTTTTCCCATGGATTTCGCTTTGTACATTGCAATATCTGCATGATTTAACAACGTTTCGTAATCTTCTCCGTCTAACGGGTAAATAGAAACGCCTGCACTTGCAGTTAAATAGTATTCTTGTCCATTTAAAATGATTGGACTATCAAAAGCCTCAAATATTTTATCCATCACTTCTGAGATGTCTTCCGGCTGATGCATGTCTTTGATTAGCATCAAAAATTCATCTCCACCAAATCGTGATACGGTATCTGTCTTAGGCAAAACTCCTTCTAGCAAGTCTGCAACCTGCATGAGAATCTGATCTCCTGTCTCATGACCCATAGTGTCATTGATATTTTTAAAATAGTCCAAATCTAAAAAAACAAAACCGATAAATGTTTGTTTTTTGTCTGCTTGTTCCATGGCATTGATTGCCCGTTCACAGAACAATGTACGGTTTGGCAACTTTGTGACTTGATCATAGTAAGCCATAAACGAAACTTCTTCTTCCGCCTTCGATTTTGATAAAGCATCACTAAAAATATTAGCAATAATCTGAAGAAATGTAATTTCATCCTCCGACCAAGTTCTTTGTTTATATCGACTATCCATTCCCAAAAATCCTGTGATGCGATTTTTATTTCTCAAAGAGATGCTAAGCGAAGATTCTCTTTCCTTCGGATTTTTATTGCAATTGTCTCTAAAAAAGTCATTGGATTCACAGAATTTGATATATCCTTCTGATGAGATGTGTTCCTTCCATATGTCTGGAAAATCATAGGTTCCATCAATAAAATTCCCTGAAATTAAAGACAACCCTTCTCTTTTCCATTCAAAGGATCTGATTACTTTCTTTCCTGACGGATCAAAAATGCAAAGATACGCTCTGTCTAAGGAAAAATAACCAGCTAGCTGGCTCAAGGTTCCGATGATCGTTTCTTCCATATTTTCTTTTGAGACTTTCACAAATCCAGAAGAAATAAACACAATTAATTTTTGAAGCAACAACTGTTGCATGGTATGTTCATTCTTTTTTACGATTTCTGCATAGCTTTCACGGAGTCTTTCAAGGAGCTGATTCAAATTATCACAAAGGTTATCAATCTCATCTCCTTGTCTTTTTCCTTCTAGCATACATTTTTTTGTTGTATTTTGTTCTAACGTTGCCTGATTTAAAAACCCACTCAAACGCTTAATTCTAGCCACCACCAACTCATTAAATCGTCTGAGAAACAGCAATGCTAAAAGAACAAAGCTAGCACTACATACTGCTCCAATCAACCCAAATACTTTTGCCATGTTATGGTAAAATTTCCTTTGAACCTCCATCTTGATGGCGATAGGATTTGCCCCTAATTCATTTTCTATTTGCAATGTACTGTGAATCATCTCGAAATCTTTAGAAAGATCAAGATAAGCCAAATCTCCTAGATGTTTTTTGTCAGCATATATGTTATCACTGGCTGCTTCTGTAATTGACATCTTGCAACCAAGAATTTCTTCAATATTTTCATGGGTTATCGCATCCACTTGCTCTGCTAGGATCACATACCCGTTTGCTTTTTTCTTTCCACTTGAATCAGTAATTGGGGTAGCCGATAGCAGAATCAGGCTTTCATCAACATATCCGACACCAAAATACGATTTTCCAATTGGCTGCGTCTCTTTTTTCCCTTGAATCCATTGTGTAATGAGATTTTCGGTCAATCCAGAAAGGTTTGCATCCTGATAGAGGATCTTTCCTTCCGCATCAGAAAGCGCAAGACAAGATAAACCAAGGTTTTCCATGGTCGCTATGCCCAAATTATCTTCAATATAGCCTTGATTTTTATCATGTATAAATTGATACGTGTCATCCCACTGAGCCCAATCCAGACCTGTTTGAGCGAGATTGTGATTTCTTCCTTCCAGAATTGTCATAATGCCATGATATTTATTTTGCATTATTCCGGATTCCTCACGATCAACATATATTGTCGTTGCAATACCCGCAACGATAAAAATGATAAGAATCATACTTATAATTGCTGCTGCTGAAAGGATGGCAATTCTTTTTTCCAGTCTCAAAATATCTCTCCCCATATCATTTTATTTGATTTCAGTATATCCAATCCTTCTATTAATGTAAATACGATTTCGCTAGAAGGAAAGGAAAACAAGCCCTCCGTAAAGCATAAGACAGCAGAGTATAAGAACGCTGCTGTCTTCATATAATTATTCATGTCTTCATTTATCCTTGGATTTTTCATAAATCAAAAATCGACTATGCTTCTACGGTGATAAACTCAAACTTTGTTACATCAAAAAGTCCCATGTCTGTTAGTTTAATTTCAGGGATGACTGCCAAAGACATAAAACAAAGCGTCATAATTGGCTCAACATTATGATTGATACCTAATATCTCATGACTTGCTTGGTGTAAATTTGTCAGTTTCTCTTCTACCCATCCCCCGCTATGGTCACTCATAAGCCCTGCAATAGGCAACGGCATAGCTTCTAGTGTGGTTCCATCCTTGGCTAAGACAATGCCACCGCCTTGGGCAATGAGAGCTTCCACTGCATAGGCCATATCCTCATCATTAACGCCTACTACAATGATGTTGTGAGAATCGTGAGCAATGGATAGAGCCACTGCGCCTTTTTTAATTCCATACCCCTTTAAAAGTGCTACTGCTACATTTCCTGTGTTTTGATGTCGTTCCACCACTGCAACTTTTACAACGTCTTCATTCGCTTGATAAACAAATTCGCCGTCTTCATTTCGATTTACAGTGCCGAGTTCTTTTTTTGTCACAACACCGCCAGGTAATATTCCTATCAAGTTTACTCTGTCTTTGTTGAGTTTCAAGCGAAGCTTATCTATTGAAAAATCTTTTACATGAAATCTGCCCTTTGTTGCACTGATATCATGCCTCGTAATAGGGAGCATGTACTTACCATCCGTTGCCAGTTCTTCCCCCTGTACAAAAACTTTTCTAACTCGAAATTTTTTCAAATCATCCATCAAAACAATATCTGCCCGTAGCCCTGGCGCAATGGCGCCTCTGTCTGCAAGTCCAAAACACTCCGCTGCATTGATTGTCGCCATTTGAATTGCAGTATATGGAGAAAGTCCCTCTTCTACACAGATTCTTAGATGGTTATCTAAATGTCCAAGGCTTAAGATGGTCTTTGGCTGGCAATCATCAGAGCAAAGTACACATCTTCTGCTATTATCCGTTGTCACTCCTTTTAATAAATCTCTCAAGTTGTGACAAGCTGAACCTTGACGAAGCAGTACATACATCCCTCTGGCAATTCTGTCTTTCAACTCAGATATAGTAGAACATTCATGATCGGTTCTGATTCTGCCTGCCGCATACGCATTGAGTGCATTGCCCGTTACTCCAGGACTGTGTCCATCTATCATCTTGCGTTGGTCAATGGCTGTCATCAATTTGTCTAGAATATAATCTTGAGCACCGATTACGCCTGGGAAATCCATAAATTCACCTAATCCATGTATCTCCTTGCTCTTCATTGGTTCTCTCATAGTTGCACCATCAAGGTTTGCTCCTGCATGCTCAAATGGTGTGGCAGGAACACAAGACGGCATCATCCATTTCATATCGACTGCAATCCCTTTGGAGGCCTCAATCATATAAAATAGTCCATCCATGCCACATACATTTGTAATTTCATGTGGATCTGCAATGATTGTAGTTGTTCCGTGTGGAAGGATTAATCTACCAAACTCTTCAGGGCTGACGTAAGATGACTCAACATGGACATGGCCGTCAATAAATCCGGGTGCTGCATAAAGTCCGTTTGCCTCTATCGTCTTTTGTCCTTCGTATGTACCAACTCCAGCTATGAGTCCATCACAAATTGCGATGTCTCCCTTTATCATTCCTCCATTATACACGTCCACTACATTGCAGTTTTTGATAACCAATTCTGCTGGGATTCTCCCAGCAGCTGTGTCAATTAGTTTTTTTAGTTGTATCTTGTCCATGATTAGACTCCTTCTGGATTCAATTCTAAGATTGGATCAAAAGTCGAAAGTGCAATACAATCCACTGGACCTACATCTGTAATCGCATAATCAGGAATCGCCGTAATCGGAAGGAAAAACATATACATCAATGGCTCGGGAAGGTCACAACCAAGTTGTTTTGCCGCTTGATTGAGCAAGGTTTCCCTCTTTGCAATTTCTTCTGGCTCCAAATCACTTGCAATGCCTCCCACAGGAAGAGGTAGAAAATCGATGATTTTTCCGTCCGCAACGAGAACTTGTCCGCCACCATTTTCAATAAGATGATTTGCCGCAAGAGACATATCCTCTGCACTTGCTCCCATTACAATAATATTGTTGTCATCTGGTGCCGCCGAAGATGCCATAGCACCCTTTTTTAGTTTCCATCCCGAGCAAAACGCAAGAGATTTGTTTCCGTTTCGACCAAATCGTTCTAATACGGAAACCATCAATACATCCTGTTGCATATCTGGCTGAACCACATAGTCTTTCACAGCCACAGTAACATCTCTTCTCTTTCTTACAAATGGTCCAATTACGTTCATTGAAAGAACTTTTACTGTTCCTTCTTTGATATCCACTCGGTATTCAAAATCTTCTTTTGTTGTCTTTTTGCATTTTAGCTGACCACTTAGGAGTGGGCTTCTTTTTGGTGCTTGTAGGTCATAATTCAGTTTGCCATTCTCTGCTACTAAAATACCGTTTGAGATGACAGCCTGAACTTGAAAATTCGAGGGATCATCAATGAATAAAATATCTGCCAGTCTACCTGGAGAAATCGATCCTACCATGTGATCGATTCGATATGCTTCTGCGCTGTTAATTGTGGCCATTTGAATCGCAGTCATTGGGTCTACACCTGCTGCGATAGCCAACCTGACCAAGTTATCTACGTGGCCTTTTTCCAATACATCGGATGCTGTTACATCATCAGTGCAAAAGCTAACTCTCCTGGCAAACGCTGGATTTACTTCAGTAACAGCTCTCATATTTTCTTCTAAGAAATGGGTTACGGAAGACTCACGAATCACCATATGCATCCCTTTTCTCATTTTTTCTACCACTTCTTCATGGTCATAACTTTCATGATCAAGGCGTACGCCCCCGCAAAGATATCCATTTAAGTCTTTTCCACGCGCCATAGGAGCGCATCCAAATACAGGGAGTCTGTTTTCAAAAGCAGTTTCAATTGCTCCGAGGGTATCCTCATCTTCTTCCTGTACATATTCTCTTACAGTCTCCCAAACGCCATAACACTCTGGCCATTTTTGTACCTGCTCATGCACTTCTTTTGTAAAATTAAATGCCACCGTAGATTGTGGAAAGGTATAAGGCGTGCGATACGGCGCTCCCCAAAAAACTTTCAGAGGACTTTGTTTTACTTCTTCAAAAATTTCCTGCAGTCCCTCTAACCCAGACACAGAAATATATTCATCTAGTCCTGATACAATACTGGTTGTGCCGCATGGAACAACTGCTTTTGCAAAGCTAGTAATACTTAATTTACTGCATTCGCTATGAATATGTCCGTCGATTAGTCCTGGTACCAAATATTGTCCAGAGGCATCGATGGTTTTCGTGTCTGGCCCTATATAATCAGTTACATCTCCGATCGCTACAATCGTATCTTTATAGATTGCAATATCCGCTTCGTAAATTTCACTAGACATAACATTGACCAATTTTCCGTTTCTGATTACCGTGTGGGCAGGTAAAATGCCTCTACCTGCACGGATATATTCTTTTCTTTGTTCAACTTTATTGTTCATTTATTTTCCTCCAAGAAATCTTGCTTGGATGCACCGGCAAATACATGCAATTCAGGTTTCCCGTCCTGCGAAGTACATCCTGACGAATTTTCATTGGATTAGATCTTACTGCCAAGAACCAATTACATTGTCTACAAGGAATTCCTGCGTTTTGATTTGATCTTCACTCATGGTTTCTCCTGCTGGCACTAATACGTTACCTTCATTGTCTAAAAGTTCTCCTTCAAACAGTGTAATCGTTCCGTTTTCCAAATCTGCTTTTGCTTGAAGCACTTTATCTTGAATATCCTGAGGTACTAAAGCGTCATTGAAATCTGAAATCTTGGAGCATTCTCCACCTTCATAGTAATATTTTGAAGAATCTGCAGTTCCTTCTGATACAGAAACCATGATATCTTCAAAAATTGGCTCAAAGTTCCAAATGTATGAGAACAATACCGCGTTCGGAGCAAGATCTTTCATGTCAACATTATATCCGATACAATATGCCCCATTTGCTTCACAAGTCTGAGGGATTGCAGGGGAAGAAGCTTCCATGGCCATATATTTGATGCCCTGGTTGATCAATGTTTTTGCGCTCTGTGTTTCTAGATCTACATCATACCAGCTATTTGCCCATACAACCTGAACCGTTGCATTTGGATTAGCGTATTTAGCACCCATTGCATAGCCATTGATGGCTCCCCTGACAGATGCTTCTGACATACTTGCTGCAAATCCTAGCTTATCAGAATCAGAAAGCAAAGCAGATGCATATCCCGCAAGGAACATTCCTTCGTAGTTTTTAATCTGGTATCCAATTAGGTTTGCCACTTGATCGCCTTGTTGTGCAATTACAATATCAGGATTTTCTGCTGCTAGCTCAGAAAGAAATGTTGCATAACCAGAACTAGCACCAATGATCAAATTTACACCTTCGCTAGCAAGTGCATTATATGCATTTGTTGTAGAGGTCTGATCTTCTGCTACGTTTTCAATCACAAGCAAGTTCTCTTCTGGAATCCCCAGTGCGGCCATAGCTGCTACAATGCTTTCATGTGTTGCTTGGCACCATCCGCCATCATTGACAACTAACGATGTAATCTCGCCGACTTTCATCTGAGAATAATCTACCGTCGTTGATCCAGTTGCTGCACCTTTTGGTTCATCTTCTGCTTTTGATCCACAACCTGCAAACGTTGTGAGTGCGAGAGTTGCTACAAGCAAAATACTAAGAATTCTTTTTTTCATTTTTTTCTTCTCCTTTATTTTTTTATCGATCTTCACGATCGTATTTTTGACAAAGTGCCGCTGGTTCTTCTGTGTGTTTTTTTCGGAAGCTCCCAGTCGTCGTTACTAGAACGAAAATGGCGGCTGCATAAGGAAGCATGCCATAAAATTGAGACGGAATTCCTGGAAGTACAATCTGTAAATTCATGCCTATGATACTGATTCCACCAAATAGAAATGCACCTAGAACCGCAAAGCCAGGGTTCCATCTTGAAAATGCAACCAATGAAAATGCAATCCATCCTTTTCCACCTGTCATTCCCTCATTCCAAAAATTCGTATAGGACAGGGAAATGCAAGCCCCACTCACCGCTGTCATAGCACATCCGAACATCACATATCCATATCGAAGTGCAAATACATTGATGCCCGCCATATCAAGGGATGCCGGATTTTCTCCCAATGCTCGAAGGGTAAGTCCTGGCCTTGTTTTATAGATATAGTATATGCTGAGTGGAACGATAAAATACATTGCGTATGCCAGCAAGTCCTGCTTGAAAAAAACATCTCCTAATATAGGGATTTTGGACAATCCCGGAATCTGAATCACATGAAACTTAACAGATGAGGCTACTCCAGTAACGCTTTTCCCGATAAAACCGCTAAATCCACTGCAAAAAACCAAGAATGCCATCCCGCATACCGTTTGATCAGCCTGAAGTGTCACGGTTAGGAATGCAAAGATTGCTCCAAGAATCAGTCCAGTTGCAATCGTAGCCGCCATAGCAAGAAGTAGATTATCTGTATGATAAACCGTTAAAAATCCTGTCACCGCTCCCATCAACATAATGCCTTCAATTCCAAGGTTCATAATCCCAGCTCTTTGAGAAAAAATCTCCCCAATGGCAGCATATAAAATAGAGACCGCATATACAAGTGCCGCAGCACCGATAGAAGTAATCAAAGGAATCATCTAAGCCACCTCCTTTGAATCAGATGTTTTGACAACTTTATAGTGGTTGAAAAATTCCCCTACGATAACCGCAATCATAAGCGTTCCCTGAATCATTGTTGCAATTTGAGACGGTACACCCATAATCTGAACCACTGCACTACTGTTTGCTAGACCACCAAAAAGAATAGACACGAGAATCACAACAAGTGGATTAAACTGACTTAAGTATGCAATTACAATCCCAGTATATCCGCTTCCTCCAGGAAGCTGAGCCTGCACTCTATGAATCACGCCTGCAACTTCTACATATCCTGCAAGACCAGCAAGTGCTCCACTGATTGCAAAAACAAAAAGAATATATTTTTTTACGGGAATTCCAGCATAATCTGCTGTTGAAAGACTATTTTTTATCACGGCTATTTGATAACCACTCGTTGTATATTTAAAAAATAAATATAAGATAACTGCTATAAAAATAGCAAGAACCACTCCTGTGCTGGCTCCACCAATGATAGGAAGCTGCAGTGATTCAGGAATTACCATAGTCATGGCAGTAGTCTGCTTTGGCGCCATCCAAGGACCATAGCAAAGATAGTCTAAAAACAATAAAGCGATATAGTTTAGCATCAAGGTTACAATTGTCTCATTGACCTTCCAATATGCTTTCAAAACCGCTGCAATCAATGCCCACAACGCGCCGCCTGCAGCACAAAGTAAGAACATTACAACACCTGATATGGGAGCAGGCATCGTTGGGCCATATAATGCGAATGCGCCTCCTAAAACAGCACCTATCGCAAATTGTCCTTCTGCTCCTATGTTATTCAAATTCATTTTAAAGGCAATTGCAACACTGAGCCCACAAAACATGAGTGGTAATCCTGCATTGATACTGCCAACAAGCCCTCTCGTATTTAAAAAGGAATAGCTAATCATCTTAGCAAAAACAGGTATAGGAGAAAACCCGTTGAGCTGTATGATTCCTGCACAAAGAATGAATCCCACAAAAACAAAGAGAATTGGATTTAATATTCTATCTCTAAGAGGCACAAGCTGCCTTCGCTCTATTCTATAGTTTCCTAATTTCATCCGTTCCTCCCATACTAAGCCATGGAACCAGACATCATGCGTCCAATTTCTTCATAACTTGTCTCGGCTGTGTTTTTTATCCCCATCATTTTTCCACCACATAAGACCATCACCCGATCTGATAGCTGAAAGATTTCATCTAGTTCTTCCGAGATCAATACAACGCAAGCCCCTCTATCTCTTTGCTCAATCAAGGTTTGATGAATCGAGGCAGTCGCTCCTATGTCTAATCCTCTAACCGGGTATGCTGCTATAATTAATTGTGGATTGCCGTTTATTTCTCTTGCAATCAAAAGCTTTTGTTGATTACCCCCAGACATAAAGCTAATGGGCAAATCGGTTCCACCGTGTTTAATATCATGCTTTGAGATGTGCGTTTTTGTGACCTCCTGTATCGCTTTTCTTTTTAGGATTCCCCTTTTGCTGAATTTTCTGCTTCGAAATTCTTTCAATATTGCATTTTCCATCATATTCATAGACGGAATCAATCCCATTTTTAAACGATCCTCTGGTATGAATGCAATCCCTTGCTCCATTCTTTTTCCAATGCTATTCTTTGTGATATCTGTGTCATTCATAATAATCTTGCCATTTTCTATTTTTCTTAGACCAGATAGCACTTCTGCAAGCTCACGTTGACCATTTCCTGCAACACCTGCAACTCCAAATATTTCTCCATGCATCAACTGAAATGAAATATCATGAAGTGCAACTAACCCTTTGTCATTTTGGACCCTCATATTTTCTATCTCTGCTAGTACGTAAGTCTCATTTGGTTTTCCTTTCACGTAATCTGTTTCTAAGAGATTACGATCACCGACTACAGCTTTGGTCAATCTCTCTATGGTTGCGTCTGCTGCTAACATTTCATCAGTAACTTTACCATTTTTTAATACGGTGATTCGATCTGCATGATTCATTACTTCATTCATCTTGTGAGAAATAAAAATAACTGATTTTCCTTCATTTGCCATCTTCCTTAGGGTTTTAAACATTTCCTCCGCCTCTTGTGGTGTCAATACTGCAGACGGTTCGTCTAATACTAATATGTGATTTTCTCTACAAAGAAGCTTCATGATTTCTACTCTCTGCTGCTCTCCAACCGAAAGTTGCCATACTTTTGCACTTGGATCAACATCAAGACCAAACTTTTTTGAATAATCCATAATCACTTTTTCCATTTTCCTTTGATCCAATATAAAGCTTTGCTTTTCCATACCCAGAAATATATTTTCAGCGACCGTAAGTGGTGGGATAAGCGCAAAATGCTGATGCACCATTCCAATCCCCAGCGCAGCTGCACTCTTTGGTGATTTCATTGAAATCTTTTCCCCTCGATAATATACTTCTCCTTCGGTGGGTTTATAGATTCCAAGCATAATATTCATCAAGGTGCTTTTTCCAGAACCGTTTTCCCCAAGTAGTGCATGAATTTCTCCTGGGAATAATGAAAGATTGATTTTCTCGTTTGCCACTACCCGATCAAATCTTTTTGTAATTCCCTTCAATTCCAAAACTGGTTTTTTGTCCATTTGATAACTCCTAAACTGATATCGGCTTCTCATATCAGCAACATATTTTTTTTCCATAAAAAAAGTCAAACTGCACTCAGGAAACAATCAGGCTTCCCGTCCTGCAATTTGACGAATTTCGCAACATTATTTTTTGTTTTTCATAAAGCTTAGATACTTTCCTTTGGTATTGCATCAATACGGCTCTCTGCGATATTTCTTACAATAAAAAAGGATGAAAAACAGTGTTCTTCATCCTTTCAATGCAATCATAAAAATCTTCATACTCCATGCATGAACGATCGAACACCATAGCGTAGGCAATTTTCGGTCGCCACGTAGAGACTTCCACACCGTATTTGTGGACTAATATGGGTCAAATTTACGCTCTATTAATTTCACCACTAATTTAGCACACCCATACCGAGATGTCAACAAAGTTATTGTCAAAATACATAAAACAGATGAATTTTATATGAATTATCTGCATAAACACAAACATTAGATTTTTTCTTGGCTTTAATGTTTGTGTTTTTTGCTTTCCAAAGCATTTTTTTGCATATTCGCACATATACTGAGCACTGGAAACGAGTCCATCTTCCAGTTTATCCATTGGAAGCCTAAGAATTTCGTTTATCTCCTCTTGTTGTGGGAATAAATCAAAAAACAACCAAACAGTCTTTCGTTTGAATCGACTGCTAATGATATTTCATAACAGGAGGAAAAATATGAGAAAAAGAAATTTGTTTTTACTCATTGCAATGATTTCAGTATTTTTGATTGCAGCAGGGTGCTCATCCAACGCTGATTCAAATCAGACCGCAGATGCCCCAGATCAAAACCAAAGCACAGAACCAGTTGCGACTCAGTATTCCACCACATCGGATGCAGTGACAACCAATGACTCCATTGACGCTTCTACAAAAGTGTTCACAGTGGATGAATTGAAAGCATATAACGGTCAGGACGGTAATCCAGCCTATATTGCGATTGATGGTGTTGTTTATGATGTGACCAACGAGAAAATGTGGCGAAATGGAAAGCACAAGGGCTATAGTGCTGGTAATGATTTAACCGAAGAAATCGGTCGATCACCTCATGGAAAAAGTATTCTTGGCAATTTAACAGAGATTGGAACATTAGAATAGCTTCGCTACTATCTCATTGACTCAATCAATAAAACCCCAAGTGATTTGATATGCTCCCTTCTAGGTAGACAAGTAAAATAATAAAACTTGTTTACTTAGGAGGGAGTGTTTTTTTATATGGTTGTAAATATTTTGCAAAAGCTCATATCAAAAGATATTTATAGTAAGCGGGAAATTCTCGAACCAGAGAATAAAGATCGCGCAGGCTGTAACGAGTGGCATGTGCAGAATATACCTTTTCAACTCCAGCTTTTTGGAAGGCTAGCTTTGTTCTTGCGATGTGATAAAACTGAGAAATCACCGTTACAGATTGGTACCCATTTTGGTGCATAATCTTTTTCGTATTGAGGGCAGTTCGATACGTGTCATTTCCTTCCTCATCAAGAATTATCTTCTCTGCTGGCACACCATGCTCCATCAGATATTCTTTCATAACCAATGCTTCGCTGTATCCTTCTTTTCCCATACCTCCACTGACTATTATGAATGGGAAGTTACCTTTTTCATAAAGCGCTAAGGTTTTGTCTAGTCTCCATTTCAGATTTGGTGATGGTGTTCCATCAAGCTCAACCTTACTACCAAGCACTACACCAACATCTGAGGCTCCTAATTCATCGTGAAGTCCATCATATGATACGATTATGGTTTGTACTACAAACCATAATAGCAACAAACAAATCACATACTTTATGCTCTTGCTTACTTCTTTTGCCTTGCTTCCCATACAGCTATCTCCTTATCATAAACAATACGATCGTAATCAAAGCGATGATTACCGTCAATAGAGAAAACACCATATGAAATTGCATATCTTCTTGTGGGTGATTCTTAATCCATAAGCCACAAACCATTGTCGAAATCAACATAATAATAGATAAGATCCCCATGATTTTTATAATAATTGTCATACTTTCCAAACCCTTTCTTCTTGAATTTTTTCTGATATTACACTAAAAATAGGTCTAGTTGAAATTCAATGAATCTTTTTAAGTCTTCTTCTCTTTTGAAGTCCATCCCACAGTATTTTGAAAAATCTTCTGAGCGATAAAAAATATGTTGCATAGCATATACCAATTCAAAGGCAATGATTCGACATTCAAAGTCTTTCTTTCTGTCTTGATAATGCTCTCTTACATAAGGCAAAATATCAAATGGCAATTTGATTTCCTCTTCCAGCAAAGAGTATGGAATCGTTGCTTTCATCAATCCTTCATATTTAATCATCGCTTTTGCGACACCATGAATTAACTTTATCAGTCGTATCTTTGAACATTCCCCTTTGTTTTCTTCTTGATTTCCATAGAACTCTTCCGCGATAATCTGATCCACTGCAATCTTTACCAGTTCATCCTTCGACTGAAAACAATAGTTTATCATCGCAAGGTTAGTCCCTGCTTCTTTCGATATTTCTCTAGCGGTAATGGGTTTATAGTTTTCTTGATTGGCCAATAAGCTTTTTGTCGCTTCAATCAAGCGTTCTTTTGTATTTTGATTTGCCAAAAATATCACTCCCTTTATAATTAAACATGTTTAATACATGTTTAATTATATCGTATCCTTTGCATTTGTCAAGCAAAAGCCTTTCACATTCTTTTCATGTTTTTGGGTTGTAACGCGCCACATTTTGTATCGTGACATTTTGTCATGTCCTATGTTATGATTGTGACTATTAGAATATGTCCTGTAGAGAAAAGGAGTTTTTATGGAGGATTTTTACTGCCCAATCTGCTTTGATAAGTTAGAAAGACTTTCTGGATGCGGAGCTGTAGGTTATATGTGCAATACCTGCAAACACCTGATTTCACGTTCAAAAATGCTCCCTTTGGATGTAATGGAGCAGAAAAAACAGAAAAAACAAGATGAAAAAACGGAATAAAAGTCTTTTACGAAAGACTTTTATTCCGTTTTTATATCGTTTGTTTTTTGTAAAAGACTATTTTTTTCTCAGTTCATAAAAATATTGAACAGCAGGATGTTTCAACTTCATTGCACCTTCCATAGAAAGCAATCTTTTTTTTCCAAGCCTTCGATCCATTAAAGCAAAGATATTCAGTAAAATGTCCTTGCTCTCTAAACATCGCTCCAATGGCTCTGACAAAAACAAATTGGCTGAAGTATAAAAATCCGATTTACATAAAGCTCCTTGCGCTGCAATCATTTCTTTTGCATAACTAGCTATTTTTCGTTCTTCAGCAATCACCACCAGTCTTTCTTCTGGTACTTTGTCACCCATGCTTTTTCTGACTGCGTCGATATCCTCCTGCTGGATAGGTATTTTAATATCTTCTTTTGTTTTGATTTCCAGCTCATTTTGATACCAAGTGATGATGGCACTTCCTGGTCGCATACTAAGTATCTCTTTTTTATTTACCGCAATATAACACTGTCCTGATTTGTCTGGCAGATACCGATATCCAGTTGCTCGATACTCTACAACACCTTCTAATTCTGGGCTTAAAAACCCCTCAAGGTTTTGCTTGATCTTGCTCCAAGTCATATTCTTTGCCATTTAACACCTCAACTCATCGTCTATTACCGTTTAACTTTTTTAATATTTTTCTACCTGTTTTGAAAGGTCATCTGATTATTGAACCGCTTCATCCCATTCCAAAAGCTCTTTGTGATTTGTACTCACATCCTTTATCGTAATGCTATTAAACCGTGAGAGCTCCTTTTGAATTTGCCTGACCATTTTCATCACGTCTTTATTTTTCGTAGTAGAAGTCCCTCGAACAAACTCATAAAGCGCAGCATCATTGATCCATATTTCAATTTCTCTCTCGCTCCACTCACCCAATCTTTTTAACACTGTCTTTAATGCAACCGGCCCTACCATTGCAGGTTTCTCATATTCCAAAACGACAGCTTCTTTTGCAACTAAGTTTTTATCCTCAGATATAGAATATCTGATTTCTATGTCTTCTCCTTCATACATGGAAGGGATTCCAGCTAAATACACTTTCATAATCCTCATACCTCCAATTAATATCTATACGGCTCAAAGAATCCTTTTATTCAAAATTTACTCCCATAACCATTGAATGTAACCTTGGATGATACCGTTGATGGCTAGCTATGCTGCGCATATTTTTCCAAAGCCGAAACGAACGATTGGTCCAGCGATAAGAATCTGCAGCGGATACGCTACAATAAAATTCATCGGAATATTCATCATCCATACAGCAAAAATATTCATTGAAAATCCTGAGCACATAAACGCTCCAAATAATGACATAATGATTACCATCCCAATCACCATAAAGGATGAGATAATAATTGCTTTTTTTATCATTGGATCTTCCGGTTTGATAATACGAAACGCAACTCTTTTTGCAATGTGGCCCACAATAACCCAGTCCGCAGTAAATGCAATTACAAATGCGAGAGGAAAGGATTTTATGGTATCAAGCATGACATGCTCCGTCATACCATGAATTCGAATGACATTGTAAAAGCTCATGACGAGCACCATAATCGTACACATCATCAGGGTAAAAATGAAACTTTCTTTTTTGTTCTTTGGCATTGGTTTCTCCTTTTATTCATTATACTTTATCTTTGAAACAGATAGGAGGTTATTTTTAGAAAAACAAAAAACAGATGCTAATTATAACTTTCATTACAATCAGACACCTGTCAGATCCTCACTACCATTTTCATTTCGATTCAATATTTACTTCTCAGTCATTATAAATTATCTTCCTTGTCATTGTCAACAATTTCGTTATTCTAGTGTTCTAAAATCTTGTATCCCTTGTATTTCTCTTATCTGCTAATAGCAATGTGGATTTTTGCGTTTTGTCTTTTGTAAAAGACTTATTTGGTGTCATCTTTTGTGTACCTACTTATGATACGGTTCACTGTATCTATTCTTACCTCATACGGATTTGATAAAATCTTTATTATGGAAATTAAAGATTTTAACTCAGAGAATCTATTATTCTTAATTTCAAGTCCTCACTAAAATCGTCTTCATAAATAATCGATCCAATTATTTCTCGTAAAAGCTCTTTATCAATTGCTCCAGATGCTACATGGATACTATAATTTTCCATTTCTCTTAAGAATCTGGTTAATATAAAGAGATAGCCATTTAAATTTAAAAAATCAATACACGCAGCTAAAGCTATTCTTTTATTTCCATCTGTAAAACAATGGTACTTATTTAAAGAAAAAAATAAGTATGTTAATTTATCTTTAATTTCAGGATAGTAGTCATCGTTTTTTACTTGCTCTAAAATTCCTTCAACTTTACCCCTATCTAATACACCACTTGCGCCCCCTCCGCTTACCTGTACTACATTGGAATATATATTACAAATTCTATCATAAGTTATATATTCCATATTAGTACTCCTTTAAGCGCTTAAATACATCTTTCGCTTCATCCAATCGTTCTTCTAATTCTTTGCTTTTTTCACCTAAGAAACGTTCATATTCTTTTCTATCTAATGGCGCTATATATTCTTGGAGCTGTAAATGTAACGCATCGCGAAATGCTAAATCTCTACTTGCCATTTTACTTCTGGCTTTTAACAATAGCGGTTTTCTACTTGGATGATTATGAAAGTTTTTTATAACAGCATCAACCTCAGAACCTCTCAGTTTTCTGCCTAATTCTTCACTTTTTATTTTAATGTCATAAGCCAATCCAACTTCATAGGATGCTATTAAATCTAGAACTTCTGCGTACATAGTATCGCGTATTCTATCCTTGCTTTTCAAATTTAAAATTTTTCTGTATTCTTCAGCTTTTTCTTTAAAAATATTTTGATATATTCTATTTGTATAGATGGCATATTTTACATTACCCATGTCTACATACTTATCCAAAGCATCTGTAAATTCTTTTCTATAATTTTCTTCAGAAAACCACGCTGTCAAAAAATCTTCATCTCTTTGATTTATATACTTGGTATTTCCACCAGCTTTTTTATTGATTACGTCTATAACAATGTTTAATATAACACTTCTCAGTTCTTTAGCTCTTGGACTTTCAGATATTAACATTGCCATATTTAAAAATGCTTTAAAATTAAAAACAGATAGTACTGTAGTTTTGGTACCGACATTTATGTCGGTACCAAACTGATAAATGATCTGTTCCTTCAGTCTTCTCAACGGTTCACCGCGTAAAATCATATAACCGTTTTCTTCTAATTCTTCTTTGTTTTCTTCGATGTATCTTTCTATTGTTCTAACATCTACCTCAAAATACCTTGCTACCATTTCTTTTGTAAGTAAAAACATATCATCATATGAAATTAAATCTATATTTATTTGGTTTTGTATTTCAAATAATGCATAATCGTTATTTAATACATTTTTTCTCTTGACTGGTGATTTTATAAGTTCATCCATCATTTTCTCCTTATTCCATTAGTCTAAAATTAATCATTTTCAGACTAATAAAGTACTGAAAAATACTTCAATTGACTTTTCCACTATCTAATTGTATCTTTCAATGGAAATATTTTCAAGTCTATTTTTAGAGTTTAATCCTCCACTGCATATTAAAAAGCATTCAAACAGTTTTGATTGAATGCTTTCGTATAGGTTTGTCAAACATATGTTACACCATCCTCCAAAAAATCTATGAGAGTCTGTTTGGGTGATTTCCAACCCAGAGGTCTCATAGGGAAATGGTTGTACTTCCGATTGTGTATGTAAAGCTGACGCTTGAAATCATTAAATGAGTAGAATTTTTTCACGGCATGGAAGTATTCGTTGTCCTTTCTGTGGGATCGTTCTACTTTTCCGTTGTGTCGAGGAGTACATGGGCGAATCTTCTTGTGCCGAATCCCTAACTGTTGAAGCCTTTTCTCAAACTGAGACATCAGATTTTTAGAAGTTGGGCTGAAGCGCTTTGTGAATTCAAAGCCGTTATCTGTCTGAACACACTCTACAGGAAAAGGGAATGCCTTAATAACATGCTCAAGGAATACCGTAGAGGTATAAGTACTTGCTTCTTCAAAAGCCTCTAAGTATCGCAAACTTGAGAACTCATCAATGGCAGTAGATTGATAGAATTTCTGGCCTGCAGCGTCCCCGACGACGCAGGAAGAAGGAACATGTTTTACATCAATTTGTACACGCTGACCAGGAAAAGACATCTGTTCATATGGCTTTGGAATATATTTAGGGTTGCGGGGCTTTACGGGAGCAATCTGATTTCTAACAAGGACACGATAGAGTCCTGTTATTGAGCGAGAATACCCGCGTTGACGAAGTTTAACCCAAAAGACGACCAGTCCGGCATTTGGATTTCTGCGGCGCATATCGTGTATCAACTTAAGTTCAGTTTCTGTATGCTGATTCTTATGAGAAAGCGGACGTCTGGAACGTTCGGCAAGAGATTGAATGGTGCCGTCGTATCTCCTGATCCAACGATAGATATACTGCCTGTTGCAGCGGTATTTGATAGCGGCTTTAGTGACACCATACTTTTTAGAGTACTTGATCAAAGATAGACGATACCTCATATCTTGTGTTATACTTGCCATACGGAAAACATTCTACTTGTATTGGTTTTTGTGTGGTAACTAAAACATAACACAAGTAGAATGTTTTCCGTATTTATTTTTTGATTAGATGTAACACATGTATTGTAATCCTACACTTTTTGTTCATGCTTGATCTAAAAGCTAGGAATGCTAGGTAAGACAGCAAAAGATATTGAAAAATTAAAAATTGAGCGTCAACAACTAATTGTTAAGCTCAATGCTCAAAAGACTGTCGCAATGGATATAAATAAAATAACTACACTATTACAGCATTTTGATCTAATATTTGATAATGCTGATTTTGAACTACAGAAAAAATTGCTACATTCTCTTATTAAAGAAATCCATATCAAAAAAGCTGACGATATAAATGATCGATTGGATGAATCAATTATCTTACAATTTAGTGATTCTGACCTTGAAGAATATACAGGAAAACCGTATGAGGTTATTTGTGATACGGTTCATTCTTCATGATCTTAAAGCCTCTATATATCTGCTCCAATAAAATCACGCGCATCATCTGGTGTGGGAAGGTCATCTTGGAAAAAGACAATCTGAAATTTGCTCTTGCGATTACCTCCTCTGATAAGCCAAGAGAGCCTCCGATTATGAATACAATGTCACTTTTTCCTTCTATTCCCAGCAGGTTCATTTTATCTGCAAGTGCTTCTGACGTCAATTCTTTTCCTAATATTTCCAAAGCAATCACGTAGGCGTCTGGTTTGATTTGCTTTAGAATCGATTTGCCTTCTGCTTCCTTAACTGCTAATTCTTCAGCTTTTGACGGGTTTTCTGCAAGACGATCTTCTTTTAATTCGTTTATTTGCAATGAACAATATTTACTCAATCGTTTACTATATTCCTGTACTGCGTCTGTCCAGTACCGCTCTTTTAACTTTCCAATACACACTATCGTTACGTTCATCATTTCCTCTTTCTATTCTTTTTCTTATTATTTATTATAACCCATTTGAATTTCCTTAACAATCAAATGACCGGAGCAGAATCTGTCTCCGGTCAATCTAAATCTCATTTTATTCTGTTATTTTTGGTGTATCTAATGTTTGAGTTGTTTCTTCCATCGTAGTCAAGGTCACATCAAGTTTCATACTTTTACCATCTCTTAGAACGTTTACACTCACCGTATCTCCTGGTCTATATTGAAACAATGTGCTGATGAGCTGGGTCATGGTATCAATTTCTTTATCTTCTAACCCAACAATAATATCTCCTTCTTTTAATCCTGCTTTTGCCGCTGGAGAATCTGTATAAATTTGTGCTACATAGACTCCTTTGTCCGTACCTAAATCAGCATTTGGATATGCCTGCGCAAAGTCACTTACATTTCCGCCTTTGATGCCAATGTAGGAACGATTGAATTCTCCTTTGCTTTCGATTTCTTCGACGATCGGTTTTGCTGTGTTGATTGGAATTGCAAATCCCAAGCCTTCACCACTTTGTGCTTTCGCTGAATTGATTCCGATTACTTGTCCTTGGCTATTCAGTAATGGACCACCGCTATTTCCTGCATTGATAGATGCATCGGTTTGCATTAATCCATCCATAGAAAGTTGGCTATTGCCTTCGGTTACGGTGATTGATCGATTTAGTCCGCTGATGACACCCTGTGTTACGCTACGTTCAAATTGCAATCCAAGGGGATTTCCAATTGCTACCGCATATGCTCCAATCTTCACGTCGTCTGAATCACCGAGTTCGGCAGCAGTTAGGTTGGTTGCTTGAATTTTTACGATAGCAAGATCAATACTTGCATCGTTCCAAAGAACAGTTCCATCTACCTCTCTCCCATCGCTCAATTGTACTACAATGGTCTCTGCAGAGCCGTCTCCTACAACGTGAGAGTTGGTTAATATATATCCCTTTTTATCAACTATGATCCCTGTACCCACACCGCTTTCTGTACCCTTTTGTACGCCAAAGAAGCTTTGATACGTCACTTCCTTGCTGGTACTAATTCCAACAACGGACGGAAGCACTTTTGCCGCAATGGCCTCTGCTGTATTGAGATCATCGTCAGGATTAATCGTTATATTGCTGCTTCCTGATATACCAAATACATTAGCCCCCACATATAGCGCTGCTAAGCCTCCTCCAAATCCTGCTCCTGCAGAAAGCAAAACAATCAATACAATTGCAATGATTTTGTTGTTATTTAACCTTCTTTTCTTCTTTTCGTCTTCAGGTTGTCTTTCCTGATTCACCGTACTCTTTTCGAAATAACGATACTCTTCCGAGTCTGGATCTCTCATCTGAAAGTTAGCACTTCCTGAAAAACGCTCTTCTTGAATGCTCGTTATCGGTGGTCTTGTTTCTGACGGAGCGTTTGCCTCAATGTTTTTTTCTTGATTCTCTAATCCCCTTATTTCTGTTTCATCTTTTAATTCCTTATCCATTTTTCATTCCCCCCACACTTTAAATTTCGTAGATTAAGCTGACTTCGTCCCGAATGATTGTACTTAAATTCAGGTGTTTTCCAATATAGTAGTCTGCCTCTTCCAGAATGTTCTTTACTGTCTGATAAGCCATCTCAGGAAAATTGTTTTCTCTGCTTAGGTGGGCTAATAAAACGTGTCTTTCCTTCGCGTTTTCTGATAGCAATCGCAATATGGCTTCCCCTGCAGCCTCATTGGAAAGGTGTCCCTTGTGTCCTAGCACTCTCTGTTTCAGGAACCACGGATACTTGCCAAGTTTAAGCATATCCACATCGTGGTTTGCCTCTAAAATCAGAATATCTGCATCTTTGATTTCTAGCAAGATTTCTTCATTCAAACAACCTGTGTCTGTAACAATACTGATTTGTTTTCCACCAGATCGAAAAGAATACCCTACTGGTTCCGCCGCATCATGTGAGACTTGAAAAGTTTTCACTTCTATGTTTCCCAAAGCAAAAGCTTCCCCCGTTACAAACGTCCCCTTTTGCTCCTCACAAACGAGGTCTCCAAGCTCACTCCAAGTTAACGCATTGGCATATGCCTTAACCGTTTTTATTTTTTTCGTAAGCGTTCGGATACTTTTCGTATGATCCACATGCTCGTGGGTAATCAGCAATGCTTCTAGCTGATCCTCTGGTGTACAAGTAGCGGCTAAACCTTCTATGATTCTTTTGCCACTGATACCTGCATCTACTAGGATTGCTGTTTCTTCTGATTTTATCAAATAACAGTTTCCGCTGCTTCCGCTTGAAAAAGAACAAAAGCTTAAAGTCATCGTCATTTCTCCTTTATTGTCCGCCTCAATTGTGACGGAATTGTGTTTAACTATTGAAGATGAGAAGAAATCTCATCTATTGTTCCCATGCAGGGATGTATGATATTTTCCCATGGTTATATGAAATTTTCCATGCAGGAAATGCTGTATCCGACACAAAGGATTCAACCTCATAGGAGCTAGAATCTACCCAATATACCATTGATATTTCATCCACTACTTTTTCATCAGGCGATTCTTCTTCTTTCATAAATCTAAGAAGTGCAACAGATGCCGGAATGACTGATTTCTTGGTATCGCTGAGTTCTACTGGGTTTAACCAATATCTATCCATTGAGACAATCCTCGCATCGCTTATTGTAAATATAATATAACTTGATTCAAGAGGGATGCCATCTACAAGATTTCGATATCTAACGGATATCATATCCTCGGTTCGTTGAATTTTGTCAAAGGCAACATTCTTCGTAAAAATTTTACACTCCTTTAGGAAGGTTTCTGTGCTTGTTTTCAATGTTACATCATCAACATTCGGGAGACTACAAATAGCGTCATCTAAAAGTAAAGCTTCATAAAGCGTTTTGTCGATGGTATCATACTGAACCGTCACCTTGGGCATTTTTTGGTATTCATCTGGCATATTTGTATTTAGTATAATGTTTTTATCTTTTAATAAATCAATTGTTACTTGTTCCATTTTACCATCCGAATTACTCCAATCCTCCGATTGAATCAAATACGTACCAATTAAAAATATGTTTGTCAAAAGCAAAGCCATAATCAATATATTTTTCGCTTTTGTCCAATCCATATTCCCACCTCCTATTCCTCGTTGCTATCAACAGGCTCTGCCGAATATAGATCAAAATACATCGTTTCTGTTCCAAGTGATACTGCCCACACAGGTCTTAACTCAGGATGATATTCGTCATTATGTTTCACATAGCAAATTTGCATATCGTCTATTAGCGATGTTACCAATTCAAACTGTTCTTCTTCATTTGCAATGCTTTTCATGCGCTCTTCTGTCATAAGTCGAGAATAAATGTATACATAGTTTTGAGCAATTAAATTAACCGATGAGTAAACATCTTTATTTTCATCCCCATACGACTGTTCTAAATCAAGGGCGTTGTAATCGACTAATTTCCTCTTGTATTTTGTGACTTGCCCTTCTGTCACAGTGACTTCTAGTGGGTTGCCGTCTTCATAATACAGCCTTTTATCACGTATTTTCAATCCAAAAGTAAAGGTGTATCCTTTCTTTTTGTCTGGATCAAAAACAACACTCTCTAAATATGGCTCTAATTTTGTTCCATTCGTTGATTTCCAAGATCCATGTGATGCTACAAACTGAACAGCTGCAGACAATGCGTCGGTGAAGCTTTGACCGGTGTTGTTTAAGGTCTGATCTTCTTTATACTCGATTGTCCCATCTGTGTTAATTAGTAATACCGTCTGCCCATATCCATACATGTATATTATCGTGCCTTCGTCTTCTTTGATTCTACGAACAAAATCAAAATTCGTTCCAAAAAATGCTTGTGCAAGCTGACTGATTTTATCTTGCTCGTTGACGTCAACATCCTGTCGATATGGAATCATCCTCATATTAACTTCCAAGCTTAAGGGTACAAGTGTATCATTATCTACCCCTGAAATAGAACTAACCGGATAGTAAGGAACATATCCTTTCAGTTCAATCCCTTCAATTAAAGCATCAAATTCACTGTTTTCAGAATCTGCAACAAGGCTATAATATTTGTTATTCTTTCCATCATAAACAAAAATCCACCGGTCACTATAGCTGGAGTAACCAATCTCTGTTATTGTTTCTATCGTATCAAAGCATTGATTTTTTTTAAATCGAAAAATTTCGCAAAAGTCAGAAGTTGGAAGATTATAGGAAAAAGAAGCTCTGATAGAACGATACTTCATTACTTCCTGATACTGTTCTATCGTAATTTCTTCTATCAGAATGTTATCTGCTTTTACAAAATTTTCTATTGCCAAAACCATGCTATTTTCATTGGAATTTGAAAACCAAATCGATTCTTCTCCTGCAGATAGCACTGTATAATTCTCTGACCCAAAATTTACGATTATTTTATCAGGAACAATCATTTGATTTATGGCGGGAATCTCCTGATCTGACTGAATTGTTGTTTGCGTCAGTTGATCGAAGGATAAATTTCCCCATAAAAAATACAATAGTAGTACCGTTGATAAAAACAGTACTACTAAAATAATATTCTTTATTTTTTCTATTAATTTCGGCGTTTTCATTTTTTTGCCGTCCTAACTTCCAAATATACTCTTCAATAAGTTTTGTAAAAACTGCATCGTGCCTGATTGAGGCGTTTCAAAAATATTAGCTTCACTTTCTGCAGGCTTTTCCTTTAAGGCTACATAACTATTTTGTGTATATATTATTTTCCCTGCACTATCTACAGTATCTATTTTAATCCGATATAGTCCAGGTTTCAATCCGTTTATTTGTTTTGTAAAAAAGCTTAAATTGTTGGTGCAAGTAAAAGCTGATGGTGTAATCACTGATACGCTAGTAAGGTTCGATGTATTTAGTGTACCATCTGCAGAAATGAGCGAATTTATATCGACAGACGTTTTCACCCCATTCACTTCTTGCAGCTCTTCATAGACGCTAACTTTTATGGTTTTAGGTGCTGTGATTTTAATTGAGATAAGGAAATTATTGGCATACACTGTGCCACCGCTGGTAGGGTTAACTAAAACAACTGCAGGATCTGATGCCGCATAGGAAAACACGGTACTAAAAATCATCGCAAGCATCACGACAAATACCATTAATTGTTTTTTCATCCAATATTTCCTCCTTCCCTTGATTTATCAACAGACTTTTCCCCAATATACACCATACAATAGTTATTTCAGTATATCTTATGTATGTTACAAACATGTTACGTAAGTTTTAAAATCGCTTTACAATAATTATAGTGATTCATGAATTTTCTTGATATATCACCAGATGGATTCCTTTTTTATCCATAAATTTGGTTGCTTGCTAAATTATTTTCATGCATAATCATATATAGTATATCACAAAAGGAGAAACAAAGATGAAAGTAATCAACATCTATACAGATGGTGCTTGTTCTGGAAATCAAAATGAACAAAATATTGGCGGTTGGGGCGCTATTTTAGAATATGGAGAAACACAAAAGGAGCTCTTTGGGGGAGAGCTGAATACGACCAACAATCGGATGGAAATGATGGCACTGCTTAGTGCTTTCGAAGCATTGAACAAAGACAATTTGCAAATTCATGTTTTTTCAGATAGCTCATATTTGATGAATTGTTTCCGTGAAAGATGGTATGTTAACTGGTACAATAATAACTGGAAAACTTCGAAAAAAACGGATGTAGAAAATCGTGATCTCTGGGAATCATTAATTAGCCACGTAGAAAAGCATCAGATACAGTTTTTCCGGGTCAAGGGGCATGTTAATTTAAATAGCAAAAATACAAATATTGATGGATTATTTCAAAACTTCATCAAGTGGAACGGATCATCATTTACAAAGGATGATTTTTTATATGTGACGAAAATGAATCATAGAGCTGATGAATTGGCGAATCAAGGAATAGATTCTATCAGACCGTAGAATACGAAATTGTATTGATTCAATGAATCGCTCAAGTTAGTTCTAATTTGGTAATTCAATAAATTTTCAATCAAAAGGAAGGTGCTATCTCTTAAGAAAATATACCTTCCTTTTGATTTACCTCGATGCTCTTATGATAAAAATTCTGATATTACCACGGCCATGTCATCATACACTTTCTTTTTAGAATATCGTTCTACTTCAGCAATGATTTTTTCTGACAATTCATTTCCCTCAAGCTCGATGTTATCCTGAATTAATTTTAATAGTCGTTCTGTTCCAAACTGAACTTTTTTATCATTAAATGCTTCCGTAATACCATCAGTGAAAAGAATCAGCCTATCACCAACTTGAATCGGTGCTTTCACAATTTTATATTCTGGATTCGCAAGTAGGTTGCAAACAGGAAGACCTTTTACTTCTACTTCTGTTACGTTCCCATCCTTTGAAACAATTACAGGCAAGCAATTATGACCAGCATTTAAAAAAACCAATTCTTTGTTTCGTTTGTCGTAAAGACAAAATAAAACAGTCAAATACTGCTCGTTTCCTAATGATAAATCCCTATAACTCTCCAGTAACAAAGAGACAATCTCTTTTAAGTAAGTAGAATGGTTTATTCTTCCACGTACCATTTGTCGTAAAAAAATTGTAAGCAGCGAAGACGTAATTCCATGACCTGAAACATCTGCAATATAAAGAAGCAATTCATCTTCTTTCATCTTAATCAAATCGTATATATCTCCGCCCAAGTCTTCACTTGGCAGATAGATTGAGTTTAACTTAATTGTGTCTTCATAGATTCCATCTAGTGGTAGTGTTCGTTTTTGAATATGTTTTGCAAATTCAATATCATCTTTAAGCTTACCATAGTGGCTTAAAAGCTCATCTTCCATCTTCTTTTGTTCAGTAATATCGTTAAGCAATTCTATGGAATAGATCTTGCCTTCGTCTGTATTAACAGGTAAAGAAATGACACTATAATATCTTCCCTTTATAGGTACATCTTTCATAACTTCTAGACCCGTTTGCTGCGTTTTTTTTGTTACGCAGTTTCTACAACGATTGTCCTTCCCCATCAGAGCGTAGCAATATGTGCCTAGCCCATCACCAAAAACATCTCTCATCATTTTATTCATATAAATTACACGGTTATCTTCGTCCATAACTCTTACCATATAATCCATTTTTTCAATTACTTCTCTCATCAAGGATGGATATTCTCGAATTCCCATCTTTCGATTCCTCCTATTACATCTATACTGCATCTAAGGACAATATTATTTGAATCCGTCTATGAACATTGATTTTTGTGAATTGTTTAACTAAATGGCATTTGCTTTTTCTCTTTCTGCCATAAATTCTAATGCTTCAATATATGAGTTTACACCCTTACCACATATTTGTTTGATGCATACCGCCTCTGTCACAGAAGAACTGCGAAAGGATTCCCTATTTTGTATATCACTTAAATGTACCTCAACGGTTGGAATTCCAACGGCTGAAATAGCATCTCGTATTGCTATGCTGTAATGAGTAAATGCCGCAGGATTGATTACAATTCCATCCATTTTGCCATAGGCACTCTGAATGGTATCCACAATCAGCCCTTCATGATTTGACTGAAAAAATGTCAATTCAAGCTTAAGCTCTTCTGCTGTTTTTTCCAGTTTACGATTTATTTCATCTAAAGTAAGGTTCCCATAAATTTCAGGTTCACGTATCCCAAGCATATTTAAATTTGGTCCGTTAATTACTAAAATTTTCATTACTCCTCCTTATCCTCTTTCCTAACATAGTACTAAACAACATAATATATGCGGATGATTTGTTGATTTACCACATAAAATTTTTAGTATTTAAAATTATATCATATTTTATCTAGTCCGTATATGGAAATAATTACAATTATTGCTTGTTTTATTTCAATAATACTGACAAGTTTCTTCGTTGCGTGATTTGATTTTTTGAGGTGGATTCAGAAAGTCAAAGTCAACATTATGCTGCATAATTATTTATATATGCAGGCATATCATTGATTATTTGATGCTCTTACGCGTTTATTTTCAATTTGTTTATCAATTTAGTTGGAATAGACATACAATAAAAACCGCGATGTTTCACGTGAAACATCGCGGTTTTATTGTATTTACTTTTATCTAAGACTCATTATCAATTCCAACAAACGCTCCAACTCATCTCTGCTATAGTATTCAATCTCAATTTTTCCTTTTCTTGCTCCATGATTTATTGAAACTCTAGTACCAAGGACATGTTTCAGATCGTCCTCAAGATCAGTTAATTCTCTGTTTTTTGCTCTTGGTTTTGGTCGCTTTCCAGTTGTATCTAAACCCTCATTTTCTTTATGAACCAGAACCTCGGTTTCTCTTACAGAAAGACCATTTTCCTTGACTCGTTTCGCTATCTTAAGCTGCTTTATCTCATCTTTTACTCCAGCGATTGCTCTAGCATGTCCATTCGTAAGACTTCCGCTCACAACCATTTCCTGAATTTCATCTGGCAGCCTTAAAAGTCTTAACGCATTTGTAATATATGGTCTGCTCTTCCCAATGCTCTTTGAGACCTCTTCTTGTGTTAAGCCATATGTTGTTATCATTTGGTTCAACGCTTCTGCTTCTTCCATTGGATTCAAATCTTCTCGTTGCATGTTTTCAATAATGGCAACAAGCATATTTTGTTCTTCGCTCAATTCCCTTACAATACAAGGAATCATTTTCAGTGATGCTTTTCTTGCTGCTCTCCATCGTCGTTCTCCAGCAACAATTTCATATCCCGTTCCAGCCATTCTAACCATAATTGGTTGTATGATACCATGTTGTTCAATGGATCTTGCAAGCTCTTCTATTCTATCCTCTTGAAAAGTTTTTCTCGGTTGTTTTGAGTTTGGCTTGATTTCATTGATATCCAGAAGCAAAACTCCTTCATGATCAGCTATATCAGGAACATCATTATCTTTCGTTGAGATTTCAACATCATTGAAGAGAGCTTCTAATCCCTTGCCTAATCCTCTGGTCTTTGCTGCTGTCATTTAGTATCTCCTTCTAATTCAAGAAATTCTTCTGCAAAGTCGAAATATGCTTCCGCTCCCTTTGACTTTGGATCATACTCAGTAATAGGCATTCCATAGCTAGGTGCCTCTGCTAACCGAACGTTCCTAGGTATTACCGTAGTATATACTTTTTCCTTAAAATACTTTTTCACTTCCTCAACAACTTGAATTGATAAATTTGTACGACCGTCAAACATGCTGAGTATAACACCTTGAATCATTAAGCGCGAATTCATATTCTTTTTTACAAGGTCAATTGTGCTCATTAGCTGACTAACCCCTTCCAATGCATAAAACTCGCACTGAATAGGTATCAAGACACTGTCAACTGCTGTTAAAGAATTGATAGTAAGAAGTCCTAAAGATGGTGGGCAATCTATAAAAATATAATCATATTTTTCTTTTATCCTATCCAATGCCTTCTTCAGTCTCTTTTCCCTTCCTTCTAGTTGCACTAGTTCAATTTCAGCCCCTGCCAATTGTACGCTTGCAGGTATGATATCCAAATTGTCTACCCTTGTTGATATAATTGCATCAGCTGGATCGAGCTTCTCATCAATCAATACCTCATACATTGTCTTTTCTAAACCTTTTTTTGAAATCCCCATACCACTTGTAGTGTTTCCCTGAGGATCAATATCTAAAATTAATATCCTTTTTCCTTTAAGTGCAAGGCATGCAGCCAAATTAATATTTGTTGTGGTTTTTCCTACTCCACCCTTTTGATTAAAGATTGCTATGGCTTTTCCCAAGTTATTCTCCTCCTAAATGCATATCAAATATACACACTTTTCTATATTAGCTTCATTATATAACAAAAAAACACGAAAAGCCATAACAATATCATCAAAATATTATGTTTACTCAGATAAGTATAGCTAAATCTTTATAAATCCTTGTTTTCAAACGTAATATTATCTTAATCAGCATACACAATTCACTGATATGAGTAAATGTAATTAACACTATGATTACATTTTAATTATATAAATGTTTTCTGGTTTTGGAATAAAAAATAGATATGTTTCACGTGAAACATATCTATTGATATCCTAATATCTTATGGAATAAATCCACTATTTAATGGGCTCTTTCGCTGGTGTGCCTGCCTTTCTTGGATATTTTGAGTTTGTGTGTTCAATTTTTTTAATAAGAATAACACGATGATCCAAATCAAATCCATCAATGCAAATACGCCTATTTTCCGCAAATACTCCTCCGAGTATTTTAATTGCCTTCATTGAATCCTTAATTTCTTCTTCCACAGTTCCGCTTTTATAAGGAGCAAAATATCCGCCGACTTTTACAAATGGGATGCAGTACTCCGAAAGAACACTGAGGTTTGCTACGGCTCTAGAAACACAAAAATCATATTTTTCTCTATATTTCTTTGATTGCGCTATTTCTTCTGCCCTGCCATGAATAACATCTACATTACAAATCCCTAACTCAAAGCAAATCTCATCTATTATCTTGATTCTCTTATTTAATGAATCCATCAGCAGAAAACGCTTTTCTGGATGTAAAATTGCAAGGGGAACCCCTGGAAATCCAGCTCCAGTACCTACATCAATTATATTTTCAGATCCCTTAAATTCATCAAACTGGCTAATTGCAATGGAGTCAATGAAATGTTTTTTGATAAAATCGTCATGCACTGTAATCGCCGTCAAGTTCACTTTTTTATTCCACTCAAGGATTCTACTCTCATATGCTCTAAACTGATCTATTTGTAAATCTGTATAGGATATATTCAAATGGCTTAGCACAGCCTTTAATTGTTCCATCACTTACCTTCTTCTTTGTTTTTCTAAATATATCAAAAGTACATTAATATCTGCCGGTGAAACTCCGGAAATTCTTGATGCTTGACCTACAGATATTGGTTTAAATTTTTCTAATTTCTGTTTCGCCTCTATTCTCAATCCATCAACAGAACCATAATCAATTTCTTGAGACAATTTTTTATTTTCCATCTTTTTAAATTTTTCTATCTGTTGCAATTGCTTTGCTATATATCCTTCATATTTGATTTGTACCTCAAGCTGAGTGATTCCATGATTTGACAGAACTGGTCTATTTGGATCAATTTCTTCTAGTATCTTATAATTGATTTCAGGCCGTTTTAATAACTCCGCCAAGCTAATTCTATTTTGCAATGGAGTACTATCATATTTTACTAGAAAATCTTTTATCACATTTGGCATCACAAAGGTATTTTCAAGCCGTTTACGTTCCTTTTCAACCGAATCCTTCACTGAAACAAACCTGTCATAACGCTCCTTTTTAACCAATCCTATTTGATATGCTCTCTCCGTTAATCTTAAATCAGCATTATCTTGTCTTAACACCAATCTGTATTCAGCTCTTGATGTCATAATACGATATGGTTCATTGGTTCCTTTTGTGATCAAGTCGTCAATCAAAACGCCAATATAGGCTTCAGAGCGATCCAAAATAAATGGCTCTTTGCCTTGAATTTTCAATGCTGCATTTATTCCAGCCATCAATCCCTGTGCTGCTGCTTCTTCATATCCAGAACTACCATTAAACTGACCTGCGCAAAATAAAGATTCAATTTCTCTATGTTCCAAATTCATTTTAAGTTCCAAAGGATCAATGCTATCATACTCAATTGCATAGGCAGGCCTTACAATTTTTACATTTTCAAGTCCTTCAATTGTCCTATAAAATTCAATTTGTACATCTTCTGGCAAACTAGACGACATACCTTGAATATATACCTCATCCGTATAAAGACCTTCTGGCTCTACAAAAAGCTGATGCCTCTCTTTATCTGAAAAACGATTTATTTTATCTTCAATTGATGGGCAGTATCTAGGCCCAATGCCTTCAATTTGTCCGCCAAATAAAGCCGATCTGGAAAAATTCTGTCTAATAACATCATGAGTTTTATCATTGGTATATGTAAGCCAACATGAAACTTGCTCTTTTGATAATTCATCATTCATAAATGAAAAAGGTACTATATTTTCGTCTCCAGGTTGTTCTACCATCTTTGTATAATCAAGAGTTCTTCCAAGTGCCCTAGCTGGGGTACCTGTCTTAAACCTTCTAAGTGCCATTCCATGATTTTTTAAGTTTTCAGCAAGTTCATTGGAAGGAGATAATCCATTTGGTCCACTTTCAAAGGACCATTCACCAATAAAAATTTTCCCTCTTAAAAATGTGCCAGTTGCCAAAATCACAGCCTTTGCTGTATATGCAGCTCCCGTTTTTAAAACAACACCAGTAGCCTTACCTGTTTCAACAAGTAAATCAATTGCTTCTCCTTGTTTTAAATCAAGGTTGGGTTCCCATTCAAGTGTGTTTTTCATTTCCTGATGATAGATTGCCTTATCTGCTTGTGCTCTTAAAGAGTGTACAGCTGGACCTTTTGCAGTGTTTAGCATTTTACTTTGAATAAAAGCTGCATCAATATTAAGGCCCATTTGACCGCCCAATGCATCGATTTCTCTTACTAAATGTCCCTTTCCAGTTCCACCAATTGATGGATTACATGCCATCATAGCAACTGCTTCTAAATTGATAGAAAGCACCAATGTTTTCATGCCCATACGAGCCGAAGCAAGGCCAGCTTCACAGCCTGCATGTCCTGCTCCAATAACGATAACATCATAGTTATCAAGAACAAAATAATTCATAATCCATTCCTATCTTCACGAATATATCAGTAATTATACTTATTATTGTATGAGATACACCCTTATTTTCCAAGGCAAAACCGTTCAAATACTGTAGATAAAATGTCATCTGATACAGACTCACCTATAATTTCTCCCAATAACTCATAGGCTCTTTTTACATCAATTTCAATAAAATCGAGCGCTTCCATTCTCTCCGCCATTTTGTACGCATCGTTTAATGATTGATTTGCCTGTATGAGTAGGTTTTCATGACGCACATTTGTGATCATCAAACTATCTTCTTGTCTAATTGCACCATCAAATACCATTTCTTCAATGGTATTCTCTAGCTCTTCTATTCCAGTATTATTCTTTATAGATGTTTCCAAAACAATTGAGTTGGGCAATCGAGATTTTACATCACTTCGATTCATTACTTTTGACATATCAGATTTATTGATTAGTACAATTACCTTTCTATCACCAATTGCATCCAATATCATTTCATCTTCGTGACCTATTTCTTGGCTGCCATCCATCATAAATACGATTAAATCTGCCTTATTAAAAGATTCTTTACTCTTTTCTATTCCAATACGTTCTATCTGATCTTCTGTATTCCGAATGCCCGCAGTATCCGTTAATATCACTGGTATATCTCTAATCTTTATACTTTCCTCAATTGTATCTCTGGTAGTTCCAGGAATATCCGTTACGATTGCTCTGGATTCTTTTATAAGCGCATTTAATAATGATGACTTACCAACATTTGGCTTTCCAATGATTGAAATATGAATTCCATCCTTAATAATTTTGCCAGTAGTAGCTGAAGTTAACAATTGTTGTAAGTTATCGTTTATTGTCTTTATACTGTTGGTTAGTTTGCTATAAGTCATTTCTTCAATGTCTTCATCCGGATAGTCTATATTTACAGTAATTTCTACTAGAAGATTTAAGAGGCTCTCTCGTATTTCGCGCACTTTTAGAGAGAGTAAGCCATCCATCTGCTTCAAAGCGATTTCAAAGGATTTGTCTGTCTTTGCTCTAATTAAATCGATAACTGCCTCTGCTTGAGATAAATCCAATCTTCCATTCAAAAAAGCCCTTTTTGTAAATTCTCCCTTTTCCGCCAATCTTGCTCCACACTTCAAACTCAAGTTTAGTATTTTCCTAAGTGCTATAATACTACCGTGACAAAATATTTCAACTACATCCTCAGCAGTGTATGTAGTTGGTGCTTTCATATACACTACCAAAACTTCATCAATAATGTCAAAATTAGATGGATCAATGATATGACCGTAATATAAACGTTTATTTGCGATAGACTCTCTAAAAGATTTGCTCTTTGACTGAAATATTCGATTTAATATTTCTCTTGCATTGTCTCCACTTAACCTAATTATTCCGATACTACCTTCTCCGTAGGCAGTAGCAATTGCTGCAATTGTATCATCCATTGACTCATCTCCCAATATTGATATCTAAAAAATAATATATATCTAAAAAAACAAAAAGGGCTACCTATAAAAGACAGCCCTGCATTGTCATATTATTTCAGCTCAATGATTACCCTTCTATATGGTTCTTCCCCTTCACTTCTTGTTTTCACCCTTGGGTTTACCTGAAGTGTCGCATGAATTACTTTTCTTTCATAAGGGTTCATTGGTTCAAGCCGAACGCTCTTTCTGGATTTAATCACTTTATCAGCAAGTCGATTTGCAAGCTGCTCTAAAGTTCTTTCTCTCTTTTCACGATAATTCTCCGCATCAACAATGACACGAACATATTTTTCCTTGTCCTTATTGACAACTAAGCTTGTAAGATACTGAATTGCATCTAATGTCTGTCCTCTTTTTCCAATTATTGTACCAGAATCTCTTCCTTGCATGTCAATATATATACTGCTATCATTACCTTCAACTTTCACCTTTAAATTCAATCCCATTTTTTCTGTGATTTCCTTTAAAAAAGTTTCCGACACATGATTCTCTAATACAATTAAATCAGATGGCTTTTCTCTGATTGAAAAACCTGGTTCAAATGCAACTTCTGAAGTTTGTCTAGGTCTTTCTGATCGTTCTGTTCGTTTTTCTTTTCGCTGCTCTGGTTTACTTAACGGATCACTTTGCTTTGGTTTCTCTGATTTGTAGGAAGTCTCATACTTTTGAATCTTTTCTTCTTTTTTCGGTTCTTCTATAATTTGAGATTTTACTTCTACTCTTACCTTAGCCAGTTTAGAACCGATTCCAAAAAAACCTTTAGAAGGTTCTTCTAGCACGATTATATTAACTTGATCTTCAGTAAGTTTTAAATCTATTAGGGCTAATCTGGTTGCTTCTTCAACATCCTTCCCCCATTTTTCTGAAAAATCCATATTTGTATTTCCTCCAAAACTATTTTTTCTGTTCAGATGCCAAACTCTTTTTCCACTTATTTAATCCTTGGGTTTGAATTATTTGAATCAAAGTTCCCACGAACCAGTAAATCGTCAAACCTGCTGCAAATGATCTACCCATCAATACAATTGTAATTGGGAAAAAGTATTTCATCATTTTCATCATGGACCCTGCAGATCCATCCATGCCCATACCTGCTTGCATTTGTGTTTGTGAAAAAGAAATAAAAGTAGTAAAACCAGCCAAAATAGGCAATACCCATGGATCCGGCTGACTTAAATCAGGTATCCATAAGAAAGCTTCATGTACTGCCATCAACATGCTAGTACTGTCAATATATAACGTTGGATTTCGAAGCAAAGCAAACAATCCAAATATGATAGGCATTTGAATTACCATAGGTAAACACCCTCTCATTGGATTGAATTTTTCCTCTTTATATAACTCCATCATCTTGATATTGAGCATTTCTTTATCATTCGCATACTTTTTCTGGAGTGCTTGCATTTTAGGCTGAACAGATGCCATTCTTGCAGAATGCTTAATTTGATCAGCATATAATGGAAATAGGCATGCTTTAACAATAATAGTAAATATGATTAGGGTTATGCCATAGTTATCAATAAAACCATACAATAAACTAAGCAGCATACCCAAAGGTTCAGCTACAAATCCTATGATTGTGTTGTACATCCAATATCCTCCTGTTACTCACTTCAAAGGGTCATAACCACCCGGATGAAATGGGTGACATTTTAAAATTCTTTTTATTCCAAGAAAACTACCCTTCCATGGTCCATACTTATCAACAGCCAGTATAAAATACTGAGAGCATGTAGGGTAAAACCGACAAGATGCCGGAAAAAACGGTGAGATAAATTTTTGATATCCTCTAACGAATAATATAATTATTCTTTTCAATTTTCATCACCTGGTGTCCTTCTTCACTAGGATTCCAGACCTTTTTGCTGCGGAAAACATGGATTTTTTCACTTCCGCACATTTCGAATTACAAATCGTATTACGGGCTATCCATATTATGTCATAGCCCTGTTCCAAACTATTTTCTAATTCTCTGTAGCTTTCCTTCATGAGTCGCCTTGCACGATTTCGCAAAACGCTATTTCCAACTTTTTTGCTGGCCAGAAAGGCTGTCCTGTTATAGGGCAGACTGTTTTTCTTGTAGAATAGCACAACATACTTTTCTCCCATTGATTTACCTTTATTATAAATCACAGAAAAGTCTTGTTTTCTACGCAAAACATTCGGTTTTAACATGTTCTACCCCTTATTTTTGATTCTAAATTTGATGCCACTAAACAAAAAGACCACTTGTGCGGTCTCTATGCTGTCAAACTTTTTCTTCCTCTTGCTCTTCTTCTCTTTAAAACATTTCTACCGTTTTTCGTACTCATTCTCTTTCTGAATCCGTGTTCTTTTGCTCTTTGTCTTACTTTAGGCTGTAAAGTCTGTTTCACCTGTTTCACCTCCTTGTACATTCGTTCTGTACGCTATCTTAATTTCAATATGCGTTTAACTGCCATGTAATTATATATTCTGTAAATACATATGTCAATCATTTTATAACCCTTGAGACCTTCAAAATTGCCTTTCAGAAGCTATATTTCGTGGTTTTAATATCAGAAAAACTATATATAGTTGTCCTTGTGGAATCTTTGCACAAAGTTACCCACAAGTAGTGGATAACTCCGTGGAAAATATATTTTTAGCGTTTTTCATTTTAGTACTTGCCTGTGGATAACTTTATTTGTTATTATAGTTTCATCGTTTGAGGCAAATAACCTCATCTGAAACTCATTTCCATAAATCCCGCATCAGGTAAATTTACTTGCTCCTGATGCTATTTATGTTGTAATTTTAATAGCAATTTAAAAATGAGACCAATCGATTGATACTCTATACATCGAAAAACCAAAACAAAATTTTTAATAAAGGAAAAAAATATGAAAGATCTTATAAAAAATTGGGGAAAAACGTTAGAACTGCTAAAACCAGAATTGACAGCAGTAAGCTATGATACTTGGGTTTATCCGCTTACACCTGTCAGAGTAGACTATAACGAAAATAAACTGTACTTGTCATTATACAATGATATGGCAAAATCCATTCTAGAGGGAAGATACATTACCATCATAGAGAATGCGGTAAAAGAAGCCTTTGGAAAAAAATTAAAGGTCATCTTCATATACTCCGAAGAAAATCAAATCAATCAGGAAGAAATTGATTTTACCGATGAACTTTATCTAAATCCAAAATATATTTTCAACACATTCGTTATTGGTAACAACAATCGCTTTGCTCATGCTGCTTCTTTAGCGGTAGCAGAATCTCCTTCCAAAGCCTACAATCCACTTTTCATTTATGGTGGTGCCGGACTGGGTAAAACCCATTTGATGCATGCGATCGGTCATTATATTTTACAACAAAATCCAAAAAGTAAAGTTCTTTATGTCTCTTCAGAAATGTTTACCAACGAGCTAATCAAAGCAATTCGAGAAGATAAAAACGTTGAATTCAGAAACAAATACAGAAGTATTGATGTATTGCTCATTGACGATATTCAATTTATAGAAAAGAAAGAGCGAACACAGGAAGAAATCTTCCATACTTTCAATACACTATATGAAGCAAACAAGCAAATTATTATATCTAGTGATAGACCTCCAAAAGAAATTACAACCCTTGAAGAACGACTGCGTTCACGTTTTGAATGGGGTCTCATTGCAGACATTCAAGCACCTGATTATGAAACAAGAGTCGCAATTCTTAGAAATAAATCAGAATTAGAAGGACTTGAAACCACCGATAGCTTAATAGAGGTTATTGGTGTAATTGCTGAAAAAATACAATCAAATATTAGAGAATTGGAAGGTGCCTTCATCAGAGTAATCGCATACGCCAATCTAACTGGTCAAAAAATTAATAGAGAACTTGCAAAAGAAGTATTAAAAGATGTATTTTCATCTAAAGATCGTCCTATTGATCCTGAACTAATCAAAAAATATGTTTGTAAACACTTTAATATTAAGCAAATTGATATAGAATCATCAAAAAGATCTAGAAACCTTGCTTTTCCAAGACAAATTGCAATGTATATTTGTCGAGATATGACTGAATTATCTCTTCCTAAAATAGGTGAATTCTTTGGAAAGAGAGATCACACAACTGTTTTGCACGCCTGTGAGAAAATTACCAATGAAATGAAGATAAATGATTCTCTAAGAGATGTGGTAAAAGAATTAGAACAATCTATTAAAGAGGACTAAAAAAAACTATTTTTAAAAAAACTGCCTTAAACTTGTTCACAATCGGTTCAAAAACTATTTCATGTTATCCACAGGAATATTTTTTGAAAAAAGATTGAAATTTAATTATCCACAGAAGTTATCCACAAATCCACAGGCCCTATTACTCTTATTACTAAAATATCTATAAAAAAAAGGAGGAATCCACGTGAAATTCACCTGTAGTCAACAAACGTTAAATAAAGCATTAAATACTGTTTCCAAAGCAGTTACCTCAAGGACAACTATTCCTATTCTGAAAGGGATTCTTTTGGAAGTAAATGAAGATAATACATTAACCCTAACTTCGTCAGATTTAGATTTGAGCATAGAAAAGAAAATTGATATTGCTGCAGAGGAAACTGGATCTATCGTTGTCTCTGCAAAATTATTCAGTGATATTATCAGAAAACTACCTAGCGGTGAAGTGCAGATAGAAGAACTAGAAAATAACACAATAGTGATCAAATGCTTTGCTTCTGAATTTACTATTGTTGGTCAGCCATCTGATGAATTTCCTAACATAGGTGAGATCAATCTAAGCAATAAAATTGTTCTTGAAAAAGATATATTAAAAGACATGATTAAAAAGACATCATTTGCTGCAAGCATAGATGAATCAAAAGGCATTATTGTTGGTGTTTTAGTTGAGATGGAAGAAAATTCATTGAACATGGTTGCTCTAGATGGTTTTAGAATGGCTATTACAAGAGAAATTATGAAAAATGAAGAAACAAAGAAAATAATCATTGCAGCTCGTATTCTCAACGAAATCAATAAAATAATATCAGAATCTGAAAGTGAAGAATCAAAGACTTTATATTTTGTTTTAGATGAGAAAAAAGCTGTATTTTTGCTGGATGGAACAAGAATTGTATTAAGACTATTAGAAGGCGATTTTATTAAATACAATGATATTCTTCCAAAAGATCATCAGTGCAAACTTGAAGTAAACAGAAATGATTTGATGAATAGTATTGAAAGAGCATCTTTACTTGCGAAAGAAGGTAAAAATAACTTAATAAAAATGTCAGTTTTCAGGGACAAAATTATTATTACTTCACGATCTGAAGAAGGTAACGTGAAGGAAGAAGTTTTTGTGGAAAAAGAAGGGATTGATTTAGATATTGGTTTTAATTCCAAATATATCATAGATGTTTTAAAAGTGATTGGTGATGAAACGTTGGTAATGGAGTTTAATACAAGTATAAGTCCTTGTTTGATAAAACCTGCCCAAGGAAATGCTTACGAATATCTGGTTTTACCAGTAAGAATTTCAGGAAATTAAGGTTTTTTCATGTATTTAACAAAAATAGAGCTGAAAAATTTCAGAAATTATGAAGAACAGACTGTTGAATTCCATAAAAATGTTAATTTAATTACGGGAAAAAATGCACAAGGAAAGACGAATCTATTAGAAAGTCTTTATATTATGTCCCTTGGAAAATCTTTTCGAACCAACAAAGATACGGAGATGATAGGTTTTCAAAAGGGATTTTGCCGTGCAAAAAGTATATCTGTAAAAGAAGAAAGACCTCTAGAGGTTGAAATAACCATTTCAAAAGAGGGAAAGACTGTAAAAATTGATGGATTAAAAACATCAAAGAACATAGAATTGCTAGAAAATGTTTATATGGTTATTTTTTCTCCAGATGATTTAAAGATTGTTAAGGATGAACCTGAAAAAAGAAGAAAATTCATCGATCGCGAGCTTTGCCAGTTGAAACCAATTTACTATCGAAACTTGGCTCGATATAAAAAAATATTACAACAAAGAAATATGCTTCTAAAACAAGCAGAAGTGAAAGAAGATGTGATCTCTGTTTGGGATGATGCTTTGGTTGAGTATGGAGCAAAAATAATCCAAGAGAGACATCGATTCATTGAGAAACTAAATTTGATCAGTAATGATATTAGTCTTGGAATTACAAATGGAAAAGAGTCTTTATCTGTTCAGTATGAATCGAATGTGCCTTATCAAGAGGATTTAGAATTACAAAAAAAATACTTAAAAGAAGCATTAAGTAATAAATTAAATTATGATATGGTTCGTAGAAATACAACCGTTGGTCCTCATAAGGATGATATTAAACTGAGCGTAGAAGGAATTGATATCAGACATTTTGGATCGCAAGGTCAACAGAGAACAGCAGCTTTATCTTTGAAATTAGCAGAAATTAAATTGATTAGAGAAGAGACAAAGATATCCCCTATTCTCCTTTTGGACGATGTTCTTTCAGAACTTGATTCAGAAAGACAAAGTTATCTGATTCGTTCTTTAGAAGGAGTTCAGCTTTTTATAACTACGGCAGAATTGAGTGAAGAAGTGAAAAAAACACTTCCAAATGGGTTTACTTTTGTTGTAGATAAAGGGAAAATAGAAAAAATGGAAAATAATACAAATATTCATGATATATATTAACCAACAAAGAGTTTATAGAGGATTATAATAAGGTGCTAGAGCTCTAAAAAACTAATAAACCATACTATAAAACCTTTTCAAATAAAAAACTTGTAAAATCCACTATTTCATTATAAAATACAAGGTGGATTGTTATATATATTAAGATAAATAACTCAGAAACAAGAAAGTATGAGGTGATGAAATAGAATGAGTGCAGATGTAAATCAGCAGAAGTATAATGCAGAACAAATACAGGTATTAGAAGGATTAGAAGCAGTTAGAAAAAGACCTGGTATGTATATCGGAAGCACAGGACCAAGAGGGTTGCACCATCTGGTGTATGAGGTAGTAGATAACAGTGTAGATGAAGCACTGGCGGGATACTGTAAATCTATTAATGTTACGATACAGAATGATAATTCCATTGTTGTTGAAGATGATGGCCGTGGTATGCCGGTAGATTTGCATCCTAAATTAAATATTCCAGCAGTAGAAGTAATTCATACGGTTCTTCATGCAGGTGGAAAATTTGGTGGAGGAGGATATAAAGTCTCTGGAGGACTTCATGGTGTAGGAGCATCCGTTGTAAATGCTCTTTCTGAAGTGATGGAAGTTGAAGTAAAAAGAAATGGAAAAATATACCGTCAAACATATGCAAGAGGAAAAACAACTTCCCAGTTAACAGAAGTTGGAGAATCTAGAAAAAATGGTTCGAAAACAATGTTTAAGCCTGATGGAGAGATTTTTGAAGAGCTTGAATACAATTATGGAACATTAGAACACAGATTAAGAGAAATGGCTTTTCTGAATAAAGGGATAAAAATCACATTAAAAGATGATCGTGAAGGTCAGAAAAAGAATGAGGTATTCCACTATGAAGGTGGTATTAAGGAGTTTGTAAAGCATCAAAATAAAAATAAAGAAGTGATTCATCAAGATGTCATCTACTTTGAGATGAAAAAAGGTGAGGAGCATGAAGTTGAAATTGCAATGCAGTATACCGATCGGTATAATGAGTTAATTTTATCCTATGCAAATAATATTAACACTACAGATGGCGGAACACATATGATTGGGTTTAAATCTGCTTTAACAAGGGTGTTTAATGATTATGCAAGAAAAAATAAATTTATCAAAGACAATGAAGATGGGCTATCAGGAGAAGATGTTCGTGAGGGATTAACTGCAGTTGTATCCGTTAAATTGACACAACCTCAATTTGAAGGACAAACAAAAGCAAAACTTGGAAATAGTGAAATTAGAGGGTTTGTTGAAACTACAACCAATGAAAATTTAACTGCTTTTTTGGAAGAAAATCCGGCTCAGGCAAGAATTATTTTAGATAAATGTCTTCGTGCTGCAAGAGCAAGAGAAGCCGCAAGAAAAGCAAGGGAAATGACAAGAAGAAAAGGTGTTTTAGATGGACTTACACTGCCAGGTAAATTAGCTGACTGTTCAGAAAAAGATCCTTCTCTATCGGAAATATTCTTAGTTGAAGGAGATTCTGCAGGTGGTTCTGCAAAATCAGGAAGAGACAGAAGAAGACAAGCAATATTACCTCTTCGTGGTAAAATTTTAAACGTTGAAAAAGCGAGACTAGATAAAATTCTCAACTCAGAGGAAATCAAAAACATGATTACAGCATTTGGTTGTAATATTGGACAAGATTTCAACGAAGAAAAATTGAGATACCACAAAATTATTATTATGACAGATGCAGATGTAGACGGAGCACACATCAGAACGCTTCTTCTCACCTTTTTTTATCGTTATATGACACCACTCATCGAGGGTGGATATGTTTACGTTGCCCAACCTCCCCTTTTCCAAACTAAAAAAGGCAAAGAGGTATACTATACGTATTCTGAAAGAGAACAAGAAAAATTAATGGCTGAAATATCCGAAAAGCCTGGAAAAGCATCCATTCAAAGATACAAAGGTCTTGGAGAAATGGATTATCACCAACTTTGGGAAACAACAATGGATTACAACAACAGAACATTGATTCAAGTAACCATCGAAGATATGACAGCTGCGGACGAAATATTTACTACCTTGATGGGAGATAAAGTTCCACCAAGAAAAAAATTTATTGAAGAAAACGCAAAATATGCGAATTTGGATATATAGGAGGTGGATTGAGTGACAACTAGCTTTTTAGATGATGTAAAATTGATACAGCATGAAATCCACGATGAAATGAAAAACTCTTATATCGATTATGCCATGAGCGTAATTGTTGGAAGAGCACTTCCTGATGTAAGAGATGGATTGAAACCTGTTCACAGAAGAATACTATTTGGAATGAGTGAATTGGGTGTTACACCTGATAAAGCACATAAAAAATCTGCACGTATTGTGGGAGAAGTAATGGGTAAATATCACCCTCACGGAGACTCCTCTATTTACGATGCAATGGTTCGAATGGCCCAAGATTTTTCAATTCGATATCCACTTGTTGACGGACACGGAAACTTTGGTTCTGTAGATGGAGACGGTGCGGCAGCGATGCGTTATACGGAAGCAAGAATGACACCATTTGCACTTCAAATGCTTCGTGATATTGATAAAGAAACTGTTAACTTTATGCCAAACTTCGATGAAGAAGAGAAAGAACCTGTGGTTCTTCCTGCACGTTTTCCAAACTTGCTTGTAAATGGTTCTAACGGAATTGCTGTTGGTATGGCAACTTCAATACCACCACACAATTTAAGTGATGTAATTGATGCAACCATAAAACTAATTGATTCTCCTGAGGCGGATATTGAGGATTTGATAAAAATTGTCAAAGCACCAGATTTTCCAACAGGTGCTACTATTATGGGCAGAAATGCTGCAAAAGCAGCATACCGCACTGGTCAAGGTAAAGTAACGGTTCGTGCAAAAGCAGAATTTGAAGAAACTGCAAAGGGAAAAACACAGATTATATTTACGGAAATTCCTTATCAAGTAAATAAGGCAAGGGTTATTGAAAAGATTGCAGAGCTAGTAAGAGAAAAAAGATTGGAGCATATTTCTGATATTAGAGATGAATCTGATCGAAATGGAATGCGTATTGTAATCGAATTAAAAAAAGACGCAAATCCGCAGATTACATTAAACAGATTATATAAACATACTCAGCTTCAAGATACTTACAGTATGATTATGATTGCTCTTGTAGATGGACAACCTAGACTTTTGAATTTGAGAGAAGTTTTAGAAGAATATTTAAAGCATCAAAAGGAAGTTGTAACCAGAAGAACCGCTTATGATTTACGAAAAGCGGAAGAAAGAGCACATATTTTAGAAGGTCTTCGAATTGCGCTGGATCACATTGATGAAGTAATCAAAACAATAAGAGAAAGCTACAATGATGCAAAACCACGCTTAATGGAGCGTTTTGGTTTAAGTGAAATCCAATCTCAAGCTATTTTAGATATGAGATTAGCTAGACTACAAGGTTTAGAGCGTGAAAAGATTGAAAATGAATATGCAGAGCTGATGAAACAGATCGACTGGTTCCGCAGCGTTCTTGCAGATGAAGTTCTTCTAATGGGAATCATTAGAGATGAGTTACTTGAAGTGAAAAAGAAATTTGGTGACGAAAGAAGAACTGATATTCAAAATGATGCTGAAGACATCGAAGAAGAAGATTTAATACAGGAGGGAAAAGTAGCAGTAACACTTACCCATCTTGGATATATTAAAAGAATTCCTACAGATACATACAAGACCCAAAAGCGTGGAGGAAAAGGAGTTACTGGTCTTACAACAAGAGAAAATGACTTTGTCAAGAACTTAATTATGACATCAACTCATGATTATTTAATGTTCTTTACAAACACAGGCAAAGCGCATAAAATAAAGGCATATGAGATACCAGAGGCTCAAAGAACTGCAAAAGGAACACCTGCGGTAAATTTCTTAAACTTAATGCAAAGAGAGAGAATTACTGCAATTATTCCAATACAGGACTTTGGAGAGGAAAAGTATTTAATTGCTGTTACAAAAGATGGAACTATTAAAAAGACTGCCCTTTCTCAGTTTGATACCAATCGAAAAACCGGGTTGATTGCCATTAACCTAAAAGATGGTGATGAGCTGATTGGCATCAAACAAACAACAGGGACAAGTAATGTCATTATTGTCACAAAATTTGGTAAGTGTATCTGCTTCTCTGAAGAAGATGTGAGAACCATGGGCAGAATTGCAGGTGGCGTAAGAGCAATAAAACTAGAGCAAGGCGATGAAGTTGTTGCCATGGAACTAGCTGAAAAGGAAGAAGAATTGCTTGTAGTGACCCAAAATGGATATGGAAAAAGAACACCAGTCGAAGATTATAAAGTACAAACAAGAGGCGGAAAAGGTCTTTTAACTTATGACAAAGCTAAATTTAAAAAGACAGGTGCGCTGATTGGTGCTATGGTAGTTAACGACAATGATGAGATTCTTTTGATTAATTCAGATGGTATTATTATCAGAATCAAAGCTGGTCAAGTTTCCAGACTGGGAAGAGCAACCCAAGGTGTGAAAATTATGCGCGTTGACGACGATGCCAACATTATCAGTATGGCGAAAGTAATTAAAGAAGATGAATTAGAAGAGAATGAAGACGGTGCTGATAAAATGTTTGAGGAATCAAATAGTGATACCCAAAATGAGAAAGAAGAAACAACACAAATTACAATTGATACAGAATAAAAGTTTAAGACCTCTTTCTATGGGTATTTAAATGAGGAGGAAGTATAGTATGTCATTACAAGTTAAAAGCAGTTATAATAATGAATCAAACCATTGGGATTTAGTTGCAGCCGGAGAGGTTGATATTTCAACGGCACCCCAACTTAGAGAATATCTTGACGGTGCTTATCAAGAAAAGAAAGCGAACATCCAGCTCCATTTGGATGATTTGAACTACATGGATAGCACCGGTCTTGGTGTGATTATTGGTGCGTTTGGAAGGATGCAGGTCAATCAAAACAAGATTGTATTGGTAAATCCAAAAGAAAACATCAAAAAACTGCTAACGATAACTAGTCTTGATAAGATACTATGTTCGGAAAACTAGAACCACTAGAAAGAGGAGAAGAAAATGACAGACATTTTGAAATTTTCAGTCCCTGGAAAACCAGAATATGTTGGAACAGTGAGATTGGCAATCTCTTCTCTGGCCAATTGCGTAGGCTTTGATATCGAGGCTGTTGAAGATATCAAGGTTGCAGTCTCCGAAGCGTGCACCAACGTGGTGTGCCACGGAATGGCAGACCGAGAAGAATGCTATGAAGTAGCTTGTGAACTAGGTGACAGTGGCATTACCATTTCTGTAGTTGATCGTGCTGGTGGGTATGATACAACCAAATATCAATCTCCAAAAATGGATAGTCCAAAAGAAGGCGGACTTGGTATTTTTATCATCAAAGCGCTAATGGATGAAGTTGATATTTTATCGGAAATGGGTGTTGGCACCAGCATCAAAATGGTTAAGTATTTAAACCGGTTATAGTGGGGGGAACAAATGACCTCATCTGAAATCACGAATAAGGAACTTTTCGATCGGTATCATGAAAGTAAGAGTCGAGAACTGAGAAATGAAATCGTCGAAAAGTACCTCTATATTGTTGACATATTAATTAAGAAGTATTTAAACAAGGGCGTGGATTACGAGGATTTATACCAAGTGGGCTCCATGGCCCTAGTTTTTGCTGTGGAAAGATATGATGCCTCAAAAGGATATGAATTTACCAGCTTTGCAACACCTACCATTATAGGTGAAATCAAACGATATTTTCGAGATAAAGGTTGGGCCATCAAGGTTCCAAGGAGATTGAAAGAGATTTCTGCGCAGATATCCCCGGCCAAGGAAGTTCTTTATGGAAAGTATAATCGTATTCCTACGGTCAAAGAACTAGCTGAGTATTTGGGGTATTCGGAAGAAGAGATATTAGAGGCAATGGAAGGCGGCCAGGCATATAGTACCTATTCCCTTAATCAAACATTTGATGAAGGTGGAGATGAAGGCGATGGAGCAGTACTTGAAAAATACACAGGTCGTGAAGAACATGGCTATTATAGTTTTGAAAATGCTGAATTAATCAAGACTGTGATGATGGATTTGTCGGAGAAGGAACAAGATATTTTCAAGAGAAGATTTTTCCGGAATGAGACTCAGCAGGATATTGCAGAAGAAATGGGCGTTTCTCAAATGACAATCTCAAGACTAGAAAAGAAAATTAGAGAAAAGTTTAAAACTGCTATCAAATCATAAATATAGAGACAGAATAAGGAGATTTTCTATGAAAAGAGTTTTTTCAGGAGTACAGCCTACGGGAAATATTCATATTGGTAATTATCTGGGCGCATTAAAACAATTTGTGGAGCTGCAAGATGACAACGATTGTATCTATTGTATTGTTGATTTACATTCTATTACTGTTCCACAAGAATCAAAAGTGCTTCAAAAAAATATTCTAGATGTTGCAGCTCTTTATTTAGCTGTAGGATTAAATCCTGAAAAATCAACAATATTTGTTCAATCAATGGTACCTGGACATACGGAATTGTCATGGGTTTTGATGTGCAATTCTTATACTGGGGAGCTTTCAAGAATGACTCAGTTTAAACAAAAAAGCAAAGGAAATGAATCAGCACCTACCGGCTTATTCACCTACCCTATTCTCATGGCGGCAGACATCCTTTTATACGATACAGACATTGTCCCTGTCGGAAATGATCAGAAACAACACATTGAGCTAACAAGGGATTTAGCAGAAAGAATCAACAATAAATATGGGAAGACATTTGTTGTGCCAGACGGAAGGTTTTTAAAGGAAGGTGCAAGAATCATGTCATTGGATGATCCTACTTCCAAGATGAGCAAAAGTGCGGAAAACATTCACAGTAGGATTTCATTGCTTGATGAACCCTCAAAAATTAAAAAATCAATTATGAGATCTACGACAGATTCAGAAGGAACGATTCGTTTTGATATTGAAAATAAACCTGGGGTGAGTAACCTGCTAAACATCTATAGTGCTTTTTCAGGAATGTCTGTTTCTGACATCGAAAAGAAATACGAAGGCTGTGGATATGGCGATTTCAAGAAAGATTTAGTTGATGTCACAACAGAATCAATTGTTCCAATACAGGAAAGATATAAGGAAATCAGAGAATCAAGTGAATTGATTCAGATTTTGAAAGATGGTGCAGAAAAAGCAAATGCCATCTCAGAAAAAACAATCAGTCGAGTAAAAGAAAAATTTGGCCTCGGCATCAAGTTATAATGGGAGGTCACCTGCTCTTAAAAATAAAAACTAGCGATGATGCAGAAAAACAAAAAAGCTATCCTTCGAGAGAAGGGTGGCTTCTATTTTTATCATCTTCATTTTTCATTTTACGAATCGGTACTGCAAAACCACCACGTATAACGTCTCCAAGCGCATTATAAAATACAGAGAATTTTGAATGGCTTAAAACCTAAATATCCCAACGTTTTTGAGTAAATGTTGGGTATAAAATAAAGAAAACAGTCTAAAAATAACAAAAAATATGCTTGACAGATACAAGAAGAAGTACTATACTTCTCAATTATAGCAAAGGCGCTGTGGGATACAACCACTGTGCTTTTTTTTTATGGTTATTTTACATGTTGCAACGTGAATGGATAATCGAAAGGAGGATTTACTATGTATTCATCTGTAGACACGATATGGGTGCTTGTCGCTGCCGCTTTGGTTTTCTTTATGCAAGCTGGATTTGCAATGGTTGAGACAGGATTTACAAGAGCAAAAAATGCCGCAAATATTATTATGAAAAATTTGATGGACTGTTGCATCGGTTCTATCGCATTCTGGATTATTGGTTTTGGTTTGATGTTTGGTGCGAGTGCAGGTGGTTTTATCGGAATACCAGACTTCTTTGTTCAAGGAGATTATTCAGGCGGCTACCCTACTGGAGCATTTCTAATATTCCAAACCGTTTTCTGTGCTACAGCAGCTACAATTGTATCTGGTGCTATGGCAGAAAGAACAAAATTCTCAGCATACTTAGTATATAGCTTGATTATTAGTGCTATCATTTATCCTATTTCTGGGCATTGGATATGGGGCGGTGGTTGGTTGGCTCAACTTGGATTTCATGATTTTGCAGGATCCACAGCAGTACATATGGTTGGTGGAATAGCAGCTCTTGTGGGTGCAACCATACTTGGACCTCGTATTGGAAAGTATGACAGCAATGGCGAAGCACAGGCTATCCCAGGGCACAATCTTACAATTGGGGCACTCGGCGTATTTATTCTCTGGTTTGCATGGTTTGGATTTAATGGTGGATCTACAGTAAGCGCAACAGGAGACGATGCTCTTTTAGCAATGAGTAATATATTTGTCAATACAAATTTAGCAGCAGCAGCTGGCGCTCTTGTAACTATGATTATTACATGGATAAAATACAAGAAACCAGATGTCTCGGTAACATTAAACGGCGCACTTGGTGGACTAGTAGCAATTACAGCTGGGTGCGATGCAGTAAATACTTTTGGTGCATTCTTCATCGGATTCATCGCTGCAGGGATAACAGTATTTGGCATTGAATTGATTGACAAAAAATTAAAAATTGACGACCCAGTTGGAGCAGTTGGTGTACACGGTCTTTGTGGAGCAGCAGGAACTATTTTGACAGGAGTATTTGCAGTAGATGGCGGGCTTTTATATGGTGGCGGAATCCACATGGTAGCCATTCAGACGTTAGGTGTTATCGCAGTAGCCCTTTGGGTAGGCGTAACAATGACTGTTGTGTTCCAGATGATAAAAAATACTGTAGGTCTTCGTGTTTCCGAAGAAGAAGAAATGATGGGTCTTGATGTCCATGAACATGATATTGAAAGTAGCTATGCAGATTTTATGCCTGTCTATAGCAGTAACGTGGTTCGAATGGAATATTCTATGGATATAGAAGAAGATGATTCGATTAGCTACAATAAAGAAAATGCTAAAATTTCCAAGGTTGAAATTTATGCAAATCAGAATAAATTTGATGAGCTCAAGAATGCTTTAAATCGGATTGGAATCACGGGTATGACTGTAACGCAGGTACATGGCTGTGGAGCACAAAAAGGAAGAAATGATTACTACCGTGGTGTAAAATTAGAAATGAAACTGTTACCAAAGGTTTGTATTGAAATTGTTGTAAGCAAGGTACCAGTAAGAAAAGTGATCGAAACGGCCAAAGAAGTACTCGGAACAGGTTCCGTTGGTGATGGAAAAATCTTTGTGTACAACGTTGAAAATGCAATCAGAATGAGTACTGGTGAAGAAGGTTTCGATGCACTTCAATACGATGCAAAACGAGCATAAATCGCAAGAGAATAGTTTGAAATTTGCAGAATAATTATGATTGCATAATCTTTATACAGTGTTATAATTATAAAAATATGTATGAAAGGTGGGGAGCGAATGAAGCAGATCTTATTGGTATCAAAAAAGGGAAAAAGTAAGGATGCACTTGTTCAGGTGTTAGAATCTGAATCTCCTTCAAAGATAGAGACTGCATACACAGAAGAAGAAGCTATTGCTTTTCTGGAAGGAACCGAATATGATTTGATTATTATTAACTCACCCCTTGAAGAAAAAACTGGCGTTGATTTGGCCATCTATGCAGCAGAAAAATATACATCAGGAATACTGCTTGTAATTCAAAACAAATTTGCAGATTTGATTGCACAAAAAGTTGAACCTTACGGCGTACTTGTTGTAGGAAAACCGATTGTACGAGCTTTTTTCAATCAAGCAATGAAGTTTACAGAAGTAACAAAAAACAGAGTTCAGTCTCTGAAACAAGAAAATTTAAACCTTCAGCTTAAGCTAGAAGAAATGAAGGTAATCAGTAGAGCAAAGTGTGTTCTGATTCAATACTTGTCAATGTCCGAGTTACAAGCTCACAAATATATCGAAAAGCAGGCAATGGACATGAGGCTTTCAAAATTTAAAGTCTCTAAGAGAATTTTGAAAGCATATGAAAGTGAGTCGCCTAACAGTGACAGATAATTGATAACAAGAATCACCCTTTTTAAAAATGGCATGTTTTAAACATAAAAGCATAGGCTTCATCACCTGTGCTTTTTGTCTTACCATAAAGGTTTGAAATTTATGATTGTGGTAAAGGTCCTCGGTCAAGAATTCATGATGGTAGGTATTCTTCATAAAATAAAACAAAGCGTACCACCGGGATGCAGTACGCCTTGTTATGCAGGGAACTTTAAGAATATAACTCATTGTTTATGATGCAAAATCATCTACAACTTTAATTATAAACAATAAAAAAGACTCGTTCTTCTATTTGTTGAAAACCCAAGTCTTTTTGTAGAAAATCAAAATTTATGGTATGAGAATCCATGTTTGAATGACCAACCCAAGTTCATGGTAAGAGAATTCACTATCACAATCATAGTGTAGCTTCTATACCCAATTAATCTTGGGTTTTTTATGGCGATTGGGTATATGGAGATATTCTTCCCCCTCTGGATACCCTAACATCATGGCATTATAGACCTGATACCCCTCAGGGATAGAAAGAAGTTCTTTCATCTCAGGAATTTGATTGCACATACGCATCAAATAACCAGCCCAACATGTGCCCACACCTTTTGTTTGAAGCAAAAGCTCAACATTGTACATTGCCAATGCACTATCAACCAAAGGATTGATTGCCGTTGTCTTTGCATAGGCAATTAAAAGGGTTTTAGCCGTTCCCATTACAACATTACACCCCTGGCTATACAGGGAGGCAATCTCAGGAGATATTCCTGATTCTTTTACATATGAAAGGATCAAGTCCATCATTTTATCTAGTGTTTGCTCATCTTGTACAACAACCCACTTGGTAGGGTGCTGATTTTTTGCACTTGGAGCCCAAGCGGATACTGTGATTGCATGTTCTAACATATCTTTAGAGACAGGTTGATTCTTGAAGTGCCTGTAGGATCTTCTTGTTAGTAAATGCCCCTCCAATAGCTGATTGAAATTATTTGGAATTTGTGGTTTTTCTTGATCTAAGATACCATCGTAGTTTTCCAGTGAGATTGCTTTTTCTGGACAGGCAGCGGCACAATGAAGGCACTTGATACATAGGTTTTCTCGTATTACACATGGTTTGCTATCAACATTGCCCAGTACAAAAAAAGGACAGACAGCGACACACTTCATGCAACGGATACATTTGTTTTGATCAATTTGAATCATAAGAATTTTGTATGATGATTCCCATCATACGTCTCCTTTCTACTAATATATAATCATCTATTACTATTATTTATAAAGCACTGTAAATGTCCTTTCGCAGATTCTGTTTTATCATTCCAAATCGAAAACAATTATTCTGCAATATCATAAGCAGTTTCTGTGATGTGATTAGAAGGTAAAAAATCAATGCTCTGCGCATAAAGACTCTGCTGATGAAAAGGATTTTTGCGCAGTGCCATGCTATATAGATAAGGATATTCTTTGCACAAATACTTCATATAGCTGGTCCATTCGATTAAAATCAATCGATAAGCTCTTAATATATCGTTAGACAGATGTGCAATGTCGTCAGGAGCCGATTGAGGTGTTTGCTTTCTGTACTGCAATTCATCTGCTATGTGAAATACAGACCAGAGCATATCCGTAAACGAATCATGCTCCATCAAACTAGAACTTTCCAACATATCAATCATATATGATTTTTTTTCGATTAAAATGGATGCTAAATTGTTCAGGTGGTGGTCCGTTGCCGTAATCTGAAAATCAAAAGTTCTAATTTTCTTTTTTGCATCCACCAAATTCCCCTGAAAACCCTTAAAATCAACTTCCTTACAAAGATCTCCTGTATTATGGCAAAACCGAGAAAGTTCCAGTAGAATATCAGAACCAAGTTCTGAGAAAAAAACACTGATAATAACGTTGATTCTTTTTCGATTTTGATGATTGCCAATGGAGGTAACTAGCTTATTGATTAGGAGTGTTACGATTAGCACTTGAATTGGTATAAATGCCAAGTCTTGGAAGAAATAAAATAGAGTTGTTTTCTCATCATGAAAGCAGACAATCTGAAGAAGATAGATGACCGCAGATAATATGGTGAGTACAATAATCAACATCGTATTTGTAGCAAGCTTTTTCATATGTCGTACCTTTCTATGATGGGTGAAATTATATTTTTAATAAAATATTATACCACAGCACTGAGAATTTTTGTTGATTTCTAAAAAGCAATCATACAAATCGTGCCGAAAGAGCATACTATATCCCAATCCTTTGGATTTTCGCTTATTGCTCAGTTTTCGGCATTTTCTCTTTTTTGAGTAGACGAATGAGAGTAAGGATTGCCCCCAAAAGAATGATAGCGGATGCAACATAATACACAGCACTCATACCGTAGATAAATGCGTCATTCCTGCCAACTACGTAGTCTGTCACATGGTAGCCAAGGCGGAGGCTCATCAGGGTATATAAAAGAGTAGTGGATAACGCAATTCCTGTAACCATTCCAATATTTCTTACAAGAGCATTGATACTACCCGCAATTCCTAACTGATGTCTTGGTACGATGGACATAATCAGGGAATTATTTGGGGACTGAAAAAGTCCTGTACCCACAGACATCGTGGCGACGGAAATCACGATGTGATAAACTGGCGATTGCTCTGCCAAAAGTGACATGGAAAATAGCGCGAAGCTAGTGATGATAAGTCCAATAAAGGTCAAAAGCTCTGATCCAATATGGTCAGAAAGATGACCGCTCACTGGAGCTACTACAGATAGAACCAGTGGGTAAACCATGAGAACCAGTCCTGCATGTTGAGGGGAGTATGCTAAAACATCCTGTAAGTAAAAGGGAAGGATAATATTGCTGCAAAACATACCAACAAACGTTAAGAATGCACAAAAAACACTGAGAGAAAACAATTTGTTCTCGAATATTTCTAGTTTAATCAATGGATGTTCCCTTCTCTTTTCCAAACTGAAAAACAGGATAAAAGAAACAATAGACACCGTAAAACCAATAAGAATCAGGGGATTTGCGAATCCGAGGCGCACTCCTTCGCTGAGCGCAGTAAAAAGTGGTATAATGGTTAATGCGAATAGGATAGAGCCAGCCACATCTAAGCTTCCACGGGACCCACCATGATCTTTTGGTAAAAGCTTTAGACCCAATAAAAAAGAAAAAAATCCAATTGGAACGTTGATCAAAAAGATAAATTCCCAACGAGATACCCCGACGATTAGGCCGCCAAGACCAGGTCCTACCAAAGCACCTAAAGCTACAGCTGTGCCAGATAACCCTAGGGCACGACCTCGTTCTGCTGCGGGAAATACTTCCGTAATAATCCCTTGGCTGTTTGCCATGGTACCTGCTGCACCAGCTGCTTGAATTGCCCTAGCTATAATTAAAAATAAAAATGAATCAGCGACTCCACAAAGTAGTGATCCAAAGGTAAAAAGTGCAAGACCAAAGTGAAACAACTTGGTTTTCCCATACATATCCCCTAGACGGCCAAAGATGAGAACCATACCAGAAATAACAATAAGATAGCTAATTGCAACCATCTGAATGCTTGATGTGGTTACATTCAATTCCCTTGCCATCTTGGGCAGGGCTACATTTACAATACTGCTATCTAGCGTACTCATAAATGTAGATAGAAGGACAATCAGCAAAATGCCCCACTTGTTTTTCGATTCAGTCTGTTCCATTATAAAAATTACTCCTTTAATTCCTTTGTGCTTTCATATATTTTAGCCAAGGCATTGATTGTAATATCTTTTTCTTCCTCTGTAAGTGTGTTTGTAATTTGGTCAACAAGATGGGCAATCTCTTTGTGTATCTTAGGGATGACCTCTCTCGCCTTTTCGGTGAGATATAGTTTGTATGCTCTGCTGTCAGTCGCATCCGTTTCTCGATGAATATAGGATAGGTCTATCAGTTTATTAATGGTACGTGCTGACATGGATTTATCGTTGTCCACTTCTTTGCTAATTTGATTTTGGCTAATTCCTTCTCTGTGCTCAAGGATAAAAAGATAGGAGATTGCGCCACTTGTTAAATCGTAAGGTTTTAAAATCTTATCTAGATGAATTTGCGTATAGCGAAAAATTTTATGGTTGAATTTAATCAAGGAATGAATTCCAATTTCCATATAAAAGCACCTCTTCTCATATAGTTGATTTATCAACTATATTGTATATAATAAAGGTTGACTTGTCAACATAAATATTTGTTGATGGGTATGAATTTGTGGAGAAGTTTTGGGTATAACATAGTCAGATGCAAAAGCATGATACCAAATATATTCAAAATATACTTTTTTCTTCCAAACCTTTCATAAAAAAACAGACTACTTTGTTATTAAATTAATCATGAAAGGAGATTTTTGTTTATGCGAAATGAAGTTTACTATGTATGTGATCTACAGCCCAGTCAGAAACAAAGAATACTTCCTCAAGATGGTCAATTCAGTCAGCAAGGTAACGTAAAAAAGAGCTTTTTTGGAAAAAATGAAATAGACAAATCCATTGAACCCCTAGTTCAGTGGTTGAATCAAGAAGGCTTTATCACCAAATATTCCTGTTCAGGGCTAAAAAAGGATCACCCAAACAAAGAAATCAGGCAAGATGGTGCGTATATATGTTTTTTGTACCAAGAAAATGATAGGAAAAAGTTAAATCTTATTTATAAAATTGCAGGGCAGCTAAGGTTTTCTGTACATGAAAAAATGCTTGGAAGAAAAAGAGCCATGGTTATTCGAATTGATGTAGACAAAATGGGGATGACCCTGGAAGAAAGGATGGAACAGGCAAATCGTAACTCGATTGTCATAGAATCGTCTTTTCAAAAAACAAATTTTGGAGCTGATACCTCGGTCTTAAATACAGTATTGGTTGAAAATGGCGGACTTATTTATGACACCGATGGGAAAATCGAAAGAGCATGGAGAAGATTTGGTATTCTATTGTCTTTTGCATTGTATGAAAAGAGGTATGCATAATATCTGATAATAGTATGGAACTGATTTACGGTATCCAACACATAACAATCAGTTGGATGCCGTATTTCATTGCAATAAAAAACCATAAACACTTGAAGTTTATGGTCTTTTATCTATTTAATAATAATAATGAGAGGAAACTAAATTATACGCTGAACAACAATTCACCATATGTTGGGAATGGCCAGCTAGATGAAGCAGTCATTGTTTCCAGTGTATCTGCAGCGATACGAATTTCAGCCATAATCCCCATAATCTTTTTGTTGTAATAAGCTGCAGCTTCAAATATATCTTCAATTGCATTGACTTCGATTAGAGCATTGTCTAGCTCTTGTACTGTCTTGTATAGGCTTGAAGATAAGGAAGAAAGAGTTGTAATCAATTCTTTTTCAAAATCACAAGGGATATCTGCAATCAATGCTTGCTTAGCAAGCGCAGTGTCTGTCAATGTCTTTACATAACCAGATACGGCAGGAAGGATATCTTTGTTGACCATATCAGTCATTGTCAATGCTTCTATATTCATGATATTGCAGTATTCTTTTAGCACGATTTCTTGTCTTGCACGAATTTCAACTTCTGTAAATATGCAATGCTGTTTGAAAAGCTTAACATTCTTTTCTCTTGTGTAGTATGAGATGGCTTCTACGGTGGACTTCAGGTTGAGTAGTCCTCTTTCTTCTGCAAGTGCAACCCATTCTTCGGAATAGTTGTTTCCGTTGAAGACGATTCTCTTATGCTTAATGATTGTTTCTTTAATCAACGCTTTAATACTGGCTTCCATGTCTTTAGAAGATTCTAATTCATCGGCAAACTGTCTTAAAGACTCAGCAACAACAGTATTTAGCATATAGCTTGGGCAAGAAATAGATGCACCAGAACCAGCCATACGGAATTCAAACTTATTGCCAGTGAATGCAAAAGGAGAAGTTCTGTTTCTATCTGTTGTATCTCTTTTAAACTGAGGAAGTACAGATGCACCGATTTTCATTGTTCTATCTTGATTGTGAGTATAATCCTCACCTTTTTCAATTGCATTGATGACTGCCTCTAAGTCTTCTCCAACGAACATAGAGATGATAGCTGGAGGCGCTTCATTTCCACCAAGTCTGTGGTCATTTCCTGGGCTAGCAACAGATGCTCGCAATAAATCCTGGTATTCATCAACTGCTTTGATTACTGCACTTAAGAATAAAAGGAACTTAAGGTTTCCAGCAGGATTTTTTCCTGGAGAGAGAAGGTTTTCACCGGTATCTGTCGACATTGACCAGTTTACGTGCTTGCCGCTTCCATTAACACCAGCAAATGGTTTTTCATGAAGAAGGCAAACCAAATCATGATTCAAAGCTATCTTTTTCATTACTTCCATCATCAATTGGTTGTGATCCGTAGCAATATTTGAAGAAGAGAACATAGGTGCTAGTTCGTGCTGTGAAGGAGCAACTTCGTTGTGCTCAGTCTTTGCAAGAATCCCCAGCTTCCAGAGTTCATTATCAAGTTCTTCCATATAAGCATTTACTCTAGGTTTGATGGCTCCAAAGTAATGGTCTTCTAATTCTTGATTTTTTGGAGGTTTTGCACCAAATAAAGTACGTCCACAATAAATCAAATCTTTTCTCTTGTCATACAAGTCTTTATTGATTAAGAAGTATTCTTGTTCTGCTCCGATTGTGGAATGAACTCGTTTTACTTCATACTGTCCAAATAATTTTAAGATACGAAGTGCCTGTATGTTTAAAGCATCCATAGAACGAAGAAGTGGAGTTTTCTTGTCTAAAGCTTCTCCTCTGTAGGAGCAGAATGCAGTTGGAACACAAAGTGTATTTTCTTTAATAAATGCATAAGAACTTGGGTCCCAGTTTGTATATCCTCTTGCTTCAAACGTTGCTCGGATACCTCCAGAAGGAAAACTGGAAGCATCTGGCTCACCTTGAACAAGTTCTTTTCCAGAAAATTCCATGATTACACCACCATCAGCTGTAGGAGATATAAAACTGTCATGCTTTTCTGCTGTGATTCCAGTCATTGGCTGGAACCAATGGGTAAAGTGAGTTGCTCCTTTTTCAAGGGCCCAGTTTTTCATTGCATTCGCTACGATGTTTGCAACATCAGGGGCTAATTCGGTACCTTCTTCAATATTTTTTTTTAATGCTTTGTAAGTGTCCTTTGGTAGACGATCTCTCATTACAGCATCGTTGAACACCATGCTGCCGAATACAGCTGAAATTTTGTTCATGGGGGTTCCTCCTTAAATTATTATTATTATTATTATTAAAACATGTGATGAAATAAAAAAAATGGAAATGACGGAATCAAAATTTCAATTTCCACATGTCACCTCAAAGGCGACAAGGTTCAAGTGCTTTTTCGATATTCCGTTAATATCGCTTACAGTGATATTTCTTACACAATAAAAAATGGCGCTTAAGGTAATTAACCTTTAGCGCCTTTGCTATAATGTATTCATTGTATAGATTAATTTAATATTTGTCAATAGCAAAAATATAATACTTGCAAAAAATATGGTTTTATGATACTGTTTATTGAGAATTTCAATGTTTAGAGCGATGTGCATTTCTCTTTTTTACAAAACATTGAGACAATCATCAATTCAAATAATCAATGGCTGTGATGAAGAAAAGTAGCCAGGAGAAACGCAAGGCAGGGATTGACAACGTGACTGAAATTGTCATTTGTGACACTCTTGAGGAAAGAACACTTCGGAGCTGGCAGGTTCAACGGAAAACACGATATCTCTTTACAATGAAAAGATGGTGTGTATGGTATTCCTAGTAAATTTGTCCGTGTTGCATACGTTACAGTGCATCAAGAGGATTCAGGGCATTATGCCTGCGTCAATTTGGGTGGTACCACGGTTTTTTCGTCCCTAGGTTTTTTTAGGGGCGTTTTTATTTTTGAATTAGTATCTAAATAGGTAAATATCATGGAGGTGCAATATGAAAATTACAGATGAACTGATCGATTATATCGGTGAGCTTTCCAGATTAGAACTTTCTGCTGAAGAAAAAGAAGGTGCAAAAAAAGACTTAACAGACATATTAAATTATATGGAAAAACTCAATGAGCTTTCCACAAAGGGAGAAAAAGAAATGACGCATCCTTTTGATGCGGCAAATTGTTTCCGAGATGATAACACATTGAACGAAGATCAACGAAGCGAAATGCTGAAAAATGCACCTGATGCGAAAGATGACTATTTCAAAGTATTTAAGACAGTAGAATAGAAAGAAAATATAAAAAGTAAATATCCAAATGGAAATCAAATAAATGAAGGAGGATTACGATGGAAATCAGAGAATTATCTGCGCTACAACTCGCAGAGAAGATTAAAGCAAAAGAAATCAGCTGTAAAGAAGCAGCTTTATGTTATCTTGACGCTATAGAAAAGGAAGATCAAGAGGTAAACTCATATATCACTGTGATGAGAGAGGAAGCACTGTTACAGGCAGAACAAATCCAAAAACGAATCGACGAAGGAGAACGCTTATCTCCTCTGACCGGTGTACCGGTAGCAGTTAAGGATAATATTTGTACAAAGGGAACAAAAACAACTGCTGCCTCAAAAATGCTTCGTAATTTTGTTCCGCCGTATGATGCAACTGTCGTCACCAAACTACATGAAGCTGGCGCGGTAATCATTGGTAAAACCAATTTAGATGAGTTTGCTATGGGAGGTTCTACAGAAACTTCCTACTTTGGTAGTACCAAGAATCCATGGGATTTTAGTACTGTTCCTGGTGGTTCTTCTGGAGGTTCGGCTGCTGCAGTAGCTGCTAGGTTGGCACCATATGCCCTTGGTTCAGATACGGGTGGTTCTATCCGTCAGCCATGTGCCTTTTGTAATTTAACAGGAATCAAGTCAACCTATGGAAGTGTATCAAGATATGGATTGATGGCATATGCGTCTTCTCTTGACCAGATCGGAACCATGGGAAAAAATATTAAAGATTGTGCGGCATCATTATCCATGATATCTGGGTTTGACAAGCACGATAGCACTTCAGTGATGAAAGATGCGTTTGACTTTTCTGGAAGCTTTGGCCAAGGGATGAAGGGTCTAAAAATCGGTGTACCTAAGAACTATTTTGATATAGGGATTGATGAAACTGTAAAAAATAGAGTGCTAGAGGCAGCAAAAACATTTATAGCACTTGGGGCGGAAGTTGAGGAATTTGAAATTCCTACTATTGAATATGCTGTACCAGCCTATTATATTGTTGCATGTGCAGAAGCAAGCTCAAACCTTTCAAGATATGACGGCATCAAATATGGATACCGCTCAGAAGAAGCAAAAGATTTGTTGGAAATCTTTTATCGTTCTCGAAGTGAAGGCTTTGGCAAGGAAGTAAAAAGAAGAATAATGCTGGGGTCTTTTGTACTTAGCTCTGGATATTTCGATGCATATTATAAGAAGGCTTTGCAGGTAAGAGGATTGATAAAGGCATCCTTTGATAAGGCTTTTGAAGCGTATGACATGATTTTGAGTCCTGTCAGCCCAACAACGGCGTATCCAATAGGAGGTCAGATTGAAGACCCACTTGCAATGTACCTTGCTGATATATATACCGTTTCAATTAATCTATCGGGACTACCAGCAGTTGCATTGCCATGCGGGTTTTCAGAGAATGGAATGCCAGTAGGAATGCAGTTGATTGGAAAAGCCTTTTCAGAACCTATATTAGTTAGAGCTGCAGATGCATATCAGGATCAAACAGATTATCATAAACAAACCCCCGCATCACGGGATGAGGCGAAGAAAGGAGGTCAAAGCAAATGAAATACGAAATCGTAATGGGACTAGAGGTTCACGTTGAACTTTCCACAAAAACAAAGATTTTTTGTGATTGCACAACCGAATTTGGCGGATTACCAAATTCTCATACCTGCCCTGTTTGCCTTGGAATGCCAGGAAGTCTTCCTGTCTTTAACAAGTCCGTTGCAGACAAGGCCATGAAAGCTGGAATGGCACTTCATTGTGAGATTAATAGAAATAATCGCTTTGACCGAAAAAACTATTTTTATCCTGACCTGCCAAAGGACTATCAGATATCTCAGCTTTACGCACCAATTTGTGAAAATGGATACCTTGATGTAGAACTCTCTGATGGGAGCACAAAACGAATAACCATCAGGGAAATCCATATGGAAGAAGATGCGGGTAAGCTGATTCATGACAATTCTGGTACGCTAATCGATTATAATCGATGTGGTGTGCCTCTAATTGAAATCGTAACAAACCCGGATTTCAGCGATCCAGAAGAGGTTGGCGTATTTTTGGAGCGCCTTCAGGAAACATTGATTTATCTTGATGTTTCTGACTGCAAAATGCAGGAAGGGTCTATGCGTGCAGATGTGAATTTATCTGTAAGACCAGAAGGCTCGTCTGAGTATGGTACTAGAACAGAGATGAAAAATCTAAACTCCTTAAAGGCGATTCAAAGAGCCATTGCATTTGAAAGCGAACGTCAAATTAAAGTACTTCAAGATGGAGGAACCATCAGGCAGGAAACAAGAAGATGGAACGACGATGAAGGTGAAAGCTACGCAATGCGTTCAAAGGAAAATGCCCAAGATTATCGATATTTTCCTGATCCAGACTTACTACCTATTCATATTAGTGAAGCCTGGATGGAAGCAGTGAAAGGTTCTATGGGAGAGCTGCCTGAAGCCAAACGCGATCGATATCGGAGCGAGTATGGTTTAACTGAAAAAGCAGCAAAGACATTGACTGGGGCAAAAGAAATTGCGTATTTATTTGAAGAAGTAGCTGAAAAATCTAAAATGGCGAAAGACGCAGCCAATATTATTATTGGAGATATTTTGCGATTGATGAGAGAAACCGCTACTCTCTCTGAGCATATGATGCTAGATGGAGATAAATTAGCCACAGTAATCCAGATGATTGGACAAGGCAAGATCAATCGAAACGTTGGAAAAACTGTGGTAGAAGAGCTATTTAAAAACAACATCGATCCAGAACAATATGTAAAAGAGCATGGACTTCTGATTGTAAGTGACACCGGAAAAATCCTGCCTGTGGTAGAAGAAGTTTTAAAAGCATATCCTCAATCCATTGAAGACTATAAAAACGGCAAAGAAAAAGCCTTTGGATTCTTGGTGGGACAATGCATGAGACTCCTCAAAGGAAGTGCAAGCCCACAGGCAATCAATGAACTCTTAAAAGAGCAACTGGAAGCCCTTGATCCTGAACTAGTATCAAAGCTGGCACAGACTGCACCAAAAACAAGCGTAAAAGAAGATCAGGTGAATAAAGAAGAAAGTCAATCTGTGAATGAAAATAAGGACACTGAGGGTATAGCAGATGGCGGCTCAGAAGCCCCTTCTGAAGCAGAAGGAGAAGATGCAGATGACGTTTCAGCATATGGAAAATTTGCATCAGTCAGGAGATTTGCAGAAGCAGAAGGAATGGAACCAATTAAAGTGTTCCAATCTCAAGCATACCGAACAAAGAACTGTAGTGAGTTAAATATCAATGATGTAGGAACCGATGCCAAACTAGCGGGCTGGATTCACACCATTCGAAACCACGGTGGCGTAGCATTCCTGGATCTTCGAGATCACTATGGAATTACTCAGGTTGTTGTTTCTGATGAACTACTAGAAGGGCTTTGCAAAGAAACTGTTATTAGCGTATCTGGTCAAGTGATTCAAAGAGATAAAGAGACGTTCAATCCAAATCTTGCAACGGGTGAAATTGAACTGAAGGCAAAAGAGATCAGGGTCATTGGACCAGCAGTAAACAATTTACCATTTGAAATCGATAGCTCCACTGAGACAAGAGAAGATGTAAGATTGAAATATAGATTTCTAGACATGAGAAATCCAGCAGTACACAACAATATGATTCTAAGATCAGAAATCATTCGCTGCCTGAGAAATCAGATGGAACGTATGGACTTTATGGAAATTCAGACACCAATCCTTGGAAACTCGTCGCCAGAAGGAGCGAGAGACTACTTGGTGCCGAGCAGAAAGCATAAAGGAAAATTCTACGCGTTGCCACAAGCACCGCAGCAATTCAAGCAGATACTAATGGCTTCTGGTTTTGATAAGTATTTCCAAATCGCTCCATGTTTTAGAGATGAGGATGCGAGAATAGATCGTTCTCCAGGAGAATTTTATCAGCTTGATTTTGAGATGGCATTTGCAACGCAAGAAGATGTTTTTGCAGTCGCAGAACAAGTACTATCAGAAACCTTCAAGCAGTTTACGGATAAGTATACATCACCTGCACCATTTGTAAGAATACCATTTGCAGAGGCGATGTTAAAGTATGGAAGCGATAAGCCAGACCTACGTAATCCTTTATTGATTATGGATTTAACGGACTTTTTCCAAACGGTTGACTTTAAACCGTTCCACGGGAAAACAGTGCGTGGTATTGTGGTCAATGATTGCGCAAAAATGCCGAAATCATTCTTTGGATCCATGGAGAAGTTTGCCCTTGGCATTGGTATGAAAGGGCTTGGATATATCTCAGTAAAAGAAGATATGACGTACAAAGGTCCAATTGACAAGTTCTTTACTGAGGATCAGAAAAAAGAAGTTGCACAACTTGCTTCTCTCAAAGCAGGAGACGTACTTTACTTTATTAGTGATGATAAGACAGCGGCAGAAAAATTTGCAGGCCAAATCAGAACAGAGCTTGGAAAGCGCCTCGACTTAATTGCAAATGATCGTTATGAATTTTGCTTTATCACAGACTTCCCAATGTATGAAATCAATGAAGAGACTGGAAAAGTTGACTTTACCCACAATCCGTTTTCCATGCCGCAAGGTGAGATGGATGCGCTTTTACATATGGATCCACTGGAGATTAAAGCATATCAATACGATATTGTTTGCAATGGCGTTGAACTTTCCTCTGGAGCAGTAAGAAACCATAGACCAGACATTATGGTTAAAGCCTTTGAAATTGCAGGCTATACAGAAGAAGACGTGAAGAGCAAGTTTGGAGCCCTGTATCAAGCATTCCAATATGGAGCTCCGCCTCATGCCGGGATGGCTCCAGGAGTGGACAGAATGGTTATGCTCCTAGCTGGGGAAGAAAGCATCAGAGAAATCATACCATTCCCGCTTAACAGCAATGCGCAAAACTTGTTGTTTGATGCTCCAAGCGAGGTAGAAGAAAAGCAATTACGTGAGGTTCATATCAAAATTAGGTAAATAATTAAGGCATATTTTAAAAATATTAAAAAAATACAAAATTAATTACGGCAAGTTTGCAGTTGAGCAGTTGATTTTTCGGAAGTCCGAAGAATCTCTGCTCAATTTCACTGAAATGTTCAAATTTCAATATTCCTGTTGTTTTACGCCCTTTCTTATAATAGAATAGAACGAGTTACAAAAGGTCAAGCAAGGAGGTCGATGGCATGATAAAAATCGAGAAAACAGCAGCAGCTAAAACAGAACAATTCATGTTTCTGGTTCTTTCTGCTGCCGTCAGCGTAGCACGAGAAGGGTGCGGCGCCGATAACCTTGTCGCATAATCCGTTTCTGCCATATTTTTTTGGTCAGAATGTAACTCGTTACTACAATAAATTGATTGAAATACAAAGGTGTATATAAATGAAAGAATTATCACAAAAAATGTTAGCAATGAAAGCTTCCTCAGTTAGAAGACTCACAAAATATGCAGAAGAAGCGGAAGAACGCGGGAAAAAAATTTTCCGACTCAATATAGGACAACCAGATTTGCATGTTCCAGACGAGTACTATGAGCGAATTAGAGGGTTCCAGGAGCCAACTGTGGAATACATGCCTTCGCAAGGGATTCCGGAATTGCTAGAAGCAGTAGCAGAGTATTACAATGGCATTGGAATTGATGTAGATACTAAGCATATTTTTATCACAACGGGAGGAACAGAAGCAATCATGTTTACTCTGTTGGCCTTAACCAACCCTGGAGATGAATTTCTGATTTTTGAGCCGTATTACTCCAATTACAACACCTTCTTTACCATGACAGGGGCAAAACCAGTTGCAGTAACTACATTTGCGGAAGAAGGCTTTCATGTAAATAGAGAAGCAATAGAAGCAAAAATTACAGACAAAACAAAGGCAATTTTTGTAACAAATCCAGGAAATCCAACGGGAACTGTCTTAAGGGAAGATGAAGTTCGCATGATAGCAGATGTTGCAAAAGAGCATGATTTATATATTATTTGTGATGAAGTATATCGCGAAATGGTATTTGATGGAGGAAAAATCACTAGTTTTGGATTCTTACCAGACATCCGAGACCGTCTGATCATGGTAGATAGCGTATCCAAGCGATACAATGCATGTGGTGCTAGAATCGGTGTTCTAATTTCTCAAAACAATGAAATATTGGAATTGATTTCGAAGCTTTGCCAAGGAAGGCTTGCAGTTTCAACGGTAGAGCAGCATGGAGCTGTTGGATTATACGCTACTGGTTTCCGTGTGATAAACCAAATACGAGATGAATTTGAAAAACGAAGAAATATTATTTATGATTGCTTGCAAGAGATTCCTGGAGTTTTTTGTGAAAAACCAGAAGGAGCATTTTATCTGATTTGTAAGCTGCCTGTGGAAGATGCAGGAGATTTTCTCATTTGGATGCTGGAAGAATTTGAAGACAATGGAGAGACAGTCATGGCAGCGCCTGCAGACGGGTTCTACGCTACTCCTGGGCTTGGTCTCAATGAAGTGAGAATCGCCTACGTTCTAGAAGAAGATAAACTACAAAGAGCAATGGAAATTCTAAAAAAAGGTCTAGCAGCGTATCAAGCAAGATAGGATTGGATGCTCATAGTCTAAGTTAAAAATATAAAATAAGTTTGAAAAAAATAACTGTGCTGTAAATGCATGGTTATTTTTTTTGAAAGATGATTTAGAATTCGATGAAAATGGATAAAACTATCGATTTTTTTTCGCCGTCGGGTTGCAGAATTAAGTAGTTACAGGTTATAATTATAAATATTTTGTAGATAAATATGTAAAACACGTGATTTCTGGGTGTTATTCTTTCGGATTTAGTCTGATTGGAGCGAAATGAATCAATCTGCTTTGAAATAGATTATAAAATGAATGATGGAGAAATAGTACAGTATGGATATTTATGTAGCACGGCAGCCGATATTTAATCGGAATATGGATGTTTTTGGATATGAACTTTTATATCGAAGCAGTACAAATAATTTTTATGAAGGAAGCAATTATAGTGATGCGACAGCAGAGCTAGTTCATACAGCATTTTTAAGCATGGGACTTGATAAGTTGACAGATGGAACAAAGGCATTTATCAACTTCACCCAAGACTTACTTGAAACAGAAATTCCAAGAATCCTTCCGCAAAAAAAAATTATTATTGAAGTACTTGAAACTGTTGATGCGACAGAAGAACTAATTGAAGCATGCCGAAAACTGAAACGAGACGGATATACCATCGCTTTGGATGATTTTGTTCTAGACAAAACATTAGACTTTGACTATACCCCACTGATTGAACTAGCAGACATCATTAAAATAGAATTCACAAAGAATAGTAAAATCGAACAGATTAAACTGATTAAAAAATATGAAAACGAAAAGCTGTTTTTAGCAGAAAAACTGGAAACAAGACAAGAATTTGAAGAAGCATTGAAGTATGGATACGATATGTTTCAGGGTTACTTTTTTAGCAAACCAGTGATGGTACAATCAAAAGAAATTGGAACCATAAACATGCATATGGTGCATATACTGGATGAATTGAGTAAGGAAGAACCAAACTTCAACTATATTTCTGACAATATCGAAAAAGACATGGGTCTTTCCGTAAAACTTTTGACCATGGCAAATTCTGTTCAATTTGGAGGACAAAAAGAAATCTCTAGTATTCGTTTAGCGGTAACCCGACTGGGGATTCAAGAAATGAAGCGTTGGATTTCTTTGATGCTTCTCCGGGACTTTGAAAACAATGAAAACAGAGAAATTATCAAACTTTCCTTACTGCGGGGCAGGCTAATGACACTCATGGGAGAGGATGCAAATCATGAAGAAGATGGGACAAATTTTTTCCTAACCGGTTTGCTTTCTTCCATTGACGTGATTCTTTGCAATCCAAAAGAAAAGATCTTAGATGCTATGGCTCTGTCGGAGGATGTTGTTGCTGCTTTGCTGCAAAATGAAGGATTGCTTGCTGACTATCTCAACTGTGTTCTTCATTATGAACGGTTTGAATTTGTGGAAGCCAGCAAAATGATGGAGAAAATCAATATGACCATGGAGAGATTCATGGAATTGTATATTGAAGCACTAGATTGGCTAAAAACCACAGACGATTAAATGAAATTTACCAAACCTTAACAAAATGGTAATGGATTCTTCATATTTCTCCTCTATACTATGGAATGTAAGGAGGTGATTGGGATGATGTCCAAATTAACATCAGAATCTGTTTTTTCCGGAGCAGTGCTGATTATGGTTGCTCTCATGTTTCTGTATGAAGCCGCAATTAATTTATTCTAGTATAAAGATTGAAATCATAAAAATGAATTTCAAGAGCTTGCAATGGAAGCTCTTTTTTTCTTATCTAAATTGGACCAAAACCAAGAAAACAAATTGAGAAGCAATGTTCCAATCGCCCACCCTCCCAGCACGTCTGTTGGATAATGAACCCCTAAATAAATTCTACTAAATCCAATCGCAATGACTAATATACAAAGAAGCAAAGCAAAGGTTTTTGCTAGCCATAATGGCTTTAAATGATGCAGAATGAGGAATATGAGGAATCCGTAAAATACGAGTACTGTAAAAGAATGACCGCTAGGAAAGCTATAACCGCCTTGGGAAATCAAATGCTCAGCGAGAAGAGGGCGCGGTCTATGAAATATGTATTTGAGTATATTTTGCAGTGTGACAGAAAGAATACAGGTTATTGAAAGTGGTACGCCAAAAGAAAACCTCGTTGGCCTTAGAAAAAGAAAGAGAAGACAAATCATACTGACCGTCTGCCAGTTTCCTGTATAGGTGATTGCTCTCAGCATTGACGTAGTGCTAGTAGTGCGTAGACGATAAATCCAGTCACAGATTACTTGATCAAATCCAGCGGTACTCTCTGTCCCAACGAGGAAGCTGATTGCGATAAATGATGCAGCTGAAATGGCAGCCAGATAAATTCTTAGTATTTTATTATTTTGATTTGTATTCATTTGATATTCCATGAAAATTTCCTTTCTTTGCTGATATAGCCTTTATGATAGCACAGAAAACTGTAGAACAACATATCCTTTCTATGATATGATGGAATTGTAGTGATTCTATGAAAGAAAGGTAAAGATAGGGAGAAAGTAATGGCAAAAATCTATAAGTTATATAAAAATATTTGTTTTGCATTTTGGATGTATTTTAATTTAAGACACTTAAGACATTTCCATTTTCTCATAAAAGAATTTAGAGAAAAAGGGGATGTTGTAAAAGAACGTGAACAGATTCTGAACTCCACCACTGCGTGGGGTAACGGCATCATGAAAAAATATAAGATCGATTTGACAGTAACTGGTATTGAAAATGTACCAGACGGTCCCGTTGTATTTGTATCTAATCATCAAGGATATGCAGATATCCCAGTCTATGGTGCTGCGATTACCAAGAAGCAGCTTGGATTCGTTGCAAAAACATCCCTAGGAAAGATTCCTGTTTTCGGAGAGTGGATCAGGGATATTCGAAGCGTATTTATTGAACGAGATGATCCAAGAGCATCACTCAAGACCATAGAAGAAGGAATTTCCTTACTCAACCAAGGATTTTCACTGGTTATTTTTCCAGAAGGAACCAGAAGCCGAGGCAGCCAAATGGGAGAGTTTAAAAAAGGAAGCCTGCGTCTTGCTACAAAACCTGGAATTCCAGTAGTTCCAGTTACTTTGAATGGTACATATCATGTATTTGAAGAAAAAGGATATGTAAAACCAGGTGCAATTGTTGAATTTGTGATTCATCCTCCAATTGATACAAAGAGCCTTTCTAAATTAGAAGCAAATAACTTGGCAGAAAGAGTAGAAGAAATCGTACGCTCTGGCATTAAGCAAGAGCTGTAAGAATTTCTTCCCCAATCTCAATGGGAGATTTTTCATCTGTAGAGATAACAAGAGATGCAGCCTCATAATAGAGCTGCACTCTTTTTTTGTATAGCTCTAAAAATTTTTCCAATCTCTCTTGCTCATCGACAATATCCATAAACGCAAATGGCCTGTTTTCGTCACCATTGACTCTATCAAAAAGGGTTCTTGGATTGGCTTCAAGAAATATGGTGCATTGATCTTTTAATACTGCTCGGTTCAGCTCATCTAAAATGATTCCCCCACCACATGAAATGATCAGCGGTCCAGAGATTTCACCAAATTTGTCATATTTGCCAACTCTATTTAGGACTTTTTCTTCGCCTGTAGTTTCACCTGCGATTAAATCTATTCCACTTTTTACATGACAGAGTTTGTCAAGAAGCTCAGACTCTTTGTTCCGGAATTCGTGTTCGCCATATTTGATAAAGATTTTTCGGATTGCCAAGCCTTCTGCAGACTCAATTTCTTGATCCATATCTATAACTGGGATACTGGTTGTTTTGCTGAGAATTTTTGAAATAGTAGTTTTGCCTGAGCCCATATACCCAATTAGAAATATTCGATCTGGAACGTTTTTCATTTCGATACCATTGCGGATTAACAAATCCAGCCCTTTCCTTTTAATCTATCTTCGAGTACTATTATATCTGCATCAGATTGGGAAACACAACCTGAAATTTGCTATGAGGAATAGACAAGGGCAAAAAATGGAAAATTTTTACTTGTAAAGGGGAGTGCCTTGATATAATATGTAATGAGTAGTGGCGAATTGGACCGGTAGCATACCGCCTTTTCATAGTTTTGAGGATAGAATAATGAGGTGATTCAACATGAAGGAACCAGTATTAGTCGTTATGGCTGCAGGGATGGGCAGCAGATATGGAGGACTCAAACAAATGGATCCCGTAGGATCCGGAGGAGAGTTAATCATAGACTTCTCATTATACGATGCGATGATGGCCGGATTTAAAAAAGTGATATTTATCATAAAAAAAGAAATGGAAGAAGATTTTCGCGGGCTCATTGATGACCGAGCAGGAAGATTTTTAGAAGCCCAATACGCCTTTCAAGATCTTCATGACTTGCCAGAGGGGTACTCTGTCCCTGCAGAAAGAATAAAACCATGGGGAACCTGTCATGCAGTATTAAGTTGTAAGAACATGATTGATGGACCGTTTGCTGTAATCAATGCAGACGATTATTATGGGGCGGGAGCATTCCATTCTATGTATGACTTTCTAGTTGGAGCTCAGGATCAAGAACAGTATGATTATAGCATGGTGGGTTACCTATTAGAAAATACCTTGACAGAAAACGGGCATGTAGCAAGAGGCGTGTGTAATACCAATGGAGATGGGTATTTAAAAGGAATTACCGAACGGACTAAGATCATGTGGAAAGACGGAGAAATTCAATTCACAGAAAACGATCAGGATTGGGAAAAGGTTGAAAATGGAACAACGGTGTCAATGAATTTTTGGGGATTCACGCCGAGCATGATGGCAGAAATGGAAGAACGATTTCCTGCTTTCTTAGATAAAGCCTTGGTTGAAAATCCGTTAAAAGGAGAATACTACTTGCCACTGGCAGTGGATCAATTGCTAAAAGAAAACAAAGCAAAAATAAAAATATTGCCTTCAACAGACAAATGGTTTGGTGTGACATACAAAGAAGACAGAGAATCTGTGGTCAATGCGCTTCAATCCATGAAAGACAAGGGGCTTTATCCGGAAATTCTTTGGGATTAATCTTAACAGTTAACGTTTATTCAGCACCGGAACCAACCGGTGCTTTTCTATGAAAAATAAGGGTGACAACAATATGCAGACCTCACAGAGTAAAATACACAGAGTTTTATCAAGCCTCAACAAGATGAAATGGACTCTTACCGCGAAGGGAATCCTTTGCGGTGCCTTAGCTGGTTCATTAGCCGTTCTTTATCGACTTGCGTACGAATATGGAACAGAAGCATCATATGGAGTCTACGAGCATCTTAAAGCAAATCCTATGTTGATTCCATTATGGCTTGTGGTAATTGGATGCGCTGGACTTTTTATTGCTTGGCTTGTACGACTAGAACCAATGGCGTCAGGAAGTGGAATCCCTCAAGTTGAGGGAGCGGTTCTTTATGGCATCAAAATGAAATGGTATACAATTTTACCCGTGAGATTTGCAGGGGGCATAACGGCTTCTTTTTTTGGCCTTTCTTTAGGAAGAGAAGGTCCATCGATTCAAATTGGTGCGGTAGGTGCGCAAGCACTTGCAAAACAAGTTAGCAGAAGTGAATTTGAAGAAAATTACTTAATTACAGGAGGTGCAGCCGCAGGACTTTCTGCTGCGTTTAATGCCCCGATTTCGGGGATGCTATTTGCTTTAGAAGAGGTTCATCGAAGCTTTTCACCCCTGATTCTCATTGCAGCAACCACATCTGCATTGACTGCCGATGTGATTTCAAAATTTGTATTTGGACTTCAGCCGATCTTGCGATTTTCAGCAATCACCCAATTACCAGTAACCCTTTATTTATGGCTTATTCCGATTGGTATTGTATCAGGGCTTTCTGGTGTGTTGATAAACAAGTCACTATTGGGATTCCAAGCATTATATCAAAAATTGCCATGGTATGTGAGGCCTACCCTTGCATTGCTGATCACATTACCATTTGGGCTATTTCTTCCAAATGTACTAGGGGGGGGACAAGCTTTGATAAAAATTTCAGAATCAGGAAGCTGCGGTATCTTAATGCTTCTTATTTGTTATCTATCTAAAGTAGTCCTGACGAGCACCAACTTTGGAAGTGGCATTCCTGGAGGTGTTTTTATGCCAATTTTATCAATTGGTGCGTTAGCAGGAAGTTGTCTTGGCGTTTTGGCAACCAAAATGGGCCTTTCTCCTGAGTATATTGCTTTTTTTGCGGTTTGCTCTATGGCTGGAGCACTAGCAGGTTCTGTAAAAGCACCGCTAACAGGGATTATGCTGGCAGCTGAAATGACCGGCTCATTTGGATATTTACTGCCTGTTGCGATTGCATCGTTTTTAGCACTTTTGGTATCAGATGTTTTGAAAACAGACCCTCTATACGAATCATTATTAGAACGATTTTTTTCGCGAACAGATCATAAAACCACAGAGTCTGAACAAGGAGCACTCTTAGAGGTGCCGGTAGAATTTGGAAGTCCAGTAGCAGATCAATTGATCAGTGAAGTAAAGTGGCCCCAGGGAATTCTAGTTGTTGGAATCAAACGCGGAGCAAAAGAAATCGTTCCAAAAGGAAGCACAAAAATACTGCCTGGAGATTATCTTGTGATTTTAACAGCGAATCAGATGGAAAAAGATTTGGGTCTGGCAATCAGGAATCTATGCCATTGTGAAATGAATGAATTCAAATAAAAAAGCCCTACAAAACAGCGGTAAATGCTTACTGCCTGCCTTTGTAGGGCTTTTATAATTTGAATGATTCTTGCGCAACAAGCCGTATTTGACTATCTTTGATCCAGAGGAGTATATTCTCTTCGACTTGCTACGCTTTTATATGCAGGTCGGATGATTTTGCTTGCATTGATTAACTCTTCTATGCGGTGGGCACTCCAACCAGATATTCTAGCAATGGCAAAGATAGGGGTATAAAGCTCTAGTGGCAAGTCCAACATACTATATACAAAACCACTATAAAAGTCTACATTTGCACTAACTCCTTTATATATTTTGCGCTCCTGCTCGATAGCCTTTTTAGCAAGCCTTTCTACTAAAAAGTATAAATTAAACTCATCTGTCCTACCCTTTTCTTTTGATAAGTCTTCTACGAATCCGCGGAAAACATTGGCTCTAGGGTCTGATAAAGAGTAGACAGCATGACCCATCCCATAGATTAGCCCTTGATGATCAAATGCTTTTTTGTGAAGTAGTTTTTTTAGATACTCATAAATCTCATCTTCATTGGTCCAATCAGATACATTTTTCTTCAAATCATCAAACATTTGAACTACTTTGATATTTGCTCCACCGTGTTTTGGACCTTTTAAGGATCCGATGGCGGATGCAATGGCAGAGTAAGTATCCGTACCAGAAGAAGAAACCACGTGGGTTGTAAAGGTGGAGTTGTTACCACCGCCATGCTCTGCATGGAGTACGAGGGCCAAATCTAATATTCGCGCTTCCAAATCGGTATAAGTGCTATCAGGCCTTAGCATATGCAAAATATTTTCAGCTGTTGAAAGCTCAGGCTTTGGTGGATGGATAAATAAACTATCCCCATCATAGTAATGCTTAAAGGTGTGATATCCGTAAATTGTAAGCACAGGAAACAATGCGATCAAATTAAGACATTGGCGAAGTACGTTTGGTATACTAATGTCGTTGGCCTTTGTATCATAAGCATGAAGCGTCAGTACACTTCTTGCCAGCGTATTCATCATATCTAAATTGGGAGCTTTCATGATAATATCTCTAGAAAAGCTCAATGGAAGATTACGATATTCAGCAAGTATATTCTGAAACTCTTCTAAAGTTTCCTTGGAAGGAAGTTCGCCAAATAAAAGCAAATAAGTGGTTTCTTCAAAGCCAAATCTTTTTTCTTCTATAAAACCATCTACGATGCGCTCTACGTCATATCCTCGATAAAAAAGATGTCCTTCACAAGGTTGCTTGACTCCTTCAATCGTCTGAAATGATTGGATTTCAGAGATTTCAGTCAGACCAGTCAAAACACCATTTCCGTTTAAATCCCGAAGACCCCGATTTACTTGGTATGTTTCATAAAGTGTAGAGTCTATGGTGCTATTTTTAAAGCATAAGCCAGTTAATTCTTGGATTTTTTGATCTGTGGTACCCCTATTGGTTTTGTTATTTGTATTCTGTTCTAGTTCATAATCAAAATTCATCATACAGTTTTCCCCCTTTCAAAAAAAAAGCTACGAAAAATCGTAGCACTAGTTTTATGGCACAGCAAAATATGCATGACCTGCTTTTCTAATGCTTACGAAATTAGCTGACGGATTCGGACGAAAAGATATCCTACGCAAAATACATTGCGATTCACCCCACAATTGGTTCTCCCGCTCCATTTCTGGACTCAGCAGTATGAATTTAGTTGTCTGATTATTGTATCATACTAAAAGAAGCAATTCAAGAACGAGAAAAAAATTCACACTTGCAAGAGATATGATAGGATGATATTGTAAATCATCAAGGATTTTTTGCATGGAAGAAATCCTGATGCGGTTAGAATTCGGACCTAATGGGAGTAATAATGAAAAAAAACACAAATAGCATAAAACTAGCAAATATGTTTCAGCAAAGATATTTGGTCGCACTGATTATCATTGCGGTTCTTGTGGTAGGCAGCCAAATTATTGTACAAATTGCGATTTCTAAGCAGCAAGATGATTCCAGAGTAGTCAATATTTCAGGTCGCCAGCGGATGCTGAGCCAAAAAATTTCAAAAGATGCACTCAGTCTATATGAAAGCCAAAATACAGAAACCGCTCAGTGGTATGTGGAAGAACTGGAGGAAACGTATACCCTTTGGGAATGGTCCTATCATGGACTGCGACAAGGAGACGAGACATTAGGGCTCCCAGGGAAAAACAGCCCAGAGGTGGAAGCCATGTATGATGACATTGAAATGGATTATCGAGCCATTTTGTCTTCTGCAAAGGAGATTGTTAAGATTGCATCAGAACCAGAATATGAAAGAGAGGAAATATGGGAGCAGATTCAAGCCATTGAAAATCATGAAGGCCTATTTCTAGAGGGAATGGATAAAATCGTATTTCAATATGATCACGAATCAAAGGAAAAAATTCGACTTTTCCGAATCATAGAATTGGCACTCATGCTCATAACCTTGCTAACCTTAGCAGGAGAGCTGATTTTCATTTTTAGACCGGCCAAGCATCATATTGAGCATAGCTTAGGGGAGCTAGAACAGAGCCGTGAAGTGTTGCAACAACACGCGACATTAGATGAAATGACAGACATGTTCAATAAACGAACGGGAATGATGCTTTTTCAGAGTCTGTTTTCCAATCGAAAACGGGAAGGCGATGAGATGTGCGTTGGGTTCTTAGATTTAGATGGTCTAAAAGCCGTAAATGATACTTTTGGGCATGAGGCAGGAGACCATTTTATACAAAGCGTAGCGAAAGCCATAAAAAATTCAGCTGGATCTGGAGATATTTTGTTTCGATATGGTGGAGATGAATTTGTATGGGTATTTGATAGTTGTGACAAAAAAACCGCAAGACTTCGTATTTTAAAATCCCTAGAACGTCTCTTAAGAGAATCTGTAGGAAAACCATATCGAATGTACTTTAGCTTTGGTATTGTTTCGATTTCAGAGACATCAAAAAAAACACCAGAAGAGATGCTTTCAGAAGCGGATCAGCAAATGTACGTGGACAAAGAAAAAAATAGACAAAAGCGGAGAGAAATTGGAGGGTGAAAAAATGTATCAAGTGGGATTTGATATTGGAGGTACGAACCTAAAAGTCGGAGTCGTTGACGACAATACAACCATTGTTGCCAGAAGAAATGTCAGCTTTCCAAAAGGTGAAACGTATCAAAACATAGCTTCAATTATGGCCGAACAGGTTAACTCGCTTGCCAAGGAGATTGATATTAGTGCATCAAATTTCAAATCCATTGGGGTAGCAACTGCAGGATCTATTGATGCTGGTGGAAAAGTAATCATTCATGCTCACAATTTAGGATTTCACAATGTACCTATGGTGGAAGCAATGAATCGATATTTTCCGAAAGTACCTGCTTTTTTAGCAAATGACGCAGATGCGGCAGCACTGGCAGAGCTCCATGCAGGTGCATTTCGAGGAAAAAATACTGCAGTGTTATTTACCCTAGGAACAGGTGTTGGTGGAGGCATTATTCTAAATGGAAAAATGTTTCATGGTGGTATGGGAAGAGGAAACGAGTTGGGGCATATGATTATTCAAGCGGATGGCCCAATTTGCACTTGTGGAAATCGAGGTTGCATTGAAACCCTGTGTACTGCGACTTGGTTGATCAAGCAAGGGCGTAAGGTAATTGTTGAATATCCAGTCAGCTCGATTTATGAAAAAGCGAAAGGAAATATGAACCGAGTATCGGCTAAGATGGTGATTGATAGTGCAAAAGAAGGCGATACCATAGCAAGAGATATTTTTAATACCTACGTAGACCACCTTAGTTCCGCCGTTGCCTCTATCGCTGTATTGTTAGACCCTGAAGTAATTGGCATCGGTGGAGGTGTTAGTTTAGCCGGAGATTTTCTGTTCAAACCGCTGAGAGAGAAAGTAAAAGAGAAATCATTTTTTCATGTAGATCACGAAGTTGTACCTGCACAGCTTGGAAACGAGGCTGGCATTATTGGCGCAGCAATGCTAGCAAAAAATGAAGGATTTTTATAAAAATGTTAGAAATTACTAAAAAACTCTTTTCATTATGGAAATATATGCTATAATTACTATTAAGAAGTGGATTGCTATTGTTTCTTACGTATGTCATGAGAGAATATATGTAAGTGTTGATCGTTTTAGGTAGCGGTAATGGTAGCAGTTTGCTGATAACAACTTAGTCTAATTTGCAAACGTATCACAACTAAAAAACCTGCCAGAATGAACGGAATGGCAGGTTTTTTAGTTTCTTTATAATTGAATATTCCGCACCGCACAATGAACATTTAACGCAGCACAACTCAGGAGAAGCGTAACAAACTGTTAAAAAGACAATTAGTATTGCTGGGACGAAAGCATAGCATACCAATTTGAAAGATCATCCTCTTCTGCATCATAAACAATTTTTCCAGCAATAATTGTCATAACGGACTGAAGGTTTTTCAAATTGTGAATTGAGGGAAGCGCTAGAGGATTTTCTTCAAAGACCGCAAAATCAGCGAATTTTCCAACCTCGATAGAACCAATTAAGTGGGACAGTCCTAATTGCATCGCTCCATCTATGGTAAGTTGATTGATTGCCTCCTCCACGCTAGCTGTATTTTCAATACAAATCCAATCTTCATTTCTTCTTCCGTAAGTCAAAGGAGATTCTGTACAGTCAACTTGAAAATTGGTATCACGAAGATCTTTTTGATCCAATTGATTGTCATGGGCAAGGATAAAAGCATTCTTTCGATAGCCCGAACTTCGTGCTGCACCGAAGGCTTCAACTGCATCTAGTGCAGCAGCCTTACCGATTGCATCAATGTGTACATCAAATCCTTTGTCTCCTGCTTCTATACAAAGCTCCTTTATGGTTTCAAATAAAAGAGAATCTCTATTTTCCTCGTATTCCATTTCATTATTTTGGTTTCGCTTAATCACTAATTTTAATCCATTAAAATTAACTAATTGCTCTAGTTCAGTACAAGTCGTTTTGTATTGACTTATTTTTCGCATAACAGATATTGGAGTCACATCATTCATTATTAAGAGAGAACCAAAAAATCTTTGCTTTATCATTTGCTCTTGAAACAGATGAACCAACATATTTTGATATATTGAAGCAAAAAATTCTGGGGCACCACAATCAAAAACCGACGTAAATCCCTTTTCTCCATAAGAAACCATCTGCTTTGGCAGTGATTCTGGCATTTCATCCAAATCAATAGGCTCTAACACATGAAGCATATATAGAAGTGATACCGCTGTCATTTCGTCTTCTTCGGCAGCTGCCTTTATAAGGTCCAGCGCTTTGGTATTGATGATGCAGCTAAGACCACTTTCCCCCAATATGAAGGTGGGTCGATCAAATTCCAGATGATCCAATAGAGCCGTGCCTTCTTCCCTTGTATACGAGCGGAGTAATTTATCATCAGCCCCATAAGCAAAAATTACGGTACGCTCCGAATTCTCTTTGGCATAAGTGGATACTTCTGCCAAAATCTCATCCATCGACAGAGAAAAAAGGTAAAGACAGGATTCTTCAAAAGCATTTAATACAGGGTGCCCACACGTATCGATAAACCCAGGAAATAGGTAGTTCCCTGAAAGCTCAATCACATTGGTGTGCTTTCCTTCTAAAGAAGCGATTTCTGCCGCATCTCCAACAGCAATAATTCGCCCATCCTTACAAGCGACTGCTTCTGCCCATGGCAAGTCTGTATTTTGGGTAAATATCTTTCCACCAGTAAAGATGGAGTCAGCAAATTCGCTTTTTTTAAAAAAACCAAAAGCCATAGAGTGCCTCCTAATTTTATTTGAAATGAATATTGTTTTTCTATTTTGATTCTAGCACAGATGCGCCAAAGTGGAAAGCAGTGTATACTATAAACAACCATTGGTAATCAATGTAGTGTATACAATAATCAGCCATTGGCAATAATAGCAGTGAATACGAGAGTACTCTGTTGATAATGAAAACATTGCATACGTTAAATAACGATAAAAAATTAGGGGGATTATTTCGATGAAGGCAAATGTATATGATTTTGATAAAACTATATTTCGTGGTGATTCAACCGTTCGGTTTTTTCTTTATTGTCTTGTCAAGCAACCAGATATCATATTTACTTTAATCAGAATTGTTCCAACCGGGGTAAGTTTTGTATTGGGAAGAAAAACAAAAACGGCTTGGAAAGAGCATTTTTATAGATTTTTACACCATATCAAAGATATGGACCAGTGCCTTATGGAATTCTGGAATAAAAATGAAAAGAGAATTGCACGGTATTATTTGGATCAACACCAAGAACAAGATGTAATCATTAGTGCTTCACCAGAGTTTTTACTAAGACCAATTTGTGAAAAACTTGAGATCAAGAACCTCATTGGATCAAAAGTGGATCCAATGACGGGAATTTACGATGGGGAAAACTGTTGGGGTGAAGAGAAAGTAAAGAGACTAAAAAAAGAAATGCCAGAGTTAGAAATCATTCAATTTTACTCTGATTCACTTTCGGACAGCCCTCTAGCAAAATGTGCAGAAAAAGCCTTTTTAGTAAAGGGAGAGACAAGAATACCCTGGCCAGAAAAGCATCTTTAACGACTTGTAATCAAACCATAAAGAAATAATAAAAAAATATGAAATACTCATTTCGCGCTGAAAAAATGACCTTTCGTGCAGTGGACATTTTTTATGACCATAAGTTGCTACAATAAACAATAGATAATAAGACTGTTTTAAGCCAGAAAAATTGTAAAACTTGAGCAGAGCCATATGGTCGAAAAATTTCATAAAAACGATTGGAGTGTGAATGAAAGAATGAAATTAAAAGATGGAGAAAAAAATCGTTTTATAAAACGGAGAGTATCTGCAATGATGATTGCATTGGCAATGATCGTAGCAATGTTGCCTATTGGGCCTGTATACGCAGCAGAGCTAACTGTGGGAAGCAGTGGGACATATGCTACTCTAGCGGCAGCCCTTGCCGCTGCAAGTGATGGAGACACCATAAAGTTGATAGGAAATGTAACAGAAACAGCAACTTATACATTTGATACAACGATCAAAAATATTACCATTGATGGGCAAGGCCACACCGTTACAGGAAGATCCGATGAGGATAGCTTCGCTTTGAGCGTAGAGGGTAGCGGAACTTTGACCTTAAAAGATATTACTTTGCAAGGGGGAGATGTTTCAATAGATAATACGTATAGCGTAGGTCTATATACTGTGATGGGTAGCTCCGTCAACGTTCAATGTCTAGGCACCGTGAACGTGATTGGAGGCGATGTACCCTCTGGCTCAGGATTAAGCTTTGGCGTATATCAAGGGGGAAGTGGAAATGTCAATGCCACAAATGCAACTGGTGGAGATGGGTTAAAAAGTTATGGTGCATATAATTATGGTACAGGCACTATAAATACCATGACAGCTACAGGTGGTACGGCAAATAGTGATAGTATGGGAGTATATAATGCTAACAATGGGACAGTAAATGTTGCTATCGCAACTGGCGGCACTTCAGTTTCGCGTAGCTTTGGTGTAAACAATAGCAGCATAGGTTGCGTGAATGTTGGGAGTGCTACGGGCGGAACAGCAACTTCGCTGAGTTGCGGTATTCAACTGAGCAATGGCAGTGTAAATGTGGGAACCGCCAATGGGAGTGCAGCGATAGAAAGTTATGGTGTTATCACGAAATCTCCATTGGCAACTGCAAATTGCGCTACGGCTACGGGTCTTTCTGGACAAACCAATTGCATATCTGGAGAGATTAACTTGTCGGGTACAGATGTTTCTACCCTTACATTAAACAAAGGAACCAGTGCTTATTGCGTACTAGATTCGATTACGATTGCGGCGTCAGGGAGCACCAAGGTAGGGACATTGCCACAAGTAATCAAAGAAGGAGTGGTTGGTACTTGGTATCAAGACGCAGAGAAGACGACTCTAGCGGGAAGTCCTGTAACGGGTTTGACAAACTTATATAGTACGTTTTATGAGTCTGGAACCATGAGTGCATCTACTTTGACTGATTTTGAAGCACAGCCGACGGGGTATGCATCAGCACCAGCATCACAAATGGTAACCATCACCAATACGGGCGCGACGACCATCACACTGACAGAGCCTGCAGTTACAAATCCATCGACAAACTATCAGATTGGCAATTTGAGTACGGCTACAATCGCCTCAGGCGCTACGGGGACCTTTACGGTACAGCCCAAAACTGGCCTTGCCATTGGAACATACAATGAGACCATCAACATAGCAGGCAGCGGTGGTGCGACAGCAAGTGTTTCTGCCAAGTTTCGTGTCACAAGAGGAACCTTAGATTTGACAACCATGGCTACTACGGACAATATCGCAACAGAAGGATGGGCATGGGATGCGACTACCAAGGTAGTAACACTCAGTGGAATCAACTGGTCAACGGTTGCGGATACTGGAATGAAATTGCCTACAAACGCTGCCATTGTCTTAATTGGCGATAATTATATTGAGTCAACACAAAGCACAGGCGACTATAGCTACGGTATTTATGCAATGAATGGCCTGTCCATATCGGGTAGCGGAACGTTGACTGCAACAGGAGGAGCAGTCGATTTTATCCATTATACGCGTGGAATATATATTGCCGCTGGAACTACTACTATTGATGGAGGTACTATCACAGCAACTGGAGGAACTTCATCGGGAGAGTATGGCAAGAGCATGGGGATCTTTACCTACGATTCTTTGACAATCAATGGAGGGACGCTCAATGTAATTGGTGGAACTTCGTCTGGAAATTATGGAAAAAGTTTTGGTCTGATGTGTGGAAAAGATATAACGATGAACGGTGGAAGCTTGAACGTAATCAGTGGCAATGCGAACAATGATGGCGAAAGCACTGGAATCTATCTTGTGCGAAGAATATATTTCAACGATGGAACCACAACGATTACGACAAATAATGCAAGCACAAGAGGTGCGGTGCATGGACTTAGTGGGATTACTCTGGATAGTAATCAGTGGATTTCTTCACCAGTGGGCGCTGGGATTAGCGCAGATAATAAGTACATTGCTACGGTAGCTGGGGGAACAACGGCTGCAACCAGCGCAGTGATCAGTCCGTATACAGCACCTTCTATCAGTGTCAATGATCCTACTGTGATAGAAGGCAATGCAGGAACTGTAAATCTGACCTATACAGTGAGTCTATCTGCAGCAAGCGGGCAGACCGTAACTGTAAACTATGCAACAGAGGATGGCACCGCAACCACTGCAAATTCAGATTATGCAAGTACTTCTGGAAGTTTCAGTTTTGCACCAGGAGAAACCAGCAAAACCGTAACGGTCTTGGTCAATGGAGATACTGCCAATGAACCAGATGAAACGGTAAAGTTAAACTTATCATCTGCAACAAATGCAACCATCCTTGATGCACAGGGGGTTGGTACCATTACAAATGACGATGTAGCAATCGTTCAACTCAATGCAGCAAGTGTAACGATTACTGCGCCAGTAGCAGGAGCAGCACCTCAAGCTACAAGTTCAATTGAAACAGCAACAGCAGATGGAAACTATACGGTAACAGATGTGTTTTGGAACGAAGCCCTGACAGCGAGTGGAAAATTTAAAGCGGGGACAACGTATACTGCAACCATAACCCTTACATCCAAGAATACGAAAGAATTCCAATCAGCAGCCTTTATCCCAACTGTAACGGGAGCGGCTACCGTTGGAAATACAACCACAACAGGGACAGGGGTAGGAAATACCGTGAGCTTTACTGTGACCTATGCACCCACAGCGCCATTAAGCGTCAGCAGTATTGCAGTCACAACCCAGCCAACAAAGCTAAGCTATATGGAAACCTCAGACGACGTGTTGGCCTTGAACGGAATGGTTGTAACGGCAACCAACAATGACGGAACCACCACCACGGCAATCTTTACAAATGGAACAGCCCCAGGCTATACAGCAAGTCCTGCAAACGGAAGCACTTTGACAGTGGCAGGAAACAACGGAAATGGTGTGACCATCACCGAGACCGCAAGCGGAAGGAGTAATACCACAGCCAACTTGACTGTCGTAGCCAATAGTACAAAGGCGATTATCGGTTTTGCATTCAACGGTTTAACCCCAGCAGTAGCAGGCACCATCAATGAGACCAATCATACCATAGCAATCACCGTACCGTACGGGACCAATGTTACTGCACTGGTGCCAACCATAACCACAACAGGAATCAGCGTAACTTCAGGTTCTGGAGTCGCAGCAGATTTTACAAATCCAGCAACCTATACCGTAGCGGCATCTGATAGCTCTACACAAAGCTACGCCGTTACCGTCACCATAGCAGCAAATCCATCCAGCGGTTCTGGAAGTGGATCAGGCGGTTCAGGAGGCGGCTCAGGCGGATCTGGTAGCGCATCAAGTGGAACTGGAACCACAGCGGCCACAGTTGGAATAAACGGAAAATCAGAAAGCTCAGGAACGATGGAAACGGTAAAAGAGGGAGAAAAGACAGTAACCACTGTAATGGTGGATGATGCCACATTGCAAGAACGATTACAAAAGGGAAGCAGTAAATCCACTATTTCTATCTTGATTAGCGGAAACTCTGATGTAGGGCAAAGCGTACTCAATGGGCAGACTGTAAAAGAAATGGAGCAAAAAGAATCCATTCTAGAAATCAAGACAACAGGAGTAACCTATAGCTTGCCAGCAGCAGATATTGACATTGATAGCGTATCAGATCAGATGGGCAAAGCTGTGGCATTAAAAGATATTAAAATCAGCGTAAAAATCGAAGAACCAACAGCAGATGATGTAAAAATCGTAGAAAACACAGCAGATAAAAACAAGTATCAGATTGTAGTAAAGCCAGTAGAGTTTGAAATCACAGCATCAAGCGGAGGTAAAACCGTAACCGTATCCAAATTCAAAGGGTATGTAGAAAGACTGGTTGTAATTCCAGAGGGAATCGACCCAAGTAAAGTAACAACAGGAATTTTGTTAAACAGTGATGGTACGTTTTCACATGTGCCAACCGTCATCACAAAGATAGACGGAAAGTACTATGCAAAAATCAATAGCTTGACCAACAGCACCTATTCTGTCATCTACAACCCAGTAAGTTTCACCGATGTGACAAATCATTGGGCAGAAGCATCCATCAACAACATGGGTTCGAGACTGGTAATCAGCGGAACAGGAAACAACAACTTTGACCCGAACAGAGATATCACAAGAGCAGAATTTGCAGCGATTATGGTAAGAGCATTGGGACTGACCCCAGATGCAGGAAAAAACACCTTTGATGATGTAGCAACAACAAGCTGGTATAGCGGTTACGTGGGAACAGCAGCATCCTACGGAATCATCAGCGGATTTGATGCAGAAACCTTTGCACCAAATGCAAAGATAACAAGAGAACAAGCCATGACCATGGTAGCAAGAGCAATGGCAATCACAGAGCTTTTAGAAGAAAGTGGAGGAAGTGAAGCGAGCAAACTACTTGCAGGATACAGTGACACCTCAAACATATCCTCCTATGCAAAAGACAGCATTGCAGCATGCTTAAATGCTGGAATTGTAACAGGAAAAACAGCTATAACCATTGCACCAAAGAACAATATTACAAGAGCAGAAGTCGCAGTGATTGTAGAGCGATTGCTGAAACAATCCGATTTGATTTCATAAACGAAAAATTGAGCCATTCTATATAAAAATAGACCCTTGTATGTGAATCAAAGTATTATATTTATGCCTCTTACCGGACAATCGTAGTGGGGCCAAATATCAGCAACATACAGGGGTCTATTTATTATTATTTTCTACACGGCCTCATTAATAATTGCATATAGTGGTATAAATAATAAGAAATGAAAATGTTCCAAATAGAAATGAGATGAAGCAGGTGCATGTATGAAGAAGATCTCCCACAAAATATCTATAGCGATTGTTGTTTCAGTGCTTTTGTTATCAGTACTCATTGGTTCGATTAGCACAATTTACAACGTGGGCATTGTACGCTCAAATACCGAAGCAAACCTAATGGAAGCTTCCAGCAGGCTTGCTGAGGAAATCAATCGGATCAACTATGGAATTGAAACAAAGCTGGAAGATTTGGCTATGAGCATCGCAGATGATGTGGACATGGAGCAGATGAAGAACAATCCAGACTATCCGTCTGATTATACGGAAAAAATTATCCCTTTGGTGACAAAATACGCAGAATCAGGAAAGATTAATGTAGACTGTTATGTAAATTTTTTGCTGGAGTATTCGAAAAATGGTTATTTGATTGGACCAAATGTAATCAATTTAGAGGGGGATGGTTTTAAGAGAATCGACTTTCATACAACTGTTGAAGAGATGGAATCCAATAAAAGCGCCCATGACTGGTACTATAAGCCAATAGAACTTCAGCATGGGTATTGGACCGATCCGTACGATGATACCATAACAAAGTTGTATATGGTTTCTTATGTAGTCCCCATCTTTGTAGATGGTGAAATTGTTGGTGTGGCAGGAATGGATATTCGTTTTAATACTTTTCAAAAGATTGTAATGAATGCAAAGGTATATGAAACGGGATATGCATCCCTATTAAATTCAAATTATAATTTTTTAGTACACCCAACACTAAGGTTTTCAGATAATCTCAGAACGGTCAATGGCGGTGAACTTAAAGAATTCGCTGACTATATCGACCAAAACAAAAATGGTGTTTTTCAGATAAAAGTGGATGGTAAAGACAAGTACGTTGGATTTTCAACCCTGCAAAATGGGGATGTCCTCATGGTATCGGTAGAATCAGAGGAAGTTTTGCAAGATGTTACAAAAATGACGCTTTTTATTTCGATTATTACGATACTGGGTGTTTTCCTTTCTATTTTGACTGCGATGTATGTGAGCAAACGGATTGCGACTCCAATTATAAGATTAAAAGAGCAAGCTGAAAAAATAACAAATGGAGATATAGATGTTGAAATAGAAATCATCTCCAACGATGAAATCGGAGAATTTGCAAAAGCCTTTTCTGTCATGATAAAAAAATTAAGAGGCACTTATGACGATTTAGCACAAAAGGAGGAAGAATTAAGAACTCAATACAAAGAATTGCAGGAGAATGAAGTAAGAATACGTGCTAGTGACGAGCGGTATCGACTTGCCATAGAAGGATCCAATGATGCTATTTGGGAGTGGGATCTTTTGTCAGGTGATTTTACAGCATCAAGAAGGCTTCATGAAATTACAGGACACTATTTAAACAATAAATATCCGATGAAAGGGTTTAACCAATTTATCCATCCCAGCGACGCAGAAAGGGCAAGAAAGGATTTGTATGACCATCTGAAAAACATGACACCATTTTATATATCAGAATATAGAATCAAAACGGTAGACGGTTCTTATATATGGGTTCTATCCAGAGGAAAAGCGTTACGAGACAAAACGGGAAGAGCAATTAAAATTGCTGGTTCTATTTCTGACATCACAGAGAAGAAGAAAGTTGAAGAGGAAATAAAATTTATGGCATTTCATGACATTTTAACTGGACTTCCCAACCGACTCATGTTTTTTGAAAGGCTCAATCATGAAATTACTGAAAAAATTCAAAGAAAAACCAAGGGCACTGTTTGTTTTATTGATTTAGACAACTTCAAAAATATCAATGACACAATGGGGCATGAGGCAGGAGATCAACTCCTTATTCAACTTGCGGAAAAACTTAAGAGAACCTTAACCAGTGAGGATTTGCTTTCTCGCTTTGGCGGTGATGAATTTTTATTGCTTCACCCATACGATACGTTATCGGAAGAAGCACTTTCATATGCAGAGCGTATCCTAAATGCGGTCAGCGGTCATTTTGTCATTGGAGGAAAACAGATCTTTGTCACAGCAAGTATTGGCGTCGTTACATATCCAGAGGATGGAACGGATCCAGGCAGCATTCTGAAAAATGCTGATTTTGCTATGTATAAAGCAAAAGAACTAGGGAAAAATCGAGTCGCGGTGTATGACAAAAACATGTACTCGTTACTAGAGCGAGAAACAAATATTGAAAGAATATTGAGAGGCGCAATAGAGAAGCAGGAACTGACGGTTCACTATCAACCACAGTTTGACGTAAAAAACAAAAAAATTTCTGGGTTCGAAGCATTGCTGCGTCTTCAGAGTAAAGAAATGGGGATCATCTCACCCGCAGAATTTATTCCGATTGCAGAAAAAGCAAAATGTATCAGTCAACTGACTAGATGGGTTTTGTCAAAGGCATGCAGACAAGCTATGATGTGGAGATCTGAAGGATATCAGTTTGATAACATGAGTGTAAATATCTCGTCAGTAGATTTACAGCAACCTGATTTTGTAGAAATTATCAAAGAGGTCATTGAAGAAACGGGACTGCCTCCTAGGATTTTAGAGCTTGAGATTACAGAGACTTCATTGATGCATTCCCTCGATAACAGCATGAAAACCTTACAAAGATTGATGGATATCGGGATTCGCGTCGCTTTAGATGATTTCGGAACGGGGTATTCTTCTTTGAATTACTTGAGAAAAATTCCAATCTCGACCTTGAAAATAGACAAATCGTTTATTGATAATGTAGGTTCGGATAAAAAGGTTGATTCGATTATCAACAATATTATTGGAATGGCGCATAATATTGATTTATCAGTTGTTGCAGAAGGAGTAGAGCAGGAGCACCAGCTTTCCATCCTAAAGGAAAAAGGGTGTGATTATATGCAAGGATATTTGCTTTGTAAACCGCTGCCACCGGACGAATTAATCACAAGTTCCACTTGTTTTAGTTTCATAGATAAACTATAATAAGCATGGTAGAATAACAAAAATTACCATAACAATTATCCTTTAGGAATAGACCGAGGTAACATGATAAAAATCGCAATCTGTGATGATGATAAGGACGAAGCGATCCTCATCAGCTCTCTTTTAAAAAAATTTATAGCGTCTCATTTGGTAGACTATACGATTACTTTTGCAACCTATCAAAATGGCGTAGATTTGCTTGATGCAATTGAGAAAGGCCAGTCTTTTGATGTGTTTCTTTTGGATGTTATCATGCCTCTAGTAAATGGCATTGAGGTTGCGACCGAAATAAGAATCCTCAACTCAGTCTCTAAAATAATATTTCTTACAGCTTCCCCTGAGTTTGCGGTGGATGCTTATGGTGTGGAGGCTTTTCACTATCTCTTAAAACCAATCAAAGAAGAATCTTTTTTTTCCGTATTGAATAAGGCATGTGCAGATTCATCATCGGATGCAAAGAAACATATTATGGTCAAAAGAGGGAATTGCGTTACGAAACTTTTGTTAAACAATCTTCACTACGCTGAGGTTGTGGGACATAACATATATTTTTATTTAAAAACAGGGGAATTGATTCAGAGTATGGGAACAATGAGCCAACTGGAGGTATCGTTGCTAAAGGACAAGCGATTTATCAAACCCCATCGTTCGTATATTGTAAACATGGATTATATTGAAAATCTTTCCTCTAAGGGAATCAGTATGGTGAGAGGGGCGCACATCCCCATTTCTAGAAGTCTGCAAAAAGAAATTATGCAGGTATACATATCCTATTCTTTTGATAGAGAGTAAATAAACCTGCTTAAATTATAATTCTTAGTACAAAAATCCCATCGCTTGCTCCAAAAGAGCATAGACCACCGTATTTTTGAACAATGACTAAAATGCTTTTCGTTCCAAAACCATGATTTTCCTTGGTACTGACTGGAACACCATCGATAAAGTTTATCTCACCCACAAAGTTGTTTGTTACTTCAATGAGCAACTTCCCCTTTTTTGACATACAAGAAATGTTAATCCATCTAGATTGCGGTAGAGTACTGGCCATGCTGGCGTGGATTGCATTTTCTATGGCATTAGATAGCATAATACATAAGTCAATATCTTCTATGATGCAGTTTTGAGGAATGGTGCCTTGAAATTTCACAGCAATTTTTTCATTTATCGCACGTTTAATGTATGGAGATATAATAATATTTACCGTTTCATTGTTGCAGTATTTCGTTGAAATTGTCTCTTCTATCCTGTTTTCGATTTTGGAAATATAATCAGTAGCCTTTTCCCAATCCTGATTTGCTAAGTAGCCCTGAATCAAATTGACATGATGACGAAAATCGTGTCTGAAAATTTTCATATTTTCTTCGGCTTCCCGTAATGTTTCATACCGTTCCTTTAACCCAGAGACTTGAACTGCAAGCAAATTTTGTTCATGTTCTAGCACTAGTTTTTCTCTTGTTTGCGCAAAAATTCGAAGTATCAAAATGTAGGCTACGATGGCAAGGGTCGCAATACATGCATCAACCCACAATAATGAGGCGTCTCTGACAAGAGAGATATCATATTTTCCAGTGAGAAGCGTGTACAAATTGTAGGAAAGAGGAATGATGCAAAATACTGCCCATCCGCTGTCTACATTGCGAAGCATGTATAGAAATGAAGGCCGAATATAGCGGTAGACCACCCATGACATAGGTAGGTACATTGCAAAACAAACAAGGTTTAATACCAAAGGGCTGTACTGGAAAAAGGAAGCCACAATATGGCCGAGCAAAAGTGGGGGAGAAGACAAAAATATCACGGTCAAAAGAACAAAAATCAATCGAATTCCCCGATACTTTGAAACAAACCAAAAGAGGATAAATAGCGGAGCATGAACAAAAATGGGATAAAAAATCATAAAGCCTTCAAAGCCTGCACTGAACCAGAAAAACCCACCGCAAAGCAAAAGAATGACCAATAAAATACCCATGAACCATTGCCCTTTTTTTCGTTCGAAATCAAAATCAAGGAGCAGATACATCAGAAATACACTATAAACGATAGTAACAATCAATTCAATCATAAGCATCACATCAAAAGGGAGCATTCCCTTTTGATTTTGTTTTTATAGAAAACCACAGTGAAATACTCCCTTCTACTTCTTAAGAAATATCAAATAAGTTTACTGTTCTGCAGGAGCAATGATTCCTGAAATCTGAAGATGTCCTTCTACATCATCTTGAGGATTGATTACAACAAGATAAGACATCCCAGCTTCATCAATTCTTGCATACGTTTCGGATTCAATTCCTGCATCGTATGGCGCAAAGCCATCAGAGGCAAGTGCTTCTCGATAAGAATTCAGAGAATCTTCTGTGACACCAGAATAGTCAACTGTCACAAGGCCATTCTCATCCTGCATTGCACTGTTTGGTGTATACCCTTGAAGTGGAGTGATTCCGTCAAGCTCAACAGGCCATTGAACAACGACTTGCTCACCACCCAATTGTGCACCATCTTCTGCAGTTCCAATCAATAGAATCATATTTACCGTAGTATCAGATACATTCCAACCTACCGCATAGCTCACATCACCATCAACTTTTGTATATACGTTCCCATTGACTGGTTCATAGATGAACCCTGCATCTACAAGGGTGTTTGCATACTCGTCGAGCTGTTCTTGTGATACATTTTGAAATTCCATATTCGCTTGTGTGTCGTCAACGATTTCTAAATTTTCAATTGGACTGGCTGTGAAGGCTGGAACTGCAGCATAGTCGGCAGGCCATTCTGTAGCAGCAGCTTCTTCACTGGCGCCGCCACAAGCTGTCAATGCAGCCATTACCAATATCAAAATCAATAAAATACTAATCTTTTTGTTTGATTTCATGAAAAACTCCTCCAAAGAAATGGTTTTTACTACATGGATTCAAGTGCTGATTGTACGTTTCCTAATTCTACAAGGATGTTATCAAGATTGTCATAATAAACTTGATTGTCTTCTGCAGAGCTATCACCAGCTTGGATTACAGGAGCAAGATTTGCCATCGTTGTATGAAGAGAATCCAATAGATTTGTAATATCTTCATCTGTTCCGTAAAGGCCTTTTTCGTTGGATGTAGTATAGACTACATTATACTGAGCAGCCACTTCATTATACTTTTGGGAGAGCATTTCTGTTGTGATCTCATCCGACGCTGCATCTGATGCAGGTGCAGCTGCTTCTTCTGCTGCTGCAGGTTCTGCTGTGTTGCTCGCTTCTTCTGCATCACCACCGCAACCGGTGAGGACAACGGAAGACATTAATAATAATACCAATAGTAACGACATAAATTTTTTCATTTTCTTTCTCCTTCTTTTTTTAAATATTTATTATTAATCATCAAATGATTAATAACCCTTCATAAATACATTGCTTTCACAACATGCTAACGTAGAATTCTTATTCGACGAAGCCCACTGTAGTAGTGATTTCTCCGCCAGTAGTCTCAAACATAATCATATCTGAATATGCCATATTGCCCTGCAAGTCTACCATCTTGTACATCATCATGAACATTCCGTCGCCCATGTCTACTTCTTCAAAAACAAGGTCATCTGATACGGTAATCTGGTCAACTTCGATAGGATAAAAGTCATCCCCTTCTCCCGATAATAAAGCTGCATAGTGAATGGTTGTGATGACATCGCCATCGATGAGCTTTCTTAAATACTTATCTGCCATACCGTTTTCATCTAGTGCTTTTCTTGCACCTTGAATTGCGTAAGAGCCTTTATTAAAATCGTATACAACACTTAAATTGTATTCCTCTCCATTTAATAAAATCGGCACAGCATACAGATTATAATCATCACCTTCATAACTCACTTCCATATAGACCAGGTTGCCATTGATGCCGCCCCAGACCCCACGGAAATTGTCTTTAAATGTCCCCGTTTCCCAGTCGGCATAAAGGTCGTTGTCAGTTCCAAGTAGAATCATCAAATCTTGAGACGGATCCACATAGTAAAGATCTACATAGATACCTGTTAGAACATCGGCGGCCTTCTCTCCTAGAGTCAGAATCGCTGATCCTGATTCATCGACTGTGACCTCATGATTTTCCCAGCCTAATCCCATCAACGTTTCTGGTGATGGAAGGATTTTCGTACCAGCTGTGGCAATAAACTTCCGGCCAGCTTCTGATAACTTCCCTGTCAGACTATAGTCATAAAAGTATTTAAAGGCTTCTCCTGCACCAATTCCAACATATTGCTCAAGATTATCCAAATCCCCATTATAGGAGTAGTAACAAGAAAGACCCGTTGACTGGGCACGATAAGGACCGTTGATTTTATATGCAACACACTGGTCAAGGGCAGTGAGTAATGCTGCCGAAGTATCCGGAAGAATATCACTAGACTGTCTTGCCAAATGTCCCATATCAACCATGTTGGTGAAACCTTGTTCTTTTGTATTGCCACCATAGTTTTCCGTTGCACTGGCTATTCTACCAAAGGTTGAAAAGAAACCTGCATCGTTCACCGCCTTCAATAATGCTTCTCTCCCAAAGTTATCATATGCTTTCACCAGATCTTTCACTTTAGACAAGTTGGTGACTGAAAGCGTAATCTCATTTTGAGTGCCAACAAGCTCACTTCCTTCTTGATACGTATCGCAAATCGCTGTTCCAAATTCCAAGCCATCCATTTTTGGGTTGCTTGCCAGCGCGTTAGCCCAGCCTGTATAGTACCAACCATTACCTGGTTCTAGCTCTTCAGAAGCCACAAGGTATTTCCCGATTTCAGAGAACGTATTGGCTACATCCAGTGATGCCATGAGGCAGGTATCAAATCCGATCAATTCAAATGGAGGAGACTGGTCCGAAAGCTCATAGTTTTCGGAAAAAGCGCTGTACATCTCATCTAACGTGAGGCTATCAAAGTCATAAAGCTCATCAAACGCTGCACCACCAACACTGCCCCCGCCGTGATTCCAGAAGATAAACGCTGTCTTTTCAGCCGGATAATTGGATTTGGCAAAACTTAGAAAATCAGATAATGCTTCTTGACTTCCCATGTTTGCAGAGGGCTGTTGTTCAATAAGAGCAAGCCCATTGCTGTCATAAACATAGCGTTCAAGATATTCAGCGCTGACTGTATCGTTTTGCCATTGGCTCGCGCCGCCTGTCTCAATAACCACCTTCACATTTTCTGGAAGTTGGGCTTCTAATAGTTCGGAAAGATCAACGGTAGCAGCACCATCTTCTGACTCAAGATTGCTTCCACAAAGATAAAAATATACTGCCCACTCGTTGTCACCTGTGACCTGAGTGTCCTCTCCGCCGCACAAGGTCAGAGTGAAAAGAACGAAAAGTATGATAACAATCCCGATGATTATTTTAAATATTTTACGCTTTTTCATCACTACGCCCTTTAAAGACCAAGCAACTGCTTTTTCTTCGCATCAAATTCTGCTTGGGTGATAATTCCGCCGTCCAGAAGCTGTTTAAACTTGATTAAATCATCAGCGGTTGAATCCACATTACTTTTAGGACTTCCATTGGCTACGCCGTTGCCACCCATCATATCTCTCAGCGCCATGGTAATCATACTGAGCTTGCTTAGATGGCTATTGATTTCGCCCTGCATAGAAAAGTGTCTTGCACTGACGGTACCTGCATTGGATTCTATTTTGTCCCAACATGGGTTGGAAAGATAAAGAATCAAACTAAAGGCAGTCATTTCATTTTGTGGCTTCTCATCTTCATCCTTTATGATTACAGGTGGACGATAAACAGTTGGAATAATTTGAGGTGCCGCATCACCTTTTCGGAAATATTCAACTACGTTAGAATCCATTCTTAGTTCATAACTGATCAATTCATCAAATTGAAATACCGGTGGGTTGTCCGTATCTCCACACATTACGAGAGGCAATGTAAACACCCTGTTCCCCGAGTCAATGTTTAGATGTGTAAAACCGATCGGAAGGCGTCTGTCTGGATGAAAATTATTCTTTAAGAATGCTTCGTTTTCTTCTCGCATGGAAAGGTGTTCCTTGAACGCTTCTAAAGAAAGATCGTCAATTCTGGTGTTTACCATAGACAGCTTCCTAGAACAATCCGAACAAATTGGTGTATTGCCATCAATTTTTGTTGCCAACAGTCTTGGCGTTGCTTGTCCGCAAACCGGACAAGGCTTTTTATTGTTTGAAAATAATCCCATCACGTTTCTCCTTCAATATAAAATGTGATAACCGAATTCATCTACAAGATTCGCTATCTGGTTCCTCCACCGCTGCCGCCGCCACTAAAGCCACTGCCACCAAGCATGGAGACTGCGCCACCTAGCCCAGAACTTGAATTTGCATTGGCACCGCGGGCAGACGCAACCATAAATGTATGGGCCAAAAGATATGAGTAGTGAGCATTTTGATTGTATTCAGTAGCATCTGGATATACTTTTTCAAATTGAGCGATGACTTTGTCTGCAATGCCCAATAATGTTGCAAAAGTAAGATAATCTTGCCAAATGATGGATTCTGCAACCGAACGTTCTCCAATCAAGGAAAACTCCAACAAGTACTTTTTAAAACCCATGATATCTTGTATTAGCTTTTTTCCGCGATCTGACAAGCCCAAGGGGTTTTTCTTGCTAGACTCAGCATAGCAGTCGATTAGGAGTAGTGTTCTTCTGCCATCTTCTCTTGCGGCATCTATGATAGTTTTTAAAGCCCGTTGATTTCGCTCACAATATTTTTCAAGCTCATGCTCCTGTAAAATTTGATCCAGACTGCTTGCCGTAATCAATAAATCGTAAAGCATGCCAGTGGCAAGCCCTGGAAATTCAGGTGGATGTACCAACTTTAAAGAAATACTTTCTCTTTCTTTGCCAAAGAAACTCACTTTCTTTTCCGTGAGGGGTTCTAGACAACCACCATTTATGAGTTTCAAAAATGCAGCACCAATCAGGTCATTGTCATCACCAATCTGATTGAATTCCTCTGCCAATGCGAACGTTGCCTCAATATTTCCCGCAAATGGGACTTCTCGAAAGTATTCTGCATTTTCATAGAGTTGTGTGATTTGTTTTTTTGGTTTTCTTAATCTTCGAATGATGTAAATCACAATAATCGCTGGAAGAAATAAAGTGATTCCGCCTATAATCGTAAAGAAAGCTCCTGGATCCTCATCGGAATATTCTTCTTGCAGGACGGCATCGCTTTCCATTTGATTGGAATCGTAACTGCTTCCTTCAAAAGCCTGATCTTTTACAGCTGAAAAGGCTGCATCTACCTTTCGAATAGGCTGGATGAGCCCTTTGTTTAGCTGCATCATGATAATGACGTTATCTGTAGTAGCTGAAAGTGGTGATGCTGTGTAAGCAACCACCTGACCGTTGTCAAAATGAATCTGACCATCAAAACCAAAAGCCCAAATTCCGCTATTGCTTTCATCCAATTGTATACCATCTTGCATGACGATTTTGACCGTTACATCGGTAGGGAGTGTTCCCATACCTGGATTAATAAACTGAAAATTGAAGCCATCGAAATCTTCATAACTACCGACAAACTGATGGATTTTATACTCAATGGCGTAGCGGTTTTGACCATAATTAGTAATCCCCCAACAGAGCTCATATCCGTCTGGAGTCTTTAAGATTCCGCATTTTCCAGCTTTTTCTTCAAAGCTACCATTGATGTCCCAGTCTTTTTCTACTTGATAGGGGCCGTTGCCATCAGAAACAAGAAAATCCGATATGGTCATATCACCCAAATTCTGGATGGGGATATAGCCTTCTGTCCCTTGGCTAAAATCGCAGTTCCAGGTTTGGGTAATATAGGCAGAGCCATCCTGATAAATGAAAACATCCACATTGATATCCGAAACCTTGTTCCCAGCGAAAACCGCAGCAGGAGTAAAAAGATTGAAGATGACAGCGAACAATAAGAGTGATACAAATTTTTTTAACATAACGTTCCTCAATTCATAATAAGTCAAATCTAATTTGCAGGACTTTCTACTTCATGCTTGGCATATCAGATTTTTCTTCGACCACTTCTAAATAAGTACGACTTGAAAATCCAAGGATACCTGCAATCAGAGAAGCAGGAAACATACGAATGGCTCGGTTGAGCTTTGTAACGCTGTCGTTATAAACAAGCCGGCTGGTTCGCACCATATTTTCGTATTGATTGACACCATCCATGGTTTTGATGTATGTACTGTCCGCCTTCAAATTGGGATAGCTTTCGGCCACCGCCATAATCTTACCAAGGGCTTCAGTGATTATGTTTTCTTGCTTATTCACATCATCAGGAGAGGAATCTTTCGTAATTGATCGTCTCGCTTTGATTGTTTCTGTCATGGTATTGTATTCATGCGTTGCATAACCTTTTGTCAAATCCAAAAGCGCTGTTAATGCGTCCCAACGAGATGACATTTGCACACCAATTTGCGACATCGCATTGTTGATGTTTTCGTCCATCACTACAAAAGAACGCTGAACGGAAATAACCCAAAGAATAATTACTACGGCAACGATACCTAATCCTATAAACATAAATTTTCCTCCATTTTTGAGTGGTAAACTACCACTTTAATATAAGTAGAAGTATATCAATTGAAGAGGAAAAAAACCGCCCACTGCATGAATGGTCGTATTTTACGCACGAAATGTAAGAAAAGAGGGAAATGATTCCATTTAAAACTTTTAAAGTGTACGATAATATTTAAAGCATACGTATAAGAATTATTTAGTATAATGAAGATATGGCATATCATTCTTTCAAGAGGTGAGGATAAATGAAAAGATTGTTAAAAAATATGGCACACCAAAAATTAGAACCGGAATTGGCAGATAAATTAAATGCGGATGCAAGTGACATTGTTTCCCGCAATACGATGATTATGGCGCTTTTCTGTTGTGTTGTTTTTGTTGCGGAGGAGCTTACGAGAGTCACCAGCAACCGAGATTGGTTTTATCATGTGTTGATAGACAGCGTTGTAATTACTGCTGCGGCCATTACCCCCATTGTGCTTCGCAAGCTCAAAGTGAGACAAGCCTTGGTTGTCCATGTACTCGCAATCCTTTATATCGTATCCATTTCCACCGTAATGATAACGTTTCAAGGGGATCAATATGGCGGAATCACGGTCTGGGGCAATTTACTGGTTATGGTACTGATCAGCCTTTGCTATTATTCGACAATGATTTTTTGGGTGTATTCTTTTGTCTTTGGTATGATTTGGATCACTATCTTCACCGTTCACCACCCTTATCTTGTAACGTATATTGATTTGTCCGATCATGTAGGCAGATACGCAATCTTTTTACTTTTAGCAGGCGTCGCATTTTGGGGCAATAAAATGATACGACAACAGGCTCTTGACAACCACAGACAATTATTGCTGATTCAGAAATATTCCAAAGAATTGGAAGAGAAGAATGCAGCGCTTCAAAAATTGGATCGGCAGAAAAATGAGTTTTTAGCAAACACCACCCATGAACTAAAAACACCACTGCATAGCATTATTGGGCTGCTAGATCCGTTATTAGAAGACAAAAAGAATCAACTGGATCAAGAATCGCTATATGACATTACCCTTGCTGTGTTTAGTGCCAAAAGACTGTCGGGGCTAGTTGGTGATATTTTGGACTTTTCCAAGTTGAGAAATAAGGACATTGTTCTGAACCGGAAAAAAATTGACCCCTACACCTTGGTAGACATGGTTTGTCGGTCGTTTGAACCACAGATTAAGAAAAATGTTCAGCTAATCAATAAAGTTGACCGCCAGTTCGGATTGATTTTTGCGGACGAAAATCGGTTTTTGCAGATTTTATTTAATTTGATTGGTAATGCTGTAAAATTTACAGAATCAGGCACGATAAAGATTACTGCTGAAAGAAATAATCAGCAGATTACAATATGCGTGGCAGACACTGGAATTGGCATTGACGAGGAAAAAATCAAAGACATTTTTAATCCGTTTGAACAGGCGGATACTTCTATTTCCAGAGAATATGGAGGGACTGGACTTGGTCTTACGATTACCAAAAGTCTTCTAGAACTCCACGGTGGCAAACTTTGGGTAAACTCCAAACAAGGAGAGGGTTCCCGGTTCGGGTTTTCTTTGCCCACAGAAAATCCAACGATGCAAGTGGAAGCCGAATCAAAATCTGATTTTGAAATGCCAGAGGTAAATACCTCGGAAGAGGAATTCTTCGCAATCGATCAAGGAAGAGAACTGTTTGAGAAAATAGCAAATTCAACGGAGGAAGCAAAGAACGAAACCCTGATCCAAGATGCAGACAGAAAGCAAAAAATACTGATTGTGGATGATGAGCCAATCAACATACGAATTATCAGCAATCTGATGGAGAAGGAAGGGTATTTTACTGTAGCGGCAAACAATGGAAAGGAAGCACTCGAGTGTCTTAACCGAGGCGAGGAGTTTGACCTTGTTTTACTAGATGTTATGATGCCGCAACTATCTGGATTTGATGTGTGTAGTGAAATCAGAAAGAGTTATACTTTAGCGGAGCTCCCAGTTCTTCTTCTAACGGCGAAAGATATGACAGAGGAGTTTATGGAAGGATTTGCAGCAGGCGCCAACGATTACCTGCAAAAACCTTTTAACCGAAAAGAGCTAAAAGCACGCGTTACAACGCTATTAGAGCTGAAAAAATCAACAGAGCGGTCCTTGGCTGCAGAAATATACTTTCTACAGTCCCAGATTAAGCCACATTTTCTTTACAATACATTAAATACAATTGTATCATATATTAGAACGGATGCAGACTTAGCAAGGGAGATGATCTTGCAGCTGAGTGAATATCTCCAAGAAAATTTTAGTGTAGATTCTCTGGAAAAAACAATGCCGCTGGCAAAAGAAATCAGCATTATCAAAGCCTACCTTTTCATCGAAAAAGCACGGTTCCAGGACAAGCTACAAGCAACTTTTGAGATAGAGGAGGGAATTCAATGCAGCATTCCTCATTTGATTTTGCAACCGATTGTTGAAAATGCTGTGCGTCATGGTATTTTGCCAAAGGCGTCGGGAGGAACGATACACATTTCTGTAAAACGTCAAGAACACTCAATTGTTATTGCGATTGAGGATAATGGTGTGGGTATGGAGCAAGAAATCATACCAAAGTTGCTGAACAAAGAAGTAGAAGGCGTAGGCATTGGAATCTATAATATACATCGGCGTATGATTGCAATCTATGGACATGGTCTTGAAATGGATAGCCAACCGGAAAAAGGAACCACCGTGCGGCTTCGGATTCCATGCTAGGAGGTAAAATAGGATGAGAATTGTTTTAGTAGATGATGAACGGCCAGCATTAGATGAACTAGCATATCAGCTTGAGAAGTTTGAAGAAATTCAGGTTGTGGGTCAGTTTTCTGAGCCGCTTATCGCATTAAAAGAGTTGGAAAGACTCATGCCAGATGTGGTTTTTCTTGACATAGATATGCCTGTTTTAAACGGCCTTGCATTGGCTACAGAGCTGCTTGAAAAGAAGAAGGACATATCTGTTGTGTTTGTTACAGCGTATCATCATTATGCACTGCAAGCCTTTGATGTGAATGCGGTAGACTATGTGGTAAAACCAGTAAGAGGTAATCGGCTGCAACAGACTGTAGAAAAATTGTTAAACAAAAACAAACCTGAGACGAGAGAGCGAAGCCAGCTTCTTCACAAGTTGACAGAAATTCAAATATCCATGGAGAAAAAAACAGATAAGCTCGTTGTATTTGATGGAGAAAATTACCATTTGCTCCCCTTTGAAAAAATCCTCTATATAGAAGCAAGGGCAAAAGGGGTTGCAGTCATTGCCAATGAATCTGTGTATTCAACAAAAATAAGCATCTCGGAAATGGAAGCAAGGCTTGTTGAAAAAGGCTTTTTTCGATGCCATCGAAGCTATATTCTTAATCCAACCCATATTACGAAAATCATACCTTCCTATAATGGCACCTTTCAAATCAAGGTGGCGGAAAAAGACACAATCCCAGTCAGTAAGACTTATGCATATCAAATCAAGAACATTCTGGAGGAATAAAATCATGTGCCCCAAAAAGGGCACATGATTTTATTCTCTCTGGTAAACCATTGGTTCCATCTTGAGAACTGCTCATTCCAAAAGGCATTTTGGATTTTTTTTTTGTGCTATAATACCCTCGACTTTTAATGGATGAAAAATAATTTGGGTTTTGCATTAGGAAAAACAGAATTCTAATGCGATAACCCTGAGTAAAAATATGAATTTACAAAGGAGTGTAAAAGGGGAACATGTTAAAAAAAGCAGAAAAAAGATTTTTTAGTTTGTTACTGAGTATTTGCTTGGTAATCGTGATGATTCCATGGGGGACCAATGTTACATACGCAGACGCTGGTGTGTATACTGGAAACGACTTTGTGGGAAGTGGCACTACGGGAGACCCTTACCAGATTGGAAATCAAGGGGATTTAGAAACACTTTCCGGGCTGGTCAATACAGGCGGATATGGATTTGCAAATACCAGTTTTATCATAACCCAGAACATTACAATGACCGGTGACTTTACGCCCATTGGGAATGAGACCAATCCATTCCAAGGAAGCATCAATGGAGACCAACATACCATATCCAACTTGCAGGTACCAGAGACCACGTGGGGTGGGCTCATTGGATATGGTGAAAATATCACACTCAAACAGATCCTCCTTTCAGGGGCATCTGTTGTGGCAACTTCGGGCGCAGGCGTGATGGTAGGCTATGCAAATCAGGGGTTGATTTTTGATTGCCATGTTTTAAATAGTACGGTGAATACTTCAGCGGTCACAATCAATTATGCTGGAGGGATTGTTGGTCTTGGTGAAGATACACCCATTGCCATGTGTAGTATATCTGGCAGCACAGTAACGGCGTTAAACCCTTCTGCCAGCACCAGTGGATACTCGAATATTGCGCAGGCTGGTGGTATTGCAGGAAAAACCACTGGGATCATAGAAGAATGTACTGTCACGGGAAGTGACCAGATTTCGATTTTGGGAACAAACTTCGCAGGAGGTTTGGCTGGAACATCATCAGGCGATGTCCAATCATCTCAGGTGAATTGCACCGTATCAGGAATCGTCGTTGGGGGTCTTGTTGGATTCACAGAATCTCTTTCCTCCAATCCAACTCAGGAAATATCAAACTGCGAATACAGCGGAATCATATCTTCTGTCGAGACAGGTTCCTCAAGGGTCGCAGGTGGTCTTGTTGGTAAAATCCAAACAAAAACAAGCATCGATCATTGTGTTGTATATGGTGAAGTAGTTGGAAAAGATATTGTTGGCGGGGTTGTTGGAAATAAGACCACAACATCTCAAAGTACTTTCAAAAATAATGTTTCTTTGCAAACAGAGCTTTGCATCAACAACTCGGTAACAGCCTTCACATATATGAATCGTTTCATAGGACATACTTCTGCTGATTATGATACATATCAAAACAACTATGGCTTTGATACATTGAATATGGTAAAGCTAACAAGTACGAGTACCAGTAAAGGGAAGTCCTTGACTACGATGACTCCTTCTGCCATTGATACGAGCTTCTGGAATACCTATGGCTTTGATTCGGATTCTGGATGGGATGTGCAAACCAGCGGACTAAAGACTGCAGCTTCTGCAGAAGTTCATCGAGCATCAGTAAGTACAAAAAATATTACGATCAGCGGAAATGCAGTGCCATACTACGCTGGAAAAAAACTGGAACCAAATCAAGATGGAACCTATACGGTTTTTGAAGGAATGGAAGTTTTAATGATGGCAGCCTCCGGGTATACCATTTCTCAAGTAAGCCAAGCAGGGTCTTCCATCACGGCAGCACCTTGGTCATTTGCTGTTTCCGCTAGCACCAATGTGGTGACTGTTGATACGAGCCTCATCGATATTGCTCAAACACCAGAAGCACTTTTTTGGTATCAAGGCAAATATGTGCAAGGCCATTATGGAGCTGCCACTCAGGCAAGCGAAATTGACTGGGCGACAGGCATTTCTTCAAGCGTGACGCCGATTGCAGGAACTTACACGGATATGAACCTATACATCTTAGAGCCAACAAGCCATACCTACGTTGATATCGGAGCCCTTGACCTTGGCAGCGGTAGTGTGATTTGCACCACCAGCTCTAGCTCAATCTATTTGACTTTGCGAGGAGATAGAACAAGCAGTACGATAAACGCCGATAGCATCGATACGAAAGTGAATTTAACATTGGAAGATATGACCGTCCAATGTACCACCATAAACACATATCGTGTGACGTTTGAAAACGCTACCAATACTATGATTAGTGGGTCGATTTCGGAATTTTATGGTATGGAAGTAATGGGAACCTCATCAGTCACAATCAATGGGGAGCTCACAGGAGCGTGGCTGGATGTAGAAGATACCGCAACACTGCACACAACAGGAAATCTAAACATTACATCATGGCTTGCCGTTTATGGAGATTCAAACTTGCAAGTAGATGGAAATCTCGTTACGAACAACTATCTTGCGCTGGAAGATACTGGAGAGATTTCTGTTTTAGGAAATGTTGAATTAGGAAATAGTGGGGCTGATTTAGACGATAGCAGTGTATTAAATGTGGTTGGAAGGATTTATTTTCCCACCTCAACTTCTGGAGCTATCCACCTTCAATCAACTACAGCAGTACTGCTCAATGCAGCAGCAAACAGCGCAGTTCCTATGTATCAATCGGATGGTAGTGATATGTATTTGCGCACAACTTTGACTGGTCTTCCAGCAAGTGCTCAAGTTACAATTACAACCATAGATACGAGTAACAATACAGATATGGCATTTCAGGCAAATACTGACGCCAATGGAAGCTTGACAGCATGGCTTAGAAAAACAGGAGATGCGGTAATCGTAACAAAACCAGATAGTACCACAATGACTGCAATTGCATCCTTAGGTGCATCCAGCAATGGTTCCTCACAATCCTCTGGAAGTGGAAGTGGCAGTGGTGGGTCCCATAGTTCTACCACAAATACCGCTTCTCAATCACAGGTAAGTGGCAATACAACCGTTGTCACTGGAAATGGTTCTCAAATTCTAAGTGGAGCCACAAGAGGAGAAACCATTGGTTTCAATTTGGGGAGTACTTTGATGGGAGAGTTTCGACTTGCAGGAAATGCGATGGAATCGTTAGGTACAATGAATACAACGCTACAATTCCAGTCAGGAGCGACCCAATATGATTTCCCTCTCAGCGGGCTTGATTTTAATGGGATAAGGCAGAATTTAAATATCGGAGAGGATGAAATGGAAAATGTGGAATTTGACTTTGCTGTTAGCACATTAACTGGCACCGAAGCCGAAAGTGCACAAGTCGCTGCAGAGCAAGGTGGGTTTACGTTACTCTCCCCAACGATAGACTTTAGTATGCAAGCCAATTTGGGTACCCGCAGTTTAGAGGTATCTAGGTTTACACGAATGGCGACGCGAAGAATGCCATTAACAATGAGTGCGGGCACAGACAAAGGGTATATCTCTGGGTTTACGGTGGGAGCGGATGGTAAATTGTATCATGCACCAACGAAGACATACTACGATGAAAGTGGGAATTTATTCGCCGAGGTCAACGCACCTCACAATTCAGTATATGGAGTAGGGTATCGCGAGATTACGTTTACGGATGCAGAAAATAAATGGTATGAAGATGTGGCTACGGAGATGGCCTCAAGGGGAATTTTAAATGGCCGCAGCGACGGCACCTTTGATGGAAACACAGGAATAACAAGGGCGGAATTCACGTCAATGTTAACCGGTGCACTTGGTTTGATACCAGAGGGCAGTGCAAATTATACTGATATATCCGAAAGTGATTGGTATTACGGTGCCATTGGTATGGCCTCAGAGTATGGACTGGTTTCAGGACGAAGTGATGGAAGTTTTGATCCAAATGCAAAAATAACAAGGCAAGAAGCAATGGTAATGATTGCGCGTGGAGCGAAGCTAGCAGAGTATGAAGGTAGCGGCGAGGAGGTAGAACTATCCGTTTTTGCTGATATCAGCTTGGTAAAAAGCTGGTCAGAAGAATCAGTGGGCTTTAATGTAGGCAATGGATTGATTGTTGGATCGGGAAACTTGCTTCGTCCAGCTGACACGATTACGCGTGCAGAAAGTGCAACTGTAATCTTGCGGTTACTTCAAAAATCAGGACTGATCGATGTAAAAACAGAAATATAAATTCCGCAATGTTTATCTATCTATCTATTATAAAATAAGCATGATAAACAGACGCACAAACAATTCCTTGAAATATATGGAAGCAGATGGTAATATTAGAGTGGCATTTATTTCCATAAAATATTTGAAAGGGAAGGTTTATTCAAATGGAAGAAGACAAAAACCAACAAAACGGACAAAAGATGGGAGAAGCTCAGGAGAGACAGACATATGAAGGGAACGGGTTTTCCTATCAAGTAGAAAACAAACCGATCCTGTCACCAGAAGGTTATGAAAAGCCAGTGTCTATGAAGCAGTGGTTGCTCTTTTGGGCAGTGGGTCTGATCAATGTAATTCCGTTCATTGGATCCTTGGCATACATCGTTTTTATTTTCTATGTAGCCCTTGCAAAAAATCCCAAGTTCCCAGTATCCATGCAAAACTTCTGCAAAGCATATTTAATTTTGATTGCAATTGGCATTGTAATCGGCGTTGTATTTATGGGGAGCATGATAGCAATGATGGGACCTATTCTTGGTGGCGGGATGTATTAGTGTTATACCAATACATTAGAAATGCCATGGTGCAAATGATGATATAACCAATCCAACTTAGGTGGTCTGGAACTTGTTGAAAAACTGCAAAACCTAAAAATGCAGAAAAAATAATCTGCGAATAATCATATATGGATATTTCTTTTGCTGGGGCGTGGAAATAAGCGGCGGTAATGCAAAGTTGTCCACACGCGGCAGAGATTCCAGCCAAAAGCAGAAGTATCAGCTGAATCAAGCGCATAGGATGATAAAAAAATATGAGGTAGGGCAAAGTGACTAGAGTGGAGAAGGCAGAAAAAGAGAAGACCACAAAGGCGCCTTTCTCACCTCCCTCGCCAAGTACTCGTACATAGGTGTAGGCAAGCCCTGCCGCAATACCACCCAGCAAACCCACAAGGGATGCCGGATTATGAAGCAATGCAGAGGTGGGTTTTATCACAAAAATACAGCCAATGAAAGCCCCAATTACGATTGCAATTTGGGGCTTTTTAATGTGCTCTTTTAATATAATCAAACTAAAGATAATGGCAAAAAAAGGAGACATTTTATTTAATAATGATGCATCGGATAAGACAAGATGGTCAACAGCATAGAAGTTACAAATGATGCCGATTGTCCCTACACCAGCCCGAAGAAAAACAAATTTGATATTTTCTCTTTTACCAGAAAACCAACCTCCGCTTTTGATGAGTAAAACCAAAGCAAATAACATTGCGATAAGATTACGAAAAAAGCTCTTTTCTATAGAAGGCAAATCACCAGATAAGCGTACAAAAACATTCATTAACGTAAAAAAGAATGCTGATAAAATAAGAAAAATAATGCCCATTCGTTTTTGATTGCTCATGAATCTTGCTCCTCTCGCCGCCTCAATCTTTCTTTATCATGGCATAAAACATGACAAAGCGCAAGTGAATCAAAACACTGGGCTACAATAGGTGATATAGTACGAAACGGAACTTATAACGATAGATTCATAAAAGATACATCGTTGCCAGTACACCAGTGATAGACATAACAATGGTATAAGGCAGCGCTAATTTTACCATTTCCAAATAGGATAAGCGAATCAGTGGCGCTAGAGCAGAAGTCAGCAGAAATAAAAATGCAGCTTGGCCGTTTGGCGTAGCCACAGATGGGATATTTGTACCCATATTGATGGCAACTGCCATTTTTGTATACTGCTCCAGTGCAATAGAACCAGCTTCAAATGCTTTTTGGGTTTCACTCATATAGACAGTTGCAACAAAAACATTGTCGCTAATTGCCGAAAGTATACCATTTGCAGCAAAGAATGCAACCAATTGATCCTGCCCCTCCATTTGAAGAACCCAATGAATAATCGGGGAGAAAAGGTGTTGGTCGTGAATCACTGCTACGATGGAAAAGAACACCACCAAAAGTGCAGTAAAAGGAAGGGCTTCTTCAAACGCATGACCAATTTTCCCTTCTTCGATGATGCCGTTAAACGCCGTTAATAGTATAATAATCATCAATCCGATGATGCCTACTTCTGCAAGATGAAGTGAAAGTGATATAATGAGCACAATTGCCGCAAAGGCCATAATCAATAACCTCGCCCGTCCTCTGGTATCCAAGGACGCATTTTTAGCCCGAAGATCTTCTTCCATTACCTGGCGTACCACGTCGGGGAGCTGATAGCCGTAGCCTTTTACCTTGAAAGCTTCTAACATGATGGATGTGATGAGACCCGCCGCCAGGACTGGAATAGAAACGGGAGCACTGTGCAAAAAGAATTCAAGAAAATCCCAATCCATTACTGAACCAATAAGCAAATTCTGTGGTTCACCAACCAAAGTAGTCGCACCCCCCAGTGCAGTTCCGACAGCACCATGCATCATTAGATTTCTCAAAAAACCTCGAAATGTTTCTAAATCCTTATGATGCTTTTCGTCAACAATGTGATCGTGGTTGATATCATACTTATCATACACCTTTTCACTAGAAGCATAGCGATGAAAGATTTGGTAAAATCCATACGCGACGGCAATGATGACCGCGGTAACGGTCAGCGCATCAAGAAAAGCGGAAAGTAAAGCCCCTAGAGCACAAAACAGAAAGGATAATGCAACCTTGGAATGGACGGCTGTCAAAATACGAGAGAACAGATAAACCAAGCCTTCTTTCATAAAATAGATGCCTGCAACCATAAACATGAGAAGAAGAATCACAGGAAGATTCAGCTCAATTTCATGATAAACAGAATGAGAGTTTGTCAAACCGATTGCCACCCCTTCTATGGCAAGCAATCCACCTGCAGGGAGAGGATAGCATTTCAATGCCATTGCAAGAGTAAAAATAAATTCAACAATAAGAACCCAACCTGTAATATATTTTCCTGCGACAATCATAAGTAGCGGATTTAATATGAAAAACGAAAGAATAGTCACCTTATACCAATTGGGTGCAGAACCTAGAAAGTTTAATCGAAGAGCATTGAAAAAAGTCAGCGAGCTTTGGGCGTTTGACGGTTTATGACTCATATGTTACCTCCAAGACCATAAAATCCCTGCGGGAGATCAGAAAACAATTTATCAAGACATTGATTATAATAGTTTTACCCTTTTGGAGGCATAAAAAACAGTATTTGATTTAAGTTGTCATCTGATGAAAGCCCAAGATGACTTAAACGATAGAAAATTGGCGCCAAAGATTCTTCTGACACGAAGCAATGATGATTGGATCAAATTGTGAGCCAGCACCTTTTTCTAATTCGAGAAAAGCCGATTGTGGATCAAGGGATTCTCGGTATGTGCGGTTGCCAGTCATGGCTTCGTAGGCATCAGCAATAGCGATAATTCTTGAAAACAAAGGAATTTCTTCTCCCTTCAGACCTCTTGGATAACCTGTACCATCATACCACTCGTGATGGGAAAGTATCGTATCAGCGAGACTGGTAAACTCATTGACAGATTTAATAATTTGGTATCCAATTTCTAAGTGGCGTTTTACCTCGGCATATTCTTCTTCGCTCAACTCTTCTGGCTTTTGAAGAATGCTACGATCAATTCCAATCTTTCCAATATCGTGGAGTGTTCCAGCAATCTCCAAATCGTGAAGCTTATCTTTGCTAAGGTGAAGGATCGAGCCAATGACTCTTGCTATTTTGCTAACACGCTCTGCATGAGTTTTTTCTCTCTCGTTTGATTCATTGATCTTTTGTAAAATAACCTTAACCGTATTACTACGCATATTTTGGCTTTCTTTAATTTTTCTACGATACATTTCTCCTTCTGCTCGTGTTAACACATCCTCAAGTCTTTCCTTTGGCGTTTCTCTTGTACTACTGCCAATGGAAACGGAGACAACAATAGAATCAAATTTCATTTCAAGTATGGACCGATAGATTCTTTCTTTTAAGTATTCGGTAGTAGGCAATCCAGAATTAGGAAGAAGGACCACAAACTCATCTCCGCCAATACGTGCTATGATATCTTCTTTTCGGCAAGATGCTTGTAATACGTCTGCAACAGACTGCAAAAGTCGATCGCCAGCGGCATGACCAAAGGCATCATTGGTTAACTTTAAGCCATTTACATCCAGCATAAGGATAGAAACTGGCATGGAAAAGGAATAATCGAGACGCGCCAATTCTTGATCGAAATATCTCCTGTTATAGAGGCCAGTTAACTGATCGTGAAAACTAAGAAACTCTATTTTTTGTAGCTTTTCCTTCTTTTCCGCATAATCACGAAAAACAATCACTGCACCGAAAAGAACACCATCTTCATTAAAAATAGGAGCAGCACTATCTTCTACAGGGGAGCCGATACCATCTTTACGAATCAAAATAGAATGACTATCCATCAAACATACTTGTCCGGTTTCCATAGCAGCTCTTGCTGGGTTTGCAAGAGGTTCTAAAGTGTGTTCGGAGACAATATGAAAAACTTCTTCCAGAGGTTTTCCCACAGCTTCTTTTGAATCCCATCCTGTCATTTTCTCGGCAACCAGATTTAAGAAAAGTACATTGCCGTCAACATCGGTAGAAATCACGCCATCTCCTATAGACATTAGAGTTGTTTGGAATAGAGACTTTTCTTCCGCCAACTTTCTTTCCAGCGTTTTGATTTGACTGATATCTTGTATGCTAACAGCACGATATGCAGGGAAGCCTTCGTTATCCCGGATGAGACTAGCATCGATTAGCACGGGGAACGATGAGCCATCCTTTCTTTTGTGGATTGATTCCCATACAAAATGGCCCGCTTGCTCAATTTCTGCAATGATCTCCCTTGCACGAGTGCGCTCTTCTTCCACGAAAAGATCGGTGAGTTCCATTTTCTTTTCAATATCATGAACATCATAGCCATGCATTTTTGCAAATTCGGGATTCACTTGATGATAATAAAAACCATTGGACTGGCTGATTGCAATACCCCATTTGGCATGAAGAAAAATATTTTCCCAGCGATGAATATCCTGCTCTTTTTCAAGAGAATCCGTCACATCTGTAGCAACAATAATGACTTCAGGTTCATGAGCGGAGTCACCCACATAGGAAACGCGAGAACGAAAATGACGAGTTGTGCCATCCTCAAACGGAAAAGCCAAATCATACTGACGTTGTTCTCTATCAAGAAAAACGTTGTGAATGGTATTACGAATACGTCCGTGGTCTACCGATGGTAAATAGTCAAACATTGAGGTACCAATCATATCATCTTCATGAATAGAAAAAAGGCTACGATTGATAAAATTGATGCGATAGCTAGAATCAATTAAAACAATAATGTCAGGCGTTGCAGACATAATAAAAGAAAGCTTGTATTGGCTCATTTTGAATTGAGCTTCTTCATGCTTTTGCTTGGTGATATTCTTCTTGAAGGCAATGATATGCTCTTTTCCTTCTTCATCCCAAATCGGGCTCAGCGTGGTTTGGAAAAAGAGAGAATCTCTATCCTTCAGAATTTCTTCTTCCACATCCATTGGAACACCTTTTTTTATGCATTGATCATACAATTTGCACATTTGATTTCCCGATGCTTCTCCAAAGATTTCAACTGGTGTTTTACCAATGATTTGACTGTCGTCAAGATCAAGAAATCGCTTGAAAGCATGATTTACAAACTGATAGTAATATTTTCCTTGATTCATTTGTATCATGGCCATACCATCGTGGGTTCCATTAAATATCAAATCAGCCCATGTCGCCATAGACTGTGGTAATCTTCGGTTTTTTTGTTTCCCTTGGAGTCGTTTGGTTAGATAAAGCAATCTTTTAGAAGAATCAGAACGTCCCAAATCCAGAAATGCGAAGCCCTCCATGACTAATTCGTTGCCATGGACATCTTTGCAAGAAAGGAAGACATCTTCAGCGAAAGGAGAATTTTGAGCACTGATACGCTTGATCAGATCAGTCAGCTCTTTTTGTTTAAGAATACTGTGCCAAATATCATCCCGTAGAAAATCAGATTTGGGATAGCCCAACTTTCGGAGCAACTGGTCATTGAACCATAGCTGATTCGGAATGGTTAAATCCATTAGAAAAGCTCCCTGCATGCCATTGACATTCAAGTATTCAATCAAGAGATCTTCAGAACGAAGCAAAGATGCAAATTCGTGTTTCAAATAGTCCACTTTTGATGGCACCAATCAAATCCCTCCACAACATAAGGAAGTTGCAATTACTCAGGATGACACAACCACCAAACAACTATACCCGAAAAAGGAAGAAATAAACAGAAATGCAATCCAAAGCAATCAAATGCAGAAATAATCAGAAAAGAAAAGAGCATTTGTTTCAGAGACGAGTAATTGAGTGCAGCTACTGAGCTTATGGAACGCAACCTGCTGAACTTTGAAGATTTTTCTTGCAAATTTAAAATCTTATGGTATACTAGAAAAGCATTGAATTTTGCAAATGGCGAAATAATGCTCTCTGCTCTTTAAAAGAAAGAGCCATTTAGTCCACAGGGAGGTGAAAGAATGAATAATTATGAAATTATGTTCATCATCGAGGCTTCTTTAGAAGATGAAAAGAAAGAAGCCACTATTGAAATGGTGAAAGAAATCATTGCTGCTGACGGTGAAGTTGGAAAAGTCAACGTTTGGGGTAACCGAAAACTTGCATATCCGATTAATAAGAAAAATGACGGATACTATGTAGTTGTTGAGTTTACTGCAAAACCAGAACTTCCAAAAGAACTTGACAGAAGACTTAAGATTTCTGATGCAGTGATCAGACATATCATTATCAACAAAGACGAGAAATAAATCTGAAGGCAAGAAAGGGTGGTCGTTAATTTGAATAATGTAGTTTTAATTGGTAGATTAACCAAGGACCCTGAGCTGAGATATATTCCTGAAAGCCAAAATGCGGTGGCGACGTTTACTCTCGCAGTAGATCGACCTTTCGCAAAAGACAAGGCGGCAGACTTTATTCGAATCACTGTATTCGGAAAATCAGCTGAAAACTGTGAGCGTTTTCTGACAAAAGGAAAGATGGCGGCAGTTCAGGGCAGAATCCAAACAGGAAGTTACAAGAATAAAGATGGAGCTACTGTATATACCACAGATGTAATTGCTGACAGAGTAGAATTTTTAGAATGGGGCGAAAAGGGAAGTTCCGGTTCGGGATTTGAAAGACAGGATACCAAAGGGTATTCCGAAGTTCCGGAAGGATTCCAAGCCTTAGAAGACGATGATGATATACCATTTTAAATAGGAGGTAAAATATCATGATGGATAGAAAACGTGGTGGCATGAGAAGAAAAAAAGTATGCCAGTTTTGTGCAGACAAAACAGAAACCATAGATTATAAAGATGTAGACAAACTAAGAAAATATGTAACAGACAGAGGGAAGATTCTTCCTAAGAGAATCACAGGAACCTGTGCAATTCATCAGAGAGAAGTTACAAAGGCTATCAAAAGAGCTAGAATCGTTGCATTATTGCCTTATACAGCTGACTAAGTGCAAAAGCACATATGAAAAGGAAGAAGCGAGCAATCGCTTCTTTTTGTTCAATGACGATTTGCAACAAAAATCTTTCAACAACCAATCTGACGAAAGGGGATGCCCATGTATACATTAATTATACTGTTTATCATAATCGTTATCCCCATCCCTATCATGCTAAGACATATGTTATCAGGAAGAAGTGCATACCGAGGAGTGCTAGAAGGATCAATCAGTGCTGTCACAGGTGTTGCTTTCGTTTTTCTTTTGTTTTGGGCTCTGACGGGGGTGACCTTTTTTCATGTTATGACTACTGCACTTGACCGAATCAGTGCAGCGGACATGACTCAAATGAGCTCCTATATGATGGGACTGGATAAAATTTCGCCTACTCATTTGCAGGCGACGGCTGAACAAATGAAGGAAGTAACTAAGCTAGCAGTGCCTGGAACCTTGATTGTTTTTTCTATGGTCATAGCATATTTCAACTACCTTGTGATTTCATGGATTTTGATAAAGACAGGAAAAAAGATTGTGGCGTTGCCTCCTTTTCGTTTTTTTGCATTGCCAAAAAGTGCAGTAGTTGGATTTTTGGTGATCTATGGATTGGCATATTTAACGGTGAGCCTTGGCATTATTGATAAGCATTTGCTTATGTTTAACCTAGAAATGATATTTTCTTTTGTTATTTCTGTCCAGGGGCTTGCGGTTGTTTTTTTTGTAGGGCATAGAAAGCGAATTCCGAAAGTCGTTCTTTGGATTATCGTTGCCATTTTTGTGGTGACAATCTTAGGGGAAACTATGCTATTTTTTATCGGACTAATCGATATAATTTTAGATATCAGAAAAAGATTTTATCAAACCAATTTAAAAATATAGGGGACATATGGTATAATAATAGAATCGTTTCATTCCAGTTTGATCCCGATATTTACGGGAAAGGATAGGAGTTAAAATGGGTGAGAAATCATTAAAAGAACGTTTATCGAACTATTTCGGCATCAGTCCTGGAAAGAAGACAGAGTCGATGAAGGCTTACACGGAACATATTTTCCAAAGCGTCGACAAAATCATGAGCTATTCCATCTCCAATCACCCTTTGCCTTTGTGCATGATTGATTCTGATGGAACCTTCTTGTGGTACAACAAGAAATTTGCGGAAATATACCAGGATGCGGAAGTTGCAAACGCTGGGATTTATAAAGTTGCAGGACTAAAAGCATCTGAATTTTTTACAGAAGACCCAGTAGAAAAACCAGTCATGGTAGCTTATGGTGGCAAAACCTACAAGGTCGTATCGTCGTACCTTGATGAGGACAAGAATAATAGCGCTGTTTTGTATTGGATTGATATGACCAATTATGAAGTAGTGAAGAATTTGTATAAAGATGAAAAAAGCTGCTTTGCCTATGTGATTGTTGATAACTATGACGAGTTGATTTCAAGCTCGCCAGATGATAGAAAATCAATTGTTGCAGCAGAAATAGAAAAGGCTATTCGGCAATGGGCGACAAAAATATCGGCGTCCATTACAAGATTTCGAAACAACCAATACTTTATTGTGTTTGAATATAAGCACTTCGAAAAACTGGAGACAGGTAAGTTCTCTATTTTGGATGAAGTGAGAGAAATAGAAACTGACGCAGATTTCCCTGTATCGCTATCTATTGGTATTGGTGTTGGTGGTAAAACACCACAGCAAGGAGACGAATACGCAATGGCGGCACTAGACCTTGCACTTGGTCGTGGTGGTGATCAGGCGGTAGTAAAAAAGGTAAACAAAACCGAATACTACGGGGGTCGTCTTCAAACGGTTGAAAAGCGAAACAAGGGTAAGTCGCGTCTTATGGCGCATGCATTAAGACAACTCATTGACCAATCAGATCAAGTTATCATCATGGGTCATAAAAAGCCCGACATGGATTCCTTTGGTGCAGCCATAGGGATTAGTCGTATGGCGATGAACAAAAATAAGCCCACTGCCATTGTAATTAATTCTTACAACGAATCTCTCTCAGAGATGTACCACTTGGCAGTGAATACAGGAAATTATCGATTTATAAGCAGTGAAGAAGCCTTGGCTATGGTGACGAAGGATACCCTCGTAGTAGTGGTAGATACACATCGAATAAGTCTTGTCGAATGCTCGGATTTGCTCGGAAAAACAGATAAATTGGTGGTCATTGATCATCACAGAAAGACCGAAGATTTTATTGAAAATGCCACGCTTACATATATGGAAGCGTATGCCTCCTCCACATCGGAATTAATTTCTGAAATACTCCAGTATAGCGGGGAAAAGAAAGAAATTGATAAATTTGAGGCAGAGTCACTTCTTGCAGGTATCACAGTTGATACCAATCGTTTTTCTAGTAAAACCGGTGTAAGAACTTTTGAAGCAGCGGCTTGGCTACGTAGAATGGGAGCAGATAGCGCCAATGTTAGGCAGTTTTTTCAAACTGATTTGGCTGCCCTCAAACAGCGTTCCCAGATTGTATCAAAAGCCAACATGCCTCTTCCGGGCATTGCCATAGCACAATGTGAAGGCCAGCATTTAGATGTACAGGTTATCAACTCAAGAGCTGCAGACGAGATGCTCAACATCAAAGGCGTCAAAGCTAGCTTTGTAGTGGGGGAAAACGAAGAAGGATTGACTGTCATCTCTGCGCGTTCCACAGGAGAACTAAATGTTCAGACCGTAATGGAAAAGCTTGGTGGAGGTGGAAACCTTACAAAAGCAGGGGCACAAATCGAGATACCAGTTGAAGAAACTCTAAAATTAATTGAAAAATTGGTAAGCGAAATGGAAACAAAGTAGGAGGAAACCATGATAGTTATATTATTAAAAGATGTAAAAAGCGTTGGGAAAGCTGGCGAAGTAGTAAAAGTTAGTGATGGCTATGCCAGGAATTTGTTGATTCCAAAAGGATTGGCAACAGAAGCGACTGAAGGAAATGTAAGAAACTTGGAAAAGCAGAAGGCGATTCAAGAAGAAAACAGACAAAAGGAGTTGGCCGAGGCCAGAGCCCTAGCAGATAAAATGGGTGAAGTCACTGTCAAAATCGTAACAAAATCAGGAGAAGGCGGAAAACTCTTTGGTTCAATCACATCCAAAGATTTGGCAGAGGCATTGGAAAAGCAGCATAAAATTGCGATTGATAAAAGGAAATTCATATTAGATGCTCCGATTAAGCATACAGGAGAATTTGAAATAGAAGTCAAGATTTATCCAGAGGTAATCGGAAAGCTGAAAGTAATCGTTGCAGTATAGTTACTGCAAGAAAGAATAAATGATAAGAACACCGGAAGGGTTGATAAGATGATCCAACAGGAAAGAATTCCGCCCCACAATGATGATGCGGAAAAATCAGTTTTAGGATCCATACTTCTTGACAAAGAAGCCTTGTTTGATGTACTGGAAGTTTTAAAAGCTGATGATTTCTACAGTGAAATGCATAAAGAAATCTATGCAGCAGTCATAGAATTATACAGAAAAAATTTGCCAGTCGATATTCTTACCGTAGCTGAAGAATTAAAAAAGAGAAAATCTCTTGAAATGGTAGGAGGTAGAGCATATATTGCAATGTTATCTACCGTTGTGCCATCCACCTCCAACGCAGCAGAATATGCGAAGATCATTGTTGAAAAAGCAGTGCTTAGAAGGCTAATTTCTGCCGCATCGGATATCATTGACAAGGGGTATCAGGAAAAAATGGAATCGGCAGAAGTATTAGATTATGCAGAGCGTGGAATATTTGAAATCGCTCAGCAACGTCAAACCAAGGATTTTCAGCCAATCAAAGATATCTTGTGGACCAACATCGCAAAGATTGATGAGCTTTCCAGAATGGAAGGCACCTTAACCGGACTTACAACTGGATTTTTGGATTTAGATGCAAAAACATCTGGATTACAACGATCCGATTTGATTATGCTTGCAGCAAGACCTGCCATGGGAAAGACTGCTTTTGCATTGAATATAGCCCAACAGGCAGCGATAAAAGCCGATGCAAAGGTTTTGATTTTCAGCCTAGAAATGTCAAAGGAACAGCTCGTACAGCGTATACTAAGCATGGAATCTCGAATAGAAATGCAAAAGCTTAAGACGGGTATGCTGGAACGAAAGGACTGGGATAATATTCATTTAGCCTTGGATACGCTCTCAAAGACAAATATTTTCATTGATGATACGCCAGGCCTTACGGCCATGGAAATCAAGAATAAGTGCAGAAGGCTTAAGGCAGAGCATGGACTTGATTTAGTCGTCATTGATTATCTGCAGCTTATGTCTTTTGAAGGAAGATCAGAAAGCAGACAGCAAGAAGTTTCTGCGCTTTCAAGATTTTTAAAGCTCCTTGCCAGAGAGATGGATTGTCCTGTCATTGTGTTGTCTCAGCTATCGCGTGCACCAGAACAACGTACCGATCACAGACCGATTTTGTCTGATTTAAGAGAATCAGGTTCTATCGAGCAGGATGCAGATATTGTTATGTTTTTATACCGTGATGAATACTACAATCCAGAGACAACAGACAAGCCAAATATTTGTGAAGTTAACATTGCAAAACAGAGAAGTGGTCCCACAGGAGTGGTGGAGCTGACCTGGCTTGGAAAATACACAAGATTTGTAGATAAAAGCCGAATCAATGAAAAATAATCAGGAGGTATTCTTATGAAAATTACAGAAACCATGCTTCTCAATGATATTTTGGAAATAGACCCAGATTTGACCGATATTTTTCTGCGCCATGGTCTGAATTGTGTAGGATGCCCTGCTGCTCGTACGGAAAACTTGAAAGAAGCTGCCGACGGACACGGGATTGATCTCGTATTGCTGTTAGACGATTTGAATAATTTTTTAATGGATAAATAGAAAAGGAGTGGTGTTACATGCCAGGTTTAGCAATCGTTGGTTCCCAATGGGGAGACGAAGGAAAAGGTAAGGTTATAGATTATTTGGCTGAAAAAGCAGATATGGTAGTCAGAGGTCAAGGCGGTAATAATGCCGGCCATACCGTTGTAATTGGTGATAAAAAGTATGCACTGCATTTAATTCCATCTGGAGTATTAAATGATCATGCGCTCAATGTAGTTGGGAATGGTGTGGTATTTGACCCGGAAGGATTTTTTAAAGAAATCGAAGATTTGGAAAAAGACGGCGTAGATACCTCCCGCATTTATGTCAGCGATAGAGCGCATATTGTATTTCCTTATCACAAAGTTTTAGATGGTCTTTACGAAGCAGCTAGAGGAAAAGACGACATCGGAACGACGAAAAAAGGGATTGGTCCTTGTTATATGGATAAAATTGAAAGAAGTGGCATCCGTACTTGTGATATGTTAGACGAAGCGTCTTTCAGAGAAAAACTAGCGGCTCAAATTGATAGAAAAAATGATATTATCATCAAATTGTTTGGTGCAGAGCCGATAGATAAGGAAGTAATGATAGAAAATTATGTGGCATATGCAAATAAATTGAAGCCATATATCAAAGACACTGGCGTGATGGTTTATGAAAGTCTTCAAAAAGGAGAAAAAGTTCTTTTTGAAGGGGCACAGGGTTCTTTGCTTGATGTGGATTTAGGTACGTATCCATACGTAACAAGTTCTCATCCAACTTCTGGCGGTTTTACTACTGGTTCTGGGATTGGTGCAGGAGCCATACAAGAGGTTCTTGGCATTACGAAGGCATATACTACAAGAGTAGGAAAAGGCCCTTTTGTAACAGAAGAAGACAACGAAACTGGAAATAAAATCAGAGAATTAGGGCATGAATATGGTGTGACGACTGGTAGACCAAGACGTTGTGGATGGTTTGATGCAGTAGTGGTAAAATATTCGGCAAGAATCAACGGAATGACAGCGTTATCCCTGATGCTTCTTGATGTTCTTGGTGACTTTGACACCATCAACCTTTGCTACCAATATGACTATAAAGGGGAAAAGATTGACCATTTCCCAGCAAGATTAGACATTGTGGAAGAATGTACACCTGTGTATCGTCAAATCAAAGGATGGAACTGTGATATCTCTGGATGCAAGACTTATGACGAATTGCCAGAAGAGGCTAAGGCATATGTTGAAGCCATTGAAGAGACAACAGGTGTTCCAGTAAAGATTATTTCAGTGGGACCGCGAAGAGACCAGACCATCGTGAGAGAGCAAATATTCTAATCCGCCAAAAGGGAATCACCCTGCTGGTGCCAATGAGGCTTATATAAAAACATAAAAAGACTACCACAAAGTATGTGCAAAAGACCCGAAAGGCTATCGGCCGAGTCGGGTCTAACTGTCTCATAAAATATATGAATGAACGAAAATACAAACAATTTTTAAAAATAATGAGTAGGAACTTGGGAAAAACATATGAACTTTAGAAGATCGATGACAAAAGATGTGTATCTACAAGATACCAGCATAGAGAATATTTTCATCAACGAATACATGCCGCAGGCACCTGGAGACTATGTAAAGGTGTATCTGTTTGCTTTGATGTATGCTGATTATCATATGTCCATGACCAATGAGACCATGGCAAAACAGCTGTGTATGGAAGACGAAGATGTTTTAAAGGCGTGGACTTATTGGGAAAAGATGGGCGTCATCAAAAAGCATTATGAAAAAAAGGAGGATAAATTTCACTATAAGGTTGAATTTATCAATTTAAAAGAGCTGATGTATGGAAAAACGACAAAGGCTCAGAAAGAGGAAGAGCAGATACCAGAACGTTTGAAAAGCCTGATGAACGATGATACGTTAAAAGATATGTATCATGAGATTGAAAGAATTACAGGAAGACTTTTCGACGGCAAAGAACCGACAGAAATTTTATCCTGGCTGACTGATTACAATGCAACCCCAGAGATGATTGTGTATGCATATTCCTATTGCACCAGAAAACGAAATCAAAATGGACATAAATATGTTGGTACAGTGGTTAAAGAATGGGCGGCACAAGGATATAAAACCATTGAGAAAATCGAATCCCATCTAGAAGAAAACGACAATCGCCATTACCTATATAAGCGTGTCCTAAAGGCTCTGGGATTTCTTCGAAATCCAACAGAAGAAGAGAAACGCATTATGGACACCTGGTTTGATGAAATGGCCTTTCCAATTGATCGGGTTCTGGATGCATGTAAAAAAACGACTGGGATTTCTAATCCAAATATCAATTACATCAATACTGTATTAAAGGCATGGAATAATGGAACCGAGAAGGATGCTAAGGGCAAGAATGGTTCTTCGGGCAATGGGGCAGATGGAAAAACAGTATCCATTGCAAGCATTATGAAAGAATATGATGAAATTCGAGCTAGGAACGAATCTTTGGCAGAAGAAAGACGAATGGAAGTATATCGCAAAATTCCTCGGGTGAAAGAAATTGAAGATGAAGCACGAGGAGTGGGTTTAGACATTTCAAGAGTGATGCTTTCTGGTGCCCCAGATGCAAAATCAAGAATCAACGCCCTGAAAAGCAAGGTGGATCACCTGAATGGAGAGAAAGCATTCTTGATGACAGAAAATAATTTTAAAATTGACTATATGGATATGGTGTATGATTGTACCCTCTGTAAGGATACTGGTACACAAGATACGGGGGAACGTTGCAGTTGCTTTGCTCGTAAGCTTGAGGAAGGCAAAAAAACCGATTGAAAAAACTCCCTGTAAACGATATAATTAGTCAGGGATACTTCAAAGTATTGGAAGCAGCATATGAGAATACCACATCGAAAGATGTTCGGGAGGAAACATATGAAGAAACGCACGGCGCAGGGAACCGTAGCGGTAAAGAATTTATTGAATCATTTGATGAAATCCATTCCGCGTAAATCAGACAAAACGGAGATAAACTGCGAAGAAAATATTGAATGTAGCAAAGAAACAAGGGATATGGACAATTGTCATACCCCTGACTTTTCTGATTATCACAATTGTGAGATGAGCAGAGAAAAAGCAAAAGAACAACTGAATCGAAAGATTGAAGAACGCTTAGCGCATATTTCTCATATTGATATTGTTAATTTAGAAATCGACCAAATTGAAAAAGAACGTCAAAGAGCGAGGGCTGCCGAACGTATTAACGAAAGAAGAAATCGGAGAAAGCAGAAGTCAAGTGAAAAACCAGAAACTATCATAACGGAAGAAGGTGTTTTTTCTGACTTTAAGAGGACTTCCGTCTTTGATTTAATTGAGCCAGAGGCATATCCTTTTGAAGGAAATCATAAGGAAGCTGATGAAATACCGATTGTGGGCCAGATTTCAATCGAAGAAGCACTTGCAGAGGCAAGAGTGGATAGGATTCTTAGCCGCGTGGAAGGTGTTTCACAAGATGAAGGGTCACCACGTGTAGAAGGTGACACCCACTTGGATGAATCCATAGACCTCTTTTTCCACCGCGCATTTCTCCTCAAGACAAATGTAGTAAGGGTATTGAAAAAAGTAGGTCAGACTACCATTGTTCTTTTTCTTTGCTATTTAAAAAAACCAGCCCAAAAAGGTGTTGGTATCATAGGGCAGAAACTAAGTACTGGAGTTCAGTTCCTAGATCGGAAGCTACATATTGCTGATAAGCTTCAACCAATGGTTGAAGCACTAATTGATAAAGAGCATGCTGTTTCCGAGCAAATGTGCAAGATGATTGATGGACTGGATCATTTGATAGACTTGGCCTATCAAAAGGCCAAAGATGCTTGGGATTTTGCTGTTAAACAATATGAAAAGGCTAGAACCTTTTGCCAACGCCACAAGAAAAGTATTATCATTGGATTTGGCGTTTCTGTCGCAGCAGCTTCGGCTATTACATTGGTAATCGGGAGCATGACAGCATATGAGTATATTTATAACGGAAAAACACTGGGTGTTGTAAAAAATCAGGATGATGTTTATAAAACGATTGATATTATAGGGGATAAGCTAAGTTGTGAATACGGTGCAGAAATAACCATCGACAAAGAAGAAGATATTCGCTTCAAAAAAGTAATCGCATTTCATCAGGTGGTAGATGATAAAGAAGATATTTTAAACAGATTAACATACATGAGGGATATGAAGGCCAACGGGCATGGGATTTATGTGAATGATACCTTGGCCGCGGTTTTAGAGAGCGAGGAATCAGCCAATGCGCTTCTTGCCTCAATCCAAAATCAATACCTGAGTGACAACCCAAATATCCAATATAAAAGTGTGGGGTTTGCTGAAAATGTCACTGTGAAGGATGTGGAAACAAAGCTTGGTAGCATTGAGTCAGAAGAACAAGCATTAGCATATTTAATGACTGGTGCAGTCGCTCAGCAAATTCACATTGTTGCAAAAGGGGAGACCTTTTCTGAGATTGCAAAAGCATATGGAATGAAGCAGACCGAATTACAAGCGACAAACCCAGATGTTGAACCCGCAAAATTAAAGGTAGGACAAGAGATTAATTTAAATAGGATTGTCCCATTGATTACAGTGCAAACAGTTGAGGTAGCACAGTATATTGATACAATTCCATATGAAATTACCTATGAAAACACAGCAAGCTTATATAAAAACGAGCAAACTGTCAAATCAAAGGGGTCCAATGGAGAAAAGGACGTCGTTGCAGAAATCGTAAAAAACAACGGCATTGAAGTCAGTCGAACAGAAATTAGTTCAACAGTACTTTCTGAGCCGGTTTCACAGGTTGTATTGGTAGGGACAAAAGATCCACCGCCGTTAATAGGAACAGGGTCATTTATCTATCCAATAAGAGGAACGCTTACTTCAAGATTTGGATATCGATGGGGTAGACTTCATTCAGGAATTGACTTGGCTGCTTCTATAGGAACACCAATCAAAGCATCTGATGGCGGTGTGGTAACCTTCGCAGGATATAACGGATCGCTTGGTTATATGGTAGCTATCGATCACGGTGGCGGTCGAGTGACCTGGTACGGACACTGCAGTAAACTCTTTGTCTCAAAGGGAGATAAAGTTTACCAGGGACAACATATTGCTAATGTAGGCAATACAGGACGCAGTACTGGACCGCATGTTCATTTTGAAGTACATATCAATGGAGTTGCGAAAAATCCACTAAATTACCTATAAAAAATTAAGACCGCCGCCTTGTGCAAAGCGGTCTTTATTTTTGACGCACCACATTTTTTTTGATATAATGACACCGAATTGGATTACAGGGTGAGGGGGACCATATGGAACAGAAAAAAGTTTTGATTATCGAGGATGAAAAATCAATCTCAGATATTATAAAATTTAACTTAACGAAAGAAGGCTTTGAGGTAGATACTGCCTATGATGGGCAGGATGGCTTGAGCAAAGCGACTTCTGGAAAGCCAGATTTAATTTTGCTTGATGTGATGCTTCCTATTATGGATGGATTTCAAGTGTGCAAAAAAGTGAGAACGGAAAGCTCCGTTCCTATTCTGATGCTTACTGCAAAAGAAGAGGAGGTGGATAAGGTTCTTGGATTAGAACTAGGAGCAGACGATTATATTACAAAACCATTTGGCATGAGAGAATTGATTGCCAGAATTAAGGCAAACATCAGACGAAATGATTTCATGACAACAGCACAGGAACTTCCTGCAAATGTTCAAGACTTTGGTAGCCTGGCAATCGATTTAAACAGGTATGAAGTAAGAAAGCATGGAACCGTTTTAGACCTGACCCTTCGCGAATTTGAGCTGCTTAAGTATTTGGCAGAACGAGAAAATAAGGTTTTTTCCAGAGAACAATTGCTTGAAGAGGTATGGGGATATGAGTATTATGGTGACATCAGAACGGTGGATGTTACAGTGAGAAGATTAAGAGAGAAGCTAGAAGACGATTCTAGCGATCCGAAATACATTATGACAAAACGAGGCATCGGATATTATTTCAGGAGGCCGTAAGGAATGATTGGCAAAAAACGATGGTCTAGTATCAGGTGGAGGATTGTATTTATCTACTTTCTTCTTGTATTCATAGCCACTACAATCATTGGCGTTTTCATTATGAGCCAATTACAAGCATATTATATCCAATCGGTGAGGGACAACATTACGAAATCTGTCCAAGGCACGACTATTTTGTCGTCACTGGGGCAGTATCAAGACTTAAAATCAAACCAAAAAGAAGTTCAATCCACAATCGCAAACTGGTCTAAAGCAGTAGAGCAAGAACTATTTGTAGTGGATGATGATTTCACAATCCTAGCTTCCAGCAATGAAAATCTGGTAGAGCGGAGCGCATTGGATTTATTGAACCAAAGTCTGATTCTTAGTGGCTTGACTGGAACCATTGATGAAGAAGACATGCTTGTTAAGTCCCAAAGCAGAGAAATACCAGTCAAAAACATGGTGTTTCCCATTGAATCGGAGGATGGTGTCACTGGAGTTTTGTACTTAAGAGAAGACATGTCCAGTGTCTATGAAACCATCGATCAATCCAAGATTATTTTTGTAAAAGCAATGGGGATTGCTTTATTTATTACAGTGCTATTAGGGTTTTTTATCTCAAGAAGCATTACTGTCCCAATCAATGACGTTACAGAAAAAGCTGAAAAGATGGCACAAGGTGATTTTAGTCAAGAGGTCAGCGTGAAATCCGATGACGAAATTGGGCGACTAGCCGAAATGTTTAACATCTTGAGAAAGCAATTGAATTTAACCTTGTTTGAGATCTCAAATGAAAAGAGCAAATTAGAAACCATTCTGAAATATATGGCAGACGGGCTGATTGCCGTGAATCTGTCGGGACACATTATTCACGCAAATCCTGCTGCAATGAACATGCTAAAGATCACAGAGGATGATATGATTCATCGTCATTATGATGACATCATCAAGCATTACAATGAAAATCTAATATTTGAAAAGCTGCGCAGAAATTGCAAAGACGGTGGAGTCGCAGATGTTTTTATCTATGGCAGGATGACTTTTGCAGTACGATACGACCGATTCAAAGATGAAAATGGAGAAGACGTGGGCATTATTATGATTCTGCAAGATATTACAGAGCGACAAAAACTAGAAAATATGCAGATGGATTTCGTTGCCAATGTTTCTCATGAATTGAAAACACCCCTTACGACCATAAAAAGTTACACAGAAACCTTGTTATGTGGGCAAGTGGATGACAAAGAAACAAGCGAGCTGTTTTTGGGGATTATTGATACGGAAGCAGATCGGATGAATCGATTGGTCAAAGACTTACTACAGCTTTCTAGACTAGAACATAAACAAGAAACGTGGAACAAGAAGGAATGCAATTTAATTCAACTTTTAAAAACGGTTGTTACAAAGGTTGAATTGACAGCAAAAAACAAAAATCTACATCTGAATTATATTTTTAATGATGAACTACGCATTATGACGGTGATTGACCGAGATGGAATAGAACAGGTACTTCTCAATGTGCTAAGCAATGCTATAAAGTATACGGAAGAAGGGGGCAGAATCGATATTGATGCGGTCCAGTTGAATAAAACCGCGCATCTTGTGATTGCAGACAATGGAATTGGAATTCCAGAAAAAGAGCTTTCCAGAGTTTTTGAACGCTTTTTCCGAGTGGATAAAGCCAGATCAAGAGCAATGGGCGGTACTGGATTAGGTCTTTCTATCTCCAAACAAATCATAGAAGATCATAATGGAAGTATAGAAATAGAAAGTAAAGAAGGCAAAGGGACAAAGGTAACCATTAAACTCCCCTTGTCATATGCTCGGGGGAGACAAAACATTGAATAAATCATTCCCCTTTATTTTTATTTGTGATAAAATAGGCTAAGCTTTGGGTCCGAGGTGATTTTTTATGTTTAAAAAAAAGAAACGGCGAAGCAGAGCGTTTAAGGAGACAAGTCAGGTCATAAATCTTGATGAGGCTCGAAAAAAGAGAAAACAAAAGCGTGAGCTAATCGCGGGGAAAAAATATAAAGCGAAAAAGTTAAAGACAAAAATAACCCAACGCCAAGCAGGACAAAAAGTAAGACGACGCATGGTGTGTTTTTGTGTTTTTGTTGCGGTTGCATTTATCTTAGGGGCATCCGTTTTTAGTATTGTGAGCCTTAAGATTGCAGAAGCAAAAACCATTCAGGAACAAGAGTCTTTACTTGCAGAAAAATCCAGACTGGAAAAGACCTTGTCTCAGGTAAATGAGCCAGAATATATTGAGCAGCAGGCTCGGAAACAATTGAGAATGATAAAGCCGGGAGAAATTCTGTACATTTTGCCTGGCGATTCAACAGATAACACTACAAGCGATGGCGTTTCAAACAGTCAGGAGAATGAATGATACAAGAGATTATTGTTGTAGAGGGTAGAGATGATGAAGCGGCGGTAAAACGTGCAGTGGACGCAGAAACTATTGCTACACATGGATTTGGAATCAGACAAGAGACAATAAAAAGAATCGAAAAAGCATATCGAGAAAAAGGTATTATTATTTTTACCGACCCAGATTTTGCTGGTGAAAAAATTCGAAAGAGGCTAGCAGAAAGATTTCCAGAGGGGAAACATGCATTTTTGCCACGAGAAGAAGCAATAAAAGATGGGGATATTGGTATTGAAAATGCAACTCCTGAGAGCATTCAACAAGCATTAAAAAAAGCGAGAGCTACTGTGGGAGAAAAGAGATTTGAATTTATGCAAGTTGACATGCTAGACTTTGGATTGATTGGAATTCCAGGAGCTACAGAGCGACGAGACCAGCTGGGAAAGCTTCTAGGAATTGGTTATGGAAATGGAAAAGTTTTTTTAAATAGATTAAACCAGTATGGCATAGAAAGACGAGAATTTTTACTTGCAATTGCGGAAATAGAAATGAAAAAAACAAAAAATAATCAGAACAATGATTAAAATGCTGTACTGATGAAAAGAAGGGACATTCGGATAGAAGATGAAATTATATTCACAAACAACCATTCGAGAAATGAAACAAAAATACAATTTCCATTTCTCAAAAAGTCTGGGTCAGAACTTTCTGACCGATAAAAATATAATCGACAAAATTGTGGAAGGCTCGATGATTGGAAAACAGGACCTAGTCATTGAAATTGGACCGGGGATGGGGGTGCTAACAGCAGCTGCAGCTGCAGTTGCTGGAAAGGTCGTTTCCATTGAGATCGATCAGAAGTTAATTCCGATTTTGCAAGAAACGTTGCAAGAATTTGATAACATAGAAATCATTCATGGAGATGTTTTAAAAACGAATCTTCAAGAAATAGTGGAACAAAATAAAGAAATAAATGGTCTAAAGACAGAGAACGTCCGAATTATTGGAAATCTGCCTTACTACATTACGACTCCTATCATCATGAAGATATTAGAGGATCGAGTTTCAGCCGATAGCATTACGATTATGATGCAAAAAGAAGTTGCAGAGCGCATCAAAGCAATGCCAGGGAGTAAGGTATACGGTGCCTTGTCCGTTGCGGTTCAGTATTACTGTACCGTGGCTCATGTTGCCAACGCACCAAAGGAAATTTTTATGCCTCAGCCCAAAGTCGATTCCAATGTAATCAGATTGGATGTCCGCAAAGAGAAGCCAGTACTGCTCAAGAGCGAGGAAGCTTTTTTTTCGGTGGTAAAAGCGGGATTTGGACAAAGAAGAAAGACTCTTCTCAATTCTTTGACTGGAATTCATGGACTAACAAAAGAAGAGGTGGCGCAGGTTATGTTGACTGCAGGAATCGATCCGATCAGAAGAGCGGAAACCTTGAGCCTACAAGAATTTGCTGCCTTGGCTAATACCATTCGGACCGGAATTTAATGTACTGGAGGAATATGATTAACAAATGAAATCTTTTTTTGAAAAATATTTACACAACTCGATTGCTTTATGTATCGTTCTTTCTATAGCAATCAATTTGATTATTGAATCTGCCAGCAGAAAATCATTTTTTGTTTGCATGAAATACATAACAGACTCACCGATGACATTCCTATATAACACATTTCTGATTTTTGTCACTTTTTCCATAGCATATTTGGTAAAGCGGCGAATTTTTGTTTATGTGGTTGTTTCGATTTTTTGGCTCGCCACTGGGATTATGAATGGAATCATTCTTTGCTACCGTATCACTCCTTTTACCGTTACAGATTTGGCGCTGCTAGGTTCTGTAATGTCTATCATTCCAAACTATTTGGACACATTTCAGATAGTACTTGCCGTTGGCGCAGGAGTGCTGGTTGTGGTTGCCTTAATCCTTGTTTTCTTATTTATGCCAAAACACAAACAGAAAATCAACTATAAAAAAAGTGTACTTGGGATTCTCATTTTGGCAGCAGCCTTTTATGGGACTACAAATTTGGCAATACAACAAAACTGGGTTTCTACCTATTTTGGAAACTTAGGATATGCTTATCGAGATTACGGATTTCCATATTGCTTTATGAATACATGGCTCAATACTGGAGTTTCAAGACCATCCAATTATTCCAAGGAAGAGATTGAGCGTATTTTTACAGAAGACGAACTTGCTGCATTTGCAAAGGGAGAGGATGAGTCAGATGCACCAAAAGTGGAACCCAATATTATAATGATACAATTGGAGTCCTTTTTCGACCCAACATTAATGGAAAATCTTCAGTTTTCAGAAGATCCAGTGCCCAACTTCAGAAGGTTAAAGGGAAACTATTCTTCTGGTTTCCTAACGGTACCGGCAGTAGGTGCAGGCACTGCAAATACAGAATTTGAGGTGCTTTCTGGGATGCGTGTTCGATTCTTTGGACCAGGAGAATATCCTTATAAGTCTACGCTGACGGATGTGACATGTGAATCATTGGCATATGATTTGAAATCACTTGGTTATGGCACCCATGCGATTCACAATCACCGAGGTGCTTTTTATGGACGAAACAAAGTATTTCCTAACCTGGGATTTGATACCTTTACTTCATTAGAATATATGAATAATGTGGCAAAAACACCAAAAAATTGGGCAAAAGACGATGTGCTGACAGGAGAGATTTATTCTGCACTGGATTCTACAGAAAGCAGAGACTTTATCTACACCATTTCTGTTCAAGGACATGGTCAGTATCCGACAAAACGCATCATTGAAAACCCAGAAGTAACCATGTCTGGAATTACAGTAAAAAGTGAGGCGTATGCTTTCGAGTATTATTTGCAGCAAATCCATGAGATGGACCAATTTATTGGCATATTGACGGATAAGCTTTCTAAATTTGATGAACCAACAGTCCTGGTTCTTTACGGAGACCACCTGCCGAGCTTAAATATCAGTGAAACCGATTTGGTGAATAGAAATATTTATCAGACCCAGTACGTTATCTGGAGCAATTTTGGTCTAAAAAAGCAAGATAAGAATTTGTATTCTTACCAGCTTGGAGCGGAAGTTTTGAATCAAGTGGATATCCATGAAGGCGTTTTAGTGACATACCATCAAGATCACCTAGAGGATACGGATTATCTGAAAAACTTGAAAGCGCTCCAATACGACATGCTTTATGGAAAAGATTTTATCTTTGGAGAAATCAATCCATATCGTCCGACAAAGATGAAAATGGGAGTCAATCCAATTAAAGTTGACGAAGTGGTTGAAGTTGGGAAAAAATACTACATCAAAGGAGAGAACTTTACACCATATAGCAAAATATCTATTGATGGAGAAGTGTTAGATACCATATTCTTAGGCCCTAGTGTTCTTGGACTGCTGGAAGAAGTAGAACCAGAAGATGTATCAAAAATGAAAGTAAGTCAAGTTGAAAAAAACAATGCCATCTTGAGCACCACAGAGTAGAAGCAGAAAAGAGTATTGGAGGGATTGGGATGAAAGTGATGGAAACAGAACGGTTGATTCTTAGAGGTTGGGATATTGATGATGTAAATGACTTATATGAGTATGCTAAAAATCCAAATGTTGGCCCCCATGCAGGATGGAAACCCCATGCAAGCAAAACAGAATCCCTTGAAATCATCCAATCACTCTTTCTTGAAAAATACGATTCTTGGGCAATCGTTTTAAAAGAGACAGGAAGAATCATAGGCTCCATTGGATACGAGCGAGATGTGAGAAGACCAAATACCAACAGCAGAGAGCTAGGCTATGCGCTAGGAGAACCGTTTTGGGGAAATGGGATTATGACGGAGGCCGCAAAAGCAGCTCTAGCTTATGGTTTTTCTGAGATGAAACTGGATTTGATTGCTATTTACCGCAACCCTCACAATCTGCGATCGGCAAGAGTGATTGAAAAATGCGGGTTTATACATGAAGGACTTCTTCGCAAAGCGTATCGAATTTATGATGGCTCAATCCGAGATGTTGAATGCTATTCTATGACAAAAGAAGAGTATGAAGAGATAAAAAGGCGATACCATGAAGCGAGAAACAAAAAATAATCAAACGCAAAATAAAAATGCCATAAAAGAAAAGGCGATAAAAGAAGAGAAAAAGCACTTTGTTTATATTTTAGAATGTAATGACACAACCCTTTATACAGGATGGACAACGGATTTAGATAACCGAATCAATCGCCACAATCAAGGGGCAGGGGCAAAGTACACAAGGGGGAGGCTTCCTGTGAAACTCGTATACAGTGAAACCTTTCAGACAAAAGAAGAGGCTTTGAGAAGAGAGCATGGCATCAAAAAATTAAAGCGAAGCGAAAAGAAGAAGTTGATCAATGGAGGAGTACATGGAACATCAAATGGAAGTAGAATTTAGGACATCGGTCAAAGACTTGAAGTCAATGATTTTTTTTAATATGTTTTTGAAAAAGAAATTTACAGCATTTTTTCTGATGATTGCATCCATTCTATCGCCACTCATTGTAGTGGGGCGATATGTAGGCTTTTTAGTGATTTCTGACTGGTATTTCTTTGCCTGCTTAGGATTTTGCGTTTTGGTAATTTTGCAGTTCGTGGTGTATCAATATACGGTGAAGAAATTTTTGTCTACCGATAAGTTGACTGTGGGCAATCTTAGAACCTGGACCATTTCAGAAGACGGAATAGAGATTGAAGGTGGCATTGAAAATAGCAGCGCTTCCTACAAGTGGGATGTATTTCATCGTGTGTATGATACAAAAAAATATTATTATTTATATGTGAATACTCTGCAAGCAATTATTCTTCCAAAGAGGATGTTTACGGCAGAGCAAGGGTATGAACTTCGAACGTTAATGAGGGCGCAGCTTGGAAACAGATATTGCAAGTGGTGATTTAGGAGGTAAAAAATGAGAAAAATCGTTGAAACGAAAGCAGCACCTGCTGCCATTGGACCATATTCACAGGCAAATATTGTCGGGAACTTAGTATTTGCATCTGGACAGATTCCGTTAGATGCTGAAAAAGGAACGATTGTGGGAAAAACCATCGAAGAACAGACAGAGAAAGTGCTGAACAATGTAAAAGCTATCATCGAAGCTGCTGGAAGTTCAATGGATAAAGTCATTAAGACAACCGTATTTATCAAAAATATGGATGATTTTGTAGCAATGAATGGAGTTTATGCAAAGTTTTTCAAAGAAGGATCTTATCCATCTCGATCTGCAGTGGAGGTAGCTCGGCTGCCAAAAGATGTTTTAGTTGAAATCGAAACAATTGCATACCTTTAGTAGAAGTATAACGGTGGAGAAACATGTCAAATACAATGAAGCTAATGGCTAGAATTCTAATTGTTTTACTCTTGATGATTGTGGGAGCCTGGCTCAATGGTCAGCTTGATCAAATCAATGCCAGTACAGGACAGCTGGGGTTCTTATCCTATATTGCCATGTACCTTGTATATCTTTTGATCGGTATTACCCTTGGTTCAATGGCAAATCCAAGATATACAAAACCAAAAAATAAGTGGATTAACCTGATTCCAGTCATTATTTTTGCAATCATCGGAGCACAGTGGTTTTTTAGTCCGATTTTTTCTGTTAGTTCTTTGCCACTTGGAATCGGAAACTATTTATTACCCTTTTCCTATTTGTCTTGGTCTATCGTAGGGATTTTCTTAAACTGGACCTTTCGATAAAAGGAGAGGAACGAGCACAAGAGAATAACGTTGGATGAATGAGAGGTTATAATCATGGAAATCAAGAGGTTAGCAGATGACTTTTCCGTCTGCAAAGTAAAAGACCTTTCCCAAGTAGATTTAGATGACGAATTTGTTTTTATCGGCAAAACGGATGAAGAGCTTTCTGTAGTTTGTTGCACAAATAAAGCACCCACAGATTGCATTGCGATTGAAAATCTGTGGAAAGGGTGTCGGATTCAAGGGGAATTAGATTTCTCACTGGTTGGAATTTTATCGAAAATCTCAACCATACTTGCGCAGGAAGGAATTAGCATCTTTGCAGTTTCCACCTACAACACAGACTATTTGTTTATCAAAGAGGCTCGCTTTTCGCAAGCGATGACCGTTCTAGAAGAGAACGGATATCTTATCGTGGCATAATATATGACACAGGGTACAAATGAAGTGCTCTGTGTTTTCTTATGATGTAGGAAATATCGCTGAAAGCGATATAGACGGAATATCAAAGAAAGCACCATGACCGTTGTCGCCCATAAGGCGACATGTGGAAATAGGGATCTTGATTTCGTCATTTTCACTTTTTTTATTAGGAGAACATCATGTCAATGATACGTGTAGAGAACCTTTCAAAAACATATCAAATGGGAGAAGTAGAAGTTCATGCATTGCAAGATGCCTCCTTTCAAATAAAAGAAGGTGAATTTGTTGTGATATTAGGGCCAAGCGGATCAGGGAAAAGTACACTGCTCAATATACTAGGAGGCATGGATTCTCCCACATCTGGTAAAATCTTTTTAGAGAAGGACATCATTACGGAATACAAAGAAAAACAACTGACGGAATACCGTAGAAATCAAGTCGGCTTTGTATTTCAGTTTTATAACTTAATGGCAAATCTGACTGCCGAAGAAAATGTAGAATTAGCAACCGAAATTTCTAGAAATCCATTTCCGATTAGGGAAGTTATGGAAGAGGTGGGACTAGGTGAGCGCTGCGACCATTTCCCTTCGCAGATGTCAGGTGGAGAACAGCAACGTGTTTCCATAGCAAGAGCCATTGCAAAAAATCCTAAAATTCTACTGTGCGATGAACCGACAGGGGCATTAGACTATCAGACTGGAGTGTCTATTCTTAGCCTGCTGAGAAAAATGAATCGTGAAAAGAAAAAAACAACGCTGATTATCACCCACAACGCTGACATCGCTGTGATGGCAGATCGAGTGATTAAGATGCGAAGCGGTGAAATTATATCGGACGAATTCAACCGAAACCCTATGGAGGCGGAGGAAATCAGATGGTAAGGGTAAACAAGTCTGATTTGATGCTGCTTCGTATGATTGGGCAATCAAAGGGTCAATTTGCAGCGGTGCTTACGATTATTGCCATGGGTATAGCAGTATTTACGGCATTATCTATGACTGCGGTGAATATGGAAAAAACGGTGGACACTTATTATCTCAAAAGTCGCTTTCCCGATTTGTTTATTGAAACAGAACCAGTTCCGCTGCAAGACGTTTGGCGGTTAGCAGATATAAACGGAGTGAAGCTAGCCCAAGGCAGAATTTGTAAAGATGTGCAAATGGTCACAACGAATCAAGAGGAACGCGTTACACTTCGCATGATTACCATCCCGGAGGAAGAAGAATTTATGCTTAGCAAGCTAACGCTTCTTTCGGGCAGGAATTTATCCAATGGTCAAAAGGGCGCACTTCTGATTGAGCAATTTGCCAAGGCAAGAAATCTTTTGCCTGGTGATGAAATTACAATCCAATCAGATGGGGTGGAGAGCAAGGTTCCTGTAGTAGGAATCGTAGACAACCCAGAGTATATCTATCTGATGGAAAACAGTGCATCCCTTATGCCCGATGAATCCAATTTTGGCGTGTGCTATATTTCTGAAGGGTTTGGTCAACAAATCTTTGGCATGAGAGGTTCTTGTAACCAGATTTTAATCGAGTATCAAACTGGAATCAAAGAAGAAAAGCTCATCCAAACCATAGAAGAAAGATTGTCTTCATATGAATTGAAGCAAATTGTCAAACAAAAAGATCAGATGAGCAATGTGATTATACGTCAAGAATTGTCTCAGTTGTCTTCAATGGCAAAGACCATTCCGATTCTCTTTTTATCCATTGCCTCCATTATGCTTTTGATGATGATAGGAAGAATTGTAAAAAAGGATCGAAACAAGATTGGGCTATTGAAAGCACTAGGCTATGAAAATAACCAAATCCTGTTCCATTATGGGAAGTATGCGCTGATTGCAGGAACCATTGGAGGTGCAATGGGATCCATCTTAGGGATGGCTTTATCTGGCGGATTGACCAAGATGTATCTTTCCTACTTTCATATTCCCCTCTTGCAAATCGAATTTGATTACAAGTATATTTTGATTGCCATGCTTGGATCCTCAATATTTTGTACCTGTTCGGGTCTGATTGGAGCAAGAAGCGTACTTGCGATTATGCCTTCCGAAGCAATGCGGCAAGAAGCACCAAAGGCTGGAAAAAGAATTTGGATAGAAGGAATTCCTTTTCTCTGGAAGTCATTTTCCTTTAGCAGCAAACTGATTCTAAAAAATATTAGTCGCAGCAAAAAACGTTCTATTTTTGTTGCTGCCGGTATTACCGTAACCTATGCAATGATGGGATTTACAGCAAGCATGCCGGATATTATGGATCAAATGATGAACGAGCATTTCCGCGAATTTCAAAAGATGGACTACGATATATCTTTCGATACAGTCGTCTCAAAAAAAGCAGTCAATGATTTATCACATCTTGTGGACTGTACTGTAATCGAAGGCAAATTAGAATATCCTTTTCAGCTTTCTGCTGGAAATCGAAGCAAGAACGTTTCAATTGTAGGATTAGAGAGAGACACCACATTTTTTTCTTTTAAAAATCAAGAAGGAAAATCAATCGCTCTTCCGAAAGGGGGCCTCCTTGTCTCAGAAAACTTAGCCGAAGCGCTTAAAATCAATGTTGGAGATCGGATCCTAGTCAAGAGCTATATTCCGAATCAGGAAGATCAGTATTTGACGGTAAGAGGGATTGTCAAGCAAGCGCTGGGCATCAACGGATATATGGATATCGACCAAATGGGACGGCTTTTTTTAGAAAAAAATAGTATCAACGGTGTTTTGCTCAACTCAAAGGATCAGGACATCAATGATAAACTCCAAAAGGCCTCCAATATAGCGTCCATTTTGTCCGTAGAAAAAACAAGAGGCGTTTATGAAAAGTACATGACCATGATGCTGCTATCGTTGGGGGTTATGGTTGTTTTTTCAGGTATTTTAGGATTTGCAATTGTTTATAACGCAACGATGGTCAGTTTAGGAGAAAGGGAAATGGAATTATCCTCCTTGCGGGTGCTTGGATTCACCAAAAGAGAGATTCTCTGGATGATTGTAAAAGAAAATAATTGGCTCTGCCTTATGGGGATCCTTCTGGGGATTCCTGTCTCAAGGGTTATGGCATTTTATAGTTCCTCGGCATTTAGCACAGACCTTTATCGAGTAGAACTTCGGCTTTCCTTTGGCGCATTGGCAGCGGCAGCGGCATGCACCATCTTTTTTGTTCTGCTGGCACAGCTGGCAACATATCACAAAATACAAAAGCTAGATTTTCTGCAAGCTTTGAAAAATAGAGAGGGGTAGAGAATATGATTCGAAAAAAGAAATGGTGGATAGGAACAGGGATTCTGATGATGCTTGCTCTTGGCTATGGCATGTTTTCTCAGCAAGGGGTAGCGGTAGAAACAGAACAAATAGAAACGGGAACCGTAGAGAAAATAATCAAAGAGACTGGAACTGTGGCCTCCAAGCAAGTGGTCTTAGTGATTTCGAAAAACACCATGGAAGTAAAAACGTTGCTTGTGTCAGAAGGAGATATCGTAAAGAAAGGAGATGCACTGCTTTCAAGTGAAGAAACCAGTGTTTCCTTAGAGATCAAGAGCCAGCGTGCAGAACTTTCAGGACTAAAAGTACAGTACAATCAAGCCAGTGAGCTGGCAAAGAAAAACAAGGCACTGTATGAGCAAGGCGCAATGAGCTACGAAACTTACCATGAATCAGCGGTAGCAGCAAGTCAGCTTTCTGCTCAAATAGAGGCACTAAACTATTCTATTGAAAGCTATGCAAATGCAACAGGTGCAGAGGGTGTGGTGGCACCTGTGTCGGGAGTCGTCACCGCCGTGTCGGTATCAGAAGGCCAGACAGCTTTGGCTGGAGATGTTCTTTTTGAACTGGCTGACATAAGCGACACCTATGTGTCGGCTAATTTTATTTCGGAAGATGCTGATTTGATGCAAATAGGAAATATTGTGGAAATTTATAATAAAGACTCAGGTTTTGATGACCAGCAGGGAACCGTGGGCAAAATTTATCCAAAAGCAGAAAGTATGCTTTCAGAACTTGGCATCAATCAAAAAAGAGTAACCGTAGAGATTGATTTCGGACAGGCGGAACGCCCTAGACTAGGAAGTGATATCGATGTGGCTGTTTTAGTTGAGAAAAAAGATAACGTTCTTCTAGTCCCAGAGCTTGCAGTATTTGAGCAGGCCCAAGAAGACAAAGTATATGTGGTAGAAGATGGCATCGCAAAACTTCGCACCGTAGAGATTGGTATAGAAGGAGAAGATTATTATGAGATTTTAAAGGGATTAAATCAGGGAGATGAGGTAATCCTTTCACCAGATCAGCAAATAAAGGACGGAACAAAGCTCAAGAAATGAAGGAGAAGACCATGGCAAAACAAGTAAAAACAAATGCAGTTCGCCTGCTAGACGGGCAAAAGATTGGATACCAGCTTTACGAATATCAAGCACCCGATGGATTTTTAGATGGAATCTCTGTAGCAAATTCAATTGGATTTCCGGTAGAGAGAGTCTATAAAACCTTGGTGACACAAGGTGCAAGCAAAGAATACTACGTTTGCGTGATACCTGTTGCAGAGGAACTGGATTTAAAAAAGGCAGCAAAGTATTTTGGTGAGAAAAAATTAGAGATGATTCCCGCAAAAGATATCACAAAAATCACAGGCTATATCAAAGGTGGATGTTCCCCTGTAGGCATGAAAAAACCATTTCAAACAGCAATCCACAGTGCAGCAGCAGAACAGGAAACCATCGTAGTCAGTGCCGGAAAAGTGGGCATGCAGATGGAGGTTAAAGTTGAAGATTTGCAAACCGCCACCTCTGGGAAGCTTAGCAACCTGATTGTAGAAGCTACGGTGTAGTTGTGGGTCTGATCTAACAGGAAATTGGCGGTATTCCATCAGTGGCAATGGCGATGTTACCACGTGTTACAAATCCATATACAAATTGGACAGAGTACACCTATGACGCTGTCAATGACGGTGATAAAATGTATCAAAATGGCGGTTAAATAATGTAGTTTTATGGCGAAAAGAAAGTAATTAATGTTACACTCAAGAAAAAGTCTAAAAGAGTGTAATAGTCATGAAAGGAAAACATTGGATGAATATTAGAAACGACAAAATGAAAGGTTTAAGCTATACCGAAATTGCCAGAAAATATCACATTGATCCTCGGACCGCTAAAAAATATGCAAATTCTGAGACAAAACCAGTTTATCAATTGTCTTCTCCAAAGACTTCTAAATTAGATTCATACAAAAGCCTAATTGACTTATGGCTCGATGAAGCTCCATATAGCGCTGTAAGAATACACGAAAAATTAACAGAACAAGGTTGTGATTGCAAGTATACAGTTGTAAGGGAATATGTTTCTTCTAAAAAAATTCAACTAGCTGAAAAAGCAACCATTCGCTTTGAAACAATGCCCGGACTTCAAGGGCAAGTGGATGGGGGTTTCTTTGAAAATTACAAAGTCCTTCAAAACGGTGAGTATAAAAAGCTATACTGCTTTTTAATGATTTTAGGTTACTCTAGAGCAAGATATATAGAGTTTGTTACAGATATGACTACCGATACATTAATAAAATGTCATATAAATGCATTCAGATATTATGGTGGATATCCTCAGGAAATTCTTTACGATAATATGAAGCAAGTTGTAATAAAAAGACTTTTAAAGCAAGAAGATAGCGAGCTTAATAAGCAGTTTGAAGACTTTTCTGGATTTTATGGATATAAGCCTATTTTATGTAGGCCATATAGAGGGCAAACAAAAGGAAAAGTTGAGCGTACAGTCTCTTATGTAAGAGATAATTTTATGACAGGAATAAAATACACATCTCTTGAAGATCTAAACGCAAAAGCACTTATCTGGTGTAACAAGGTAAATTCTAAAGTTCATGGGATAACAAATGAAATTCCATTTGAAAGGCTTCCAAAGGAAAAACTAAAACCTCTAAAAAGAGAATACATAATAGACAAGATAAATCTTCGTAGAGTAGAAAAAGACTGCCTTATATCCTTACACAAATTATCATATAGCAAAAATAACATAGTGGTCAATAAGGAGCACTACAAAAAGCTAATATATAGGCAAAGTTTTGATATAGAAAATACGCTTTTGCATAATAATGTTATTGATTTTCCTTCGCTAAAATATAGCCTTAATCAATATGATTAAAATGTCCACATAGGCTTGGACACAGAATATAAAAAATAAGTTATAATAAAATTATGAGTAGAACAAGAAGAACTTGGACAGCCCAAGAAAAAGCAAATATAGTATTAGAAATCTTACGAGAAGAATCAACTCTTTCTGAGATTTCTCAAAAGTATGATATCGCGCAGCCAGTATTAAGCCGATGGAAATCAGAGTTTATCGCCAATATGGTTACCGTCTTTGATAAGAATGGTGAAGATGTTGAAAAACTCAAACAAGATCACGAAGAAGAAAAGGAGATTCTTATCAAAAAAATCGGTCAGCTTTCTATGGATGTGGATTATCTAAAAAAAAGCACGAACAGGTTTTACAAATGCGGAAAAAAAGAACATGATTGAATTTTCTTGTTCCGGTTTAACTGTAAAACATCAATGTTACTTGCTTGGATTATCACGATCAACAGCGTACTATCTACCAATTGAGCCAGCTGTATCCCAGAGGGAAATTGATATTAAGAATGCGATTGATAGAATCCATTTCAAAGAACCTTCTTTTGGCGTGCGCAGAATTCGTAACGAGCTATTAAAACTAGGGCATCCAATTGGAAGGCGCCTAGTAAAAAGGTATCTGGATGAAATGAATATTGTTGCATTTTATCCAGGACCAAATTTAAGCAAGAGAGCAAAGTTGGCTAAAACGTATCCATATTTGCAGAGGAACCTTTCGATAGAAAGAGTAAATCAAGTCTGGTCAATTGATATCACCTATGTTGGCACACCAACTGGATTTGTATATCTGACTGCCATTATTGATTGGTATTCTCGGTTTGTAGTCGGATATTCGATCAGCAATACGCTACAAACAGATACCGTTACAAGAGTCGTAAAAGATGCAGCCATGCGATATGGAGCACCTGAAATTATTAACAGTGATCAAGGTGCGCAATTTACCTCATCAGAGTATATTGATCTAATAAAAAGCTACAAAACCGTAAAAATCAGCATGGATGGTAAAGGTCGCGCGACCGACAATATAGCGATTGAACGTTTTTTCAGGTCTTACAAATGGGAGCGTCTTTATTTGATGTATCCAGAAACGGTAGCCGAGGTTAAATCTATTACAAAAGACTACGTTCAACACTACAATTTTGAACGAGGTCATCAGCGTTTCGGCTACAAAACACCTGCTGAAGTTTATTTTCATGCGAATGAGGATGCCGCATAATGAGGAAAGGAGCTCATAACTAGTTTTTCCTGATTTTGTGTCTTGACATGCGTGTACATTATACTACGTTATACCTAGACTAGAAATATTTCAACACAATAATAATCCGTGTAATTTAAAGTAAGGATTTAAATTACACGGTTTTTTCTTGCTTTTTTTTGTGATACCGAGTAAGATAAAATAGTAATTTATATTATCCGGAAATGAAACGGTGAAGGTGAAATAGTATGTTTATTGAAAGAGCACTTGAGAGAATTGTGAAAGAGGTTTCAAATACATATCCGGTTCTTCTTGTTACAGGCCCAAGACAAATTGGAAAAACAACACTGCTAGAACATGTTGCTGATAAAGAGAGAAAATATGTAAGTCTTGATGATCCAGTGGCAAGGAGCCTTGCCATAGAAGAACCGTTACTTTTTTTGCAACGTTATGAACCACCTGTGATTATCGATGAGATACAATATGCTCCAGAGTTGTTGCCCTATATAAAAATGCATGTGGATAGAAACAAAAAAATGGGTGATTTCTGGTTAACAGGTTCGCAAATGTTTCAAATGATGAAAGGTGTAAGTGAAAGTTTAGCGGGAAGAGTAGGTATCATACCTATGCAAGGGCTCTCGCTTTCTGAAATAAATAGTGTACCGAATGAGCCTTATACCACTGAGGTGAATCGCCTTCTTAGTAGAGTTTCAACTGCAAAGAAGATGCCATTAAAAGAGATTTATGATCTAATACATAAAGGGTCGATGCCTGCATTACATACAACGGAGCAAAGTATAGAAAGATTCTATGCTTCTTATGTTGATACCTATGTACATCGTGACATTAGAGATTTAGCGCAAGTAGCAGATGAAATGCAGTTTCAAAGATTTTTAACTGCTTGCGCAGCAAGAACAAGTCAAATGGTCAACTACTCTGAATTAGCTAAAGATGTTGGTATATCATCTCCCACCGCAAAAAGCTGGCTGTCATTATTAGTTACATCAGGAATCGTAGTTTTAGTTGAACCGTACTTTAATAATGCATTGAAAAGGATTGTTAAGGCGCCAAATATGTATTTTATGGACACAGGGTTATGTGCTTATTTGACAAGATGGACTACAAGCGAGTCATTAGAGATATCAGCCATGTCAGGGGCATTTTTTGAAACCTTTGTGGTATCAGAAATAATAAAAAGTTATTTAAATGAAGGAAGAAGACCGCCTGTTTTTTACTATCGAGATTCAGATCAAAAGGAAATTGACTTGATTATTGAAGAGAATGGTAAACTTCAACCTATAGAGATTAAGAAAAGCTCTAATCCTAAAAAAAACGCAGGACGGCATTTTTCTGTGTTAAATAAGACTGAAAAAGAAACTTCTAAAGGCAGCGTGATATGCATGAGTGATGATTTAATCCCAATTTCAGAGGAGAGCTGGGCGGTTCCTGTATGGCTTATATAATAACTGCTGCGCACTCGAAAGCTTATGAGGCGACAGTGTATTTTAACAACGCAGGCAGTCCTTCTTGCCAATATTGTTTTGTATTGTAAGAATATAAATTGGAAAACCAGAAAAGCAGGATTTGCAATCCTGCTTTTCTGGTTTTGGTTGGTAACCATCTATTTTACTAATCTTCTTTTTTTACGTGACAGCTTCCTGCTGATGAGCAACCAGAACAGCCACCACAGCAAGAACCACTTTTCTTGTCTTTTCGGATTTTTATAAAGGCAAGGACCACTGCTAGAAGCACCAATCCGCCAATGATGATATCTGCCATAATAAGATACCCCCTTTGAATCTTATCACATCAGTTTTCCTGAGTCACAGTTTTATATTTTCTACGACTTGAAATTTGGTTTGTAATTCCAAGGATAAAACCAATGATTAGGAGCACTGCGAAAATGATTAATACTATATTACCACCAACTACATCACCTTGGGAAGCATCTTCCATCAAGCCGATATCCAGAGTGTTTTTGATAACAGCACTGGTTCCACTTAATACAAGACCTCCAACCACATTGACAAGGAAAGCAACAAGATAAGCAAATCCTGTTTGATAAGCCACTGCAATCATTGTCCATCTCCAAGTCCCAAACTCTCTTCTCATAGCTCCGATTGCGGCAAAACAAGGAGCAGAAAACAGGATAAACATCATAAAAGCAAATGCGGTTACTTGGCTAAACAGGATTGGCGTAGCAGTACCTACCGAAGCAAAGGTTGCAACAACCACTTCTTTTGCAATGAGTCCTGTGATGGCGGCCACAGGACCGGCCCAGCTATCACCAAATCCAAGAGGTACAAAGAGAACCTTGACTGCATCACCAAACTGAGCAAGGATGCTGCTTTCGATGGCCTCTGGTCCCACATAGCCAGAAAAACTAAAGTTTTGAAGGACCCAAAGAATCGCGCAAGCAGCGAAGATAACCGTACCAGCCTTTATTACAAAAGACTTAGCTTTTTCCCACATATGAATGAGAACACTCTTAATACGAGGAAGCTTGTAAGTTGGCAATTCCATAACAAATGGAGACGGATCACCAGAAAATAGCTTGGTTTTTTTCAAAAATATACCAGATAGTATGACTGCAGCAATAGAAATCAAATATATGGATGGTCCTACCCAAGTCTGTTCCCGAAACATCATCGCGATAAACATGGCAAAGACCGGAAGCTTTGCTCCGCAAGGGATAAAAGGAGTGAGCATGATTGTCATTTTTCTGTCTCGCTCATTCTCTATGGTTTTACTTGCCATAATACCAGGGATGGAGCATCCTGTTCCGATGAGCATGGGGATAAATGATTTGCCAGACAGCCCAAATTTTCGGAAGATACGATCCATAATAAAGGCAACTCTTGCCATATATCCGCTGTCTTCTAAAAGAGATAAGAAAAAGAATAAAATCATCAATTGGGGTACATAGATGAAGATTGCACCAATGCTTCCGATGATTCCATTGAGCACCAAATCCATGGTCCAATCCGAGGCCCCTGCCTGCATCAATCCGTTTTCAGCAACACTCTGAATCCAGCCAAAGATACTTTCCACCATACCGATGGTCATATCACCAATACTGACAATGGAAACATAATAAACAGCCCAAAGGATCAAAAAAAAGAGGGGAAGTGCCAACAATCGATTGGTTACAACCTTGTCGATTTTATCAGAGGAAGTCTCGCAATTGCTTCGCAGCGCACGTGTGACGCTTTTGGACACGTATTCTTGAATATGATCGTAACGGTTACTGATTGCTTTTTCCTCAGCTTCTTCATCAAGGGTTCCATTGGCTTCCTGGAAAAAAGAAGGGCTTGGTGTTTGACGAATATTTTTTGAACCAAGGTGAATCGCCGATTGAATCAATTCCCGAATGCCTTGACCTCGAACAGCAGAGGTTGGAATGATAGGACACGAAAGATACTGTGACAATTTTGCGATATCGATGGCATCCCCTCTTTTGTCAAGGGCATCCATCATATTTAGAGCGATGATAACGGGAATTCCTGCTTCCTTTAGCTGCATGGTCAGATATAAATTACGTTCTAAATTGGTTGCATCAACAATATTAATGATAACGTCAGGTCTTTCCTTGATGAGAAAGTCTCGCGTAACGATTTCTTCTGGGCTATAGGGTGATATGGAATAGATTCCGGGAAGATCAATGACTTCTATTTCCTTATGACCTCTCAATTTTCCGACTTTCTTTTCAACGGTAACGCCAGGCCAATTTCCTACATGCTGGGAGCTTCCGGTTAATTCATTAAATATGGTGGTCTTTCCGCTATTTGGATTACCCGCCAATGCTAATTTCATACCCATTATATTTTCCTTTCCTTTCTATTCTACTACAATTCGTTCTGCATCCTCTTTTCGAAGAGAAAGCTCATATCCTCTCACATGAATCTCAATTGGATCCCCTAAAGGAGCCACCTTTTTTACATGAACTTGAGCGCCTTGGGTGATTCCCATATCCATTATGCGTCTTTTAAGCGCGCCAGTGGCGTCTAGTCTAATAACGGTAACGGTTTCGCCCAGGTCTGCCGTTTTTAATGTTTTCATTTTATATCCTCCTTAGAATGTAACCTTTTTCTTTACCGTCCTAAACGATAATCCGCATTGCCATAGATTGATCCAGAGCCACTCTGGCATCCTTCACACTTAAAATCATGCTGCCTCCCATTTGAGACACAACGGTAACACTAGAACCAGGAACAAATCCCATACTTTCTAAAAATCTTTTTGTATCATCACGTCCGTTGATTTTTTGAATGGTTCTCTTTTCACCAGAACCAAGCATAACTAAAGGCATCATAGGAACCTCCTCATTGAGTTAGCAAAAGCTAACCGTAAAACAATCAAAATGGTTAGCAATGACTAACCGTGCTTACAGTTTACTATTGCTAACTGGCATTTGTCAATAGGAGTTTGAAAAAAATTTTAGGGTGTGATAAAATAAACAATATCAAAAAATCAGGAGGTTCCCATGAGAATACATGAATCTGGAGAAAATTATCTGGAGACAATTTTAATCTTAAAAAATCAAAATGGCTCTGTTCGTTCTATTGATATTGCCAATGAATTGGATTATACAAAAGCAAGCGTCAGTCGTGCCATGGGTATTCTCAAAAAAGAAGAACTCATTACGGTAGACCGACAGGGAGGGATTCACCTGACGGAAACAGGTCATATAAGAGCAACCAAAATCTATGAACGGCATCAGCTGATTGCAGAGTATCTGTTTGCAGCGCTTGGCGTGGATGAAGAAACCGCAGCTGCCGATGCGTGCCGGATTGAACATATTATTAGCGAAGAATCCTTTGGAAAAATCAAAGAATGGGTTGAGGAACACCAACAATTGAGTCAATGGAATGGTGAAAATATCTTATTTCACAAAAAATAAAAGTCCTCGAACCAAAGATTCGAGGGCTTTTACAAAGTGTGTATCTATTAAAAGAAGGAAAGTGCTCGAGTCGAGTATCTCCTGCTCTCAAGTACGATTCTATTCTATTATTGTGTTGGTTGTGTGTAGATGATGTGGATAATGGATAAAATCATACATTATTTTATCTCGATTTGTTTCAATTTACTTATTTTTCTAGCGAGGATCAATTATCTCATATTACATTTTGCCCCAGTTCCATTGCCATTCCCAAAACCATATTCGCCAGCACCAATTCCATTTCCAGAACCATCTCTAAGGCCGTAGCCCCCTGCATGACCTTGGCCTCTTTCTCCTGCCTCATCTGTCAAACCATATCCGCCAGCACCAATTCCAAAACCACCGTATTGCCCTGTTTGGAATCCGTCACAGATTTCTTGACGTTCTTGGATTTGCGCAAGGATTTCATCTGCCTCATCTTGGGTCAAAGTACCAGCGGATACCCGTTCTGCAAGGACTTCTTGGTGGAGTGCCAATCGTTCTGCACGTAGTTCATCAAGAGAAGAAGCGGAAATTCCACTGAGGGTGACGGATGGGGTGTCTGCAAAGACTGCTATGGAGCCTGCGGTCAAAGCTAGGACCAGCGTAGTAAGAAATAGAATTTTTTTCATCGTTTTCATGGTAATCCTCCTTTATTTTGTCACCGCATAACATTTCGTCGGTAACTGTTTTTGATTTATTTCATAATTTGATGATACCGAGCATCTGTGTCAAAAGTATGTCTTTAAAAGTCAAAAAATGTGTTTTATCTCAAGGAAAAGCACACTTCTGTCACACCTTAAAAAAGAGGAGTGCTATAATATCCTTATCTAGGGTATGAAAATACAAAGGAGGTGCTCAATATGTCTGGAATTCTCATTGCAGATGACAATCAACAAATTACATCCATTCTGTCTGAATATGCAAAAAAGGAAGGCTTTCATCCAAGCATAGCAAAGGATGGGGCGGAAGCGATTGAACTTTTTAAAAGAATGGAGCCAGATGTGATTCTGCTGGATGTGATGATGCCAAAAATTGATGGATTTGAAGTATGCCGTGAAATCAGAAAAACTTCTAATGTACCAGTGATTATGATTACCGCTCGAGGCGAAGACTTTGAACGAATCATGGGACTGGATATCGGTGCAGATGATTATATTGTAAAACCTTTTTCTCCTGGCGAAGTAATGGCAAGGGTCAGAGCTGTTCTTAGAAGAATACATCGAGATGATCTGGAGAAAAAACAACAAGTGGTGCATGACAATCTTCGCATTGATATGGACAATTACAAAGTATCTATTGATGGAGTGGATATCTCTCTTACGAAAAAAGAAATTGAACTGCTATGGACGCTCATTACGAATAAAAACAAAGTGTTTTCCAGAGACAATCTACTCAATAGTTTATGGGGATATGAATACTATGGCGACAGCCGTACCGTAGATTCTCACATCAAACGGCTGCGAGCCAAGTTGGATGAAGTGGTTCATGACAACTGGGAAATCAAAACGATTTGGGGTGTTGGCTATAAATTTGAAGGGAAACAGGAAGCATGAAGCAAAATATGGTTACTCGGCTTGTTAGTTATTTTTCTCTTTCCTTGGTGCTTTTTTCTTTGGTAATCGGAGGTGTTTTTTTCACCTTATTTAAAACCCACACCATTGCCATTGAAAAAGCCGATTTAAAGGCGAGAGCCTTGGCAATGGCAAGCACACTTGCAACATTAATCAATGAAGAAGGAGAAGCATCCGTAACACCATATGGCAATGGAAATGGACGTGGCTTATCCAACATGGGGATGAACACTAACATGGGGATGGTGATGGAAGGGCAGAGAGGCGCCATGGGATACCTTCGATTCTTAGATGATATTGCCATGGCAGATGTCTGGATCGTAGATGAAAACCTGAATCTACTCATGATGGAGTCGCCAGGGAGCATTCAATATAACTATGGGGATTTGCCAATCGATGCCGAAGCGGTGGTACGGGAAGTGTTTCAAGGGAAAACTACATATAGCCAAGGGTTTAGCGATTTGCTTGAAAAACCTACCCTTACGATAGGGACGCCAATCATGGTGAACGATCGGGTTGCGGGCGCATTGCTTCTCCATTCTCCTGTAGAAGGCACGGAGGAGGCGTTGCAACAAGGGTATCGGATTTTGGTCGTCAGCATCTTAACTGGTTTGATTTTAGCGATTCTCCTTTCCCTTGCATTGGCGGTATCCTTCACAAAGCCTCTGGAAAAAATGAAACGGACAGCCAAGCTGCTAGCTGAAGGAAACTATAGCGTGCAAACAGGGGTGTCAGAAAAAGGAGAAGTGGGTGAATTAGCCAGTTCCATTGATCTTCTAAGCGAAAAACTGGAAGAAGCGCGGCAGGAACGTGAAAATCTTGAAACGTTGCGTCATGAATTTACAGCAAATATTTCTCATGAACTGCGAACACCTGTAACTGTTATGAGAGGCTCTTTGGAAGCTCTCCGCGATGGTATGATTTCAGAGGAACAGATTCCAACCTATTATGATCAAATGTTTCGGGAAAGCCTATTTCTTCAGCGGCTCATTGAAGATTTATTAGAGCTATCCCGTTTGCAAAATGCCAGCTTTTCGATTGAAAAAGAGGAAGTAAACGTAATCGAAATCTTGGAAGACGTGGTGCGTAGTGCGAAACAAATCGCAAAGAATAAAAGCATTGAAATTTGTTTTGAAAAAGACACTGGCAGCTTCCGTTTTCAGGGGGATTACGGAAGACTAAGGCAAATGTTTTTCATCATTATGGACAATGGAATCAAGTTTTCTGAAAAAAATCAGAAGCTACGGATAAATTGGGAAGGAAAGGTTCTGACGATATCTGATGAGGGTATCGGAATAGAAAGAGAAGAATTGGCCCATATTTTTGAACGATTTCGTAAGGCGCGATCGGAAGAAAATAAGAATGGAACAGGCTTAGGATTGGCCATAGCAAAACAGATTGCTGACAGACACGGAATCAAGATTTCCGTGGCAAGCGAGGTGGGAGTCGGAACTTCCTTTTCTTTTTTCTTTGAGCCAGAGGGATCAGGAAGTGAACAAAAAAATTATTATTCTTGAATGTGATATGGTCACAGAACAAAATGAAGATATCTTGTAAAGTATGATTATAAAAAGAGATAAGTAATCACAAAAAAGGATGGAATTCATTATATGGAACTAGTAGTAAAACAAGAACGTTGCCCGGCAAATCATCCTTGTCCTTCTGTAAGGGTTTGCCCGGTAGGTGCTCTATCACAAAATGGTTATGACGCACCAACGGTAGACATGAATCAATGTACAGCATGCGGAAAATGCGTAAGGTTTTGTCCTATGGACGCATTGGTATTGGAATAGGAGGAATAAGGCATGAAAATATTTATTGGCATAGCAATTGGTGCAGCGCTTGGATTTGCATACTATAAGTTTATTGGATGTTCCTCAGGCAGTTGTCCTATTACTTCAAATCCACTTCATTCGACAATGTATGGTGGTTTGATGGGATTTCTCTTATCCTCATCATTTTAAACGTATCACTCCTTAAAATAAATAATAGCAATAGGTTTTTCCGAAATAAACAGCAGGTGTCATTGTCTGCTGTTTATTTGTCTTGATTTACTATTGATTGATACGGTCTGATTGGCCAAATTAAAAGCGGAAATGATAAATAATTAAAAAAGTAGAAATCACAGAGCAATAAAAAAATCCCCATGAAGGGGATTTTGTATTTTAGTTTTTTTCACTGTTAAGCATGGAAAGGATTGCTTCCTTGTTTCGTGCTCCCACCATAGTATTTACGACTTTACCACCTTTGATAACTGCCAGGGTAGGAATACTCATGACTCGGAAGGAGGCGGCCAATTCTGGTTGTTCGTCAACATTAATCTTCCCAACTTTTGCGTCAGTCACTTCGTCTGCGATTTCATCAACGATAGGAGAAACCATCTTACAAGGTCCGCACCATGCTGCCCAAAAATCTAGTAGGACTGGTTGCTCTGATTTTAATACTTCAGTTTCAAAATTATCTTTTGTAATGGTAAGTGTTTTCATAATGTAAATCTCCTTTGTTTATCATAAATATAGTAATAGACTGCAAGAGCAATCATCTCCCTTTTCTGTATGTCTTTATTATACCCGTTTTATTATTTCCAACCGTAACTTTATCACAAAGAGCCCAAAATATTGAAAATAAAGCGCCTCATTATATAAGAATTCGTTGGAAATAGAAGGGGTTTGACAACTGACAGTATTTAGAATACAATTCTTTTGGAACCAATAGGGGTTAGTGCTGTAGTGTGGGAGGCAGATTGAAAAATGATGGCTCGTGGCAAATATTTTGAAGAAAAAGGATTATATGTAATGATAGGTTTAATCCTAATCTTGGCAATTTTCGCTGCACATGTAACCTATATGGAACAAAAAATCGTAGAAATTAGCAAATCCTATTTGACAAAAATTACTGCCCAATGTGCTATGCAGGTTTCCAGTGACATGGATAATAGTTTGGAGATGGCCCATGTGTTGGCCAGAGTCATAGGATCCAGCGGGTCTTATGATCTAAATTCTTCAATGGAACTATTAGAAGGGGAACGGAATCGGGATAGCGTTCTAAGCATGGGTGTCGTTTTGAAAGACGGAAGCTGTCGTTTTACGCAGCTAGAAGGGGAAGCTGTGTCTGGGGATTCGCTTTTGTTACTCAAAGATTGGGATTATATCAACCAAGTATTGATGGAAAATCCAAATCCGACACCCAGCGTGGTTAGAACAAAAAACAATCAGCAGATTTTTGTATATGCTTGTCCAATTTATCAGGAGCATTCTTTGCAAGGGGCTTTTGTTATTTTATTTCGCAACACTTTTTTTCAAGAGCTTTCTCTACCAGAAATTTTAGAAAATGGTCACTATGTGTACCTTGCAGAAAAAGATGGGACGGTTGTTTACCGATTTCAAAATGAAGATCCCCAATTGATTTATGGTGATATTTTGCCAAACCTTGAGAACGATTGGTCGATTGCCAATAGAACGGGAGACTTTCTAAAGGAAGACATCCAAAGGGGCAATACGGGAAGCTTCAAAGATCCCACGAGCAGTATGTATGTTAGCTATACGCCAGTTGGGTTTAGAGATTGGTATCTAATCAATGTGACTCCAATTTCCATTGCGGAAGCAGACTCGCATAGTCTTTATCGAGAAATGATACCAATGCTTTTTTATATCGTTCTTATCATAGGTATCTTGTCGGCGTATTTCTTTTATCAAAAGAGAGAGCGCGTGAGGATTTTGGAAGAAAATGCTCAACTTTCTGCTGTGAGTGAAGAGAGCTATCGTATGATTATGGAACGCACCAATGATGTGATTTTCGAATATGATGCAAAAGCTAAGACCTATCTTCATACAGAGAATTTTCGAAAGAGTTTTGGATATGAACCAAATAAAGATGGATTTCTTGTTCCACTTCAGCCAGATTATATTCACTCAGATGATTTGGCACGGTTTGCAGAAAAATATGAGCAGATGAGACTCCAACGAACCATGGTTGAGTTTGAAGCACGTATTGTCACGAGTCAAGGGGACTACCTTTGGTGCAGAATACATATGCTAGGTATTTTTGATGCGAAAAATCAACTGGTGAAGGTAATTGGTAAAATTGTGAATGTTGATGAAAAAAAGCGTCAGATTCTTCATTTGCAGGAAATGGCAGTGAAAGATGGTCCAACAGGGGTTTACAACAAGCAGGCTACAGAACGCTTGATTAGACAGTATTTAAGCGATGAAGGTCAAAAAGGAATCCATGCGCTTCTTGTGATAGATATAGATGATTTTAAAGAAGTCAATGATGATTACGGTCATCGCAGAGGAGATGAGGTTATTGCGTTCATTGGGGCAGAATTAAATCGTTTGTTTCGAACCTCTGATATCAAAGGAAGGATTGGTGGTGACGAATTTATGGTGTTAGTCAAAGACATTGAGGGGATTGAGCTGCTCCGAGAAAAGGCAAGTAATGTGTGCAAAAGCTTTAAAGATAAAAACAAAGAACTCTTTGGCGAGGACGGCATAACGTTATCTGCAAGCATAGGAATCGCTACATATCCTAAGGATGGAAATCGGTATGAAGAACTTTACGAGGCAGCAGATCAAGCGCTGTATCATTGCAAGAACCTTGGAAAGGGAAATGCAATATTATTTGGTGAAATAAAAAATAGCGAAGACCCTGTCTCCGCTGTTGAATTCTAAAAGAATATGATTGCCCTGCGATTGTTTTTGAAGGTAAAAATTGTTTACAGGTATCGCTTTGGTAATCTTTGCCCAAAGGCGCAAACGACTTCATAGTTGATTGTGCCTGTTTTTTTTGCAATTTCATGTGCTGAAACTTCCAAATCGCCGTCAACACCCATAATAATAACTTCATCGCCAAGAGCGACTCCAGGGATATTGGTTACATCTACCATGCATTGATCCATACAAATGATACCGACTACAGGCGCGTATTGCCCCCTAATGATGACTCTGCCTTTTCCAGAAAGGAATCGCGGATAGCCATCTGCATAACCGAGAGGTAGTGTGGCAATGATGCTTTCTTTTTCGGTAATGAAGGTTCTTCCATAGCTAATAGAAAAGCCGGAAGGAACTTTTTTTAAGTGAACAATGTTTGCTTTTACAGACATAACTGGTTTGATAGACAATTGTGATTTATCGACTGCTTCTGAGGGATAGCCCCCATACAATATAATGCCAGGCCGAACAGCATCGAAATGAGCCCCAGGCACCTCCATAATGGCAGCGCTATTTCCTAGGGTTCGGACTGGAACGTGAATTCCTTCTTCTAAAAGACGCTGATAAAAGGTTTCGTATTTTTCAATCTGTTGATTGGAAAAAATCTTTTCTGATTCATCTGCTGTAGATAAATGAGAAAAGAAGCCTTTGATTTTAATATTTGTAAGCTCAGCAATTCGCTTAATATCAGCGACGCTTTCTTCATTTGGGAGAAAGCCAATGCGCCCCATTCCCGTATCGATGGCTAGATAAAGTTCAATCTGGCGGTTTTGTTCTGCTGCGGCAGCAGAGCACGCCCGTGCGTTTTCCAAGGAGGACGTAACTGGTGTGATGTCTTCTTTGATTAAGGTATCTAGATAGAGTTCTGGTGTGATTCCAAGCATAACGATTTGACATGTAATCCCGTTTTCCCTAAGGACAATGGCTTCTGGGAGGGTAGCTACTGCAAGTGTTTTCACTCCGTTTTCAAGCAAGACTTTAGATACTTCTACGGCGCCATGCCCGTATGCATCTGCTTTGACTACCCCGATGATTTCAGCCTCGCCAATTTTTTTTTGAATTTGTTTTATATTATAGTCCAAATGAGCTAAATTAATTTCTACCCAAACTGGACGCAGTGTTTCTTTCCACATAAAATATCCTTTCTCTAATTCCAATATGCAGAACTATTATAAACCCTGAATTCGTTTTTCGTCAACATCCAGCCATTTTTAAAAAAACTGAATTGCTGGACCTGTAACAAAACCAAAAACCACTGTTCCGAAGCCAAAAGTGCCACCCATAAGGATACCTTCTATGATGATAGAAATATCGAAAACAATTTTACAAATGCGAAAAGACAGCTTTTTTTGCTCAGATACCATAAGAATCGTGACAAAATACAATCCAAGGCTAGCAATTCCAATGGTTGTATGGAATTGGTTTGCAAGACCGGCAGAAAAAACACTGATGGAATCTAACCCAAATCCAGCTTGAATAAAAAGACCAACGGACATACCATTGCACAAAAATGCTAAAACTACGCGAATTACTTTTTTGATCATCGACCTTTCCTCCAAACCAAAGAAAAACGTTTTACAGAATGATATCATAGAATCTATGGACTGTCATAGCTTTATCGGTTGTGCAGGAAGTTTTTGAATCCTCTATTTGCTTTTTCTTGTATTCCTGACAACAGGTGTTATAATATTGTTGCCCCGGTTCATGATTTGGGTAGATATTTAGAAAAGAAACCATTAGGAGGAAATAGATATGCAGATTGTAATTGCAGGTTGTGGTAAGGTTGGTTCACAATTTGCTAGAATTATGTCAGAGGAAGGTCACGATATATCTGTCGTGGATAGCAATAGTGAAAACTTTCGTTTGCTTGGACCAAATTTTCATGGAGTCACGGTTCTTGGTGTGCCCATTGACGAGGATGTGTTAAAGCAAGCTGGAATTGAGGGTGCTGATGGCTTTGCTGCATTGACACCAGATGATAATATCAATATGATGGCATGCCAAATTGCAAAAGAAATCTTTAATATCCCAAGAATCTTTGCGAGAATACAAGATCCAGTAAAAGAACAGGTTTTTTATCAATTTGGAGTTCATACGGTATGTCCAACCAACATGGCAGTTGAAGAATTTCGTGCATTGATGATGGGTGAATGCAGTACTCGAACGTGTTATTTAGATAACACGGGGATTGATTTTGTATTTGAGAGGGTTAGAGATAAGGATGCCGGTAAGATGATGAAGGAAATCTCTGTTCCAAAGGATACAATGCTTTTGGGAGTGTTGAAAGATGGGGAACTTCAATTCTACAATCCAAACACAAGATTAGAATTTGATGATGAATTGGTAATTGTGCTAAAAATATAGAGGGCATGTAGGGTTTTATGATGATAGTGAAGGAGAAAGAAATCGAATGAATATTGTAATCGTTGGAGGCGGAAAAGTCGGATATTATTTGACAAAAACTTTGATGTCGTTTCAGCATAAAGTTAGTGTCATTGAGATGCAAAGAAATCTTTGCGAAAAATTGGCCGACGAATTAAATATCCCCGTATATCACGGTGACGCTACTAAAATTGATATTTTAAAAAATGCAGAAACTGCCAAAGCAGATGTTTTAATCGCTGTGACGGGACAGGACGAAGAAAATCTAATTGTTTGTCAGCTTGCGAAGAACAATTTTCGAGTTGAAAAAACCATTGCCAGGGTCAACAATCCCAAAAATACCCATGTATTTTTAAAGCTGGGCGTAGATATTCCTGTGAGTAGCACCACAATTATTGCGGAGCTGATTGAACAGGAAGTAGATTACGCTGGGATGAAAACACTGACGAGTGTAAAGAATAATAAGATTGTAGTGAGTGAAATAGAAATCAAAGCGAATTCTCCTGTATTTGGCAGGCGAGTCGTAGATGTAAAGATGCCAGAGGACTGTCAACTCGTATCCGTGATTAAGGATGAAGAGGTCTTGAAGCCAGCGGAAGACTTGGTACTTTTAGAAGGAGATTCGGTGATTGTTGTGTCTGATTCTGAAAGCAAAGAAGAATTGAGAGACCTTTTCGTCGGAGAACTGGAGGACTAGCCTACCATGATTTTGCCTTCAGGGAAGACTGCATTTTGCAGTCTCTTTTTTTCGCGCATGGTGAGAGCAACTGCAAAACTCAATGGGCCTACACGTCCAAGAAACATAGTAAAGATGAGCATGATTTTGCTAGCCGTATGAAGATGTGGTGTCACTCCTGTAGAAAGTCCAACGGTACCAAATGCAGAGGTCACTTCAAATAAGGCGTCAAGATATGGCATGTTTTCAATACTATCCACAATTGCAGTCATAATAAACACAAGAACCATTGCAAGTCCGGCAATGGAAAGAGCTTTATTGACAACAACTTGCGCAACTCGTCTTTTCAAAACGACGGTCTCGCCATTTCCTAAAATATTTGAGAAAATCGCCATGACGAGAATCCCGAAGGTGGTAACCTTGATACCGCCTCCTGTAGAGCCTGGTGCTGCACCGATAAACATTAATAAAATCGAAACGACTCGCGACATTTCGTTCATTTCATTGATAGGAACGGTATTAAAACCTGCTGTTCTGCAGCTAACTGAATGAAACAGCGAAGCATTTATTTTTTCAAATAAGGTGAAATTGCCCATGGTAGATGGGTTGGTATATTCTAAAATGAAAAAGAAACTTGCACCAAAAATGATTAAAACGGCACTAATTAGAAGTACTAATTTGGTATGCAAATAGATAATCTTTGTTTTTCGATAGTCCCATAAATCTTTCCAAACGATAAAACCAAAGCCACCCGTGATGATAAGCACAGAAATCACTGCCAGCACGAGAGGTTCTCTGTTAAATGAAGATAAACTTTGGTAATCGCCCATCAAATCAAATCCTGCATTACAAAAAGCAGAGATGGCATGAAACACTGCCAGATAGATTCCACGAAGACCAAATATGGGTATGAAGCGAATCATCAGAATGATTGCTCCAATGAGTTCTACGACAGCAGTGATACGAATGACGCTTTTTATCATGTGGTGTACTTCGGCAAAACTGTAATCACTGATGGATTCTTGCGCAAGAATTTTCCCCTTCATACTAATTTTCTTGCCCAAGAGCACTGAAAAAAATGTGGTTAACGTTACGATTCCCAATGCACCAATTTGTATCAAAATTAAAATGACGATTTGTCCGAAAATAGTCCAGTGTGTTAAAGTGTCTGTTACTACAAGTCCGGTTACACATGTTGCAGAGGTAGCAGTAAACAAGGCATCGACAAACCCAATGCTGTTTCCATCAACAGAGGCGATGGGAAGAGCCAAAAGGATAGTACCAGTAATGATGATGAGTGCAAAACTGGATAATATGATTCTACTAGGAGATACGGTTTTAAATAAACTTGTTTTTTTTCTTTGTGTCAGTTGCATATGATTCATTCCTTTGATTAATACTTACAGTGAATTGTAACACTTATTATTTTGAATGTAAATATAGTTTGAAATAGACGAAGATGCGTTATATATAAGCAGACTTTCCTATGCAAACCGAAAGAATCGTTTTTTCGAAATATGGTTTTCTATGAAAAGAAGGTGTTTTCATGTCCTCTGTACAAACTATGAAGTCCTGGGCGGTCGAAATAAAGAGCCCAGATGATATTCCCAGAGCATTTAAAGAATCATTTATGTCATTTGTACCAAAAGGGAAAGGGATGCCCTATACCGTATACTCACCGCCATACAAGTCCAATGGAATCAAGACGAATTCCAAGCTAATGTTTACTTGGGAAGACACCATTGTGGTTCTAACAAAAAACAAATCAGATATAGAGGCTGTTGCTTTTCAATTCAGCGAGGTCGATCATATCGAGCATGGTTCATTACTCCTTACTTCTTGGATTCGATTAGAAGGAATTGGGATGAATCACAAAAGGACCTCTGTTCTAGTTGGATTTGCAACCGTTATGGATTATCTATTCTTAAAATTCATCTATCTTTTAAGGGATTCATACTTATTGGAAAACCAAATCAATGTGGAATCAGAAAAAAGTAAATTTACTTATTTGATTCACGACAATTTTAAATTTATGAATTATGCGAAACAGAGTATTCATGGCGGAGAAACAGTTCTATCAAATATTTATGAACCGACTATTGACTTGATGCATATAGAACTGTTTGGAAGAGTTTTATACCAAAGAATTAGTCCTGCTTACCTTTTGATTTTAACAGATCAAGAAGTTATCTTGATAAAAGACCCTGATTCAAAGAGGCTCAGTGACTATGGAGCGACATGGACCTATTTGCCACTCCCGTTAATCCAAGCCATGGGCCTTTCTTATCGGGATGAAAAAGGATATTTTAGTTTGATGATTACACTGCAAAGTGGAGAAGTTATTGAATTGCTATATCGAGAGTCTAATCAAACAAAAATGGAAGAGTTTATGAATTTATTTCAAAAGACTAGGGGATAACCCTAGTCTTCTTCTTTTTCATATATTTCCTTTAGATGTTTTGTTAATTTTTCATTTTCACTATAGTCCACAGGGCAGTCAATGATAACGGGAATGCTTGATGCAAATGCTTTTTCCAGCACTTCTGGTAACTGGTCTGGCTTATCAATGCGATATCCTTTGCAATTCATGGCTTCAGCCAGTTTCACAAAATCAGGATTTGTAAAGTCAACAAAGTGGCTTTCTCCGTATTGATCCATTTGCCGCCATTTGATAAGGCCGTAGCTTTCATCATGGAAAATAAGAATTACTGGATTCATTTTTAATCTTGCTGCGGTTTCAAGTTCTTGAGAATTCATCATAAATCCCCCATCTCCAGTTACCACTAAGACTCTTTTCTTTGGATATAACAATTTTGCAGCTACAGCGCCAGGAACACCGATTCCCATGGAAGCAAATCCATTGGATATAATGCAAGTGTTTGGCTCATAACAATCATATAGCCTGCCAATCCACATCTTATGAGCACCAACATCAGAAATTAGGATATCACTTTTACCAAGTGCTTTTCTCACATCAAAAAGAATTTTTTGTGGCTTCATTGGGAATGAGTGGTCGTTTTCAAAAGCGGAAATTTCCTGCGCAAATTGATTTTTTAAATGGAATGGATAGGTAGGTTCTTCTTTTCTAGTTGTTCTGCGACCAATGCTGTTGAGGGATTCACTCATATCACCTACTACATCTACGACGCATTGATAACACTTGTTGGTATGGGCAGGTGTATTGCCAATATGGATGATAGCCTTGTCACATGCCCTGTTCCAAGAAGACGGAGCAAATTCCACCAAATCATACCCAACCGCGATGACCAAATCGGCATGTTCCAAAATTTTATTGGAGTAGTCTTTCTGAGGAATACCAACGGTCATCATGGAATAAGGACTATCCATTGGTATGATGCCTTTTGCCATCATCGTATGAACAACAGGTATTTTTAATCCTTCAGAAAATCGAGTAAGCGCTTCTGAGGCACCAGCACGAACCGCACCACTTCCAGCAAGAATCACTGGATTCTTGGCACGGAATATTTCGGCAGAAGCCAATTCTACACTGAGCATGTTTGCATATTCCTTGTACTTAGAGTTTGTTTTTACAAGGGGTTTTTCTGTTTTGGACACATGCATTTTTGCAATGTTGACGGGAAGATCAATGTGAGTTGCTCCAGGGCGTTCGCTCTCTGCATATTTAAATGCGATTCGAACGATTTCACCGATGGTTTCGGGCAGGACAACTAATTTACTACGTTTTGTGATGGGTTCGAAAACTTTGTTTAAATCAAGAAATTGATGCGAAGTAATGTGCATACGGTTGCTTCCGACTTGACCAGTAATCGCAACGAGAGGGATTCCATCGCCCTGAGCATCGGCTACACCAGTAACCAAATTCGTGGCGCCAGGTCCGAGGGTGGCGAGACAAACACCAGCTTTTCCAGTCAAACGACCATACATGTTTGCCATAAATGCAGCACCTTGCTCATGCCTTGTGGTTATAAATCGAATCGTAGAATCCTTGAGCGCATCAATGAGCGCCAGATTCTCTTCCCCTGGTATCCCGAAAATATATTCTACCCCCTCGGATTCCAGACACATTACCATTAATTCTGCGGTAGTCATTTCAGTTAGATTCTTTTCATTTTTTGAAAGCATAGGCTCAAACTCCTTTCTTTACTGATTCATGTTTTTACCTGCCAAGATTTTCAGTAAATCGCCGGTCTTCTTTCCATTCGCTGGATAGGTAGCAAAGCTACAGGTGACTGTATAATCTTTCAATTGAGGATACTCTTCCTGCATTTTTTTAAAATGCAAAGCAATCTTCTTGATGACATTTCTTGTTTGGGCTTCATCACAAAATGGAAAATATCCAAAGTGACTTTGGAATCCATGCTTCAGGTAGATGTCCGATTCCCAGAAAAGACCCTTTATTTCTCTAAAAATTAATTCGGAATGAGTATAAAAACTGTGTCTCGGCAGTGTTGATTCATCTTCAGCACTAGAATCAAACTGCAAGGAGAGAAGTGAAAATGGATATTTCCCCTTTTTGGCTTTGTATATTTCACAATCCAAAAAATTCTTTAGATTAAAATTCAAAACTGTAGATTCTGTCAAACTCTCAATGTTGATATATTTTTGCAGCCGGTCTTTCAAATCAATGTCACGAAATGGTTTCAATATGTAATCCGCAGCGCCTTCACGCAGACTTTCCGTAATCGTTGCTTTTCTGCAAGAGGAAGTAAGAAGCACCACCGGGATACTACTGCGTTTTGTTTTGATTAACTTGATTAAACTGATTCCGTTAAAATGATTAGAGGGATCAATTTCCATTTCGCTTATGATTAAATCAATATTATAGTTATATTCATTTAGAATTCCAATAATATCTCTTCTGTTATTGGCTTCGAGAATTTTTATATTATGGTTTTCTAAAATTTCTGGACTGTTTAGAATCTTTTTCACGCGATTCTTGGATATGGAATTTTGATCAATCAACACGACGACTGCGGTACTATTCATATAATCATCTCCTCGGCATAGTATCCCTTTTAACTCATCATTATACCATAATCTCGGAAAAAATCACTGATGGAACTGGGAATTTTATTTTTTCTTGCATACTGCTGACTTATTTGCGGATTTATGATTATCAAACTGTGTGATATGGTATTAATAGTAAAGAAAGGTGGGAATACTATGATTACAACTGTGACACTCAACCCTGCGATTGACAGAACAATCTTGCTAAAAAAACTTAACATAGGTCAGGTGAATCGAGTCCAGCGGTATCGAGAGGATATGGGAGGAAAAGGGATTAATGTATGCAGAGCCCTAACCCATTTAGGAGCGTTGTCATGTGCAATCGGATTTTTGGGCCAGGACAACTTGGAAAAAACCGATCGATTATTGAAACAAGAAATGTTGAAAACAGATTTTATTATGGTTCCGGGAAACACGAGAACCAATCTGAAGGTCCTTGATCAAGATCAAGGCATTACAACGGAAATCAATGAATCGGGTTTTTCCGTAACATCTCATCATATTGAGCAGATAGAACGTTTGATACAAGTATATTCTAAAAAAAGCGAATTTCTTCTTTTTTGCGGGAGTGTGCCAGAGGGAATGAGCCATGAGGCGTATGCTGATTTACTAGAAAGACAAGCAGTAAATGGAGTCAAACGAATTATTGATGCAGAAGGTCAACTTTTAGCCCTTGGTTGCAATACAAAACCATATCTTATCAAACCAAACCTTTTTGAATTTCAACGACTGGCAGGGCAAAAGCTGGAAGCGATTTGCGATGTTGCCGCAGCCGCAAAGGAAATTCGCAAGCAATATGGGATTGACACAGTTTTGGTTTCTATGGGAGCAAAAGGAGCAATTCTGTCACGAGAGAATGTTTGTCTCCTTGGAAACACAAAAGGTGTGCCGATTGCGGGAACCGTTGGTGCCGGGGATTCTTTGCTTGGTGGATACCTGTATGGGTTATCCTCTGGGATGGAGGAGAAACAAGCCTTGTTTTGGGGAATGGCGGCAAGTGCAGCATCCATCGGAAAAGAAGGAACGGAGAGTTTCTCGCGAGAAGAAGCGGAAGGTCTGCTACTCAATGTGACGGTAGAAGAAATCCAAATATGATACATCACATGAAATGAAAGAAGGCAAAAAGAGTATAACTAGCGATAGAAATAAAAAGATAAATACTGTATAATATAGAAGCAATTTTATAATATTTATGTAAAGGAGAAATTTTGATGTTTGTAAATGGATTCAGTGGATTTTTTCAATCTATTATTTCAAGAGAAGGGTTGATTGCCATTCTGATTGCTGTCATTCTTTGTGTTGCGATTGCTTGGTACAACAAAAATAAGGGCAAACATATGAGTACAAAGACAGTTGTTGCCATTGGTATTGGCGCGGCTTTATACGCGGCCCTCTCCGCGGTATCTGTTCCGATTGGACCAAATACGTCTTTCAGAATTGCTGTAGCGCTCTTGCCTATTTTCGGAGCTTTTTTTGGCCCTGCGGCGGGATTCCTCATTGGCTTCATTGGGCACGCTTTAAATGATGCCTTTATGTATGGAGGTGTTTGGTGGAGCTGGGTCTTTTTATCTGCAATGATGGGACTGTTTGGTGGTTTTGTATGCTTTGATAAAAAGTTTGATCCTTTAGCAGGTGCGTTTAGCAAAATGAATATTGTTATGATGTATATATGGGCTGTCATTGGTATGTTTGTCGGAAGTGCAATCGCATACTTTGGTGACGTTTATCTTTATGGTGAGCCAGCTGAAAAGTTGTTTGTACAAATTACATTGGCAAATATTTCCAATCTAATTGTAATCGCGGTGATTGGTATTCCTGCGGTTATCCTTATTGCACTTTCAAAGGCGAAAAATCAGGGTTTAAGAAAAGGGAAATAAATAACAGGAAGAGATAGGAATAGAATTGTGAAAACAGATCAGGAACCAATTATTGTCTTTAAGGATGTATCTTTTCAATATAGCAATCTAGACGAACCGACGATTAAGAATATCAACTTGTCAATTATGGCAGGCGAAAAAGTATTGATTACCGGCAAAAGCGGTAGTGGAAAATCAACATTAGCCCATTGTATCAATGGGCTAATTCCCTTTACATATCGAGGAACCATAACAGGAACCGTTACGGTTAAAGGGAAAGAGCCAAAGGACCGTTCTCTTTTTGCTATGGGTACTCAAGTGGGAAGCATTTTGCAAGACCAGGATTGTCAGTTTGTCGGACTTTCTGCAGGGGAAGATGTAGCTTTTGCTCTGGAAAATGATTGCGTACCACCAGAAGATATGGATGTGCTTGTTGAGAAGGCATTGAAGCAAGTGGACATGCTTCCTTATAAGAAGCACCCACCTCAGAATTTATCTGGTGGTCAAAAACAAAAGGTTGCCATTGCTGGAATATTAGCTATGGATGTTCCAATCTTGCTTTTTGACGAACCATTAGCAAATTTAGACCCAGCGAGCGGTAAAAAGGCAATGGAAACCATGGTCGCAATCCATGAGATCACCAAAAAAACTATTTTGGTGATAGAGCATCGCATTGAAGATGTACTAGAGCATGGCTTTGATCGAGTGATAGTGGTAGATGAAGGAGAAATCGTTTTTGACGGATCTGCGGACTTACTTCTTTCTACGGATATTTTACCAAGGTATGGCTTGAGGCAACCTTTGTACGTAGAAATGCTTAAGCTATGTGGTGTAACGATTCGGGAAGAGGATAGAATATCAAAATTAAGCAATACCATGATATATCAAGATCAAGTGGTTGGAACGTATCTTTCGGAACGAGAAGAAACCAAAAATATTGAAAACAAAAGAATTCTTGCATTAGAAGGCGTTTCTTACCGATATTACAAAGACGACCCATATATTATTGAGGATGTCTCATTTTCAGTAAATGAAAATGAGATGATTGCTATTGTTGGAAACAATGGGGCAGGGAAATCCACTTTACTGAAAGCGATTGCAGGGATTGCAAAATACCAAGAAGGTTCTATTTTTTATTCTGAAGAGAGAATTTGCATCGACAAGTGGTCTGCAAAACAACGCGCATCGGCGATAGGCTTTGTAATGCAGAATCCGAATCATATGATTACAAAAAATATGATTTACGATGAGGTTGCCTTTGGACTACGAAATTTTGGATATAAAGAAACAGAAATAGAAGATAGAGTAACAGATGCTCTAAATATTTGTGGGCTTTCTGAGTATAAAAACTGGCCGGTTTCATCTTTGAGCTATGGTCAAAAGAAGCGAGTGACCATTGCGTCTATTTTGACTATGGGGCCTAAGATTATTATTTTGGATGAACCAACCGCAGGGCAGGACTACAAGAGCTACCGGGAATTTATGAAGTACTTATCCGATATCAAAGGGTCTGGAGTTGGAATCATATTGATTACTCATGATATGCACTTAGCCTTAGAATATGCCGACAGTGGTGTCGTTTTATCGGCGGGCCATGTGATAGCCAAAAATTCTATGGATCATATTTTGGCAGACAGTGAATTGATTCGGACGGCAAACTTAAAGCATACCTCCATTGAACAAATGGGAAGGCTTTATGGCGTAGAGGACTTGAGTTCCTTCATTGGATATTTTACGAAAAGAATTACTGGTGGAGGAGTGAGCGAGGACACTGTTATAACGAACAATTTGTCCTTCATGAAAGGGGGGGCGAGCGTAAGTGAGTAAAAGCGGTTCCTTATTTATTCAGCGCAAATCTGTGTTTCATCTTTTGGATGGGAGTATCAAATTGTTTATGCTCATCGGCTGGACTGGTTTTGCATTTGCTTTCATGGATGCACGAGTTTTTCTAGCTATGATTGTGCTTGGCTTATTGATGCTACGGGCATCTAAGTTACCGGCAAAAGCAATTTGGCCTCTGTTTGGTTTCATTTTGGTGTTTACTGTTTTCAATTCAATCTTTTTGCTGCTGATTACGCCAGAATTTGGGTCAAAACTTACGGGAACATACACCGAAGTCATCGGGTTTCATTTTTATCATATTACCTTAGAGACTATTTTTTATTGTATTACCCTGTCGTTAAAGTATATTGCAATTATGCCAATCACCATCCTATTTCTTTTTACTACTCATCCCAGCAATTTTGCAAGTAGTTTGAATCGAATGGGAGTGCCTTATAGAGTGGCATACGCAGTAAGCATTGCTCTTCGCTACATTCCAGATGTGAAAGCGGAAGTGGATAATATCATTCATGCCCAGGAAGCAAGAGGTGTTGCTTTTCAAAAAGGGGACGCAGGGATTTTTAATAGATTGAAAAATTATGCTACGGTAATGGTGCCGCTACTGCTCAGTTCTTTTCATCGAATTGAAGTGGTGTCCAATGCCATGGATCTTCGTGGGTTTGGTAAGAACAAAAAAAGGACTTGGTTCCATAGAAAAAAATACACAAGAATGGACATGGTCTTTGCTATTTTATCGTTGATTTTTTTGTTCATTGGGGCATGGATCAAGGTAGGCATAGGAACGGTATATTGGTATCCGTTTTACTAAATGCAGGATAAATGCTGTTATTAATATAACAAAGGTGAGATTGCCGTTGGCAATCTCACCTTTTTCATTTCGCCGAATTTTTTGAAAATTTCAGATTATTCCTTTTGGGCAGCCATCTGTTTTACGCCCCAACGAGAAAGTTCGCTGATAATCGGTTTTAGTTCTCGCCCTTCTTCTGTTAGAGAATATTCCACACGAGGTGGGATTTCCGCATATTGGGTTCGCTTTACTAAGCCGTAATGTTCGAGTTCTTTCAACGATTGAGAGAGCATCATGTCTGTGATTCCTTCTACTCTCCGCTTTAATTCGTTGTAACGCTGCACCGGTTTTTTGTATAATGCCCAGATAATTTGTAGGTGCCATTTTCCTCCGATTAAATCGAGTGCGTATGCTACCGGGCACTCAGCGCTTTTTTGTAGTTTCTCTCTCATAAGATTCTCCGTTACTATGATTCATCATATTTAATTAGAAATAACTGCATTCTTGTCAGATTTCTTTTTTGTTTTATAATAGTAACATAAGTAGGTGATTATAGTAAATATTTGCGAGCAAAATAATTTATGTTTTTATCAGTATTTATTTTTGCATGCAAAGAAACTGCTGGAATTTCAACGAAAAGCGCTTCGAAGCAAAAGTGGAAAAATCATAAGTTAATACAATCATCGAAATTGCTAAAAAAAATAGAGTTACTATTTTTTTTAGAAAAGATTGACAAAAATAAGGCAAACTATGAAAGGAAAACGGCAGAAAACCATTGAAAAATGAAACGTTTTTCCTTGCTGAAAAAATGATGAAGCATAAAAAAAATGGGCACATATGTTTTTTGAAACAATATAAAACAACATAAAAAATGAGAACTTCAAAATGAAATATAGAATACGTGAGAGGAAATTAAGGAGGAAACCATGGCAAATTTATTTTCTATACCACAGAACATATTTTCCGGAGAAAATGCTCTTCAGATGAGCAAAGATCATATGGCTACTTTTGGGAAAAAAGCTCTGATTGTTACGGATGACATGATGGTGAAATTAGGAAATGTAAAAAAACTGACTGACGCATTGGAAGAAGCGAATATTGCATATGCAGTATATTCAGGAATAAATGGTGAACCAACTCATTCAATGATTGATGAAGGTGTATTAATTTATCAAAAAGAGCAGTGTGACTTTCTGATTGCAGTCGGTGGCGGGAGCCCAATGGATTCAATGAAAGCGATTGGTGCAGTACACACAAACGGCGGTAGTATTTGTGACTACATGGGAAAAGTGATTGAAAATAAGCTACCCCCTACCGTTGCAATTCCAACGACGGCAGGCACAGGCTCTGAAGCAACAAAGGTATCAATTATCACCAATACCAATACAGGGGTAAAAATGCTTTTAAGCGACCCAAAACTGATGGCCACATTAGCAATTGTAGATCCAGTATTTACACTGACAGCACCTCCAGCAGTTACTTCTGCTACTGGAGTCGATGCGTTAACCCATGCAGTAGAGGCATATACTTCAAAGAAGGCATTTTCCATGAGTGATATTTATGCGCTTTCTGCAGTAGATAGAATTTTTAAAAACTTAAAAGAAGCTTATATAAATGGAGATAATGTAAAAGCAAGAGCTGAAATGTCAATTGCGGCATTGGAAGCAGGTATCGCATTTAGTAATGCATCTGTAACAATCGTTCATGGTATGAGTAGACCAATCGGTGCGTTGTTCCATGTGCCACATGGACTTTCGAATGCAATGCTTTTAAATGTTTGCTTAGACTACCTAAAACAGGGAGCAATTGAAAGATTGTGCCAGCTAGCAAAAACCATCGGCGTATATCATGCTGGTATGACAGATGAAGAAGGAGCAGAAGCTTTCGTTACTGCAACAAAAGCATTGCTGAAAGAATTGAATATTAGCACTCTTGCTGAATTTGGGGTAGATAAAGAAGAATTTTTCCGGCAGATTCCAAAGATGGCCAACGATGCGTTAGCAAGTGGAAGCCCACTGAACACGAGAAGAACACCAAGCATCGCGGATATGGAAGTACTCTACAAAGAACTTTGGTAAAAGCCTTCGATAGGTTAAGGGAACTTATTTAGAATAGATGTTATTTAGTAAACAGGAGGAAACAGAAAAATGGATTTCAAACTCTCAAAGACACATTTACTTCAGCAGGAACTATTCCGCCGCTTTGCGGAAAACGAAGTAAAGCCAATCGCAGAAGAAATGGATGAAACAGAAGTTTTCAATTTGGATCTGGTGAAGAAGCTTCAGCAGTTTGGATTGATGGGCATTCCGTATTCCAGAAATTATGGCGGCGTAGGTGGAGATTACCTTGGCTATGCACTTTGCATGGAAGAGATCTCCAAGATAGACGCAAGCACAGGAATCACCATTTCCGTACACACTTCCCTTGCTTGTTCCTGTATCGATAGCTTTGGTACAGAAGAGCAAAAACAGCAATGGTTAAGACCCCTTGTAGATGGTTCAAAAGTAGGATGCTATGGATTGACAGAACCAAATGCAGGAACAGATGCAGCAGGACAGCAGACAAAAGCAGTACTAGATGGTGACCACTATGTGATCAATGGTGCAAAAATATTCACAACAAACTCAGGATTTGCAGATACCTTTGTATTGTTTGCAATGACAGACAAATCCAAAGGAACAAAAGGAATCTCTGCATTTGTACTAGATAGAAACACACCAGGATTGACAGTAGGAAAGAATATCCCAAGAATGGGTATCCGAGCAGCGTCAAACTGTGAAGTAGCATATGAAAACGTAAGAATCCCAGTAAGCCAGAGACTAGGAAAAGAAGGAGACGGCTTTAAGATTGCAATGAAGGCGCTAGACGGGGGACGTATCGGAATCGCAGCACAGGCAACAGGAATCGCACAGGGAGCATTAAACGAAGCAATCAAATATATCAAAGAAAGAAAACAATTTGGAAAGAGAATTTCTTCCTTCCAGAATACACAATTTAAAGTTGCCGACCTGCAGACAAAGATAGATGCAGCAAGACTAATGACATGGAGAGCGGCCGTAGCAAAAGACAATGGAGAAAACTACGGACCAATGGCAGCAATGGCAAAACTGTTTGCATCCGACGTAGCGAATGACGTGACAAGAGCATGCGTACAGCTGATGGGTGGATATGGATACTCCAGAGAATATCCAGTAGAAAGAGCGATGAGAGACGCGAAGATTACAGAAATCTACGAAGGAACATCTGAAGCAATGAAGATGGTAATCGCAGGATCCATGAAAATCAGCTAAAGAAAAACGTATCGTCACGGGGCGAAGAAGCGCCGGTAAAAATGCCAAAAGGAGAAGAAAGATGAAAATCGTTGTATGTATAAAACAAGTACCAGATACAAATGAAGTAAAGCTTGATCCGGTAACAAATACACTAATCAGAGAAGGCGTACCAAGCATTATCAATCATGATGACAAATCCGGAATCGAAGCAGCATTACAATTAAAAGAAAAAGTAGGCGGAACAGTGACCGTAGTATGTATGGGACCACCGCAGGCAGACGTAGCATTGAGAGAAGCGCTGGCAATGGGATGCGACGAAGCAGTATTGGTATCCGCAAGAGAATTCGGAGGATCTGATACCTATGCAACAGCAACCATCATCGCAGCCGCATTAGAAAAAATCGGATACGATCTGGTATTAACAGGAAGACAAGCAATCGACGGAGACACAGCACAGGTAGGACCACAGATTGCAGAAAACCTAGGAATTCCACAGGTATCATATGCAGAAGAAATCGATGTAGAAGGAGATAAAGTCATCGTAAAGAGACAGTACGAAGACAGATACCATATGATCGAAGTAAAGACACCATGCCTGCTTACAGCACTACAAGAATTAGCAGAACCAAGATACATGCATGCAAGAGGCGTTGTAGAAGCATATGAAAAAGAAATCAAAGTATATGGCTTTGAAGAGCTAAAAGATGCGCTGAACCCAGAACACATCGGATTGAAAGGATCGCCAACAAACGTATTCAGATCCTTCACAAAACAAGCAAAAGGACAAGGAACCGTATATGCAGATCTGAGTGTGGATGAGTTTGTACAGATTATTATAGATAAGATGGAAGAACGCCACATCATTTAGTAAGCTTGATAAATTTGCCCATGGCGTGTCATGCAACCTGCAATCGGTTCACGTATCAAAAGTACGCTCCGCTCTCATTTGGATGCATGACTAGCCGAAAACAAATTTCTCAGCGCTTGTGAATTTGAACAGAATCATAAGGAGGAAATCTGAAAATGAGTAAAGATATATACGTTGTAGTAGAGCAAAGAGATGGCAATATTGCGAAGGTTGGTCTGGAACTAATCGGAGAAGCAACAAAGCTCGCTGCAGATTTAGGACAAAAAGTAGTAGGAGTACTACTAGGAGATAACATCAAAGGACAGGCACAGAAGGTCATCGAATATGGAGCAGATTCCGTAGTATACGTAGAAGATCCAATGCTAGCAGAATATGTAACAGAACCATATGCAAAAGCATTGACAGCAGTCATCAAAGAATGCGATCCGGAAATCGTACTGTTTGGAGCAACCTCCATTGGAAGAGACCTAGCACCAAGAGTAGCATCCAGAGTACACACAGGACTCACTGCAGACTGCACAAAGCTTGACATCGATGTATGGAAGGCAAATGAGGAAGATCCGGGTCAGAAATTATTGTTCATGACAAGACCAGCATTTGGCGGAAACATCATGGCAACCATTCTTTGTAAATATTACAGACCACAGATGGCAACGGTAAGACCAGGAGTAATGAAAAGACTGGACAAAGATACAACAAGAACAGGCGAAATCAAAGAAATCAAAGTGGCATTTGAAGCGAGCGATATGAATGTAGTGATTCGAGAAGTAGTAAAAGAAACACACAAAAAATCTGATATTACAGAAGCGAAAGTACTGGTATCTGGCGGACGTGGAATTGGTTCCCCAGACTTCTTTGAAAAACTCAGAGAAGTTGCAGACGTACTTGGAGGAGATATTTCTTCCTCCAGAGCAAACGTAGATGCAGGGTGGGCAGCTAAAGACAGACAGGTAGGACAGACCGGAAAAACTGTAAGACCGGATTTATACCTTGCATGCGGTATCTCAGGAGCAATCCAGCACGTAGCAGGTATGGAAGGCTCAGAATGCGTTATTGCAATCAACAAGAACGATACAGCACCAATCTTTGATGTAGCTGATATCGGTATTGTTGGCGATGTAAAAGTAATCATTCCGAAGCTAACAGAAGCTTTGAAGAAATACAAGGTAGCTAACGAATAATCCTTAAAATCCCGGGCGGTCTCTCTTAACGCCCGGGTACCACCTCCCTTATGGGTGCAAATAGAGATTGTGAGGACTCTATTGTTAATACTGTTGTTTAACGCACCAGCATGCAGGACAAAGGAATCATATTTTTGACATTTTTTAGATGATTCCTTTGCCTTGTGAAATCGCATAAGCGAATCTTAAAAGATATGGAGGGATGCGGAAAGAAAGGAAATCATTTCAGGGGTGTTTGGAATATCAAATTATACTTAATGATAATAAGTGAGGAGAAAATTTAATATGTTTGGAGTAATAGGTATTATACTTTCTTTAGGTCTACTAATATTTTTGGCTTATAAAGGTTGGTCTGTAATCCTTATCGCACCGATTTTGGCGATGTTAGCAGCATCCTTTACCTTCCTTGACGGCGGTAGCGTTCACCTTCTTGCAACATATACAGAAGGCTTTATGGTAAACGCAGCAAACTATGTAAAGAACTATTATCCTGTATTTTTATTAGGCGCACTATTTGGAAAAGTCATGGACGACTCTGGTACCGCGAAATCAATCGCACTTTATATTTCCAGAAAAGTTGGGCATGGAAAAGAAATTTGGGCTATGGCTATCGCAGGCGGTATCATCACTTATGGTGGAGTATCCATGTTCGTAGCAGCATTTGCTCTTTACCCAATCGGTGCAGCTTTGTTTAAAGAAGCTGGAATTCCAAAAAGATTATTACCTGCATCTATTGCAATTGGTACTTTCACTTTTTCCATGACAGGATTGCCTGGATCCCCACAGATTCAGAATGCAATCCCAATGAAGTTCTTAGGAACTGACCTTTTTGCAGCACCAATACTTGGTATTATAGCAGCACTTATGATGTTCTTTGGGTCTTGCATTTGGGTATCCAGAAGAGCAAAGAAAGCAATGAACACTGGCGAAGGTTATGGAAACCACAATGATGAACACATTCAGGCTATCGATGCAGAGGGTTTACCATCATTTGTTAATTCCATTATTCCAATCCTTATCGTATTAATTGGTAACTTTACTCTTTCTAAAGTTATCTTTCCAGATATGAACTTTGACTACTTGGCAGATTATAATACAACCGCGGCGGCGGTACTTGGGAGTTGGAGCTTAATCCTTTCCTTGATCGTAGGTATTGCAGTTGCAATTGGATTAAACTTCAAGAGATTTACTAGCATTAAACAGAGTTTGAAAGATGGTGTAACTGGATCCTTCTTGGCAATCATGAATACTGCATCTGAAGTAGGATACGGAAACGTAATCAAGACTTTGGCAGCATTCGGTATCGTTGGTGGAGCAATGATGAATCTCTCTGACAATGTACTCATCAACGAAGCAGTTGCATGTTCCGTACTTGCAGGTATCACAGGCTCCGCATCTGGTGGTGTTAGTATCGCGCTTGATGCATTTGGACAAACATTCCTAGATCGTGCGGCAGCAGCAGGAATTGACCCACAAGTACTGCACAGAGTTGCAGCTGTAGCTTGTGGAGGTCTTGACAGCTTACCACATAATGGAGCAGTCATTACACTTCTTGGTATTACTGGTATGACACACAAAGAAAGCTATCTTGATATTGGTATGTGTACTGTAGTTATTCCAAGTATTACAGCAGTTGTAATTGTAACCCTTGGATCTCTAGGAGTTGTATAGGTATAAATGCCCATTTTTCTTACATTGACATAGACAATAAACACTCTCGGCAAAGAAAAGCCTCCTTGCTGGGTGTGTTTAGAAAAAAGGCTTCGACGGGTCCTCCCCAGCGAAGCCTTTTTTCATGTGCAGAATAATAGTTGGCTTGAGTTTTGCTTATAAATAAGTCAAAGACGATGTTGATGAAATTACTGTACCATCAAAGGAGGTTGCTATGATTAATTTTGAATTCTCTATACCTACAATCATTCACTTTGGCAGAGACTCACATTTTGAAACCGGTAGGCTTCTCAGTAAAATTGGCAAAAATGCATTGATTCTTTATGGGAGTGAAAGGATTGTAAAGAGTGGGTTATTTGACTGTATACAAAATTTGCTTTTGAATGAAGGAATTTCATGTACGCCATATGGTGGCGTGAAGCCAAATCCGTCTATTGAAACAGCAAAGGAAGGGATTGCTATCTGTAAGAGAGAGCGAATTGACTGTATTCTGGCCATTGGTGGGGGCAGTGTTGTAGACTGTGCGAAAGCCATTGCGCTAGGGGCAAAGAGTAATCAGGATCCATGGGATATTTATACAGGGAAAATTGAAGCACCTCAAAATTCATTACCCATTGGAGTGATTATAACAATACCTGCAACAGGCAGTGAAGCCAATGGAGTATCCGTGCTATCAAATTATAGCAAAAAGGATAAAAGAGTGATTGTAAGTGAGGCTTGTATTCCAAAATTTGCGATACTGAATCCTGATATCACCAAAGGAATTCCGCGGTATGAAACTTCAGTTGCGGCGATGGATATTTTTTCTCACTGTTTTGAACGGTATTTTGACCTTAGAAGAGAAAGTAGAATTTGGGATTCGCTTTGTGAAGCGACAATGAAAACAATGATAGAATTAACTCCAAAGCTGATTCGGGATTTAAGTAACTATGAATTACGAAGTGAGCTAATGTGGATTGCAACAGTTGCACATAGTAATATGCTAGGAACAGGTGGCGATTTTGGCTGCCATAGCCTAGCACATGCAGTAACGATCCAACATAAAATTCCACATGGAGCAGCATTGGCTTTAGTTATGCCAGCTTGGGTGACACACATGTACCAATTTTCAAAAGACAAATTTGATTCTTTTGGGCAATGTGTTTGGGGTGTAAAAAATGGAATAGAATCCATTGACGCATTGAAGAAATTTATCAAGAGTCTAGGACTTCCCATTACATTGAAAGAAACAGGTGTTGCGAACGCCTGTATTGATGATTTAACAAAACAAGCATTTTCGCATGGGGAAGCGTATCTTGGCGGCGGTTTTGGAAAAATATATCAGGCAGATGCAGAAGCAATTTTCCGTTTGTTAGAATAAAAAAATAGAAGAAGGTTGTGTCAAGATTTCTGATACAACCTTCATTTTATTTTTGCTTCAATGGAAATGCCAAGGAGCTCATTTCAGCCCCAGTATCTCGCGCGCTTCATCAGGAGTGGCAATTGATTTGTTTGCTTCTATTGCAAGTCGTTTAATTCTTTCGACGAACTGAACGTTTGAAGAAGCAAGCTCGCCATAATTATAAAATACGTTATCTTCAAAACCAGTTCGGATTCCACCTCCAAGAGCCAAAGCGGCAAGTGTAATTTCCATCGCACCTTTTCCGATTCCAAAGGTTCCCCAAGTGCAGTTTTCTGGTAAGTGGTTGACCACATATAATAGATTCTCAACATCGGCTTTCATACCACCAGGCGCACCGAGACAAATTTGAAAGTGTAAGGGTCCTCTCAAGATGCCTTTCTTTTCGTAGTATAAAGCGGTATTCAGCATTCCCATATCAAAAATTTCAATTTCAGGTTTTACGTTATACTCTTGCATTCGTAATCCTAGCATTTCAAGGAAATGAGGCTCATTCATAAAGACGCTTGAGTGGAGCCAGTTCATGGTTCCAGCATCGAAGGAAGCCAATTCGGGCTGTAATTTCATAAATGGCAACATACGATCTTCATTGGTAGCACCAATCGCTCCAGATGTGGTCAAGTTCAATATAATAGGACATTTTTTCTCTCGAATGATATTTACAGTTTCCTCAAACTTATGAAAACACATGCTGGATTGGTCCTCATCATCTCGTACGTGAATATGAGCAACAGAAGCACCTGCTGCATAACAGTCAATGACCGCATTTGCAATTTCCTCTGGTTGAGTTGGTAGATTTGGATTATCTTTTTTTGTTGGTATGGCACCACATACGGCAACCGTAAGAATAACCTTATCTTTTGAATTCATCCTTTTTGTATCAAACATTTGTAATCCTCCTTTATTTGTAACTAAAAATTGCAAATTATATGCCAATATCCCACAATAAAAGGAATTACCCCAAGCCGAACTGTGATGCAGGGTGTACTTAATGTTCTGAAGAAATTAAGCTATCGGTTGTTGCATTGTTGCAACAACCGATGCTTTTGGCAACAGAGAAATTTTGAAAAACTAGACTTATTATTGTAACGAATGCTTATTTCGAACAAAAGGGCTTTCAAATTATATTGGCACAGAAATTGCGGTATTGAAAATTGTATAAAGCTTTATTACATATGATTCATCCTAGTGAAGACGAGAGGAGAAAGAAATGATAAAATCTATTGTGGCAATTGCAAAAGATCCCAGCATAGATGTTATGGTAGAGAAGGTATTAAATGACCTAGGCGGTGTGGAAAAACTAATCAAAAAAAACTCTACTGTTATCTTGAAACCAAACGCTGGGCACTTAGGGCCTCCAGGAACAAGCATTAATACAAACCATGAGTTTTTACGGTCGGTCATCAAAGCGGTAAAGGCTGCTGGTGCAAAAAGGATTATTGTCGGGGAAGCTGCAGCTATTGGTTGTGATACTATGGAGTGTTTTGAATCTGCAGGACATGCACAAGTTGCAAGAGAAGAGGGCGTGGAGTTATATGATATCAAGTCGGATAAGGATTTGATTAAAGTCCAAATTCGTGATGCAAAGTCAGAGATTTCCCATGTCATGTTACCTAGACTAATTCTAGAAGCCGAACACATTATCAATTTGCCAGTATTTAAATCTCATGCCAGCATGGTTTTTAGCTGCGGACTGAAAAATATTAAGGGGGTCGTGCAAGATAAAGTGCATTATGAGATGCATAAAACAAATCTTGCAATGGCGATGATGGATATTTGGTCAGTTGTGAAAGCAGATTTAACCATTGCAGACTTAATTTACCCAGCAGAAGGATTTGGACCACATTCTGCAGTCCCTTTGGATTTTGGCTGTGTGGTAGCAAGCAAAGACCCTGTTGCCTTAGACGCAACTGCATGCAGGATGGTGGGACTTGATATTAGTATGGTGGATTATTTTGAGGCGGCCAGACAAAGAGGCTTAGGAACCAGTGACGAAGAAAACATCATTGTAAAGGGAAAAAGTATTGAAGAAGTTTACCAGAAAATGTGGCTACCGTACCTAGAAAAGTTTGACACTTGGCCAGAATATAATATTATGCATGAAAATTCATGTTCTAGCTGTCAATCCCTTGTTGCATTTACAATGGAAAAACTAAAGGCTTTGGGAGAATATGACAAGAATACAGATGCAGTAATTGTTGTAGGTGCAAAAAAAGAACTTCCAGAAGGCATACCTCCAGAAAAGCTCATTTTGGTTGGAAATTGTACTGCGAGATATCGAGGATGTGGCGTAGCAGTACATGGATGTCCCCCTTCGGAGCCGCATATCGGATGGGCAATTATTGATCGCAAAGATCAGACCGAAATTGGACCTGGATTTCGTGAGCGGATGGCCAAAGAAGAACCCATCTGGAATGCGTATATCGATAAGATTGTTGCTGAAAAGAGAAAAGAAGAACAAAAAGATAATGAGTAAATATAATAATTTATGGGAGGAAATCTTTTATGGAAACGCAACAAAACAATAAAAAGCTAGCAAGTGAGAATACAAATATTAAATTTGGCGCAGGTTGGGGTATTATATTCTATTGCATGGCAATGTTTTTCTTCTTGATTGGGTTCTCTATCGATGGGCTGAATATTGTTGCACCTGCCTTTGCTGCAAAGACAGGAATAGAATATGCCGACGTGCTTAGCGTTGCAACGATAGCGGGCTTTATAGGAATCATTTCATACATGATTATTGGACGGATTAATGTGAGACTGGGTGCGAGAACAACCTCTGGAATTTGCATGATTGGTGCAGGTGCATCGTACATTTACTGGGGAACTACTGAGACCTTATTCACCTATGGTGTTGGATTGACCCTAGTTACGAGCTTTATTAATGGGGCTGCATATATTGCTGGAGGTGCACTGATTGCTCAGTGGTTTCCTAAGAAAAAAGGACTGGTCAATGGATTTACCACCATGGGTCATAATTTGGGATCTGCTTTCTATGTGCCATTGATTGCATTTTTAATTGCGTCTTTTGAGATGTCCAAGGGAATGACCTTCACAGGTATCGCAGGGATTGTTTTGGGAATCATTGGTCTTCTGTTCATTCGAAATTTGCCTCAGGAGAGAGGGCTTTTGCCAGACAACGTTACACAAGAAGTATACGAAACAGAATATTTTGTAGACGATAACGAAAAGGAAAAAAAGACTTGGACAATTGGGAAGTTATTAAAGACGAAAGAAGTATGGCTAGTATCTCTAGTAATCGGCATTAATCAACTTGTTACAACGGGTGTTATGAGCCAGCTTGTTGTAAGAAACATGGGTATAGGATTTGAGCAATCAAAAGCAATTGCGTTGATGACTATGTGCGCATGCGTAGGTGTTTTCGGGAGCTATATTTTCGGATTTATAGACCAGAAATTTGGAGTAAAAAAAGCAATTGTGATTTTTCTGGTATGGTACTCCGTGGCGTTGGCAATCAATGTGACAGACACGGTTATTGGTGTATATATTTCTGTTGGAATGGTCGGAATTGCCATCGGAGCAGCGGCTAATTTTATTGTTTCATTGCCGGCATCTGTGTTCGGAAGACACGGTTTTGCAGAGGTATATTCCGCTTACTTCCCGATGATGCAGGTTGTTCTTATGACAAACTATATCATCAATGCACAGGCAATTCGTATGACTGGAAGTCTAAGAGGTGCGTATATCTGCTACATTGGTCTTTTGGTTATTAATATTATCATTATCAGTACAATCAATGTAAGAAAGTTTAATAAAGACTATATGGCTGAAGAGAAGGTAATCGGAACGAAATAATAGATGACGGACAAATATAGCAGTAGCATTGAATTGGTCCTTATGGTATGAATCAAAAGGACCAATTGCAGATAGGGAGATGACAAGATGAGAAATGTGGTGATTGTTGCTGGATGCAGAACACCGATAGGAAAAATTGGAGGACAATTTAAAGACATTACTTCATTGGGTTTGTCGATACCTGTAATACAGGGGTTGGTACAAAGATCAAAGGTTAAAACAGATTTAATTGACGACGTAATCTGGGGTTGCAACTACCAGAGAACATATAAAGAAAACAACTTGGCAAGAGTTGCTGCTGTCAAAGCGGGTTTGCCAGTAACCGTTCCAGGAATTACGATTCATCGAAACTGCACCTCATCAATGTCCTCAATACAGCTAGCATATTATCAAATCAAGGCAGGAGAAGGCGACTGTATTATCGCTGGAGGTGCGGATAGTATGAGCACTGCACCACATATGACCTTTGATAACAGATATGGTAAAAAATTTGGACACAGCGAACTAAGGGATTCTATGTGGGATTCTCTTACTAACCTTGGGATTGGACCAGAGATGGGAATTACTGCCGAGAACGTAGCTGAGCAATATGGTGTAACCAGAGTGGATCAAGATCAGTATGCTTTACTGAGTCAGCAAAGAGCTATCGCGGCAGTTGAAAGAGGTGCCTTTCGTGATGAAATTGTTCCGGTAACTGTGAACGGACGAAAAGGATCTACAACATTTGAAACAGATGAGTATCCGAAAAGAAATGTTACTTTGGAAGCACTTCAAAAATTAAAGGCTACATTTAAAGAGGATGGTACGGTGACAGCAGGTAATTCTTCTGGAATGAATGATGCGGCATCAGGCGTTTTGCTTGTAGAAGAAGAAAAAGCGAAAAGTCTTGGGTTACCAATGCTAGCAAGATTGGTCTCCGTTGCAACAACAGGGGTTGACCCAGATATCATGGGAATTGGGCCGATTAGCGCAACCACAAAAGCATTAGACAAAGCCAATTTGACCATAGAAGACATTGATCTTTTTGAAATCAATGAAGCCTTTGCATCTCAATGCATTGCGTGTGAACGGACTTTGGGCATTGACCGTGAAAAGCTGAACGTAAATGGAGGAGGTATTTCTTTAGGACATCCTGTTGGTGCAACAGGAAGCAGAATCGTCATTTCATTATTGTATGAAATGAAAAGAAGAAATGACACCTATGGACTTGCTACACTATGTGCAGGAGGCGGCATGGGAACCGCCGTGATCATCGAAAATATGAAATAGAACATAGCATTATAAGAAAACACGGTTGCCCAAAAGAGCAACCGTGTTTATTTCAATGATAGTAAGCAGAAAGTGGATTTTTACAAAGAATTATCCTTTTGCATGAGGATAGACAATTCCGTACTGTTTAATTTTTCTGCTGATAGTAGAAGCGTTCACATTTAGCATATCACCTGCTTCTCTCAAATTGCTGGACACACTCAAAGCCTTTTCTATTTGTTGTTTTTCAAATTGTTCAACGGATTTTGTCAAATCAAAAGACTCTGATTGAGCGCCTTTCTTTGAGATGCCTAGAATTCCTTTTAGCATATTATTTTCGACTTCAGCTGTTCCAGAACAGCAAATCACCAAATACTCAATGATGTTTTCCAATTCTCGGATATTGCCAGGCCAATCATACATTTTCATAAGGGTGATATTTTGTTTGGTTAATTGAATCGTACGTCGGTGCTTTTTAGAATATATTTCAATGAAATAATGACATAAATCTTCCAAATCATCGATGTGATCTCTCAGCGGTTCCAGATGGATTGGAATAACACTCAAACGATAATATAAGTCGCTTCGAAACAAGCCCTCTTTTATTTTTATCTTCAAATCTGCGTTGGTCAACGCAATGATACGAATATCAAGAGGGATTGACTTTGTTCCGCCCACTCTGGTAATTTCTCTGCTTTGAATTGCACGTAATAATTTTGCCTGCAATTCCATCGGCATGTCTCCAATTTCATCAAGTAAAAGAACTCCATGGTTTGCCAATTCAAAAAGCCCTGCTTTGCCAGAGGTATTTGCTCCTGAAAAGGCACCCTTTTCGTATCCAAAAAGCTCGGATTCCAGAAGGTTAGATGGAATAGACGCGCAGTTCACTTTTATGAATGGCTTTTTATTACGATTACTTTTTCGATAAATTTCATCTGCTACTACTTCCTTTCCCACACCAGATTCGCCTGTGATTAGAACGGTGGCATCGGTATCTGCTATGAGATCAATAAGACACCAAACTTTTTGAATGGTTTCACTTGATCCTACCATATTTTTTGAAAGAGCGTTGTTTTCGGAACTAGCAATAATTCTGATAGTAGAAGGATCCTGAATGGACTTCACCTCATCTAAAAATCTTTCATAGTCTTCTTTCAATGCCTTCAAAGTGAGGATTGGTCGGCTACTGACTACCACCTGCTTTAATTGGTTGTTTTCGTCAAAAATGGGGACGCCAACGGCATATCCTACCCGAGGAGGATTATTCTTAATTGTGGTAGACAGACGAAAAGCTTTTTTCTTAGTTTTAATGACATCCATTGTTGCTCCGCCGGTAAATAATTTGCCTTCTTTCAGGATTTCACGAACATAACGATAAAGGACCTCTTCTGATAAAATCCCGGTATTTTGCTCATATGAGGGATTCACATACAACACTTTCCCATCACCGTCAGTTATAAAAATGCTGTCATCTAAGCTATCAACAACTTCTTTAAAATCAATACCTTTGTCAAGAAAAACCTGTAAATCTGACAAAATATCTTCAAACAGATTTTTCGTATAGGAATCTTTCAGTTCTGGCAGTGCCTTTTTAATTTTGTCGCATACTTGGATGATAGCGAGTACTTGATCCATTTCAATCCTCTTTCAATTTCCTATTATACTTTAATCATAAAGAGATTATACCAAATTTAACACAAAAGTTCAAACCGTATCGATTGCAATCCTGCAACAAAAGTATTCGGATGCAACATAGAATACTGATAAATAAAAAATAGAATGATGACGCACGAGAGGAAGATGGCAAGAATCTTATCATTTCAACAGATGGGAGTAAACGATTCATTTGAATTTTTTTCTCCTAAATTGGCACACCACTTGCATTATATATCTTTAGCTGAAGGCCGAGCAAAAGCAAGGCAAAATTGATAAGCGAGGAAAAGGAGATAAAATACAATGGGAAAACAGATTCTAGTAGATTTATCACATCCATTTGGGAGAGGCAATCCTCTTTGGCCATCAAACGGAGACTTTCATATTGATCGGGTAAATCACATGCCGATGCACTATAGGTTGCTACAGACTTTTAATGATTTTCACATGCATAACTCAACGCACGCAGATGCACCAGCTCATGTGATTCCAGAAAGCCCCTATTCACATGAACTTCCATTAGAAAACTATTACGGTGAAGCCGTGTGCGTGAGCATACCAAAGAAAAAGTGGGAATTAATCACTGTGGAAGATTTAGAAAATGCTACGCCGACAATCAAAGAAGGAGATTGGGTCTTGCTGAACACTGGAACACATAGACGTTGGGGTGAAAATGATGATTATTTTATGTATAGTCCAGGGCTTTCCATTGAAGGTGCAAAGTGGTTTGTAGAGAAAAAAGTAAAGGGCGTCGGATTTGATATGCAGGCAATTGATCACCCGTGCTATACCTATATGATTGATCACGGACCTGGTCCGTTTGTACCAAGATTAATTGAAGAATATACAGAAATGTTTGGACATCCACCAATAGAGGATTTCCCAGAATGGGAGCCATGTCATGACATTTTACTGAGGAATAATGTGATGGGAATTGAAAATCTTGGAGGCGATTTAGATAAACTCACTGGAAAAAGATTTATGTTTTGCGCATTTCCATTAAGATGGTATATGGGTGACGGTACCATTGTTCGTGCAGTTGCATTTATTGATGAAGATGATATCAATAAAAATGTTCCAGATAGAGTGTATAAGTATGGTGTATTTTAAACAAAGCATTGAAGGAACAATAAAATGATAAAAGAGATAGAAAGAATTGCGGTACTGGGAGCAGGCACTATGGGAGCTGGAATAGCTCAACTCTTTGCAATGAAGGGGTTTGAAGTACTGCTGGTTTATTCTTGCGAAGAAGATAAGCTTTCAGACCCATTTGGTAGAATCAGACTCTCCTTGGAAGTTTTGAGGGACAATCAGGTTGTAACGACAGAGGATATTCCAATGATAATGAGCAGAATTCATGGGACTGATTCGCTACAGGAAGCATCTGATTTTGCTCAAATCATATTTGAGTGCATTATTGAGGATTTGGAAATCAAACAAAATTATTTTGCGAAGATGGATAAGCTTTGCCCAATAGATACGATTCTCGCCTCCAATACTTCTGCCATCAGCATTACGGAAATAGCTGAAAAATCAGAGCATAAGGAACGAATTGTGGGAACTCACTTTTGGAATCCAGCCTATTTAATTCCCTTGGTTGAGGTGATTAAAACCGAGTTTGTATCAGATAAAACTATTGAGCGTACTTGCCATGCTTTAGAGAAAGCTAGTAAAAAACCAGTTCTAGTCAATAAAGATGTTCCTGGTTTTCTGGCAAATCGAATGCAGCATGCATTGTTTCGAGAGGCACTTTACATTATTGAGCAAGGCATTGCTGAGCCAAAAGCCGTGGATGATGCAATCAAATATGGATTTGGAATGAGAATGGGGATTATGGCTCCTATAACCATTATGGATATGGGTGGTCTTGATTTAACGTACTCGATTCATAATTACTTGTTTCAGGATTTAAACAATGCGACACTACCGTCACAAATGTTAAGAGAGAAAATTGAGGCTGGAAAATTAGGGTTCAAAACTGGTGAAGGGCTATTGCCATGGACCCAAGAAGAAATCGAATATGAGAAGCAGAATTTAACGGAAAAATTAGTCAAAATAGCGAGAGCTTTGGACCGAATATAACCTGTGGCATTATGAGCCGCTTATAATAAGTGGCTCAGCAATTGCCAGCCTGGAGGTAGTGAATGAGCAAAGACGATTGCTGTAAAGGAAGAGAACTATCTAGAATGGTAGCTCTATATGAAAGCGATGAAGAATTAGACTGTTTATTTAATCAACAATTTATGCAACGGTACACAAATTACAATAGCTTTGAAGAATTCCGATTTGCGGGAGCTGTTTTTATCAATTGGAGTGCGGATTTTGTTGTTGGAGACAGAATGGCATTTGACAGCTGCGTAAAAGGAAAAACAAAGTTTTCAAATTGGGAGCAGATGTATCAAGCGGCATTGAAAGAGGCCAGACCCTAGTTCGTAAGGGTATCAAGGAAAAACGAGTGAAGAGAGGTTTTTAAATTGGACAGTTCAAAGAAAATATTATATTTAGATTGCACATCAGGGATTAGTGGCGACATGACCTTGGCAGCGCTTTTGGACCTAGGAATAGATCAAGATTTTTTCTTGAATGAATTAAAAAAATTGGATTTGGATGGATATGAAATTGTAATACAAAAAAAACAACGGCACTCCATTGCAATGCTGGATGTGGATGTGATTTTGGAAAACCACGGACATTCCCACCACCATGGACATTTCCACCACCATGAACATTCTCATGATCATATTCATCCTATCAAAAACAAAGCAGGCAACCAGGAACGAAATTTGAACATCATCAACAAAATAATCGATGACAGTGAAATTGGACAAAGAGCAAAAGATATCAGCAAAGAGATTTTTAAGGAAATCGCAGAGGCAGAAGCGAAGGTTCACGGAAAATCAATAGAAGATGTACATTTTCATGAGGTAGGCGCTGTAGATTCTATTGTTGATATTGTAGGTGTAGCAATCTGTATCGATTATTTAAATGTTGATACAATCTATTCTTCACCACTCCACGACGGGCATGGATTCATCCAGTGCCAGCATGGGTTATTGCCAGTTCCGGTGCCTGCGGTTATGGCTATGTTGGAGGACTCACAAATTCCCGTGGTACAAGAAGATGTAAACACAGAAATGATTACCCCTACAGGGATGGGAATTGTTAAATGCATTGCAGAAGATTTTATCTGTATGCCATCAATGAAAATTGAGAAAACAGGATATGGACTAGGGAAAAGAGATACTGGAAGATTTGGGGCAGTGAGAGCAATTTTGGGAACCGCTTTCTGAAGATTTCACATGGGGGTGATGGAAATGAGTCAAGCAAAGATACTGAAGATTTTAGAAGAAGTTGAGCACGGAAACATGTCTTCAAACGAAGCACTCTTGCAATTGAAACTTGAACCATTTGAAGATATAGATTTTGCAAAAATCGACACCCACAGAGCTGTTCGGCAAGGCATTCCAGAGGTAATCTATGGTGCAGGGAAGACTCCGCTGCAAATCATTAGCATTGTATCCGCTATGCTGAAAAACGGACAAGAAACCATCCTGATTACAAGGGTTACACCAGAAGCGGCAAATGAAATCAAAGCAGTTCACCCAATATACTACTCGGAAACGGCACAAATTGGGGTAGCTGGAAATTTTCCTATCATAAAAAATCAAGGCCGTATTGTAGTCGCGACTGGAGGAACCAGCGATATTGCAGTTGCAGAAGAAGCTGCCATCACTGCTGAGGCATTGGGTAATCACGTGGTGAGGCTATACGATGTAGGCGTTGCGGGGATACATAGACTTTTTTCTAACCTGGAAGACATTATGGGTGCCAATGTTATCATTGCTATAGCTGGGATGGAAGGAGCACTAGCTAGTGTAATTGGAGGTATTGCGGATTGTCCAGTGATTGCAGTACCCACAAGTGTTGGATATGGAGCTGCCTTTGGAGGTCTGGCGGCATTGCTTTCCATGCTCAACTCCTGTGCAAGTGGAGTCAGTGTTGTCAACATTGACAATGGCTTTGGGGCTGGTTACTTAGCAAGTATGATCAATCATAAATGTGGTGCTTAGAACCATTTTTTTCTCTCTACGACAATGTATTTATGGCTATAGTGCCTGACAAAAAGTCAGTTCTTAGTTTGTAATTTTCTTAGTCCAAATAGATTTGGATATATTCTAGTGCAAGCTCTGGCTTGCATTTTTGCTTTCTGATTACATTTTCGCTGCTTATATCTAATAGAACACTTTTCCTGAATGAAGATGGTGTTTTGGAAAACCACCGTTGGAACTGGGTTGCCAGATGTTTTCTATTGCAAAAACCCACATCAAGAGCGATTTGGTCGATTGTTTTACTTGATTGGAATAGGAGTCGCTCTGCTTCCTCGCATCTTGTCAATGAAATCAATTCAGAAAAGGTTAAGCCTAGCGTTTCTTTTAAGTATCTGGAAAGGTAAGATTCACTTAGATACTCCATGGACGCGATTTGGGACAGGGAAATCCTTTCACGAAAATGAACCATCACATAATCAACGATTCGGTACATTCTTTCAAGTCCTTGCCGTGGCAGACTAGATAAATTTCTTCGTTCGATTTGAATTTCCCCAGTTTCACTGTGGCGATAAACATAATTTTGAAATTGCGTAAGCAATAGCTGGATGAGTTCTTTCCCACATTCTTCGATCGCAAATTCTGGTGGTGTCTTTTGTGTGTATAAAAAATAGCATTTGGAAAGTAGGAAGTGAAGATATCGTTCTTCAACAGACAAGTCATGGGTTCTACTTCCTCCGTCACAGATGAAGTAAGCATACTCTAAGCGAGAGAAAAAACGACGAAAGTAGGATCGCTCCAGTTGTATGGTTAGAATCATGTTGGATTCATCAGACGAAATACGGTGAAGATCATTTGCGTTAAAAATATAGATTTGACCTGAATGTAAAGTACAGTTGGTAGCAGAATCTGAAACAACCACATTTCCCCTTAAAACCAGTATGATTTCAACGGTATCCTTGTGTAGATGGAAGGGATAATAAAAGATCTCATCAACAGAAGCCTTCAGACGAGTATTTAATTTATATCCAACGGTTTCAACATATTGCATTGCAAATCCTCCAGTAAATATATTATCCTATTAATATCATAATATTACCCTTATATCAACTGAAATATACTCCAAAATGAAACAAAAGGGATTTACTATAAAGAGTAGGAAAAAGGAGGTTGCGATGGACATTTATGAAGCAATGAAGGAAGCCGTTTTAGAGGGAGATGAAGATTTGGCAGTTGAGCTAGCAAATCGGGCGCTAGAAGAAGGTTTGGATTTGCAACAGGTACTGGATATTGGATTTTTAGCCGGGATCCAGGAAGCAGGAAACCTATACGAACAAGAAGAATATTATCTTCCAGAATTGATTTGTTCGGCTGATGCTATGAAAGCAGCTTTATCGGTACTGGATGTAGCCTTAAAAGAGAACAAAGAGAGAGCCGCCGCTTCCACAAAGGTTGCAGTGGCTACTGTTCAGGGAGATGTTCATGACATTGGAAAGACTATTGTGGGAGCAATGTTGACTGCCGCAGGTTACGAGGTTGTTGACCTTGGGACTGATGTTTCGAATGAGTGGATCCTTGAGCAAGTAAAACTGATTAAGCCACATATATTAGGATTATCAGCGTTACTTACTTCTACAATGGAGGAACAAGCTAATATTATAAAAATGCTTGAGGAAGAGGGGATTCGCAGTCAAGTGAAGGTCATTATTGGCGGTGCCCCTGTGAATCAATACTGGGCAGATAAAATTGGAGCAGATGGATACTCAGATAATGCAATTGCAGCAGTGCGCCTTGTGAAAGAATTGCTTGCGTAGGAGGTAAGTTAGATGAAAATGAATGGTCAGGTATTAAGCCTAGAAGAAATCAAACTGATCCATCAGGATAGCCTTCGGATTCTTGAAGAGGTAGGCGTCAAAGTTCCAAGTGAAAAAGCGCTTGCTCTTTTGAAAGAAGCGGGGGCCATGGTTGATGAAGACAAGAAGATTGCCTATATTTCAAGGGAAATGGTAGCCAGTGCTTTGGCAAGTGCCCCAAAGAAATTTACCTTAGGAGCAAGAAATCCAGAATTCAATTTTTTGGTTCCGGCGATTCATTCTACTCTCAATATGGACGGATGCGGTGTCAATGTCATTGACTTTGAAGGAGGTCAGCGCAGGACAGCTGTTCTGCAAGATGTGGCCAATGCAGGTAGGATTTTCGATGAAATCTCGATTGGCACCGTTTTATGGTCTTGCGTGACACCATCTGATGTACCTGCAGGGAAAACTGGTATTTTGAGTAGCGCAACTTCCTTGATTCATTGCAGTAAGCATTTACAAGACGAAGTACAGAAAATGGAAGAAGTGCCATTTGTGGTGGAACTTTGTAAAGCAATCCTTGGTTCAGAACAGGAAATGAAGGATCGAAAAATATATTCAGCAACTTACTGCACGGTTGCACCTCTTTGTCATGATGCAGAAATGTTAGAAGCTACCATGGAACTGACCAAGTACGGAGCACCGATTTTGGTTTATCCAATGCCTGCAACAGGGAGCACGGGGCCTGCTGGGTTATACTCAAACATTGCCCTTGGAAATGCAGAATCTTTAAGTGCATTTGTAATTTTTCAGTTAACTTCGCCAGGAACGCCTTTGATTTATGGAGCAGCACTAGGACGCATTAACCCGAAAAGTGGTGCATTTATGGAAGGGGCGGTGGAAACCGCGTTGATGTTAGCTGCAATGGGACAGATGGGGAAATACTACGGCTTTCCGACCACAATTGCTGGTTGTCTTTCTGATGCCAACGAAGTGGGAATGCAGTCGGTACTTGAAAAAACAATGACAGCGATGCCCCTTGTCTTAAACGATATTGATGTAGTACAGGGGATGGGGCTAATTGGGAGCAGCATGACGTTATCGCTAGAACAGATGCTGATTGATGAAGAAATTATGAATCAATGCTTAAGAATGCGCCGGGGAATCGATGTTGGTCCAGAAAAAAATTATTTTGAGGACATAAAAGCAGTGGGACAAGGGGGACATTTTCTAAAGCAAAAAACAACAAAAACAGCACTTCGTTCTGAAGAGTTCTATCAATCGAAAATCATCGGGTCGGATTCTTATGATAGTTGGCTGGAAAAAGGATCCATTGGCATGAAAGAAGAAGCCCACAAGAAAGTTACCGAAATACTAAACAGTGAACCGAAACACCCATTAGAGCATAATACAGAAAAAGTGATTCGCGAGATTATGGAAGAAGCTTTGGCAAAATTATAAGGACAAGAAGAACGGCGAAACGATAAAGACAAGAAGAGAGAATTATGAGTAAATTGATAAAAAAATGATGAAAAAGCTTGCAGCTCAGTTAATTGAACGCTGCAGGCTTTTGTTTCATTGGTGGGATGAGGATGTGAGTCCCATTCAATAAGAAATCTTGAAAATCTGCGGCAGGCATCAAATGATAATAAGCAAATTGATTCATTCTATCGGTATCTTCATAGGTAGTATTATAGATATTATAGATTGGTATTTCCTTTTCTGAAGGGGAGGCAGGGTCAAAATATGTCACATAGGGTATGTTTTGATAGATAAAATATCCGTTTAAAACTACGGTATGTGCCAATTGATTTTTTTCAAGCGAATCAGCGGATGAAGGCGATTGACCAAAATCTACAAAACAGATGGCCAGATTTCTTTTTTCTAAGGCAGCAAGAAGCGGCATCAGGGAATTTCCATGAATTTCATGATTGTCAATTGCGTGAAGCTTGAAATAGTTGGCAATTTCAAACGCTTGGATTCCGCCCAAATGGCCCATTTCGCTTCGAATTTCTTCTACCGTACCGTCATAAGACTCTTGATTCCATTTGAGGACCATAGCAATGCAGGCAATTGCACAATTTTCGCTGCTGCTGGTTCCAGTATCATTTTGAGAATAAAACCAGGAGTAATTTCTAGAAATGATAGAGATTTGTTGATAGTGAGATTCTATTTGATGCAGAATCTCGTTTTTCACATTTTTTACATTGATTGATAAGTAGTAAGTATGAAACAACGGATCTTTCATGAGCTCCATTCTAAGATGGTCGACCCCGATACCACGAAGAAGAAGGGATTCATCTAAGTGATGGTTGATTTCTGCCTCCAAGCATAAATCCATCTCATTTTTTAAATTCTCCTTGATTTCTTGATCGGTATTGGAAAAAGAAAATCCATGATAAGACCATGAAATTTGTTCATCTGCAGCTACCAAGTTAGTGGACAAAGATAGTATTATGATTAAGATGGCGATGATATCATATATTCTTTTCATCGTGTATTACCTTCATTGTTTTAAATATCTGTGATTCTTCTTTTATCAAATTCTTATGTGAGGTATACCCAATCCAATCATGGACTAACAAAGTATACGTGTTTGTGACATGATTACAGTTTCGTTAATTGATTTGATGTATAATGAGATAATTGCAAATGATGGAATCAAGGTTCCTATTCTGGTTTGTTTGTTGGAAGAGAAAGGAAAACTATATGGATTGTACGAGATGCACCTCTAAGGGATGCAGGCTTTCCTCCCCGTGTTTTGATCGAAGCAGTGAATACATTGAAGAATATGAGACAGATTCAGTTCAGTCTGTTACGAGAGCTGCTTCAAAATTGGTAGATGATGGGAGAGCAGGAACGTTAACAAGATTAGAAGAAATCAAAGAATATGCGAAACTAAAATCTTATCGCAAAATAGGGGTTGCCTATTGTTATGGTTTAGAAAAAGAAGCTGAGCTCTTAAGAAATGATTTGGAGCAATCTGGATTTCAAACAGAGATGACCTCCTGTACGGTAGATAGCGTGCCCGAGTCAAAAGTAAATACAACAAAAGAGGATTCCTTCGTATCTTGCAATCCACTTGGTCAGGCAAATGTACTAAATCATAGCGGCGCAGAATTTGCCATTCTTATGGGTCTTTGCTTGGGTCACGACATTTTGATTCAAAAAAGTCTGAAGATGGACTATACCACTTGGATTGTGAAAGATAGAGTCACATCCCATAGACCAATGGATGCTTTGCCAGGGTACCATTCTAAAGAAGATCGCTTTTTAGAACAAATGGATACGAGCTTTCACCTCGTATCATGGGAAGAAATGGCAAAAAAAATAGAAGACCCAAATTGGAAAAGCAACTTGATTCTTTTAGATTTACGAGGGGAGAATGCCTTCCTTGAAAACGGAATCCAAGGTTCAATTCAGAGTTTACTCACAGAGTTGCCAGCTAGATATCGGAAACTTCTACCAGCGCAAGACAAAGAGATTATCATCTATTGCAATGGAGGGATGCAATCTTTATACGCAGTGATGTATCTGTCCCTAAAAGGATATAAAAATGTGAAGAGTCTAGGAGGCGGATATGCCAACTACATACAAAAAACCAGACAGTAAAAAATGTCTGGTTTTTGTTTACATCCGGCATGGAGGATGTAATATTGTAAATGAAGTGGTTTCAAGAGGTTTTATTTTATGGAGAAGGCTGCATGGGGGCAAACTTTAATACATTTCCCGCAACCGATACATTTTGATTGATTGTATGACAAATCAATTTTAAGAAACCCTTTCTTTATTTTTGTTACGGCGCCTGTGGGACATACCTTCACAACGGGACAAAAAGGAGAACGGTCACATTTGGATTCTTTAAAGATTGCTTTTTTCATGGGTACCTCCAGGTAGATAATTTTGTATTTCTAAGTTGATTTTACTTGTGTTAAAGTATCTTATAATGAATAATATCATAGAGAATGTGTCGAGTTCTGTGAGTAAATCACAAAAGAGTGGAAAAAATCACTCTGCTGTTGTATGGATGAAAGGAAAAAGAGATGAATCGTTTAGAAATAGGACTACAGTATGGATGCTACCCTATTTGGGCTTATGATGAAAAGGATAATTTGTTAATCAACGACTTGCCATGGGAACTTTCCTCTGACAGAGATTTAGATGATGCGTTTTTGGAAATTCAGGAAATTTATGATGGATTGCATTGTGCAGATGAGTCTGGGATCAAATACCTTGGATTTTCAAACGAAGAAGATAAAAACCAATTTTTAATGCTGATACAAGGTGCAATTGGTTTAATTCGAACAAAAACTGGGAACTTATATCATATTCATAGTTCTGTTGATGCAACAAAACTTTAAAAAGCAATTTTGTATGGGAAGATAAACTGAAGGAAGGTAAGGCGTATGAAAAAAGTCATCCATCATTATATCTTAATTGCGGCAGTCTTATATATTATAGCTGGGACGGTAGCCATCGGTTATGTATCTATGTGGATAACGAATCAATATTTTGGGACCATGGGGGCTAACGCAATGAACTTGGCGATAGAGGCTTCCAACGCCATTGAAGTTACCGATGACCAATTTGATATGCTAAAAGAGATACCATTTCATCAGCTTATAGAGACTGAAAGCAATCAAGAGTTAAGCAAAATATTTCAAAAAAATCCCCTTTCGGATCATGTGAAATATGCGTATGTAGTATTTCATTTAGATGAAAATACATCTCCATATTACGTTGAAAGTGTTGACGCGGATTTTTATCAAAAACCTGTTGGTACACCGCTTGAATGGATTTGGATTCTGGATGTGATTGTAAACAAAGAAGAAAGAGAAAAAGCATTGGGCGACCCATCTTACTATGCAGATAAAAAGCGATACACAAATTTTGATGAAAAATTTGCTGAACTGAAGAGGCTTTATGCGGATCAAGAGAGTGGTTACTTCATCAGTTCGGATGAATGGGGTAATCAGATTTCTGGGATGACACCGGTATACACTACTGAGGGCACCTATATGGGGCTGCTTGGTGTGGATTTGTATTCAACTGAATTTTATGCATTCCGAAATAAGGTTATTTTTGTTTTGGCACTCTTGATTTTTATTCCAACAGTCATTATATCGATACTTTATTTTAGTTTTCACTTTCAATATCGAAAAGAAATGAAAAATATTGTTTTTTTAGATAAGGTGACAGGGCTATTTACCAGAGCCTATTATGAAGATTATGCGAGAAAGCAGGCAAAAACCCTGATAAGGGCAGAAGATTCTTTGACTGCAATTATGATTGATATTGATGAATTCAAGGCTTATAACGATTATTATGGGCATACAAAGGGTGATGAGGTAATCAAAGCCATTGGAGAAATTATTCGCAGCGAAGCTGAACGGGTAGATGGTTGTCCTGGTCGATATGGAGGAGAAGAATTTATTGTTTTTGTTCCAAATTTAAGCATTGAAGAGGGCGATTGCCTTTGCGAGTCCATACGAACCAAAGTAGAGGAGAAAAACTTTGTTCATGAGATTCGGCAGGATATTATGATCGTAACCGTTTCTATGGGGATTTATTCAAGCGGGCCAAAGGATTTGCCCATTGATCCACATCAACTAATTGAAAAAGCAGATCAGGCGCTTTACATTGCAAAGCGAGCAGGAAAGAATTGCATACAACGTTTCCAGTAAAAAAGTTGAATGAATAGTTAATTTGTTTTCAAAAATAAAGTAAGGTACCAAGCAGAACGATCCATGTCTGTTTGGTACCTCTTTTTAAGAAAGTCCTTTGCTATTAAAAAACTCTGAGTACTTCTTGTCTATTTTCAGAATATGATCTTCGATCCATTTTTGGAGGAATGTCAAAAGCTCAACCGTAACAAGCAGATTTCCTGAATCAGCTTTTTTCTTGATTTCAAGCACTTTGCTACGAAAATCATTATGAACCTGAATGTGGGCCTTTGCATCTGGGTACTGGTACTTAGCAAATAATTTTTCCTCATTATTAAAATGTACTTCTGCATAAATAGCAAGGTCATTTAAAACTCGATTCAGAACATCTTTTCCCTTTCCTTGTGTCATCGCTTCATTGAGTGAATTGACCAAGGTGATTAGTTTTTTGTGCTGACTATCTAAATCGTCGACATTAACAGAATAGCTTGGCTTCCATTCAAAGAAATTCATATTACTTCCCCTTTCCGTACGAAAACAATTAAATTTTTGTTATGATTTAATACCCTTCATCAGAAAACTTAACCAAAAATTGAACTGGGGTAATAAAATATAAATATTTATCAAGAACTGAATTTGATTGAAAAACACAAAATATGGGTATAAAATAAAAATACTATACAATAAGTAGGAGGGTCCCATGGGAAGCAGTGCAATCAGTCATGAAATTGGTGAAGAAGAAAAGAAAAAATATGTAGAATATCTTGAAAAAAAATACAATCGAAAAGTTGCAAGCCTAGATATTCATTTAGACGGAGAATTTGTGGATTTAAACTATCAGTTTCAACCAGAGCCTTTTGAACGAATCCGAAGAATTACAGGTTATTTGACTGGGAATTTAAATACATGGAACAATGGGAAAAGAGCAGAAGAAGTAGATCGGGTGAAGCATGACATGGCACCTGATCTAGAATTGATTTAAAAATGGTTCTCTAAAAACAAAAAGCCACGGGATGGAAAAGATTTTTGCTCAATCTTTCCCCGTGGCTTTTTGTGATACCTCAAAGAGGTCATTTTAGAGTTTTAAATGGAATTATACTGTAATTACCAGTTCAAAAGAGGAGCAGGAATCCTATCGAATGACGCTTTTTCCAGTCAAGTATTTATCAACTTCCCTTGCTGCAAGCTTGCCCTCTTGAATCGCCCAGACCACAAGGCTTTGTCCTCTTCTCATATCACCAGCAGCAAATACTTTATCAAGATTTGTATCGAACTTTTCATATTCAGCCTTGATATTTGATCGGCCATCCCGTTCCAATTTTAATTCACAAGGAATCGTGTCCTCTGGACCGATAAAGCCCATGGCAAGAAGAACCAAATCCGTCTTCCACGTTTTTTCGCTTCCAACGATTTCCTTTGGAACCATTCTTCCTTCTGGATTCCTATCCCAGATAACATCTATGGTTTCTAGTTCCTTTACTTCACCTTGGGCAGTTCCTCGGATGCACTTTGTAGAAAGACAATAATTTCTAGGATCTTTGTCATAAAGGAAAATGGCTTCTTCTTGACCATAATCCACTTTCTCTTTCAATGGCCATTCCGGCCAAGGATTCGTATGATGCACTCGATGTTCTGGTGGCCTTGGCATGATTTCTAGTTGGACCACACTTTTGCAACCATGTCTGATTGCTGTGCCAACACAGTCTGTCCCAGTATCTCCTCCGCCTATTACAATCACATCTTTTCCTTTTGCACTGATATATTTATTATCTCGCAATCCTGAGTCCAATAGGCTCTTCGTATTGCTTTTCAAGAACTCTATGGCAGAGTATACTCCCTTCAAATCGTGACCTTCTACTTGAAGTCCTCTGGCTTTTGTAGCACCACAACAAAGGAGCACTGCATCAAATTCATCAATTAGCTTTTGTGCATTTGTATCCTTTCCGATTTCAGTGTTTAATACAAACTCAATACCAGCCTCCTCCATAAGGCGAAGCCGCCTTTGGACAACATTTTTTTCTAGTTTCATATTTGGTATACCGTACATTAAAAGTCCGCCTGGACGGTCGTTTCTTTCATATATGGTCACATTATGACCTACTGAGTTCAGATAGTATGCCGCAGATAATCCAGCAGGACCAGAGCCTACAATCGCAACTCTTTTCCCAGTCTTTTTTACAAGAGACGTATGAATCCAGCCTTCCGCAAAAGCTTTTTCGATTATAGCATATTCGATGCAGTTGATTGCAACCGGCTCCATAATATGACCTTCTGTACAGGAACCTTCGCAAGGGGCAGGGCACACTCTAGCTGTAAACTCAGAAAATGGATTGGTTCTAACCAACCTATCGTATGCATCCTTCCACTGACCATGATAAATCAACTCGTTCCATTCAGGAATTAAATTATGTACGGGGCAACCTGCAGCCATGCCGCTTAGAAGCACTCCTCCGTGGCAGAATGGCACGCCGCAGTTCATACAACGTGCACCTTGAATTTGAAGACTTTCCACATCCTGAGGGAGCTTCAATTCTCCCCAGTCTGTGATTCTTTCTTCCACTGGTCGTTTTTTCTGGTCTGTTCTTTCATATTCTAAAAATCCTGTTGCTTTTCCCATTTCTCCACCCCCTAGTTTCCAACTGCTTTGGATACATCATCTTTGTGATTTTTTTCAAATGCCATCATAAGAGCTTCTTCTCCAGAAAGGCCTGCACGATAAGCCTTATCAATGCTCTCAAGCATTCTTTTATAATCCTTGGGGATTACCTTTGTAAATCTGCTCACATAAGATTTCCAGTCAGCTAAAATTTTCTTTCCCAAAGGGCTATCTGTATAGTCTACATGGTTCTTGATTAGATTTTTCACTTGATACATTTCTTCTTCTGATGTCATTTTCTCTAGCCTGACGATAGACTGATTGCAGTAGTTCTCATCAAAATCTAAAATGTACGCAATACCACCTGACATACCGGCAGCAAAGTTTCTTCCTGTTTTACCGAGAATGACCACTTTTCCACCTGTCATGTACTCACAGCCGTGTTCGCCAACGCCTTCAACGACAGCTTTGATACCGCTATTCCGAACACAGAAACGTTCGCCAGCGATACCGTTAATGTAAGCTTCTCCACCAGTTGCGCCATAAAAGGCTACATTTCCAATGAGAATGTTTTCTTCCGGAATATAGTCACTGGTTTTTGGAGGATATACAGCAATTTTTCCGCCAGAGAGACCTTTTCCAATATAATCATTGGCATCGCCTTCAAGCTCCAAGGTCATGCCGTGGGGTGCAAAAGCACCAAAACTTTGACCAGCAGAGCCTACAAACGTCATCTTTACAGTGTCCTCAGGAAGTCCTTTTTCACCATATTTTTTAGCGATTTCACTCCCAACAACCGTTCCGACAACACGATTCACGTTATTGATTTTTAATTTTGCGCGAATCGGTTTTTGTGTTTCCAAAGCAGGTTTGCACATACGAAGCAATTTTTTCATGTCTAAGGACTTCTCTAAAGAATGATTTTGCTGAGTATGGCAGCATCTTCCTACGTCTGAGCTTACATATGGTTGATATAAAATCTGAGTCAAATCAAGGTGTCGTGCTTTCCAATGGCGCACGTTTTCTTTTCCTCTGAGCATGTCAGAGCGCCCAACCATTTCGCGGATTGTTCTGAAGCCAAGCTTAGCCATGATTTCCCGCATTTCTTCAGCAATGAAGCGCATAAAATTCTCAACGTACTCAGGTTTTCCGGCAAAGTTCTTTCGCAGGACCTTGTCTTGTGTTGCGATTCCTACAGGGCAGGTGTTTAAATTACAAACTCTCATCATAACGCAACCCAGGGCAATCAGAGGTGTGGTTGCAAAGCCAAATTCTTCTGCTCCAAGCATTGCAGCAATCACCACATCACGGCCTGTTAAGAGTTTACCGTCTGTTTCAAGAACGACACGATCACGAAGCTTATTTAACAACAATGTCTGATGCGCTTCTGCAAGACCCAGTTCCCAAGGAAGACCAGCATTTTGAATACTAGTTCTTGGAGATGCTCCGGTACCTCCATCATATCCGCTGATCAAGATGACATCAGCTTTTCCCTTTGCAACACCAGCTGCAATGGTACCAACGCCCACTTCGGATACCAATTTGACATTGATTCTCGCGTCGCGGTTGATATTTTTTAAATCATGAATCAGTTCTGCCAAGTCTTCAATCGAATAAATATCATGATGTGGTGGTGGAGATATTAATCCAACACCTGGGGTGGAATGTCTTACTTTTGCAATCCATGGATAGACTTTTCTTCCAGGCAATTGACCGCCTTCCCCTGGTTTTGCTCCTTGCGCCATTTTAATTTGGATTTCTTTTGCGTTGACCAGATAATTTGCTGTAACTCCAAATCGTCCAGAAGCAACCTGTTTGATTGCGCTGTTTTTTGTATCGCCATTTTCTAGCGTCTTAAACCGCTCTGGATCCTCTCCTCCTTCCCCCGTATTACTCTTGCCACCCAAACGGTTCATTGCAATTGCAAGCGTTTCGTGGGCTTCTTTGCTGATAGAACCATAAGACATTGCACCTGTTTTGAAGCGTTTTACAATATCCTCCACAGATTCAACCTCCTCAATTGGAATGGCATCACCAGAGTGGTAGTTGAAATCCATCATGCTGCGTAAATTATAAATCTCTTCTGCGTTAATTTTTTTAGAATATTCCTTAAATCCAGCATAATTCCCATCACGACAAGCCTTTTGAAGTGTATAAATCGTTTCTGGATTGTACATATGGATTTCACCATCATCTTTGCACTGGAAATGACCACCGATTTCCAATGTATTTGTATACGGCGAGGCTTCGTCAAATGCACTTTCATGACGCATGCGATTTTCTGTTTCAATCTCATCAAGACCGATACCTTCTAATCTGGAAGATGTCATGGTAAAGAAACGATCAATTACATCCTTGCCGATTCCAATCGCTTCGAAAATTTGAGCACCGTGATAACTTCGGATGGTTGAAATACCCATCTTTGTGATAACCTTAGTGATTCCCTTGACAATACCCTTGATATAATTCTTTTTCGCATCTTCATAGGAGATGGCGTTTAATAAATTCTTATCCGCCAAATTATGAATTGTTTCAAAGGCGATATATGGATTGATGGCTGTGACACCATATCCAATGAGCGTACAGAAATGATGCACTTCTCTAGGTTCACCAGATTCTAAGACAAGTCCCATATCCGTTCTGATTTCACGTCGGATTAAATGATGATGCAAACCAGAAGAAGCAAGGAGCGCAGGGATGGCTGCATATTCTTTGGAAACACCACGGTCTGAAAGAATAATGATGTTTGCACCTTCACCAATCGCTCTGTCTGCTTGACGGAAAATTCTTTCTAAAGCACGCTCCATTGGCCGAGAGCCATCTGACACTTTATAAAGGATTGAGATGGTTGCTGTCTTAAAACGAGTATCTTTGATTGCTTTTAATGTTGCTAATTGCTGGTTTGTCAGGATAGGATGCTCTAAAAAGATACTTGCGGTGGAGCCTGTATCTGGATCAAGCATGTTGCCTGATCCCCCAAGCAGAAGGCTGCTGGAGGTGATCATTTCTTCTCGAATTCCATCGATTGGTGGATTGGTCACCTGAGCAAAAAGTTGTTTAAAGTACAAATATAGCATTTGAGGCTTTTCTGATAATACTGCAAGAGGTGAGTCAATCCCCATAGAACCAAGAGGATCATTTCCGTCCACTGCAAGAGGAAGGATGGTCTTTGTTACATCCTCATAGGTGTATCCGAATGCTTTTTGCAGCGCCCACTAAATCTGAAGATTCTGGTTCTCCTTTCATCTCAACAGACGGTAAAGTCAGAAAGGTTTACAATGTGCCTTTCGCTCCATTCTTTGTAAGGCTCCTGCTGTGCAATTTCTTCTTTGATTTCTTCATCAGAGATAATTCGCTTTTTTTCCGTATCAACCAGGAGCATTTTACCAGGTTCGAGGCGGCCTTTGTGCTTTACGTTTTCTGGTTTAATATCTATTACACCTACCTCAGAAGCAAGGATTACCTTCCCATCTGTCGTTTCGTAATAACGTCCAGGACGCAATCCATTTCGGTCAAGAACGCCACCGATGACGATGCCATCAGTAAATCCAATTGCCGCAGGCCCATCCCAAGGCTCCATAATGAAGTTGTTGAATTGGTAAAAGTCTTTTTTGGTGCGTGACATCAGGCCGTTCTTTTCCCAAGGTTCCGGAATCATCATCATGATAGAGTGGGGAAGAGATTTACCTGTCAAATATAAGAACTCAAGGCTGTTATCAAACATAGCAGAGTCACTGCCTGTTTCGTCAATAATCGGATATGCCTTGCTAATATCATCAAAAAGTGGGGAATTCAGTATTCCCTTCTGCCTTGCCTTCATCCAGTTTACATTTCCACGGATGGTATTGATTTCACCATTATGGACGATATATCTGTTTGGATGGGCCCTTTCCCAACTGGGAAAGGTGTTCGTACTAAAACGAGAGTGGACCATAGCCAGTGCAGAAATAAAATCTAAATCAGAGAGGTCCAAATAGAAATTTCTGAGTTGTTTTGCTGTGAGCATTCCCTTGTACACCACAGTTTTCGAAGAGAGGCTGGATACGTAGAATGTACCCCCTTTATCCTCACACATTGGAACGATGGTTTTTTCGGCCCTTTTTCGAATGATGTATAATTTTCTTTCAAAATCCATATCATTGTTTATCGATGGATCTTTTTCAATAAAGACTTGAATCAATCTTGGGATAGCAGCAAGTGCTGTCTGGCCGATTGTTGTTTTGTCAACAGGAACCTCTCTCCAACCCAAAACCTTCTGGCCTTCTGCACCGACAATATTTTCAAAAGTTGTTTTTTGAACTTGTCTGAATTCGTCATACTTATGAGCAAAGATCATGGCCTACTGCATAATCACCTTTTTCTGGTAAGTCAAATCCAATTACTTCACACTCTCTTTTATATAGATTATGAGGGATTTGTACCAATATTCCGGCACCATCACCTGTGTTTTCATCTGCACCACTTGCAACCTCGATGGGACAAGTTTTCAAGTACAGTAAGTGCTTCATCGATTACATCATGGGATTTTTCACCATTTACTTTTACAACAAAACCCATACCACAAGCATCGTGTTCAAAAGCGGGATCATATAATCCTTGCTTTTGGGGATAATTCTCATTCATCATATGTTCACCCTTTTCTTCAGAATACTCAATTTAAAACAATATTAAACTATCAGAATATTCTTAATAATAAATTTTAAATCAAATACTATCATACTGACCAGATGTCGTCAATGGAAAATAGTGCCAAATAAATTCTGGCAATTTGTCAAATTTATATAAATCAACTGGAATATCAACGGCGAAAAGCCGATTTTAGAAAAGGATGTTTTGAAATAAAAACATAAGGTCACGGCCTTGTATGAAAACCAATACAATCCAATTTTAGAAGGTGATTGTTACAGCTTGCTGGCTACTTGATATAGCCCAACTAGCGTATTGACGTGAAACTTCTTATATAGATTCATTACATGCTTTTTTAGGGTATTTGGGCTGATGCAAAGTCGCTGACATATACTATTTTTTTCGTCTTCATCTAATATGGCGTATAATATTTCGATTTCCCGCAGAGTCAGCTGATATTGGTTCAATAGTACTTCACGATCAGGGTGATGGGCTCTACACTCACCAATTGTCAAGGAATGGTGATAAAGACGAATGGAAAGATGAGAGGCAATCATTTCCAAAGCAAAGAGCTCGTCTTGCTTGTAATCACCCTCTTCTTTTGTACGAAACATGGCGATGACACCTAAGAAAACACCGTTATGAATCAAGGTCAAAGAAATCTGGTACATTAGTTTTTCTGGTGCATAAACTCTGCGATAAAAATCGGTATTTTGTTCCCGTTCCGTTTGAAGAAATGCAGATTCAATATATGCTTTTGAAACTGGAATTCCATAAGACCAAGTAGTTTGATCGTATTCTTGATATTCATCGAGGTAGATTTGCATACATTTTTCAGAAATACCAATGCCGATGCCATTTGAGAGATGATACGGTTGGTTGGGGGTTGCCAAATAAAATGAAATTCCAAAGCTAGGCACAAGAAAGCGGAGAGATGAAATGAGGGTTTTTCGCATCTCATTGAAATCAGAAGTATTATAGATTCTCAAAATAATATCGTTCATTAATATAATGCTGTTATTTGTCATCACCATATCCTCCCGCTTGATAGGAAATTTTTTTGCATCGCGTTGTAGCTTTTTGTAATCCAAATGGATTACATTTCTACTCCTGACGACCAAAAAGATAAGAATAACAGATTATTTTAAATATTTAGAATTCTGTTACTATTATAGCAGATGACGAATCAATTGGCGATAATTTATTTTATAGGAGGATAGGCATGTTTGATATTGTAATTAAAAACGGTACTTTGATAGAGCCTAAGCGCGAAATCCAAACAGTAGCCAATTTAGGAATAAAGGATGGAAAAATTGCAGAAATCTCTCGTGACAAAATGGAAGGTGTGGCAGAAATCGATGGGACTGGAAAGATTGTTTGCCCAGGCTTTATTGATATCCACTCTCATCTTAATACAGATTATTATGCTGCTTGGTTATCGGCGAAACAGGGAATTACGACTACTCTTTCTGGTAATTGCGGAATGACACCTATAATGCCAATTGGTGTCTATCTTGAAAGGATGGAACAGCAAGGATACCCTATCAACTTTGCTACGCTGCTGGGTCACTCTTGGACACTGAGAGAAATGGTAGGTATCGACAATCCCCATGCATCTGCAACACGAGACCAGATCGAGAGGATGAAGGAAATTGCCAGGCAAGGACTAGAAGAAGGTGCATTTGGAATATCTCTTGGATTGGAATACGCGCCAGGAGCACGGGCAGAGGAATATTTGCCCCTGGTGGAATTGGCAGCGAAATACGATAAGTTGGTTTCGATTCATATTAGAACCGATGCTTTGGACTTTGCGAAGGGATTACAAGAAGCGATTCAGATTGTAGAAAAAACAGGAGTGAGACTTCAGATTTCTCATCTTGCATATCAATTTGCAGTTCATAAAGAAGTGATGGAGATGGCTTTGTCTATGATTCGAAATGCCGTCAAAAAAGGGTTGCCAATTTTATGTGATTCTGGCATGTATGAAGCCTTTGCCACATATGTTAAGTCCGCTGTGTTTGACGACGGTTGGAATCTGAGGTATAACTGTGAAATTAGTGATTTGATGATCTCAACTGGAAAATATGTGGGGCAAAAAGCAACCCAAGAGATGATTGATGAGATTAAGGCAACAGAAGAAGATACCATTGGAACAGCATTTGTTGGGATTTTGCCTGACTTGGCATTGGCAATTAAGGAACCATATACCATGATTTCAACAGATGCAGGACTTTCTGATAAACCAGGAAGTGGCCATCCACAGGATGCAGGAACTTTTCCAAGAGTGTTTCAAAAATTGGTTAGAGAGCAGGGCGTTTTATCCATGATGGAAGCGGTGAAAAAATCTACATATTTGCCAGCAAGACAACTTGGGATTGAAGCACAAAAGGGGTGGCTGGGAACTGGAATGGACGCTGACATTGTGGTTTTTGATCCCAAAATGATTCATGATTATGCGGATTATGTGGGGATTGGCCAGCCGGATGCCCAGCCGGCTGGCATTGAATTTGTTATTGTAAATGGAGTGGAGGTGATTAAAGGAGGAGTGGCACAAATTGATAAAAAACCTGGCAAGATATTACGGCAGAAAAATAAACTTTGGACACTATAAAAGTATCGCAAGTGAAACAATAGGAGGTAAAAAATGGAATACGGAATAGTATGTTTGATTCCCTCTGCCATTGTTATCGTGATGGCATTAACCACTAGAAGAATTATGGAACCTTTACTTGCAGGATCAATTGCTGGATTTTTAATTGTAGCTGGACCAACTGGATTTTTCCCTGCGTTTATTGGTGCAGCTTATACTGTCATGATGGACGCAACTACAGTTTGGATTACTATGGTTGTAGGACTCTTTGGTGTCTTAATTATTTGGCTTGATAAGGGCGGCGGAGCACAAGGATTTTCTGAGCTGGTTCAAAAAGTAGCTACAACGCGAAAAAAGGCTCTGATTGCAACATGGATTTTAGGTATTATTGTATTTATTGATGATTATATCAACGCTTTGGCTGTTGGAGCAGCCATGAGAAAAGTGACTGATAAATTTCAAGTCTCCAGAGAATATCTGGCCTATATTATCAATTCAACTGGAACCGATGTTTGTGTTTTGATTCCAGCGACAACATGGTTTGCATTTATGCTGGCCCAAATGGATGCCGTAGGCATTGAAGGAGGGGCATCTGCTTATTTCGCAACCATTCCATTGATGTTTTATCCATGGCTTGCTATTTTGACAGTCCCTCTTGTGATTTTAGGTGTTATTCCAATTTACGGGCCAATGAAAAAAGCAGAGCAGAGAGCATTGGCTGGGCAAGTATTTCCAGATAGTACGTATCAAGAAATAACAGAGCAAACAAGCGGAGAAGATACAAAACCATCCAGTGCATGGAATTTTATTATACCAATGATTACAACGGGTGTAGTTACGATTATGACTTCAGAAGCATTATATGGCGTCATCATCGGATTGGTTGTTTGTCTTTTGATGTTTTTGCCACAGCGACTTATGAAATTCTGGGAAATGTGGGATGGCTTGGTACAGGGATTTAAAGATATGCTTTTTGTCATTATGCTGATTATCATGGCGTTTATACTGCAGCAGGCAAATGATGCGCTTGGATTGACCGACTTTGTCATAAATGGTGTATCTGGTATTATCAGCCCAGGCTTGCTTCCTGTGGTTTGCTTTGTTACTGTTTCCATCTTGATGTTTGTTGTTGGCAGCTTTTGGGGGATTGCGGCCATTTCATTTCCGATCATTATTCCACTTGCAGCAGCTATGGATGTGAATCTTTCCATGGCAGCCGCTTCTATCATTTCTGCATCAGCATTTGGAAGTCAAGCTTGTTTCTTTAGTGATGCAGCAACAATCACCTGTGGTGCAACCCAGATTAAAAATATGGATTACGCAAGAAGTGCACTGCCGATTATCGCCATACCTTTCATTGGCGCGATTGCGTTATTTACAATATTTGGAATAATTCTTTAAGGTAAAAGCCATTCATAGGGGGGTTACAATATGGAAACGATTCTGTTTCGAGGAAATGCTATTTATGATAGCATAAGAAATCAGCCATTTGCTGGGTTTGTGGCAGTGCAAGGCCAACGAATTGTTGCTGTTGGTAACCAAGATGAGATGAGCGCATATATGAATCAAGAAACCCGTATCATCGAATGCGGGGACCATTTCATATCTGCTGGATTTCACGACAGCCATATTCATTTGATTATGGCAATCATGACCACAATGTATGTGGATTTGCTAGACCAGAAATCGGAGGAGGCATGTGCACTTGCCCTGAAACAGTTTTCTTTGGACCATCCAGAGGTTATGGAAGATCAATGGCTTTATGGAATGGGATGGTACCATGTTTTATGGGATGAAAAAAAGTTGCCGACCAAAAAGTCTTTGGATCAGTATTTCCCTGACAAACCAGTGATGCTGATCAATGCAGAGGCCCATGGAGTCTGGGTTAACAGCAAAGCATTAGAAATTGCAGGTATCACAAAGGATACCGAAAATCCGAAAACTGGTTTTGTTGGCAGACTTGCTAATGGTGAGCCTTCTGGATATTTTGACGAGGGAGCGATTCCTCTTGTGGCAAAGTATGCATTTGATCTTTCGGAACAGCAGATTCGAAAGTTTGTCTCAGCTTTTGGAACGTATGCGGCACAAAATGGGGTGACATCTGTCAATGATATGATACCATATTATACTGTCAATATTGGAAACCCTAGGATTTATCAAAAAATGGAGCAGGAAGGGACGCTGAAGGTTCGAATTCACAGTGCAGTAAATTTATTTGATGATTTGGAAAAGATTCGTCAAGAAGCAGACACCTACACGGGAACAAAGGTGCGCGCCAACATGGTAAAACAATTTGCTGATGGTGTGATTAATACACACACCGCACTTCTTCTTGAGGATTATGCAGATGAGCCAGGGGAAAAAGGGAAACAGTACTGTGATCTTGTCAGGATAGAAAAGGCAATCTTACAAGCCCACCGGCTGGGATTGTCGGTGAGGATTCATAGTATAGGAGACAGGACTACCCACTTGATTTTAAACGATTTTGAAAAAGCCATCTCTTGCTATGGAAAAGGAGAAGGACGACATGCCATTGAGCATTTGGAGCGGGTCGATGATGATGACCTTCCTCGCTTTGGCGCATTGGATATCATTCCATCGGTTCAACCAGAACACATGGGCCTTTTCTCAACCTGGGAAGAAGAAGCATATAGACCTTTACTTGGTGAGAAAAGAGCCTGGAATGTATGGCGGTTCAAATCTCTTTTGGATTGTGCCGGAAGGCTGGCATTGGGAACTGACTGCCCAATCGTAGGACTCAATCCATTTGCAAATTTTTATCGTGCGATGACGAGGGTACACGATGATGGCTTGCCAGAAGGCGGATGGAATGCAGCGGAGAAATTGTCAATCGCACAAATCTATAAAGCATATACCTTAGATGGTGCATATGCAGTGAGTCGAGAGCATGAAATTGGTTCGCTGGAAGTGGGAAAACTAGCAGATGTGATTGTGATTGATCGCAATTTATTTGAAGAGAGCCCAGAATCCATAAGAGAAGCAAGGGTACTATTGACCATGGTGGACGGTGAAATTGTTTTCAATCAGCTAGAATAAGTTGTCAAATAAAAGCAATGAAGGGCTTCTGCTCCAATCATTGCTTTTTTAATACGAATTTTCAATGAGAATCTAAATTCATTAGTTTATAAAGACTTTTAACGCTAAGACAAGGGACGCCAACAGGATAAAAGACATTTCTGATGCTACCTTTGAAGTCATTTTAACACCTCCAACACAATTGTTTTCTTTCTTTTCTATTATGATAACCTAGTTTTGTGATGAAATGGTAAAGGCTGTGTAAGGAGTGTTTAAAAGAATTAGATAAAAAAGCGCATACTGGACGAACCCTTGGTAATTAAATCGCATTTCCAATCATTGCTTGTCTCAACTTGATTCCTGTAAAAAATAGTGGATCCTTTGGCGTAGAATAAGGTGGTGCGTATGCCAAATCGGCAGTAATCAAATCCTCATACGTCCCTTCCTTTGTGAGCAATGCCGCAAATACATCAATTCGTCTGTCAACTCCCTCGCCTCCAATCATCTGACATCCCAGCAATCTTCCAGAATTTTTGTCTGCGATGGCATAAATCATCATCATTTCCCCACCCATAAATTCTGGCTTGTTTGGTTTTTGGTCAAGGGAAACGACAGGATCAAAACCCTCTGCTTGTGCTTCAGATACAGAAAGTCCTGTCTGAGCAATGGTCAAATCGAAGACCTTCACGATATTTGTTCCAAGTACACCAAGGAATTGATCACTACCGCCAACGATTCGATTACCAGCGATAATACCGGTTTTGTTGGCAGTAGAGCCTAGCGGCTTATAGGTTGGACGTCCCGACATGCGATGGAAATACTCCGCACAATCTCCGCATGCAAAGATATCGGGATTACTTGTCTGCATGTATGGATTGATTTGAATTGCTCCTGTTTGCCCGATACGAATTCCTGCGGAAGCAGCCAGTTCGGTAGCCGGTTTGACACCCGTTGCCATTAAAACAATTTCGGCGGGATGAAGTGTACCGTCTTCAAGGACGACTCCTCGATCGGATATTTCTTTTATTTTTGCAGGGGCAATAATGGATACCCCTTTCTCTATCATATGATTTTTGATTCTAGCACCAAATTCTTCTGGCATTCCTTTTCCCATTGGAGAGCGTGCAATCAATTTGGTTTTGATCCCCAAGCGGGTAAAATTTTCCGCCATTTCAAGACCAATCGCGCCAGAACCGATGATGGCAGCTGTTTTTGGCGTGTTGATACTAAGAAAGGTTTTAATGCTTTTCATATCATTGACGTTGCGAAGCTGGAACACATGCTTTTTTTTACCTCCTGGAAAAGACGATTTCTCAGTCGCTGCGCCAGTCGCCAATATCAACTTATCATAAGAATCTTGAAATATTTGACCACTCAAAAGGCTCTTCACGGTAATTGTTTTTGTATTACTATCAATGGAGAGTACTTCATGCATGATTTGAATATTAACATTATGCTTTTGTTTGAAAAAATTTGCATCCCGCGGGACAATATCTTCAAAGTGGGTTGTAATATTACCTATGTAATAAGGCATTCCACAACCAGAGTAGGAGATATAACGTTCCTTTTCGTAAATAATGATTTCAGTTTTTTTATCATGTCTTCTGATTTCTGTGGCTGCAGAGGTGCCTGCTGCTACGGCTCCAATAATAATTACTTTCATCGGCTTCTCCTTTGCTGTATTCTATTGCACGATTCATTGCTTGATATAACAAATATACCTAGGTTAAGACATTCCATGAATTGCTCTTATCGTTTTCAATAAATAACTCTTATATCTTATAAAAATAACCATAGCATTGATGGAAGTAGATGTCAACGGAAGCCGGTGAACGGGCAAGCATCGATTGATGGGTAAGCACCAATTGCAAAATCAAGAACCAATCTGATTCTCTTTGCTGATTTTTCTTAAGAGGTAAATGAAAACTGAAAGTGCAAACAGTATCATTAACCCTGTGATTGCCAGTTTTGTTCCTCCTGTCAGCATGCTCCCAATATAAGAATATAGAATGGTAGCGGGCAACTGACCAATGCCTGTGGCAATAAGAAAAGGCATCAGTCTTATTGCCGTCAAGCCAGCGCCGTAACTAACAAAATCAAAAGAGATAAAGGGAAGAAGGCGACAGATTAGTATGGCGCTCTTACCGTATTTCTGAAAGAAGAGATCTACTTGCTCCATGGCTAACCGATTTGTTATCTTTTCAACGATGTCTCTACCCAATATTCTTCCAATCATGAAACATAAAATGGCACCGGCCATGGCACTGCTCCAAGAGAGCAGGGCTCCCTTCCACCAACCCCATATAGCTGCATTTGCAAAAGTCAGGAGGAAGGCAGGGAGTGGCGCAACCACAGATTGCAGCATCATCAGCAAGAATGAAACCAACACAGCCCAAGGCCCAAATGAGCGAAGATAGCCAGTGATTTTATCCACATTCATAGTTGCAAAAAGATTAAAAATTTGAGACAACCAATTATGAAAAGGCGCATAGAAAACGTAAGAAAGTATCATTAGGAACAGAAACAAGATTAAAATGATACGTTTTGACGATTGTATTTTACATTGACGCATATTAAAGGTCCTCATAAAGATAAACGAGTGTATCTGGATTAACACCGCTTTGATACATTTTTCGTAGATTAGCCATGCGTTTCATGACCGCTAGTTTGTGAAAGATGGTTCCTTGAAACTTTCTTGCAGAGGTAATGATTTTATGGCGGGTCATCCCGAGAGGAATGGCCTGGTTTTTCATGGCAAGAGAAAACTGGAAATCTTCCATGATGGGGATAGGGGAAAACATGCCCATATCAAAAAAAAGTGACCGCTTTATAAAGATTCCTTGATCACCAAAAGGAATTCCTTGGCTTCTAGCACGAACATTGGAAAGCAAAGCACAGATCCAAAGTATCAAAGAAGATGATGAAAATTGAATCCCAAAACAGCCCCATTGATACTGATTCATCACAGCAGTGATTTCCTTTACTGGATCCCTGGGAAGAACACTGTCAGCATGGAGAAAAAACAGGATATCACCACCGCTGGCAATTGCACCTGCGTTCATCTGCTGACCTCTTCCTTTTTCACTTTTCAACACGGTATGATAGGGGCGTATTTGGTCTACCGTATCATCGCTACTGCCCCCATCTACAAAAATAATCTCGCAATTGGCTAATTTTTTCACTTCCTTTAAGATTGTGAGAACATGAGCCCCTTCATTATAAACGGGAATAATGACTGAAATTTTGTGATTGTTCTTGAGGTATGTGCCAGTCTTATTGTGAAAGAGTTCTGGTCTCTGATGCATTTGCTTTCGATAATGAAGAAGATCACCAGGGACATCGATATCAGAAATCATATCAAAGCATTTGATTTTATATTGTGTTTTGTTAAGGCGTTCTAAAATATCGACTAAGGTAGATGCTTTGCCATTTTCTCCTTCTAAAAATACAGGTGTAATAGGGGTTTTCATTCCCACAAGGCCATAACCGCCATCCATAGTCGGAATAAAAACAAGATCTGAGGATTTTAGCAGAAACAATCCTTGGAGAATCTGTTTGCTTTGTAATGAGGGAAGATCACTTCCAATCAAAACACAGGAATCATATCCTTGCTCTAATACTGTTTTGATTGCATGATGCATGCGGGACGCTAACGTGCTACCCTGTTGCGCAAAAATAGGAAGTGATTCACCCACAATTTCCTTTAGTAAGGGGGCCCCTTCAAGCGGGCTGTATGCAACGAAAATCTCTTTCTTTGTTTTTTGGCACTGTTCTAGCACATCTTGCAAGAAACAAGTTTGCAGGACAGCACATTCGGAGGCCGTATAACAGGGCATCAACCTAGTTTTTGTATCTCCGGGCAAGGGTACTCGCGTAAAAAGAATAATTGCTTCGGTCATATAACTTGCGTTCCTCCTAATTCCACTTGAATTTGAATCGGTTAAAAAAAGAATGATGAATATCTGGAGCTTCATTGCTTCCAATTACTTCATTGAGCAAGTGACGAACATGTCCTCCTTGACTTCTTGTAAAAGAGCCAGCGCAAGAGGCACAATATACGTAGAATTGTTGTGTCGGAAGGCAAGACAATTCCTTCTTGATGAGACAATTCCAATTTGAAGCAATATCTGGTTCCTTGTCGAATGCACACCCCCCAAGGCCACAGCAAGGCGCACTGGTTAGGATATGTGGTGAAGCGGTGAGATAGTGCTCTATTTGAGTAAGCCACAGCTTCTTTTTTCGATCAGGGCAAGGCAGAAAAAAATTGGGGTTCTCTGTGGTTATTTGTTCTCCGATTCCCAAGGATTGCAGCGCCTCAAAAATACCAATGACAGAAACTGTGAGCTCTGGTTTCAAATAATCATAACAATTTGGGCACATGGTTATGATTTCTTCGACTCCATTTTCAACCAATTTTTTGTTCAGCCTTTGTATGATTTTTTGCTCTCTTTCCGCACATCCGAGCTCTCCAATTGGCTTTCCACAACAATCAAAAACCGTTCCAATGCCATAATGAGATAGCGTTTGCTGAAGCATTTTTGTGGTTTTTGGGTAGAGGGAAGGATAACTGCAGCCAGGAAATAAAACTGTTTTCGCTTTCCCGTGCCTATAGTTTTTGAAAAGATAGTTTCCCTTTTCAAGCTGCAGTAGTAAATTTTTATTGGATCGCCCTTTGGCGTTTGACACTTTTTGTTTTCTGAGTTCTAATACAAGCGCCTTGCCGTTCACTCCATGGGGACAAACTTCGGTACATAGTCCACATAAGAAACAGTGGTCTATGAGTGGAGCAAGCTTGATCTCGTCAGAAAAATCAAGTTGATACTTTTCTAAAAAATCACAGTTTTGTCGACAAACGCCACAGGATATACAACCTGCTTTTCTGACGTGGTTTTGAAAAATATCAACTTCTGATGTGGGATTTTCAAAAGAGGAATCCTCATTCAAATATTTTTTTCGCAACATCAAACCGATTGAAAAAACCACTAGGAATAGTCCGAAAGAGAATAAAAGATAGAGCCATGAATCTTTATTGCCAATGATTCCAGCGGCACCAATCGTATACATGGCAATGCCAGGGAGCATAAAAAAGAAAGAACAAGTAAAGTAAGTTATAAATGATATATCTGTAATGCCGTAGGCAAAATTTTGCAAATTATAAGGAAAAATAGGGACAAGACGCGTCAGCATCAATAAAAGTATTCCAGTATTTTCGCATTCTTCAAAAATCCATTTCTTGATATATTTATTCTTCATAATGATTGGCTTTAAACTATCTTTTAGAAAATATCTTGAAATAAGAAAGGAAAGTCCAGCACCAATGGTAGTTCCGATACAACAAAGTGATGTTCCAAGCCAAGGTCCAAAAACTGTGCCGGCAACCAAAGCAAATGTAATGCCCGGTAAAGCCAAAAGAGATGAGCCAATGATGGTAAAGCAAAGGTACAGCATAGCCGCAAGAAGAAGGTTTTCTTCCATGAAATAATGAAGGCTGCTCATCCAGGTTGATTCTTGAATATAGGAAGAAAAACCAAAATGTTGGTTGATCATAATTAGGAGAATCAGTAACCCGATGAAGATAAATTGTTTTTTGAATTTTTTCATTCTACCAATAGAAATCGCGCGTTCCCAGAATTCTGGCAACGCGCATTTTCAAATCCTTATTTATTTTGATTATTAAGAGAGAATTTTAGTATTTCCAGACACCATACAATCACCGAAAAGAGCAGTAAGTATGAGTACGCAGGTATTTTTATGGTGCCTGGAACAAATAGTGCAGCTCCCAATATAAGGCTCCATAAGATGAAGGCAGCTACGCTGATATAGTATCCAGTTTTTTTTTGGCGAATCATGTCGAATAGCACTAAGAACACGATTGCAATAAAAAGTATCTGGTATACAACCATATGATTCCCATTCAAGATTGACTGCATATGCTGTTGCTTTTTAAAGACCACATGGTGATTCACACCAACTTTTTTATGGCTCAAATCATTTAGAAGCCATGCACCAGCGATACATAAAACCTGAAATACTGATAATATTTTACTGATAGCTCTACTTGGCGAGAGCTTATTTCTAAACATACCTTGTCCTATTCACCTGTCACATAGTCAAGTCCAGCAGAAGCCCATCCACACCAGCCATCAGCAAAGAGGGATGTATTTTCGAATCCCATAACTTTTGCATCCCAAAGAATTTCAGCAGCACGGTAACCTCCACCACAGTAGAAAGAAAGATGCTTTGCGGTGTCAATACCAGCTTCTTTCCACATGTTTTCAAGCTCGTAAGCATTTCTCATCGTGGTGTTTAGATTGTCATAATAGAGCATGGAACTTGAATTGCCAACACCAGCATAACCGTAAACTGCGCCATCGATACGACCTGCGATATCAAAATAGCTGTATCCAGAGGTTTCGCCTTTATATTCTTCAATTGTTCGGTTGTCTACCAAAACAAAATTTGGATCAGAAAGTTTATCTTGAACTTCTGCAACTGTATCAATCAAATCTGGGTTTTTTACAGTATCTCTCCCAAAGTCGTCAACAGCAACTGGTAAATTTTCAGCAGTTTCCAGTTCGTAACCTGCATCTGTCCAGCTAGTGGTTCCGCCACTCATGACATAAACATTGTCTACACCAAGATATTCAAGCAAGATAGCCATACGGCAAGAGAAAATCGGAGAACCAGTGCAGATTACAGTGCTGTCTGTAGTAATCCCAAGGGATTTTGCAAGATGAAATAATGTTTCATCAGATTCTAAGAGATAATAATTATTTTCATCATCAAAATCGTCGCTATTTACGTGAAGTGCACCTGGAACATGTCCATCAAGATATCCAGACTCATCCACTTTTCCCCAGCTAACTTCTAAAATCTTTAAGTCAGAAACTTCTCCAATCGCAGAAACTTCTTTTTCATTGATGAGATCGTTTACTACTGCAGGTGGAACATATAAACTATAATTCGCATAAGTAGTTAAATGATCCTTCCAGTCTGATAGCTGGAAGATTTTAATATCCGAAAGACCCTTTCCAGCAAAGTAGTCAGCTACTGCCTTCGCGTCGCTACCATTTTCATCATAAACAATCACTGCTGTATCTTGATGAATTCCTTTGTCATCCATATATTTTGCTAGATGTTCTTCTCTTGTCATACCATCCAGATTGTTTTCGTCATCAAAGGTGCAAGTAAGCCAGTCTGCCGAAAAATCGGTAGCACCATTAATGTGGCCACCCATTTTATTATCGCCTGTAGTCCAACCTGCATACGCATCATCCGAACGAGCATCTACAACGACCGCAGAATCGCTATCCAATGCAGCCGCTACATCTTCCACAGAAGCGGTTACATAGCTTCCCTCTGCTTGAGATTCTCCTTCTTCATTGGCTTTGCTTCCACACCCAGAGAACAAAGCGATAATTAGGGTAAAGGTTAACATCAAACCTAATATTTTTTTACTCATATACGTTTCCTCTCAAACTCTTACAATGAATTTCCTCTAGGGAGCCGTAAGGATTTTTACAAGCGCTAAAGGATTGATAATTTTTGAACGACTTCATTATAAGCATATTTGAGCAAAAAGTAAACATGTTTATTATATAAACAAGATTATTTTTTGGGCCACTCAATTTGCTGAGGTGTTTTACTCATCGTGCTTCCATTGTTTAATGTACTCTATACATGGATCCAAACCATTTTGATAATCATGGATGGTTAGTTCAATTTCTTTATCAGGGAACAAGGCTGGTAAAGAATCATCTTCGATGAGGTGATAATACTTTGTAGAATACATCATGGAGAGACCAAAATGCGCAAGAGAAATTCGCTTCACTTCCCCATAACAATTCGGTTTTCCTCCCGAGGGCTCTCCAACCAAAATGGATTTCGTGTGGGTTTTCAAGTCGTAAACATTGAGCAATGCAGATGAAAATGTGTCCCTGCCTAGTATTACAAACAGCTTTCCTCTCTGATTGATAGTTGGGTGAGAAGATAGCGCATCAATCAATGGAGTCAGCAGAGTTGAATTACCGCCAGTGTTATTTCTCATATCAATAATTAATTTTGCTGTTTTGGTTTCGTCTAAAAGGGATAATACCGTTTTAGAAAACGAAGATACCTCTTGAGAGCCCATATTCTTGCACGCGCGATAACAAAAATAAATTATGCTGTCAGAGGAAAGATGCTCCATCCAAAAATAGCGATCTTGATAACGTCGATAGAGTGGCAATTCGTCTGCAGGGACTGGTATTCTGTTATTCTCCAAGGCTTCTTGATATTGTGAAAAAGGAAGGGCAGGTATGCATTGCTCCAATACGGTGCCATGCTCGTCCTCATACGTAATTTTCATGCCATTGCAATCTTTTACCAATTGAAGTCCATATAAATATTCAATTGCTGGCAGATACTTTGGCAGAAGTCCTTTTAGATAGTATTGATTTTCATGGGAGATAAAGCGAGCAAGTTTTTCTGTGATTTGGTCGATGGGCAATCCATCAATATGTGTAATCCTTTTATATTGCAGGGAATTATATTCTTTCGATGTGTGAGTGACATAGATTCCATCGTGGAACCAATACAGCTCTAGTGGACACAGGGTATAGACCGGAAAGTTGATTGCTGTATGGGCATCTCCGATAGAAGCGACGATCATTCCAAGCTGTGCCTGTATTTCGTAGGGGTTACAGTGAGATAGGTTTTTTCGGAGTGTTTCGATCTGTTTTTGATAATTGGTTTCGGACACATGAAAGTACAAGTTTTTATGCAATGTGGGAAGTTCGTGAGACAAAAATGTCAAAATATCTTTCCATTTCTTTTTTTCGTCTTGCTTCAATGAATGCCTCCTAATCTTTGGTTCTCTTTTATGGCAGAAACTTACCCTTGCATTATAGCATCCTTCCAGGAGAAATCTATCCCAAATACCAGAAAATTTGAACGCTAACTTGCATTTTTAAAGATATCCGTTTGCAGAAATGAAAACAAGGTCTATAATAGGAAAGTAACAGGAAGAAAGAGTATTCTGTTTGATATATAAAAAATGGAGGACTATAAAATGGAGAACTTTTATAGGTTGCCCAACGGCGTGAAAATACCAGCAATCGGATTTGGCACATATCGAACATCAGCAGGAAAAACTGCAAAGCAATCGGTAGCAGATGCATTGAGTGCGGGGTATCGCTCCATAGATTGTGCTGCGATTTATCGTAATGAATCAAGTGTAGGAGAAGCAATAGAGGAATCTGGACTTGATCGGTCTCAATTGTTTGTCACCAGCAAGCTCTGGAATGATGAAAAAGGGTATCGCTCCACATACCAAGCCTTTGAGAAGACAATAGAAGACTTAAAACTGGATTATCTAGACTTGTATTTGATCCATTGGCCAATAGCAAAAGCCACAAAGGATGATTGGCGAAAAGCAAATCAAGAAACATGGAGAGCTTTGGAAGAGCTTTATGCAATGGGAAGAATCCGTGCGATTGGAGTCAGCAATTTTAGAAAGAACCATCTTCTATCGTTGATGAACTATGCGACCATTCAGCCAATGGTCAATCAAATAGAGTTTCATCCAGGCTACAAGCAAAGAGAAACGGTGGAGTTTTGTAAAAGCAGTAACCTAATGGTAGAAGCCTGGGCTCCTTTGGCAAATGGAGCAGTATTTCAAAATGAAGAATTGAAAAGACTAGCTGGGCTATATGGAAAAACAGTGTCACAAATTGTACTTCGTTGGATTTACCAGAAGGGGATTGTTCCACTTCCAAAATCCATTACGCCAGATAGAATCATGGAAAATATAGATATTTTTGATTTTGAGCTGCAAGCTGAAGATGTAGTTTGTATTGATGAGCTTGAGGAATTTGGATTTTCTGGTTTAGACCCAGATGATTTGGATTTCTAGCAGCTACCCGCTTACCTGATATATTTTAATGGAAAGAAGCTAGTAATCTTAGGGATTCAAGTGTTCCTAAGGTGCTAGCTTTTTGTTTCATTGGCATCATAAAGCTTCTTTATTGCTTGTACTGTTCGAACCTCTTTTCTGTATTCTAATAGAACAGGTTTCAAACCTGCAACCTTTAGCTTGAAGGAAGTTCGGTGCATTTGGACTGAAAATGTGGTATAGTGGAAAAATGTAAAAAAATCATGAAGGACAATGACTTAGAGAGGGAAGATGTTTTGCAAATGAGTCTTGTATAACATCAAAAAAACAATGAATCAAAAAAATTATTTTACACCAGCAGAGATTACAAATGAGATAATACAAGTTGGAATGAAAAAAATAAAGCTGCCAATATTGGATATGCTCCTCTTAGGCTTCTTGGCAGGTGTATTTATTGCCTTTGCAGCAGAAGGCTCCAATATGGCAGCTTTTAACCTATTTGCAAATCCAGAAACTTACGGCCTAGGCAAAGCTTTAGCAGGAACAATCTTTGGTACTGGTTTGATGCTTGTTTTGATAGCAGGTGGGGAACTTTTCACTGGAAATACTATGATGGTTGCTGCTGTGCTAGAGCGTAAAGCAAGTGCTTGGGGCATGCTGCGGAACTGGATATTTGTATATTTGGGGAATTTTATCGGATCCTTTTTTATTGCGTATATGATGGATCATTCAGGGCTATTTGGAACCAGTGGGAATTTGCTTGGTGCAATGACTGTTAAAATTGCCGTCTATAAGGTGGGACTTTCCTTTGAAGAGGCTCTTGTCTTAGGCGTGATGTGTAACTGGTTGGTTTGTCTTGCGGTGTGGATGGCATACGGCGCAAAAGATGTGACTGGAAAAATTCTCGCCATATTTTTTCCGATTTGGCTCTTCATCACTTCTGGCTTTGAACACTGCATTGCCAATATGTATTACATTCCGGCGGGTATCTTTGCAAAGACCGATGGTGAGATTTTGAAATCTACTATAGACTTAGGATTAACGACAGAACAAATAGAATCCTTAAACTGGAACTCGTTCTTTATAAACAATTTGCTTCCAGTCACACTGGGGAATATCCTAGGGGGAGGCTTATTTGTTGCCGGAATCTACTGGTTTTTATATCGTAGAAAAGTAAGTTAAATCGCTTTGGAATTTTCTAATTTCAATTACCTGTGGCATTCGTTAGCCAACCGGAGAACCCCTGCTTTTATGGAATAAATTGCATGATATTGGAAAATCATCTGATTATAAACAGTAAAACAAGGTATAAATATTTCTGGTAAAGAAAATCAATTTGCCGTTGCGGAAGAAACACTTCAGCAATCATTCAGGCATCTTTGAGAGGACAATAGTGTTTTTAATTAAGAAAGGACTTTCCGCTATGAAAATTTCATTGAAAATTCTACTTGGGTTTATCGTATCAGGGCTAGCTTCATTTTTCATAATTTTATGGGGCATAAACCGCGTTTTGGCAGCATCAGATGCCACGCTCAATCAGGCAGTCTCTACTGGGCAAATAGCAATTGTGGGAATGGGTGCCATTGTGATATCTGCTTTGATTGGGATGTTAATTTCGTTTATAATAGCAAAACCGATCAAAAATCTAGCTGAAGCCGCAGAAAAAATATCTGCTGGTCAGTTTGATGTATCGTTTTCACAAAATCGTAATGATGAAATTGGGGCATTACAAGCGGCCTTAAATCATACCGCTTCTAGTTTGACACAGATGGAAACCCAATTGAAGCATATGTCTCAGCAGCATGAACTTGGAGATATTGAAGTAGTAATGCAAGAGACAAAATTTCAAGGAGACTATCAGAAGATGGCACGAGGCATCAATGAGATGGTTGCAGGTCATATTGGTGTAAAAAAGCAGGCTATGGCATGTATTGCAGAATTTGCAAAAGGAAATTTCGATGCAGAATTAAAGCAATTTCCAGGAAAGAAAGCATTTATCAATGAAAATATTGAGGGGTTGCGTCGCAATCTCAAAGGCTTTATCGCTGAAATGGCTAATATGTCAGCACAACATGAACTTGGAGATATTGATGTGATGATAAAAGAATCCATGTTCCAGGGGGACTATCGATTGATGGCAAAAGGTGTCAATGATATGGTAAATGGACACATCAGCGTGAAAAAGCAAGCAATGGCATGTATTGCAGAATTTGCAAAAGGAAATTTCGATGCAGAATTAAAGCAATTTCCAGGAAAGAAAGCATTTATTAATGAGAATATTGAGGGGTTGCGTCGCAATCTCAAAGGCTTTATCGCTGAAATGGCTAATATGTCAGAACAACATGAGCTTGGAGATATTGATGTGATGATAAAAGAATCCATGTTCCAAGGAGACTATCGGGTGATGGCAAAAGGTGTCAATGATATGGTAAATGGACATATCAGCGTGAAAAAGCAAGCAATGGCATGTATCGCAGAGTTTGCAAAAGGAAATTTCGATGCAGAATTAAAGCAATTTCCAGGAAAGAAAGCATTTATTAATGAGAATATTGAGGGGTTGCGTCGCAATCTCAAAGGCTTTATCGCTGAAATGGCTAATATGTCAGAACAACATGAACTTGGAGATATTGATGTGATGATTCCAGAAGACCAGTTCCAAGGAGACTATCTAGTGATGGCAAAAGGTGTCAATGATATGGTAAATGGACACATCAGCGTAAAAAAGCAAGCAATGGCATGTATCGCAGAGTTTGCAAAGGGGAACTTTAATGCAGAACTGAAAAGATTCCCTGGCAAAAAAGCATTTATTAATGAAAATATTGAACGGCTTCGTTCTAATTTGAAAAATGTGCAATCAGAATTGAATGTATTGATTGATGCTTCGACAGAAGGCCGTTTGAGCGAAAGAGCTGATGCCAGCAGGTTCCAAGGCGATTGGTTTACTTTGATGACCGAACTCAATGGACTGATTGACGCAATCATAAGACCAATTGAAGAAGCTGCCGAAGTATTAGAGGAAATGGCACAAGGCAATCTCACGAAAAAAGTTGTAGGGGATTACAAAGGGGATCATGCAAAAATAAAAGAATCGTTGAATGAAACGATTGATTCATTTCATTCGGCTATGGTCAATATTAATCATTCATCAGAACAAGTTTCCGTTGGAGCCAAACACGTATCTGATGCAAGCATCGTTCTTTCTCAAGGCGCCACGGAGCAAGCTAGCGCAATTCAAGAATTGACAGCATCAATCAGTGATATCGCCGAGAAAACCAAGGAAAATGCTACAAAGGCATCTGAAGCCAATTCCATTACCCATGGAGCACAAGATAGTGCAACCATCGGCAATACTCACATGCAAGGAATGCTGGGAGCCATGGAGGGAATTAGTGAATCTTCTCATAACATTTCCAGCATTATTCAAGTGATAGATGGAATTGCATTCCAAACGAACATCCTTGCACTGAATGCTGCCGTGGAAGCAGCAAGAGCAGGTCAGCATGGAAAAGGCTTTGCCGTAGTAGCAGAGGAGGTTCGGGTTCTTGCTGCAAGGAGTGCTGAGGCGGCAAGTCAAACTACTGCTCTGATTCAAAATTCAATCCAAAAGGCGACAGAGGGTACAGATATTGCTAAAAAGACTGCACAAGCACTTAGTGAAATTGTAGAAGGGATTTCTTCTATTTCTGGTATTGTTGCGGATATCTCATCCTCCTCCAATGAGCAGGCATCTGGTATTTCACAAATTTATACAGGGTTGAATCAAATTTCTCAGGTTGTTCAGACCAATGCAGCGACAGCAGAAGAAAGTGCTGCATCCAGTGAGGAATTATCTGGGCAAGCAGAAATACTCGAAGATATGGTAGGCAAGTTCAAGCTTAATAATCAAAAGAACCTGCTGCTAGAGACAAGAAATCATGCCAAGTCAATGCCACGAGGGGCTCAAAGCATGAGATTATCCATGGCAGAGGGAGATTACTCCGATAAATACTAATGGAAAGATTGCAATAGAGGCTGATAGAATCAGGAAATCTTGATTCGTCAGCCTTATTGTTTCTTCATTTCCCGCAAACGAATATATAACGTTGACAAACTGATATTCAGTATCTCCGCGGCTTTTTGCTTTCCTTTCAGATCCCATCCAGTTTGATTGAGACAATTGACGACAAGTTGTTTTTGATAATCCAGAGTTTGGCTTTTAAATTTTCCACTGGATAGCACATGACTTCCGTCGAATAACCCAGTATTTCCACTGGTTAGATGATTTCCATGGTAGCGAACTTTATCTGGTAGATTATCAATTTGAATCCGGGAAGATGTTTCCATGTTTATAGCAAATTCCATAGCATTTTCAAGCTCTCTTGCATTGCCAGGCCATGAATAGGAACAAAGACAATCTAAAGCCTGGGCGGAAATTCCGGCAATCTTTTTATCCAACTTTTCATTAAACTTTTGAAATGAGAATTCCAATAAAGAAGAAATATCCTCAGGTCTTTCTCGGAGAGGAGGAATCAATAGCGGGATTACGCTGAGCCTGAAATATAAATCTTCCCTAAAGCTATTTTGGACAATCATTTCTTCAAGATTCTTGTTGGTGGCTGCGATGATTCGAACATCCACATCGATGGGAGCGTATCCACCCACTTTATCAATCTGCTTATTTTGTATAATTCGAAGCAATTTCACTTGAAGATGGAGTGGCATATCGCCTATTTCATCTAAAAAAATGGTGCCATGATTTGCAAGCTCAAATTTACCGATTTTTCCGTTTTTGTCAGCTCCAGTAAATGCACCTTTTTCATAGCCAAAGAGCTCACTCTCCAGAAGCATTTCGGGAATAGCCCCGCAATTTATAGAGATAAAGGGCTTATCTGACCTTGGACTAGCGTTGTGAATGGCTCTTGCAAACAAATCTTTGCCTGTACCACTTTCGCCAGTGATTAATACAGTGGAATCGCTATGAGAGATTTGTAAGGCACGTTTTTTTAATTTCTGCATTGCGCTACTTTCTCCGATGATCTGTTCAAACCCAGATGAGACAGGGGATAAATTAATGACTGAATTTAACTGTTCTTTTAAAGTGTCATTATTGATTTCGGTTAAAAAACGGCTAGCAATTAATTCAGCCATGATTTCTAGGAACGATGTGAGATTTTCTCTTTTTGTCTTAATTTTATCTCGTTGCTCTTCGTTAAAGGCAACGAGCCCGATGAGACCAAGAATTTTATTCTCTAGCTTGATAGGGCAGCAAATCTCAGCCAATTCTCCTTCCAGCGCGTGATAGCGTGGATCCATCAAAGGATCTACAGTAATGTAGGAAGCCCCATTGTTTAGAAGCTTTGCATAGATGTATGTAGAATTCAGTTCCCCTTCTTCTTCATACTGACCTATCTTTCGGAGATACCTCCCTGTGCCACCAATAATTTGCAGTGTTTCATCTACGATTTCAGTTTCGATTTCGAGAGCAGCTGTAATGGCCTCGGCCACTTGCTGAATGGTATCTTGAATTAAAGATAATTTTGCCACGGAGCACCTCCAGATGGTTTCATTTGAAATCAGCAAATCAATCAGCTGGCATCATGACCTGCTAGGAATAATCATTACAAAAAGCATATCAGATATTATTAAATTTAACAAGATTATTATTAAATTTAATAATAATCTTAGAGGAGCTTTGGTATAAACCGCTAATTACCAATGTTTTTGTTTTTGGCATAACATTTGCTTTTCATTGAATATGTTACATCGGTTAGAATCGGTAATATTTGATGATTAAGAGCAAATATTTCAAATGGTTTATGGAAAGAAAATGGAGGATTCAAAATGAATATTAGCAGAGAAAAATTAAAAGTACAATATGCAGAAGAAGTCAAATTATTTGAAGAAAAACATCCGAAATCAGGAGTGTTGTTTCAAAAAGCACAAGATAGCTTACTGCAAGGTGTACCGATGAACTGGATGACAAAATGGGCAGGCACCTATCCTGTATTTGTGGAGAAAGCAAAAGGGGCACATATTCAAGATGTCGATGGCAATGATTACTTGGATTTGTGTCTTGGAGACACTGGGTCCATGATTGGACATGGGCAAGAGCCAGCAGTAAAAGCCATAACGGAAAATGTGGCAAATGGCGTGACCTTTATGCTTCCTTGTGAGGATGCAGTTTGGTGTGCAGAGGAGCTAGGACGAAGATTTAAAATGAAGTACTGGCAGTATTCTACCAGCGCAACGGATGCAAATCGCTTTGTATTAAGGATGGCAAGAGAAGTGACAAAAAGACCAAAAGTCATCGTATATAACTGGTGCTATCATGGAACAGTAGACGAGACCATTGCAATCATCGATGAAAAAACCGGGAAAACAATTGCAAAACCTGGAAGCTTAGGTCCACAGTGTGATCCGTCTGAAACCACAAAAGTAATTGAATGGAATGATATCCCTGCACTGGAGGCAGCGCTGAAGGATCAAGACGTTGCAGCTGTACTCGCAGAGCCAGTCATGACCAATTGCGGCATTGTACATCCAGAACCAGGATATCATGAGGCACTTAGAGCTCTGACAAAAAAATATGGAACACTTTTGATTATTGATGAAACCCATACCATCTGCGCAGGTATAGGTGGTTGTACCAAATCCCTTGACTTAGACCCGGATGTGGTTGTGGTCGGTAAAACCATCGCAGCAGGGATTCCAACTGCGGCATATGGGTTTACAGAGGAATTGGGAGTCAAAATTGCAAATGCCATCCCGCCAGAGCTTTGTGATATTGGTGGAATTGGTGGAACACTTGCGGCCAATGCTCTCTCTATGCATGCCATGAAAGCAGTTCTTTCTGAGATACTAACCCAGGAATTCTTTGATAAAAACATTCCTCTTGCGGCGAGGTTTAATGAAGGAATACAGAGCGTAATCGATGAATTCGATCTCCCGTGGAACACAACGCAGCTTGGATGCCGAAGTGAATACTGGTTTAGAAAAGCACCTGCTAAAAATGGTGGAGAGGCAGAAGCAGCCGTTGACTTCGAATTAGATCAATATATGCATCTTGCCAGCTTGAACAGAGGTTTTCTGATGACACCATTTCACAATATGGCTTTGATTTCAGCAGCAACCAGTGCAGCAGACATTGATAGGCATACCTCAATGTTTCGTGAAATCGTAAAAAACATATTGGAATAAGCAGAGTGTCGTAGTAAAATTCTATTAGATGATAACAAGTTTTTATCAATCAAGCTCGCCAAGCACCAAAGAATATCGTTCGGGTTGCTGTGGCGAGCTATTTTTCAAACAAATACATTGAAAGAAACTTCAGTAGAAATAGGAGGCTAAAATGAATCATTTTATTCGATTTGATAATCGAGTTTGCCTTGTGACTGGTGCGGGAAGCCCAAATGGGATCGGCTTTGCCACAGCAAAGATTCTTGGAGAGCTTGGGGGAATCATTCTTTTGGTTTCCACTACATCACGCATTAATGAGAGAATGGATGAACTGAAAAAGCTGGGAATAAAAGGAGACTGTTTTATTGCTGATTTGATGGATCGAAATCAAGTTAATCATCTGGTTTCTGACATTATGAATACCTATGGCAGAATTGATGTGTTGATTAATAATGCAGGTATGGTTCAGGTTGGGCAAGAAGAAGATTTTACAACATTTGATCAGATGACGGATGATAGCTGGGACGACTCAATCCATCGCAATTTGACCCTATGCTATAATGTGACTAGAAGGGTACTTCCGCATATGATTGAGAATCAATATGGTAGAATAGTAAATACCTCTTCTGTGACAGGATACCTAGTGAGCAATCCAGGTGAGGCGGCGTACGGCGCGGCAAAGGCTGCCATGATAGGGATGAGCAGGTCTATTGCAATTGAAGTTGCAAAACACAATATTATGATAAACAATGTGCTTCCCGGATGGATTGCCACCGCATCTCAAACGAAGGAAGAAGCAGCTGGGGGAGCAAACACTCCTATGGGAAGAGGTGGAGATGCGCAGGAGGTAGCAAATCTTAATGTTTTCCTTGCATCTGAAAAGTCTTGTTATTTGACTGGACAAACCATTGTAATTGACGGTGGAAATACCATTCAAGAGTATAAAGGACCAGCAGAACTGTATTATTAAGAGTCAACAATTAACATGGAAGAAGTGCATTGAAGAGACTCTGATTGTGCTTGGATATGAAGAGGGGAAAATGCTCGGCGAAATGTTGAACTTGATCTTGGGTATGGTTATTGAAGGTAAATTGGAGAATCATAAAGATAAGATCGAAAGTTATATCCTGAATTGTGGAAATTGATAAGATCCCTTTAATTTAAATCATTTGAATCCAATATAGATTGAGAGGTTTTAAAATGGAGTTTTTTTCGTTAAAAGGTAAAGTTGCTATTGTCACAGGTGGTGGATCTGGATTAGGATTAGCGACAGTAAAACGATTTCTTCAGGCTGGCGCAAATGTTGTTCTGGCTGATATTTCTGATAAGGCAGAACTGGCAAATGAATTGGGATGCCTATTTATAAAAGCAGATGTGTCAAAAGAAGTCGACGTGATGAATCTGTTGGAGCAATCAAGCAAACGCTATGGTCTTATTGACATTTTTATAAACAATGCCGGAATCATTATGCCGGAACAGCTTATAATTGATGCAAATATGAAAGATTATGAAAAATTGTACAGTGTTAATGTTTTCGGAGTAGTCCATGGCTTAAAATATGCGCCGCGCCACATGAAGGATGGAGGCGTTATTCTCAACACAGCTTCAAATTCAGCAAATGGTGATTATGCAGGGTATGGTGCTTATATTTCTTCAAAATGTGCAGTTGTTGGATTAACAAAGGCAGCAGCAATCGAACTGGCACCTAGAAATATACGTGTCAACTGTATTTGTCCCAATACAATCGACACGCCAATGGCATATGCCGAGGGTTGCGAAACAGAGCTTCAGGTTATGGGTATAACCACACCTCTTGGAAGAATGTGTAAAGCAGAGGAAGCAGCAGCACTTTATCACTTTTTGGCATCTGATGATTGTAGTTATATCACAGGCGAAGATATATACATCGATGGAGGACTCAAAGCAGGTCCAAGTATTCAGATGATTGATCATATTTTAAAAGGAATAGAACAATAAGAAACAATTTTTATGCGAAGGGAGGTAGACAAATGGCTTGGGTATATTTATTTGTTGGAGGGATATTTGAGATTGTATGGGCAGTTTCTATTAAGTACTCCGAAAATTTTACTAGAATCATACCATCAGTAATCACTGTCATAGGTATGATTTTGAGCATCAAGTTTCTAGCTATCGCAATAAAAATGCTCCCATTAGGAACCGCTTACGCAGTTTGGACGGGAATTGGAGCTATAGGGACAGTAATTATGGGAATCATCTTGTTTCAAGAGTCGCATAACTTTTTGAGATTATTCTTTATCACGATGATAATTGTAAGTATCGCTGGTTTAAGGTTCACATCACCAAACTAGAAATACACTGTGTCCTTGGGTTCCTGTTTGGATTTAACAAATGGAAAAATCGCCTTCTTTGGTTTTAAAGTAGAAGGCGATTCATTTTAGCGTTGTAACTTTTTCTATGGCTTCATCTCTGATGTCAGTTTGCCTAAAAAAATCTAACGTATGCCATTTTTCCTCTGAAGTGCAAGGATCGAAATAAATTCATGCATGATATTGGCAGCCATGTATGCGGTGATTCCTGCTGGATCAATCGTTGGTAAGACTTCAACAAGATCCATTGCGATAAATTTTAAATCTTTTATTTCTCTTACCAAAGATAATGTTTCATGGCCTGTGAAGCCGCCTATTTCGATCGTTCCAGTTCCAGGTGCGCAAGATGGGTCTACAAAGTCTATGTCAAAAGATAAAAATGTCTTGGCAGATTTCACTCTTTCTCTAATTTTTTTCCCTGCTTCTGCAATACCTATTTCGTGTATCTGGTTTGCAGTGAGCACTTCAAAACCAAGATCGATGGATCCTTGTACATCTTCGGGACCATATTGTGAACCCCTTATCCCAATTTGAATAGAATGGGCAGTGTCGATAAGGCCTTCTTCGCAAGCTCTCCTGAAAGGGGTCCCGTGTGCATACTTTTGTCCCCAATATTGATCCCATGTATCTAGATGAGAATCGAAATGGACTAATGCGACTGGGCCGTGCTTTTTCACAACGGCTCTCAATTCTGCCAACGTAATGGAGTGATCTCCTCCCATTACTATCGGAATAATCTCGGCTTCTATTAATGGTTTTAATCCCTCCTCAATCTGTGCATAAGACTCAAGGATATATCCTGGCGTGATATCTAAATCACCATAGTCTATGCCGGAAAGATAATCAAATATATTAACGTCTAGGTTCATGCTAAAATTTCTCATAAGCGTTGAAGATTCTCTAATAGAACCTGGACCGAATCTTGCGCCGTTTTTATAGCAACATCCAGTATCAAATGGAATGCCTAATACTGCAAAATCTACATCATCAGTATCCTTAACATGAGGCAGCCTCATAAAAGTTTTTATTCCTGCAAATCGGGGTGATGCACATGCACTAGGTGGTTGATATTTTATCATTTTATTATTCCTCCTTTTGAAACATAATCTCGTACACCATTAAGCATAATGCAATTCTAATGCCAGCATACAACTGTGAAAAACGGTGAGGATTGATTTAAGATAAAAAAAATATATTCAATGATGAATATATTTTTTCAGTGATTGTATCGTTTGAGGGGGGATGACGGTTAGTTTGGAACGTATCAACGTAACAATTCATATGCGAAACGATAAATTCAATAACGAATACATTATTTCTTGATATATTTTTTTATTTTTCTTACAGCCGTAGGCTGACTTATGCCTAATTCCTTAGCAACGCCGACGGTTGTTTGATGTTTTTTATAAGCTTCCATAACTAAATGTTTCTCAAATTGTTCAATTGCATCCTCCAATGTAGTGAAGCGATTTGACAAATAATTAACTTGTCTTAAACTCTCTGGTAAATCAGAAAGAGCAATGCGGTTCTCTTCTGATGTCAGGACCATTCTTTCTATTAAATTTTCAAGTTCACGAATATTACCGGGCCATTTATAATTCATTAAACAGTCCACTGCTTCAGGAGAAAAGGTTTTTTCTAACTGATACTTGTTGTTAAAATTATTTAAAAAATAAATGGATAAATTAAAGATATCGTCTTTTCTGTCTCGTAGAGAGGGAATCTTGATATAAATTACATTTAATCGATAATATAAATCTTCTCTAAATAGTTGCTCTGCAACTTGATCCTTTAAATTCTTGTTTGTTGCAGTAATTAGTCTAAAATCAACGTTAATTACTTTTGTGCCTCCAATTCGAGTTATCTTTTTATCTTGGATTACTTTCAATAGCTTTGTCTGAAGATCAAGGGGTAATTCGCCGATTTCATCAAAAAAAAGAGTCCCTTTATCTGCCAATTGTATGAGACCGATTTTTCCATTCGCATTGGCCCCTGTAAAGGCACCTTTCTCATATCCAAACAATTCGGATTCTATTAAATTTGCGGGAATAGAAGCACAGTTGATTTCGATAAATGGTCCTTGTGACCGGGCGCTTTTTGAATGGATTAATTTAGCAAACATTGTTTTCCCTACGCCAGACTCTCCTTCAAGAACAATGTTAGCATCAAATACAGCTACTTTATCAACCGTGTTCATGACCTCTTCCATTATCTTGCTGTTGATAACTAACCCAGGGAATTTTATTTGGTTTCCACGCAAATTTTCGATTTCTGCAGAATATTTTTGAACCTTTTCGTCAAGCAGATCATACTGCTCCTTTAAATTTAGAAAATCAGTGATATCTCTGGAAAAGCTAATTACCTTGGTTATTTTTTCGTGTAGATTCCGTATGGGTATTGCGGTAACAATGATTTTCCGCCCTTCCCTGTTCTCTTGCATCTTAGTGATTTGTTGCTGTTGCTTTAAAACAAGTGCTGTTATCGATGGATTGAAAATGCCCTCCTTCTCCAGTTCGTAAATACTTCTGCCTTCAACATTTTCTTTTTTAACATGGTACATGATTTCAAAAGACGGATATACTTTGGTGATGATGCCATCTCCATCGGTGATTAATATGTCGTCATGGATTGAGTTTAGAATGACGTCCATTTCATTTCTCGCGGATTTTATGATATCCATTTCCAAAACAGATTGATCAATATAAGCAGAATTAAAAAATATAAATATGGCAACTTCCGAATTACTGCTGAAGTGAAATAGAAAGAGCTCTTCTGAAACAAACCTTTTTAGCAAAACATCAGTTTTGTCTAGAAGCATACTTTTAAAGGTTTCGATTAATTCCGCCTCGAAGGCATGAAATGACTGGGCAGCATAGTTGAATTCAGCTTCTTGTGTTGGTTTTAAGCTTAACGTACAAATGGGAATTCTGGCTTCTTCAAGCAATTTATTCAATTGATTCACTCCATTCTCAAACAGTTAATTGATAGCAAATTTCAAAGAAGATGGACATTCCGAGATTGATTTTCTTATGATAACACAATTACCATCGACTGTAAATGTGATACTTTTTATGATTCGGTTAGATGGCATAGGATTTGCAAATTAGAATTTTGAGGTATCTTAAGCACAAGGCGCTTCTCATATAAAAGATGAAAGATACTTCTGCGGGATTTATTATACATTTAGGATTATGGAGGAGGAACAATAAAATGATTAACAGAGCGAAATTAACGCAAGAGTTAGAAAAAGAGAAAAAACTATTTGCGGAAACGCATCAAAAATCAAGAGAGCTGTTTGAGCGAGCAAAAAAAAGCTTGATTACAGGACATGTAAATAACTGGCAAAATATGTGGGCCAGCGATTTCCCAATATATGTTGATAAGGCAAACGGATGTACTGTGGTAGATGTTGACGGAAATGAATACGTTGACTTTTGCTTGGGTGATACAGGCGCAATGACAGGGCATTCACCAGCGTCGGTGGATACGATCAGCGAAAAATTAAGAAAGGGCAGTACCTTTATGCTTCCTACAGAGGATCATATCTGGGTAAGCGAAGAATTAACACGTAGATTTGGCTTATCTCATTGGCAGTTTGCCTTATCTGCATCTGACGCAAATCGGTTTGCGATTCGTTGGGCGAGATTTGCAACAGGCAGGAAAAAGATATTGGTGTTCAATCATTGCTACCATGGCACTGTAGATGAAACACTGGCCCAGTTATATGAAGGAGATGTAGTAGGACCGAAAGAAGGAAGCCTGGGATATGGTATTGATCCCGTCGAAACAACAAAAGTAATTGAGTTTAATGATGTAGAAGCTTTGAGAAAAGCTCTGGAACCAGAAGACGTTGCGCTTGTTTTGGCAGAACCCGCACTAACAAATATCTCTATCGTACCTCCAGCACCTGGATTTCTTGAAGCATTAAGAAAAATTACACGAGAAACAGGGACTCTTTTACTAATTGATGAAACTCATACAATTAGTGAAGGTATTGGAGGGTTCACTAGAAAGTATAGCCTCGATCCGGACATGTTTGTTGTCGGAAAACCGATTGGAAGTGGTATCCCGTCTGCTGTGTATGGTTTTTCTAAGGAACTTGCTCAAAGAATCGAAGAAATATATCCTGACCCAGAAGAGGCGGACGTATTAGGCGTTAGCACTACGCTGACAGGAAGTGCAATCGCTGCCGGCGCAATCAAAGCTACCTTGGAAACCGTCCTGACTCAAGAAGCTTACGACCATATGATTCCACTTGCCAAACGCTTTGCTGATGGTGTTCAATCGGTCATTGATGAAAAGCAATTGCCTTGGAGAGTCATTCTCCTAGGTTCGAGGCTCGAGTATCTTTTCAATCAGGACAATCCGAAAAATGGTACTGATATCTATAATGCATTTCATGATTTTGAACTCCACTCCTATATGCATTTGGCATTGTTGAATAAGGGATTTATCATCACGCCTTTCCATAATATGGCGTTAATGTGTCCACAAACGACGAACCAGGATGTTGATAAACATACGGAAGCGTTCAGGGAAGTTGTTAGCAGAATTTTGTAGATTCAAAACAAGACGACGCCAGATATATATTCAAATTCAAATACAGTATTTGAATATAAATAGGTAAGAAATTTGCTGAAAAATAAACGCTATGCGAGAATTTGACTGGTGATATTATTCGTTTATGAATAATTGTTATGCGAAATATGCTGCGAATTCAAACATCCAATGTGGCATGATACATGCAATCATAATGAGTAATACATTGAAGGGAGATGAAATATATGATCGCAGATTTGGTTTTGAAAAATGCAAATGTCTATACAATGGATCAAGCTATGAATCGGGCAACCGGGATCGCTATCAAGCAACAAAAGATTGTTTTCGTTGGTGATGAGGAAGACCTTGAGGAATATATTGGAGAATCCACAAAAGTAGTAGATGTCAATGGAAAAATGGTATTGCCTGGGTTTATTGATGCCCATGCACATCCCATCATGACATCATTTCTTTCACACAGTGCAATGTTCAATATGGATATGAAGGTTGAGGATGTCTTAGACAAACTAAAAAACCATATTGAAGAAAATCCCGAAGACCAAGCCTATATTGGACTTGCGTATCCCGAAACCAATATAGATCCCCAAAAATATAATAAAAAAACTTTAGATGAAATTTGTCCGGATAAACCATTGATGATGATGGCAAGCAATTTCCATGAGGGTTGGTGCAATTCGAAAGCGCTGGAAATGGCAGGAGTTGACAGGGATTATATCGACCCAGTTCCAGGGGTACAGTATTTCTGCAGGGATAATGGGGGAGAACCTTCAGGCCGTATGATTGAGATTGAACCGACGGAAGTTATTTTTAGGGCGATTGATGCATATCATATCAACAATGCGAAGCTAACGCTGAAAGGAATCATTGATGAATATAACTCGCTGGGTGTTACTAGCATAGCAGAGTGTGGGATCGTGAATTCCGCTGAAAAAATGGGCGTGAATACCGTGGCGGAAATGAAAGAAAATGGGCAGCTATCGTGCCGCATTTTCGGATCTCTTTTCATGTATATAAAAACGCAGAGAGAAAACATTGTTGACCTTTTAGCCGGATTAAATTCGGAATTTCATGATGATGAATTCTGCATACGCACATTAAAAATAATCCTTGATGGTTGTATCGAGGCCAGAAGCGCGAGTTGCTTCGAAACGTACCAGGATTTTGAGAAACTGACAGAACCAATGTTATATGGCGAAGAACTTCAGAATTTATTTTTAGAATCAGCTGAAAAAGGATTCGATATTCATTTACATGGACTTGGGGATAGAGCGGTGCACGAAACTTTAATGGCAGCAAAGCATGTAAGAGAAGCAGGATACGATGATATTCGAATCACAAATGCACATACGCATTGCGTATTGGATGAGGACCTTGACTTATTTAAAAAATACAATGTCATCGGTAATTTTACTCCGCAATGGTTTCATTTTAAAACATGCAATGTTGACGCGCTAGGCGAGAAAAAGGCAGCTAAACTGCTGAGAATGAAGTCTCTGATGGATTTGGGAGTGATTTGCACAATTGGAAGTGATATGCCTTCGGATGAAATCGGTATCGAACCAGTAAAAGCGATTGAAATGGCACTCACAAGACAATTGTTTGGACAAAAAAATACAGAGCCACTGGAACCGAGCACAGAGCGATTGACCATGACGGATGCCTTGAAAGCATGCACGATTAACGCAGCATATCAAATTCACATGGAAGACAAAATAGGGTCAATCGAAGTTGGTAAATACGCGGATATTATTGTAATGGATAGAAATTTATACGAAGTAGATACGTACGATATCCATAAGGTTCCGGTTTCTCTCACCATTTATAATGGTGAAATCGTCTATGAAAAGCCAACTCATTGATAGACGTATCAAGCAAAATGAAATATGGAGGGAAGATATGAAAATATATGATTTAACCGGTGTGTTAGCAAATGGAATGTGGGATTATGGCGAACCTTTCATCCCATTTGGCATCAAACGAATTGCATCCTATGAGGAGGATGGATATGTTGCTTCAGCGGTGACAATGACAACACATACTGGAACTCATATGGATTGTGCAAGACATTTCGGAGAGGAAAGAAAGGCGATCAACGAGATTGATTTGTCCAAATTTATGGGTCCCGCACGTCTGATTGATGTTACCGAAATGTGTGAGAGACATGCTCCAATTACAAGAGATATGCTAAAAAGTGCCGGGGGAGAAGCTTTACAAGCCGATGAGATTTGTGTCATGTACACCGGGTGGGATAAAGAATGGGGAAGTGAGGGGTATGTTGATGAGTACCCGTATCTATCAGTAGATGGTGCAAAATACTTGGTTGAAAAAGGCATCAAAATGATAGCAACAGACATTCCAATTATAGGAGATCCCCATGGAACGGATACTGATATGGTGTTCTGCAAAAAAGAAATACCAAGTGTGTTTTCTTTAGTAAACCTTGGCGAATTACCGAATCAATTTATATTTGCAGCATTTCCATTAAAAATCGAAGCGGGAGATGGAAGTCCGGTACGAGCAGTAGCCTGGGAATAAGAAGCGTTAAGAAAGATTTATCATATTGAAGGAGGAATAAAAATGGAACACTTTATTAGTTTTGAAAACAAAATCTGCTTGGTGACAGGGGCAGGAAGTTCTGAGGGAATTGGATTTGCAGCAGCTAAAATTATCGGAAAACTTGGAGGAATTATAGCCGTTACATCAACTTCAAAGCGTATTTACGACAGAGTTGATGAATTAAGAGCTGAGGGCATCACTGCTTCTGGATATACAGCAGATTTAATGCATCGAGATCAGGTGAGAGAACTTGTTCAAACTGTAATTAACGATTATGGGAAAATAGATATTTTGATTAACAGTGCGGGCATGGTGCAAGTTGGGAAAGAAGAAGTTTTTGATGAATTTGCATATTTAAATCAAGAAGACTGGGATGATGCCATCGAAAGAAATCTAGGCACCAATTTCAATGTCACAAGAACAGTTATGCCGTATATGATTGAGAACAAGTATGGAAGAATCGTCAATGTTGCGTCCGTTACAGGCCCCTATGTGGCAAATCCGGGGATGGCGGCGTATTGTGCTGCAAAAGCAGGGATTATTGGAATGAGTCGTGCAATTGCCATCGAGGTGGGGAAGCATAATATCAATGTCAACAGTGTAGATCCTGGATGGATTGCAACTGCATCACAGCAGATTGAAGAAGCAGCAGGATCAGAAAACACTCCTCTTGGCAGAGGCGGAACGCCAGAAGAAGTTGCAAACATGATTGTTTTCTTAGCTTCGGAAAAAGCATCATACATTACAGGACAAGATTTTGTTGTTGATGGTGGCAACATCATTCAGGAATACAAGGGCCCGAAAGAATTATATTATTAGATTTCTACTGTGAGCGAAAATTCGTAAAAGAGTTTTGCGGGTTGTTTGGAAAGGGGGAAATTATGAAGAGAAAAATATATTTTAGTTCCAGCATTTTTACTTCCGAAAGTGAAAAACCGATTCCAGGGGCTGTAGTAGTAGAAGGAGATAGAATTCTTTATGTGGGTGATAAGGACGGTGCAGAGATTTATAAGGATGGTTCGGAAGTAGAAGATTTAGGAGACAGGACCATAACTCCCGGTTTAATCGACTGCCACACGCACGCATACAATGGCGCTATCATGTTTGCAATGACATCCCACTTTGTTTCTCCAGCTTTTAGTGAACAAGAGCTAATCCAAGATATGAAGAATTACATCATGGAAAACAAAGAAACAAAAGGCGGATGTTACTTATTCTTTCTATATGATCCTGAAAAGTCTGGTAAATTTACAAAATACAAATTAGACGAAGTGTTCGGCAAGGATATACCAATTGTTCTGACAGATATCTCCTTCCATGGGGGGGCATTTTCATCAAAAGCATTGGAAAAAATCGGCTATGACAGTAATGCTCCTATTCCGAAGGGTAGTAATATTGAATGGGAAACGGATGGAACGTTGGGTTATGTAAGTGAAACGTTATATTTTCAATTGCTTTCAAAGATCTATATCACGGAAGACAAAAAAATTACAGATGAAGCGATTGACTTTGTACAGGACTTGTTTAATTCGAACGGTTTTACAACAATTGTGGATATGCTTCCAATGGCCAATGTAGAAATATGGAATGAAAAGGGATTCAAAGAAAGAGAAAATAACGGAACATTAAGATTACGAGTCGGTGTATGCACTGATTTGGAAGCGGATGCGAAAGACTGGATGAGTTATAAAGAAAGACTAAACAGCGATTATCTTTTTCATTGCGGGCTGAAAGGATTCGTTGACGGCGGCTTTACAAATTCGACCGCTTGGATCTCAATCCCTTATGCGGAAGGACCAAATCAAGGTACCTATGGACAGGCAGTTAACGATATGGAGATTTACAGAAAAAAAATCAAAGAAGCCAATGATCTGGGATTCGGCGTAAGGCTTCATGCAGAAGGAGACCGAGCTGTAACAGAAGCGATTTCAATGTTCAGTGAATCTTCCAATACTGAGGCAATTAATCAGGTTGAACATGCAACTGCTATGACGGATGAGGTGCTTGAGCAAGTGAGGCAATATCTGAAACGTAAAAAATTATGCTTAAATATGCAACCGATTTTTCTGTATAACGAGGCGCCTTCAGAAGATTATCCTGTAACTTGTGGTATTCGGTTCTATAACGATAATGCAGTGAGAGTAAGGAGCGCGATGGATACGGGAGCAAATGTTTCTCTTGGTAGCACGGATTATCCAGTTACTATGCCTGTTGCTAAGGATCATATCCGAATCGCCGTGAATAGACTTTCCGATCAAGAAGGATCTTATTATTATAAGGCAGGATATATGATGGACGAAGCGATTACGTTGCCAGAGATTTTACAGGCAATGACGAAGAATTCGGCATATTCTATTGGAAAGCAAGACCTCTTGGGATTGTTAAAGAAGGATTATAAAGCTGATTTAACGGTTTTCGATTGTGATCTATTTGCATTGAAGAAATCAGATTATGCAGGCATTTCTATTTTTAAAACGGTTTTTGATGGAAAAGAAGTATATCAGAAACAATAGAACAGGTTAGGAGGCAAATATGTCTTATATAGAAGTATACCCCAAAAATACAAAGGCTCAAGATAAGTTGTCGAAAGAGAGTGAACCTTTATTTACCTTGCTTGTAGGAGTTGTAGAAAAAGCTTATGGGGTACCAGAATATGATATTATCGTCGAACTAAACCGTTGCTCGGTTATTCAATTCAATGCCAAGGCTATAGAACTGAATGTCGCACCTGATGTTGTAATCAAAATCAGCACCAGCGATACAGAGTTTATGGACAATGCAGAAGAATTAAAAGATTTACTTGTTTCAGGATGGAAGGAATTATTTGGAGCAGACCTTACAATGGAGTGCTGGCTTGACTTCTTTCATACTTGGGGATGCACCATAGATTTCAGCTAAAAACTTTGAAAGGAGTTCAATCGCGCTATTATCAGTTTTATTTTTAGAAGGAGGATGAAACCATGGAAAACACGAATGAAAAAGAAATCAATGTTACGACAGAGAGTGAATTCAGCAGTAAAAAAATCACAAGCTTATTTTGGAAGTACAGCTTATTGGCCTTGGCGGGATTATTTCTTCAAGGGGTATCAGGTGTTGCCGACGGCAGATTTATTGGAAATGGTGTAGGTCCTATGGGACTTGCAACAATCAGTGTTATTGTGCCATTTATGACAACCACCATCGCAGTATTTTTGTTATTTGGAATTGGTTCTTCTACGCTTGCAGCAATTAAACTTGGAGATGGAAAAGTAGATGAGGCAAGAGATATATACGGTAGTGTCATGATTTTTTCTCTGTTTTTTACAGTGATTGTGGTAGCTCTTGTATTGCTGAATTTGAACCCAATACTAAAGCTGTTTGGCGCCAATTCGGATATACTTCCCTACGCCAGATCCTATGCAATTCCTTTTATGTTGGGATTCCCACTTTATATCATGGGTAACATAGCCTATTTCTTTACTCGCCTGGCTGAAAGACCTTTTGCTGCTTCCCTTTCCTTCATCGGAGGAGGAATCGTATCGATTGGAGTCGAGTATTATGTTGTTTATTTCTTAAAATGGGGTGTTGCAGGCTCTGCAATCGCATTTGTTGTAGCGGTTGGAGCCACCTCACTCTTAATTCCATATCTACAATTTTCTTCTACGCCTTTCAAACTCAAGCTCTCTGATTTTAAAATAAACTTCGGTTATGTACTGGAGACCTTCAAAATCGGTTTTGCTATGTTTATCATTCAGATTTCAACTGTTATTTCAACGATTATCATTAACAATCTGATATTGAAGCATGGCATTCCAGAACTTCATCTAGCTGCATTCGGAATTATGAACGCTTATATTGCCTATATTCTATCGATGTTCACAACGGCCTTCATTACCGGGATTCAACCAATTGCAAGCTATAATCTGGGAGCAAAAAATTATGCTAGGGTTGCGTCTTTGGTCAAAGTTGGAATTACGCAAAGTACGATTGCTATTATAGCGCTAATGGTTATTGTATTCACCTTTGCAGATCCAATTTTAACTTTCTTTATTGGACCTGTTCCAGAACTGGTAGCCGCCACAAAAGAAGCCATGAAAATCTACTTGCTTTTATATGCGTTGGGAAATGTTTCGCAGATTGTCGCTGGGTATTATATGGCAGTGGAAAAGAACGCACTTGCAATCTTGAATGGATTAGCAAGGGTAATTATTTTTGCAGTACCGCTTCTGTTTATCCTTCCAAACTACTTTGGATTAAAAGGAGTTTGGCTTGCACAGCCTTGCGCGGATGTACTTGCGTTTATTTTGGCGGGAGCTTTTATTATGAGAGAAACAAAGCGTCTGAACAAAATGGAAAACACACTGTAATTTGTATTGAGCTACTAAAAATATTCAGTGGTGCTTTGGAACATTAGATACGGTTAAGTACCGCGTGTACTAATGGGAGGTCATTCAAGATGGAACATGAAAAATCAACAAAAATGAAAATTCCAGAGCTAAATATTGAAAAACTATTCTATTTAGAAGCAGAATGTGCGCCGCCTATAGAAATTGGGGATGTAGGAAAAGCAAATTTGCTAATCTACCCTATTTTAGGCGGGTATTTTGAAGGTGAAAAACTAAGCGGAGAAATCATGAACTTCGGAGCAGACTGGAACTATATGGATAAAGATTTGGTGGACGTGATGGACACGAGATATCTCCTAAAAACGGATGACGGTGCTTTTATTTCTATTTCCACAAACGGAAGATGGTTGGGCACCGCTGAACAAGATGAAGCAATAGGCAGGGGAGAATTTATTGATCCGAGTGAATACTATTTCAGACAGCATCTGTTCTTTGAAACGGGAGCGGAAAAATATAAATGGCTGAATGGAATCATTGCGTTTGCAGTAATGGGAATCAAGGAAACCGGAGAAATCTGTTATAACGCGTATATGGTCAAATAACAACGACTATAAATTCGTACATTGGCGATTGATAAAATTTAAGGGGCTGTTGCAAAATAACTGAAAATCAGGGATTTTGCAACAGCCCCTTTTAGAGAATGAAAAAAATATCCACATAGCACTAGTTTTGACTCCTTTCCTGATTATGCAATATTGTTTTCAAAAAGGCATTTTTCCCGTGAGACTGCCTTCTCTCTTGGCGGCATGACGACCGTACCCCATCCATTACCCCACAGCATCAACTTTGTATTTATTACCCACATCAAATTGACAAAGGTAAAAAATAACGACATAATACCTATGTAATGAGTGAGTAAAAATTACCTATACTGCCGACGGATGCTGAGTTGGAAGCAAAAATAGTGCGAAACAACTGGCAAGGGCCAATCGTGCAGAAACAAGTCAGCATATTATAGCCTTTTTCAGGAAGTGAGAACTCATGAGTACAGAGATTAAGAGAATCTAGGTGATTAAGTATGCAGATTTATAGATTATTAGAAATGGTTTATATGCTAATTGATAAAAAGAGAATTACTGCGAGTCATCTTGCAGAACATTTCGAAGTATCACAAAGAACAATTTATCGAGATGTAGATGTTCTAAGTGCAGCTGGTATACCTATTTATGCCAACAAAGGTAAAGGTGGGGGGATTTTTCTTCAGGAAAATTACGTTATAGAGAAATCAATGCTTTCTGAAAGGGAACAAATAGAGATTTTGGGATATTTACAAAGTATGAGAGCATTAAATGTTCCGGATGTGGAGTCAATTCTAAAAAAACTTGCTATTTTGTTTGATAAGAATGGAGTCAATTGGATAGACGTGGACTTTTCTTACTGGGGTAGTAATGCAGAAGAAAAAGAGAAATTTAACCTGCTGAGAAATGCAGTGATTAATAAGAATGCTTTGAAATTTAACTATTCTAGCTCACAGGGAGAAATGACGGAAAGAATCATCGAACCTCTAAAAATACTTTTTAAAGGGCAGGCCTGGTATGTTTATGGATTTTGTACTGTCAAGAGTGACTACAGAACGTTCAGATTAACTAGGATAAAAAATCTTGTCCCATTAAATGAGAAATTCACAAGAAATATCCCTGAAGATATCTGGGGTGAACCTCAATGTGTTGGTAATAATAAAATAAAGATCGTAATGAAAATTTCACCGGATATGTCTTATCGTGTATACGATGAATTTATGCAAGAATCGGTTACGAAGAATGAGGATGGAAGCTTTACAGTAAAAGTAAATTTGCCAGAAAACGAATGGCTATACGGGTATTTGCTGTCATTTGCCAATTACGGAGAAGTCATAGAACCAGAGCATATCAGAGAAATTTTAAAAATAAAACTCGAAAAAAATTTAAGGAAATATTTATAATATGACATAGAGTTGTCATATTAATAACGGTATACTGATTTCATCACAATATGAAAGGGGTATAAAAAAATGAATTATGAAATAGTACAACTGGAAGATAAAAAGGTGGCAGGGCTTAGAATCAGAACTAGCAATGGTGATCCAAACATGAGTAGCAGTATCGGTCTGGTTTGGCAGAGTTTTTTTGCAGAAGGCATTTACCATTCCATACTGGATAAGAAAAATAATAAAAGCATAGGTCTTTATACCAATTATGAAAATGGTGTGAGCGGGTCATATGATGTTATGGTGTGCTGTGAAGTTGAAGATACATCAAAGCTGCCCGAGAGTGTACAATCAGAAATTATTACATCCGGAAAGTATGCAAAATTTACTGTTCATGGGCACGTACAAAGGGCGGTGTCGGAGTTTTGGAGGAAGCTTTGGTCTATGGACTTAGACCGAAAATTCTGCTGTGATTTTGAAGAATATCAAAGCAGTGGCGATATGGAGAATGCAGAAATACATATTTATATTTCTTTGAATTAAAAAGGAAGGTGTAGCAAATTTTGAAGATCATTCGTATTGACCGAAATAATATCGATAAGGAACACATTTGCTGTGCTATTTCTGATAAAAAAGGCGAAACCTGTGTGGCATCAAAGAAAGAATGGATGAAAAATCAATTTGAAAGCGGACTTGTCTTTAAAAGATTGGATGCGCGAGGCAAGGTTTTCATTGAGTATATCCCAGCAGAAAATGCATGGTGTCCTATTGAAGCAGAAGGTTATATCTTCATTAACTGCTTTTGGGTTTCAGGTCAGTTCAAGGGCCAAGGGTATGCAAATAAGTTACTAGATGAATGCATTAACGATGCTAAGGCAGAAAAAAAGAAAGGACTTCTTATTCTTTCATCCACAAAGAAAATGCCGTTTTTATCAGACCCAAAGTATCTAAAATATAAGGGATTCAAAGTCTGTGATACAGCAAAACCATATTATGAACTTTTGTATTTGCCATTACAAGAAAATGCAGCAGAGCCAAAATTTAAAAATAGCTGCAAGAAGGGATCCATTGATGAGAAGGGGATGGTTTTATACTACACGAATCAGTGCCCACATACCGATAAATATGTGCCTTTAATCGCAGAGCTGGCAAAACTAAAAGGGAAAAGCATAAAACTTATTAAGCTAGAATCAAAGGAACAAGCACAGAACGCACCTGTGCCATTTACAACATATAGTTTTTTTTATAATGGTGTATTTGTAACCAATGAAATTTTCTCGGAAAGCAAGTTTGAAAAATTCCTTGAAGGAAATGTCTTGTGATGGAATTGACGTGGGCGAAAACAATTCCTTCGATTTATGTAGAAAACACCAGCTGGTGGATTGTCAATGACGGAATAAAAAAGTAATAAAATAGCGTTTCAATTGTCACCATTAGATATTTCTATTTTTACTGCTTGAGGATTTTCAATTTCAAGATTTAAATCTATACCTTTAACTAATCTCAAGAAAAGTTTGAATGGTAAATATGATATGAGTCCAATAATCATACCGAAAAACATACCCAATAATGGGAAGACGATTAAACCTAAGATTCCACCAGCTAGACCAGATTAATCAAATTAAGGGCAGGTATGCTGAAGCAGAAATCATCATCGAAGCCTAAATGCTTGACACATGTTGCGCCGGAGGGACACGGTTTGAGTGAATTTTCAGAACTGATCAAGAAGTTTGATAAAATAAGAGACTATATGCGTGATTTTTATGTATATGGTTTTAAAACCCGGGAAGGTTATGATAAGAAGAGCCTTCGAAGCTATGATAATGAAAGACGCAGGATCGAAAGCTATCTCTCTGATTATATGTCTTTTCGACGTGATTCCAGCGGCAAAAACGTCTTTATGTCGGTAGACAGTTCGGATATTCCGGCGAATCCGCTTTATCGAGCCTTTAAAGCAAAATCATTTACCAAGAATGACATCACACTCAATTTTCTAATTCTTGATATTCTGCAGGATGGTATAAAGTTATCAGCAAATGAGATCGCTGATATAATTACGGACGAATATCTTGTATACTTTGAGGAACCGGTTGTCCTGGATCTTTCTACAGTTAGAAATAAGCTTTCTGAGTATGTTGATTTAGGCATATTGCAAACAGAAAAAGACGGGAAGAAGCTGCTATATTCACTGGCAACAATAAATATTGACCTAACCGGACTTTGTGATGCCCTGACATTTTTCAGTGAGGTATCGCCCCTCGGGGTGGTCGGAAGCTTTCTGCTCGATAAAGGTAATCATGAAAATACATATCTATCCTTCAAGCACCATTACATTATGCATGCATTGGAAAGTGAAGTCGTTGATTCACTGCTTCAGGCAATTCATGATAACGAAAAAGTGGAAATTATCAATCACAGTCCCCGCTCAGGCAAGGACGTTGTTCTGGAAATCATACCTCTGAAGTTTCTGGTAAGCGTGCAGGGAGGCAGGCGGTATCTTTGTGCCTATAGTTCCAGATTTAGGACGATTCTTCCATATAGGCTGGATTATATCAAATCAGTTAAGACATTAGGAACGGCAGTCAATTTTGACATGTATCAAGAAAAATTGGAGGCGATTCTGGCATATACCTGGGGCACATCATTTTATAATTCAAAAAGTCTTCAATGGCTGAAAATGACGCTTCAAATTCCGCACAATGAGAGGTTCATTGTCAATCGAATTGAGCGTGAGGGTAGACACGGAAAACTAACTCAAATAGATGAAACAACTTATGAGTACTTTGTTGAAGTATTTGATACGATGGAAATGATACCGTGGGTACGAACATTTATAGGCAGAATCATATCGATTGAAAGTAGTTGTCAGGAGTTTGTAAGGACTTTTTATTCTGATCTGGATGAGATGTACAACCTTTACGACGGGGGTGATGACGATGCTATTTAGTGAAATATACAGTGCCTATTATAATGCTGTTGCACAAATAATTAATGAGGCTATCGATGGAGAATTAAATGAAACAGCGGTCCGCGATATTATTTGTGATTCAGCTTTTTCTGAAAGCTTCGTATATATTTTGAATGCGATTAAAAGTGAAGAATGGCAGGTCATCACCAAAGAGTTTAAAACTCCGATTAAACATAAAGCATCGATGCCGCTGACAACGCTGCAGCTCGGGTTTCTCAAAGCAATCAGTCTGGATCCTAGATTTACTTTGTTCGCAGACAAGATTGAAGGGCTTGATGACGTAGATCCTTTGTATTTATCTACAGACTTCTACTTTACAGACATGATCAATGATGGCGATCCATATGGCAACGAAGAATACAAAAATAATTTCAGAACAATTCTACAAGCCCTAAAAGAAAAAAGAAAATTAAGCATTTCTTTTCTAAGCGGCAAAGGGTACTCATATAGGAATACATACATACCAAGAAAGCTTGAATATTCTCAGAAGGACGACAAGTTCCGGCTGCTGTGTAAAGGAAACTATAAGCTCGTGGTTATCAACCTTGCAAGAATTACAAGCTGTGAGATTTTAGAACCCTACGAACATAGTTCACTCAAACCATATTACCGAAAGAAGAATTCGGTGATACTAGAGATTACAGATGAACGAAATGCCCTTGAGCGAGCAATGCTCCATTTTGCAAATTTTGAGAAGGAAACGATGCAAATAGGAGAAAATCAATATCAAATGAAACTTATCTATAACGGGGATGACGAAACAGAGGTTCTGATTAGGGTACTGTCCTTCGGACCAATGGTAAAAGCGATCGAGCCGGATACTTTTACCGACCAAATAAAACAAAGACTATTGAACCAAAAAAAGTTGCGAGCAATATGAGTTCGCAACTTTTTTTCCATGATAAAGGATATATTTTCCTGTAGTATCATCTTGCAAGGTTGCTTTTGCGGGAAGATGTGAATTCTTCTGCGGTACCCGAGGTGTTACCAAAGGGTATGCCAAGTAAAGCTTGCTCGAAAGCGGGTTCAATTCCTGCACTAAGCCTGTCACGCTTAGCCATGGTATGGAAACTTTTTACGCGGGTTCGAATCCCGCCGGAACAAATGGTTCTGCCAGCGGTTTGGAAAAAGTCTATGATTCTAAAAGGGTTAGGATCCAAAAGCAAAAAGAAGTGAAGGCAGATGATCCGGCTGTTCGTTCAGCAAACACTACTAAGCCCTGCCGGGGGATGGATACCGGCGTAATTCCTGCAAATCCAAAGCGACGCTCCCGATTTGCACAGAATGCGACTGAAATCCTCCGCCGCAAAAGTAATGTGGATCATTTGCAAATTCAAAAGAAATCCTGAATGGAGGTTTATTATTATGAAAATGATTATCAATGAAAACCAGAGAGGCTTGCTTTTTAAAGACGGAAGATTTGAAAAAATGCTGAATCCGGGTAAGTACAATTTTTTCGGAAATAAGACGGTTGTTCTGATGAACACTTCCGAAGAGTTTAAACTGCAAGGATACGATCTTTCCGTATTCTTAAAGGATGCGGAGCTTGCGGAACAACTCGCAGTGGTTGATGTGAAAGATGAAACTCTGATGCTCCATTATATAAACGGAAAATACAGCGACTGTCTGCAAAGTGGGAAATATGCCTACTGGGAGATCTATGACAAGCACGAATTCAAAGAGATTGACATCAAGAGTACGGAAGTGGATGACAGTATTCCAAAGTACATTTTTACATATATTCCGAAAAAGTATTTCTACAGAATTGAGGTTGCTCAGTTCCAGAAAGCCAGACTTTATTTGGATCAGAAATACGTTAAATTGTTGGATGAAGGCACCTATTATTTCTGGAACAACGGTACTAAAATCGAAGTCGGCTATACTGATACTAGACTGATGCAGATGGATATCACCGGCCAGGAAATCTTAACCCTCGATAAAGTGGGGCTTCGAATAAACTTTGTCTGCCATTATAAAATCGCAGATTACGTTAAAATCTTTACTGAAATTGACGATTATGAGCAACAGATGCACGTTACTCTGCAACTCGCACTCCGCGAATATATCGGGAAGTATCGTTTGGATGAGATCCTGGAGAATAAGGAGCAAATATCTGAATTCGCATATAAAAAACTGAAAGGAAAAGAGAATGATTACTTTATCACTGTTTTGGATGCTGGCGTTAAAGACATTATTCTGCCGGGAGAAATCCGTGATATAATGAATACTGTACTGATCGCGGAGAAAAAAGCGCAGGCGAATGTCATCACGAGACGAGAAGAGGTTGCGTCCACAAGGAGCCTTCTGAATACAGCGAAGCTCATGGAGGAAAACCAGACTTTGTATAAATTGAAAGAGCTGGAATACCTGGAAAAGATCTGCGAAAACGTCGGAAGCATCAGCGTGAGCGGTGGGACCGATCTGCTTTCGCAATTGACAAAGATACTGAAAGGGGCTTGATATAAACCCCTTAAATAAAGGTGAAGATATGCTTGAGATAAAAGGAGAATTTTCAACCGCCAAAGTTTTTACTGATAAAATTGAAGAGGTTGCTATCGCTCAGATTAGACAATTATGCAATATGGAATATACCAGCGGAAGCAAAATCCGCGTCATGCCGGATGTTCATGCGGGGGCGGGCTGCACCATCGGTACGACCATGACCATTAAAGACAAAGTTGTTCCTAATCTAGTGGGGGTGGACATCGGCTGTGGAATGGAAACCGTCCAAATCGCAGAGAAGCACATCGAACTAGAAAAGCTGGACAAGATGATTTATGAAAAAATACCATCAGGAATGAATATCAGGGATACTTTTCATAAATACAATGAAGAAATCGATTTAGGGCAATTACGATGTAGTGATCAAGTGAATATTAACAGAGCAACAAGAAGCATTGGAACTCTTGGCGGAGGAAATCATTTCATCGAAGCGGACAAAGATGAGGAAGGAAACTTATTCCTCGTTGTTCATTCCGGTAGCCGTCATCTCGGAAAGGAAGTCGCAACTCTCTATCAGGAACTGGGTTATCAGCGCCTAAACAAGAACGACCAGGCATCGGTGGATGACCTCATCTCAGGATACAAAGCGCAGGGACGAGAGAAGAAAATTCAGTCAGCAATCAAAGAGCTAAAGAACCAAGTTCTAACAGGGATACCACATGCTTTGGCTTACGTCGAGGAAGATCTCTTTGAAGATTATATCCACGATATGCGGATCGTACAGCGGTTTGCAGAACTCAACCGTAAGGCGATGGTGGATGAAATCATAAAAGGTATGAAACTAAAAGTCACAGACCAATTTACAACGATACATAACTACATCGATACGGATGCGAGGATTTTACGGAAAGGTGCGGTTTCGGCAAAATTGGGTGAAAAACTGTTGATTCCTATCAATATGCGGGACGGAAGCCTTGTTTGCATCGGGAAAGGGAATGAAGATTGGAACTGCTCGGCGCCACATGGCGCGGGTAGATTGATGAGCCGCACACAGGCCCGCAATACCTTTACCGTATCTGAGTTTAAAAAGCAGATGAAGGACATCTATACAACTTCCGTGAGCAAGGACACCCTTGATGAATGTCCAATGGCATATAAGGATATGAGTGATATCGTGGACAACATCGGCCCTACAGCGGATATTGTGAAGATGATCAAGCCGATCTACAATTTTAAGGCAGGTGAATGATTATGCTGAAAGAGATAACTAAGAAATTAGAGCAAATAGAAAAAGAGGAAAGAGTGAAAATACTTTATGCTGCGGAATCCGGTAGCAGAGCATGGGGCTTCGCTTCACCTGACAGTGATTATGATGTGCGTTTTATCTACCTGCGGGAAAAGGAATTTTACTTGAAGCTGGAAAGAACCCGCGACGTAATAGAATTACCGATCAATGATGTTCTGGATATCAACGGATGGGATTTTCAAAAGGCTTTGCGACTCTTACATACTTCGAATCCTACACTTTTTGAATGGAGCAACTCCTCGGTTGTTTATAAAACAACGCCGTTCTTCGAGGATTTCCGAAAATTGATCAATGATTACTTCAAGGCAAAGGCTGGGCTTTACCATTACCTGAATACTGCGGCAAACAATTACCGGGAATATTTGAAGGGTGATTTTGTCAGGGCGAAAAAGTATTTCTATGTGATAAGACCAATGCTTGCTTGCAAATGGATTCTAAAGGAGAATACTCCTCCACCCATGCTATTTACAGATTTGATGGATAGCGTACTGGAGGATGATCTTAAACCGGCTATATCTGAATTGCTGGACATGAAAATGGCGCTGCCTGAAATCGGCCAAATACCTAAGATCGATAAGCTGAATTGCTATATAGAAGAGAATCTGCTGAAACTGAAACAGCTCATTGATGACCTTCCTTCTAGCGAAGAGCAAGGGTTCGAAAGGCTAAATAAAATATTTTTAGAAGCATTGGAGTTGGAATAAATGAAATTGCCAAAGGAAGTCGAGATTGCTTTGAAGCTGCTTGAAACGAGCGGCTTCGAAGCATATCTTGTTGGGGGCTGTGTACGCGACAGTATTCTTGATATTGAACAGAAAGACTTTGATATTACTACTGATGCGGAACCGTCTCAGATGCTTACAACATTTCAAGAATATAAAGTAATAGAAACTGGATTAAAACATGGAACGGTGACGGTTATCATTCATTCCGTTCCTCTAGAAATCACTACATATAGAGAAGACGGCAACTACTCAGACAACAGAAGGCCGGATCAGGTTAAGTTCATTAAAAGTCTGAAAGAAGACCTGGCGCGCCGTGACTTTACGATGAATGCCATTGCATACAATCCTGAGACTGGATTTGTAGACTATTTTGGTGGAGTAGAGGATATCCAAAGAAGAGTGATCAAAGCGGTAGGGGAGCCGGACAAGCGCTTTCGAGAGGACAGCCTCAGGATTTTAAGAGGCTTGCGCTTTGCGTCTGTTTATGGTTTTGAGATTGAAGCAGAAACAGCAAAAGCAATGCTGGCTTTGAGAGAACTACTGAACAACATTTCAGCTGAGCGGATTGCCGTAGAACTGATAAAAACATTGTCGGGAATCAATATGAGCCGAGTTATGACTGAATTTTACGAAGTTTATGGAGCTGTTATTCCTGAACTACTGTCAATGGTGGGTTTTGAGCAGCAATCAAAATACCATATTTATGATGTTTATTTACATAGCATTATGGTAACGCAATCCATTGAGAATAAGCCATATTTTAAGCTTGCAGCATTACTTCATGACATCGGAAAGCCAATTACTTTTACAATTGACGAGGAGGGAATAGGGCATTTTTATGGTCACGCAGAGGAAAGTGTTTGGATTGCGAATAATATCCTAACTCGTTTGAAATTTGACAACTTTACCAAAGAGAGAGTATTGACACTGATTCAATATCATGACTCTCGTATTCTAGAGTCTGATAAGGGTGTGAAGCGTTGGCTCAACAGACTATCGCCGGAAGTGTTCTTTGATTTGCTTGAACTCAAACGAGCTGATAAGCTGGCACAAAATCCTGATTTGGTTGATGCGTCTGAAGACGTTGATGCGGTTCGTTCAATGGCTGAAAGAATCCTGTCTGAAAAACAGTGCTTCTCACTCAAGGAACTATGCGTTGACGGTAAGGATCTGATTGAGCTTGGATATGAAGAGGGAAAGAAGATTGGTGAGATCTTGAATTTGATTTTGGGTATGGTTATTGAAGGTGAATTGGATAATGATAAAGATAAGATCGTAAGTTTTATCTTGGATCGTGTAAATTGATGGCTACACATGAATCCTAAAGCTTATTTGCTGATGGGTTTGGGGAATCATTACGTTCAGAGACAGGGACGGCGGCATTCGCGTCTACGCCTTGCATTTGCAGCGTGAGGGGTTAAAGAAATTTGCTTCACCAATTACAAGGTGTTGAATTGCAGACTTTGCAAACTAATGAAGCTTCCGTTATCAGCGAAAGAAATTCAAAGTCACCCGAAAGGTAATAATTTCAAGTTATCTGTACATTCATGCTGTGTTGTGATAATATTTGTAGCATAGATGTACAAAGAGGGTGATCTGAAATGACCGATAATGAAGCTGCTATTCAACAAATTTTAAAAATCAATAAAGGCATTGTGACGACTACACAAGTAACTGAAGCCGGAATCCCAAGACGTTGCCTCAGTGCCATGGTTGATTCCGACATCATTTACAGGGTCGGGCGAGGCATATACGCGCTTCCGGAAGTTTGGGAAGATGAGATGTTCTTTATGCAATATCGTTTTTCAAAAGGCATTTTTTCCCACGAGACTGCCTTATATCTTCATGGCATGACAGACCGTACACCCGTCCGATACACGATGTCCTTCCCTTTCGGATACAACACTGGCAGTGCAAAAAAACAGGGCATCATTGCTAAGCTTTCTACGGAAGAAACATATGAATTAGGCATTATCGAGATGTCGTCTCCTGCCGGCAATCCGATCAAAGTTTACGATATTGAACGTACCCTGTGCGACATTGTTAAAGCCCGTCATAGAGCCGATATCCAAGTAATCAATCAAGCAATGAAGACCTATACCAGCTCAAAGGAAAAAGACATAGCCAAACTCATGAGTTATGCCGATCAATTTCGTGTGAAACCAAAGGTTTTGATGTATATGGAGGTGCTTTTATGATTACAAACAATCCCATGCAATTAAAGGCTTATATAAAGAAAATGGCTGCTGAGAAGAATCTTTCCGCGCAGCTTGTCATGCAAAACTATATGATGGAACGGTTACTGGAACGGGTATCGCTTTCGAAATACAAAGAGAACTTTATCCTGAAGGGTGGTTTTCTGATTGCCGCCATCGTTGGCCTTGATACCAGATCCACAATGGATCTCGATACAACCATCAAAGGCTTTGAACTCACCCATGACGCCATCAGAAGCATTTTTGAAGACATTTGTAAGATTGAAGTCGAGGATGACGTGACCTTTTCACTCAATCGAACAACCGATATCCGCGAAACAGATGATTATCCCGGTATTCGTGTCAGTTTGACCGCCAGCTATTCCCCATTGAAAGTTCCAATGACGGTTGATGTAACCACCGGTGATAAGATTACGCCCCGCGAAATTGAATATACTTTCCGGTTATTGTTCGATGAACGATCTATCTCAATTATGGCCTATAATCTTGAGACCATACTGGGCGAAAAGCTTGAAACGGTGTTGTCACGAAATATCGCCAATACCCGACCAAGAGACTTTTATGACGTCTACATTCTCTACACCCTCCGTGGATCAGAATGTGATCCGGAAATCCTGAAAGCCGCATTAGAAGAAACAGCAAAGAAGCGCGGCAGCTTATCTGTTCTTGGACGATACGAGAGCATTATTGCCGATATCCGAAATAACTCTGGCATGCAAAATTTCTGGGCTAATTACCAGAAGGGATTTGATTATGCCAAGGATATCAGTTTTGAGGAGACTTGTGATGCGGTATTTTCTATTATAAACGGCATTCTGCAAGGAGGCGTTTTTAATGAATAGGAAAGACTTTGATGTAAACTCTTATGTATGTCAATACTTAAAAGATTCAGGATATTCTACTTCTTATATCGATTATGAGAGCATAAAAGAAAGCTACATCAAACAGACAATTCAATTACTGAAATACTTTAACAACATAGAAGGTCTCGATTTTTTTGATAATTCTTCATCTGCTCATATTTTAACATATTTGCCTTTATCAAAATTCCAAAAGGAAGACATCGGAAAATATCTTACCCATTTGTTTGATTGCAAGAACGTCATTGGTGAAAAAGTTATATCTCAGCTTAACAAAACAAACGTTAATAACATAAACCCAAGTGTTGAAGGTAAGCTAAGAAATATTTAGCAGCTGATTTTACAAGTGATGTGCCTCTACAGCTAATCACTTACTGGGTATTTACAATTGGTATACCTGAACATAACAAAAGCGATCTGATTGAATATATTGGTTCATATATAGTTAGTGAAAACAATAGGATATTACACGAGCTAATTCAATCTAAATGTGCCATAAGTATCGAAGACGCTTCCCATATATTCTCATGCTTTCTAACATTGCGAAACGAATTTAGTGAATACGTTAATATCATTAGTATGCTTGAAGAAGAGCAAAAAAATGAACAAGATTTATTTTGCGAAGCTCCAAGATCTTATCGAGTTTCAAAGTCCACGACTTATACTATTGATAGTATCGAAGATATTGTAACTGAAGGATGTAGCATGTCAAATTTTGCGGAAAAACTAGACAATACAAAAGAAATGATAGATATCTTTTCTAAATACGGATGGCGCAATGCAAACATTAGCCATTTTGAAAATTAATCTGAATATATGTTTCTTCGAGAAAAAATTAGTCGCGGCTATTATCGAGAAACAAGCAGTCTGGCAATCTATAATTCAAAAAACAAGACTCAGAAAGATATCTACAAATTTCATTTAGCAGCATTACTTATATACAACCATAAAAGTTCTCTGAGTCTTTATCGTAAATTTGCAACATCCGTAATCCATGAAGTATTCGACAAAATATACAAGATAGTCCTCAGTGATACCTTCAATAATTAGCGTCTTTTCAAAAAACCATTCCGTGACTAGCATCCCTTTCAATGATATTGTTTTATTAGAATCAAAGAAAGGAGATGAAATTCATGAAAAAATCGACTTTGAAGTTTTTTAATGGAACCCGATTTTTATATGGTGGTGCCGCACAGCTAGCTTACGTAAAGGCAAATGGTGGATGGGACGAATACCACGAAAAGCTTGTTGAAAATGTAACCCGTAAAGTATATCGTGAAATACTCAAAGAGCAATCGAAGCCATCATTAAGAATTGCCAAATAAAAACGCCTGAGCAGACATTTCTTGACCGAATTGTCCATGATACATACAAAATCAATATTGAAAGTATTGATCCTTCGCAAGACATTTCAATGCGTGAATTGTATGGATTGGATAAGAGCTTAAGTGAGTAAGGTTCTGTAGCAGTGGTTTCCTGTTCCGGACTGGCGGCTTCCAAATCTCCGGAACTGCGGCTCCGCCGAACCGGAATATGCAAGGCGGATTAAAGGGTTCTAAATCTACAAGGAGAAGAGATATATGTAGATAAACGGAAAAAGAAAATTAAGAAGCTGGAGTTTATCGGATTAGAGATTAATCGTGAAAAAAATGAAGATGGCGACAAAGTGGCGACAAAACAGGCGAAAACAACAGAAAATTAATAACATGAAGAAAATCAAAAACCCTGCAACAATTAAAATTGCAGGGTTTCTTTTGGCACTCCCGAGATGATTCGAACATCCGACGCACGGTTTAGGAATTTAGATTTTAAGATTTTTTGTATTTTGATAGATTTTAATATCGTTGAAATTTCAATGATTTGTACTCAATAGATTTTTCTTGAAGTGGTGGTTTTAGTTGCTTTTTTGCATGAATAACGACCAAATAACGACCAAAGTTTACGCTATACAGATATCTCATAATAAACCATCCCGTATGATTTGGACATGCCATCTCCAGAAGCACCTAGGGTGATTTGACATGGAACTGTATTCAGATCAATGAACCTTTTCATGAAAGTTTTAGTGGCAGGCTTTTGAATGGTCAGAATATTATTTAACAATGTAATTTGAGTCATTGGTCTTGTTTCATACTCGTCATAATAGAGAAAACTCGTACAAGCCGATTCTAGTGAAAGGACTATGTCCTTAAGACTTTCAGAAAAGGTGTCATCAGTAATCGAAGTGGACTGAAAAACTATTCCCTTATCGGTTATAATTTGTTCTATAATTTTTGTTACAGAATCGCATACAAAATAAAAGTCAGCCAGGATTTCATATAAAAACCAAGTAAGGCTAAATGCTGTTCGCATATTCCTATAGCTCTTATGAAACTTGATATTCGGTATAATTTGACCATTATCATCCAAGCCTTCAACAAAGAAACCAATGGACTTGCCACGATAATTGGCATTTATAATTAAAGTCGACATTCGACCATTAGCATGTTTGAGCTCGTTGTTTATTTCAGAAAAAGTTGATAAGGTATCGATATTTCTTTTATATGTATCATACCTCTCATACAATTTTGGGTTTGCCTTTTCAAACCATCGTGAGTTATATTTGCCTCTATATGACGATTCATCTGTGGCATAGAAACATTTGAAAATAGAATATGTATCATCTATAAATGAAGCAAAACTACCAAATATAGCTCTTAATAGTCCATAACGGGCAAAGGATCTTGTATTGAATTCATCAAAGTTTGAATAGTCGTAAATGATGAAGTCTATCAACCTTTTATAATCATTCAAAAATTGAGAGGCCCCTCTGTTATATATAGCCAGTGGATGTCTAAGTTTGTGTTCTGAATAATATAATAGCTGGCTGCTTTCACCGAAATTACTCAATAGATTATAAAGAGAAGTATTTAAATTACCATCTTCTGACAAATCTCTGACAATTTTCATGTTTTTCACCTCAACTCAATACAATATAAACTATTCTTTAGTTCTCTTTCTTACTTCTGCTTCAATATCTATTTCAGACTCATCAAGTGATATCGGATCAATATTAAAAATATGTGCATCAAATGCATTATAAAAAGCGCTTCTCTCGAGTAATTTCACATTATTATCTGAAATACTTTTTGCCAGTTCAAACGATTTATTTATAATATTATTTTTTTGGTCCTCGGAGATCGGCCCGCAAACTTTACATGAAATATTTTCAGGACCGTTAATTGTTGGTATGCCATTTATACGTAACGTAAAAGGCACATCTTTTATATCGTGAGGCCTTATTGATGACCATAGTTTTAACATGGTGTATTTAAATAGGTCATAGGAGCCGTTAATCATATAATTTTGAATTATTAAATAGTTGATTGCGATAAAGTCCAGATCAATAAAATCCAGTGCAGCATGTAATATTGTATCTTTTAAATCTAACTTGCATAAGCGAATGCCTTGCTTGTTTAATTCCTCGTCACATTCAAATAATAGTTTATCATCACATTTATTTGAATGATATCGTATCAGTATTGCATTTTCTTTCATAGATTTCTTACCTTTCTAGTCCCCGGATCTACAGGAGCCAAGATATCATCCAACACCTCCGCCGCCTTCGCATCAAGGGATTGTATTGCATGGCTGTATATATTAGACGTTGTGGAAGTCTTAGAGTGGCCAAGCCTGGCCGCAACTGTTCTGACCGGGATTCCGTTCATTATCTGCAGTGTTGCGCTAGTGTGCCGGAGACTGTGCAGCGATACCGGAGGCAGATCGGTCTTCTTGACGAACTTTCTGAACCAATCGGACACAGTGTCCGGCCTCATGGGTTCCCCGTTCCATCGGGTAAATAGATAGCCTCCATCCTGCCATTTATCGCCCAGGCCGAGCTTTTTCTCTTCCTGCCATATCTTATAGCTTTTAAGGCCTTTTATTATGCTCTCAGAGATCTTCATCACCCGGTTGGAAGCGTCAGTCTTGGGATCATCTTCAAAGAGCCCTCTTTCCGGAAGATAATGAAGCGTCCTCCGCACATGCAGCAGGGAGTTATCAAAATCAATGTCTGTCCATTTCAGGCCCAGGAGCTCACCGCGGCGCAGGCCAGTATATAAAAGCAGATGAACCAGAACACGATAATCAACAGGAGCCTCCTCTAAATATTCAAAGAGCTTGGCCACCTGAACATCATCCAGGAATTTTGCTTCCTTCTGCCTCACGGAAGGGGCCTTTACCCTGGAGCATACGTTGTAAGGAATAGCTTGCCACTGTACGGCGGATGATAGTATTGATGAAATTAGCCGGAAGTAGTGCAGCTGTGTCCGATCAGAAAGTGCGTTCCTAGTTTCGTCAGCCGGTCGAAACCCATTTCTGACACCCAGGGCATTTGATAAGTTCTGAGCTACCTTTCCGGATATGTTCTTGCCGGTACAGGCTGAATATATAATCGTCCTTGATACACCGGATTCCTCCGCAAATTGGGCCATAGTAAGGCCTTTTTCTTTTATCATGGCTCTCAGATCACAGGCAGCCTTATATTTGAGATCCTCCCGGATCCCGCCTTCGGCCAGATTATTGCAGAATTCTAATATATGATGGGGCTGCAGCTTGTCCAGTCTGATATGACCAATGCCCTGATTGATTCTTATGAGCAGGGTTTTATATCTGGCCACAGTCTTTGCTTTCAGCTGCTTTTTAGCGTGGTCATGGATCCACTGTTCCGCAAACTCAGCAAACTTGATAGAGCCGTCAAGGAATTGACCGGTTCGGCATTTCTCTTCAAAGAGTACAGTTTGACGCTGCAGTTCCTTTTCGATTTGCTTTTTCGTCATGCCTGGTTCCGGATCCCAGGTGGTGGATCTCATGATCTGCTTACCGGTAATGTCATAGCCGCATGAAACCCGGATTCGATAGGTTTCTCCGCGTTTTGTAATTGTAGCCATATAAAAGCCTCCTTGTCTTACATGAGGGCGTAAAAATGCCCTGAACTATTGTAATTTTGGGACCGAAATGGTACAATGCTTGTGATGAAGAGGCTTGTACCATTACAGCCGATTTATAACATTCGCTCCGGTTGCCGCCGGGGCGTTTGTTTTTTTATGCAAAATAAGTATGCTTAACTTTCCATTTTTCAAGAGCAATTCCAAGCCAAAAGCTGTATATACCGATTGTCACGATGCAAAGAAGCAACCATTTTATCCAATTGCCAAATAATTGCATGGCCTTTCCGTCAAATTGTAAGCGCCTTCCTTCAATAACAGTATGGTTAATTTTCCAACCATATACCATGCAAAGAGCCCAGGGATAACAGATACCAAATGTGACCGTGGTTATTAGTATCCCGAGCAAAGTCCAACCAATCAACTGCAAGAGGCCCCCGTCAAAATAAGATGTTCCGTTATTTACCATTTTCGTTTCTCCTTCTAAACTATAAATATTACTACAACTATTACTATATATCGTCTCCGTCGGAATTATTGTTTCCTTTAAACATTTCAATGATTTTTACTGCTTTTTCGACCTCTTCCTTGGTTGCTTTCTTGCTTACTGAAAATAGCATTTTCATTTCTGGCCGTTTATGGAGCATATCTAAGTATTCAGTGAGTTCATCAGAACTTTCGTTTTGCCCTTCTTCAGTAAAATATTCCAGTTTGACACCTAGCTCATTACAGATTTTATTTAGTGTATCTAGGTTAACTTTTTCATTATTTCTATTAATTATTCCATAAATAGTTGATGCTGGAACACCTGTATTTTTTGCCAGTTGACTTACTGTTATATTTTTACATGATAATAATTCTTGCAATTTTTTTCCTATTGCCATATTCCTACCTCCCTCATTTCAAATTGATATTATCACGTTTGAATAATTAAATCAATAATAATTATACATATGAATAAATTCATAATTGACAATTGCCCGTATGTATAATAATATAGTAGAAGAACTATACAAATGAATAATTTCGGGAGGTGGAAAGATGAAATTAAACAGAGAAGCCCTATATTTTGCAATGGCAAACAAGGGAATCGGGCAGAGAGAACTTGCAAAGCTTGCTGGGATTGGCGAAGTGACTATAACCAAAGGGTACTCGAGGACAATCAGACCCCAGACAGCCGGAGCTTTAGCTAAAGCATTAGGAGTGACAGTAGAATCGATTGTTGTAAAAGAAGAGGAGGCATAGCCATGTTACCAAGAATGCGTTTAATGCGTGAAGCATACGAAGAAATTAAAAAAGCTGATCCGGGAACCGCCATCACAATGAATTATATCCGCAAGCTAGTGATCAGTGGTGCCGTTCCTTCCATGAGAGCAGGGAGCCGGTATTTGATCAACATGGATGATCTGGAGAATTATCTGGCTGTCAATGACGGTTTGATTTTGTAAGAAAATGGCGTTTTAAATTTGTAGTTTTTTAGTCAAAAAAATTAATCTTGTTTTTCAAATAATGTATTAATTACCGTTTTACTTTTCATCATCTCCTTCCGCTCTTTGAGTCTATAGCTTTCTCCTTTAATGCTTACAACTTGGCAATGATGAAGAATCCTATCTAATATGGCAGAAGCTATCGTTATATCTGAGAAAACTTCATTCCAAGATGAAAAAGCTTTATTAGAAGTAAAAATTGTACTGTTTTTCTCATATCTTTTGGTTATCAATTGAAAAAACAAATTTGCCCCCTGAATATCCATCGGAAGATATCCAATCTCATCAATAATGAGAACCTTATATTTACTAAAGGTTTTTAATCTCTCTTGCAATCTATTCTCAAAATGAGCCTTATTTAATTGGCTTATCAGGTTATGACAATTTATATAGTATGTAGAGTATCTATTTTGTGCTGCAATCATACCTAGAGCCACAGCCAAATGAGTTTTCCCAACCCCAGGAGTGCCGAGAAAAACAACATTTTCTTTGTTTTCTACAAATCTCATGGTAGCAAGCTCCATTATTTGTTCTTTATCAATGCTCGGCTGAAACGAAAGGTCAAAAGTATCAAGAGTCTTTTTAAATGGAAAGCCTGACATTTGGATTTGATTATCCACGGCTCTTGTTTTCTTTGCATTTGCTTCCTCTGTTAAAATATGATCCAGCACTTCTACAATATTTGTTTTTTCGTGAATTGCTTGTTCGAGGTAATTATCTATTATGCTAAGTGTGTTTTTCATATTTAATGTTTGAAGGTTATTTTTAATTCTTTCATATGCAATTTCACTCACTAAAAATCACCTCCTATTAAATCATCATATTGATTAAGGCTATATTTTGGCGAAGGAAAATCAATAACATTATTATGCAAAAGCGTATTTTCTATATCAAAACTTTGCCTATATATTAGCTTTTTGTAGTGTTCCTTATTGACCACCATATTATTTTTGCTATATGATAATTTATGTAAGGATATTTGCTTGCCATTATGATATACCGCAAGCATATTATCAAGGACTATGACTGCCACATCTATGCCTATGTATTCTGCTGGAACAGAATATTTATTTCCCGCATAGCTGATAAGGCAGTCTTTTTCTACTCTGCGAAGATTTATCTTGTCTATTATATATTCTCTTTTTAGAGGTTTTAGTTTTTCCTTTGGAAGCCTTTCAAATGGAATTTCATTTGTTGTTCCATGAACTTTAGAATTTACCTTGTTGCACCAGATAATTGCTTTAGCGTTTAGGTCTTCAAGAGATGAGTATTTTATTCCTGTCATAAAATTATCTCTTACATAAGAGACTGTACGCTCAACTTTTCCTTTTGTTTGCCCTCTATATGGCCTACATAAAATAGGCTTATATCCATAAAATCCAGAAAAGTCTTCAAACTGCTTATTAAGCTCGCTATCTTCTTGCTTTAAAAGTCTTTTTATTACAACTTGCTTCATATTATCGTAAAGAATTTCCTGAGGATATCCACCATAATATCTGAATGCATTTATATGACATTTTATTAATGTGTCGGTAGTCATATCTGTAACAAACTCTATATATCTTGCTCTAGAGTAACCTAAAATCATTAAAAAGCAGTATAGCTTTTTGTACTCACCATTTTGAAGGACTTTGTAATTTTCAAAGAAACCCCAATCCACTTGCCCTTGAAGTCCGGGCATTGTTTCAAAGCGAATGGTTGCTTTTTCAGCTAGTTGAGTTTTTTTAGAAGAAACATACTCCCTTACAACTGTATACTTGCAATCACAACCTTGTTCTGTTAATTTTTCGTGTATTCTTACAGCGCTATATGGAGCTTCATCGAGCCATAAGTCAATTAGACTTTTGTATGAATCTAATTTAGAAGTCTTTGGAGAAGACAATTGATAAACTGGTTTCGTCTCAGAATTTGCATATTTTTTAGCCGTCCGAGGATCAATGTTATATTTTCTGGCAATTTCGGTATAGCTTAAACCTTTCATTTTGTCATTTCTAATATTCATCCAATGTTTTCCTTTCATAACAATTACACTCCTTTTAGACTTTTTCTTGAGTGTAACATTAATTACTTTCTTTTCGCCATAAAACTACATTATTTAACCGCCATTTTAATACATTTTATCACCGTCATTGACAGTCAATCTATTCTATGCAGACAGCCGGCCTGAGACAGATCCGGCTGCAGCTTAAGGGGAGGGCTTGGCAGAAATGTCAACAGATCGGAATCGATGAATACCTGTCTATCGGCCTTCGCGGATCCGGCCTGTCTGCTTACCGGCGTAACGGCTTCACCAGCTCCACGGAACTGGCGGCCCTCCTGCTTGTGGATGGGGAACTGTGGTATCAGAAGATTGTGGAGCTGATCGGATAGGTATTCTGTAAAATTCCTTGCGTCATGGAAATAATTGGTGTAATCTGTGAGTGAAGTTAAAAATAAGTAAGGGGCGAATCAATTATGGGGAAATTAACAGAGAATAAAATTATGCAGGTGCTAGATTATGCTTACGATAAGTCACTTACTGGTTTACCAGGACTGAAAAGCTGCTATGAACTAGCAGAGGAATACTTAAAAAAGTATAAAACTCCTGAAGAAGCAGTAAAACATTTCATTAATATGCAAACGGTCAAGTGTGGAACGTCGGGCTTTCTAACCGGATTAGGAGGATTGCTTACACTGCCTGTTACACTACCTGCAAATTTAACAAGTGTACTGTATATTCAGTTACTTATGATCTCAACTATTGCAGTGATAGGCGGGCAAGAACCGAAGGATGATGAAGTGAGAACTTTAGCATATGCATGTTTACTGGGAAGTGGTGTAACGGATGTATTAAAACAGACTGGAATTCAAATAGGAAACAAAGCAACAATAGCAGCGCTGAAAAAACTGCCTGGTGAAGTGTTGACAAAAATCAATCAAAGGGTAGGTTTTCGTTTACTCACCAAATTTGGTGAGAAAGGAACCATTAATTTAGTAAAAATTGTGCCGGTCGTAGGTGGAATAATTGGCGGAAGCATTGATATTGTTAGCACAAAGGTCATCGCAAGGACATCAAAAGATGTTTTTTTGGTTAACGGAGAAATGACTTGTGGAGATTGATGAACCATCCCTACGGTGGTTCTTTTCTTATGCCCGGAGTGTCGAACCAATATCGTTGAATACTGCCAGAATTTGGAGTATTATGAAAGCAAATTATATTGAGGTAATTTAAAAGAATGGCGCAAGTAATACCTAAATAGAGGAGTTTATTATGGACATTAATGAGTTAATTGAAATAGGGGAAAAAGCTTCAAAAAGTTGCCTTGTAAGGAGTGCACACGTGGGTGACTATTATTCTGGTCAAGAATATGTAGACTGGTTAAACTTGGCGGTAAGATTTTTAGATCAAAACTTTCCAGATGATGTTGATAATCAAAGATTCAGAGAATTAGCCTTAAGAGCAAATGGAAATGGTAATGATGTATATTATGAATTAATTGGCATATTAAAAGCCTTTGAACAGTTTCCTCCTATACCGCCCAAAACAGATGTCATGCATTTAATTACGGATATCTGCATGAACTTCAATAAGTTTGATATTAATATTAGGCGAAGGTATGGTGACCGTGAGACTATAAAAATTAATGATGAGCATGATCTTCAAAATGCAATGTATTCAATTTTAAAATTATTTATAAATGATATTCGACCTGAAGACTATGTTCCAAGTTATGCGGGTGGAAATTCAAGGGTTGATTTTTTACTCCCTGAATTCAATATAATAATTGAGACCAAGATGACGAATAAGAATTTGCATGATAAAGAAGTTGGTGAACAGCTAATAGTTGATTTTGAAAGATATAAACAAGTTCAAAGGGGAAATCATTTAATATGCTTTGTTTACGATAAAGACGCCTACATACAAAACCCGATTGGTCTTATTACTGACTTGGAAAGATTAAGCGATGAAAAAATGCGTATTAGTGTTTTTGTATCACCTCAATAAGTGCATATTGGCTTGATGTAAATAGTGTAAATCTTGAATGCTATCACCTTTTCATAGTCATAACGACCAAACAACGACCAAAACGGAAAAATCACAATTGAATAAAGAAAATGAAAAACCCTGCAATCCTTAAAGTTACAGGGTTTCTTTTGGCACTCCCGAGATGATTCGAACATCCGACGCACGGTTTAGGAAACCGACGCTCTATCCCCTGAGCTACGGGAGCATATGAAGTTTATTTGTATGCTTCGCGGTTTGGGAAGCCGAGTAACATGCAGTATACTTGTTTGTAATTTTTGACTGCAGTAGTAATTCTAACATAAGGACTCTCTTCTTTCAAGCATTTCCACCAATTATATTCCACGTATTCGCCACCCATTTTTGATTTGTTTCTAACAAAAGAAATGGATATTTTGATGGAATGACTAGTCACGAAATATTCTTTTTTGGATATCAATCTCCTTTGATTATATTCCGCGATCCAAAATTTTGATTCCTTGATTCCTTTGATTGTTTTTACCTTAGAATGGGTAATCATATATCACTTAGGCAAGCTGCTAGTATGGTTTGATATTTTACTTTCTTAGCTTTTTTAACTGACGAAAGGACCTAAGATGTTTTTTGATGGAATCATTGATTGTAACAAAATACGACGAATCGGATTGTCTCTATTGGCATTTTGTGTAGCTGTTATGACTTGGGGTATGTCGATTTCTTATTCGGAAAGTGAAACGGGAAAGAGGATTTTGTTTATCAGCTCTTATTCCCCTTCCTTTCCTACATTCTTTTTACAGATTGATGGAATTAAGTCTGAACTGGATAATGGTAGAAATGTGATTGATATAGAATTTATGGATACAAAGCGGTTCCCAGACCAAGAGAACAAGGATCGATTTTATAAAAACTTGAAATATAAACTGACTGGTGTTGAGCCATACGATGTTGTGATTGTGTCGGATGATGATGGAATCAACTTTGTCATGTCTAAAAAAGAGGAGCTATTTCCAAATACGCCAATTGTATTTATGGGGGTCAATAACATTGAGCATGCAAAACAGTATAGTGAAGACCCATTGGTGACTGGTGTTGTTGAGTCGGCTTCCATCGGAGACACTGTTGGACTTGCGTATGCTTTAAATCAAAAAGCAAAACGTGTGGTGGCGTTAGTAGATAGCACATCTTCTGGTCAAGCTGACCTAGCTTCCTACTATAAAGCTTCAGAACAATTTCCTGATTTGACTTTTACAGATTTAGATTTATCTGACATGACATTTCAAGAGTTTTCGAATCATTTAGAGGAACTGACCAATCAAGATTTGGTATTGTGCTTATCTGCTTATGTAGATAAACAGGGAACGGTTATGAATTTTTTAGACAGTTTGGAATTGATGCTAGAGCATTTGCACCAACCTCTTTATCACCCGTATTATCATGGTGTTGGAAATGGAATGCTTGGGGGAAGAGTTATTTCGCATTATGAACAGGGCAAACAAGCTGGGCTTATGGTAAATCGGATTTTTTCTGGGAAAACCCCAGCAACTATTCCTGTTCTTTATGACAGTCCAAACCCATATCTCATTGATTATAAAGTATTCAATGAGTATAATCTGGATGAAGGAAAGCTCCCGCCTTATACGCAATTTGTCAATCGAGAGGAGAACGCGCTACAGCGATACTTCGGGGTTATCGTAGGGGTGATTTTGGGCTTGATTCTCCAGATGATGATTATCATTACGTTATTTAGAAATATTGGAAAGCGTAAAAAGGCAGAAGAGGCAATCATGTTGAAGCAAGCCGAGTTGGAGGAAGCCAATGATGAGCTGACCACTTTGAATGAAGGCGTATTAGAATCAAACAATCAGCTAGTACGTGCAAATTTAGAATTGACTTCTGCTTTTGAAGAAATTACAAAACAAAAGAAACAAATCAACGACATGCTTCATATTGATGGGTTGACAGGTATGAATAACAGACTTGGAATTATGGAAAAACTCGACGAGTTGCTTGAAGATACTTCTCTAAAAAAACCATTTTATGTTCTGTTTTTAGACATCGATAATTTTAAAAATATAAATGACACTTTTGGTCACGATTTAGGGGATCAAATCATATATGAGACGGGGCAAAGATTGGTGCAGCTGGAACGAGAATTCTTCGCAGAAGAATGTCCAGACGACGAAATACTTTTTCAGGCAGGTCGGTTTGGCGGCGATGAATTTCTCATTCTCGTTTTAGCAAATTGTTTCCCAATGGAAAATTGGTTGGAGTGGATACTGGATTGCTTGAAAGATAGAATTGTAATTAACGATAACCAATTTTACTTGACTACGAGTATTGGCATAGCAGAATCCCCGAAGGATGGAAGAACAAAGGAAGAATTGATAAAAAAAGCCGATTTGGCTCTTTATGAAGCAAAAAATAGTGGGAAAAACAAGTACGTTGTATTTCAGCAGGTTATGAGCATTGCTGTCAAAGAAAAAATGCAGTTTCAATCTCTATTAAAAACTGCTTTTTTGAAAAAAGAATTCTCGCTCCATTACCAGCCATATATTTGTCCCCTGACAAATACAATTATGGGGTTTGAAGCTTTGATTCGATGGGAAAAGCCAGAGTACAGAGGCGTTTCCCCATACAAGATTATTACCAATGCAGAAGAAATCGGCCTAATTATTGAAATTGGAAATTGGGTTTTTGAAGAAGCATGTAAATTTGCGAAAGAGGCCGCCAAGGTATCCAAAAGACCAATCCCTATTTCAGTAAATATCTCAATGGTTCAATTGATGTACAAGAACTTTGTTGATGATATCGTTGCCGTGATAAAACGGCTGAATATAGAGCCTGAAACAATTTGCCTTGAGATGACCGAAACGATTATGCTTCAGTCTATTGAAACTGGACAAGCGCTCATCCAGCAGCTGCGTAATATAGGGTTTTCGGTAGCTCTAGATGATTTTGGAACGGGGTATTCCTCTTTGAGTTATCTTAGAAATCTACCGGTTAATGTGATTAAAATCGACAGGTCGTTTATTTGTGATATGGAAAACAACTTGACCAATCAATATACCCTAGAAGCGATTGTTAGATTAGCGCACCAGTTAGGTTTTCGCATTATCGCTGAAGGAGTTGAAAAACAGGAACAAATAGACTATTTGTCCCAATACCATTGTGATGCAATTCAAGGATTTTTTTATAGCCCACCCCTGTCAAAAACCGCGGCAATTCAATTTTTAGAAGCTTCAGAATATAAAATCAGCTAAAATCATTGTATGATGACAGCTGATTTTTTCTATGAAAACACATCAGAAAAGAGTTTTTCATCATTTAAAGGAAATCCTTTATCAATGCCAGAATGATATTATTGTTATACAGGTAGTTTCCTAAGACGGAATTATCCAACTGGTCCATCAACAATGTATTTCCGGAAAGACTTGTAATTGGTACTAGGAGCGCAAGCAAGATGAAAATCAAAATCAAGCCTTTTAATGCACCAGCGCCAAGACCAAGTATGCCATCAAATTTTCCGATTAGTCCATCGTTTTTTTCTTTCGAAAATAATGAGAGGATAATGAAGAAAACGATTTTTATTGCAAAAGCGACCACCAAAAATGCGATGATGTGAAAAAGCAGATTTGCTAAGTTTTCTGACATGGAGCTTGCAATCACATCTGTTGCAGAGGTTACCGCTTTGTCAAGCAAGCTACGAATTACCTCTGGAATACCACTCATGGCAGAATCTGTGGCAGAGTCGGCTCTGGCCGTGACAAGATCAGATATTTTCCTGTAAGTCAAATCGTAAAGACCTGTTTTTTCTTTCAAAAATGTTAATACATGAGGGTACCAAACGAACCCTAATACCACAGATAATATCCAACCGATGGTATGCAAAAATGTATGGACAAATCCCCTGCGATACCCATACGCAACTGTTACAAGTAAGATGATAACTAAAATTCCATCAACCCACATAAAATCCCTCCTAATGTTTTTGAATCCAGCGGTCTGTTAATTTCCATATCATGGAGACAAACCTTGCTGCCCCTTCAAAAAAGAAAGCTATAATTTCAAAATTTCAAGCTCTGATTCTATCTTACCAATTTATCCAAAGAATTTCAATCATTACAACTATGAAAGATATGAGAAACAGATGAATCTCATCTGCTACATAAGTAAAAATATAGTCAGTTAATCTACAATCAAACTTCAAAGAATGACCAATCATTTTCGTTGAAAAAGTAAAGGAAGTGTGATACCATTGAAAGGCATATGAATTATTTGGAAGGGAGCAACAAAATGAATCCAGAAGATTTTATGCTGGAAGCATTGAAGGAAGCGGAACAGGCTCTCTCCATCGGTGAAGTCCCTGTAGGAGCAGTGATAGAGTTGAACGGTGTGATTGTGGGAAGAGGTCATAATCAAACTGAAAGCGCAAAAGATCCAACCATGCATGCAGAGATGATAGCCATACGCAATGCAGCGTTAACCCTTGGTGGGTGGAGACTCTTGGGATGCCAGATGTATGTGACCACAGAACCTTGTTCCATGTGTGCGGGTGCGATTGTGCTGTCAAGATTGAAGCGAGTGTTTATCGGCACGCCAGACAGAAAAACAGGGGCATGCGGTTCACTGATGAATATTTTACAAGATGAAAGATTGAATCACTATGTAGAGATAGAAACAGGAATCATGCAGCCAGAATGTGAAAAAACTATGAAGGCATTTTTTCAAAAGCTGAGAAAAAAGAAATCGGAGGAAACTAGAATATGAAAAGAGTAGGCATAATATTAAGCCTTGTTGTTTTGATGACTTTGCTGTCATCCACTATGTGTTTTGCTTCAGGACTTCAGTTGGAGAAAAGCTCTCCTGAAGATGGAAGCAGTGAATCTAGGCCAGAAAATTTTTTAGTAAAGCTGTACTTTAATGAAGATATTTCTGCAAAGTCTGTGCAGGAGGACAACGAAAATGCGTTTATATTTACGGATCCTGACGGAACCGTACTTCCTACAAAAGCACTTTATGATGAAAAGAAGCCAGATGAAATCTGGGTTTTGGTCGATGAGACACTTCAGCCGGACACGGAATATCAGCTTTTTATCTCAGGCGATTTGAAAAATGCAAATGGAGATACACTTGGAGAAGATAAGACCATTGATCTAAAAACTAGAAGTACAAAAACGGATAACAACATTAATATGATTATGATGGGTGTTATGGTTATTGGTATGATGGTTATGACGACTTTATCTACTCGTCATGCTCATAAAAAACAAGAAGAGGAAGAGCGTGCAGAAGATAGAGTGAAAGTGAATCCATATAAGATGGCAAAAGAGACAGGGAAGTCTGTTGAAGATATCGTTGCAAAAACAGAAAAAGAAAAGGCAAAAGCAAAAGCGAAAGCGGGAAAACATGCGAAAGTACAAGATGCAGAAAAAGCGGAAGATAATACAATAGACGTGCCAGACAATGGCAACAAGCGTGTCTCAAAAGCAAAGACCATTGCTTCGGCAGGTAGCAGCTATGTGACAGGGCGAAAAGCAAAAGCAGAAGAAGAACAGGCAAAAGCGGCTGAGCGTGCGGCAGCAGGTACCACAAGACCTAAAAATGCAACGGGTAAGAGTAAAAATAAAAAAGCAGGAAAATAACGTGTGACAATTGTTGCAACAAATAGGTATTGATCAGCGGGCGGATTTTCTGCCCGCTTCTGTTTTTGGAATGAAGTCGGATTTTCAAATTTGGGGGGGATATAGTGTGAGTCAAATTGAGATAAAGGCGTATGCAAAAATCAATCTATCTATCGATATTCTAGGGAAGAGACCAGATGGGTATCACGAAGTGCTGATGGTAATGGAGCAAGTTGATCTTTTTGATTCTGTACGAATCATATGGAAGGAAAATGATGAACCGATTTCCATTCACCTATCAACGAACCTTCCGTTTCTACCGACAGATGAAAAGAATTTGGCGTATAAAGCGGCACAAGAAATGATGCAACGCTATGGAAAAGACAAAAAAGGTGAGATAAAAATAGAAATTGAAAAAAGAATTCCTGTGGCGGCAGGATTGGCGGGAGGAAGCTCAAATGGAGCGGCTGTGCTCCATGGATTGAATTATTTATGGGAACTGAACCTAACTGTTGAAGCACTCCATGGTATAGGGACGAAGCTGGGAGCAGACGTTCCGTTTTGCATTACGGGTCAGGCTGCTTTAAATAAGGATTTGGGGCTTTCTGATGATTCATTGGCAGGGACCTGCGCACTTGCTTCTGGGATTGGAGAAAATCTTGAACTAGTGAAACCATTGAAATCATGGGTTTTATTGTCAAAACCACCCATTGGCGTTTCTACTGCACAGGTATATCAAGGGATTCGTTTAGAGGAGATTACAGATAGACCCGATACGGCAGAATTGGTAGCAGGATTAAGGGAAGGTAACTTCTATAAAATTTCAAAAAATATGATGAATGTACTTGAAAATTTTAGTCTAACAGAGTATCCTATGATTATGTATACAAAGAACAAGATGGCTCAGGAAGGAAGGGCATACAAAGCGCTGATGAGTGGCAGCGGCCCAACTGTTTTTGGATTGTATACTAATAGAAGAAAAGGGATAGATGCTTATTCCAAATTAAAAAAACTGAATAAGGAAACCTTTCTCGTAAAAACTTTATAGATTGAATAAAAGAGGTACTTATATGCTGAATTTCGACATTCAAAGTCATAGACCATTGCGGGAAATTGTTTATGAAGAGTTAAGAAACCTGATTTTAACAGGAAAAATCAAGCCTGGGACAAGAATGATGGAAATCGAACTTGCGGAAGACATGGGGGTTAGCCGGACTCCAATCAGAGAAGCAATTCGAAAGCTAGAAAAAGAAGGCTTGGTAGTAATTGAGCCAAGAAAAGGAGCATACGCTTCAGAAGTTTCCATCAAAGACATGGAAGATATATTGGAAGTTAGAGCAAACTTGGAGGGTCTTGCCGCCTATTATGCAGCAGAGCGGATGACCGAACAAGAGATGAAAGCACTAGAAGACGCAAGCGAACAGTTCAAGCGAGCCGTAGCAGAAGGAAATATGGCTGATATGATTGAATATGATACAAAGTTTCACCACATGATCGTAGAATCCAGTAGAAACAATCATCTGATTCATATGGTTGAACAATTGCAAGAATTGGTGCTCAGATTCCGCTATATCTACTATAAAGATTTTAAAAGGGCAGAAGAAATGTTGCCGGAACATAAAAGAATATATGAAGAAATAAAGCACGGAAATGGTGCGAATGCAAGGTTTGAAGCGTTTAATCATATTGATAAATTGAAAGATATGATTATGCAAGAAGATTTCAAGTAAGAGCTAGGATAAACAACTGCAGAAGATATTGATTGACACGCCGCCGCAGGATGGATTCGTCCACAAAAGGTGGCGTTTTCATTTTTATCATACAGTAAATATCACCTTTCGTTATTTCTATTATTTTTTATCATCCAATGCATAAAACCCCTTTTAACGGGAAATATTAATAAAACTTTTCCTTCAGGGGGGGATAAAATTGAAGTCCAGAAAAAGAAAGATCAAAATGCTGTTTTTTATTTTAATTGCAGTCTTTTTGTTCAGTACATGGTCCATACGATTTACGCAGAGCTACTTTAGCAACGCTGGTTTCGCAGAGCAGAAAACAATGGGAAGTAACACTGGGTTTGAGGTCACAAGGTATTATCTCAACGAATAAAACCGTAATGGGTTGAAAAGCCACGAGTTTGGTGAAACCGTTTTAACACGGTTTCATCAAGTCGTGGCTTTTGTATATTTAATCTCTTATCCTTGATCTTTTGACGTCATATCGTCTATTACATTTTTCCAACTTGCATCTTGCTTTTTATTCCATGATGCGGATTGTATCGATTACTTCATGTCCGTCAGAATCTGTTGAAGTTGTAAACACAATGATATCATCTGTGGCAATTTCTGAAAGGTCAATTTCAGTTTCGTTATCGCCTTGACCAGATGTTACTATTACACTGGCTGATAATGTATAAGTAACCTCATCGGTCCCAAATATAATCTGACCGCCACCTTGATGTCCACCTTCTCCCATTGTTCCGTCTTCACTTGTTGGAGGAGTACCCCCCTGCTGTCCATCTCCCTGTGGACCACCCTTTTGCCCATCGCTTGGAGGTGTTCCGCCATTCTGATCTCCGCTTGGAGGTGTCCCGCCATTTTGTGCTTCGCCAGTTTGTGAACTGGAACCATCTGTTGATGAATCTACTTGATCAGATGGCGTGCCATTTCTATTTTCATTTCCATCTACGCCACCTTCAGGCATTGTTCCAAGTACTACCGTTAATGTATCTCCATCAAGGGAAACAACTTTAGCCATAGCTTTTTGTTGCATTTGTTCTGGCGCTTCGGTTTTCGTCTGCACTGTTGTATCCTCCATTGTTGTTTCAGTACTTCCACATCCAGACAATCCAGCCGCTGCTAATGCACCGACCAATAACAGGGCTGCAACTTTTGTTTTTTTCATCTCATATACTCCTTTCGACGTTGAAAATTCTTTACGAAACGTGATTCGAACATCTGTGCTTCGCAAGCTATTCATTCGGTAATTATAGCCATAGTTTATGTTGTCTTTGTGAAGGAGGTGTGTTTTATTGGTAAACAATGAAATTTAGGTTATACCCACATACTTTTCACAGAAACAACACAATATCTCGATAAGATAAATGGTGTTACATGGAAATAAGTGCATTAGCTAATTGGAAAGCAACATTTACTGGTTTCATGTGCTTGGGAAAGTGAGGTAAAGAAATTGAAGTTCAAAGAGAATAAAGAAAAGAGGATTGCAAAAGCTACGTTTGAGAAGCTGGCAGTGATATTGGAAACCTCTGCCGCCGCCGCTGCAATGACCAGCATTTTGGAAAGAATTCCTGTGGCGAAGAAATTGACCAAGATGAGCCTAAAAAAGAAGAGAATTACATATACCTCTTTTTTTCTCGTCATGATACTCGGTGTCGGAACCGTAGCCAGCGGCTATTTCAAAGGGGAAGAAGACACCTTGACCTACACGGAATATACGGTGAATAAAGGAGATTTGACTCTAGCGATTACAGGGGATGGGACGGTTGAGCCTCTGGATCAGTACACGGTTATTTCCTTAGTGGAAGGCGATGTATTAGAAGATACTTTTGAAGAAGGCGACACCGTTTCAAAAGGGGCACTTCTATATCAGATTGACTCTTCTGATATGGAAAAGACGTTAGAAAAAGCAAACATCAGTTATGAAAAAACAATGATGTCTTACCAAGATAGTGTGGATGCCTATAATGGCTTGACGATTACCGCACCGATTTCCGGCAAAATCACAGCACTTTCAGTGGAAAAGGGAGACAATATCTCAAGCGGTTCTCAGGTAGCCACAATGGTAGATGACACAACGTTAATTGCAAAGGTGCCATTTAGTACTGACGATGTGAATCGCCTTTCTGTGGGAGCTTCTGCTACAGTAACTGTGGCAAATACCTTCGAACAATTGAATGGTAAGATTACGAAAATTTACAGTACGAAAAGAATGCTGGACGGATACATCGAAGTGACAGATGTAGAAGTGCAGATCGAAAATCCGGGAGCACTAGAAAGCGGAATCTATGTTTCTGTTACATCCAATGGAATTGACTGTTATAGCAGCGGAACCCTAGATGCAAAAACAGAAAAAGTAGTTCTTGCAAAGAATTCAGGCTTAGTGACAAAGGTAGTTGCTTCTGAAGGCGAATATCTGAGCAAGGGAGATGTCATTGCAACCTTGTCAAATGATTCTGCTTCTGACGACTTATTAACCAGCCAATTATCACTTCGTGAATCAGAATTATCCTATCAAAGCTCCCAAGAGCAGCTAGATGAATACAGTGTAACAGCGCCTATTTCTGGAACGGTCATTGAAAAAGATATCAAAGCAGGAGATACCTTGGACTCTTCAAACTCGGGATCTCAAACACTATGTGTCATTGCAGACATGTCAGCCATGACAGTAACCATCAATGTCGACGAACTTGACATTGCTCAGCTAGATGAAGGCCAAGAAGTAACAATTACAGCAGATGCTTTGAGTAACCAAACTTTCACTGGATATGTAGATAATATTGGAATATTAGGAACCACGTCAGATGGAGTTACTTCTTACCCAGTAAAAATTGTCATCAATGATTCGGAAGACTTATGGCCAGGTATGAATGTGAATGCCAGTATCATTGTAGATTCGGTAAAGGATGTATTGCAAGTGCCAGTGGCAGCTGTCAACAGGGGAAATACAGTTCTCGTCAAGGGTGCAGAAGCGACTGACGGCATGGAACAAAGTGGTGCTCCAAGCGGTTCGAGCTACGTGCGCATTGAAATCGGGTTAAATGATGAATCCTATATCGAAGTAACAAGTGGTCTTTCAGAAGGGGATGTTGTACTGGTTCCTGTGGTAGCCAGCAGTGGGGAAAGCGAGACTTCTCAAAGTCAGGATCAAATGATGCCTGGTGGCGGCGGTGGTGACATGGGAGGCGGTGGCATGAGTGGACCTCCTTCTGGTGGCGGCGGACCAGGGATGTAGGTGGATACCATGATACGATTAGAAGATATTTATAAAATATACGTAATGGGGGATAGCGAAGTTCGGGCACTAGATGGTATTTCTTTAGAAATCAGAGAAAATGAAATGGCTGCGATTATCGGTCAGTCCGGGTCAGGAAAGTCGACGTGTATGAACATCATTGGATGTTTGGATGTGCCCACAAGCGGACGGTATTTTCTCAAAGGACAAGACGTTAGTAAAATGGGGGACGATGAGCAAGCGGATATTAGAAATAAAACGTTGGGATTCATATTCCAGCAGTACAATTTGATTCCCAAGCTCAACGTATTGGAAAACGTCGAATTGCCGCTGATCTATAAGGGGATACCAGAAAAAGAAAGGTATGAAGCTGCAGTAGAGGCGTTAAAAAAAGTAGGAATAGAGACAAAATTGCACAACATGCCTTCTCAGCTTTCTGGAGGTCAGCAGCAGAGAGTTTCCATCGCAAGAGCTCTTGCGGGAAATCCGTCCATCATTTTGGCGGATGAGCCAACAGGAGCACTGGATTCTAAAACAGGGAAAGAAGTACTAGAGTTTCTTCAGAAACTCAATGAGGAAGGAAACACCATTGTATTGATTACCCATGACATGGGGGTTGCCGAAAAAGCAAAACGGATTATCCGTGTCTCGGATGGAAAAATAGTAGAAGACTCTGGCCATAGCGTACCGGAAGACCGATTCGCAAGTGATGTTTCGGTAAGAAAGCTACGAGAGGAGGGCACCGCATGAATTTTAAGCAGTCCTTCAAACTGGCAATAAAGAGTTTGAAATCGAGCAAGATGAGGGCATTCCTTACTATGCTAGGGATTATCATCGGGGTTGCATCCGTCATTATCTTAGTCAGCCTGATGAATGGACTTTCAGCAGATATGACATCCAAGTTTGAAAGTATGGGGACAAATACCATTACAGTCAATGTAATGGGACGTGGAACCAATCGAACCTTGTCAATGGATCAAGTAGAGGAGCTGGTAGAAGACAATCCAGACTATTTGGATCAATACAGTCCAAAGGTACAAGCATCGGTAACAGCCAAATATGAAGATGTTTCTGTCGATACAACGGCAATCGGTGTCAATGAATTTTATGATGAGATGCAAAGCGTAGCAGTTTCCAGTGGACGGTTTGTTCAGTACATTGACTGTGACCGAAGACAAAAGGTTTGCGTCATCGGGAGTTATGAAGCCCAAGAGCTTTTTGGAGGTTCCAATCCCCTTGGAGAAACATTGAAGCTAAACGGCTCTGCTTACACGGTGGTAGGTGTGTTGGAAGAAACAGCAGATTCAGAAGAAAGCTCTGACGATGACACCATTTACGTACCATATACAGCAGCAACCAGATTGGCAGGAAGTGCCACAATCAGCACATATTATTTGACGGCAGTTGATACAGATCAAATTGAAACCACCATGACCATCGTTGAAAACATGCTGTACGAGGTGTTTGAAGATGACAATGCATACCGTGTTTCAAGTATGTCAGAAATGATTGATACCATCAACGAGATGACATCCTCTATCGCATTGGTATTGGTCGGGATTGCAGGAATCTCACTGGTAGTAGGCGGGATTGGTATTATGAATATCATGCTGGTTTCCGTAACAGAGCGTACCAGAGAAATCGGTATACGAAAATCACTTGGAGCAAAAAGAAAAGATATTATGAGGCAGTTTCTGATTGAAGCGGCTACCACAAGCTCAGCGGGTGGGATTATTGGCATTATTTTGGGGCTCGGTGCAGCATATGGGGCAGGAATTTTGATGGACATGACAGTAATACCATCCTGGAATGCAGTCCTCATCGCTTTTTCTGTATCTGTTGCCATTGGTATGATCTTCGGATATTTTCCAGCCAATAAAGCGGCGAAGATGAATCCAATTGACGCGTTGCGATATGATTAATCCGTGTGTATCTCTAAAGAAGAAAAAAGAAAGAAGGAGGAATTCACTTCTATGATGACATTTGATTTTCATAAAAACTCAAAACTAAAAACCGGGCTCGTTGTCTTATTGCTGATATCCCTTGTGTTTACCAGCGGAACGGTATTCTCTCATGCTGCTACGTCAAGCAGCACAGCTGCAAGCAGTGTAACGATGCTACTGGCATCTATGGGAGTGATCAGTGCAGACAGCAACGGGGAGTATAACCTTAGCAAAACCGTTACTCGTGCCGAATTTGCTAAAATGTTGATTATGGCATCGGGGTATAAGGATTTGGTCAACACGACTTCGTCCTCATCCTTGTATAAGGATGTACTAGCAAAATATTGGGCGGCACCATATATAAAGATTGCCGTATCAAACGGATTGATGTCAGGGTATAGTGACCGAACCTTCAGGCCAGATAGCACCGTAACATTAGAACAGGCTGTCAATAGCGTTCTGATTTTGCTTGGATACACGGCAGAAGATTTTACGGGAGCATTCCCTGCGGCACAGATGAATATCTACTATAGCAATGGACTGTCTGCAAATATATCAGGAGGCATTGGAACACTCTTAACAAAGGGCGATGTGGCAAACCTGCTGTACAATATGCTGGGAACCACGGTAGAGGATGGGAGTCAAACCTATGCAGAATCCATTGGCTATACGCTCAATGAAAGCGGCGAAGTTGATTATGCACAAATCGTCAGCGATAACATGACTGGACCGTATACGGTGGAATCTTCTTACTGGGCTTATGAACTTGGCATGGACACTTCAAGCTTGACCATATATAAGAATGGTAACTTAATCGAGGCTTCAGATGTGAATCCATACGATATTCTTTATTATTCCCAGTCTAAGGATACCGTTTGGGTCTATGATGACAAAGTGACTGGAGTTTATGAGGATGCAACTCCAAGTCAAAATGCTGTGACCAGCGTGACCGTATCAGGGACTACTTATTCCATTGAATCCACCGCAGCCTTTGCAGCACTATCTTCGTCCGGTACGCTAAAAATTGGAACAGCAGTGACGCTTCTTCTTGGAAAAGATGGCGGTGTTGCAGATGCAGTGTCAGCTACAGCTGTCAATGATGATATCATTGTATATGTGACCGAAACGGGGACAAAAACGTATACCAATTCAAAAGGGAAAGAATATACATCAGACTATTTTGCAGGCATTAGACCAAATGGAACCAGCATTGAATACACGACGGATGAAGGCTGGATTGAACCAGGGGATTTAGTGAAGGTTAGCTTTGATTCTGACGGAGATATGTCTGTTTCCACAACAAGCAATGGTGGAGGAATCACAGGGATCGCTGACGCATCTCTCTATACCATTGGAACCACGAGTATAGCAACAACGGCAACCATTTTGGATGCAAATCTAGGCAACTATTGCAAGACTTCAATGAGTCGTCTAGATGGTGTGAAATTCACATCTGGGGATGTTCTATACTACGAAGCCACAGGCGGCAAGGTTACAATGATCATCTTAGATGATGTGACAGGAGACACAAGTCAGTATGGTGTTGTTACTTCTGCACATAGCAGTAGTGGGTCTTCAAGCGAAAGTGGAACATATAAATATATGCTTGATGGTATTACTACTACACTGAAAACTTCAGACTATTCTCTTGGAGTTGGAGGGGGTGCAGCAGAATTCTATGGTGAAAGTGGAGAAATTACCCATATTAAGAATCTGTATCAAGCTGGGACAAAAGTATTAAAATTCAGTTCCACCACATTGACTGTAAACGATGATATCGGGACATATCCAATTTCTGCAGATGTAGCAGTATTCCACCTTTCGAGCGGTACCTACAAGGCGTCTACCTTAACCGATGCAATTTCTGCATGGAATTCAAATAAAACAGTAAAGTTCTATTATGATGAAAAGCCAATCAACGGCGGGCAGATTCGAGTGATTATCTATCAATAGGAATCGCTTAAAACTAAGTAGTGGATTAGCAAGAGTGATAACTTGCTTTAAAATACAAAGTATATAAGAAAACCTTTCCGTGAAGAAAGCCACAGCGGCAAGCTTTCAGAACAAGCAGGAGGCAATCCCTTCCGTCACCTGTGTTCTGATGCATCGCTTGTGGCTTTTTCTTTGAATCGGAGAAAAAGTATGATAAAATATAGTATTACATAAAGTGAAAACACAATCCGTGGGTATGATTTAGGCATGGATATCATAAAGGAGGTAAATGGGATGAGCAAAGCAGAAGAAATGATGCAAAGATGGATACAAAATGACAATTTGGACCTAGCTCTTCGAGAGGAACTTCTAAAGATAAAGGATAAAGAAGAAAAATACGATCGGTTTTATAAAGACCTTGAGTTTGGAACAGGCGGGCTGAGAGGAATTTTAGGCGCTGGAACAAACCGAATGAACCTATATACGGTCAGAAAAGCGACACAAGGCTTTGCAGATTATATCAATGATTTTTATGGCGGAATCAAGGAAAAGGATGAAAACCCAAGCTTGTCGGTGGCAATTGCCTTTGATAGCAGGATTGATTCAGACTTGTTTGCCTTTGAGGCCGCATGTGTGCTGGCAGCCAATGGAATTCGATCTTTTGTTTATCCACAATTAATGCCAACACCTGCCCTTTCCTTTGCAGTAAGACATTACCAATGTTGTGCAGGTATTATGGTAACTGCAAGCCATAATCCGTCCAAATATAATGGATATAAGGTATATAATCATGAAGGGTGCCAATTGACGCTGGAGGCTGCTGCTGCTGTTTTGGAAGCCATTGAAAAGCTGGATATCTTTGACGATATCAAAACGATTTCAAAAAAAGGCTCTTTTCACAAGGATATCGTAGGGGCAGTGGAAGGCTTGGGGCAACAAGACTGGATTACAATTATTCCAGCAGAAACCGATGCGACCTTTTTGGAAGCAGTAAAAACAGAAAGCACGGGCGTAGATTGTACACAATTATCAGTGGTATATAGTCCTCTCAATGGAACTGGAAATTTGCCGGTTCGAAAAATACTTGATATGGTTGGGGTAAAACAGATTTATATGGTAAAAGAGCAGGAATTGCCTGACGGACTGTTTCCGACTTGCCCGTATCCAAATCCTGAAAAGAAAGAGGCGTTGGCACTTGGGATTACTTTATGCCAAGACTTGGCGAAAAACGGGAGTGCTCCTGACTTGCTCCTTGCTACAGATCCAGACTGTGATCGAGTGGGAATTGCTGTAAAATGCAATGAATTGGTAAACGGCAATCCTGACTATCAGCTGATGTCTGGCAATGAAGTGGGCGTACTTCTTTTTGATTTCATTTGCCAAATGCGCATCGACGCGGCAAAGGATTCCAGTGACCAAACAAAATTAAAAAATGGAGCAAAACCAATGCCAAAGGACCCTCTGGCAATCAAAACCATTGTCTCTACAAAAATGGCAGAGGATGTGGCAAAGCATTACGGAATCAAGCTAATTGATGTATTGACTGGATTTAAATTCATTGGAGAGCAGATTGGACTATTGGAAAAACAGGGAGAAGAAGCCCGATATATTTTTGGCTTTGAAGAGAGCTATGGTTACCTTTCTGGGGCGTATGTTAGAGACAAAGACGCAGTGAATGCATCTATGCTGATTTGTCAAATGGCAGCTTTTTATAAAGCCAGCGGGAAATCTCTAGTGGAGCGAATGAACGAATTGTATCAGCAATTTGGATACTATCGCAATGATTTGTTAGACTTTGGGTTTGAAGGCGCTGCAGGGATGGAGAAGATGCAAGGAATCATGGCTCAGTTCAGAAAAGAAGCACCAGAGAGAATCGCTGACAAAAAAGTAGTGCAAATTGCGGATTATATGTATTCAAATAGAAGAATTCTTGGGGGAGGAAAAAGCTGTTGTGATCTTTCTGTTGGATCTAGACCAATCAAGCTCCCGAAATCCGATGTATTAGAATATGTTTTGGAAGATGGAAGCAGTGTGATTATCCGTCCTTCTGGCACAGAGCCCAAACTGAAAATATATCTATCTGCCAAGGGCAGTACAAGTCAAGAATCAGAAGAAATCATAGGGCTGCTTCGGGAAGAAATGACGCAAATTATCAACTAAGGTGAGAAGGAATCCATCTGCTTGTGTCCTTCTTGTCTAAAAATATTGTAGGAGAAAAAATCAACATGAATAAAGCATTAATTGGAATAGATAAAAGCCAATCTTTTCGGGTTTATCTTGCTATTACAACGACTATGGTCGAAGAAGCAAGGCAGATTCATAAAACGAGCCCCTTGGCAACGGCGGCTCTTGGGAGAGTTTTGACTGGTGCCGGCTTGATGGGTTTGCAACTCAAGAATCAACAAGACAAACTGACCGTCCAGTTTAAGGGAGATGGCCCTGCCAGTGAAGTTCTGGTGACAGCAAATGGGCAAGGAATGGTAAAAGGCTATATCTCTAATCCTAATTTGGAACTTCCATTGAGAGAAGATGGCAAGCTCAATGTAGGCGGTGCCATTGGCGTGGGAACGCTGACTGTGATTAAGGATTTGGGACTCCGAGAGCCATATATGGGTCGCATCGATCTTGTGACTGGAGAGATTGGAGATGATTTAACGGCATATTTTTTTCTTTCGGAACAGCAGTCCACTTCTGTTGCTCTGGGAGTGAGAATTGATACTGATTATACAACGCTTTCGGCTGGAGGTATGATTATCCAAATGCTTCCAGATGCAAAACCAGAGGCCATAGATGCGCTGGAAGCTTTGATCCAAGATCTGCCTCCCATTAGCACCATGATTGAACAACAAATCAATCAAAATGTTGGTAAAACTGGTGAAGCAGTTTTAGAAAGCTTGATGAAACAAATATTTGGATCGTTGCCAGAGGACTATCGGGTGGAGACACTAGAATATCGCAATATCGGATGGAACTGTGACTGTTCAGAAGAAAGATTGGAGCAGGTAGTCATCAGCATTGGTTCGGAAGAATTACAAAAAATGATTGAAGAAGACGGACAAGCAGAACTGGTCTGTCAATTTTGCGAAACAAAATACCATTTCGATAAACCACACTTAGAAAGGCTATTGAAAGAAAGTCAGGTGAAAATGAAATGATGAGATTGGGAATTATCTTTGGAGGAAGATCTGGTGAGCACGAAATTTCTTTGATGTCTGCAAGCTCTGTCATCAAGGTGATTGATCGGGAAAAGTACTCTCTCGTTCTGTTTGGTATCACGAAACAAGGGAAATGGCTTCTATATGACGGTCCCATTGAAAAGATTGAGGATGGGAGCTGGGAGGAATATGCAGAGCAAGCTCTTGCGGAAAATCCAGACCGGTATGAAGTAGTTATTTTAGGAACTGGAGACAACTCTCTGAAAAACAGAATTGATTTTGCCTTGCCAATTCTACATGGCCCTTATGGAGAAGATGGTACGATTCAGGGCTTGTTTGAGATGATTGGCATCCCATACGGGGGGTGTGGCGTTCTAGGCGCTGCAGCCGCTATGGATAAGTCTTTGGCAAAAGATATCTTTATGAAGGAGCAACTCCCTATTTGCAGACATTTGAACTTAGCCAGAGAGGAAGTAGAAGAAGATTTGGATTTGGTAATCAGCCGAATCGAGAAATATTTACCCTATCCAATTTTCGTTAAACCAGCCAATATGGGCTCTAGTGTTGGAATTAACAAAGCAAAAAATACGGAAGAATTGCAAAATGCGATTTTAGAAGCTACAAAATATGACAGAAGATTGATTTTAGAAGAAGGTCTGGATTGTCGTGAAGTCGAAACTGGTGTGATTGGCAACTATCATGCAAGCGCAGCTGTGGTTGGAGAAATTTTACCATCGGAAGAATTCTACAGCTATGAAGCCAAATACTTTGATGGGGGAAAGTCAAAAATTTGTATTCCTGCAAGCATTCCGGATGAAATTGCTGAGGAGATCAGAGAAATTGCGTTAGATGCATACCGAGTGCTAGATTGTTGTGGATTTGCGAGGATAGATTTTTTCTTGGAAAAGGCAACCAACAAAATCTATCTCAATGAGATTAATACCATTCCTGGATTCACAAAATTCAGCATGTTTCCATTGCTTTGGGAAGCGGCAGGAGTTTCATATTCTGAATTAGTAGAAAAAATCATTCAATTTGGATTGGAACGATTTGCGGAGCGAAGAGAAAGAACGAAGGTATCATAACCAGAAGGGAGGTGTAAGATGAAGAACGTCATGTTAAAAATCATTGGCAAGCAAGTCATGTCTGATGAAGAAGAGCAGCAGATGGAGTTTATCACAGAAGGTCGTTATTTTGTGAAAGGGGACTCAGTCTACTTGCTATACGATGAAAGTGAATTTTCTGGTATGGAAGGTTGCACCACCAGCCTAAAAATTACTGGTGAAAACATAAAGATGAAACGATTTGGAGATAGCATCGGCATTGACACCGAGATTGAATTTGAAAAAGGAAAACGATTTAAGGGATTTTATGATACCCCTTTTGGTTCCGTGGAAATGGAAGTCCTAACCAATGGAATCGTGAATAAAATTGAAAAAACTCAAGCAACAGGAACGCTGAATATAGACTACCATATTAGTCTAAGAGGACTGTCCGAAGGACGAAGTATTTTAGACATTGAAATTATGTAATGCTGAATGGCAGATGAAACAATTGAGGGATACTATTGTATCAATTGAAAGGGGGCATGGTTCCTTGAATCCGTATCGCACAAGAAAAATAGCAAGAATCATAGCAATCATTGTAGCTGTTGTCATGATTATCACTTCATTCTCCTTTGTAATGGTCATTCCAGGCCTTTTTGGGATGGAGAGCGGATACGTTTATGCCGCAACTTCCCAAGAGGATGAGCTGGACACACAATTACAAGACTTGAAGAGCTATATGCAATATATCAAGAATAATTTTAAAGATACAATTACCCTAGACCAATTGGTGGAAGGTGCATATGCAGGGGTTATGGAATCACTAAACGATCCATATAGCGTATACTTTAGTGCAACAACAGATGAAGGCGAGAACTTTGTCCAATCGGTAACGGGTGAATTTTATGGAATTGGGGTTAGCGTAGAAAACTATAACGGAACCTGCAGGGTAGTTTCTCCTATTAGTGGCACACCAGCAGAAGCTTCGGGAATCAAGAGTGGAGACATTATCACTAAGGTGGATGGCGTAGATGTAACCAGCAAAACCTTGGATGAAGTGGTTTCTATGATGCGAGGTGATGAGGGTACAAAAGTGACCTTAACCATCAATCGAAGCGGAAAAATACTGAGCGTTACCATGACAAGAGAAATCATAAAGACAACTTCGGTCAGTTCGAAAGTTTTGGATGGGCACATTGGATATATCCAAATTACAGGTTTTGACAATGATTCTAATGAGGAATTTCAGTCAGCTTTAGCTGATTTGGAAGGAAAAGGGATCACTTCTCTCATCGTAGATGAAAGAAATAATCCAGGAGGATTGGTGAGCACTGCTCTTGATATTGCCAACCAATTGATGCCGAAAGGCCCCATTACTTATTTTGAACAGCAAGGAAAGCTCCTTGAAACTTATTCGGCGGACGGAACTTCAGAATTTGATTTGCCTATGGTTCTTCTTGTCAATGAAGGAAGTGCCAGTGCATCGGAAATACTAGCAGGAGCATTGCAGGACAGTGGTGTGGCTACGCTGGTTGGAACCACAACCTTTGGAAAGGGTGTAGCGCAACAGATTATTGATTTTACAGATGGCTCCAGCATGAAGCTGTCTCAATTTTACTTCTTAACTCCTTTGAAACATACGATCAATCATGTGGGGATTACACCAGACTATACGGTGCAAAATACCACGGCGATTGATGTGGATATATTGATTGAAACGTATCATGGGTTTGCACCTATGAGTGAGAAAGTCAAACCGATTGCAGGAATGATTGGACTCAATGTATATGGTGCCCAGCAAAGATTATCAATGCTTGGTTACGAGTTAGACATCAACGGGACCATGGATGCGAAGACAGTTGCTGCAGTAAAGAAATTTCAAAAGGAAACAGGTCTTTACGCCGCAGGTACGTTAGATTATACTACCATGAATGCCATCGATAACGCTGCGATCTCATACATTTCCAGCGCAGGGAATGGAGAGGACTTGCAACTGGAAAAGGCAATTGAACTTCTCCAATAGTTTCCAGAATAAGAGGAATCCAAAATAAGACAAGCGGAAGCGAAATTAAATAAAAAGAAATAAACCAAAAGCTGACATGATAAAGGGGGGATTTATGATTTTCCCCTTATAATGTCAGCTTTTTCTTTGGAAAACAGCAATAATATTATGGATTTCTACAAAAAAGCATAAATTTTCCAATTCGTATTGACAAATGGAAGGGAGCTCATTAAAATGGTAAAATATAACAGAGGGGTAACACGGGGAAGAGAAAACAAGGAGGTATGCGGAGAATAAAAGAGTGGCTGGTTCGTCATTGGCCATGGATGAATTTTTTAATATCATGTTCTCTCAATTAGCCAATCAAGTGATATGGATTGGCTGATATGATACGCGCACCAGCATGAGCGGATACGCTGCGAAAAGGACGAATCATAGCGGGGATGTTTGGTGTGAACAGGCATGTTGATGACGTATTTGTCTTGGTGTGATAACAAGTCTTTGTAAAAAGCCAAATAAAACATGTCGTTGGATTGGCTTGCAAAATAGACTCTCAAATTTGATATAGCGAGCGGACTCAAATGATGAACTGGAATCTTGTACTTGTGGAAGATTGACTCTAATCCCACAGCATGAAATCAGTTCATCATATAATTCTGAAAGGGAAGTAATAAGGAACGTAATAAAGTGGTTTGAACTCTCATCAAACCACTTATTTTGTGAAAAACAAAAGGAGTGCTTATGATCTCATTGAAAAGCGATTCAAATACGACAAATCCGAATATGGAAAATTGGCATAAGGCAAGATTCGGTAAGATAAGTCCTGGTAAAAAAAATCAAAATTGCTCCAGCCCCTATAACCCAATCAAAATTGCAGTCGTGCTAATGACGCTTCTTGCAGTAATCTTTGTTTGTCCCTTGGTATGTTTTCATGCCAGTGCATTGGAAGAAACCAATCAATTCAAGGCATTGGAAGAAACCAATCCGTTCAACCGGCCCTTTTCTGATATAACGGAGACCAACTGGGCCTATGATGCCGTGACCCATATGAGCGAAAGAGGGATTGTTTCTGGCTATCCAGACGGAAGCTTCAAACCTGATCAAACGGTGACTTGCGCCGAATTTATTAAAATGGCACTTGTGGCATCCACAGGGGAAGACGTGGGCAATGCTGGTTATGGAAATTGGGCAATAAACTATTATAATGAAGCATTGGAACGATCCTATTTTACCGCTTATGACATTCCCAAAACATCTTTAAATACAGGGATCACAAGAGCCCACATGGCGCTGATCATCAGCTCCATCTTAGGAGATGTTGCCATTGAAGATTACGATCTCATTCAAAAAGGGATTTCAGATATTACATACCAAACCGAATATGAATACGACATTACAAAAGCCTATGCATTTGGTGTCCTTACTGGTTATACAGATAGTACATTTAAACCGGACAAAACCCTGACAAGAGTAGAAGCTGCTACGGTGATCTATAGATTAGCAGAAGAAAGTAAGCGGGAATACCCTGATGTAAGCGGCAGTACCGTGACCCAAAAGCCCCTTGAAGAAGTGATTACCAATCTGTATTCCTTTATCAATGATGGTGATGGGAGCATCAACGAGGATTTGCCCGCTTTGGAAACGTATGAAATTGTGCCAGATGGAGCAAAATACAAAATGGAGCTAAGAGAAAATAGAGGAACTACTTGGATTTACATTCCACCTGAAACAGCAGGAGAACTGCATTTAATCTTTCTGATGAGGGATGGAAAAATTGTGGAACATGCAATGCTTGATTCTGACATAGATGGTTCGGACGTGGCTGCCTATGATTCGGATATGTCGCAGATAGACTATATTGTATCTGTAGATGCAGTAGATCACCATGCCATGCTGATTGTAAATCCATTTCAAAATTAAGAACACAATAAGCAGAACCAACTAAAGAAATTTAGTTGGTTTCTTTTTTCAGAAGTTGACTTATGATAAGTAAAAATATTAATACCTTCATGAAAGGAGGCACAGAAAGAAATGATCATCCATCAAAAGGGAAAAAAGAGTATTTCCATCATACTAATTACTGTTTTGGTATTTACAGGGCTGTTTTCTTTTTCCAATACATCCTATGCCATAACCACCTATCAGAAGGTGACAAAGTACCATTTGGATCTGGGGGCGCAGCATATTTGGGGAACGGGAGATACCCTTGAAACGGCAGTGTGGCAAAATGACAATGCAAAAGGCGGCGACATCAATGTATCCGTTACCTTGAACTTTCCCAAGGAGGTCAGCAACGTCAAAGCCTATCCATTGACTACATCAAATTTCAAATGGAATACGGAAAACTATAGCTATAACAGCACAGCTTATCTAACAGATGAAAAAACTTACACAGATAATTATTCGTATCACGCATCTAAATCTATCTACAATATCAGTGCCATACCAAACGGCAAGGATATTGACTTGTCCTATACGGCATCCTTGACCAGTGCGTCAGACTTTGATTTGAAAAAACGAATCAATATGGACGGTTTTCAGAAGATTATCGATCTGCTTGGTGGGACGGATATTGTGCAAGCAAAATATCCTGATACATACAACAGGCTTTTAGATGGAGCCACCAATGGGATTGCGGAGAACGTATATGGATATATGTACTTTACCCCGGTTGTCATTCAGTATGATGTGGTAGAAGCCATAGAAATTCCTGTTGGAGATTTTAAAGCCGGACTTGAAGTGCCTACCTCGGCAAAAGCAGGAGAATCTTTTCCTGTAGAAGATACCACGGTATTTGGAGATGAAAACGAGTTTGCTTGTTCGGCGCTTTCGTATCGCGTAGATGGTGGTTCTTCCAAGGATGTAACCTCATGGGGTGGGAATCGCCTTGGCAGTACGATGAACCCATCCTTTGATACACCTTGTTCGGTCAAATATACCTTGACCGTCTGGAATATCTACGGAACGAGCAAAACCGTATCCAAGACCATCGTGATTACGGACAACACAGAAGTGAATGCTACTGCTTTGTTAGAACTGCCGGAGTATACCTTTGAAGGGCATCCTGCCCTAGCAAAAGATGTTTCCGAATTTGAAGTGGATGGGGTAGCATATTCTGCAAGAAGGGCATACGAAGAAAGCATGGCATCAAACAGCTTTGTAGCACAGCCAAGCGGATCGGGTACTGCAAGCAGACTGACCGACACCACGGCAAACATGACCTTTAAAAACAAAGGGAATTACAACGTAAAGCTAGAAGTAAGGACAAAGGACGGAAAATCCCTTTCTGATATCAAACCCATTGAAGTAAGAAAGACCCCTTCTATCGAAGAAAACTTAGGTGGATTTCAAAAGGAAAACCGAAAACAAATTTTAGATATTGCAGTGGCAACCTCGCCAGACTATCCCCTGACAGATTACTATATCAAGCTAAAGGATGGTAAAACAGGACAGGAAATCACCTTGACCAAAGCAAACCCGCAGGTGAATAATGCAACCATCAAGACAAGGACCATCACATCCACAGGGAATCAATACTGGACCAATTTTACCTTAGAGTTTCTCACAAAAAATACAGAAACTCAGGAATATAGATACACCATTTATGCCATAGATAGCAAAGGGGATACCGACAGTGTGCAACAATATTTTACGGTAGAACCAGACCTTCCGCCAGTAGCAACCATCATGGCTCAAGACAGCTACCTTCGTGATGAAGGAACAAATGTTGCCACCATCTCATTAGAAGACGGAAGCACCACCGATGGCGATCAGCTGGAACGGACATGGAAGGTGGATGATATAGCAGTCCAATCCCTTGCGGGATATCAAGATCATTCTTTTGGAACAAAACAAGAAATTCAGTATCAAAAAACAGGAGTTGGAACACAGGAGGTTGTCCTTACGGTAAAAGATGTATGGACAGAACCGACCCTTGCAGAATACATTACGGAGGGAGACTATAAGGAAGGAACAACAACAGCGGGCATCCAGGTTGTAAACATAGCACCAGTAGTCACGCTGGCGCTAGAGGAGTATGATACCGCCAATCTTTCCATACTAGCAGATCAGGAAATCAAAACAGCTGTGAAGGAACAGATGGACAATATTCGCATGAAGCTCATCGAATCAGGCATTGATGCAACGCTTCAATTTCTTCCAGTGGATGGAGCCTATGAAGGTGCGATGAATACAACGCTGCATAAACAATGGAATGGTTCTAATACGTGCAGTACCTGCACCAATTATAAATTGGTAGCCGATTCGGAGTATGCCTACATGATAAAACCAACCACACTGACCGCATATGATGGCTATAGCATTTGTTCTTCTCCCCATGTGATTTATGCATTGGCAGAAAGCGGAACGGCGACAACACCTAAAACCGCATGGAGCTACATTGTGAACCAATCTGAAAACTTTGTCATCTCAGAGGACAGAGGAGAACAATATATCTTAATACACTGCAAGGATACAGGAAAAACAATCCTGCTCAATCGAGATAACGGTGCATATTTGACCACACTGGAAAAAGAATTGGCTGAGTCTCCTTTTGTGTCGGAAGATGGGCAGAGGTTTTATTATGTAGCAGAATCAGGACTCATGAAATACGATATTCAAAACAATACTCTGGCTACCATCTCGCAGGATGCAGGATATATTCCAAGAATCCAAAGTGGGAAGCTGACGTATGTTGCAAAGGAAGGCTCCAGCTTAGGGAAATTCTATATTGCTCAATTTGACATGACAAGAGAAACCATGGAGTGCATTGCTCTTCCTACTTTAGATCCTATAGACAGCGGAATCCCTGTTGATATGGACTTTGACGGGCATGTGGTTTTCCTAAAAACATACTTGCGGGACAATCGATATCTGACGTCGTATCGATATTGGTATGCGGATACCAAATACACCATGCAATCGGCCACAGGAGGGGACTATAGCTTGTTTGCCCCTGCTGCTGGCCTTGTCAAAGATGAAGCGGGAAAAGGCATCGGATATTATCGATATCAAGTGACGAAGGCCCAACCAACCAATTCAAAAAATTACACTTCTGTGTATTTTACAAAAATAAATGAAGATGGAACAGTGGATGCCGAAAGACGAGTCTTCTATGGCATTGCAACCTTTAATCCGAATGGCAAAATCCTTTATGCAAAATATCATACATCCGAAAATGCAGTTTACCTTGTGCAAAACACCGATGTGAATTCCTATGGCTATGCGCTTGGTGGCAGTATAAAAATTCCGCTGGATACGTATACTGGTGTTGCTGGCATCAAACCATATGGCTTTGATGATTTTGAAGAGATGATCGAAGCATACGGAAATCTAGTTGCGACTTGCTATACAGGGCTTGGTACGGCAAATGAAAACAGGATAAAGCTGGTAAGATATCCAATCAGTGAGGCCCAATCGGAAACCAAAACCTTGTATGAGGGCAGCAAGACAGAAGATGAAACCAACAACTATATGGTAAAAGTTGACGCAGCAGCAGGGGAATTAAGCGGTGAAATCAAAGCACTGGCAGAAAACTTTTCTCTAAAAGCTATTTGGGTCAATTTGTCAGGGGTAGCAGAGCAGATTGCAGAAAAAATAAAGGAGACTTTTGAAACGGAAATTCCCGCTTTGCATCTGCAGGGGGATGGTATCAACATAGGAAAAGCCGAAAACACAGTCAAAGTACCAGCAAACAGTTCCTTTACGTATTCTTATGATCTGACCACCGTCAGCGGAGCGGCCGTTGACCTTCTTGCTGTTGAGCCAGTGTCTTCTGGTCTTGCTGATGGAGAGATAGAATATTTCAAAGAAGTGGTGGATTCGGTGGACTTTACAAGCTGTATCAGCAACTTTGACTTGCCATATTACACCTATGCATCCTATCCTTGCAGCTCCCGCATTACCGCATATACCTACGGACTTGGTAGTATTTCTGGCGGTCAAAGGTACAAATATACTGGCATTTGCGCAGGGCTTCACGATGAATATACCAAAGAATATCTTTGCGGATTTTCTTTTTCGCTAGCCAAGGCTGGCTATGTGGAGTTTGATTACTACGGTACTTTTGGAAACTGCGGGAAAGGCACCATAGACGGGGTAGAATTTGACAAGGTATCTATGGATTCCAATCCCACAAAACATCGACTGGTCTATCTTCCAGCAGGGAGTCATAACGTTCAACTATCTACCATAGGAATCGGGGTGGTAGGCATCACAAAAGCTACCATAGGATATCTTTCGGACAGTGACAGCGCACTTTCTAAAACATCAAACATATCCGAGCATGTTGTAACAGGTAGCTTTGATGGACCAAAAGGAAGCGGAATGATTCGGGAAAAAATTCTGGAAACAGACTGCATTTCAGATATCTGGACGTATGCCACACTGACTGGCAGCTCCTCAGTAAGCAAAAGTACAAATTCAGGATCTGTTACAGCAGGAGAAGGAGGAAGAGGCAGTGCGAATTTTAAAGTTACAGCACCATCTAATAAGATGCTTTTTCTGAATTTTAAAGAAAGCATTTGGAATAGAGACATCTATTATTCCGTTTATTGTAGTAGCTCCAATGCAAAAGAAATCGGGACAGGCAGTTATGTGATTTATCCTGGTGGATATTTTCAGCTTCGTGCATCGGGTTTTGGCTCAGGCGGTGTCTTTTTATATGATATTTCCATTGGTGAAATCACTCCAGGCACCAGTGGACTTTCTAGCGGGACTAATTTTTTGGCAGGCGGTCAGTATCTAACCATTCCAGGCACACTAGAAAGCGGTCAGGCAGATTTTTATGAAGCAAAAAAAGAAGGAGGAAAACTAATCATTAGCAAAGCGTCTAAGGTGGGACAGGAAAGTTATCTCAAACAATTGAGGCTTTCGTTTTCCACCAAATCCGCTTCTGAGCCGGAAAATATCTATATTTCAAATTTCAAGCTATGGAAAAAGGACGGCTACGGCAGACTTGTGCAGAGCGAAACATTTTTTTCAAGTGGCGCTTCTGCTACCCGTGGTTGGAACTTATCCTCGCTTGGCAGCGGAATCGCTCAAATTGACATACCCCCGACAGAAGAACAAGAAGAAGCAGCCCCCATGGTCTATAAAAAAGGTCAGCTTGTAGGATACGACATCTACTATGATGATTATGAAGACGATCCATCCAAAGTCGGTTACTGGCGATACACGCATACGCCAATGAATGATGGTGCAAACCCTGATGCCGCTACAATTTTAGATGAGGATGGAAATGTGGTTACTTCTGCAGGGGCGATTCTAACTGCCCCTATCCAGCGATTCTATATTGATGGAAAATATACAGTAGAACATTGGGAGTATGATAATACCAATCGGACAGGAGATGCGTCTGGAAAAGTGGATTATACAAAGTATGATAAGATGTCCAATGTGGAATCCCTGACCTTCTACATCGAAGGTGGCGGTACCGTGCCTTGGATTACCTCAATCAAGACAGTGCCCAGTACTGTCAAAGAAGGAGAGTCCTATTATTTAAAGATTGGTGTGGATGATGCAGAGAAGGATATTCTACGGCTGACAACAGAAGTCTACAAGGATAAAAAGCTTGTTTACACCCACAAACAAACCGATATCACAGCCGATGCAAAGGGTAATTATCCCGAAGTGATAACAGGGTATCCTCCCGATGCAATGAGTGGGACCTATGATGTGGTTTGCACTGTCAGAGACTGGTCTGGTGCTGGTTTGGGAACGCATCGATTTACCGTCGTATCCCAAGGCAAGATTACAGGCATGGTATCCCACACTGACCAGTGGGATGAAAACCGCAAGAAATATAACTTAGATCGATTTTCTGAGGAAATAAATCGTGAAATGCAATTAGACGATTATATGATTATGGAAATCCCTCGAAAGCGTGGAACCAACATATTTTGGACGGGGGAAACCTTTGTACTGAACGCAGAAACAGAAGGAAAACCAGATACCGTATTGGTCGAAATATTTGAAGGGAATCAAAGTAATAATCAGGTGGGGATAAGTGGAAAAAGCAAATATAGCATATATCTAAAAAGAGCCGAATCCCTACCCAATCAAAGTGAGGAAACATGGGAAGGTGCACTGTGGGATGCTTCCATGATGAACCTGTGGGGAAGAACCGAGCCAGAGCCATTGTACTTTTTATTTACGGCAACCTATCCAGGGGGAGGAACGAAAACATATTGGGCAACAGTCATTATGGACAGCAGACGCGATTATTGGCAGCTACATCGATTATGGTGAAAGGAGTTAGTTGAAAATAAATTTGACAGGCGATAAAGTTAGGTGAAAATAAACTTGGTAGCAAATCAATAACGGCATCCTACTATACCGCTTGGTTTATCTCCGATTGTATAGCAGGATGCCGCTTTATATGCATAACGTTTATCAAGTTTTGTGAATCATGGATTTACATGCCCTGTTGTGTAAAAAGCTAAGGTGCCAGCCTTGTAAACTGGATGGTATACGTTTTTGTTGTGGTATTCGATTTGACGGTAAAGGTTACCGTTTGATTTCCTGTTGCCAGACTCACATTTGTGGTAAGACTTCCAGTGCCAGAGGCACTGCCGATGGTTATGGTCGCATTCGGATCGACAGCAGTGATAGAAACTGCTGCGGTAGTAGCCGTAGCGCTGATTGTGGAAGAATACGTATCCGAACCAATCAATAGACTCGCCCCATTGATAGACATACTACTTAATGCAGTATTTCCAAGCACCGTAACGTTTATCGTGTAGGTGGTGCTGGCAGAACCCACAGCGGAAACAATCACCGTTGCCGTTGTGGTTGACTGGGAGTTAAGTGGAATATTTGTTGCTGTACTTGTTGTAAATCCATTGATTTGGATAACAGCACTACTTGCAGCTGATGCAGAGATATCGATTCCGGAAGTACCATAAGGAACCTCAACGTTATAACTGGTGGTCGCCCCGGCAAAGCCAGTCAATGTATTAGAACCACCTGTAGGAGCAATCGTCAATGTGCTGAGTAAAGTCGATATGGCAGGACTTGCAGTTGACCAAGTTGCTGAAGAGGAGCCAATGGGAGTCTCTCCTTCTGCAGTCTTAAGTTTGTCTTTTAAAACAGCAACATAGTATGTTGTTCCAGCAGAAAGTCCATTGGTTGGAGTTAACGTAATAATATTCGAAGAACTGATTATTCCAGTAAAAGGAACACTTGTGCCGGTTTCTCCTCCTTCTTTTAAAACGACGCATTGAGGGATATATGAAGCGGTCACTTCACCACCACCTGCTACTAAAACATCCTCGGAAAATACAATGGTGATAGCAGTGTTCGTTGCGATGTTGGTAGCAGTGTTAACAGGCGAAAATGTTGTTTTCACATTGCTGGATCCTGTTGTGAAATACGTGGTTTTACTATCATTTTTAACATCACCAGCATTCTTTAAAGCTTGATCAGCAATGAGGACATAATACGTTGTATTTGGAAGAAGGTATAAGTCTGGCGTTATCGTAATCTCTTTCTTTGCGCTATTGATTGTGGCTGTAAATGGTACATCATCTCCTGTTTTAGAAGTTAGCTTTAAGCTTACAAAGCTATTGATATTGGAGCCTGTGACTTCGCTGCCGTTTGCAAGCGTTACGGAAGAATTGAAAGAAATGGTAATATCCGTGTCGAGTGATTCGTTTGATGACTTTGAGGGTGATATCCCCATTGACAATGTATCGTACAATTCACTTTCGCTGATTGCTCGATCGACAAAAGTACCAACTGTCATTTTTGTTGGTTTAGTTTCGTAAGTGATATCGTCAGCATTTACATACATTAGGTCAATGGATCCCGTACCGTGAAAATGAGATGGGGCATTGACGGTTGCTTCCGTTACGGAAGCTTTTCCCTCGAGAATTATATCTGAATCGTCAGCATCTTTTTCAACGAGTAGTGATTCAATTGTTCCAGAAGTTAAGGTTAAGCTCGAAAAATCTGTGAGAATTACTTTTGGGAAATCACCTTTTAAAGTCAAATCGGCATCGAAGGCTACGGATAGCTCTTTGACGCCAGCACCATTTTTGCTGGCAACTTGCAAAGTACTCTGCTTTCTTGCCAATGCTTTTTCGATAAAGGTTTCGCCTTTTGTAACGATGCGAACCGGGGTGTCGCTTTTGTTAATATATAGATAGGGTAAGCGGGTGTTGTTCAGCGTTACAGTGCCGTCTCCGCCTCCCGATACGTTGAAATCACCTAAAATAACACAATTTTCTATCGTAATACTTCCCTCAGTCAAGTCAGAACCGATGGAAAGATCGTTTGTATAGATTCGATCAGAAACTGTAATCCCGTCTTCTTCAAGTACGGTATTGTCTGTGATAATCGTTTCATTATCCAAAATATCACAAATAATTTTAGCACCTTGTGCTCTGGTCAATGGATCGGTTGGGTGCAATTTTCCATCGTCATAAGCGCCCATATACTGTTTGTAGGCAAGCTTCCCAATGGCACTCGTTGCCCAAGAATCTACATCTTTATAATCAGAGTATGTTTTCAAATTTCCAGATTTTTTGTTGTAAGGCAGTATTCTTGAGAGCATAACAGCAGCTTCTTCTCGTGTGATTGGTGCATTTGGCAGAAACGTTCCGTTGCTATACCCACCGGCATATGTGGTAGAGGTTGCAACTAAAATATCGGTACTATACCAGCTAGGATAGTTAACATCTGAAAAATTAGTGTCATTGGAAGCTCCGGTGATATGAAACGCATTGTTGATCATAGATACAAACTCAGCACGAGTGACAGAACGATCAGGATAGAAATAACCACCGGGGTATCCAGAAACAAAACCCTGGTCAAAGGCTCGTGCGATGTAACGTTCCGCCCAATGCCCAGTCGTATCTGGAAAATTTCCTGTGGCAAGGGAAGTGGATGGCATGAAAACTGGAAACATCAAACAAAGTGCAACAATATAGCTTATGGTTTTTTTTTGATTCATTTTTCTCATCCTTTCGAAGTTATCCAGTAACAAATAAACACTAGTTTATCATTTCTTACCCGATTTTTCAATTCTAAAGCTTTTGAAATATTAGGAAACCTGCTGTTAGCTGCTGTTGGAAGATGAAGATTAGCCACAAGGAAGGAGAAAAGCTTGTTTTACTGGACACACTCTTCGGTGGGGCATATAATAATATACATATAATTGTAGAGAACGTAAGAGGGAACAAGAGGGAGGTTGAGATGAAAAGAAAGAGATTTGGTAGCAGATTAAGCATATGGATGTTAGTATTTTTGCTGATGTTTTCCATGGGAGTACAGGGAAGCTATGGGGAAGAAACAAGTGGAGCGGCAATTACGATAAAGAACAATGATCGATTTCAAGATTTACAAGGTCACTGGGCGGAATCTATCATTAATGAGGCTGCATCCCTGGGGATTGTCGGCGGATATCCTGACGGAACATTTTTGCCAGACAATTTGATTAAACGAGAAGAGTTTTATAAATTATTATCAAATATTCTTACCGTTACACCGGATACAACCAGTACGACGATTCAGTTTTCCGATGTGGTAGACTATGAATGGTATGTTCCTACCATTAAAATTGCAGTGGCAGCTGGGATTACTTCGGGATATGGTGATGGAACCTTTGGAATCGGGAGAATGATTAGCAGACAAGAAGCGGCAAAAGTAGCCGGGTCGGTTATCGCAGCAACAAATCTTGATACTAGTAAAAGTGCATCCAGTGCAAAAGACCAAAGTGAGATATCGGATTGGGCGTTTACTTATGTGGACTTAATGTTTAAAAAAGGATATATGCAAGGCGATGCAGAGGGGAATTTTAGACCAACAACTGCATTGACACGAGCGGAAGCAGCAACGATTCTTCTAAATATGAAAAAACATGAAGCGGTGATTGTGGGAGATGCGGCGACAAAAATTGATGAACCTGAAGCCCCTACTACAGAGGCAATTACCGTTTCGGCGATTGTAGCGGGAGCAGGGACAAAAACCAATCCCTACTTAGTGGCAACTGCTTCGGATTTGGCCTTCGTTCGAGAGCATGCCAATGAAGATGCATTTTTTGTTCAAAACCGAGATATCGTAATTAAGACGGATATGGCAACAGAGGATGTTTACGATGATGTAAGCAACAGCAACTGGAGCGAGGGAAACTTTATTCCAATTGGAAGCAAAGAAAAGCCTTTTGTTGGGTATTATGATGGAAATGGGCATACCATTGAAGGTCTTGATATAAAAGGAACCATGAAAGATTCCGGCGATGTTCATGTTGCCAATTATGCAGGTTTGTTTCGTGTGATTGGTGAAACCTCGGTAGTAGAAAACATAACAATCGAAGACGCTAACATTCAGGGTGTGAGTAATATTGGAGCCGTTGTTGGACTGAACCAAGGAACGATTGAAAACTGTACGGTAGCCTCGGATGTAGTGATATCGGGAGACAATCAAACAGGTGGTATTGCAGGTAGAAGCGAAGGCTTTCTGATCAACAACACCAATAAAGGATCTGTCACAGGAACAGGAACGTATACAGGGGGCATTGCAGGTGCTGTAAATCACACTGGAAAAGCGCTGTCGGGATGTATCAATTATGGCGTAGTAGTGGGAGTGAATCATACGGGCGGTATTGCAGGTATGGTTACCAGTGCAGGAAGTGCCACTGTTGAAGATTGCCATAATAAAGGAAAGGTAACCGCAGATACTGGTAATGCAGGTGGGGTTACTGGACTTGTAAATTATTCTGATATTGATGTGATTGGATGCAGTAACTCTGGGAAAATTGTGTCAAGAGATACTGGCGGGATCGCTGGATTCAATCGAGGTCGAATAAAACAGTGTTATAACACAGGATCAATCAGTGGATCTAACTATGCTGGGGGTATTGCTGCGAATCAGAGTGAAGCTGGCAGCAAAGTAAACCAATGTTACAATACAGGAAATGTGTATTCGCTGAACAATGCTGGTGGAGTAGTGGGAATTAGTGAAACGAAGGTTTATCACTGTTACAATTCGGGGGAAATCACTGGCGGAACCAATGTGGGGGGCTTGATCGGAAAGAATGTAGGAATGCTATGGAGTTGCTATAACGCTGGGGAGGTCACAGGAGAGAATGGAGAAGGTTCTCTCGTTGGACGAAACGCGGGAGAAATCCAATGGTTGTTCTGGCTGGAAGGTTCCAGCGATGTTGATACGGGCTTAAATGATAGCGGAGCAACGAAATCAGGGATTAAAATGGTATCAAAGTCACAATTAAGTGGTCAATCAGATGTGAGTTTGCTCAACGATACGGGAACCTTAGTGGAGCTTCTCAACAAAGATCTTGATTCAGATTTATGGAAATTTGTTGAAGGTGATTCCTATTCTTACCCAAAGCTCATACTGTAATACTTGTGTAATAGACTTTGAATATGAATTTGGTATAATTAGGTAGATGATATTGGGAAAAAATTGTTATAAATTAAGAAAGGGAATTGCGATGAAGAAAAATAAAATGATTGCAGCAATGATGTTCGTGCTCTTGGTACTTTGCGGAAGTACCTCAGCTTTTGCAGCTACAACAGATTATAGCCAGTGGAGCTCTGGAGGAACGTATCCTAGTGACATTGTAAATACAGAATACTTTACTGCCGTAAAAATCTTGATGGATCGTGGCGTGATTTCTGGAGATACGGATGGATTATTTCATCCAGAAAATAACATTACAAGAGCTGAGTTTGCAAAGATGATGGCTCTTTCTACAAACAACGCCACCACGTTAGATTCTGATGCGACCAGTACAAAATTTTCGGATCTGTCAGGATATAGTTGGGCACAGCCCTACATTAATGCGGTTGCAAGAGCGGGCATTATGGAAGGCGTGGGGAACGGTAAATTTGTACCTTGGAGAAATGTTACTTATGCAGAGGCAGTGACTGCGATTATAAGAACCACCAATAGCTCCTATAATCAAATTATTTCATCAGGCACTTGGCCTCAAAATGTAATCAACTATGCGCAGATGTATAATGTAGCTGGAGACACTCTGATTTATGATTGGAATAGCGCGGCAACGAGAGGAAACATTGCAAAGCTGATTTACAGGAACATGCCTAAAAGTTCAACTACCGCAGGCAGTGCAACCCTAAGTGCGGCTACGATTAATGCGGGTGTTGCGTCTACCGTATCAGTGGCCGCAGGTGCAACAGGAGTGACAACAACCTACCAGTGGTATAGAATTCCAGTGGGTACTACGGCAGGGGTGGCTATTGCAGGAGCAAACGGCAATACACTTAGCGTTGCAGTTCCAGTACTTGGAGATAAATACTATGTGGTGATCACAACACAAAAAGTGGGATATAATCCAACGTCGGTAACATCAGGTAACTGTACGGTAATCTAACAACGAGGGTAGGGGAGAAAAATGAAAATTAAAAGAATAAGTGTTTTGGTAATGGTTCTGATTTTGATACTGACAATGAGTTCTTTTTCCTATGCAGAAGAAGAACCTCTAGATACCTTGAACCAAAACTATCACGAAGCGATTGAGGCATTAACAGATATCGGTGTGATCACAGGAGATGTAGATGGGCAGTTTCATTCTGATCAAACCTTAACACGAGCACAAGCATGTACAATTATTGTAAAATCAATGAACCCGGCTGTTGCAGATATTGCCGCAACAGCAACTCAAACTGCCCCACATAGTGGGTTCGCAGATATGGATGGTTATAGTTGGGCAGAAGGATATGTGAGCTATGCAGTGAAATGTGGAATTACCAATGGTTACCCTGATGGGAGTTTTCAACCTGCCAATCGAGTCACTACAAATGAATTCGTTACAATGATTATGAGAGCAGCCGGTTGGAATAATCAAGATGTAGAGGGGACATGGCCAGAAAACTATTTGAGTAAAGCAAGAGAATTGAACTTACTAAGCAATTTGCCAAAAAGCATGCCAGATTTGTCAACAAAAGGAATGGCGGCCCAGATCACTTATGATGCATTATCCTTGATTGAAAAAGCGAACGAGACAGATGGAGCTGTGGCACAAGGGCTTTCAGAAGATGCGCTTACCACTAGTCCGGAAATCGAAAATATGTTCTACCTTTATTCAAGGTTTAGCAGTTCGATGTCAAGCTATGGCGGAAAAGAAATCGCAAAGGACGCTAAGATATACACTTTCGGTGTGGAAAAAGATTATAGTGATGACATGACATTTAGTGCCAAAGGATCTGATTATAGAGAGCAAAATTTTTATCGATATAAAAATGTAAAAACACCTTCCTTTATTAAAGTAATAGACAATAAAATTGTTGAAATGATTGTACCGACAGATGTAGGCTTTACTGGAAAAGTATATTGTGTAATAAACAATACTTTTACAACAATAGACACCAATGGCGATCGTGTCACGGGGCTAGAAACCTTAACTGCAGAGAGACCGATTACGTGGCTTTGTAAGAAAAATATAAAAGGTATCCCATCTATTACCCAGTACCAAAGCGGAGCGGTCTATGAGCTTGCATTAGAAAACGGACAGGTTCAAGCCATTGCAAAAACCACCGATGATGCCAAGCAAGGTGCAATTTTTGAAGAATTGTCTGGCACAACAGGTGATTTTGTAAAAGTGCTTCGTCAAAAAGATTACGAATGGACCTTGGCTGGAGGGAAAGAAATAATGGTGAAAGCAAATGCTACGGTGTATCGAATCCATGCTGATAAAACCAAAAAATATGAAGCGGAAGTTTTGGATGCAATCCAAATTGGTGATTATATACGAGCATATGATATGTCAGATGATGGGAATGGCTCGGCAGATATGATTGTGGTACAGCGTTAACTTGAGTTTCAAATAAAAATGTTTCAAATTACAATTAGCGTGGTAAAACTCCTGTTGTCTAGCTGTGTTACAATTTGGTTACATTATCCATCTACAGGTTGACTGTGCAAAAGCCAAACGGTATAATTCATCATGATAGAATGTGCGACAGATAACACGCTGTCCATTTCTATAAAGAAGTCAAATTGTTTTCTGAAGGGGAGGATAATTTGAGCAAAAACATAATTTCGATTTCCCCTTCGAAGAGAAATACCTTAAAGGAGGAATTTTAATGAGAAAAGTACTTTCGTTAGTGCTCGTACTTGCACTAGTACTCTCTAGCTTCTCCATGGCATTTGCTGCAGAAACAACAGCTTCCGCTGGTTTGTCTGACATTGACAGCAGTGCAAATGGTCAAGCAATCGAGGTTGCAAACAACCTTGGAATCGTTACTGGAAATCCTGATGGAACTTTCCAGCCTGAAAAAGCTGTAACAAGAGCAGAATTTGCTGCTATGATTACAAGAGCGTTAGGCATTCCTGACAGTGCTTTAGCTGGTTACACTTCTACTAGCTTCAAAGATACTGATGGATACGGATGGGCTGTTCCTTACCTTGCTTTCTGCCAGTCTAAAGGCATCATGCTTGGTGATGGCGCTGGAAATGCAATGCCAGGAAAAACTATCAACACAAATGAAGCTGCTACAATGATCTTAAGAGGACTTGGCTACAGTGCAAATTCTTCTGCTTTGATCGGTGTATGGCCTTCAAACTATGTGTCCATGGCTCAGGACCTTGGAATCTATGACGACACTGCTTCTGCAACAAACGTTGACAAGCAGAATGCTGCTCAGATGATTTACAATGCTCTTTCTGTACAGAAAGTACAGGTTGCTGCTGATGGAACAACTACTCGTCTAGTTGATGCTAACAATGCTGCTGTTACTATGTTAACAAGTGGCTTAAACTGTGACGACAATGGTTACGGAATTGTATCTTATGATGCTGATGCTGTAATCTCAACTGTAGGTCACGTTGGTGAATATGCAAAAACTTATGACAATGCAGATGGCGACATCATCTCAGTAGATGACGTAAAAAGTACTGCTATCGTAGGTACATTTGTTGATAAAGTTACAATTGGTACTTTAGATACAGCAGATGAATTCACTACAGATAATGGTGATACTACTTACACTATCGATGCGAATAACTACCTGAATAAAAACACTGACACACGTACTGCTGCTAATACTTTTGGTCAGTTCGTGAATGGTGCTGCTAAGACAATTACATTTGCAGATGGAAAAGACTATACTTTCAATGTTGGTCTTTCTAACAAAAGCGTTCAAGATCTTTACTCTGTTGAAGAGTGGACAGTTGATGCTGGTGCGAAAGTAGTTGCTGGAGATCTTAATTCTATTGCAGATGGTTCTTTATTAGGATATGACTTTGCAACAGATAAGAACGACAACATCATTGCTAAATCTTTTGAACTTGTTGGTGTTGCTAGCCTTGATGATATCAAAGCTGACAGCGTAGTATATGTTTATTCTGACTCTGTTCGTGATGAAATCTCTAAGGTTTCTGTAGGAACTGAAGTTGTTGAAGGAACTGTTACAAAAGTAAACGCTACTGATTCTGAATGGACAGTTGGCGGAAAAGTTTATGCATTCGGATTAAACGGAAGCAATGGTTCTTCTTCATACAAGAATGAATTAAACAATGACGTTAAAATGTACCTTGATGCAGATGGCGACATCTACAAATATGACGTAACTTCTGGTTCTGCAAAAGATTACGCTTCTATCGTTACTTACGATGTTGGCGGAACTGCTGATGGAAACATGAAATTGTACCTTGCTGACGATAGCAAGAAAACATATGCTACTGACATTGATAGCTTTGCTAGATTTGAAGCATTAGTTGATAACGTAGTATTCCCAGCTGCTGGTGATGACACTGCTGATTTTGGTTCTAGATTGATCGGATATAGCCTGAATTCTGATGGCGAGATCGATGGAACTTATCCTGCAGTTAGCACAACTGGTACTGTAACATGGGGCGATAATGCTGCAGATGGTTGGTACACAGCTGGTGTTACTACAGCAATCATGCCTTCCAATACAGTATTGAAGGTTATGTCTCCACTTGCTGGTGGTCCTGCTGTAAACTTAGTAGTAGACCCAGATGCTGTAGTATTTACTTATGAAACTCCTGCTGCGGTTCCTGTAGTAACTGGAATTTCTAAGGTTGCTGATATCGAAAAAGATGCAACAGCAACATTAACTGGTACTGTTGAAGCTCTTGTAAGAGATGGTGAAGTTGTTGCGTTAATCGTTTCTGAAGCTGATTGCACAGGTTCTTCTACTGATTCTTATGCTGTAGTTTCTGGAACTAGCCAGGCTGTTAACTCCGCTGGAGATAAAGCTTTAGTTCTTGAAGGTATGATTGATGGCAAGAAAATTGCTGACGATTCTGTATACACTTCTGGAACAGGAACTGTAGCTGGTGCTATCGTTTCAGGTGTAGGTTCTGGATATGAAACAGTAAATCTTTACAAATTAAAGTACAATGATGACAACAATATTTCAAGCATGACTCAGCAGTTGGCTCCTGTTTTAGGTGCAGCTGGTGGAGCTGGTACAGTAGTTACTGCAAACGGATATACTTCTGACGGTTACATCAAGACTGGCGCTAATGGTGCTACTCTTACTGCTGTAGCTGACAATGCTGTATTCTATGAAGTAGTATTTGAAACTCCAACTAGCAATACATCTGGAGTAGATGAATACAAGGCATTCAACGGAACTATCTATGCAGGTATGGAAGTATGGGCATATGATACTGATTCCGATACTGATGGCGCTGACATCATCATCATCAGCAAGAACGGAATCGCTACTTATAGCACTCCTACAGTAACATTAGGAACTGCTGCAACAATCACAACTGCTTCTGCTGTAGGTACTCAGATTTGTACACTTGCGTATACTGGTACTGGCGCGACTGTTACTGTAACTGACACTGCTGCTGTTGCTGGATTTACAGCTGCAGTAAGTGGAAGTGCAATTGTTGTTACAAGTGCTGCTACTGCAGCAGGTACAGAAACTGTTACCGTTACTGTTACTGATGCAAACTCAAATACTGCGGTAGATACGATTACATTAGTTATTAACTAATCTTGATAGTTACGTAGTATAAAAATTTAATAAACAAGTTTTGTTTTCGAGAGACAGAGTAATCTGTCTCTCGTTTTTCATGTGTTTAGGTTGACAAGATGAGCAGTTCGGGATATGATAATATCGTTCATAGAATGAACGGTGAGTGGTTGTTTAAAATAATAGTTGTAATTATAGCGATTGTGGTGATAAGTTTGAGTGATGAGCTGGATATCTTAAGATTAGTGGAAGAGAACCCTTGTATATCCCAAAGAGGCATTTCTGAAAAGACAGGAATATCTTTGGGACAAGTGAATTTTTTGATAAAAAAATGCGTACGAAAGGGTCTTGTAAAAATCGAAGGGCAGACTCCAAAATCCATAAGATATAATATTACTCCAATTGGCATCGCGGAGAAGGCTGAACTGACAGCAAGATATATTAAATTATCATATGCAGCGGTGATCAAACTGACAAATATGATGCAGGAGATGGAAGCGAAATATCTAAGGGAAGGAAAAGAACTATTTGTGTCAGGAGAAGAGGATGAACTGATGGAGATTGCCAAGCTTGCCCTGCGACCAGAGAGTTTTATGAAAAAGGAAGGAAAGGATGTCGTTTGTCTTAGCACAAAGGACTTTATCAAATAGATGAGTGAGGAAACAAATCAGGGAGAAAAGACCCATAGCAGAGTGCGCACTGCCGCACAAACAGCATTTTTGATGGCTTTGCTAACCTTGGGATCTAAGGTACTGGGGTTTGCAAGAGAAGTCGTCATGGCAAATTATTTTGGCACCAGCTATATTGTGGATGCATACGTCATGGCATTAGCAATACCAGGGCTACTTTTTATGGGTTTCTTTGGTGCATTGGATACGGCATATATGCCATTGTTTTCTGAAATTAGGGAAAAAGAAGGCGAACGGTTGGCGAATAAATTTACTAGTGAAGCAATGAATATTGCTTTGATTTTATCTCTTTCTACCGCGATGGTTGGCTTGTGTTTTACGGAACAATTTGTAGCCATTTTTGCATCGGGTTTTATTGGTGAAAAAGCAATGTTGACAAGAAATTATTTGCAAATCACCTTCCTCTACGCAATTTTTACTTCTCTCACGGGAATTATAGAATCACAATTGCGGTACAAAGGTATATTTTTGTTACCAATACTAATTGGCTATCTACAAAATGCGGTTGTTATTTTGGTGTATTTTATGAGCGTGCAGTCTGATTATCATTATCTTGTTTGGGGATGGTTCGCAGCATATGCTTTACGATTTGCCATAATTCTACCCATATCAAAGAAAAATGGATTTGATTATATTCCTTCTTTGCAACTTACCAACTCGGGAAAAAAAATCATAATGTTGTCCATGCCTGTTTTGATTGGAAGTTATGTGACTCAAATCAACTCATTTGTAGATAAAACCTTAGCATCTCGCTTGCCAGAAGGAAGCGTCTCCGCTTTAAATTACGGTTATCTACTAATTGGAATCATTACAAGTTTGACTATTTCAATATTTATTACAATCATATATCCAAAGATGAACCAAGCACAGTCCCTATCAAATAATCTCTACTTTAATCAAATTGTGAGAAGTGGATTTACCATAATCTTAATGATAGCAATACCTCTATCTTTAGGAGCTATGACCTTTAGCCCAGAAATTGTAAAAATTATATATCAAAGGGGTGCTTTTGATTCTGCTGCGGCAACGATGACAAGCATTGCATTTTTCTTTTATAGTATAGGCATACTGTTTATCTCGTTAAACAGCTTTATTGTTCAAATTTTTTATTCACTACATGATATGAAGACTCCATTGCTATATGGAGCAGTAAGTGTAGCGATTAATATTGTATTAAATATATGGCTAGTACAATATATGGCATTAGGTGGGCTTGCATTAGCATCAAGTTTGGCGCAGACCTGCAATGTCCTCTTACTTTATGTTATAATGAGAAAAAAATATCCTCATGTGACGATGATTGTGTCTGGAAGAAAGATATTGGTAATTATTGGAGCTAGTATTGTAGCTATTGCAGGATCATGGGTAAGTCACTTACTTTTTATAAAATGTATAATTCCTTCTCAATTGCCAGCTATGCTTTTCACTGTGGTGGTAGCAGCAATAATATATATACTGCTTTTATTTGTTGCAAAAGTAGAAGAACTATCCATACTAAAGACAATCATTAATCATTAAAATTATGCAAGTAACTATATCGTATTATGATGGGGGGAATATGGCAAATAAACCTGTATTATTGTTTATTTATGATGGACTTGAAATTGGTGGAATAGAAACTCATTTGGTTTCTATTGCACAAGAGTGTAATGAAAAAAAATACAGAATGATTTGGGCAGTAAGTAAGTATATGAAAGGTGATCAAACGCTGCTTGATATTATGAGAAAGTCACAGGTTGAAACGCTTCGGGTGCATAAAATTAATAAGGACCGAATTGGAAATTGCTGCTTTTATGATGTAAATAGATTTGAAACCCTTTCTCTTGCGAGTAATGAGGAATTGTTTGTGATTTCTTTTGACATACAGAGTTTTTTTTTAGGAGAGAGTATCAAAAAAAAATATTCGAAGTCTAATCTGGTTCATAATGTGTTTTATACGCCGCACGAATCAATGGCCTATCGAGATCAGGATATTTTAAATCGATTAGGAAATGGAATGATTTACGAATTATATCACGCGTTTTATAAATCTATCCTTAAGAAAATCATCGCAAATGATGGACTGTATTTCATGGATGAGCTTCATCGAAAATATTTAAAAAAAATATATGGATTTACCTTGTCCAAAGAACATGTGATACCTTTGGGACTGAACAGTACTAAGGGATACGACGAGAATATTGCTAGAAAAAAACGCAAAGAGGAAGTCTTCCGGCTGTTGTCTATTGGAAGAGTTGACTTTCCTCATAAAGAGTATATTCTGGGGCTGGTGGATTCTTTTCAAAAAATAGCTAAGGAATACCCCTTTACGGAATTGACTGTTATTGGGTATGGAAAGGATGAAGAACTGCTACTATCAAAGATAAATAGTTTAGAGAGTGAAGTTCAAAGCCGGATTAATTTTGTTGGGAAGATTCCATTACCAAACCTACCAGAGTATATTTCAAAAGCTCATGTTTGCATTGCGCAAGGACTTTCTCTTCAAGAAGCAGCAAAAGAAGGGGTTGTTTGTATTGTAGCACCTTCGTTCTCTAAAAGTGACCAATCAGGTGGATATGTCCATGAAAATGAAGATATATCACTAGCATATAAAGGAAATAGAACATTTTATCAAGATATAAAAGAAATTATTGATATGAATGAAGAAAATTATGCATTGATGTGTAAACATACATTTGAAATCTGGTTAGAAAATTATGGAAATAACAACATAGATAATTCTTTGCTCAGAATGAAGAATATTAACAATAAAAGATCCGTTAATATTTTTCAAATCGGAATATCCCAGTTTATCGCTAGTGTTTTTCTTTTTTTTAAGGCGGTTATGAAAAAATAATAAAGGAGTAGATTGTGTCAATGGAAAATATGGAGATGTTAAAAAACAAAATTAAACCAAGGATTATTGAGGAAGAAAACAATCATTTCCCCCAATCTGTGTTAATTGATAATATATCATATTGTAACCTTAGATGTAGTATGTGTCCTCATTCTGAAATGAAGAGACCAAAAGGAAAGATGGATTGGGAACTATACAGAAAAATAATAGACGAAATTGCGAATACACAACCATCTACCCGTGTATGGATTACTTTTTTTGGTGAAGGCCTTATGCTAGAAGACTTACCAGATCGAATACGATATGCAAAGGAAAAAGGATTAACTGATATTGTACTTAATACGAATGGAACACTTTTAAATCATGAGAACTCAGTAAAATTAATTCAGGCCGGATTAGATGGATTATACGTTGGAGTGGATGCGTTTAAAGAAGAAACCTATCAGAAAATTCGTATTGGTGGAAATCTTAACAAAACGGTTCAAGGCGTTTTAGCATATAAAGCTGCGCTTGAAGTGTATGGGAATAATAAGCAAGCGATTTTTGTGCAGTTTGTTGAAATGGACTCAAATGTTGAGGAAGTTGAAGAATTTGTCGAGTTTTGGAATTCTACCGGCATTACTGTGAAAATTAGACCGATGGTAAGTTGGGCAGGAAAAGTGAAAGCAAATAACTTAATTGAATGTGAAGAACGGCTTCCTTGCAATTGGGCTATGAACTCCTTTAGCATTGCCGATGATGGGAGAGTATGTTTGTGTGCTGTTGATTTGAACTGTGAAGAACCTTGCGGAGATATAAAGCAGAATACAATAAAAGAACTATGGGACACAACCTTTGCACAAATCAGGGGAAATCATCTTAATGGAAGATTTGATTTGTTGCCAAATATGTGTCAGAACTGCAGTGATTGGCAGTCAAGCTATGCCAACTATGTCGATAATTTATCGTATAAAAAGGAGAACTTATGATGAATAACACAAATCAAATGTATGCAAATAGCATTAATCATAAACTTGAAACATATGAAGACAAGACTGATGCTTTGGATTTCCCCAAGATGTGTGTGTTGAGTTTTGTATATGTTTGTAATGCATTATGCCCAGGATGTCCATATACAATAAGCGATATACGCGATCAATATAAAGATGCATTGTTAATGAAATCAGACTTATTCAAAAAAATTGCAGACGAATGCGGAGCAAATGGTTCATATATAAGGCTTTCTGGTGGGGGAGAACCAATGATGCATCCCCAAGCTGTAGAATTGATAGAGTATGCAAAATCTGTAGGTGCAAAAGTTGGTTTGATTACGAATGGATCTATTTTTAATGAGGAAAACTCAAGACGGCTATTGGAGGCAGATATTGATATGATTGAGTTTAGTGTTGATGCCTGTGATGAACAAACGTATTCTATTGTAAGGAAAGGATTAGATTTTTACAAGTTAGTTGACAATGTAGAAAGAATGGTTGCTATGCGTGATAAATTAGGTAGCTCCAGCAGAATTATTGCTAGTGTGATAAATCAGAAAGAAATTGACCTTTATGAAGTTGAAGCATATTGGAAGAAGCGTGTTGATCATGTACAGCTTAGAAAATATCTTACTTGGGGTATGGGTGATAAGTCTCAATCAGCGGATGACATCCCATATTTGCCGGAAGAGGAAAAATTGCCATGCCCATGGCTATTTGAAAGATTAAACATTGACAGTAGGGGTCAGGTAACTCTATGCGGATACGATATACCATTTAATAATAACTTGGGAAATATTGAAAAAAGAAGTATTAAGGATGTCTGGCTTGGAGAAGAGTTTACTAGATTGAGAAAATTGCATCTTGACGGCAAGCGAAATGAGATTGAAATTTGTAGAAACTGTACGGATGGGCAGTATCGATCTTGGACGTACAATTATTGGCAATTAATAAAAACTGCAGAGGAAAACAGGAACACTAAAAAAAATGCGGAGATAATTTAAGATGTGTGGAATATGTGGATTTACTGGAGAGAAGAAAGACAATCTTTTAAAAAAAATGGGCGATGCAATTTATCATCGAGGTCCAGACGAAGAAGGTCTTTTTTCAAACAACTTAATTAATTTATGCTCTAGAAGATTAAGTATTATTGACATAAAGTCAGGAAAACAGCCTGTAAAAAATGAATCTGGAATGATTTTCGCTGTCTGGAATGGAGAAATATATAATTATTTGGAATTAAGAAGAGCCCTAGAAGACAAAGGCCATTCTTTCTATACTGACCACTCTGATTCAGAAGTTATCGTTCATCTATATGAAGAATATGGGCTGAACTTCCCAGCTCATATCAATGGAATGTTTGCAATTGCTATATGGGATCAGAATAATGAAACTTTAGTGCTAGTGCGAGACAGAATGGGTGTAAAGCCATTGTTCTATGCTGAAGCAGATAACAACCTTGTATTTGGTTCAGAAATAAAGAGCATACTTTTACATCCAGATATAAAAAAAGAAAAAGATTATGATGCATTATACCACTACTTCACATATAAGAACATCGTACCTCCCAAAACTGCTTTTAAGGAAATTCGGTCACTGATGCCCGGAGAAATGCTTATATATTCAAAGAAAAAAAAGGTGCTAAAGACATATTGGCAAGCTGATTTTTCGAAGAAAAGTCTGGATTCAATAGACGAAGCGGAGTTGAAAATTCATGATATATTAATGGATGCAACGAAAATCAGAATGCGGTCGGATGTAGAAGTTGGTGCATTTTTAAGTGGTGGACTCGATTCAAGCTTGATTGTTGCCCTTGCGCAGAGGCATTCATCCAAAAAATTAAAAACGTTTTCTTTAGGATACAACATGGAAACGAAACTTTTTAATAAGGCAGAAGACATACAAAGTGCAAAACTAATATCAGAAATGTTTGAAACGGATCACTATGAATACTTCATGAATCCAATGGAATTAATTGACAACTTGGATTCTATTTTGCATTCTTTTGATCAACCATTTGCAGGAGTATCATCCACATTTTTTTTAACTAGATTAATCTCAAAGCATGTAAAGGTAGCATTGTCAGGAGATGGTGCGGATGAATTGTTTGGAAGTTATTTGGCTCCAAGACTTGCATTTCCAATGGAATATTATGCAGCTAATTGTGATATCATCGAAAAGGGAATGATGAGCGATAATCAAAAGAATAATCTAAAACCATTTGAAAATAATATTATGTTTCTCCAAGAATTGCTAAAGGGTTCTAATGGTGAGTTAGCAAAGTGGAAGTATAAGTTGTTGCCGTTTGACGATAAAAAAAAGAAGCAATTGCTATCAAACGGATTTAAAGGAATGATATCTGAAGGGACTGATTCTTATCGCCTTTTAAAATCACAAATAGATAGTTGCAATGCAAAGGACGTCCTAAACAGAGTTCTTGAAAACGAGTGGAATACATTGCTTCCCAATCAGGTTCTTGCTTTTGTTGATTTTTTATCTATGGCCCATTCTGTCGAAGTAAGATCTCCTTTTTTAGATTATCGGCTAATAGATTATGTAGCAACGCTTCCAGGGAGTTATAAAATTGTTGAAGGAAACGTTAAGCATCTATTGAAAAATGTAGCGAGGGGAATTATTCCCGATCAGATCATTAATAGAAAAAAAGAAGGTTTTGTTTTGCCGATTTATGAATGGATGCAGACAAATTACAAAGAATATGTTACAGATGTATTATCTAAGGAAAATCTCCAGAAATACAATTTGCTAGACTGCAAATATGTTGATAGTATGTTGACTAATTATTACATAGAGCAGAACAAATCAAATTCTATGGCCGGAGAAATATGGGAACTTGTAATATTTCAAAATTGGTGTAACTTGTATTTATAAAATGAAGGAGTGTGCATTTATAGATGTGTACAAAGAATCCGCAGTTGATTATTTTTGGGATTGGTCAGTTTGCTGAACTATTAACTTACTATATTAAAGAAGATACTAACTATGAAATTTATGGATACGCTGTGGACTCACTGTATTATAAATGTGAAACATTTTTGGATAAGAAAGTTATTTTGTTTGATGACGCTAAATCCTATGACTCGAAAAGATTTAAATTTTTATTAGCTGTAGGTTACAGTAATATGAACCATTTAAGAGAAAAGAAGTATATAGAACTGAAGGAGCTGGGATTTGATGTGATTTCATATATTAGCCCAAAAGCAGTCGTTGCTGACAATGTAGTTCTAGGTGACGGAAATGTTCTTTTAGAAAATTCCTATATTGCACCATTTAGCATGATTGGAAACTGTAATATTTTTTGGAGTGGTTCGAACATTTCGCATCATGCAAAAATAGGAAATAATAATTTTATTGCACCATCTGCTTGTGTTGCAGGTAATGTTTATATTGGAAACAACTGTTTTTTAGGTGCCAACTCAACGATTCGCAACGGCATTGAAATTGGGGATTATTGTCTCATTGGCTCAGGAACGAATATTAGCAAAAATATGGCATCTTATGAAGTGAATCTGGAAGAAGGCACAAAAACAATTACAAAAACAAGCCTTGAAATCACAATATAAGGGAAAAATCAATGCGAAAAGTAGCAGTTTTACAATCAAACTACCTTCCATGGAAGGGATACTTCGATATAATAAATGATGTTGATTTATTTATTTTTTATGATGAAGTCCAATATACACATAATGATTGGAGAAATCGAAACAAATTGAAATCTAGGGATGGAATTCAATGGCTATCAATACCAGTTGGTAGGAATTTGGATAAGAGCATAAATCAAATTGAAATATCAAATAAATTCTGGCAACGAAAACATTGGCATTCAATTGTTGCCAATTATTCAAAATCCCCCTATTTTAAGAAATACCGTGATTTCTTTGAACAGTTTTATATGGAAAGAGAATGGAAAAATTTATCTATTTTGAATCAGCATTTAATTCGTAGCATTTCTCAGGAAATCTTAAAAATATCTACAACTTTTGAAGACAGCAGTTGTTACCAAACTACGGGAAAAGGGCATGAAAAGTTGCTTGATTTATTGAAAAAGACTAATGCGAGTATTTATGTCTCGGGCCCTGCTGCACAAAACTATGTGGTACAGGAGGACTACCGTAAAGCAAATATAGAAATTATTTGGAAAAAATACGAAGGATATCCTATTTACAAACAAAATTATGGACCGTTTGAGCATCAGGTGTCAATAATTGACCTTATATTTAATGTAGGGGATGAGGCTCCTTATTATATTTGGGAGTGGAGAAATGAAAGAAAAAACAATCAAGTTTAATATTCCACCTTTAACTGGAAAAGAATTAAATTATATTGCTAAAGCACTAGAGAACGGTAAGCAGTGTGGTGACGGTGAATACACAAGAAAGTGCAATGCATGGCTAGAAAAAAACTTAAATGTTCAAAAAGCTCTTTTAACTACATCTTGCACACACGCATTGGAGCTAGCGGCTCATCTGATAGATGTTAAACCAGGCGATGAAGTAATCATGCCTTCCTATACATTTGTATCGACAGCCAATGCTTTTGCACTAAGAGGTGCTAAGATTGTTTTTGTTGATGTCAGACCTGACACTATGAACATAGACGAAGGAAAAATCGAATCAGCGATAACACATAAGACGAAAGTGATTGTAGTGGTTCACTATGCAGGCATTGCTTGCGAGATGGATAAAATTTGTGAGATAGCTTCAAAACATGGACTCTATGTTGTGGAAGATGCGGCTCAAGGAATTCTATCTAGCTACAAAGGCAGAAAACTTGGAAGTATTGGAGATTTTGGATGTATTAGCTTCCATGAAACAAAAAATATTAGTATGGGAGAGGGAGGGGCGTTATTAATAAAAAACGCTAAATATAATGATCAAGCTGAGATCATTAGAGAAAAAGGAACGGATAGAACAAGATTTATTAGAGGAGAGATAGATAAATATTCTTGGGTAAGCATTGGATCTTCTTACTTGCCGAGTGAAATAAATGCGAGTTTTTTATATGCCCAACTGGAAGAGGCATCAAAAATTAATCAGGACAGATTAAAAACATGGGATTATTATTATGGGATGTTGAAAAATGCAAAAAAAACTTTTGACATTCAGCTCGGGACAATTCCAAGCAACTGTGAACAAAATGGACATATGTTTTATATCAAAATGAAAGACCTAATACATAGGAATTTATTGATGCGTGGACTAAAAGGTAAAGGGATTTCTACTGCATTTCACTATATCCCTTTACACTCATCTCAAGCAGGATCAATTTTAGGTCGTTTTCATGGGGAAGATAAATATACGACTTTGGAAAGTTCTAGATTGTTAAGGCTACCTATGTATTATGGGTTAAAGAAGGACACAATAGAGTATATTTGCGAATCAATATTAAAAGAATTGGAGGGAATTAAGTGAAAAAAAATAATAAATTCAAAATCATAATGAAAACAATAAAATTTATGTGTTCAAATCCAAAAAAATCATTTCTTGCAGTTTTGAATGAATCAAGTAAATACACCAAAGGAGCAGACATGGTTGTTCCGAGAAGAGAAATATTGTTAAGAGATCTAATAGGAGAAGAGTATCCCGAGGTGTGCCCAATTTCCTATTTAGCGGGAGGATCCATGCCGACAGATTATTTGTTGCTAGGAGGATTGGCAAGAAAAATGGGGGAAAACTGCACTTATTTAGAAATTGGCAGTTGGAGAGGTGAAAGTCTTGCTAATGTCGCAACTTATGCCAAAGAGTGTTATTCAATATCTCTAGCCCCAGAAGATGCTATCCTATACTCCCAAATTCCACTGGACAAGATGAGGGAAAACCTAAATTATTTTGACAAATTGCTGTGTGGAGATAAAGTGAAACATATTTATACCGATTCAATGGAATTTGATTTTCAGAGTTTAAACAAGAAATTTGATATGATATTTATTGATGGGGATCATTCTTATCAAGCAATACTGAGTGATACTAGAAATGCACTTAATCTACTGAAAGCCAAATCGTCTTGTATTGTATGGCATGATTATACACAATATGGAACTGAAATTATTTGCATGGAAACATTATGTGCAATACTAGATGCAGTTCCAAAAGATCTTCATAAGCATATTTATCATGTTTCCAATACTGCATGTGCAATACTGTACTTGGATGACATTCCGTCCTTTGAAAGATTAGACTATCCAAGGATTCCCAAATCATACTTCAAAACAAAAATTGTCGAATATGACATCGAGACATAATTGAGCAAAATTTGAAAGAGATCATCTTCAAAACTAGTAAAAGATGATGTAAATATTTGAAATGGGGGAAATATGAAAGGTATTATTCTTGCAGGAGGAAGAGGCACTCGATTATATCCAATGACAAAGTGCATTTCAAAACAGCTATTGCCAATTTATGACAAGCCACTTGTATACTATCCATTGTCAGTACTGCTGTTGTGTGGAATTCGTGATATTCTAATTATTACGAGTCCAAATGATTTAGAAACATATAAAGAGCTACTCGGATCGGGCAATCAAATAGGAGTTAATATTTCATATGTGGTACAAACGGCGCCTAGAGGAATCGCAGAAGCATTTGTTCTTGGGAAAGAATTTATTGGAAACGATAGTGTCACATTGATATTGGGTGATAATTTGTTTTATGGGCAGGGGCTTTCTTTTGTACTAGAATCAGCAAAATCCACATGCAAGGGAGCAACAATATTTGGATATCAGGTAGGAGAGCCTAGAAATTTTGGAGTGGTGGAGATTTCTGAAATGGGGGATGTAATATCCTTGGAAGAAAAACCTGCATTGCCAAAATCAAAATACGCAGTTCCAGGATTGTACTTTTATGATAATGATGTTGTTGAAATTGCAAAATCAGTTAACGTATCAAAAAGAAATGAGCTTGAGATTACATCGGTTAACAACATCTATTTACGGATGAAACGACTGAATTGCATTGTCATGGGAAGAGGCATGGCATGGCTTGATACAGGGACTCCTCAAGGAATGTTACAGGCTAGTCAGTTTGTTGAGACTGTTCAAATGAGACAAGGTTTATATATTGCGTGCATTGAGGAAATCGCTTGGAGACAGGGATTCATCAATGGCATACAATTAGAAGCTCTTGGAAGAGAACTTGAGATGACAGATTATGGGAAATATATTCTAACGTTAATATAGAAATTTCTAAGGAGATTACAATGGGAACCTATTTAATTACTGGAGGAGCAGGCTTTATTGGATCGAATTATATTCATTATCTATTTAGCAAATATAAAAACGATTCTTTTCGAGTTATAAATTACGACAAATTGACTTATGCGGGGAATCTTGAAAACTTAAAATCCGTCGAAGAAGATTCTCGCTATGTATTTGTGCAAGGAGATATTTGTAATCAAAATGAATTGGATGAAATATGGCGCACTTATGATATCGATTATATCATCAATTTTGCGGCTGAAAGTCATGTGGATCGAAGTATTTTTAAACCAGATGAATTTATAAAAACAAATGTGATGGGAACGGTATCCTTACTGGACAGTGCTAGAAAAAATTGGGGCAACACTGATGGAACGTTCAAAGCAGGAGCTAAATATATTCAAATATCAACAGATGAAGTCTACGGTTCGTTAGGCCCACAAGGAGTTTTTACTGAAACTACTGGGATGGATCCTCATAGCCCTTATTCTGCCTCAAAAGCTGCTGCTGACCATTTTGTTAAATCTTATTATGATACTTATGGTTTGCCAACTAATATTACGCGCTGTTCAAATAATTATGGACCTTACCAATTCCCAGAGAAATTGATTCCATTGATAATCAACAATGCATTAAAACGTGCAGAATTGCCAGTGTATGGCACTGGAGAAAATATAAGAGATTGGATTTATGTGGAGGATCATTGCAAAGCAATTGATTGTGTTTTACTGTACGGAAGAAGGGGCGAAGTATACAATATTGGTGGGGCCAGTGAGCGCACAAATATAGAGGTCGTGACTAGTATTGTTGATTATTTGAGTTCAAATTTTGATAAAGATATTAATGAAAATCTAATCAAGTATGTTGCAGATAGAAAAGGTCATGATTATAGGTATGCTATAGACTTTAGCAAAATTCAAAATGAATTGGGTTGGTCCCCAAATGTGAAATATGAGGAAGGTATGGAAAGAACGATTTTATGGTACCTAAGTCATAGGGAGTGGTTAAGCCGTATTACGGATGGAGAATACAGAACTTACTATAAGAAAATGTATGGAAGAAACTAGAATTTAGAATTGTATGTTATTTGTAATTAGGAGAGCCGATGAAAATTATTTTTTTAATTAATTCCTTAGGAAAAGGTGGCGCGGAACTTCAACTGGTTAACTTGGCTAAAATGTTAAAGTATCATGATCACGATGTTAAGGTGGCGGTTGGATATAGCGGGGGGGCATATCACACTGAATTAAACAATCTTGGAATCAAAGTAATAGAATTAAATAAAAAGATTGGGATTGACGTTTTTTTTATCTTTCGGTTTTTCAAACTCCTTAGAAATGAACATCCAGATATTGTACATTCGTATATGGGAGCATCAAATCTTGTTGCTTCTGTTTCAAAGATTTTTTTTCAGAAAACAAAGGTTGTATGGGGTGTTCGCGCGGCGTATATGGATTTGACAAAATATTCCTGGCTATCAAGGCTTGTTTATAAGGTTGAACCCTATTTTTCGCAAAAAGCGGATCTTATCATTACAAATTCCTATGCCGCGAAGCAAGTACTCTTATTGCGGGGAATTCATAAGGATAAGATAAAGGTAATACATAATGGTATTGATGTTGAAAAGTTTCCAAGAAAGCATAACTCTTCGAACCACGGGAGTCCCAATAGGATAATTGGAACGGCATCAAGAATTGATCCTATGAAAGGGTATGAAGTTTTTCTTGATGCAATTGAATTATTTATACAACGTTATAGAGAATATTCTGTTCACTTTGTTGTTGCAGGGGGCAGTGACAATAAGTATTTAGAAGCATTACAAAATAAAGCCAGCTCAAAGGGAATTCATGAATATATAAGTTGGATAGGAGAACAGGGGGAGATGAGCCAGATATATCGTTCTTTTGATATTTATTCATCTAATTCTTTAGGAGAAAGCTTTTCAAATTCAATTTGTGAAGCAATGTCATCTGGTATTCCTTGTGTTGTAACAGATGTTGGAGATTCGGCTAAAATTGTTGGCGAAACGGGAATTGTAGTAAAACCAAACTGCAGCGAAGCACTTGCAGATGCCTGGCAGCAGATGTTGAAAAGAAATTTGATTCTTGAAGGTGAAAAGGCAAGAGAAAGAATTTCAAAGTGCTTCAGCATTGAGCAGTTGGGAGTTAATACTGAGAAAGTTTTGATTGACTTATTGAACGAGAGCGGATACGATAAAAAACAAAATTGAGAAAGGGAAGCTTATGTGCGGAATTTGTGGATTGGTTTCTCAAGAAGGTATCAATGAGGCCTTGTTGAGAAACATGAACAATAAAATAAGTTATAGAGGACCAGATGATGAAGGCTATTATATTAGTGAATTAGGTAGAATGAATATTGGTTTTGCACAAAAGCGCCTTTCAATTGTGGACCTTTCTCAAGAGGGGCATCAACCGATGGTTACAGATGATGGGACTGTTGCAATTGTTTATAATGGCGAGGTATATAATCATATTGAAATCAAGGGTAAACTTTCCAGCTTAGGTTATCGTTTTACATCAAAATGCGATACTGAAGTGCTGCTCTATGCTTATGTGGAGTGGGGGGCGGATTTTATAAATCAATTAGACGGCATGTTTGCGATTGCTATTTTGGATAAAAAGAGTGAAGAATTACTGCTTTTTAGAGACCGAATGGGGGAAAAGCCGATTTACTATTACACTGATGATTACGGCAATTTTGCATTTGCTTCGGAACTGAAACCAATTATGGAAGTGCCATTTTTTCGTAAGGAAATTGATTATGACTCACTCAATCTCTTTCTTGCACATCAGTATATTGCAGCGCCAAAATCTATTTTTAAAAACACATTCAAACTAGAGGCAGGCCATTATGTTATTTATAAGCAGAAAAAATTAAAAGGAGGAGCATATTGGGACCTTGTTAAGGTGCATTCTAAACGAGTCATTGAAAACATTGATCTAGATACTTGCGCAGATAAACTAGAGTTGCTTATTAAAAAATCAGTCCGAAACCGCTTGATGGCAGATGTTCCGTTAGGCTCTTTTTTAAGTGGAGGAATTGATTCTTCATTAATCTGCGCGATTGCGCAGGAACAAATGGATCGTCCTATAGATACATTTACGATTGGCTTTGCAGAAAAGGAATACGATGAGGCCACATATGCAAAAAAAATAGCCACAATAATTGGATCAAACCATCATGAGGAGTACTGTAGCATAGAAGATCTAAAGTCACTAATTGTAGATATTCCGACATACTATGATGAACCGTTTGCTGATAGTTCACAAATACCAACCATGATGGTTAGTCAGATGACACAGGGCAAGGTAAAAGTTGTTTTATCTGGAGATGCAGGAGATGAATTGTTTTGTGGATACAATGTATATTCTCAACTATTATTATATCGAAAAATGCGTTTTATTGCCAAAAGCATTGGGAATTTAATTAGAATAAATCATAATGGGAAACCAAATTTATGGAGAGCATCAAAAATACTTGGATGCAAAAGCGATGCAGATACTATAATTATTGATTATATAAAAATAAATGAAATTATTAAAGATCTAGCGGGAAAAAGGGTTAATATATTTGACAAATACAATTTGTCGCCTGAGATTGATGGTATTGGAATCCAAGAGAAAAGAATGATATTGGACATGTTAACTTATCTGCCAGAAGATATATTATCAAAGGTAGATAGAGCTACAATGAAATATTCACTGGAAGCAAGGGTTCCATTGCTCGATCACAAAATTGTAGAGTACAGCTTTAATATTCCTCATAAATATAAGTTTTATAATGGAGAAAAAAAAATAATTTTGAAAAAAATATTATCCAGATATATTCCGAATGAGTATTTTGAACGCCCTAAAAAAGGATTTGGGATACCATTGGGACTCTGGCTTCATGGAGAATTGGGCAGCATGATAGACTTATATTTGAATAGCCAACACATACAAAATCAGGGCATTTTTGATGTTGGTGGGGTTGAGATGTTATTACATAATTTTCGAAAATACGATTCGGGTATTTTGAATAATTTGGTGTGGTCAATGCTGATGTTCCAGATGTGGTATGAAGAATATATGTAGAGGTAAAATATGCTTCAAATATCAAGAAATAAAAAAGGAATCAGAATTAAAGAGATATATTTTACGAATGGTATTTTTGATGGCAATTCGGATCATTCGGATATTATTTTTTATGTTCAGGCAAAAGATTACTTTAATGGTAGCTACGAATTTATGAATTTACATATAAACCTAAAAGAATCCGAAAAAGACTTATTTGCGGCTATAAAAAAGGGAACCAGATATGAGATCAAGCGAGCACAGGAGAAAGATGTAAATTCCTTAATAACAATCAATAAACCCACAAAGGAAGAAATATTAGAGTTCAAAAAATGTTATGATTCTTTTGCGGTAAGCAAAAAAATAAGTGTGGCAAATGAGAAAAAATTATTCGCATTAAATTGCATTGGTAGTCTGACCATGACGATTGCAAGTAACCAGAATGGATGCAAAACATGGCATGTCTATCTTTGTGATCATGAAGAGATGAGAGTTAGATTACTATATTCTTTGAGAATTCTCAAAGAACATGATTCTGCTGCAATGATGGCATTTGCAGGAAGACAGAATCGCTTTCTTCATTGGAAAGACATGTTGTTGTTTAAAGAGCTTGGATATAAAATATACGATTTTGGGGGAGCGGGCATGGATACTGAGGAGGTTGCAAAAGTTACAAAATTCAAAAAAGAGTTTGGTGGGGAAGATAGAATAGAATACAGTGGCATGAAAGGAAACACCATAAAAGGAAAAACAGCGGTGTTGCTATTCAAACTATATGAAAGGCTGAGGGGTTTATGACGCGTTATATTTTTCGAATAGACGATGTAAATCCGTGCATGAACCAGATTTGTTTTCAGCGGGTAATGGAAATATTCGCCACCTATAATATAACCCCATTACTAGGAATCGTTCCAGATAATAAAGATGCTTCGATTGGACGTGATAATAGAAATCCAGTATTTTGGGAACAGCTCTATGATCTTTATTTATCTAAAAATGTTGAGGTTGCAATGCATGGGTTTAATCACTTGTATCAAACAAATGAAGGTGGACTTCTCAGGCAATACGGCTTTAAACCACAATCTGAATTTGCGGGACTAAGTTATATTGAGCAAAGAGAAAAATTGCAAAAGGGAATACAACTGTTGAGGAGCAAAGGGATTGAGACGGATGTTTTTATGGCTCCTGGGCATACATTTGATAAAGAAACAGTGAAAGCATTGGGTAACTTATCTTTTCGCGCTATTACTGACGGTGTAGGGCTGTATCCATATTTTTGCGATGGTATGGTAATGATCCCCCAACAAGTTGGAAGTCCAAGGGAGTTTCCGCTTGGTATAATTACAATATGCTTACATACAAATTCAATTCGAGATAATGATTTGAAAAACTTAGAGGATTTTATCAAACAAAACAAATGCAAAATCATAAAATTTAGTGATGCTTTATCATTTCAACCAAGGCAATATCATAAATTGTTGAATTTTCTATTTCGTCTGCCTTATTGGCTGGCTTGTAAAATTAAAAGGAAATAAAGGTTAACCCATGAAAAAAATTGTTCACATAATAACGGGGCTGAATAATGGAGGAGCAGAAACGATGCTCTATAAACTGTTGCAAAACATTGATGCAAGTGAGTATCAATGTTTTGTTGTCTCGATGTTGGACAAGGGCGTGATGGGAAAAAAGATTGAATCTTTGGGAATCAGTGTACTGCCATTAAATATGAATAAAAAATATAATATTCTTACCGCTTTTTTTAAAACAAGGAAGTTGTGTAAAGATGCGGAGATGATTCAGTCATGGATGTACCATGCAAATTTATGGGCTTTTTTCAGTAGCCTTGGATTACATAAAAAGATAATTTGGGGAATTCGCCGCGGAGAGCTATCTCCATCTACAGATAAAAAAACTACACTTTTTACGGCAAAGGTTGGGGCATGGATTTCACATAGAATTAGCACGATTGTATATTGTGCTGAGAATTCTAAGAAATTTCATGAAGAAAAATATTGCTATGCTGAAAAAAATAGTGTGGTAATTCCCAACGGCTTTGAATTAGAAAAATATAAACGAAGCGAAACAAGTCGTGCCATGATTCGAAACCAATTGGGAATTGATGATGAGAAAATAGTGATTGCACTGGTCGGAAGATATCATGTCGTGAAAGGCCATAAAAACTTTTGCAAGGCACTAGGCTTGCTTGCTGGAAAAACAAAAAAAGAAATTCACATTTTATTTGTTGGGTATGGAAATACAAAAACGAACAGTGAACTGATGGCGCTTATTCGGGAAAACTATTTGGAATCTCGCGTGAGCTGTATGGGAGCTCGTGACGATATTCCTGATCTCCTTTCGGCAACAGATTTTTTAGTATCGGCATCCTATACAGAGGCTTTTTCTAATGTGATTGGAGAAGCGATGTCCTGTGAAGTTCCTTGTGTAGTTACTGATGTAGGCGATAGCGCTGGTATTGTAGGAAATACAGGAATTGTTGTTCCAAATAATGAACCAACTGTTCTAGCAAATGGTATAATGGAGATGATATCCAAGGATAAAGCGGAAAGAGAGATGCTTGGCAAAAAAGCAAGAACGCGAATACAAGAATTATTTGAAATAAAGGTGGTGTCAAGTAAATATGAAAAATTATATAAGGAATAATATCACAATTGCAGTAGTTGGACTTGGCTATGTGGGGCTGCCGATTGCAGTATCTTTTGCAGAAAAAGGTATTCAGACAATTGCTTATGACAACAATTGCAGCAAAATTGAATTGTACAATCAATGTATCGATCCAACCAATGAGATCGGAAGTGAGCGGTTAAAACAGCTTCTATTAACTCCAGCAGATGACAATCGCCTTATTTTTACTTCAGAGCAATCGGAACTGGCAAAGGCAAACTTTTATATTGTGACAGTACCAACACCAGTCAATCAAGACAATACACCTAATTTGATGCCAGTTTTGACAGCGAGCGATTCGGTTGGACAGGTATTAAAAGCAGGGGACATTGTAGTATATGAATCGACCGTTTATCCTGGGGTGACAGAAGAACTTTGCCTGCCTGTTTTAGAAAAAATCTCTGGATTAGTTTGTGGGAAAGATTTTAAGATTGGATATTCGCCAGAGCGGATCAATCCTGCAGACAATCAGCATAAAATACACAATATTACGAAAGTGGTTTCTGGTATGGATGAAGATTCCTTGGAGAAAATCGCGGAGGTTTATGAAGTCGTTGTCGAAGCAGGGATCTATAAAGCGGAATCCATAAAGGTTGCCGAAGCTGCTAAAGTAATCGAAAATTCGCAAAGAGATATCAACATCGCTTTTATGAATGAACTTTCTATCATATTTGATAAAATGGGAATTGATACCCAAGCAGTTTTAAAAGCTGCTTCGACCAAATGGAATTTTCTTAATTTTACGCCGGGACTTGTGGGGGGACATTGTATTGGGGTTGACCCATACTATTTAACGTATAAAGCACAATTGATGGGTTATTCTCCAGAAGTTATACTGGCAGGCAGAAATATTAATGACCAAATGGGGAAGCATATTGCAGAAAAAACGGTCAAAAAGATGATTGAGGCAGATATACCAATTAAGGGCTCAAAAGTGGGAATACTGGGATTAACCTTTAAAGAGAATTGTGGTGACCTTAGAAATTCTAAAGTAGCGGATATTATTGATGAGCTCCGAGAGTATGGTGTAGAAACCATTGTTACAGATTGTGAAGCGGATCGGGATCAGGCAATAGCTGAATATGATGTAAAGTTGATTGAGTTAAGCCAAATGGCTGATCTTGACGCAGTCATTGTTGCCGTTGCACACGATTGTTATAAAAGCCTAACCTTACAGCAATTGGCGGGAATGTGCAGAGGAAAAATGGCATCAAATCGTGTTTTGATTGATGTGAAAGGGATTTTTGACCGTCAAAAAGCGCAAAACGAATTTTTATATTGGAGATTATAATATGAGAGTATTAGTTACAGGAGCCGCTGGTTTTATTGGGTTCCACATGGCAAAAAGATTGTTAAAAGAAGGCTATGAGGTCATAGGGTATGATTGTCTGAATGATTACTATGATGTGAATATCAAACATTCGCGTCTTGAGATTTTAAAACAGGAAGGCACGTTTACCTTTGTGAAGGGATTTTTGGAAGAGAAGGCTTCTTTACATTCTGTCTTTTTATCGTATCATCCAGAATACGTAATTCATTTAGCTGCTCAGGCAGGTGTACGTTACAGTCTTGAAAATCCAGATGCCTATATACAATCCAATATAGCGGGATTTTTAAATATATTGGAAGAATGCAGAGAAAATAAAGTGAAGCACTTGGTGTATGCATCGTCCAGCTCGGTTTATGGTGGAAACACAAAACTGCCGTTTTCTACTTTGGATAGCGTGGATCATCCGATTAGCCTTTATGCGGCGACGAAAAAATCAAATGAACTCATGGCACATGCATATAGTCATCTTTTTCAAATTCCCACCACGGGTCTTCGCTTTTTCACCGTCTATGGACCTTTTGGAAGACCTGACATGGCGTTGTTTTTATTTGCAAAGGCAATTTTTGAAGGAGAGCCAATCAAGGTATTTAATCATGGAAAGATGATTAGAGACTTCACGTATATCGATGATATCATTGAAGGGATCTTGCGCGTTCTAACACATATTCCCGTTGCTGATAAAATGGCAGAGGATAACGGCGATGCTGGAAGCAGTGCGGTAGCACCATATAAGGTATATAACATTGGAAATAACAATCCTGTTGAGTTAGAGCATTATATCGAAACACTGGAGAAACATATTGGGAAAAAAGCAATAAAGGAATATTTGCCAATGCAGGCAGGTGATGTTCCAAAAACATGTGCAGATGTCAGTGATTTAATGCGTGATGTTGGTTTTAAACCTGAAACCTCAGTAGAAAAAGGGATTTCTGAATTTGTCAATTGGTACAAGGAATATTACAGACTATGAAAAAAATATTGATTCTTGGCAATAACGATATCGGTCTATATAACTTTAGAAGAGAACTGGTAGAGCGTCTAATCTCTGATGGGCACCAAGTGATTTTTTCCGTACCTTATGGAGAAAAAGTCCCTTTTCTCATTGAATCTGGTGCAACGTACTTTCCGATTGATATCAACCGAAGAGGAAAAAGCATTGCAGAAGATTTTTTGATATACAAAAAGTATCAAAAACTTTTGAAGAGCTTGAAGCCAGATCTAGTATTGACTTATACCATCAAACCAAATATTTATGGTGGAATTGCCGCTTCGAAAGTTGGCATCCCTTGTATTGCAACGATAACTGGGCTGGGAACTGCCTTGCAGGGCAAAGGCATGGGAACCAAAGCAATCCAGTGGTTGTATCGTTATGGGCTGAGGAAAAACCGATGGGTATTTTTCCAAAACCAGAATAATAGAGAATATTTTATTACAAATAAAATGACGAAAAAATCTAATATTGTAGTTGTCCCGGGGTCAGGTGTAAATGTGAATTCGTATCAGGATGAAAAGATTCCGCATCAAACCATCAATTTCCTATTCATTGCTAGGCTCATGAAGGAAAAAGGGATAGATGAATTTTTGGATGCTGCAATGGAAATCAAAATAAGATATCCTCATACAGTGTTTCAAGTGCTGGGGTTTTATGATGAACTGATCTATCAAGAAAAGATTGAAAATCTTGTGTCAGAGGGAATCATTGAATACTTAGGGGTTTCAAATGACACGCGAGAACAGATGGCGATGGCGGACTGTATTGTACTCCCTTCTTACCACGAAGGGATGTCCAATGTGCTTCTTGAAGGAGCAGCTTCTGGGCTGCCTTTAATTGCAACCAATATTAGCGGATGCAAGGAAGCCATTGAACATGGTAAAACCGGATTTTTATGTGAAAGCAAGAGTGCTTCTAGTTTGGTTGAGGCCATGGAGATTTTCTTGGCGTTGACTTCAGAGGAGCGAAGAGAGATGGGACGACTTGGAAGAGAAAAAATGATTCGCGAATTTGACCGAAGGATCGTTGTAAATCGATATGTAGAATGTATCGAGTCAGTATGGAATGAGATGTAGGAGACAAAATTTCATGAGTAGTTTTTTGAAACGAGCAGTTGACTTTATTTTGGCTCTTTTGATGGTAATCTTGTTGTCCCCTTTGTTTCTTCTTCTCTACTTTCTTTGTAGATGGAAGCTTGGAAAACCTGTGTTTTTTAGACAAAAACGACCTGGGAAAGATGCAAAGGTTTTTACCATGTATAAATTTCGAAGTATGACAGATGAAAAAACAGCAGATGGGATATTGCTAGCTGATGAAAATCGTTTAACAGACTTTGGACTGTTTCTCCGTAAGACCAGTCTCGATGAATTGCCGGAGATCTTTAATATCCTAAAAGGAGATATGAGCTTTGTGGGTCCAAGACCGCTGCTGGTACAATACTTGCCACGATACAGCAAAGAACAAGCAAGACGTCATGTTGTAAAACCGGGATTGACTGGATGGGCACAGGTCAATGGGAGAAATGCAATAAGCTGGGAAGAGAAGTTTCAATTAGATGTTTGGTATGTGGACCATTGGTCTCTTTTTTTAGATTTGAAAATTCTTTGGAAAACTTTTTCTGTTGTTTGGAAACGCCATGGAATCAGTGCAGAAGGCGAAGCTACCATCGGTGAATTTATGGGGAGTTCAGAGGAGAATATATGAAGCAAATAGTAATCCTTGGAGCAGGTGGGAATACGAAAGTAATTCTGGATATTGTAAAAGCGCGAATAGCGCTAGGGGAAAAGATTGGGATCAGAGGAATTTTGGACGATGACATTTCAAAAACAGAACTTTGCGGGATTCCTATCATTGGGAAGATAAGTAATGTTTTGGATCTTGCAGCAGATCAATCAATTTGGTTTCTCAATGGGATTGGAAGCAATCTTCTGAGAGAAGAAATGGTCAATCGTTATGGCGTGGAAATCCGTTATGACACGGCAGTACACCCTAGTGCCATAATGGGGAGCGATGTTGTCGTTGGGCATGGGACTGTGATTATGCCTAGGGTAGTAATCAATTCAGGAACAACCATTGGGAATCATGTGATTTTAAACACGGGGTCTATCATCGAGCATGACAATCGGATTGGTGATTTTGCTCATTTGGCTTCGGGAACGGTGACCGCTGGAAATGTTTCTGTTGGCAAGGGTGCTATGCTTGGCACAGGAACGAGAGTGATACAAGGGATTTCTATTGGTGAAAAGGCAACCGTGGGAGCTGGCGCGGTAGTTATCAATGATATTGCTGGTAGCTGCACTGTTGTAGGCATTCCTGCAAAGGCCATAAAAAGAGGGAAAGAAGATTAGAATATGAACAAGCAAATACCATTAAGCACACCAAACTTAAACCTCAGTATCGTAGAAAATTTGAAGGAATGTATTGAAACTGGATGGGTTTCAACTGGGGGAAGATTTATTGGTGAATTCGAAAATAAACTAGCGTCCTATGTTGGCATGAATGATGCGGTATCAACACAGAGCGGTACAGCGGGATTGCACTTAGCTTTAAGAGCATTAGGTGTTACAGCAGGCGATAAAGTTGTTGTACCAACACTTACTTTTGTTGCCGCGGTCAATCCTGTCATTTATCAAAGCGCAACACCGGTTTTTATGGATTGTGATGATACTCTTTGTATGAATCCAGATAAATTGGAAGCGTATCTGGAACAACACCATTCTGAAGTCAAAGCAATCATCGTGGTTCATATTTTTGGAAATTTAGCCAATATGGATAGAATCATGGAAGTCGCGCAGCGTTATTGGATTCCAGTCATTGAAGATGCAACTGAGGCCCTTGGAACCTTTGTAACGGCAGGAAAGTATAGCGGAAAGTATGCCGGAACAATTGGAGATATCGGTGTCTATTCTTTTAATGCGAATAAAATCATTACCACTGGCGGAGGAGGAATGATTGTTTCTAATGACTATGAAAAGTTAGAAAAGATGAGGCATCTTAGTATTACGGCAAAAACAGACTCATTATTTTTTATTCATGATGAAGTTGGATATAATTATAGAATGTTAAACTTACAAGCTGCGCTTGGGGTATCTCAACTAGATGAAATTGAAACATTCATTGCTACTAAGATTTGCAATTATAGAATCTATCAGCAAAACTTGTCTGGTATAGAGGGGCTGCACGTTCTTCCGTTCAATGAGGACATTCGAGCAAATCATTGGTTCTATTCACTGTGTATAGATGAAACAAAGTTTGGTATGAACCGCGATCAATTGATGGAGAAACTGATTCAACGAGGAATACAATGTAGACCAATATGGAGACTAATCCATAAACTCAAACCTTATGAGAGCTATGAAGCATATCAAATTGAGCAAGCCATTTGGTATGAAAGGAATGTACTGAATGTCCCATGCTCGACGAATCTCACAGAAGAAGATGTGAATGATGTTTGCAAAACAATTATAGCTATAAAAAAAGACACTCTGCAATAATGAGGCGACCCCAATAAGTTAGACTTTATAGCGTAGTAGTTTTAAGCTGCTACGCTATCTCTTATGCAGCAGATAGGCTAAGCCTGTATTCTACAGGACTCATCCATCCTAGCTTCTCCTTAATCCTCTGCTCGTTGTAGTATTTAATATACTTCTCTATGGCATCTTTGAGTTCTTCATAGCTGCAGTAAACCACCCCATAATACATTTCCTGCTTCAAAATTCCGAAGAAGTTTTCGATAGGTGAATTATCTATGCAGTTTCCTTTACGTGACATACTCTGAAATATCCTATTCGCTTTTAGCGCGTGTCCATATGCCTTCATCTGGTATGCCCAGCCTTGATCAGAGTGAAAAGTTCTTCTGTATTTACAGTCCGAGGTGACTTCTATCGCCTCACTTAAAGCGTTCATCACATTCTCGCTTGATGGTCTTTGAGAAATACCATAGCTTAGGATTTCTCTATTGCATAAATCCATAAATGGATCCAGATAGAGTTTCTTGATATTCATTTTCCCTTTTTCATCAACTTCATAGTACTTGAATTCGGTTGTGTCTGTAGTAACCTTTTGGTGGGGAATACTAGTATCAAAACGTCTGTTAATTCTGTTAGATGCAATCTTTCCTACTTTACCTTTGTAGGAGCTGTATTTACGACTTTTGCGTGTAAAAGAGGTCACCTGAAGATTAAGCTTTTGTACAATCCGCTGAACTTTCTTCTTGTTGATAATCATTCCTTGCTTTCTCAGTTCCCCATGAATTCTACGATAGCCAAAATCTTTATGCTCCTTACGCAGTTCCAAAATCGTTTGTTCTAATTTCTGGCTTGGATTTTCTCTTTCAAAACGCTTCTGCCAATACATATATGTTGCTTTGGGGAAACATGTAATTGCGAGAATCTCTTTTAACTTGAAGGATCCTCGGAGGCTGTGGATGATTCTCGCTTTTTGTTCAGAGCTGTTTCCTCTAAACGCAGCCTCCTCAGTTCTTTTAAATACGCGTTTTCAATCCTTAATTTTAAGAGTTCATCTTCAAGCTGTTTTACATACTCAGCGTTATTATCGCTGGATTCAGTAGTAGGTGTACTATCTTTTGGTTTATCCACTTCGCTTCGCCGTCCCTTCTGTTTGGGTTTTAGCGCATCAGGTCCTGCAGTTCGATAGTCATTTACCCACGTGCTAATTAGAGATGGATTATTCATCTCCACCAACAATGCCAGTTCCTGATAAGAAACCTCTGTAGTTAGATACAACTCTACCACATGAAGCTTAAAATCAAAAGAGTAAGCTTGCTTTTTTCGTTTTCTCATTAATCCATCAGGTCCAAACTCATTGTATGCAGATACCCATTTTCGTAAGTCCCTTGTAGAAGGTATGTTATGTTTTTGCGATAGGAAAAGGAATCCCCCCTTTCCAGACAAATATTCCTGCACAGCCTTCATCTTAAATTCATAACCATATTTTGCCATGTAAAAACCGACCTCCCATCAGTTAGAGTTCTGGTCTAACTTTTGGGGGTCGGTTCATAATGTACGAGCGTCTTTTTTACATTTCTGTATCAAATGGGTTTTATAATAAAAGTGGTGGTTTCCATCACGAATGAAATTTTGATTATTCGATGGATTCGAGTTTGCTAGATGATAAGCTGAAATTTACAGCAATCCCCGTTCCTAGTAGTCCATAAAACATTGGCATTGTCGAAACGGAACTATCATTTACTGTGGCAGCCACTAAGAAGCCGCAGATTCCCAAAAAGATTCCGGATCCAACAAACGCTTGGAAGGAAGAATATTGTTCTTTCCAGTACAAGCGTAGAGACTGAACGGCATAAAGCAAAAGTAAAATGATGAAAGCCAATGCAGATACAACACCAGTGCCGATGATCATTCCCAAATACAGGTTATGCGGCTTATCCACAACAATATTCATATTTTCCGTAAATACTCCCGAATTAAATTTGCCGACATAGTCACCCTGAGGGAAATGTAAACAATAAGTATCGGCACCATATCCAAGCAAAACAGTGTGTTTTATCATTGGGATTGATCTTGACCAGATATATCCACGGCCATTACCAAATGCAGGATTATCGCCCCAAATTGCGGTTGGAACATTTTCTAAAGCAACGGTACGACCGAAATCATTCATAAATTGAGGTCCTGTTTCAGTCAACATAAACGGCCAATCCTTACCATCGATGGCAATCACATAGAAATTATAACTTCCAGTGCTATCCTGTGCTGGCCTAATTCGGAACCAGTCATATTTGGAATCATTGATTTTACTAACAGGCATTTGTTCGGTAAAGACCAATTCTAGCGGTACGCCGGCTCCGTCTTCAACCGTAACGGAAAGGGGATCATTGTAATCAGTGATAACTTGTAATTCCTCTCCTTGGACACTTAGTTTGATCAAATTATCCTCATTGGTAATATAGTCAATTTTTTTATTTTCAGTTGTAGCGTTCTGTGTATCGGGCTGATTCGCTTGTTCCTCTTCTAAAGCAGTAGTTTGGTTTGATCCGACTACCCCATCAATGGCACTTTTTAATTCTGGATACCATCGGTCATAACTAATGCCAACTACAGCAATGGTAATACACAGTAGAATAAGCACCGGCTTCCACCAAGTGAGTAGTCGCTTGTTTAAAACGATAATTCCTAGCAAAACCACTGCAGCCATGCCAAGGATACCACCTGATGATGCCGAGCCGATTAAGTTATAGATGAGTAATGTGAAAAGGAGCCCCCATATGATTGGTTCCCAAAACTTGCCTTCCTTGACTCGCTGTAGGGAGCGGATAAATAAAAGCCCAAACAGCGGGATTAAAAGAGTTAGATAAAACGAAACGTAGTTGATATTGTATACGGTCTGATAAATCTCTTTGTTTTGAAAGGTAAAGTTTAATTGATCGAGTTGATCCCAAAACCAGCTTGGAGTGATTAATTTTTTCCCAAAGGTAGTACGGAAAAAATCATGATCTAAAGCTTGAGAAAGACCTAATAATCCAAGGAGACCGCTGGTTACGCCAATGGGATAAATCACCCACTTAATATCTCGTTCTGTTCGGATCGTATTAATGATATAAAAAAGCAAAATCATATACCCTAGAATTGGAAGAGTTCCTTCGAATCGGTCATTGTATCCTAATAAAGAGAATTGTTTGTTATCAGAGAAGATAAACGAAAGCAGCACAAATCCAGAATATACAGCCATTGGGATATAGGCAAAGCTATAGCGAACAGAAAGGGTTTGCGCGAAGGCACGATATAAAAGAAGGAACAGCACCAGCACTGCACACAATATAATTGCAATCATTTTATAGTAACTAAAGAAGTCTACTTGTGAATTTTGACCGCCACTCCAGAAAAACTGATCCATGGGTCTTTCGTAGGTTGCCATTCGAGTAATCATAATGATGACTGCACTAAAAAATGCGATGGGGATCAGTTGAAACCAATGGTTGTTATCGTCTCCCTTAGGAGCCAGACTTAGCTTGAAGATATAATCGAATTCCTTTTCTTTTCTAGAAGAGACGGGTGTTTTTTTGGAACTCCCAGTCTGAGCGTGAATCTCATTTGGCATGATTTGTCCTCCATATATTCATAAAAGTGGTAATATTAATAATTTAACGGAATAATTATATCCTATGATTTGGAAGTGTTCAACCAGTAATCAAGAATATTTTTGCTATGCCATTGACCTTAACTCCAATGTCGTTTACAATTATTTATGTATTGGTAAAAGATGCTAGATACTAGCATCTAAAGGGGGATTAAACATGAAAAGGGCGGCATTGCTATTATTAGCAACGATTATGGTTTTTTCAAATTCAGTCAATGTATGCGCAGCAGATTCAAACGAAACGACATTGTCGAAACCACAGAAAATTAGCATTAGTATCAAACCGGATATTACAATTGAACTAAATGGTGAGATTCAGCAATTTTTCGATGCCAATGGGTATCTGGTTTATCCGGCAATCTACAACGGAACTTCTTACCTTCCCGTTCGTTCCATTTCAACAGTCTTGGACAAGTCTATCGAATGGGACAGTGCAAGCAAGACCATTTTCATTGGTAAAACTCTTTCTGATCCAAGTGGTCTTGGCACAAATAATACGGAAACCAACCTTTTGCGTACAACTCAGGATAAAACGAACGCAACATCAAAAGCAAGGTATGTAACAGCGTATTTAAAACCGGATGTATTGGTTATGAATGATTTTGTGATTCAGTCATTTTCAGACACGAATGGAAAAATAGTTTACCCAATTATTTATAACGGAACTACCTATTTGCCGATTCGGGGCATTGGGGAGATGCTGAATAAGACAATCCAGTGGGATGGAGTAAATGGTATTATCTCCATTCAAGATGTTTGTGAAGATGATGACTGTGAAGAAAGTGATACGGAAACGGCAGTAGAGACGCATCTTACTAAGGAAATAAAGAACATATTTGAAAAAGAAGAAGCCTTGTATTACAGCGCAACATCAAAAACGGCGAGCTTAACCACTGCTACAGATCAAATTGATAAGCAACAACTTGCGACGGAGATTAGTGCAGACCTTGAGGCAGCACAGAATATGACCACGGAGATGAATGCCTTAGATTTGTCTGGAATGACAGAAACCGAAAAGCTTGCTTATGAATCTACAAAAGCCTTTGTTGACAGTACAGAGTATTACATTTTGATCATGGAAAATATTGTCTATTTAGCGGCGCAAGATGCTGACTATTCGATGCTTGCAGATACTTTTTTATATTTTGCTATGGAATCTCAGAACAAAATGGAAGATGCAAGAAATATGATTCAAGCTATCAACTGAAAACGCATATGGTAGTAAATGAGTGGTAATATAAAACGGAACGAATGAAATAAAAAAACTGGATTGGCACACGAATTTATTTTGTGTACCAACCCAGTTTTTTATTTCTTTTCATTTCCCCTATTGAATCGATTTGGATTTAGCGCAATCTTACTGGAAGGAAGCAGCAGTTACCCCAACGCCACTACTTAGTTCATAATCGTCTACTGCTAGGTTGTACTCTAACAGTGCATTGGAGTAGGAAACCTGCGCATTATAATAGCCCAGCTGTGCTTCCTGAACGTCGGTTAAAGTTGCTAAACCGCTATCGTATTGGAGCTGCACTAGTCTTGCAGTTTCCTTAGAATTTTCAACTGAGATTTTTCCTGTTTGTACGTTGGAATACTTTTCGTTCATTGCCATATATTTTGTCCTAACATCTGCTTCTACAGTTAAAGGTGCGTTTTTATTCGCTGTCTCAGCAAGAAGTATGTTCATCTGTGCATTCATATATTTGGAAGATGTTTTTGGGTAAGCTTTATATGTTTCTGCATTTAATTTTGCCATTTCTAATTTGTAGACAGCCTCCGCTATTTCGTTTCTGTTTTTCAATGCAGACGTAATGGCATTCTGCAGAGTTATGGAGGACAAAGAAATTTCGGATACAGTATCTGTAAGTGAAACATTTTGCATCAAATCATACCCCATAAACTGATTAAAACCCATTTTTAATGAGTTGAGTGCGTTTGTTGTTATAGTGAGTGTATCTTTTGCCTCGTTTACAGCTACCTCGGCTTTTAGCACATCGTTCTTAGAAACGGTTCCTAGTTTGTATTTGAGCTGTGTATTCGATAGAAGTGTTTCTTTGATTGCAAGATTGTCTGTGGCAATTTGGACACGAGTTTCATATTCTTTTACAGTATAGTAATTTTTCAAAGTATCTGATTTTAGCTTGTTGATTTCTGCCTGATAATTTTTTGGTCCTTGTGTGGTAGCATAAGCTTTGGCTACTTTAGCCATTTCTTTATTGCTTGCATCATAACTAATCGCCAAAGATGAGGAAGATTGTGCAGCGTTTAAGTTCTGAATGGTTTCCGCATATCCCTTCGCAATATTATCAGCATTTTGTTTATTGAGTTCCGCAATCTTGGCACCGGAGCTATCCGCTAGCATCTTTTTATAAGCATTCTCTAACGAAAGCTTAGTGACAGTTCCTGTAAAGGACATGTCAGGAATGATTGTGGAAGCTTCTCCTGTAATTGTAGTGGAACCGGCATTCGTAGTAGTTGCAGCAAAAGCAGCAGTAGTTCCTCCGAATACCATCGCCACAACGATTCCTATACAAAGTAATTTTTTCATTAATCTCAAATCCTTTCTTTCTTTTGATAGATACGTCCGACTCGTCGGTCGGTAATTAAATTTTAACTCAATGATCCAGTCTCGTCAATATACAGATGTTCCAACATTGTCGTATTTTTTGGACCTATCATACTTGAAAGAATTATGGTTAAGGAAATCTGAATACAAGACTGCCAGGAAATGCATAAATTAATAAAACAACTAAAAATATTCTGAAAGTTATTTGCATTTTCTTTGCATCGGATACCGTTATCATGTAATATGGATGCATAAGTGTGTTGTCTTTAAGAAGTGAAGGAGGAAGTAGCAATATGTTGAAAAAGCGCCTTGCTGTTTTAATGGCCATGCTGCTTGTGCTTTGCATGATTCCCACTGGGATTTATGCAGAAACAGGGGAATCAATCGCAAGCAATTTTGTGGACATGCCAAATGATTGGTCGACGGATGCAGTGAAACATGCTGTGTCAAATGGCTTGCTAAAGGGGTATGAAAAAGAATCGGGAACTTATATCAATCCGAAGGGAACCTTGACCCGTGCCGAAATGGTGACGATGGTAAATCGCGCCTTTGGGGCAAAGGATGCGGCGGCACTTGAAGCCGTGTCAGACGTGTCAGACGGAGCTTGGTATGCAGATGAAATAGGAAAAGCTGTAAAAATGGGAACCTTGCAGTTGAGTAGCACCATGAGACCCAATACAGCGGTTACAAGGCAAGAAGCCTTTACCATTTTGGCAAGGGCATTTAAAATGGAAAGCAGTTCTGCGGTATCATTGAATGGATTTTCGGACGAGAGCGTTGTGGCTGATTGGGCGGCAGACAGCATTTCTGCTTTGGTAGAGAAGGGCTATCTTGAAGGATCTAATGGACGAATCAATCCAAAAGCAAACATAACCCGGGCCGAGATGGCAAAGCTTATGGATAATTTGGTCAAACAGTATTTTTCCGAGGCAGGAACATTTGAAGCAGTTGTTGAAGCTGGAAATGTAATGATTAATGCACCAGATGTGATTCTGAAAGGAGTTACCATTCACGGTGATTTAATCGTCGGCGATGGAGTCGGCGATGGAGATGTAACTTTAGAAGATGTCATTGTAACCGGGCAGACGATTGTCCGAGGTGGCGGTGTCAATTCTTTTGTCATTACAGGAAACAGTGACGTTGGCAATGTTGTGATTGCAAAGGTAGACGGTAATGTCCGAATTTCTGTAGAAGGAAATGCAAAAGTAAGTGTTGTATATATCAATGATGGAAAAGATGATGTTGTAGTAGAAGGTAAAATTGGTACCTTGAAGATTGAATCGGATGCGCCGGTTCAAATCAATAAGGCTGAGATTACCAATATAGAAGTCAATCGTGCAAACGCAGATATCACTGTGTCAAAAGATGCAAAAGTGACAAACCTTACGGTACAATCTGAATCAGCAGATTTAAACATAAGCGGAACGGTCAGCAATATGACTGTGGCAAAAGATGCAACAGGGGTTAAAGTGGAAATTTCCAAAGAGGCAACCGTAACAAAAATGGAAGCCAATGCAGATGTTACGCAAACAGGAGATGGAAAACCGAAAAATACAGCAGGAACGGGGACCATTAGGACGGAAAGTGGAACCACGGTAAACACCAGTTCTAGTAGCAGTGGCGGTTCTTCATCCTCCTCTTCATCATCAACAGTTGCGCTTGAATCCATTGGTATCAGTGGGAATATGGTGGTAGGGCAAACGGTAACCGCAGTTGTAACACCAGCCGCCGCGACGGTATCCTATCAGTGGATGAGCTGTGATACCTCAGGCGGAGCGTATACCAATATTGTGGGGGCAACGGCCTCAACTTATCCGCTAACCAGCAACGAAGCCGGAAAATATGTGAAGGTGACTGCAACGGGAACTGGCTCTTACACTGGGACTCAGGTTAGCGCTCCCAGTGCAGCAGTAGTAGGACTATTTATGACGCCGATGGATTATGAAGGTCCGGGAGGTCTTCTTGGAAAGTCCAACACGGCATCTTTATTTGGAACGACATTTAACGCTGCTTTGGCAGCAGAGGATATTACAAATTGGGATATCAATACAGGTACTACCAATTTAACAATTTCTGCAATCACCAGGACTGGTGATCAGAGCGTTACCTTTGATTACGTTGTGATTACAGGTGGACAAGGAACTGGAACTGGAACAATTACCGTTCAGGCAAAGGCGGCAGCTGTTTCCTCAGGTATTGATACGAATGTGGATTCACTTCAAATCACTGCAACAAACACAGTGGTTAATCTATCGGCGATTGGTGGTGTCACGGCACCAGTCAATGGTGCTGCTCCAGTGAGTGGGATTACAGAAACGGCTCAATTTACTGGAACGGTATCCTGGGCACCATCCCATGATCCATTTCAGTCATATACGCCGTATACGGCGACAATTGTCCTAAGTCCCAAATCAGGATATACGCTAACGGGGATCAGTGGAAACTATTTTACGGTAGCGGGTGCCACTGCAACAAATGCAGCAGACTCGGGTACGATTACGGCTGTATTTCCGACGACTGGAGGCATTTATGGCGCAGGAACTTTAGCAGATCCATGGAAGATCATGACCATTGAAGATCTTGCAAGCATCGGGAAAACACATGTGCCAACAGGACTGACATGGGACTATGACGACTATTACATTTTAAATAATGATTTGGATTTTAATGCAGATGGCAGTTACAGCAACCCAGCTGCTGCAGGAAGTGATTGGAATGGAGATGCAACAGATAATGCATTAAGTATTAAAGCACAAATGACCACGGGTGTTGGATGGCTCCCTCTTGCAGATTATGATAACACCCTGTTTACAGGGGACTTCAATGGCAATGGAAAGACCATCAGCAATTTATTCATCAATCGGACAGGTTATGATTATCAAAGTTTGTTTGGCGCTTCTGATGGCGCAACCATTACAGATTTAACGCTGGCATCTGTGAATATCAATGGCGGGGGGTACACTGCCGCATTTGTTGGAGATGCAACAGATACGTATCTTCAGCTTTGTTCCGCTACTGGCACTGTAACGGGTGACTATATGTATTTAGGAGGACTGGTTGGCTGGTTTGGATCTTCTTCTGGAAGCCATTCTATTCAGTATAGCTACGCAGATGTGAATGTAACTGGAACGGGCAATTGGGCGGAATGCGTCGGCGGACTTGTCGGTGGTATATCGAATCAAGCAGAAATTTTAGGATGTTATACTGCGGGAGATGTGACTGGATACGGTCGTGTTGGAGGGCTCGTTGGAGAAATCTCTCATAATACTACCGTGAAAAACGCCTATGCAACTGGAACCGTTGGCGGATTTAGTAAGGTTGGTGGACTGGTTGGATCTGCCGATTGGGATTCGTTTATTAGAGACAGTTATAGCCTAAGTTCGGTCAATGGTGATGCAGGATCTGGAACTGCAATCGGTGGCATCTTAGGATATGCTGAGGACATGGCAGGCGATGTTTCTATCTACAACAGTATCGCATATGGTGCGGGCATAACTGGGAGTACCAATCTTGCCAGAATTTTAGGGCAACAAAATCACTCTTTTGGAAGCATCAATTTGGGAAGCAACTATGCCCTTGATATCATGCAAATCAATGGTTTGACGGCAACGACAAATGTAGCTACAAATGACATCAATGGTGAACATATCAATGCCATGAATAATTCAGCTGCACATCCAATTGATTATTGGGACTGGACGGCTGATAATGTGGATGGTGACGGTGTATACTGGAGTATGGGAGTTGACCGCCCAATCCTAAAAGTTTACGATGGCTCGGGATTTATCAGTCTTGGCACAGATACGGGCAGTATTCACTAAATAAATCATCTTTTGTTTTGTAATTGATTGCAAAATAGGCATATCATAATAGGGGAATGACACAATGATATTATGACTGGGATTTTTCAATCCCAGTCATTTATTTAAAAAAACATATTCATTCAGTAACACGTTACAGAAAGACGTTGCAGAAAGGTAGAAGAAATACAGACTTTATTGAAATACAGATTGCAGTTTTGCTAGACACATGCTATAATAAATTCCGTAATTTCTATGATTGTAAGATATTATTCTTTCACAAGAAAAACCTTTAAACTGTGAAAAAAAATGAAATATGGGCGATTAACTCAGCTGGTAGAGTGTCACCTCGACAAGGTGGAAGTCGTTGGTTCGAGCCCAATATCGCCCACCAAAGTGTAAGAAGCTGGATTTTTCTAGCTTCTTTTTTTAGATAAGGGAGAAATGAGTTTATGAAAAAAATTAGGGGATTAATAACAGGGCTTATAATTGGGTCGATGATACTAGGGATGAGCAGCCCTGCATATGGCTTCAGTGAAAATGAAAGCAGGAGCGTTGAGAACTTTTTCATTGAAGCAAATATGCTGAAAGGAAATGGCTCGGAGTATGGCTTAGATGCTCTTCCAACTAGAATGGAGGGAACCATTATTCTAATCAGGATTTTGGGAAAAGAATCGGAGGCACAAGCCCTTGCTTCAGAACCATGCCCATTTACGGATGTGCCAGATTGGGCGGTTGGATATGCAAATTATGCGTATAACAGTGGCATCACCAAGGGAATCAGCGAGACATTATTTGGAACGTATGAACCAATGACTGCACAGCAATACAATACGCTGCTATTGAGAACTGTTGGGTATGATGATAATCAGGGTGATTTTAATTGGGATTCGGCGGTGGAAACTGCTGGTGAAGAAGAAATTCTTCCAACTGATATGGTTGATTGGTATGAATCCCAGTCAAATGAATATACAAAAAGAGATTTGTTGGAATCCTCATTTTGTTATCTGGAAGTATCAATGCATGATGATGAAACTGCCAATTCCTTGATAGACCAACTGATTGAAAATGGCATTGTTTCACGCGCATTGGCTGATAAATATGGAGTTGCAGTGCAAGAGGTACATAGCTTTGTAACAAATTTGTCTGAGGATGATTACTTTGATTTGACTGTGCAAGATAATAATACGATCCAAGTGACAGGTTCTAGTAATGACACAAATAAAAAGTGGATACTAATACAAGTTGAAAATGTTGAGACGGAGAGAGAAGTAACCACAAGGTATTTTGAAAAAAATAGCAATAATCAATATAATTATAGCTTTTCCACGACACTTCCTATGGGTGAATACTATTTGAATTTTTATGGGAATAGTGAAAAATATCATACTTATACCAGTATTTTCTTGAATAGTTTAAAAATTAAGGTAAGCAAAGAAGGGGTATCGTTTCTATCGGCGCCTACTTATGGACAGAATCTTAGGATCTATCTAGGAAATGAGGTCAACCATGAAGATGAAATAATGACATTGACAACAAGGGCAACCAAAGACGTTGATGAACTAATGATTACTACAGCGGAAGAGATTACCATTGGCTGCTCTAGTGATTATGAAAGAATCAAAGCAATACATGATTGGGTTTCGGAAAATATTTATTATGATAAAGATTACCTGGATGGAACCACTCAAAATACCAATATTAATGCGTACTCTGTACTAAAAAATAAATATGCAGTATGCAGTGGCTATGCAAATTTGACGAAAGATTTAATTTCAGCGCTAGGCATTCCATGCAAAGAGGTCATTGGATTTGCACTAGGCTATGGAGATGAAAAACGATGGGAAGATGTGGACCTATTCAATGTGGTACCAAATCATGTATGGAACGAAGCCTATGTAGATGGCAGATGGGTCATTATTGATACAACTTGGGATTCTCAAAATCGTTATTCCGAGGGTGTTTTTACCACTGGCAACGGGAGTTCTAGCTTATATTTTGATGTATCTATGCCGTTTTTCTCATTGACCCATAAATCTACACCAATAGAAACGTTGTAAGAAATGATATGATTAGAAACCATGAACGATGTGAAAGGGTGAAAATATGATGGTAACAGGTGAAGCACGAAGAAAAAAAATCGTTGAAATACTTCAGAACGCAGAGGAAGCTGTGTCAGGGACAGAACTAGCCAAACTACTTGATGTGAGTAGGCAGGTGATTGTACAGGATATTGCTTTGCTGCGTGCGGTAAATCGAGATATTCTGTCCACAACCAAGGGATACTTGCTTTATAGCAAGGAAGAAAAAGCTGTTCATCGTTGTTTTTTGGTAAAGCATACAGATGAACAGATTGAGGACGAATTATGCACCATCGTAGACTTTGGCGGAAAAGTTCTTGATGTAATCATAATGCATGAGATTTATGGTGAAATCTCCACCGATCTAATTTTGAAGAATCGACAAGAAGTTTACGAGTTTGTTCAATCATTGAAAGGAAAGAAGACGCTTCCTTTAAAAGAATTGACTGGTGGAATTCATCTTCATACGGTTGAAGCGGAAAGTGAAACCACCTTAGATATCATTGAAGCCAAATTGAAAGAAAAAGGATTTCTTGTTGAAAGCTAAGCAACTTGACTTGATAGAGACATACAAATAGGATACACTGATACTACAGTATATCTTGAAAGGATTATTTTTCTATGGTAAAGCTATCTCGAATTATTTTTTTGATTTTTGCAGATGTGATTTGCATCAATTTTGCATATATTATGGCATTTTTGTTGCGATTTGATTTTAAAATAAATACAGATGTGTCGATAGGATTTTTTGCTGTCTATGCGGATAATATTCTACTAATTACTGTGGTAAAACTCCTGGTGTTGTGGGCATTTGGTCTCTATCGCAGCTTGTGGAAGTATGCTGGGACTCAAGAAATTGTAAAAATTGGATTGGCGGTCCTTGTGGCTACTGCGGCAGCGATTGTTTATCTAGAATTCATCCAGCGCAGCATGCCAAGAAGCATCTATGTATTTAGCTGCATGATGGACTTTTTGCTGATCAGTGGTGTTCGTTTTGGTTACCGAATTCTACGAGAGTTTAGAAGCCCAAGTTCATTTAAAAGCGTATTTCTGAGTTTGGCAAAGCGCAGTGTTGGCAGTGATTTAACCAAGGTTATGGTAGTAGGAGCTGGTGATGCAGGGGCAATTATTATAAAAGATATCAAGCAGCATCCAGAGCTGGGCAAACGAGTGGTTGTTGTTATTGATGACAACCCAAGTAAGCTGAATCAGGTCATCGCAGGCGTTAAAATTGCAGGAAATCACCATGGGATTCGTCAGATAGCAAGAAAATATGGAGTGGATGAAATTATCATCGCGATTCCGTCAGCCAATAAAAAGGCAATTCAGGAGATTGTCAATGAATGCAATAAAACTAGATGTAAAATGAAGATATTGCCAGGCATTAGTGACCTCATCAATGAGACGGTGAGCATTAGTAAGCTAAGAGATGTTGATATTGAAGATTTATTGGGACGAGAGCAAGTGCAGGTCAATCTCAAAGAGATCAGCGGCTATCTGGAAGGGAAAATCGTTCTTGTGACTGGTGGCGGCGGTTCAATTGGTTCTGAGCTTTGCAGGCAAATTGCAAAGTTTAGACCGCGCAAATTGATTGCTCTTGATATTTATGAAAATACAGTATTTGAACTTTCTAATGAAATTAGGAATAGTTTTCCCAATTTGGAATTTGAAGTGGTGATTGCATCCGTTCGGAGCAATCAACGGATGAGGGAGGTTTTCTTGAAGTTTAAACCTCATGTGGTATTCCACGCAGCGGCTCACAAGCATGTTCCTTTGATGGAAGGAAATCCAAAAGATGCAGTCATCAATAATATCATAGGAACGAAAAATATGATTGACCTTGCAGATGAATATGCAGTGGAAAATTTTGTGATGATTTCAACGGATAAGGCGGTGAACCCAACCAATGTAATGGGTGCAACCAAGCGAGTGGCCGAGATGATTCTTCAAGAAAAAAGCAGAGCTTCTAGGGTCAAGTATTCTGCCGTTCGGTTTGGAAACGTGCTTGGAAGCAATGGAAGCGTCATTCCAATTTTCCGAAAACAGATTGAACGAGGTGGACCTGTTACGGTGACCCACCCTGATATTACCCGATATTTTATGACCATTCCCGAAGCGGTCCAACTGGTGATTCAGGCGGGGGCAATGGCAAATGGTGGAGAAATTTTTATCTTGGACATGGGTGATCCAGTAAAAATAATGGATTTGGCGGAGAATGTTATTCGTTTATCGGGGTATATTCCTAACGTGGATATAGACATTAAAGTCACTGGGCTTAGACCAGGAGAAAAATTGTATGAGGAATTACTGCTCGATGAAGAGGGAATTGAAAATACCGCTCACAATAAAATTTATGTAGGGCATCCACTTCCTCCAACTCCTGAGTTAGTTCAAATGATTGAGCATGAAAGACTAGGAATGGACGAATATTGCGATGGCATTATCTCTATGAAAGATGATGAAGTAAGGGATTGGCTCCAAAAGTTAGTTCCAAACTACAAAAGAACCAACGGTGCTGTATGATCTCAGTTAGGAGGGATGTATTGTGACACAGGCAATTCGGCTCGACTTAGCACAAACAGACGTTGATGAATCTACTATCAATAAATGGAACGATTCATTAAAAGCCGGAAAAGAAAGGCTATGGTCTGGAGAAGAAGCTTTTACTGGTTGGGTAAAGCTTCCCTTTGAATATGAAAGGCAAGAATTACTGCGCATTTTGGAAACAGCTGAAAAAATCAGAAATCAATGCGAAGTTTTTATTGTGATTGGTATAGGTGGATCTTATTTGGGGGCGCAGGCTGCTATTACTTGTTGCAGAGTCGAAGATAAGAACGGCCCTGAAATTTATTTTGCTGGACAAAATATTAGTGGAACATACCATAAAGAATTATTGAATCAGATTAAGGATAGGGAAATATGTATTTGTGTGATTTCCAAATCGGGGACGACTACAGAATCAAGCGTTGCGTTTTCTATCTTGAAAGATTTGCTGTACCAAAAATATGGAAGGGAAGAGGCAGCAAGGAGAATTTATGCGATTACAGATGCGAAGAAAGGCGTTCTGAGAGCAGAAACAGAGCGGGAAGGCTATACTTCCTTTGTTGTTCCTGATGATATTGGTGGCAGATACTCGGTACTGACGGCAGTAGGTCTTTTGCCAATTGCGGTTGCAGGGATTGATGTGAAAACAATGCTTGCTGGTGCAGAAGAAGAAGCTAAGCAACTAAAAGCGGATTTTTCAGATGCCGAAAAGCTGGCGGCCACAAGGGTCAGCTTACTGAAAAAAGGAAAACCGATTGAGATCTATGAATACTATGAACCGAGACTTCAGTACTTTTCAGAATGGATGAAACAGCTGTTCGGAGAAAGTGAAGGGAAGAATGGAACTGGAATTTTTCCGGCAGCGTTGCAGTTTAGCACAGACTTACATTCCATGGGACAGTTTTTACAAGAAGGCAACCAGATATTTTTTGAAACTGTGATCAATTTGGAAAATCCACCAGAGGATCTAATCGTTCCGGCAAGTGCCGGAGAGCTTCTTGCTGGACGCAGCATGAACGGGATCAATCAGGCGGCGGTGGAAGGCGTGATTGCTGCTCATCGTGCGGTGGGCATTCCGATTATCCGAATCGATATAACCGAATTAACCCCGTTTTCCTTTGGTCAAATGGTATATTTCTTTGAGACCACATGTGCGTTGAGTGGCTATTTAATGGGAGTCGATCCTTTTGATCAACCTGGCGTTGAAAGCTACAAATCGGAGATGCGGAGAGTGCTCAAAGGGGAAAAATAATTGTTGATAATTACACCAAAAAGAGGTACTCTATACTAGTATAGGTTCTTTTCAGAAAAGAACTAAGTGGTTGTTAAGAGAAAATGGAGGACTGACATGAAAAAGATTGGTGTTTTAGGAACTGGCACTATGGGCGCTGGAATCATTCAGGTTCTTGCCCAAAATGGTTATGAAGTGGTACTTCGTGCTAGAAGAGAAAGCTCAGTAGAAAAAGGAATTGCAACAGTAAACAAAAACCTTGATAAACTGGTTGCAAAAGAAAAAATGACTGCTGCTGACAAAGAGGCTGTAATGGCTAGAATTAAAGGTTCTACAGATATCAGCATTGTTGCAGATGCAGACTTAATCATTGAAGCGGCTACAGAAGAAATGGAATCAAAAAAGGCATTGTTTGCTGAATTGGACCAGCTTTGTAAACCAGGAACGATTCTGGCTACAAATACATCTTCTTTGTCTATCACTGAAATTGCTGCGGCAACAAACAGACCAGACAGGATTATTGGAATGCATTTCTTTAACCCAGTGCCAATGATGAAATTGGTTGAAATCATCAAGGGTCTTGCAACGTCTGATGAAACAAGAGATATTATTTTAGAACTTACAAGAAATCTTGGCAAAACTCCAGTAGAAGTGGAAGAAGCGCCTGGATTTGTTGTAAATAGAATCTTGATTCCTATGGTAAACGAAGGAATCGGAATTTTAGCTGACGGCGTAGCAAAAGCAGAAGATATTGACCAAGCGATGATGCTTGGCGCAAACCATCCGATGGGCCCTCTAGCACTTGGAGATTTGGTAGGTCTTGATGTTTGCCTTGCAATTATGGAAGTATTGCATAGCGAATACGGTGACGATAAATACAGACCGCATCCACTTCTTAAGAAGATGGTTAGAGCTGGAAAATTGGGCAGAAAAACTGGAGAAGGATTTTATAATTATAATAAATAATGAAAACATTTTTAAAAACATTTTTCGTAGGATTATTAATATTTACAGTACTCTTAGTCCCCATGCAATGGGGACTAAGTTTTGCTTCTGGAATTCGTGTTTTTGCCGGGGAAGAAAACTTGGCAGAAGATGTGCCGAACTTGGTTCAGGCTGATGACGAATTTGCACAGGCATTTGGCGATGCGAAACGCGTAAACGTACTGCTGATTGGAATTAATGACGGTATGAGTGATACCTTGATGCTTGGAAGCTATGATTTGAAAAGACAGCATGTAACGGTAATCTCAATCCCTCGAGACACCTATTATGAGCGTTCTGATGCAGACTCTGCCGCAGAAAGAAAAATTAACTCTATTTACAGTGTGCATAAGGCATCTGGAACTGCAACGGCTATTAGTGATGTATTGCAGGGGATGCCAATTAATTATTATGTTGTGGTAGACTATAAAGTGGTGGAGAAGGTTGTAGATGCTATGGGCGGCGTACCTATGAATATCACGTTCCATATGCATTATAATGACCCATATGATACACCACCGCTAAAAATAGATATTCCAGAGGGGTATCAAATATTAGATGGAGAAACAGCAGTTGAGTTCTTAAGATTCCGTAAAGGATCCGACGGATATGCTGGCTATCCACAAGGGGATTTAGGGCGTATCAAAGCACAGCAGGAATTTGTGAAATCTGCATTTAGGCAGGCTCTTGGGTTCAGCTTGCCTAAAGTAGTAAAAACGGTATTAACCAATGTGGACTCTGATTTGTCTCTTGGTATGGCGGCAAAACTGGCAGCTGCGGCAACGAAATTGGATGGAGAGAGTATTGAAACGGTTATGATACCAGGCGAAGCCGGAACAAAAGATGGCTTGTCATATTTCTTTGCAGATGAGGAAGCGGTAGGTGATATGCTAGATACCATTTACCACCCTGTTGAAAAGGAAGAAACAACAGATGAATCAGGAGATGCGTCTCAATAGAAGGCTTTCGGGTAAAGCTGTGGTAATACATAAAGACAACGTGCTTTGTAACAAAAAAATAATAATAGGGAATTCCGGTTCCCTATTTCTTTTTTTTGTGAAAAGGTATAAAATATAACGATTGATTGTATCACAATCATGGAATGGAACAGAGGGGATAATAGGGAATATGATTAAAATGAGAGACTCGGAAAACGAAACAAGGAATCAAAAAAACAATCATATGATGACTTTTGTGCGTACTTTTCTGATTGCATTCTTAGTGTTCGTTGTTCTTTGTACACCAGGTTTTGCAATGCTTGGAAACGTAGCGGAACTAAATCCTTGGGGTGACGGAGATAATGTATCACTAGAAGAGGCCTTGCCAGTTTTAGTATCAGAAGATAGTCCTTTTTTTGAGGCATTTCAAAATAAAAAACGCGTGAACGTATTGCTTTTAGGGGTCAATGATAACTTGACAGACACCATCATGGTAGCAAGCTTTGACATGGATGCAAAACATCTGGATATCATATCGGTTCCAAGAGATACATATTTCCATCGAGAAGGATATAATTCAGAAGGTGAATGTAAAATTAATGCTGCGTATCGAGGTGATCCAGTCAACACGGCAAAAGCCGTGAGCGAGGTGTTGCTTGGTATGCCATTGAATTATTATGCAGTGATTGATTATAAAGGTGTAGGAAATATTGTGGATGCTATGGGCGGAGTGCCGATGGATATCGAATTTGACATGAAATATACGGATCCTTATGATACACCTCCCCTTGTAATCAATATTCCAAAAGGTCACCAAATCTTAGACGGAGAGCATGCAATGCAGTTTCTTCGTTACCGAAAAGGATATGTAGAAGGGGATATTGGTAGAATAAAAGCTCACCAAGAATTTGTAAAATCAGCTTTCAAACAATGTATCAGCTTGAATTTGCCTAAAATCGCTTCAACCGTATTTGAAAATGTAGATTCTGATATTACCATTGGAAAGGCAACACAACTTGCAACAAAAGCCATCGGTATAGAAAGTGGCGATATTGCAACTTATTTGATGCCAGGGACCCCCCAATCGGAAGCCCCATGGTATGTGATACCTGATGCAGAGGGGATTGCAGAGATGATTCAAACAATCTACTCAATCGAGCCAGAAACCACATCAGACGGTGCAATGAAAGAGTAGAGATGCATGAATCTCAAACTTAGATTGTTTTTTTCAAGAAAGTATTTTATAATGAATTGTGCAAAGATATTTTGCACAATTCACATTTCTCATGTTTCTAAAGATGCTGTTTGCATCTTCTTATGAATATTTCATGATTCTCAAACACACCACACCAAACGACTTACAACGCATCTTGATTGTTGCTCGTATATCTATGAGAATTCTGTATTTTCCATGGCAAAGATGAATGAAAAACAAGAGTATCAGTGTAACCATTTGATGGAATTCCACTTACGAAATAATTTGCATTGCAATATAAATAAATTCCGATAGGGAGGTCACATGGACGTAGAAGTTTTAAAAACAAAAAAACTTACCGAATTGAAAGAGATTGCTAGTGCTTTTGGTATTGAGCAGTACGAAAAAATGAAAAAAGCTGATTTATTAAATGCCCTTGCACAAATGAGCGAGCCGGCAGAAAAGAACGGGCAAGTAGAAAAGAACGGGCGAACTGAGAATAACGTTTCGGTTGAAAAGAGCCAACGAGTCCAAAAGAGCAGGTCAGCTAAAAAAGGCGAATCAGCTGAAAAAAGTAAATCAGCTGAAAAAAGCGAAAAACAAGAAAAAACTGTTTCAAAAAAGGATCAAGAGATTGAACCGGTTGACTTGGGAAAAAAAGTTTTGGAAGAGAATCTAGTTTTTAAAGGAACAGAAAACTCAAAGAACGGCAAGGCTAGCGAAGAAAGAAAAGAAGAGCCGAAAAAGCAAAAACCAACACGAGAAAAAATAGACGGGATAAGACCAGTCCAAGTTAGACCAAAAGTTGAGCTGGAAGCTGAGGATGCAGCAAAAGAAAATCTTGTAGCGGAAATCCCTGCCAAAGAGGAATTGTCCGTGAAAGCTGAAGCTCCTGCCAAAGAAGAATTATCCGTGAAGGCTGAAGCTCCAACCAAAGAAGAATTATCCGTGAAAGAAGAAGCACCTGGAAAAGAAGAAGCACCTAAAAAAAATACGGACAATCAAAGGGAAGACCGTCCAGAAGTGGAAGGCATCCTAGAAATTGCTGAAGGAGGATTTGGGTTTTTAAGGTTCCATAACTTTTTGACCAGTGAAAAAGATATTTATGTTTCTCCATCTCAAATCAGAAGATTTAACCTAAAAACAGGTGACAAAATCAAGGGAATCACCAGACGCCCAAATGAAGGAGAAAAATTTGGTGCGCTACTATTTGTAAGTACAGTCAATGGAGATGAACCAGGTGTTGCCATGAGAAGACCCGATTTTGATACATTGACGCCAATTTTTCCAAATCAGAGAATATCATTAGAAAATGGAGCAACAGAGCTTTCTATGCGTCTGATTGATCTAGTTGCACCAATCGGAAAAGGGCAACGAGGACTCATTGTGGCACCTCCAAAAGCCGGGAAAACAGTGCTTTTAAAGAAAGTAGCCAATAGCATTGAAAAGATGTATCCAGATATTGAAATGATTGTATTGCTTGTAGATGAAAGACCAGAAGAAGTAACGGACATGCAGCGCTCGATTGGGGGCGAAGTCATCTACTCTACATTTGATGAATTACCTCAAAACCATGTAAAAGTAGCTGAAATGGTTCTGGCAAGAGCACAGCGTTTGGTTGAACACGGAAGAGATGTTGTCATCCTGATGGATAGTATTACGAGACTTGCAAGAGCATATAATCTAGTGATTCCTCCAACCGGTCGGACCTTATCTGGAGGGCTGGATCCAGGTGCTTTACACAAACCGAAAAAATTCTTTGGGGCTGCCAGAAAAATGGAAGAAGGCGGAAGCATTACCATCCTAGCCACGGCACTTGTAGAGACGGGAAGTCGTATGGATGATATGATTTTCGAAGAATTTAAGGGAACTGGAAACATGGAACTTCACTTAGACCGTAAGCTGTCTGAAAAGAGAATATTTCCAGCCATCAACCTAAACAAATCTGGCACTCGAAGAGAAGATTTATTGATGAATCAAGAGGAACTAGAAGCAGTTTGGACTATGAGAAGGGCTATGGCCAACATTGGAACCCAAGAAGTCACCGAAAACATTATTGACCAACTAGCCACCACAAAAAACAATTCGGAGTTTATCAAGGTAATCAAAAAATCCAAATTGGAAGGATAGTGGAAATAGGGGAAGGAATATATAGGAAAATCTATGGACTTTAAAAAAATATTTATAAAAAATGCGAGCCCTACTAAAGTAGGCGGACAAGCAGTACTAGAAGGAATTATGATGAAGGGCGATGACCGAACTGCCGTAGTGGTCAGAAAGCCAGATGGAACCATGCACATTAAGACAGAGATGTTAAAAAAGGCTGGTGCAATCAAGAAAATTCCTATTCTGCGAGGTGTATATATTTTTGTAGATTCTCTGGTAACTGGAACAAGGACGCTTTTGTACTCGGCAGAGGTTTTAGAAAATGCAGAAACGGGAGAAGCTCCAGAAAAAGATAAGATGACCCTTTGGCTGGAAAAACATTTTGGTGAAAAGGGTGCATTCAATGCAATGCTTTATTTTTCTGTGGTACTTGCTATCTTCTTTACAGTTGGAATCTTTATCATTGGGCCAACTGCGGTTGTCAGTGTATTTAAAGTGTTTACAGCAAATGAGATTGCATTGAATTTGATTGAAGGCGTTTTTCGTATTGCCATTTTTGTTGTCTACATCTTAGCCATATCAAAAATGAAGGATATTCAGACTGTTTTTCAGTTTCATGGAGCCGAGCATAAGTGTATTCACTGCTATGAAAATGGATTGGAATTGACACCAGAAAATTGCAAGCCATTTGAGACCTTGCATCCTCGTTGCGGAACTAGCTTTTTGATGTTTGTAATGGTAATCAGCTTGCTACTTTTTTCTCTATTAGGGTGGCCAAACTTACTATTTCGAATTGGTTCTAGGCTTCTTCTTGTACCATTGATAGCAGGGCTATCCTATGAACTTCTGAGATGGGCAGGACGTAGTGACTCTATCGTGGTAAAGATATTGAGTATCCCTGGTCTTTTGCTCCAAAAAATCACAACAAAAGAACCAGACACAAAACAACTAGAGGTAGCAATCGCTGCTATGAAAGCGGTTATGGTTCCAGCAGAAACCCTAACCTATGAAGGGGCATGCGATAAAAATGGACAATTGATACCTGAAGACAAATTGGATGAGGTTGTAAGCCAGGAATCGTCACTAGATACCAAAATCGTGGAATCGGCTTTAGAAACCAATATAGAGGAACAGGCTAATGACATCACACTGGAGGAAAAGCAATCATGAGCATGATAGCAAAAGAACTTTTGCAGGTGGGAGAAACAGTTTTGGCAAAAGCGGGTTGTTGGGATTCCAGAATTGATGCAGAGATTATAATGATGCATCTCCTTTCGATTGACAGGCAGCAGCTCTTTCTGAAATTACCAAACCTTCTGGATGAAAAGACGTGTGAAGGTTATTTTGCGTTAATTGATCTTAGGGCAAGCGGAACACCAGTCCAATACATTACTGGAGAGCAAGATTTCATGGGAATCACGTTTCGAGTAAATGAACATGTACTGATTCCCAGACAAGACACAGAAACACTAGTCGAATATGTGTTGGAAAAAGGAAAAGAACTTTTAGATCATCATAAAGTAGGAAATGGTGGGCTACAAATCTTGGATTTATGTTGTGGTAGTGGAGCCATTGCCGTCAGCTTGAGTAAATTACTCATCAACGCCAAAGTATCTGCTCTAGATATTAGTAAAGAGGCTCTTGCGGTGGCAAAGGAAAATGCAGCTTCTGCCGGAGCTGGAAAGAGTATCAAGTTTATTGAAGGTGATTTGTTTTCCTCTTTGAAAAAGGGGATTGGCAAGCCAACCTATCATATGATTGTTTCCAATCCACCATATATTCGAAGTGAAGTAATTCCTACGTTACAAAGAGAAGTGGCAGAACACGAACCGATGCTTGCACTAGATGGCGGAGAGGATGGGTTGGACTTTTATCGCAGAATTATTGAAGAGGCACCACAATATTTGAAAAAAGAAGGACTTCTATATTTGGAGATTGGTCATGATCAAGGAGCTGAAGTTTCACAACTGGCTCAAAATGGCGGAATGTTTGAAGAGATTCAGGTTATTCAAGATTTGGCAGGAAAAGATCGAATTGTAACTTGCAAATTGAAACCGAAAGAAAAGAAAAGAAAAACAAAGGAAAAAAACAAATCATTGAAATCATAAAAAAAGAAGAAAAAAAGCAAAAAAGAAAATATCCCGAAGCATAAAAAAGTAGTTGCGTAAATTAGACGTTTGTGGGGCTATTTCATATTTGACAGGTGAGCAGGTAGTAATACTCTTGATAAATGTTTGAATTACAACATTTATCAAGAGTATTTTTTTAAAAGTAAGCAAATTTCGAGGGCCTGCAGTACTAGCGGTTAAAGGCGGATAACTATAATCAGATTGGACAACTAATTTCAGAAGAACTTCCGTATGTGGGGAAGGAAACATCTGAGAGCTTTGCGGAGTACGATGCTGCGGGAAACCTTGTCAGAAGCATTAATGCACTGGATCAAAAACAAGATTATGACTACGATAGTAGAGGACGGCTTCTATCTGTCACCCAGTATGCTGAAGATGATAAAGAGATAAAGACCAGGTACGAATATGACAAGTCTGGAAGGCTTCTATCTGTAAAGAAGGGGATTACAAATGATGGAGATAAGTCATATCAAAAACTTACCTATGAATACAGCGGGCTTGGAGACCTTCTTTCTGAGACTGATGAAAGTGGAAATAGAACGTACTTTGAGTATGATCAAGAGGGCCAAGTCATAAAACAGACGGATAGAAACGGTGTGATCACCAACTACAGCTATGATGGACTAGGCAGACTTATAGGTAAGAACAATAGCAAAGACGGAGATGAAAATTCTCTTTCCTATGAGTATAATCTACTAGGGAATATAATAAGGACAAGAGATGAAAGTGGCACCACTGATTATAGCTATGATGAAATGGCAAGAATTATTCAAGAAAGGATAATCGAAAAAAATCAAGATGAGACCGCAGGCTCTGGAGTAGTGGTTAAAAAGTATGGATATGATAGCCTTTCCAGAGTTACCAGTTTTGAAATCTATAATAATAGCACCCTTGAACAAAAGATAGGATATCAGTATAATGAGCTTGGACAACTGACTGCTTTGCGAGAAGATGGTGACAACTACGAATATGAATATGACAAAGTTGGAAGGCTGACAAAGGAAATCAATCCCGTTACTTGCGTTGACACAAACTATACCTACTATGCTTCAGGAGACATCAAAGCAATCATAACGGACAAGGAAGAAAACAGTGCATTCGGTTCTGCATCCACAGCTTCTGCGATTGAGTGGACAGAATACGGATATGACAAGCTTGGAAATGTTACCTCAAAACTAGAAAACAACGTGAATTACACCTACAATTATGACATGCTCAATAGACTTTCCACAGCGAGTCATGATAGTATGATGGAAACCTACAGCTATGATAAGTATGGGAACATCTCAAGACTAGAAACAGCACTTTCCCAACCTACTGGTTCCAGTATTAATCTGCTTACAACTACCACCGATTATAGCTATGATGCAAATAATCGGTTGACAAAGATGCAGTATAACGAAGGCGAGGCGGACTACAGCATCAACACGAATACGTATCTTACTTACGATCAGGAAGGGAACCTAATCGAAAAGAGCAAGTGGAACGATAGCAAAATGTACGGCGGAAGTCAAGGAGAAACTGATTATTATAACTACAATGGATTCAATCAACTAGCTGAGTTTGAAAAGGACACTGGACTTGACCAAAATGAGAAATATTACTATTACTACAATGCCGATGGGCTTCGAGCAAAGAAAGTAAAGGAAGACAACGGAACAGATAAAACCTTTGCTACCAAATACTATTACAACGGCGGCAAACTTGTTCTCGAAACAGACGGAGAAGGCGTAACCACTGCAAAGACCTTGCAGGGCATCCACCTCATCAAGAGGGAGGTCATGAACGTGCAGGGGATTGGCTTGACGCAGACACAGGGCGGTATGTGGGGTTCTAGCAGCAGTGCTTTGTTGGCTACTTCCAATACCACGTCCGACGGTTCTGCATCCCGTGCCGTCGACGAGAACGGCAACCTGACCTACTTCTACGTCCAAAACAGCAGAGGTGACGTCATCAAACTGCTCAATGAAAACGGCGACATCATCAGAGACTACGAATATGAACCATTTGGGAAAGAAGAAGATATCAAGACCAACGGTTACGGAGCCGACTACTTAGCAGCCAAATGGAAGCAGGAAGTGGAAGACAACGCCATCGACAATCCGTTTCGGTTTGGAGGGGAATATAAAGACGAGGAATCAGGGAATTATTACCTGAGGGCAAGATATTACGACCCTGAGATTCAAAGGTTTACGCAGGAAGACACGTATAAGGGCAGTTATAATAATCCAATGAGTCTGAATGGATATGCGTTCTGTGGAAATAATCCGATTAATAAGATTGACCCGAGTGGGCTCAAGACAGTACAAGTTGGGTCTGACGGCAAAGCACCGAAAGGCTTAAATGTTGGTGATGTAGTTAAGACAGCAGGTGGTAACTATACAATAACAACAGTTAATAAAGACGGTAGTTACAAATCGATACCAGATGCAAAAACTATCTTTAAAAAATGGTCTGATAAGTACACTACTCAGCTGTCAAATGCATCTGAAATAGTAAGCGAAATTGAAAAACAACAACGTCAAAATAATGACAATTATGCTTTTCTTAAAGAATTGATAGACCAAGGATATTCTAGTTATAATGGTTCTTATATTTTTGGGGAGAGCTATATTAAAGCACACCGTGATAACCTCGAAGCTGACTTTATGCTGTCCCACGCGGATTTGGCACTGAGTTATATAGAAACAATGCTTGTGACAGGACATATTCCAACAACCGCAGAGGTTACTACGTATGTTGCATCGTCAGATAATGCTTATGCTAATTTGATTTCGGGATTCGCGACAGGAATTCTTGGAGGGAGAGCATTTAATGATGGGACGACTGTTGAGGGAACGAGTAATCTTGTCAATGTTGCAGATGATGTTCTGGTAAACGGGGCAAAACACTTGGATGACAATCCACTTGCAAACATCAAATACACTGACAAGGTTGTAGAGCAAATGAAGCAAGGAGATTTTCATGGATTCCCTGACATAGTTGATAATTACGGATCAAATGGCATAGTTGAATCACTTAAAGGTGGAGACGATATAGTCCGAACTAGAATAAGTATACCGGGTAATTATAAAGGAAAAAGTGGTGTGTTTGAGTACATTATTGAACCAGATGGTGTAACATGCAACCATAGATTCTTTAAAGTAGATTATTAAGGAGGTGTATTCATGGAAGAGAATAGAAAAACAAATTGGTTAACTGTTGAGTTGTTCGAAAAAAGTATTGATTTGAGTGACAATGGAATCAACAATTTGGCATGGGAGTATCCAACAATCTGTAATGTTCTAGAATTGGCTAAATCAAATGATAAAATCATACTAGGTGGGGATGTTTTCTTCCTAAAGAATGGTCGGCCTGAGTCAAAGGGAGATAGTTGGTATTATAACAAAACTGGCATTAATGACGTGTCAAACGGTTATAAAATTGCTAAAGAATATATAGAAAAGTTTATGAAAAACAATGAAGAATGTATTTTCACAATTGTTGTAGTATAAGCTCACTTCATTAGACTGTAAAAACTAACAACATAACTCTAAACCAAAGCGGTGGAATTGACAAGCAAAGTCATTCCATCGCTTTCTTTTCGTCTGTGCAGAAGAAATACACTGCATAATGATAAATATGAAGTCAGAATAAAAACTTAAATGGTATAATTGTAGCAACAGTTTTCTACCTAAGGGACGAGTGAAACTGTTGAGACCAATCTTGGTAATGAAATTGACGTTAACCCATCGTCAAATCATAGTACTACAACTAAAAATCCAGGATTAGAGGGAGAGGCAAACTCTAGTGTTGATATTCTCGATTCAAATGGAAACATCAAGACTCGTAGGTGGTATGGACCAGATGGGAAACAGTACAGAGATGTGGATTTCACTGATCATGGCAATCCTAAATTACATCCAGAAGTACCACATGAACATGGTCCAAGATAGCAAGGAGGAAATGATATATGGATAAAATTACATTTGATGAATTTGAACATATGATGGGTTATGATATAACTGAAAACCAGAGATGTATAGAGATAGAATTTTCGATTGATGGGATTAATGAATACCATTCTTCATGGTTGGGAAAAATGGAAGATAAAGAAACTAAGAAAGCATTATATTGGTTTGGTCTGACAGAAGATGGATCACAAGCATATGATTATGAATCATTTGAAGAATTTGTGAATGCAAAAGTATTTTATGGTAAGAGCATTAAAGAGATGTGGCAATCGATTTCTTTGCGTTCTATTGATGCGTGTAATGTTCATGACAGATTGCCATTTTATCTTGGCTAAGTGTATGTAGATATTTAGGAATAATCTTTTTTTCTCGCAAAGGATATTTCTATTTCTAGAGTAAAACTGTCTACATAATTACTATCAATCTAGCAACATAATTCTAAATCAAAGCGGTGGAAACGACAAACCAAGTCATTCCATCGCTTTCTTTTCGTTTGCGGTAAAAAATCACACGACATAACCTAAATTCTGCCGTCAGATAGAATCAGAAACACCAAATACCAGCTCTAAACGGATTGTGGGGACAATCCAGCAGAGCAAATCTAAATCACGAAACATCGACAAATAGGATGCAAGAGACCAAAGGACAAATGGGCCTTTGGTCTTTCTGCGTTTTTGGAAAGGAGAACCGCATGGAATACATCAGCATTTTTGAAAACTACCTCAGGGAAAATGGCAAGGCAGAAAAGACCATCGAAAGCTACACGGGCGATGCCAGAGGGTTCATGGGATTTCTAAGTCTCAAAGGCATCATCTTTGACGGCGTACTCAACCATTTTGCAGTAAACAGCTACAAGAACCACCTTTTGCAGGAAAACTATGAACCAACGACTATCAATAAGAAGCTGAACAGCCTGCAATCTTTCAACATTTATCTCATTGAATCAGGCAAGATGACAGATCGTGTCATAAATCTTGGAAGGGACAGAATCAAGATTGCCAAAGGCTCAGAAAAACAGGTGGAGACATTCTCAGAGGATGTGGTGGATGCCTTGCTGTTCCATCTTGAAACAAAGGCTAAAGAACTTCGAGCTAAGGTAGTCATTCGGCTTTTCTTGAGAAGGGGTGATTGTATCAGTAAGGAAAAGAGATGTCCATATAACGGCATCTACAAAGAAATCGCAGAAGAAGTCTCAGAGGAAGTGGCTGTCATCATGCACGAACACTACAAGAGGACGCAGATCACCTTTCTAGTGAGACTCTATTCTGTTCAGTACGTCAAGGAACAACTTAGAACATGTAATGGCACAGCCGATTACAGAACCGTGGCAAGAGAATACGGCTACTCAGAGCGGTGGCTGAGACAAATGATGAAGGAGGAAGAAAATGTTTGAACTGATAAGTGGGGTGTCATTCCTAGGCATCATCATCAATGCCCTAATGACAGGGAGATTGGTAAAGGGATTCCTTGGAGTGGTACTAATAATACTGGCATTTGGCTTCTTGGGAGGTATGGTAGGCGCAACAGCAGTGTCTATAGCCTATCTCATCTACATGATAAAATCAGGACGAGAAGAATTCTAGAAAATGGATGAAACTAGTGGCAAAATGGTTGAAACGGGTAAGGTTCAAATGTCTCCGAATGGCAATACAACCTACGTGGCAAATCCTGCAAATCCTAATGCTTTTAAAGCAGCCCCCAACGGTGCCATTTATGTAGAATTTGATGTTCCTACAAGTTCTATTTATCCAGCTGGAAATGAAAATTGGGGATAAATTTCAGGGCCAGGATCATTAATGGACAGACTAAATCAAAGTAAGGGTTTGCCTCCGATTAATGGAATGCCGGATGCAACATATATTAAGATACCCGGGAGGTAAATAAAATGAATAATCCTATATTTATTAAAGTAAAAGAAGCTGTCACTCAATGGATAAAAGATAACGACGAAAAATTCAAAAGCAAAAACATCGTGATGGAAATAGTAGAAAATAATAAGGAACGCTTATATGTAATTTTAAATTTTGGAGAATGCATGGCAGCAATAATTGTTGCAGAACCTGATTTTGCTCCTTATCGTTTCGTATCTTTTGAAGTGGCAGCAATGGAAAATGGTATTTCAACAATGCCGTATTCGTGGTATGATGAGGAAGGTGATACCATTGAGGAAATCATTAAGAATTTGGATAAGGCAATAGATGTTGCTTTGGATTATAACAATTCCCAAGGTACAGCATCAGTTTAAGAGTTAAGGTCAATTCATTGAAGTATATAGCTAAATAGCATAGGAGTCGTTCATGACCTCTATGCTATTTCTTAGTTTATGCGGAGTTTAGTGAATCACGAACCTGCTCCTTTAACCAGCTACCAGAATAATCTTGGAGCAGGCAGTGGTTTTGTCCTAAAAAGGCGAAGTGGAACGTTCGCTAAATTTGCCCCAAACAGGAGCTTCTCATTCCCAGTGGTATTTCCTACATGGGATGAGTAGACGCCACACAGGGCAAACGTAGGGCACACAAAGTTAAAATAATCTCTTGGTCTAGTGATGCTAATGGTTTGAGTTTAAAAATAGCATTACTTCTCAGCTAAAAGCTCTGACCTTGATCAGCTAGATAAATGTAATCCCTGCTTAAAAGAAAAAAACAAATCATAAAAATATCCCGAAGCATAAAAAAAGTAGTTGCGTAAATTAGACGTTTGTGCTAATATGTAATAGCTATCGTTTAGAATTGAATATTTCAGATAGATACATATATATTTGGAAAGAGGTGAAAAGCATGAAGGAAGGAATCCACCCAGATTATAAAGAATGTACGGTTACATGTGCGTGTGGAAACACGTTTGTAACGAAGTCGATGAAAGAAGAACTTCGTTTAGACGTATGCTCTGCTTGCCATCCGTTCTTTACGGGACAGCAAAAATTTATCAATCGCGGCGGTCGTGTCGAGAAGTTCAAGAAAAAGTTCAATATCGAATAAGAGCAAAATTAACTGGAAATTCTCATTTCCAGTTTTTTTTCGGCAAATTTCATGCTATAATAGACGCGGCATTGTGATGCTGAAATTTTGACCAAAGAGAATCGTAAGATTAGGAGTTGAAATACATGTATGATAAATTAGATTTTATCTTAGAAAAATATGAAGAGCTTTCTTTGAAGGTTTCTGATCCAGAAGTGATCAATGATCAAACTGTGTGGCAGAAGCATATCAAGGATATGGCTGAAATGGAGCCTATCGTAAATAAATACCGTGAGTATAAAAAAACGGTCGATGGGCTAAAAGATACGAAAGAGATGCTAAATGAAAGCGGCATGGATGAAGAACTGAGAGAACTGGCCAAGATGGAGCTATCTGAATTAGAAGAAAATGAAGAAGCCTTAAGTCAGGAATTGAAGGTGCTGTTATTGCCGAAAGACCCTAATGATGACAAAAACGTAATCTTGGAAGTTCGAGCTGGAACAGGCGGAGAAGAAGCTGGCCTTTTTGGAAGTGACCTGCTTCGTATGTATATGCGTTATGCAGAACGTCGTGGCTGGAAATGCGAGATGATGGACATAAATGATACTGGTATTGGTGGAATCAAAGAAGCGGTTATTCTGATAAAAGGAAAAGGTGCTTATTCCAGACTGAAATACGAAAGTGGTGTTCATAGGGTACAGCGTGTGCCAGAAACGGAATCTAGTGGTCGAATTCATACTTCGGCGGCTACAGTGGCTGTGCTTCCGGAAATAGATGATGTGGAAGTAGAATTAAATGTAAACGATGTTAGGGTTGACGTGTATCGTGCATCAGGAAATGGTGGGCAGTGCGTCAATACCACTGACTCTGCAGTACGTTTGACTCACGTGCCAACGGGTTTGGTTGTTACATGTCAAGATGAAAAATCCCAGATTAAAAATAAAGAAAAAGCGTTTAAAGTTTTGAGAGCTAGACTTTATGATGCAAAACTTCAAGAGCAGAATAAAGAAATTTCTGAAGCAAGAAAAAGTCAGGTAGGCTCAGGTGATAGAAGTGAGAGAATAAGAACCTATAACTTCCCTCAGGGACGTGTATCGGATCACCGAATTGGCCTTACTTTATACAAACTGGATTATTTCCTTGATGGAGACCTGGACGAAATCATTGATGGTTTGATTACATCAGATCAAGCAGAAAAAATGAAAAATTTCTAGAATATTTGAAATTAGAAGGTAAGCAAATGGAAACAAGAGTTTTTGATGTAAGAAGTTTAAATAAGAAAAATTTAGAGCAAAGTATTATTTATGATGAGGCAGAAGCCAATGCATTGGTAGAAGAAGCCCTTGAAAAAATCGATCAAGCTGCAGAATTTCTTGCACAAGGCGGGCTTGTTGCATTTCCAACTGAGACCGTTTATGGTCTTGGAGCAGATGCATTGAATCCAGATGCGGTGGCCAAAATATATGAGGCAAAAGGCCGTCCAAGTGACAATCCTCTGATTGTTCACATTGCAAGGGCCAGCAATATTGGAGAGCTAACACCAAAATTAACGCCACAAATCATTCGTTTGGTTGATAATTTTTGGCCCGGCCCATTGACCATTGTTTTGCCTAAAAAACCAAATGTGCCTGACATCACTACGGGTGGTCTTGGTACGGTTGCAGTACGCATGCCTGATGATCCGGTTGCTTTGGAACTAATCAAAAAAGCAGGATGCCCTGTTGCAGCACCTAGTGCCAACCTTTCTGGCAAGCCAAGTCCAACAAAAGGGGAACACGTGGTGGAGGACTTAGAGGGTAAAATCGATGCAATTTTAATTGGAAATGATTGCAGAGTTGGTATCGAATCTACTGTTCTTGATATGACTGGCGAGACTCCTACCATTTTGAGACCGGGAATCATTACTGCTGAAAATATACAAGCGGTTCTAGGCGGAAAGGTAGAAATGGACCCAGCTCTTTTTGTAAATCGCCAAAGAGATGTCTCAGATGATGAAGAACCTTTGGTAGCGAAAGCACCAGGTATGAAATATAAGCACTATGCACCAAAAGCAGAGATGACAATTTTAGAAGGTCAAAGAGACAAGGTGAAAAGTGAAATAGAGCGGTTGAAAGCTATGAATGAGCAGATAGGCAATAAGGTCGGCGTGATCATGTTTGAAGAAAAGGCTTTCATTGAAGCCGCCCATGAGTTTTTTGCTAAGTTAAGAGAATTAGATGAAGAAGATGTTGATTTGATTTTGGCAGGGGCATTAAGCGAAACCGACGGTGTTGGTTTTGCGGTGATGAATAGGATGATGAAATCAGCAGGGTATCATATTGTAACGGTATAAATAGGAGGTCGCGTATGAAAATCGCAATGGCAGCGGATCACGGTGGATTTGCATTAAAGGAAGAAGTAAAAGCTTACTTGCAGCAGAAAAATGTTGAAGTACTTGATTTAGGAACCGATAGCGAAGAATCTGTTGACTATCCAAACTACGGAAAGCTTTGTGGAGAAGCAGTGATGAAAGGTGAAGCCGATCGAGGAATCGTAATCTGCGGTACTGGAATCGGTATCTCAATCGCAGCAAACAAAGTGAAGGGAGTACGATGTGCTCTTTGTACCAACACTTTTATGGCAGAAATGACTAGAAAACATAACGATTCTAACCTTTTGGCTCTAGGCGGACGTGTTTTAGAGAAAGAAGCAGCTTTAGAAATTGTTGAAGTATGGATCACCACTGAATTTGAAGGTGGTAGACACCAAAGAAGAGTAGATCTTCTAAACGATATGTAGGAAATATCGCTTTGCGATATGGACGGAATATCAAGAAAAGAACCTTAATCGTTGTCGCCCTTGAGGCGACATGTGGAAATAGGAACCTTGATTCCGTCATTTCCACTTTTTTTATAGTTTTGCTTGAATATTCAAGCAGTATGGAGGTAAAATAATGGGAAAAGTTTATGTTTTTGATCACCCGCTTATTCAACACAAAACAGCGATGCTACGAGACAAGAACACCAGTGTAAAAGATTTTAGAGAGCTTGTAAGAGAGATTTCCATGCTGATGGCATATGAAGTAACTCGTGATTTACCGCTGATGGATGTTGAGATTGAAACACCAATTTGCACTGCAACAATGAAAATGTTAAAGGGTGAAGATATTGCGATTGTACCAATTCTAAGAGCAGGACTTGGTATGGTAGATGGTATGTTAGAGCTAATCCCAAATGCAAAAGTGGGACACGTAGGTCTTTATAGAGATCCAGAAACTCATCTGCCAGTAGAGTATTATTGCAAACTTCCATCTGATATAGAAAACAGAAAAGTAATCGTAGTGGATCCGATGCTTGCTACAGGCGGTTCTGCTGCGGCAGCAATTGACTTTATCAAAGAAAAAGGTGCAAGAACCGTTGCGTTTATGTGTCTGATTGCGGCACCGGAAGGCATTGAAGTGTTACAGGAAAAACATCCTGACGTAGATATCTTTATTGCAGCCAAAGACAGCCATCTCAATGACCACGCGTATATCGTACCTGGACTTGGCGATGCTGGCGACAGACTGTATGGAACAAAATGAAAGTCATAAAGGAATTATAATTATGGATACATCACAAGAAAGAAATGTTTTTGATGTGCTACAGGAGCGTGGCCTTATAAAACAGACGACACATGAACAAGAAATCAAAGAGCTTCTTGGAAAAGAAAAAGTCTCCTTCTATATTGGGTTTGATCCAACTGCGGATAGTCTTCATGTGGGACATTTTATGCAGATTATCATCATGATGTATATGCAAAAGTATGGACATAAGCCAATTGTACTCGTTGGAGGCGGAACTGCTATGGTAGGGGATCCTTCTGGCAGATCGGATATGCGTCAAATGATGACAAAAGAAGTCATCATGGAAAACTGTGATAAGTTCAAAGAAACCTTTGGAAAGTTCATTGATTTTTCAGACGACAAGGCAATCATCGACAATAACGCTGATTGGCTTTTGGAATTGAACTATGTAGATTTTATTCGTACCATAGGTAGACATTTTTCTGTCAATCGAATGCTAACGGCGGAATGTTTTAAGCAACGATTAGAAACAGGGCTGTCTTTCTTAGAATTTAACTATATGTTGATGCAGTCTTATGATTTCCTTGAATTGCACCGTAGATATAATTGCAAAATGCAGTTTGGCGGTGACGATCAATGGTCAAATATTATTCACGGCGTTGATTTAGTCAGACGTGAAATGGGAGAACAAGTATACGGCATGACTTTCTCTTTATTGCTAACCAGCGAAGGGAAGAAAATGGGTAAGACGCAAAAAGGTGCACTTTGGCTTGACCCAAACAAGACAACTCCTTATGAGTTTTATCAGTATTGGCGTAACGTGGAAGATGCAGACGTCAGAACGTGTCTGTCCATGCTGACCTTCCTCCCTATGGAAGAAGTTGAAAGTCTTTCTTCCCTGCAGGATGCGGCAATCAACAAGGCAAAAGAAATTTTAGCCTTTGAAGTGACAAAGCTGGTTCATGGGGAAGAAGAAGCTGCAAAGGCACAAGATGCGGCAAGAGCACTTTTCTCAGGTGGCGGAGATTTGAATAATGTGCCAAAAACGCAAATTCCAGCTTCTGATTTTGAAGGAGAAGGAAAAGGCGTTGTGGCTTTGATCGCAGAGCTAAAGCTTGTCTCTAGCAGAGGGGATGGATTTAGAACCATCGAGCAAGGAGGCCTTTCCATTGACGATGTGAAAGTCGCCGATACCAAGCTGATGATTACAAAGGAAATGTTCCAAGATGGAAAGATTATGATTAAAAAAGGAAAGAAAACCTTCCACTTAGTAGAGCTCATCTAGTTTTTTAAAAAGGAAGAAATCTTCATAATCAAACAAAAAATCGAATCATATCTTAAAGAGGAAGACCATCATTTAGAATGCAAATTCTGGGTGATGGTTTTTTGTTTTCCTTGGAACAAATACAGTAAAAGAAACGTCTAAAAATTGGTGAAGAAAAAAAGAGGGGGAATTATATGGAACCATTGATATCCGTCAAAGATGTGCGGAAGATTTATCGTATGGGAGAAGAGAAGGTTATTGCATTAGATGGGGTTAGCCTAGACATTTTCAAAGGAGAAGTCATCTGTTTTTTGGGTTCATCTGGTTCAGGAAAATCAACTTTTCTGAACATGGTGGCTGGGCTGGAAAAACCAACAAAAGGAGAAATTATCATTGGGGGAATCCCAATACACACCTTGAGTGAAGAGGGAATCACATTATTTAGACAAAAAAACATTGGATTTATTTTTCAAGCGTACCATCTGCTGCCGATGCTAACGGCCCTTGAAAATGTAAGCATCCCACTGATTTTTCGTGGTATGGATAAAAAGAAAAGGGAGCTTGCGGCACGTCATTCTATGGAAGATGTAGGCCTTGCTGGATATGAAAACAGAAGACCTTCTCAAATGAGCGGAGGCCAGCAACAAAGGGTAGGGATTGCAAGAGCTCTGGTTGGAAATCCAAAGATTATTTTTGCAGATGAGCCTACTGGAAATTTAGATACCCATACCTCTGAGGAGGTTATGGGATTAATGATGACAAAGGTGAGGGCTTTGAATCGAACGATGATTATTGTAACCCATGATCAAAAAATAGCAAACTACGCGGACCGAGTTGTGACGATTCAGGATGGCAAGATTTTGTCCATCGTAAAGAACGACAAGTCTGCAAATGAATCAATCATATGAATGGCTAAGTGTACCAAATAAAGAAAAAATACGAAAACAAAAAGGTAAAATAAACAATATAAAAAGTGTGTGAGGAGATAAGAGGAATGAAGCATTTTGGGAGAAGAGTATTGCTGATTGTCTTGGCAGCAATGGTGGGGCTAGGGAGTCAAGTAATACCAGGCATAACTGGAAACGCAAGGGGTGAAGCATATGGCGCCACTATGATTTCATCAAAGTTGACCAAAAGTGTATCAGTCAAACAAGGGGATGAGGATGTTGTTGTTATGGTATCCATAGAAAATAAAGACGCTAAGAGCTTTACGTTTAATGGAGCAACCTTATCGGTGTCGCCTGCCAGCAATGTGGTTGTAACCAACGGGATGACAGGTACGGTTACATTAGAAAAAGGAGAAAAGACTACAATTCCATTTTATTTAGATATCGGTCGATATGCTCCCACCGGAAAACGCTCTCTTTCTCTTGTCTTGCGAAGTGATGGGACTGTTGTTCATGAAAATGTGGCATTGGGGAGCATGGTGATTTACGAAAAACTAGGAACTCCTGAAAATGGAACAGGTAACTATGTAGCAGCGTTAGACATGGTTCATTATACCAATCCTGAAGAAGGATTTTTTTATGGTCAGGATAATACTCTGATCATTCAAATTAATAATTTTGGGAATACCATCGTGAAGAATGCAGTTTTGACATTAACTTTGCCAGAGGGCATTACAATTAATAATGGGAGCAACTCCGCGAATTTAGGCTATCTTTCCACAAGCAGCACAAAAGAGACCACATTTCACATTGCGGTTGAGGATGGAGCAGAGAGCAAAACGTATGGGATTACAGGAAAACTAACTGGATTAGATTACTCCAATCAGGCGGTAAGTGAAGAAAAAATCTTCTATATTCCAGTAACTGGATCGGGTGGATCTCTAAAAAACTTAGAGATTACAAACATTCATCTTCCAGACAGCGTGGAAGGGGATACCCCCTTTTCACTATCCTTTGAGGTCAAGAATCAAAGTTCTGCCTCAGTAAGAAATATAAAGGTCAGTGTAGAAGTGCCAGAAGGGATACTAAATAAAACCAAGAATTCTTTTGTAGAAAGTCAAATCGACGGGAATAGCAATGCTTCTTACTCGGTAACGTTGTTTGCTGAAGATGGAGCAAAAGAAAAATCATATCCGATTAAAATCACTGTATCTCCATCGGATGACAGTGATTCTGGGACCACAATTGTTCAGTATGCCAGCGTTTACGTCGGAGGAACCGGTGGATCAAAAACGCCTCAGCTGATGATTGAAAGCTACCACTATGGAGGTTCATATGTGCAAGCTGGGGATCAGTTTCCCTTGGATTTGAGTCTATATAATACTAGCAAAAACCATAGTATTTCAAATATCAAAGTTACGGTTACCTCTGAAGATGGCACATTTATTCCTGTGAATAGCAGCAATTCGTTTTACGTGGATGAAATGGAAAAAAAAGGACATTGGGTGCATTCCTTGCTACTGTCGGCAAAGCCAGATGCAGAGCAAAAGACAACTGCGCTGACCATAGATATGTCCTATGAAGACAATGAAGGCAATCAATTGACTTCAAAAGATACCATATCGATTCCAGTGATGCAGGAAACAAAATTGGAAGTAGATGAAATTGTAGCACCACCGGATTTATATGCAGGAATGCAGACGGGTATTTCGGTTGAGTTTTATAATATGGGAAAAACGGTACTAAACAATCTGCGGGTAGTAGCAGAAGGTGATTTTGATACGGTCGAATCCACAAGCTATTATGCGGGAAACATGGAAAGCGGCAAAAGTGATAGCTATGACTTTAGTTTCATTCCACGTGCAAGTGGTGAAATGAAGGGCAAGTTGATTTTTACATATGAGGATGCTTCTGGAGATGTGCAAACATTGGAAAAGCCCTTTGTGTTCCAGGTTATGGAGGAAGTTCCCTATATCGATGAAGAAATGCCAATGACACAGCCAGAAGGTCAGGCAGTGGGAAAAATCCCCTTTGTATTGGGAGGGATTCTCTTGATTGGAATGGGAGGAATTGTGACCTACTGGAAAATCAGGAAAAAGAAAAAGCTGATTAGGGAGATGGAAATCGATGAGTAACAAAGATATCATTCTCTTGGCATTTCGTAATCTATTGCGCCGCAAAACCAGAACACTTCTTGCTGTGGTGGGGGTCGTAGTTGGGACATGCGCCATTGTCGTAATGTTATCAATTGGTTTTGGCCTCTCAGCTGGCTTTCAGGAGCAAATTGAAAGCTATGGCAACCTGCATCTCGTAGACGTATATAGCGGTGGTGGCATGAATATGTACAATGTGTCTGGTGAAAAAACAGGGATATTAAATGATAAAGCCATTGCTGAAATCGGTAAGATAGATGGTGTAGATGCGGTTTCTCCCAAAGAGCAGCTCTATCTTTCCTTTGGTGTAGGCAAATACGTTGCACAAGCATCGGTTATCGGGCTAAGACCTGAAGTGATGCAAAAGTTTGGGTATGATTTGCAGGACGGAAGACTACTTCAGCCGGGGGATAAATTTGCGGTAGTATTTGGAAATCAGGTTCCAAGCTGGTTTTACAATCCGAAAAAAACGGCAGGGAGCAATTGGGGAGGCGAACCACAGGTTGATGTAATTACCAATAAGCTGATTATCACAGCTGATGAAAGCTATGGTCAAAAGCGAACCACATCAAGTGGCGAAGACAAAGTGAACTATAAAGAATACAAGGCAAAGGGCGTTGGTATTTTGGCAAATCCAAATGACGAATCTGCATACAATGTCTATATGAGCTTAGATACGCTAGAGTTGATTAGTGAAGAAGCTGCAAAGGCCAGAAAAGAAAATGTTTCACAAAAAAAAGAATATGACTCTGCCATGGTCTATGTAAATGACATCAATGATGTGGAAGAGGTGAGTAACAAAATACGTGACTTGGGATTTCAGCCCAGCAGCTTAAATGATTGGCTCAAATCTATGCAGGATACCGCCCGTATGATTCAAGGAATTTTGGGTGGAATTGGTGCGATTTCACTGCTTGTAGCAGCACTAGGCATCACAAATACCATGATTATGTCAATCTATGAACGAACCAAAGAAATCGGAATCATGAAAGTAATCGGTGCCAATTTGCCGGATATTCGCAAAATGTTCTTGTTAGAAGCTGGCATGATTGGATTTTTGGGTGGATTCATGGGACTAATCATTAGCTATATTTTATCTTTGCTTATGAATACGGTACTCAGTGGCATCATGTCAAATATTCTTGGTTCCATTGGCGGCGGTGGCTCTACTGTTTCGATTATACCATGGTGGGTAGCAGTAGGTTCGCTTGCTTTTTCAACTGCAATCGGTATTCTAGCGGGATACTCACCTGCCAGAAGAGCCATGAGACTAAGCGCGCTAGAAAGTTTAAGGAATGAATAAAAAACTTTGACTTCTTTTGCTGGATTTTCATCTTTGGATTCTTACTTAAAAATGAGTATTTGATTTTGATCAACTAATTTTGATAAAAAAAAGAATACTGGATTTTCCTTGACATAACATGATGAAAAGTAGTACAATATTCGTGCATTATGTGTATAAATCCATTAGCCCCGGATTTTACGGATAAAGAGTTTACTGATGTGGGGTGAAACACGTCAGTCCAATAATTAGTATATGAGGAGAATTCAAGATGAAATCATTTATCGCAAAACCTCATGAAGTTGAAAGAAAATGGTATATAATCGATGCTGAGGGCAAAACTCTTGGTAGATTAGCTACCGAAGCAGCTTCTATTTTGAGAGGTAAGAGAAAGCCGATTTTCACACCACATGTGGATACAGGTGATTATGTCATTATTATAAACGCTGAAAAAGTTGAAGTGACTGGTAAAAAGAGAAAAGAAAAAGTTTACAAGAGACATACTGGATACCCAGGTGGACTTCGTGAGATTACATTTGAAAAGCTGATTGTTAGAAAGCCTGAAGAAGTTCTTCGTCATGCCATCAAAGGTATGATGCCAAACGGTAAGTTAGGTAGAGAAATGTATAAAAAACTGAAGGTTTATGCTGGTCCTGAACACAAGCACGCAGCACAACAACCAGAAGTTTGGAATTATTAAGAAAGGGAGGAATCATAGATGGCTAAGATGCAGTATACAGGTACAGGAAGAAGAAAATCTTCCATTGCTAGAGTCAGATTAATCCCTGGTAAAGGCAATATTACAGTAAATAAAAAATCTCTTGATGATTATTTCGGAATGGAAATCTTGAAGAGAGAAGTAAGAAGACCTCTTGAAGTAGTTGCAGCAGAAGGAAAATTTGATGTTGTTGCTACAGTTAAGGGCGGCGGATGCACAGGTCAGGCAGGTGCCCTAAGACATGGTATCGCTAGAGCATTAAATTCAGCGGACAGAGAAGCATTCAGAGCGACTCTAAAAGCAGCTGGTTTCCTTACTAGAGACCCAAGAATGAAGGAAAGAAAGAAGTACGGTTTGAAAAAAGCAAGAAGAGCTTCCCAGTTCTCAAAGCGATAATCGTACCGATTTGCAGGAAACTGCACTCCGTTTTATACGAAACAAAAAAACTCCCAAGCCTTGGCTGTGGGAGTTTTTTTTGATACCGTTAACACCTGTCAAGAGACGTTCAAGCGACAGGGAAATTCGGAATATGAAATTCCATTCGTTTCACTTTTCTATTTATTATCTGCTCTTCTACATGCGATATCGATCAAGTGATTTTTATCAACGATACTACGCTCAACTGTTCCACGGCAAATGATACCGATGGTGTCATGGACTGCAAGATCCAAAATGATGGTTTCCCCTTTTACTTTTATAACTGTGATAATCAGAGAAATGGTTTCTCCAACCAGAGTCGGTCTTTCATGTGATAAATCCACATTTTTACCTACAGTAATATATCCATCTGGTAAAAGAGGATCCAGCATGTCACTGGATGCTTTAATGACTTGTGTTAGGATGGCCGGCGTGGAGATTAAAAAATCCATAATGCCGGAAGATCCTGCTGTTGGCAACGTGTCAGAACCATTTACTTCTTTTGTAACAATGGTTGAAAGGCCTGGTACAATTTTATGATCGACCATATCTATTTCCTCCTAAAATATTCTATCAATACAGGAGTTTAGCATTAAAATCAAATTTCTGCTATAGGTTAACGATGAATATATTGTATACATGATGAATACGTTAACAAATACAATTTACAAAACAGATAAATATATCGAATACATTATAATTGGCAATATTGTTAGCTCAATTGTGAACCTTCACAGCACAGTTAGAACGGTTTAGAGTAAAAAATATGGGGTATCATGGAAATACCTTAAAGCCAGAAAGGTTTGGCCCAAATAACTAGTTCGTGCGCAGCTTTTGAACAGAATTTCAGAAGAAAGGTAGGAATAGAATGTTGCTGGGTATGTTAAATTCACAGATGAAAAAAAGACTTTTTGCCGAAACCAGGGAGATTGCAGAACCACTTAGTCCAAAAGAGTGGGAAGCAGAAATGGAGGCGCTTGCTCAATCTCATAAAACGGTAAAGTGGAAACGCCATAATTTTGTCGTTGGAAATTCCAACCAAATTGCCTATAATAAATTAAATACCATACGATACCACATTGGAGAAGTATCACCAGACATCATATCGTTGATTCCATCTGCGCGTTGGCTTTTTGATAATTTTCAGATGATGTATCGTGAAATTAAAAAAGTAAAGACGACAGGTACAAGCTACGCAAGGCTACCAATTTTAGAGGAAGGGGAGGACAAAGGTTTTCCTCGTATTTATGTTGTTGCAAGAGAAATGATTTCGTTGACAGGCGGATATTTAACAGAAGAAAATATATCCATGATGATGAAGGCCTATCAAAAAGAACTGTCCTTATTTGACAAGGAAGTTTGGATTTTGCCAGAAATGCTTGGACTTGTATTACTGAAAAAAATAACGGAAGTATCAGAAGATATCGTACATCGCATTCAAGTGAAATGGGAGGCTGATCGTTTTGTAAAAGAAAAGCTCAATGAGAAAACAGGAAAGCTAGATGTGGAACCTCTTCTGGTTCCCATTGGATATAATTGTTTTGACGATGCATCCTACCATAGCCATGTCATTTACTTACTAAAAAATATGGCAATGGATGATGATTCTATTCAAAGGTACGCAGCATTTCACTGCAAATCGGGGCATCATATGAATCCTTCTGACGTATTTAAGGAAGAAGGTATTAGAGAATCGTTACTGGAGTCCAAAATACGAACACTGATTGGAAGTTTGCGTGAAGTCAATCAAATGGATGAAGAAAAGCTCTTTGAAGAATTATCTCACTTAGAGCATATTCTCTCTCAAGATCCTGCTGGGATTTATCCCCAAATGGATGCTGAAAGCCGTGGTTCCTACCGACAAGTAATAGAGCGATTGGCGCAAAAATATAATCTTGATGATAATGTCATTGGGAATACTTGTATTACATTATCTTTGGAAAATGCAAATGATATTCATCATGGTAATCATGTGGGAGCATATATTGTAGGCAAGGGATTACCAATATTAAAGGCGAAAATAACTGGTCATCCATCACCAAAAGTTGTTGGTGATAAAAATAAAAAGGGATTGGTTTATATGGGATTTGTGATAGTGACATTAATACTTGTATTTGGACTTGTGTTTACCATGATGAGAACTCAAACCATAGCAGGATATCAATGGGCAATATTTGCTATAATTGGAACGCCAATTCTGTTTGGCATTGCATTTGATATCGTCAATCGCCTATTTACGAAAGCTATCAAGGTCAAAAAAATACCCGCAATGGATTATCTAAAAGAAATACCAGATGACGCCCGAACGTTTGTTGTTATGCCTGTTATTATATCTTCTGCCAGCCAAGGCATTGATTATTTGGCGCGGCTCAGAAACCATTATTTAGCAAATAACCAAAATAATCTATATTTTGCATTGCTAGCAGATTATGCTGATGCGAAATCCGAAGTTTGTGAATCAGATCAGGAAATCACAGAGGCACTGCTTGCAAAAATTGATAAAATGAACAAGCTATATCCTGGGGAGCATCTAAGGTTTTCGCTTTTCATTAGAAGTCGAAAATGGAATTCATCAGAAAATTGCTATATGGGATGGGAACGCAAAAGAGGCAAGTTAGAAGAATTTAATGGATATCTGACGGGAACACCGAAAGAACAGACTAGTTTTTCAGTTGTAAAAACAGATGAATCTATTTTTTCGACTTATCGATATGTTATTACATTGGATGCTGATTCCAGCCTTGTGAGAGACAATGCAGCAAAGCTAGTCGGAATGATTGACCACCCACTGAATCGAGCGATATTAGATACGAGTAAAATGAAACTGGAAGCAGGATATGCCATTATTCAACCAACTGTAAGGAATCATATCTACGACAAAAACGGTAGTGTTTTTCCTAAGATTGCTGGGGGGCAGGATGGGCTTGTGCATTACTCCTCTATGATTTCAGACATTTATCAGGATGTTTTTCAAGAAGGCTCCTACATTGGAAAAGGCATCTACAATCTCGAAGTTTTTCACGAAATACTTCATAATAAAATACCAGAAAATCGTGTGCTGAGCCATGATTTATTGGAAAGTTGTTTTGTTAGAACTGCATTTAGCGGTGCCGCAAACATCATGGATGATTTTCCTGGAACTGTTTTGTCCTTTGCAAAACGAGAACACCGATGGATAAGAGGAGATTGGCAGTTGTTGCCATGGATCTTTGGTGGCAGTGAGATAAGCAAGGTCTCAAGATGGAAAATGTTGGATAATTTGCGTAGAAGTATTGTTCCTCTTTGTAAGGTACTTTTTATCCTGTTGAATCTGGCTTTTATACCACAGGCTTGGTATTTCTGGATTCCAATTATTTTCTTTTCTGATTTGTTGGGATTTGCATCGCTGTTTTTCAGTATTGTTTTGACAAAAATCAAAAGACCTAGACTCGCTATTGTATGGACAAAACTACAAAAAGATATGGTAGTCATGGGACTACGCATGGGTACAGAGCTGATGCTAACTCCTTATAAGGCTTGGAATGCAACAGATGCGATTGTTAGAACCATCTATCGATTAGCGATCAGCAAGAAAAATTTACTCATGTGGAATCCTTCTGATGCAGTTGAAAAATCAGTATCAAACACACCAAAAGGATATTTCCTGCATATGTGGATGACTCTAATTCCTTCCGCTTTGATTGTTGTTCTTCTCTTTCTCAATGCAAGAAATGATATTGGGATTTTGATTTTTGGAATCGTAGCGATTGCTTGGGGCTTGTCGTTTATAATCGCTTACTATCTCAGCAAGCCACAGGTCATTGCCTATCAGCCATCAGAAGAAGAATTGATTTTGGAAACCGCCAGAAGGACATGGCGTTTTTTCAAAGACTTTTCTACAAAAGAAAACAATTGGCTTTGCCCAGACAATTATCAGATTACCAATAAGCATAAGGTAACGAGTAAGACTTCTCCAACCAACATCGGATTGCAATTTTTAGCGATTCTTTCTGCTAGGGACTTTGGATTTGAAACTTTGAGTCGGACGTTAGAAGAGACCGAAAACTTATTATATACTGTGGTAACGTTAGAGAAAAAACACGGTCATCTCTACAATTGGTACAATACAAAAACTTTGGAAATCTTGCCACCGGCGTATCTGTCAACGGTAGACAGTGGAAATTTTTTTGGGCATCTCATAACACTGAAAAACGGATTGATAGAACAGAAAGAAAAACAAATCGTTTCTCAAGTATTTTTAGAAGAGCTAGAAAATAAAATTAGTTTGGCATTTGAAAATCACGAAACGTCTCTAAACTATGAAACCTATGGATCGTTGCTTCTTTCACTTGCACAGATTCAGGAACGGTTAACCGAAAAACAAGCAAAATCGAAAGAAGAATTTCGAATTACAGAAGAAATTAACTACATGATTCAAAGCGTTACGGAAGAAATTTCAGCTTTTGGATTGACAGATCAAAACATATCTGCTGCACCAACTATGCTAGAATGTCAGCAAAAAGGCAATGAATTTGCAGAGGAAATGAATGGTAGGATTGATGGATTATGCCGAATTATTGATAATATGCTGGAGGAAGCAGATTTTCAGTTTTTGTTTGGCAAGAAGAGAAACCTATTTCATATTGGCTATCATGTAGATTCTCAAACCTTGGATGCAGGGAGTTACGATTTGATTGCATCTGAATCGCTGCTTACTAGTTTTCTTGCTATTGCACGGGGCGATGTGCCTGTAAAACACTGGTATAAATTATCTAGACCGCTAACCATGGTAAACGGGATTCCTGCTTTTGTATCTTGGAGTGGGACAATGTTCGAATATTTGATGCCGAATTTAGTGTTAAGAGAATATGAAGGTTCTGTTTTTTCGGATACCTATAAAGCGGCGGTTATGCAGCATATTAAATATGGGGAACGAATGAAGATTCCTTGGGGAATCTCTGAATCCCAGTACTACCGATTTGACCTTGATTCAAATTACCAGTATAAAGCTTTTGGAATTCCAGAATTGCGTTTACAACCTTCCGTGAGCAATTCCCTTGTAGTTGCGCCCTATGCAACGATGCTGGCCTTGGAGTACTCTAAGGAAGAAGCTCAGATTAATCTGAAAAGGATGAAGGAAATGGGTGCCTTTGGTGATTATGGATTCTATGAAGCTATGGATTTTAATGCACCAGATCCAGTTAGCATGAAGCCATATTGTATTGTCAAATCCTTTATGGCTCACCATCAAGGAATGACCTTGGTTGCCATCGATAACTTCTTAAATAGCGGTATCATGCGCAATCGATTTCATGCCGAACCTATTGTAAAAGCAACAGAAGTACTTCTGGAGGAAAAAAGGCAGACCTACTTTGTTTCTAATACAAAGCGTGGATATACGGTTAGTTTGAAAAAAGCTTACACCACGGAAGATGATACCCTTGGTAGAAGATATGTGAGCAAAGTTTCCCCGGCTATCCCAGCAGTAAACTATATGTCCAATAACCAGTATTCTTTGATGATTACATCAGATGGAGATGGATTTAGCAATTATAACGGTATGATGCTATATCGTTTCAGAGCAGATGTTTATGCAAATACAGGAAACTTTATCTATATTAAGGATATGAAAGACAATAAAGTCTGGAGCACAACCTATCATCCAACGAAAAAAGAACCAGACGATTATCAGGTCATTTTTTCGCCGCATCAGGCAGAATTTAGAAGACGAGATGGTGATATCACTACTTACACTCAAGTAGGAGTATCCATCACTCATGACCTGGAAGTACGCAAAGTAACGTTGACCAATCACAGCAGAGAAGAGAAGAATCTTGAAATTACTAGCTATATGGAGGTGGTTGGAGATCGATACTTAGCTGAGATTAGTCATCCTGCATTTAATAAATTATTTGTAGAGAGTGAGTATCTGGAGGAAGATGGAATTTTTCTCTCGAGACGAAGGAGCAGTGGAGGAGAGGAAAATCCATATATTATCCATATGGTTCGTGGTGGTTCTAAAGAAATAGAACACTTAGAGTATGAAAATGATAGGCTTAGATTTATAGGAAGAAATCATACCGTAGAAAACCCAGATGCAGTGATGAAGGATATCCCTCTTGGCAATCATGCAGGGTTTTCAAATGATCCAATTATGAGCATGAGGGCTAGAATTACACTGAGGGCTGAAGAGTCAGCTACGATATCCTTTGTCACGGGTATCTGTGGCAGCAAGGAAGATGCAGTAAAAATTGGTCATGAGTTGAGTTTTCTATATCGTATCGATGATGTGTTTGAAAAGGCACGGCTTCAAAGTAAAATGGAACTTCGGTATTTGAATATTACAAAGCAACAGGTCAATGCATTTCAAGATTTAATCAGCCCGATTTACTACACGTCAAACCACTATAGAGGCCCGGTTGAAAGTATTAGACGTAATTGGAAAAATCAAAGTTTTCTTTGGAGGTTTGGTGTTTCGGGTGATAATCCGATTATGTTGCTCCGAGTAACTTCTATTGAAGAAGCTGGAATTATCAAGGACGTGCTGAAGGCGTATGAGTATTTGAGAATCAATAAGATTCAAGTGGATTTAATCATATTAAGTGAAGCGAAACACGGATATATGCAAGAAGTGACAGACCTACTAAACGATATGATTAGTTCATTAAAAATATATGATGAAGACAGAACAAAACCGAGTTTGTTTATTCTCCATTCATATCAGATGGTACCAGCAGAGATTGATTTACTGTTTACTGTAGCGAAGATTGTATTTTCTGAGAAAACAGGGGTTTACTTTAGAGACATCAAGGAAACCTTGAAAGAAACCATGGAAGATTGAGAATGCAAAAATAGGAGGATTTGATATGGAAAACGAGAATTTATCATCTTCAACGCGGCAAGGAAGAGAGCAACAATTAGAATATTTTAATGGATTTGGCGGATTTTCAAAAGGTGGAAAAGAATATGAGGTTTTGGTCGACGCAGAAAAAAAACCTCCAACGCCATGGATTAATGTGATTGCCAACAAAAACTTTGGATTTCATATTTCAGAATCTGGAGGGGGATTTACTTGGGCTCATAACAGTAGAGAAAACAAACTAACGTCTTGGTCCAATGATCCAGTTTCCGATAAAGCCTCAGAAGCCATTTATATCAAAGATGAATTAACAGGGCGGATAATGACGCCTATGGCACTGGGGAGATCGGATAGTGGTGCTTATCGTGTTCGCCATGGATTTGGTTACACTGTGTTTCATCATGAAGAAGAATCACTAGATCAAGAGTTGACGGTTTTTACTCCCCTAGAAGAACCATTAAAAATATGGGTATTGAAGTTAACCAATACCATGGAGTATGATCGTTACTTTTCCTTGACTTATTATGTTGAATGGGTACTTGGTGTTGAGAGAGACTTTACACATCCTTATATTGTATCGTTTTATAATAATGAGCACGAATATCTTTATGCGAAAAGCATTTATAACTATGACTATCGAAAACAGAATGCGTTTATGTTTTCAAGCGAGATGATTACAGGATATACAGGGGATCGGCAGGAATTTTTGGGGCGTACAGGATCTGTCACAAAACCAGAAAATTTAACGAGTAAGCTAAGCTGTAATACGGGAGCTGGTTATGATCCTTGTGGTGCCATTCAGGTTTCGGTTACGGTCAAACCACAGGAAACAAAAACCATCGTATTTTGCTTAGGAGAAAGTGAGAACTTTGAAGAAATAGAAGAGCTACGCAGGAAATATAGGGATATCCAAAAGGCAGAGGAGGAACGAGAAAAAATAAGACAATATTGGGATGAATTACTTGGGACAATTCAGGTGAAAACCAATGATTCTGCCATCGACTATATGGTAAATGGCTGGCTTTTATATCAGACACTAACTTGTCGTATCAATGCAAGAGCTGCTTTTTATCAATGTGGGGGTGCCTATGGATTTCGGGATCAATTACAAGATACCTTGTCTTTACTCTATAGTGATCCAAAGATAATGAAAAGGCAAATTCTCACAGCGGCTAGTAGGCAATTTGAGGAAGGGGATGTCCAGCATTGGTGGCATCCACCTACAGGAGTTGGTGTTAGGACAAGAATTACAGACGATTTGCTGTGGCTCCCTTACACAACAGCTGCATATATTAAAGCGACAGGAGATCACGAAATATTAAATGAAAAGGTAAATTATATCAAAGGACCAATTCTTCAAGAAAGTCAGCATGAAATTATGTTTACCCCTGAGCTATCGGAACGAGAAGATAATATTTATGAGCACTGTAAGCAGACGATTTTGCATACTAGACTTGGTACCCATGGACTACCCTTGATGGGAGGCGGTGACTGGAACGATGGAATGAACCATGTTGGGATAGAGGGTACAGGAGAAAGTGTGTGGCTAGGCTGGTTTTTCTATACTGTGATCTCAGAGTTTATTCCGCTTTGCCATTTGGCTGGAGACGGGGAATACGCAAAAGAATTGGAAGCGTTACAAACCAGTATGCAGAAAAACTTAGAAGCGAATGCATGGGATGGGGATTGGTATTTACGTGCTTTCTATGATGACGGTACAAAATTAGGTTCAAAAGAAAACGATGAATGCAAAATCGATTCAATCAGCCAATCCTGGAGTATTATTTCAGGTGCGGCTCAAAAAGAACGATCTCATCATGCATTACTTTCAGCGTGGAGACATTTGGTTCATGAAGAAGACGGGATTTCACTATTACTATCACCACCTTTTGATAAAACGGATCACGATCCGGGATATATCAAAAAATATTATCCAGGCATTCGAGAAAACGGAGGACAGTATACCCATGCAGCAGTATGGCTTGCCATAGCTGCCGCGATGGATGGGGACTATCCTATGGCGTACACGTTGTTTTCTATGTTAAACCCAGTTCATGCTACTTCAAAAAAGAAAGATGCTATGAAATATGAGAAAGAACCATACGTAATGATTGCTGATATCTCCCTAAGTGCCCCTTACACAGGTAGGGGGGGCTGGAGTTGGTATACGGGGTCTGCAGGATGGATGTATCAGGGACTTGTAAAATGGTTCTTAGGAATCAGAAAAGAACAGGATCATTTAACCATCAATCCTGCGACTCCGGCGAGTTTTGGAGATTATACCGTATGTTATAAAGCTGGGGATACGGAATATGAGATACACGTAATTAGAACAGGAGCAATCAACTATGAGATGAAAGAATTTATAATAGATGATAAACAAGTAGAAGAACAGAAGATTCCTCTTTATCAAGATGGAAAGAAACATTATGTTCAAGTCACATATGCTTAAACTCATACAAATGTTACTATTATTTCAGCAGAACGTTCCTTTTCAAAATATGACTGGAACAAAAACACTCTTTTCAAAACATGATTACAAAATAATACTCCTTTTTTCAAAATCAGCTTAACTCCAAACAATAAAACGACTGCCTTGGCAGTCGTTTTATTGTTTCCGATTGGTTCGTCATTTTGGAAAGCCCAGCTTAATTGCTGGCTTTCCTAGGCCAACGTGCTGAAGCCTTACTTCATTTGGTTGATTGCTTTTAAAATCCCATAGATGATTGCACGGGGCCTTGGTGGACAGCCAGGGATATAGACATCTACAGGAATCAAAGAGTCAATTCCATTTTTTGTGGCATAGGAATCTTGGAAAATACCACCACTGCAAGCACAAGCGCCTACTGCAACCACCAGCTTTGGAGCAGGTGTGGCTTCGTAAGTTTTAAGGAGCGCTTGCTCCATATTGCGTGTTGCAGTTCCTGTCACCAAAAGCATATCTGCATGCCTTGGAGAAGCTACAAAATGAACTCCAAAGCGCTCAATATCGTTGTAAGGATTCCCAGACGAATTGATTTCATAATCACACCCGTTACAGGAGCCAGAATCCACTTCTCTTATTTGCAAGCTCCTTCCAAATTTCTTCAAGATAGCTTTTTCTAAACGATGGCCCAGTTCTTCATTGGTTTCCTGCAAATCCATCAAATTGGAAGAATTCTTAGCTATTGCACGATCTGATTGTTCCTCTTTTGAGGAAATTTCTTTTTTCTCCAGGAGAGACTTGACTCTCAGACTGGTTCTCGATTTCTGCGCCAACTCAAATTCTGCCATTTCTATCACTGCATTGGAAGGGCAGATTTCTTGACAAAGAAAACAGAAAATGCATTGATCGTAGTTGATCCCAAGTTGTGAGGTGTTCCCAATTGGAGTGATTGCACTAGAAGGACAGCGCGCAGCACATTGACCGCATTGTTTGCAAAGACTCGTATCTATGGCTGGCTTTCCAACGATATGACTAGCTTCGATGGGGCCTTTTGGATACTTTACCGTCACCCTTGGGTATTTTAATATCTTCTGAATCACATGGAACATAAGCTGACTCCTCTTTATAAATCATTTCCAGCGTAGGATAAATTAAAACTCTTATTGATTAGTGGAAAATCAGGAACAATATTTCCTTGTACAGCGTGGCATAATGCAGGCCAATTACAAAAGGAAGGGGTCCTAATTTTATACCTGCAAATCGTGTTGTTTTCACCTATTTTAACATAGTGAATATTCTCTCCTCGTGGAGATTCGACTATTCCATATCCAAATGAACCAGATGGAATATGGGGGATTTCTTCATGAATTGGACCATCAGGGATTGATGCAGCTGCATCGCAAATCAATTGAATGGACTGATAGCATTCAAAGAGTTTCACCTTGACCCTGCTGTTTACGTCTCCATCTATCATCACTGGGATCTGAAGAGCCAGTTTCCCATACGCAGCATAAGGGAACGTGCGGCGTACATCATACTGGATTCCAGAGGCTCTTGCTGCTGGACCAACAGCATGAAGATCATTGGCAATGCTCGACTTTAAGATGCCAGTATTTTCAATGCGATCTGCAAATAGACTGTTTTGCATCACAATATTTTCAGTATCGTGAAGTTCCTTTTCTATTTCTTTGATTTTGGCAATCAACTGTGCTTCTTTTCCATTCAGAAAATCCTTACGAATTCCTCCAGGCTGATTGACACTTCGCATAAATCTTCTGCCGCAGAGAATGTCTGCGATGGCAAAACACCAATCACGAATCATATTGAATTGAGAAGCAGCAAATCCATAGGCCACATCGGTACAAACTCCTGCCAAATCACCAAAGTGGCTAATGAGCCTTTCCAGTTCAGCAAAAATGACACGGGTGTATGCTGCCCTCATTGGAATTTGAAGATCAGAAATTGCTTCAATTGCTTGGCAATAGGCCATCGAGTTTGCGATGGTTTCATCCCCTGAGATTCGTTCGGATATGAAATAACAGTGCTCTATGGTCTTACCTTGACAAAGCTTTTCTATTCCCTTATGTACAAAATACAGCTGAGCCTCCAAATTTAAAATTGGCTCTCCTGCCAGACTAAAGCGAAAATGTCCCGGTTCGATTATGCCTGCATGAACGGGCCCCACTGGGATTTCGAAAATGCCTGTACCAAAGATTTCTTTAAAAGAAATTGGTTCGTTTGCCCATTCGGGTTTGTGAAATGAGGGATATTCATCTCGCATTGGATACATATCCTTTGGCCAGTTATGATGAAATATAAGCCTTTTTGGATCAGGGTGCCCAATTGGGAAAAGTCCGAACAAATCATGGATTTCCCGTTCATATTGAGAGGCAGATGGGACTGCCACTGCAATAGAAGGAAATTCAGGAGCGGACCCTGTTTCCATGGATAAAGAAATGAAGCACCCTGTTTGCACATCGGAAAACAAATACGTAATGACAAAGGGATGCCTTGGTTTATTGATTTGAACTGCAAAAAGGTTAGCCAAAGAGTATCCCAAACGAATGAAGTGCTTGCTGATCTTTTCGGCTGTACCAAATTCAATTTTAAGAGAAATCACATTTTTATGAATCGATGATTCTAAAATGATTCCAGAAAACTGTGCTTCTAATTGTTTTTTTTGTTTTATTAGTTCCATTGCATCAACCTCCTAGGATAATCTGTTGTGCTGTTTGTAGTAATTCTTCGATTGTTGGTGGTAGATAGAAACCCATAACAAGAATAATCAGTAAAAGTACAATCAGAACGATACCTCCACTATGATTGGATTCTCCAATCAAGATCTCTGTATCATCGTTTTTTCCATAAAAAACAGGAAATAATGTTACTGCAACTCCAACAAAAACCAAGGCCAATAGCAAAATGAAAAATACTCCGAGTACCAAATGCCCATCAGAAAAAATGGATAGAAATACATTTACTTCGCTTGAAAAGATGCTGAATGGCGGAGCCCCGGATATTGCGAAAATTCCCAAAAGAAAAACAGTACCGGATACCGGCAAGTATGTTAATAGATTTCGGACGCCATCAATATTTTTCGTCCCATATTTTTGAAGGATGTTTCCCGTTGTTAAAAACAGCATAAATTTGGTCAAGGAATGATTGACCATGTGGAACAGTCCAGCAAAAACAGATAATGGGGTAAAAAGACCAACGGAAAGCACAATGATACCCATATGCTCGATACTAGAATATGCCAAAAGTCGCTTGTAATCCTTTTGTGTCAAGATAAAAACCGTTGCAGTGAGTATGGAAAGTATTCCGAAGAACGCCATAATATGAAACGTATATCCATGTCCACCTTGAGATTTATTTACAATTGTTATAATGCGAAGAATAGCGTAGAACGCCGTGTTGAGAAGCACCCCAGAAAGGAGGGCACTGATAGGCGATGGAGCTTGGCTGTGTGCATCTGGAAGCCATGTGTGGAGAGGTGCAATTCCAGTTTTCGTACCAAAGCCAACGATGGCGAAGATAAAAGCAATTTTGAGTGCAGATGGATCGAGTGAAGCTGCTTGTTTGGTCAATGCAATCCAATTGAGTGCACTATGCTCTTCAATGATGCCAACGGAAGAAAGATGAACAAAGATAATACCAAGGAGGGCGATAGCGATACCTACCGAACAAATAATCACGTATTTCCAAGCCGCTTCGATTGCATATCTATCATTATGAAAACCAACGAGAAAAGCAGAAGCAAGCGTAGTGCCTTCTATGGCTACCCATAAAATCCCTAGATTATTTACAGTCATAGCCACAATCATGGTAAATAAAAAACCTTGCATAAGCATATAATAGGAACGAATCTTTTTTTGATTGGAATTTTGATTTTGATACTCTTGATTCAAATACCCTACAGAAAAAATACTTGCCATAAAACCTAAAAATAAAATGATATTGAGCAGCAAAATGCTCAGTCCATCCAGATAAAAGAAACTGCAAAGATTGGTGTAGGAAATACTACCATGTTCTATAATTTTGGGGATTCCTTGAAAGCCAATGATTGCCATCATAAAGCTTGACAAGAGATTTACAAGATGAAGCAAATGAGTTCTTTTTATAAATAATAAGCTGATTGCCGCAAACAACGGTATGAGCCATAATAATAATTCCATTGATTCTACCCTTTCAAATTTCGAAGCTTACTCAGATTGATTGACTCGAACTGTTCGTTGATTCGCAGCACCATAATACCCATAATAAATACGGCGGTAATCATATCAATAAAAACACCAATATCTATCATGAAAGGCATTCCATGGGTGGCAAAAATCGCAGTAGTATAGATACCATTTTCAATCACAAGAAATCCAATAATCTGGCCGATGGCTTTTTTTCGGCTTATCATGAAAAAGAAACCGATTAGGATAACAGAAACCGAATGAATCACTTGAATTCGACTGTGATTGTCAGCTAATACAGCGATGCCAGAAAACGAAAAGTAGACAAAAATCACAATAAGACAACTGATGATTGTGAGGGAAGGAATGTTCAAGAAAAAGTCCTTCTCCACACGGTATTCAATGTCCCGATATGTCTTGTGAAGCAACCGAGGAATATATATTACTTTTAAAAGGATGATGAGAAAACAGACAATCAGAACATCTATGCGCCCTTCGGTAAGCCATGTTGTGATGCCCATCAATCCAGTAGTGAGAGCAAGCAGAATGGATTGAATTCGGAAGGTTTTAATATAGGAACGAATTCGTTTGTGAACCACCAATATGATGGAAGAAAAAAGAATTAATGCAGAAAGTAAATTATAATAAGTTTCCATAGCCTATCTCCCTAATACAAAATGTTGCAGAAAACCAATGAGCGACAAAATCAATGATAAAGCTGCCAGATTTGGTATACTGAAAAAACGAAGCTTTACCGTACTAATTTCAGAAATGCCAATCAAAATAGCGATTAAAATTACTTTTATCCCATAGAGAATCAGAGCTAGTAAGATTGCCAGTGGGCCATCAAAGGAAATTAGGAAGTCGGTTGGAAAAAATAGATTAATCATTAAAGTAACTAAAATAAGCTGCTTTATTGCGGCACCGCTTTCCATCAAAGCAAGATATCGCCCAGAATACTCAAGGAGCATTGCTTCATGAACCATGGTTAATTCCAAATGTGTTGCAGGATCATCAAAAGGAATCCTTGAAGTTTCTGCTAAAGTGATGATCATCATGGCAAGAAAACAGAGGAGAAATTCTGGATGCAGAAGAGGAATCTGGTATTCGTTCATCTTTTCCATCATAGGTGACAATGATGTGGACCCTGCAACCAAACCAATTGTAATCAGGACTACCAATATAGAAGGTTCAATCAGTGATGAAATCGCTGCCTCTCGGCTAGACCCCATACCGCCAAAGGTACTTCCAGTATCAAGTCCAGAAAGACATAAGAATACGCGACCAAGAGCAAGAAGGTAAAACAATAAGATGGCATCTCCTAGTGGATAAGGACTTATAAATCCGCTGATTGGAATAAAACTGGCAGCAACAATAGTAGATCCAAACACCACATAAGGAGCCAGCTTGAAAATCCAAGAAGCTGTTTCTGAAACCACTGGTTCCTTTGGAAGCAGCTTAATCAAATCATAATAAATCTGGAAAATGGATGGTCCTTTTCTTTTTTGAGAGATGGATTTCATTTTTTTGATTATGCCACTGACGAGAGGGGCAAGCAGAATAAAAATGATTGCTTGTATGAAATTGGATAAAATCATTTGCAGGGCTCCTCCTATCCAAATATGCGGTTATAACACATTAAAAGCAGCACCGTTAAAAAAATATATAAAAGATAGGTATGGATACTGCCTGTTTGCACCGTAAACTTAAACTTTTCAGAAATCTTTGTTACAAAATATAGTAATGGAACGTAAAAATATTTTTCAAAAACGGATTCTGTTGTGATTGTATATTCCATGGTTTTGGGATGGTATGGAGAATCTCCGTACTGCTTAAAATCTCTTGAAAACTTGAAAAGCAGCTTAAAAACAATTTGTATGGGCTTGGAGAAGGCGATGCCGCTATATTGCATTTTAGGTGTTAATTCAGCAAAGCCGCAATCCCATGTGCCAAATAATCTCGCTTTTCGATTCGAGTTGGTCAAGATGAAAAATAGCATCACAAGAATCGTAATCGCCATCACAAGTATCAATACAAGGCCGGGTGATATACTAGTGTGGTTTTGGGTAAGGGTGATTCCTTCAAACATAGGTATTCTGTTTCCATGTACCGACGAGAGGAGTTCTGAATCATAGTAAGGTGCAATTACTTTTCCAATGAAAGATAACCCTAGCAACGGAAAAAGTCCAAATAAAATACATAAAAAGGATAGAATCGCAGAACCAAATTGCATAGAAAAAGGAACTTCTTTTGCATTGATACTGTGGGATGTTCTTGGATTCCCTAAGAAGGCAATCCCGAAAAGCTTAATAAAGCAGGCCGCAGCTAAGGCTCCAGCAAAAGCCAACGCTGCCACTGTGATCATAAATATAATACGAAAAACAGAATCAGAGGCATTGATTCCTGCAAACAGTGATTGATATAATATCCATTCGCCAACAAAACCGTTGAGAGGAACAACTGCAGAAATGGCAAGGACTGGAATGAAAATAATCACTGCTGTTTTTGGCATTGTTTTTATGAGTCCACCCAAGGATTCCATATCCTTTGTATGTGTTGCAAAATCAATGGCACCAGCACCTAGAAATAATCCTCCTTTGAAAAAGGTATGATTAAAACAGTGGAACAATGTTCCCGTTAGTGCTAAAGTACCAACAAGAGTAAATCCTTGCGCATAGGATATGATTGCAATTCCTAAGCCCATAAAGATAATCCCCATGTTTTCAATGCTGCTGTATGCAAGAAGCCTCTTAATATTCTGTTCGATGTAGGCATAAAGGACTCCAATGAGGGCAGAGCAAAGTCCCAATATAAGAAGCAGAACTCCCCACCATAAACTGGTCGCTCCTAGATAGAGGAATACGAAACGTAGGATTCCATAAACAGCGGCTTTGATCATAATTCCTGACATGAGGGCAGACACATTGCTAGGTGCTGCAGGATGAGCGTGAGGCAGCCAAATATGAAGGGGAATTAATCCTCCTTTTGCCGAAAATGCAATGAAAAAGAACAGGAATAGAACTTGTTTGATGTTATTTGGAATGGTTTCAGACAGTGCATCGAAAGAAAAAGAACCTGTATAATAGTACATTAACATAAATGCGGCCATTAGAAATGCTCCGCAAATATGAGTCATTACAATATAAAGAAGACCCGCATTTCTAGTCTCTTCTTTTTCTTTCTCATAGATAACTAGAAAATAGGAAACAATGGTCATCAGTTCCCAAGATAAGAAGAACATGATTCCGTTGTCTGCGGTAAAAACCAAAAACATGGTTAAAGCGAATATGGCGTATAAACAATGAAACAAAGGAATGCTGTGCTTCCCCTCATAGTGAGAAACATATCCAATGGTATAAATTGATACACAAAAAACTAATATTGATAACGAAAGAATGAAAAAGGAAGATAATTCATCGATGGTTATGGTATAGGCAATATTCGGTATGGTGGAAGGCAAAATCTCAAATGAGAACGGTTGCATTCCAGAAAAAAGAAAATATACAGAGGAAACCATACCAATGACAGCGCTAACGATACAAAGTCCCTGCGAGATAAAGCTACACAATCTATTTGATTGGGATAAAATAAGAGACACAATCGCAGCAGCAAAATAAAGATATAATGAACTGATAAATATGTCGCCCAATGAAGCAACATCCATTATGATCACCTCCAGTGATAGCAAAAAAAACTCAACAGCTTAATACTATTCCTAAAATTCAGTTTCGTCAATATGTTATGCCATTCTGAAAATTAGGTCTATTTTTCACGACAATAATAGGATGAAATAAAAAGGAAATGGAATTACTAAAAAATGGAGTAGAGGATGTTCAAAAATAAAAGAAAAAAGCAAGCGATGCTACGCCTGCCTTTTCTTTCTGTATCGGCTTCGAACGATACAGCGGTTGTCGATTAAATTATTCTTACGTAAAATAGTTTACTCTTAAATTATCCTCTTGGCTAGTGATATTTCTATTCAGAGATTTTCATCATCAATTGTCCTGTTTTTACAGCCTGACCTTCTTTTACAAGAACGGTTTCAACCTTACCGTCGATTGGTGATATCACATTGGTCTCCATCTTCATCGCTTCAATGACAGCTAAGCTTTGTCCAGCTTTGATTTCATCACCTTCTTTTACAAGAACTTTGAGGATGTGTCCTGGAATGCTGGCTCCGATTTCGGATGTGATATCTGGGTCAGCCATTTGGATACCATTTCCTATGGCAGCTTCTGCTGTAATGGTAGCTGTTTTATCTTTGATGCGGATACCCCGACGATTTCCGTTGACTTCAAATTCTAATGTTCTGTATCCTTCTGAATCGATTTTTCCCATGCTCAAGTATTGAACTATGAGTACGCGACCTTCTGCAACTTCGATTTCACTGGTTTCCCCTTCCGCAAGACCATGGAAGAAGATATCACTTCCCATTCGGCTGACATCACCATTTTCCATATAGTATTTGATATAGTTTTCAAATACATCAGGATACAAAGCATAGCTTACCTTGAATCGATTGGTGGCATCAAATCCGTACTTTTCTTTCAGATATACGCCGTGCTTCTCTAAATCTTCGTCAGGAAGAAGTTCTCCTGGTCTTACTGTAACAGGCTCAATATCCTTTAATACCAGTTTTTGCAAGTCTTTTGGGAAACCCCATTCTGGCTGGCCCATCATACCTTGAAAGTAGGAAACAACAGAATCAGGGAAGGCCATATATTTTGCTTTTTCTTGAATATTTTCTGGTGTCAGATCATTTTTTACCATAAAAATCGCCATGTCGCCAACCATCTTGGAAGAAGGAGTAACCTTGACAATATCGCCAACCATGTCGTTAACGGTTTTATACATTTCTTTTACATCGTCGAAACGATGGCCAAGACCGAAACTTTCAACTTGTGGTTTTAAGTTGGAATACTGTCCACCTGGGATTTCATAACGGTATATTTCAGCACTTACAGAGTTTAAATCAGATTCAAACTGTGAGTATACCGGCCTTACGCTCTTCCAGTAGTCAGAAAGTTTTTGAACCCCTTTATAATCAATGCCAGTATCACGCTCTGTATTGCTTAGTGCAGCTACAAGAGAATTCAATGCTGGTTGACTTGTCAGTCCAGCCATGCTATTTAATGCAGTGTCTACAATATCTACGCCAGCTTCAGCGGCCATCAATACAGTGGCATTTCCGTTACCAGTTGTATCGTGGGTGTGCAAGTGGATTGGAATAGAAATTTCTTGCTTCAATGCATTGATTAATTTTGAGGCAGCATATGGTTTCAATAGTGCAGACATATCTTTGACTGCAAGGATGTGCGCACCCATTCTTTCGATTTCTTTTGCTTTATCCACATAATATTGCAGGGTGTATTTATCTTTTTTCTGATCCAGAATATCTCCTGTGTAGCACAAGGTGACTTCGGCTAACTTTCCACATTTTAGCACTTCATCAAGAGAAACCTCAATGCCTTTGAGCCAGTTTAGTGAGTCGAAAATTCTAAATACATCAATGCCGGCAGAGGCGGATTCTCTGACAAATTCGCGGATAACATTGTCTGGATAGTTCTTGTAACCCACCGCGTTGGCACCACGAAGAAGCATCTGGAACAGAACGTTAGGAATTTGCTTTCTTAGAACATCCAGTCTATCCCATGGTGACTCATGAAGAAATCTATAGCAAGTGTCAAAAGTTGCACCGCCCCACATTTCAAGAGAGAAAAGGTCCTTTTCATATACCGATACAGCTTTTCCAACCTTGAAGATATCTCTATTTCTCATTCGTGTTGCCATCAATGATTGTTGCGCATCTCGCATGGTAGTATCAGTTAAAAGTAATTTCTTCTGATCCTTAATCCACTTTACAACTGCATCGGGACCACCTTCGTCTAAAATCTGTTTTGTTCCACGAAGATTGTCTGGCACTTCAACCTGAGGCACAATCGGTACGTCGAATTCTACTTTGTGACCTTTCGTTTGGTTTACAATAATTTCACCGATGTAGTTTAGTACTCTATACTCTTCATCTGTTTTTGCAACAATATCAAAAAGTTGAGGGTTTTCTGCGATAAATCCTGTATCACATTTGCCTTCCAGGAATGTTTTATCATTTAAAACATTGATGATGAAGTCAATGTTTGTTTTAACTCCAGTTATGGTGATTTCTTTGATGGCACGAATTGCTTTTCTTGCAGCATCTTCAAAGGTTCTAGAATGAGACGTATTTTTTACAAGAAGGCTGTCATAATATGGGCTAATCACGGCTCCAGTATATGCATTTCCTGCATCCAGCCGGATACCAAAACCCGAACCAGAACGATAGTAGTCAATACGACCAGTATCTGGCGCAAATTGGTTGGTTGGATCTTCTGTTGTGATTCGGCACTGGATTGCGTAGCCTCTAGGCTTCACGGCATCTTGAGAAGCAATCCCGATTTGCTTAGAATCCAGAGCGTATCCCTCGGAAATTAAAATCTGGCTTTCCACGATATCATAACCAGTAGTCATTTCTGTAATCGTATGCTCTACCTGAATCCGAGGATTCATTTCGATAAAGTAATGGTTGCCATGTTTGTCCACCAAAAATTCGACAGTACCAGCACTTCGATAGTTCATAGACTTAGCGATTTTTACTGCATCTGCACAAATTTCTTGCCTTTTTTCTTCGGTCAAAGAAAAAGCAGGAGTAAACTCAATAATTTTTTGATGACGACGTTGAATGGAACAATCACGTTCATAAAGATGCACAAGATTTCCGTGCTTGTCACCAAGGATTTGGACTTCAATATGTTTTGGACCCTCGATGTATTTTTCTACAAATATTTCATCTTGACCGAAGGCCTTCTTTGCTTCATTTTTTGTACTGGAATATGCAGCTGCCAATTCTTCTTCTTTCTGGACGATACGCATACCACGACCACCGCCGCCTGCTGCGGCTTTTAACATGACCGGATAGCCACATTCTTTGGCAATCTCTTTCGCTTCCTCTACAGATTCAACTGGCTTATCTACGCCTGGAACTACGGGTACATTCGCAGCTCTTGCGACGAGTTTAGACTGAATTTTGTCCCCAAGTCTTTCCATCATTTCTGCAGTTGGACCGATAAATTCTATCCCTACTTCTTCGCACTTTCTAGCAAATTCAGCATTTTCAGATAAGAATCCATAACCAGGATGGATTGCGTCAACACCCTTTTTTAGGGCTAGACTGATAATCTCTTCAATATTTAGATATGCTTCAACAGGTCCCTTGTTTTCTCCGATAAGGTAGGATTCGCTGGCCTTTGTACGAAAAAGCGATAGCTTATCCTCTTCTGAATAAATAGCAACAGTTCGAATCCCCAGCTCGTGACAAGCTCTGATGATTCTAATCGCGATTTCTCCACGGTTTGCAATGAGAATTCGCTTAAATTTTCTTTCCATTATAATGTCCTTTCTATATGAATACAGTATACAAACAAGTCAAGATATTTTAAGGATTAGTTTACTATGATTTTGATTTGAAGTCAAGAACTTACTAAAATACTTATTATTCTTGCAATTCAATGGGTTTGCGCGAAACCCGTTACATCATATCGGTGTCATTTTGCACGATTTCTCATGATAAAATTGGGCAAAACGCCATTGACAATATAGAAAAAATCTATGTATAATTATGGTGTGAAGCAGTTTTGTTTTACGGTGGCCTGTGGTGATATCGGGCAGGAGGACACACAATTATATATGGGGGATTAGCGCAGCTGGGAGCGCGCTTGACTGGCAGTCAAGAGGTCAGGAGTTCGATCCTCCTATTCTCCACCAAAAAGAAGTCTGTAGCTTCATTGACTACAGACTTTTTCATTTGATCATGCAACAATTAATAATAAATTCTATCAGAATATCATATTTCAATCTGGTCGACATTCATAAGTGATAGCATGATTAAGACAGGAGGCATTGGTGAATAAATACGAGATTTTAAAAGAAATATATGGTTACGATACGTTTCGCGTAGGTCAGGAAGCGTTAATTGATAGTACGCTAAATCAGAAGGATGTTTTGGGAATTATGCCGACAGGTGCAGGGAAATCCATTTGTTTTCAAGTGCCAGCCTTGTCATTTGAAGGAGTATCCATTATTATTTCGCCCCTGATTTCTCTGATGAAGGATCAGGTGATGGCTCTGGTTGGGGTTGGCGTTCGTGCGGCATATCTCAACAGCTCTTTGACCGAAGGGCAATTCAGAAAGGTCATGGAAAATGCCCGGCAGGGCATGTATAAAATAATATATGTAGCACCAGAACGGTTAATGACAGAGTCGTTCTTATCCTTGATTACTGTTTTGAACATTTCTATGGTGGCGGTTGATGAAGCCCATTGTATTTCTCAATGGGGACAGGATTTCAGACCCAGCTATTTAAAAATTGTTGATTTTATTCGAATCTTTCCCAAAAGACCAGTCATAGCAGCGTATACGGCAACTGCTACAGAAGTGGTGAGAGATGATGTTATTGGCATCTTAGGGCTTCAAAATCCAACAGTAGTTGTCACAGGATACGACAGAGAAAACCTTTTTTTTACGGTGAAAAAACCGCAAAGAAAGATGACCGAACTACTTGAGTATCTGGAAAAGAACAGAAACAAAGTGGGGATTATCTACTGCAATACCAGAAAAACCGTAGAAGAAGTGAACGACGAACTTTTGCGAAGGGGATACCTTGCTTCAAAATATCATGCAGGCTTAACTGATTTGGAGAGAAAAGAAAATCAGGAAGATTTTATTTATGACAGAGCATCCATCATGGTTGCTACCAATGCTTTTGGTATGGGGATTGATAAATCAAATGTACGATTTGTCATTCATTTTAATATGCCAAAGGATATTGAAAGCTATTATCAGGAAGCAGGCCGTGCTGGAAGAGACGGAGAACCAGCTGAATGTATCCTATATTACTCTGGGCAGGATGTACGAATCAATGAATTTCTCATTGATAAACAGATGGAAAAGGAAGAGCTGGATTATGAGGAGCAACAGCGTATTCGAGAAAAAGACCGAGAACGTCTCCGCAAGATGACATACTATTGCTTTAGCAATGAATGTTTGCGGGAGTATATCCTTGGTTATTTTGGTGAAAATACGAGTCATTATTGTGGCAACTGTGAAAATTGTCTGACGGAATTTGAGGAAGTCGATATGAGAGAAGATGCAGTAAGCTTTGCGAATCTTGTAAAGACTAGTGGTGAAAGGTATGGAATCAATGTGATGATTGATGCGATCCATGGAACAGACAATGCAAAGGTGAGGCAGCTTGGATTAGACAAGAATGGCTTTTTCGGTGACTTGAGAGGCAGAACAATCATAAGAATACGCCAGATGGTCAACCATCTGCTGCTAAAAAACTATTTGCAGTTGACCGTAAATGAGTATCCCGTATTGAAGCTTACGGATGAAGGCATCAAACTGTTGCAAGACAAGAAACAACCAGAAACGATCTATATGAAATTACCAAAGGAGCAGGCAAGGACAAGCTCCAAGAAAAAAGATTCTAAGACAAATATCCATGATGTAAAATATCCTGAGTTATTTGAGCGGCTCCGAATGAGACGGTATGAAATTGCCCAAAAGGAGCATAAACCGCCTTATATTATTTTTTCGGACAAATCCCTAAAGGAAATGAGCATCAGTCTGCCCATTACAGAAAATCAAATGCTTGAAATCAATGGGGTAGGGGCAGTAAAGCTGGAAAAATACGGATCAGAATTTTTAACCATAATTCAAGCATTTGTGAAGGAAAAAGGAATGAACTAAGTCAAAAAGTGGCACAGCAAGGAGCCAATAACTGTGTCAATCTGGATCGTGGGACAATTTGGAATATGAGTTGTTTCATATAATTATAATCCCAAATGACGCAAATCAAAGCAGAATCCTTTGGCGCATCGGTGGATTGGAAGGGGATAAGATGGGAAAAAAATGTAGTCATTGCGGGTTTGAGCCACAATTTGACAATGGGTATGAACGCTGTCCAAAATGTTTTCAGTTATATGAAATCAATGATTCTTGCACGATGTGCAAGGTATGTCTTGGGTGTATGCTGAATAAAATGAAGACAAATGAGAATAAGCGTACAGATTTGACTGAGAATAATGAGTAGCAGAAGATACTTCAAATACCTAGAAAGGTTTTCATTTTGATATTTAAATTGGAATAAGCACATTTAAGATAAAAAGGTTTTCCTCCACGGAGAAAGAATAATAGCCTTTATATTTATCAACTAGTATGGCAATACTTTTTGCACCATATCCATGGCCTTCCTTATTTGTTTGGGGCAGGCCATTTTTTATTTCGATTTCTTTGCCATAATATGTATTGGATAATACGATTAATAAATTTTTCTTTTGTAATTTACAATTTAGAATGATTTCCCTTGAACGGTGAGAATCTTCTTTTAAAGTTGAATTGATTGCATTTTCAAGGCCATTGGAAAGCAAGGTACAAATATCGGTACTTGGGATTGATAGGAACTCGGGTACCTTAGCCTTAACTTGAAAGGATATGTTTTCGTTTTCTGCTCTTCGAGCATAGGCTGACAAAACCAAATTGATGACTGAATTTTCGCAGTATTGAATGGGTACAATTTGATCGATGTCATTTTTTGTTTGCTTAATATAATCCAGGGCCGATTCTGGCGCATTGTTTTCGATAAAAGAATAAATTAATGACAGGTGATGGCGCATGTCATGTCGATAAATGGCAGTTTGCTGTTGAATTTGCTGTAGGGCAGTAATTTCCTTCATTGCACGTTCTGACTGGGTTTCCAGCATTGCATGAGTGAATTCTAAGTTGTTTCTCTTTTCGGTTTCGTTATTGTAAACTACTACAAATAAAATATAAAATAATGAAAGCACCGATGGAAAAAACTCTACGACGATTCTTGCACCGGAGTACAAAAATTCTGTATAAACCGTGGTTGTATAGTCAAATATATAATAAATAAGTGGAAATGAACCGAAAATATAGAGTGAATTTTTCGAATATGAGATTACTTGGTGAACAGATTTGGCAATATATAGTTTAATCAGAAAGAGCATGACGATAAAACCTAAGCTATCCCCAAGAAAGAATGCCATGGAATGATCCCAATAATAATGCAAGGCAATGCCAAGCCAGTTCGGTGGTTGACAGCAAAGATAAGCAGTTAGAACGCTAACCAAGGCAATGGAAAAGCTCTTCTTAAAATAAACAATCAAGAGGATAACCATTGGAAGGTGAGTCATAAGCGGATAGAGTTTGGTAGCTCCAGAATATCCAACAAAAGAGTAGATTCTAGACTGGATGAAAAAAATAATCAAAATAGTAGCGGCAAGGATGAGCCGATTTTTTTTTGTTTTTTCATAACCAGCAAAGTCCATAGTAATGACGACACCATAAGTCAATACGAAAATGTAGGATAGAAAATTATATATTTGCACGGATACGACACTCCTTTGTTATAGTGGGGGTTATTGTTATAGCTACTTTTGAGAATCATATGCTTCAGTACTATTACAAAATTGTACCCCATATTCTAACACGGGCGATATTCCTTTTCAATTAATATCTGAGAAAGGCATAGGCACATCTACAGCAATTTGACAATAAGTGGGATTCCATTTATCATAAGAACAAAGACGATATTGCTTTCTTTTGCGAGAGGATAGTGAAATGGAATACACCAATCTTGAGCTTATCTTAGACCATCTACCAGGAGCTATGGTGATTGATATGCAAGGAAGGATTCTGTATATCAACAAGCAGTGTGCCACTTATATTGGCACAGATTGTAATTCCGCCCTTGGCAGACACGTTCTTGATGTATTTCCTGGTACGAAAATGATTGAGTCACTTGGATTTGAAAAACCAGGAATTGTATTTTATCATTCTTTTGGAGTAGGCATCAGCGTAGAAGTACCGATTTATAAGAACGGAACAAAAATTGGACTGATGGAATATGATGTGGTTCAGGATTCAGCGGTCCTGTATGAATTGGCTGATGATTATACCAATTTTTTGGATCAGGAATTAAAGTATCTGAAAAAAGAAATCAATGAACTGCGCAGTACAAAGTACTCAATTAATAATCTGATTGGGTCTTCCGATTCAATCATGAGGATGAAAGAAACTATTATTTTAGCAGCAAAAACCAACTCTACTGTAATGATTTGTGGTGAAACGGGTACAGGAAAAGAATTGGTTGCCCATTCTATTCATAGTCTTAGCAAAAGAGGGAAAAATAGTTTTGTGAAAGTTAATGCTGCTAGTATTCCTGAAAATTTAGTGGAATCGGAGCTTTTTGGGTATGAAGGCGGTACTTTTACTGGGGCAAACACAAAGGGGAAAAAAGGAAAATTTGAACTGGCTGATAAAGGGACTTTGTTTATTGACGAAATTAACCAAATGCCACTTGCAGTTCAACCCAAGTTGTTAAGAGCGCTTCAAGAAAACGAAGTAGAGAGAATCGGCAGTGCAGAAAGTATTCCTGTGGATACGCGTATCATTGTAACGACAAATCAGGACTTGGGAAATCTTGTGAAGGAAGGAAAATTTCGTGAAGATTTGTTTTATCGATTGCATGTAATTGAGATTAAAGTCCCGTCGCTGAGAGAACGAAAAGAAGATATTCCATTGCTTGTGAAATATTTTGTTGATTGTTATAACAAGACAATGGGGAAAAGTATAAAGCATATCGATGAAAAGATTTTTGAAGTTTTTTCTCAATACAATTGGCCAGGCAATATCAGGCAGCTTCAAAATATGATTGAAAGAGGCGTCAATTTTGCTATAGATGATCAATTGCGGCTGGAAGACTTAGATTTATATGCTGAAATGAAATCACAAGAGCTTGGAAGAGCGCTTGAATCAAAAAATCCCATTAAGGAAGCGAGAAATGAAGCGGAAAGAAAATTAATCAAGGATGTTCTTCTTGAATTTAGCAACAATAAAACAAAAGCAGCAGAGCATTTGGGAATTTCAAGACCGCTTTTATATCAAAAAATGGCAAGGCTCGGTATCAAATAGTTTGATGTAATTATAAACGGACAGTGTGAGCATATAATAACAGACAATGAAATGGTCGGAGAATCCAATGGTTCGAACAATTAGGTGTCAGTGCAAACTGACACCTAGTTTGATTTTGGGCGGGAAGAGAGCAAGCATATTTGTTGAAAAATCAAGAAAAAAAGGATTGGCATGCAATTTGCTCTAAAAGATACCATAACAATTAATCTTCTAGTTCAGTATATGTAGGAGGAAAAGTGAATGGAAACGACTTATGGAATTCTTAGTCTAGTCCCGGTACTTGTGGTTATCGTAACGGCAATTGTTACAAGGCGAACGGTGGAACCCTTGATTCTTGGTGCTTTGGTGGGGTATGGAATTTTATACAAGGGAGGATTTTTTACGGCATTTCTCTATGGTTTTTCCGATACTGTAGCAGAGAATGCATGGTACATTTTAGTATTTGGATTTTTTGGAATGGTAATTATACTTTTGGAAAAGTCTGGTGGGGCACTAGGATTTGGCGATTTGGGCTCGAAAATATGTAAGACAAGAGGAATGACCATTCTGATTACATGGATTCTTGGAATTATTGTTTTTATTGATGATTACCTAAACAATTTAGGTGTAGGCACAGCAATGAGAACCATCGGAGACCGGAATAAAGTTGCTCGAGAATTTCTTGCATATGTCATCAATTCCACTGGAGCTTGCGTTTGCGTATTAGTACCAATGTCATCTTGGGCAATTTTTATGATGGGGATTTACGATAATGTGGGAGTTTTTGGAGCAGACGGGACTTCGTATTCGGCATATTTGGGAACAATTCCATATATGGTTTATGCATGGATTGCCATCGTTTTAGTCCCTCTGTTCGGTTTTAAAATTGTTCCAACTTGGGGAGAGATGAAAAAAGCATGGATTCGTGCAGAAAATGGAGATGTATATTCTGAATTTTATCATCAACAAAATGAAATTGATATGGAAGGATATTCAGAAATCAAAAAATCCAGTCCGCTTAATTTCTTTATTCCAATGGCAGCTTTAATTGGAGTGACCCTTTTCACAAGTGATATTTTAATCGGAATGGCAATTGGATTTGTTGCGTGTCTTGTCCTTTATGTACCACAGAAGCTGATGACACTGAGTCAATTCTGCAATCATGCGGTAGAAGGATTTAAAAGCATGGTGTTAGTAACCGCTATTGTTATTGCGGCTTTTGTTTTGCAAAAAGCAAACAATGACCTTGGTCTAACAGAGTTTGTAATTTCAGTGGCGGAACCTGTAATGACGCCAGCTCTTTTGCCAGTGCTATCCTTTATCATCTGTGCATTTATTGCTATGTGTACAGGCAGCTTTTGGGGAACGATGGCTATTGCATCACCAATTTTGATTCCACTGGGGATTACATTAGAAGTGAATCCGTTACTTGTGGGAGGAACGATTATTTCAGCAGGCGCCTTTGGAAGCCACGCATGTTTCTATGGTGATGCAGTCACCCTTGCATCTGCTGTAACTGGAATTTCAAATAATGAATATATGAGAAAAGTGCTCCCACTTCTTGTTTTGCCTACAGGGCTTGCAATCGTTGGATATTTAATCCTTGGGTTTGCAGTATGATGAAGATAGCAGCAGATTATTTAATCAAGAGCAATGCGATATTTGATAGCATTTTGGAAAGACCGTTTCCCGGATTTATAGCAGTCAAGGGAAAACGAATCATTGGTGTGGGAAGGGCTTTGGAGGAATATAGATTTTTAGGAAAGGACACGAAGATACTGGATTATAAAAATCAGATGGTTATGGCTGGCTTTCACGATAGCCATACACATTTACTGATGGCAGGCATGTTTCATACTTATGTCAATTTGATTGAAGCACGAACGGAAGAGGAAGCTGTACAAATGGTGAAAGAAGCAGCGGAAAAATCTGAGGAGAAAGATGGCTGGGTGATTGGATTTAGTTGGTATCATGTTTTTTGGCAAAATCGGAAGTTACCAACCAAAGCCTCCTTGGATCGATATTTTCCGGATCGGCCAGTGTTCTTAATCAATGCGGAGGCACATGGGGCGTGGGTGAATAGTAAGGCACTGGAAATCGCTGGAATCAACGGAAATACCCCCGATCCATTTGGAGGAGAAATTCAGCGAGATGAACTGGGGAATGCAACGGGGTTTTTATATGAGTCGGCAATTGGATTAGTCGGAAGGCATGCTTTGGTTTTTAGTGATGAGCAAGAACGACAATTAATCAATGCTTATCAAGAAGGCGCAAAAAAATATGGTATTACATCTGTCAATGATGTACAACCATATTTTCATGGCAATATGGGGAACCTGTCTGTTTATAGTGATATGGATCGGAAGAACCAACTGACCATAAGAATCCATGCTGCTCCAGATTTGCTTGGAGATCTAGATCAAGTGGAACAATGGCGCCATTGCTACACTTCAGAAAAACTAAAAGTCGAGATGCTAAAGCAATTCTTAGATGGGGTTAGCACGACACATACGGCACTTCTTTTGGAAGACTATGCCGATGCACCACATAATAGGGGAATTTCCTTAAATGATACGGAGTCCATAAAAGAGGCAATCCCAGATGCTCATCGACGTGGTTTTTCCGTGAAATTACACTCATGTGGTGATCAGTCGGCAAGGATGGCACTGGATTACTATGAAAACGCGATGATTCAATATGGAAGAAATCACTGCCGCCATGCGATTGAGCATGTGGAATTGTTGTCAGATGAAGATTTACCTCGGTTTCGACAACTTGGAATTATTCCTTCGGTTCAGCCAGAACACATTGCATTGACGCAGATTTTTTCGGAGAATCCCTATCCGGTCACTCTTGGTGTAGCCAGAGCAGAAAAAACATGGCCATTGAAAAGTCTGTATGATATGGCAGGGATACTAGCAATCGGCAGTGACTGTCCTGTGGTTGACAACAATCCATTTTTAGAAATCTATCGCGGAATCACAAGACTTCATAATGACGGAGAACCGAAGGGTGGGTGGAATCCAAACCAAAAGCTGTCTATGTATGAGATTCTTAGAAGTTATACCTATGGGTCGGCATATGGAGTAAATCGAGAACATGAATTAGGATCAATTGAGATTGGTAAATTTGCGGATATTATTGTAATCAGTAAAAATCTCTTCGAAATAACACCCGATGAAATTCGGAACTGTCAGATTGAAATGACCATGATGGATGGGGAAGTCATATTTAAACGATAAGGTTTGATGATATTGAGGGCGAGAATTCTATGGAAATTAGGATTCTTGCTTTTTATTTATGAATCATTGATCGAGGAACCCATTGTGTAAAAAAAAGATTTCAATGATATGATGAGGGTATAATACCATAACAGTAATTTTGTCGAAGATAGCACATATTGAAGGGGGAAGTGAAATGAATTTTCTTCACTGGAATCAGAAAAATATCAGCGCGAAGATTATGCAACCACTATTTCTATTGATGCTCATTATGGTGTTACTAATTATTTTCTCTGTTCAATTTTTAGTGGGTAATTATTTTGAAAGATACATTAAGGAAAATGCACAAAAGAATGGTATAATCATCGCCAATGAAATTGAAAACAAGAAGCTTCGAGCCCTCTCTTCCTTAGACTGGTTTGAAAATTCTTCTCGGTTTGTAAATGCTTTTCAGACGGGAAATCGCGCCCAAGCGGTAGCACTTGGGCAAACGGCGATGGAAGCATTTGGACTTGAATATCTTGTTATTACAGATACTGCCGGTAATATTTTTATTCGAGCACATGATCCTGACAACTTTGGGGATAGCATCGCAAATCAAGTCAACATCCAAAATGCATTGAAGGGTGAAAAAAATGTACAGGTGGAAAATGGAAAAGTTGTTAAGTTTTCTATTCGAGCGGGAACCCCTCTGAAAGATGGGGCTGGGCAGATTATTGGGGCACTTTCCACAGGATATGTATTGGGAAGCGCCGAAACAGCCGCTAGCTTTGGAACGATGATGAACAAAGAGGTTGTAATCTTTGATGGAAGCAAAGGCATTGCATCTACCATCCAACCGGATGATGTGGAATTTGCAAGCACAATTCAATTAACTGAAAATGTGATGAAAAAAACACTAGGAGAAGGACAACAGTATTTTGGTGAATTAAAAATTGGGAAAGAAAATTACATTGGAATATATGTTCCGTTCCAAGATGTCAGTGGTAGCTATACGGGTGTGATTTTCTCTGGAGAACCCAAAAGCGTGATTCAAACTCTTAGCAACGCAATTAGTGTTTTGATATCTGTGGTGGTTGCTGTGATTGCAATGATTATATTTTTCTTGTTGCTCTTTGTAATTCGCAGTATTGTCAAACCATTAAAACATTTGACAGATGTTTCAAAGAGGGTGGCAGAAGGCGATTTGACGATGACACTGAATTATCAGTCAAAGGATGAAATTGGACAATTGGTAGAGTCATTCCAAAGAGTTTTGACAGCTTTCAATGATGCAATCGGTAATATTAGAGATTCATCAGAGCAAGTAAAAGATGGAGCAAGAAATGTAGCAGACGGGAGTCAATCTTTATCACAGGGATCCACCTCTCAAGCCAGCGTGATTGATGAATTATCTGCATCGATTTCGGATATGGCGTCTCAAATCAAAACAAACGCAATCAATGCAAATCAGGCAAGTGATTTAACCAATAGCGCAAAAACTTATGCAGAAAAAGGAAACAATCACATGAATGAGATGTTAGTCTCCATGAATGAAATCAACGAAGCATCAACAAATATCTCCAAAATCATCAAAGTCATCGATGATATTGCATTTCAGACCAATATCTTGGCGCTCAATGCAGCAGTAGAAGCCGCCACTGCGGGGCAACACGGGAAAGGTTTTGCCGTTGTAGCGGAAGAGGTTAGAAGTTTGGCAGCAAGAAGTGCCCAGGCAGCTCAAGAAACAACAGATTTAATTGAAGGGTCTAAGAGAACAGTAATGAATGGAGCAAAAATCGCTAATGAGACTTCGGAGGCATTGAATGGGATTGTTGAGAAGATTGGTGAATCGGCTGGACTGATTGAAGGCATTGCGGATGCTTCTAGTGTTCAAGCTACAGGGATTGCTGAAATCAATAAAGGGATTGAACAAGTGGCATTGGTTATACAAAATAATTCGGCGACTGCCGAAGAAAGTGCTGCAGCCAGTGAGCAGTTATCGGCACAGGCCGTCTTGTTAGCAAAGACGGTAGAAATGTTTCGCATTAAAACATAAGGGAATTGTTTTCACTGATAGAGACGAGTTTAAATAAAAGTCAGACGGTACCGTAATACGAACGGGACGTTTGACTTTTTCTTTTATTGAAAAAACTCTCTATCTGGTATATTGTTTGTTTGGAGGTGATTTGATGAATCTGGATAAATTGACCATCGGACAAATGGCAAAAATCAATGCAGTGACTATCCAAACACTGCGCCTTTATGACAGGGAAGGGCTTTTGAAACCGCTGATTGTAGATGATAGCACTGGATACCGATATTACCATGTGAACCAATCCGCCAGACTTGATATGATCCAATATATGAAGGATTATGGGTTGACGTTGAAGAAAATAAAAGAGCATATTGAACATAAAAGTGCAGAAGACACCGTAACCTTTTTAAAAAAGCGCTTTTTAGAAATCGACGAAGAAATCAGTCGATTACGATACAACCAAAGGGAGATTGGAAGGACCATTGAAAATTATCAAAGATATGAGAATCTACCCAAAAATCATCAAATTTTTACAGAATATATTGGAGAAAGATATGTCTTTGTGCATCAATCTGATAAAAATTATTTTGACCAGAATGGTTATGAAATTTTGCTTCATGAACTGAAGAAAGCATTGGTAAACAAGAAAATTCCTGTGACGTTCTATCGTAATGTGGGGACAATTATGAGGAAAGAAAGCATGCTGGCCGGTAATTTGTTCTGCAATGAAGCCTTTGTTTTAGTAGATGAGAATTTTAAGAACTATGCTGATGTAGAAACCATACATGCGGGAATGTATTTGTCCGTTTGCAGTGGGAATTTTTATGAGGAGTATGAACTGGCTGAGAAATTGATTGAAGAAATCGCAAAAAAAGACTTGGAGATCATTGGGGATTATGTTTGTGAAGTAATTACCGAATTTCCTGCTTTTAAAGAAAATGAAAGAGATATGTTTTTTAAGCTACAAGTGCCAATTCGATTTAGGTAAAATTATAATTGACTCTATTCTTGGAATAGGTTTTACAATGGTAAAAAACCAGTTTAAGAAAGGAGTTAAGAAGATGAACGAGAATGAAAAAATGCAGCTCTACATGCCCGGTCTGGATGCAAATCTAATGATGGATTTGGAAGAAAGGGTCGCCGAATTTGAGCGGGAGCATGAACAGAATGTGATTCATGGTGGCAGTGGATATGTGGACAAAATTACCGCAAGAGATTATTTTATTGTGCTTTTGGTAAATGGTATTTTGGGCATATACTGGCTCTGGTCTATTTTAAGTTGATGCTGTTGCATAGAAAAAATTTGGAGGTGTGAAATGCAAGAGGTAGGTTTCGTCAAAAAAGAAGTTTACTTTACTATTCTTCCATGTCGAAAGGCAGAAAGAATCTATGGATTTTGGGATTTGTTAGCGATTCAGATTTGTTTTGGTATTGGTGCTTGGTTCTTTTTGATTGGCAGTCAGACTGGGATGTGGCTTCCTGCAAAGCAAGCAATCCCCGCAATTGTATTTGGAAATTGTTTTGGATTATTATTAATGGGTGCTGTAGCAATTATATCATCTCGATATGGGGTGGAGCAGCTTTTGGGATCGGTACCGATTTTCGGGCCGAGATTTACAATCGTGAATATTATCTTCTTTGCGGTGACCTGGCTTTGTGCATTGGCATTGGCAGCTCTCATGTTTGGACAAAGTGCTATCAAACTTTGGGGGACAATCATCAGTGAGAATTCCTTGATGGCCAGTGCTTTTCCGGGGGCAACAATCTGGGCAGTTCTTGCGTTGCTCGTTGGATTTATTTTTGCAGCTCGTGGACCAGATACCATAAAGTGGTTTACCAGAATTGCCGCCATTTTTATGGCGCTTGTTTTGGTTGCACTGGTTCTATATTTGATTTTCCATGAAGGGCTTGACAAAATTTTTCAGGCGAAACCAGCAGAACCAATCGTAATTGAGGGGGATGAAGCGTTATCCAATCGATGGAATCTGGCTTCTTCCTTTGAAGTGAATATTGGCCTTGGTTTGTCTTGGGCTTATTTTTATGGTCAATATACAAGACTGGCAAAATCTGAAAGTGGTGGATTCCATGGGTGTATGTGGGGCTGGGGTGCATTAGCAGCAGTTGCTGGTGTATTTGCAGCATTTGCGGCGCTTGCAATTGGTCAATATGATCCGACTTCGTGGCTGATTGTTATGAGTTCCAATGTTGGATTTCCAATTATTGCTCTTTTGGGTTTGTTTTTGATGGCTACAGCTAATATTTCGTCGATTTCAACGATTATTTATCCAGCGACTATCACTCTGGTTTCCAATTACCCAAAGATGAAATGGCGTACGGCTTTACTGCTTGCTACAGTGCCGGCATTGATTCTTTGTACTCCTGGTTTTTATGATCGTATTGCATCAATTTACGCGATTATAGGACTAATTAATGGGATTTATGGAGCGATTATTGTTACAGATTACTTCTTTATTTCAAAAGGGGTATACAAAATGAGGCACATTTTTAATACAAAAGAGGGGTATCAATATTTTCATGGTGTCAATCCGGCAGCGGCTATAGCCATGGCATTTGGCTTATGTTTCTATTTGATGGTTTTAAATCCAGTTACATGGACCAGTGCAACAGGTTGGTTCCCATATATTACTGCAGGCGTTCCTACTGTCATATTGACAGGATTGTTGTACTACATATTAATGAAACTTTGGATTACAAAAAAATACCCTGCACCAATAGAAAAAGCAAAGTAACACGAACTTAAATGCAAACGCAAACAAAAAAAGGCGCTATCCCAGTTGGGAATAGTGCCTTTTTCCGTGATACGGAAGGAAATAGCTGATTGATTGAGGTATTTCCTATCCAATTGTTTTTGTTATGAATATATCTTATTTTTTCATACTTTGAAAGATTTCACCAACGCGTTCTTCTTCGGTGATTGCTTTTCGATATCCGCTGCTTGCCGCATAAAATGCTAGGCCAAGACCCATCCAAACAGCACAAATCGTAGAGGCTAGATGTCCAACATAGCTGGATAAACCAGGAATAAATGAAATTAAGATGATGATGCCTGACACGAGAGCCGCAATAATCATAATTGGCACCCCGCCTGGTGCGCGATAAGGTCGGTTCATGTTAGGGTCGCTGAATCTTAGCTTCACTGCAGAGAGGGAAGTGATAAACCATCCGACGACGAACCCAACTCCTCCGGCTGAGGTCAGCGGATCAATAACCCCCATCCCGATAAAAGGAGCTGCGAGGCATGCTATCCCAATAAAAGTATTTGCGCCTCTTGGAGTGCCATATTTTGGATGAATAGTGGTGAAGAATTTTGGAATTAAGCGGGCTCTTCCCATTCCAAGTAGAAGTCGAGCAGAAGCAATGTAAAATCCATTCCACGTGGTGAAAAGTCCTGCTAAAGCGGCAAGCCATACAAGCCAATACATGAAAACTCCAAAGAAGCCATTGCCATATAATGTTTCAAAAAGTAGCGATATGGCAGGCCTTGGATAAGCAGAATATTCTTCCCATGGGATGGCACCACCAGTGGAGAATATAATCAAGGAATAAAAGATGCCAGCAGATAGTAGTGCTAACACAATAACTTTTCCAAGGTTTGCAAAATTTAAACCTTCTGAACCTTCCTCTGCACCTTGAGGAATTGTATCAAAACCGCCCAAGAAAAATGGAGCAACAATCATCATTGCGATAATACCAGTAAACATTGAGGTATGACTTCCTTTTCCAACGTTTTCATACAGAGGTTTAATGTTTTCTGGATCGAATTTTGCAAAAGCAAAGACAATAACCAGAAGGCCAACAATGGCAAGAAATGAGCCTAAAAAAGTCTGAACCTTACTGGCAACTCGAATTCCTCTCCAATTGATGCTGATAATAAACAAAGAAAGAATGATACCCACGACCAAGCCAGGCCCATAGATTCCAACACCGGCAAGGGTATAGAGGGGATTGCCAGCTTGTAATGATGGAAATACAAGGGATAATACATTGTTGATATAGATTGCTTCCCAAGGCACAATGATTACGTATGCTAAAGCAAGGGTCCAACCACAGATAAATGAAACAAAAGTACCGTATGCTTTATAAGAAAAGGCAACTTCTCCGCCAAATACTGGCAATGCACATGTTAGTTCAGCATAACAAAATCCTACTGGGATTAATATGATTGTAAAAAATAAGAATCCAAGCATTGAGGGGATAACTCCTCCGCCTGAAGCCATCCATCCATTGGAAGCTACCGCCCATCCAACGCCGACGATGGAACCAAATCCGAGCATAAAAAAGTCAATTAAATTCAAGCCTTTACTTGTTTTTTCCATGTTTTCCTCCATTCTGCCGTTTAAGAACGGCATCATTTACTTTTATGATCTTTGATTACACGAAAACCAGTGGACATACAGTATCCAATCAGCCCAAAATATGGAACGGCTAAATAGTTTGCTGATTGGTATGAAAGAGGATGATTTAGAATCAACAGGATTAATCCGATTGAAACAATAGAATTTAATAAGTTTAGGATAAAATATGGTTGACGGTATAAATTGAGTGCGTCCCTTTTATTACCCAGTTTTTTTCCAAGGTAGTGTAAAAACGTCCAAGACACTCCATAGGTAAAAATCCACAGAAATAATGGGATTAATAGCAAAGGATTCTCCATATTGCGCCTCCTTTCTCATATAAGATAAAGCAAAATCGAAGCCAAAAAAAGGAAAACAAATGAAAATCAAAATAAATTATCAGAATAATCAGAAGGTATTGAAAAATAGACAAAAAATCTAGGTTTAGAAGATTATAATGTTGAAAGGAAATGATGGAATCTGAGAAAAGAGAAATATAGATATGCAAGATTTTTCATGAACCGTGCAAGATATTGCACGGTTCATGCGTTGGAATCCTTTTTCTGAAAATCCAAAAAGTGCGAGATTGCAGCAAAAAAGATTCCTAGTAGAATCCAAAACAGAATCAGTAACCACTCTTGAGGCCAGCTAAGCGCACTAGGGCTAAAAGGGGTATACCAAAAAAGGAAAAAAAGAGCAATGCAAACTGCCCCGTATCCAGTGATTACACCATGCTTGATGGTATACGCACGCTGATAATTGGGTTCCTTTTTTCTGATTCTGAGAAAAGAGATGGTAACCAGTAGGTAAACCAAAACGGTACAAAATGCAGAAGTATTTAATATCCAGATCAGTGCAAATTCGCCGAATAATGGAGCTACACTTGAGATGAGTCCGACAAATAAAATAGAGCACACAGGTGTCTGGTATTTTGGATGAACCCAGCTAAAAAAGCCTGGAAGCATCTTGGCTCGCCCCATAGCAAGCAAGATTCTGGATGCGCCAACAATAAAGCCATTCCAACTTGTGATGACACCACAAATGCCACCAACCATCATTAGCTTTGACATTTTTTCTGAGTCAAAAGAAAACGCGGCAAGATCGGCAGTGGGCATGGAAGAATTCAGTCGAATTGAGGAGGGGGCAGATAAGGCAGTACCAATAATGATAAAAATGTAGAATAAACCAACGCAAACAATTGAAAAAATCAGTACTTTGCCGATTGATTTCATTGGCATATTCATTTCTTCTGCGGATTTAGAGATAATATCAAACCCCAAATACATGGAGGGTGCCACCAGTAAAACAGATCCAATCCCTTTGATATTGGTGATTTCTGGTCCAAAATTATCCATAGTACCAAAGGATATGCCTCCTAAAACAAAGATAATACCAGTAAATATCATAACCATCAGCAAAAAAATTTGAAAGACAGCAACTGGTTTTACTCCAATAATGTTGAGCAGGGATAATACAATCGCACCAACGATACCGATTGCAGCCCAAGAAAAATAGATATCAAATCCAGCAATGCTCCATATGTAGAGATGGCTTTTGCTTGGGATTAGATAATGAAATGCGCTAGACAATGCAATTGATTCAAAAGCAGAGATACCAATATAAGCGAAAGAAATGGTCCAACCAACAACCCATGAACCGAGATATCCTAGCCCTCGATAAGAAAAAGCCAACTCTCCGCCAGCAAGGGGAAATGCTGAAGTCAGTTCTGCATACGTTAGTCCTACTAAAATACAAAGGAATCCTCCGACTGCAATGGAAATAATAGAACCTAAAATCCCTGCTTGGGTAAGCCAGACGCCGGGAAGTCTAATCCAGCCCCATCCAACCATCGTACCAAACGCTAAAGCAAACACTTCGACTCGTCCGAGTGCCCTCTTTAATCCATGATTGTTGTTATTCATTTTGGAATACGCTTCTTTCTGCATCATCTTTGATTTGGTATTCAGCAATTTTATAAAAAAGAAGTCTGGTACTCACACCTAAATCCCGAGCAGATTTGCTAACGTTAAAGTGATTTCGGGATAACACTCTTTCGATATATTTTGCTTCCACCTCTCGCCTTAAATCTTTGAGGGAGTAGTGGGAATCTAAAAGAGTTTGAAAATGATCTTCATTATTTTTATATATTATTCGGGGAATCATTTTACCTGTGATAACACCATCATCCGATAAAACAAATAATCGTTCGATAATATTTTTTAGCTCGCGAATATTTCCGGGATATGGATAGTCAAGTAAAAAATCCATGACTTCTTGTTCCAATTGGACGTGATTGATGGAAAGAGCAACCTTCGTTTTTTCAATGAAAAAATCAATAAGGGAAGGAAGGTCTTCACGCCGATTTCTCAATGGTGGAATCTGTATAATAATTGTGCTCAGCCGATAGAATAAATCTTCCCGCAATTCGCCTATTTGAATGGCTTGTTCAATATTTCTATTTGTTGCGGAAATTAGGCGAAAGTCAACATTTATTTCTTCGTTGCTTCCGATTCGATTGATGGATTTGGTCTCAATCGCTCTCAATAGTTTGGCCTGAGTAGGCAATGGAACATCACCAATTTCGTCCAGAAAAAGTGTGCCGTATTCCGCTGCTTCAAACCTTCCGATTCGTGTGTTGACTGCACCAGTAAAGGAACCTTTCTCGTGTCCGAAGAGTTCTGACTCTAAGAGGCTTTCCGAAAAGATGTGGCAGTTTGTAGCATGAAATCCTTTTTCTTTGCGGCTACTTTGATTGTGTATGTATTGCGCTACCACTTCTTTCCCGACCCCTGATTCTCCAAGCAACAGAACATTCACATCGCGAGTGGCAGCCTTGGATGCAATTTGAAGGATTTCCCCGTATTCTTTGTTTTTTGTATTCAGCATAAAAGGGCTGAGCTGTTTTGGCTCTTGGCAGATTTCGTGATGCTGTATTAAGTGCAATTTTTCGATGTTATGGACTTCTTTCAATAATTCTTCGGGGTCATTTCCTTTTATCACATAACTAAATGCTCCTTCCTTCATTGCTTGTACAGCATTTTCAATGGTGCCATATGCGGTCAGCATGATGACTGGCAGATCGGGATATGCTGTCTTAATAGAAGACAAGAGTGAGATACCATCCATTTCAGGCATGATTAAATCTGAAACAATCAAATCAAAGCGAGTTGATTTTAAAAACTTCATCACTTCTTTCGGTTTTTGGCATTGAGAAACTGGGTAGCCTTCTGCCTCTAAGACCATTGCGAGTACATTACTATATTCTCTTTCATCATCTACGATTAGGATATTAAGTTGATTTCCCATGATGCGCATCCGTCCTTTCTAATGGAAGTTGTATCGTAAAAGTTGTTCCTACACCCATTTCACTATCTGCAAAGATTTTCCCATTTAATTTTGTTACTTCGTTGTATACAATGTATAGCCCGAGACCTGCTCCGTTACGGTTCTCTTTTGTAGTAAAAAAGGGATTAAAGATATCTGCGACGATTTCTTCGGGAATACCTGTGCCTGTATCGGATGCTTTGATCGTTACCATATCTGCTTCTTTTGTACATTTGATTATGAGCTCTCCGCCGTTTGCCATAGCATCCATGCTGTTGATTATCAGATTGACCATAATCATTTCAAAGGATTCTAATACAATGGGAATCATAATACGCTCATCACATATGATTCTTCCCTGAATATGGCGCTTTTCTAAAGTGTGTTCTTCAAAGGATAAAATGGCAATCAATGTTTGCTTTAAATTTACGTGAGTCCATTTTTCGCTGGAAACTCTGGAAAAGCGAAGTAGATTGTCTATGATTTTGCTAGAACGCTCAACTGCCTGCTCCATCATAAAAAATGCATCGAGTTTTTGTTTCTCGTTCCATGACAGATTCTTCTTGAGCAGATGGCAGTAATTGCGTATCAAACCCAATGGATTGCGAATTTCATGGGCGACGCCAGCAGCAAGGTGACCCACAGCAGTCATTTTGTTATCTTGCAATGATTGGCGATACATAGCTCGCATATGTGTCACATCATTCAACATCAATAAAACCCGATTCCTCTTACTAGTTGTCTCTTGCATGGGAAATGTAAAACATTCAAATATTCGACCATTAATCTTTAATTCGGTTTTATGGTTGCGATTTGTAGAAAGGGTTTCTTGGATCGAATTTTTCATCACCTCGGTGATTTCATTACTAAATTGTAAACAAAAATCAATGGATTCTCCGATGAGTTGATGAGATTTTCGGTCAATAAATTGGCAAAGGGTTTCATTAACATTTAGGACCTTATAATCAGAGCCAACTTCAATCAGAAACATTGGAATACAATTATAAGTTGTCTGCAAGTCGTTTTTGCTTTGCGTAATCATCTCCATTCTTTCTGTCATTTCCATAAACATAATTCGGTATGCAACGTAGACGATATAGCAAAGAGAAATAAAGGCAATGAGAAAGACATATATTACAATCAAAAGCTTTTTGGAATAATCAACTGGCAGGCCACTTTGCTTACTGTTGTAATATAACAATGAAACAATAGATGTGATGAGAAATATAAAAAATAAAATCCGTGTTTTCATTTTGTATCATCCTTTGGTATCGTATTGCACAAACAAGGATTGCTGAAATATATGGATTATACCAAATTATACCACATGGAGGAGCATTTCACTATAGTTGACAAATTAATTTTCAAGACAGAGAAAATCAAAATTGGATGGTTTAATTTTATAAATTGGAGGTGTAATCTAAGCTATAAATGTGATATAAATGAGAAAAGTATATAGTTTCATTGAAAAAATGGAGGGGCAATATGAAAATAAACGACTTTAAATTAGAATGTTACTTTGGAGAATATGAGTTTACGGCACCGTATTTATTGGCACAATCAGACTGCGAAGCAATGACGATAAAGGAGCTATTGGATCGGGAGCAGGGTGCAGAGCAAGAATTTTTAAATCAATGGCTTGGCTATACAGAAACTTGGGGAGATCCAGAGCTCAGAACGCTGATTGCAGGACTTTATGAAACCATGTCAGATCAAGATGTTTTAGTGTTTCATGGGGCACAAGAAGCGATTTTTGGATATATGAATGTGATGCTAAACCAAGGAGATCACATGATTGTCATGTATCCCAATTACCCATCTGCATATGAAGTGGCTAAGGCAGTTCCTGACTGTCAATATTCTCATTGGGAGATTGTTGATGATGGAGAAAAATGGGTGCTTGATTTTGAACGATTAGAAGGATTGATTCAGCCCAATACAAAGATAATCGCCGTAAATTCACCGAATAACCCGACGGGATATACTCTCACCAATGAAGAAATTGAAAAGCTATGTGATATATGCAAGAAATATAATTTGCATTTATTTGCTGACGAAGTATATAAAGGTTTGGAACTTGACGGAGAAAAAAGAGTCTGGATGTCGGATCGTTATGACAAGTGCGCATCTCTTGGTGTCATGTCAAAATCTTATGGATTGGCTGGTCTTAGAGTTGGATGGGTGGCATCAAAGGATCATGACTTACTTGATAAAATGGTAAAAATGAAGCACTATATGAGTATTTGTGATTCTGCTCCCTCTGAGTTTTTGTCCAAGGTAGCTTTAAAGCATAGTGCGGAGTTATTGGACAGAAATCTCGAATTGATACGAAGCAACATTGCATTAGCAAATGAATTTTTCGATCGATATCCAAATGTTTTTGAAAAGAAGGATATTATGGCTGGTTCTGTTGCTTTTCACAAGATATTATTGCCCATGAGTGCTACGGAATTTTGTAAGCGTGCCGTAGAGAAAAAAGGGGTGCTTCTTCTTCCTTCTCAAGTGTTTGACACAGAAGATGTATATTTTAGAATGGGATATGGTAGGAAAAACTTCTCGGAAAACCTCAAAAAACTTGAGGAATTCATTGTGGAAGAAGGATTTGATCAATAATCCAAATCGATAAGGGAAGGAGAAAAATGTGAATCGAGTCACTGATGCTTTCCTCTAATCGAATGAATTGGGGAGAGTATATTCAGTCTGGTTTTTTTCAAGAATTCAGTGTACTCCTTCCAATATTTGGCTTACATTCAAAGAGAACTTTTCTGTTGAAAACCTATTTCATAGGGCATTAGAACAGCAAATTCTGCTAAATCCAGGTGCCATATATGATAATAAAAAAAATCAATCTCTCAGAATTTCCTATTCATACATAGATGAAGCGTTTATGGGGCAAACGATTGAGCGGCTAGCAAAACTAATTTGCTGTCTTGTCAGCTAACTTGACAATTGTGTTGGCCTGTGTTATATTTCTCCAAAAGAGTCAGGAGGTATATCAATGCAGGATGTTTTAGAGGATATAATCAGGTTGAAAAAAGAGCAAGATGCAATCATTCTTGCTCATTATTATGTGAATGAAGAAGTGCAAAAAATTGCTGATTTTGTAGGGGATTCCTACTTTCTGAGCAATGTGGCTTCAAAAATGGAAGCTACTACAATTGTTCTGGCAGGTGTTCGCTTTATGGCGGAGGGTGTTAAAATATTGAATCCAGATAAAAGAGTCTTATTGCCTCATCTTGATGCGGACTGCCCAATGGCACATATGGTAGATTTAGAGCAGGTCGTCCATATGAAAAAGAAAATGAAGGACTTGGCTGTGGTTTGCTATATTAACTCAATCACTGAATTAAAAGCACTATCAGATGTTTGTGTGACTTCATCCAATGCAGAAAAAATTGTAAAGTCATTAGCAGAAAAGAATATTTTATTTTTACCTGATCAACACCTAGGAAGGTATCTCGCATCTCTGATCCCAGATAAATCCTTTTATTTTCAGGAAGGATTTTGTCCTACGCATAGAAACATTACCAAAATCCAAGTGAAAGAGCTGAAGCAACAATTTCCAAATGCAGATGTTTTAGTTCATCCTGAGTGTGGCATGGATGTGATAGAAATGGGGGATTATATCGGCAGCACTTCTGGCATTATTTCTTATGCAAAGCACAGTCCTAAAACAGATTTTATTATTTGTACAGAACAGGGAGTTCATTATCAATTGAAACAAAACAATTTGGAAAAAAGGTACCATTTTATCAAAGAAACTCCTCTTTGTTTGGATATGAAGCGGATTACCCTTGATCAGATCGGTCAGGCATTGCGCCTTGGAACTTATGAAATCTCTGTTGACGAACCATTGAGGCAACTTGCCGAATGTTCGCTGAAAAGAATGCATGAGCTCGCATAAAATCTAATGGTGATAAGTCAATGCAGGTCTAGGAAAATAATGAGGGTGATAAATTGAGGAAAGAAAAGACGGACGTTTTGGTGGTAGGGGCTGGGGTCGCCGGGTTGTACTTAGCTTTGAATCTGCCAGAACAAGTTAAAGTAAGGGTAATTGCCAAGGATCAGCTTGAGATCAGTGATTCTTATCTGGCACAAGGTGGAATTGCAACCTTAAGAGATCAAAATGATTATGAAGACTATTTTGAAGATACATTAAAAGCGGGACACTATAAAAATCGTTTGGATTCTGTTCGGATTATGATTCAAGAGTCAAACGAGATTATAGAAGAACTGTTGTCTTATGGCGTAGAGTTTGAGAGAAGCCAAGAAGGACTAATATACACAAAAGAAGGCGGGCACTCAAAAGCTAGAATTTTGCATCATAAAGATATTACAGGTAAGGAAATCACGAGCAAACTCCTTTCGCAAGCCAAGAAACGCAAGAATATTCGGCTAGATATCCATATGGAAATGCTGGACGTTATCGCCAAGGACAATATCTGTAAAGGGGTATTGGTGAAAAGTTTGGATCAGGGGTGGATTACAATCAATGCAAAGGTAGTTATATTTGCCACTGGGGGCATCGGAGGATTATTTCAAAACACAACTAACTATGAGATTCTAAAAGGAGATGCCATTGCAATCGCATTGAGAAACAAAATTGCGTTGCAGGATATTCATTGTATTCAAATACATCCTACTGCGCTTTATTCAAGAAAAGAAGGAAGGAAGTTTTTGATTTCAGAATCAGTAAGAGGTGAGGGTGCGATTTTGCTCAACCCAGTTTGGAAACGATTTATCAACGAATTAGAACCAAGAGATGTTGTGGCAGCTGCCATAAAAGAGGAAATGGATAAATTCAATAGTCCATATGTGTATTTATCTCTTGGACATATGGATGGAGCAAGGATACGGGAACGGTTTCCGAGTATTTATCAAAAGTGCAGTGAAGAAGGATATGATTTCACAAAAGATTTCATCCCAGTCACACCAGCGCAGCACTACCTTATGGGAGGCATTCAGGTTGACTTAGATGGGAAAACTTCCATGGACCATCTTTTTGCTGTGGGAGAAACAAGCTGCAACGGGGTTCATGGTGCCAATCGGTTAGGAAGCAATTCCTTGCTTGAGAGCCTTGTTTTTGCTAGAAGAGCAGCAAAAAAAGTCCAGAGCATGATTTCGCGGATTCCATTGGAATTGTTTGAAGGGGTAATCCCAACTGATAGTTACAATACGATCAAAGAAAAGGACAGGCAGTTAATATTAGATGAAATTAAGAGAAAGGATCGGAACTTTTATGAATTATGGTGTGATGGCAATCAACTGGGACGAATATCTTCTTAACGCATTGAAAGAAGATGTAGCAAATGGAGATATTACAACAAATAGCATTTTGACAGACCAAAAAATCGGAAAGGGTCAGCTTATCTCAAAAGAAGATGGAATCATTGCAGGCATAGATGTTTTTGTACGCGTATTTCAACTCTTAGATGAAAAAATCAGCTTTGAAACAACAATAAAGGATGGGGACCATGTTGGAAAAGGGCAGGTTTTGGGTTTCATCAAAGGGGATCTGAGAGCGATACTGACTGGTGAGCGTGTGGCATTAAACTACCTGCAGCGAATGAGTGGAATTGCTACTTATACAAGAAGATTGGTCAATCAACTGGAAGGCTTCCAAACACAGATATTGGATACTAGAAAAACCACCCCGAACATGAGGGTTTTTGAAAAATATGCAGTAAAGATTGGTGGGGGGGCAAACCATCGATTTAACTTGTCTGATGGAATTTTAATCAAGGATAATCATATCAACGCGGCAGGGAGCATTGGAGAAGCGATTGCATTGGTTAAGGAGCATGCTTCGTTCGTAAGAAAAATTGAAATCGAAGTAGAGAGCTTAGACATGCTGGAGCAAGCGTTAGAAGCAGGAGCGGATATTATCATGCTGGATAATATGGACGATATCACAATGAAGAAGGCAGTAGAAAGAGTGGCAGGAAGGGCGATAACTGAAGCTTCTGGAAATGTTACAGAGGAACGCATTCGTGGGATTGCAAGTACGGGTGTTGATTATATTTCCATTGGCGCATTGACTCATTCTTCTGGGATATTGGATTTTTCACTGAAAAACCTTTCTTGTGAAGATTTCAGATCGCCTTCATAAATCAAACAATTATTGGTTACCTTTTAGAATTAAGATGTAAAAAACAGGAGGCAATCAGGCCGAATGTATGGGAACTGCCTTGCTATGACATATTATAGTGGGCGGTTCCCTTCTGCTTTTTTGAAATTATCGATAGATTGGCGAAACAAAATTGCCATTCTTTTGCATTAAATTTGAGAAGACATGGAACATTTGAGTTTTAATGGAGTATAAAAGGGTATGAAATTCGATAGTTACAGTTCACATCTTAGATCAGATAATATATAATAGCATTTATGCAAGATTATTCCTAAAGCTGGAAAGGAGCATTTTATGTTTGATAATAGCGAACAAACAAAAATTTTGTTGGAGTCTGGTACCAATGAGCTGGAGATTATGGAATTTACCATAGCAGGTGAGGTATTTGGTATCAACGTAGCAAAAGTAAGAGAAATCATGAAGGCACAAGAAGTAAAGATGATGCCCAATGCTCATTCTGTAGTGGAGGGTGTTTTCAAGCCTAGAAACGAGATTATCACGGTCATTGATTTGGGAAAATACTTGAATTTACCGCGGGATGCAAATAACGATAGGGATGTTTTTATTATCACCCATTTTAACAACCTGAATTTTGCATTTCATGTAGATTCCGTAGTAGGTATTGATCGAATTTCTTGGACAGAAATTAAGAAGCCAGATCATGTGATTTATGGTGGCGATGAAGGTGTTGCGACTGGAATTGCATCTTACAAAAAAAGGCTGATTACGATTTTGGATTTTGAAAAAATCGTAGCTGAAATCAGTCCGGAATCAAGTATTCAAGTTTCTTCGATTGAAAAATTAGGAGAAAGAAAAGATACCGATAAGACTATTTTGATTGCAGAGGATTCAATGTTGCTCGCAAAATTAATTGTCGAGAGTCTGCACAAAGCTGGTTATAAAAATACGATTAAGACAGATAATGGACAAGAAGCATGGAAATATCTTGAGGAAGCAAAAACGAGTGGAGATGAGATAAAAGATCATGTTGCTTGTATTGTATCGGATATAGAAATGCCTTTGATGGACGGGCATCACCTGACTAAACTTGTGAAAACAGATCCAGTTCTCAAAGCAATCCCGCTGATTCTGTTTTCTTCTTTGATCAATGAAGAAATGAGGATTAAAGGGCAGCAAGTGGGTGCGGATGATCAAATCAGCAAGCCGGAGATTGATAAATTGGTTGGTATTATCGATCGCTTGACTGCAAAGTAGCCTTGAAAAAAGTATGATTGATGATATACCAAATAAAATATAAGCAGAGTAATAGAATAAAAGGTTTTTATTAGCCGACCCCCAAAAAGCGAGATACATTTCAAAATCTAACGATTGGGAGGTCGGTTTTTTTATGATACTTTTCTGTTTTTTGTAAGTTTGTTTGTGGGAAGTACTGTGTTTCGGGTTGCGATTATTTATCCTTTTGAAGTTTTTCCCAAGCAAGCGCAAAGGCAGACGCTTGAGGATTTTCTTTCTCCTGCTTTTGCATATATTGCTGTACTGCTTTTTTGTTCATCGAATTCTTATTTTCCGAGAGTTGTTTGTTAAAACGATCAAATTTTTCTCGAAAACCGCAGGAGCAGGAATAGATTCTTTTCTCGTCTTGTCCAATTACATTTAGCTTTTTATGACACTGAGGACAACGGGCATTGCTTATGTAGGAAAGGTTTTGCTTGTAACCGCATTCCCTGTCCTGGCAGACAAGCATTTTCCCTTTTTTTCCGTTGACCTCAAGTAAAAATTTATCACAAAGAGGGCATCTTGTTCTTGTCATATTGTCGTGCTTATAGGTGCTATTGCTCGCAATGACTCGACCAACAAGAACGGTAGAAAAATCCTTCATCTCGCGGATAAAAGGTCCACTTTTCTCCTGTCCTTTACTTATGGCGGTGAGTCTCTTTTCCCATTTTTCGGTTAACTCAGGGGATTTTAATTCCTCGGGAACCAACTGAATCAATTGGATGCCCTTGCTCAGTGGGAATATTTCTTTCCCTCGGCGCTCTGCGGAATTTGCGGTAAACATCTTTTCTATAATATCTGCTCTGGTAGCAGGTGTTCCCAAATTATGATGTTCCATAACAGAGAGCAAAGATGCTTCTGTATATCGAGGTGGAGGTGTCGTTTTTCCATTCTTCATTTTTACATCTAAAACGGTCAGGCTTTGGCCTTGTTTCAGATCCGGTAGATTTTGATGTCTTAAATCAATTTCATCAAGGGATTCATTATCTTCGTTATCAAAACTTCCATTATAAATAGCTTTCCACCCTAGCTTCCTGACAATTTTCCCTTTTGCTGTAAAGAGTTCATTATTTATTTTAAATTTAACTGCTGTTTGCAAATACTCAAAATCAGAACTAAAAACCGCAAGAAACCGCTTCACGACAAGGTCATATATTTTTCGTTCATCGGAAGACAAATCGGATAAACGACCATACTCCTCCGTTGGAATAATCGCATGATGATCTGTCACTTTGCTATCATCTACGATGCGCTTTGAAACCTTTATCCCTGATTTCAAAAGGGAAGAGGCGATTTTTGTATACTCACCTGAAGAAATGGCAATGAACCGATCTTTTAAAGTAGGGACAATGTCACTGCTAATATATCGAGAATCTGTTCTTGGGTAGGTTAACACCTTGTGCTCTTCATATAGTCGCTGCATCAGATTTAATGTTTGCTTGGCAGAAAACCCATATCTGATATTAGCATCCCTTTGCAGCTCTGTTAGGTCATAAAGTAGCGGTGGTAACTCTTTTTTCTCATCCTTTTTCAATTCTGTGATGATGCCATTTTTGCCTTTGGTGTTTTCCAATACTGACAAAGCCTTTTCTTTTTCTGAAATTATGGTTTGATTATTTTTTTCGTTTGACCAGATTCCTTCAAAACTTGCGAGTTCCGCGTGGATTGTGTAGTAGTCTTTTGGAATAAATCGTTTGATTTCTTCTTCTTTCTTTACGATCATTGCCAGTGTAGGTGTTTGGACTCGACCAGCAGATAATTGAGCGTTATGCTTACAAGTCAGTGCTCTTGTTACATTGAGACCAACATACCAATCTGCTTCGGCACGACTTTGCGCAGAATAGAATAGATTGTTGTATTCGGAGGCGTCCTTTAAATGATGAAAACCATCTCGGATGCTTTTATCAGTTTGAGATGAAATCCAAAGGCGCTGAACAGGCCTGTGGAATCCTGTCTTTTGTATAATCCAGCGTGCGACAAGCTCCCCTTCTCTTCCTGCATCTGTTGCGATAATTAGGCTAGTAATTTCAGGACTTTTCATGAGTTTTTTTACTACCTGAAACTGTTTGTTTGTTTCCTTCAAAACCACTAAATCCATTTTTTCTGGCAAGATTGGCAGGGTTTCAAGTGCCCATTTTTTATAATGCTCTCCATAGTGTTCTGGATCGGCGAGGGTAACTAAATGGCCTAATGACCAGGTCACAATATATTTTTGTCCAATGATATGCCCCTCTTTTGGTTGGGTACAACCTAATACACGTGCCAGTTCCTTGCCAACCGAAGGTTTTTCTGCTAATACTAATATTTTTCCCATTGTATCTCCTATGGTACAGCCAAAAAATGAAAATGCAACTATTAAAAAAAGAATTTCGATTATTTGGCGAATTACAAATCAGATTTATTAATTATTATAACACAAACCATAGCACAACCAAAGAAACATGTCGGTTATAAAAAATGTACAACATGTCAGTTAGAAAAAAGGTACTTAACAAGACAAAATAAGAACCGATAATACAACTGTGTATCTAAATAAAAAGGAAGGAGGTGAAATAGATGAGAATAAATCACAATCTGGCCGCCATCAATGCAAATCGAAACTTAGCGGCCAATAATCAGGCAACCTCTGGGGAGCTGCAAAAACTTTCTTCAGGGTTGCGGATTAATAGTTCAGCTGACGACGCAGCGGGACTTGCTATCTCTGAAAAGATGCGGTCCCAAATCCGAGGATTAGATCAAAGTACAAAAAATATCAATGATGCGATTTCTTTGGTGCAAACTGCGGAAGGTGGTATGACCGAAGTACATGATTTGCTGCAAAGAGGGCGAGAATTATCTGTTCAAGCTGCCAATGGAACACTAACAGGAGATGACCAAAATCAAATCCAAGAAGAGATTTCAAAAATATTGGAAGAAATCAATGGCATTGCAGAAAAAACAGAGTTTAACACAAAGAAACTTTTGAATTCTTTTTCAGCAGATGATGCAGTGAAAAATGCGGTGATTAATGGTCTAAAATCAGGATGGCTATCGGAATCTGCTTCATTAATCAGTACCTATTATGGGTTGACTGAAAGCTCCAGAAATCTGACGATAACGCTAGTTCCTACCACGGGAGATGATGCGCTAGCTTATGTAGCATCTTCTTGGAGCGTAGCTGGAAATTCGGCCACGTTGGTTAATCAGAATTTAACCATTGATTTAGGGGATTTTGCTCCTGCAACGGGAAGTAGCGGAAGCAATGGAAGCCCAATTAGCGACGATCGTATCATTGCTCATGAGATGGTTCATGCTATTATGGCAGACGCCATGGGGGATGACTTTTATGACATGCCCACATGGTTTAAGGAAGGCACAGCAGAGTTTATACCAGGTGCAGATGAGCGATTGAAAATTGATGTAACTGCCAATGGTATTGCAGCGGTAGTGAATCGAGCGGTTGCCCTAATTGGCGGTGCTGCATGGTCAGCGCCTGCAACAAGCCTTGATTATTCGGCATCTTATCTTGCAGTAAAGTATATTAATAGTAATCTAAATGGAGGAACTACCTTTGCTGACCTGATTAGTGGTATTGATGATGATAATGATGCTACTGATGCCACGTTAACCTCAATTGTTGCCAGTACGAGTTTTGCGGACGTTGCAGCACTACAGGCAAGTCTAACGGCCAATGGGGCGACGTTTTACGGGACGGTGCTAGATGTGGATGATGCTGACACGGGATCTATCGCAGGTTCGGACTACGGGGGACCTGTCTTAAATGATGAGGATATTATCGCCACTGGAACTTACTCTGAAAATCCAACCAACTATAATGTGATTTTTCCAAGCGATGGAGATGCGACGGAATCTCTAAAAATCCAAGTAGGCGCCAATTCTGGACAAAATATTGCTGTCGATTTGTTTAGTGTCAAAACCGATGCGCTTGGAATTGGAGATGTGAATGTATCGGGGGACGCAGAAGGAGCCATAACCTCTTTTGATAATTCCATAAGAAGGATATCTTCTTTCAGAGCCACCTTGGGAGCAGTACAAAACAAACTGGAGCATGCGTTGAATATAGACCGCTTGATGTCGGAAAATACGCAAAGGTCTGAGTCGCAAATTCGCGATGTAGATATGGCAGACAGTATGATGGAGTTTACCAAAATGAATATTTTGTCCCAGTCTACACAGGCGATGCTTGCGCAAGCAAATCAACAAAAACAGGGAGTCTTGCAACTGTTAGGCGCTTAGCACAACAATGAAAGAATAGGATGATTAAAAATTTGGTAAACAGGATGACAAAACTTCTCCATTCCATTGGGGAAGTTTTGTCTCATTTTTTGTCTTTTCCTTTTTCTCTTTTCTTCATTTTACAAACCAGAAAAATATGGTATGATATTGGCAGATAAGGAGGTTGTAGCTATGGAACAAACAATGTTTACCAATGAGGTCATTCTATCTTGGCTTCATTATTTCTCAAAATATGTAGATGTGAATTTGACGGAAGTAAAAATGTTGGATATTACGGGAAAAAATAAGAATCTAATCCCTACTGTGATGGGTAATCGAGCGGTATTGGTGTTTACTGATGCAGGTCATCCGGACATTTTCTATGACATGTGGAATGCAGAACTGGGAGATTGTGATATTTGGTACAATGAAGGCTCTGAGCCTGAAGGAGAAATAAAACAAAATAAATTATCTCATATGATAGACCGCGGAATTAATGCATCAGCAGCTATGTTGATTTTAAATCCAAATGCTGCAACAAATTATCAGATTGGGATAGAAAATAATCGGTTTTCTTACGGCTCCGTGCGTTATGTTTGCAGAGAAGTTCGAACTGTGATTATGAATAAACTGAATTTAGGAGACCGTGATAATGCTTGTATTATTTCGGGTGAAAGCATTGCGGTTGAAGCTGCAATTTTTGCAGGAGAAGGAAGTGTTCTCGCTGTAGAATATGATTCGGGCGACAGAAAAACAATGGAAGAAAATATTGCAAAATTTGGGCTCAACAATGTGACGGTTGTAGAATCTTTGAATGAGAACGTAATCAAAGAAGTACCAGTTCCAGACATAGCATTTATCGTAGCTTCACCTAAAATTGGAGAAGAAATGAAAACCCTGATTGAAATGAATCCTTCTATCCGTTTCGTAATCTATACCTTGGATTTTGAAATGCTTACCTCTCTTTCAGAGCTCCTTCGGGAAAACAACTTGGAACGGACAGAAGCAATTCATATTGAAGTTTTGCGCGTAAATAGTAAAAACTTGATTGAACCTTTTCCAGCACCTTGGTTGATTTCCTGCATCCCAAAATAAAAGACTTGAGACAGGTACTTTAAAACGATAAACCGAATAGAACAATATACCTAAGAGATTGTGAGATACACTCCAATCTCTTTTTGTTGTCTTATTTCGGCAGCAACTGCCGAAAAGAAGGTGCTATGTTTTGATATTCATGAGTAGAATTTCAGCCTTGTGGTATAATAAAAGGTAACCGTGAAAAAAAATGGGTTTTCATGAAGTGTCAGTTTTCAAGGAGGATGCTATGAATAATACAAAAGACTATGATCCAAATTTCACAAGATTCCATGATTTGATGAAATTTCGTGTAAGAGAAATACTGCTGGTGTCAACTCCATATGACTCTTTCGTTCTGGAAGAGGATGGGCACCTTTCCGATAAAATTTTTAGTGAGTATTTGGATTTGAATTTGCAGTTTGTACCACGTATTACGCATGCTTCATCGGGTGCAGAAGCACTAGATGAATTAAAAAATAGAACGTATGATTTGGTGATTACTATGCCAAGAATTAATGATATGACCTCATTGGAATTCAGTAGATTGGTAAAAGAAGCATATCCAGATAAACCAGTGGTTATGCTAACCTATGAAACGCTAGATAGTGAGACTCTAAAAACGATACGAGAAGCAAAGACAATCGATCGAGTTTTTGTTTGGTCAGGAAATAGCCAAATTCTATTGGCGATTATTAAGTATGTTGAAGACAAAGGGAATTTAGAGGATGATATCAAGCAGGGAGTTCAAGTTATTTTAGTGGTGGATGATACTCCTAGCTATTATTCTCAATTTTTACCGTTAATATATACAGAAATCATGAAGCAAACAAGATATCTTATTTCTCATGCGGTAAATGATTTCCATAGGCTTCTCAGAATGCGTGCTAGACCAAAAATTATTTTAGCAATTTCCTATGAAGAGGCGATGGAATTTTCTCATAAATATCAGAACAATTTACTCGGCATTATTTCTGATATTGGATTTTTGAAAGAAAAAGAAGTATACTCCGAGGCTGGTCTTGAATTGGCTGCTGAAGTTGGAAAGCGAATCCCCGATTTGCCAATCCTTTTACACTCTGAAGAGACTCAAAATGTTGAAAAAGCAAAGAAAATAGGGATGCGTTTTTTGGATAAGAATTCACCGAATCTTCTAAAAGAGCTGCGTAGCTATATTTTAGAGAACTATAGCTTTGGTGAATTTGTATTTAAAAACAGTATGGGAGAAGTCCTCTCGAAAACTTCGGATTTGTCATCCTTTGAGAGGGTGCTGAAAAGTCTGCCGGACGAAAGTCTGATTTATCATGCATGCCATCATCATTTTTCCAGATGGTTCCGAGCAAGAACTGAATTTGAGGTGGCGGATGAGCTGCGTTTTAGAGAAAACAATGCCTATGAAAACCCGGAAGAATTTCGGAAAACAATGATAGAATGCCTAGATAAGATCTTCAGAGGGTATCAAAAGGGTGTCATTGTCGATTTTGGTTCGGCAAAGATGGATTTAGAAAACTCTTTTGTACGAATTGGTACTGGCTCTCTTGGCGGAAAAGCACGAGGCGTAGCCTTCTTTCGGTCTTTCTTAATGAAAGGCGAACTTCAAAAGAAATACCCCGATATCAAATTGAAAATACCTAGCTCATTTGTAATATGTGGTGATGTTTTTGAAGAATTCATGGTTGCCAATGACCTACAGGATATGGCTACTAGCTCTGTCAATGAAGATGAAATTGCAACGAATTTTTTGAATGCACAATTACCTTCGGTGGTGGTGCGTGACTTAAAAATACTGGTTGAGGAAGTGGATTACCCACTGGCAGTAAGGTCATCTAGCATTCTTGAAGACTCACAAGTTCTACCATTTGCAGGGATATTTAAAACGTATGTGATTCCTAATTGTGACTTGAGTGTTGAGGGGCGCTTAAAACAATTGTTAGATGCAGTCAAATTAATCTATGCGTCAGCTTTCTTTCAATCGCCGAAAGGCTATGCAAAAAATGCTGATGTAAGAATTGAAGAAGGATCTATGTCCATCCTGATTCAGCAGCTAGTAGGAGAACGTCATGGAGATATTTTTTATCCTGTAATCTCAGGCGTTGCCCAGACCTATAACTATTATCCGTACTCATACATGCAACCTGATCAGGGGATTGTAAATCTTGCGTTAGGTTTTGGAAAATCTATCGTGGATGGAGGAAGAGTTTATTCTTTTTCGCCTGCATATCCAAAACTGAACCCGCCATATGCCAATCCAAGAGAACTGATGGATAATACCCAGTCAAAATTCTTTGCACTGGATTTAAGTGATCCATCAAAACAATTAATAGCTGATGATGATTGTACCTATGTACAAATGGGATTAGATCGAGCAGCGCAAGATGGGACGCTACAAAAAATTTGCAGCACATACCTTGCAGAAAACGACTATGTCATGGATTCATATGCCGAAAATGGGCCCAAAATTGTTACCTTTGCTCCAGTATTAAAATATAATACATTTCCTTTGGTTGGAATCATTAAAGATCTTTTTGATATGGCCAAAAAAGCGTTTGGAGCTGACGTAGAAATAGAATTTGCGGTCAATCTTCCTGTAGAATCTGAAGGCCTTCCTGAATTCTATTTTCTTCAGATAAGACCAATGGTGGTTGGGCGTGAAGCAAGTGAAGTTCGCATAGAAGATGCAAGAGAAGAGGATGTTCTTTGCACCAGCGGTCATATTATTGGAAACGGTGTGTATCAGAATATTTCACATATTATTTATGTGGATCCTGATACTTTTGAAATTGCAAAGACACCAGCAATTGCGACGGAAATTGGTGAGTTAAATAAGATATTAGCAGAAAAAGATGAAAAGTGCGTTCTCATGGGATTTGGGCGCATCGGAACCTCCGAACAATGGCTTGGAATTCCTTTGGCGTGGTGGCAAATGTCACAGGCTAAAATTGTTGTGGAGGCTGATTTGGGCAATTTGATTGTGGAACCTTCACTAGGAAGTCATTTCCATCACAATCTGACTTCACTGAAAATGGGGTATTTCCATATTGGGCAGAAAAAAGATGAGGGAGACTTGATTCATTGGGATAATATGAGGAAAGGAGAGGTTGTGAAGGAAACCGCGCACGCCAAGTTAATTCGGTTTCCAGAGCCACTTGTCATAAAAATCAATGGGCAGAATGGAAAAGGAGTAATTTTGACGAAAGAAGCCATGGTGAAGTTGGAAGAAGGCGGTGAAGAATAGGGTTTTATAAATTCGGTCAATGAACCCACAAAAATACAATCCATTTGCAGAATAAGTTAATGCAATCATAGTTTTTCTATGTTATGATTTTGTCAAAGGCAACGATGGAAGTGACTTGTAAGGTTTGAAAAGGAACGATTCTTATGCAACATGGATAGGACACCGTGTAAGAAATTAATACCATTGTGAGGGTTATGTATGTTCCAGAAAAAAATACTACTAATTGATGATAGCAGCTTTTTTGCAAAGTTAATTCAAAATGTGCTTGAAACTGTAGACTATGTGGTAATTCATGCAAGTAGTGGAGAAGAAGGACTTCATTTGGTGCGAAAAGAAAAACCAGACTTAGTACTGCTGGATGTAGTGATGCCAGATATGGATGGTTTTGAAGTATGCAAGATTTTAAGAGATGATGAAAGCAATAACTTAATGCCAATTATCATGTTGACTTCACAAGACGAACAAGACGATAAATTAATGGGACTTGAGCTTGGGGCAGATGACTATATCATCAAGCCATTCAATGACAGAGAACTGATTAGTCGCGTTCGCAATACGTTGAGAAGAATTGAAAGAAATAGAGGCGCAAATCCATTAACCGGATTGCCTGGAAATTTAGAAATTCAAGCGGAAATCAATTCTAAAATAGAAAAACAAGCATTCTTTGCAGTAATATACGGGGACTTGGATAATTTTAAGGCATATAATGATGCCTATGGATTTGCAAAAGGAGATATCGCGATAAAAATGACAGCAGATATTTTGGTAGATGAAGTAAGGGCAAAGGGCACGAGTGATTCCTTTGTTGGACACATTGGGGGAGATGATTTTGTGATTGTAACAGACCCTGAAAACGCCATGGAACTTTGTCTTGAAATCATCGATCATTTTGACGCTAGAATTCGCGAATTGTATTCTGCAAAAGATTTGGAAACTGGATTTATCTCAACGACAAATCGAAGAGGTGAATCCATGGAGTATCCGCTGATGTCAATCTCACTTGTTATTGTGACCAATGAGCATTTGGAATATCAAAATCATTTGCAGGTTGCAGAAACCGCAGCAGAGCTAAAGAAAAAAGTAAAATCCATGAAGGGGAGCAATTTCTTGCTGGATTGTAGGAAACATTAGCCGTATGTTGTAAAAGGAGAATCTCCATGGAACAAATTAAAACAGCAATTATCGGGTATGGCTTATCAGGTAGCGTTTTTCATGCGCCGATTATTTCGAGTTTGCCTGAATTTTTATTAAGTTATATCTATACATCGGATCTGGAAAAGCAAAAATCAATCCATCAAAGATATCCAGATGTAAAAATACCAACGGATTTGCAAAGCATCTTTGAAAATGATGGAGTAGAATTGGTTGTGATTGCAACACCAAATACTTCTCATTTTTCCATTGCGAAGCAAGCAATTCTGGCAGGGAAAAACGTAGTGGTAGATAAGCCATTTACGATTACCTCCAAAGAAGCTGACGAGTTAATTGATCTTGCAAAAAGTCAAAATGTAATACTTTCGGTATTTCAAAATAGACGTTGGGATAGTGATTTTAAAACCCTTAGAAAAGTTGCGGAAAGCTTGCTTCTTGGGACAATTGTTGAGTGCGAAATGCATATGGATCGGTTTCGTAATCAAGCAAAGCGATCATGGAGAGAGGAAAGCCTGCCTGGTTCGGGAGTATTGTATGATTTAGGAGCACATTTGATTGATCAAGCACAAGTTATGTTTGGAACACCAGAAGCAATAACGGCGGATTTGCGGTATCAACGGAAATTTGCTGAGACCGTAGACAATTTTGAAATTGTACTCCACTATGGAAAAAAGAAAGTAACTTTAAAATCAGGAATGTTAGTAAAAATTTCTCCTGCCAAATATGCGCTTCATGGAGAAAATGGATCTTATGTCAAGTATGGTGAAGATGTGCAAGAGGCCGACCTAAAGGCAGGATACACTCCAGCCAAAAAACTTAATTGGGGCGTAGAACCACTTGAACAACGCGGGCATATTTCAGTTATGACAAATGGGATAGAAATAAATGGTACGGTTGAAACAGAGCCTGGGGATTACCGCGAGTATTACCGAAATATTTATCAGGCTATGAAGGAAAATGTGGATTTGATTGTACAACCAATCCATGGTGCGAATACCGTTCGCTTGATTGAATCTGCAATCAAAAGCAATGACCAGAAGAAAACAATTCGTGTTCAACTAGCAGAAATGTAGCTTTTCAACAGATTGTTGCAAGGTTGTGGATAACTTTTTCGGGTTTGAAGCAATTGGTATAGAAAGTCCTTGAATTGAAAGGATTTGGATGGAAAAAGATATACACAGCAGAAAGTGGAAAAGATTGTATACAATTTTTTTGTTCGTGTGGAAAACTAGTGTAACTGGTTATATTTCAATGAAATCGTGCTGTTGAAAAGAATAATATTTATAAAATATGTTTCAGAGCATACTGGATAAAACACAAAAAAGTGTGGGCAATACTATTTCTCTCGCTTTTTTTTGCATTCAAACTTTTTTTATTTGGTCATTTGCTCGAAATGTGTTGGGATTTCTACAAATGTGGGAGAATGCGACTTGCAGAAATGGGAGCATATAGAAAAACGTGCTCAGATAAACTTGCTAAATAGTTATAAATATGAGAAAATGTATCTAATTTGGTCAATAAAATATCAAAAATGATATCAATTTATTGGCTTTATCGCATTTGTTATTGGAGTAATATTGAATGAACCGAAAGGAGGCAATCTGTTAGATTAGATGGAGCACCGCCGGAAATAGAACACCAGTATTTAATCTACAGGGAACAACATGGCAAAATCTAAGAAAACAAACCGCAATAATTCCTTGAGCCGAAAAATCATTCTAATTCTAGTTGCAATGGTTTTAGTTACAACAGTTATTATTGACTCGTTTGGTATTTATCAAAACAAAAAAGTAGTCATAGAACTAAAATCTGCCCAAGCTGAAAGTATTGCGCGATTGGCGGCTTCTCACCTTGATGGAACGCAATTAAAGGAGTTGGCAGACGTAAACTATGAAAATTCCTATTTCGAAATAGCAAAGCAGAATCTGGGGATGGACAAAGAAGCGGCAGGTGTAAAATACCTATATGCGGTTCAACCGATTTTAGACACACAACAAATTCGATACATTGTTGAGGGACAAGCCTCTTATGACAATCCAGATGACATCTATGAGTATAACACACTTGTAGATTATTCGTATTTCTTTGACTCAAAAAAAGAAAGTGATGCTTTTGTTGAGGCTTTTCAAACGGGGCAAGTATATGTAAACGGGCTGTACCAAGATCCTGAGTTTGGATACCTGCTTACCGTTTTTGCTCCCATTATTGATGGTGATGGGAATTGTGTCGGCATGGTCGGCGTTGACCTAGATGCTGATCGTATTATGAAGGAAGCAAACCGACTCGTTATAATGATTGTAGTGATTACTCTTTTGGGCCTCATCATCGTATTCTTATTATCTAAAATCTTGATTCGAAATAAAATCACAAAACCATTAGAACAAATTGTTGCAGCATCAGACGCTTTGATTACTGGTGATGTAAATGCCAAAATTGATGTGGCTTCAGATGATGAAATAGGGCAGCTAGCGGAAAGCTTTCGAATGATGATTGAAAACATTCGCTTACAAGCGAATGCGGCTGAACGAATTGCCCATGGCGACTTAGAAGCGACGCTAACGCCAAAGTCGGAGAAAGATGTCCTGTCGATTAGCTTAAATAATGTGATAGCAGAGCTATCAAATCTTACCATTGAAACCGGGAAACTAACTAAGGCGGCAGTAGAAGGAGACTTGAATATTCGTGGAGATGTTGAAGGATTTCGTGGGGGATACCGAACCATTGTTTCAGGAATCAACGATACGTTAGACGCATTGATTGGACCACTTAAAATGTCAGCTGATTATATGAAGCAAATCAGTAATGGAGAAATTCCAGAAAAAATCACCGACGAATATCGAGGTGATTTTGATGAAATCAAAGAGAGCATTAATGTGTGTATTGATGCAATTAATTCTTTGGTTGCAGATATGCAAGGATTGTCGGCAGCAGCAATTGAGGGAAAGCTGGATAAGCGGGCGGACTGTTGTGCTCATACCGGAGATTTCAAAAAAGTAGTTGATGGGGTGAATGCAACACTCGATGCAGTCATTCATCCACTTCAAATGGCAGCTTCTTATATCAATCAAATTGGAAAAGGAGAAATTCCAGAAAAAATCACCGATGAGTATCGAGGCGACTTTGATGAAATCAAGAAGAGCATCAATGCTTGCATCGATGGGTTAGGTGGATTGGCTGAAGGCAGAGATGTTTTGGAAAAAATGGCCCAAAACGACTATACTGTAACCGTGCAAGGACAATATCTTGGAATCTATGCACAAATGGCAGAATCTATCAATACCGTTGGGGTACAGATCAATCAAGCGATTCAAGTCCTTTCTGACGTTGCCGAAGGAAATTTAGATGATTTGGCGCAATTAAAGGAATCGGGACAGTTGAGCGAACAGGATAAATTAGTTCCTTCTTTGATCATGATGATAGAGAATATTAGCAATCTGGTAGAAGAAACAAGAACTTTATCACTGAATGCTGTGCAGGGAGAATTATCCGTCAGAGGAAATGCATCCAAGTTTAAAGGAGAATACCATCATGTAATAAAAGGTGTCAATGAGACTTTAGATGCTGTCATTGCACCAATTCAAGAAGCCTCTGCGGTTCTAAAAGAAATGGCTAGAGGAAATTTGGATGTTACCATGAATGGGGATTATCAAGGAGACCATGCAGAAATAAAAACTTCTCTCAATGAGACAATTTCTAATTTAAGAATCTATATTACAGAGATTTCTAGTGTGCTGGCAGAAATGGCAAATAGCAATCTGGACATTGCCTTGTCAGCAGATTATAAGGGAGATTTTATTGAAATTAAGAATTCATTGAACCATATTAGTGTATCCCTCAGTCAAGTTTTAGGAGATATTAGCGACGCAGCTGAACAGGTTAACGCTGGAGCAAGGCAAGTATCTGACGGCAGTCAAACTCTTTCTCAAGGATCCACCGAACAGGCAAGTGCAATTCAACAATTGACAGCTTCTATTGAAGATATTGCATCTCAAACAAAACATAATGCGGTCAATGCAAGTCAAGCCAGCGATTTGGCTGAAAATGCTAGAAATAATGCAATAAAAGGCAACGACCAAATGAAAGAAATGCTTCATTCGATGGTAGAAATCAATGATTCTTCGGCAAATATTTCAAAAATCATCAAGGTCATAGATGATATTGCATTCCAAACCAATATTTTAGCATTAAATGCTGCGGTTGAAGCGGCAAGAGCGGGGCAGCATGGAAAAGGATTTGCAGTGGTTGCAGAAGAAGTTCGTAATTTGGCAGCCAGAAGTGCTGCCGCGGCAAGAGAGACGACTGATTTAATTGAAGGGTCAATTGGTAAAGTCCAGACTGGCACAAAAATTGCCAATGAGACCGCTTCGGCTTTGCTTGAAATCGTAGAAGGAATTGAACAATCGGCGAAACTGATTGTGAACATTGCTGAAGCATCCAACGAACAAGCCTCTGGGATTACGCAAATCAATAAAGGAATTGAACAAGTATCGCAGGTGGTTCAAAACAACTCTGCAACTGCGGAAGAAAGCGCGGCTGCAAGCGAAGAATTGTCCAGCCAGGCAGAAATGCTAAGAGAAATGGTGGGTCACTTCCGACTTGCGCTTGGAGAATCAACAACGCAACAGAAGCAGATTGGTGATGGCAGCGGAAATTCGCAAGCAGATAAAAGAGAGTCAAATAAAATGCAAGAACCACAAATCATGCTAGATGATCCGGGTTTCGATAAATATTAACGAAATTTGTTTTATCTTAGTGATGTTACGAAAAGTTGCTGTCGTAACATTGCTGTGGATAACTTTGCGATTGCACGGGAAAGAAATTGGTGTAAACGTTGAAATGTAATAGGTTTGCAAGATAAAAGTTATTCACAATGCTAAGTGGAAAAGATTGTATACAATTTCAAAAAAGATGTGGAAAACCATGTCAACCCAAGAAAAATAACTGCGAAACGACTGTTGAAAAGTTTTCGCAGTTATTATTTTTTTATTTTGAAAAAAACCGCTCTGAGATATGGGCAGATTATCAAAAAGGCAACTGAAATACTGTTGCCTTTGATTAGCAATCTAAAGATGCTACACGATTTCTCCCATTATTCTTTGCCTCATATAGTGCTTTGTCGGCTCGAGCAATTAAAACATCTGGATATTCGGCACAGCAGTAAGAAGTAACGCCAAAGCTACAGGTTAAGTGAGAAACAATTGAAAAAGCATGTTTTTCAATTGCAGTTCGCAAGTTTTCTGCTATTTGAAGTGCGTACTGGATATTTGTTTCTGGTAAGATGACTAAAAATTCTTCTCCTCCCCACCTGCCGACTGAATCGTTTTCATGCATCACATCTTTTAACAAAGCCGATAACTCAACGAGGACGGAATCTCCAACATTATGACCGTACGTATCGTTTACATTTTTGAAATAATCGATGTCTATTATAATAATAGAAAAATCAACTTGCAGAAGGTTACAACGTTTGATTTCTTTGATTAGAATTTGGTTCAACTTCATGCGATTGTAAAGCTGTGTCAAATCATCTATCTCTGAGAGCTGTGTTAACTCACCGTTTGCCTGTTCGAGCTCGGAGGAAAGTATCTTGATGAAGTGAAGCAACCTAGATACGATCATATTATGCTTTTTACTAAATGGATCGGTCTGAAAGGAGCAGGATTGATAGGTGTGACTAAATTCCTCTTCGACATTTCTCCGTGTGCCGCTTCCCTCTTTCATACCGACAATGACAATGGCTGAATTTAAAAGTTGAATGCAGTCTTTGCAGCTGATGATTTCTCCAAACGTAAAAAATCCAGAGGTGGGGGCAATGGCTTTAAATGGTTCAATTTCAAGATTAATATCTCCCTGCATTAAAAATCGTCTGCATACACACGCAAATATGAGGATTGCTTCTGGTTGGAATTCTAATAATTGTCCTTGTATTTCATGCGAACTGTCAAGCATAGCGACTGGGTCGCCATAGCCAATGCAGAAGGTTTCTCCTTCTTTCACATCAGCGATAAACTCGATGGATCCATTTTCGTCTACAAAAAATGGGACCCGCGCAATTGTAGCTTTATTTCTCTCAACAAGAAATGGAAACTCCAATACATTATTGAAAAAATCCTCATCATTAGGGATATTGAGATATTTTTTATATAAATTATAGGCATTGTTGTCGTCAATTGCATGTACAATCAAATCATCTGAACGGGTAATTGTCATTTTTTTTGTAAGAGGTTCCCAACCCAAGTAGGAACCAGCATAGAATTTCAAAACATCGCTGAGATATACAATGGCGATAATACCAGTGTCTAGAAACACTTCTTCATTGAATACCAAGGAATATTTCGAGGCATCATATACGGCAGCACCTCCACCAAAAAAAGGGAAGTTGACCTTTCTGGTTTCCATTCCTGACAAAATTTTCGATAGATTGATGGTAAGGGGAGTTGTAAGTAACTGAACTCCGGCTATATTAATCCCTTGCTCCAAAATGTAGTCGATCAACCTTGCGCCATCAGCTTCTTCTTTTCCTTTTGTGCAACAAATCTGGAGTGGAACAATGGCAGTGGATTGAAATACGGAGATGGTAACAATCGTAGAACGTAGCTGTAGAGAACCAGCCATAATCTCTCCAACAGTTGTGGAGCCTGCAATCGTAGCAGTGGGGATTTCGTTCTGAATCAATAAGATGATTCTTTTTATAAAATCAGCTTGATTATGTTCAGAGAAAATTTGAACAAAAACTGAGCTGCCTTGCGATACAGCTTCTATTAAATCTGGATGATCAAGAAATAACAAAAGTGATTTATCATTTTGATATGTATGCAAATACTGTTTCATTCAATGCAACCCCTTTTTTTGAAATACTTGTATTAATATACCCGAAGATATTACGAGGAAACAATGAACGATTTGAGATGATCTTTAGAATCACTTTGTTTTGTACTGTTTTTCTATGGTTTTTGGTTGACAGTAAGGCTTTGCACTGATAAACTACAAATGGATCTAGAGTTTAGAAAACATATCTCCTAGTCTTATTTTTAAACCTGACGGGGTTCGAAAATGAGGACTAAGGGTCTTTGCATTGCAAGGACCTCCCGCGTTTAAAATGGAGATGGAGAGGAATTAGAGCATCCTCAGACCTGTCCTTTTATACGAGGGGCAGGTTTTTTTGTTTTATGCTAACGATTAAAAACAAAGAGGCAATTTAGGAGGTTAATATGAAACAACTAAAAAAGATGACTCTAAACATCAATGGCGCAGACAGAATGTTCATCTGTGATCCTGAAAAGGACACACTGGCTGAGGTTCTAAGACGAATAGGATTAACTGGTACAAAAGTTGGATGCGGAACTGGAGTATGTGGTGCCTGCTCGATTATCTTAGACGGAAAAGTAATTCGTTCTTGCACCAAGAAAATTAAGACCGTGAAGGATTACAGTTCTGTAATCACCATTGAAGGAATTGGAACTGCGATGAATCCACACCCACTGCAGTATGCGATGGTTCATTTGGGAGCCGTACAGTGCGGGTTCTGTTCACCTGGATTCATTGTTTCTGCTTATGGACTTCTTCAAGAAAATCCAAGCCCTACAAGAGAAGAAGTGCGTGACTGGTTCCAAAAACACAGAAATGTTTGCCGTTGTACTGGATACAAGCAGATTGTTGATGCTGTTATGGAAGCGGCTGCCATTATGCGTGGCGAAAAAACATTAAAAGATATCACATATGATTACAAACAAGATGTCGGTAATTATTACGGAAAACCAATTGTTCGTCCAAATGCTATGGCAAAAGCTTGTGGCGTTTGTGACTATGGAGATGACATTGCATTAAAAATGCCTGCTGAAACACTTCACGTAGCATTGGTTATGCCAAGAGTTGCAAACCATGCTAAATTAATCAACATTGATTTCAGTGAAGCAGAAAAAATGCCAGGTGTTGTAAAGGTAATCACTGCAAAAGACGTAGACGGAGCAAATCACTTGATGATGTTCCAATTCTCACCAAGAACGGTAGCGATGGATCAGGTTCACAAATTACTTGTAGATGAAACAATTATCAACTATGGAAATGTTGTGGCAATGGTTGTTGCGGACACAAAAAATCATGCACAGGAAGCTGCTGCAAAAGTTAAAGTTGAAATAGAGCAGTTACCAGAATACATGAACTATCTTGATGCTGTAATGCCAGATGCAAAACAAATTCATCCGAATATGGACAACATCTATACTTGGCAGCCTTTGTTTAAGGGAGATGCAGATCGTGTACCTGATATGATTGATGGTGCAGACTATGCAGTGGAAGGCAGCTTCTATTCTTCCAGAGAACCTCACCTTTCCATCGAAGGTGATACGATTCAGGCGTACTATGACGAAGATGGCCTGTTGACTGTACAATGTAAAGCGATGACTACTTATTTTGACAGAGATGACATAGCTCAAGCAGTGGGACTTCCTGTTGAAGAAGTTCGCGTCGTTGAAAACCCTACAGGCGGATCGTTTGGATGGGCAATGAATGCTGCTTCATACTCTCTTGCAGCAATTGCATGTAAAGTAATGCAGGCACCGATTGCACTTTCCATGGATTATGCACAGTTTATGGCATTTAGCGGAAAGCGTGCGCCTGCTTATATCAATGCGCGACTGGCTTGTGACAAAGATGGCACTCTCATTGCTGGTGAATTTGATGCTGGTATGGATCATGGATATGACCCTGCATTGGGTGATGATGAGATGATTAAAATTCCTCGCTTCATGTTCTTCCCATATCATGTTCCACATGCACTTGGACTAGGTAGAACTGCTGTAACAAACCATTCTCATGGAGTACCTTATAGAGGTTATGGTGCTCCGCAGGCATATACTGCAGGTGAAGCGCTTGTCGATATGTTGGCTGAAAAAATTGGAATGGATCCGTTTGATTTCCGTTACAAGAATATAGCAAGAACTGGTCAGACAAATCTGAACAGTGTAGAATTCCTTCAGTATCCAATGGAGGAAATGATGGATAAAATGAAACCTCATTATGACAGAGCTGTTGCTGATGCAAAAGCAGCGGATACACCAGAAGTAAGACGCGGTGTAGGTCTGGCTTGGGGTGGATATAATGTTGGTCTTGGTTCTGACGACTTTGGTAGCGTTGCTATCGAACTAGTTGCTGATGGTAAGTTCGTGAAATACGATACTTGGCAAGACCAGGGACAAGGTGGCGACCAAGGATCTTTGGTATGTATGCTAGAAGCCTTAAAACCATACTTCCCGAATGTAACACCTGATGATATTAAATTGATTCAGGCTGATACGAAACTTTGTCCAAATACCGGGGAATCTGCTGGATCTCGTTCCCATTTTGCAAATGGTAAAGCAAGTATTTTAGCTGCGGAAAACCTGGCAAATGCTATGAGAAAAGAAGATGGGACCTATCGTACTTATGATGAAATGATCAAAGAAGGTATTGAAACGAAGTATGAAGGAAACTGGGTAGCAGAAGCTGAGTGGGATCACTTCAAGTTCCTTGATCCAAACACTGGAGAAGGAAATCCTACTTATGCATACACATATGCTCTTTATATGTCAGAAGTTGAAGTGGATGTAGCAACTGGAAAAACAACAGTCATTGGAATGACTTGTGTTGACTGGGTTGGTAAAGTTGGTAACATTCAGGCGGTAAATGGACAGGCATACGGTGGTATTTCGCATTCTATTGGTTTTGCTCTCAGCGAAAACTATGATGATGTAAAAAAACACACCAACATGTTCTCCGCAGGCGTTCCTTACATTAAGGATGTGCCTGATATGCTTGAAGTTATTCATTTGGATGGGTATGACGAAAGAGGGCCATTCGGATCTTCTGGAGCATCTGAAGCATTCCAATCTTCCGATCACGTTGCTGTAATCAATGCAATTAATAATGCTTGTGGAGTTAGAATTTATGAGCTTCCTGCATCACCAGCAAAGGTAAAAGCTGGAATTGATAAGCTTGCAAAGGGAGAAAAGCTAGACCCACCAAAGAAATATTATCTGGGACCTGATTTTGTTGAAGAACTTCAAAAAATCAAAGCAAATCCAGTATAGACAAATCTAGTATAAAGCAATTTGGGTTCTGGGCGAAAGTCCAGAACCTTCTTATCTGCCCATAGAATTCATGTTAGGAGATTCCCGTGGAAAAATATTATAGACAGTATGATGTGTGCAGGCAAAATGAAAAACCGTTTTGCTCGGGCGCTTGTCCATTTCACATGGATGTATTGGATTTTCAAACAAAGATTGCAAACTGCAATTATAATGCAGCGTTTAAGGTTTTTCGAAATGCAGTAGCATTCCCTGAAATTGTAGCTGCGCTTTGCCCTGAATATTGTGCTTCTTCATGTCCAAGAAGTGAATTGGACGCAGCAGTACAGCTAAATCTTCTTGAGAGAACTTGTGTTGCTCGAGCTACAAAAAAAGACCCTATTGATTATAATGTGCCAGAAAAAAATAGAAAAATCGGAATTATTGGAGGAGGCATAAGTGGTCTAGCATGCGCAGTGCGATTAACACAAAAGAAGTATGAAGTAACTATTTTTGAAAAGACAGATCGGCTTGGAGGAAAACTGTGGGACTTATTGCCATCAGAACTGTTTTTATCCGACATAGAGCGCCAATTACAATTTGAAAAATATAACTTATATTTTAATTCAGAAGTAAAGAATCTAGATGAACTAAAAAAATATGAATTTGAAGCGATTTATGTTGCTACTGGCAAAAATGGTAATTCTTTTGGGGCGCTAGATCAAAAAGAATATTGTCTTCTATGGGAGGAGACGGCGGTATTTGCTGGAGGGAGTATAACTGGAAAAGACCCAATACGAGGACTTGCGGACGGACTTGATATGGCTTGGGCGATTGAGGTTTTTTTGAAGACCAAGAAGCTGGAATATCCAAAAGAAGCAAACCCGTGCAGATCTGCTGCAAATCCAGATAAATTGATAAAAACGGAACCAATTATTCCAACCGACAATGGTTTATTCAAAGACGCAGAAGTTACAGCCGAGGCATCAAGGTGTATCCGTTGTCAATGTGATGCTTGTATGGCATATTGTGATGTTTGTGATTATCACAATAAATGGCCGATGCGGATTCGAGATGATATTATGTCTACGGTTGCTTTTTCCACTTCAGAGTCGATGCTGAAAAAGACGCCAGCAAAAGTGCTTATGAATACCTGTACACAGTGTGGTCTTTGCGATGAGGTATGCCCAGAGGATATTGAACTAGGAGGGATGCTGCTCGAAGCCAAGCGGACACTTCATAAGCACGGAACATTGCCTGGAGCCTTTCATCAGTTTTGGTTACGTGATATGGAATTTGCAAATAGTGAACAGGCAGCGATTATACGGAAAGCACCAAATCGCGATACTTGTAGCCATGTTTTTTTTCCTGGTTGCCAGCTAGGCGCGGCGCATCCAAATTATGTGTGGAAACCGTATCAGTGGCTTCTGGAAAAAATACCGGATATTGGTTTGATGCTCCGTTGTTGTGGCATTCCTGCAGAGTGGGCTGGGAATGAAGCACAGCATAATCAAGAAATACTGGCTATTAAAGAGTCATGGATTGAAATGGGAAGACCAAAATTTGTATTTGCTTGTCCATCCTGTAGCCTGCATTTGAAAGAGTATTTGCCAGAAATTGAAAGTACATCGCTTTATGAATTGATGAAAAATCTGCACTTCCCTGTTGCCCATTGCTGCCTAGATTTTTATGCTTGCGAGCAAGGTCGGAAAACATATACCGTATTTGATCCATGTTCGGCAAGAAATAAACAAGATATTCAGGAAGCCGTTCGAGCATTGGCGGTAAAGGGAGGCCTTTCTATATCCGAATTGCCGAAAGGGGATAAGCATGGCTGCTGTGGCTATGGGGGTCATGGCTCTATCGCAGACAAAGAATTCACTTCTTTTGTGACTGGGAAGAGAATGGAACTTAGTGAAAACCCATATCTTTCTTATTGCATGAATTGTCGAGATATTTTTAGAGAAGAGGGAAAAGAATCAATTCACATTTTAGATTTACTTTTTCATATTGATCTTGAAGGAAAAAATCCAATTGATATCAACCAACAACGGCGGAATCGTGTTGCATTAAAGGGCTTGCTTTTAATGGATATATGGGGTGAAATCATGAAAACTCAAAAAGATATTTGCCAATATCAATTACTGATTTCAGCAGAGATGAGGCAAAAACTCCATGAGCGCAAGATTTTAGAAGAAGATGTTTACCAAGTAATTGCCCATGGTGAAAAGACAAAGAGAAGAGTTTATAGCGAGGAGAAGGATACTTATTCTTGCTATAAAGAGATTGGACATATTACATGCTGGGTTGAGTATCGAACTTACCAAGAGGGATATGAACTAATCAATGCATACACCCATAGAATGAAGATAAAATTGGAGGGAATGTGGAATGGACGAAAAGCAGACATTGATCTGTGATCGCTGTAAAGTGATTATGGAAGAAAAGGATGTAGAATTTTCCTACTTAAATCGATCCTTTCGCCATAAAGTATTACGATGCCCTTCTTGTGGGCAGGTGCATATTGATGAAAAACTGGCATCTGGGCGTATGAGTGATGTGGAACGGATGCTAGAAGAAAAATGAAGTATCAATTGTATCGGAATGACGAGAAACTGATTGCTGGCATCACGTTTCGGGATCAAGGCGCTTGGGAAGATCATAATATGGCTATCCATGCTTGCCAGAATCCCCTTCATATTTTGAAAAATCGTGAGGCTTTCGCCGAATCCTTGAACTTTAATTTGGATGATTTTGTATGTGCAAATCAAACTCACAGTATTCATTGGCATCAAGTCAGTGGAAAAGACAAAGGACGTGGAGTTAAAACCATGGACTCTGCTATTCCAGATTGTGATGCAATGTACACAAATGAAAAGGGGATTGTCCTGACCTCATTTTCTGCTGATTGTGTGCCGATACTATTTTGGGATCACCATAATAACTGGATTGGTGCAGTCCATTCTGGCTGGAGAGGAACTGTGCATGAGATGATTCCCAACTTGATATCCCATTTATTTGATGATTACTTGGTGTTTTCGAAAGATCTTCATGTGGTCATTGGACCAGCATTAGGGATGAAATATTTTGAGGTGGATTGTAATGTTTATGATCAGTTTTGTTCCCTTGGATATGGGAGCGAATATATGACTTTGAATCAAAAAACAGGGAAATACCACATCGACAATCAACAAATCGTCTATTTGCAATGCAAACGAATGGGGATTCATACAGACCATATTGATGTCCACCGAATTTGTACATATGAAGATCAAAATTGTTTTTCTTATCGGAAGGATCCAACGTGTGGTCGTCATATGAGTTTTATTATGATGAAAAATCGATAGTTTGGTAAGGAGTGTGTTATGGGAAAAAATAAAAGAATCGTAGTGCTCATTACGTTTATCATTGTGATGTCAATGGTCCTTTCCTCAAACGTTTTTGCAGCAGGTCAGTATGCTAACCAACAAGTTGCCGGAATACAGACAAAATATGTTCAACTTAGTCTAGACAATCAAAATATTGTACCAGTGATGTTAAGAGCAGGTAGCCAAATGAATGCGACAGAGGCGCTTTCAACTATGGCAAAAAATCAAGGCGCGTTTGCAGCTATCAATGGGACTTATTTTGAAGCATACAATGGCACGCCTGTCCCATGGGGGACAATGATAGAGAACGGAAAAGTATTGCATATCAGCCAAAGCGGTGCGGTTTTTGGAATAACATCAGACGGTGACTTTCTTGTGGATCGGTTAACCTTTGAATTTCAGGGTTATATCAACGGGGAATATAGAGCAATTCCATGGAGAATCAATCATCCAAGCACAGAAAGTGAGGCTATTACCATTTTTACACCTGAATATGGGGCTTTGGTTTCTGTTTCGGCAGGAGCAAAAGGTGTAGTCATATCAGATGGCGTGGTAAACCAAATAGCTCTTTCCAGTTTTTATGTTCCAGAAGATGGTTTTGCAATTGTATACAATAAAGATGTTGCGTATCTTGTGGATGAAAGATATGAACTTGGAGATACGGTTTCTTATGATGTGGCGATTCATACAACCTTTACGAATCCAGAGGATTGGAATGACGTTGTGGTTGGACTGGGTGCAGGACCAAGCTTGATTATCGATGGAATGGTAACAGCACAGGGAGAGGCAGAGGGATTCACAGAGGCTAAAATTAATTCGGGGAGTACAGCCAGGTCCTTTATTGGTGCAACTTCTGATGGGACTATCGTGATTGGAAATTTAAGCGGAGCCACGGTCAAGCAAGCGGCAGATGTTTGTAAGAATTTAGGATTGGTCAATGCAATGTGTTTAGACGGAGGTGGGTCATCTTCATTGTATTATCCTAGTGCCAACGTAAATATTGCAGGACGAAACATCAACAATGGATTGGCATTTATCGACTATAGCAGTGTCAGTTATCCTGCTAGTCCCACCACATCCAAAGTGCTAGTTGATGGAAAAGAAATACCTTTTCAAGCATACAACATCGGTGGAAACAACTATTTTAAATTGAGAGATATTGCAATGGCAATGGCAGAGAGTGAAATTGCGTTTTCTGTAGAATGGGATAATGAACAGCAAGCAATTTTACTTCAGGAAGGGGAATCTTACCAGATTGTTGGAGGAGAACTTGCACTGGCAAATTCCTCAGGTAGTAAAAATGCGAAACGATCCAATGCAAAGGTTTATCTAAACAATGAGGCACTTTCCTTGCAGGCATATAATATTGACGGGAATACTTATTTTAAATTAAGAGATTTAGGAACATCTCTTAATTTCCTTGTTGATTGGGATCAAGATGAAAAGGCAATTCTAATAAATACTAATTAGGGTTTCTTTGTTACAAAGAATTGAATGGCGGGTATAAATCCTTCTGAAATGATAGATTGTTTTCATGTATGAAAGGAGAACCGATTCATGCTAAAATCAGGAAAAGAGTATGTAGAAAGCCTTCGGAAATTAAATCTAAATGTATATCTATTTGGTGAAAAAGTAGAATCCCCTGTGGATCACCCAATCATAATACCATCCATGAATGCAGTGGCCATAACATATGATCTAGCGAAAGACCCCCTCTATGAAGACCTGATGACAGTAAAATCTCATTTGACTGGAGAAAAAATAAGTCTATTCAATCATGTGTTTCAAGGTAATGATGATTTAGTTAAAAAAGTTAAGAGACAAAGAATGCTCGGACAAAAGACTGCTTGTTGTTTTCAACGTTGTGTTGGGCAAGACGCATTCAATGCAGTGTATAGCACTGCATTTGAAGTAGATCAAAAATATGGTACCGATTATCTAGAGCGATTCAAGAAGTTTTTATTATACGTTCAAAAGGAAGATTTGGTAACGGACGGTGCGATGACCGACGTAAAAGGGGATCGGGGAAAAGCACCCCATGAACAAAAAGACCCAGATATGTATCTGAGAGTGGTAGAACGAAAAAGCGACGGAATTGTCGTTAATGGCTGTAAAGCTCACCAAACGGGAATTGTTAATTCCCATGAGGTATTGTGTATGCCAACCGTCGCCATGAAAGAAGCTGACCGTGACTACGCTCTTTCTTTTGCGGTTCCTACAGACTCACCTGGGATAACCATCATATATGGCAGACAATCCTGTGATACAAGAAAATTAGAGGGGTCGGAGATTGATGTTGGAAACAGTCAATTTGGTGGGCATGAAGCCCTCATCATATTTGATCATGTTTTTGTTCCGAATGAAAGAATTTTTCTCAATGGAGAAACGGAATTTGTAGGCATGTTGGTGGAACGTTTCAGTGGTCATCACAGACCAAGCTATGCGTGTAAATCTGGTGTAGGGGATGTTTTAATTGGCGCAGCTGCTTTGGCGGCAGAGTACAATGGTGTGCCGCGTGCTTCTCACATCAAAGACAAGCTTATTGAAATGACACACCTCAATGAGACTATTTATTCTTCTGCCCTAGCCTGTTCCTATGAAGGTTCAGCAACTCCATCCGGGGCTTACTTAATCGATCTTTTGCTTGCCAATGTTTGTAAGCAAAATGTGACTCGTTTTCCATATGAAATGTGTCGATTAGCAGAAGACATCGCTGGAGGTATTATGGTAACCCAACCTTCTGAAAAGGATTTTAGAAGTGGTGAAATAGGACACTATGTGGAAAAATATTTGAAGGGGCTGGACAGTGTAGAAACAGAACACCGGCTTCGTATCATGCGTCTAATTGAGAATCTAACCCTAGGAACGGGTGCGGTTGGTTATCGAACAGAATCAATGCACGGTGCAGGTTCTCCCCAAGCACAACGTGTTATGATACAACGATTGGGAAACCTAGAGCATAAAAAGGAATTGGCAAGAACAATCGCAAAAATTAATGAATAGACAGAAAGGGACCCGAATTATCAAATCGATTTGGATTGAATCAAGATAAAAATCACAAAGAAGACACGGAGTAGTAAAAAAATACGTTTGTGTCTTTTTTTGTTGCACCTGTGGAAAGGCTGATAGATCTTACTGCTGCTCTTGAATCATGGGTAAAAAACAAGTATAATAAATTAAAAAATGTAAGCATCAAATTCTAAAAAAATTTGGTAAATAAAAAATTGGGGGAGAGATTAATATGGAGAAGAAATTGTATAAGTCATCAAGGGACAAGGTACTAGCAGGTGTGTGTGGTGGAATTGCGGAATATTTTGTTGTAGACTCGGTGATTGTTCGATTGCTATGGGTCGTTTTCACACTGATGGGTGGCGCAGGGCTTCTCGCATATATTATTGCGGCGATTATTGTTCCTTCTGATAACGGAGGGCTACATGAGGATAATCTTTATCCTGGAAATGAACAAGAACGAAGAACGCCAGGTGGCTCAAGGAATACGTTGGTTTTCTTGGGAATTGTTTTTATTGGCTTGGCTTGTTTTTTGGTTATAAGAAACTTTATTCCTTGGATTCCAAGAGACTTGATGCTAGCAGGGCTTCTACTGGTTTTGGGTGTGTTTTTTATTGTAAAACGAAACGGTTAAGTCCAACGAAGCCTAAGCGTATGGCTTAAGCAAAGCAAGTAAGGGAGAAAAAGCGACAAATATGTCACATTAATGCATTCTGCTTTTTTCATTGAAATAGAGTTTTTCACGAGACAAAATCAGTAGTTTACCTGATAGACAAAAAAGGTAGATGTTTGTAAGATGAAATCAGATTTTGTTTGTGATTGCTGGATATGGGTACGTTCTGTCCACACGATCAGTATCCAATGGAAGGAGTGATGAATATGAAAAATTTTGAAGCTGGATTACAGCGGATAGTGACAAATGAACAAGACTTAAAGTCGGTTATTGAAAAAGTAGGCACAAAAAGAGATTTTCAGAAAGCACCTCAAGGAATGAGGGTCTTCTGGGAAACACTTTATTGTTATGAAGGATGGAAACTTCAAAAAAATTATTATTTTAACCATTGCAGAATCGTGGATGATCATCAAACACTAAAAGCATGGGGAACTGAAAAAGATATGATGGACGCGGTGAGCGCTCTAGCATAAAAAAGACTCAGAGATAATCTGAGTCTTTTTTTTAGGAGCCTTTTATGGATATTTAGTGGATTATAATGTTAATGGAACCAGTGAATTCATCACCATCTTGATTCCAGCCAGTATATCGGATTGGTACTGTTCCAGTATAGTCTTCTTTTGGAACGAAAGTAATATCTGAAATTGAAGTACCGTCCTCTTCGTCATAATAATATTTCCCAGATGTGGTTACTTTTCCATCATAGTCATCAGAAGCATCATAGCCATAGTATAATTTGCCGTAGGCTGTAGAAGGAAGATAGAACTGAACATAATCAAGAGTTTCGCCAGTAGCATCCTCACAAACCTCATTGAAGTCGTCTGCATCAAATGTAAATTCTTCATTTTCGTCAGTGGAGTAGGCGATATCATCTGCAACTGGTGTTGTATCCTGAATTGTAATTTCTATCACGCCAGTGTAGGCGTCTCCATCTGTATCATATCCAGTATATTGGATGATTGCTGTACCAGATTTATCATCTGCAGGAACAAATGTTACGTCTGATAATGGATCACCATCATCTTCATCATAATAATACGCATCACTTGAAGTAACCTTTGCTTCATAGTCTGACGAAGATGTATAACCGTAATACAAACTTCCTAACGTATTAGATGAATTTGAAAATACTACATAATCTAACCCATTGTCAGATAAGTCTTCGCATACATCATTAAAATCATCCTCATCAAAAGAAAGCTCTTGGTTTTCATCTGTTTCATATTGAATTCTAGCGGCGGTAGTATAATCTTCAGAAACGTAATCTTCTCCCATTGCTGTATAAATCAAATCAGCAACATCTTCTCTGCTTGCGGCATCGCTTAATGCTGAGTCCTCAAAGAGCGCAAGCAAATCATCCTCGTCGTATGAAACCCCAATGGTATCCAATGCTCTTTCTACAAATAAGATTGCCTCCTGAATTGTCATAGTTTGATTTGGATAATAGTTTTGACCATCACCCTGTGCGATGCCTAATGAGCGCATGGTATTTACAGCATCATAGTAGTAACTGCTGTCTGAAACATCGCCAAAATCTGATGTGGAATCAGTTGATTCAAGCTGAAATGCACGCATTAGCATAATGCTCATGTCACCGCGTTTTACACTGTTTTCCATATTGTAATTCCCGCTGGTATCACCCTGTATAATCCCTTGATCAACTAAGTATTGAGCAGAAGAACTTAGCTTTTGCGATGAAGTCACCTGAGCTTGTTGGTTGATGCTTTGATTTGCCTGCTGTTCATTGGATGATTGGGTTGTGTTTTGACTCTGATTTTGAGTCATGCCTGATTGTTGGATTCCACCTTGATTTTGCAGTAGCTGCTGCTGTTGCATCTGAATGCTGTTCTGCTGAAGCTGTGAATTTGTTTTGTTATTTGTTTGAGTTGTTGCATAGGCTGGCAGCGCTAGTACTAAGCTAAGGCTCATAGCCAGCGCGGTGATTTTTGCGATTCTTGATCGTAACATAATTACCTCCAATTTTAGGTTTTATATATTTTTATGCAATAAGCGATTTCCCTCACAGTTGTACACATACAGAAATTATGGTTTATCAAGGCATAACAACACCTCCCTTCTGCATCCTCACAAGACATTGCCGATGGTTTGTGAGCACATGTTTAGTATGGAGAAGAATTGTGGTAGTTTTATGAAGGAGCTATGAAGAGATGGAAAAGAGTAGATGAACCTTACGAAGGTTATGGAAAGATGAAAAAAGGTTAGGTACCGCATGAGCCGTGATATGGCCCAATAAAATCTAGCTTATTGAGCCATATCAATCACGGTGGAGCCTAACCTTTTTTCATATGAGGAAAAATCGCTTTGCGATATTGACGGAATATCAAGAAAAGAACCTAAATCGTTGTCGCCCTTGTGGCGACATGTGGAAATAGGAATCTTGAATTACGTCATTTCCAGTTTTTTTATAGAGCTATTTTCAATTTTCATATTTGGTTGAAGCTTTTTTAGTACTAGAGCCAACTCACGAATTTTCTCTGCTGAGTATGGTTCTTCAAGAATCCAATCTTGATCAGATACCAAGTATTCGGGAGGAATTTGATAGCGATTCAGCACATATTTTGGTACTGTAGGAATTTCACCCATCATTTGGATCAAATCTGTTTCTTTTAACTGTGGATAGACCGTTGTTCTCACTTCAAAGTTGGCTTTTCTATCTAGTAAAAGCTGTATCGTTTCATGAACCAAGCTTCCTGTTGCCTCGCTGCCACAAATTTGATGATAATGTGATGCAGGGCATTTATAGTCTACGGCAAAATAATCACAAAGACCGCTATCAAGAACCTGTCTGATGACATCCGGTTTAGAACCATTCGTATCCAATTTGATTCGATAACCGAAACCTTTCAATTTTGCCATATAATCACATAAATCGCTTTGCAGTGTCGGTTCACCACCCGATAGGACGACTCCGTCTAATAGCATCGCTCTTTTTTTCAAGAAATCTTCAACAAATGGAGGCGCAAGGATAATATGGTTTCCATCAATGAGAGAACGATTATGGCAATAAAAGCATGAATAGTTACAACCAGGAACAAATAGCACACAGGAAATATAGTCGGGATAATCTATGAGAGAACTTTTTATCATACCGGAAATGTTCATAGGCAAGATTACTCCTTCATTATATATTTCACTCTTTGGTTATATTCTTCTCTTTTCCCTTTATTAAAGTTTTGGACTGGGCGCAAATACCCAACTACTCTGCTCCATACCTCTGTTAATTCCCCACATTCTGGGCAAGTGTAATGTTCCCCAGACAAATATCCATGGTCATTACAGATTGAAAATGTTGGGGTCAATGAAATGTAAGGAAGCTTATAATTAGTAAATGCTTTTTGAATCAATCGTTTGGCTGCATTGGTATCCTTAATCTCTTCGCCAAGATAAAGATGAAGAACGGTACCACCCGTATAAAGGGATTGAAGCGCATCTTGCAAGTCAAGGGTTTCAAAGATATCATCTGTGTAACCTACAGGAAGTTGTGAAGAATTGGTATAATAAGGATAATTATCGCCAGCCACAAATATGTTAGGAAATTTTGCTCGATCCTTTTGTGCCAATCGATAACTGGTACCTTCTGCTGGAGTTGCTTCTAGGTTGTAATAGTGGCCAGTTTCTTCCTGAATATCTTTAATGACATCTCTCATGTACTCTAAGGTACGAATCGAAAAATCTTGTCCTTCAGTTGTCGTTAAATCTAAATTTTCACCCAGGAGATTTTGGCAAGCTTCATTCATACCAATGAGACCGATGGTGTTAAAATGATTATACCAATAACAACCAGTTCGCGCTTTTATATCCTTCAGATAGTTAGCAGAATAAGGATATAAACCCTTAGACGTTTGTTCTTCAATTACTTTTCTCTTCATTTCCAGGCTATTTCTGGCAATGTTCATCTGTTGCCATAATCGAGTTTGAAACTCTGACTCACTGGATGAAATATAGGCTAATCGAGGCAAATTGATTGTAACAACCCCAATGGAACCAGTCAAAGGGTTGGAACCAAATAAACCGCCGCCTCGTTTTCTTAACTCACTGGTATCTAATCGAAGACGGCAACACATTGAAAGTGCATCTTCGGGAGATAAATCGGAATTGATGTAATTTGAAAAGTAAGGGATTCCGTACTTGCATGTCATCTCCATAATTTTTTCACTAACAGGACTATCCCAATCAAAATCCTTCGTGACATTTATGGTTGGAATTGGGAATGTGAAAACGCGACCTTTGGAATCACCTTCAACCATAACTTCGCAGAAAGCCATATTGAATAAATCCATTTCCTTTTGGAAATCACCATATTTTTTATCCATCAGCTTGCCCCCGATGAGGACATATTCGTCTCGAAGGGTACTTGGCGGAATTAAATCAAAGGTTAAATTTGAGAAAGGGCATTGGAAACCAACTCTCGTAGGAACATTCAAATTGAAAATAAATTCTTGTAATGCTTGCTTAATTGCTTTGTATTCCATATGATCGTAATGAATAAAAGGGGCACAATATGTATCGAAAGATGACCATGCTTGTGCACCAGCAGTCTCCCCTTGGGTAGTAAACGTAGAATTGACGATTTGTCCTAGGAAAGTTCGCAAATGCTTTGGAGCTTTTGACTCTACTTTTCCAGGAACACCTCCAAATCCATTGGATAAAATTTGACGGAGATCCCAACCGGCACAGTACGGGCCAAAAAATCCTAAATCATGAATATGAATGTCACCAGATTGGTGAGATTCTCTTATTTCATCCGAATAAATCTCATGCAACCAATAATTCTGAGTAAAGGCTTCCCTCACATAGTTGTTGAGTCCATTGATTGATTTTTGTGTATTTGCGTTTTCTTGAACCTGCCAATCCATGTCATTTAGATAGTCTGTAAACATATTAATTGTTGCACCAATCAAGGCATTGGATTCTCTTGCAGAACGTCTTTTCTCACGGTATAGAATATATGCTTTTGCCGTTTTCGCATGCCCATTTTCGATAAGCACTTTTTCAACAAGATCTTGGACTCCCTCGACTTCTGCTATCCCCTCTGGATAACGTTGATCTGCAAGGCGGATTGCTTCATCTGCCAGGGCCTCTGAGGTGGAAAAATCATTTCCTCCTACTGCTTTTGCGGCTTTAAAAATAGCTAAGACGATTTTTTCTTTTTTAAACAGGACCACTGAGCGGTCGCGTTTGATGATTTGCTTTAGCACAGTTCATTACCTCCAATATGACATAGAATACAAAACGGTAGATTATCCATCTCCAATGAGAAAAATAGAATGAAAAAGGAATCAAATTAAGAAGGGAATCCTTTTATAGTAAATTAGATTATAAGCACTATATATAGTTGCAATGATATTTGTAACACCAATATATATATTAGACTTCCGTTTTCTGGATGTCAATAGATGTGTGATAAGTATTAAAAAAACATATTAGTACAATTGAAGGAAACGAAAGGGGTTTTCTGATGTATAATGAAACTATCAATCATTCAATGACCGTTTACGAAAGAAGGAAGTGAAAGAATGTATACGTGTGCACAATGTAAAGTTTATCGATGCAGAAGTGGTGAACTGGATCAACTACCAACCAATTGTCCATGTGGAGAAGACCAGGCGGAGATTCAATCAAAATATCATGAGCCAGAGAATCAACTACTTGCGTATCAATCTGCTTTAGTGGAAGCAGAAGGGTATTGTCAAAAAACGAGATTAGAAGAGACTATGGAGTTTGCAAGAAAATGCGATTTCCAAAAGATTGGTTTGGCTTTTTGCTATGGTTTGAGAAAAGAGGCTGAAATTTTAACAAAAATACTAAAACACAACGGATTTCAGGTGGAGTCTGTTATTTGCAAAAATGGTAGCTTCCCAAAAGAGCTCATTGGAATCGAAGAGCACCAAAAACTCAGACCTGGGACAAGAGAACCCATGTGCAATCCTATCGGTCAAGCAGAATTACTAAACCGAGAGAAGACCGATTTTAATCTGGTCCTAGGGTTATGTGTGGGTCACGATTCTCTATTTTTGAAATATTCGGAAGCGCCAGTGAGTGTATTTGCTGTGAAAGACAGAGTACTAGCACATAATCCTCTTGGAGCTATTTACACGTCAGAGGGTTATTATAAAAATAAACTATTTCGCTAATTTGCTATTCATTTTTTTGAGAAGCTGTCGATATAGGGAATGAAGGGTAGGTGATTATTATGAGTATGACTGTTTTCAATCAAGCAGCAATAAGCTATAGCAATTATAGCTTATTAAATAGCAGTACTTATCAGACCTATTCAGTAGATGCTTCTGAGTTGTCGAAAGAACGATATAATGTATCTGGCATTAGAACCACCTTTTCAGCGATGACAGAAGCCACCGATTCCGCAAACCTTTATTCGATTGGAAAAATCGATAGCTTTGTAAAATCAAAGTTCGACTTTAGTCAAATTGGAACTTATGAAGATTTGAATGACACCATCAATAGTTATGGTGTGAGTAGTTTATTAAACAATGATTCGGATCTTTCAGAGCTATATAGTTTTGCTCGCATTACCAGTCAGTTGAGTGCGGATTATATGAGTAGTTTGCTTGAATCAAATGGTTATGTAAGTAGTGCAGTTTCAAATTATACATCGTACTTAGAGGACGCTTCTTCCAATAGCGTTTTGGACGTGTCCGCATAAGTAATAATTGATGTAAAAAAGGATTCTCAAAGATATCATGATCAGAGAGAATCCTTTTTCAGTTCTTGTTGCAATACTATCATAGCTATTCACTTTTCAGTGAAAACTATAATCTAAAATCTCTATTTCCATTTCCAATTTTTTCAAGGTTATCCTTAACAATTTTCTGAACCTTTTCTCTTGGTATGTTGGGAATTTGATCCTGAATCATTTGCTCTCCAAGGGATTTGGTTTTTGGAGAAGCATAATCCTCAAGGTATTCTTTTAATGTCATCAGTGCATTTGGGTGACAACAATTCTGAATCTCACCATTCTTGCTCAATGCCATGAACCGATCTCCAGTTCGGCCCTCCCGATAGCAGGCTGTGCAGAAGCTAGGAATAAAACCAAGTTCCATAAGCCATCCTACGATTTCGTCCAAGGTTCGTTTATCTGAAACATCAAACTGCTCTGATTTTTCATCCTCAGGTTCTGGTTCTACGTATCCCCCTACACTTGTTCTGGAACCACCACTGATTTGTGAAACCCCAAGACGGAGCACTTTTTCCCGACATGCTTTGCTTTCTCTGGTGGATACGATCATGCCAGTGTAAGGAACAGCAATACGGATGCATGCCACAATTTTTGCAAAAACATCATCATTGATTCCGTTGTCAAAGGAGTCTGCATCAATATCATCCGCATGACGTATTCTTGGCACACTTATGGTATGTGGTCCTACGCCACATGCTGCTTCTAAGTGTTCTGCATGCATCAACAGTCCTGTAAAATCGTACCGATAAAACTCCAACCCAAAAAGAACGCCAAGACCAACATCGTCAATTCCACCTTCCATTGCGCGATCCATAGCTTCTGTATGGTAAGCATAATTATGCTTTGGACCAGTTGGATGCAATTTTTCATAGCTGTCTTTATGGTAAGTTTCCTGAAATAAAATGTAGGTACCGATTCCGGCTTCCTGAAGCTTTTTGTAGTTTTCTACAGTAGTAGCGGCAATGTTCACATTGACTCTTCGGATTGCTCCGTTTTTATGATGAATGCCATATATCGTTTCGATGGATTCTAAAATATATTCAATTGGATTGATTACGGGGTCCTCCCCTGCTTCTAAAGCTAGCCGCTTGTGTCCCATGTCTTGCAATGCAATTACTTCATTTTTGATTTCCTCTTGCGTTAGCTTTTTTCGTGCAATATGCTTATTGGACATGTGATAAGGGCAATATACACAACCATTTACACAATAGTTTGAGAGGTATAGGGGGGCGAACATGACAATTCGATTTCCATAAATATCTTTTTTCATTTGCTCAGCCAGAGCAAATATTTCCTGATTTTTATCTTCTAAATCACAATCCAGTAAAACAAGGGCTTCTCGGTGAGAAAGACCGTTTTTTTCTCTAGCCTTTGTGAGGATGGAATCGATAAGCTCAAGGTTGCTTTTATTGGCCTTCGCATATTCCATAGAATCTAATATTTCTTGATTACTAATGAACTCTTCTGCCTTTTTGGATTTTACATCATACATTATGGTTCCCTCCATGATGAACTCATACTACTTCATCTTGTTTTTGCATCGCCTCGGTCAACAACTACCTGATAGCCAATGCTGTTCATTCGGTCTTCAATTCCTTGCTTGCACTCTGCAGCTTCATCGCCAGTACAAATTTTATTATCATATAATAAGTACTTTTCTCTTACATCTATGGGTGATAAATTTGGCATAACAACATTTGCTCCAGCCAATACTCCTTTTTCACGACCCATAGAATCAATTGTTCCAAGAGCTGTTGTGGTTGGGAGTAACGCAGCAGGCAACATCAACCGAATGAGTCCGAGCATAAATAATGTCAATTCAACAGTACCTCCTTTTTCTTTTGCAAAAGGAGTATCGTGATGAGGAATAAATGGACCAATTCCTACCATTGCTGGCTGTAATTCTTGGAGAAACACTAAATCTTCTGCAAGATTTTCATTTGTTTGCCCTGGAGAACCAACCATAAATCCACTTCCAACTTGATAGCCAAGCTTTTTCAAATTGGATAAGCATTTCATTCGATTATCCAAAGTCATTTCGGATGGGTGCAATTCGCTGTAGTGAGAAGGGTTTGCTGTTTCGTGTCGAAGTAAAAAGCGATCAGCTCCCGCTTCTTTATATGCCTTATAACTCTCATAAGGTTTTTCTCCGATGGATAAGGTCAATGCACAGTCAGGGTATCCTTCTTTGATTGAACGAATCAAATCGGTCATTCGATCATCTGTAAAATATGGGTCTTCTCCGCCTTGCAAGACGAATGTTCGGAAGCCTAGCCCATAGCCCTCCTTGCAGCAGGACAGTATTTGATCTTTGGTCAGTCGATATCTGGACGCATTTTGATTGCTCCTGCGTATTCCGCAATATAGACAATCATTTTTACAATAATTTGTAAACTCAATGAGCCCGCGCATATATACTGCATCGCCATAATTTTCTTGGCGAATCAAACGAGCTCGCTCAAAAAGATACTCGGAAAGTTCCTCTGTTCGGTTTTCAATGAGGGATAAAAATTCCTCTTTTGATAATTTGTGCTCACGCTCTAGCTTATTGATTAAGTGCTCCATAGGGATCATCCTCCTGTGGCGTTGTCCGGAAGCTTGGAATAGACGGTTTTTGTACTAATGCCAGGAAGCATTCCTAGTTTACCTGATAGAGAACTAATCACGTCGCCTGGAGCATCAATAGCGATGCTAATAATTGAAATATCACGTTTTTGGTATGGAATGCCCATTCTTCCTATAATATATTTTGCATATTGGTGTAGGAGCTGATTTAATTTTTCGACGGAGTCTTGGTTTTCAATGATAACACCAATTAATGCGACCCTATCTTCCATATAACACTTCCTCTCAATGGTTATTCGCACAAAAAAATGCGCCTAAAAAGGCGCAAAAATAGCAATAAGCGGGTTCTATTTTGTGCCTTTCCCCTCAGGACGAACCTTTGGGCGTCAGAACAACATCCATTTATATTTGTGGTTTCAGTATATAGAAAAAACTGATCCACTGCAAGATATATTTATAAACTTCGTCAATAAAATATGCTCATTATACTCCCAAAATTTCGTAAAGAATTCGGTATAGGTCTTTTGCATCTTTTTCTGGCAAATTCACACAACTTGCGATTCGTTGTGGCACTGTCTTAGCAGATTCTTTAAGCTGGTGCCCCTGGGCGGTTAGCGACACAATCACAATTCTTTCGTCAGAAGTACTGCGATTTCTTTTGATATACCCCTGAGATTCCAATTTTTTTAGCAAAGGGGTGAGGGTGCCTGAATCAAGAAATAGTTTTTCTCCCAGACTCTTTACTGGTTGGTGATCCTCCTCCCAAAGAGCCAAAAGGGTGATGTACTGAGTGTACGTTATTCCCAATGGCTCCAAAACGGGAGTATATAACCTCGTGATTTGTCTAGAGGCAGCATATAAAGGGAAACAGAGCTGATTTTCTAGTTTTAGCTGTGAGTAGGTCATTGTTATCTCCTATGGTTATGCCAGCAACGCTTCAATATGAGAGGATAGTTCTTCTGGAGTGACGGTAGGACCAAATCGATTGACGATGTTCCCATCTCGATCAACAAGGAATTTTGTAAAATTCCATTTGATTTCACTGCCTAAAACTACTTGAGAAAGATCTTCCAATACTTTATGGAATGCTCCAGCTTTATCGTTTTCAAAATCCTTTGGAGCTTGCTCCTTTAAATAAACATAGAGAGGATCTGCTTCTTTGCCATTGACTTTAAGCTTCCCAAAAGTCTGAAACGATACTCCATAATTTAACTTGCAGAAATTAACGATTTCATCGTTGGTTCCAGGTGCTTGGTTTAAAAACTGGTTGCAAGGGAAATCTAAAATCTCCAGGCCTTTTTCTTGGTATTTTTCGTAAAGAGCTTCAAGACCCTCATACTGAGGAGTAAAACCACACCCTGTAGCTGTGTTTACAATTAATAATACTTTACCTTTATAATCTTCCAGAGAAACCTCTTGGTCTACTGTATTTTTTACTTTGAAATCATATATACTCATTTTCTTTTATTCCTTTCCATTTTTTCGATTGATTGAAACCGAAACATAAATAAATATTTTTTACAATTATATTTTATAAAATTTAATTTGGCGTGTCAATGTTTTTTTTCTAGTACTGGCGAAAATAAATTTTGATGAAAATCAAGATATGATATAATTTCTCTATATTAAGGGTATCAAATTATATAATGGAAATGATAATAAAGTAAGAGGGGCGTGAAGAAATGAATTTGAAAAATCAAGTAAGAGACAATCAAAAAAACCAGTGCGTTGCTACCTCCAAAAAAATGAATCAAATAGAAGAAAGAGCCGATGCTGCGGGATTATCTTATTATAAGATGATGGAAAATGCTGGCGTTGGTGCCGCAGAACAAATCACCAATCGACATGCTATGTCCGGCAAACGGGTTGTGGTTTTTTGCGGAAAAGGAAACAATGGTGGTGATGGATTTGTTGTTGCCCGAAAACTGACGGAGCAGGGCGCATCGGTATTTATCTTTTTAGTAGGAGATGAATCTAAAACGGAAGATGGAAACCGGAATCTACAAATATGTGAGACCATGGGTATTCCTATCGTTTCTTTCAATGACCCTGAGATTGAATTGGCAGTTGTTGAAGAAGCAGATATTCTGATCGATGCCATTTATGGAACGGGATTCCACGGGAATTTGAATGAAGTGGCGAAAAAAGCCACCGATTTAATCAATCGCCAAGAGGCTTTTGTTTATTCGTTAGATATCCCAAGCGGACTCAATGGTGATAGCGGTGAAGCGGATCCAGCGACAGTCAAAGCAAACATGACTGTGGTATTTCATGCACTAAAACCTGCCCATGTCAAAAAAGAAAACGTTGCTTATTGCGGCGATATTGTTTGTATTTCTATTGGAATTGAAAATGTTCTGGATGAAGAAATCTTGGAGGAATCTTGAAATAAGAAATCCTTGAAGGATGAAAGGATTGATTCCAGCAAAAGATAGATGTATACTGATATCAGAGAAAAGTTGTTTCTTCATGTCGTTTAGAAGTTGGTGGTTTTCATGTCAGGTAAAGTACTGATAGTAGATGATTCGGCAACCGACAGAATGATGATTGCAAAAATACTTTGCGATTACTCTCTCCTCACTGCAAACGATGGGCTTGAAGCGATTGAAGTTCTAAATCGAGAATCGGAGATTGATTTGATGATTTTAGACTTGAATATGCCTAGAATGTCTGGCTTTGAAGTATTGGAAAAAATGAAGGAAATGCCGTTCTGCACAAAAATTTCTGTTTTAATTCTCACAAACTACAATGAAGTAGAAAGCGAAATCCGAGGTCTAAATTTAGGCGCTTTGGATTATATTCGTAAGCCTTTAAATCTACAATCTCTCAGAAAAAGAATTGAAGTCCACATTAGTCTCAGAAAAGCTCAAAATGAATTGAAAGCGCATAATGCAATGCTTGAGGATATGGTAAAAGAACGTACCCGTGAACTGTCAGCAACTCGTGATACTACGATTCACGCATTGGTAGGGCTTCTTGAGGTTCGAAACATTGAAGCGAGCAATCATACCAAAAGAACTCAGCGTATGATGAAAGCTCTTTGCGAGTATTTAGTAAAAAAGGGTGTGTACTGTGATGAGCTTACAAAATCATATATTCAGGAGGCCTTTGAAGCAGCCCCCCTTCATGATATTGGAAAAGTTGGTATACCAGATTATGTTCTACTAAAACCAGATCGCCTTTCAACAGAAGAGTTTACAATTATGAAGAAGCATGCAGAGTATGGAGTAAAAGCATTGCAGTATGCTTCGGAAGCATCGCATATGAGCTCTTTCATTAAAGCTGCAATTGATTTGATTGGAACCCATCATGAGCGATACGATGGAACGGGATATCCCAACGGCTTGGCGGGAAAAGATATTCCGCTCATTGGTCGATTAATGGCGATTATCGATGTATACGATGCTTTAGTGAGTAAGCGAGTCTATAAACCGGCATACTCCCATAATGAGGCAATCAAAATGATACAAGAGGAAAGGGGAAAGCACTTTGACCCAGATTTGGTGGATGCATTTGTCCAGATACAGGATGAAATTCGTGAAATAGCTAGCCAGTTTATGCCAAAAAAGATGGAAGGCGAGTAACGGGATGAGAATCAGACATAGCTTAATTTTTTTGATTTCAGCAGTTTTATTCAGCTTTGGGGTAGTGAGTCACCCTAGTTATGCATCAACCGAAAAGGTTGTTTTGAGCCAAGAGGAAAGTGATTTTATTGAACAGCACCCACAGATTACTCTGGGAGTGGATCCTAGCTTTGTTCCTTATGAGTTCATTGACACGGATGGGCAGTACAAGGGAATCGCAGCAGACTATATCCAGCTAATTTGCGAAAAGACAGGACTTCAAATGGATGTTGAATATGGATTGAGTTGGCAGGATGCATATAATCAGGCTGTCCATGGGCAAATTGATGTTTTGCCATGTGTTTCAAAAACTACGGAACGTGAAAAGCTTTTTCTATATTCAGAGGCCTATTATACGTTCAAAAGGGTAATTTTTATCAGAGAAAATGAGAACCGCATTAAAAATTTTGAAGATCTTTTTCATAGTACTGTTGCTGTTCAGGTCAACAGTTCACATCAGGGTTTTTTAAGCGGCTATCAATCTATTCGGCCAAATCTATACAGCGATGTGGGTCAGGCGTTACAAGCGGTTTCAGATGGGAAGGAGACTGGGTTTGTTGGCAATCTAGCTACATCAAGCTATCTTATCAAAAGCTTAGGCATTACCAATTTAAAATACATAGAAATTGAGCCTAGCTCTGAGGAAGGGCTATATTTTGCTGTTCGCAGTGATTGGCCTCAATTGGTCAGCATATTAAATAAAGGGATTGAAAACATCACGAAGGAAGAAAGATTAAACATATATAACAAATGGATTAAAGCAGGAGAACAAGCGGATTATTCGGGATTGATTCGGATACTAGCCATATTCTTAATTGGGGTTGCTATCGTAATTACGGTTTCAATATTTTGGATTTTACGATTAAAGGAGGAAATCGAAGCACGCAGAAAAACAGAGGAAGCATACCGTATGGCCAAAGAGGAAGCGGAATCAGCAAATCAGATTAAATCGAATTTTTTAGCGCGTATGTCTCATGAAATAAGAACACCACTGAATGCAATCAATGGGATGGTTTATCTGATGGAAAAAACTGATGTTTCTGTCACGCAAAAATTATATCTCAATAGAGTTTCTCAAGCCTCGATGAATATGCTGGGGATTATCAATGATATTTTAGATTTTTCCAAAATAGAAGCAGGAAAGGTCGCTCTTGAGAGAATCTCGTTTGACTTGGACAAAGTATTACACCATGTAGTCAGTATTGTATCCTATCGCATAGAAAATAGCCCAGTGGATTTCAATCTGGAAAAGGATCCCCAATTACCCATTTATTATTTCGGAGATCCAACACGATTAGAACAAATACTCATTAATTTGGTGAACAATGCATTTAAGTTTACAGAACAAGGTTCTATTTCGCTGTCAGTTCGATTAATAGGAAAAAAGGACGCAACCTATTACGTTCAATTTGTGGTGAAAGACACTGGAATCGGGATGTCGGAAAACCATATGAATCAGTTGTTTGAACCATTTCACCAGGGAGATGCGAGCATTACTAGGCAATATGGAGGAACGGGTTTAGGACTTTCGATTGTGAAAAACTTAGTATCTTTAATGGGAGGCACTGTGGAAGTTGAAAGTAAGCCGCAGACGGGAACGACGTTCTTTATTGGCATTCCTTTGGATGTTGATGTGGAAAGGGAGCAAAATCAAAATCAACAATCTGTAAATCAATTATTTCAGCGTTTACGGGTATTAGTTGTAGAAAAGAATATTAGAACCCTCAATTTAATTCTTGGTTATTTAGAATCATTTCAGACCAACAGTGACCATGCGGTTTCTGGCGAGGAAGCATTTAAGATGGTGAAAGAAAGGGTTCAAAATGGAACCCCTTATGACCTGATCGTTGTAGACTATGAAACACCAGAAGAGGATGGAATTGAATGGATTGAAAAGATTAAAGATATTGATTCGGCATTGGTTCGAACGAAGACTATTTTAATGGTTCCGATTACAAAAGAAGATTTGTTTGAAAAACTAGAAGAATCAAAAATTGATTTTGGATTGAGCAAACCAATTATTCCATCAATGTTGTTTAATGGCATCATAGAAATCTTTAAAGCGGATTTTATGGAGCATAAAATGGAGGCAGAAGGAACCACACCACAAACAAAATGGGGTTTTATACCTACCGTATTATTGATTGAAGATAATCATACCAACCAGATGATTGCACAAAGTATACTAGAACAAAGCGGATATCGAGTACTCCTTGCAGAAAACGGAAAGGTGGGGGTTGATAAATATGCGCAGATCCAAAAAGAAACCAACTTGATTTTAATAGATCTTCATATGCCAATTATGGATGGATATGAGGCAACCCAGATGATTCGAGTGATGAACAAGGAAGTACCAATTGTAGCAATGACCGCGGATGCCATTGATGGAGTTGAGGAAAAATGTATTAAAGTCGGGATGAATGGTTTTATTACAAAACCTTTCGATCCAAAAGCGTTTCTTGCAACAGTGGAGAAGCATATAACCGAATCTCAACCAGAATTTAGCAAAGTGATGAACCCTTCAAATGGAGCATCTCGACACGCAGGTATGAATCTGGAAATGTCTGAACTGGTTCTCGATCGGGAAGATGGACTCCGTAGAGTAGGAGGGAACGAAGCACTTTATGCAATGATTTTGTCTGAATTCTATAAAGAGCATCAAGAAGCCGAAGCAGAATTATCTCGCATTATTCATGAGCAAGACCATCAAGCGGGCAGAGCGTTAATCCATAAAATAAGAGGGAGCGCTGGAAATATTGGTGCGAAAGCTTTGCTTGAAATCGCTTTTGAGTTACAACATAGTATGGAACTGGGAAATACAGAACAAATACCTATATTAGCGGATAAATTTCTTGAGGCATGGCATCGGTTGATGGAATGCCTCAAAAGAGAATTACAATAGAAGGTTTAGATTTAAATGCAAAAAAATAATTTCGTATTCTTTTCTCATTTGCTATAATATATGGAGCAATTAGAACAGCATCTAAGATAGAAAGAGGGATGGGATTATGGTTCAAACAACATTTGGGGAAAAAGAAAAAATCAGTATTTTTATTTTCGTTATGGTTATTATTTTCGTTATGCTGGGAAGTGGGTTTTCGACCATTGCAAATGCCGAAGAAAACCTTGGTGTAGGGGTATCAATTGATGGAAATGCAGTCACGTTTCAAAGTGGATATGGAAGCCCTTTCGTTGATGAAAATAGCAGAACTCTAGTGCCACTACGTTCTGTGATGGAGTCATTTGGAGCTACTGTTTCCTGGGATGATGCGACTCATACTGCATCGGTAATCAAAGGGGGAATTACAGTTGAGGTTCCTGTTGGAGAAAAATCAATCTATGTCAACGGCGTAATGGTTGCTAATGATACGGCTGCTGTGATTCGGGAGGGCAGAACTTATTTACCTATTCGAGCCGTGTTAGAAGCCTTTGGAGCATCTGTATCCTGGAATGATACAAATAGAATGGTGGTGGTAGCCAGCAATAGCGATACTTCCAACCAAGGGACAAGTCGAGGCAGCGTGTCTCGTAATGGTGAACTAAAAGCCATGTGGATTTCCTATCTGGAATATATGGAGATGCCAAAGAGCGAGATTGGTTTTAAAAATGCAATTGACGAAATGATGGACGAATGTGTGGACCTTGGCATGAATGCTGTAATCGTTCATGTTCGGTCTCATGGTGATGCCATGTATCCATCTGCTTATTTCCCTTGGTCTATTTTTGCTTCTGGAACACAAGGTGTAAATCCAGGATACGACCCTCTTGCATATATGATTCAAGCAGCACACAATAGAGGATTGGAATTTCATGCATGGCTAAATCCATATCGTGTCACGGGATATGGATGTTATTGGAGTCAGGTTTCTGATGCAAGCCAAATGAAGCAGTGGCTTGCTGATACTAGTACTGCAAACGATAGATGGATTTTACTCCATAAGGGAGAGTACTACCTCAATCCAGCAGTGCCAGAGGTTAGAACGTTAGTAGCAAACGGAGTAAAAGAGATTGTTTCCAACTATGAAGTAGATGGAATTCACTTTGATGATTACTTTTACCCGTCAGTGAATGACAGTGATGAATCCTTATGGTTTGATAAACCGGAATATGACAGTTCGGGAACAAGCATGTCCATTGCTGACTGGAGACGAAATAATGTAAACCTGCTCATTCAGCAGGTTTATGCGACGATTAAAAGTATCGATAACAATGTAGAATTTGGTATTAGTCCAGCTGGCAACGTGGATAATTTGCGTCGAAATGATGCAACCTTTGCCGACATTGATACATGGCTTAGTCAAGAAGGATATCTAGATTATATCATGCCGCAACTTTATTGGGGCTTTGAGAGAAAGGATGCTGCTGGAAATGTTGCTGCATATGCATATGAAAATAACCTTAAGACGTGGGTCAATCTAGTAGCGCAGGGCGATGTGAAGCTGTATATCGGTCTTAATATGGCCAATGCAGGCAGCAATGTTTATGATTACAACGAGACTTCTGAGTGGTTGCGTTATAATGATATTATTGCACGACAAGTTCTTGCGGGGCGAGCCACCGGAAAAGTGAGCGGGTATGGATTTTTTCGATATGACGTCTTCCACTGGAGTTGTGCAAAAGATGAGGTAAATCATCTCAAAGATATTCTATAGATACGATATGGTAGGAAAAAATTTGCTGAGCATGACGAGATGCTTGTCAGGAAACAAATAGCTTTGAATGTGACATAAATTGAGCGAAAAAAATATGAATAACAAGTAGCATTAGAAAAGCGGAGTAGTATGAACACTCCGCTTTTTCAATCTTTCAATCTTTGATTGTAGATTCTTGTTCTCCTTGTTGATATTGCCTCTCGTTATCTTTTGCTATTTTCCACAAACCAATGAATCAACCTTCCTGCCATGGTGGACATGGGTGGAATATCTGGGAATTCTTCAGGGGAAAAAAATGCTGCATCTTCTATTTCTATGCCATCTACTCGAATGTCTCCCCCATCATATTCGGCGGTTAATCCTATCATCAAAGAATCAGGAAAAGGCCACGGTTGGCTTCCAAAATAAGAAATATTTTTAATATGGATTCCAGTTTCTTCAAAGACTTCTCGAGCAGCACAAGCTTCAATGGTTTCGCCTGGTTCAACAAAGCCTGCCAAGGTGCTGTATCGGCCGGTTTTAAAGTTTTTGTTGTGGGCCAGTAGGATTTTATTTCCCTTTGTTATAGCAATAATGATTGCTGGAGAAATTTTCGGATACATCACATTTCCGCAATTAGGGCATATTCTGGCAACCTCAGATGGGTGTTTTTCTGAAGGAGACCCGCAGAATCCACAAAACTTAGTTTTTTGAATCCAACCGTTTAAATGAATCGCTCTTGATAAAACAAGACCAAGATTTTCAGGAATATGATCAAGAATCTCTCTTAGGCTTATAAATTGCATTGAGTCTGGGATTTCCATGTAATCATGATAAGCAACGAAAAAACAATGGGTTGTATCCATTTTTCCAAGATATTCTGTATCTGGATTGTTGAAAATAGCCGGAGACAATTCTTCCCTGAATGGGAAGGAAAGGGAGTCACCCTTCATTTTTGTTAGGATTTGATCGGAATAAATCACAAAAATAAGTGAAGTTTTTATGTCTTCTTTTGGCATAACTGGAGATGGGATGAAGGTTTGATAAGTATCGCTAAAAATCATATGGCATTGCCTCTCTCTTTTGGTTTTCAATGAATGAAATATATTTTGTTTCAACATTTTTATTCTATTGTAGACCTTTTTCAATGATTCGTAAATGAATATTTACATCGCATAGCATTCTACAAGAACCGACTATACATAGCCTTTTTGTTGATTTCATGCATCATTTGGTATATCGTATTTATAATAAGGAAATAAAACTCATTTGGAGTGAGGTAATACAATGTTTGAAAGTACGAGTATTCAATGGAATCAACAGTATTATTCCCCAAAACTGCTGGAAAAGCTAAAAGGGATACTATTTGCACCGGTAACGGTGGTTGAGGCTCCTGCTGGGTATGGGAAAACCACGGCGGTGAGAGGATACCTTGAACATAATCTGCCCAAAGATATGGAAATGCACTGGTGGGATGCGGTGGAAGATGACCCAACCGCATCTTGGAATTCTCTATGCAGGGTGATATCGCTGATTGATTTGGCTACGGGGAAAGAACTTCATTCTTTGGGTTTCCCAAAACCTATATCGTCATGGGAAGTGGGAAAAGCGATTAGTGGTCTTTCGTGCAACCGAAAAACGGTACTTGTTTTAGACGATTTTCAGTATTTGCAGAGAAAATTATCCAGGAGTGTGATGGTATCGTTACTTTCCTATTTAGGAGAACATTTACATTTGGTTATCATTACTCAGTCTAGTAGACCATTTTCGATTTCCATTTTGAAAAAGCCAATGTTCACCGGATTCGTATTGAGGATTTGCGATTGGATAATCTGGATATTCGTTGTTATTGCAGGATGTGCGGCTGTGCTGTTACAGCAGGACAAGCAAAAAAAATATTAGAATATACCGAAGGATGGATTGCGGCGGTGTACCTTACCATACTGCAGATTCGAAAGGGTGAAGGACTGGAACCGGGCTTGAGCTTGATTCAGCTGATGGAAACAATCGTTTGGAACAATATGAGTGACCAAGGAAAGGAACTATTGTTTCACATCTCCTTGTTCCAAAGTGTCAGTATTGAGCAAATTGAGTTTCTACTGCATGCAGATCCATTACCGGATGAGGTCCTTCAGATTCTAGATGGGATGCCTTTTGTCCGATATGAACCAGAGAGTCAATCTTACATTCCACATCCAGTTTTGCGAGAAATGCTTCGTAGAAGGCTGAAGGCGGCAGGCAGCGAGGTGACAAAACGTTGCTATGGAAGTGCAGGAAGGTGGTATGCGAAGTCAAAAGATTGCCTGCGTGCTATAGAATGTTTCTTTATCATAAAGGATTATGAGGGGATTCTCTCCCTTCCTCTAGAAAAGGTGATATTGGAAAAAGTCGGAGACCTTTCATTTTCACAAATAGCGGGGCAGCTTGTTTTAGACTGTTCTCAAGAAATTAAGCGAAAATATCCCCTTTCATTGTTGAGAATTGCTTATGCATTCATCGGTGCGGGCAAGAAAGTGGAGGCGGTATCCCTATTAAAGGAAATCAGAGAATATATCAATGAGATGGAATCTTCTGTGGTTCGGCAAGAACTTACTGGAGAATGGCATTTGATTGAAGCCTTCTTGCATTTTCCGGACATTCATAAAATGGAACTCGGAATTAAAAAAGCGACAGAAAAAATTAGCGGCAGATGTCAGGCTTTATCGAAGCAAGAACCTTTTTCTTTTGGTCTTCCCTTGATGATTTTTTTTCATAAAGTACCTGGAATGCTGGATCGAGAAATCCAAGTCCTTTCTAATGTAATCGATATGCTTTCTGACTTAACCGGAGTGAAGTATGGTGCTGATATATTGTTGCAGGCGGAAGCAGCGCTCTATCGTGGCAATTTTACGGAGGCAGAAAAATTGTCTCACCAGGCGGCGTTTTTAGCAGAGGGAAGCACACAATGGGCAGTAAGTATGGGTACCTTGAACATAATGGCACAACTTGCCGTGAAAAGAGGAAGTAATCGTGACTTATCTCAATATATGAAGGGGTTAGAGGATGCGGGGGATAAAGATTCACTTGGTTCATTTGTTTCTCAACTGCTGCAGACTGATTATTATATGTGGCTTGGATTAACGGAACTGATCCCTGAATCGGTAAGAGGGGGTAGAAGTAATGATGTGGATTACGATGCGCCTGATTGGGTCAGAATCTATCTAGGATATTTTTATATCGGAATTCTTTTACAAGAAAAACAATATAGCAAACTTTTAGGCGTTGCTAAAGCTACTATTGACCAATGTAGAGAAGCAGACGGCTATTTGATGGTGGAGATTTATATGCTCCTTATTGCGGCCATGGGATCCTGTAAAAATGGTCAGCGGGAGGATGCGTTTGAATATGTAAAGGGAGCACTGAAAAAAGCAGATCCTGATGGCATCTATCTGCCATTTATGGAATTCAAGTCAGTATTGGGAGGACTCATTGAAGCAGCATTTTTGGAACTCGGTATTGAGATGCCGCCACAAATCATAGAAAATGAACAATTGATCGGGAAAAACTGGAAGTTATTAATCAGGCTGAGTTCAGAAAGTGGTGTGTTGCCCTACGGTTTGACTGAGAGGGAAATGGATGTAGCTACTCTCGCTGCCAAAGGAATGAGCAATAAGGAAATTGCCACCGTGTTATATATAACAGAAGCGACGGTCAAATTTCATCTACGCACTGTATTTTCGAAATTGGGAATTGAGCGGCGAAGCAAACTTGCCAGGATGATCGAATCATAAGAAGGAGTCGACATAATGTTTGAAATGATGGTATCTGCATTCATACTTTTTTCCATTCTTGTTTTTGGAGACGTTGTTTCTGTCAAAACAAAAGCTAGAATCCCTATGATGTTTGTCGCTTTTATCACGTATCTTGCGCTAACATGGATAGGAATGCCAAAAGATTATCCGACTATATCTGGTCTTGGAAAGTTTGGAGAACTAATGGTTCCATTACTGGTGATTCACATGGCTACCCTGGTACCGCCACATGAATATCTGAAATATTGGCGGGCAGTAGTGGTTTCTCTAATTAGTGTCATGTTTTCTAACCTATCTGTAATTTTCATTGGGAGTATTTTATTCGGATATCAAAAAATGCTTGCCAGTGCAGGCTCTGTATCGGGAGGGGGTGCAATTGCAGCATTGGTTTCCATGGAACATTTGAAGGCGATTGGAATGGGAGCTTTTGCGGTTGTTCCCCTCGTTGCCATGGCTCTCGTAGATCCTGTTGGTCAGCCAATTGCGGTCAATCTTCTTCGAAACTATGCACGCTCCATCAAATTAGCTTTACCGTTAGAAGAATCTTGTGAGGTCCTTTCTGAAACCGATGAGAAAGCTCAAGAGAGACGGATTCCTTATGGGACAGATGAAAATCCTAGCATTCGATACAAAGCAATCATTCCGGCTGCATACGAAACAGAGTTTGTCATCTTATTAAAACTTTTTGCTCTTTCATTGATTTCTATTATTCTAGAGAAATATAGCGGTATCAATATGTTGTTCTGGTGCTTGGCATTGGGATTAGGAGCATCACACTTCGGGCTTTTGAGAGGGAAGATATTAGAGAGGTCTAATTCACTAGGGATTGCCCTGGCGGCATTGCTATTTTATGCTTTTACTATGATGAATGAAATTACACCACACATTTTAATAAATGAATTTGCAACGGTTGCTTTGATTCTTGTTCTTGCAGTGATGGGACTGCTTCTGGGAGGGTGGTTTGGAGCAAGATTGGTAAAATGGCCGAAAGAACTGGGGATGGCTGTTGGGATTGGAATTATATTTGGATTTCCAGGCAATCTTATGGTCTCAACAGAAGTGGCTAGAAGCATAGGGGATTCTGAAAAAGAAAAAAACTATATTATGGAACAAATATTGCCGCCTATGCTTGTGGGAAGCTTGTTTGGGTTTGCCTTTGCATTGAGCATCACTGTGGTTGTCCTGATGCAGTTGATATAGGCGGTACTAGAAAGTAAACCGGTTAAGCAACGCTACATAATACAATAAAACTATCCTTTCGAACGGGGAAAAAAATGGAAATCTGCTTTATGATGAAATAAAGCAGATTTTTTTGTTAAATAATAGATGGCTTTATTGTTTAAAAATGAAAAGTGCCGAGGTTGGAGACTCGACGATGGGAGGTGTTGTTATGGCAACGGTTCGTTCAGTGATTCCACTAGAGGGATATCGATTAGTCATTGAGATGGATACAGGAAGCAGCGTTATGGTAGACTTACAGAAAAAGCTGAAGACTGCTCGGTTTGCTGAATTGGCCGATGTAAGTGTTTTTCAGACTGTAAAAGCGGTAGGTGAAACAGTCATATGGGGAGATGGTGTTCTGAAGGTCCCTATTTCTGAACTGATTGATGTTGCGGTGGGTACCATATAGTTTGTGAATGAGAAAAAAAGGAAAAAAGATTACGTTAATTGTAAAGTTTTTTGTAAGGAGAGAAATGATGCTTTGGAAAATTAGTGAGAAGATAGGGAAAAGCCTGAAGAACGGAAAGTTGTTCCTCATTACTGCAATCTTAACGGCAGTATTGACTATCCCGACACCGGTTTATGCCGCTTCACAGAGTATGGTAACAAATCTGGGCGGGGGAATGTATTATTCTGCTGTTTTGAGAAGTGACGGTACGGTGTGGGCCTGGGGGGTTGGTGAATATGGTCAATTGGGGAATGGAACTATGGAGGACAGTCTTGTCCCGGTTCAGGTTCAGTTTCCTGAGGCGGTTACCATTACTGAAATTTCTGTTGGAAGATGGCACGTGGCCGCCATAGACAGCACTGGAAGGCTTTGGTCTTGGGGTACTAATACCTATGGACAATTGGCTGATGGGACGACTGAGGATAAAAGTACTCCAGTTTTGTCCTCGGCCTTTAATGGCAAAACCATCGTTGCTGTTTCGGCAGGGTATTATCATAATTTTGCATTAGACAATACGGGAGTATTATGGTCTTGGGGGCTTAATGATAGGGGGCAATTGGGATTGGGAAACTCTACAAATCAATTGACACCTCAGGAAGTGCCGCTGGATAATCTCGCAGGGAGGAGCATTATAGCCATTTCTACGGGAACACGCCATACTGCAGTTGTAGCAGATGACGGTACGGTATGGACATGTGGAAGAACGGATTATGGAATATTAGGAAGAGATACCACTGTGTCGAATCAAAGCCTTGGTCAGGTGCAGGGAGTAAACGGTATATTTTTTGAAGAAATTGCAATTGGAACCGAGCATATGATTGCTCGAACCATTACGGGAGGTGTGTATGTATGGGGAGGCAGTTCTCAGGGACAACTGGGAAATGGGTTAACCGGAAACAATAATCCGCCGACTGAAGTTCAAGCCCTTTCTGGGGAAACTGCTACGGCTGTTTTTGCAAGTGACGAACATACAGCGGTATTGGATAGTAATGGAATCATTTGGGCATGGGGAAAGAATGTGGACGGCCAACTGGGTAACGGGTCAAGCGGGGGAAATAGTCTGATCCCTGGGAAGGTATCGAGTTTGAACAGCGTGGCAAATATTGCTGGTGGTTATAATCAAATGGTGGCAATAAAAAGTGATGGCAGCGTATGGGACTGGGGAGGAAATGCGTGGGGTCAACTGGGCAATGGTACAACGACTGCCGCAGTTATTGCTACCCGAATCGATGCTTCGCTGGAAGCGGATCGAGTACTGAACGAGAATAATCTAAACGGGGTACAGCTGACAGCACATGTTAATCTGGATTCCCTGAAAAACGATATGACTGCCAGTCAATTTTCCTTGCAAAATGCACCGGCTGGCCTTAGTATCTCAGGAGTTCAGCGTATAAGTGCGACCCAATGCGTGATTAATTTGGCATTTGATGGAACCGATTTTGACACAAACATCAGCAATTTTGGGGTTATGATAGCAGCTTCCGCATTGCAGGGAGGGCAGGCAATTACGTTAGATTCTCTAGAAATTGAGGGAGTCAATGAGACCCATATCGGGTCAGATCAGGTGTTGACGGAAACAAATTTGAATGGTCGTACGTTAACTTTGGGCTTGCAGACAGATACTTTTGCAGATGCAACCTTAGATGTTGCTAATTTTACACTTAATAACGCGCCTTCCGGGCTTATTATTACAACCGCGCAAGCAATCAGTACAACAGAATGTGCGTTGTCTTTATCCTTCGATGGTACGGATTTTGATTCGAACATTACCAATTTAACCGTTACGATTGCTGGAAATGAGTTGACCGGCGCGAGTCCGCTGAACTCTGACAAACTATCTATTACAGCGGTGCAGGAAGCTACCACAAATCATAGTAGCGGTGGAAGCGGTAGCGCTTCTGTGGCTGCAAAAACATATCAGGCGGAGGTACAGGAGGAAGACGGATCCGAAAAGTCTCTTTCTATGAATGTGGATATCAATAAAAGAATTGCCACCGTTGGCTTGGGAAATGAGCCCTTTGATCGAAAGGGAATGGTTATTACAGTTCCTGCGACGGAAGAGGTGGACACATATTCTGTAGGAATTTCCAGAGAAAATCTTTCAGTTGCAGCGGGTCAGGGGCGGTTGACAATGAATACTGAAATCGGTAGCATTTCAGCGCCGTCTAATATGTTGGAAGGTGTTGAGGGGGTTAATGGAAGCAATGTGGAGATAGCCATTGGGCTAGGGGATAAGAGCAATTTATCCCAGGATATCAAAGATGCTATTGGGGATAAACCGCTCATACGACTTACCCTATCTGTAGATGGAGAACAGACTGATTGGAACAATCCAAATGGTTCGGTATCTGTAGCTGTTCCATACGAACCAACAGAGGAAGAACTGGCAAATACAGAAAGTCTCGTTGTCTGGTACATAGATGGTTCAGGAAAAGCTGTTAGTATACCAAATGGACACTACAATGCGGAAACAAAAACAGTTGAATTTGATGTCACTCACTTTAGTGACTATGCTGTTGCGTATCACCCAGTCGTTTTTGATGATGTTGCTTCTAATGCATGGTATGGTAAAGCTGTGGCTTTTATCAGTGCAAGAGGCATCTCAACAGGCACCGGAAATGGCAATTTCAATCCGAAATCATATGTGACACGCGCTGACTTCCTTGTACTTCTAATGAGGGCCTATGATATTTCCCCTACTTCCAATCCAAAAGATAATTTTGTTGATGCAGGTAATACGTATTACACCGACTATTTAGCGGCTGCTAAGGAGCTCGCAATTACGGATGGAATAGGAAACAACAAATTTGCACCGAACCAATCAATTACTCGTCAGGAAATGTGTACAATTCTTTATAATGTATTGAATGTCATGGGGCAATTGCCGCAAGGAGGTTCGGAAAACTCCCTTGCAAGCTACGCTGATTGCGATCAAGTATCAAGCTGGGCAAAAAATGCGATAGCAGAGTTGGTACAATCAGGAATAATCAGTGGAAATGGTGGCATGATTAATCCAAAAAGTACCACAACACGGGCAGAAATGGCACAAGTACTCTTTAACCTAATGTCCGAGTAATCTGGGACTTATGCCATTTTTTTATAACAACAAAAAATCATTTGCATGTTTTATGAATGTGAAGATGATTTTATTTCTAAAAACCCCTTTCCTGCCTGTGGATATGGATTGAATCTGTATCTAATCAATGATAAAATATCGAAAGGCATAGAAGTAATCATGATTTACCATTTGATGAAAGATATAAAAGGGGTGGAATATTTGAAGTTTAAATGTTCTTTATTGGTTGTGAAAGACATGGAGCGTTCTAAAAAATTTTATGAAGACGTGCTAGGACAGAAAATCACCATGGATTTTGGAGAGAACGTTGTTTTTGAAGAATCTTTTTCATTGCAGACAGAGGACTCTTGGAAACGATTTATTGGAGAAGAACAATCCATTTCTTTTGGAAGCAGAAGTTTCGAATTATATTTTGAAGAAAAACACTTTGAAGATTTTGTGAATCGATTAAGCTGTTTTGAAGTGGAACTGGCACATGAAGTAAAGGAATGTGCTTGGGGGCAAAAAGTGGTTCGTTTGTTTGATCCAGATCATCATATGATTGAGGTTGGTGAAAGCATGATTGGTGTTGTTCTTCGTTTTTTAGAACAAGGACTTTCTCCGGAGGAGACGGCAGAACGTACCCAGCACCCAATTGAGTTTGTAATGAATGCAATGAAGCAAAAACCGGGAAAAACATTGCGAGGAGTTCATGGAAAGCCTCGGGCTCAATAGAAAGAATCCTCAGGTCGAATCAGAAAAGAAAGCACCCCAGGAGATTGAACCGACCCCCAAAAGTTAGACCAGAACTCTAACTGATGGGAGGTCGGTTTTTACATGGCAAAATATGGTTATGAATTTAAGATGAAGGCTGTGCAGGAATATTTGTCTGGAAAGGGGGGATTCCTTTTCCTATCGCAAAAACATAACATACCTTCTACAAGGGACTTACGAAAATGGGTATCTGCATACAATGAGTTTGGACCTGATGGATTAATGAGAAAACGAAAAAAGCAAGCTTACTCTTTTGATTTTAAGCTTCATGTGGTAGAGTTGTATCTAACTACAGAGGTTTCTTATCAGGAACTGGCATTGTTGGTGGAGATGAATAATCCATCTCTAATTAGCACGTGGGTAAATGACTATCGAACTGCAGGACCTGATGCGCTAAAACCCAAACAGAAGGGACGGCGAAGCGAAGTGGATAAACCAAAAGATAGTACACCTACTACTGAATCCAGCGATAATAACGCTGAGTATGTAAAACAGCTTGAAGATGAACTCTTAAAATTAAGGATTGAAAACGCGTATTTAAAAGAACTGAGGAGGCTGCGTTTAGAGGAAACAGCTCTGAACAAAAAGCGAGAATCATCCACAGCCTCCGAGGATCCTTCAAGTTAAAAGAGATTCTCGCAATTACATGTTTCCCCAAAGCAACATATATGTATTGGCAGAAGCGTTTTGAAAGAGAAAATCCAAGCCAGAAATTAGAACAAACGATTTTGGAACTGCGTAAGGAGCATAAAGATTTTGGCTATCGTAGAATTCATGGGGAACTGAGAAAGCAAGGAATGATTATCAACAAGAAGAAAGTTCAGCGGATTGTACAAAAGCTTAATCTTCAGGTGACCTCTTTTACACGCAAAAGTCGTAAATACAGCTCCTACAAAGGTAAAGTAGGAAAGATTGCATCTAACAGAATTAACAGACGTTTTGATACTAGTATTCCCCACCAAAAGGTTACTACAGACACAACCGAATTCAAGTACTATGAAGTTGATGAAAAAGGGAAAATGAATATCAAGAAACTCTATCTGGATCCATTTATGGATTTATGCAATAGAGAAATCCTAAGCTATGGTATTTCTCAAAGACCATCAAGCGAGAATGTGATGAACGCTTTAAGTGAGGCGATAGAAGTCACCTCGGACTGTAAATACAGAAGAACTTTTCACTCTGATCAAGGCTGGGCATACCAGATGAAGGCATATGGACACGCGCTAAAAGCGAATAGGATATTTCAGAGTATGTCACGTAAAGGAAACTGCATAGATAATTCACCTATCGAAAACTTCTTCGGAATTTTGAAGCAGGAAATGTATTATGGGGTGGTTTACTGCAGCTATGAAGAACTCAAAGATGCCATAGAGAAGTATATTAAATACTACAACGAGCAGAGGATTAAGGAGAAGCTAGGATGGATGAGTCCTGTAGAATACAGGCTTAGCCTATCTGCTGCATAAGAGATAGCGTAGCAGCTTAAAACTACTACGCTATAAAGTCTAACTTATTGGGGTCGCCTCAGATGCCTTGGGGTGCTTAACTATATTAGAATGTCAAGGAATCTACTGGGTCAATAGAATATAAGGAGAAACAGAATGTTAAGAATCGGATGTCATTTATCATCCTCAAAAGGATTTTATCATATGGGAAGGGAAGCACTTTCTATTGAAGCGAATACCTTTCAGTTTTTTACGCGTAATCCAAGGGGAAGCAAAGCAAAAGCCATAGATAAAAAAGACATTGATAAGTTTTTGGAATTAAAAGAAAAACAAGGAATAGGAACGTTGCTTGCCCATGCCCCATACACCTTGAATCCGTGTTCGGCAGACAATCGAACACGGGAATTTGCATTTGAAGTGCTGGTAGATGATTTGGAAAGAATGGAGTACCTCCCTGGGAATTTCTATAATTTTCATCCTGGTAGTCACGTGGGACAAGGGATGGAAGCTGGCATTCAAATGATTGCAGACACATTAAATCGGATTCTAAGTGTAAATCAGACAACCACTGTTTTGCTAGAGACCATGGCGGGAAAAGGAAGTGAAGTTGGAAGCCGCTTTGAAGAACTACGACAAATTATTGATTTGGTCAAATTAAATGATAAACTGGGGGTATGCATGGATACGTGTCATGTGTATGATGCCGGATATGATATCATTACAAACCTAGATCATGTGATTGAGGAGTTTGATCGAATTGTAGGGCTAACGCGATTACATGCGATTCATCTCAATGACAGCAAAAACCCATTTGAAAGCCATAAGGACCGACATGAAAAAATCGGAGAAGGTTCTTTAGGACTAGAAGGAATCACAAGAATTATCAATCACCCGAAACTGAAGCATTTGCCTTTCTACTTGGAGACGCCAAACGAAGTGGAGGGGTATGGCAAAGAGATCAAACTATTAAAAAGTCAATATAGAGAATAGTGCAAAAGCCACCCTGCAGGGGTGGCTTTTGCGGACAAGCGAAATATATAGTGAGGTCTTATTTGCTCTTTACATATTCATTCATTGGTTTTACCAAATAAGAATGGTCTGGAAATCGATCGGTGGTCACGAAACCAGCAGGTGCATCGATGAGTTGTGGGATTCTACCTATGATAGTGGCACAGGTTAATTCTACGGTAGAAGGTTTTTCAACGGTCACGGTGGTTTCTGGTTCGCCGTATATGGTCCACTGATTTTTGTCAAACTCATCCTTTGTATAAACTTTTCCGATACACTCTGTTTCTAAAGTAATCCCTTCTGCTGTTGTTGTAGTAACAATGGCAGACATCCCAGTTGCATCCCCCGCTTTAATGGTCATCCCCAAAGTGGAGGAGTGAAGATCCTCGGCACATGTGTGCGGAACGCATTGCTGAGTTTGAGATTGAATAGTAAGTCCTAACTTACTGCACAGCCATCCGTTTTGATTCCACATATATGAAGGGATATAATCCCCTTTTTCTACTAGTGTTTTGATTTCATCAGAGGAAAGATGGTTATAAGCACCAATTTCTCGATGGAATTCATCTAAAGTAAGGCCTGCACCATGACCTTTGGCCAGTGCAATCCCATAGTCTTCAACATTATAGCTACTACTACCTTTGATTTTTGTGATATGTGCAGAAGAACCTGCAAGATTGGTCACCATGGTGCCCCAAAAAAGATCAGGATAGCCACTACCACATAGCGTACATCCACTGGCTTTTGCAAGCTGATCCAATTCTTTTGTAATATCAGGTGAAGAATTCCATGGATAGAGGGATTCTTCGCAAGTGGCAATTCCATGAATGCCAAGTTTTGCACAAATGGAAAAAATCTCTTTTAGTTCTGCCATGGTGCTTCTGGTGGCGATTACGCAAACATCTGGCATTGCTTGCTTAAGAACGATTTCGGCATCTTTGGCACTTGAAATTTTCACACCAACAGATACGCTTTTCATTATTTCCCCGATATCTTTTCCTATGACTTCGGGATTCATATCAAATGCTGCAACCAGTTCACCACCCTTTTCGATGGCATAACGCATTAAGTACGCACTCATCTTGCCGCAACCGTATTGGGCAATCTTTACCTTACGATTCATTCTATTTCCCTCCTTACCAACAAGGTGGTTATTCCTATATTCGCAAAATAACCAGATTCTGATTCCATAATTGTCTTCCAATTATTAGTATAAAGGTTATTGTTAGTATAAGGTCAAGAAGATTTTTTTGGTCTTTTCATTTGGCGAATCATTTGTTTGGTTTCTTGATTCACCCGATAGGATTCTACTATTTTTTGAAGAGATTTGTTAAACGTGAAATTGTCCAAATTGCAAGAATTGAAATAGGACATTGTTTTATCTGGAAACTTAACAAAGCAAACTGATAGTGCCCAGGCAACTGCCATTTTAACGTAATAACCGTCATGATTCACTTGGTCCAAACTTTCAAGTACTGCATCGATATAGGATTCGTTGATATAATAAGCAAGCATCATAACCACGGCAAAACGAATCTGGTACTCTTCATCTGATTCAAGGTAAGGTTGCATAAAATCCCAAACGAATTGTTGATTTTTGTTGGTGAATTTTAGACTAGTGCAAAATGTATCACATACCGCCCAATTGTCTATTTTAGGAACAAACCAAGAAATATATTCCAGCCTTTCCTTTGGATCGAGTGTTCCATATCCGATCAAAAGACCTTGGAGCAATACTTCTTCATAGTACTCGTCATCAACTTCATTGAGATAACGCTTCCAATCTTTTTTTACAAGGTCTTTTGCTAACTTTCGCAATTTGGGAAGCCTGATACCTAAAATATTATGATCACCAGGAACTAATTTTTGGTGAAAGCTGCGATATTGATCTTCTGCTAAAAGGAATAATTCTGATTTAACCCAATCTTTCATTGTTGTCCTCCTATTTATTCTTCTTTGCCATTTGTGAGTATTTTTTCAGATAAAACTGACGCATCAAAAAGCTTTCCCAAACTGGAATATAGTGAATTTTTCCTGAAGCCTTTGCAGCATAATAAGCTTTGCAATTTTTTCGGAGAATCATGCGGACTGCTTCGGCATCTTCTTTATGGATACCGTAACAGACTGCTCCCAGACCTTTGATCAATACGGCGGATTGATGCTGTAGCTCTTGAATCATTTGAGCTGGAGAATCAGAAATGCACCTAATGCTCACGCCGATAATCTGAGCAAAGTCATCTAGCAGCGGTTTTAATCTGAAACACTCGTTGGAATAGCGAAGGACGTCAGGGTCTTGATTTAACAGGATTACACCTGGTTGATTTGAGGACTCCCAGAATGCCTTGAGATGATCTTCCTTTTTGGAAACATCCGAAGTGCTGGGTGCGATTTGAATTAACGGATCAAGCTTTTGTATCTGATCTCCGCATGCACGTTCCAATGCATCTGCTCTTTGAAAGGTATCGTTGTAGTCATGCCCAAAACAAAGAATTCCATGGTGCCGTAAGAAAAAAGCAAGAGAAGAATATTGCTTCATTGCAGCAGTCACATTTGCACATAACGCTTTCGAACCAGGGAGCGCATATTTTGCATAAGGCACAAGTCCACCCAATTCTGGATAGGAATCGGACGGATGAAAAGAATCTAAATCGCAAGCAGATAATGCAGAGCCGTTTTCTTGATGGGTATGAATTACAAAATTAATATTTGGATGAAGCTGATAGACTGCCGCATGAATTCCTTTTTCGGAGGAAGGCTTGATATGCCCTTCGTGCAGTAAAGTATCTATTTGAACAACAACAATATCATCGGGGGTTAGGCTCATATAATCTCTACCGCTTGGAGTGATGGCAAATTGATGATTGTTGATTCTGCAACTAACATTTCCCCATGTTCGGGCAATGAGACCAGAATGAACCAATCGATGACCTGCTTCGATGACTTGATTTTTTGCAATAAGTGAATCCATGTGCTATCATAACGTATGAAATACTTCGTACGTTTCCTTTCTTCGAAATAAATCCTTGCTCCTTGCAAGGGATTCTAGGTATAATGATATTATTATATCAAACAAATCATTGGAGAGATACTCGCAAGTATCAATTTGGGAGGAAAAGTGAGAAGATTTCTTCTTGTAACTTTTCTTGGCGGAAATGGAGGAAAAAATGGATTGGAAATTTGTACTAGCTTTGATTTTTGCCCTACTGGTAGCAATTTTTGCGTTGCAAAATGCAGGAGCTGTAGATATTAGCTTTTTGACCTTTGAACTTTCGGTTTCGCAAGCACTTGTCATCTTAATTTCGGCGATCATAGGAGCATTGGTGGTAATGCTTCTTAGTTTGATTCGGTGGATTAAGCTTCAATCAAAAATAAAAAGTCTGACCAAACAAAATAGTATTTTGGAAAATGAAGTGAAAAAGTTAACTCAAAAAGTTTCTGACTTGGAAGCAAAAGGAAATCAAGGGATGATGGATCAGGTGCAACCAGAGAGGCAAAACCCGATAGAATAATCCCTTGACAGAGAAAAAAAACCATGTTAAGATAACCACAATTTCATATTATTCTTCAGGGCGGGGTGTGATTCCCCACCGGTGGTATAGCCCACGAGCCGAAAGGCATGACTCGGTGTGATTCCGAGGCCGACAGTATAGTCTGGATGAAAGAAGAAAATTGATATGCATGGCATAGAATTATATTTTGCTCTGAAATATTTTATATATTTCAGAGTTTTTTTATGCACCAGTGTATGTTCTATAACCCTGAAGTTTTTCGGGGTTATTTTTATTGGTGAGAAAATGCAGGAGGAATGTATGCGGAAAAAGGATAAAAAAGATCAGAGGTACATGATGAGAGCTCTTGAACTGGCAGAAAGGGGAATCGGATTTGTCAATCCAAATCCACTTGTTGGTGCGGTTCTGGTACAACAAGAGCGAATCATCGGGGAAGGCTATCATGAATACTTTGGAGGATCACATGCTGAGGTGAACGCAGTGAATCAGTCTACAGAACCAGTAGACGGGGGAACCTTATATGTGAATCTGGAGCCGTGTTCTCATTATGGAAAAACGCCGCCTTGCGTTGAATTTATCTTGAGAAAAAAGATAAAACGCGTTGTGATAGGAACCTTAGATCCAAATCCCTTGGTTTCGGGGAAAGGTGTCAGGACATTAAAAGATGCCGGAATAGAGGTAACAGTAGGTGTTTGCGCAGAAGAATGCATGCTACTCAATGAAGTGTTTTTTCATTTTATAAAATATAAAACCCCTTTTTTGATTGCGAAAGGTGGCATGAGCATGGATGGAAAGATTAGCGATCGCAATGGAAAAGGACAATGGATTACCTGTGAAGAAGCGAGACGAGATGCGCATCAATTACGAAATCAATATATGGGGATTATGGTAGGGGTGAATACCATTGTCAAGGACAATCCCAAGCTAACATGCAGGATAGAGGGAGGAAGAAATCCAATTCCGATTGTCATAGATCCACAGTTAAGAACTCCTATGATAAGCCATGTATTGCAAGCAAGAGCTACATACGAAACAATTACTTTTCCAGACAGTGTTGCTGTTGACAATCAAGGCATGCAAAAAAAAGCGACAATTTCACCGATTTTTCTATGCAGTATTTGTGCACCAAAAGATCGAGTAGACTGGCTTTGCAAAAAAGGAGCAAGGGTGATTGGATGTGAAGATGTAAGCGGAAAACTAAGTATTCGTGAAGCACTTATAAAATTGGGGGAATGTGGAATCGATAGTATCTTGCTTGAAGGTGGTTCGATTCTAAACGAATCCGCATATTTAGAGGGGGTCGTAAATAAAGTGGTTTTGTATATTGCACCAAAGATGATTGGTGGAACACGCGCCAATTCATATGTGGGGGGAGATGGCGTGACGAATCTATCGGAAGCTCCGCTGTTTTCGTTTCACGCAGTTCAAACCGTTGGCAGTGATTTGAAAATTGTGGCGTATCCACAATAGGATAAGCTACGAGGCATAAATGGCAGAAAGGAGAGACAATTGTTTACAGGAATTATAGAAGAGATTGGTACGGTTCTGTGGATGAAACATCAAGGCCAAAGTGGACAAATCAAGATCTGCGGGGAACTTGTTTTAGAAGAAACTAAAATTGGAGATAGTATTGGGACAAACGGAGTGTGCCTTACGGTGTCAAAGATGGACTCGGGTTGGTATATTGCCGATGTGATGGGCGAGACATTAGAACGATCCAATTTAGGGAGTCTTTCTTCAGGAGATCAAGTAAATCTTGAGAGGGCAATGACCTTGAATCGAAGATTTGGAGGACATATGGTAAGCGGTCATATTGACGGAACTGGCACGGTTGTTGAATATCAAAAAATTGGAAATGCAGTTTGGATCACCATTGAAACAGAGGATGCCCTTCTTCGGTATATGGTAGAAAAGGGTTCGGTTGCCATCGATGGGACTAGCCTAACTGTGGCAAAAGTTTATGCCGATGGATTTCAAGTATCCGTGATTCCTCATACGGGGATGCAGACCACATTGCTTACAAGAAAACTGGGTTCAAGGGTGAATTTGGAATGCGATATGGTTGGGAAATATGTGGAGCGCCTTCTTGAATATCAATGTGGAATTGGTGTCAATACGAAACCTATAAAGAGAGTAAGAAGAGATCATAACCGGTCCATATCAAAACAATATTTATTAGAAAATGGATTTTTTTAAGAAATCGTTTTATGAGAATAAAGCTGTTGTGATTTGAAAGGAGAAAAAAATGGGTCATTTTAGTTCAATTGAAGATGCGTTGGATGCAATCAAACAAGGAAAGATGGTTGTGGCTGTGGATGATGAGGACCGGGAAAATGAAGGGGATCTCATCATGGCAGCAGAGCTAGCTACAACGGAAGCCATAAATTTTATGGTGAAATATGGAAGAGGACTGGTTTGCATGCCGATGACGGGAGATGCATTGGATCGCCTGCAACTGAACCAAATGGTTGAAAACAATACGGACAACCACGAAACGGGATTTACGGTATCTGTAGATCATGACTCAACGGATACGGGGATTTCTGCGGTAGAACGTGCGACGACGATTTTGGAATTAATCAATCCAGCATCAGAGCCACTGAATTTCAGAAGGCCAGGACATATTTTCCCGTTGAGAGCCAAAGACGGAGGCGTGTTAACTCGTACTGGGCACACGGAAGCTGCAGTGGACTTGGCAAGATTAGCTGGATTTAAGCCGGCAGGCGTAATTTGTGAGATTCTGCATGAAGATGGTACGATGGCTAGAACGCCTCAACTTCTTGAATTCGCAAAGATTCACGGATTGCATGTGATTACCATAGCTGATTTGATTACATACCGAAGAGAAAGAGAAAAACTGGTACGCTGTGTAGCAGAAGCAGATTTTCCTACAAAGTATGGTTTTTTTCGAATTCGAGGCTATGAAAACTTGCTGAATGGAGAACAACATGTTGCACTTACAATGGGAGACATCGATAAAAACCAACCCACCTTGGTTCGCGTTCACTCTGAATGCCTAACGGGCGATGCGTTGGGGTCGCTACGCTGTGACTGCGGGCAGCAGTACGAAGCGGCCATGAAAATGATTGGAGCTGAAGGAGCAGGCATATTGCTTTACATGCATCAAGAAGGGAGAGGTATTGGATTGCTGAACAAATTAAAGGCTTATGCGCTGCAAGATCAGGGGCTAGATACGGTAGATGCAAACCTAGCGCTAGGCTTTGAAGAGGATTTGAGAGAGTATGGAATTGGTGCCCAAATCTTAAAGGATATTGGGGTAACACAAATGCGACTGATGACAAACAACCCTAAAAAAATCAAAGGATTGGAAGGCTACGGAATTCAAATCACTGAGCGAGTTCCTATTCAAATGGAACTAAAACAGGAAAATTCAGCGTATTTAATGGCAAAAAAAAATAAGATGGAACATATGCTATCCTATGAATGCAAGGATTTACAAGCACAATAAATAAAAAAATAGGTTAGGTAAATAAGGTAAGGCAAGGAAGAACAAGTAAAAAGGAGAAGTAGAATGATTAAAAGTAATTTGAAAAGAGAAATATGAACTTGATACATGGAGATTTGGTTGCACAGGGGCTAAAAGTTGGTATTGTCGCTGCAAGATTTAATGAATTTATTGTTTCTAAGCTTATTGATGGTGCAAAGGATGGTTTGATACGTCACGGGGTAAGAGAAGAGGATGTAGATTTGGCTTGGGCTCCAGGTGCTTATGAATTGCCACTCGTGGCAAAAAAAATGGTGAAAAGTGGACGATACGATGCCATCATTTGTCTTGGAACCATCATTCGAGGCGCTACCTCCCATTATGATTTGGTTTGTGCAGAAGTATCAAAAGGGATAGCACAGGTCAATCTGGATGGAGAGATTCCAGTCATCTTTGGAGTTGTGACCACAGAAACCATTGAACAGGCAATCGAGAGGGCTGGTACAAAAGCTGGAAATAAGGGGTTTGATTCTGCAATGGCTGCAATTGAGATGGCAAATTTAATGAAGGTTTTCGCGTAAAAGAAATTGAAAAAAGCGTGATTTGCATTGCAGAGACACGCTTTTTTCATGTATTTAACTGATTGGAGTGAGATTTGTGTGTGAAATGTTTTTCTTTAGATAAAGAGGTTTACGTTGGATTCTTCGGCATCTCCTAAATAGGATGCAACCCCTGCGTATTCAATGCCATCAATAAGCTCTTCTTTTGTAATTCCCATTACGTCCATGGACATGGTACAAGCTACAATTTTAACACCGTTGAACATAGCCTGTTTCATCAAATCTTCTAAGGAATCGATATTTTTATCCTTCATAACTTTTTTCATCATCGCGGTTCCCATTCCAGCCATATTCATATTGGATAGTTTGAGCTTTGAAGTTCCTCGTGGCATCATTGCACCAAACATGCCATCGATAAATGATTTTTTTACGTTCTGTTTTTCTTGCTTTCTGAGCGCATTCAAACCCCAGAAGGTAAAGAACATGGTGACGGGTCGTCCCATAGCTGCCGCGCCATTTGCGATGATAAAGGAAGCAAGGACTTTGTCAAGATCGCCGCTGAATACAATCATGGTTTTTCCTTGCGGTAGAGCACCGTGACCACCAGGAACTAATGTGGCGGCTGTTCCTGATTCTGGGATATAAACACCGCTGCCCTTTTGGATATAAACGATGTTTTCTTTCCCCTCTCGTTCCACCTTAAGGAGTTTATTTCCCATACGTTTACACCAAGCCTCAATGTCCCTTGCAAAGCCCATATCGGTAGCAGACACTTGTAGTATCTCCCCATCTGCCATATCCTGAATTGTTTGGAATACTCGCATAATAGGGCCAGGGCACTGTAGACCGCTACAATCCAACTTCTGCTTTGCAACAATTTTCGAAGTATCGATATTGACCACTGATGAGTCAGTACTGCTTTCTGTTATTTCTTCTGAAAGTGGGGCATCATTTCGGAATGTGCCCATATAACGTTCATGGTACATGGATTTATAAAAACTGGTTCCTCCAGCAAGGACTTTGACCTTCTCAAATCCATTGTTTGCAAGAATTCTAGCTGCATTGTAAGATCGAACACCAATTGCACAATATGGAATAATTAGTTTGTCCTTATCTAGCTCATCCATCCTGCTTCGCAGCTCGCCAATGGGGATATGATATGAGTGAGGAATTCGGAATGCCATTCGTTCCATTTCTTCCGTGATATCTAAAATGATGTAATCCTCTTTGCCAGACTTCTCAAGCGCATCAATTTCTTGCCAGTATATAAATGAAGTTAGACCACTTAGTATATTGTCTGCAACAAATCCAAGCATATTGACTGGATCTTTTGCAGAGGAGAATGGAGGTGCATAAGCCAGTTCTAGCTCTTGCAAATCATAAATAGTGCCACCGAGTCTCATGGTACTTGCAATGGTGTCGATTCGTTTGTCAACGCCTTCTTGACCAACAATCTGTGCTCCAAATATTTTGCCGTTTTGATCAAAAATCATTTTCAAAGTCAATGGTGTTGCACCAGGATAGTATCCTGCATGCGACTTTTGATTGATCAATGCGATGAAGTAATCCTTATTCAGTTCTTTGCCTTTTGCATTCAAAGATTTTTCGTTGATTCCAGTTGCAGCGACTGACAAGTCAAATACCTGAGCAATAGAAGTTCCTTGTGTTCCCTTATATTTTTCAAGATCTCCAGCCATCACACCAGATTCTTTTGCAATGTTATTTGCACAAATTCTTCCTTGCTTATTTGCAGGGCCCGCAAGAGGAATCATGGTCTTGGTTTTTGACACAAATTCATCAACTTCGATTACATCTCCTACGGCATAGATGCTTGGGTCGGATGTTTTTAGATAATCGTTGACCAAAATACCACCTTTGGCATTTAAATCAAGCCCACATTCCTTTGCCAGTACACTGTTGGCTTTAATACCAATGGAAAGAATCACTAAGTCAGCTTCGATGATGTTTCCGTCCTGGAGTGTTATTTTTGTTACTCCATTTTGGTTTTCAAACTGTTTTACCCCATTATTTAATTCCAAGTGAACACGATTCATCTTCATGTTTTCGTGAACCATTTGTGCCATTTCAAAGTCTACAGGAGCCATAACCTGATTCATCATTTCAATTACTGTAACTTCGCATCCAGCTGTGTGTAGATTTTCTGCCATTTCAAGCCCTATAAATCCACCCCCAATGACAGCTGCTCTTTTTGGGCGTTTTTCGGAAACGTATTTTTTTATCACATCTGTATCCGGTACCGTCCATAAGGTAAAGATTCCAGGACCATCAATACCTGGAATAGGAGGTTTTAAAGGAGAAGAACCAGTTGAAATTACTAACGTATCATAGGATTCTTCGTATTCTTCGCCGGTTTTTACTTTTCTTACTCTAACTTTTTTGTTTTCACGATCGATAGAAAGTACTTCGTTGTTGGTTCTTACATCTACATTGAACTTTGCTTTCATGGCTTCTGGTGTTTGCAGTAATAGGGCCTCTCTCTCTTTGATGACATTTCCTATGTGGTATGGTAGACCACAGTTGGCATAGGAGATGTACTCCCCTCTTTCAAACATGATGATATCTAAAGACTCATCTAACCTTCTGAGCCTGGCTGCAGTGGTAGCGCCGCCAGCGACACCTCCGATAATCAAAACCTTTTTACTCATTGTATCTCACTCCTATAAATAAAAAATTGGTTCGGCTGATTTACATCAGTCATACGAATTAAAATAACAAAATGTGATTTCTTCTTGCAAAGATTGTTATTAATATAACGATTATGCAACCATATTAACATGTTATCGATAAAACCTCAGTGATAAAGTCACTGGAATTATTCCTCTGATGGTGGATTTCAAACTTTTTTTTCGAATTCTTATGGAATTATTTTCAAAAACAAGTACAGAAGGGAAATAATACGCTATACTGGGAAGAAAGCTTTGTTAGTTTATTCTTTATCAGAAAGGGTTGATTACAAGATTCTGAATCTTGCGGGGTCACTTTTTTTAGGGAATTACAATCCGTTTTTCGAAAAAAGAACTGGAGAAGATTTCAATATAAAGGTAAAATATACGAGTACTGAGAAATTGGTACTCGATTTGAAAAGGAGGTGCAGAGAATGGAACAATCAGAACAACAAAAACTAATCGGAGAATACCTTCCGTTTTGGGATAAATTAACAGAATCAGAAAAAAGAACGATTGAAGCGCACACAATTCTAAATTCATACGAAAGTGGTCAAAACATCCATGGGGGATATGAAGACTGTACTGGAGTAATTGCTGTAAAATCGGGGAGAGCAAGAGTATATCTTCTGTCAGAAGAAGGGAAAGAGGTTACGCTCTATCGGTTGCTGGACCATGATGTGTGTTTGCTTTCTGCATCGTGTATTATGAGAAATATATCCTTCGATATCTATGTGGATGCAGACGGTCCGACGGAACTATTTGTGATTAATTCTGCAACTTATGATAAGATTTCCAAAGAAAATCAAGCAGTCGGTAACTTTATGACCGATTTAATCTCCATGCGTTTTTCTGAAGCGATGTGGGTGATGGAGCAAATTTTATTTATGAAACTGGATCGCAGATTGGCAATGTTTTTAATTGAACAATCCAATTTGGAAAGTGGGGATATGATTACGTTGACTCATGAGCAGATTGCAGGTCATATGGGAAGTGCCAGAGAAGTGATTTCTAGAATGCTAAAATACTTCTCTAACGAGGGGATTTTAAGTGTTTCCAGGAAAGGTATCAAAATTTTGGACCGGAAAAAATTGATGGAGTTTGTTTGAGTTTAAGATGGGGTTTTTTGGCTTGTTTAGGTAAGTTCCTTGTGATATACTTAACCAATTGTATCGAAAAGCAAGAAGTGTATTGGCAAAATATTTGGCAAATTGGAAAGGGGAATCAGAATGGAGCATTTAGTCAGTCGATTTGATCATAAATATTCAGATATCACACCAGAAATAGAGAAGTTAACTGCGCTATGTCTTTCAAATAGCGCTATTGATCCAGAACTCTATCGAAAATATAAAGTAAACCGTGGTTTACGAGATTTAAATGGAAATGGCGTGTTGACAGGCCTTACTGAAATTTCTGAAATCAAAGCATTTGATTTTATCAATGACGAAAAAGTACCATGTGAAGGAAAGCTATTTTATCGAGGCATTGATGTAGAAACTTTTGTAGATGGATTTATTGAGGAAAAGCGATTTGGATTCGAAGAAGCAACCTACCTTTTAATTTTTGGGTCATTACCTACAAAAAATGAATTAACCGATTTTTGTGAACTTTTGGCGCAATATCGTACTTTGCCTACAAACTTTGCAAGAGATATTATTATGAAAGCACCAACCTCAGATATGATGAACACTTTAGCGAGAAGTGTCCTGACGCTTCATGCCTATGATGGGAAAGCAAACGATATCTCGATTCCAAATGTATTGAGACAATCACTTCTTTTGATTTCGGTGTTTCCTTTACTTGGGGTATACGGATATCAGACGTATCGCCACTTTTTTGAAGGGGATAGTCTTTTTATTCATACACCCAAGCCTGAACTTTCAACGGCAGAGAACATCCTGCATATGCTGAGACCCGATTCTAAGTACAGTGAACTTGAAGCACACATTTTGGATGTTGCGTTGGTCCTTCATGCAGAGCATGGCGGTGGAAATAATTCGACTTTCACAACCCATGTGGTTTCTTCATCTGGTACCGACACGTATTCTGCGGTATCTGCTTCTTTGGGCTCTTTGAAAGGTCCAAAACATGGAGGCGCCAATATCAAAGTGGTTCAGATGTTTGATGATTTGAAAAAAAACGTTTCCGATTGGACGGATGAAACGAAAGTGACAGCGTATTTAAAGGACTTGCTTCACAAGAAAGCCTTTGATAAGGCTGGTTTAATCTACGGAATGGGACACGCGGTATACTCGCTATCGGACCCTAGAGCAAACATATTTAAGCGGTTTGTAAAGAGTTTATCGGAAGAAAAAGGAAGAACAGAAGAGTATTTACTATATGCTATGGTAGAGAGAATTGCATCGCAGCTTATTTCGGAGGAACGAAAAATCTATAAGGGTGTCAGTGCAAATATTGACTTTTACAGCGGATTTGTTTATAGCATGTTGGATTTGCCTTTAGAATTATATACCCCAATCTTTGCGATTGCTAGAATTTCAGGGTGGAGTGCTCACCGAATTGAAGAATTGATCAACTCGGGCAAAATCATTAGACCAGCATATAAAAGCGTATCCGAGATGAGAGAATATGTAGGGTTGGAAAGTCGATAACGGAAACAGACGCTAGTCTGAATCAATAAAATTCAGTTTGAAAATAGGGATGATGGCTCCAATCAGGCAATGATGCCAGAGGGGAGTCTTCTTTTTCAGGTAGGAGGATTTTGTGCGTATTTTCCTTAGTGGTGGCTGTAAAAATGGAAAGTCATATTTTGCTCAACGGCTCGCAACCTTGCAAAGGACTGTGGGAAAACCTTTATATTATGTAGCAACCATGGAACCGACTGACCAAGAAGACCATGTTCGAATTCTTCGACACCAAAAAGAACGAGAAGGTTGGGGCTTTGAAACCCTTGAAATCGATCGAGGGATAGGATTGATTTCAGCAGACTTTTCAGGGAGTTTTTTATTGGACAGTCTCACTGCACTGCTATCCAATGAGATGTTTTCAAAGGAGGGAACCGTAGATGAGACGGCTTATCTTCGGGTGGCAGAAGAAATAAAAACATTTTTAGACAAGACAGAAGACATAGTTGTTGTTTCTGACTATATTTATTCTGATGCTTTCGAGTATGAAAGCTTGACTGAGCAATATCGAAAGGGGCTTGCATTTTTGGATAAAACAGCTGCGAAGCAATCTGACTTGGTGATAGAAGTAGTATATGGAAATCCTCAAGTGATAAAAGGAGATGCTCGCTTGCTCGACTTGATTTTAGAAAAGGGCAAACATAAAGAAAACGGAGGGAGATGAAACCAATTGAAATATATACAGGCATTTTTCATGGCTTTGGGAATGTTTTCTGCAGTCCCATGCCCCTATAGACCTTGGAATGAAAAAGCACGACCGCTCATGATTGTGATGCTCCCAATCCTTGGCGCCTTTATCGGCTCTTTGTGGTTTTGTGCCTTTGTTTTCATGGAGTGGTTTTTCATTCCTATTTACCTTGAAGCAGCAATTTTGACGGTGTTTCCATTTTTAATAACAGGCTTCATTCATTTAGATGGATTTATGGACACCTCGGATGCGCTTCTTTCTAGAAGACCAAAGGAAGAAAAACTGAAGATTTTAAAAGATCCCCATACGGGTGCTTTTTCAATTATTTCACTTGTCATCATATTTCTTATGATTTTTGGATCCTTTCTATCCATCTTAGACGGGATTCGCCTTGGTGCAATCGGCAGAGGAACACTTCTTATTCTTGTTGGAATTCCGGTGATTTCCAGATGCGGGTCTGCTCTTGCAATCTTTCTTGAAAAACCCCTTCTGCATAGTCAATATCATAAGGATCAGAAAAGTGCTCAGCAGGAAACAACTTCTCTATCGGGACAAGCTGTACAACAAAAAAATGACGTGGAAAAGAATCCCCTGTTTGATCGAATCAATGGAAGCGTTATGGGCATCATGGTGATTGGAGTTTGTATTCTTCTGATTGGACTCCTTACATTGTTTTTTGATGTGACTTTGTGGGTTGTTTTATGGATTTCAGATCTTGCAGTGATGTTATCCTATTTTTTTTACATAAGACGAGCTACCAAAGAGCTTGGTGGTATTTCTGGAGATTTGGCTGGATATGCATTGACTCTTTCTGAATTTTGGGGTGTTTTCATTGTTGCGTTAATGGTACACTGGGTATAGTGGAAAAGGAGATGAAAATGCATTTAATTATTGGCGGGGCTTATCAAGGAAAGCTTGAGTATGGAAAAGAAAGGTTTGGATTTGATGAGGCAGATGTTTTTTTCTGTATGCCAGAAATCGTGAAAGATCTGGATCGGGAGATGAAAATTGATTTTTCTAAAAAAGCGATTTATGGATTAGAACATTTTATCCTAGGATGTGTATATCGGAAGATGGAAGCAAAAGATTACTTTTTGAAGCATGGTTCAGAATGGGCTGAATCCATCTTAATCTGCACCGATGTGTCTTCGGGTATCGTACCATATGAACTGGAACTGAGAGCCTTCCGAGAGATGGTAGGCAGGACCTTGATGTATTTAGGAAAGGAAGCAGAGGACGTGACCCGAATGTTTTGTGGGATTCCTCAAAAGATAAAATAATGAGCACAATACACTTGATAAGGCATGGAACAACTGAGGGTAACCAACGAAAATTGTTTTATGGCAGCACGGATTTACCTCTTGCGGAAGAAGGGGTAAAGCTAATCCAATCACTTGCAGCCCAAGGAATTTATCCAAGGGTGGAAGACGGAGAATATTATACCAGTGGCTTGCTCAGAGCGGAGCAGACGTTTTCTATTATATATGGAACGACGAAGCATACAGTGATTTCTAAGTTGGAAGAATACCATTTTGGAGATTTTGAGATGAAAAATCATGAAGAGCTGGAACCTCTCGACGCATATCAGGCTTGGATGATGGACAAAGAGGGAAAGATTGCCTGTCCCAACGGGGAGAGCCCTGTGATGTTTCGAAAAAGAGTGTGGGCAGGATTTCAACGATTGCTAAAGCCACATTTGAAGGAGGAAAAAGATAACAGACAGACTATTTTAGTTTGCCATGGTGGAGTGATTTCAAATATTATGATTCGAAGCTTTCCAGATGTCAAAAGGAACTACTACCAGTGGCTTCCAAACCCAGGGAGAGGCTATTCGATTCAGATAAGAGATAAGAAAATACAAGAATTTCAGGATATTTAGAAAAATGATCCCCGTGGAGGAAGGCAAGTGTGATTGCCCTGTGCCATGGGGATTTTGATTTATATTGATGCATTGGAAACGGAAGGTGAGAAGACATGTGGCATTGTGAAAAACACTAAATAAACCGATGGAGGCGATTTACCAAAATAGCACCAATCACAATTTTGATTGCGTCTCCAAGTAAGAATGGAACAACACATAGCATCAGTGCACTGGAAAGACCAGTAGCGGTTAGGTGCATAAACCAAAGTGTTCCAAGGAAATAACAGCCTAGCAACCCTAAAACCATAGCGATTCCATTCCAATGAAGTTTCCGTCCTGTTTTTTTTAGGACAAAACCTACAATCCAAGCGGCAAGGATGTACCCGATGATATATCCGCCAGTTGGTCCTGCAATAATGCCAATTCCACCTGTAAAGCTGTGAAAGACTGGGAGCCCAATGGCACCAAGCAATACATAAATGATTTGGCTGATTGCTCCGTCTTTTTCTCCTAGTAATCCTCCAGCTAAAAAGATGGATAGGGTAGCCAGGTTGATGGGAACAGGTGTAAAAGGAAGTGGAATGGATATCATAGAACATACTGCTGTCAATGCAGCAAAAATTGCAATTAGAATCATTTGTTTTGTCTTCATGGCGAATATCCTTTCTTGTTCGATTGATGTTGAACCAATTATAGCAACCTAACAAAGACATTGTCAACTTATTTTCTAAATAAAGTTGACAATAGAAAAACCTTCATAAATACCTTGACTTTAATGCTTTAAAGTGATAGCATAATAACGTAGTAAACTATAAAGGGAAATAGAATAAAGAACGATTCCATCGTCATAAATATTTGTATAAGAAAAGAGGATTATCATGAAAAAGTATGATCGGATTACGCCAGAGGGTACAAGAGATTTGCTGTTCCGAGAAAGTGCAGCTCAAAGAACAATCACTGAAACTCTAAGAAATACATTTGAAAACAGTGGGTATCAAGAAGTTATCACACCAGGCTTTGAATTTTTTGACGTGTTTTCATCCAACTCTATGTATTTTCCGCAGGAAAGCATGTATAAGATGATCGATCAAAAAGGTAGGCTTTTGGCCATGAGACCAGATTCAACCATTCCAATTGCGCGTATGACTGCAACAAAACTTAAGGGGCATTCCCTTCCGATTCGTCTTTTTTATGGACAGCGTGTTTATCGTCAGCAGCCAGAGCATAGAGGCAGAAGCGGCGAAATCATGCAGATGGGAATCGAGTTGGTTGGACTTTCTTCGTTTGAGTCAGATATTGAAATGATAACCATGGGAATGGATGCTTTGTATGCATGTTGCCAAGATGATTTCCGTATGGAGTTAGGACACACTGGAATATTCAAATTGCTAATGAACGATTTGAATGCAAGTGAGGAACAAAAAGAAACCATCCATTCATTGATTGTATCTAAAAATTATGCAGGCCTTTCCGATGTTTTGGAAGTTTTTCCAGAGAGCCAAACCGTAAAGATTTTGCAGGAACTCCCAAGACTATTTGGCGGGAAAGAGGCACTAGAGCAGGCAAGAATCTTGTTCAATGGATACGACCCAAAATTGCTTGAGATGCTTTCTTATTTGGAACGTATCTTCCAAGGATTGGTTCAGAGAAATATGGATCAGGTTATGATTGATTTTGGTCTGGTACATCAAGCAGAATATTATAGTTCCTTAATCTTCCGTGGTTATATTTCTACGGCGGGAGAACCAGTTCTATCTGGTGGCCGATACGATGATTTATTTCGCGATTTTGGCAAGGACTTACCGGCGACGGGATTTGGAATCAATGTCGATCAATTGGCTGCTGGCATACTGAAAAAAGAAGAAGGAAAATCACTTTCTGAGAACGAAGCGGCAAGTAAGAAGAACAGCATTCGGATTGCCCTGACGAAAGGCAGATTGGAAGATAGCATTGTGAATTTGCTGGAACAGATGGATTACGATTGTATCAATTTAAAAGAAAAAGGCCGAAAATTGTTGCTGACCATTCCTGATAAAAATATTGAAGTCGTGCTGGCAAAAGCAGCAGATGTTATTACCTACGTAGAACATGGAGTGTGTGATGTGGGTGTGGTTGGAAAAGATACCATTGCAGAGAGTGGCGGCACATATTATGAAGTGATGGATCTGGGCTTTGGAAAATGTAAATTCGCTCTTGCAGTACCAAAAGGCATAGATTTTTACGGAGGGTATGGAACGAAGAGAATTGCAACCAAATATCCAAAGGTGGCAAGTACATACTTTGAATCAAAGGGTATGGATGTAGAAGTTATAAAAATTGAAGGTTCTGTTGAGCTGGCGCCTCTTCTTTCTTTGGCAGATGGCATTGTTGATATTGTGGAAACAGGGACGACACTGAAAGAAAACGGTCTGGAAGTAATTGAAGAGATTAAAAATGTATCGGCGCGGTTGATTGTTAACGAAGCTAGTATGAAGCTTAAAAAGAAAGAAATCGAGCAATTGATTGGAGATATACAGCAGAAAGTGAGAGTTTAATATGAAAATAATTCGTTCTGATAAAAGCCAAGTGTCCCAGTTTTTAAAAGACATGAAGCAAAGAGCTGGAGCAATCAACCTGTCCACTAATGAAGTGGTGATGGAGATTATACAGGCTGTGAAAACAGAAGGAGATGCTGCAGTAAGACGGTTTGCTATGAAATTTGATGGAGCAGCACCAACTCAATTTGAAATGAACAAAGAAGAGATGAAACAAGCTTACGATGAAGCATCAGATGAACTAAAAAAAGCCTTGCTTCATGCGAAAGAAAATATTACCCTATATCATGAAAAACAATTGAAGCAAGGATATGAAATACAAAAAGACCAAGGCGTAGTTTTAGGGCAGATTGTAAGAGGATTATCGAGAGTTGGACTCTACGTACCTGGTGGGACAGCCGCTTACCCCTCAACTGTATTGATGAACGGAATCCCAGCCAAGATAGCCGGGGTAAAAGAGGTGATTATGATTACACCTCCGATTATAGAGGGGAAAGGGACGAAGCAGGCAGTTTGTAAAGCAAATCCGGATATTTTAGCTGCTGCATATTTGGCAGGTGTGGACCGAGTTTTTTTGGCTGGTGGAGCACAAGCAGTGGCAGCACTTACCTATGGGACTGAATGCTTTCCTGTTGTTGATAAAATTGTGGGACCAGGCAATATCTATGTGGCAACTGCAAAAAAACTCCTGTTTGGACAAGTGGATATTGATATGATTGCAGGACCAAGTGAGATTCTTGTGATTGCAGACGAAACGGCAAACGCAAAGTTTGTGGCCGCCGATCTATTGAGTCAGGCGGAACACGATCCAATGGCTTCATCGGTACTCTTGACTACAAGTGAAACCTTGGCGGAAGAGACAGAAAAGGAATTGGAATTACAGCAAAGAAAGCTTAGTCGAAAAAGCATTATTGAAAAGTCGCTAGCTGATTTTGGCGCAATTATTATCTGTCGCGATATGGATGAGATGATTGAAATTGCAAATGAAATCGCACCAGAGCATTTGGAGTTGATGGTGAAAAATCCGATGGAGTTGTTGCCTTCTATTGAAAACGCAGGCTCTGTATTTTGCGGAGAATATGCGCCAGAACCTCTTGGTGATTATCTTTCTGGCACAAACCATGTGCTTCCAACATCAGGAACAGCCAGATTTTCTTCTCCACTTGGTGTAGACAGCTTTATGAAAAAAATGAGCTATACCTTCTACACAAAAGAAGCATTGGAAAAAGATCAAACAGATATTGTTACTATTGCAAATAGAGAAGGGTTGGATGCCCATGCAAATTCCATAAAAGTGAGGTTTGAAGCATGACATATGAACTTAATGATAAATTAAAAAAATTAACTCCATACGACGCAGTAGCAGGAGAATATCGTATTCGACTGGATGCTAATGAAAGCTTTATCGATTTGGGAAACGACTTCTCTGAACAGATCAAAAAGGCAGTAGCAGGAGTAGCCTTCAATCGATATCCTGACCCAATGGCTACAGACCTGTGCAAAAAGTTTGCAGAATTTTATGGAGTAAATCCTAAAAATGTAGTGGCCGGAAATGGGTCGGATGAGTTGATCACGGTCATCATGGGCGCATTTTTGAGACCAGGAGATAAAGTGTTGACATTTATGCCAGACTTTTCTATGTATCAGTTTTATGGTGATATCTATGAAAAAGTCAATGTGGTCGCACCGAAAAAGGATGACTTAATCCTGACAGCTGGAGATGTTATGAATGCTGTGGAAGAGCACAATCCAGCTGTGATTTTATTTTCCAATCCGTGTAGTCCTACCTCCCTTGTAATGAGTAGAGAGGATGTCCTTCACATTGTTGAAAACACCCATGCCCTTGTGATTGTCGACGAAGCATACATGGATTTTTCCAGCCAATCAATCATGAAGGTTGCAGAAAAATATGATAATCTGATATTATTAAAGACATGTTCAAAAGCAGTGGGATTAGCAGCAATCCGATTGGGCTTTGCAGTTGCGTCAGACTTGATTGTGAAGGCACTTCACTGTGTTCGCTCTCCATATAATGTCAATGCAGTAACACAAGCGATTGGAACAGCAGTATATTCTGACCCGGATTATATTCGAACAGCAATACAAAAAATCAAAGACTCAAGAGATGAGCTTTACCAATTATTAGCCCCATTAGAAGGTCAATATGGGGTTCTAAGGGTCGTCAAGCCAGAAACTAATTTTATTTATATGGAACTCGTTGATGCAGACTATGCATATGAGGAGCTAAAAAAAACATCCATTATTGTGAGAAGAATTGGCGGTGCATTGAGAATCACCTCAGGAACAACAGAAGAAAACAAAGCACTTGCTGAAGCATTAGCCGAAATTCTGAGGAGGAAATCGTCATGAGACAGGGAACCGTCAAACGGGAAACCAAAGAAACTCAAATTGAAGTGAGCTTAAATATAGACGGAACAGGGAAATACCAAATTCAGACTGGCGTAGGTTTTTTTGATCACATGTTGACTGCCTTTGCGGTACACAGCGGATTTGATCTAGAGTTAACATGCAATGGAGACTTAGAAGTCGATTGCCATCACACCATTGAAGATATTGGCATTTCTCTTGGGCAGGCGTTTCAACAAGCCTTGATAAAGAAGGCAGGGATTGCCCGATATGGAACCTTTACCATACCTATGGATGAAGCACTGGCTACTTGTTCTTTGGATATCAGCGGCAGACCGTTTCTTGTGTTTCACGGAGAATTTTCAGATTATCGACTAGGGGATATGGATTCTGCTATGGTAGAAGAATTCTTTCGCGCTTTTGCTATGAACGCTATGATTACACTGCACATCAATTTGCAGTACGGCAAAAACGATCACCACAAGGCAGAGGCCATCTTTAAATCAGTAGCTCATGCACTCCGGATTGCAGTCAAAAAAGAAGGAAGCGCAGTTCTTTCTTCAAAAGGAAGCATATAAAGTGTCTAATTCTTCCGTAAAGTGTAGCGAACGAAATATAGTAATGAAGGGAATCGAAGGATGATTGGAATCATAGATTATGGGGCAGGAAATCTGTTTAGCTTAAAAAATGCTTTGGATTTTTTAAACTTAGATAGCATAATAACTTCCTCTCCTGAAGAATTGAAAAAAGCCGACCGTTTGATATTACCAGGGGTTGGGGCTTTTCCAGATGCCATGAAAATGCTCCAAAAATCGGGACTTGTGGGAACCATTTTAGAGGAAGCAGAAAAAAAACCGCTGCTTGGGATTTGCCTAGGTATGCAGATATTATTTGAGTATGGATATGAATTTGAAAAGACAAAAGGATTAGGACTGATACCGGGAGAGGTCAATCATATTGAGGCTCCAGGATTAAAAATTCCCCATATGGGTTGGAGCGATGTATCCATTGAAAATCCTTGTGCTCTTTCTGGTGGAATCCGGCAGGGAGACCGTTTTTATTTTGTTCATTCTTATAAGGCGGAAACAGAGAAGCAGTACGTTTCTGTATATACTGAATATGGAGAATATATTCCAGGTATGGTATCGAAAGGGTGTGTATATGGTACACAGTTTCACCCAGAAAAAAGTGGAACAATCGGCCTGAAACTGCTAGAAGGTTTTGGAGGATTAGAATGATTATATTACCAGCAATTGATATAAAAGATGGACAATGCGTTAGATTGACAAAAGGAGATTTTGATACCGTTGAAAAAGTAGCAGAAGATCCGCTGCAAACTAGCCTTTCTTTCCAAAAAAGCGGAAGCCAGTGGCTTCATATGGTAGATTTAGATGGTGCCAAAGAAGGAAGTTTGGTTAATAGTAAGGTATTTCTAGATGTTGCAAAAAATACTGGCCTCAAGATAGAGCTGGGGGGCGGGATTCGCACTATGGAAAGCATAGACTTTTATATGCAAAATGGAATTTCGCGTGTAATCATTGGTTCTGCAGCTATCCGAAATCAAGGTTTAGTGAAAGAGGCGGTAGACAAATATGCAGATGGAATCGCCATCGGTATCGATGCACGAAATGGAATGGTATCAGCAGATGGCTGGTTGACAAACAGCACTATAACCTATCTGGAATTAGCAAAACAGATGGAACAGGTTGGTGTATCTTGCATTATCTTTACCGACATTTCAAAGGATGGAACGCTTTCTGGACCAAATCTAGATCAGCTAGATCAAATTAACCGAGCAGTGTCCTGTGATATTATTGCCAGTGGTGGTATTCATGTCATGCAAGACATTAAGGATCTAAAATCTATGGGTCTTTATGGGGCGATTTGCGGAAAATCCATCTATAAGGGAACGCTTTCTCTAGAAGAAGCGATTGCATACAGTAAAGGAGAGTAACGATGCTGGCAAAACGAATTATTCCTTGTCTTGATGTACGAAACGGCATGGTAGTCAAGGGAATCAACTTTGTAGGAATCAAGGAAGTCGGGGATCCTGTGGAGTGTGCCATTGCGTATGATAAACAGGGAGCAGATGAAATTGTATTTTTAGATATTACGGCAACCCATGAAGGTAGAGGAACCATGCTGGATGTGGTGAGAAGAACGGCGAAAAATGTTTTTGTCCCTCTTACTGTTGGAGGTGGAATCAGAAGTGCAGAAGACTTTAGAGACTTGTTGCTTGCAGGTGCAGATAAGGTGTCCGTGAATTCTGCGGCAATCAAAGAGCCTTCCATTATTTCTGATGCAGCTTCTCGATTTGGAAACCAATGTGTAGTAGTTGCTATCGATGGGAAAAAGGTTGGAGAGGGTCAATACAATGTATTTGTTCATGGCGGACGTATCGACACAGGGGTAGATGTAGTACAATGGGCAAGAGAAGCAGAACGAAGGGGTGCTGGAGAGATTCTCTTAACTTCTATGGATGCAGACGGGACAAAAAGTGGATTTGATCTTGATATGCTCAATGCGGTATGCAAGGTGGTAAATATTCCAGTTATCGCATCTGGTGGATGTGGTGAATTGTCCCATTTTACGCAGGTTTTTGAAGAAACTTCTGCAGATGCAGCACTTGCTGCCTCCATTTTTCATTATGGTGAATTAACAGTAGAGCAAGTGAAACAAGATTTAAAGAAAAATCATATTCCAGTTCGTTTGCTGGGAGGCAAATAGACTTTCTGATGATAATAGTGGAAAATAGAAGTACCGGTTGTTGCGAGACAATAACACCTACGATACTTTGCAGTAGAATGGAGAACAAAGATGGATTTAAAAAAATATTTTGTAAAGTCCTCACTGATTCCAGCAGTGGTGCAGGATTATCAAACCAAAAAAGTGCTAATGCTTGCATATATGAATGAAGAGAGTATGGGAAAGACCATTGAGACGGGGTACACTTGGTTTTTTAGCAGATCAAGAAATGAGCTTTGGAATAAGGGTGCTACGTCAGGTCATGTGCAAAAGGTAATCAGCATCACTGGAGACTGTGATGACGATACCCTCCTGATTCAAGTAGAGCAAACTGGGCCAGCGTGTCATACCGGAAATGAATCCTGCTTTTATCAAGATGGAGAAATTCAAATTTCGACCCTTGACATGGCGACTTTAACAGAGCGAAAAGAAACTGCTGCGATAGAGGGTACGCGGCAAGTAGAACTGGATGCACTGACAGAACTGTATCAGGTGGTTATGGAGCGTCGCATCACACCGACGGAGAATTCATATACTTGCTATCTTTTTGAAAAAGGATTAGACAAGATTTTGAAAAAATGTGGTGAAGAATGCAGTGAAGTAATCATTGCAGCAAAAAATGCAGCATTCATGATAGGGACTGAAGGTGCAGAGGCGCTGGAAGAAACCAGAAATGAAATTTGCGATTTGCTATATCACTTGACTGTATTGATGGTAGAACGAGGCATTGCGCTAGAGGAAGTGACTAGTATTTTAAAAGAACGAAGTAGAAAAATAGGAAACCTGAAGCAGTTTCATCAGAGCAATCACAATAGCTAAGAAAAACAAATAACAATTAAGAGGTATTAAGGCAGAAGCACAAACTTTTCGATGGCTTTTGCTACACCATCTTGGTTGTTATTTTCAGTTATATAGGACGCGGACTTTTTCAGTGCATCTACTGCGTTTCCTGTAGCAACTCCAAATCCAGCATATTCAATCATTTCTAAATCATTATGATTATCGCCAAATGCAATGATTTCAGAAGGATTCAAGCCATGCTGCTTTGCATACTGTTCAATGGCAGTCGCTTTATTGACTCCGGTTGCACAGATATCAAAACTATTGTGCCAAGAGCTAGTGACAGAGATTCCAGGTATTTCTGAAAGCAGTTGATAGACTTGATCCCGATCGTTTTGGTTATAAAATCGAGTGAGCACTTTATAAATTGGTTCTTTCCCAATCAAATCCTGTGGTTTGATTTCCACCATTGGGAATCGTTCCTCATCAGGCAGCTCCTTGTTAAAGGAATAGAAGCTATTTACTGTTTCTGTGAATTTTTCTGTAAAAAAACTCTCTTCGCCATAACTGTGAAAATAAAGACCTTTTGCTGTTAATATATCAAATATTTGCTGAAGCGATTGATTTTGAATGTGATTTCCGTAAATTAGGGAACCGCTTTGTTCCTTGATCAATGCCCCATTGCAAGAAAGGATGGGTGTTGTGAGCGATAATTCTTTGGCATATTGCCTTGCTCCACCAAAAATTCGTCCAGTTGCAATCATAAACTGAACGCCAGATTTTATAGATTTTTGAATCACTGACTTGGTATAGGATGAAATGGTCAAATCATCTCGGAGTAGAGTGCCATCTAGGTCGGTCACAATTAAGCGATACATTGTGTTTCTCCTTTCAACTTTATGCTTCTCGAATACGAATACTGATTTCGCCTGTGTTTAACGTTTCTATGCGTCCGTCTGGATAAGCTACGACCAGCGCACCATCTTGATTGATATCAATTGCTTTTGCCTCTTTGATATCAGGAGAATCAGGCTGATTGAGTGCCCCTGTTGGAATAATACGAATTTCTTTTCCTAGGACAAAAGAGCGTTTTTTGTATTCTTCCATAAAGTTGCGCGATTCTAGGCGATTATTCATCTCCAAAATATGATTGATGATTTCTCCAATCAACTGATTTCGAACAGGGAACTGGCTACTTTCAAAACCACTGTTTTTCTGAGCAAGTTCTATCAATGAACCAGCGATTTGTGAAAGTTCATCGGGAAAAGAATTTGCCGGAGTGCTATAGTTGATGCCGATTCCTAGTACAATGGATTCGATGTGGCCGGTTTCCATATCGCTGACAGCTTCTGTCAGGATACCGCAGATCTTTTTGTGATTATAGTAAACATCGTTGACCCATTTAATCTGGCAGGAAAGCCCCGTTGTTTTTTCGATTGCATCACACACTGCTACTGCTGCAGCGGTTGTAATGAGAACCGCCTTTGAAGGATCAAACTTTGGTTTTAAGATGAAACTCATATAGATACCTCCAGTAGCTGGAGAGTGGAAGCTTCGACCCAATCGACCTTTTCCTTTTGTTTGTTCTTCTGCAATGATGACGGTGCTAGCTTCTGCTCCATCCAAAGCCAGCCGCCTGGCGGCTAAATTGGTAGAATCTACAGTTTTCAATACATGAATACATTCCTTTTTCAAATCCGATATAAGATAGGGCATGATTCCTTCCGCAGAAAGTACATCACTTGAAGGCGCAAGACAATACCCTTTGTTGGTGATAGCCTTGATTTGGTAGCCTTCTTTTCTGAGCTCTTGAATGGCTTTCCATACGGCAGTTCTTGAAATTTCAAGTTGAGAGGCCAGTTCTTCTCCCGATAGAGATTCCCCTTTTTTTGCTTCCAGTGATCTTAATATATTTTCCTTTGTCGACATCATCAACTTCCTTTCTTCTTATAAAGAGATTATATGTTGGATATTTGAACCGTGTCAACAGGATGTTATCGAGAAAAATATGAAAAAATATTGAAAAATCATTGAATTCATAGTTTTCCTACTATATCATATGGGTATAAATAAAATGGTGGTGATGTAATGAAAATTTCAACAAAAGGTAGATACGCATTGCGTTTGATGCTTGATTTAGCAATCAATTATACAGGAGAATATATTTCAATCAAAAGTATTGCATCCAGACAAGACATTTCAGAAAAGTATCTGGAGCAAATTATAACCCAGCTCAACAAGGCTGGCTATGTACGAAGCGTGAGGGGTGCTCAAGGCGGATATATTCTGGCAAAGCCTCCGGCTGAATATACAGTTGGCATGATTTTAAGGCTGATGGAGGGCAGTTTGGCACCTGTTAGTTGTGCAGGAGATGAAGAATTTTGCACAAAAGGTGCTCGCTGTGTGACCCAAGAGGTATGGCAAAAAATTCAAGAAGCCGTAGAAAATGTCGTAGATAATATTACGCTAGAAGATTTGGTCGTTAGGTATCAGGAAAAGGCGGAACCTTTTTATATGATTTGATAGAGGTTATCTCTCATGATTCATGAATTCATGGGAGATATTTTTTTCGAGGGAAAAGGTCAGCCTGTTTTGTTGTTATTACAAGCGTAAATTGTAATATTGCAAATAAATAAAAATAATTGAATTATTCGCTTGACAATTTAAGCATGAAATTGTATGATTGCTTTAATCAATTCATATTAAATAGATAGGAATACTTATAAATAGAAAGGAAGAGTTCGATGTCAGAAAAAAAAGAAAGAAAACTAAGATTTGAAACGTTGCAATTGCACGCAGGACAGGAAGAACCAGATTTGGCTACTGGTGCAAGAGCAGTGCCTATATATCAAACAACATCCTACGTATTTGAAAATAGTGAGCAAGCAGCAGGAAGGTTTGCCTTATCAGAAGGCGGCAATATCTATACGAGAATTATGAATCCAACCACCGATGTGTTTGAAAAGAGAATGGCAGCATTAGAGGGTGGTGCTGCGGCATTAGCAGTTGCGTCTGGCTCTGCTGCGATTTCATATGCAATTCAAAATATCGCTCATGTAGGAGATCATATTGTTTCAGCCAAAACAATATATGGCGGAACGTACAATCTGCTGGCGCATACCCTCAAAGATTTTGGTATTGAGACTACCTTTGTAGATCCATTAGAGGAAGACGGTTTTGAGAGGGCAATCAAAAAGAATACAAAATTGATATTTGTGGAGAGCCTTGGAAATCCCAATTCAAATGTGATTGATTTGGAAAAGATTGCCGAAACTGCTCACAAAGCTGGTATCCCTCTTGTTGTTGACAATACGTTTGCTACACCTTATTTACTAAGACCAATTGAGTATGGTGCAGACATTGTAGTCCATTCCGCTACAAAGTTTATTGGAGGACATGGTACCTCTATCGGAGGGGTTATTATAGATAGTGGAAATTTTGATTGGAAGGCTTCTGGAAGATTTGCTTGTCTCACAGATCCGAGTCCAAGCTATCATGGTGCTTGTTTTACAGAAGTTGCGGGAAATCTTGCTTATATTATAAAAGCGAGGGTAACATTATTGAGAGATACGGGTGCTACTCTAAGCCCGTTCCATTCCTTCTTGTTTTTACAAGGACTTGAAACGCTTTCCTTGCGATTGGAGCGGCATGTGGATAACGCGCTGGAAATTGCTGGATATTTAGTGAATCATCCTATGGTTGAAGCGGTTCATCACCCAGCCCATGGATCTGATTTGGAAAAATCACTCTATCATAAATATTTACCAAAGGGTGGCGGTGTAATCTTTACTTTTGAAATCAAAGGCGGAGCAGATCAGGCAAAGAAATTTATTGATGAGCTGCAGATTTTTTCATTACTGGCAAATGTCGCAGACGTAAAGTCTTTAGTGATTCATCCTGCAAGCACAACCCATTCTCAAATGAGTCAGCAGGAGTTATTGGATGCAGGAATCAAACCAGGAACTATTCGTCTATCCATTGGAACAGAGCATATTGAAGATTTGATTGAAGATTTGGAACAAGCATTCCAGAAAATATCTTAATTGGATTTTGATTATATTTAACATTCATTTGAATCCTATGCCTCGGTTTGGGTTACAAGTGCAATTCCATTTGCACAAGGATGAAGCGTGTTGGAATTTCTTGACTTTTTAGTGACCTGCCATTAAAATATATGGTTGTTGGAAAACTGAAATATAGTTTCCATTCAATCTGAGAAATATGGTTCGGAGAGGAGTAAACATAGTTCAAATGATAGAGATAAAAAATTTATCTAAATTTTACAATACGGAAAACGGAGAATTTGTAGCTATAAACGATATTAATCTTACCATTGAAAATGGTGATATTTTTGGTATCATTGGAATGAGTGGTGCGGGAAAGAGTACCTTGATACGATGTATTAATCTGTTGGAAAAACCAAGTGAAGGCAGTATTTTAATTGATGGACAGGATATTACTGCACTGGAGGGCCACAACTTATTGTCATTGCGCAGAAAGATTGGAATGGTATTTCAACGATTCAATCTTTTGATGCAGAGAACCATAAGTGACAATGTGGCATATCCTCTAGAGGTTGCAGGTATAGAAAAAAAAGAACGGTACGAGAGAGTTCATGAACTTCTTGAAATTGTGGGTTTAAGTTCAAAAGCGGGATCCTATCCAGTCCAGCTTTCTGGTGGTCAGCAACAACGTGTTTCCATTGCTAGAGCCCTTGCGAATCATCCCTCCTTGTTGCTTTGTGATGAACCGACTTCAGCACTAGATAGTTTGACTACCAATTCTATATTAAAATTGTTAAAAGACATTAACCATAAACTTGGTGTAACCATCGTGATTATCACCCATGAAATAGCTGTAGTGGAGAAGATTTGCAATAAAGTTGCAATTATTGATCAATCTCGGATTATTGAACAGGGGTATGTCAAGGATGTAATTGCGAATCCTCAACAGGAGATTACAAGACAGCTTTTGGAAAGGGGTGAGCTAGGTGAGTGATTTTTTATCTGAATACGGCAACTTGTTGCTTGTAAATACGTGGATTACCATATACATTACGACGTTGTCAACCTTTTTTGCATACGTGTTTGGAATCCCGGTGGGGGTTTTACTTGTGATTACTCCAGATCACGGAATTTGGCCACATCGGTCTTTAAATGCAGTTCTTGGCTGGCTTGTCAATGTAGGGCGATCTATACCCTTTATCATATTACTCGTTGCTTTGATTCCATTCACCCGAATGATTGTGGGTACTGCTATTGGACCGAAGGCAGTTATTTTACCACTAGTAATTGCAGCAACGCCATTTGTGGCAAGAATGGTAGAAGGTTCCTTACAGGAAATTGATGCAGGTGTGATTGAGGTGGCCCAGTCTACTGGCTCCACCATACGGCAGATTGTCAGCAAAGTAATTTTGCCAGAAAGTCTTCCTTCTATCGTACTGGGTGTATCCCTGACCTTTATTACTCTTCTTGGCTATGTTGCCATGGCAGGAGCAATTGGTGCAGGTGGGCTAGGAGACGTTGCGATTCGGTACGGTTATTATAAGTATCAAACTGATGTGATGATTGCAACCATTGTGATTCTCATTATCCTGGTACAACTGGTACAGCTTCTGGGAAATGGGATTTCAAGGAAGATAGATAAGCGAATTAAACGCTAACGAAAGGAAAAAAATATGAAAAAGAAGATTATGCTGTTATTGGTTCTTTCCCTTGTTGTATTTTCATTTGCAGCTTGCGGAAGTGCTAGCGAAGAAACGAGTGATGCAGATCAAGTTGTATTAAAAATTGGTGCTTCATCAGTACCTCACGCTGAAATATTAGCGTTTGTAAAGCCGATGTTGGCTGAAGAGGGCATTGACCTTCAAATCACTGAGTATACGGATTATGTCATTCCAAATACTGCAGTAGAAAGTCATGAGCTTGATGCAAACTATTTTCAACACATGCCATACCTTGATAGCTTTAATGAGAAAAACGGTACGCATCTAATTTCTGCTGTTGCGGTACACTATGAACCGATGGGTATTTATGCAGGAAAGACTGCTTCTCTTGATAAAATCCAAGATGGTGCAACCATAGCAGTTCCAAATGATCCTACTAATGAAGCAAGAGCTCTTTTACTGCTGGAACAAGAAGGTCTTATTAAGGTGAAAGAAGGTGCTGGACTTTCTGCCACCCCAAATGATATTGTAGAAAATCCGAATAACATCAAATTCTTTGAAGCGGAGGCGGCAGCAGTAGCTAGATCCATTCAGGACGTAGATTTTGCCATTGTCAATGGAAACTATGCGTTGGAGGCTGGATTAAAAGTATCAGATGCTTTGGCAACAGAGAGTGCTGATTCGGAAGCTGCTCAAACTTTTGCCAATATCGTAGCAGTTTATGATGGCGATCAGCAAAGACCTGAAATCCAGGCTCTTGTAAAAGCGTTGACTTCAGACGAAACAAAACAGTTTATGAACGATACCTATCAAGGGGCTGTATTACCAGTATTTTAAATAAGAATTCTAATAAAAAGGCATGTCCATTGGACATGTCTTTTTTTAGTGCAATTTTTTGTTTTGCAAAGTTAGTCTGGATTCAGCATCAAGAAAACTATTTTAATGATTATAACCTTTGAAAAACGCAAGAAAAAAATACTCTTGACAAAAATATAATAGGTCAATATACTGAAATAGTAATTTAGTAAATTAGTAAATTACTAAATTTGAAATAGCCAAGTATTCAATACAAAGGGAATCGTAATATTTGAATCAAAGCAAATGCAATCATTTGTTCGTATGCTTTGATGTTGTTAAAAAAGGGGATGAAATAAATGTGTACGATTATGGGAAACGGGGAGTTGGTGTTTAAGAACTATGATAGTATCTTAAAAACGGGAATGGTTTTTACCAATCAAAGAGGAAAAATTAAGACGGTGTTGGCACATGAAAAAGAAATGCCGGCAAAATGGATTTCAACTTATGGCAGTGTGACTATGTCGCAGGTTGGAAGAGAATATCCTGCATGTGGTATGAATGAACGAGGGTTAGTGGTTGAACAAGCCACAATGTTTGATACCAGATACCCTGATCCAGACGGAAAACCGTGTGTTAGCCCATTGGATTTGATACAGTATTTGCTGGATACATGTCCTGATGTGGAGACGGCATTAGAAATGATTAGTAGGGTGGAAATTAGGCAAGGCTCTTGGCCCATGCATTATTACCTTTGTGATGAAATGGGGAATCAGGTGATTATTGAGTATCTTGAAGGGGTTTGTAAAATTGAAAAAATTTCAAGGGGAGATCTTGTATGTTTGACCAATAAGATTTATGAAGAAGGAATGATTGACCTAAAGGGAAACAAAGATCTGAATGTTGATTTGATGAAAGGGAACCTGTTGGGATTTGAGCTACATCAATGGAAAGCATACCTTCTAGAGACATTGAAATGGTATGATCGAGAAACAACGGTATGGAGCAATATATATGACAGCAAAGCAAGAAAGATTTTCTGTTTTTCAAACTTGAATCAGGAATCCGTTGAAATAGATCTTTCTGATTTGGATTTTTCTCTAGGGTCTAAAAATCTTGGAATACAATGTGATCATATGGGCTGCGGTTGGTCTTTCGTAAGTGAATCGGATTCTGAGGTCCTTGCATCTAGTTTTTATCACAATCAAGAGATAAAAAAGAGAATGGGATTATCCGATGGAGCACAAATGATTCGATTGATTTGCAACCAATTAAAAAAATATGACAAGGATAGCCAGATTGTGTTAAGATTTCTGGAAGAAGGAGTTGTGAGACAACTGCCAATGAAAGAAAGATATCGGTTCATGGTGCTAGAATACTTATCGTCGAAGTTTGAGTACGGCGTGGATTATTCGGAAGGCCAGGTCAACGAAATAATCGATGAAAATCACTTGTTTGGAGATTATTTTATATTGCGCAGAGAGTTAATTGATCATCAATTGCTTGGGCGACTTGAAAATGGTTCGAAATATTGGAGGAAATAGAATGCTAAAGATACCAACGACACTGAAACATAAACCAGTTATTGTGGGGGAAGAGTACGGAAAAATCGACGGAAGATATGCATACAAAACAGATGTGCAGGGACTTTCGCTAGGCTTGGCTCAGTGGAATGATCGAGGGAAGATGGATATTTCGGCTAAAATTTGGAGATACACAGGGGAAAAATGGTCGAGGCAATCAGAGGAAATGCCCCTTCATCGGGTTTTGGATTTAGCGATTTTTATCTGTGAATCAGAGAAGTATTTTAGAGATGCATATCGATATGAAAAATTATATGACCCAGAAAATCCAGTAATCAATCGAGTGGGACTGCAAGGGGATGCTATGACTGTAAAGGTTTGTACTGAAAATGATATGATTGACGAAGATATCAAAACGGTAAGACAGGCACTTTCAGAGGATAGTGAACTCTTGGGTGAACGTTTTGCGGCCCTATCAAGACTCTTGAAGGAACTCGGATATTGAGAATCGGGGTCTGGGGATAAAAGAAAGTGTGAGATAATGATAGAAAGAGATAAGAAGAAAGAACTTGTAGCTCAGTATAAGCAAAAGAAAACAAAAGGCGGAGTCTATAAAATAACAAATACTGCCAACGGAAGATATCTGATTAAAGCGGAAGTAGACCTTCAATCTTTTCAGAATCGTTTTCAGTTTGCTATGAAGATGAATAGCTGTATTCATCCCAAATTGCAAAAGGATTTTAATTCTTTTGGTGCGGAAGTGTTCTCGTTAGAGTTTTTAGAAGAGGTGACACAGAAAGAAGAAGAAAGTACAATGGGCTTTCGTGACCGTCTAAAAAGACTGGAAAAAGAATGGCTTGAAAAAAATGATGTAACATTAAAGTATTAACTTAACTCCCATTTAGATAGTAGGGTAAAAAAATCAAACCAAACTGTCTAGAAGGGAGTTTTTCTATGGAATAAATGGTTCATTACCATTGAAATCAGATGATGACATGGTATAATATGTTAATAGTAATTGACCTGTAAGAGAAAGCGAAACATCCCATGAGAGATAAGAGGCAAAATGATGAAGAATGAGTTTTACCAAATAGCAATCCAAGCAGCTCCATTTGGGATTTGCTGCTTAAGGGTGATTTCAAACGAGGAAAACCAACCGTGCAATTTTATTCTATTGGAATATAACCGGGCTTTCGCGGAAACAATGAAATTTAAAGATGGAAAGTGGGAAGGAGCATCTCTTACAGAACTATCCACTCAATATCGTGACGTGGTCAAGGATTGGTGCAAACTATACCAGGATATTTACGCCTTGGAAGGTACAAAAGAAAGGGAGATGGAGAGGTATACGCAAGATTTAGGTGGATGGTACCGTGTTAAGGCATCTGTTCCAGAGGAAGACATGATGATTGTTTATCTGATGGGTTGTGATATTGATGCCAATCAAACGACAGGACTTCGGCGTGCAGCAGAAGCGTATATTGCCTCGGAACGAATGGAAGCCTCTGGGACAGAACACTTTAATTTATTGGAAAAACGCTTGACTGAAATTGCTGAAGTGCTCAAACTTGAAAATGACCAACAGTTTCGAAGGATTATAGAACATCTTCCTTTCTCTTTAAATATTATGACAGTGGAAGGGAAGCTTCTTTATGCCAATCCTAAGTTTTTTGATATGTTTGAATTGCAAGAGGATGCCATTGGAGGGGATTCTCTTTTAAATAACTGGGTGGAACCCAAAAAGCGTAGAAGATGGGTTAATGCATTGAAACGAAAAGGTGTGGTCAATGACTTTGAATTGCATCTGAAAAATGCATCTGGACGTGAATTTTGGGCAATTGCAAGTGGAATTCTGATTTTATATCAAGAGCAGCTCAGCATTCTTTCTACGATTATTGATATCACCGAGCGAAAACGCATGGAAAGTGCTCTCAAAACAAATGAAGAAAAATATAGGTTATTGACTGAGCATGCTTCCGATGTAATCTGGGTATATAATCTTAAGAAAAACAGATACACATATGTGAGCCCTTCCATTTACTATCTTACCGGGTTTACGGTAGAAAAATCAATGAAAATGAGATTGGAAGATATGCTTACCCAAGAATCCATTTCGATTTTTCAAAATCTGTTAGATCAACATCTAAGGTCCTTTGGGAACGATCCTGAAAAGCCAAGGACCTTCATCACAGAGGTGAGGCAAAAGTGTCAGGATGGCGGTGTGATTTGGGTTGAGATTTCTTCAAAATTCAGGCTCAACGAAAAAAGAGAAGTGGAGCTTGTCGGTGTAAGCCGTAATGCAGAAGAACGAAAAAGAGCCGAACGAGAAGTGATTTATCTCAGCTATCATGACCAATTGACAGGTTTATACAATCGCAGATTTTACGAAGAAGAACTGGTGCGAATGAATTTTAATTGGAATATGCCGATTACTTTAGTTCTTGGAGATGTAAATGGGCTGAAACTGACTAATGATGCTTTTGGTCATCTTACGGGAGATCGGCTTCTTCGCCGTTTTTCGAACATCTTAAAAAAACAGATGCGTGCAGAAGATGTGGCAGCACGTATTGGTGGTGATGAGTTTATTATTCTGCTTCCTAAAACAGATGCAATCGGTGCAGAAATCATGGTTAATCGGATTAAGGATCGGATTGAAAAACATGACGGAGAAGATGGTGTTCTTTCTGTTTCTTTTGGTTGGGCAACGAAAATTGATGTGGAAGAAGATTTTAATGGGATTTTCATACAAGCGGAGGATAGGATGTACCAGAAAAAGCTTTTGGAAAGTGCTTCTATGAAAAATCAAACGATTCGTCTTGCTATGGATAAACTATTTATGAAAAGCTTTGTGGAAGAACCTCATGCCATTCGAGTTGGTGAGCTTTGCAGAACCATTGGAGGTGAAATGGGCCTAACGGGTATTTTCCTTGACGAATTGGAATTGCTTGGAAGGATGCACGACATCGGCAAGGTAGGTATTTCCAAAGATATTTTGGTGAAGCAAGGTCCTCTCAGTGATACGGAATGGTTAGAGCTCAAACGACATCCCGAGATTGGGTATCAAATACTCAAAACAGTTGATGACTATGTAAGAATCGCAGAGGCAGTACTCTCTCATCACGAACGAATGGATGGACAAGGATATCCGAGGAACCTAGAAGCAAAGGAAATACCATTGCAGTCAAAAATATTGGCGGTAGCAGAAGCCTTCGATTATATGACAAGAGAAAACCATGATGGAAGGTTGATGAGCGAAAAGGAGTCGGTAGAGGAACTGTATAAAAAGGCCGGAAGCCAATTTGATGCAGATGTGGTTGACGTACTTGCGAAGCAGGTGCTTCCAAAGTTTTAGATAAGACGATTGATAATAGGGCTGCTGGGGTGATTGCATCTTTATCGGATGGAATTTGTAAAAAGAAAGGGAAATTTTTATTGGATAATATTATTTTGATTGGAATGCCTGGTTGCGGGAAAAGTACAATTGGTATTGTGCTAGCCAAGGTATTGGGCTTTCATTTTTTGGACACCGACTTACTGATTCAAGCGCAAGAAGGAAGACTACTACATGAAATACTAGAGCAAGATGGTGTGGAAGCATTTAATGAAATAGAAAACAGAGTTAACGCTAGCATTCAGTCTAATCGGACGGTCATTGCAACTGGTGGTAGTGTGATATATGGGAAAGAAGCGATGGAACATCTAAAGAGCATCGGTAAGGTGGTTTATTTGCGGGTGCCGTTGGATGAATTGGAAATCAGGCTAGGAGATTTTGCACAGCGTGGAGTTTCTATGAAAGACGGGCAGACTCTGGAAGGATTGTTTGAAGAAAGAAAGCCTTACTATGAGCAGCATGCACATCTGACTGTGGATGTAGGTGGCTTGGATATCAGAGAGGCCGTGGGGTTGATATGTGAAAAATATGAAGACGATATATAAGAATTATTCGGGATTGTTGCTTTTGTCTGTGATTGTCATTAGCTTTTCTCTTCGTGCACCAATCACTGCAATCGGATCACTGGTTGGTTTGATACGCGAAGATACAGGACTTAACAATGGGTTGATTGGTTTGATTACCACACTTCCCTTGGTTGCATTTGCTGTTTGCTCGCCATTTATTTCTCGTTTGAGCAGAAAATATGGACTAGGAAACATGGTGGCAGCAGGTCTTTTCTTTATCGTTGTTGGTGGGTTGATTCGGTCTTACACAGGAACGACTGGACTGATGATAGGAACCATTATGATTGGGATAGGGATATCTGTAGCCAATGTATTGATTCCAAGCATCGTGAAGTGGAAATTTCCTGAGCAGGTGGGTGTTGTTACGGGCATCTATATTACATCCATGGCGGTGTTTGCTTCCATTGGTGCAGGCATTAGTTATCCTTTGGCCGAGGGAGGGATTGGCTGGAAGGCCTCGGCTGCAAGCTGGGCTATTCTAGGTATCATAGCATTCGTTATGTGGCTTCCGTTCATGGGACTGAGGACCAGTGAAGAAAAGTTAAACAGTCAATCTGCTGTAGAGACTACAGGGGTAAATATATGGAAGTCACCACTCGCGTGGTACATTACGCTTTTTATGGGGTTTCAGTCGCTTAATTTTTATTCACTGACTGCTTGGATTCCTTCGATTTTATTGAGCTTTGATTTATCTCCAGAAAAAGCTGGATATATGGCACTTCTTTTTCAATTAGCAGGTGTTCCTTCCTCTTTTGGTGTACCTGTGATTGCGGCAAAAGTCAAAAGCCAACTTGGGGTTGTTCTTTCATCAATCTCTGCTTATATTGCAGGATTTGTGATATTGTTTTCTTTTCATAGTGATGTGGCAATTGTTCTTTCTCTAGTGCTTTTGGCAAATGGTGGTGCTGCAAGCTTTAGCTGGTGCATGGCAATGCTTAGCATCAAAGGAAAGGATCCGAGGGAAACCATTATGCTTTCGGGAATGGCGCAGTCAGGTGGATACTTTTTGGCTGCCATCGGACCAGCACTTGGCGGACTGATTTTTGATATCAGCGGAAGCTGGACTGGTGTTATGTTTTTATTCTACTTTATGACTGGACTAATGATTGTCACTGGGATTCTAGCTTCAAAAAAAGATCACCTCTTTGAATAGAAAGAGGAATATGATATACTATGGAAATTATGTAGCTGCTGGTTCTCATTTGAATCAGAGCATGAAAGGAAGAGATGAAATGACAAAAAAAACCTATTATATTTCAACACCAATCTACTATCCAAGCTCCAATTTACACATTGGACATACGTATTGTACTGTTATGGCAGATGCAATGGCAAGATTTAAAAGATTGACAGGTTATGATGTCATGTTTTTGACAGGAACAGACGAACACGGTCAAAAGATACAGAAAGTTGCTGATGCAAAAGGCATCACTCCTCAGCAGCATGTAGATGAAATCGTAGATGGAATTAAAGAACTCTGGAAAACCATGGAGATTTCATATGATGATTTTATTCGCACAACAGAGCCGCGCCATATAAAACGCGTTCAAGATATTTTCAAGAAGATGTATGAAAAAGGGGATATCTATAAAGGGGAGTATGAAGGCTGGTATTGTACTCCGTGTGAAGCTTTTTGGACGGAAACTCAGGCAGTGGACGGAAAATGTCCTGATTGCGGAAGACCGGTAGAAAAAGCCAAGGAATCTGCATACTTTTTCAAACTCTCAAAATACCAAGATCAACTCATCGATCTTTTTGAAAACCAACCGGAATTTTTACAGCCTGATACAAGAAGGAATGAGATGCTGAGTTTTGCAAAGCAAGGGCTTGAAGATCTTTGTATTTCCAGATCCTCTTTTAGCTGGGGAATTCCAGTACCAATTGATGAGAAACATGTAATCTATGTATGGCTTGATGCTCTTTCAAACTATATCACCGCTTTAGGCTATCCAGATGCACCCGATCAATTTGACAAATATTGGCCTTGTGATGTTCATTTGGTTGGGAAGGAAATCGTCCGATTCCATTCTATCATTTGGCCTGCGATGCTCATGTCATTGGATGTGCCTCTGCCAAAAAAAGTACTGGGCCATGGATGGATTCTTCTAGAAGGGGGCAAGATGTCAAAATCTAGAGGAAATATTGTTGATCCTGTAAAGCTCATTGAACGGTATGGGGTAGATGCATTAAAGTATTTCTTGCTGCGAGAATATACTTTTGGGCAAGATGGATTATATACTAATGAAGTGATGCTAAACCGAATGAATTACGACCTTGCTAACGATTTAGGCAACCTGGTTAGCAGAACAGTCGCCATGATTGAAAAATACAATGGAGGCGTGTTACCTCAGTCAAAGCTGACTGGTGATTTTGATGATGATTTAAAGGCAGTAGCCATCGGCGCGGCACAAAAAGTAGAAAGCTACATGGATAAGTTTAGCTTTAGCTTGGCACTGGAAGAAATATGGGTAGTCATTAGACGAACCAATAAGTATATTGATGAAACCATGCCTTGGGTTCTTGCAAAAAGTGAGGCGGATAAGGACAGACTGGATACGGTACTGCATAATCTGGCAGAAGCAATTCGTATCGTTTCTGTATTGATTTATCCTTTTATGCATACTACTTCAAAGGAAATCCGAAAGCAACTTGGGATTTGGTATGCTGATGTAGTTTGGGAAGATGCACTGACCTTTGATATGATGGGTGGAGAAACGGTTAAGAAGGGCGATGCGATTTTCCCTCGTATAGATATTGAAAAAGAACTTGCTGAGCTGGAAGCGATGAAAGAGGATGATGGAGATCCAGAAGTAACGCCTACCGAGTTTAAACCAGAAATCACCATCGATGATTTTGATAAAATTGATTTGAAAGTTGGAGAAATCATAGATTGTAAGCCTCACCCAAAAGCGGATAAACTTCTTGTTTCACAAGTTAAAATTGGAACGGATACAAGACAAATTGTGTCTGGAGTAGCAAAACACTACGCTCCAGAGGAGTTGAAGGGTAAAAAAGTCATTGTGGTTGCAAACTTAAAACCAATTAAACTCAGAGGAGAAGAATCCAAAGGGATGATTTTATTTGCTGACAATGGTGAAAAATTAGCATTTGTAACGACAGATGCGGTTGACGGCAACAACGTACAATAATCAAGCAGAGCCTTGCAAGGAAATCCCTGCAAGGCTTTTTAGCAACTGTATCAGAAACCTTGTTGGTCATGGTATAACAAGAGACAAAACGGAAGGGAGAAGGTGTAGGTAACATGTTATTTGACTCACACGCACACTTAAATAGCGAACGATATGATGAAGATAGAGACAGCCTGATTAAAGAGATAGAAGCATCAGAATTATCATATGTTATGGACATCGGTTATGATTTAAAAAGCTCAAAGGATGCTGTTGAGCACGCACAGAAGTATTCTTGGTGCTATGCTGCGGTTGGATGTCATCCCCATGACTCGAAAACCATGGACGACTTAAGCTTTTCTTTGCTACGAGGACTAGCAAAAAAAACAAAAGTAAAGGCTATTGGTGAGATTGGTTTGGACTATTATTATAACCATTCGGAAAAAGAGGTTCAGCAGTATTGGTTTCGCCGCCAGATTCAGATGGGCTTAGAACTTGAAATGCCTATCGTTATTCATGATCGAGATGCCAATGAGGATGTGTTAAGAATTTTGAAAGAAGAAGGCGTTTTTTCAAAAGAGAGAAGTAGCAAGCTTGGGGATGCCAAACTATTGCTTCACTGCTATTCTGGCAGCAGAGAGCTTGCCGAGCAGTATGTAAAGCTAGGAGCCACAATCTCTATCGCAGGGCCTGTTACCTATAAAAATGCAAGAAAGACCATTGAGGTGGTTGAGGCTGTTTCGTTAGAGCATCTTCTCATTGAGACAGACGCACCGTATTTGACTCCAGAGCCATTTAGAGGGAAAAGAAACAGACCAGATTATGTTGCATATACAGCAAAAAAAATTGCAGAAATAAAGAATGTTTCCTATGAAGAAGTTGGCAAACAGACGTGTATCAATGCAAAGAAATTCTTCGGAATTGAATAGGATTAATGGGGGATTTTTTTCTGTTGCATTCTCATAACCACGGTGGTAATATTAGTTCTTGAATCCAATTAAATGCTGTAGCATCGGGCTACAGCATTTTGTTTCGTGTGGGGGAAAAAAAATTTCACTCATGGTGTTTTTAAGAAAATGGAGGAGGATACGGTAATACAATGGAACTATGGGTTAGCGAATTGCAAAATGAAAATGTGAAATTTTCAAGCAGAGTAAAAAAAACGATTTACTCTGAAAAAACAGATTTTCAGGAAATTGAAGTCCTGGAGACAGAGTATTTTGGGAAAATGATGATACTAGATGGTGTGATTCAGACCACAGCTTTTGATGAGTTTGTTTATCATGAAATGATTGTACACGTTCCGATGCTAACGCACCCTGAACCAAAGCGAGTGTTGGTAATTGGTGGTGGTGATGGAGGCAGTGTTCGTGAAATATCAAAACATCCTGAACTTGAGAAAATTCAATGGGTTGATATTGATCGAAAAGTCATTGAAGCATGTAAAACACATTTACCAGAGTGGAATCAATCGATTTGGGAGAACCCCCTTGTAGAACAGAAAATACAAGATGGATTTGCGCACATGCAACAGTCAAAAGGTCAGTATGACATAATTATAGTAGATTGCTCCGATCCGGTGGGACCAGGCGCAATGCTATTTTCCTACGAATTTTATCGAGATGTTTATGAAGCGCTGAAAGAGGATGGTCTATTTGTTCAACAAACAGAATCACCATTTTATCATCGCGAGCTTATTAAACGAATTCAGAAGGACATCGGATCTTTGTTTCCGGTTACAAGACTTTATACAGCAAACATACCAACTTATCCAAGTGGTTTGCATTGTTTTACCATTGGCTCAAAAAAATATGATCCAATGAACTTTGAGGCAGTAAGAATGCCCTCGTTTGAAACACGCTGTTATTCAGAAGAAGCGCATAAAGGAAGCTTTCTTTTGCCAAAATATGTGAAGGAATTGCTCAAATAGATTCATGAAGAATTTGTATAAACAATCCTAAAAATATGGTATACTAGCACCATGATGAAAGAGATTGTGAAACGAACGATATTAGATAATCAACTGATCCAAAAAGGTGAGCACATCGTAATCGGACTCTCAGGAGGCCCCGATTCGGTGTGCCTTTTTCATATCCTACATTCCCTGAAAGAGGAATACCAAATTCATCTTCATGCGGTTCATATCAATCACGGTTTAAGACCGGGTGCTGCTGACGAGGATCAGGCTTATGTAGAGGAATTGTGCCAGAAGTATGAAGTGCCTTGCCATGTGTTTTCATTTAACATAAAACAGATGGCAAAAGATCAAGGGCTTTCCAGCGAGGACGCTGGAAGAAAAGCTCGATATGGATCGTTTTATCAAGTGGCTCAGTCCCTTGAAGCAGAGCTCCATTGCTCCGTAAAGATTGCTGTGGCCCAAAATAGAAACGACCAAAGTGAAACCATCATGATGCGAATCCTTCGTGGAACAGGAACCGATGGGCTTTCTGGGATTGATTATATCCGTCAGGATGATGAACGAGGGAGTATCATTCGGCCACTTCTTGATGTCTCCAGAACGGAGATAGAGGAATACTGTTATGCGCAGGCATTGTCTCCAAGGATTGATTTAACAAATCTAGAACCTATTTATACAAGAAATAAAATTAGGTTAGAACTACTACCCTATCTTTCAGAGCAGTTTAACCCCAATATTGGAGCGGCTCTCAATCGGTTGTCAATCGCTGCAAAAGAAGACAAGGATTATTTCTCTCAAGTGGTAGATGATTTGATGAAAACCCATTGTAGAGAAAAAGAACAGTATGAAATCACAATTCCTGCTTCTATTCTACGCCAATTACACCCTGCGATTCGCCACAGATTGATGATGCGAATTTTGGAAAAAATAGGTTTAGATTGTGATATTTCCTCTGTTCACTTGCATCAGGCAGATCAAGTTTTATCGAGCGGAAAAACGACAGTTGTATCAGAATTCCCAGGGTTCTATAGGATGAAGATTTCCTATGATCAGGCTATCTTTTCCAGAAAACAGAGGATGGTTTCTGGAAAAATGAAAAAGATAGAACTTTCTTTTGAATACCCACTAAATCTAAAAGGCATTACAGATATTTTTGAATTAAATGCTCAGATTAGGGTAACAATTCTCAATAGACAACAGTGGCTCGCAACGGGAGAGGGGGAGCAGTTTAAGAAAGATGGTGTTGCATGCTGCCTCAGTTTAGATAAAATTTATGAAAGCATGACCAATCCTGTGCTAAGGACTAGAAAGCCTGGCGATTATATCATTCCGTTTGGAATGATAGGGAGAAAAAAGCTTCAGGATTTTTTTGTGGATATAAAGCTGGAAACAGAGAAACGAAACAAGACATTGCTTTTGTGTTTGGGTTCTGAGGTGATTTGGGTCGTTGGTATTCGTATCAATGAAAAATATAGGATAGAGAACCAAACAGAAAATATCATTTGTCTTGAATATAATATGAATTTATGATAAAATTTTCAGTACTATTTGATTACATGGAAAATGGCAAAAATAGTAAGTGTGCTGATTTGTAAAATATAAAAAAGTTCGAGAAAGGGGAACGCAGACATTGAATAGAGTTGTAAAGAACTTGGGAATATATGTCGTAATATTTGGCTTGGTTTTGGCCATGGCTTGGTTTTATCAGGGAACTCCCGAGAAAGAAGTCAAGGAAGTTGATTTTTCAGAGTTTGCCATTCAATTAAAAAATGAAAAGGTGGATACGTTAGCAATAAACGACAGAACATTGACAGGAACGCTAAAAAGTGGAGACACAATTATTGCATACGCGCCGTCTGTTTTGGAAATCAATATGCTGGATGAAATGTACGTATTCCCACAGATGGAAGAAGGAAAAATTACCGTAAGCAGTGACGAACCAAAGACAACCCCATGGATAGTAACATTACTTCCAACGATTATTATGGTTGTCATATTAATTATCTTCTGGTTTGTATTCATGAATCAGGGTCAAGGTGGCGGAGGAAAAGTGATGTCCTTTGGGAAATCCCGCGCGAAGCTTCACAAAGAAGATGATCTTAGAAAAGTCACTTTTGCTGATGTTGCGGGATTAGACGAAGAAAAAGAAGAATTGGAAGAAGTCGTTGATTTCCTTAAAAATCCTAAAAAATATAACAGTCTTGGAGCGAGAATTCCCAAAGGTATTTTACTGGTGGGTCCTCCAGGAACTGGAAAAACATATATCTCAAAGGCGGCGGCAGGAGAAGCAGGTGTTCCATTTTTCAGTATCAGTGGATCTGATTTTGTGGAAATGTTTGTTGGGGTAGGTGCTTCCAGAGTAAGAGATCTTTTTGAGCAAGCAAAGAAAAGTTCACCTTGCATTATTTTTATTGACGAAATCGATGCTGTTGGTCGAAAAAGAGGGGCTGGATTAGGTGGAGGTCATGATGAAAGAGAACAAACACTGAACCAACTTCTTGTTGAGATGGATGGCTTTGGGGAAAATACAGGAATTATCATTCTGGCAGCAACCAATCGACCAGACATTTTGGATTCAGCGTTGCTTAGACCAGGACGATTCGATAGACAGGTAGTCATTGGTATCCCAGATATAAAAGGCAGAGAAGCAATTTTCCGTGTTCATTCTAGAAACAAACCTTTAGATGAAGTGGTAGATGCTAAAGTCCTTGCGAGAAGAACTCCAGGATTTACTCCAGCTGACATTGAAAACATGCTCAATGAAGCTGCTTTGCTGACAGCGCGCCGTAATGGGAAAAAGATTAGAATGGATGAAATTGAGGAAGCGATTACTAAGGTCATTGCTGGTCCTGAAAAGAAGAGTCGAGTAATCAGTGAGCCTGAACGTAAATTGACGGCATACCATGAGGCGGGGCATGCGTTAGTGGCTCGAATGATGCCGAATACAGATCCAGTACATCAGATTACAATTATTCCAAGAGGAAGAGCTGGTGGATTTACTATGATTCTGCCGAAAGAGGATAAATATTATTCCACTAAGACCACGATGACAGAGCAGATTGTACATCTATTGGGTGGGCGTGTAGCAGAAAAACTCACACTAAATGATATTAGTACTGGTGCAAGCAATGATATTGAACGAGCAACAGAAATCGCTCGTGGAATGGTGACCAAGTATGGATTTAGTGATAAGCTCGGCCCAGTTAACTACAGTTCTTCTGATGAAGTGTTCTTAGGGAAAGATTTTTCTACGAGAAAAAATTATTCTGAAGAGATAGCATCAGAGATTGATGAAGAAATCAGAACAATTATTGAAAATGCGTTTGAAACAGCCGAAAGAATTTTGACAGAAAATATTGACAAATTGCATATTATTGCGAAAACTTTGTTAGAAATAGAGACATTAGATGGTGAACAGTTTGAAGCGTTGTTTTCAGGAACGAAATCTCCGAAGCAATTGATTGATGAGGTTCATCATATGGAGATGGTTATCGAAGAAGCCAATGCACTAGAAGCGGCTCAGGAGCCTGAGGAAGAAGACGAAGAGGAACCAGCTGAAGGAGAATACTATAGTGATGATGACGACTTTGATTCCGAAAACACTTTAGATGGGCAAGAAGAACCTGATTCCCAAGATGAGACAGAAGACGGGCAGGAGGATTCTCCAGAAGATAAAAAATAAGCATTTTTGGGGCAGGTGATAAACCTGCCCTTTTTATGGGATACGGGTGCTGCCCTTTTTTTCCACTGGAAAAGGAAAGTAATATATGAGGTGACAGAATGAAAATAACGGTAAAAGATTGCCTGAAACTTCCTATTTTTCATGACGCTGTTGTAATCAGTGGAATAGGAGGACTTGAGAATAGGGTCAGCGCAGTTTCCTTTCTTGAAAACGGAAACTGTGCAGAAATAAATAACAAGTTACATAAACCAGACGAAATGATTCTAGTAGGGGCACCTTTTGAATCCTTGGAGGATGATGTGCAAAGGAGCGTGGCTGAAGTGTTGTCAGAACAGCAAGGTGCAGCGCTTTTTATTTTTTCCAAACGAATTCAGCGTGAGAAATGGCCAACCCTACTGGTTGAATATGCAGATAATCATCAGCTCCCACTGGTGATCATGCCGGATGAGACAGTAACATATGGTGACGTGATCAATAAGGTGATGGAACGAGTTCTTTATGGAGACCACTTTGCCAATCGATTGATTAGTAATACCATATTTCATCTATTGAATTTTGAGAAACACAGTAATTTTCAATCTGCAGCAAGAGAAGCAGCAATCAATAATAATTTTCAAATGGTGATTTTGAGTGAAGATTTTAATCCCATTTTTTCTGTTGAAACAAGGCATCGCACAACAATCGCAGAAGCAATCAGGGCTGGTATCGAAACGGACATGGATAAATCGGCTATTTATACTAGAATTGATATCAATGGAGCGTTGACTTATTGGGGACCAGTGACAATCAATGGGGATAAACACTATATGTTTATTGTTGACAACGAAGATTCTTATTCACCTGGAGAAATCACCAAACTCGCAGAAATTTTAGAAATTGCAATGGGAATGTGGAAATACAGTCCAGTAAAAGATGCAAAGGCAGAATTTATTAAAGCGCTTAGAAGAGGAAATAAAAGTCTTGCATATTGTTTAAAAGAAGAGGCGATTTCTGAAGGGTTTGAAATCACAGGTGTGTTTTGTATCACCGGTATAGAACGCGATGACTGTCTCAAAAAAATCTCGGCATTTGAGAAAAGAACGGGGTACGAGGTGTTAAAAATTCACGAAGGTGATGAGATCTATGGTATGATGCTGGCACAAGTGGATGAAAAAATTGACGACTCATGTACAGAATTTTATCAAGAACTGGGTGAAGAATCTCCAATCTTGATTTTTCACGTGACTGGTGTGGACGGTCTGGAAGGATCTTCTGATGCCTACCAACTAATCAATGAAGCGTGGCCGTTTATACAATATATTTTCCCATATAAAAATATATTTTCCAAATATGAGCTGGCGCTAGCAAGTAATTGTATCAATATCTCTATTAAAAGTGATACGGTGAAAAAGAACTATATGGATTTGATCTCACCTTTTAAGGCAAACAAAGAAGGGAAAGGGAAACAACTTCTTGAAACCCTTGAGATTTTCGTGCTTGATGCAGGGATGAACACTTCAAAGACCGCAAAAATGATGAACATTCATACCAATACGGTGCAATATCGTTTGAAACGGATACGAGAAATCTTACAAGCCGATATGATGGGGACAACAATTATGCCAGGACTTACCGTTGCACTTGCAGTGGAGCGCATTGACAAAATTACAAGGATGTTATAGGAGCAATCAATTGAAAAAGAAAAGCAGTGTATTTTTTAATTTTATTATAGTGTCAGTAATCTTTTTCACGTGTGCATGGTATAACAGCACCGTTTGGGCACAAGAATTAGATCTCGCTATCATCAATAACTTGAACCAAGATATTATTGGTGAGAAAGATTCTCAATTGAATCTTAAAAGAGAATCGGTCATTGCACACGGAGGAGGCACGTTTCAAGGATTTCAAACAAGCAATTCCTATGAAGCTGTAATCCAATCAATCAACAATGGGTTCCAGCTGATAGAATTAGATATGGATTTATCCAGCGATCAGAAGATTATTATGATTCATGATTGGGATCAAACAGCGTCAAGATATTATGGCAGAACTTTTGAAAAACCAATTAGCAGGACTCAGTTTTTAAGCTTAAAGGTTTATGGCAGTTATGAAGTGCTGACCTTTGAAAAGCTGGAAGATATATTGAAGGAAAATCCATCTGTTCGAATTGTTACAGATACAAAGGGAGACAATGTGGATCTATTGCGAAGATTGGCGGAACGGTATCCTGAATCAGTAAAGCAGATAGTACCTCAGATTTATGAGTATGATCAGTGGAATCAAGTCAAAGAACTAGGGTATCAGGACATCATTCTGACACTGTATGCCATGCCTACTGTGGATGAAAATCAATTGATTCGCTTTGCAAAAGAAAAAGACCTTTATGCAGTGACCATGCCAGATTACTTAGCTGACAAAGGTTTGTGTACTTCTGTTTCAAAAGCTGGGATTCCTGTTTATGTACATCCTGTTGATGACTACGAAGAAGCCAGTTCTTACATGAATCAAGGGGCAACAGGGATATATAGCGGCGCTCTTCTTCCAGCTGAATTTGAAGGATTTGAATCTGAATATTATCTTGGTGTAATCCAAGCTTCTGGAAAGATAGAAAAACTTACCGATCAGTCATTTTCGGAATGGAATCGTATCACATTGGTTGGAGATATCGCCGATAAAAATGTAGTTTACAAATTAGATGAAACTGCCTTTGATGAGGAAAACACATTTGCCAGTAAGATAGAAATAGGAGAGCATAAACTGACGATAGAAGTTTACGATAAAGATAAACGTCTTGGAACACTAACATATTGTTTGTGGACAAACGGAGAATATTATAGAGTTATGCAGGAAAAATATATATATCGATTAAAAAGCAATGATCAGGCGAAGGACTTACAAGAAATAATGAAAGAAAATCAGATTTCAGAAAACCTTGTTGCCGTATTAGAACAATCCTTGATTGTAAAAAAAGATGCTGCGGTTTACTATATGGAAGGTGAATCCGGAATTTTTTTAAACGGAGAGGAACGGCTTCCTGTTCAAGTATATCGTGGTGGTAAGTTGTTAATGCCCATGAAAGACGTGATGATTATGTTGGGCGCGGAGTCTGTTTCCATGGACAACAGAAAAGATATCTCGATTCAATATGGGAAAAACAAATATCTCGTGATGGCAAATCAATATACCTTAAGGCAGGGATTTCGTATCACAAGATTAAAAACGCCAGTTGTATTGTATTTGAATAAGGCGATGGTTAGCGGAGAGTTTTGTCAGTGCATTACAGGAAGAGATACCATTGAAAAAGACGATGCGATGATTATTCTGCCACAAGGCATAAAAAAAGAATCATTGGATGAAAAAAAAATCATTGAAGCAGCATTACTTCTGTTCTAATTAGTGAATAGAAGCACTCAGATTTTGCTGATACAATCTATGTAATCGTAGTAACGAATGAATTGGTAAACCTGCGGAAAGGTTAAAAAATTAACAATGAAAGTAGTTCCAGTCATTTTTAAAAATATAATGTATACAATAGATATTTAGTTGAAAGTTTTGTAAATTTCATTTATATTATCATTGGTATCTTTTCTATAGAAAGTATTTCTGTGGATGTTAATTAAAACATTAATTATAGATGCAAAATTATTTATAGGAGGAAGAATGTATGAACAAGCTTGAAGATCTTCGCGCAAAGAAAGCGGAAATTGCTCTGGGCGGGGGACAGAAAAGAATCGATGCTCAGCATGCGCAAGGAAAGCTGACTGCAAGAGAAAGATTGGATCTTCTGTTTGACGAAGGCAGTTTCATTGAAATTGACGTATTCGTATCTCACAGATGTAACAATTTCGACATGGCTGGAAAGCATGCTCCTGGAGACGGGGTTGTGACTGGGTATGGAACGGTGGATGGAAGACTGGTATACGCCTATGCGCAGGATTTCACTGTTTTAGGTGGATCACTAGGTGAATATCACGCAGAAAAAATTGTAAAAGTTCAGGAAATGGCTCTGAAAATGGGAGCTCCAATTGTAGGCTTAAATGACTCTGGTGGAGCGCGTATTCAAGAAGGCGTAAATGCACTGTCTGGATTTGGAAAGATTTTTTATAATAACACAATTTCATCCGGCGTAATTCCTCAGATTTCTGTTATCATGGGGCCATGTGCAGGTGGAGCAGTATATTCCCCTGCTATCACAGATTTCGTATTTATGGTTGATAAGACAAGCCAGATGTTTATCACAGGACCTCAAGTTATCAAAACGGTTACAGGTGAAGATATCTCTGCTGAAAAACTTGGCGGTGCTATGACACACAACACAATCAGCGGAGTAGCACACTTTATTGGAAAAGATGATAAAGAAACGTTAGAACAAGTGAGAGATTTGCTAAGCTATTTCCCTTCCAACAATCTGGAAACAGCTCCCGTTTACGCAACTGGTGACGATGCAAATAGACAGATTCCAGAATTCAATGAAATCATTCCAGAAAATCCAAATAAAGCGTACGATATGTACGAAATTATACAAAAATTGGCTGACAATGGTACTTATTATGACGTAATGCCACATTACGCAAAAAACATGATTACTTGTTTCATCCGATTAGATGGACAGACAATTGGTGTCATTGCAAATCAACCAAAATTTGCAGCAGGTTGTCTTGATATCAATGCATCTGATAAAGCGGCTAGATTTATCAGACGTTGTGATGCATTTAATATTCCTCTTCTTACCATCGAAGATGTACCTGGATTCTTGCCGGGAACAGATCAGGAATATGGAGGGATCATCAGACATGGTGCAAAAATGCTTTATGCTTACTGCGAAGCTACCGTACCAAAAGTAACGATGATTCTTAGAAAAGCATATGGTGGAGCATACATTGGTATGTGTAATAAAGAACTTGGAGCGGATTTGGTTTTAGCATGGCCAAGCGCTCAAATTGCAGTAATGGGTGCAGAAGGTGCTGCCAATATTGTATTTAAGAACGATATTAAAGGTGCAGACGACCCGATTGCAAAAAGAAAAGAAAAAGTTGCTGAATACGAAGAAAAATTCAATAATCCTTATAGAGCAGCTGAAATGGGCTATGTAGATGATATCATCGAGCCGGCTACTGCTCGTCAGAGAGTGGTTAGTGCCTTTGATATGCTTGCATCAAAGAGACAGTCATTGCCTGCTAAAAAGCATGGAAATATTCCTCTCTAACGGAATAAATTCAAGAAAGGAAGAATGGAGATATGACGGAATTAAGTTTGATGCAGCGTTTCGCTGATCCAACACTGTTTCAGGAAATGTCAAAATCGGAAATGATGCAGGGAGCTCTTGTTACGACTGTAATGGGCATGGGGACCACATTTGTTGTTCTACTTCTGCTTTGGAGCATTATTGCGGTTTTATCTAGACTGATACAGTCTACAGAAAAGAAAAAAAGTTCAGTTTCCATCGTGCCGACTCCAAAAGCTGTGTCGAATGTAACTGCAACACCAGTTGTTGAAAACAAGCCAGAAGGAGCAAGTACAGAGGTGATTGCAGTGATTATGGCAGCAATCGCAGCTATGGAAGGGACTGCCAACACAAATCATTTGATTATTAGAAAGATTAACAGAGTTTCGGGTAACAGTACAGCATGGAGTAAAGCCGGAGCTTCTGAAGTTATTGAAAGCAGAAAATTTTAATAATGTAAAAGGAGAATGATTATTATGAAAACATATAACATCGTTGTAAACGGAACTGCCTACACGGTTGAGGTTGAAGAAGTAGGAGGCACATCTGCACCAGCAGCTTCAACTGCACCAGCAGCTTCAACTGCACCTGCTCCAGTGGCACCTGCTCCAGCAACACCGGCAGCAGCACCGGCTGCAAAACCAGCAGCACCTGCGGCAGCACCATCAGCAGGTGCAAAAACAGTGGACTGTCCTATGCCAGGAACGGTTCTTGATGTAAAAGTAAAACCAGGAGATACTGTGCAGGCAGGTCAAACACTTCTGATTTTGGAAGCAATGAAAATGGAAAACGAAATCGCAGCGCCTTCTGCAGGTGTTGTTGACACGGTTCAGGTTACAAAAGGCGCATCCGTAAATGCAGGTGACATCTTAATTTCGCTTAAGTAGTCCTCCGTATTCATTATTATTTCAGGAGGTAGAAATATATGATTTTAATAGCGATAAAAGATTTTATCGGGACAACCGGTATTATGAACATGGACATAAAAAGTGGCATCATGATTTTGGTAGCATTAACGTTTCTTTATCTTGCTATCAGAAGAGGGTTTGAACCGTTGCTACTCGTACCGATCGCTTTTGGGATGTTACTTTCCAATTTGCCGATGACGGGTATCTTTGAGCATTCGGTATCTGCCTTTGATGCGTATATGGATCCAAGTAAGACAGAAACTACAGGTGGGTTATTCTATCTGTTCTATTCCTTTAATAAACTGGGAATTTTCCCTCCGTTGATTTTCTTAGGTATTGGGGCAATGACAGACTTCGGACCTTTGATTGCGAATCCAAAGTCACTTCTTCTTGGAGCTGCGGCTCAGCTTGGAATATTTAGTACATTTATTGGAGCAATATTCCTTGGATTTAATGCACAGGAAGCTGGGGCAATCGGTATCATTGGTGGTGCTGATGGTCCAACTGCCATTTTCTTGACCACGAAGCTTGCACCGCATTTGCTAGGAGCAATTGCAGTTGCTGCGTATTCTTATATGGCTCTTGTGCCGGTAATTCAACCGCCTATTATGAGGGCGTTGACAACAAAAAAAGAACGTATGATAAAAATGGATCAGCTGAGAGTAGTAAGCCAAAGAGAAAAAATCCTATTCCCAATTATGGTTGCAGTGGTTGTTACGTTGATTCTTCCACCAGCGGCTTCCTTAATTGGTATGCTGATGCTTGGAAATCTGTTTAAAGAAAGTGGCGTGACTGCTAGACTTTCGGAAACAGCATCCAACGCCTTTATCAATATTGTTACTATTTTGCTTGGTATTTCTGTTGGCGCATCTGCACAAGGACCAACATTCCTTGTAGTAGATACTTTAGAAATCTTAGCGCTTGGAATCCTAGCATTTATGGTTGGAACTGCAGGCGGCGTATTACTGGGTAAATTGATGTGTGCTGTTACAGGCGGAAAGATTAACCCACTGATTGGTTCGGCAGGTGTTTCTGCGGTACCAATGGCTGCTCGAGTTTCTCAAAAAGTAGGGCAGGCTGAAAATCCAACAAACTATTTGCTGATGCATGCAATGGGACCAAATGTAGCAGGTGTTATCGGTTCTGCCGTAGCTGCGGGCGTACTCTTATCCATGTTCGGCTAAAAAAGTTATAAAACGATTTGCATCCTATCGGATGAAAGTGGGGAGTCATTATGACTTCCCATTTTTAGGTATAGAGAAAGATAGGATCGATCTAAAATAGAAAGGCAAAAGAGAAAAGAATCCTTCATAAATGTTGTAAAATAAAAGGCTTTGAATTATACTATATTAATTGATTTGGACAATCAAAGATCAAAAGAAGAATGGGAGAATGGTTGAAGGGAGAACAGATATGTTATTAGCATTCGACGTAGGGAATACAAACATTGTACTAGGAGTCTTCAAAGACGGCAATCTGATTCAGAACTGGAGAATGGAAACGGATAATAATAAGAGTGCAGACGAATATGGGATGATTGTCAACCAACTGTTTGCATATGAGGGATTAAACACCAAAGAAGTAAAAGATATCATTATATCGACGGTAGTTCCTTCTGTGTTATATACGCTTCAGCATTTATCCATGAAGTATTTTAATAAAAGAGCCATTGTAATAGGACCAGGTATCAAAACCGGTTTAGTGATAAAATATGACAACCCAAAGCAAGTTGGTGCCGATAGAATTGTCAATGCAGTGGCGGCTTATGCAAAATATGGCGGACCGTTAATCTTGGTTGATTTTGGTACGGCGACTACATTCTGTGCCATTACAGAAAATGCAGAGTACATGGGAGGAACCATTGCTCCAGGCATCAAGATTTCTTCAGACGCTTTGTTTGAAAAAACAGCGAAGCTACCAAAAGTAGAATTAGAATCACCTGGGCATGTCATCTGCAAAAATACCATTGAAAGTATGCAGTCAGGATTAGTGTATGGTCATATGGGAATGGTAGATTATATTGTGAAAAAAATGAAAGAAGAGATGAAGCAGTTTTCAGTAACAGGAAAATCACCAAAAGTTGTGGCTACTGGCGGGCTAGCTTCCCTAATTGAAAGTGGAATTGACTGCATCGATTCAGTAGATAAACTTCTGACACTAGAAGGATTAGAAATCATATACCAAAAAAATAAAGGACATAAATCATGCAAATAGGCAATATCAAATTGGAGAACCCTTTCTTTTTAGCTCCCCTTGCGGGCGTCACAGATGCACCCTTTCGACGGATTTGTAAATCTCAGGGAGCTGGTCTTGTTTACTCAGAAATGGTAAGTGGGAAGGGTCTTTATTACAACGATAAGGCTACGGAGCGGTTACTTCGAATCTATGAAGATGAAAAGCCTGTAGCATATCAAATCTTTGGATCAGAACCTGATATCATGGCTTATACGGCAGATAAGCTTTCGGAGCGAGAAAATTGTATTTTGGATATCAATATGGGATGCCCTGTACCAAAGGTTGTAAAAAATGGCGAGGGCTCAGCTCTATTAAAAGATCCTGACTTGGCGGGAAAAGTTGTCCGCGCAGCTGTAAAAGTAGCCAAAAAACCTGTAACAGTAAAAATAAGAATTGGCTGGAATGCACAGTCCATCAATGCTGTGGAAATTGCAAAAGTCTTGGAATTTGAAGGGGCAAGTGCCATTGGGGTTCATGGTCGAACAAGAGAACAGTATTACTCTGGCAAGGCAGATTGGACCGTGATTAAGCAGGTGAAAAAGGCTGTGAAGATTCCGGTCATTGGAAATGGAGACATCTTCTGTGGGGAGGACGCAATCCGTATGATGGACGAGACTGGTTGCGATTTTGTAATGATTGCTAGAGGCTCCCTTGGAAATCCTTGGATTTTTCAGGAAGCAAATGCGCTTTGGAGAGGTGAAAATAAGCCCGATGCGCCAACAAATAAACAAAAGAGTGAGATGATTCTCCACCATTTCGATTTACTTCTTGAGGAAAAGGGCGCGTACGCTGCTGTTCGGGAAATGCGAAAGCACGCGGGGTGGTATTTAAAGGGTGTTTCAGGATCGGCGGCATTACGCAGACAGTTTAATTCTATAGTGGATGTGGATCAGTTTCGCCAAGCGATTGGGAGCATAAACGACGACATTTCTTGACTTTTTCGCTGAAATACCTTATAATATTGCGCATACGAGCGCATCATAACGGAAAAACAACCTATAATAGAATCAAAGGAGATAGTAAGATGGCAGAAGAAATGCTGTTGACGAAAGAAGGCTATGAGAAAATTGTAGCTGAGCATGAAGAATTGGTTACAGTCAGAAGAAAAGAAGTTGCAGAAAGGATTAAAGAAGCAATTTCATACGGTGATATCTCTGAAAATTCCGAGTATGATTCGGCCAAAAATGAGCAGGCTGACCTTGAAGAACGAATCAACAAGCTGGAAAACATGATGCGTAAGGCAAAGATTATTGATGAAGCTAATATGCCCAATGATCGTGTAGGGATTGGCCTAAAAGTAAAAGTAAAAGACCTGGAAACAGATGAAGTAATAGAGTATGCAATTGTAGGTTCTACAGAGGCAGATCCTTTTGAAGGAAAGATTTCAAATGAATCATTGGTAGGCGCGGGTCTTCTTGGAAAGAAAGTCGACGAAATCGCCGAAGTACAGGTTCCAGATGGAGTTGTTAGCTATCAAGTAATCGAAATCTTTAAGTAGCAAATTCCAGTCGCAGGGGATTTATCAAATTAGTCTAGGAAAGAGGAATGGATATGAGTACAGAAGACAACAATCAGATGCAAGCAGTGAATGAAGCTGAAGCTGAAACAGAAATCTCAGAAGAGAGTTTAAACGAACAAAGGTTAATTAGAAGAGAAAAATTGAAGAAGCTTCAGGAAATGGGAAGAAACCCTTTCTTGGTTGAAACTTGGGATGTAACTCATTTTAGCAAAGATATCAAAGATAGCTTTGAAGAAATGGAAGGTGCTACTGTTGTTTGCGCAGGAAGAATTATGGCAAAGAGGCAGATGGGTAAGGCATCCTTTATTGACATTCAAGATAAGCAGGGAAGAATCCAGTGCTACATCAGACAAGATGCGATTACACCAGAAGAATACGAAATTTTCATCACCTATGATATTGGTGATATTGTAGGCATTGTAGGGGATGTATTCAAAACAAAGCATGGAGAAATTTCGATTAAAACAAGTGAAATTAAGCTTTTGTCAAAGTCGCTTCAAGTACTTCCAAATAAATTCCACGGATTGAAAGACCAAGATATCCGATATAGACAAAGATATGTTGATTTAATCATGAATCCAGAAGTAAGAGAAACTTTTATTCTCCGTTCTAAAATGATTAAAGAAATCAAAAAGTTCTTGGAAGGTAGAGACTTCCTTGAAGTAGATACGCCAGTACTTACAACAATTGCAGGAGGAGCAAATGCTAGACCGTTTGTGACACACCACAATACGCTGGATCTTGACATGAGGCTCCGTATTTCAAACGAGCTATATTTAAAGAGATTGATTGTGGGCGGATTTGATCGTGTCTACGAAATGGGTAAAATGTTCCGAAACGAAGGAATGGATAGAAATCATAATCCAGAGTTCACCTCCATGGAACTTTATCAGGCATATGGCAATATGGAAGACATGATGGATATTACAGAGAACATGATTGCAACCGTTGCACAAAATGTTCTTGGAACAACGGTCATTGAATACCAAGGAAAAAAGTTTGACTTGGCACCACCTTGGCAGAGACTATCCATGCAGGATGCAGTAAAGAAATGGGTAGGCGAAGATTTTGACATCATAAAGACTGATGAAGAAGCAAGAGCAGTAGCGAAAAAACATCATTTGGAGGATGTAGAATCAATGACACGCGGACATGTAATCTGCGCGCTATTTGAAGAGTATTGCGAAGAATATTTGGATGGCCCAGTGTTTATTACAGGACATCCAGTGGAAGTGTCTCCTTTGGCAAAAAGAGACCCTGCTGACCCACGTATTACGAGAAGATTCGAAGCATATATCAATACTTGGGAAATTGCCAATGCATTTTCTGAGCTCAATGATCCAATTGATCAATATCAAAGATTCAAGGAACAGCAGATGCAGCTGGAAGGCGGAGATGATGAAGCTCATCCAATGGATGAAGACTTTGTCAATGCACTTGAAGTTGGTTTACCACCAACAGGAGGATTGGGAATTGGCGTAGACAGAGTGATTATTTTGTTGACCAATTCACCTTCCATTAGGGATATTATCTTATTCCCTACCATGAAGCCGATCGACAAATAAATGGCTCTCAATAGGGTTTGAATCTTATATGTAAAAGAAAGATGCAGAGTGCCCTATTAGCATAACAGAAAAGTTTAGGAAAGTTTGCTTCGGCAAACTTTCTATTATTTTGCAAAGAAGGTGAGTGGAAATGAAAGATACTCTAGTAAAAGAAATTTTTGCTGATCCAGAAAAATTTTCTGGCAAGGAGATTAAAATAAAAGGATGGGTGCGAACCAACCGTAGCTCCAATAAATTTGGGTTTGCGGAAGTAAATGATGGAACTTGCTTTCAAAATGTACAAATTGTTTATGAAAAGGATAGCTTAGAAAACTACGATGAAATTGCAAAACTATCCATTGCGGCAGCCGTCTGCGTTTCTGGTCATTTAATGCTGACTCCTGAATCAAAACAACCATTTGAGATTCAGTCCAATCAGATTGTGGTGGAAGGAGCGTCTGACCCTGATTATCCACTTCAGAAAAAAAGGCATACGTTGGAATATTTAAGGGAAATTGCTCATCTTCGCCCTCGAAGTAACACATTTTCTGCTGTTTTCCGTGTTCGATCTCTTGCTGCGTATGCAATTCATCGATTTTTCCAAGAAAACAACTTTGTATATGTTCAAACTCCAATCATTACAGGCAGTGACGCGGAAGGTGCAGGAGAAATGTTTCGAGTTACTACATTGAATTTAGAAAACCCACCGAAAAATCATGATGGAGCAATTGACGCAACGAAAGATTTTTTTGGAAAGGAAACAAACCTAACTGTAAGTGGGCAACTTGAGGCGGAAACTTTTGCTTTGGCGTTTCGTAATGTGTACACATTTGGACCAACCTTTCGAGCAGAGAATTCAAATACAGCGAGGCATGCGGCTGAATTTTGGATGATTGAACCAGAAGTGGCTTTTGCAGACATCAAGGATAACATGGAACTTGCTGAAAACATGATGAAATATATCATTCGATATGTACTGGAGCAGGCACCAGATGAGATGAAGTTTTTCAATCAGTTTATTGATACTGGATTGATAAACCGTTTGAACCATATTTTGGAAAGTAAATTTGAAAAAATAACATATACGGAGGCAATCGATCTTTTAAAACAATCGGAAAAGGAATTTCAATTTCCAATTGAATGGGGCATGGATCTTCAGACAGAGCATGAACGGTATTTAACGGAAGTAGTTTTCCGAAAACCTGTTTTTGTTATAGACTATCCAAAGGAAATCAAAGCTTTTTATATGAGGCAAAATGATGATGGTAAGACAGTTGCCGCTATGGATTTGCTGGTTCCAGGCGTTGGAGAAATCATAGGCGGTAGTCAGAGAGAAGAACGGCATCCATTGCTCTTGGAAAGAATAAAAGAAATGGGATTAGAAGAATCAGACTATTGGTGGTATTTGGATTTAAGAAAATATGGCGGCGTTAAGCATGCAGGCTATGGACTGGGATTTGAACGAATCATCATGTATCTAACTGGTATGAACAATATCAGAGATGTCATTCCGTTTCCTCGCACACCAAAAAGTGCTGAGTTTTAAAAAGTTTAAAATAAGGAGTTATTATGGATTTGTTTTTCGTTGCCGTCAAGGATGGAGCAATAAAAGGGATCAAAACTGCATTGATGTTGCTCAAAATCGTATTGCCAATCTATGCTGCGGTCGTTTTGCTGAAATACTCTCCTGTTATGCCATTTCTGCAAAATCTGTTTTCTCCAGCCATGAGGTTTTTTAATCTGCCTGGAGATGCAATTGTCCCATTGATTACAGGCTTTTTTACTGATGAATACGCAACCATTGCAGTTATGAGTACGTTTGATTTTACAAAAGCTCAGATTACCACCATTGCGATGATTGTCCTCGTGGCTCATTCAATACCAGTTGAATCAGCAATTGCCCAAAAAATTGGAATGTCAGCGATGAAGTTTCTAATCTTTCGTATTGTTTTTGCTATTTTGATAGGTTTGATGGTTGGATGGATTGGGGGAATTGTATTATGAGTGCTTCTTGGATGACTATTTCCCATGAAATTTTTTTTGGAGGGCTTTCTGCTGCTTTGAATATGATGAAAATTCTGATTCCCCTTATGATTATAGTTGAACTTTTGATGATGTACCATGTGATGGAAAAAGTGGCTGACCGATTGGAATTTATTGCAGGGGCATTGGGAATGCAGAAACAGTCAATTTTTCCGTTATTGGTAGGCGTGGTCATGGGGGTTACATATGGTGCGGGAACGTTAATTGAAATTAACCGCAGAACACCAATTCCCAAGAAAGATTATCTGCTGATTGGGATTTTTATGTTTTTGTGTCATGGAATCATAGAAACTGGATTCCTGTTTGGTGTGGCTGGCGCCAGCATTTGGGTAATCACCATAGGAAGACTTGCATTTGCTTTTATTGTGACAGCAATTGCTGCCAGATTACCTGTAACCCGTCATAATATACCGCAAAAAACACTGTGAATGAGGAATCTGTACGTAATGTGAGGAAACCTGTCTGTTTCAACAGATACAAAGAAATAACGAGAGGTTTTCTGCAAACTATATGCAAAACCAAAAATGATTGAAAGAGTAGAAAAGGATTATTTTCCCTGACTACTCTTTTTTTATCTTTCAGAACATTTCATGTCTTTCAACACTCTTTAAAACGCTAATAAATAGCCTTTAAAGAGGAATTTCTGACCTTTTCAAAAACTTTTTCATAAATAAGCAAACAGGCTGATTCTAAGGTAACTAAGGTAACAAAAATAAAAACAGCGTCAAAAATGTTACCTTAGAAAAATGTTGGTATTTCAACAAAATAACTTTTGCTGAAAATCTAAGGTAACATAAAATTATTAAAAATAGTCGGAATTAAAAGTGATTTTAACCAGCCCAAATGTATTGGTAGATTCATCTAACATGGGTACCCAAAAGTCAGAAATACTATCGGAAGTTGAACTTATTCTATACGCACTTCCTGTGTCCTCCGCTACTTTAGCTTTAGAGGAAGGAATAATTCCAAACATAGCGAGAATATCGGATTTTTTCATATTAGAGTAACTAAAGTCATCTCCACTATTAAACCAATTTTTTTCGGAGTAGATATTCATACGCACAATTGCATCGTTTGCAATGATAAATTCATAGTAATTATTATCTTTTGAATATCCATAGATTAGCATATCAAATGTTCCCTTAGCGGTTTTATTTTCCCAAGGCTCAATACTTTCTGGATTTCCCAATTGTTCAACAAGAAAAGAGGTGGAAACATTGCTAAAGTTTGGAGCATCGATAATAACTGGTACGTTGGAATCGGAAATCGCAACCTCACTTGAATTACAGCCAGTTAGCGTGAACATTATAAAAACCAAAGTGGAAATCAAAAACATAATTGGATTATTTTTTAAATAACAATTCATAATAAACCTCCATAAAAGTGAATAAATACTTCTTTTTCATAAAAAAAATTAAACTTGTGGATAAACCACCTTTCCCAAAATACTTACCTTACTGGCAGGTAAAATAATATCTTCATAATGCGAATTAATTGAAACGAGTCTAAAGTTCTCTTCATCTATATATACTTTTTTCAAATATACCGTTGGAATAATATCTTTAATTTGAACTGCGGCAATTTCACCGTCATACTGCACTTCGCAAGCTTGGTTTAAATAAATGACGGATCCATTTTTAAAGACTGGTTCCATTGAATCACCTCTCACTCTTAGCGCAAAATCGCACTTTACAGGAGAGTCTATGATCTCCTTATTGACAATGGCATCAATGCCTCCTCCTGCAGATATAGACCCCCAAAGTTCGGTTTTAAATAAAGGTGAAACATTGTAGTTTTCGATACCTTCTTCGATAGTAGGCATGCATATGTTGTGGTTTCCATTGTCTATTTCTTCTAAGTAAACCTCTAATCTTCCAAGAATTTTTCCTTTACCTATTTCATCCAGTTCTCTATATCCATCTAGAAGTTTTTTTTCGTTTTTACACAGTGGATCTAATGAATAAGTTGTACCCTTAAGAAGCATATCTGTAGTTACGTTAAAGTAATCGGATATTTTTAAGATGACATCTGAATTTGGCAGTGTCCCATTTTTCCAACGTGTGACGTTAGAAGAGCCCATTTTCAATACTTTTGTAATAAAAACTGTGGGCGTTGTATTATGCTCAATGCAAAGTTTTTCCAAATTATCAAAAAACAAAGCAAAACCTCCCTTAAAATAGTTACGTTTAAGTAATTAAACGTATTGACAAGTTACGCAAACGGAATTAGAATAGTGTAAGAAGTATATTTACACCTGAACTATAACACATTTTTGTAAAAAATATATTACAAATTTGCAGAATAGTTCGCAAAAAACTTGAAAGGAGAAAAAACCATGAAGGAAATCACGATTAAAGTGACACCTGATCAGGAAAAATGGCTTAAGCATTTTGCAGAATTCCAAAAGGAAGGAGCAAGGGATAATCTGGGGACCAGTAAGCCTATCCATATCGTTGAGACTAGAGATGAAAAAGTTATTTTTGATAATGGTGACAGCGGTGATCAGAAGGCATACTTTGATATTGACACAGGCGGATGTTATGAAACTGTGGAAGAAATTTTGGAAGATCGTGGAATAGAAAACTTTCTTCCATATGAAGAGGCATATATTGAGGGCGTTGGGGAAGAGTTCATTTGGAATGAATTTGACTATCTTAAAGCATATGGAGTTAAAAAAGTTGAGAAGGTTAGCATTAACTACACTTATCGTCCTGTATCTTACCATTTTACTTTGCAGTCGGCCAGAGAGTACATAAAGTACCAAGGCCATAATTTGAAACATCCTAGAACATTTACTGCAACACCAGGCTATGGACATCAGGGCGATTATGAGCACCTTTTTGATTTTATGATGTCAGCTGGAACTTTTCTTCTTGAATTTGATCAAAATTTTACAAATGAAGACTATGTGGATCCAGAGTGGGGAATACAAGGCAGGTGTAAAAAATGAAGCATGGGAAAGCACCAACACGAAAGCAAAAAATGAAAATCAAAAAGCTTGGGCTTAATCCAGAAAACTGGCTGATATCTAAAGACAATCCAAATGAACTTGTAATTGTACATAGGCATACAAATACGGTCAGAATCAAAAGATTTAAGGAGGGAAATTAGACATGAGAAGAGAGCCCCAAAAACAGCGTGCAGCCATCCTGATGTTGCTTGCAATGTTGGCAGCGTGCATCCTGATCAGCTGGACCTGGCTTGATGCAAAAGAAAAAGAAATACAGGCGCTAGAAAAGATGAACTTTGAGCTCCAGCTAAATAGCGACAAGCTGCAGGAAATTAATGATACATATTATGACCGCATTGTGACCCAACAAAGCCAGATTGAAGATCTGAAAGGCACCGTAAAACGGATATTGACACTAAGCAGCGAAACTGCAGATCAGGTTCAGTCCGTCGTGATGAGTGAGACTAGAGGGAGCAGTCTGCAGGATGCCATAGCAGTGACCCAAACTATCCTTGATAGATCTACTCAGTGGGACCAGTCCGGAAGCGATGTGATATTCGCTTCCGGGCAGTATGCCAAACCCTACAATGGACCAACAAGTGAGAAAGTAAAACTGGCCTTTGAATTAGTATATATTGACGGATACCGAATATTTGAAGAACCTACAACCCACTTTTATAACCAAGAAGTTTGCAACCCCGCATGGGCAGATACAAAGACCTGCAGGGGCGTAATCAGAAAACACGCATACTACTATTAGTTTACAGCTCAATAAAATAGTCGAAACGGGAAAATCCCGTCTGCTGGATAAGGCCTACCAGCACTGATGAGACAGGCCAGAAAGGAGAAACACCGATGTTACTAATCAAGAAAAATCCAGCCACCAAAAAGCAACTGGATAAACCAAAGTTCGAAAAAGACCCCAATCACAATCCATATTCTCCATGGAATAAGAAATTGGAACGAGAGACTCTTATTCAAAACAATAGCAGGAAGCGTCCAATATTTCATCCCAATTAACAAGATTTTCTTTTTGATATTTCATCAATAAAAACGAAACTAGCCAGGGAGATAGAGCGAGACGCTCATCCAGTTTGCTCTTGTAAAAGATAACTAGTGATGGGAGCGCAAGTTCTTCAATCGGTATAAATCCATAACGTTTGTTGAATTGTTTAACCAAAGGAGTATCGCGTTTTCCATGCAAGGTGAAGATATCAAATTTTTCTCCGTCACCATATACATAATCATCGAGAGTTCTACATTTTTTGGCAAGTTTCCAACAATAGTTGGCAACATCCCCTCTTGTATCCTCTATTACAAGCGGTATACGTAACCTTTGATCAAAGATATAGATACGAATATTGTTACTATATTTAGTTGGGCGGACAAGTTTTTTCTGAGAAGCATATTTCCAAATTTCATCTTTTAGACTACTGAGATAATTAGGAAATACGTTTCCTAATACAGACTTCATACAGCTGCAGTAAGTGGCCACATCATACTGGAATGTATCAAGTTCGCGTTTGAGTGGTAAATCGTACAAAAAAATTTCACTAGGCAAATCATTTTTAGACATTTAGAATTCCTCCTATTACCAATATATTTATTAGATTTTACACTATGAGGAGAAATATAACAACTAAGTCGAAACGGGAAAATCCCGTCTGCTGGATAAGGCCTACCAGCACTGATGAGACAGGCCAGAAAGGAGAAACACCGATGTTACTAATCAAGAAAAATCCAGCCACCAAAAAGCAACTGGATCAAAATGAAATGAAAGTAATGAGCCGTAAAGTAATGCGAGATGGTGTAAGAATATCGGGGAAATCATACTTTCATCCAGATCTAATTTATTTACTAGGCAGACATGTAAATGTGATTGTTGATGGAATCACAGTATTCCTGATAAATGAAAATACATTTGTTACTCTGGAGGAAATATAACTGTACCCTCGCCACCGTTCTGTTCATAAAGATGTTCTTTCACTTGAGAGTCAAATCGGTTATGCATTATTTTGTTAAAAGAGTCTAATACTTTTCTAGCGAATATAGGATCTTCCTTACTGAGTACAGCTAGAATTGCCGCAGCAAGAGGTTCTTTCATATATTGATCATCAGCAAGAATATCCTTGAGAGCTTCATATTCATTCATAAAACCACATCCTTTCATCGATAGGATAGCAAAAAAACTAATGACATGCAAATAGTCGAAACGGGAAAATCCCGTCTGTCGGATATGGCCTACCGACACTGATGAGACAGGCCAGATTGGAGGATGCAAGCTATGACAAGTGAAATAGAACAACGCAACAAGCAGATAAAAAAGAAGCTCATTGACCTTGATATGAACCAAAAGACACTTGCTGCCCTGATTGGAATAGCACCTGCGTACCTCAACGATGTGCTATCTGGGAGGAAGTCCGGAAAGAAGTATGAGGCACAAATCATGCAGATTTTGTCTGATGAAGAAAATCGCAGGAAAGTCAAAAAAATTAGCGGATAGGAGGTGAGATTTTGAACGGTGAAATATATCTAACATTGCAAGAAGTGATGGAGTTGGAAGAGAAGACAAGTGCTGCATTAAGGATGCAAATTTTAAGAGGCAAACTGAATGCCATCAAAATAGAAACTGGCATAAAATGCGGATTTGAATACCGCATTCCGCTTTCAGAGCTGTCGGATTTGGCAAAAAAGAAATATTTTGCCGAACAAAAAACTATCTCCGCATTAGATATCGAAGAAATCACTGGAGTGAAGACGATCAAAAATATTAGTCTTGAGCAGCTGACAGCAGCGCAGCGTGAAGATGCATATTTCTGGGACCAGGTACTAAAGGACTGGAAAGCATTTACTTCTGAAAAACCAAAAGCCAGGACTGAGATGACCAAGCAATTTGTTGAAAACTTCAATGAAAGCAACGACAGAAAAATATCAGTACGCACCCTTTATGATAAAAACAAGCTATATAAGGAATGTGGTGTTGCTGGACTTGCTGATGGGCGTATGAATCATGAAAAAAAAGGTCATCGGATTGATGAACAAATTTGGTCCGTCTTTACACAGTGGTACCTTGATGAAAATAAACCATCTTTAAGCTATTTATATACAATACTGGAGGAATGGATCCGAAAAGAAAACCTATCAATCAAAATGCCATCAGAGGCAACTTTCCGACGGGCAGTAGACCAGATACCAGTGCCAGTTATTAAGTACTTTAGAGAAGGAAACAAGGTCTTTGAAGATGAATGTCTGCCGTACATCGTCAGAATTTATGAAAAGATTACTTCTAATGAATATTGGTCATCGGATTACCACACGCTGGATATGATGGTCAGGGATGATCTCACTGGTGAAGTATATAGGCCGCATATCGTAACTTGGATTGATATACGAAGCAGAAAAGTATTGGCAATGAGAATGCGTAGGAACAGTGATAGTGACGGTCAAATTCTTGCCTTTAGAGATGCTGCAATAAAATTTGGGCTGCCTGATAATGCATACCTGGACAATGGTCGTGAATATCTCGTACATGACTTTGGCGGCCGTGGAAAAAGAAAGACAGATGAAAAAGCAAACTACGGTACAGCAATGCTGGAAAGGCTAAATATACGGATGGTAAACGCGAAGGTGCGCAATGGAAAGGCCAAGGTAATAGAGCGGTCTTTCAAACAGGTTTCAGCAGAGTTTTCAAAGCTCTTTATTACATACTGCGGTAACCGTCCAGAAAATAGACCAGAACGTCATAATGATGTATTAAAGAAGATTGATAACATACCGCTTGCCAGTGAAGTGCTAAAAGATCTAACCACATATATTGAAGGCATATATAATCAGCGTGAATCAGAAGCATCTGGACTGGAAGGACTTACACCGAATCAGTGTTATGCGAAAAACTTGATCACAAAGCGTGCCATCACCAGCGATCAGGCAAACATCATGCTTCTGCGTAGCGAAAAAATGCAGAGCGTATGTAGAGAGGGTGTCTTTGTGAATGTCGGCAAGAAAAAGGTATGGTTCTTTGATGCTGAATTTGCAAGCAACCACATGAAGAGTAAAGTTATTGTCCGCTTTGATCCAGATAATCTGGAATCAGTCAGAGTATATGATGAACACGAAGTGTTTATGGCAGTACTTGATAGAATGCCAGAAGGTGGATATGAAGGTGCTGCGGACACAGAAGCAATCAAGTTTGTCAGTGCTGAAAAGAGAAAAGTCACCAGAGCTGTTAAAAATTTTGTGGAAAATCAGCGTGAAATCATGGAAGCACCAGACCTTCGGGATATCGTAATGAGCATTGCAAGAGAAAATATTGAGAGGGAAAATATCAATTACGAAGCATCTGTACTTGATGTGAGCTTCCAAAAGGAATTAGAAAAAGAAACGTTACTCAAATCAGCTGTAGGCGGTGAGCCGATTGTTGATTTTAATAAAATGATAAACAATGCTAAAAAATCGAAAGGAGATTGATTGGTATGACAATGGATTTATTACAAGAAAAGTGTCTTAGTTACATGGAGGCAAAAGGACTAAGCCAGGTCAAGCTGGCAGGAAAAATTGGCATTGCTGAGAGTACATTTTCGAGATGGCTCAAAGGTACCTATCCAAACCCAGAAACAATTTCAGAAAAGGTAAAGGTGTACTTTGAAAAAGAGGAATCCAGAGCAGAAACCTCTTCATCTGGCCAGATTGTATTTGCCATGACCAGCATGAGCCAAAAAATAGTCAATGTGCTTGACTATTGCAGGCTGCAAAGAATCATCGGTGTTATTCCTGGTGATGCAGGAGTGGGAAAAACATTTACCTGCAGAGAGTGGATGAGAGATAAGCCAGATGTGGCTATGCTCACAATCAATCCTGTGTTTGCAAATCCGAAAGCTTTTTTAAAGCTGCTTGCAAGAGCTCTGAAAACCAGCAAATCTGGATCCAGTGATGAGATGCTGCTGGATGTGTTTGACCATCTGCGCAGCCGTGACATGACAATCATTATTGATGAAGCTCAGCACCTCACCAGGCGTACATTGGAAATCATCCGAAATATCAACGATGAAACGGGAACGGCAATCATTTTGGTTGGGAATGAAACAATATACTCTAAGCTCACTGGAAAGCAGCAAGCGGAATTTGCACAGCTTTTCTCCAGAATTGCAATGAAGTCAGGGCACTTGCTGACGGATCTATTTAAACCATCAGATGTAAGATGCGTATTTTGCTTTGATAGGGATGATGATGAGACAGATCTGTCTGTTGAATATCTCCTTCGGATCTGCAGGAGTAAGTATGGACTTCGTGGCGCAGTGCATGTATACACCAACGCGAAGAACAACGATGATATCACTCAAAATGGATTAAAGGCCATGGCAACTGCAATGGGAATTACAGCATAAGCCACAGCCTCTAATCAACCAAAATCAACTGAATGATATCACAAACTGTTCAAGCTGTAAATTGAAATCCATGATTGGAGAACAAAAAAAATGAACATTGATTTTAAAAGTATGATGAAAAAACCAAAAGAAGTTGGAACAGAGATATGGGTTTTAGATGGTCATGGAAAGCTTGTTGGTCGGTATGATACCGTTCTTCTGGCCAAAGACTGGCTTGCTATGAACAATGACGAATTTTATAAACTATATGGTTTCAGCTGGGTGCCTCCTAGTAAAATCCAGAAACAAGCAAGGCTGCTCTTGCAGTAGCTTTTGAAATGGAGGTTTTAAATGGCACATATTGAAATTTGGCATCGCTGCCCTGTTTGTAACAGGACACATAAGAGCCATGGGGATGCAATTGCTTGTAGAAACGGACATCCTCCTAAAGCAGAGAAATGGGCAGTAGGTAAAGGTGGTAAAGCCGTTATTATTTTCAACAATTATCATCCAGATAGTATCCATGGCATAAACGGTGCATTGCGTGAAGCGGATTTGAGCGATATCATCGCAGTCCGCAAAGTGCAGTTGGAAGAGATGATGAAAGGAAAATCAAATGATTAAGCGTTTAATATCAAAGATAAAGAACTATTTTTCCCGTGAACGATGCTACAACCAGCGTGAAAATACAGGACATGCAATCATGGGATGCTGCTGTGGAATGTATGGCGGGGATAAATCGACAGGGTACCTATCATATCAGTGCGTTGACTGCCCACATCATATCTTTGTGGATTAGTTTCTACTAATTCGTGAAAGGAGAATGTTATGAATATATCTTTACCTTGCGATATAGGAGATAAGGTTTATGTAAATAAGAAAACATTACCTTACAATTATCTGCATCCGCTTGATGGATGCAAGGACTTTGCGGAATGTAACGTAATAGGCTTTGCTATAACAAAAAGCGGAGTGTTTATGAAAATGGATGCATTGTATCCGTCAAGAATGAACCGAAGAGGATATTTGCGATATTCAATCGGTGCGATTGGAAAGACTGTGTTTTTAACCAATCCAAATCTCAAAACAGAATGATTATTAGTTCATGAGGAGGATGCTATGGGATACAAAAAAGCAAAGTATGTGAAGTGGCATAACAACTATGATGATGTTCTCGTACTTGGAAATGAGTATGACGTACACGGAGAAAAGGATGAATGGCTTTATATTCAAGACCAAAAAGGAAGTTATCAATATTATAGAAAGGATTGCTTTGAAATAGTAGCGGCTGAGGGTTCTGGTGAGTTTGATAAATTTCAAAAGGCATTTAAGTTAGCTTGCCGTACTCTTGGAAATCATGCAGATTGCCCCGCCTTATTCTTTGGTGAAACAGGATGGCCTGAGTGTAATGGTGAGTTGGACCAATGCGGTGATCGGGAACAGTGGGAATGCTGGCAGAAATATTTTCTAGAGCGTATTGAAAATGTAAAATGTGAGCTTTGTAGGTGGCACGTGGATTGTATCTGCGTTGTCTGTGAAGAGGGCAATACAGTTGTTTGTAAACTGAAAAGCAAACACATGAAAAAAGACGATACGTGTGAGAGGGGCGAACTTGATGAAGTACATTTGGACAAAGTACGCTGAAGAGCGGGCAAAAGAACTTGGACGGCCACCACGAAAGGCGGGAACCGAAGCTAGTTGCGGTGGCGAACCCATAAGTAGGCCGATGTCACTTGCATGGATTGATAGGGGCTTGATTGAAGCGGTGGAAGAGAATAATGGTGAAAATCAAATGGGGGAGGTCAAGTGATGGAAGAAAATGCTTGTCGTCACTGTAAGGACAGATACCCTGCTTGTCAGGATCATTGCCAGTTTGGGATAGCGCGAGCAGAAAAAGAAAAAATCAGACGTGAAACGATAAAAAAAGCGAGGAATGAAGAAACCAGATTTAATGCATACAAATTTGATCGTATCTTTGCAACCAAACAAAGATGCAACATGATTTAGGAGGTACATCCCATGGAAAAGAAAATCGGAAAATCAGGATCACTCACGATACCCAGCAGTTTGCGTAGAGAACTAGGCATTCAGGGTAAAGAAAAAGTGGATATTTCAGTTTGTGATAACGGAGATCTGCTGGTAAGCAGAATTGCAGGTTCTTGCGTCTTTTGTGGCTCACACGAAAGCATTAAGGCATATAAAGGCCGTTTTGTTTGCGAGAGCTGCGGAAAAGATCTAGGAGGTATGTTTGATGGAAAATAGGCGGGAAATGATTGACAGAGCAATTACACTGGAAAGACAAGCTAAGGAAGTAAAAGTGGAACTTGACGGAATCAAAGCAAAGCTGCAGGCGGCTGCTTTAAATGAGATGGACAATAAGAATACCAAGTATGTTGAATACTTCGGGAGTACTGGAAGCGTAGTTGTTTGTTATAAAGAAAAATTTGAAGTAGATAACTTGCCAGCACTGGAACAAATCTTTGGCGAGGTGCTGATGGGGAAGGTCAAAAAAGAAGAAACGGTAAAAATCACACTAGACACTAAAATTAAAAATGCTGTGATGTCTCTATATAAAGAGGATTATGCACAGCACGACCTGAAACAGTTACTTGCTGATATAGGTGTTGCTCCTGATCAGATTAAGGCAGCATTGAAGAAATTAAAAGGTGACTATGCGAAGGACATTCAGACACTTAGAAGCTTTGATATTGAAACCAACGATATTGAAGAGGAACTGGATGCTATCAGGGAGCAAAAGAACTTGGAACTCATATCCAAATTTATTGAACCAGAATTAGTTGATATCGAAAAATTGAAACGATCAGTGTCTATTGAAGAAAGTCTCTCTGTTGGTCTTATATTTGAACTGGAGGGTGATGAAAGTGAGAATGATAGAGCAGAAGCAGATTAAGGCAATCTGGGCCGCTGCAAGAGAAAATGGCCTGGACAAACAGTCTGTATATGATGTAATAGCAGCAATCGCAGAAAAAGAGCATATGACAGACCTTACGTATATGGAAGCGGCTAAGGTCCTAGGGAAAATAAGAGGCCAGCAAGGGGAATCTGCAGCACCAAAGCGAACAGATCAGGGCGGCGATAAGGAGACCGTTCCACTCAGAAGAAAGATTTACGCACTTACAGGTGAGCTTGGATGGAATGATGACAACGGTCGCATAAATGGATTTGCTAAGAAGATGTTTAAAGTCGAACGGATTGAATGGCTCACAGTTAAGCAGTGCCACATATTGATAGAAGCGTTAAAGCAGATGATAGACAGACCGATGAAGCAGGCTAAATGATTAAACCTAAATTGAAAGGAGGCAAGGCACATGGATCAAATGATGGAAAAAATTGCAGAGAAGTTAACACTTGAAATGATTCCTGAGGGTATTTGGAAAGTTGTAGCAGAAGAAGTAGGTACAGTTAATTTAATCAAGGTACTTTCTATCATCAATGGTGATAAGGTATATGTTCCCAAACCTGATCGGTTCCTTGCACCCGCTAGAGACACTGTTATAAAGCAGGAATTTAATGGGTTTAATCATGAGGAGTTAGCTCGAAAATATGATCTATCAACAGGATACATAAGGAGCTTATGTGGCTCGGGTTACCTAAAAAATCAGATTGGAATGTTTGACTAAAATACCCCCATTTACAATTGGCCAATTCAAACTACCTGTAAATATTTAATAAGTTAAGTTAGCATATTCTCAGAGGCAGTAGCCTCTGAGAATTTTTTTTCTGTTCTCCTTTCAAAATTCTCAGACGGAAACAAGTGGAGGTATCTGATTGGTGACCGGATATCTCCCTATGCCTTTTTTTGGTGGACAAAAGTGTAACCCTGTTAAGAAAGGATGAAAGATATGGACTGGAAAGAAGAGGCTCTTAAGCTCTATAAGGCTGGATGTAAAGTAACTGAGATTGGAAATAAGCTTGGTAAAAGCAGAAAAACAATCAGTGAATATATCAATCATCTTCCAGAGCTTGCGGCCTTGAATGCCGCCAGAAAGAATCAGGCACTGGCAGCGCGAAAAAAATATAAACGAGATTGGAAGCGTAAATCATCGGTTGTGGATGCAGCTCTTATGAAAAGGCAGCATGACATTGATGTATTAGTGCTTTCAAAAGAACAATATTTTAATGAGTGAGGAGGATTTTGTTTTGACAATCGACATTAATACTATTTTTAATCTGATACTCTCTGCCGCCATGGGTTACATTGCTTGGTCATTTAAAGATCGGGATGCAAAAAAAGAAAAGCGTATAGAGTGTGTGGAAAATGATGTGAAAACAGTGAAGCAGAACGTTTCTGACAGGGAAACGAAATACTACAAGGATTTTGTAACCAAGGAGCAACATGATATGGACATCAATGCCGTTTTGCACAAGCTGGATGATCTAAACGATGTGTCGCGGAAGATCTATATGGACATCGGTAAATTAATAGGGAGGTCGGAGAAGGATGGCAAATAAAAATATCAGGGGATGGATTGTTAGAATCTTGCAGCGTGCATACCCTGCAGGGCTGGAAGAAAAAAGCTTGCATAAGCAGCTTGTAAATCTTGACTACGCAATCACCAGAAGAGAGCTAAACGCGAATCTTGCATATCTTGCAGAGGATGGATTTATTGAGAAACGAGACTTTGGAGATGAATTTAAGGATGAACTGTTAAACACCACATACAAGCTTACAACCAAAGGTATGGATCTGGCGGAGGGCAATACGACAGATGCGGGTGTGGAAGTATGAGCAACCGCAGAAGCCACAACATGATTGACAAGCTCCCTGCGGAGCTAAAAGAAGCAATCAACAATGCCATTGTCAACGAGCGTCTTACATATCGTGAAATTACCGATATGATTAATGCCACTGGGCATAACGTATCTACTAAAACCGTAGAGCGTTATGGCAAAAAGTTTATGGATAAGCTGGAATCAATCACTAGGGCAAAAGAACAGGCTAGAAGTATTCTTGAAACAAGTGCAGGGCTAAAGCTTGAAATGGCAGAAGCATCTTCCATGATAGCGTTTCAGCTTTTAATGGATATGCTGGTAAACACCGAGGGTAAGGAAGTTGACAAAAATACGTTGGCAGCAATCAAGACACTTGCAAGCCTAGAACGTTCTGCAGTTGGTCGTGAGAAATTAAAATTCGAGTATGACAAAGGGGTCAATGCAGCAGGCACTAAGATTAAAGATTCCCTGAAACAGGAGCTTGAAGGAAACAAAGAGCTGGCCGACAAACTAAATCAAATAGTAGATGATATCACAGGTGAGATGACTAAGCCGCAAAATTAGATTTTAAGGCTTATTTTTCATTTTTGGCACCAGATGATAAAAGATTGGTTTTGAAAGACGATGAAAGCCGTTTAAAGCCGATTAAAGATATTTTGAAAGTAGCAGACAGGAGGGATTTGCACTGTGGGGATACTAAATGAAATAACACCGCAAAAAGACAGCATACTGTGCAGCCCTGAGAGGCAAGCAAAATTGGAAGCTGGGCGCAGCAGTTTTTGGGAATATTGCAAGATGATTAACCCATCATTTTTCAAAGAAAGCAGAGCATATCAAAAGATTATTGCGGACACGCTCCAGGCTGTATATGAAAAGCAGCTTGTGAATCCTGATACAGGAGAGCCTTATGATATCGTCATAATCAATCTGCCGCCAGGATTTGGCAAGTCATATATGGCTACGACATTCACTACATGGGCATTTGGCCAAAGCATAAAAAATATGGCTATCACGGTATCTTACAACCAGACGCTTTCTACCAGGTTTGCAAAGACAGTGCGAGACACCATTGAAGATGAAGAAAATGAACTATTACCAGATCATTTTGTAGTAAAGAGTTTTTTCCCAGATGTGAAAATCAAACGCGGAGATGGTGCAATGAATCTTTGGAGCTTGGAAGGGCAGTACATGTCATACCTTGCTAGCTCATTTGAAGGATCCATCACTGGTATGCGTGGCAACATTGGTATTATTGATGATCCAATCAAAAATAAGGTGGAGGCGTATAACGAGAATGTAAAAGAAAGCCACTGGGACTTTTATAAAAATACCTTTGCATCCAGAATGCTTCCAGGTGCGCTGCAGCTGATCATACAGACACGCTGGGCAACAGATGATCTTGCAGGAAAACTAATCAAAGAATTTCCCCATCGGTGTTATGTGCTGAAAATGGAAGCGATAACAGAGGATGGTGTGAGCCTTTGCGAAGACCTTTATCCTACAAGTGACTTGCTGCAGAAAAAGAAAACCATTGATAAAGATATTTGGGACGCAAACTATATGCAGGAGCCCATTGATAAAAAAGGCGCTTTGTATTCCATCTTTAAAACATATTCCTACCTTCCAGAGTTTGAAAAGCTATATAACTATACCGATACAGCCGATGAAGGCGCAGACTTTCTCGCGTCAATCAGTTTTGGAGAATCGGCAAAGCAAGCTTACGTGCTGGATATTTACTACACGCAGGAATCAATGGAAACGACAGAACTTGAAGCAGCAAGGCGGCTTGACAGGCACAACATCAGAGGAGCTGCCATTGAAAGTAATAACGGTGGCCGTGGGTTTGCTAGAAACGTGCAGCGTATCCTTAAGGAGAAATTTGGAAACACAAAATGTAAAATCAGATGGTTTCATCAATCGAAGAATAAGATGGCAAGAATCTTGGTCAACTCAGGGAATGTGCTTGAAGATGTGTTGATGCCAGAAGACTGGGAAGAACGTTGGCCAGAATTTGCAAAGGATATCAAACGGTTTCAGGCCAAAGGAAAAAATAAACATGATGACTGTGCAGACTGCTTGACGGGAGTTTCCGAAATACTCCTTGGAGAAGTAAAAGCTGGTTCTAGCATCAGTGTTTTGAAAAGGAGAAACTAATGGATATTCTGGAAATAAAAAGACTGATCAAGCAGCATGAGGAATCAAATCATCATAAACATTTCATGCGGCAATGCAGACAAGGTGATTTATATTTTAAAAATGAAAATGCAATCAAACGAAGGCCACCAAAAGTAATTACTGACAACCCACTGCGTACAGCAGACAACCGGGTGTCCCATTATTGGCATGGTCTTTTGGTCACGCAAAAAGTGAACTATCTCTTTGGTAAGGATCCTGCAATCGATGTGGGGACAAAGGCAGACAATAAAAAGATTAAAGATGCTCTTGGTGATGAATGGCATAAAACCCTTTTGGAACTTGCTACTACTGCTGCAAACAAATCCGTCTCGTGGCTCCACGTGTGGATTGAAAACGACTCCTTGCAATATGGTATTGTTCCGACAGAGGAAATTATACCGATTTTTTCAAAGGATCTTAAAAAGAGACTGGAAGCGGTCATTAGAAGGTTCCCTTCCATTGATGGAGCAGGGAATTCCTGCACGAAATATGAATACTGGGATAAAGAACAATGCTGGCAATTTATAAGGTATGGTGAAGAGCTATTTAAAGAAAACCTCTGTATTGATGCAGGAGAAGGCGAGGTTAGTAATAACTTTGCCCATCCCTTTGGTAGAGTGCCTTTTATCTACTTTTTCAATAACAGCATCGGCAAAAATGACCTTTTTATGTATAAGGACATTGTGGATCTCTTTGACGACACCATATCTGGATTTGCAAATGATATTGAGGATATCCAGGAAATTGTATTTATTCTGGAAGGATATGGCGGAGAAGACCTAGAGGAATTCATGACTGATTTGAAGACCTTCAAGGCAGTAAAAACCGATGAAAAGGGTGATGTAAGAACCATTAAAGCCGAAATTCCAGTTGAAGCCAGGAAGGAGTTCTTAGATCAGCTGAAAAAATCAATCTTTCTTTTTGGTATGGGTGTGAACCCAGAAAAGGAAAGTCTGGGTGATAGTTCTGGTGTTGCGCTGAAATTTCTATATAGCCTTTTGGAGCTGAAAGCTTCCGTAACCAGAATTGAATTTGAATGCTCCATCAAGGTGTTGATTCGTTTTATCCTTTGGTTCTTAAAGGATTCTGCTGCTGACACCAAAGATATTGATCTTACGTTCTTTAAAAACATGGTGACCAACGACAAAGAGGTGACCGAGATTCTTTCTAAAAGCGAAGGGATTGTATCTGAAAAGACTAGAACAAAGAATCATCCTTATGTTGATGACCTTGATGAGGAGTTGGCGCAGATGAAGCTGGAAGAAGCTGATCAGGAGGATCCAGATTACTCTTCTGATTTTGGAAAAGAAGTAAGTGACGACAATGAGTAACATTCAGTACTGGCAGGAGCGGTCAGAGCAGCGACTGCTTTCTGCAGAGCAAAAGGCTTTGCGCCTTGAAAAGAAACTGAAAAAGCAATTCAACAGGGCCTACAAAAATATTGAATCCGAAATTGCAAAGCTATATTATGCATTTGCTGAGGATGGTGCCCTTGATTATGGTGATGTTACCACTCGATTAACCAAAGCCCAGAAAAAGCAGTTTAATAAAGACCTTGCGTATTTCATCGAAAATACCACGGATCCTGATTTTTCTAAAAAACTGCAAGCCTTATACAAAAGAGCTCGTGTAACAAAGCTTGAGGCAGTAAAAGCTGGTATTGAATATGAAGTACATAACCTTTACGTTGAATATCTTGATTCTGAGCTGCAGCTGACACTAAGCGATGTGTTAGACGAAAGTTATTACCGCACTATCTTTGATATTCAGCAGTTTGCAGGATTCGGCACAAGTTTCACGAAGCTTTCACCTTACTTGCTAAATGCTTTATTGGAGTTTCCTTGGAGCGGTAAGAACTACAGTGAAAAGATATGGGGTCATGTAAGAGATTTTTCTGGTAAGCTTGAAAACGTGCTGACTTCTGGGATTATCCAAGGCAAGTCAAACCAAAAGATGGCGGCAGAGCTGTCAAAGGCTGCTGAAGCTGAATACAAAAACGCGATCCGGCTAATCAGGACGGAAACAAACTTTATTGCAAACGCTGGTACTGCAAGCGCATACGGTGAATATGGAGTAAATAAGTATCAGTTCCTTGCCACACTTGACTTAAAGACCAGTGATATCTGCAGAAGTCTTGACGGGCAGGTGTTTGATCTAACGGAAAGAAAAGTTGGAATCAATTACCCTCCAATGCATCCTCATTGCAGATCTACCACGGTACCATATATTCAGGATTTAGAAGGTACCAGAATAGCAAGAGGCGTAGATGGCAAGTCTTACTTTGTAGACCGAAACATGACTTATCCGAAATGGTATGAACAGCATGTGAAAAATAACCCGGATGCGATAGCATTAGAAAAGAGCATGAAAAACAAATGGGCTGATCAAAAGCAGTATGAAAAATATAAGGCAACACTTGGCAAAAGTGCTCCAAAATCTTTTGATAAGTTTCAGAGTCTAAAGTATAATGATGCTGTCGGATGGGACAATTTGAAAAAGGAATACGGAATACAGTCTCGTGCTTTGCGGAAAGCTAGCAAGGGTTTGTCTTCTGGATCCGAAAGCTCATCAGTATATAGTTCAATACCAAAATTCATAGAAAAGATTGATGTGGCGGACAAAAAACTTGTAGAATCAAAGCTAAAAGCATTTGAAAAGTCTGTGGCAGATGAGAAAATTGAACACGCTTATGTCATTTTAGAAAATGGGAAGACATATCGGTTTGCTGGTGGTGCTTCGGAAGTTCACCCAGAAGCTTTAGGCAGTGCGCTAAAAGGTTCTTCTGTTGCGCATAACCATCCAAAATACGAAACGGAATACTCGTTGAGCAAAATGGATTTGGAGCTGATGACAAGGTACCAATGCAAAGAAATCCGTGGCTTAGATTATAAGTATCGGTATTCAGCACAAAGTAAAGGTTATAGCTTGGAAGAGTTTGAAAAGGCATATGTAGAGGCTTTTGAGGAGGCACGTGGTATAACGCTGATTTCCGAAAGTGAAGAAAACTTTATTCATAATATCAACGTTATTTTGAATGAAAAAGGGATTCTTAACTATGAGAGGATGAATGTCAAATGAGCTATGAAGAGGAATACAAACAGATAGAGGATTGGTACTGGAAGGAGCGGGATGAAATTAATAAAATCCCATCTTCAGGAGGGCTTGATGGTCCCGCTATGTCAAAAGGCGCAGCACTGAATCGGGAGCTGACCGTAAAACTAAATGATCTGAAAACAAAATATAATATCAAATAACTTATTGAAGGCACTCAAAACAGAGTGTCTTTTATAATACAAAAAATTATGAAAGGATAATGATAATATGGCAAAGTTACTTGAAGCTCTGAAAGCTCAGGGCGTGGAAATTACAGAAGAAATTGAAAAAGCTGTAATGGCAGAATTCGTGGAAAAGAAGGATGCTGACCTTCTGAATGTGGAGATTACAGATTTGAAGGAACAGCTGACCAAACGTGACACAGACATTGAGGAGTTGAAAAAAACTGATCCAGACCTGAAAACAAAACTGGATGATCTGCAGACTAAGTATAATCAGGATACGCAGGATCTGACAAACAAGCTATCTGATTCGAAGCTTACTGGAGAGCTGAAACTTGCACTGGCGCAGTCCAAAACAAAAGACGTTGACTTGATTGTTAGCTTGATTGACAAGGCAAAATTGAAGCTTACCGATGATGGCAAGCTGGATGGGCTTGATGATCAGCTTAATAAGCTTCGTACAGATAAGGCTTTTCTGTTTGAACCTGCTGATGGGTTAAAAGAGTCTGAAAAAAATCCAGGCTATCAGTATAAGCCTGGCAGTGCAGAAGAAAAAGTAACTGAAAAGGTATCACTTGCAGATGCAATCGGCGATGCCCTTAGCATTGAATAAGAAAGAAGAGGTATAAAGAATGGCTATTTCTTTACTAGAAGCAAAAAATTTCACGCAAGATAAATTATCTCTTGCAGTAATCGATGAATTCCGAAAGGATCCTATCCTTGACAAAATAACCTTTGACAATACGGTTACTCCAATCGGTCAAACTTTGGCGTATGTGTACAACCGTGTAACTACATTACCTACAGCTGGATTTAGAGCACTCAATACGGAGTATACACCACAGGAAGCAAAGACTACCCAGCAAACTGCAAATCTCAAGCCATTTGGCGGCAGTTTTAATGTCGATAGGGTAATTCAGGAGAATGTAAAGGGAGTGAAAAATCAAATTGCGTTTCAGACCGAGCAAAAGATTAAAGCAACACAGGCTCTTTTTGCAGATACCCTTATCAATGGGGATACTGGTGTTGATGCCAACTCTTTTGATGGCCTTGACAAAGCCATCACGGGAAGCTCTACGGAGGAAATTCCTGATGCTGCGATTGATTTATCTACTCCAGATGCTATTGAAGCAAATGCCAGTGCGTTCCTTTATTATCTTGACCAGCTCCTGGCCAAGCTTGATGGTACCCCAAGTATGATCCTGGTTAATCGCTTGCTAAAAGCGGCAATTAATGGTGTGGCTAGAAAAAGTAGCTTGTTTACTTCAAGCACTGTAGATGAATTTGGAAGACCAGTTACAAAATATGGCGGCATTGAATTTGTAACAGTTGGAGATAAACCAGGGACCGCAAGCCCAATCATTCCAATTGATGGAGTTACAGGATTGACATCTCTATATGTTGTGAGAATGGGACTTGACGGTGTGCACGCGGCATCTCCTGATGGTGACAAACTGGTACATACGTATATGCCAGATATGAAACTACCTGGTGCAGTGAAAACTGGAGAGGTGGAAATGATTGCAGCAGCAGTACTAAAAGCTACCAGAGCAGCTGGTAAGCTCATTGATATTAAGCTATAGGAGGTGATCAGGATGTTATATAAAATAACGGCGCCCAATAGGGGATATAACGGCATCACAGCTGGTGTACTGTTTCAGGCGGGAATAGGCCACACGGAGGATGAAAAAAACCTCAATTGGTTTTGCAGTAAGGGCTATGATGTGGAAGAAATGGACAACCAACCATTTGTAGTGGAAGGAAAAGAAATTGGAAAAGTTGAAGGTGAATACATCACCATCACCGATGAGGAAACTATTCGGGAAACGCTGGGTGATACCGAAACTGAGGTTGAACCAGAAGCGCCTGCAGAAACATCTAGCGATGAAACTGAGGTTGAACCAGAAGCGCCTGCAAAGAAACCGCGAGGTAAGAAAGAATAGGTGAGCCTATGACAGCAATGGAAATTGTGTTAAGCAAATTATCGCTTAGCGCTGCTGATGATACCATCACCCTTGCGCTTCTTGAAATAGAACAGAAAGTTAGAACTTTTTGCAATGTCCCTCCAGAGGAGCTGCTGCCTGATGCACTATCATTTACGATGGCCAACATGACGGTTGATTTACTGAAAAACAATCCTGCAGCTGATGCTGATTTGGAAAACATACCAGTCAAATCAGTCACCATGGGAGATACCAGCTACACATTTGATATCGTAAGCGGTCGGCAGCTCCTTGATAAGATAGTTCTTAATTATGAGAGCGACTTGTTAAAGTTTCGAAGGAGACGGAAATGAACTTAAATCAAATCAATCAAAGATTTATGTTTCAGGATAGCCTTTCTGTATTTCGTTATACGGTGACAGAAGATGAAGATGGTACCAATAAACGGGAACTGAAAGCGGTTTCCGAGCTTGCAGACATCCCATGTAAATTGGATATCAAAAAAGCAGATGAAGCCAAACTTCCTGAAACAATCAATATTATTTCCGCTACGTTTACTGTCTTTGCAGGACCAGAACATTCAATCTTAGCTGGAGATCACTTTGTTGTAATGCACCAGGGCAGAAGCTACAGCTTAACTGCAGCAAGTCCGATTCTCTATTTGCATCATCAGGAAATTCCTGCAGAGTTGGAGCAGCTGGCATGAGCTTTGACTATAGCGAGTTTAAAAAGCTTCGTGATAAATATGCTAAGGCAGCGGACGAGGAGTGGGATAAGTTTTTAGCAGAGTTCCTGCTTGAGATGGGACTTGAAGCCTTGACCAGGACAAAAGATAACACCCCTGTTGATACAGGTCTTGCTCGTAATATGTGGCAGCTTGGCGATAGTCATAACGTGATTCGCTATGTGAAAGGTGAAAATCAAAGATACCAAGGTGATGTATCAAGGAGCAAAGCACCTACCATAAAAAGTGTAAAGCGCAGTGGCGGTGACTTGATTATTGAAATCTACAACAATGTGGAATACATCAGCCACATTGAAGATGGCCATAAGCTGCGTGGAGGCAAAGGAAAGTATCAAGGCATACACATGGCAAGAAATGCAATTGCGCTGGTGGAAAAAAGAATCCCTGCAGAGTTTGAAAAACGCTTTAAAACATGGGTTGAAAACTTGGAGGAAATATGACGGATAACGAAGTAATTAGCATGGTGGCCAGAACAATCAAAAATCATTATCCCGATGTATCGGTTGAGAAGGAGGCTGTAGCGCAGGATGCTGCGCTGCCTCTTTTTTTCGTGTATGTGATTGATAGTGATATATCTGGATTACCATGCAAGAAAAGAAAGCAAAACTTTAGTGTTGCCGTCAAGTATTATTCTAAGTCAGAAAAAAATTCTGAATGCTATGAAACGGCAGCGGTCTTGTGGGATGCCCTTAAAATAATAGAATTTAAGGGCAAGAAGCTACGTGCAAAAAATTTGGAGTACAAGGCCATTGATGGCGTACTGCACTTCTATTTTAGTACACGCAGCACCATGATTGAAACTTTAGACAATAATAAATTTGGTGACTTGGAGGTGAATGTCAGTGCCAGAGAATAATGTGCCTAAATATACAAAATCAGAAATATTAAGGAGCAGCAGGTTTACAGGAACCGCAAGAGACCTTTTGGCTGCACTGCTTGAGGATGGGAAAACCTACACGGTAACTCAGTGTCAGGATGCCCTGAAGAAAGAAGAAAGAAGGGAAATTAAATAATGGCTGGAGGATATTTTACGGCGCTCAATAAAGTGATTCCTGGTGCATATATCAATTTTACCACAGCGGAAAATGTGGATATATCAGCAGGAGCGCGGGGAATTGGAACAATGCCCATAGTACTTAACTGGGGCGTTGAAAAGACTTTTGTGCTAGTGGATGCAGGCAGCGACTTTAAAACCCTCCTTGGGTATGATCTTACGGCGGCGGAGCTTATTTTAGTAAAGGAATCACTAAAAAGAGCAAAGTATTTGCTGCTTTACAGAGTGAACTCAGGGGTTGCTGCTACGGTTACTGAAAATGGACTTACCATCACAGCAAACTATAAAGGGAGCAGAGGCAATGCAATCACAGTGGTGATCACAGCGGACGCAGATGTTGAAGGAAGCTTCCTTGTAACCACATATCTTGACGGTATTGCAGTGACAGAAGAGTCAGCAGCTACCATTGGAGAACTTGCTGGAAATGACTTTGTAACGTTTTCTGGGGCTTCGGAAACAAGTCTTGTTGCTTCCGCAGGAATGATCCTTGCCAATGGAACCACTACAGCAGCATCAAGCGCAGACTACACCGCATATTTCGCAGGCCTAGAAGTACAAGACTTCAACGTGATTGGATTACCAGTAAGTGATGATACTCTTAAGGCTACAGCGGCAAGCTTTGTTGTTAGAATGATTGAAACGGAAGGCAAAAAGATTCAGGCGGTTATGCCAAGCTACACAGCAGCAGACCACGAGGGTGTTATCTCTGTTGAAAATGGGGTTATCCTCTCTGATGGGACCACGATTGATAAAACTACAGCAGTCGCTTGGGTCATGGGTGCCACCGCATCCGCTGCCATAAATAAAGATTTGACTTACAGTGCTTATGAGGATGCAGTGGATGTGACCGAAAAATATACCAATACACAAATCACGGCAATGCTTAATGCAGGTAAGTTCTTCTTTGTGCCAAAAGTATTCAAAAGCGGAACTACAAAAATTGTAGTTCAGGAAGACCTGAATACCTTTACCAGCGTGACCAGTGATAAAGGAACTGAGTTTCGATTTAACAGATCCATCAGAACTATGTTTGACATTGGGACAAAGGTACCACAGCTTTGGGAAGAAAATTATATTGGAAAAGTTGATGCTATCGACGATGGATTAAATGGCTTTAAAGGTGATTTAATCAGCTATTTCAATGGATTGCAAAAGCAAAGCGCCATTAAAAACTTCGCAGATGAAGACATCAATGTTGAAATGGATGAAAGTGACAATGTGATCGCAAATCTGGGAGTGCAGGTTGTCAGGGCAATGAAAAAGCTATACATGGCAGTGAAACTGAATTAGGGAGGTAACGGTTCGTGAGTATTAATGATATTAGAGACAGCGTAGACAAAGGAGCTGGCAGAGCATATATCATTCAGGATGGTGTTTTTGAAGAAGAACCAGGTATCTTGAAGGTATCGACCAAAAGGAGTGTAAAAACAAGGACTAGAAAACCGATTGGCTCCAGAATTACACAGACGAAGGTGACAGGCATTGAAAACAGTGGGTCTATTACTGTTGACCATTATGCGACTGCAAGATTTAATGCAATGCTTGATGCGTATGAAGCATCTGGTATAATGCCAGAATTTGATTTGCAGATTGTCAATGAGGATGAGAGTGCAACTGTTGGCCGCCGTGTTGTCAGATACTATGATTGTATGCTGAATGCAGATGTGAGCTTGTCAGAGCTTGAGGAAAGCTCTGATGATGCGATTACATCAGAAATCGGGATTACATACAGAGCGAAAAAGATTTTAGAGGATTATATCAGTCCGGAAAGGTAGGCAAAAGATGAGCGATTTAATGAATTACTTGATTGATAACATTTCTGCTACAGAAGAAATTGAGGAAGTTTCACTACCTGGTAGGCTCAGTAATTTTACATTTCGAATCAAACCTGCAGGGCACAAGGAACTCAACAAGTGGAGGGAAGACTGCAGGACAGTAAAAAAGAAACGGGTCTATTTTGACGATGCGAGATTCAACGAGCTTATCATCACAAAGTGCTGTGTGGAACCAAACTTCAATGATGAAGGATCTATTCAGAAAGCTAATTGTAAAACTCCTTCAGACATGATTAACAAGCTTTTGAAGGCGGGAGAAATTCAAGACTTAGCCAATGAAATTATGGAATTATCAGGATTTGATGCGGATCCTGATGAATTGGTAGAAGAAGCAAAAAACTCATAAGAGAGGGAGATACAGATATAAAGACAGCTATGTATTGTTTTTACAACCATGGCTGGGCTCCATCGTACTATATGAATCTTTCTCTCCGTGAAAGAATCTTGATTACTTGCATAGCTGAGTATGAAATCCAACACAGGGAAAAAACTAAAAAATAGAGCAGAAATGAGGTGATGAGATATGGCAACGGTTACAAACTTTATAAAGATGAAAGACAGCATGGGCAGTGTATTAAAGGATATTGTCCGTGAGATGGATATCACCATGGGCACAATGGAGCGGCTCAATTCTGCATCCGACCGTCTTAATCTAGGAGGTAGCTTAAACAATGCTACCTCCTCTGCATCGGCATTGCATCGAGGTTTAGATCCAATCGATGGAGATCTGCGAAAAGCTAGCGAAGAACAGAAGGATTTTAATAACAAGATTCGTGATGGTACATCGGCTGCAAATGGGCTTCATTCAACAATGGTAAAGATGGCGAGTGTGATTGGGGTAAAGGAAATTATATCTTTTTCTGATCAAATAACATTGTTGTCTGCAAGGTTAGATTTAATCAAAAGTGATATGGAAACTGTGGCAGATTTGCAAGCTAAAATATTTGGTGCTGCAAGCAATGCACGTGGGCTTTATTCTGATATGGCAGCCTCTGTGTCAAAGCTGGCGCTACTTGCAGGAGATGCTTTCAGTGGCAATGATGAAATTATTCGCTTTGTGGAGCTATATCAAAAAATGGGCACGATTGGCGGGAGTTCTTCTTCTGAAATAAGTAATGCAATGTATCAACTTAATCAGGCGATGGCATCCGGAAGGCTTCAAGGCGACGAATACCGTTCTATCATTGAAAATGCGCCAATGCTAGCAAATGCAATTGAGGATTACATGATAAATGTGCAAGGTGCAAAAGGGTCAATGAAAGATTGGGCATCAGAGGGTTTGCTCACGGCAGATGTGATTAAAGCAGCCATGTTTTCGGTTGCAGATGAGGTAGACGAAACATTTGCAAAAATGCCAATGACGTGGGGGCAAGTCTGGAATGGCGCGATTAATAAGCTGATTATTGTTTCGGAGCCTTTGTTAAAATTCATCAATTTTCTTGCAAATAACTGGACGATTATCGAACCACTTGCTATTGCTGCAGGCTTAGCTATTTTAGGCTACGTTGCTGCATTGGCTCTTTATAAGGGAATTACGTTTGCTTCCGCAGCAGTAACAGCAGCACACACCGCATTTACTACAACATGGACATTTGCCACTTTTCAGGCGACATTAGCGCAAAAGGGATTAAACGCTGCGCTTCTGGCCTGCCCAATCACATGGATACTAATAGCAATCATTGGACTGGTGGCAATTTTCTATGCAGCAGTGGCAGCAGTCAACAAATTTACAGGAAGCACACTTTCCGCAACGGGCCTCATCATGGGTGCCATTTTCGTACTGGGTGCATATATCTACAATCAGTTTATTTTACCTACTTGGAACGTAGTCGCAATGCTGGTGAACTTCTTTGCAAATGTGTGGAATGATCCGATCGGGGCAGTAAAGCTTGGCTTTTTTTCGCTAGCAACTGATGTGGTAGGATATATTCTATGGATGGCTAACGCAATTGAAAGTGTGATCAACAAGATACCAGGCGTTGAAGTGGATATAACCAGTGGCCTTGACAGCTTTTATTCTCAGATGGAAACGGCTGCGGATAAAGCAAAAAACCAGTTTGAATGGGTTGATTATGTTGGAACGCTCGATTCTATTGGCTATGGTGATGCTTGGAATAAGGGATACGGGCTTGGCAGTAATATTCAGGATAAGGTTACAGGTGCGTTCGGCTCATCTTACAATACAGATGATTTGGCCAGCAGTCTTGCTGATCAGGAGTATGATGTCAATGTGAAAGACGATGTAAACTTGGCAGATGAAAGTCTTGAGTACCTACTTGACGCCGTGATGCAGAAATACGTGAATAATGTAAATGTGACATCACCAGCACCAACGGTACAAGTTACATTTGCTGGGGATATCAACCGTGATGTAGATCTGGACGAATTGGCAGAAAAAACTAAGAAAAAGATTGGTACTGAGATAGTAGAATTTGCTATGTCCAGCACTGATATTAAGAGGTGATAACGATGGCGTACAATATGTACCTGATGCAAGAACTGGATAATGACACACTGGTGCTGCAGCTTCCTGAACTGCCAGAGGAACTGAAAGTGAAGAGGGCAAACAATAATAAGACCTACAATGTTCTTGAATTGGGTGATATTGTTGTGCCAGGTGAAAAAGGTCTTAAGAGCTTTGATATTGAAACATATTTTTCTGCAGAGGATGCTGAAACAGGCATCCTTACCATTGAAAAGATGATCGACAACCAGGCCGCCTTAAAAAAGCCGGTCAGGGTGATCGTCAACCGCATGAACCAGACAAGGCTGGAATATGATTCAAATATTCTGGCCTTGATCGATGAGTTTGAAACATCAGAAGTCGGTGGTGAGGTGGGAGATATTTATATCTCTCTGAAATGCACAGAATACAGGGAGTTTAAGGCAAAGGTGATTGGTAGTGCTTAAAATCTATATAGACAGTAAAAATCAGATGAAGAGGTATGATGTCAGCGAGCTTGTAACAGAAGCAAAGATAGTAAGCTATCTGGAAAACACAGCTGGAAAGCTTGATTTTACTCTGATTAAAGACAGCATTGTGGTTTTTCATGAAGGGGATGCGGTAAGTGTTTATGATGATGATATCCCGATGTTTTATGGCTATGTGTTTACCAAGACAGCCAACGAAAAGAAGGAAATTCAAGGTATTGCGTATGATCAGATTAGGTACTTGAAAGCAAAAGATAGTTATGAATTTATTGGAAAAAGCCTGACGGAAATAATCAACACGATTGCCAATTATTATCAACTCAAAGTCGGCTATCTTGCGGACACTAGCTATAAAACGCCATACTATTATCATGAAGATGAGAGTATGCTTGATATCATTGATTATCATTTGAAACAAGCTGAGCTTCAAAATATAAAGCGGTATATCTTTTATGATGATTTTGGAAAACTTGCTCTTAGAAATGTGGAAGATCTCCTTTGTGAGTATGTAATCGGAGTGTCCAGTCTAGCTGGCTCATACAGCTATAAGACGGATATCGACAGTGAAACATACAATGTAATCAAACTAGTCAAACCAGATGAGGTAACGGGTGGCTCTGATGTATATCTGGCCAAAGATGATGATACCATAAAGCTGTGGGGATTGCTGCAGTACTATGAGGTATTGGATGAAAACCTGAATGAAGAGCAGATTAAAGAGTATTTAGAGCTTCTTGCAACGTATCATAATAAGGTCTTTCGAACACTTTCCTTGGAAGCTTTAGGAATACCTACGCTTCGCGGTGGCAGCACAGTATACATCGATATTCCAGCAATTGGAGATATTGATATTAATAAGTATCTTATCGTGGATCAGGTTACTCATACATATAAAAACTCTGAACACAAGATGAGCCTGGAATTGAAGGTGAGGTAATCATGTACGAAGAAATGCAACGATGGGTTCAGGAAATCATCAAGAATTCCAAACTGGTGGACATACGAATTGGTACTGTGAAGCAGCTTGATCCCATCAAGCTTGATATTGGTGATAATAAACAGATTACTCAGTTTGGCAGCAACCTATTATTTACAGAGCAGGTCATTGAAAAGCGAATCTCTCTGACGCACCAGCATGATGTACAAACACTCACGCATACTCATGCAAATTCTGCAGGGGACACAACGCCTGGACTGAGTGGAAGCTACTCTTCTGAGAATGCAACCATGTCTTTTGTTATAACAGAAGGAATAAAAGCTGGTGATAAGCTGCTGTTGATAAGGGCATTAGGCGGCCAACAATGGATTATCCTTAGTAAGCTGCGTGACAGCAATAGTCTCACAATCAATCAGGATGGTGAGTGGGAATGGGGTTGATAAAATGCTTCCAGAAGGAATTGTAATAACCACAAATACAGACAGCGATATGCCGTCTTTGACTTGGAAAATAGACTTTGACAACAACAGGATAACTACAGAGCTAGATGAACAGGAAGCGGTAAAACAAATGGTGCATCTTGCTTTGATTACGGAATATCAATACTCTGACATATACAGTGATTTTGGAATGAAGACCTCCGACCTGATCGGCCAGGACTTCTTTTTTATTGTGTCGGAACTTAAGAGGAGAATCACTGAAACTTTAACGAAAGATAGCCGCGTCAGTGATGTTTCTGGCTTTGAATTTGAAGAGGTGGAAGCTGGTGTATTAACAAGCTTTACGGTGGCCACGATTTATGGAGATATCGAAAGTGAGGAGGTAATTACTTTATGACAACAACAAAGGATGAAATCCTGACAAGGATGCTAAGTGAGGTACCTGACACGATTGATAAACGAGAAGGAAGCCTGATTTACTATGCACTTGCACCAACAGCCACAGAGCTGGAAAAGGTGTATGAAAAATATGATGAGGCACAGCTGAGTATTTCTTTAGATGATGCTACTGGAGATGATTTGACAGATCTTTGCGCCCAGAGCGGCACTGACCGTAAAGCGGCAACATATGCGCTGCGTAAGGGTGAATTTAGCGCTGAGGTACCTATTGGTAATCGATTTGGATTGTCGGAAACTACCTATGTTGTTTTATCTAATATAAGCGGATTTAATTATATATTGCAATGTGAACAAGCAGGAACAGTGGGTAATTCCTACTCTGGTACGTTACTTCCCATCACGCATATTGACGGTCTGCAGGCAGCAACATTGACGGACATATTGACCGCAGGGGCAAACGAAGAATCGGATGATGAGCTGAGGGCAAGGCATCGACAAAACATTGCTGACCCAGCGCAAGATGGAAATGCGGCACAATACAGAAAATGGGCTACGGATTATTCCACTATAGGCATTGCAAGAGTGCTGCCCCTTTGGGCTGGTGGTAATACGGTCAAAGTTGTGATTACAAATCGGTCTTTCCTTCCTGCAGAAGAAACCTTGGTAACAGAGTTTCAGGAATATATGGATCCTGAAAGCGCAGGTCTTGGAAATGGTGCCGCGCCGCTTGGAAGTAAGGTTACTATATCAGGAGGAATCAGCAAGGAGATCTCTGTTTCGTCCAATGTGATTCTTGCAGAAGGTTACGCGGAACCTCTAGGAGCTGCGGAAGCAATTGCTAGTTATCTTGCATCAATAACATTTGTAAAAACTAGTGTCAGTTATATGCGAATCGGTGGAGCTTTGCTTGACTGTGACAGCATATCGGATATCAATAGCTTGACCATCAATTCAGGCACAGTGGATATAGCGCTTGGCGATGAAGAGATACCACAGCTACCTGAATCTGGATTGACCCTGACGGTGGTGACATCATGATTGATTATATTAAGTACACTGTTGATGGGGTGACTTATTCACTGATAGATAATGGTGATGGTACATGGAGTAAAAGCTTGACCGCTCCCAATGTTTCTGGGAATTACAATCTGCTGCTGGAAATCAGCGAGAACGGTATTATAAGTTACTTGGATAGCTCTGATTCTAGGTATGAATTTTACCTTGATGTGATTGAAGAAACGGAATCGGTGGCGCATCTGCAGGACTATGTGCCCGATTTTCTTAGTGATGTTTATGAGCTGAATTTAGTCTATGAAATACAGAATAAAGAAATAGATCTACTGTATGCAGACATCACCAAATATAAAGGGGATATGTGGATTCGAACGGCTTCTGCAGAGAAGGTATTAGAATTAGAGACATTCCTACGAATCAAAGGCCAAGGAACCCTATCTCAAAGAAAAGACTATTTGCTTTCACTTTTTAGGAAGGGAAAAAAACTGGATGAAAGTAAGATTAAAAGCATTGCAAATACAATCACAGGGAGCGATTGCATAGTAACATTCTTTGCTGCAGCTGATGCCGCAAATCCTGTATCGGGATATGGCTATTTAAGAGTACAAATCTTAAGCCCAGATAATGAAAAAGATTATAGGTATGATGACATTGCAAGACTACTAAAACCATTAGTCCCCAGTCATATCAAGCTTAGTGTGATTAAATACTTTGCTACTTGGCAAGATATCGCAGACAATTATGCGGACTGGACAGCTGTGGCAGCGGCTACGGATTGGCAAGAGATTAGAGACTACATCCCTCCATCTGAGGTGTAGTCATGGCCATACGATTTATAAGTGTTACTGTATCGCCTCAATCGGTATTGGTTGGGCAAACGGTTACGATAGAAGCAAAAATAAGCGAGGGGTCATGGCAAACGATAAAAGAAAATTTTACATCTTGGGATGATGTCAAAAATAGCTTTGCATCCTGGGATGATGTCAAAAATTATTAGAAAGGAGATGGTGAAATGGCAGTTGATACTGTGAGAGCTAAAATAAACGGAGTCTGGACTGTGCTCACCTATAACTCTACAACCGGGAAGTATGAGGGTACAATTGCAGCACCTAATGTAACATCCTACAACATAAACACTGGCCATTATTATCCAGTTACGGTTGAAGCAACAGACCTGGCTGGTAACGTAACAACTAAAGATGATACAGATGCGACTTTGGGTGCGAGCCTAAAACTTACCGTTAAGGAAACCACGAAACCAGTAATCGCTTTTTCGGCTCCCGCATCGGGGGCATATCTGGCCAACAATACGCCATCAATTATGTTTACGGTCACAGATGAGACAAACGGATCTGGAATAAAAATAAGCAGTCTTGCAATCTCTGTGGATGGCGGTGCAGCACTTGCCAATACAAGCAGTGGCGTGACGGTGACCGCGATTACAAATGGTTATAGCATTACCTACATACCTCAATCAGCTCTGGCAGATGGAGCGCATACTGTTACAGTCAATGTAACAGACAATGACGGTAATGCTGCTACAGCAGTTGCAAGATCATTTACGGTCGACACGGTTCCTCCAGTGCTATCTGTTACAGCTCCAGCAAACGCAACAACCTATACAAATATAGCTACTGTGACAGTAGCAGGCACTACCAATGATGCAACAAGCTCACCTGTGGCTGTGACTGTCAATGGTACAACCGTGACGGTAGATGGCAGTGGTAATTTTGGTACGTCGGTAGTACTTGCGGTAGGATCCAACGAGATAACTGTAGTATCGACAGATGCTGCAGGCAAGACCTCCAGTGTAATTAGGACAGTAATCTTAGACCAGACAGCACCAACGATAGGGGCAGTAATAATCACCCCGAACCCTGTTACAGTTGGTAACAGCTATACCATATCTGTTACTGTATCAGATTAAAAAAGGAGAGTAAAAAAATATGTCAACACAAACAACAAATTATGGATTTCTTAAACCAGCGCTAACAGATAGCCCTCCTGATTTTACGGCACCAAATTCCAACTGGGACACCGTGGATGAGGAACTGAAGAATCATGCTGATGCGATTGCGAGTTTTGCGGAGGCAGATTTAGTTGCTTTCACATCTAATAATACATGGGTTATCCCTGATGGAGTAGAAAAAGTTAAGATATATGCATGTGCATCGGGTAGTGGCGTATATGCGGGAGGATATGTTATAGGAACAGAATATTCAGTAACACCAGGGAGTAATTTGGCGATAACTGTTGGCTCTGGAAACACTGTTATCAGTGGAGGTGGTTTGGCTTCAACAATAACACTGGTAGCTGGTTCGGTTAAAAAGTCGCTGAATAATAATATCTTAGGATTTGTTACTGGGGTAGCAGGAGTTGGCGTAGGTGGCAGATTAGGCGCAAATTCGATATCCATAGGTCAGGGTGTGGGGTATGCAGGTGGATGCGGAGGAGCTTTTGGTTTTGGCGGAGGTGCTGGTGGATATTTCCTTAATTCTACATCTTTTTATTTTTATAACGGTACGGGAGGCACTGGCGGATGTGGTGGCGCAGGCGGCATACTCACATCTACTTCCGTCAGTGGAACAGCAGGTGAAAATGGAATAACCATCGATGTATCTAACTTATCAAAGTTTACCCAGAGAGTTATTGATTTGTTACCGAATCTTGCAAAAACTGCAGGTGGTGGTGGGAGTTGCGGGTATTCCGCATCCAATATGAGACCATCTGGAGCTGGTGGTACTGGAGTTGTGTCTGGTGGAACTGGCGGAGTTTGCCCATATACTGGCGCTGTATATATTGCTGGAGGTGGCGGAGGTGCTGGTGGATATGGAGCCGGTGGCGGAGGTACACCTGAAACGGTATATGGACAATCTGCAGGCAACCCCACTGGAGGAATGGTTTTAATAGTATATAATTATTAAGTAAAGGAGAGTGTATATATGTATGCGCAAATAGTAAGAAGTTTAGGTAACCTAGTTACTTTGATAGGAGATACGGAAGTTGGATTGCCAATAGAAGATTCCGATGTAATTTGTATTGATATTGGTGATAGAGCGGATGTATTAACAGGTATGAAATTCAATGAAGAAACTCAGATTTTTAATCATGAGGGTGAAACACAAGTAGCCCCGATAGAACAAAGAGAAAAGGCATATGAGACTCTCAGGTATAGATTAGATGAAACAGAGTTATTGTTTTGGGATAGCAGCGCATTAACTGTTGATGAGGGAAACAAAATATGTCTCAACTATCTGGCGGAGGGTAACACAGAGCAGGTGGCAGCAATACAGGTGCTTATATCTGAGGCCAAAGCGTATATTAGAGGACTATATCCAGAAGAGGCGCAACAAGATGAATAAAGATTTAGAAAAACAAATGCAGCTATTAGGCGTGTCGGCCTGGCACAACAAGGGAATAAAAGGTAAGGGAATTACTGTATTTTGTGATGATGTTTCAAAGCCGAGCCATTACGGTTATGTGAAAATGATCATCGAGACAATTATTCCTGAAGCTACGGTTTTTACTGGAAATATTGGTTATCAAATAAAAAGTGGAGAGGTTTTGCAAAGCACAATAAATTGCCGTGAGACTGGAGAAACAATTCTATTTGATGAATTTATTTATAAGCATGATATCAAGCTTATAAATAACTCTACAGATGGTGGTAGCCACGACAGAGAAAGCCCGTACGCAAAGTTTATGCGCGATAAGATTATGCAGCATAATCTTATTATGACGGGGAGCGCGGGCAACGTATATGGCGCTCTAATAGACAACAAATATTATGGCGCTGCCATTATGGTGACTGGAATCAATGATAATAAAAAATCAACATACGCTGAGGATTTGGATATCGATTTTTCGATGTTCACGGCAGGGAATACTGGGACAAGCTTTGCTAGTCCTTTTTTGTTGGGTTTGATTGGATTGTTAGTAACACGCAATCCAGATTTATCACAGCAGAATGCAATTGATTATTTCGCTGCCCACTGTGAGGATCTCGGTAATAAAAACGTATACGGAAGAGGGGTGCCTACTATGGGAGATCCGAAAACGGTAATTAAGTTGGTTGTTGGTAGTAATGTGATGACTGTCAATGATATTGAACAAACAATTGACCAGTCACCAATGATTGTAAAATCAACCAAAAGAACTCTAGTACCTGTTAGAGCGCCTTTTGAGGCGGCAGGGTTTTCAGTATCGTGGGATGAAATAACAAAAACAATAACGATTGAGGAGTGATAATATGCAACTGGAACATTTTCCTTATACACCACTGCGCATTACTTCCGGATTTGGACCGCGAAACACGGGTATCGCTGGCGCATCAACAGATCATAAGGGAGTCGATATCGGGGTTGACAAAAGCAAGCCATATACATCTACAGATGGTGGTCCGGTCACTGCCGCACTGTCTGGTACCGTCAGTGGAAGTTATTACAATAAGCTCCGTGGTTGGGTGGTTCTAATTGACCACGGCACCATCGATGAAAAGAATTATAAGACGCTCTATCAGCACCTTAAGCAGGCGGGTATTGCTAAGGGCACTAAAGTTAAAGCGGGAGAAAAAATAGGGATTATGGGCAACACTGGCGTGGGAGCTCAACTACATCTACATTTTGAAGTTAGGGTCAACAACATATGCGAAGATCCAGAGCCGTTTTTGAAAGATATCAAGGAGGAAGATATGACAAAAGAAGAAACACTAGCCTTAATCAAAGAGGTGTTGACAGGAAAAAGTACAGAAACATCTTCTTGGGCAAAAGAAGACTGGGAGGAAGCAAAAGAGGAAGGTATCACTGATGGTTCTAACCCAAAAGGATATGTGACCAGAGAGCAGGTAGCAGTCATGATTGAAAGAGCGCTTGATACAGCGCTTGATACAGTAGAGGAGGGTAAATAATGAAGATTACAAAAGGAACAATTATCAGAACAACTTGTCTCGTAATTGCGCTGGTTAATCAGACGTTAACCATGGCAGGGCATAGCCCGTTGCCGATTGAAGATGAGACAGTAACTATGGTTGTAACCGATGTTGCAACGGTAGCAACAGCATTGATTGCTTGGTGGAAAAACAACTCATTTTCATCTGCTGCAATTAAAGCCGATGAGGTTCTTAAATCTACCAAATAATAGTATGTGAAAATAGTCTTTCAAGGACCTTTAAAAGCCATTGAAAGACTATTTGTTTTTTTGCGAACTGTTTGAAAAAATTTGCGAACTATTTTGCAACGCTACATTACCTATCTTTAAAGAAAATGACAAAATACAATCTAATTGATGAGCTGCTTGAGGAGGATTACATATTTTGACAAAATTCTATTTCATTTGCTATTTCAGATAGGAAATGATATACTAAAACCACTATTTGAATAAAATATGGGAGGTCTGAATATGAAAGGCTATACTAGCGACACGATTAGAAACGTTGCACTTGTAGGACACGGCGGATGCGGAAAAACTACAGTATTAGAAGCCGCATTACTTGCTACAGGAGTAATTAACAGACTAGGTAGAGTAGAAGATGGGAACACCGTCTCTGACTACGACAAAATGGAAATCGAAAAAGGGTACTCAATCAGTACATCCATTGTTCCCGTAGAATACAACAAGACAAAAATCAATTTTGTCGATACTCCGGGATATTTCGATTTTATCGGAGAAGTAAATTCAGCTATGAGAGCAGTGGAAGCTGCTGTTATTGTTGTAGATGCGTCTTCGGGAGTGCAAGTTGGAACTGAAAAAGCATGGAAAACATGCAAAGAATTCAACATGCCTACCTTTATTCTCATAAACAAAATTGACAAAGAAAACATCAATGTGGATCAAGTTATTTTAGATCTGCAAGAAAAATTTGGCACTTCTATTGTTCAGCTTGAGGAAAAAGATTCTCTGATAGAGGCCGTGGCAGAAGGTGATGAAGAGCTTTTGGAAAAATTCTTTAATGGTGAAGAATTCACAGAGGAAGAGTTTAACCGTGGTTTGGTTGCTGGTATTGCCAGCGGAAATATTGTTCCTGTAGAAACCTGCTGTGCACTGGATGGAAAAGGAATCAAAGAATTCATAGAAACTATGATTCAGTATGTTCCAACTGTAAAAGATAAAGAGTACCAAGGACTGGATGAAAGTGATAAAGAAGTAACGCGAAAGTGTGACTCTTCTGAACCACCTTCTGCTTTCGTTTTCAAAACCATTGCAGATCCATTTGTAGGGAAAATAAATTTGATGAAGGTAATTTCGGGAACTCTTCATGGCGGAATGGAATTATATAATACTAGAGCAGAAAAGCCGGAAAAACTAGGCGCACAATTTTTCATGCGTGGAAAAATGCATGAAGAAGCAGATAAAGTTTTTTCGGGAGATATTGTTGCCGTCTCAAAACTTCAATTCACACAAACGGGCGATACCCTTTGTGAAAAAGCTCATTTCATTCAATACTCACCAGTATCCTTTCCTGAGCCGTCCTTATACATGGCTGTTGAACCGAAAGCCAAAGGCGACGACGAAAAAATCAGTTCAGGGCTTCATAAATTAATCGAAGAAGATCCATCGTTTATCTTGACTAGAAACACAGAAACCCATCAAACATTAATTGGGGGCCAAGGGGAAATCCAAATCTCTATTATTATTGCAAAATTGAAAGATAAGTTTGGTGTAGGTGTTGACTTGGTAGAGCAGAAAATCCCTTATCGTGAAACGATTAAGGGCAGCTCGGATGTACAAGGAAAACATAAAAAGCAATCTGGTGGAGCGGGACAGTATGGAGATGTACATATTAGATTCTCACCATCACATGAGGTTTTTGAGTTCTCGGAGGAGCTTTTTGGAGGATCCGTACCAAAGAATTACGTACCTGCAGTTGAAAAAGGTCTGAGAGAGTCAATGGAAAAAGGACCTCTAGCAGGATTCCCAGTTGTAAATGTAAAAGCCGTATTTTATGATGGCTCTTATCATGATGTTGACTCAAACGAAATGGCATTTAAGATTGCTGCATCGCTGGCATTTAAAAAAGGTATTGTTGAGGCAAAACCAATTTTGTTAGAACCACTGATGCATGTGGAAGTCCTTGTGCCTGATGAATATATGGGAGATATCATGGGTGATATGAACAAGCGCCGCGGAAAAATTCTTGGCATGGAACCACAAAATGGAGGTGGGCAGAAAGTGCTTGCTGAAGCACCTATGGCTGAAATGTTTAAATATGCAATTACATTGCGCTCGATGACACAGGCCAGAGGGAGCTTTACCATGAAATTTGACCGGTATGAAGAGGTTCCGATGCATCTTGCGGAAAAGATTATACAAGCGCATAAAAAGGAAGAGGAAGAAGCCCATGCTCATGCTCATTAAAAAATAGACATTCGATAATCCTTGATTTAAAACCGACTTTACCAATCGCTAGAAACAAACTAACGGTGGGGGAGTCGGTTTTTATTAGGATTGAACGTTTGTTCGCGCCGTGATAAAATAAGAAAGGAATGGAGGTGCAGGATGAGTAAAAAAACAAAAACAGTTTTCGTTTGTCAAGAATGCGGGTATGAAAGTCCTAAATGGCAGGGCCAATGTATCTGTGGACAATGGAATACCTTTGTAGAAGAAAAGGTACTAGAAAGTAAGGGGAACACCGTAAAAGGAAGACAAGATGGTGAACGACCAAAAGCGAGTCCTTTATTTGAGGTAATGTCAGGCAATGAAACGAGGCTAGAAACTGGGATTGGAGAACTAAATAGGGTATTAGGTGGGGGATTGGTGCAAGGATCGCTCACTTTGATTTCAGGGGAGCCTGGAATCGGAAAATCAACGATTATCATTCAAGCAGCTGCAAACATTGCCCAAAAACATGGAAGAGTACTGTATGTGACTGGAGAAGAATCTGCCGAGCAGGTAAAAATGCGTGCGGATCGAGTTTGCCAAGAATTATCAGCAGAGCTATACTTACTGTCAGAAACCAACATGGATTATATTGTTCAAATTTCAGAAGAATTGAAACCTGCATTTTTAATTATAGATTCCATTCAAACTATGTATACTGACCAACTAGAATCAGCACCAGGCAGCGTATCTCAAGTGAGGGCATGTGGCAATGAATTAATGATGATTGGTAAACGGAGGAACATTCCGATTTTTATTGTTGCTCACGTGACAAAAAATGGTGATTTGGCTGGACCAAAGATTCTAGAACACTTGGTAGACTGCGTTTTACATTTTTCTGGTGAAAGAGATCAGGAACTGCGCATTCTTAGAGCATATAAAAATCGGTTTGGAACTACAAGTGAAATAGGGGCTTTTGAGATGAGTGAGTCAGGTCTTTTAGAAATACAAAATTTATCTAAAAGCTTTTTGGAAGGGATGGAAGAGGGTGCGGAAGGAGCGGTTGCTACTGCTGTATATGAAGGAACTCGGCCTTTGCTTCTTGAAGTGCAAGCGTTGACATCGCCAGCAAATATTGGGTTTGCTAGGAGAACTGCTCTTGGAGTTGAATTGTCAAGACTCAATATGATTTTAGCTGTTTTGGAAAGAAAAGCAGGAATTTCCATGTTAAATCAAGATGTGTATGTCAATGTAGTTGGTGGATTGAAACCAGACGGGACCTCGATTGATTTGGGAGTGGCATTAGCGATTTATTCTGCACACAAAGGAGTCAAAGGATCCTGTAAGGTTTTGGCAATCGGAGAAATTGGACTGACAGGAGAACTGCGGTCCATACAAAATGGAGATAAAATTGTGAGTGAAGCAGAGCGGATGGGTTTTACAACTGTTATCATGCCACAAAAAAATAAAGAACGCATCGGGGATAAAAAGGGAAGCCTTTCGATACTTGGTGTAAACCATATCAGAGAGGCAATTGGAATTTTTGGTAAAAATATTTAAAAATACAATTTATGCCATTATAATAGTTGAAATGGAACAGTTGAACTGTTTCAATATTGGAAATAGAGGGAATGCAAGTTGAATACGAGAAATGCAAAAAAACAGGATGAGGCTCGTCTAAAGGAACTTTGGAATCGATGTTTTGGTGATGATGAAGCATATGTAGAATTATATTTCAGTCAGCGGGATTGGATAAAGGAAACCTTGGTGCTTGAAAAAAATGATGTAATTGTTTCTATGTTGGCAATCATACCTGTTGACATGATGTGCCAAAACATAGCATATAAAGGGGCAATGATTTATGCGGTTGCAACACACCCAGATTTTGAAAAAAAAGGATATGGATCGTATTTAATTCAGTCAGCAAATGAACTATTAAATAAAAAAGGCGTCCACATTACAATGTTAGTACCAGCAAATGAAGGACTTTTTCAATATTACGAAAAATTAGGATACGAAAGGCAGTTTGTACTATTTGAAAGAGAGTGGAGCAGAGAAGAACTATTTCAGCTACAAGAAATTGATTTGTATGATTGTGCGCTTACGGTTGCCGAACCATGGGAATATAATCAAATACGAAATCAAATACTAAGTGGATGTTCATATGTTTCCTACAGAGAAGATGAAATAGTGTTTCAAAAAAAAGAATCTCAATTTTATGGTGCAGACTTGATGAAAATTATGTGTAAGGATACCGTCGGATGTGCAGTGATTGAGAGAATTTCTGCTCGTAAGGTATTGATCAAAGAATTACTCATAGAAGAGGATTGTCTCGCCGTTGCCATGATTTTAATCGGAAAACAGATGGCATCCGAACTGTATATATTCCGTACACCAGAATTTTTCTCAGGTGAATTGGTTGAGGAACTAAAATCATTTGGTATGATAAGAATCAATGATAGTTACCTTCGTTCGGAGGATCCTATTTGTCAAAAGAATGCATATTTGGGGATTGCGTATGACTGAGATACTATGTTTTTTCTTTCGTTTTCCAAAGCTTTATTCGTATTATTTCCAGTTTACAAGAATCATAATTGACAATTGACCTAGAATCATGTACTTTAATAACATAATAAAAGGGGGATTTGAAATGGCAATTGATATGGTATCAGCAAAATTTATTGGAAGAATTGCAATTGGCTCACCTGTAAACTATGGTGGTACGACGCAAACCGTTCAGAGCAATCAATCTGCTGAAGGAACTCATTCGTCTCAGCAGACCGAAAACCTTCAATCTACAGCCCCCTTTGTGGAAATATTGAGCCAGGTACAGAACGGGACTCATTCTGAAACACAGACCAAATTACAAACCGTAAACGCGTCAAAGGAAGCTTTAAGTGTATCTTATGGTAATACAATGAATTTGGATCGAATTTTTGAAAACGCATCTGAAACCTATGGTGTTCCAGTCAATTTATTAAAGGCAGTAGCAAAAGCTGAATCAAATTTTAATCCTAACGATGTGTCAAGTAGTGGAGCGCAAGGAATTATGCAGTTGATGCCAGAAACCGCAGCTGATTTAGGAGTTAATAATCCTTTTGATCCGGAAGAAAACATTATGGGTGGGGCAAAATATTTAAGCCAACAATTGGAACGATACGATGGGAATACAGCCTTGGCTTTAGCTGCTTACAATGCAGGGCCTGGAAATGTTTCAAAATATCAAGGAATACCTCCTTTTGAAGGTACTCGGCAGTACATTGCTAAGGTGATGTCCTATGCGGGGGAAGCCATATCTGCAAGCACAATTGCTCAGACATCTACAACGATGACCTCGTCAGACAGTTTGGTAGGTGCTGTTTTGTCCGATGATTTGACTAGAATTGATTTCAATCAGATTCTATCAAACAGTGAAGCGATGGGTTTAGGGCAAGATGACTATATGTTTTTGATGAATTTATATCGATATCAGATGCAGCTAGGGGCATTTGTTGACTCAGATGATAAAGATACGATACTATAATTCTGCACGTTAAACGATATGAGGAAGAATCTATGGAAAAAGACAAAAGAACCTTACCTGGAGGGGTGAAACAGTTTAAATATCGAAATGAATGCGTGAAAATAACAATTGCTTACTTGATTTGTGGGGTGCTTTGGATCTACTTCTCGGATCGGTTGGCATATTTTTTTGCCTCAAGTCCAACGGTTTTTTTAGCAATAAATACGTATAAGGGTTGGTTTTATGTAATTGCTACTGCAATGATGCTGTACGGATTGATTAGAAATTTGCTAAAAAAAATAGAGATGGGAGAACAAGAAAATACATACTTGAGTTATTTTGATGTGTTAACTGGAATGCACAATCGAAGATATTATGAAATGCAAATGGAAGTCTTAGATTGTAAAGAAAAATTACCTATTTCAGTGATTATGGCTGATGTGAATGGACTGAAAATCGTTAATGATGCTTTTGGTCATCAGCTGGGAGATGAATTGCTTCGAAAAGCGGCAAAGGCAGTACAGGATAGCTGTCGCCCTGATGACTTAAATGCAAGATGGGGTGGAGATGAATTTGTGGTTCTGCTTCCAAACACTTCCTATGAGGAAGCAGAAGAAATCGTGTCGAAGATTAAGGAAAAATGCAGTCATGAAAGTGTTAATATGGTTCGAGTCAGTATGTCCCTCGGCTGGGCAACAAAAACTGAGTCTGAGGAATCCTTTTCTGAGGTTTTGAAAAAGGCAGAAAATGATATGTATCAACATAAAATCATTCAGAACGAGGGGCTAAGAGGAAATATCATCAATATTATTGTGAGTACGCTGTATGAAAAGAATCCGAGGGAAGAAGCGCATTCTGAACGAGTTGGTGAATTTGCGGTGGTGATTGGAAGAGCGTTTGGCTGTTCGGAGATTGTTCTGGCAAAACTCAGAGCGATGGGTCACCTGCATGATATTGGCAAAATCGCGGTAGAGGATGAAATACTCAACAAAGCTGGAACATTGACAGAGGAAGAGCAAGCAGAGATTAAGAGACACCCAGAAGTCGGGTATCGCATATTGAGTGCCACAAATGAAATGCTCCCGTTAGCAGACTGTGTATTAGCACACCACGAGCGATGGGATGGTAACGGGTATCCAAAAGGTCTGAAAGGTGAAGAAATACCTTTGGAGGCAAGAATTATTACTTTGGCGGATAGCTATGACGCCATGTCTTCAGAAAGGCCATATCGGAAGGCGTTAGATGAGGTAGTGATTTTACATGAAATTAGAAGAAATGCTGGAAAGCAGTTTGATCCAGAAATCTCTAGGGTTTTTGTAGAAAATGTTCTAAAAAAAGCTTGGATTGAGTAGAATAAAAAGCAACGCCCCCCGCTATCCATTGGGGGGCGTTTTGTTAGGTTTTATTTTTTCAACTCAAACCAGAAAGTACTCCCTTCTCCTATGATGCTTTCGACACCGTAGGAAGCATCGTGAAGTTGAAGAATCTCTTTCACAATGGCTAACCCTAACCCGGTACCAGAAGTGTTTCTGCTGAGATTCGAGCTAGAACGGTAGTAGCGTTCCCATATTTCGTTCAATTCGTCTTCTTCAATTCCTTGACCAGAATCCTTTACTTCACAGCGTACTCCACCGGCAGTTTCAATAATATAAATATCTATTTTGTTTCCATCGTTGCTATATCGTACGGCATTGCTTAATAGGTTTGATATCACTTGCTGAATCCTCGTTTCATCACCTAAGACATAGACATCGTCATCACAGTGTAATTCAATTTGATACCCCTCTTTTTCACAAAGCAGGCGGTATGCGTTTACAAGGCTCAAAATCATATCCTTGATTGAAAACTGAGTGATATGCAGTGTATCTACACCAGCTTGCATTTTGGAAAGCACCAACAGATCACTCACCAGTAAATTCAAACGGTCTGCCTCGTCTATGATGACTTGCAAATGGGCATTTCTTTTGTCTGGATTATCACCAGATAAATCCTGAATCATCTCGGCGTAAGACTTGACCATGGTTAAAGGGGTTCTTAAATCATGTGACACGTTGGCAATGAGGTCCTTATGAAGATTGTCTGATTTTGCCAGTTCTCCAGAAGTATAATTGAGCGTATCCGCTAATTTTACGATTTCAGAATAGCTGCCTCCCTCAAAACGAACCGTGTAATCGTGTTCGGCCAGCTTTGAAGCTGAGTTGGTAATATTCACAATTGGCTTTGATACTCTGTTCGATATTAAGAAGGATAGAATAAACGCCAATACTAATGAAATAATCGTAACATATCGTAGTTGATTTGCAAGGATATCAACGGTAGACTTTACTGGGAAGAGTGGCGAAAAAATGTATAAAATAACTTCCTGCCCTGCTTCGTTGTCAAGATATGCACCGTAAGCCAACGTGTTGACTTTCCTTACTGAATCAGACATTAGAATTGAAGTGGATTGTGTGTCATCCCTAATTAACTTGTTTTTTATAACTGCCATTTCCATTAAATACAATTCACGATCTGGGCTGTTTTGATGGATGTAGTTTTGGTTTGGGGAAAAGATAATCGTGCCATCACTGGACTCAATGTGAATATACATATCGTTTCGAAATGATACGGTTGAAACATAAGTAACGAAGTCCTCCTCGTTGTAATGGCTAATAATCTCCCTTGCAATATTTCTCGTTTCAGATATTTTCATCTCTTCATAGTAGGTATCAAGAAAGAAAATTTGCAAAAACCATAAGATTGTCATGAGAAGTGCAGCAAACGCTACAAAATACAACCAAATTTTAAATTTTAGACTATTTCGGTCAATATTAAGCTTCAAATTTGTAACCTACCCCTCGCAACGTGACAATGTAATCTCTGTAATTCCCCAAATTGTTTCGTAGATTTTTGATATGAGTATCAATGGTTCTGTCATCACCAAAAAAGTCATATCCCCAAACGTCTGCCAACAGCTTGTCTCTTGACAGTGCAATGTTCTTATTATGAACCAAATAGAATAATAAATCATATTCTTTTGGAGTTAAATCTGCTTTGATCCCATCTACAGTGACGGATCGGGCTGCGATATTGATTTCCAGACCTTCAAATTTTAAAGTTTCCAAATTTGATGTCGTAGAAATGGTTCTGCGTGACAAGGCAACATTGATTCGGGCCATCAATTCTTTTGGACTGAAGGGCTTCACGATATAGTCATCGATACCAAGTTCAAAACCAAACAATTTATCATATTCCTCTCCTCGTGCAGATAGCATAATGACAGGAATATCCTTCGTTTTCTTTATCTCTTTACAAGCCGAAAAACCATCGAGTTTAGGCATCATAATATCCATAACAATTAAGTCATAATCGTTCAACTTGGATAGTCCGATTGCTTCCATTCCATTTTCTGCTTCTTCCACTTCATATCCATTAAATTCTGCGTATTCGCGAATCACTTCCCGAATTTTCTGTTCGTCATCAACAACAAGTATTTTGCTCATCCTATAAACCTCCCAATAGATTATATGAATAGGGTAAAGGATATATATGTAGATTATGTGATGTTTTTATGAGTATATAACAAAAAAGACTGCTTTCACAGTCTTTTTATATGATCTGGTACTATTATTTGTTTGCTGGCCTAATTTTTTTTAGGGTTGCAAATCTTGGAACTCCATCTTCCATTGGAACCTTGCTTTCGCCCTGGATGAGCGGAAGTGCATAGTCAAGGAATGGTTGCAGTAAACCGTTACCGGCTTTGTTAATCCACTCTCTTGGAATCTTCTTCTCAAAGTTTGCAACCTCAGTAAGATTTACTAATACTGTTTCGCAGGTATAATGCTCTCCGTTTCCTCTTGCGAAAGCGACCATTTTATCTGTTTCGCCTGCTTCAGCGGCTTTAAAAGCGGCAGCGCCAGCCATGTATGCTTCATTTACATCTGTTTCTGATGCGATGTGCGCAGCACAACGTTGGATAATGCCAAATTCAATTCCTCTAACCTTTGCTTTAATTTTTGCGTTTGCAAAGTTTGCAAGATTTGATGCAAGACCACCCATTTGAACATGTCCAAACGCATCTTTTGCTTTTGAATCGCTGGATAACACTTCTGAAATATAATTTCCATCTTTATCAACGATTCCTTCGGATACGGCAATCAGGACATCTCCCTTTTCATTGTACACCTTTGTGATATCTGAGATAAATTGATCCAAATCAAATGGAACCTCAGGAAGATAAATCAAATCTGGACCCATGCCCTTATGCGTTGCAATGGCAGAAGCAGCGGTTAACCAGCCTGCATTTCTTCCCATAATTTCTACAACAGTTACAGAACCGGTACCATACACCTTTGCATCTCTGTAAACTTCCATACATGTAGTTGCAACGTATTTTGCTGCACTTCCATATCCTGGGCAGTGGTCGGTCAGTGCTAAATCATTATCTATTGTTTTTGGAATACCCATCACTTTGCATGCGTAGTCATTTTGTGCCATAAACTGGCTAATTTTGTTACAAGTATCCATAGAGTCATTGCCGCCGTTGTAGAAGAAGAATCGAATATCATATTTTTTAAAGATTTCAAGGATACGCTTGTAGTCTGTGTCGTCAACTGTGAAATCCTTTAATTTATATCTACAGGTACCTAAAACAGAAGAAGGGGTAAACCTCATAAGACCTAACTCTGCTGGATCTTCTTCATTCATATCGTATAAATTGTCATCAAGAACACCTTTGATACCATGAGCTGCACCGTATACACGGGTTACAGACTCTGATTTTAATGCGGCTTCGATGCAGCCGAGTGCACTTGCGTTGATAACTGATGTAGGACCTCCGGATTGACCGATAAGGCATGCTCCCTTTAATTGTGACATGTTATTTTCCCTCCTAATGTTATTTTCAAAATAATACTACCTATTATTTTATCACATGTTGACGCCGTGACAAGGAATATTGATAAAATTATTGTCAAATAACGATAAAATCATGATGAAGTTTCAGCGAAGTTGCCAAAATTATTGCTATAACGAAAAGTCGATGAAAGAAAAAATCAGAATGATTCATTTTGATTTTAAAATTTAATTCTCTTCAAAATTTATTCCCAGTCCTTTAGATTCTAATCAATTTTGTACTATTCTATCAAAAAGAGCAACAAAAAAAGTAAATAATTCTAAGAATACATCAATAGATGGCAATTAGAATTGAGAAAAATGGGAATAAAGTATTAGACGGAAAAAACCTGTTAAGAAATTAAGCGTAGTGAGTAAAAATTTATTGACACTGAAAAATCAATGTGGTAGACTAAAAAATTGTTTTCTTGACAGTACCTTTTAGCTTGGCTTATACTAATAAGTAAGACTGGAGGACTTTACCATGTTTGTCATAGGAGATAGAATCGTGTATCCTATGCACGGTGCCGGAATCATAGAACAAATTGAAGAAAAGTTGATTCTTGGCGAAAGTAGGAAATATTATATATTAAAAGTTCCATGCGGAGATATGAAAATTATGATCCCTACTGAGAGCTCCAACGATATTGGCGTTAGGGCAATTATTTCAATGGACGAAATAGGAAGTGTCATGGCGGTTCTGCAAGCAGAATCCAGTGAAATGTCAAACAATTGGAATCGACGATACAGGGAGAACATGGAAAAACTGAAAACTGGTGATATTTATTGTGTCGCTGAAGTAGTCAGAAATTTGATGCGCACAGATAAAGAAAAAAAATTATCTACTGGTGAGAAAAAAATGCTAACCAATGCAAAGCAGATTTTAATTAGTGAAATTATTTTGGTAAAAGGTATTGACCAAGATACTGCAGAAAGATTGGTAGATTCATCGGTATAAGGTAAGAATCCAGAATGGATGATTCATAAGGGTCCCTTTCTGAAACAGAAAGGCTTTATGATTGTTGTATGATTTATGATTGATAAAAGGGGGATTGAAAAGGGTTAATGTTAAACAAATTATTTCGCATTATTTTTAGCTTGGTTGGTGTATTATTCGGATACGTGGTTTTCCGATTGGTGATGTTACTGATACAAACAGAGAGTTTGGCTGATAAGATTTTGGTGACTGAGACGCAGCAATATATTGCAGCATTATGCTGTGCATTTCTTTTCGGACTTATTTTTTATTTTTTAACACCCGTATTTGGTAGGCGTGGAGAACAACTGGCGAGAAATATTGAGACGGACTTACAGAAAGTTCCCACAAATGAGATATTAACTGGTACTTTTGGTTTAATCATAGGGCTATTGATTGCGTTTCTCATTAGTCAGATTTATAATGGCATTGACGTTTTTTATATTGGCACAATTTTGTCTGTTTTTACTTATTTATTTTTGGGGTATCTCGGAATTTTTGTGGCGACAAGAAAAGGAAGGGATATACTTCCTATTTGGCTATCGGCAAAGAAAGGCTCTACTGGGAAAACAAAGGGAAAAGGTAGCGATGCGACTCCCAAAATATTGGATACCAGTGTCATTATTGATGGACGAATTGCAGACATTATGAAAACAGGATTTATCGAAGGAACCATTGTAATTCCAGAGTTTGTTTTGGTTGAGTTAAGACATATCGCGGATTCCTCTGATGGTTTGAAACGAAACAGAGGAAGAAGAGGTCTTGATATTTTAAACCGCATACAAGGCGAACACGGTATCGAAATCTACAATACCACATCGGAAAAATCTTTGGAGGAAATCCCAGAGGTGGATGTTAAATTGTTAAAATTGGCCCAGATTATGAATGGCAAGGTAGTCACAAATGACTATAATTTGAACAAAGTCGCCATGATTAAGGGGGTAGAGGTCCTGAATATTAACGAACTGGCCAATACGCTCAAACCAGTGGTTTTACCAGGAGAAGACATGACTCTGTTTCTTGTGAAAGAAGGAAAAGAACAGAATCAGGCAGTGGCGTATTTGGACGATGGTACCATGATTGTTGTAGAAGAAGGAAGACGATTTATTGGACAAACAATCCATGTGACTGTTACGAGTGTTTTGCAAACTGCTGCAGGGAGGATGATTTTCGGGAAACCGAAAAAATAATTGGATCATATGTGTACCGAAAAGAAAGTGATTGTCATTATTGCCGCTGCCGGTTCTGGAAACAGAATGGGTAGCGGCATTCCTAAGCAATATAGAATGTTAAAGGATAAACCTGTTTTGGTTCGAACCCTTCAGGCATTTTCTTCCCACCCCCAAATAGATCAAATCTATTTGGTTGTACCGGAATCCCATGTGACTTATTGCAGAAATCTTATTGATTCTTACGCCATTGAAAAAGTTGAGAAAATTATTGAAGGTGGAAAAGAGCGACAAGATTCTGTTTTTTTTGCATTAAAACAAATGGATGAGGATATCGGATATGTGCTTGTCCATGACGGAGCAAGGCCACTTGTATCGGAAGGATTGATTTCTTCAGTTGTAGAACAGACCAAGCTTTATGGTGCTACAGCGGCGGCAGTGCCAGTCAAAGACACAATTAAATATGTTGAGGAAGGGACCTTTACCCACACACCAAAGCGAGAACAATTATATGCGGTGCAGACACCTCAGGGCTTTGAAAAAAAACTCTTAAAAAGCGCATATGAAGAGGCATATCGAGAAAAAATATGTGGTACAGATGACGCGGTTTTGGTTGAAAAAATGGGAAAAAAAGTGTATCTTGTAGAAGGTGAATATAACAATATTAAGATTACAACAGGAGAAGATATGATGATAGCGGAAGCCATGCTGTCGGAGTCTCATAAAATGGATTTTGAAATTGACTTTAGAGTAGGAAATGGCTTTGACGTCCATCGATTTTCTGAGAATCGAAAACTGATTCTTGGTGGCGTTGATATTCCATTTGAACGTGGGCTTTTGGGCCATTCGGATGCAGACGTGTTGTTGCATGCAATTATGGATGCCCTGCTTGGAGCCGCTGCCCTAGGAGATATCGGAAAGCATTTTCCCGATCAAGATGCAACGTATTCGGGTATCTCAAGTCTAAAACTTCTGGAAAGAGTTGGTGAGATGGTCAAGGTAAAGGGCTTTGTGATTGGAAACATTGATGGAACTGTGATTGCCCAACGTCCCAAAATTTCACCCTATATTGAGCAGATGAGAACGAATATATCAAGTACATTGCAAATAGACAATGAACTTGTAAATGTAAAGGGAACAACTACTGAAAAGCTTGGGTTTGCTGGAAGAGAAGAAGGGATTGGCGCTCAGGCATCGGTTTTATTAAGAAGGAGAAACAGCATATGAGACTTTCAAAAATGTATATTAGAACGTTAAGAGAAGTTCCTAATGAAGCAGAAATCCCAAGCCATATTTGGTTACTGCGGGCGGGTATGATTCGAAAACTCGTTTCTGGAGTTTATGGGTTTATGCCGTTAGGCTTCCGATCTGTTCGGAAGATAGAAGAAATTATTCGCCAAGAGATGGATGAGAAGGGCGGACAGGAAATCCACATGTCAGCATTGCAGCCTGCCGAGCTTTGGCAGGAATCGGGCAGATGGTATGCGTATGGACCTGAAATGTGGCGTTTAAAAGATAGAAATGAAAGAGAATTCTGCTTGGGACCAACTCATGAAGAAATATTTACAGACATTATTCGAAGTGAAGTAAGCTCATATCGTCAATTACCAGTGAATCTTTATCAGATTCAGACAAAATATAGAGATGAAAAAAGACCGCGTTTTGGTTTGATGAGAAGCCGTGAATTTGTTATGAAAGATGCGTATTCTTTTGACCGAGACTGGGAAGGTTTGGATCAAAGCTACCAAGATATGTACGAGGCATATGAAAGGATTTTTGATCGTTGTGGTTTGGTATATCGCGCAGTTGAGGCAGATACTGGCGCAATCGGTGGAAGTGCATCTCACGAGTTTACAGCACTATCTGAGGTTGGAGAAAGTGAAATTGCATACTGTGAAAGCTGTGAGATGGCAGCGACAACGGAAAGAGCATTGACTGTAGATGCTGAGCCGTCAGCAGAAGAACCGCTACCATTAGAAAAAGTGGTGACCCCTGGCACAAAAACAATAGAGGATGTTGCTGCATTCTTAAAAATTGAGAAGCAACAAACGATCAAAGCACTGCTCTTCCAAGTCTACGACGAGGAAGGGGAGGTGAAAGAGTATGTAGCTGCTTTTATTCGCGGTGATAGAGAACTCAATATGACAAAATTAGTCAATGCTCTGGGCATTCCTGAACATGCGATTGAGTTTGCCGATGAAACAAAAATGGCAGCGGAGACTGGTTGTGTCGGTGGGTTCACTGGACCTGTGGGATTGCACGACTGTAAAATTGTGGTAGATAGTGAGCTAGTTGGATTGAAGAATTTAGTTGCAGGAGCATGTGAAGAAGACCATCATATGATTCATGTGAATTATGGACGAGACTACAAAGGCGATATTGTAACTGATTTGAAGATTTTAAAAGCCACGGATCCTTGTCCTGTTTGTGGCGCTCCTGTAAAATATGCAAGAGGAATTGAAGTGGGGCAGGTATTTAAATTGGGTACAAAATACAGCAAAGCCATGGGCGCCTCATATAAAGACGAAAATATGGAAGACCAATTGATTATCATGGGTTGCTATGGGATTGGAGTAACGAGAACCTTGGCAGCAATCGTTGAACAGCATCATGATGAAAATGGAATCATTTGGCCTGTTGCTGTAGCACCTTATCATGTTGTTGTTACAATCGTCAATACAGGGGATGAAGTGCAAGAAACTCTTGCAGAGGCAATCTACCAAGAACTTAACCGGGCTGGGATAGAAGTTTTACTTGACGATCGAAAAGAACGTCCTGGTGTTAAGTTTAAAGATGCAGATATTTTGGGAATTCCAATTCGAATCACAGTTGGGAAAAAAGCGGGTGAAGGAGTTGTTGAGTATAAGCTTCGTAGGGAAAAAGAATATCAAGAACTTAGCGGTCAAGATGCTGCTGCCAATGCAATTGAAATGATACGAGCAGAGTTAAATAAATAAAGAAATTTGCAATAGGTTAGGAGCGAAGTTTGAATAATCATCGTTTCCTGACCTATGTTTTATAGGAAGGAATATAATGAAATTTCTTTGGGAGTTATTTGTCACATTTTTGCAAATTGGAACCTTTACATTTGGTGGAGGATTGGCAATGTTGCCATTAATTCGAAAAACGGTGGTTGATGAAAAGAAATGGATGACAGAAAAAGAAATTGTTGATTGTTTTGCAATCAGTCAATCGTTTCCAGGGGTTCTTGCTATCAATGCTGCGATTTATATTGGAAATCGAAAAAAGGGAGTAAGCGGAAGTATCGCAGCCTCTATTGGTGTGATGCTGCCTGCATTTGTTAGCATTTTAATGATCCTAATGTTTCTGGGAAAAATAGAAGAGAATCCATTCGTAAAAGGTGGTTTTGAAGGGATAAAAGCAGCATCTGCTGCACTGATTGCGGTAGCGGCATATCGGTTAGGGAAACAAATACTAATTGGGCGTAAGGAAATTGCAATAGCAATCATATCGTTTCTCATCATAGTGTGTTTTCAAATCAGTGCAATTTGGGCAATTGTATTTGGAGGACTTGCTGGATGGATATCCCTGTTATATCGTCAACATAAAGGAGGGAAATTCTAATGGCATTTATCAATCTATTTTTTATGTTTTTTAGAATAGGTATCTTTAGTTTTGGTGGCGGATATGCAATGCTTCCTCTGATTTTTCAATCAATACAGGACTTTGGAGTTATGACATCCGGGGAGTTTTCCAGATTAGTTGCTCTATCTCAAGTGACCCCTGGGCCAGTGGCAGTAAACGCTGCAACATATGTAGGATATCATTATGCAGGAATAGGGGGATCTGCAGTGGCAACCGTAGGAGTGGCATTGCCTTCAATGATATTAATTATTTTGGCCATGAGATTTTTAGACCAATTTGAGGAGAATCAATCTTTAAATGCAGTTTTGCAAGGGATTCGGCCAGCAACTGTGGGATTAATTTCTTCTGCAGTGGTATTTCTGGCAGAAACATCTGTTTTTCAAGGGCCTATTTTGTCTATGGAGTTAATTCACCACTTGGAAACGTATGTAAATTGGTTGCCTTGTGGAATTTTTGCAGGTACAATATTGTTAGCTGGCAGATTTGGTTTTGGACCAATTAAGTTGACTCTGTTAGCAGGTGTTATTGGTGCTTTGTTGATAAGGTGAGGGAAAATGTGGATTGGTGGAGTAAGAGTAATTGTGTCTGATGAGCAGGGTAGGATATTGATGGTTAAGCAGTCTCATGAGGGAAATGATATTTGGATGGTTCCGGGCGGTGGTGTGGAAGAAGGCGAGACTACGAAACAGGCTGCAGCAAGAGAAGTGCTGGAAGAAACCGGACTTGAAATAGAGGTTGGCAGAATGATTTGGCATGTAGAGGAGGTCTCTGAAACGCGAGGACAACGTTTTGTAAATTTTTTCTTAGGAAGTGTATCCGGTGGCAGTTTGGGCTTAGGAAAAGATCCTGAGTTTTCTGACGAAAATCAGGTTTTAAGGGAAGTAGGGTTTTACTCTCGAAGAGAAATCATGCAGATGGAACGTGTTTATCCAGAATATATGAAAACCGATTTGTGGAATGCATTAGAATCAAGGCATGAAAACCATGAGGTTTTTCGTATTCGAGAGACTCTTGTGAAACGGTAGCTGTTCATGATATAATGGCTAAAAGTTTAAGTAATAAAACAATAAAATATGGAGGTTTCTATGACAATTGTTAGAATAGAAATGGAAAATGGCGATGTTATGAGAGCAGAACTGTATCCTGAGATTGCACCGGAGACAGTAAAAAACTTTGTATCACTTGTGGAAAAAGGATTTTATGATGGAGTAATTTTCCATCGAGTCATTCCGGGCTTTATGATTCAGGGTGGTGACCCAACTGGAACAGGCACAGGTGGACCAGGTCATAATATCAAGGGTGAATTTAGTGCCAACGGTTTTGAAAATAATTTGGTTCATGATCGAGGTGTTTTGTCCATGGCAAGAGCGATGGATCCAAACTCTGCCGGTTCCCAATTCTTTATTATGGTGGCAAAATCACCGCATTTAGATGGACAATATGCTGCATTTGGAAAAGTAATTGAGGGCATTGAAGCCGCAGATACGATTGTCTCTACAGATCGTGATTTTAGAGACAAACCAAAAACACCTCAGGTTATGAAAAAGGTTTCTCTTGAAACTACGACAGAAGCATAATCAGACTAATTATAGTTGTATCACAGATATTAGATATGAATTACCGTGATGCCCATTGGAATCAGTAGGCATCACGGTTTTTAATTGTGAAAATTATGTGAAAGTTACCGTGGTCGAATTGACTTTTGCGTCATTTTGTTGTAATATAATTGTAACATTTCTAAGTTGAATGATAAGTAGTAACGGTAAATCATAAATCAAGATTGGGAGGTTTGTCTAGGCAAAGAATAATCAATAAAGGAGAACATATATGAATTTTAAGCAGATTTTTGAATCAAAAGACTGGAATCTCGTTTTGAATAAATTAAAGGCCCCATTAGGGTCACAGACCATAAATGCAAAAAAAAATATTCAAGCCCTATCAAGTAAGATGAATTGGAATTTTGTTTCATCTCTTGATGTAAAAAAGAAAATTGGAATTGGAGTCGGTACAACCGCGATTCTAGTGCTTGGTGTGATATTGGCTTTTCAAGGTGGAACAGACGTGTATCAGGTAAAAATTGCGGGTCAACAAGCTGGTTATGTTGCAGATGAGCATATGGTAGACGATGCGATTGCAGATTTAACAGAGGAGATGATGCAGGAAAGTCAAGGCCTGGAAATTGAAGTGGATCGATCTGCCATTGAGTGTCTTCCTACAGAATATAAGTTGAGCGACATTGAAAGTATGGATGAAGAACAATTGGAACAAGCCATCTTATCTGCAAACATATGCAAAGCTATGGGGTATTCTGTTTTCATCAATGGAGATAACGTTTTATCTGCACGGTCAGAAGCAGCTGCAAACGAAATCTTGGCCGGTGTAAAAAATTATTATTTGACTCCAGGCTCAGAAGTGAAAAGTGCCTCTTTTAAAGAAGACGTTGTCGTGACTCGGGGTGCTGTGAATGTGGCAGATTTGACTTCAAATGAAGAGGCCATTAGCCTGATTGTAACGGGAACGAAAGAACCAAAAATATATACGGTGCAAGAAGGAGACAATCTTTGGGATATCGCTATGGAAAATGGCATGACTACAGATGAATTGGCAGCCGCAAATCCAGGATTTGAGCCTGACACTTTAAAAATCGGACAGCAGTTGAACCTTTTTGAAACCAGACCATATGTAACGGTTGTAACAAAAGAAATTGTAGCTACCACTGAAAATATTGAGTTTCAAACAGAATATAAAAATACAGATACTTTGTATAAAGGACAAGTTAAGGTTGAAACACCAGGAGTGTATGGGACAAAACAGTTGAAAACTGAGTTAACCAAGGAAAATGGTGTTGTAGTGGCATCTACCGAATTGGATGCTGTGGTTGTAGCGGAGCCTCAGACCCAAATTGCTTTGAAGGGAACCAAGTCAATTGCCACATTTACTGGATCTGGATCCTTTTCGAGTCCTGTGACTCATATCGAAATTTCTTCAGCATACGGTGTAAACCGGGGAAGTACAAGACATACTGGTGTAGATTTTAGAAACCCAAAGGGAACTCCAATTTATGCTGTAGACGATGGTGTGGTCGTATCTGTTACGAATTCCGGAAGTCCGGGAAAGATGGTGAAAATTAGCCATGGCAATGGTCTTGAAACACTTTATGAGCACTGTGATACCACTTTGGTATCGGTGGGGCAGGTCGTGAGCAAAGGCGAACAAATTGCAACAGTAGGCGCTACGGGTAATGCCACAGGCTATCATTTGCATTTTGAGGTGCGTCTCAATGGAAATCCTCAAAACCCAATGAATTATTTATAAAATCTTTGATTATCAAGATAAAATAGGGTATAATTTTAGGGCAGGTATGGACCTGCCCTGTTCTTTTTTAGAGCGGAATTTTTAGATATCAAATGTCCGTTTTGTATTACAAAACGTGGATTGCAAATAAAGGAGATGCTGTGATGGCGTTTTTTAGAGATATAAAAGAAGATATTAAAGCGGTATTGGTGCGAGACCCAGCTGCCAGAAATGGTTTTGAGGTACTACTCTGTTATCCTGGAGTTTGGGCATTAATTTTTCATAAACCATCCCACTGGCTTTACTTGCATAATTTAAAGCTACTGGCGAGAGTCATTTCTCAACTAACTAGATTCTTTACGGGGATAGAAATTCATCCTGGTGCAACCATTGGAAGACGATGCTTTATCGACCACGGCATGGCGGTTGTAATTGGTGAAACCACTGAAATTGGTGACGATGTGACAATCTATCAAGCGGTTACCCTTGGTGGGACGGGAAAAGATACTGGAAAGAGGCATCCTACGATAGGAAACAATGTCGTGATTAGCTCTGGCGCCAAAGTACTTGGGCCATTTAAGGTGGGGAATCATTCTAAAATCGGCGCAGGATCTGTGGTATTAGAGGAAGTGCCAGATAATTGTACTGTGGTAGGTATTCCTGGCAAGATTGTAAGAAGAGGGAATCGAAAGGTCGAAGATTTGGATCAGATAGATTTACCAGATCCAATTGATGTTGAACTGGAGTGTTTGCGGCGCCGTATTGTTATGTTGGAAAACAAAATACGAGAGCTAGATGAAAAATAAAGCAGAAGAAAGGAAGCAAGATGAAAATATATAATACGTTAACAAGAAAAAAAGAAGATTTTGTACCTATTGATAAAAACGAAATTAAAATTTATGTATGCGGACCGACGGTCTATAATTATTTTCACATTGGAAATGCCAGACCTTTTGTTGTTTTTGATACATTGAGAAAATATTTGATTTATCGGGGCAGTCATGTGAAATTTGTTCAGAATTTTACTGATGTGGATGACAAAATTATTAATAAAGCCCGTGAAGAAGGAATCAAAGCTGGGGAGGTCAGCGAAAAATATATTGAAGAATACTACAAGGATGCAAAATCGTTAAATGTTGATAAGGCATCCGTTCATCCAAAAGTGACAGATAATATGGATGAAATTATCAGCTTTGTAAAAGGGCTTGTTGAGAAGGGGTATGCATATGAAGTAGACGGTGATGTTTATTACAGCACCAGAAAGTTTGACGAATATGGCAAACTCTCCAAGCAAAATATTGAAGATTTAGAGTCTGGTGCTCGAATTGAAATCGGGGAAAAGAAACATGATCCTCTGGATTTTGCATTATGGAAAGCACAGAAAACCGATGATGAATTGGCATGGCAATCTCCTTGGGGATTGGGAAGACCTGGATGGCACATAGAATGCTCTGTGATGTCCACAAAATATCTTGGAGAAACCATTGATATTCACGCTGGAGGACAGGATCTAACCTTTCCTCATCACGAGAATGAGATTGCCCAAACTGAAGCTCAGACGGGAAAACCGTTTGCAAATTATTGGATGCATAACGGATATATTACCATCGACAATGAAAAAATGTCAAAATCTAAGGGGAATTTCTTCACAGTACGAGATATTTTAGACGATTATGATGGAGAAGTGATTCGTTATTTCTTGCTTTCTGGTCACTATCGAAGCCCCATTAATTTTAGTAGAGATTTAATGGAGCAAGCCAAAAATTCCCTTGCGCGAATGCAAAATGCAAAAAATAATTTAAAGCACTTGATTGATAATGGAAATGGAACGATTACGGATGAAGAAAGAAAGTCGGTTGATTCATTAGCAGAGTATCGACAAAAATTTATAGATGCTATGGATGATGATTTGAACACTGCCGATGCGATTAGTGCTATATTTGAGTTGATCCGAGATATGAATACGGCAACCAAAGGCGGGGCTTCCAAAGAATTTGCAAAAGAATGTCTATCGCTATTAGACGAACTGACTGGAGTTTTAGGACTTTTAAGAGAAAATGCGGATGAGGATATTGCCCTTGATGGGGAGATACAAAGGCTAGTGGAAGAACGCCAAGCGGCAAGAAAGACAAAGAACTTTGCAAGAGCAGATGAAATTAGAGATTTATTAAAAGCCAGAGGAATTACGCTAGAAGATACCCCGCAGGGGATCAGAGTTGTTAAAAGCTAGAAAAAATAATTTTTCAATTTATAAGTTTGTTTACAACACAGCATGGAAAACGTGCTGTGTTGTTTTTTGCAGGATTTGGCATTGAACTTGCAATATAAATATGTGTCGAAAAAGCTTGCATCATAATAACAGCAAGCTTTCAAGAAGGGAGGCAAAATGTATCATTTGAAACTTTGCGAGAATCCAATTCGCTATGAAGAAGGACTTTCGATACAAAAAGAAGCGTATGATTTGGTTCGTAGTGGGAAAAGTGATGGAGTTCTAATTGTACTAGAACATACACCGGTTTACACAGTAGGAACAAATGGTGGCTGGGATAATTTCTTAGTAACAGAAGATTCCCTCAAGCAACAGGGCGTAGATGTTGTTTCTGTAAATAGAGGGGGGAATGTGACCTTCCATGGACCAGGTCAGGTCGTTGTTTACCCAATTTTTAACCTAAATAAACTGCAAAAGGATGTACATTGGTTCATTACATGTTTGGAGCAAGTTGTAATCAATGTGCTGTCGGATTATGGCATAGAGGGAACGCGAAAACCTGAGTATAGAGGGGTATGGATTGGAGACAGGAAGGTATCTGCTGTTGGAGTGCATGTAAAACGATGGATCACAACTCATGGTCTTTCGATGAACTTGGGTGTGGATAAAAAATATTTTAGTTGGATAAATCCTTGTGGAATTACTGAATTTGGAGTTTCATCCATGGAAGACTACATCCAAGATATTCAAAAAGAAAAAGTAAGAAAACAGTTGATCTATCAATTTGAAACTGTTTTTCAAATTAACTTGGAACACAAAATAGAGAGGAATGAATAAAATGCTTGAAAAACCAGAATGGCTTACTAAACGGGTAACAAATCTTAAGGTCATTGAAGATACAGCAGAAATGTTGGAAAAGTTGAATTTGCATACGGTATGTGACGGTGCGGACTGTCCAAATCGTTGTGAATGCTATGGAAATAAAACGGCTACATTTATGATACTGGGAAGTGTTTGTACACGGCAGTGTAGATTTTGTGCAGTCACAAAAGGTATGCCTGAATTACTTGATCCTGATGAGCCAAAGCATGTTGCAATTGCATGCAGAGAACTTGGTCTGAAGCATGTGGTGGTAACCTCTGTAACTAGGGATGACCTATATGATGGAGGAGCAAAACAGTTTGCGGATACTGTTAGGGAGATTAAAAAAGAAAATCCTGAAGCGACAGTGGAATTGCTCATTCCAGACTTGCGTGGAGATTGGAAAGCGCTAGAACTCATTTTAGATGCCAAACCAGATATTCTAAATCACAATGTCGAAACGGTTCCTGAAATGTACCAAATGGTAAGACCTCAGGCCGACTATTTACGTTCGCTAGAACTACTTAAAACAGTAAAGGAATTGAATCCAGATATGTTGACTAAGTCAGGAATTATGGTTGGTCTTGGTGAAACTGAGATTCAGGTGGAGCGGGTAATGGATGATTTGAGAAGAATTGGTTGTGACATTCTTACCATTGGACAGTATTTGCAACCAACGGATGAGCATTTAGAATTAGTGGAGTATATCCATCCCAATCAGTTTGATCAATATCGAACAATTGGAATGGGAAAGGGGTTTCGGTATGTTGCATCGGGAACCTTTGTCAGAAGCTCTTATAACGCAGCAATGTGTATGGAAGAATTAAAATAATATGAAAATGCAATGACTATAAAGTGAAAACTTTATGGAATCGGTTTGAAAGGATTCTATAAAAGGAACGAAAACGGAGCTGTCGCACTAAAATTAGTGCTCAGCTCCGTTTTCGTCCATAATGAATACATTATGAGATTATTTTGTTAAGAAGGTGTTCGCAATTAATATTTTTGAAAGGCAAGATTATCATAACCTGGATGAATTTTTGAAACAGATGAATTGTTGATGCTCTTCTTTTCTTCTAGTAAAGGCTGTGTTGAACCGAAATCTTTTCTTATTTTAAACATGCCAAGCATATCTCTGAGCATTTCTGCCTGACTAGATAGTTCTTCGCTTGCGGCAGCACTTTCTTCAGCAGTAGCAGAATTACTCTGTACGACTGCTGATATCTGATCAATACCAATATTGATTCGTTCGATACCAGAGGCTTGCTCACTGGAAGCATTGGCAATTATATTTAGCTTTTCTGTGGACGTGACTGCCCCATCAGCAATTTCTTTTAATGCCAGTGCAATTTCTTTTGTAATTTCAGTACCAACACGGACTTTTTCAATAGAACTTTGAATCATCATTGTTGTTTCTTCTGCAGCTTTTGCGCTTCTGGCGGCAAGATTCCTTACTTCTTCAGCAACTACCGCAAACCCTTTTCCCTGTGTACCTGCTCTAGCCGCTTCTACTGCCGCGTTCAAAGCTAAAATATTGGTTTGGAAGGCAATGTCATCAATCACCTTGATGATCTTTGAAATGTTAATAGATGAATCATTGATTTCTTCCATGGATTTTAACATTTCACCCATGGTTTGATTCCCTTTTTCACCTCCATCACGCGCACCCTTTGCAAGTTCGTAGACTTCCTTTGCTCGGAGCGCATTTTCTTTACTCTGTGAGGCGATGATGCCGATTGAACGATTTAACTCCTCTATCGAGCTTGCTTGCTCGGTGGAACCTTGTGCCAATGATTGACTGCCGGAAGACACTTGCTGAGACCCAGCGGATACTTGCAGTGCTGCAAGATTAAAGTTATGCATAACTTCATTGAAACGATTTAGAATGTGGTTGAGCGACTCTCTTATTTTAACAAAATCACCATGGTATTCGTTGGAAACAAATACATTTAAGTTTCCGCTGCTAATTTCTTCGAGTGTATCTGAAATAGTAAGAACGTAATTACGGATACTTAAAATGGTTAAATTCATTTTTTCTTTTATGTCAGCAAATTCGCCATAATATTCCCCATCCATGGAAACATGAAGATTGCCTTTAGACATTTCCTGCAAGACACTAAAAATCTTTTCCACAGGATGTTCAATCATTGTAAAGGTATGGTTAATCCCCTTGATCAAATCTGCGTATGCCCCTTTAAACTTTGAAACATCTCCGCGTGCCTTGATATCTCCTCTGGCAGAGGCCTCATATAGTCTGCTTGCTTCATACGCCATATCGTTGAAACTTTTCATAACACCAATTACTCGTTGTATTAATATGTCGTCTTGAGTGGTTTCTGACAATGATGCGAGCTTTTCAAAAGAACCGTTTTCAATGTCGTTTAGTATATCAGATACAAAATTACATTTTTGTTCGTATGTTTCAACCAAATGGTTTGCGGTATTCAACTTTTCTGCTATTGACTGGACTTGATCTTGCTGTGCCGTAATGCTTGAACAAAGTGAATCAACGACTAGGTTTACTAAACTGCATATCTTGGAAAGCGACTCGTTTCCTTGATGTTCATTGATGTGTATCTTTCTATTTCCTTGAGCGATAGCCTCTTGATAAGACGCGAAATCCATCAAACATGCATGCGTGATTTGTGATATTTTTTCGATTTCCATCTTAGATGCGTCTTCAATATCAATGGCATGATTTCGTATTTCTTCTTCCTTATTCTTCACCTCTTCTGATGCTTTTACCAATGAACGGATAAGGCCATTCAGACGAATACCAAGCAAATCCAGGTCAGAATGGAGTGAAATAGAACTTACGGGAATCCCTTTTTCGATGTCTTCTAGTACGGCAGCCTTTTCTGTCATGTTAGTTGAAATAATCGATAAGGATTGATAGATGTCTTCGAAATCTGGGCAGGATAGAGCTTCGTTGTCTTGTGGTAAACGAAAATCTCCTTGGGCAAATCTTTTGACTATGCTCGATAGGTGAGCAATATCAAGACCCAATGGATTTGAATAGGTGCGACTCATTTGATAGAGAATGAATAGATAGATAATCAGTATTACGCATCCTGTGATTGCTTTGATTCCTAAACGCGATTCAGAGATAACAGGAAGCTGAACTAAAATAACAAATGAGATAATGGAAAAAACGATGGATAGAGAAGAGGCAGGCAAAAAACAATTACCGGCCTTTGGATTCTTTGTGTTTCCTGGTGAACTACTCATGTTGATGACCTCCAAAAAATATAAAATAATTGAAATTCCTTTGTCTATAGTGAAGGATGAATTCTGTGAGTTAACTTAGAACCCAAACATATAGGGGTATGGTAACGAGGCAGACAACGGTACTAAGGCTAACTAACTTGGAGGCATAAGCTCCTTCTACACCATAGTACTCTGCAAGTATGGAGGTTTGCATGTGACATGGCATGGTAGAAGTTAGCATAAATACTTGAAATGCAAGACCATTGATGTGAAATAATTTTAAAAAGATGAACATATAAAGCGGACTGATGATAAATTTGCCAATTAGAATTACTAGTTCATCATTCGTAATGCGAGTAATCCCCTTGGAAAATGCGACTAAGTTCGCTCCAATTACAAGGAGCGATAATGGAACGGTTAAATTGGCTAGATATCTCATCGCTGTATCAATTGGAAGAGGCAATGACCAGTTGACTTCAACGAGAAAACTTCCAATCAGCACACCAATTAATCCAGGACTGAATATTTTCTTGAGTGAAAAACCGCCAGGGTGAAGTGGTGAGTTTTTCGCAAGTTCATATGCGCCTAAACTCCAAAAACCTGCAAGGGTAATGAGGTAGAAGGTAAACAGGTAAGGGAGCCCGTCATGACCATAGACGATTTCATTGATGGGCAATCCTATGAAGATTGTATTAGAAAAAGTAAAAGTGACTTCAAAGACTGTTTTTCTACCATCGGTTAGTTTTAATAGACGTGAGAGAACTTTTCCCGTCACGTATAAAAGAAAAGTATATAGAAAAAGAATCAGTAAATTTAAAGCTGATCCGCGCAGCAATTCTTTGGTAAAACGGTCAGATATACTGATAATAGCCAATGCAGGAGCGGAAATTCTAACAACGAGAAAAGATAGTACGGATGGGGTAGACTGAGGCCATGTTTTTTTGTAATGAAACAAAAAACCAACAGCACAAATCAAAAAAATTACGATAACACTAACAATACCACTGAACAATTGCATTCTCCTTTGTGACAGCAAGATAAGGCGCTCGTTATGGCGCCTTGCTATATTAGGCTGGAAAAGTGATTTTTCAATTCCTTTTCATACTTGTAGTATATTACATAGGTGTTGTGATTAAGTTGTTTTCTTTTTCTCTGATGCATTTTTATAATTTTTGATTAAATTTCGTACAGCATGCTCTGCATGCACATCAAGATTGAGGGATTCTGGTTTTACAGTAAATAAATTCTGATCGATTAGATAATCCAAAGACTTAATTTTAGGAATAGTGATAATTCTGCTTACCTTTAAAAGCTTGGCGTTCTGAACCTTACCATCACCATTGACCGCTGAAAAAGCAATATATTTGGTTCGAAGAAAGCTGGCATTTTTGCCAAAGTAAATACAACCATCTGGCTCTAACATTTTATATATATTCTTGACTTGAACTGTTTGGATAAAACTGAAAATACTCATAATAATCCAAAACACACCTGAAATAATTACAATATCCCAAAACATAAAAAGCTCCTCTCATTTTCTCTTTCATTATTACATATTGATGATTTAATATGCAAATTTTGTGCCGTCATAAACTTATCATAGTTAAAAACGATATGTATTTACATCAATGTTATATTTTTGCAATTTGCGATAGAGTGTTCTCTTTGGGATATTTAGGATTGCAGAAGCATTCGTTATATTTCCCTCTTCTTGTGCTAAAATCGCAATAATTCGGCTTTTCTCTTTGTTTTTTGGCAATTCAGTTGGTAAGAAAACTTCTTCTTCTTCTGGAAGCAATAACTCGATTGGTTGCTTTAAACCAAAATCAAAAGGCAAGTCTTCTTTTGTAATCATATTATCTTGTGCGATGTTGAGGGCTCGTTCGATAATGTTTTCCAATTCGCGTACATTTCCAGGCCAATTATATTGCATCATATCGTATAAAGCCTCGTCGGAAAATCCTGATATAGACTTTCCCATAGAATGATTGTATGTTTCAATAAAGTAATCCATTAAAACAGGGATGTCCTCTTGCCTCTTTCGGAGAGGTGGAATATCAATTGATAATACATTCAAACGATAATATAAATCACTTCGAAAGCTTTTGTTTTGAACAGATTCAAGAAGGTTCACGTTTGTCGCGGCCATTACCCTGACATCAATTTTTTTTGGATTTCTTCCGCCGATACGTACCACTTCACGGGTTTGAATTACTCGGAGTAATGTGGTTTGCAATTCTAGGGCCATATCACCGATTTCATCTAAGAAAATAGTTCCACCAGAAGCCAATTCAAATTTACCGGGATGACCATCTTTGTTTGCACCAGTGAATGCACCACCCTCATAACCAAAGAGCTCTGACTCGATGAGTCCTTTTGGAAGGGAACCGCAGTTGATTGCAATAAAAGGACCGCTTGCACGTTCGCTGGCATTGTGAATAGACTGAGCAAGAAGTTCTTTCCCTGTACCGCTTTCACCTAAAATCAACACGTTGGAGTCGCTTTGTGCAGCGATTTTTCCAATCTCAATGACTTGCTGCATCGGAGCGGATTTTCCAATGATGGACTCAAAAGTAAATCTGGCAGTAAAACCACTCATTTTACTCACCATCTTATGGATTCTTTGCTGCTCTTCGATGACAAAGACGGTATTGATTTTTTCATGGTTAGAGTTGTAGATGACGGTTGCAGAATAAGAAAGGTTTAAAACTGTACCAAAGCAATTGCGAATGGTCAATTCTTTATGGGATATGTCTCGTTCTAGTTCTAGGAGATTGGGATTGTTTTTCTTAATTTGCAAGATATTTGCTAAATTTTCATTTTCATAATTTTTATTTGGCAACTTCAGAAATTGAATGGCTCTGTTGTTATGGTGCGTAATAATCCCCATGTTGTCAATCATAACAATGCCGGAAGAGATTGATTGAATTGTGCTGACAAGCTGTGTGTTGGTAATCGAAATCTTTTCATATGCTTCCCTCATTTTCAGACCTTTCTCAATACCGTCTACCGCAGCACAGACCATGGCGAGCGTATGAGAGTTTACAGCGCCTACAGGACCAACCAAATCAAGACATCCGATAATCGTGCCGAATTGATTTTTTATGGGAGCTGCGGAGCAAACATAGCTATGATGCGGTTCGATATAGTGTTCTCTCCCCCAAATCTGAATTGGCTCTCCCGTTGCTAAGCATGTTCCGATACCGTTTGTACCAGAATACTCTTCGCTACGATTGCATCCCACTGTTAAACCTGATTTCTTTGCGCGAGATTGAATTTCGGGATCTTGGCCGATTAGATCCAGCACAAAGCCCCTATTGTCCGTTAAAGCAATGATAAAATTGCTGCCCCGTACATAGGAATATAGATTCATGATATAGGAGTGAGCGACTGCCATCAATGCTTCGTTTCGAGCAAAAGCATAACGGAGTGCGTCGGGAGATAGCTTGGCATCTTTAATCTCGAATGGGCATACCCGCTTGTTTTTCGAACGTTTCCATGATTCATATATGATGGGCCTTACCGTTTCCAACTCCTCGGGCATGGGTTCGTCGCCTTCGATATACTTATGCCAGGATTCAAATAATTTAGAATTATACTCGTCTGTAAAATGTTCCATATGGTCCTCCTTGAATATGACAACCTATGCCATGTGCCATAAAACAGGCACACAGTGGCACGGATTTGACCCTTTGTGGCACGTTATGGCACAATTATGTCATGAATATAAATGTGACGCAAGGCAATTTTTTCTTTTGTGCTACAGTTAAGTAGAAAATCAAGGAGAAATTGTGACAATTTAAACAATCTACAGCTTGAATATATTTTGATTTTTATTTGTCAACTCCATAAAATAATTCAAATTTTGGAAGAAAAACTATTGAATCTGAATGAAATTATGTTTTGGCATGGTACTTGCTGTATATTACGTCGGGTGCGGTTGAAGTTTGAAACTGAATTAACAAAGCCCAAAATATTTTTAGACTCATTAAAGGAGGTAATGATATGCCAAGAGCAGGAATGAACGGTGTTGATTTTGAATCGAATGTCAATTTTTATAGACTTCGAGATGACAGACTAGCTCGTGCAAAGCAAAGCATGAAAAACTACGGGTTAAATGCACTAGTGTGTTACGATTTTGACAATATCCGATATATTACGGGAACACATATTGGTGAGTGGAACCGAAATAAAATGAACAGATATTGTATTTTGATTGATGGGGTGGATCAACCATTTTTATTTGACCCAGCAGCTCCATCTAAGAGACAGAGAGTGGACTGGCTTGCAGTGGACCACATTATGCCTGCAGTAGGTTCTATGAGAGGCGCAATTCCTGAAGAAGTAGGAATGGTTGCAAAAGTAGCTGCCCAGATTGCAGGATACTTAAATGAATATGGAGTAACTGGAAAAGTTGGTATGGATATCGTAGATATTCCTCTGATTCGCGCGTTAGAAGCACACAAGGTTGAAATTGTTGATGGTCAGCAGTCTATGTTAGATGCAAGAATTATTAAGACAGACGACGAAGTTCAACTTTTGAAGCAGTCTGCTGCGATGGTAGATGCTGCTTACTATGATCTTGCGAAAGCACTTCGACCAGGAATCATGGAAAATGAATTGGTGGCCATTGCAAATCAGAAATTATATGCATGGGGTTCTGAATTGGTTGAATTTGTAAATAGTATTTCTGGACAAAGAGGAAATCCTCACAGCCATACCTTCTCAAACAGAATGGTAAGACCGGGAGAATTGATCTACTTTGATATCGGTAATACATACAATGGTTATAAGACTTGTTATTACAGAACATTCTCTTGTGGCGTTCCAAATGCTGATCAGAGAAAAGCATATGAAAAAGCTTCAAAATGGATCAAAGACTCCATCAAAGCAATCAAAGCAGGAAATACTTCAGCAGATGTTGCGAAGTGTTGGCCTTCTGCTACTGAACTAGGCTTTAAAAATGAAGAAGAAGCCTTCTTACTTCAGTTTGCGCATGGTATTGGCCTTGGTCTTTGGGAAAAGCCGGTTATTTCCAGACTATTCTCACTAGAGAATCCGTTTGAATTAAAAGAAGGTATGACCTTTGCGATTGAAACATGGTGCCCTTCAGAAGATGGTTCGGGAAGTGCTAGAATCGAAGAAGAAGTAGTTGTTACAAAAGATGGATGCGAACTTCTGACTAAATTCCCATCGGATGAAATTACTTCTTGTGGATTGCCAGGTTGCCAATTCCTATAAAAAGAATTGGTTAATTTATAGTCATTGCTTATTCAATAATTAATTTTTAAGGAGGATATTAGAAATGGCAAAAATTGGTTGGATTGGATTGGGGAACATGGGTGATCCAATGAGCAAAAACTTGCTGAAAGCTGGACATGATGTTACTGTTTGGAACAGAACAAAATCAAAAGCTGATGAAGTAATTGCTGCTGGAGCAAAATGGGCAGATACTCCGAAGGAAATTGCAGAACAATGTGATTTTATCTTCACTATGGTATCTGATGGTCCAACACTGCAATCTGTAACGTTAAGTGAAAATGGTGTAGTTGCTGGATTATCCGCAGGAAAAATCGTTATCGATATGAGTACAGTTTCTCCTGAAGAATCTACTAAAGTAAACGATGCAATCGAAGCAAAAGAGTGCAAATTTATTAGAGGTCCTGTAACAGGAAGTACTGTGCTTGCTCAGAATGCTACTTTGGGAATTCTTGCATCTGGAGATAAAGCAACTTATGACAAAGTGCTTCCTCTCTTTGAAGCAATGGGAAAAAATCAGTTCTATGTAGGTGGCGCAGAAGAAGCTAGAGTATTAAAGCTTGCGTTGAATGTTATGATTGGTGTAACATCTCAGATGATGGCTGAAGCAGTAGTACTTGCTGAAAAGGCTGGTCTAGATGTAGCACAAGTTTGTCAAGTTATGGCAGGAAGCGCAGTTGGCTCACCACTTGTTGGATATAAAGCTGCATTGGTTTCTAGTGGCGACTATAAGCCTGCGTTCAGCGTAAAATTGATGATGAAAGACTTTGATCTTGCCTTTGCTGCTGCAAAACAATACGGTGTGGCAATGCCTGTAACTGCTGTGACTAGACAGTACTACGCTGCTGCTGCTGCAAGCGGAAGAGCAGAAAAAGACTTCTCCGTTCTGACAGAAGTATTGGAAGAACAATGCGGATACAAAAGATAGTTTTAAAAAATGAATATGACGTTATTGAAAATGAATTATAAATAATAGTATTGGAGGAATTAAAATGGCTAAAGCTTATGTAAAAAATTATTACGATCTACTTCCTGCAGCTCCTGCAAGACACATTTCCGCTCATGCATTTGCGTTCGGATTACCAGCAACGATGGATTCTGATACATATGGCTTCTTCTCAATCTGCGAAATCAGATTTGGCGGTGCTGCTATTCTTGACAATCACAAAGATGCTGACCACTGTTATTTCATCCTTTCAGGAAAAGGATATTCTATCATTAATGGAAAACGTTATGACTACAAAGTTGGCGATGTAATGTGGATTCCAGGAAACTCTGACCACGAAATGTATCCAATTGGTGTTCAAACTTTGAAATTCTTAGTAACACTGACTCCAAAAGGATTCAAACAAACGGAACCATTTATCAGAAACATGAATGATGTTACTCCAGAAGCTGTTTCCGGTGCAAAGAATGCTACTGCGTTCCCTATTTCTTCTCCTAAAACGAATGGTGGAAGCCCAACAATTGAATTCCAAGTTGTTGAAATTCTTCCTGATGGAATGGTAGAAGGGCAAGATGCTGGATCTGATCAAATGACTTATGTTATCTCAGGAAAAGGCTATGTGATTGCTGATGGAGAAAAACTTCCACTAGTTGCAGAAGATGGTTTCTACATCCCTAAGGGAGTAAAATATGAAATTCACCCGGATGGTGGACAAGTACTGCGTATTGCGCAGAGCTTTGGACCAGCCCGTTAATAATTAGAGAACCGTAAAATCTAATGGCGTATAATTTTATTGCTTTAAGAGAGAAAGTCATTTGTTATGCGCCATATTTTATATATTTTCAGGTCCTTAATATGATTATTTTAATTTGAATGGGAGGTCACTTTATATGAAATTTGGTATATTGGCCATTGTACTAATCTATGAAATCTTGGTTATTTTCGGAGTTGGAGCAATTCTTTCTAAAAAGAGAAATAAAGAAGAAGAAGGCGGTTTCGCACTAGGCGGAAGAAATATGGGCGTTTTGGTAATGGCACCAACAATTGCACTTACCGTTTTAGGAACTGCCCATATCTTGGGCGTGTTTGAAATGACATATGGCATGGGAGCTATTGCTTATTGGTTTAGCTTAGCCCACGTTATATTGATTATTGTAGCTTGTTTTGGAACAGGTCTTTGGGTTAGAAGAATGGGTGTAACCACTGTCCCAGAAGCATTAAAAGGGATGTATGGACAAAAGAATTCTCTTGCAATCTCTTGCGTTATGGCTGGATGCATCTGGGGTATTCTTACTTTAGAAACCCAGGGAGTTGGTATCGTTATTGCTTCCATGACTGGTTGGGGCATTGCACAAGCGGCAATTCTAGGCGGAATTTTAGGTATTTTTTATGTTGTCCTGGCTGGTATGGAAGAAGTTGGTGCAGTAAACGTTATTAATGCAGCGGTCATGTATGTAGGATTGATTGTTGCCACCATTTTTATTGCGTTAAGATTACCTGGCGGAAACTTTGATACTGTAAAAGCATTTTATGATGCTGATGCTTCACAGCAATTTATGACTAGCATCTTTGGTACACCTGATTTATTTATTACATTCGCAGTTGCTCAGATTATTGCAGTTGTATTCTGTCAAGGTATCAGCCAGATGCTTTTACAAACCTGTATGTCTGCTAAGGATGAAAAAACCATCAGAAGATCGGTATGGTTTGCAGCACCTCTAAATGGTTTGTTTGGTGTATTTGCTGTTACTCTTGGTTTGACAGCAAGGTCTATTCCTGAATACGCAGAACTTGGACCTAAGATGGCTGCGACTAGCATGATTGTTGATATGTTGCCTGCTGGAATTTCAGCATTGCTTTTAGCAGCATTGTTGGCAGCGATTCTTTCTACATTTGCTATGACTTCCCTGACGCCTGCAACAATATTTACGATGGATATTTATAAAGGCTTATTTAATAAAAATGCGTCGGAAAAAGACGTAACGAGAATGATCCGTATCATGGTAGTTCTTTTGGGTGCCATTGCCATTGGAGTTTCTGCATACTTACCACCAATCATTGGAGCAATCAACTGGCTCTTTGCTTGGATGGTACCAGTGTTCTGGCTCTTTGTTACTGGGTTGTTTTGGAAGAGAAGTCATGGTGTCGCTTCTGCAACCTTAGCAATCACTTGGGTTGCAAACATGATTTGGACGTTCACTTCTTTGCCAGCTTCAATTGGCGGATTAGTGGGTTCCTTACCAAATGGTTACATTACATTGGTAGTTTCTCTGCTTGTAATTATTATTGGAAACTTGACTACAAAAGGTGAACCTGGATATTTCAAGGTTCACGAATATAAAGAAGTATAGATTCTAGGTATAGAAGGAGGAACGTATCATGTTTATGCAACTTTTGATTATGAGCGTTGTTGTTATTTTCGTACTTGTAGCAGTTGGTCAGGTTATTTATTCTGCAACGACAAAAGGCTCGAAAAAATAATTTCAAGAAATACAACCATAAGGAGGAATAAATCATGGATGCTACGTTAGGATGGATGATTGGTGTAATGGGAATCATGGTATTATACGCAGTATGCGCTGTAGTTGGTTCTATGAAAGAAAAAAACTAATTCCATATTCATACATGCAAAATGCCGCTTCGTTACGAAGCGGCATTTTGCATTTTGTAGTGTATATCGAAATACAGTTTGCTTGAATTTTACAAGCCGTCTATTCTGAAAAAATGGTTTGCTTCTATTTGCGGTATGCTTGATAGTCTATGCCGTATTTGTCCATTTTGCGATAGATTGTTCTTCTACTAATTCCCAGGAGTTCTGCGGCTTTTTGCACGTTACCGTCTGTCCTTTCTAAACTGTTGACAATGAGCTGATAACCTGCCTTGTAAAAGTCTAAAGATTCTGGTGGGATAGTATTTGTTCGAATGTCATTGTGACGATTGCTGGTGTTTGAAATTCTATCTTGATTTGAATTGCCTTCACTCTGAATGGAATAAATATTGGCAGGAAGATGCTCTGGCAAAATCGCGTTGGTATCGGTAATGTTTATCGCACGTTCCATGGCGTTTTCGAGTTCGCGAATATTACCTGGCCATTGGTATGCTTTTAGAATAGGATATGTCTTGGTATCCAAACTAATGGATGATTTTCTTTGGAAATTCAGGTTTTGAATAAAGTATTCAGCCAATTCGATGATATCATTGCCTCGGGTTCGAAGAGGAGGCATTTGAATGGCTAGTACGTTTAAGCGATAGTATAGATCTTGACGAAATGTTTTAGACTCCACCGATTCCATCAAATTTTTATTGGTAGCAGCTATAATACGAACGTTGATTTTTTTAGGATGCTTGGCTCCAATTCGAACCACTTCTTTTGACTGTAACACACGAAGCAGGGATGCCTGTACCTCTAACGGCATATCTCCGATTTCATCGAGAAAGATAGTGCCATTATCCGCAAGCTCAAACTTTCCTGGATTCCCCTCTTTGCTGGCACCAGTGAAGGCGCCTTTTTCATACCCAAATAATTCACTTTCTATTAAACCTTTTGGTAAAGCGGCACAATTAATGGCTACAAAAGGACCGCTGGCATAGCTACTTCCATTATGAATCGATTGGGCAGCTAACTCTTTTCCAGTGCCACTTTCCCCTAGGATGAGAACGTTGGACGAACTCCTTGCTGCACGCTGACAATTGCTGACGAGTTTTTTCGTAGCTCCAGAGGTCCCTATGATGCTATCGAAAGTGTAGGAAGCTTTAAATCCACCTACTTTATTAACTAATTTATGAATGTATTGCGATTCTTCTAAGCGAATTACAGTTCCTCTGTCATGAATGCGGTCTTCTCCCACAAATGTGACACTGATTCGAAACTTCACAGGCGCAGAATCTAACCCGAGAAAGTATACGTTTGTTTCTTTACTTGAAAAAGAAGAAGGAAGTTCATAAAAATTTGTGATTTGATTTGGTTCGTCCAATGAAATAATTTGGTTTATATTTTTACCGATGGCATTTTTCCCATTTTGGTGAAGCATCCGTGTAGCGTTGCCGTTCATTTGAATAATCTGATCACTCTCATTGAGTAAAATGAGCCCAGACGTTACGGATTCCAGAATGCTATTGCGTTGCGCACTCATAATCTTGATTTCGTCATATGCTTTTCTTATTTTTAATTCTTTCGTAATGCCGTCGACTGCACTAAGGACCATACCCAGTGTGTGTGTATGAACTTCAGAATATTTTCCTGTGATGTTGAGACAACCAAGCAAATCACCCTGATCGTCAAAAATAGGTCCACTACTGCAAGAGTACTCTCTGTGACTAGTAATATAATGCTCGCGATTCCAAATTTGGATTGGCGCTTCTATGGAAATGCAAGTACCAATTGCATTCGTACCTGCATTTTTTTCGGATCGATTTGCGCCCACTACTAAAAGGCTTGCCTTTGCTTGCTCTATCATTTCAATATCTCCAATGATATCTAATACATAGCCTTGATTGTCACTGAGAAGCAGAAAGTAACCAGACCCTTCCACAATGGAGAATAGTCGTTCCATATAAGGTCGAACAATGCGAATGAGTTGCTTGTTATGGTCAAGCAGCTGCTCTAACTGTTTTCCTGTAAGGATTCCTGTTTGTTTTTCATATGGATTGACATCATACAACCTAGAACGCATCCAAGATTCGAAGATAACTGGACGTATGAAGGAATAATCAAACCGATTGTCATGTTGAATAAAGTGTTCCCAGGCAAGCTGAAGTTGACTCTGGTACTGTTGGTTAAATTGAGACATTGGGCCTCCTCCTAACGATGGCACATGGGATGTGTCAGAGTGTGACAACGAAATGACACGCAAAGACACATGTGCCTTATTGACGCATATTTTATCAGGATATTGAAACGCTATCAAGAAAAATATTAGAGAATTTCAATAAAGAATCAAGATGAACTCAAAAAATATATGAGAAATCAAAAAAAAATACTGATAAACGTTGAAAAATAGAGGAATCAAAAAAAACGCAAAACAAAGCAGCAAGTTGGCATGAGGTTTGCTGTATATATGGCATCATGATTTAATCCTTGATAATTAGGAGGTCTCAATGGAAACGAAGTATAACAAGAAAGAATTATTAAGTTTTTTCGAAACAATGTACAAAATGAGAAGATTCGAAGAAGAGGTATTTGAGTTTTATAAAAAGGGCATGATGCCTGGGCTAGCTCATTTATACTTGGGGGAAGAAGCCATTGCTACTGGAGTATGTGCTGCTCTTAATGAAGATGACTACATTGGAAGCACACACCGTGGGCATGGTCATTTAGTTGCTCGTGGCGCACAGTCTGACAAGATGATGGCAGAAATATTAGGAAAAGAAGGCGGTTATTCCAAAGGAAAAGGTGGTTCCATGCATATTATGGCAATGGACAAGGGGATTCTTGGAGCCAATGGTATTGTAGGTGGAGAAATTCCAATTGCTACTGGGGCTGCATACTCAGCACGATACCGTGGAACCGATCAAGTTGCAGTATCTTTCTTTGGGGATTCTGCATCGAATGAAGGCACTTTCCACGAAAGCATCAATATGGCAGCAGCTTGGAATTTGCCAATCGTATATGTGATTGAAAATAACCTATATGGAATCTCTGTAGATATCAGAGATGTAACAAATACACCAAACCTAGCTGATAGAGCTGTAGGTTACGGAATCCCAGGTGTGGTGGTTGACGGTATGGATGTGCTAGCGGTTCATCAAGTTGCGGAAGAAGCAGTAAAAAGAGCTAGAAGTGGGAATGGACCAACACTGATTGAATGTAAGACCTATCGATGGCAAGGGCATCACGTTGGTGACCCAGCAACATATCGTGAAAGAAAAGATTTAAATGAAAAGTCTTCTTGGATGGAAAAATGCCCGATTGAAAACTTGAAACAGAAAATGATTGCAACAAAAATATCTGAAAAAGAAATTCAAAAGATAATGGATACTGTGGAAGAAGAAGTACAAGAAGCCGTAAAATTCGCCATCGAAAGTCCTTATCCAGATCCGTCAGAAGCTTATACTGATCAGTTTTCTGATATGGAATAGTTGTGGGAGGTTGTTTTACATATGAGAGAAATATTATATAGAGACGCAATTTGCGAGGCAATAGATGAAGAAATGGAACGTGACGACAGTGTCTTGCTCTTAGGAGAAGATGTTGCTTTTATTGGAGGAAATTTCAAAACATCAGTAGGGTTATTTGAAAAATATGGAGACCTAAGGGTAAAAGATACACCAATTTCAGAAGCGGGATTTGTAGGAATGGGAACTGGTATGGCATTAACAGGATTAAGACCAGTTATTGAATTAATGTTTTCTGACTTCTTGCTTGTGGCAGCAGACCAGATTATCAATAATGCTGCAAAAATAAGATATATGTCTGGTGGACAGGTGAATGTGCCTATGGTCATTCGTACACCAATAGGAGCGGGTCGATCTTCCGCTGCACAACATTCACAGAGCATGCAGGCAATGGTAGCGCAATTTCCAGGTATGAAAATTGTAGTTCCTTCCGATGCTCAAGAAGCAAAGGGTTTGTTGAAAACGGCAATTCGAGACAACGATCCAGTTATATTCTTTGAACATAAGATGGAATACACCAATAAGTATATGATTGATGATGTGGTAGAACCAATTCCTTTTGGCAAAGCAAAGATTGTAAGGGATGGTACGGATATTACGATTGTTGCAACTTCATCACAGGTTATGAAATCCGTAAAAGCGGCAGAGATGCTGGAAAAAGAAGGGGTTTCGGTAGAGGTAATAGACTTAAGAACGATTGTGCCACTGGATCGAGAAACAATCATTGCATCGGTAAAGAAGACTGGAAGGCTTCTTGTGGTGGACGAAGCGTATGAAAGATGTGGAATCGGAGCTGAAATTGGTGCAGATGTAATGGACGATGTCTTTTATTATTTGGATGCACCAATTGGAAGAATTGGAACCCCAAATGTTTCGATACCATTTAGCCCAGCATTGGAATTTCCGATTATTCCTTCCATAGAAAAAACCATAGCAAAAGTGAAGAAAATGATGAAATAGGGGTGATGAAATGGCTGACGTAATCATTATGCCAAAGCTTGGTTTCAATATGTCTGAGGGCAAGCTGGTGAAATGGTACAAAAACATTGGAGAGGCAGTTACGAAAGGTGAACCGGTTTTTGCAATTGAAACAGACAAAACCTCTATTGACATTGAGGCTACGGCGGATGGTGTGTTTCGAATCAAATTCATTGAAGAGGGTGAAGCGGTAGGGGTTACGCTTCCTATTGCAATTATTGGTGATGAGAGCGAAAACATTGATGCACTGGTAAAAGAAGCAAAAAAACAATTGAATCGAGAAGATAAAGGTAGCGTTGAAGAGACTCAGGATGAAGTAATCGAACCTTCAACCACAAAAGCTACAGTGGTTGAAAAGGTAGCTAAAACAATGGTAGGCAACCGATTAAAAATTACCCCCAGAGCTAGAAAAAAAGCTGGTGAACTTGGAATCTCTTTGGACGGCTTAGCAATCGAAGGAACTGGATATGATGGGGGAATTTGCGAGAAGGATGTGATTGAGTATGCTACATCAAATCGAGTGAAAATTTCACCTGTAGCACATAAAATCGCCAATGAAATGGGTATTGAGCTGGATTCCGTTCAGGGTTCTGGTGCTAACGGAAAAATCATGAAAAGGGATATCACCGCCAGTGTTACAACAATTAAGGAAGACGTTGTTATTAAGGAAATGAAAGAAGAGGTTGGTTCGGTTCAAATTTCTGAGGACGGTAAAGAAATTTTAGAAATTGTACCATATAGCGGAGTAAGAAAGATTATTGGAGAACGTTTGGCACAGAGCAAATTTACAGCACCGCACCTATACTTCACACAAAAAGTTAATCTGGATAAGCTTTTGGAACTACGTGCACAAGTCAATGCTGCGCAGGATAAGAAAACTTCTGTAACAGATTATATTGCAAAAGCAGTTATAATTTGCCTCCAAAAATATCCGGAAATGAACGAATCACTAGTTGGAGATCAAATTATTAAATATAAGAGCGTGAACCTAGGAATTGCAGTTGCAGCTCCTACGGGGTTGATTGTACCAGTTGTAAAAAATGCAAATAAATTGTCTGTTGTAGAGATTTCAAAGGGTGCGAGTGAATTGTTTGAAAAGGCTAGAAATGGAAAACTAACTCCGGCGGAATACACAGGTGGAACTTTTACCATCTCAAATTTGGGCATGTTTGGAATTGAAAACTTTACGGCAATCATCAACCCTCCAGAAGTCGGGATTTTGGCGGTCAGTGCGACAAAGGATGAGCCACTTGTTGTAAAAGATGAGAATGGAAATAAAGTAGTTGCTATCAAACCGATGATGAATATCAATTTAACGGTAGACCATAGAGTCATTGACGGGTTGCTTGCAGCACAGTTTGTAACAGATGTTAAGAAATTACTGGAAACTCCAATTAATTTGTTGGTATAAGAGGAGGATAAGATGGCTGATATTATTATTATGCCAAAGCTCGGATTTAATATGAGTGAAGGCAAGCTTGTGAAATGGTATAAAAATGAAGGTGAGAGTATTAAAAAAAGCGAACCGTTATTTGCCATTGAAACGGATAAAACTAGTATTGATATAGAAGCTACTGGAGATGGCGTCGTTCGAAAACTATTAATCAAAGAGGGTGAAGCTGTTCCGGTTACTCTTCCCATTGCGATTATTGGGGGAGAAAATGAAAACATTGAAAGTGATCTAGCAGATGCCCTTGCAAAATTAGGCAAGGAGCCAGAAGTTGCAGCAGAAACAGCAAAAGCATCTGCGTCGGCAGCCGCCACCCCTTCCCCGGCTGCCGCACCTGCTGCTGAATCAAACGTAACTGCCAGCGATAAAGACTTTGATATCATTGTTTTAGGAGGTGGCCCTGGTGGATATGTTGCGGCAATTAAAGCGGGTCAATTGGGAAAGAAAACTGCAATTGTAGAGAAAGACAAATTTGGCGGCGTTTGCATGAACAGAGGCTGCATTCCTACCAAAACGCTTCTGAGAAGCGTTGAATCACTAAAAGAAGTTAAGGAATCAGAAAAGTTTGGTGTCGTTAATCTAGACGTCTCTTCTGTTAAATTAGACATGGAAAAAGTTCAAAAAAGAAAAGAAATGATTGTAAAACAGTTAGTCGGTGGTGTAACGGGACTTCTAAAGAAAAACGGTGTGACCGTGATTGATGGAGAAGGCATCATCAAGGATAAAAATACTGTGACTGTTTCTGGTAAAGATTACAGTACCGATAATATTATCATTGCGACTGGTTCTGATATCAAATCTTTACCAGTTTCTATCGATAAAAAGATGAACATTATGACGAGCAATGATGTTTTGGATTTGGACAAGATTCCGTCAGATATTGCAATCATTGGTGGTGGCGTAATCGGAATTGAGTTTGCATATTTCTTTGCCAATCTAGGTTGTAAGGTCACGGTGGTTGAGTTTTTAGATAGAATTTTACCAATGGTAGATGAAGAAATTACAAATCAGGTTACTGGAATGTTGGAATTCATGGGAGTTAAGGTGTATACAAGCGCTAAAGTCACCGCAATTTCCAGCAATGCAGTAATCTTTGAGAAGAATGGAAAACAAGAAACGGTTGCAGCAACAAATGTCTTGATGGCAGTTGGACGTGGACCAGATCTTGGCGGAATTGATTGCAAAAAACTTGGAATTAAGACAGAACGAGGTGCTATTGTTACCGATGGCAATCTCAGAACGTCAGTAAGCAACATATTTGCTGTTGGAGATGTAAATGGCAAAGCGATGTTGGCTCATACTGCGTCAACAGAAGGAATTATTGCGGTAGAAAACATTTGCGGGCACAATAAAATAATGGAGTATGACAAAATTCCAAGTGCTATCTACATTCAACCTGAAGTAGCATGCGTTGGTTTGACAGAAGCGCAAGCCAGAGAAAAATATGGAGCAATAAAAGTCGGAAAGTTCCCTCTCTTAGGCAATGGAAAAGCAAAAGTAGCAGGGGAGGAAAGTGGCTTAATTAAAGTAATTACGGAAGAAAAATATGGCGAGGTTGTAGGAGTTCATATTTTTGGTATCCATGCAACGGATATGATCGCTGAAGCGGTTGTTGCCATGAATCTTGAATCAACTGCCGAAGAAATTGCTATGTCAATTCATCCGCATCCAACGGTTTCGGAGATTTATCACGAAGCATCACATGCGGCAATTGATAAAGCAATTCATATATAAATTATCATACACAAAATCCTCTTTCTTTCATATGCAGAATGTCAATGAAAGGCATTCTGCATATTGCAAAATATATTTTAGAAGGGCGCATCATATGAAAGTGGTTTGTATAGGAGATAGCTTGACTAGAGGCTACGGTGTTCAAAAGAAAGAATGCTGGGTGGAGCTTCTCAATGAAAGAGCAGAAGTTGAATTTATCAACAAAGGAATCAATGGAGATACAAGCGGAGGTATGCTTTCAAGGTTTCAAAATGATGTGGTATTAGAAAAACCGAGATATGCAATCGTCATGGGTGGTTTCAATGATTTTATCGTAGGTGGAAATCTTAGCACTGTAAAGCCAAATATGATGGCTATGATCCACCAAGCTTATCATCACGGGATTACGCCAATCGTAGGAATCTGTATTCAGCCAGATTTGTCCATGCTGAAAGAAGAGTGGATAGATTTTATTCCAAAAGAAACATTGATTCAAACTTTAATGGAGTATCATAACTGGCTAATGGATTTTTGTAAAGTGTTTCGACTTTCGTGCATTGATTTATTTGTTGCGTTTCAGAACGAGATACAAGGACAAACTAGTCGTTATTTGCTAGATGGACTGCATCCCGGGCCAGAAGGGCATAGAATTTTGGCAGAAATTATTGAAAAAAAGATTTTGCTGCTAACACAGTATTAGGATGTTAGGATGAGAAAATAAGGTTACAAATTGGATGAAAATAAGGGTAGGTGATAAGAATATGAAAGAATATTCAATTATATCAAATGCTGTTATCAGAAGGCTTCCAAGGTATCGTAGGATACTTCAGGAACTGATTAAAAATAAAGTTGGGGTAATCTCTTCAACTGAACTAGGCAAAATGATTGGTTATACTGCATCGCAAATTAGACAAGACTTAAATAATTTTGGGACCTTTGGGATGCAGGGATATGGTTATAATTCAGAGAGATTGTATAAGCAAATTAATAATATTTTGGGTCTAGAAAAGAAATATATGATGATCATTATTGGTACGGGAAACCTTGGACAGGCAATTGCAAATTATACTCATTTTTATAAAGCGGGATATGAAACCATTGCATTGTTTGATGTGAATCCAAAACTAATTGGTCTGAAAATCAATGACATAGAAGTTCTCGATTTCAATGATTTGCCAGAGTTTTTAAGAGACAATCAAGTGGAAATCGGGATTATTACAACAAATAAAGACAATGCCCAGATTGTGGCAGACACTTTAGTAAATGGTGGGGTAAAGGGAATTTGGAATTTTGCTCCGACCGATTTAACCGTTCCTGAATATGTGGCGGTAGAAAATGCGCATCTTAGTGATAGCTTGCATATTTTGACATACCATATCAATCGGATTGAACGAAAGGAACAAGAAACGGAAGAAAAAATACCATCATAATGGATGTCTATATAAACGAGCGTAAATCTCTTTCATAGGTAATAGAGTTTAATAATTACAAGGAACCTTCAAAAAAAGGCAGACCTCCAAAATATCATTTGGAAGTCTGCCTTTTTTTGCATTTGAAAGAAAAATCATTGCATATTCAACAAACGTTTGCTATTATGATGTTATTATAGTGAAGGGGATGATTTCGATTACAGTTACGATTAAAGATGTCGCAAAGGAATTGGGTGTTTCTTATTCGTCTATTTCTCGAGCGTTAAATGGAAAAGATGGAGTTAGCAAGGAAACTCGAAACAAAATTTTGAAGGCAGCAGAACGTATGGGGTATCAGCCTAACGACCTAGCTCGAGGGCTAGTCAACCGAGTTTCAAAAACCATTGGTGTTATCATTCCAGATATTAATAATCCTTTTTTTAATGAAATTGTGGCGGGAATTTCGGATGCCGCTAGCGAAAACGAATACAATATGTTTCTTTGTGTTTCTGGATGGGATTCAAAGAGAGAAAAGGATTATTTTAATATGCTTCGACAAAAGCGTGTGGACGGAATCATTTTGAAATCTGCGGGGAAGAATGAAGAATATGATGACGTAAAATCGCCGCTCATGATTATTGAGCGATATAGCAAAAAAAGCCATCGTTTCGATTCTGTTGAAGTTGATAATGAGCTTGGTGGATATTTAGCAGCGAAGCATCTCTTGGACAGTGGTTACCAAAACTTGGCGTTCATACTGGGACGTGAGGATCATATTGCATCCAATCGAAGACTTGTCGGAGCTGAAAAGGCTATGGAAGAAGCCGGGCTCAAGATATGTGAGGAATTGATAATCGAAGGTAGCTTTTCTATTGAGGGTGGGCGAATTGCTGCAAAAACTCTCTTTGAAGGTGGTCAGAAAATTGACGCAATATTCTGCGTCAACGATTTAATTGCAATGGGGGCATTGCAATATTGTAACGAATCAAATCTTCAAGTACCAGATGAGATAGGCGTAATCGGTTATGATAATATTTCCTATGCAGGTCTACCTCAGATTGAGCTGACAACTGTGCATCAACCAAAATACGAATTGGGTAAAATGCTAGTTGAAACCTTGCTGGAGGAAATAAAAGAAAAAGATAAGAAAAGACCAACTAAAAAAATTATTTTGAATCCGGAGTTGAAAATCAGAAAAACAACACGATGTAAAAAGAACAATGAGGTGAAACGATGATGAAGATCAAAATGACAATGGCACAAGCACTGTTAAAATTTCTTGACAATCAGTATATCCATGCTGATGGGCAAGAAATTAAATTTGTTCAGGGTGTTTTAGGCATCTTTGGACATGGAATGGTAGTTGGGTTGGGCGAAGCTCTTGAATCTGGTGATCATGGACTACGCTTTATGCAAGGAAAAAATGAACAAGGAATGGCCCATATTGCTATGGGTTTTGCAAAGCAGAAAAATAGAAAACAGATTATGGCAGTAACTAGCTCCATTGGACCTGGTGCACTGAATATGGTGACAGCTGCTGGAACAGCAACCGCCAACCGAATTCCGGTTTTGTTTTTACCTTCTGAAGCTTATGCTAGTCGTCAGCCTGACCCAGTTCTTCAGCAAATCGAGCAATCTTATGATTATAATATAACTGCCAACGATGCGTTTAAGGCAGTGAGCAAATACTGGGACCGTATTGCACGGCCAGAGCAGCTGATGACAGCAGCAATCAATGCAATGCGAGTTTTGACTGACCCCGCAGAAACTGGTGCAGTTACTCTTTGCCTTCCTCAGGACGTTCAAGGAGAAGTTTATGAATATCCTGCTGATTTTTTTGAAAAACGGGTACATTACATCCAGAGAAGAGATATTGACCCAACCATCCTTCAAAAAGCGGTTGAATTAATCCAATCAAAGAAAAAACCATTTATTCTTTGCGGAGGCGGAGTGAAATATTCAGCAGCAGAAAAAGAATTCATGGAATTTGCAGAAGCATTTCAAATCCCATTTGGCGAAACTCAGGCAGGAAAAGGAGCGGTTCTATTTGACCATCCGATGAATATGGGGGGAGCAGGTTTGACTGGGTCTTCTTCGGCTAACATTTTAGCGCAAGAAGCAGATTTGATTATTGGGGTAGGAACAAAATTAAACGACTTTTGTACTTGTTCCAAATGGCTCTACCGTAATGAAGATGTGGAAATGCTTACAATTAACCTGAATCCCTTTGATGCATACAAAATGAATGCATTACCTGTGATGGCAGATGCAAAGCTCGCTTTAACAGCGCTAACTGAGGCATTGAAGGAAAAAGGTTATAAAACTGGGTATCAGAATGAAATAAAGCAAGCACGAGAGGATTGGGAGAAAGAAGTCCATCGCCTTTATCAATTAGAATCTTCTGATGGTTTGGTTCAATCCAGAATACTGGGTGAGCTGAATGAGAAACTAATTGGAAACGATGGCATTATTGTTGCCGCTTCAGGGAGCTTACCTAGTGATGTACAGAGGGTATGGAGATGCAGAGACCATGGTGTTTACCACGTTGAATATGGTTTCTCTTGCATGGGATATGAAGTGGCCGCCGCTGTTGGCGTCAAACTTGCCGAACCGAATCGGGATGTTTATGTATTGGTAGGTGATGGAAGCTTTAATATGCTCCACTCTGAATTCATTACTAGTCTACAGGAGGACTTAAAAATCAATGTTATTCTTCTCGATAACCACGGATTCCAGTGTATCCATAACTTACAAAGAAGTCAGGGTATTCCAAGCTTTGCAAATGAATATAGAACACGAGAAACAGAAAGTGGAAGACTAACTGGAGACTATTTGAAGATTGATTATGCGATGGTAGCACGTGGATATGGTGGCACTGGCTACTCGGTAACAACACTTGAGGAGCTAGAATCAGGCTTTCATGCGATGCAAGAAAGTGAAATGAGCAGCATCTTAGATATTAAAACGCTTCCTGGAACAATGACTGATGGATATCATGCATGGTGGAGAGTTGGTACTGCTCAAGTATCGGCACACCCTGCTGTAGAAGAAGCTGCAAGAGATATTCAAAAGCATGTAGCTGAAGCAAAAATGTATTAATAATTCCCTTGTCAGTTTCAGATAGATATCCTTGTGATATTGCTGAAAATCAAAAAAATTGTATTAAGGATGGGTAAATGCATGGAAAAGAAAAAAATTAGAATTGGTATTGCTCCGATTGGATGGACTAATGATGACCTCCCAGACCTAGGTAGCGAAAATACTTTTGAACAATGTGTCAGTGAAATGGCATTGGCCGGTTTCAAGGGAACTGAAGTCGGAAACAAGTATCCAAGAGATACGGTTGTTTTGAAAAAAGCACTTGAAATGAGAGGAATAGAAATTTGTAATGCATGGTTTAGTGCTTGCTTTACAACAAAATCCGAAGAAGAAGTATTAAAAGAATTTATAGAGCATAGAGATTTTCTTTATGAAATGGGTGCAAAAGTGATTGGCGCTGCAGAAGTTGGAAATAGTATTCAAGGACTTTCTGAACCAATTTTTGATGCAAAACCTGTTTATACAGAGGAGCAGTGGACAAAAGTAATCAACGGATATAATAAAATGGCAGACTTGGCCGAAGAAAAAGGTATGAAGCTAGGATGCCATCATCATATGGGTACTGGTGTACAAACGATGGAAGAAATCGATCGCTTTATGGGAAGCGTGCAAGACAATGTATACTTGTTATATGATTCAGGCCATATTTACTACTCAGAAGGAAACTATGAAGCGTGTCTTACTTTACTGAAGAAGTATATTGATCGTACCGCACACGTTCACTTAAAGGATGTTCGCCCAGAAGTGATTGAAAAAGTTCGTGCAGAAAAAATGAGCTTTTTAGACGGTGTTCGTGCAGGAACGTTTACAGTGCCTGGAGATGGTGCCATTGATTTTGAACCAATCTTTGAAATGATCAATCAAAGTGGATTTGAGGGTTGGATGGTTGTGGAAGCAGAACAAGATCCTGCAAAAGCAAATCCGTTAGAGTATGCATTAAAAGCAAGAAAATACATTGAAGAAAAATCAGGTCAGTAGTTAAGGGGGAAACAGAATGGAAAAGAAATTGAAAGTCGGTATTGTTGGTACTGGCAGAATCGGAAAAGTTCATACTATGAGCATCATGAATTATCTTCCAGAGGTTGAGGTAAAAGGCGTAACTGATATCTATCTTGACTCTGCAAAAGAGTGGGCTTCTCAAACGGGCATTTCAACTGTTTATGGAAGCTACCAAGAACTAGTTGCTGATCCTGATTTAGATGCAGTTTTAGTTTGTTCTTCTACAGATACACATGCGGAAATTGCCATCGCTGCTGCAAATGCTGGAAAGCATGTTTTCTGTGAAAAACCAGTTGATCTTTCGGTAGAAAAGGTGGAAGCTGTTATTGAAGCAGCAAAAAAAGCAGGTGTGAAACTTCAGATTGGGTTTAATAGAAGATTTGATCACAATTTTAGAAAAGTAAAAGAGTTAATTGACAATAAAACAATTGGAGACCTACAGATTTTAAAGATTACCTCAAGAGATCCATCCCCACCTCCAATTGAATATGTTAAGGTGTCTGGTGGAATTTTCATGGACATGACAATTCATGACTTTGATATGAGTAGATTTTTGACTAGCAGTGAAGCAGAAGAAGTGTATGTATCAGCTGCGTGTATGGTGGATCCAGCCATTGGAGAAGCGGGAGATGTGGATACTGCTTTGATTACAATTCGCTTTAAAAATGGTGCAATCTGCGTGATTGATAATTCAAGAAAAGCGGCGTACGGATACGACCAACGAGTTGAAGCTTTTGGTTCAAAAGGAAAGGTTGAAATTACGAATGATCACCCTTCTACCGCTGTATGGAGCACGGAAGAAGGCGTATTTAGTGAAAAACCGTTATATTTCTTCTTGGAAAGATACATGGACTCTTTTGCCGAAGAGATGAAACAATTCGTAAAAGCTTTAGTTGATAATACAGAGACTCCTGTTACTGGATTTGATGGATTGCAGCCAATTAAACTTGGTTTGGCAGCTCGAAAATCGGTTGCAGAAGGAAGACCAGTAAAATTAAGCGAAATTGAATAGAAAAAAGAATTCATCTGGTGTAAAATAGGATACAGTATTGAGACTTTGTTTCTTTTGAAGAAACAAATTGGAGGATAATATGGCAGGAATTAAAGAAGTAGCAAAAAAAGCCGGCGTATCCATTTCTACTGTATCAAATGTCATGAATGAGACAAAACCGGTGAGTGAAGATTTAAAAGCCCGTGTCAATGAAGCGATTGAAGCGCTTCAATATGAAGTGAATCCAGTTGGAAGAGGATTAAAAAGCAATAAAACCAATCAAATTGGAGTCATCGTTCCTTCCTTCAACCAAGTATATTTTCCCGCTGTTTTGCAAGGAATCCATGAGGCTGGTTTACAGTATGGCTACACGATAGTCGTATTTGAGACCAATGGTGATGTGGAACAAGAAAAAGAACATATTCGCTTTTTGCAACATTCATGGACTGATGGGATTATACTTGCATCCTATGCAAACAAGGAAAACGTATCGGATCGAAAATACATCAGATCATTAGTTGATAGTGGAAATAGAAAGAAGAAGATTCCAGTTGTAGTGTTAGAAAGTATGCTGGACCCTGGACTTGATTGTGTGATGATTGACAATGTGCATGCCGCAGAAACTGCAGTGGATCACCTGATTTCATTGGGACATACTAGTATTGCTCATATTACGGCACCGTTAAAGTTTCAAATTGGAGCATTGCGGCTAGCGGGCTATAAAAAGACGATGGAACGCCATGGATTAATGGTTCAAAGTGATTTGATTTCTGAAGGAGATTATACTCCTATTAGTGGATATCACAGTATGAAAAAAATATTAGAAAAAGGGAAGTTATTTACAGCCGTTTTTGCTGGGAATGATCAAATGGGAATTGGTGCCTTAAGAGCATTACTCGATGCGGGAAAGAGGGTTCCTGAAGATGTCGCAGTCATAGGGATTGACAATAACTTCCCCTCTACGCTGGTTTCACCATCCCTCTCTAGTGTGAACTTGCCCAAATTTGAATTGGGATACCAAGCTATGGAATTGCTATATCGCAGAATAGAAGATCCAGAGCTGGAGGCAATGGCAATTACGCTTGAAACTGAGCTTATTGTTCGGAAATCCACAAGCCATGATGGTGATGGAACTTGGAACCTACGTGGCTGGTAAAAAAATAAACTCCTATCAGTATAATTAACCTTTACTGATAGGAGTTTTTTTATTGGATTATTTCATCTTGATAATTGTTCTTTTTTCTACAGCTTCTTTCGCTGCAAACGCCCATTCTACTGCTTTATATCCATCCATTAAATCAGCTTTTGGCTTTTCATTTTTTTCAATACAATCCACAAAGTCTTGCAGTTCTGCCTTGAATGTTGGTTCCCAGAATTCAAAAAACCATTGGACACATTCTGTTGTGACACCATTTTTGTTCATGGAAACAACACGATCTTTATTTGGAGTTGTTCCCATACGTAGGGAGCCTTTTGTTCCGAAAACTTCATATTCAACATGGTACCCATATGTTGAATTTCTTGATGTTTCTAAATAACCCATTACACCATTTTTAAAACCGATGGAAATAATACAGTTATCAATATCATTGATTTCTGCTAAGCCCTCATAACCAAAAGCAGCTCCCATCCCGTACACGGTGTCGGCATCTGATTCGATTAACCAACGTGCCACATCATAGTCATGGGTTAGCATATCAAAGACAAGACCACCACTGGTTGGACTAAATTTTAGCAACGAATCCTTGTCCCATTCTGGGTCACGATTGACTAGCTTTATCAGAATTGGTTTTCCAATAAAACCTTCATCAATTTTTTGTTTCATTGTCATCAAAGAGCGGTCAAACCTTCTGTTATAGCCAATTTGAATGATATTAACATTGTTTTTTTCCGCTGTATCCTTAATCAAATCGATTTCTTCTAACGTCATGCCAAGGGGTTTTTCACAGTATATGTTTTTTACGCCTGCGTTTGCAGCATCGCATATCATTTGGCAATGAAAAGCGGAATTAGACGCTATCACGATTCCATCCAAGTTTTTATCTTGAAACATTTCCATGTAATTCGTGGTGCCGTACTTAGGGTGCATTTCCGCCATAATTGCATCTACTTCTTCTTGGATTGCACTGCAAACTGCTGTAAGTTCAGCATTGGTAATGTTGTAGTTGATATTAGCAGCATGCTCTCTGCCCAATCTACCAAGACCTACAATACCTAGTTTTATTTTTTTCATATTCATACCTCCGTTAAAATGCGTTTTTTACGCCTCTGATCCACCCAGAAAGTGCAGTGTCAGAATCCGGTAATGGAAGACATTCTGCACTAAGAAATCCTTGATAATCGATGGTTTTCAGAGCATTTATAATTGGGTTAAAATTAATATGTCCATTACCAGCATAGTGTCGATTGCTGTCTGCGATGTGAAAATATCCTAACAATTCACCGCAATTTATGATTTCTTGTTCTAAATCACCATCCTCAATGTTCATGTGGAATGTGTCTAACAGTACTTTTGTATTGGGTAAATTATTGTTGCGAATAAAATCAAGGGTCTCTTTCGCAGTATTTAAGTAATTATTTTCATATCGGTTGATTGCTTCAAAAACAATTCCAACATGCTTTTCTTGTGCATATTCTGCAATGGTGATTGTGGATTGTAGCAAATGATTCATTGCAACGGTCTTATCCATTTCAGCAGAAAGATTTCCCCTGATACATCCTATAATAACAGTTGCCTCAAAAGCTGAAGCTGCATCAACGTATTCTTTCAGACGATTGATGGCAGCGAGGCGAATGGATTCCTCAGGATCTATTAATGATAAACCATCTTCCACATAAGAGCGACCAGTAGCAAATGCTGAGACCTTCATATAGTTAGAACTACAAGCCTTGATGATTTCCTTCAATGGAATGTTGGCAGGATTTCCCCAATGCAATTCAATAGCGTCATATCCTAAATGAGAAGCAAAAGCGATACGCTCAGCAGGGTCTCCAGACATGATCACTGGCGAATTAGGATTTGTTTCTGCAGAAAGTGTGGCAGCCAATTTTATTTTTGGCGGCAGACCGTTTTTGATACTCATGTCCCCTCCTTTGTAAAACAGAAAATTCTTGACCTGATTCTGTCAGAATCAGGTCAAGATTATTAAAATTGTTTATTGATTTCCGCGATATGTCGACCAATATGGGAAACCAACCTATTATAATAGCTTTCTTCTCTTTCGGAAAGAGTGAAATAGATTTTATTTTTTAATACTTCATCACTAAGAATATACCCGTATGTAATGTGTAAAATCTGCCTGCTGTGAATATTATCTAAAAAATGAATCAAATGATCATCTGGAGTAGCATCTATGCTAGGTGCTTGCTCTATTTCTGCCGATACGTGGTAGAACGCTCTCGCTTCCTCAAAATGATTGATTGCTGTTTTATATATTTCTCGAAACAGTGCACAATTGGTATTAGCAATCGTTCCGAGGGCTTCAAGCCAGCTGGTACCAGATGTCTTAAGATGCAGTCTCCTGTTGGTTTGTTCGCCGATTTGTGGAAATACGCTAAACTTGTCACTTCCAGAGTGGATACTTAGTTTATAGCCAAAGTAGTCTGCAATTTTGGCATGCCCTTTTAACATTGCATGAAACTGAGATATTTCACCGATATAATCAATCCCCTTTTGGAATTCTCCGGTAAACCGGGGTGCTAAACTTGTCACATCAATGTTAAAATGCTGTAGCTCTAAAGCAACAAATAAATGTCCGATTTCGGTGGTGATTGACTCGGTTTCATCAATAGAGAGTTCAAAATCAACAGATTCCTTATTCGGCTTGATGCATTGAAGATACACTTTCTCCACAAAGGATAGTGCATCCTTATAAATGAGAGATGCGGTTACTAATTCATCGAGTTGGAAGCAATAAGAAATTCCATCGATTGTAATTTGTTTGCCAAGATACTGACTTTCTATTCGTTCTCTGTATTCTAGAGCATAGCTTTGATATTGAATGAGTCGTTCCTGTGGAGCGAGATCTTCAACTCCTCTTCCGATTTGTTCGGAACAATCCAATGTAATCATGGTGTATCCGCAAGATAGGGCATCTTCTATATCGGCTATGGTTTTTAAATGATCCCCGTCAGCGCCAAATCCGCCATGATAACCTTCCTGATAAACACCAAAACACACATCATCCAGTACCTTTTCGTATGTTCTGTTTGTGAAATCCAGCTCTCGTTTGCTTTGCTGCGCTAAGACTGGCTTCAACATAGAATCTTTGAGAATTCGAATGTGTCCTGGTGTTGCAACACCTAATCTATCGCCAACACCAAATGTTCCTGTATTACGCCCGAAAGCAGTGGGTTTTGTGTAGGGGAAAAAGTTGTTCAGCACCAAGCGGTTTTGATGAGAAAGGGGACAAAGCTTGCCCCTTTCGAAAACTTCATCTCCCTCAAACTCAATGGATACGATCCCATTTCCTATTACAAGAAGATACTTCGTGTTTTTGATTCTCACCAAAGAAACACGTTCACCCAGTTCGGCCGTAATGGATGCTGGATATTCGTGAATCTCTTTTTCTGCGATGTCTAGTGCTTCGGAAAGGAGCTTGACATAGTGATTTTGTTCCAAAGTGTCACCTTCTTTCAATAGAGTATTCGGATAATTAGTCTATTGGGAACTGTAGCATTACCTTGAATGCATTGTCTTTTTCGTGAATTGCCGTATTCATAGCATCGTGCAGTTTGTCAAACTCAAAATAGTGAGTATTTAAAGCGTCAAAATCGTATTTATCTTTGATCGCACTCATAAAGCGAATTGTTCTTTGACCAAAATCTTTTGTTCCGCCAGAACCGTTGATTTTTAGAGTTTTCCATATAGTCCAACCTAACTCAACCGGCACTTTTCTGCCGATAGAGTGTCCGATTAAGTGAATTCGGCAACTGTGACCTGCGATGTCAAAAATGGATGCAATAGCAGTATCGTTACCAGATGCTTCCGCGATGACGGATGGGCCGTTTCCATTTGTCAACTTGTCAATTTGATTTTTTAAGTTACCTGCGGTAGGATCTACGACGAAGTCTGCACCGTACTTTACCGCCAAATCTCTTCTGGACTGGATTGGATCTACGACGATTACTTTAGCGCCAGAGGTTTTGGCAGCCATTGTTGCTGAAATACCAACGGGTCCACAACCGAAAATCACCGCGGTATCAGAAGCATCGATGTATCCTCCGTTTCCCCAAAGACCAAAATAACCAATGGAGAAAGTTTCGACCCATGCTCCCATCGCATAGGACCAGTCATCTGGAATTTGATGAACATATTGTTCTTCAACAATCATGTATTCGCCCATTCCTCCTGGAGAATCTGGTCGAAAACCAATCTCTCGCATATTCAGACAAGCAGAAGGCATTAAGCCGTCTTTGCAATTTTGGCATACGCCACAGGCCATAACACAATCGCCAGTGACCTTCATTCCAGGTTTTAATGTGGATACAGACGATCCGACTTCTACAATCTTGCCTCCCCATTCGTGTCCAGGGGTGTAAGGTGCAATGTCATATCGTCCTTCGGCTGATTTCCCTTCGTAACATTCCACATCAGAACCACAAATTCCGCATGCACCAACTTGAATCAACACTTGATTTGATTTTAAAGGAGCCAATTCTACCTCTTCTACTCGAAGATCATGAGGTTTATGTAAAAAAGCAGTTTTTGATTTCATTTTTATTCTCCCCTTATTCAATACTTTTACGCAGTCTTTTTATTCGAACTGCATTTGGTGATATAAAGCAAACGTTATAGCACTATAGACGTTCGAAGATACCTACTCTAGGCAATTCATCAATCGATTTCCAACCTTCACTGAGGGGTTCTCGAAGGAATGGCTCCATATCTTCTGGTTTTCTCAATGTAATCTGATCAACAGGAGGTACGGTCCCAGCAGGATACGTTTCTAAAATTTCATCATGCAACAAGGTTAGGTACTTTAGAATTGCTGCAATTGGGCGCTTTGCTTTTTCTGCGGTAGCCTGAGATGGCTTTCCGACAACACCTTCAGGAGTTGCAGCACGTTCGATTGCAGCATGACCTTCTCCTTCGGACCATCGACAAGGCCTTCTATATGGATCCACAGATTTGTCCATGTGACCATCTGGAAGAAGAGCCTTTCCGTCGGCATCTTGAACTGAGTTCATATCTATCATCTCTTTGAACATAAGCAAAGCAACTGCTGTTTCTGCTTCGTCTGCATGGATAAAGTTGGTTTCTAGGCTATTCTTTCGATTTGTAGGATAGAAAAATTCTCGAACGGCACGGTGCCATTCAATAACTCGAAAGATGCCAGGCAATTGATATCTTTTACAGAATTCTTGAATTGCTGATTCCAACATCCATAGATGGCCATGGTTATTCAAGAAAATAATTTTCCTGTAACCGTCATTCCATAATCCAAGCATGCAGTAAATCAGAGATTCCTTTACCACTTCTTCCGGCATAATTACTGTTCCGGGCATCCCTAAATGATGATAAGGGTGACCGCCATAATTCAAAGGAGTAAAAGCAAGATTTACTTCGTGACCTTGCTTTGCAGTAAATCTTCTTAATCCTTCTAAAATTTGAGTTACCATGAACGTATCAAGACCTGTATTTGCGTGAAGGCCGTGGTTTTCTGTACACCCGATCGGTACAAACACAATATCGTTTTTACGTCTTTTTTCAATTTGTTTTGCGCGAGCCGTATTCTGAATATATGTTCCAGCAACGCCTAACTCAGATGGTGAAGGAATGCCATATTCTTCTAGGATTGCATCAATCTCTTCCTCAGAAGCATCCCAAATTTGTTTTTTTAGTTGACCGACAGCAGTATCTCCTTCAAACATTACATTTGGATCTTCGGTTAATAACCATTTTTTCTCAGGTATCATTTTTTTTTCCTCCATTTTTATTTCACATTGTTTATAAAAGCGATAACGTGGTAAAAACATTCTAATACTGAAAAAAATAAACGGGTAGTAAAACGTTTTTCTGATGATCAAATTATAATCATACTTGAAAGTCGTTGTCAATAAAAAAACAAACGATATTCGTTTTTTTTTGAGATGGCCAAGAAAAAATTGTGAAAGAAATATCAAAAAAACCGCCAAGATAATTGGATTTCACAGTGTTTTTGTATTGACAAAAGGATGCTATAATGGTAGTATCTTTTTAAGCAAGCGTTTTCGTAAAAGCTTATAAATACCTCTATGGTATTAGCAGTATGACCTGTTAATATAAATGATCAATCGTTTAGAATTGAGGAGGAAAAAAAATGAAAAAGATACTTGCAATTTTGCTGGTACTCGTACTCGCTCTAGGAATGTTCACAGCTTGTGGCAGCTCATCTAGTGATGATTCTTCATCCGATGCTGCAACAGCAAAAATCGGATTTGCACAATGCAACATGAACGACACATTCCAGACTTACGTAGTTGATGCAGCTACTACAAAAGCTCAGGAACTTGGATATCAATTAGACGTTCAAGATGCTCAGGAAGATGTAGTTAAGCAGCAAGACCAGGTTAACACCATGATTGAACAAGGATATGATGCAATCATGATTGTACCGGTTGACACATCAGCAATGGGTCCTATCACAGACGCAGTTACCGCTGCGGGAATCCCTCTAATCTATGTAAACAGAAATCCGTTTGGAACAGAACAACCACCTGAAGGCGTATATTATGTAGGTTCTCAGGAAATCGTTGCTGGTCAGCTTCAAGGTCAGTACCTTATTGAAAAAATGGGAGAAAAAGGCGGAGTTGGTATCCTTCAGGGTATCCTAAGTAACGAAGGTGCTGTAAAGAGAACAGAAGGAAATGAAGAAGTTCTTTCTCAGTATCCAGACGTAAAAATTCTGGCGAAAGAAGCTGGGGACTGGCAGTCAGATAAAGGTATGTCTATTACTGAAAACTGGCTTACAGCTTATGGTGATGAATTAACTGCTGTTCTTGCTAACAATGACAACATGGCAATCGGTGCACTTCAGGCTTTAGAAGCTGCTGGTAGAGATGATGTTATTGTTATGGGTGTTGATGCAATTCCAGATGCAGTGAACCTTGTAAATGAAGGTAAACTGGATGCAACTGTATTGCAGGATGCAAAAGGACAGGGCGGTTCTGGTGTTGAAGTAGCTGATAAAGCTGCTAAAGGCGAAGCTGTTGACGCTATTACTTGGATTGATTTTGTACTGATTACCCCTGACAATGTAGCTGATTATCTGTAAAAGAGCTGCATTAAGAGTATAACTATTCCGTGTGGGAGAGGGGTGTTACCACTCTCCCACATATTGTAATTATGAGGAGTTGGCCAATGGAAGAAAAACAAATCCTTGTCATGAAAGACATTGTAAAAAATTTTCCTGGCGTTCAGGCGCTTAGAGGAGTAGACCTGACAGTGAATTACGGAGAGATTCATGCACTGATGGGAGAGAACGGTGCGGGGAAATCAACACTGATGAAATGTCTGATTGGTATTCATCCACAAACATCCGGCCAGATTTATTTTGAAGGAAACCTAATTGAAAATTATTCTACATCCGATGCACTGAAAATGGGAATCGCAATGATTCATCAGGAACTGAGTCCAGTTGAGCATCGATCGATTATGGAAAATATTTGGCTGGGAAGGGAGCCTAAGAATAAGCTGGGTTTGATAGACCATAAAAAAATGTATGAAATGAGCAAAGAAGTTCTTAAATTAATTGACTTTAATCAAGACCCTAAAACTCATATGTCAACGTTAACGGTTGCTAACATGCAGATGATTGAAATTGCAAAGGCGCTGTCATATAATGCAAAGCTCATCATTATGGATGAGCCTACATCCGCATTGACAAACAAGGAGATTGACCAGCTATTTGCAATCATGAGAAAACTAAGAGAAAGTGGAAAATCGATAATATATATTTCACATAAATTGGACGAAATTTTCGAGATTACTGATAAAGTAACGATTTACCGGGATGGAACTTACATTGGAAGCAAAGTCACAAGTGAGCTTGAAACATCAGAACTAATTAAAATGATGGTAGGCAGAGAAGTGACTGAAATGTTTCCAAAGGTAATTTGCGATATCGGTGATGTAAAGATGGAAGTAAAAAACCTCAGTTGTCGCAACAAATTTAAGGATGTGTCTTTTAATGTGAGAAAAGGAGAAATCCTTGGAATTGCAGGACTGGTAGGTGCAGGAAGAACGGAAGTAATTGAAACTATTTTTGGAATCCGTAACAAATCAGAAGGACAGATTTTCATAGATGGGAAAGAAGTGAAAATCAATACACCTAAGGATGCGAAAGAAAACAGAATGGCATTGCTGACTGAAGATCGACGAGCAACAGGGATTATCCCGATGCTTTCGGTTTTCCAAAATGCAATTATAGCTAATTTGAAAAAATATGTAAGAAAGAATGGTTTGATTAACCATAAAGAAGCAATCGCTGAAACCAACGAATACGTAAAAGCGATTAGCATAAAAACGCCAAGTATTTATCAAAGAATAGAAAATCTCAGTGGAGGGAATCAACAGAAAGTCCTTGTTGCAAGATGGCTGATGACCAACCCAGAAGTACTGTTCTTAGATGAACCGACACGAGGAATCGATGTTGGAGCAAAATCTGAAATCCACCGGCTGATAACAAATTTGGCAGGTCAAGGGAAGTCCATCGTCATGGTTTCATCTGAATTGCCAGAAATCATGGGAATGAGCGACCGAATCATGATTATGCATGAGGGGAAGGTAACTGGTATTATTGAGAATACTAAGGAGCTAACTCAAGAAGAAATCATGTCATATGCTACAGGACAAGTATCCTAGGTAGCATATAGTATGTAAAATGGAAACCTGTAAATATATTGGACTGCAGTGTTTTCAAAGATAGAATTCTGTCAAGCAACTCGAAAGAGGCGGACCGAATGTTAGAGGAGGATTAGCCAATGACGTCTGATTCAAAGAAAATCGAAACAAAAGCTGCAACAGCAACTGTGAATAAACAACAAATCACTGGCTTGTTGCAAAAATATGGAATACTAATTGTTTTACTCTTGATGATAGTTGGGCTTTCTATCATGTCACCCAACTTTTTGTCCCCGACTAATGTTTTTAACGTGTTAACCCAAAGCTCAATTTTCGGAATTATGGCTCTAGGGATGACCATTGTTATTATTTCTAGAGGTATTGACCTTTCGGTGGGGTCTCTAGTGGCATTGTCTGGTGTTGTTGCTGCTAGTATGGCACAGCTTGGGACTGCTTCTTCTCTTGTATATCCAGGGATTCATGACATGCCTGTTATCGTTCCAATCATTGCGGCGCTATTGGTTGGTGGTCTTGCGGGAGCAATCGATGGAGCGTTGATCGCATACACAGGAATTCACCCTTTCATCGCAACCTTAGGTATGATGACCATTGCAAGAGGTGCGACTCTGTTATATACAGGAGGTAAACCTGTCAGTCAACTGATTCCTGAAATTATGTTTATCGGTAGCAAACTAGGCCCAGTGCCAGTCCCTGTTATTGTATATGGAATCATGATTGCAATCACATGGGTGATTTTGGGATATACGAGTCTTGGTAAAAATGCTTACGCCATTGGTGGTAATGTTAAGGCTGCCGAAATTTCCGGAGTAAATGTAAAGAAAAATTTAATTGCGATTTATACCTTCATGGGTATTTGCTGTTCCGTAGCGGCTCTTGTATTTGCAGGCCGTGTTGGAAGTGTACATCCAGGTGCTGCTACCGGTTATGAGTTAACTGCAATTGCAGCAACCACGATTGGTGGGACAAGCCAAACTGGTGGTATTGGTACTGTATGGGGTGCTGTTGTAGGTGCATTGGTTATCGGCGTACTGAGAAACGGCATGACACTTCTTGGTATTGATGCTTACTGGCAGCAGATTGTTGAAGGTTGTATCATAATCGGTGCTGTAATTGTTGATATGAGAAAGAATGCCAAAAAGAAATAAACTTTCCTGACATTCTGAAGTAGGAGGTTGAACATGGACAAATTATTAGAAATGACACAGAAGTTCCCAATGACAAAGTATTGGAACGATTCCTGCTCCATTAAGGAGCTCACATATGCTATCGAACGCGGAGCTGTTGGCGCTACAACAAATCCCGTAATCGTAAAAGGTGTATTGGACAAAGAGTTGGATAGCTATCGAGAATATATTACCCAGCTTGTGAAAGATAATCCAACTGCATCGGAAGATGAAATCGCGTGGATTGTAATTGAAAAAATGGCGATTGATGGAGCAAAACTTTTAGAACCACTCTTTGATGCAAAGACTGGAACTGGTAGGATTTCCATTCAAACCAATACAAAGTATTTCAATAACGCAGAAAAATTAACAGAGCAAGCAGTGTATTTCAATACCCTTGCACCAAATATGCAGGTAAAAGCACCAGCTACTTCTGCAGGGATTAAGGCATTTGAAGAAATGACATACCAAGGTGTAAGCATCAATGCGACTGTTTCTTTTTCCGCAACACAGGCGATTGCAGTGGGAGAAGCAGTTGAAAGAGGACTGAAAAGAAGAGAAGCAGAAGGACTTGACAACTCAGAGATGAATCCAGTATGTACCATTATGGTAGGGCGATTGGATGACTGGCTTAGAGAGTCTGCTGATAAAAATAGTATTTGTGTTGATCCAAATGCATTCCATTATGCAGGGATTGCGTGTGTCAAGAAAGCATACAAAGTATACAATGAACGTGGCTACAAAACAAAGATGCTCTCAGCAGCATATAGAACCCCACTTCAGTGGCTTGAGTTTGTTGGTGGCGACATGATTATGACGATTCCATACAAAAATCAAGTACCATTCAATGGATCTGATTTTGAACTAGTGGATCGTATGGACAATGAGGTGGATCCGTACTACATTAAAGAACTGAGAAAAGTTCCAGATTTTATTAAGGCTTATGAAGCAATGACTGTTGAAGAATTTGATACATTTGGACCTGTCAATAAGACATTAGATCAGTTTGCTGGTGGATATGATGATTTGGTTAAAATCATCAGAAAGTTCATGATCAAATTTTAATTGAACAATATAATCAATAGGGGAGAGGCGTAGTCCTCTCCCCTATTTGACAAGAGGAAAATATGATTGGAATAGTAACCAATCATATTGATGTTTCGATAGAAAAGAAAGGAGAAAATATGGTAACGGTTTTTGGTAACATGACTGAAGGCTACAATGAAATTTGTAATATGAAGGATAATCACCCCGATATGCTAATGGATGTTGGAATTCAAATTATGAAATCTGGTGATGTAGTAGAAAACATTGATCCAGAAATGGAAGCAGCATTTTTACTGTTGGATGGAACGGTATCTTTCCAATGGGATGGAAATGAGATCGAAGCAACAAGAAATTCAATATTTGATGAAAAACCAGTTGCGTTACATGTGTGTAAAGGCACAGATGTTTATTTGATTGCAAAATCAGATGCGGAAGTGCTCATTCAAAAGACTACAAATGATGCAGAGTTTCTACCAAAATTTTACGCCCAAGATGATGTTGTGATGGATGTTTTTGGTGATGGTGTATGGGGAAACACAGCGAGACGCGTTGTACGAAATATTTTTGATTATAATAATGCACCGTATTCCAACATGGTTCTAGGTGAACTGATTAATTATCCTGGACGGTGGTCTAGTTATATTCCTCATGGGCATCCGCAACCAGAGGTGTATTATTATCGGTTCAATCGCCCTGAGGGATTTGGTGCTGCATTTTTAGGGGACGAAGCATTTAAAATCCAAGATAGAAGTGCATTTTTCATCCCAGGGGGTCCGACTCATCCGCAAGTTGCTGCTCCAGGATTTTCCATGTACTATTGTTGGATGATTCGTCATTTGAAAGATAATCCATGGGTATCACGAGACAATGACCCTAGATACAATTGGCTTCTTGAACCTGATGTAAAAATATGGCCTGAAAAATAAGTATCAATGCCCTGCTATGCAGGGTATTTTGTTTGTTTTCTTCTCGCAGGGGTAAGGAATATGTGGTAAACTAAATTATCATAATTGAATGAATGATGCATATAGAATAAACACGAAAACTGGGAGGAATATAGCTTGAAAGCTTTAGTTTTTAGTGATACGCACGGAAAAATAGAAAAAACAATTGAAATATGTAAATCGATTTCCCATGTGGATATGGTATTACATTTGGGAGATTTAAAACGAGATGCAGATAAAATAAGGGCTCGAATTGATTGTCCTGTATTATCAGTGAAAGGAAATATGGATGGCAGCTATGCTGAACATGAGTATCAACTTCTTGATACCGAATTTGGAAAGGCATTTCTATCCCACGGACATATGGAAAATGTAAAGCAAGGATATGAACGCTTTCTTTATAAGGCAGAATTTTTAGGCTGTAAAATTGGAATCTGCGGTCATACTCACATTCCTGTTTTTACGCAGTTAGGAGACATGTACTTATTGAATCCAGGTAGTATTTCTATTCCCTTAGGCGGACGAAAAGGATCCTATGCCATTGTCGAATTTTCGGAAAATTCCTGTATCGCTTCCATTTGTTATGTGGACGAAGAAAATTATAGAAAATCCGAATCGAGTACATTAAAGGACATGTTAAATAACAGCGACAGATTTTAATAAAATCTGGAATAAATTTTATGGTAATACCTGCAAAATCTGTTGAAAATATTCGGTAAGATGGATATAATGAAGTAACTGTAAATATCGTGTTTTTAATGGGAAGTGTGTGAAAATGTATTTTGGAAGTGTAAGGTTTTTTAAACACTTAATTGTTGTGATGATTCTTCTTTTAATTTTTGGTTTATTAACTGCTACTATATGTCTGACGGCGTTAAACCATAGTTACAAAGGACAGATTACTGATCTTCAGTCAGAAACAGTTCTGGCTCAATCCAATCCTTTAGAGGATGAGGAAGAGAGAGCGTTGTCAATTGAGTATCAAGAACAATATCCGGAGATGTATGTGAAACATGCAAATGCATACAAAACGGAGTCAAAAACTGTATATCTTACTTTTGATGATGGTCCTTCTGATCGAACATCAGAGATTTTAGATGTGCTGAATGCCGAAAATATTAAGGCTACTTTTTTTGTAATCGGGAAAGAAGCCGAAGTGAACAAGGATATTTTAAATCGGATTGTGGATGATGGTCATAGTTTAGGTATTCATACGTATTCACATATTTATAACGAAATCTACGCTTCGCCAGAAAGTTATTTAGAGGATTTCCATAAAACCTATACCTTGATTTATGAAACTACCAATGTAAAACCGACTATTTTCCGGTTTCCTGGTGGTAGTATCAATAGTTATAGCTCATTAGACTATGAAGAAATTATTGCTGAAATGACCCGCAGAGGATTTACTTACTATGACTGGAATGCATCTAGTGGCGATGCCACTGCCCATGCATCAGCGTCTTCTGTTTTATCAAATGTAATCGGTTCATCTGCTGGAAAAGACCGCATTATATTGCTCATGCACGATAGTGCCTCTAAGTCTTATACGGTAGAAGCTTTGCCGGGAATTATCCAATATTACAAAGAACAAGGATATCAGTTTAAACCGATTACTAATGATGTAAGTCCAGTATCATTTAATTATATTGACTATTAGATTAATTCAAATTTGGAGGGTTTGTATATGGGAGTAAAGAATAATTTCTCACAGGCTGTATCAGAACTGATAGGAATTTCAAAAACAGCTGACACAGAGGAGCACCAAGAGAAAGAAGCACTCGTAGAAGAAGAACTTCTTGAATCTGACGAAGTAGAAATGGCACTTGAAGAAGAGGATTTAGAAGAGGAGTTTGATGACGACGATATATCTAGTATCATCAAAGTGAATGCTCCAGCGTCAACAAATGCTGTCAATGCAAATAAAGAAAAAATAATGGCAATGCTTACACAACAGGCATCGAAATCCCCTGTCAATGAGGTTGCGCCTGTAGAGCAGAAAAGGACGGAAATTATGATGGAACCTAAGGAAGCACCAGGCATTACAACGATTGCTAGAGGAACGGTAATCATTGGAGAGATTAACGCAGAAGGCGATGTTGAATTGTTGGGAAGCGTAAAAGGAAAAGTCGCATCGGTTGGTGATATTCGTGCAAATGGCAAGGTCATTGGAGACCTGATGGGAAGAGATGTAGAACTGGTATCTTGTGCAGTGCAAGGAAACATTATTGCAAGTGGTTCTGTTACTGTTGATGGAGATTCTGTCGTAATTGGAGATGTGACAAGTGAAAATTTCTGCTTGGATGGAAAAATAAAAGGGAATGTTATGGTTGAGAAAGAAGCGAAATTCCAACCAAAAGCAATCTTGGCAGGCAATGTGACTACTGCTTCAATCGCAATGAGTCAAGGTGCAAAAATTCAAGGTGCAGTCAACATACCACTAAGCGAGCAAGAAACTGACATGACATTTGACGTAGACTTTAAAATATAAATATGTGATATTGGAGGGATAAGGAATGGCAACGAAGAACAATTTCTCTAAGGCCGTATTAGATTTGATGGGACTTCCTGGCAATGACAACTCTTCTTCGGAGAGAATACAAGAGGTTGTACCTGAGGTTGAGGTTACACAAGTAAATCGTATGGATTTAGGAATAGATCAAGAGAAGGATTCATCCGTTGATGCTGAAATAGAAGCCGAAAGAAAAAAATTCTTATATAATACGAAAACGGTATCTACGACAAGCTTTGCTCCGATGCAGGAGGATGTGGCAGCTACAGTAATATCAAAATCCATGGTTATTGTAGGTGAAATTACTTCTAGTGGAAATATTGATATTTTTGGAGATGTAAAAGGGTCGATTAAAACGGATGGTGATATAAAGGCAACTGGAAAAATAATTGGTGATTTGTCCGGGAATAGCTTTAATCTAAATGGCTGCACTGTGCAAGGCAATATTGTTGCACAAGGAAATGTGGTGATTGGAACCAATACGGTAGTTGTAGGAGATATTCACGCAGAAAATATTAAATTAAACGGCAAAGTGAAAGGAAACTTGACCATTGGTAAGATGTCAGAGTTTTTGGAGAATGCATTGCTGGCTGGAGATGTACGCTCTCAAACGATTTCTATGAGTCAGGGTGCTAAATTGCATGGTAATGTAAGTGTGGCACTTGATGGGGCACAGAGCGAGAAAGAATTTGATTCTATTTTCGGAATGTAAGGAGAAGTATGACTATGAGTGAAAAAGAAGAAATGCTTTTTGAAAAAGAGGGCGAACTGGGAGAGAGCTTTTCTGACTTAATGAAAAAGGTGGTTGAGCAGGAATTAGAAGAAGGTTCTGATACAGAAGCCACAGCAATTGAAGAAAGCACAGAAGAAATTGCTATAGAGAATTTTGATACCATGGATGAAGACAATCTTGATGGTTTTGTGGTCAAATCAGAAATCGCACCTGAAGCTGCAGCAGTAGAGGCTCCAGTTTTTGAATGGAAAGAATCGCCAAAACCAGTGGTTGAAAACTATCAACCAGTTTCGGAGGTTGGTGTAATTTCAAGTAAAACAACGATTAATGGAACGGTAAGCAGCAAAGGACATATTCGTGTAGAAGGAGCTGTGGTTGGAGATGTTTTTGCCTATGGCGATATTAAAATAACAGGGAAAGTTGCTGGCGATATTGAAGGCGGAAATATTGAATTTGGACATTGTATTGTCGAAGGTGACGTAAAAGGAAGAGGCGATATCATTGTAGAAAAAGATAGTACGCTTACGGGCAATTTATCAGGACAATTGATTACCGTAGATGGTAAAGTGCGCGGAAACATTGATGCAGCCAAAGGAGCTCATTTATCTAGCACATCGTTAGTCAAGGGGGCTGTTTCTACACCAACCTTATCCATGAGTGCAGGAGCTGAGCTTCAGGGAAGAGTGAGCGTAGCGAGTGAAGAGACTGAATAAAAATATCCTTGACGTTTTAAAAATGAAATGATATCAATGAAGTAAGCAATTTTTGGAGCCACTGAATGATGAACCGATTCAGTGGTTCTGTTCCGTTTTAAATAAAAGAGAAAATACACGTATTTCAGAGAGAGATGGATGAATGGGAAATGAAAATGTATTGTATATGAATGCAGGGATTTTAGCTTTTCTTGGGGATGCAGTATATGAAGTGTACATAAGGAATCATGTGATTCAGAGTGGACAAGTGAATGCTGATATTCTGCATAAAAAAGCAGTTCGCTTCGTGAAAGCAGACGCACAGGCGTATGCTTTAAAAGAGATGCTTGGAGAATTATCCGAAGAAGAAATGACGCTAGTAAAGAGGGCAAGAAATAAAAAAATATCGACAAAAGCAAAGAATGCTGACCCAGTTACCTATAAATGGGCCACTGCATTTGAAGCACTGATAGGGTATTTATCCCTTTCTGGACAAAATGAACGGATGGAGCAGCTGATTTATCGGGCAATGGAACTGATAGAGAAAGGGAGTATAAATCATAATGGCAAATAGAAAAGTAAGAAATCACTTTCGAGATGGGATTGGTGATTATTACAAAACCAATCGAAAAATTGCGGAAGAAACAAAAGAAAAGGAAAAACGAAAAAAACTAAACAGTAAAGAAAAATCAATGATTTTAGTGATTATAGGGATGCTGGTTATCTTGACGGTGAAATCGGTGCTTTTAGATGAAGTGAAAAATTTGTCGCCTGAAGAGGAGAAATTCAAAGATTTTGTTACTTATTCTGTCGAGGAACAATATCATGGGTTTTTGGAAGACAAGGGCCTTATGATGTATCGTGTTTATGACATATACGTGGTAGACCCAGATGAAAAGACAATTCTAAGATATGTGGATCCGAGGACAGGTCAAGCAATGGAAATTAACCAGGATAAACGTTACAATGCAAGGGTTCGGGGATATTTTTTGTGGATTTTTCCAGCGAAGCATTTTTCAGTGACAGCAAAGGTTCTGGAATAAATGGAGGTTGAATATGAGTAAAGCAGACTTGATCTTTGCAGAGAATTGCAAAGATATTTTGGAGAATGGCATCTGGGATACGGATCAAGAAGTAAGACCTCATTGGGAAGATGGCACTCCAGCACATACTGTGAAAAAATTTGGAATAATCAATCGATACGATTTGAGAGAAGAGTTTCCGATTTTTACACTGAGGCGTACATTTTGGAAAAGTGCATTGGATGAGCTTTTGTGGATTTGGCAAAAAAAATCAAATAATATTAATGAGCTCTCTAGTCACGTCTGGGATAGCTGGGCTGACGAATCTGGCTCCATTGGCAAAGCTTATGGTTACCAACTGGCAAAAAAAAGTATATATCCTGAAGGTGAATTTGATCAGGTGGACCGCGTTATTTATGATTTAAAAAATAATCCCGCAAGCCGTCGTATTATGACGAATATTTACAATTTTGAAGATCTTCATGAAATGGGTTTATATCCCTGTGCATATTCTATGACATTTAATGTGTCAGGAAGAACTCTAAATGCTATATTAAATCAACGGTCACAGGATATGCTCGCAGCAAACAACTGGAATGTGGTTCAGTATGCATTGTTGACGCATATGATGGCTCAAGTTGCAGGACTCCAAGCAGGGGAGTTAGTACACGTGATAGCCGATGCGCATATATACGATAGACATGTTTCGATTGTAGAGGAAATGATAAAGAAATCGCCAAAACCAGGTCCAAAGCTTATGATGGATTCTTCCATAATGGATTTTTATTCCTTTACAAAAGATAGTTTTCAACTGGAGGGTTATGAACCTTCTGTATTTGATGAAAAGATTCCAATAGCAATATAAATATGGAATGCTTTGATAAAGGATGCAATAAGGATTAAAAAATAAAAGAGATGTTTCTATCCAGATTTCTTTGATGTCGCTGGAAACATCTCTTTTTGATTATTTGGTTGTTTTCCTATATTGATGTTCTAATGTCGATTAGTTCTGATTTTTGTAACAATCGCAGGATTAGCGCTGCGCTCTCTCCTCGAGAAATATTTTCTTGTGGTCTTAGCTTATTTTGATTGCCAATCATTAACTGACTGCCAACATTCCATTTGGCAGCCGATAGAGCCCACGTACTGATTTGGCTTGCATCGGAAAAATTGTTTAAATCAGCATCTTGTCCCACGAATGAAGTGAGTGTTGATGCCCGACTTAGCATAACCATGGCTTCTTCACGTGTAATTTCTGAAGAAGGATCGAACATGTTGTTTTCTCTTCCGCTTATCATTCCGTATTTTGTTGCTGTTGCAATGGCACCCGTATAACTCGATGAAATTGAAACATCTTTGAAATTACTAGCTCCTTCAGTTGGAAGTCCAAGTGAACGAATCAAGATGGTTACAAATTCTGCTCTTGTTATATTAGAATCCCCATCAAATGTACCGTTGTTTCTTCCATTGATGATCTTTCGACTCGCAAGTTCATTGGCAACATTCTCGTACCATTTCCCCTTTGCATCTTCAAAAGCCACTTCGTTTTGGATGAAAGCGTAAGTTGAATTGCTACGCGAATTAATTATTGCATAATATTTCCCTTCTTTTTCAATGACTTTTGTTGGCACGTGGCGTGTTGTCCCATCTGGATTAATAACAACCGCGGTGGTGATTTTTTTTGCTTGTTCTGAGGTCACCTCAACTGTTCGGTCAATGAATGCACTAAAAGTATCAATGGAAACGGTTTTCTCTCCATAGGTTGCTGTAACTGTAAATTCTACTGGGGCTAATACGAGAGTCTCTCCTTCTATAGTCGCAGAACTGTTTTTAATGGTAACGTCAAAGGGTATGTTGCGAGTATCTTCTCCATCAAACTCTTTTTCAAGAGAAATCATATCGATTGCATCTGTTGCCAAGTTATATGCAATATTTCCTGTTTGCACAGTTAGCTGCATACTTTTGGTGGCCATATCTTCAATATTTTTTACCATGAGCTGTGCAGTGACATTTTTGGTATCTTTTGTCGTTAAAACCATGGAAGAACCATTGGTAGCATTGCTTATTTTTCCAGTAAGTTTCGTTTGATCGATAGAAATTGTTGTAGATGAATTTGTTCTGCTTTCCGACCCAATGTTTTCGCTGACTCCATCTACCGTAACTGGAGTCCCGGTGGATTGAGCGGAGTTGTTTTTATTGGAGCTACTTGAGCTTCCTGAACCGCTAGAAGTAGAAGCGCTTCCAGGAGCAATCACAATTTCTGTGGGGGTACTTGCAAAATGGTTGTTGTCTTCGGCATAGCGAACATGATAAGTTCCTGATGATAAACCGGTGAGCACAGCTCCTGATATATTGTTCCATATTATGCCTCCATCTGTACTATACTCCATTTTATCTGTTACATTTGTAATCGTAGCATCATTGTGATTTAGTATTGTTTCATCTGTTTTTCCTAAAATGGGAGCAGTTTGATTTGCTTGACCAATCGCTATATTTTCACTCCCAAAAGTGGAATAATACCCTGGCTTATTTACACGGTAATAGATTTGGTAAAGGCCTGCATCTTTGTATGTGGGAATGGAATTGAGGGTATAGATTCCAGCAACGGTTCCATATGTAATTGAGGCACCAGAAGGAGCAATAATGCAAATACTATGTGGGATATCATCATATACTCCAGAATATCCTGAAGAGGTAACTCCAGTGAATGTGCTCAAGGATGGCCGCAAAGTTAAAAGCTTTTGGTATGAACCACTTGCATTGTAGGTGATGCTTGCTTGTATATAGCAGAAATCTGATGCTGTCATACTGTCTTCAAATGCAGTGGAAAACGGGATCGCAATTGTTCCATATGAGCCAGATGACAGTGAGTCCAAAGCAATCTTCACATGAGTAATGGCGTTGAGGTTTGCAGGGAGGGAACCATAATTTATACCATCATCAGTACTATATGAGACAATCGCCCCAGACAAATCACTTGTAAGGCTTGCTCCAGAAATTAAGCTGGCAGACCATTTGGCTGTATTAGAGCCCAAAACCGTGTTGTTTTTTCCAAGGGCGCAAGTAATCTCGATATTGGATGCGGTATTGGGTGCTCCGTTGTATAATGTGATTAGCGCTGACCCAGTATCACCATGAGAATAGTTCAAAGAATCGTTTTGAACCCCAGAAAGGGTACCTGAAGTCAATGCCACGTATGCAGAAAAAGCGGATGCGGCATTTATGGTCAATGGATTGCCTGTCTTAAAAACGATTTGCTCCGCCACATCTGTATTATCATTTACATCGAGAAGATCTTGGTATTTTATTGAAGAATCCACATAAACCGTACTGGCATTACAAAAACCAGCTAAAACAGGAATTTTTTCTCCGGAGATGACGGAAGAGGTATCTTTTGTTGGGCCGACAGTAAATTGAAACAACTGTGACTTTGATACCATCGTATCACTGATGTATGTACCTGGTGCGTATTTTACAGCATAAAGCTCATAATCGCCGGCAGGGATACCATAGGTACTTGCTGTTGTGGCGTCAACTGAAACATTCTTAGTAGTTAATGTGTAGACAGCATTGCCCCAATCTGCTGGAGCTTTGAACCCATTAAAAACATAATCCTTTGACATAAGAAGATAGTATTCCGGGTTTACAACTTCTGTATAAAAATTACCACTTGTATGCCAGTATGAGTAATTAGAATTGTTTAATACAACTGAAAAGCTATCTCCTTTTGATAAGGATGAAATGGCATTTGTCTCATTTGTGTTTGTGATGTAGACATTATTCATGCGAGCTGAGTAAGGCTGTAAGGTTGTGGTTCGTGTGATTGCCGCCTGGGACGTAAAAGTTCCAGAAGATACGAAAGAAGTAGTGCAATTACCTCCAAGAATTTGTGCGGAAACTGTACAATTTGTTCCATCGTAAAGGGAATCTTGATTTCTTAAAAAAACTCTGAATAGCTCAGCACCAAAACTGCTTGAAGTAGGGCCAAGCTGGTCTAACGTCACGATAGCTTCTACAATACCATCGTTATCTGCAAGAGGCGGTTCAAAGCACAAAGCATCTGAATTCCAAAGGGAGGTATCATATGTTGTGGTCGAAATTGTTTCAGTAAAAATAGTATCCCCCCCAAGGATCGTTTTATAAGAAATATCCATTGAGGTAGGCGCTGTTAATAACGAAGAGCCAGCACAAATCATAATCCGATTACAATATAACCTAGAGTCCGCAGTGATTCTTAACTGAACATTAGTAGCTGGCTTGGATTGGTCAATATCGCTGGTAAAATAAGAATAAAAATAGTATTGGTTATCTGCCGAAAGCACCTTATGAATCCAACTATTATGAACATCTTGGAAGTCAGAGTTTGCACTTTTTAATTGAAAATGCTCTTCCCAAACAAAATTTTTAAATGTAACTTTATAATTATTTGCGGTATTGATGGAAGCGTACAAGGTAAATGGAGTATTGTTGTGGTATCCAACTAATTGAGCCGATTTCGTTGGCTGATATGTTGAACCTGCGCTTGGGTTAGCATATTTTTCATAAATACCTGTATCTGGTCGCCCTAAAACAGAGGTGCCACCAGACAATTGCACACCATATCCCCCTGTTGCAAAATATGTATAGTTGCTGCTTGCATTATTGATATAATGACCATCTACAGTACTGTTTTGTGGGAATAACTCCAGTACTAAAACCGGAACCATTGCGCCATCAAGCAGATGGCTCGTATGATACGTTACATAACCTTGAAATTGCAAATTATAAGTGGCGGTCCCCGTTTCAATCCAAGTTCTTACTCCATCTACGAAAGCGGTATAATCGTTAGCCCCTGCTGATTTATAGCAGGGAGTAGCGCTGCCAGATAGCGGAATTGTAATTTCATATTTATCAAATAGATAATAGGAATAGGGAGCGGCGTTAAATCCTACTGGAACATAATAATCGGAGCTGCCATTGAGCGTTGCTTCGGTAGGATAGTATGCTGAATTTAACCTTAAATCATATGGGGTTGATGTTGATGTGGGATTTGTAATACTCACTGTATCGCTCGCGGTATCTAATTTAGCGGTCCCTTCAAAAATTGATGCAGTGACTGTATAGTCTTGGGTGAAACATTTCTGTAAAGAAGGTGTGACTTTAATGGAAAAGTGAAAGGCAGAAATGCCAGATTTCCATTTGTATATCAATTGTATATCTCCATTTTCATCTATAGACCGAGTGAAAGGATCGCTTACTGCATATGAACTGGAAAGTGTACTGTCGTTATCATCAGGATAGTCATTTAATGTGTATTCTTTTGGAATTGTTATTTTTAGTATCGGAGCAGTAAGGCCTGTGACATCTACATTTGCTGTAATATTGTATGAGTCCTGTACAGATGATGTTGTCAAGGAATAACTATTAGAAACCAAATCGTTTGAAAGGGATACACTATAAGGCATAATTGCGAGAGATGTTAATGTGGCTCCTGTAAAAATACTGAAAAACATACAGAATCCAAGAACGGTAGCTAATAGATTTTTCTTATTTCTTTTCATTGTTTTTTCCTCCTTGTGCTTTCGGCTCTAGTTCATTTTATCGCTCGATACTACAAAATATTTCATCTATGGTGATTTGGCATAAATTATCCCAAACCAGAGTGTTCTCGTTTTCAATATGAAAGGTTTGAAATACTTGGTGGTTGGAAAGCTTGGAAAAACGGATCGTTTTCAGGCGCTGTTTCATATTGTAGATGACAATATGACCATTATCTAGATGTATCTCAAGAGAATAATCATCTTTAGGGTTTGCCGTGGTGATTCTTGACATAGTAGCTCCTTTCTGATTGACAAAGAAAAACTCTGCTATTTATCATAACAGAGTTTTTTTTTGGTAGATATTATCCTATGAGATACATTATTCAGATGAGTCCTAGTTCTAAAGCTTTTTTTACAGCAGCAGCTCTACCAGAGGTGCCTAATTTTCTATAAGTAGAAGTCAATGTTTTGCGTACAGTGACTTCTGCGATATATAATTCTGCGGCTATTTCGCGATTCGTTTTGCCTAGGGAGACAAGATGCAACATTTGGGTTTCTCGTGGTGTTAAATTTATTGCTTTTGGTTTATCGATTGGGTTTGATATGGAGCTTTTCATATATTGCTTAGTAAGCATAACCAGTCGACGAAAGTAATCGCTTTGATTTGATGACTTGTCCAATAAGATTAATGTTTCCAGGATGTCACCTTTGTATTCTGCAAAAGGAAGAATAATTCCATCTGGCTCACCGATCTTAATTGCGTTTATCAGTGATGTTGCTCCGGCCTCAGGACCATATAGATGATATTTTGCAGCTGAATCTAGTAGGTATGCATGAAGATATCCGAACTGGTTATCAAAAATATTGAAAATTGAAAGCATTTCTTCCACAAGAACTTCAAGACGGATGAAATCCCTTTTTATAAGTAAGTATTTTCCGTACACGATGTAATTGAAACCACTTCCTTGATATAACACGTCGCTTTTTTCAATGTCTCCATTTTTTAGCCAGTTTGCAAACCCCTTTTCTTCGCCCTTCAAACTATAAAAATAACCTGCGCACAAATCAAAAGAACTACTCATGATGGGGCTATTTCGTTCTTCAATTTCAGCACTTAGTGAGTCTAGGATATCTAGCGCTTCGTCAATGTTTCCTTTATAAGCAAGGTTGCGAATCAACGTTAAATTGGAGCAAATAATCAAAGCGATTTGATCCGTTGTTCTAGCTTTATAGATTGATTTGTATGCAAATAATTCGGCTTTTTCAAACTCACCAGTTTCTAAATAGTATTCTGATCGAAGTTGATATTCGAACCCAATACCACATCCGCCAGATAAATCCTGATAATAGGGAGAAAGAGCTTCCAGCTTGTCAACCGTATCCATGAGTTTTTTGCCGCTTCTGTAATACATATATAGGACATGTGGAGACCCAAAGGTAACTATTTTGTTCTTATTTGCAATATGAGATTGACCATTTAAGAGGTCATGGGCAGATTTAAATTGATCAAACATAACCGAAGAATCATTAAAGGCAGTGTAAGCTCGTATCAGAGCAATTTCTCCACTAATTTTTTGTTTTGTTTCTTGAGAGAGTTGAGAATCGTTTTGGTATAGTAATTCAATTTCTGACAAAAGGGATTTCCCTGAAACGATATCGATATTGGTTACAAAAAAGCCGATGTACGCGATAAAGGCTGAAGGGTGCAGGTATTTTATTTCAAATGGAATATCTTGAAATAACCGTTGGATGATGTCGGGACTACTATCAAACACTTTGGTGATACTTGTTTTTTCAAATTCATTCAAAATAAGATCATATCTTTTTCCTTTCAGATAGTAGTTTAGACCAGATAAAATATCTCCATTTCGAACATACCAAGTACCACATCTTTCAAATAGTTGATTGGAATCAACGGATGATGTCTTGCTATTGAATAATTTTCTGAGATAGTTATTAAAAATATTATGAATACGAAATACGCCAGCTTGTGCATCGTAGTTTATAAATGAATTAGATTCACATAAATTGAATAGTATTTGCGCCGCACTTTCAATCTTTGTGATATATATCGCTTGTTCTGGCGTAATTGTTTCGAAAATGCAGATTGATTTTAGCAGAGAAATTTCAAAACATGAATACTGAGGCATAACGGCACTCTCAAGTAAACGTTCAATACTTCGCTCGGAATCTAGGAGTCCTGTTTCTGCATAACGCTGCATCAAAAGATAGACTGCAGAAATCCAGCCTTCAGAGAGTTGAAAAACCATTTTTAGCTCTTTTTCAGAAAGGTGAAATCCGTATAAATTAAAGTATTCTCGGATTTCATCTGATGTGAACTCAAAAATCGTATTTTTGATGATGTAACAAAAGTTCTTTAGCATAAATTCTTCAACGGGAAGTTCTGGTGTTGTTCTTGATAGGAGCACTATGTGAAAACCATCTATTCTTGAACGAATGATTCGTTCTAAAAATCCATCTAATTCAGGTGAGTGAGCAAGATGATAGTCGTCAATGACCAAGATGACGTTTGAAAGATAAACATCATCTTCAATAATTTGTTTGACTTTATCTACTTGAGCGGTGTTGGATGGGAAACCGAGCATTTGCAGTTTGTTTCCAAGGTCTGGCTTTACTCGCATCATCTGTCGCATGAGAGAATCCCAAATGAGTTGTGGAGAGGATTCTTCTTGCTCAATAGAAAGTAAAATATAATTTGAATTCACGCGATCCAAAAAATCTCTGACTGCAGTGGTTTTCCCATAACCCATTGCTGCAACAGCAATCGTGAGAGGGTATTGGAAAATATGAATCATTTCATTTTGGATTCTTTCTCTTTGCAAGAAATGTTGCTGCTTTATCAATGGAATCACCTTTCAATTTTTGGTTACATACGAACTGAATTTATATAGGAAAACGATTTGATTTACTTAAATTATAACAAAATGATGCAGATGTTACCAAGTTATTATCTGAAAATGCTTAATAATTCATATTTACAACCACATATCAGCATGTCTTATGCTATAATGGGATGAAAATATTTTCATGAAAGATGATATGGAAAAAATAATGAAATACATGTAAATTAAATATGTAATTATTTGATATAAGAAAAAGAAGGGGATATTTTGAAAGAAGAAAGAATGAAGTATAATTTAATATCAATTGTGGCAACTGATTTGAATTGGGGAATTGGAAAAGATGGAAATCTGCTTACCCATTTGCCTGGCGATCTAAAATATTTTAAGCAAAAAACAAAGGGCAAGATAGTGGTTATGGGAAGGGCAACTTTCGAATCCTTGCCTGGAAAAAAACCACTGCCAAATCGTACAAACATTGTTTTAACCCGAAATAAAGATTTTAGACCAGAGGGTTGTATCTGCCTAGATTCATTAGATGGATTTTTTCAGTTTTTGAAAGAGAATAACCAAACGGATGATGTATTTATCATTGGGGGACAGCAAATTTATCATGAGTTCTTGCCATATTGTAACAGTCATTTTGTTACCAAAATGCAAAGAGAATTTGCCCCGGACACATATTATGACAACCTAGATGAGTTAGGTGAATATGAACTTGTCTGGCAAAGTGAAACGCAAAGTGAAAACGGAACAGATTACATCTTTACAGAGTATAGGAGAAAGTAAGTGAATAAAGAAAATCAAAATGATTCTGGGAATCAGCGAATTATTGTGGGAAGAAATCCTGTAACGGAGGCAATCAAAAGTGAGAAAGAGATAGAAAAACTAATGATTGGAAAAGATACAGAAGGCTCCATCAAGAAAATAATTGGAATGGCGAAAGATAAAAAAATTTCTTATCAACTTGTAGATAAATCTGTATTGGATCGAATATCTGATGGCGTTAATCATCAGGGCGTTATTGCCTATGTATCAGAGTATGAGTATTGTGAGATTGAAGATATTTTGCAAATCGCGAAGGAACGTGGAGAAGAACCGTTTGTTATCATACTTGATGGAATTGAGGATCCTCATAATCTGGGAGCAATCGTGCGTACTGCAGAAGGCGCGGGTGCTCATGGAATCATTGTTGCAAAACGAAGAGCGGTAGGAATTACACAGACTGTAGCAAAAGCATCGGCAGGAGCAGTAGAATATGTTCCAGTTGCTAGAGTTTCAAATATAGCACAAACAGTGGAAAAATTAAAAAAACTTGGTCTTTGGATTGGTGCCTGTGATATGGATGGAACCGTTTATTATCAAGGAAATCTAAAAGGGAGTATTGGACTTGTAATTGGTGCAGAAGGCCAAGGAATCAGTAGGCTTGTAAAAGAAAAATGTGATTTTACCATTTCCATTCCCATGTCAGGGAAAATGAATTCTTTAAATGCATCAAATGCAGCTGCTATATTAATGTATGAAATTAGACGGCAAAGGGATGTGAAATAATTGAAGACGACGAATCATAATCTGGAAGACCGTACGGATGAAGAGCTGGCTATGATGTCACAGCAAGGAAGCGAAATGGCTGAAGAATTTTTAATCAGAAAATATAAAGATGTGGTCAGGAGCAAAGCGCATCAATATTTTATGGTAGGTGCAGATAGTGAAGACATTGTGCAAGAAGGAATGATTGGAATTTTTCGTGCGATTCGAAGCTATAGTCATGAGAGACAGGCTTCCTTTCGTACGTTTGCTGAACTTTGCATCAATCGTCAAATTATTTCAGCAGTAAAAAGAGCAACAAGGCTGAAGCATTCCCCACTCAACACATCGGTATCTTTAAACAAACCTCTTTCTGAAACGGAACCAGAGACAACGCTGGAAGAAACCTTGTCGTCAGACAGCAACTCAGATCCGGAAGCTCTTTTTTTACTAAAGGAAGATATGGGATATTTAGAGGATAATGGTGCTGACATTTTTAGTGATTTGGAATTAAGCGTTTGGAATGAATATCTTAAAGGGAAATCCTATGTTCAAATCGCTGAAATTACGGGGAAAACACCGAAGGCAATCGATAATGCAATCCAGAGAACAAAAAGAAAATTTGAGCTATATTTAGGTCGTTAAATCTATTGACATGAGATAAACACTTATAGTAAAATAAGCAATAGTGTCGAACACAGCTAGTTTGCTGTTGTAGCTCAGTCGGTAGAGCACTTCCTTGGTAAGGAAGAGGTAGGCAGTTCGAACCTGCTCAACAGCTCCAATTTAGAGACATAATAAAGATGCTTTTTCAATGAACGGTTTAGTTATTCGGGAAGTATCAAACTTTATACACATATAGAGTAAAGTTCAAAACGGAGGATTATTAAAATGGCAAAAGCTAAATTTGAGAGAAACAAGCCCCATGTAAATATCGGGACAATTGGTCACGTAGACCATGGTAAGACAACATTGACAGCAGCAATCACAAAGACATTATTCCAAAGATACGGACTTGGACAGATGGTAGCATTCGACCAGATCGATAAAGCACCAGAAGAAAGAGAAAGAGGAATCACAATTGCTACAGCGCACGTAGAGTATGAAACACCAAACAGACACTATGCGCACGTAGACTGCCCAGGACATGCTGACTATGTAAAGAACATGATTACAGGAGCAGCACAGATGGACGGAGCGATTCTTGTAGTAGCAGCAACAGATGGTCCAATGCCACAGACAAGAGAGCATATCTTGCTTTCAAGACAGGTAGGAGTACCATATATCCTGGTATTCTTAAACAAATGTGACATGGTAGATGACGACGAACTACTAGACCTAGTAGAAATGGAAGTAAGAGAATTGCTAGACATGTATGAATTCCCAGGAGATGATACACCAATCATCAGAGGATCTGCATTGGAAGCATTAAACAATCCAGAAGGCCCATGGGGAGATAAGATAGTAGAACTGTTTGATGCAGTAGATACATACATTCCAGAGCCAGAAAGAGCAACAGACAAACCATTCTTGATGCCAGTAGAAGATGTATTCTCTATCACAGGAAGAGGAACAGTAGCAACAGGAAGAGTCGAAAGAGGAATCCTGACAGTATCTGACGAAGTAGAAATCGTAGGAATCGCAGAAGCGTCAAGAAAAGTAGTCGTAACAGGCGTAGAAATGTTCAGAAAGCTTCTAGATCAAGCTCAAGCAGGAGACAATATTGGAGCACTTCTTAGAGGTGTGCAAAGAACAGACATCGAAAGAGGTCAGGTACTTGCAAAACCAGGAAGCATTCACCCGCACACAAAGTTTTCTTCCCAGGTATACGTACTGAAGAAGGAAGAAGGCGGAAGACATACACCGTTCTTTAACGGATATAGACCACAGTTCTATTTCAGAACAACAGACATCACAGGAAGCCTGAACTTACCAGAAGGCGTAGAAATGTGTATGCCTGGAGATGACATTCAGATGACAATTGAACTAATCAACCCAATTGCGATCGAAGAAGGATTAAGATTCGCGATCAGAGAAGGTGGAAGAACAGTTGGAGCTGGAGTTGTAACGAAAATCATTGAGTAATTAGTGATAAAACGATAGCAAACAAAAACAAAGAAAAGACCCGATTTTACGGGTCTTTTTTGAATTCTATGTCAAGTGTTGGGATGGAACACTCATAAAAAAATACCTATTGTATTTTGCAAAGATAGAGTGATATCTATCTCTTTTTTTCTTTTTCATGAAGTAGTTGGAAATGGTTGATATGCCACGTATTATGAGATAAAATGGTTTATATTGGACAAATAATGTGAAAAATCAGACAGGATAAATTCAAATAGATATTTGATGAAAATCTTCGAAGGATAGTATGAGCAAATTTAACGTAAGGAGATAGATGATTTGGGCTTTACCGGCTATAAATTAAAATACAAATTGGTAGTATTTGAAAGTATGCCGGATTTAGCGGACTCTTCGGCAGCTTTTGCTAAGAATTTTGAGATAACATTATTTATTTCGTCTGTCAGAACTAGATTTTTGCGCTTTGATGAAATAGATCGTATTGTCAACAAAACACTCTCTATGTATTCTCAAAGAGAATTGAAAACAATTCCTCCATTTGATCAGATTGAACCAACGATTGATCATGTTGGAACAGTAATTTATGAATTGATACGACGAGATTTAATGAGAATTGATACTTCCTTGGAGAGATTAGAAGTTGGTATTAGTCCAGTTCGTACTTTTATACTAAACGAAACGAAAGTAAAAGATCGTTTGATGGTTGGTGAAAAACGATTAAAAATATCTAACTTAATCGTGGAAAATATGATTTCCCAATCTGTTGCTGAAATGGTGTCTAACATAGAAAAAAAGCAGAAGGAAGAGGTAGTTCTTCCTGAAGATTTACCCGATTTTCCAGAATCAGAAGAGATCCCTTTTCATATCACAGCCCAATTACAACCTCAAATAGAAGAAATCACCGATGCTAGTAAAATTACAAATGATGGACCAGAACAGAGGGAAGAAACCTTAAATGTACAGTCAGAGGAAGTAAAAACTGATTGTGTAGTAGGACTTTCAAGCTACGAAAAAACTGAACCACCAATGGAAAAAGAGAAAGGTTTTTTCAGAAAAGCTAAAGAAAAAGATAGAAAGAGGTTCTCTTTTCATTTTTTGAGCTGGGATGGTTCGCCAGAATTGACTTTAGAAACAAGACCTGCACCGTGGTATCAACTTTTGATTGGAATTATTGTATTAGTCTTATGTGGTATTTTTGTAGCAGGCTATCTGCGAAATAGCGGTGCATATCCATCTGGTGCTGATATTTTCGGGCATCTTTTTAAATCGGATTTATTATATCAATCTATAAAAAAAGGAGACTATTTTCCACTTTATACTGACCTTTGGTACAATGGGATGCAGCCTTTTCGTTATTGGGCTCCGCTACCGTATTATGTTTTAGCAGGGCTAGAGTTTTTCACAAATGGGGATGTGATGGAATCCTATTTGTTATATGTCATTTTCTCAATTGTTGTAGGCGGGTTTGGCTGGATTCTTTGGGCGAGGATTTATAACAGAGCGTTTTTTTGTACTTTTTTAGGTGTTTTATGGTTTTTTATGCCAGATAATATTCGTGTTTTTTTTGTGGAAGGAAATCTTCCTCGAATGACGATAGCAATTTTATTGCCGTATCTATTTTATTTTATTTGGAGATATGTAGATTGTTGGAATAGAAAATATGCGATTTCGATTATCATAACAATGGCTGGAATTACCCTATGTCATGCTATGATTGCGGCAATGACTGGAATTACAACATTTATTTTTCTATTTGCATACAGTATCGTTCAAAGGCGATGGCAGGAATCCTTACAGGTAATTTTTATATTGCTATTGTCGTTTGCAATTTGCGGATTTTGGCTTTATCCAGCGCTTCATGGTGGTTTGGTCAGCATGAATCCAGAATCTACTGCAGAGGTTATGAAAGCGTTGAGCACAAGCTTTCTTGTTTCCTTGAACCCTGTTTTGCGAAATCATGGACAATACGAATTGTTCTATTATGGAACTTCAATTTTGATTATTTCTATGATCGGTTTGATGATGGCAAATAGAAAAAGTAGGCCGGGATTTTATACAGCGGTAATCGTATTTATTGGTACGACACCTACTATGGTTCCTTTTCTTGAAAAGTTACCATTAAATCAGCTTTTTTGGATGACGCGTTTTACACCAATTGCATACGCAGTTTTCTTAGTTGCTATTCTAGAGTGGAAACGATGTAGAAGATATGTTTTGATTTTAGTAGGAGTCTTATTGATTTTGGATTGTATTCCATCTTTAGATCTTCAACGATATCATTCTCAAACTCCTTCTGAGTTCTATTATACGTTGCAGGATGCAAAAACGGAAACCTCTCAGAGATTATCATTGCTAGATTTGAGTTCTTACGGTTCTTATCCTTCGTTTGGAGTTGCTACAGAATCCCCAGCAAAGGCATATACGTTTGGATGGGCTTGGCAGGGAGCTACAACTGCCCACAACATTGTTATGGTGAACTCTGCTCTTGAAAAAGGGAAATATTACTATATGTTTGACAGAAGTCTTGAATTAGGTGATGATATGGTTATGGTTCGAAAAGATTTGGTGACGAAAGCAAAAAAAACGTTAGCGGACTTAAGTGTTGCAGCAGAGGCATCAGGGTACAAATTATTTGAGGAAACGAATCACACTTATAATTTTAAAATAACAACACCGAAGACCTTTGGCGTTAGAACAAGCTATGAAGGATTGGTCATTGGAAGTTCTGCGGATTCCATTGCTTTGGAGTACCCTGCATTAGAAGAAGGAACGAGCGACTCCTTGACGGACTATAAGCTGGCTGATTTGAAGAAGTACAATATAATCTATCTTTCGGGCTTTCATTATGATGATAAAGCAGAAGCGGAACAGCTGGTGCGTAGTGTTGCAGACGCAGGCGTAAAAGTTGTAATTGATATGAATCGAATTCCTGTGGATACCTTGACGAGCAGAATGTCGTTTTTAGGTGTTGCCGCACAATCGATTAGCTTTGAGCATCAGTATCCGGAATTGATGTACCAAGGGGAAATTTATGATTCCAAGCCGTTTAAAGACCAGGATCAGTCTTGGAACACAGTATATTTAGAGCATGTGGATCAGATTTTGGGATATTCTTGGTTCAGAAACAAACAATTGACCTTTTTAGGAAGTGCTGTTGACGATAACATTTATTTTTTGGGATATAATATATTTTATCACGCCCTTGATGCAGAAGATGAGAATATGGTCAATCTGATGAGTATGATTCTGGGAACAGAACCAAATCAGCTTCCACTGAGAGAAATTGTGCCACTCAAGATTAGCGTCAAGGATGAATCTATCACGATTGATTCTCCTGGTGGCGTTGTAAATACAACACTAGCATATCAAGATGTTTTTATTAGCAATCAAAAAATTGAGGAGCTAAACAATCAGCTGTTTGTTACAGAAAAGAAAACGGAGATTCACATGGTATACCCATTTTTGCGAAATGGATTGCTAATAAGCATTCTGGGACTAATAGGGCTTGGAATATTTCTCAGAATCATTAATAAAGAAAAGAGGTATCGAACATGAAAAAGAGTTATTTTAAATTAGTTCTGATCATGCTTCTAATTATTGCAACAGCAGTTCCTTCCTATGCAGAGTATGGAGCTATTGTAATTGATGGATACTATGATGATTGGGAGGATAAACCACATACAGACGTATACAATGGGCAAGGAGGACCAAATCACCAAATAAATCATGTTGCTTTGTTTCGAGATGAAGAAAATGCATATGTGCATATTATTTTTTCTGAAAAAGGGAATAATGTCATAAAGAATATGACAATCAATATTTATACTAATATGGGAGACGAATCGTTTTGGGCAGCATCGGATATTTACTCTGGACAAATTTCAGAAGCGTATGATTCTAATCAAAATCAAGGAGGAGAAAACGCTTCTCAGGCGTCTGCTGCAAACGAATCGAACAAAGAGAATACAAGTGTAGATGGGAAGTCGGAATCTGACAACCAAATCACCTCCAATGTAAACCAGGCGGATCAAAAGGTTGTTGATGAAAAAACGGTATCTACTGTGGAGATGAACCAAGATAAGCAAAATGAAACAGATTCATCAGAACAACAGGATCCGGGAAGTCCTATTCAAGATAGTCAAACTCAAGACGGTCAGGCACAAGACGGCCAAACTCAAGATAGTCAGGCGAACGAGAACTCTGTGGAAGATGGCAATGACAGTAGTTTTGATCCTCAAACGGATTCGAGCATCATGGATGACAATCCTTCTCAACAAAAGGAAGAAGGCGACACCACTGTTGATGAAGCATCCTCAGTAGACGAGATGAATCCAGATCAAAATGAGAACAATCAAGAGCCGCAACCATCGGAACAAGACGAGCAGGTCAGTGACCATCAGAACCAAAATCAGGACACAGAAATACCAGTTCAGCAAGATGAGGAACAAGAAAAATCGGAGGAAGAGGTTGTGCAGGATATGAGCGACTTGCTACCCACATCGGAGCAAGGAATTTTAGAACCTGATTGGAATTTGTTTCCAGATTTAGACCAAATTTCAGAGGTTATCACCCCAGAATATTCAGGAACAAAAACCTTTACCGTGTACCAAGGCTTAGACCCAGTTGGATGGGGCTATTATACTTCAGATAATGGAGATCAAGATGAAGCAGAATTCTGCATTCCTCTTTCAACCATTACAAATCAGTATGATGGAATTACTGATATCTCGATGAAAATACGAAAACTGGGAAAGCAAACTATTATTAGTGTTGGAGCAGATACCGCTCCGTATATTGGGATTGCGATTAGTATTGCTGTAATTGCTGCTTCCTTTGGAAGATTTGCTTATAAACAGAATAAATTCATGTGGAATAAAGGGTAAATCAATATGCTTATATTATCAATCGCAGCATTTATTGTTTGGATTTATGTGCTATGGGTGTTAGAACGAACCAAGTTGTATTTTTTTAAATTTTGCATTGGCAGTGTGGGGTTGTTCTTTTTCCTAATGCTTTGGGTTCAACCATTTGTAATGCAACCGTTAAGTATGGGTGTCACTGCAGTCACAGGAATACTGGGAAACTTAACGAATATGTATGATGCTTTTTATCAATACTCTATTTTGTTTATTCCAAAGAATACGACGAGTGTTTCCTTGACAATCGATTATGAGTGTTCTGGTGTAATTGAGATTATGGCATTCAGTTGTATGCTATGGTTTTTTCCGCTTTATAATGTTGCGGAGAAATTGATTATCAACAGTGTTGGCATCACCGTAATCTTTATTGCAAATGTTCTCAGGTTGTTTATCATTTGTGCATTGATCTATTATTTTGGTAATAACATTTTTTATTTTGCTCATACCATTTTTGGGAGAATTATATTTTACATTTTTTCGATTATACTATATTTTTATGTGTTTACCAGATCACATATTATCCGTCAGAAAGTGGGGAATTTCAGTTATGGACGTGAAAATTCTGATCGATAGAATTATGAGTGAGTTCATTTTTTGGATGGCTTGGATTATTATCCCGTTGGTGATGGAGATTATACCTGCGCTGGGTGGTTTTTTCATACTCATCAAAAAGAAGTTTAGGAAAAAACGCAAGTATGAAGAGGGATATTATCCCGAAATTACCTTAATTATTCCTGTTTACAATTCTTCTGAAACGTTGAGAGCCTGTTTGGAATCTGTTTATAATTCCCAATATCCACTAAACCTAATGGATGTATTGCTAATTAACAATGGGAGCACAGACAACAGCTTTGACATATATACACAGTGCCAAGCCGATTTCAAAGATTTGCCTATGACCTGGCTCAATGCCAGTCAGGGAAAAGCAAAGGCTTTAAATTTGGCATTGTTTAATAGCCATGGGAAATACATCATTCACATTGATAGTGATGGAAAGCTCCATCCAGATGCGATTAAGAATATTGCAGAGCGATTTGAAATGCAACCGGATGTTTCTGCTTTGACTGGAGCGATATTAACAGACATAGAGATGATCGAGCAAACAGACAATTTTGTCATGAGATTAGTGAGGCGCTGTGAATTTTATGAATATTGTCAGGCGTTTCTGGCAGGAAGAAATTTTGAATCAGAGCTGAACAGCATGTATACCTTATCGGGTGCATTTTCGGCATTTCGAAAATCTGCGATTTTAAAATCTCAGTTGTACAATCCTTCTACGGTAGGAGAAGATACCCAAGTAACTTTTCAAATGCGAAATATCGTAAATACTGGCAAGGTAGGGCTTTGCGAAAACGCATACTTTTTTGTTGATCCCATAGAAACATACAATAAGCTTTATACACAAAGACAACGTTGGCAACGTGGTGAAATAGAAGTTTCACACATGTTTTTGAAAAAACATATCAATGTTGTAACAAGCTTTTTTTCCAATTTTATGATTCGTGTGCTTATGTTTGACCATACATTTGCCTTTCCGAGAATGATATGGTATTTTGCGCTTGTTTTTTTGGTATTTATGAATTATCCTATGTCCCTTGTTATCGGTTCTGTTGTGATTATGTATTTGCTTTATGTTATATCTATGCTCCTATTTTATTTGAATGTATTGATGTATCTTGCAAAGGTAGAAGATGTGAAAAAGTACTATAGATCAAAATGGTATATCATTTTTGTTTTGCCATTGTTCTATTTTATTGTGTTTTGGATTCGATTTGCAGGAATTATCAATAGTATAAAAAGTGAAGGTAATTGGAAAACTACTACTTTGACGGAAGAATGGCAGTCTGTAAAATATAAAGTAAACGATGACTTTCACGCACCAAAACGTTTGATTAAAGCATTACGGAGGAAAATTAACAATGACTAAATTGACAGTAGTATTACCAGCCTACAACGAAGAAGCTAACGTAGAATCTATGGTTGCTCGTTGGCAAGAAATGAGTGAAAAAATAGAAGAAAAAAATGGACTCAAGCTGGAAATTGCTTTAATAAACGATGGCAGCCAGGATGGAACCAAAGAAATTGCAGCGGAGTTAGAACAGAAATATGATAATTTCACTTTGATAAATCATCCCTACAATATGGGACTAGGAGGCGCAGTGAAAACTGGCGTGGAGTATTTTGTGAATCATTGCCCAGAAAGCCAATACATGTGCCTAATGGATTGCGACAATACCCAGGATCCAGTGTATGTAACCAATATGATTGACCTAGCAGTAGAAAGAAAGCGAGATGTGGTGATCGCTTCTAGATATCAGAATGGTTCTGATGTGAAAGGGGTTTCGGGATTAAGATTACTTATGAGCGAAGGGGCAAAGACTGTATTCTCCATTTTGCTTCATGTGCCCGGAGTGAAAGATTATACATGTGGTTATCGCCTCTACCACAAGAACATTTTAAAACGTGGGATACACCACTTTGGGGATAAGCTTGTGGAAGAGAGAGGCTTTACTTGTATGGTAGAACTTCTCTATAAACTTTTTTGTTGTGGTGCAGTTTTTGGAGAGGTACCTTTCGAATTGCGGTACGATTACAAAAAAGGATCAAGCAAAATGGCGGTATTAAAAACCGCCGTGAAGAGCGTTTCACTAGCAATGCAACTTAGAAAAATCGACAAGTGTAGTAGGTAGCTTTTATGAAAAACCAGTTAGATGAAGAAATACAATTTAGGAGGGAGCTGTTTTTCGCTTTCATAGTTGCAATTCTTGCATGTGTTATTGGTCAAAATAACTTGATTTTTGCCTCCAATGATTTATATCCTATTACTTCTGATGCGATGGGTCACATGGCAAAGGTAAGCTTTATCGCAGAAAGCATATCCAAAGGAGAATTTCCTTCTTGGTTTCCCTTTTGGTACGATGGATCTGTTGTAACCCAGTATTATCCGCCCTTTTCTTATTGGGTAATGGCCTTGATTCTGCTGGTTGCAAAAAATGTAATGCTAACATACAAAATATATTGTTTTTATGCCATATTAACTGGTAGCATTGGGGTTTGGTTTTTTTGTAGAAAATCAATCGGTTCATGGTGTGGGTTAATCGGCATTGTATTGTTTTGTTTGCAGCCATCGCTGCTAAGGACTCTATACTCAGCTGGACAGGTTGCGCAAGGACCAATTATTGCATTAACTCCATGGTATTTGGTTGGGATTTTTATGTTCCTCAAAAAACCTTCTGGAAAAAATTTTTTCTTCTCTACGGCTATTTGCGTCTTGCTGATTTTAGGACATCCAAATACTGCATATATGAATTGCCTATGTATCTTTTTTTCTCTGTTTATTATGGTAATATTGAAACAAATACCATTTTTCAACTATCTTGTATTGGGGCTTTCTGTCGTATTGGCAGGAGTTATAACGGTGTTCTGGTCACTAGTTGGAGTTACGGGGCTAGAAAATCCGGGGATTCCATACTTGTTAGGTGAAGCAGTAGAACAACATACAGCAACACTTGAGTGGTATTTAAATATGAAAAGTGGTTGGTTTATATTTGCGATACCTGTTTCCATTGGTGTTTTAATGTCCATTGGTATGTATATTCTTCAGCTTTTATTTCGAAAATTAGGAACTGAGGACGGCAATCTGATTGGTATCTTAATTTTAATCTCGATTACGACATTTGTTTTTTCATTTGGGCTTCATATACCAATGTTTGAACATATACCAATGGCAAAGACGTTGGTTACTGGTCGTATTTTAAACCTTACGGCTACATCTGGTGCAATTTTGTGTTCCTATCTTTTTTATAAAATTGTTTGGTATGCTAGCTTTGCTGGTAGAATTTTAAAAATTGTTTCATTTGGGATTTGCTTAGCCTTATTCTTTGTTGCAGTTGGATCAATGGCGTCATATATTGAGACATATCAACAGAAAACGGATCGAGATTTCAATCAAACTCAAATTGCTTCAGAAGCAGATGTTGGGAGCTTTGACAAAGGAAGGTATGGTTTTGTTGCGTCTGTTGATTGTTCGGAAACCTATTTCCCGATAACATATGGTTTTAATATTACAGATGGATGGAACATAGAGGGAAGTCCTCATAATCAAAGGATTTGGAATTATTCTGTTGCACTGGTAAGTGGTAATGCAGACTATGTAGCCAAAAGCCTTGCATATGAAAATACAAGGTATCTCTTGGTTGGGAAGAAACAAGGAACAGTGGTGGAGGCGCTAAATAAAAAATACCATTTTGATTTTGTTACAAAAAGATTCGATAATACATTTTACAAAAGTAATGATCCTTCATCCTACCTTTTGAAGGATAGTAGAAATGCCCTCGTGATAGGACAAGCCTCAGCGGGTGTAGCAATTGAATTTCCATTTTTAGTTTGGGAAAACAGACAAAACATATTAAATTGTCCGTTGGATGAATTAGAACAATATCGTTTGGTCTATCTTTGTGAGCCTACTTTTAATACTTTGAAAGAGAAAAAAGAGATAGAAAATAAGGTTGAGGAATTGGTCGAGCGTGGAATTATCGTAATCATTGAACCAGTAAGCATCAAAAATATTTCATTGTTTGATGTAGTGGCTGCCAATGTAAAAATAGAGGAATCTCCTAAAATAGAAGTGGTTGATTCATCTCCTTTTCAAAAAGTACAGACGATTAACATGGAAAAAGGATTAGAATATGGGAGGGGGCTCCTGGGTCTAGATGAAGTGTATTATCGATTGGCTCAAAATGATGGAAGAGTTGTAAATGATATTGTTGGTGCGAAAAAAGTTGGCAATGGGAAGGTTCTTTTCGTTGGAAATCATTTGAGCCAGTATTTAAAAGCTTCCTATACAAGGAATCTTGGTATGCCAGTAAACGAGATCTATCCAGAGTGTAGTGAGCCAATTAAAAACCTCTTTCTAGATATATTTGATACCTATGGGGTGACAAAAAATTATTGGCCAGAGAGATTTGACGGAAGTAAAATACATTGGAACTATAAGAGTTTTGGTTTTTCCTATGACACAAATCAATCAGAGAAAGTTACGGTGAGCGTGACCTATTCTCCAAGGTGGACTGCTACTTTAGATGGTGAGAAAATTGATGTGGAAGAGAGGGAAAACTTTATACTTCTGAACTTGCCGGCAGGAAAACATCAAGTAACCTTTCACTATGGTTTGACGATATATGGTATGGTTGGATATGTTATTTCGGCAATAGGGTTGCTTGTACTTTTTTCATTTATGCTGTATTATGATATAATATCTGCGAAACTTAGGAAAGGTTACTCTTGTATTTGTAAATTTCTTCAAGTAGACCAAGCTGAATTATAAAATTATCAAATAGGACGGTGCCTATATGCCAAAAAAAATAAAAGGCAATAATAACGTTAAAACAAAAGTGAACTATAAAATTCAACTTGCTGCTATTATTATTTTAACAATAGCATTGGTTTTAGTTGGTTGGGGATATATCTTTCAAGAATCCCATAAATATAAAAATAGTATTTTAGAATCATACCGTGCAAATCAGGAAATTCTTGTGGCCCAAGTGACTTCTGATGTTCAGGAATTTTTGGAGACTTCTATCAATCAAGAGGGAATCACAATCTCCGATGCGGAGAGAAATGCAGTGAAGACGATACTAAAGACTGCAGAAACCTCTGGAAGCAAATACTGGTTTTTCTACAGCTCGGATGGGGTTATCTTTGAGAAGAACGACAAGGAAACTTTAACGGTTGAAGGAAAAACTCTATTACAATTAATCCAATACTGGAAAGTAGAGGGTGGATCTTCTACCGATTTGTTTGAAGAGCTGATACTGCAGGATAAAAATGGCTCAATCCTATTTGCGAAAGACTCTGAATCGGGAACTGAAATTGTTTCTTTAAGATATTTTACTGTTGCGGGAAAGAAATACTATCTAGGGATGTCAACGGCTGAGTCTTATGTTATGACTTCCTCAAGAGTAAATGAACATATCTTATATCTACTCACATTTTCTGTCCTGGTAAGTCTCGATATTATCATTTTTTCTTTGTTGTTATGTCTAAGTATTTTTAGGAATCACAGAGACGCTGACCGGTTTAATCAAAGCATTGTTGATAAAAATTTGAAAATACAAGAATTAAATCGCCAACTTGTTACCAAAAATGAGGCCGTTCAAAATGCAAGCGTTTACGATAATCTAACGAAGCTATACAATGGAAAATTCTTTGATAATCTTCTTTCTCGATTGGATCATGACTTAATTATGCCGGTGAGTGTTGTGATTATTGACATTAATGGACTAGGGCAGCTCAATGCCATGGAAGGCTATGGGACGGGAGATATGCTCTTAGAGCAGACTGCAAAAATTTTGCATAACGTTTGTATTGATACCGATGTTGTGGCAAGAACTGGCAGCAGTGAGTTTACCATATTGATGACGGGAACAAAAGAATCAGAAGCATATGGTACTGCAAAAAATGTTAAGCGTCAGTTTGCAAACTTGGATAATTCTGATTTAACCCTATCAGTAGGAGTGTCGCAGATGCATCCGAACCAAGCAAATATTTTTTTGGTTTTGGAAGCAGCAAGAAAAAATTTGATTTTAGAAAAATTGCTGGATGTGAATAGTAATACCAATAGTATTATTTCTATGCTTATGGCAACGCTCAATGCCTATTCAAAAGAGACAGTTGCTCATAGTGATCGACTGAGAGAGACTGCCGTGAGATTTGGAAGACATCTTGGAATGGCGCCGTCAGAGCTTTCGCGGTTAGCTGTTGCTGCACAATTGCATGATGTTGGAAAAATTGGAATACCTGACAGTATTTTGAATAAAAAAGAGGCCTTAGCAGACCACGAACGAGAATTGATTCGTCGCCATTCAGAATTAGGGTACAACATAGTGAAAGCGATTCCATTTTTGGATGATGTTGCGTTTGATATTCTGCAGCATCATGAAGCATATGATGGTTCTGGGTACCCTGCAGGATTACGTGGCGAAGAAATTTCTCTCAATGCAAGAATTATTCATATTATAGATAGCTATGATGCGATGACCAATACAAGTGTTTATTCTAGAACTAAAACGAAAGAGGAAGCATTATCGGAACTCCAAAATTTAAGCAATGGACAGTTTGAACCATATTTGGTCAAGGAATTTGTGAGAGCTATGGAGATGTATATCGGAGGGGGAACTACGAGAAAATAATGGATTTTATGAAGGACTGGTTAAAAAATAAATTGGCGATTATCAATTATTTTCTATATTCAGTAATCGTTACCGTCATTGATACAGCTATTGTTTGGGCTTTTGTTCGATTTGATGCTGCATCACTTGTAGTAGCAAATACAATTGGTGTGGTTGCTGGTTTTGTGGTACACTATTTGTTGGCTTCAAAATCTGTTTTTCAAACGGATTATAGTGTTGCTGGATTTATTGTGTATTTAGGGACCTTTTTGTTTGGCTTGGGTTTTGCGAATTGGCTTATTTTTGTTTCATATCACTATTTGTTCCCTACATACTCTTTAGATTCAAGGATTCTACTCAGCAAATGCGTTTCTATTGCAATCCCCTTTTTTGCAATGTACTATATGCGCAAATATTTGTTTATATTGGTAAAGAAGAAAGGGTGGTAATGAGTGCAACATTCCCAGTATCGTTTCAAATTTTACTTCAATGCGAGCCACTCAATCTACTTGTCTGGTGAGATGGGTCAGAATCACCCACATACATGGGAAGTCATTTTGAATGTAATGAAAATATCCGATAATTTTGTCATGTTTACGGAAGTTGAAAAAATGTGTGAAGGCTTTTTATCTGAATACCAAGATGTAGTTATTAATGCAATTCCACCTTTCACAACAATAAACCCTACGCTGGAAAACATATGCATCTATTTCAAAGATCAGTTGCAAAAAATGCTCCATGAAAAAGGATGGTTGCTGCTTACCATTGAGTTGAGCGAAACGCCATCACGATCATATGTAATTGGTGTTTCTGATGAAATGGAAGAGCGTAAATATTTATTCGACCTCAAAACGGAAGAAACACTACAGGGGATTGTTGAAAGGATGGTAAAGGGTAAAGTTGACACACTCAAGAATTTCAGAAGAACAGGTGGGCTGACTAAGGAGGAAGAGGCCATGCTGAAAGATGTAGAGCGAAAACTACAGAAACAAAAGCGATCTAGTGGAGCGATGAACATCAAAGAAGGTGAACGAAAAGGAGTTCTACGATTCTTTTCGGGAGGCAATAAACAAAAGAGGAATCATTAAAATGGTATTGACAGTCTCGGAAATATATGATAACTTAATTAAGCGACTTTAAGGTAGAACATGATATAATCGTGTAATTTATGTCATAAACATTGGAATATTAACATAAAAGACGAAGCTTGCATAGGGCTTCGAATTTTGAATTAAATGGAGGACAATCATGAGAGTAAGAGTAACATTGGCTTGTACTGACTGCAAGCAAAGAAACTACAATACTACTAAGAACAAGAAAAACGATCCTGATCGTTTGGAGTTCACAAAGTATTGCAAATTCTGCAAAAAACACACTGTTCACAAAGAAACTAAATAAGGGATGTGATCAAGATGGATAAGGAAAAAACAAAGAAGCCTGTTCCTGCTGCGGCTGCGAACAAAAAACAGAGAGCTAGTTTAACTGAGTACTTCAAAGGCATTAGGACTGAAATGAAAAAGGTAGTATGGCCAACAAGAAAAGAACTTGTTTCGTATACTGGGTTGGTTCTGTTTACTTGTGTTATTTTAGGACTGGGAATCTGGCTGGTTGACTCCGCGTTCCTAGCTTCCCTGAAGTATGTACTAAACATTAGTTTCTAATGAAGTAATAAGTAATAAAGGAAGGCACAAATGGCCAAGAGTAAAAAAAACGATGAATTCGAACAATTCGAAGAGCTTGATGATTATGAACTGGATGAATTTGATGAAGATACCGAAGGATATGTAGACGGAGCAACCATTGTCGAAGAACCAGAAGTGGTCGAAGAACTCGCGCATGGCGAGGAAGATGAACTGATTTTAAAGGAAGAAATTCAAGAAGATGAGTTTGTTGATGAGACCCCGGAACGAGAAGAAGACATCGTTGGTGATAAGTCGAAAAAAGCAAAATGGTATGTAGTCCACACCTATTCGGGACATGAAAACAAGGTAAAAGTGAATATTGAAAAAATCGTTGAGAACAGAGGCATGCAGGATTTAGTCCTCAATATTGTGGTGCCTACCGAGGATCACGTGGAAATCAAAAACGGTCAACGTAAAGTTAAGACAAGAAAAATGTTCCCAGGTTATGTCATTGTAAAAATGATTGTTACCAATGAGTCTTGGTATCTTGTAAGAAATACACAAGGTGTAACTGGATTTGTTGGCCACGGTTCCGAACCAATACCTCTTAGCGACGAAGAAGTAAGGCGCATGGGTATCGAGAAAATCTACATTCAGTTAGATATTGAACCTGGTGATAGCGTCAAAGTAATTAATGGACCATTTGAAAGTTTTATGGGAGTTGTGGAAGAAGTCAATATGGATCGACAAACATTGAAAGTCAGAATATCTATGTTTGGACGTGACACTCCAGTAGAATTGGAATTTGGGCAAGTAGACAAGATATAAATCAATTTTGTCTGAAACAATATGCGTAGCATATCATCAAAATGTAGACGACAAATGTAGTTTACATCGTGCTTATAGAAGCCAGAAATCACTGCCATGAGCAGAGAAAGGAGACCTATAATAATGGCTAAAAAAGTTGAAGGATTAATTAAATTGCAGATTCCTGCAGGAAATGCAACACCTGCACCACCAGTTGGTCCAGCTCTTGGACAAAAAGGTGTAAACATCATGGATTTCTGTAAACAATTTAATGCAAAAACGGCTGACCAGCCAGGAATGATTATCCCTGTAGTAATTACAGTTTATGCGGATAGATCATTCACTTTTGTAACAAAGACTCCGCCTGCAGCAGTTCTGCTGAAAAAAGCTGCTAATTTGCAGTCCGCTTCTGGAGAACCTAACAAGAAAAAGGTTGCAACATTGAGTGTTGAGCAGGCAAGAGAAATCGCTAAGGTTAAGATGCCAGATTTAAATGCTGCAAACCTTGATAGTGCTACTGAAATGATTAAAGGTACTGCAAGAAGCATGGGTATCGTAATCAAAGATTAATGACGTGGGAGGCATAGCCGTTTGTACCACAAGGAGGTAAAGAAATGCCTAAAAGAGGTAAAATCTACAAAGAGTCAGCTAAATTAGTTGACAGAGCAGCGCTTTATGAAGTAACTGAAGCACTGGCATTGGTAGGACAAACTGCCAAAGCAAAATTTGATGAAACAGTCGAAGTCCATATTAAATTAGGTGTAGATGGACGACATGCAGACCAACAGGTCAGAGGCGCTATCGTACTACCGCACGGTACTGGTAAAACAAAGAAAGTGCTAGTATTTGCGAAAGGACCAAAAGCTGCTGAAGCAGAAGCTGCAGGAGCTGATTATGTAGGCGCAGAAGATATGGCCACAAAGATTCAGACAGAAAACTGGTTTGACTTTGATGTAGTAGTTGCAACACCTGATATGATGGGCGTAGTAGGTCGCTTGGGAAAGGTTTTAGGACCAAAAGGACTGATGCCAAATCCAAAATCAGGAACTGTAACAATGGATGTAGAAAAAGCATTACAGGAAATTAAAGCCGGAAAAGTTGAATATCGTCTTGATAAGACAAATATTATTCATACGCCAATCGGAAAAGTTTCTTTTGGTGCAGAAAAGCTTGCTGATAACTTCAATGCTTTGCTAGAAGCTGTTGTTAAAGCTAAGCCAGCAGCTGCAAAAGGACAGTACCTAAAGAGTGTTACTGTTGCTGCAACCATGGGACCTGGAATCAAGGTTAACCCGCTTAAAATAACTTACTAATCATTACGAAATTGAATACTAGCCGTAGACAGCAGGTGCGCAAGCTTAATTTCCTGCCGAGGTATATCATAAATAGATTAATTTATGAGCCTTTCTGTCTGCGAGCTGGGAAGGCTCTTTTTTAATGAATGACAATCAATCAAAATCGTCTCACCAAGTGAGACGGGAGAGGAGAACGAAAATGTCAGTTGAACATCTACAAGAAAAACAGGCAGTCATTGATGAAATCAAAGACAAGCTGGAAAGAGCGCAATCTGCGGTGGTAATTGATTATATTGGTATTACGGTTGCTCAAGCAGATGCAATGAGAAAAAAACTGCGTGAAGAAAATGTAGACTACACAGTATACAAGAACACTCTTGTAAATCGTGCAATCGAAGGCACGAAGTATGAAGCATTAAAGGATGTTCTTTCAGGACCAAGTGCGTTTGCAATCAGTTATGATGATGCTGTTGCACCAGCAAGAGTTTTGAACGGAATTATCAAAGAATACAAAAAAATGGACTTTAAAGCAGGTGTTATTGAAGGTGACTTCTATGATGCTGAAGGTGTAAGAACAATTGCATCTTTACCGTCCAGAGAAGAGCTAATTGCGAAATTTATGGGAAGCATTCAATCCCCTGTTTCTAAGTTTGCTCGTACATTGCAAGCAATTGCAGAAGCGAAAGCGGAATAATTAATTAAAATAAAAACTCAAAATTTGTAAAGGAGAGTATTAAAATGAATAAAGATCAAATTATCGAAGCGATTAAAGCGATGACCGTTTTAGAATTGAATGAACTTGTAAAGGCTTGTGAAGAAGAGTTTGGAGTATCCGCAGCGGCTCCAGTTGCTGTAGCAGGTGCTGCAGTTGCAGAAGCTGTTGAAGAACAAACAGATTTCACAGTAGTTCTTGCAAGTGCAGGTGCTGAAAAAATCAAAGTTATCAAGGTAGTAAGAGAAATTACTGGACTTGGATTAAAAGAAGCAAAAGAATTAGTAGATGGTGCTCCAGCAAACGTCAAAGAAGGCGTTGCAAAAGCAGAAGCAGAAGAAATGAAAGCAAAGCTTGCTGAAGTAGGCGCAACAGTAGAATTAAAATAAGTTTGCTGGCTTCACAACCGAATACAGAGACGCTTTCAGGCTTCTGTATCACATTTCGTAAAAAAAGGCGATTCTCATTTAAAATCGCCTTTTTCTATTGTGAAAATAATAGTTGACTACTTGATGTTACTATGATATTATAGTACATTGCCACGCGAAGTATTTTGTTTTCTATGCAAGGAGTGATGAATATGCCAGATCCCGTTAAAATAGGTAAAAAGACACGAATGAGCTACTCGAAGATAAATGAAGTAGCGGCAATGCCGAATCTTATTCAAATTCAAACTGAATCATATGATTGGTTCATTAAAGAAGGGCTTCATGAGGTCTTCGAAGATATTTCCCCGATAAAAGATTATGCGGGGAATTTAGTGTTGGAGTTCATTGATTATTCGCTAAATGACTCCCCAAAATATGACCAGGAAGAATGTAAAGAACGTGACGTAACATATGCAGCTCCGCTGAAGGTTAAAGTTAGGCTTGTAAATAAAGAGACCGGAGAAGTCAAAGAACAAGAAGTGTTTATGGGAGATTTTCCATTAATGACAGAAAAGGGAACCTTTATCTATAATGGCGCTGAACGTGTTGTCGTAACACAACTGGTTCGTTCCCCTGGCCCTTATTATAATGTGACTGTTGATAAGTCAAACAATAAACTATTTGCTACAACAATTATTCCAAACCGAGGTGCTTGGCTTGAGTATGAAACGGATTCCAATGAAATCATATCCGTTCGTGTGGATCGTACAAGAAAGCAACCTGTAACCACGCTATTGCGTGCATTGGGATTTGCAACAGATCAAGAAATAATAGACATCTTCGGTGAAGATGAACGATTACGGAAAACCCTTGAAAAGGATCCTACAAAAAATTATGAAGAAGGATTAAAGGAAATCTATAAAAAACTGAGACCAGGTGAACCACCTACAGTTGATAGTGCAAAGTCTCTTTTGGATTCCTTGTTTTTTGATCCAAAACGCTATGATTTAGCAAAGGTAGGACGATATAAATACAATAAAAAACTGGGACTCTCCAATAGAATTATTGGATGTGTTGCAGCTGAAGATGTAATTGATCCGAACACAGGAGAAATTTTAGTTGAAAAAGATACTAAAATCTCTAGAGAAATCGGATTCCAAATAGAAAATGCCGGTGTGAAATTTCTTTATGCTTACAGCAGACAAGATGAATCTGTGATTGTAAAAGTAATTGGAAACAATTTTGTACAGCTTAAAGATTATGTTGACTTTAATGTGGAGAGCTTAAAACTCACTGAAAAAGTATATTATCCGGTATTAAAAGAAATTTTGGAAAATAATGAAGGTGAGGAAGCACTTAAGGAAGCGCTTGTGCAAAACAAGAATAACCTCTCACCGAAACATATAATTATAGATGATATCATTGCGTCGGTAAGCTATATTCTCAATTTAAGTCATGGCATCGGAAATGTGGATGACATTGACCATTTGGGAAATAGAAGACTGAGAACAGTTGGTGAATTGCTTCAAAACCAATTTAGGATTGGATTGGCGAGGATGGAACGTGTTGTAAAAGAACGAATGACCATTCAGGATATTGAAGTAACCACACCGCAAGCATTGATGAATATTCGTCCAGTAACTGCAGCGATTAAAGAATTCTTTGGAAGTTCGCAGCTGTCTCAGTTTATGGATCAGACGAATCCGCTAGCAGAATTAACACATAAAAGAAGATTGTCGGCATTAGGACCTGGAGGTCTTTCTAGAGAAAGAGCCGGATTCGAAGTTCGAGATGTACATCATTCTCATTATGGTAGAATGTGCCCAATTGAAACTCCAGAAGGACCGAACATAGGTTTGATTGGTTCCTTAACAACATATGGTAAAATCAACGAATATGGATTTATTGAAGCACCATATCGAAGAGTGGACAAGAGCAGAAGTATAGTAACAGAAACAATCGATTATTTGACAGCTGATGAAGAAGAAATGCTGATTATTGCACAGGCAAATGAACCGCTTGATTCGGAAGGTCATTTTGTGAATCACCGAGTGGCATCCAGAGGCGCTGGTGGAGAGATTGACTTGGTACCAAGAGATTTAATTGACTACATGGATGTATCTCCAAAGCAGGTTGTATCCGTTGCTACAGCAATGATTCCGTTCTTAGAAAACGATGATGCAAACCGAGCGCTCATGGGATCCAACATGCAACGTCAGGCTGTTCCGCTGCTGATTACAGATGCCCCAATTGTTGGAACTGGAATGGAATATACCGCAGCAAGAGACTCAGGTGTTGTACTTCTTGCAAAAAATGCAGGAAACGTAGAGTTTGTTGATGCTACAAAAATTAAAATACGTAGGGCCGACGGCAAGGGCGTTGATGAGTATAAGATGCTTAAATTTAAACGTTCTAACCAAGGCACGTGTATCAATCAACGACCGATTGTCAGCAAAAATGAGTTTATCGAGCAAGGCGAAGTTATTGCGGATGGTCCTTCAACCGATAAAGGGGAAGTTGCGTTAGGAAAGAACCTATTAATTGGATTTATGACTTGGGAAGGTTATAATTACGAGGATGCTATCATCCTAAATGAAAGACTAATTATGGAAGATGCTTTGACATCTCTTCATATTGAAGAATACGAAGCGGAAGCCCGAGATACAAAACTAGGACCTGAGGAAATCACAAGAGATATTCCAAATGTTGGAGAAGATGCCCTAAGAGATTTAGATGAAGAGGGGATTATTCGTATTGGAGCTGAAGTAAGCTCTTCCGATATCTTAGTAGGAAAGGTTACTCCAAAAGGAGAAACTGAATTGACAGCAGAAGAACGTTTGCTTAGAGCAATTTTCGGTGAAAAAGCTCGCGAAGTAAGAGATACTTCTTTGCGAGTGCCACATGGTGAAGCTGGAATTGTAGTAGACGTAAAGATTTTCTCTAGAGAGAATGGCGATGAACTTCCTCCAGGTGTCAATAAACTGGTAAGATGTTATATTGCAACAAAGCGAAAAATAAGCGTTGGAGATAAGATGGCTGGTCGACATGGAAATAAAGGTGTTATTTCCAGAATATTGCCAGAAGAAGACATGCCGTTTATGGATAATGGAGTGCCTCTTCAGGTCATGTTGAATCCGCTGGGGGTACCTTCCCGAATGAACGTAGGGCAGGTATTGGAAACTCATTTGGGCCTTGCTGCAAAATATAATGGCTGGCATATCGCAACGCCTGTATTTGATGGAGCTAGTGAACAGGATATCGTTAATTTGTTAGAGCAATCAGGTTATCCGAAGAGCGGAAAACTGATTTTGAGAGATGGACGAACCGGAGAACCTTTTGATAACCCAGTTACGGTCGGATACATGTACATGTTGAAACTGCATCATTTGGTTGATGACAAGATTCACGCAAGAAGCACTGGACCATACTCCTTAGTCACCCAGCAGCCATTGGGAGGGAAAGCCCAATTTGGTGGACAACGTTTTGGAGAGATGGAAGTATGGGCACTGGAGGCATATGGTGCGGCATATACATTACAGGAAATTTTGACTGTAAAATCGGACGATGTTGTTGGCCGTGTTAAGACATATGAAGCAATTGTGAAAGGTGAAAACATTCCGGAACCAGGAATTCCGGAATCCTTCAAGGTTTTGATTAAAGAAATGCAAAGTTTGGGCCTTGATGTAAAAGTTCTAACCGATGACAATGAAGAAATAGAAATTAAAGAATCTGCGGATTTAGATGGCGTTACTGGGCTAGAGAGTATTATTGATATTGAAGCCATTGCGGATGAAGGTGAATTCTTTGAAGAAGAAGGCGGCTTCACAGAAGAAATCGTAGATGAAGAAGTTGACGATGAAGAAATGGACATGGACTTGATTGACGAAGATTTCAATGATGAATTATAGAAAGGGGGAGAAGCTCCTTGTACGAATTAAATAATTTTGAAGCACTGCAAATCAGTTTGGCATCAACAGACAAAATCAGAAGCTGGTCCAAAGGAGAAGTAAAAAAACCTGAAACCATTAACTATAGAACACTAAAACCTGAAAAAGAAGGCTTGTTCTGTGAAAAAATCTTTGGTCCTACGAAAGACTGGGAGTGCCATTGTGGTAAGTACAAAAGAATTCGCTACAAAGGGATTGTCTGCGATCGTTGTGGAGTAGAAGTAACGAAAGCAAAAGTAAGAAGAGAACGGATGGGCCATATTGAATTGGCTGCACCAGTATCTCATATTTGGTACTTTAAAGGCATTCCAAGCAGAATGGGGTTGGTGCTGGACATCTCTCCAAGAAATTTAGAAAAAGTTTTGTACTTTGCCGCATATATCGTCACAGAACCTGGCAATTCCGGTTTGGGATATAAAGAAATTCTGACAGAGCAACAATACCGAGAAGCAAAAGACAAATTCGGTAGTGGATTCAAAGCCGCAATGGGTGCTGAAGCCATTAGAGATTTGTTGTCTCATATTGATTTAGTGGCCCTTTCTGATGATATGCGAAAGAAGCTGAGAGATAGTTCTGGTCAGAAGAAAATTAGAATTGTAAGAAGACTTGAAGTAATTGAAGCGTTGAGACTTTCTGAAAACAAGCCTGAATGGATGATTATGGAAGTCATTCCTGTTATTCCTCCAGATTTAAGACCGATGGTTCAGTTGGATGGTGGCAGATTTGCAACCTCCGACTTAAATGACTTATATCGAAGAGTAATCAATAGAAACAACCGTCTCAAAAGATTGCTTGACCTTGGAGCACCAGATATCATTGTTCGAAATGAAAAGAGAATGCTTCAAGAAGCGGTGGATGCGTTAATTGATAATGGCAGAAGAGGAAGACCTGTAACGGGACCAGGAAGTAGACCTCTGAAGTCTCTTTCTGATATGCTAAAAGGTAAGCAGGGACGTTTTCGACAGAATTTGCTGGGCAAGCGTGTTGACTATTCAGGACGATCTGTAATCGTTGTAGGACCTGAGCTAAAGTTCTATCAGTGTGGTCTGCCGAAAAAAATGGCATTAGAATTATTTAAGCCATTTATCATGAAAAAATTAGTTCAAAAAGGGCATTCTCATAACATCAAGAGTGCAAAGCGAATGGTTGAGAAAGTTAGACCAGAGGTTTGGGACGTTCTTGATGAAGTGATTAAGGAGCACCCTGTATTATTGAATCGTGCTCCTACACTACATAGATTAGGAATTCAAGCATTTGAACCAGTTTTGGTAGAGGGAAAAGCGATTAAACTGCATCCGCTCGTATGTACGGCTTATAATGCTGACTTTGATGGAGATCAGATGGCGGTACATGTGCCACTTTCAGTTGAAGCGCAAGCAGAAGCAAGATTTTTAATGCTTTCTGTAAACAATATTTTGGCTCCAAAAGATGGATCTCCTATTACGACGCCTACGCAGGATATGATATTGGGAAGTTATTATTTAACACATCCTGGTATTGACGACAGAAGCACGGCTGCTGAAAAGGGAGACGGTAAAATATTTACTGACTTTGATGAAATGTTGATGGCATACAGAAATGGTGTTGTTGGGTTGCATGCTAGAGTAAAGGTAAGAAGATATATTGAGGGAGACACAAGAGGAAAACTGATTGAGTCCACTGTTGGAAGATTTATCTTCAATGAAAGAATTCCTCAAGATCTTGGTTATGTAGATCGTGAAGTGGATCGATATTCATTAGAAATAGATTTCCTTTGTGACAAGAAAAAATTAGGTCAGATTATCGATAAGTGTTATAGAACACATGGCAACACAGATACTGCAATTATGCTAGACAACATTAAAGAAATGGGATTCCATTATTCTACAATCGGAGCGATTACCATTAGCGTATCTGACATGGAAATTCCGGCTAAGAAGCCTGAAATCCTAGCGGAGGCAGAAAAGAAAGTAGAAAAGTATGAAACCGCTTACCGTAGAGGATTGATGTCTGACAATGAAAGATATGAAAGAGTAATTGATACATGGAATGAAGCTACAGATGATATTGCAGATGAGTTGATGAAGTCACTTCATCCTCTGAACAATTTGTTTATCATGGCCCATTCTGGAGCCCGAGGAAGTAAGAGCCAGATTAAGCAGGTTGGTGGTATGCGTGGACTGATGGCAAATGCGTCAGGCCAGACTATCGAAATTCCAATCAAGTCCAATTTCCGTGAAGGACTGTCGGTTTTGGAATACTTTATTTCCACAAACGGTGCAAGAAAAGGCCTTGCTGATACCGCGCTTCGTACAGCGGACTCCGGTTACTTAACAAGAAGACTTGTTGATGTTAGCCATAACGTAATCGTCCGAGAGGTAGATTGCGGAACTGATGAAGGTATTGAAGTAAAAGCATTTACCGATGGCAAAGAGATCATCGAGCCATTGAAACTTCGTATCATTGGTAGAACTTCTTTAACAGACATTGTAAACCCTAAAAACGGAAGACTTATCGTTGAGCAGGGTAAAGAAATCTTAGAAGCAGCTGCCGAAGAAATCGAAGCTTGCGGTATTGAGTCGGTTGCAATTCGATCTGTAATGACTTGCCATAGCGTTTATGGCATTTGTGCAAAATGTTATGGAAGAAATCTTGCAACGGGAGAAAACGTTAATATTGGAGAAGCTGTTGGTATCACAGCGGCACAATCAATCGGTGAGCCAGGTACACAGTTAACAATGCGTACATTCCATACCGGTGGTGTAGCTGGAAGCGATATCACTCACGGTTTGCCGAGAGTAGAAGAATTGTTCGAAGCTAGAAAACCAAAAGGTTTGGCTGAAATTTGTGAAGCAGACGGAACAGTAGTTGCTATTGAGAGTCGAAAAGATAATAAGACAGAAGTTAAAGTCAGAGGAGACGAAGAACGAACATATATTATCCCTTATGGCGCTAGATTAAATGTCAAAGAAGGTGATTATGTTCTTGCTGGTGGTCAAATTACAAAAGGACCGTTAAATCCTCATGACATTTTAAGATTAAATGGTGTAGAAGGCGTATACCAGTACTTACTGAAAGAAGTACAACGTGTTTATAAACAACAAGGTGTAGACATCAATGACAAACACGTGGAAGTTATTGTGAGTCAGATGCTTTCTAAGTTCAAAATTGAAGATGCGGGAGATACCACATTACTGCCTGGTGGACTTTATAGTAAGTTTGAATTAGAAGATGCAAATAATGCTGCTGCTGAAGAAGGCGGTGAACCAGCGAATGGGAAACGAATACTTCTCGGTATCACGAAAGCATCGTTGGCAACAAATTCGTTCTTATCTGCTGCTTCCTTCCAAGAAACCACACGTGTGCTAACAGATGCGGCAATTAAAGGGAAGAAGGATAAACTGCTAGGATTAAAAGAAAATGTAATTATTGGTAAGCTAATTCCAGCAGGTACAGGAATGAAAAAATACAAAAATATTACTGTCGATTATGGCATTAATACTGAGTTAATGGAGTCGTTCAAGGTTCCGTCAGATGAAGATGAATATGACGATTTCGAAGAAGCGGTTTTAAGAGTATCTGACATGGAAAATCTAGCAGATATGTCTGATATGACCGAACTATCAGAAATCATAGAGATTGAATAGTGCAGAAATGAATTGACATTTAGAATCATCTTATGATATACTTTGCGTTGGTTTTGAGCTAATATGCTTAAAATATCAGTTATTGTGCATAAGCACAAGACAAGGAAAGGAGAAAATAAGGAATGCCTACAATTAATCAGTTGGTTCGCGCAGGAAGAACAAGTGCAATCAAAAAGTCAACGTCCCCAGCTTTATTAAAAGGGTTAAACTCAATTAAGAGAGTTCCAACCGATACAAAAGCACCTCAGAAGAGAGGCGTTTGTACTTCTGTAAAGACTGTTACTCCTAAGAAACCAAACTCAGCTCTTAGAAAAGTTGCGAGAGTACGTCTTTCTAATGGTATCGAAGTAACCGCTTATATTCCTGGTATTGGTCACAATCTTCAGGAACATAGTGTTGTTTTGATCAGAGGCGGAAGAGTTAAGGACCTCCCAGGTGTGAGATATCATATCGTTAGAGGAACTCTAGATACTGCTGGCGTAGCTAAGAGAAATCAGGCTCGTTCCAAATATGGAGCAAAGAGACCAAAAGCAGCAAAATAATCGGGAAATATACGCAGCAATTTGAGATTCAAATTGGGTGAATTTTTGTGCCCTTGATATATATTTATCATGTGCACCGCGGCTTTTGAAAGAAAGTCGAGTACCGAGCAGCATATGGACGGCATATGCAGATTTTCAATGGCGTTTAAAGCCATTGGAAATCCAATTGTAAGGAGGGAAGAGAAGTGCCAAGAAAAGGTAATGTACCAAAAAGAGAAGTGCTTCCTGATCCGGTTTATGGAAGTGTTGTTGTAGCAAAATTAATCAACAGCATTATGCTAGACGGAAAAAAGGGAGTTGCGCAGTCAATCGTATATGATGCGCTAGAAACAATTAAAAACAATACTGGAGGAGATCCTCTGGAAGTATTTGAAAAAGCAATGAACAATATCATGCCAGTGCTTGAAGTAAAAGCTCGCCGTGTTGGTGGAGCAAACTACCAAGTACCTATAGAAGTTCGGGCAGAAAGAAGACAGACATTAGGTATCAGATGGCTCACAAAATACACAAGACTTAGAGGCGAAAAAACGATGGCAGAACGTCTTGCGAAAGAGCTTATGGATGCGTCAAACAATACTGGTGCATCTGTTAAGAAAAAGGATGATACTCACAAAATGGCTGATGCAAACAGAGCGTTTGCACATTACAGGTGGTAATTTTGTTCATGTTAAATCAGGTTATTCGAAAGAAGCAGAAAGGAGGTTTCTAGTATGCCTAGACAATTCCCGCTTGAAAAAACAAGAAATATTGGTATTATGGCACATATAGATGCTGGAAAGACCACAACAACTGAGAGAATTTTGTTCTACACTGGTAAAACTCATAAGCTTGGCGAAGTTCATGAAGGCGCAGCTACTATGGACTGGATGGAACAGGAGCAGGAGAGAGGTATCACTATTACCTCAGCTGCTACAACGGCGCAATGGAAAGATACTAGAATTAATATCATTGACACACCAGGACACGTAGACTTTACCGTTGAAGTTGAAAGATCCCTACGCGTTCTAGACGGAGCAGTTACTGTTCTTTGCGCAAAAGGCGGTGTTGAACCTCAGTCTGAAACTGTATGGAGACAGGCTGAAAAATACGGAGTACCAAGAATGATATTTGTTAATAAAATGGATATCATGGGTGCAGACTTTTACCGTGTTGTGAATATGGTAAAAGATCGTCTGAAGGCAAATGCAGTACCAATTCAGTTGCCAATTGGAAAAGAAGATGTTTTCAAAGGTATCATTGATTTGGTAAACATGAAAGCTGAAATCTATAAAGACGATTTGGGAAAAGAAATTGAGACTGTAGATATTCCAGAAGACTTAAAAGCAGATGCAGAAGAGTGGCGACACAACCTAATGGAAGCTGTGGCAGAATCTGATGAAGAACTTTTAATGAAGTATCTGGATGGAGAAGAGCTTTCAGTTTCAGAAATTAAAGCGGCAGTTAGAGCAATGACTATCGAAGGAAAAATGATTCCTGTTATTTGTGGTTCGGCATATAAAAATAAAGGCGTTCAGATGCTTCTGGATGCAGTTATTGATTATCTGCCATCTCCAATTGATATTCCTGCAATCAAAGGTGTTCTTCCAGACAGCGAAGTTGTAGAAGAAAGACCTGCAGATGACAAAGGTCCGTTTTCTGCGCTTGCATTTAAAATCATGGCAGACCCATTCGTTGGTAAGCTTGCGTTTTTCCGAGTTTATTCTGGTAGCTTAAGCTCTGGATCCTATGTATATAACTCTACAAAGGATAAGAAAGAAAGAATCGGAAGAATTCTTCAGATGCATGCAAATAGAAGAGAAGAAATCGAAGTGGTTTATTCTGGCGATATTGCTGCTGCTGTAGGATTGAAAGATACAACAACTGGAGATACTCTTTGTGATGAAAAGAACGCAATCATTCTTGAGTCTATGGAGTTTCCGGACCCAGTAATTGAAATTGCAATTGAGCCAAAAACAAAGGCAGGTCAAGAAAAAATGGGTATGGCTTTAGCGAAGCTCGCTGAAGAAGATCCAACATTTAAAACATATACAAACGAAGAAACTGGACAAACGATTATCGCTGGAATGGGTGAACTTCACCTAGAAATCATCGTTGATAGACTGCTCAGAGAATTCAAAGTAGAAGCCAATGTTGGTAAGCCACAAGTTTCTTATAAAGAAACGATTTCTGGCAATGCTGATGTGGATCACAAATACGCAAAACAGTCTGGTGGACGAGGACAGTACGGTCACGTTAAGATTAGAATTGCTCCAAGAGAGCCAGGCGCAGGATATGAATTCAAGAATGCAATCGTTGGTGGTGCGATTCCAAAAGAATACATCGGCAAGATTGATGAAGGTATCCGTGAAGCAATGCAAAATGGTCCTCTTGCAGGTTATCAGGTTGTTGACGTTGGTGTTGAATTGTATGATGGTTCTTACCATGAAGTTGACTCATCTGAAATGGCGTTTAAAATTGCGGCATCTATGGCGTTCAGAGAAGCTGCGAAAAAAGCAAAACCTGTGCTACTAGAACCGATTTTCAAAATCGAAGTTACAGTTCCAGAAGATTATATGGGAGATGTAATTGGAGATATCAGTTCCAGAAGAGGCAGAATCGAAGGGACGGACATGCACTCTGGTGCTGTTGCAGTTAGAGGGTTTGTACCTCTTTCTGAAATGTTCGGTTATGCAACAGACTTAAGATCCAGAACACAAGGACGAGGTGTGTATGTTATGCAGTTCGACCATTTCGAAAAGATGCCTGACAGCTTATTAGAAAAGATAGGTAAATAACGAAATATAAAATTTTTATGGAGGATTACAAAAATGGCAAAAGCTAAATTTGAGAGAAACAAGCCCCATGTAAATATCGGGACAATTGGTCACGTAGACCATGGTAAGACAACATTGACAGCAGCAATCACAAAGACATTATTCCAAAGATACGGACTTGGACAGATGGTAGCATTCGACCAGATCGATAAAGCACCAGAAGAAAGAGAAAGAGGAATCACAATTGCTACAGCGCACGTAGAGTATGAAACACCAAACAGACACTATGCGCACGTAGACTGCCCGGGACATGCTGACTATGTAAAGAACATGATTACAGGAGCAGCACAGATGGACGGAGCGATTCTTGTAGTAGCAGCAACAGATGGTCCAATGCCACAGACAAGAGAGCATATCTTGCTTTCAAGACAGGTAGGAGTACCATATATCCTGGTATTCTTAAACAAATGTGACATGGTAGATGACGACGAACTACTAGACCTAGTAGAAATGGAAGTAAGAGAATTGCTAGACATGTACGAATTCCCAGGAGATGATACACCAATCATCAGAGGATCTGCATTGGAAGCATTAAACAATCCAGAAGGCCCATGGGGAGATAAGATAGTAGAACTGTTTGATGCAGTAGATACATACATTCCAGAGCCAGAAAGAGCAACAGACAAACCATTCTTGATGCCAGTAGAAGATGTATTCTCTATCACAGGAAGAGGAACAGTAGCAACAGGAAGAGTCGAAAGAGGAATCCTGACAGTATCTGACGAAGTAGAAATCGTAGGAATCGCAGAAGCGTCAAGAAAAGTAGTCGTAACAGGCGTAGAAATGTTCAGAAAGCTTCTAGATCAAGCTCAAGCAGGAGACAATATTGGAGCACTTCTTAGAGGTGTGCAAAGAACAGACATCGAAAGAGGTCAGGTACTTGCAAAACCAGGAAGCATTCACCCGCACACAAAGTTTTCTTCCCAGGTATACGTACTGAAGAAGGAAGAAGGCGGAAGACATACACCGTTCTTTAACGGATATAGACCACAGTTCTATTTCAGAACAACAGACATCACAGGAAGCCTGAACTTACCAGAAGGCGTAGAAATGTGTATGCCTGGAGATGACATTCAGATGACAATTGAACTAATCAACCCAATTGCGATCGAAGAAGGATTAAGATTCGCGATCAGAGAAGGTGGAAGAACAGTTGGAGCTGGAGTTGTAACAAAAATCATTGAGTAATTAGTGATAAAACGATAGCAAACAAAAACAAAGAAAAGACCCGATTTTACGGGTCTTTTTTGTTTAATGACTACATATTAGTGGTAGATAAACCTTAATATTTAAAAACCAAGAACTTAGAGTTTATTTTTCATTGGTAAAATAACAAAAGAATCATTTAAAAAAAAGTAAAACAATGATAATATAGAGGATATACAAAATAGAAATATGATAAGAAGTATATGAAAAAATAATGGAAAAGGAGCCATATGATGCAGAACATCAAAAAGGCAAGTCAGTTAAAAATAACAACTGTGATGAAAAATATGGAAAAACGCGGCTTTCAGAGTCATTATTGTGAAACAAAAGAAGATGCTGCCAAAATGGCATTATCTTTGATTCAGGACAATCAGCTTGTGTCGTGGGGTGGTTCAGCTACGATAAATCAATTAGGGATAAAAGACGCGTTAAAAGAAAGAACTGTAACCATAATTGATCCATATGCCACAAATGACCTTCTAGAGTCAACAGAAAGGAAACGTCAATCGTTGTTAGCTGATGTTTTTCTGATGAGTTCCAATGCGGTTACCATGGAAGGCGAACTGGTAAATATTGACGGCACAAGTAATCGGGTTGCAGCGCTATGCTTTGGACCGCGAAAAGTTATTGTGATTATTGGTTCCAATAAAATTGTTGCTACTCGTGAAGACGCATTGTCAAGAGCTGAGGAATCCGCGGCGATTCCAAATGCGGTGAGACTGAATAGAAATACGCCATGCACTGTAACTGGATTTTGTAGCCATTGCCTTTCAAAGGATTGCATTTGTTGTAATGTTGTTATGACACGATATTGCAGTACTCCCGGAAGAATAGAAGTGATTTTTGTAAATGATTCCCTTGGGTTCTAATTCGCATGATTCAATATGTAGTAAAGTAGGTGTGATTTATGAAAGAAATTAAAATTGTTATTGTTGACGATTCACCGTTTTCTGTGGGTATGATAAGTAATATACTAACAGAAAACGGATTTTCTGTGGTAGGAAGTGCAAATTCACTACAAGAAGCAGAAACTGTTGTAACGGAACAAAATCCGGATGTAGTTACTATGGATATGACTATGCCAGGAGGCGATGGAATTGACGCGACAAGAGCAATTCATAAAATAAATCCAAATATTAAAGTGATAATTGTTAGTTCGATGATGGATGATGAAATTGTAAGAAAAGCAAAAAGAGCCAACGTTTCGGGGTATCTTCAAAAGCCAGTTGATGGCGAAGAACTTGCTCTTGCCATCAATCGAATTATGGCCGACGAGCAACTTTTTGTTGAACTAGAAACAATCTATTACACGGTATTTAAGGAAGCTTTTAATGATACATGTAATAAGTTCTTTAAGTCTGTACCCACATATAAAGATGAGAAAACATCAAACGATGAACGTAATTCTGACGGTTTTTCTGTTGTTTTAGGAATTAGCGGAAAGTATGGCGGCAGGATGCTTCTTGATATGTCAGCAGAAACAGCAGAATCAATTGGTGGTTTTCTTTTTGGACAAAACGAGCTCAGCAAAGAGCAAGTTGTGAATGCAATCTCGGAAGTGGCAAATATTATTGCCGGAAATGCATGCTCGTTAATCAATAAAACAAATATGCTATTTGGATTTCGTGTAGCTCCACCAACAGTTGTATATGGCGAATCTATTATGATTTCAAAATCCGAATTGGACTCCGTATCATCGGTAGTCGCTGAGACCAAATTTGGTGAAGTATATATGAATATTGGATTTAGTAGGAGTGAAGGCCATGAATAGAGACCATATTGACGCATTTTCTGGTGCGGTGATGAACGTCCTGCCGCAGCTTGGAATTGAAGATGTACAGGTAGTAGGTGAAAAAGAGTTTGGAAAGAATATTGACACCTCGGGGGTTGTGTGTATTGTCGGTATTATAGGAGACTTAACTGGGAATGCTATTTTTTCCATGACGGAGGATGGTGCGAAGGGTATTGCTTCTATGATGATGGGCGGAATGGAAGTAACTGAATTTGATGAGCTTACTCAAAGCGCAATTTCCGAACTAAGCAATATGCTTGCTGCAAATGCGTGCATTGGGCTGTCTGAACTGGGGAAAACTGTAGATATTTCTACACCGACTATGATGCAGGGTATTTTTACCTTGTGCGGAAGTTACGATAAAGTAGTTTGTGTGGAAATGACAATACAAGGATTACCCTTTTCCGTGAATTTATCTTTAGAAGAAAAACGTAAATAAAAGGTCGTTGATTATGTGTCAACGAGTCAAAAAATAATCGATTTACCACTTCAGAGTTGAAATCCCAATGAATAAGCTTGATTGGGAAAGTAGATATACTGAGGTGGTTTTTACGATTAAGATGCAAAAAAGAGAACGAAATGGCGTGCGGATTCCGAAAACTGCACACCCCGATGCGTGTACAGATATCACCAGCCAAAAGCGTTGAAATTGTCAGAAAAATGTCGTAAAAAAACAAGTGATTTTTTTTAAAAAACTCTTGCATTACGAAGCAAATTATAATATACTACAAAAGCTTGCTAATACTAGCTTGCCTTATTTATGATAAATAAGTAGGCAAACTGATGCGTTGAAATCACAAATATTCATTGTTGATTTTCCTCGCAAAAGGCGATGAAGCAGGAAGTTGCTGAGCTATCAGGTAATTTCTGCAGAGAATTGTCCGTTCTAGAAACGGGCGAAGGGATTCTCGTGCTTTTTGTTTTGTGTAAAAAAATATGATACACACGGCAGCGTGTACTGGGTAAGCAAATTCTGAGTTACGTGAAAAGCACTGGGAAAGAACCCCTCGTACAGCATAGCGAAAACGTACGGAAATTAAGGAGGAAAAAAGAATGAGCGAACAACAAAAAATCAGAATCAAGCTGAAGGCTTACGATCACAAAACGTTAGATCAGTCCGCAGCAAAAATCGTAGACACTGCGAAGAAAACAGGTGCAGATGTTTCTGGTCCGATTCCACTACCAACAGAAAAGCAGGTTATCACAATCTTAAGAGCGGTTCACAAGTATAAGGACAGCAGAGAGCAGTTTGAGCAAAGAACACACAAAAGATTGATTGACATCTCAAATACTACACCAAAAACTGTAGATGCGTTGATGAAGCTTGACTTACCAGCTGGAGTGGATATCGAAATCAAACTATAACGAAGGCGCCGCTTTGTTAGAAGGACTAGGCAGAAAGAGAATGCAAAGAAACCTTTTGGCAGATGCGTTATAAGGGAACTCCCCTTAGTATGATTGTTCACAAGAACAATCCGCTGTAAGAATTTAGGAGGAATAAAATGAAGACAATCTTAGGAAAAAAAATCGGAATGACTCAGATTTTTTCCGAAAACGGAGAAGCAATTCCGGTAACTGTCATTGAAGCAGGACCGGCAGTTGTGACTCAAATCAAAACTGTTGAAACTGATGGATACAATGCAGTACAAATCGGTTACGGCGATGTAAAAGAGCAGAGAATGAACAAGCCGGAAAAGGGACATTTTGCAAAGTGGCAGGCTCCGCTTAAAAAACATTTGACCGAAATCAGATTGGGAGAAGGTGAAGCTTACGAGCCAAACCAGATCATTACTGTTGCAGATTTTGAAGTCGGTAAGAAACTGGATGTAACAGGTGTTTCGAAAGGAAAAGGAACCCAAGGTAACATCAAGAGACATGGACATCACAGAGGTCCTATGACTCACGGTTCAAAGCATAAGAGACTTGCTGGTGCATTGGCAGCAGGAACATACCCTTCCAGAGTATTCAAGGGAAATAAGGGTCCAGGACGAATGGGTCGCGACACAGTAACCGTTCAGAATGTTGTTCTTGTAAAGGTAATTGAGGACAGAAATCTGATGCTTGTAAAAGGCGCAGTGCCTGGAGCAAAAGGTGGATTACTCCGTATCCAATATGCAGTTAAAGGTCAAGACAAATAGATAATGACTTCAGAAAGGAGGAAGTAAAATGGCAAAAGTAACAATGCTAAACATGGCTGGAGCAGAAGCCGGAAGCATCGAATTAAAAGATGACATCTTTGGAATCGAAGTAAACCAATACGCTGTTCATGAAGTTGTCAAGAATTATTTGGCAAACCAGAGACAGGGTACACAATCTGCTAAAACCAGAGCAGAAGTTAGAGGCGGTGGAAGAAAACCTTTCAGACAGAAGGGAACTGGTCGTCATAGACAGGGAAGCACAACAGATCCTTCTCAGGTTGGCGGTGGTGTTGTTTTCGCACCGAAACCAAGAGATTACAGATATTCAGTGCCTAAGAAATTAAAAAGACTCGCTATGAAGTCTGCATTATCCTCAAAGGTGGAGGAAAAAGAAATTATTGTACTGGATTCACTTTCCTTTGCAGAACCAAAGACAAAAGAAATGATCAAGGTACTTGCAAACGTAAAAGCAGCTAAAAAAGCACTGATCGTAATGGCGGAAAAAGATGAAAATGTAATCAAATCCGCAGCTAACATCCCAGGAGTTAGAACAAGTCTTGTGAGCACGATGAACGTATACGAAATCATTAATCACACAAGTTTCATCATTACGAAGGATGCTATTAATAAAATCGAGGAGGTGTATTCATAATGACAACCCCTTACGACGTAATTATTAAGCCGGTTATTACAGAAAGAAGTATGGATGATGCGGCAAACAAAAAATATACTTTCAAGGTTGCTACCAGCGCGAATAAAACGCAGGTAAAACACGCTCTGGAAGAAATCTTCGGAGTAGAAGTAGCAAAAGTAAACATTATGAATGTTCAGGGTAAAGTTAAAAGAATGGGAAAAACAGTAGGAAGAAGACCTGCTTCTAAGAAAGCGATTGTAACCCTTACGGAGAAAAGTAAGGAAATCGAATTCTTCCAAAGTCTATAAGGAGGGACGAAAGATATGGGAATTAAAAAATATAATCCGACCACTCCTGGATTAAGAGGGATGACGGTTTCAACTTTTGAAGAAATTACAACAAGTACCCCGGAAAAATCACTTACAGTGACTCTGAAAAAACATGCCGGAAGAAATGTTAGAGGAAAGATTACTGTAAGACACAGAGGTGGCGGCACTAGAGCAAAGTACAGAATCATCGATTTCAAAAGAAATAAAGATGGTATTTCTGGAAAAGTAACAACAATTGAGTATGATCCAAACAGAAGTGCAAACATAGCTTTGATCGTATATGCTGATGGTGAGAAAAGATATATTATCGCTCCAAACAAGCTAAAAGTTGGCGATGTAATCGTATCTGGCCCAGATGCGGATATCAAAGTTGGGAATGCTCTTCCAGTAAAAAATATTCCAGTAGGTACCATTATCCACAACATCGAATTAAAGCCTGGTAAAGGTGGACAGATGGTTCGTTCTGCAGGAAACGGAGCTCAGCTTATGGCGAAAGAAGGAAATTACGCTTCTGTAAGACTTCCTTCCGGCGAAGTAAGAAAGATTCGAATTGAGTGTAGAGCAACAGTGGGTGAAGTTGGTAACCTTGACCACGAAAACATCAAGATTGGTAAAGCCGGTAGAAAAAGACACATGGGTATTAGACCTACTGTCAGAGGTTCCGTAATGAACCCTAACGATCACCCTCACGGTGGTGGTGAAGGTAAAACTGGAATTGGTAGAGTTAGTCCAGTTACTCCATGGGGTAAGCCTGCTCTTGGCTACAAGACAAGAAAGAAGAATAAACCATCTAATCAATATATCGTAAAAAGACGTAACGAAAAATAGTTGAAGGGAGGAAGCAGAAAAAATGGGAAGATCACTTAAAAAGGGCCCTTTTGTAAATGCAAAGCTGCTCAAAAAAATTGAAGAACTCAATGCAGCAAATGAGAAAAAAGTTTTAAAAACATGGTCAAGACCATCAACTATATTCCCACAAATGGTGGGGCATACCATTGCTGTACACGATGGAAAGAAACACGTTCCAGTGTACGTAACTGAAGATATGGTAGGACACAGACTTGGGGAGTTCGCTCCAACAAGAAACTATAGAGGTCATGCCGCAGATAAGTCTTCAAAAGTTAAGAAGAAATAGGTAAAGGAGGATCTTAATCAATGGAAGCAAAAGCAGTTGCAAAGTATGTAAGGATGTCTCCTATCAAGCTAAAGCCTGTTACTGATTTGGTAAGAGGAAAGAACTTAGGCGAGGCGCTGACCATATTAAAGTTTACACCTGGAAAAGGTGCTGAAATCGTAGAAAAAGTTGTGAAATCCGCAGCAGCAAATGCTGAAAACAACTTTGACATGAACGTTGACAAGCTATACGTTGCTGAAGTATATGCTCATCAGGGACCAACCATGAAAAGATGGAGAGCTGGTGCGCAGGGAAGAGCATCCGTTATTTTGAAAAGAAGCAGTCACGTAGGCGTTACTTTAAAGGAAAGATAATATAAAGAACAGGAGGTTCGTTGAATGGGTCAGAAAGTAAGCCCACATGGTTTAAGAGTGGGCGTTATAAAAGACTGGGATTCCAAATGGTATGCAGATAAGAAAGATTTTGCAGATTATCTAGTGGAAGATCACAAAATCAGAACTTTTGTGAAAAAGAGACTTTATGCAGCAGGAGTTTCAAAAATATTAATTGATAGAGCGGCTAACAATCAGGTAAAAATCACCGTTCTGACCGGTAAACCGGGCATGGTCATCGGAAGATCCGGAAATGGAATCGATGAACTGAAATCGGAAGTTGAGAAATTAACTGGCAAAAGCACACTAATTAATATCGTAGAAATCAGAAGAATTGAACTGGATGCACAGCTAACTGCTGAAAGCATTGCTCAGGCTCTTGAAAAGAGAATTTCTTTTAGAAGAGCTATGAAGCAGGCAATTGGTAGAACGATGAAGTCTGGTGCTAAAGGTATCAAAGTTCTTGTTTCAGGAAGATTAGGCGGTGCTGAAATTGCTAGAAGCGAAAAATATAGCGAAGGAAATGTTCCTCTTCATACATTGAGGGCAAACATTGACTATGGCTTTGCCGAAGCGGACACAACTTACGGAAAATTGGGTGTAAAAGTTTGGATTAATCATGGAGAAATCCTTGAAAAAGGTTTAAAAAGCCCAATTCCAGAAGAAAAGAATGATAACCGTGGTGACAAGAGAAGAAATGACAGAGGAAGAAACGACAAAAACAGAAGAGACGGCGACAGATCAAGAAGAGACAATAGGAATGAAAGCAGACCGGAAGAAAAGAGAGCTGAAAATCCTAGAAGACCAAGAAATCCTAAGCCGGCTGCACCACAGGTAGAGGAAGTAAAAGCAGAAGCGACAGCTGAAGCTGCAGAATAAGCGACAGAGAAAGGAGGAAGATAGCGATGTTAATGCCAAAAAGAGTGAAACGTCGTAGAGTCCACAGAGGAAGAATGAAGGGTGTTGCAACCAAAGGTAATACAATTACTTACGGAGCATTCGGACTAATTTCACAGGAGTGTGGTTGGATCACTTCAAATCAGATTGAATCAGCGCGTATAGCAATGACTAGATCCATTAAAAGAGGTGGTAAAGTATTTATTAAAATATTCCCACATAAATCAGTAACAAAGAAACCTGCAGAAGTTCGAATGGGTTCCGGTAAAGGTGCTCCTGAATTCTGGGTAGCTGTAGTAAAACCAGGAAGAGTTATGTTTGAAATCGAAGGGGTAACTGAGGCTCAGGCTAGAGAAGCTATGAGACTTGCGTCCCACAAACTTCCTGTTAAATGCAAATTTGCCATCAAAGGCCAAGAATTAGCAGAGGGTGGTGAAGCGTAATGAAAATTGAAAAGATGAGAGAAATGACAGAAGTTGAACTGACGAATGAAGTGAAGAAACTTAAGAATGAACTATTTAACTTGAGATTCCAGCACGTAACCGGTCAGCTTGAAAATCCTATCAAAATGAGGGATATAAAGAAGGAAATTGCACGCGTTAAAACCATCATCAGAGAAAAAGAACTGAAGAAGGTTCAAGGATAGTCGGAAGGAGGATGTAATATGTTAGACAGAAACAGAAGAAAGACTAAGGTCGGCTTGGTAGTAAGCGACAAGATGGACAAAACTATCGTTGTGGCTGTTGAAGACTTCGTAAGACATTCCCTTTACGGAAAATCAGTAAAGAGAACGAAGAAGTTCAAGGCTCACGATGAAAATAACGAATGTAACATCGGAGATAAAGTAAGAATTATGGAAACAAGACCTCTTAGCAAAGATAAGAGATGGAGACTTGTAAACGTAATCGAAAAAGTTAAATAGTAAAGGAGGCACCAGTTATGATTCAGCCGGAAACCAGGTTAAAAGTAGCTGATAATTCAGGCGCGAAAGAATTATTATGTATTCGTATACTGGGCGGTACGAGCCGTCATTATGCGAACATAGGAGATATAATCGTATGTGCCGTGAAGGAAGCAACTCCAGGTGGTGTTGTGAAAAAGGGCGACGTAGTAAAAGCTGTAGTTGTTAGAACAAAGCATGGCACTAGACGTGTTGACGGAAGCTATGTAAAATTTGACCAAAATGCAGCAGTTATTATAAAAGAAGATAAGAACCCAGTCGGAACTCGTATTTTCGGACCAGTTGCAAGAGAACTTCGAGATAAGAGCTTCATGAAAATCGTGTCATTGGCACCAGAAGTACTTTAGTGGGGAGGTGTACAGATGCATATTAAGAAAGACGACACAGTAATGGTTATTACTGGTAAAGACAAAGGAAAAAAAGGCAAAGTTATTAAAGCAATACCTGCTGAAAATAAAGTTGTCGTAGAAGGCGTAAATGTTCAGACAAAACATCAGAAACAAACAAGAAAAGTGCAGAGCGAAATCAAGCACCAAGAAGGACCAATCGATGTTTCTAATGTAATGTTCTATGACAGCAAGGCGAAAGCGCCTACAAGAATTGGATATACAATTGATGGCGGACAGAAAAAGAGAGTATCCAAGAAAACAGGTCAGATTTTAGACTAAATGGTTTGAAAGGAGGGAACAATCTTGACAGCAAGACTGAAAGAAACATACAAAAGTGAAGTATTCAATAGTATGATGGAAAAATTCAAATATAAGAACGTGATGGAAATGCCTAAGCTTGAGAAGATTACCATTAATATGGGTCTTGGCGAAGCGAAGGATAATGCAAAATTGATGGAAACTGCAGTTGAAGAACTTGCAATGATTAGCGGGCAGAAGCCTGTTATTACAAAATCAAAGAAGTCAATTGCGAATTTCAAAGTAAGAGAAGGCATGCCTGTCGGCGCAAAGGTTACTTTGAGAGGGGATAGTATGTTCGAATTTGCAGACAAATTCTTCAACATTTCTCTTCCTAGAGTAAGAGACTTTAAAGGAGTAAGCAAGAATTCCTTCGATGGAAGAGGAAACTATTCCATGGGGATTAAAGAGCAACTTATCTTCCCTGAAATCAACTTTGACAAGGTAGATAAAATCAAAGGTATGAATATCATATTTACTACAACGGCAAAAACAGATGAAGAAGCGATGGCGCTTCTTGAATTCCTTGGCATGCCGTTTGAGAAATAGGAGGGAACAAATGGCAAAGACATCTCTCAAAGTTAAACAAGCGAGAAAACCTAAGTTTTCTACTCGTGCATATACAAGATGCAAGATTTGCGGAAGACCGCATTCTGTATTAAGAAAATATGGTATATGCCGTATCTGTTTCAGAGAACTGGCTTACAAGGGAGAAATCCCAGGCGTTAGAAAAGCAAGCTGGTAGATAATAGTAATAGGAAGGAGGTACTTCAAAAATGACCATGACAGATCCTATAGCAGATATGCTAACAAGAATCAGAAATGCCAATACTGTAGGACATGCAACAGTTGAAATTCCGGCATCAAAATTGAAGAAATCAATTGCAGGTATTTTGACTGAAGAAGGCTACATTAGAGGATTTGATGTTATAGAAGGCGATCATCAGGGAACCATTAAAATTCAAATGAAATATGGTGCTGATAAAGAAAGAGTAATCAGTGGTATTAGAAAGATTTCGAAGCCAGGACTCAAAGTATATGTAAAGAGTGACGAGGTGCCAAAGGTACTTGGCGGACTTGGAATTGCAATCATCTCCACATCAAATGGAGTAATCAGTGACAAGGAAGCAAGAAGACTTGGCGTAGGCGGCGAAGTAATTTGTTATGTTTGGTAGGGAGGAAATAAATTATGTCTAGAATAGGTAGATTGCCTGTGACTCTTCCTGCCGGCGTAGAGGTTAAAGTGAGCGACAGTAATGTCGTTACTGTAAAAGGACCTAAAGGAGAACTGCAGGAACAAATCAGTAAATTAATAAAAGTTGAAATTGCCGACGGCGTTTTAACTGTAACAAGAGATTCCGATGTCAAAGAGGCTAGATCCTCTCACGGTCTTTCTAGAACATTAATCAACAATATGGTAACTGGTGTAACTACTGGTTTTGAGAAGAAACTTCAGTTAATCGGTGTTGGTTATAAGGCAGAAAAGAAGGCCAATGTACTCGTAATGAACTTGGGATACTCACATCCAATCGAAATGGAAGATCCAGACGGAATCCAGACGGAAGTAACAACTCCGACTGAAATTATCGTTAAGGGAATTAGCAAAGCTTTTGTCGGAAATTATGCGGCTAATATCAGAAAGTGGAGACAGCCTGAACCATATAAAGGTAAGGGAATTCGCTATGCTGGTGAAGTTATTCGTAGAAAAGAAGGCAAAACTGGCGCTAAAAAGAAGTAGGAAGGAGTGAGATAAATGGCAAAAGAAAGCAGAAGAGATAATCGTCTTGCTAGACATGCAAGAGTTAGAAAAAACCTTTCCGGAACTCCTGAAAAACCAAGACTATGTGTTTTTAGAAGCCTTAAAAACATCTCTGTACAGATTATAGATGACGTAACCGGATCTACTCTAGTAGCGGCATCCACTCTTGACAAGGATATTAAGGCGCAAGCTTCCTATGGTGGAAACAAAGCGGCTGCAAAGCTGGTTGGCGAAGCTGTAGCGAAGAAGGCACTGGAAAAAGGAATAGAAACTGTTGCCTTTGATAGAGGCGGATTCTTATATCACGGAAGAGTAAAAGAACTGGCTGACGGTGCACGTGAAGCCGGACTGAAATTCTAACAGGAAGGGAGAAAAGGAATGCGACAGAATATGATTGATGCATCCAAGCTTGACTTGAAAGAGTCCATAATTAACATCAGACGTGTTGCGAAGGTTGTTAAAGGTGGACGAAATTTCAGATTCAGCGTAACTGTTGTAGTTGGTAACGGCGAAGGATATGTTGGCGTTGGTCTTGGAAAAGCTCAGGAAATTCCTGAAGCTGTAAGAAAAGCAATCGAAGATGCAAAGAAAAAATTAATATATGTTCCAACTGTTGGAACAACTATTCCACATAGAACGTTAGGAATTTTTGGTGCTGGTGAAGTACTAATTATGCCTGCAGCTCCTGGTACAGGAGTTATTGCAGGAAGTTCCGTTCGTTTGGTACTGGAACATGCTGGAATTAAAGATGTAAGAGCAAAGTCTATCGGTTCAAAGAATGCTGGAAATATGGCTTGTGCTACAATTGAAGGACTAAGAAACCTTAAGACCGTTGAACAGATCGCAAGACTGAGAGGCAAAACTAAGGAAGAAATTTTAGGATAGGAGGAAACGTAAATGGCAGATAAAACAATAAAGATTACTTTAATTAAAAGTGTCATCGGCGCTTCCCCTCTTCAAAGAAAAGTAGTTGAAGCGTTAGGATTAAGAAAATTACATCATTCAGTGGAACGTCCTGACACCCCCCAGACACGCGGAGCGGTAGAAAAAGTAAAGCATCTTGTACGTATAGATGAAGTATAAAAAGGAGGTGTTGTGAAATGAAACTGCATGAATTAAGAGCAGCCGAAGGTTCCACAAAAACCGGCAAAAGAAAAGGTAGAGGTACTGCTACTGGACAGGGTAAAACTGCTGGTAGAGGTATGAATGGACAAAATTCTAGAAGTGGCGGTGGAACTAGACCAGGCTTTGAAGGTGGTCAGATGCCACTTTATAGAAGAATTCCTAAAAGAGGATTCACAAATATCTGGAAAAAAGAGTATACCATCTTAAACGTAGATGATTTAAATATGTTTGATGCTGGTACTGTTGTAACTCCAGAACTTCTAAAAGAAAAAGGACTTGCAAAGCAGGTTGTAGATGGAATTAAAATTCTTGGAGAGGGTAACCTTGAAAAGAGTGTAACTGTACAGGCTCACAAGTTTAGCAAAACCGCAATTGAAAAGATCGAATCAGCCGGAGGAAAGGCAGAGGTGATCTAGTATGAGCATGATTAAAACAATAGCCCAGGCGTGGAGAATTCCTGATATCCGAAGTAAAATTGTTTTCACATTGCTAATGCTTTTGGTTTTTAGACTGGGCTCAAACATTCCAGTTCCCGGCATTGACAGAGCGATTTTACAAGATGTTTTTAGCGGGAATACAGGTCTGTTTGGTTTGTTTGACTTATTCTCAGGGGGAGCTTTCAGTAACTTTACAATCTTTGCTTTGAGCATTACCCCTTATGTAACAGCCTCGATTATTTTGCAACTTCTAACCATTGCAGTGCCTAGCTTAGAGGCACTTGCAAAGGAAGGAACAGAAGGGAAAAAGAAAATTGCTCAATACACAAGATATTTGACAGTTGCTTTAGCCTTCATTCAGGCAATTGGGCTTTCTGTGGGATTATTCAGACAGGCAATTATTGTTAAGGACTTTTTCTCGATCACAGTTATTGTTTTAACCTTGTCCGCTGGTACCGCATTCCTAATGTGGTTAGGTGAACAGATCAATGATAATGGTATTGGCAATGGTATTTCTTTGATTATCATGGCTGGTATTGTTTCCAGAATCCCAACTGCAATTCATAGCTCGTTTGTGAAATTGCAGGCAGGTGAACTGGGTGTTGTATCCATTATTTTATTCTGCATCTTTGCTTTGATCGTTATTGTTGGAATCATTATGATTCAGCAAGGACAAAGAAGAATTCCGGTTCAATATGCAAAGAGAGTTGTTGGAAGAAAAATGTATGGCGGACAAAGCACTCATATCCCAATGAAAGTAAATCAGGCAGGGGTTATTCCTGTAATCTTTTCTCTTTCATTGCTACAGTTCCCTCTCACTATCACATATTTTGTGAAAGATGGAGCGTTTACCGATTTTGTTAAAACATGGTTTTCAACATCTGGTAATTTGGTAGGGGTGCTGGTTTATGCGGCTTTGAACATTATGCTTATTATGTTCTTTACTTTCTTTTATACAGCGATTGTTTTCAATCCAATGGAAGTGGCAAACAACATGAAAGCAAACGGTGGATTTATACCAGGGATTAGACCAGGAAGATCAACTGTTGAATATTTAAATAGAGTTATGACAAGAATTACATTTGTAGGGGCACTGTTCCTTGCATTTATTGCAACTATACCAACGATTATCAGTCATGGAACTGCGTTAGATATGCGGTTTGGAGGAACTTCTCTCTTGATTGTAGTTGGCGTTGCACTAGATACAATGAAGCAGATTGAATCACAGATGGTAATGAGAAATTACCAAGGCTTCCTCAAATAGAGGAATAGGTGGAGGATCTTGACAATGCTTAGACTTATACTACTGGGGCCGCCAGGAGCCGGTAAAGGTACTCAAGCAGCCAGAATTGTCGAAAAGTATGGCATCCCACATATTTCTACTGGAGATATCTTCAGAAAGAATATTAAGGAAGGCACAGCACTTGGACTGAAGGCGCAAGAATACATGAATAAAGGGGAACTCGTACCTGACGATCTTGTAATTGAGATTGCGGAAGCTCGCCTGATGGAGGAAGACTGCAATAACGGCTTTCTACTAGATGGTTTTCCAAGGACAGAGTACCAAGCGGAACAGCTTGATCATTTTCTAAATGAAAAGGATTTGACAATCACTAAAGTTCTTGACATCGATGTAAAAAAAGATGACTTGATGACAAGATTGATTGGTCGACGTGTTTGCAGACAATGTGGCGCAACGTATCATGTGATTAATATGCCGTCTGAGGTTGAGGGAATTTGTGATATTTGTGGCGGAGCTTTGTATCAGAGATCTGATGATACTGCAGCGACCGTTGAAAATAGAATCGAAATTTATGAAGCTTCAACAAAACCGCTTATTGATTATTATGAGAGAGTAGGCAACATTGCACATATAGATGGCAGCTTAGATTTGGAAGATGTGTTTGGCGAAATCGTGAAAATTTTAGGAGATCACGAATGATTATCATCAAATCACAACAGGAAATTGATATCATGCGAGAATCGGGAAAGGTGACTGGGTTCATACTTTCCGAGCTTTCCAATTTAATTCGCCCTGGGATATCAACAAAAGATATTGATGATTTTGTTGAGCAAACGATTCTAAAGAATCATATGATTCCTAGTTTTAAAGGCTATAGTGGCTATCCCGCAAGCGCTTGTGTATCTGTAAACGAGGAAGTCGTTCATGGAATTCCTTCTTCGAAGAAAATAATACAAGAGGGGGATATCGTTAGTGTTGATGTTGGAAGTACCTATAAAGGGTATGTCAGCGATGCAGCAAGAACGTATCCTGTTGGTCAGGTTAGCGCTGAAGCTGCAAAATTAATTCGAGTTACAGAAGAAAGCTTTTTTGAAGGTTTGAAATTTTGTAAAGTTGGTTATAGACTTTCTGATATTTCAGCTGCAATTCAAGGAAAAGCAGAATCAGAAGGATTTTCTGTGATTCGTGATTTTGTAGGTCATGGTGTCGGTCGAGATATGCATGAAGAACCGCAGATTCCTAATTATGGAAAACCAGGTCGCGGACCAAGGCTTGCGGCAGGAATGGTATTTGCAATTGAACCCATGATAAACCAAGGCGATTATGAAGTTGAAGTACTTCAGAATAACTGGACAGTCGTTACAGTTGATAGAAAGTTATCTGCTCATTATGAGAATACTGTTGTTATTACTGATGGTGAACCAGAGCTGTTGACGCTATACAGCGTTTCGTAAAAGAGAGGTGTAATATATGGCAAAAAAAGATGTCATAGAGGTATTTGGTACCGTGTTAGAGGCCCAGCCAAATGCGATGTTCATCGTTAGACTGGAAAACGGGTATGAAGTACTTGCACACATTTCAGGTAAAATTAGAATGAACTTTATACGAATTTTGCCAGGAGATCGGGTGAAGGTTGAATTATCTCCATACGATTTGACCAGAGGCAGAATTACGTGGAGAGACAAATAAACGAAGCATTTCACAAACTGTTTTTCAGCAAGAAAATGCGGAGCACAGTGTTAGGAGGATGAAAAAATGAAGGTAAGAGCCTCAGTGAAGCCTATCTGCGAAAAGTGCAAAATTATAAAAAGAAACGGAAAAGTAATGGTTATTTGCGAAAATCCGAAGCACAAGCAGACACAAGGATAAAATAGAATATTCAACTTTATGTTCAATGAAAGTTGTATTTTCTGTGTTTTCGGATAACATACCGTTATCCAATCAGAAAGGAATTTATCTTGGGGGAGCGGCTGTTTTTTATTGTCGTGAGACAAGAAAACTACCTCAGGAAATTCTAGATAAATTATTTCAGAATTAGAATAAGCAAACAAATTTTATCAGAGTAAATTTTGAATGCAAGAAAAGGAGGAAATCTTATGGCTCGTATAGCCGGTGTCGACTTACCAAGAGATAAGAGAGTAGAGATTGGTCTTACGTACATTTACGGAATAGGACGCCCTACATCATTAGAGATTCTTGCCAAAGCTGGAATTAACCCAGATACTAGAATTAAAGATCTATCCGAAGATGAAGCAGGAACAATTAGAAGAATCATAGACTCTGAATATGTAGTTGAAGGAGATCTCAGAAGAGAAACTTCTTTAAATATTAAGAGACTTATGGAAATTGGTTGCTACAGAGGAATTCGTCATAGAAGAGGATTGCCTGTAAGAGGACAGAAAACCAAGACAAATGCAAGAACAAGAAAAGGTCCTAAAAAGACTGTAGGAAGAAAGAAGAAGAAGTAAGGAGGTAAGGAATAATGGCTAAAACTGTAAAAAAGACAGTTAGAAAAAAGAGAAGAGAACGTAAGAACATTGAACGTGGTCAGGCTCATATCCAATCCACCTTTAACAATACTCTGGTAACTCTTACAGATCTTAGCGGAAACGCTCTTTCTTGGTCAAGTGCTGGATCACTTGGCTTCAAGGGATCCAGAAAATCAACTCCTTTTGCTGCTCAGATGGCTGCAGAAGAAGCTGCTAAGGGTGCTATGGAACATGGACTGAAGACGGTTGAAGTATATGTTAAAGGACCTGGATCTGGCAGAGAAGCTGCAATTAGAGCATTACAGGCTGCAGGACTTGAGATTAATCTTATTAAAGATATCACACCAATTCCGCACAATGGATGCAGACCGCCGAAGAGAAGAAGAGTTTAATTAAAGGGAGGTGTAATGAATAATGGCTAGATATACAGATGCTTCTTGCAGATTATGCAGAAGAGAAGGCCAGAAGCTGTTCTTAAAGGGCGAAAGATGCTATAGCCCTAAATGCGCTATTGAAAAAAGAAATTACGCGCCCGGACAGCACGGACAGAGCAGAAAGAAAATCTCAGAATACGGACTGCAACTTAGAGAAAAGCAGAAGGCAAAGAGATTTTACGGAGTACTTGAAACACAGTTCAGAAATTACTTCGATAAGGCTGCAAAGAAAAAGGGCATGACAGGTGAAAACTTGCTCATCATGCTAGAAACTAGATTAGACAATGCTGTATTCAGAATGGGATTTGCTTCTTCTAGAAAAGAAGCTAGACAGCTTGTTAGACATGGACATTTCACTGTAAATGGACAAAAACAAAATATTCCGTCTTTTGCGGTAAAAGCCGGTGATTCTATAAAGGTAAAAGAAAAAAGCGCATCGTCTCCTAAATTTAAGGAGATTAAGGATATGTCAATCAGTGTGCCTTCATGGATAACTGTTGATGTTGAAAAACTTGAAGGTAAGGTTTTGGCAATTCCTAGGAGAGAAGATATCGATACTCCTGTCGCTGAACACCTCATCGTTGAGTTGTACTCAAAGTAATATAGCTAGTTAGCTTAACTACGATTGAGTAAATAAAGGAGGGTTTTTGAGTGATAGAAATCGAAAAGCCAACAATTGAATGCTTTTATTCTGACGAAAATGAGAATTATGGCAAGTTTGTCGTAGAACCGCTTGAAAGAGGTTACGGAACTACTCTGGGAAATAGCTTAAGAAGAATCCTTCTTTCCTCATTACCCGGTGCAGCTGTAACTTCGATAAAAATCGATGGAATTCTTCATGAATTTTCGACGGTACCTGGAGTGAAAGAAGATGTTACGGAAATTATTCTGAATCTAAAAAAACTCGCAGTGGGAATCAACGGGGAAAATTCAAAAAGAGTAATCATCAATGCTGTTGGACCAAAAGTTGTAACTGCTGGAGATATTATTGCAGATAGCGATCTTGAAATCTTTAATCCAGATCTTCATATCGCAACATTGGAAGAAAATGCTACTCTTGTGATGGAAATTAATATTGCGAGAGGAAGAGGTTATGTTCCAGCTGATCAGAATAAGACAGAGTCTATGCCGATTGCTGTAATTCCAGTGGATTCAATCTATACTCCAGTTAGAAAAGTGAACTTTACAGTAGAGAATACAAGAGTTGGTCAAGTTACTGACTATGATAAATTGATTCTTGAAATTTGGACAGATGGCAGTATTACTCCAGAAGAAGGCGTATCTATTGGTGCTAAAATTATGCAGGAGCATTTAAAACTGTTCGTTGACCTTACGGATAGCATGGAGTCTTTGGAAATCATGGTTGAAAAGGAAGAAGATCAGAAGGAAAAAGCTCTTGAAATGACAATTGAAGAATTGGAACTTTCAGTTCGATCCTTCAACTGTCTGAAGCGTGCAGCAATCAATACAGTTGAGGAGCTTACTCATAGAACAGAAGATGATATGATGAAGGTGAGAAACCTTGGTAAGAAATCTCTGGATGAAGTTAAGCACAAATTAGAAGAATTAGGACTCGGATTAAAACCGAGTGATGACTAGGCGAAGCCTTGTCCATATTTTGATGAAATGACGGAACATGCCGTAATCTTAGCAAAGGAGGAATAGTAATGCCAGGCTATAGAAAATTAGGCAGACCAACTGCTCACAGAAAAGCGATGCTTAGAAATCTGGTAACAGATCTTCTTAGAGAAGGTCGTATTACAACGACTGATCACAGAGCGAAAGAAGCAAGAAGAGAAGCTGAAAAAATGATTACATTAGCAAAACGTGGCGACTTGCACGCTAGAAGACAAGTTCTTGCTTACGTTTACAGCGAAGATGTAGTGAAAAAATTATTCGATGAAATAGCGCCAAAGTATGCTGACAGAAATGGTGGGTATACAAGAATTCTGAAGTTAGGACCTAGACAGGGAGATAACGCAGAAGTAGTGTTCTTAGAACTCGTATAATAAAATATTCAAATGGCTCCATCGGGAAACCGAAGGGGCCATTTTTCTTTCATTTAGGCACTCAAATAGCCATTTGCCATGCTTTTGGCATATTAAGTTGAACTAAATACGGTAATGGGGTATAATAAATAGCACCATAATCTCCATGCAAAGGAATTATGGTGATTGATATGACTGTCGGATGTTCTGAAGAGGGGTGTGTAGATGAAACGATTCATTGCTGTTGGGCTGATATCTTTGCTTGCAATATGGATTATGACAGGATGTGGAACAAACCAACAAAGGATAAAAGATGAGTTTAATGTAATAATCAGTGAGCCAGTCTCAGAAGAAACTACCTTAGAAGCGACCAATTATGTAGCAAAAAACATATCAAAACTAGATCAAGAAAATGCAAGTGATGTGGTAGTAGGCTTAGAGACATATGTATTGAGTTATAATCAAGATTCCATAGATTATCATGAGTGGATTTCAGTTTATCAAAACTATATTGAACCTCAACTCCTTGCGTTATATCAACTCAAATTAAAGGAGCAAGACAATCCGCTTACTGAAGATGCGACCCTGATGGTTAGCTGGTCTGAATTATTGGAACGAACTTATGAAATCGAACAGTATATCCGTAACAATAAGAATTATACCCTTGTTCAAAAAGATATTCTTTGGATGTACGGAAATGACATCAAAATTATTTTAATGGGAACAAACAACTCGCCAATTTTTAATTATAAGACATATCAATTTTCAGAGGAAGCAAAAATGGCATACGAAGCGTTCCTGAAGCAGCATCCAGATTCGGTTACTGCTTGGACCCTATCGGAGTATTTTGCCTATCTGGAAGGCATTGGTTATTCGATGAACTATAGTGATAAAATAGCTAGTAAAACCTATTTTGACACCTGTGATCTTTTAGTATCAGAATCAGGAAAGAGAGTATTACAATAAATGGACAATATGATCAAGATAGAAAATCTTGTGTTTCAATATAAAAAAGAAGATCAAACTGATACTATTTCAGCAGTAAATAACGTTAGTATAGAAATAGAAAGAGGAAGCTTTACTGCGATTATTGGTAAAAATGGATCAGGAAAATCTACATTGGCTAAGAATATCAATGCGCTCCTGCTTCCTAGCGGGGGAGTGGTTTATGTAGATGGATATGATACAAGAAATGAAGAAAACATATGGGAAATTCGGCAAAGGGCTGGTATGGTTTTTCAAAACCCAGATAATCAATTGGTCTCATCCATTGTGGAGGATGATGTTGCGTTTGGGCCTGAAAATTTAGGCATTCCTTCCCATGAAATAAGAAAAAGGGTTGAAGATTCTTTGTACGCTGTTAAAATGTATGATGAACGAAAAAAATCGCCACATTTGCTTTCTGGTGGACAAAAGCAACGTGTTGCCATTGCTGGGGTAGTCGCCATGCGTCCACAGTGTATTATACTAGATGAACCTACAGCGATGCTTGATCCTCATGGCAGACAAGAAGTGATGGATATTATCAAAGAGCTTCATCAAGAAGGGATTACAATTCTTCTGATAACACATTTTATGGAAGAAGCAGCAAAAGCAGATCGCGTCATTATCATGGAAAAAGGAGAAGTCGTTCTTGACGGAGAACCGAAATGGATTTTTTCACATGTGGATACCATAAGAGAACTAGGCCTTGATGTACCTTTCGCAGTTGAATTAAAGAATCGATTAGAGAAAAAAGATATCATACTACCGGAGGATATTATTAGCATGGAAGAAATGGTGGAGTATATCGTATGCAAATTCAAGTAAAAAATATATCCCATATATATAGCGAAGGAACCCCTTACCAATCTACAGCATTGTCCGGAGTCAATTTTGAAATTGAGAAGGGTGCTTTTGTGGGTATTATTGGACATACGGGTTCGGGAAAATCCACATTAATTCAGCATTTAAATGGTTTATTGAAGCCTAAATCGGGAAACATATTGATAAATGGTTTTGATATTACTGATAAAGATGTGAAAATGAGAGACATTCGCAAGCAGATCGGTCTGGTATTCCAGTATCCGGAATACCAGCTTTTTGAAGAAACGGTTCACAAAGATGTTTCTTTTGGACCATATAATTTGGGACTTGAACAAAATGAGGTTGATCAGAGAGTTGTGGAGGCAATTTCTTTGGTTGGACTAGATTATAATGATATTGCCAATCGCTCGCCCTTTGAGTTGTCGGGTGGTCAGCGTAGACGTGTTGCAATTGCTGGTGTAATCGCAATGAAACCAGATATTCTTATTTTAGATGAACCAACTGCTGGGCTTGATCCCAAAGCGCATAATGATCTGCTTCAAATGATTCAAAAAATTCATCAAGAACAGGGCACTACTGTTCTTCTAGTTTCACATAATATGGGTGATATTGCCAAACTGTCAACACAGGTATTCGTTTTGGAAAAAGGCAGACTGGTTCTGTCAGGAACGCCTGCGGAGGTGTTTCAAGAAGCAGAACTGTTGACTTCTCTTGGTCTTGGCTTGCCTCCTGCTACTGAGTTGGTACAAATACTAAAGAAAAAAGGAATTCAAATAAAAGAGAGTGCATTGACAATTGACGATGCGGAAGCAATTCTAACGAATTTACTCTCAACAAAATGAATATATTAGAATAGGACGATTTAAAATGATTCGAGATATCACGTTAGGTCAGTATTATCCAGGAGATTCATGGATTCATAAATTAGATGCAAGAATAAAAATCATATGGACATTTGTATTTATTATTTCTCTTTTTTTTATCAGAGATTTTTGGGGATATATTCCAGTTGTTTTTGTATTGACATGCATTATTGTTGCATCAAAGGTCCCGTTGAAGTTTATCTTAAAAGGGTTAAAACCAATTTTTCTGATTATTGTTTTTACTTTTACGATCAATATGTTTATGACCAAAGGGACCCCTTTATTAGAAATGGGTTTTTTGACAATTACCAAAGAAGGCTTATACAACGCAATGTTTATGGGATTCAGATTGATATTGTTGATTATTGGATCTTCATTACTGACGCTTGCAACAAAGCCAATTCATTTGACTGATGGTATTGAAAAACTATTAAATCCTTGGAGGAAAGTGGGCCTGCCAGCGCATGAATTGGCTATGATGATGACAATCGCACTTCGATTCATACCAACCTTGTTAGAAGAAACGGATAAAATCATGAAAGCGCAAATGGCAAGGGGTGCTGACTTTGAAAGTGGAAACCTTCTAAATCGGGCGAAAAGCTTAATCCCACTACTTGTACCACTATTTATCAGTGCCTTTCGTATTGCACAGGATCTTGCAATGGCTATGGAAGCCAGATGCTATCGCGGTGGGGATAATCGTACAAGAATGAATGAAATGACTTTGAAAAAAAAGGATGGGATTGCAGTATTGCTTATGATGATTTACTTCGTTGTTTTAATCATTCAATCCTTTCAAATCATCCATTTGTTATAAAGGAAGGAAAAAGGATGAGAAGTACAATCTTTATGATTCAAGCAGCGCTTATTGCTGCAGTTTATGCAGCATTAACAATTTTTTTAATGCCAATTAGCTATGGAGTGATGCAAGTAAGGGTTTCTGAAGCATTAACTGTGTTGCCTTTTTTCACCCCAGCTGCAATACCTGGATTATTTGTTGGATGCATTATTTCTAACATGGTAGGTCCATACGGATTGGCTGATATGATACTTGGGAGCGGAGCAACATTAATCGCATCTATTTTATCTTATCTACTGCGAACCAAACCTATTCTTGTTCCTCTTCCTCCTATTGTGGCAAATGGATTACTGATTGGTGGAATGCTTTTTTACGTATATGAAGTACCAGTTTCACTTTTGGGATGTATTTTGTGGGTTGGATTGGGTGAACTCATTGCATGCTATGGAGTGGGGTATCCTTTGCTTCGTTACATGAAAAAGTATAGCAAGATATTTGATCTTCATTAATCAAATATCTTTGTCAGGGAGAAAAGTATTTTGAGGGATTAGGAGATTCTGATCATATGAAACTAGGGCATGCTATTTTAGTAGCCGCACTTACTTCCTTGTTGTTATTATTACTGATTGTGGGACCCGAGATGAAACAGATTCGGGACGCTGATAAAAATAAAGAAATAATGGAGCAACAATCTGATATTGAAGGTGTTGCACCTAGTCAGATGGTTCCTTATCCTGAGTCCGAAAACAAAACAACGGAACGCTTTGCAATCAACTTAGAATATCAAATGTATCCCATGAGAGATACATATTTTTTGGTTTTAAATACAATGCTTGTCTATCAAGAGGCATCTGAAAGTAGTACGGTGATGAAACGTGCGAAAAAGAATGATTTCATTGACTATATTGAAACCATTTCCAACGGTGAACTTTGGTATCATGTGAGTTGGAAAGAAGACAACGAAGCACATGACGGGTATATTCCTGCTCGGTCTCCTGTTGAAAAAAGAACACTGCGTCTAGAAAAGATGTTTGATAGAATCAAGAGTGTAGATGTCGATGGCGATAAACTACCGATTTCATATATTTCCAATTATCACAATACAAATGGCTACGCGCCGCTCTATCATAAAAAGAGTAAGGACAGAAATGGAAATAATCAAAGTCAAAGCGCTCCAGGCTATTGGGATACCACGCATTTAGATGAGTTTGATTATTTAAGTGATGGTAGTCTTGTGCGTATATGGTCTTTAGATGATCAATATACAAAAGTTTCATTGATTGGCGAAAAGGAAGTATATTATGTCCCAAATCGATATGTAGTAACACCAGCAGCTCTTACCGCACTGAGTAAGGCAATTGTAGTAGATCGTACCAATCAGAATGAGGCAGCTTTTGAAAAGCAGGATGGTGTTTGGACCGTGATTTCTTGGACTTATGCAACGACGGGTACTACAGGTGCTTATCAGCAACCTACACCTTTAGGATACTACTTTGGTATTGAAAAAAGAGAACGCTTTTATTACTATAAAGATGGTACCAAATCAATTCAAGGGTACGCACCATATGCGATCCGTTTCACTGGCGGGGCATATATACACGGAATTCCAGTGAATTATCAGTTTGATGGAGCAGGCAACCGGATTGATCCTGGGAAAATTGAGTATTCAAAAACCATCGGAACGGTACCGTTGTCACACAAGTGTGTGAGAAATTATACTTCTCACGCTAAGTTCCTTTATGATTGGTTTTCTTATGGAGAAACGATTGTCATTGTAATAGAATGATTGAAATAGAAAGAGTTTATTATGCGACAGAGAAAAGTAAAAAATGAAGAAGAGCAGTTGTCACGATATCCGCTGTACTTAGTTGGGCAACCCATAGAAAAAAAAGGTGGGTGGAATCAGCTCTTTGATAATGAAAATGAAATATTTGTTGAATTTGGATGTGGAAGAGGAAAATTTATAATGTCACTGGCTTCTCAGAATCCAGATAAAAATTATATTGGTATAGAAGGCAGTGGCTCAGTTATCCTTAGAGCATTAGAAAAAGCAAGACAAGCGAACTTACCAAATATTCTTTTTGTAAAAGAATATGTGAAGGACCCATACGACTTGTTTGACAACGATGAAGTAGCTGGCGTTTATTTAAATTTTAGTGATCCTTGGCCGAAAGACCGCCATGCAAAAAGAAGATTACTACATTCACGATATTTAAGTGGTTACCGTAAAATATTAAAACAAGGAGCAACCATTGCATTTAAAACTGACAATAAGGATCTGTTCCACTTTGCAATAAATGAGTTTAATGAGAATCACATGCGGATATTAGAATGCACAGAAGATTTGCATGCAACCGATTTATCGGCAAAGGAAATAACGACAGAATATGAAGATAAGTTTAGACAAGCAGGAAAAACTGTGAATTACTGTAAAGTCGAGATTTGATTTATCAAAAAAAGCACCGACATTCATAGCATACTGTACCGACCTTCTAAGAGTTAGACCAAAGCTCTAACTCTTAGAAGGTCGGTGCATACGCCTGAATTACAGTGCTTTTTATTTCTTTATTTTATTCGTTGACTTTTTTGATTGCATTTTGGATTGCAACAGGAATTCGTTTGCAAATTTCTTCAGAAACGCAAGCAACAGATACGCGAAGCCCTTTCCCTAAAGGTACGGTAAAGATTCCTTCCTTTTGCAGTTCAAGACCAACTTGGTCAGGATTTGCGCATGGAACAGTTACAAAAAAACCTGCATCAAAAGGCACAATTTCAAGACCAATTTCATTTGCTGCCTTTTGGAATGTTTTGCCACGTTTGACTAACATTTGACAATAATTCTGTCTTTCAGCAGTTACTTTAGCGAGAAGGTTGGAATCTGCGTAGATATTAGATAATGTAGTCATCGCCGCTCTGTTACAATTGGACCAAGTACCTCGTGCAGAGAAGGAACAGACGGTTTTGAATTCATCAGCTAGTTCTTTATCTGGAGTCAAGCAAATCATTGCACCACTTCTCATTCCATACATTGTATAACTCTTGGAGAGGCTGTATGCAATGATTACCAAAATATTAGATGGCATATCTTCTAGTAGTGGGAAAAATTTTCTATATTCTTCCTCATCACCAGCATAATCCAAATATGCTACATCTACTAAGAGCGTGACCTTCTTGACACCATCAGCTACAGTATCTTTGATGATTTTGAGGATTTTATTCCAGTCATCATGGGTAAAGCTGTATCCAGTTGGATTGTGTGCCGGTGTATTCAGAATAATCACAAGCCCATCTTGTTTTTCAAGCAATTCCTTCACCTTGTTTTCAAATGAAGAATAATTGAAATTCCCTTTTTCATCAAACAGAGCATAAGTTGCAATGGTTCTTTCTAAATCCTGAGCAATTGTACTGTAAGGACTCCAATACCAGTCAGAAGTCAATATTTGATCGCCACGTTTTGAGTAGTTTTGAATTGTATTCCGAATGGCACCTGTTCCTCCTGGTGTAGCTACCGCTTCGGTAAATCCTTTCGGCACATAGTTCCCGAAGGTTGCCTTTTTAATTGCTTTAATAAAATCAGGTGTCCCGGCAATAGGAGCATAATCGGCATAATCTATTGCTTTAAGATTTTTCAATACTTCAGTTACAGAAGATAAAATTACAAGTTTACCTTCATCATCTAGCAACGATCCAATTGTTGCATTTACAACTTTATCAGCACCTTCTTTTGCAATCATTTCTTTTGCTTTTTGACTGATTCCAAAAATTTTGTCTTCAACAGGTATAATTCTGTTGTTGGCTTCTGCCATTTTATAGCTAGCCATATAGCGTAATCACCTACCTTAATTATGTATAATAGGAGTATTATAATATATTTATTAGTCACAAGCAAGTTAGTTTATGATAAAATAGGGGCATAAACGAAATAGGAGAAAAGCAAATGGTAAAACAGTTTTTTTTCATCTTGATCTCATTATTTTTAGGATATCTTTTAAATATAGGTTTGCACATTCCAATTCCAGCAAATGTTCTTGGCTTTGGGATTCTTTTCTTTTCATTATGGGTAGGGATTGTGAAGCAGCCCCAAGTGGATAAGGTTAGCAATTTTATTATTAAATATTTAGCGGTATTCTTTGTTGTTCCTAGTGTTGGGGTAATGCAGTACCTAGGACTGATAGGAGAACAATTTTTTCATATTATTTGCCCTCTTTTTGCTAGTATATTTTTTGGTTTTCTAACCTCTGCAAAGGTAACTGAGGCATGCATCTCCTATGGAGAAAAGAAAACTAAGAAAAGAGAGGAGCTCATTCGATGAAAGGTATTGTTCAATTTGTTTTTGAAATTAATCCAATTACGGGCATGCTCCTTACGATTGGATGCTATTGGCTAGGACAAATCATTTATGAAAAAATGAAGTGGACCGTTTTACAGCCGATATTAACCTCCTCAATTTTTGTGATTCTCATTTTGACATATTCTGAAGTACCATATCAGACATATTATGAGCAAAATTCTGTACTAAATTATATTCTTCCTTTGACTGCGGTGGTTCTCGCAGTTCCACTTTATCAAAACCTGCACATCCTAAAAAAACATCTAGGACCAATTTTAATCGGAATTGTGGCAGGTACTCTTGTTACAATTGCAGTAATGATTGGAATTGGAAGGTTAATCGGAACTGATTTGGAAATCATTGTTTCAATGGTTCCTAAAAGTGCTACAAATCCTATTGCTATGGAAGTTTCAAAAATTATCGGCGGAATACCATCCTTAACAGTTGCATTGGTTGTGATTACAGGTATATTTGGTGGAATTCTAGGGCCAGAGTTATTAAATTTGCTTCGCATTAAGAATAAGATTGCAAGGGGGATTGCCCTTGGCACAATTAGCCATGCAATAGGAACAGCAAGGGCATTTAAGGAAGGAGAATTGGAAGGGAGTATGAGTAGTTTGGCGATTGCACTTGCCGGAACTCTGACAGCAATACTATCTCCATTTGTTGCATATTTGCTCAATCCATAATGTTTCAATAGATCGTTGATAGATTGGTAAATTTAATTTTCCATATGCCTCTTGATTTTTTTAGTCATTTAAGTTAATATATTCCTTGCAGGTTGGTTTGATTTACGAACATGCGGGTGTAGTTCAATGGTAGAACACCAGCTTCCCAAGCTGGATACGAGGGTTCGATTCCCTTCACCCGCTCCAAACAAAAGAAATGTCCAAATACGGACATTTCTTTTTTCATAGTGAGGTGGATAATTGATGGAAGGAATTATAAAAAGGGCGGTTTTGCATATCATGGACACTAGCTTAGGAGTTCCAATATATTCTCAAGAAGAATTGCCAATAGACGATGATACAGTAGCAAGCTATGTTTTTCAGCAATGGAAAAAAATTTATCATGATGATTCTTGTAAAAATGGCATGTTTCAAGAGAATTCAAGTGTAGAAGAATCAATCAGAAAGATTGAGAAAAGTGAGGAATCATTTCTTGAGGAAAGCGTTGAAATTGCCAATGTGTTTTATGAGAACCTTAGGAAATGCGATGAGGTCATCCCTGGTGATATTCTAATTGCAAAACTGATGGTAGACACTGTTCCTTTTCTGCTGATTGTTAAACTGGACTACAAAGAAGCATATACACATTTTATTGAGTATGGTGAACAAGGAACCGCAAACCGAATTATCGTCAATCGTGCTGTATTTCCGACGGGAAACCAAAAAAATAATGAAGGTGCAGTAATCCATTTAAATGATTTTTCAATCCGACTGATAGAAAATAAATATATGATCAATGGAGAAAAAGCCTTTTACTTTTCAGAGCGATTTTTAGAATGTATAACGGAGTTATCTGTTCGAGAAAGCATTAAAGTCATCAAAGAGGTGGCCAAAGATGTGGGGAAACGTTACTATGGTGACGATTTTGAAAAAGTTGCTCATGTTAAAATGGCTTTATATGATACGATGGATGAAGGAGGGGCGGTTGAAATTGATCACGTGGCAGCAGTATCATTTCAAGGTAATCCTGAAGTCCGGAAAGAGTATGTAGATAAAGTGATGGCTGCAGGAGTTAGCAATCGCATCACTATCCAAGGTGGTGATCCAGAAAAGCGATTTGGTAAACAAAAAATCAAGACGGATCAGGGGATTGAATTAACCATACCCATGGGGATTTATAGGAACAGGGATATGGTTGAATTTGTAAATAATCCAGACGGAACGATTTCAATCATTTTAAAAAATATCAATCAAATTATGAATAAGTAAGCGCATTGTCAAAAGCAAGCATTAAAGGGGTTAGTATGAGTATCAAAAATAACATCAAAGATATAGCACTGATTTTTGAAGGTGGAGGTATGAGAGCAAGCTACACCGCAGGTTTTGTAAGCACATTACTAGAAAATGAACTATATTTTGATTATGTATCTGGAATATCTGCTGGTTCAAGTCACAGCGTAAACTATTTATCTCGAGATATCAATCGCTCAAAAAAATCCTTTATTGATTTAGTGTTGGATCCAAAGTTCGGCGGTTGGAAATCCTATTTTAAAGGAGAGGGATATTTTCGCTCTCAGTATATTTATGAGGAAACCCCTTTGCCTGGAGCAGCTTTGCCATTTGACATCGAAACATTTAATGAGAATCCAGCGAGGATCCGTATTGGTGCTTTTGATCGAGAATTAGGTCAAATAAAATATTTTCAAAAGAATGACCTTCGGGAACTGTCTGATTTGATGAAAATTGTTCGAGCTTCTTCTTCCATGCCTATTTTTATGCCGCCAACTTTACACCAGAATCGATATTATGTTGATGGAGGCTTAGCAGGCGGGATTGCTTTAGATATTGCAAAAAAAGATGGAATGAAACAATTCTTTGTTGTGCTCACTAGAGAAAAAGGTTATCAAAAAGAACCCTTAAAATATGGAAACCTTTTAAAGGCTTATTATAGAAAGTATCCTAAAGTTGCCGAAGCCATGCTAAATCGGCATAAAATTTACAATGAAACATTAGAAGAATTAAAGGAATTAGAAGTAGAAGGAAAGGCTTTTTTAGTATATCCTGATTCAATGCCTGTTTCAAACAAAGAAACAAGTTACGAAAAACTTTGTCGCAGTTATCAACTTGGTTATGAACAAGGTCAAAAGGATGTCCCTAAGTGGAAAGCTTTCTTGGGTGTGGATAATTGATCCGAAATTAGAATGTAAATCGATAAATACGTTGGAATATATCGGAATTGAGTGTTCAATGTTATTCACAAGGCATCGTGGAAAAAATTGTATACAATTTTTCAAAAGATGTGGAAAAAAGAATAAATGATTGAAAAACAATAGATGTAAGTTGTTGATAAATGAAAAATAGAAAAGAAGCCAATTTTGATTTACCCTTCAAAAAATCCAGATGGAAAAATATCATTTTGAGGGACCTGTTTTATTTCAAACGGCTTCTTTTTTTATCTTATTGAAACTATAAAAGAGAAATAACGGAAACAGGACAACTGTCTCGCGCCTCTTCGGCATTTCCTTCGAGCTCGGGTGGTATCGTATCACAAGCTACAGCGGCAAATCCATCTTCTGCCATTTCAAATACTTCTGGGCAGACAGCATGGCAAATACCACATCCAATGCAACCAGAACGATTGATTCTTCCTTTCATATATAGGTCTCCTTCCCTAGAATACTACTGTTAATAAAAATTTCATTTGGGTGGGTGCAGAAACTGCATGTGGAACTTCTGCAGGCATTACGATTGATTCACCCTCATTTACCTCAAATGTTTGGGAGCCAACTGTAACAGACGCTGTGCCCATAAGTACCTGCACAAATGCATCTCCATGAGAAGCGTGAGTGCTGATTTCCTCTCCTTGATCAAAGGCAAAGACGGTGATGCTAACCTTGTCATTTTGCACTAATGTTTTACTGACAATCTGTCCAGATTGGCAGCTTACTAATTCTGATGTTACTAGCGTTTCTGCACTAGGAATGTTTTTTAATATGATATTTTCCATGGTTTTACCCTCCATTATTGTTTGCTATAGTTCATATGATGATTCTAACACGTACCAATAACAAATTGCGTTGCAATTGCAACGTGTGGCCGAATGAAACATAATGAAGCAATGCGGCATGACTTTTTAATACAATGCTAATTTTGAGGGATTCCTTTACAAGGTGTTATGAAGCTTATCAAGCAAATCTAATAATTCATTGACCTCACGTTCGCTAGTTGCCCATGAAGTTACCAATCGAATAGCCCAGTTATTATCATCAATCTTGAGCCACCTGTAAAAGGAAAAGTGACTTTCTAGAGCTTCAATGATTTTGTTTGGTAAAATTGGAAACACTTGGTTGGTGAGAGAGTCAGTTAAAAAAGTATATCCATAATGAGCAAATCCATCTGCTATTTTTGTGGCCATATTATTGCTGTGCTTCGCAAGTTGAAAGTATAATTTATCTCGAAACAATTCTTCAAACTGTATTCCTATTAATCTTCCTTTTGCAAGTAAAGCACCTTTTTGTTTCATATGATAGCGAAAGTCAGCTTTCAAAGCATCATTACAAATAACAAGAGCCTCGCCAAGCAGTGCGCCGTTTTTTGTCCCGCCTATATAGAATGCATCTACTAAGGTGGCAATTTTATTTAGCGTTAAATCATTTCCTTTTGCTGTTAAAGCTGAGCCAAGGCGAGCACCATCCATAAATAGAAACAGATGATTCTTTATACAGATATCATGTAAAGACTCTAATTCGGACATGGTGTAAATAGAACCAATTTCCGTAGCATTGGAAATATATACGAGCTTTGGTTTTGCCATGTGTTCGTCTTCATGTTCAAACAATGCTTGGGATATTTCTAAAGGTGTGAGCTTCCCATCAATAGTAGGAAAAGTTAAGATTTTATGACCAGTAGCTTCAATTGCGCCTGTTTCGTGTACTTGTATGTGGCCTGTTTTCGGAGAAATCACTGCTTCATGAGGTCTTAAAAAGGCAGAAATAGCAGTTGTATTTGTTTGTGTGCCACCAACAAAGAAATGTATATCAACTGTATCAATCCCGATTTCTTTTTTCAGGAGCGAGCATGCATTTTCACAATAGCTATCAATTCCATATCCATCAGTCTGATTGAGATTTGTTTTTACGAGAGATTCCAATATTCTTGGGTGAGCCCCTTCACTATAATCACATAAGAAGCTATACATTGTTTTCCTCCATACTATATGTTCTTTCATTTTTTTGCCAATTTCTTACCAAAAGATTATATCACTATTTCCACATGAAAATGTTAAAAAAATGTTATGTTGTTTTCAAGAAAAATGGTGGATATTTTTTTGGCGATATGATACTATTGTAAAGAATTGAATAAAGAAGGCTAGCGTGAATGAATAGGGACGGTCATTTGGTGGGGGCTTTTTATCCTACACCCCAAAAGCTCAAAAGATCGATTCTATTTTTTTGTTTAGAAAGAGGAGGTGAAGAATATGACGAAATTTATCTTTGTTACTGGAGGCGTTGTGTCGGGTCTGGGCAAAGGAATTACAGCAGCATCCCTTGGAAGATTGCTAAAGGCAAGGGGATTGATCATTGCAGCACAAAAATTAGACCCATATATTAATGTTGACCCGGGAACCATGAGTCCCTACCAACATGGAGAAGTTTTTGTAACTGAGGATGGTGCAGAAACAGATTTGGATTTGGGTCACTATGAACGCTTCATTGACGAAGATTTGAACCAGTATTCCAATCTAACGACTGGAAAGGTATATTGGAATGTTTTGTCAAAAGAAAGAGCAGGTGAGTACTTGGGTAGTACCGTTCAGGTGATTCCCCATGTAACCAATGAAATAAAAAAATTTATTTACTCAGTTGGTGAAAAAAACCATGCAGATGTTGTTATTACTGAAATAGGCGGTACTACGGGAGATATTGAGAGCCAACCTTTTTTAGAAGCTATCAGACAAGTTTCTTTAGAAGTGGGCAAAGAGAACTGCTTGTTTATGCATGTTACTTTAGTGCCGTATATAAAAAGCTCTGGAGAACATAAATCAAAGCCAACCCAGCATTCTGTAAAAGAGTTAAGAGCACTTGGCATCTCTCCTGACATTATTATTACTAGATCAGATGAGCCCATTGAAGAGGAGATAAGACAGAAAATTTCTCTTTTCTGTAATGTAAAACCAGATTGTGTTATCGAAAACATTACAGTACCAGTGCTGTATGAAGCACCAATGATGCTAGAGGAGAGTCATCTATCCGAAATTGTGTGTAGGGAGTTATCTTTGAAATGTGCACCTTGTGATATGCAGGACTGGATTACAATGGTAGAGCGTATCAAGAAAAGAGATAAATCCGTTCGAATCGCATTGGTTGGTAAATACGTGAAGCTACACGACGCATATCTATCGGTGGCAGAAGCGCTGTGTCACGGTGGATATGAAAATGGTTGTCTTGTTGACATCAAATGGGTTGATTCAGAAGAAGTTAATGAAGAAACGGTGGAAGAGCTTTTAGGAGATTGCAAAGGAGTATTGGTACCTGGTGGTTTTGGAGACAGAGGCATTCAAGGGAAAATTCTCAGTGCAAGGTATGCGCGAGAACACAATATTCCTTATTTAGGTATTTGTTTAGGGATGCAAATTGCAGTGATTGAGTTTGCTCAAAAGATACTGGGTCTTGCAGATGCAAATTCCAGTGAATTTGAGCCAGAAGGAAATCACTCTGTTATAGATTTTATGCCAGATCAATATGGCGATATTCCAAAGGGTGGTACTATGAGATTAGGTGCGTATCCTTGTAAAATAAAAGATGAGACTTTAATGTCAAACTCATATGGTAAAGATTTGATTCAGGAACGTCATCGACATCGATATGAATTTAATAATGACTATCGCGAAGCGGTTGAAGCAAATGGAATGATTATTACGGGAACCTCTCCGGATGGAAGATTGGTTGAAGCAGTAGAAATTCCAGAAAATGATTTCTTTATTGGTGTTCAATATCATCCAGAATTTAAAAGCAGACCGAATCAAGCTCACCCATTATTTAGAGAATTTGTAAAATCTGCTTTGTCGATAATGTAATAAATAAGAGTAATATAATCAATATATAGGGGGATACAATGATGGATACAAAACAGCTAAATAATAACTTGTTTTGGGTAGGCAATCAAGATCCAGACTTAAGAATATTTGATATCTTGATGCATACCGAATTTGGAACTTCGTATAATTCATATGTTTTGAAAGGTTCAGAAAAAAATGTTTTATTTGAAGCCTCTAAAGCCAAGTTCTTTGATGAATATTTAAAAAAGTTGACGGAAATGATTCCTCTCGAGGAAATTGATTATATTATTCTAAATCATACGGAGCCAGATCATAGCGGGACAATTGAAGGCTTGTTGGAATTAAATCCGAAATTAAAGATTGTTGGAACTGCTGCTGCAATCAATTTCATGCAGGAAATTTGCAATAAAGATTTTACAAGTGTGATTGTAAAGGATGGGGATCAGCTTTCACTAGGAGATAAAACATTGCGATTTATTATTGCACCAAATCTGCATTGGCCAGATACAATGTTTACCTATGTGGAGGAAGACCAAATTCTAGCAACCTGCGATGCATTTGGAGCTCATTTTTCTTTCGACGGTGTAACCAATGATATTCTTCCTAACAAAGAAGACTATTTGGGCGCAGCAAAATTTTATTTTGATGCGATTATCTCGCCATTCAAAGAAAATGTTCTTCAAGCACTAAAGAAAGTTGAAACATTAGATATTAAAATGATATTAACCGGACATGGTCCAGTGTTAGTTGAAAATCCTGGAGAGATGATTCGTTTGTACAAAGAATGGGCATCTGTACCAAATCCAAATAGCAAGAAAACTGTTATCATACCGTATGTATCAGCTTATGGATATACTGAGATGATTGCAAAAAAAATTGCTGAAGGAATACAAGCGTTTGAAGATATAGATGTGCGATTGTATGATATGAATTATTCTGAAAAGAGCAAAGTATTAGAAGAACTATATTGGGCAGATGGAATTCTTTTTGGAACGCCTACTATGGTTGGTGATGCATTAGAACCGATTTGGGATTTGACCACTTCAATATATAGCAAAACTCATGGTAAAAAGTTTGCCTCTGCATTCGGGTCCTACGGCTGGAGTGGTGAAGGGGTAGGTCATATCATGGAACGATTAAAACAACTAAGGATGAAAGTATATGGGGAAGGTCTCAGCATTAGATTTAAGCCCAATGAAGCTCAACAGCAAGAAGCTTTCGAGTTTGGATATGGATTTGGGGCATCGGTAATTGCCGGAAAAATTGTTGAGAATGTAAAATCCTCTGCGGGAACAAGCAAAAAGTTTTGGAAATGTCTGGTTTGTGGTGCTGTTGTTGAAGGCAATGAACCGCCAGCAGCATGCCCTGTATGTGGTGTTGGACCAAAGCAATTTGTTGAAGTAGAAGTGGCGGATACAAGTTTTATATCAGAAAAAGAAGAGCGTTTTGTTATCATTGGAAGTGGTGCTGCTGGCATTACTGCTTGTGAAGAGATACGTAAACGAAATAAAGTTTGCACGATTGAAATCATTTCAAGTGAAGAGGTTATTGCATACAATAGACCAATGCTGACTAAGGGTATTTTGTCAGAGGTCGATCCAATTAATTTCTTTGTCAAACCATATGACTGGTATCAAGAAAACAAGATTAGACTATCACTAGGAGCTACGGTTCAATCGATTGATAAAGATAAAAAAGAAATCATATTGGATAGTGGGGATGTTAGAAGCTATGATAAATTAATCCTAGCAACTGGTGCAGAGGCGTTTATTCCGCCGATTCCTGGTGCCGACAAATCAGGCGTTTTTGCAATTCGAAAATTGCATGATGTCAATCAGTTACAAGAATTCCTTGAAACAGTTGAACATGCAGCTGTAATCGGTGGTGGTATCCTTGGTTTGGAAGCCGCTTGGGAATTGAAAAAAGCAGGTAAATCTGTAACTGTTATTGAGATGGCTCCACGCATAATGGGAAAACAGCTAGATGAGAGGGCCTCTCAACTCTTGAAGGATGCAACTGAGCATGTAGGAATTCAAGTAGTAACTGGAATTGGAATTAGTGAAATTACTGGGAATGCTTCCGCAACTGGTGTTAAACTCAGCGATAACAGTGTTGTGAAAGCAGAACTTGTAATCTTATCGACAGGCGTAAAACAAAATATTTATCTTGCAAAAGAAATCGGCGCTGAAACAGATCGATCTATAAAAGTAAATGATAAAATGGAGACTTCAATAAAAGATATTTATGCATGTGGCGATTGTGCCGAATTTGAAGGCGTAAATTATGCTATTTGGGGTCAAGCAGTAGAGATGGGAAAAACTGCAGGCATTAATGCTGTAGGTGATGAATATCAATATGAAGCATTTACTCCCTCTAATGCATTCAATGGCATGGGGATTTCTCTCTTTGCAGTGGGTGATAATGGAAAGGATCCAAACAAAGTATATAAGACATTTGAAGTTTATGACGGTGCAAAGAAAACGTATGAGAAATTATACTTTGTAAACAATCGATTCTGCGGCGGAATCTTGATGGGAGACGTCTCAAAATCAGCTAAACTTTTGACTGGTTATAAGAACCAAGATCCAATCACAAAGTTCCTATAAAAGCAGTCACAAGTCAATTTTGAATGAACCATACTAATACAGGGGCTGTCGCACTAAAATAAAAAAATAGTGAGGCAGCCTTTCTTATCAGAATAAGAGAAAATTTGCTGAGAATTGTATTTCAATCGTTCCAGTTTTCTTCAATAATTTTTATATAGTTACTTCGAAATAAATATATAAAAGCTATGGACAACAAAGATGATGCGTGATATAGTTGTACAGATAAAAAATTGGATGTCAAACAACTGGCGATGAAATAAAAGGAAAGAGTGTAGAATTGTTGAATTATTATTTGGTGTTTTTGAACTACATAGATCATATGTGTATTACCCCGCTATATGTTACCGATTGACTGTTCTTTCTAATTTGATGAATTTCATCATTTTAGAAGGGCAGTTATTTTTTTATGATGATAAATATTGTTCTGGATATAAAAACAATTGAAATGCAAATAATAGTAGCTATTAAACCGACAGAAATGAATAAAAATGCATACAATATAATAAATATGCAAAAATACGTTGACTTTATGCAGAATTAGCGTATAATAATTAAAATGATATTTAGTATAGTATAGAAAGCGAATTGATAAGCAGGAAGGAGAGGCATAATGAGTTACAAAGTATTTATCGATGGACAAGAAGGTACAACAGGCCTAAAAATACATAAGAGGCTAGAAGAAAGAAGAGATATAGAGATTCTCTTAATAGATTCAAATAAAAGAAAAGCTTTGGATGCTAGATTAGAAATGATGGAGAAGGCAGATATCAGCTTTTTATGCCTCCCAGATGTAGCATCTAAAGAGATTGTAGAGAAAGCAGACTCAAGATGGAGAATCTTGGATACATCAACTGCACACCGCACCAATTCACAGTGGGTATATGGCTTTCCAGAATTGGAAGTTGGTCAATTGGATCGAATCAAAAAATCAAATCGTGTGGCTGTTCCTGGATGTTATGCAACTGGATTTATTTCAATTGTGAAACCACTGATTTCTTTTGGAGTCATAGATGAAAAAAATCCGTTAATATGCCATGCAATAACGGGATATAGTGGTGGTGGAAAAAAGATGATTGGTCAATATGAAAACCAAGAACGGCATTTTGCATTGGATAGTCCAAGACAGTATGGATTGAGCCAGCATCATAAGCATATTCCTGAAATGATGGCGATTAGCGGTTTGAAAACCCAACCAATTTTCCATCCAATTGTGGGAGATTATTTCTCTGGAATGATGCTGACTATTTCACTACACAAAAATTGGTTAAAAAATCCAATCAATGGAAAAGAGATACGAGATAAATTTAATGAATATTATATGGAAAAATCAATGCTTCGAATTGCTGCATTGGAGGAAGATGAAGAAGAAGGATTCCTTTCTTCGAATGCGAAAACAAATACAGATGGTTTAGAGATATTTGTAAAAGGCAATGAAGAACATATTTCCATTATAGCTAGATATGATAACCTGGGAAAAGGCGCCTCAGGTGCTGCAATTCAATGCATGAATATCATGCTTGATATTCCTGAAGAAACTGGTCTTGTGAAGTAAATAGGAGGATTGAACGATGAATATTGAGTTTATAGATGGTGGTGTCTGTGCACCAAAAGGGTTTCGTGCATCTGGCATCTATAGTGGTATAAAAAAAGACCCTGATAAAAAAGATCTTGCACTCATTGTAAGCGATGTGTTGGGAAATGCTGCCGGGATATATACAAAGAATAAAGTCAAAGGTGCACCGATAATCGTCACAAAAAATCATCTTTCTGATGGAAAAGCGAGGGCAATCATTTGTAATAGTGGAAATGCAAATACGTGCGCGCCGAATGGAATTGAAATTGCGGAAAAAACCTGTGAATTAGTTGCGAAAGCGTTAGAAATCAGTGCTTTTGATGTGATTGTTGGTTCAACTGGTGTCATTGGACTTCCCATGAATATCGAACCATTTGAAAACGGAATTCCTAAATTAGTAGGTTTGCTTTCGACGGAGGGCTCGGAAGCTGCCGCCCAAGGAATCATGACAACAGATACCTTTAAAAAGGAAGTTGCAGTTTCTTTTCAGTTAGAGGGGGTCACCTGTCACATGGGTGGCATTGCAAAGGGAAGTGGGATGATACATCCCAATATGGCAACGATGCTTTCTTTCATTACTACTGATGTAGCCATTACGCCAGAGTTACTTCAGAAGGCTTTGCTTCAAGATGCAGATATCAGTTTCAATCAATTAAGTGTAGATGGAGATACCTCTACTAATGATACGGTCACTATATTGGCGAATGGTCTTGCAGAAAATACTCTGATTACAGAAGAAAATCAATCATTCGAGCTATTTTGTGAAGCATTGCACGCAGTAACTTCAACGCTGGTAAGAGAACTAGCAAGAGATGGAGAAGGTGCAAGCAAATTATTAGAATGTATCGTTTCTGGTGCACCAGATTTGAAATCAGCTAGAGCCATCTCAAAATCTGTTATTACATCAAGCCTGTTTAAATCAGCCATGTTTGGTGAAGATGCGAATTGGGGTCGTGCTCTTTGTGCCATTGGGTATGCTGAGGCAGAATTTGATATCGACCAAGTTGAAGTAACACTTGCTTCTGCGAAGGGTAAAGTAGCGGTATGCAAGAACGCGGCATATTCACCGTATCGCGAAGAGGAAGCCGCCATTGTTCTAAGTGCAAAAGAAATTCAAATATTAATTGATTTGCATCAGGGAGAAGCAAATGCCACCGCTTGGGGTTGCGACTTAACCTATGATTATGTAAAAATCAATGGAAGTTATCGATCATAGGTGATGATAGTCTAATCAAGTGAAATAGGAAAAGGATGAAACACAATGAAAGATACAATTACAAGTGCAAAAGTGCTAGTAGAGGCACTTCCTTATATCCAAAAATTCTTTAATAAAACCGTTGTAATTAAGTACGGTGGAAATGCCATGATTAATGAAACCTTAAAAAAAGCAGTCATGAAGGATATCGTTTTATTATCATTGGTTGGTATTAAAGTTGTATTGGTTCATGGCGGAGGCCCTGAAATCAGTGCAATGCTAAACATCATGGGAAAAGAATCAAAGTTCATTGATGGTCTTCGCTATACGGATGCAGAAACAGCAGAGGTTGCATCGATGGTTTTGGCGGGTAAAGTGAATAAAGGCCTGGTATCCTTAATCCAACAGCACAATGGAAAAGCAATTGGTTTGTGCGGCTTAGATGGGGGCTTGTTGCAAGCAGAAAAAATAAAAAGCGAGGTTGATTTGGGCTTTGTAGGCGAAATAACTAAAGTGGAACCTGAGCCTATTATTATGGCATTAGAAAATGGATTCATACCAGTTGTGGCGACTGTTGGAGCAGACCAAAATGGGCAGACATACAATATTAATGCAGATACCGCTGCTGTGGCAATTGCAAGCGCATTAAAAGCAGAAAAATTAATATCAATGACAGATGTGCGCGGATTACTAATGGAGAAAGATGACGATGATACCTTTATTTCAAGATTACCGATTAATAAGGTGTCAGCGTTAATCGAGAGTGGCGTGATTTCAGGTGGAATGATTCCTAAGATACAGAGCTGTGTTGCAGGAATACAAAGTGGGATTAAAGAAGCCGTTATTATTGATGGAAGAATTGAACACTCCATTCTACTAGAACTCTTTTCTGATTCTGGAATCGGAACACTACTTTTTGAAAAGACGGAGGCATAAACAATGAATAGCTGCGAAATAAAAAATAGAGATAAAGAATATATTTTAGGTACATATGCAAGAAATGATTTGTGCTTGCAAAACGGAAGTGGCGCTACTTGCTTTTCACCAGAGGGAGCAAAATTTATTGATTTTTCTTCTGGAATTGGTGTGAATTCTTTGGGGTTTGCAGATAAAGGTTGGCTTGCGGCTATCACAAAGCAAGCGGCCATGCTACAGCATACGTCCAATTTATTCTATACAGAACCATGCGGTGAGCTAGCACAATTGGTTGTTGAAAAAACAGGATTTGATAAGATGTTTTTCTGTAACTCCGGTGCTGAAGCAAATGAAGGTGCGATCAAAGCGGCAAGAAAATACAGCGTTCTAAAATATGGAGAAGGAAGATATGAAATTATCACATTGATGAATTCCTTCCATGGTAGAACGATGGCAACGATTACAGCCACAGGACAAGATGGGTACCACAAATATTTTGATCCTTTCGTAGAAGGGTTTCAGTATGCACTTGCAAATGATATAGCGGATTTAAAATCGAAATTAAGCGATAAAACTTGCGCTATCATGATTGAACTTGTTCAAGGTGAGGGTGGAGTCAATGCGTTGGAAAAGGATTATGTAAAGGCAATAGACGATATTTGTAGGGAAAAGGATATTCTCCTTATTGTGGATGAAGTTCAAACTGGGGTTGGAAGAACTGGAAAATTATTTGCGTATGAACATTTCGATATCAAACCTGACATCATGACCGTTGCAAAGGGACTCGGTGCTGGACTGCCCATCGGCGGGATTTTATTCCAAGATAACTGTTCCCATGTACTAGCTGCTGGAGACCACGGTACAACGTTTGGTGGCAACCCAGTTGTTTGCGCAGGTGGAGTCGAAGTCATAAAACGTATGGATGAGTCTTTCTTAGCTTCTGTTTCTGAAAAGGGAGCTAAAATGAAACAAGAAATTGAAGCGATGCCTGGAGTTGTTTCAGTGACCGGCCTTGGAATGATGCTAGGGATACAGTTAGCGAAAAAGAGTGCAAAAGATGTTGTTGTGAAAGGGATGGAACTAGGATTAATCGCTTTGACTGCAAAAGATAAAGTTCGACTTCTCCCACCACTAACGATTTCCTGGGAAGAGTTAGAAGAAGGATTAGAAATCTTAAATAAAGCAATACAAGAATAATGAATGGATGATGTATATGAGTTGGGGAAGGAGCAGATAATATGGAAAAAAACATGATCGCAGAAGAGATAATAGAACGTTCTGCGTATGTGATTTTGGAAGACGGGACAATTTATCAAGGAAAGGGATTTGGAGCGCAGGGAACTGCAATTGGGGAGGTTGTTTTTACAACTGGAATGACAGGATATCAGGAAACACTAACAGATCCTAGTTACTATGGACAAATTGTGACCCAGACTTTCCCGATGATCGGAAACTATGGATTGAATGATTCGGATGGTGAATCTGATAAATCATGGGTGAAGGGATACATCGTTAGAGAATGGTGTGAAGAACCTTCCAATTTTAGAAGTGCCTATTCTATAGATGAGTTTCTAAAAAAAGAAAACGTAATTGGAATTTCTGATATTGATACAAGAGCATTAACCAAAAAAATTAGAGAGCACGGCGTCATGAATGGTGCGATTACAAGTGAGTTGCCTGTTGACATGGGCGCCTTTTTAAAGGAATTAAAAGAGTATAAGATTATAGAGGCAGTACCAACTGTTTCCTCCAAAGAATTGAAAGTGTATGAAGCAGAAGAAAAAAAATACAGCGTAGTGCTCTATGATTATGGATACAAATTTAATATTTTGAGAAGTCTTGTGGAAAGAGGATGTGAAGTAACAGTAGTTCCTTATGACACATCTGCAGCAGAAATTAAGTCTATCAATCCAGATGGGATTATGTTATCCAATGGTCCTGGGGACCCTACGGAAAATGTTGTTGCGATTGAGATTTTAAAAGATTTGATGAAGATAGAAATCCCAATTTTCGGTATTTGCCTGGGGCATCAATTGCTTGCTCTTGCCAACGGAGCGAAGACTCAAAAGCTGAAATATGGACATCGTGGAGCGAACCAACCAGTAGCAGATCATATTGTAGACAGAGTATTTGTTACAAGCCAGAATCATGGATATGCAGTGGTTGGGGAAACGCTTGATGAAACAATAGGATTTGTTAGCCATACAAATGCCAATGATGGTAGTTGTGAAGGCATAACCTATAAGAATGGCAAAGCGTTTACAGTACAATTCCATCCAGAAGCTTGTGCAGGTCCACTTGACACCAAGTATTTATTTGATACCTTTATACAAATGATGAAGAAATAGGAGAGAGGAAGGATAATATGCCATTAAGAAATGATATAAAGAAAGTATTGGTAATCGGTTCTGGTCCAATTATCATCGGGCAAGCAGCGGAATTTGATTATGCAGGCACCCAAGTTTGTCGAACATTAAAAGAAAATGGGCTGGAAGTAGTACTCGTCAATTCAAATCCGGCGACGATTATGACAGATAAAACCATGGCGGATAAAGTGTATATTGAACCTCTTACCTTACCAGTATTAAAAAAGATTATTACGCTAGAAAAACCTGATAGCATCTTGCCTACAATGGGAGGGCAAACCGCTTTGACCTTGTCTATGCAGCTTGCAAAAGAAGGGTTTTTGGAAGAGAAAAATGTAGAATTACTTGGTGCAACACCAGAGACAATTGATAAGGCAGAAGACAGACAGCTTTTTAAGGATATGTTAGAGTCTATCGGTGAACCAGTTATTCCCTCAAAAGTTGTAACCAATATTGAAGATGCCATAGATTTTGCTGAGGAAATTGGGTATCCAATTATTATCAGACCAGCATACACTCTTGGTGGTACAGGAGGGGGTATTGCCTCTACAAAGAAGCAACTGCTGAAAATTGGGGAAAACGGCTTAAGATTAAGCCCAATTACTCAGATTTTAGTTGAAAAAAGTGTGGCAGGGTGGAAGGAAATCGAATTTGAAATCATTAGGGACAGTAAAAATAATACAATTACTGTTTGCTCTATGGAAAATATAGACCCAGTAGGGGTTCATACAGGAGATTCTATTGTTGTGGCTCCTGCACTGACTCTTTCTGATAAAGAATATCAAATGCTTCGTACTGCATCGATCAACATAATCCAAGCACTAGGCGTTGAAGGTGGCTGTAACTGTCAGTTTGCATTGTCTCCAGACAGCTTTGACTATGCAGTTATTGAAGTCAACCCACGCGTATCAAGATCATCCGCACTTGCATCAAAAGCAACTGGGTACCCAATTGCAAAAGTTGCTTCAAAGATTGCAATCGGATATACCTTAGATGAAATTCTAAATACAGTTACTGGGAAAACATATGCTTGCTTTGAGCCAGCATTAGATTATGTGGTTGTTAAATTCCCAAAATGGCCATTTGATAAGTTTGTGTATGCTAAGCGAACACTAGGAACGCAGATGAAGGCAACTGGAGAAGTCATGGCAATCGGTACTTCATTTGAGCAAGCAATGATGAAAGCAGTTCGATGCATTGAGCTAAATCTGGACTCCTTGAATTTGAAGAAGCTAAAAAACAAAGATGATAGTACCATTGAGAATTTATTAAGTCATTGTGATGATGAACGAATTTTTGTAGTATATGAGGCATTAAAAAGAGGAATCACAATTGAAACAATCCATAAGATTACAAAGATTGATCCGTGGTTTTTATCCAAGTTAAATAACTTGATTGACATGGAATATTCTTTGATGAAAGGTCAATTGACACAAGAAAAATATAAAAAAGCTAAAAAGATGGGTTTCCTTGATAAAACCATAAAGATGTTAAGTGGACAAGAGCCTCATGAAAAACTGTATGCTTCGTACAAAATGGTTGATACGTGTGCAGCTGAATTTGCTGCGGAAACACCTTACTTTTATTCTACCTTCGATCAAGAGAATGAAGCAAAAGAATTTATGGAGCAACACGATACAGGAAAGAAAAAAGTTATTGTATTCGGCTCGGGACCAATTCGAATCGGACAGGGCATTGAGTTTGATTACTGCTCTGTTCATTGTGTTACTGCATTGAAGGAAGCGGGTTACGAAGCAATTATTGTAAACAATAATCCTGAAACGGTTTCCACCGACTTTGATATTTCAGATCGCCTTTACTTTGAACCACTTACACCGGAAGATGTGGAATCAATCCTTCATACTGAGCAACCTTGGGGTGTGGTAGTCCAATTTGGAGGTCAAACGGCTATCAAGCTAACAAAGTATTTAAAACAAAAGGGTATTCGTATTTTAGGCACTTCTGCAGACAGCATTGATGCGGCAGAGGATCGAGAAAGATTTGACAAATTGTTGGAGCATTGCGAAATTCCTAGACCAAATGGAAGAATGGCGTTTACAACGGATGAAGCCGTTGAGGAGGCACATAAATTAGGGTATCCAGTATTGTTGAGACCTTCCTATGTACTTGGTGGGCAAAATATGATTATTGCTCATACAAAAAATGACGTAATTGAGTATATGGATATCATAACAGCGACCGAACTGGAAAACCCAGTTCTAATTGACAAATATTTAATGGGAACAGAAGTTGAAGTTGATGCCGTTTGTGACGGAGAGGATTTTGTTATCCCTGGCATTATGGAACATATTGAAAGAGCGGGCGTTCACTCAGGAGATTCAATTTCCATTTATCCTCCTCAAACCCTTACACAAGAAACCCGTGATACAATTGTTGAGTATACAGGTCGTCTGGCAAGGGAATTAAATGTTTCAGGATTGGTTAATATTCAGTACGTAATTTACGAAAATCAGGTGTATGTAATAGAAGTAAATCCAAGATCTTCTAGAACAGTTCCGTATATCAGCAAAGTTACAAATGTTCCAATTGTTGATTTGGCAACAAAAGTTATTTTGGGCGCAAAGCTGAAAGATTTAGGATACGAAAGTGGAGTTTGTAAGGAAGCCGATTATGTGGCCGTAAAAGTTCCGGTATTTAGTTTTCCAAAGCTTCACGATGCCGATAATCACTTAGGCCCTGAAATGAAATCGACTGGCGAGGTTCTGGGTATCGATCATAATCTAGAAACGGCACTCTATAAAGGATTGATTGCTGCGGGGTATGAACTGCACAAAGTAGGTAATTGTGTTTTGATTACGGTTAAGGATTCCGACAAACCTGAAGTTGTTCCACTAGCAAAGAAATTTGTAGATTTTGGATATAAAATTTGGGCAACAAAAGGCACGGCTGAGTATTTAGTGGAGCATGGTGTTGAAGCTGAGATTGTAAATAGGCATGATGGCCCATCGCCAAATACCAGCGACTTATTTGATACTGGCGAAGTGGATTTTGTAGTGTCTACATCCACAATCGGAAGAAAACCAGCAGTTCATTCTGTACAAATGCGTAGAAAAGCAATCGAAAGAAATATTGCTTGCTTAACTTCGATAGATACTGCAAATGCGTTGGCAAATAGCCTATTGATGCGTAAAACATTAGAAGACTTTAATATGGTTGATATTGTAAAGATTTAAAGTTGAAAAGTTTATCTTTGAATTTCAAAATAAAAATTGAAAAACTCCAATGAAATGGATATAATAGTTAGATGAGTGTAAAAGATAAGATAGTATATAGATATATTTCTTTATGGATTACAAAAAATGATTATGAATCGATTTAGGAGGGATAAATTTGGGATTTACAGATGAAGTTGGTATTGACCTAGGGACAGCAAATGTTTTGGTTTACATAAAAGGGAAAGGTGTTGTACTGAATGAACCATCTGTTGTGGCAATCAACAGGGACAACAATGAAATACTAGCAGTTGGGGAAGAAGCTAGGCAGATGCTTGGTAGAACGCCTAGCAATATAATTGCGGTAAGGCCACTTCGGGATGGAGTAATCTCTGATTATGATGTAACGGAGAGAATGCTAAAATATTTCATCAAAAAAACTTGTGGGAGCAGCAGATTTTTTAAACCTCGTATCATGGTGTGCGTTCCAAGTGGTGTTACCGAGGTTGAAAAAAGAGCTGTGAGAGAAGCAGCAACGCAAGCTGGCGGAAAAGCGGTTTATTTGATGGAAGAGCCTGTGGCAGCAGCCATTGGCGCAGGGCTTGATATTGCAAAACCAGATGGAATTATGATTATAGACATCGGAGGTGGAACCACTGATGTAGCTGTGATTTCATTAGGTGGAATTGTAACCAGTACTTCGGTAAAGGTTGCTGGAGACAAATTTGACGAAGCGATTATCAAATATATGAGAAAAGAGCACAAACTTTATATTGGTGAACGAACCGCTGAAGAAATGAAAATGACCATTGGAACGGCCTACCCTCGTGAAGAGGTTGTCGTAAAAGAGTGTCGAGGCAGAGATTTAGTTACAGGACTACCAAAATCCATTGAAATTACTTCAAAGGAAATGATGGAAGCTTTGGATGAGCCTCTTCAAGTAATTTGCGAAGTAGCACATGGTGTTCTTGAAAGAACACCACCTGAGTTATCTGCCGATATTAGTAATAGCGGAATCGTAATTACCGGTGGTGGTGCATTGCTTCACGGTATTGACAAACGGATTGAAGAGAGAACGGGCATTAAGGTTCGGATTGCTGAAGATCCAAAGTCATGTGTTGCGATTGGAACCGGTAAGGCTTTGAATTCAATTGATGCAATCGAAAATAATCAAATGAATAAAAGAAGGCCATATATTTAAAAGTAAGAGCTCTCGTAAGAGAGCTTTTCTTGTTTTTTTCAAAATGATGAGGTATTAGGAGGAGTATTGCATTGTCCAGACTAGAACTGATTGCAACGGCTACTTTTGGACTTGAAGCTGTTGTAAAGAGAGAAATTGAAAATCTTGGGTATAAAGTTCTTCAGTCAGAGGACGCCAAGATAACATATTTAGGAGACGAGCGAGCGGTGGTTCGATCAAATCTATGGCTACGTAGTGCAGATCGTGTATTAATAAAGTTAAGCGAGTTTCAGGCTACTTCGTTTGAAGAACTGTTCCAACAAGTGAGAGCCCTTCCGTGGGAAGAGTGGATTCCAGAAGATGGAAAAATTGTGGTGAATGGAACGTCCGTAAAATCCCAACTGAAAAGCGTACCAGATTGTCAGGCAATTACGAAAAAGGGTATTATAGAGAGACTCAAAGAAACCTATCAAAAGGATTGGTTTTCTGAGACTGGTGTTGAATATGGAGTTAAAGTAACCTTACTAAAGGATCGGGTAACGATTACTCTTGATACAAGTGGTGTTGGATTGCATAAACGAGGATATCGAGTAAAAGATGTAGCGGCGCCAATCAAAGAAACCCTTGCCGCAGCCATGGTGCAACTGTCTTTTTGGAATAAAGAACGATTGCTGCTAGATCCATTTTGTGGATCGGGTACGATAGCGATTGAAGCAGCATTGATTGGGAGAAATATTGCTCCAGGATTGAATCGTAAATTTGCAGCAGAAACGTGGGAATCAATTCCAATCGATCTTTGGAAAGAGGAAAGAAAAATTGCGTTTCAGCAAATTCAAGATATCCCACTTCAAATCGAAGCATCTGACATTTTGCCATCGGCTATTAAAGCAGCTAGAGAAAATGCGATGGAAGCAGGTGTTGATGACTGTATTGATTTTAAAATCAAAGGGTTTAAAGATGTGAAAGCAACATTAGAGTACGGAATTATCATATGCAATCCTCCATATGGAGAACGTATTGGTGATGCAAAAGATATAAAATATATTTATCAGGATATGGGAACCTTATTGCGGAACAATCCCACTTGGTCTTTGTACCTTGTTACAACAGATAAAGATTTTGAACAGCAAGCTATTGGACGAGCTGCTGACCGAAGAAGAAAACTCTACAATGGAAGATTGGAAGTAACATATTATCAGTATTATGGTGCCAAGCCGAAAAGAGGTTAATTCATAGGAGTTATTACCAATGTATATCTGTTTTCGGAAACGAAAACCTTGACATACAGTAATTAATACCGTATATTCTAGTTAACAAAACTGTGTAATGGGTTGAGAGGTGACTACCATGAGATATGAAGAGTTTATTAGAAATACAATTGAAGAATACGTATCAAAAGGGCATATACCGGTTCATTCTTTTCCTGACATGGAAATATATATGGACCAGGTTGAAACATTCTTAAACAAAGAACTTGATCTATATAAAAACAACGAAAAAGATAAAGTGATTACCAAAACGATGATTGGGAACTATGTGAAACATAACATGTTGCCAAGACCAGTCAACAAGAAATACTCAAAAGATCACTTGGTCGTATTAACTATGATTTATTATCTGAAAGGGACTTTTCAGATGGAAGAAATTGAAAAAATCATGGAACCACTCATATTAAATTATGCTGCAGAATTTGATGAAAAAATAGATTTACAAGATCTTTACCAAGGGATTTTAGACATTCAAACTGCCGAAAAAGAAGAATTGTTGAGCAGTGTGGAGAAATTAATAGAACACAGTAAAGAGCATTTGATGGAAACAGGGCTTTCTGATGATGATATGCTTGAACTATTTATGTTAATCGCAAATCTGTCTATGAAAGCAGATGCACAAAAGTTTCTTGCCCATAGATTATTACAAGAGTACATATTGAAACCAAAACAGAAAAAACAGAAAGAAGGTTGAAACTATGGCGGTGAATTTAAAAGGAAGAAGTTTTCTAACATTAATGGATTTTACTCCACTGGAAATTAGATATCTGTTGGATTTGGCTCATGACTTGAAGGCAAAAAAGAGAGCGGGTATTCAAGGAGAACTACTTAAAGGTAAAAATATTGTTCTATTGTTTGAGAAAACATCAACAAGAACTCGATGTTCTTTTGAGGTTGCATGTCAAGATGAAGGTGGGCATGTGACATACCTAGAATCGTCAGGATCACAGGTTGGGAAAAAAGAATCTATTGAAGACAGTGCCAAAGTGCTGGGCCGTTTTTTTGATGGAATAGAATATAGAGGATTTGAACAGAAAACAGTGGAAGACTTAGCAAAATATTCTGGTATTCCTGTCTGGAATGGATTGACCGATATTGATCATCCAACCCAAATTTTGGCAGATATGATGACAATGGAAGAACATATGTCGAAAGCCCTTAAGCATTCGAAAGTTATTTTCTGTGGTGATATTCGAAATAATATGGCGTATGCATGGATGTATGGTTGTGCAAAAATGGGGATGCACTTTGTTGCATATGGCCCCGATCAACTAGAAGTAGATCAAGATGTTTTGATGAAAACACAAGAACTATCAAAGAAAACTGGTGCTATAATTGAAGTTACAAGTAATCCAGCGTGCCTTGAGGGCGCAGATGTCATCTACACTGATGTATGGGCTTCCATGGGTGAAGAGGCACAGATTCCAGAAAAAGTTAAAATGTTAAGTCCGTATAAAGTCACTATGGAGATGCTTCAAGCAACAAAGAACCCTGACGTTTTGTTCTTACACTGCCTGCCTGCTTTTCATGATTTTGAAACAAAGATGGCGAAGGAGTGGAAAGAAAAGGGCTTTGACATACGGGAAGTGACAGACGAGGTTTTTAGAAGCAAACATTCCGTAGTATTTGATGAAGCGGAAAATAGAATGCACACCATTAAATCTATCATGGTTGCAACAATTTCTTAGTGGAATGTGAATTATATTTAGAGAAACATATCATAGAAATTAAAAAAGCTGGATTCATTCAACCGAATCCAGCTTTTTTAAAACAAGTACTTTGATAATGGCAGCTGTAGGTACGGCCAGTATCATTCCAATAATACCACCATAATAACCGCCAACAGTGACGGAGATCAGGATAAAGAGCGGATGGAGTCCGATGCTTGAGCCCACCACCTTTGGATAGATAATATTACTGTCAATTTGTTGAATCACAATGAGGACCAAAATGGCTAGCAATGCCTGAGAAATTCCCCCTGTGATAAGACCGACTAGCAGAGCCGGAACCATACTGATGATGGGACCAAAGTAAGGGATGATATTGCAAAGACCAGCGAAACAACCAATAAAAACCGAAAAATCCAAACCGATAACAGATAAACCGATGGAGGACAACGATGCAATTATGACAGCATCAAGAATTTGCCCTCGTAAAAATTTTGAAATCACATCATTAATATCGAAGAGAATGGAACTGATTTGATCATTCGCTTTTTTTGGCAGTAATATTTGCATGGTTTTTTGATAAAGACGAATAAAGAATTCCTTATCTTTCAATAAATATATACTGATAACCATTCCAAGAATCATGTTTAAAACACTACCGCTAATTTGACTTACAAAATTTACAATAGAAGCAGTGCTGAAATGATTGGAAATCCAGACGACAATTGTGTCTGCATACTTATGAATCTGTTCCTCCATACCAGTACTTGGTAATGAATTAACCCAACTTTCCAGCACCGTTTCGTATTGATTGAAATATTCCAAAATGCTTAACATCATACTTTGTGCGCTAGAAAAAACGAGGTTTCCTAAAATCAAAAAAGCAAATCCATATATAATCAAACACAATATAGCGACGATGAGAAGATACGTAATTAGTATGCTAACCGTTCTGTAAAGGCCAAGACGCTTTTCTTTTTTAGAAGAATCTGTTGGAAGTTTACTAAAGAGCTTTGATACCAACTTTTTATGAAAAAAATCAACAAGAGGACTCAGTAGGTATGCTAAGATAAGCCCAATAATAAGCGGGGAAAAAGCAGAAAGTAAACTACCAAAGATAAGTGAAATTTGTTTAAGAACTTGGTTTAGATTTGAAATAATAAAATATAGAATATACAGTAGCACGGATGTGGCTACAATGTAGATTGAGAATTTAATGTATCTCCAATCTGAAAGCATTTCTTTCAATTTGCCCATAATGTACCTCCCTTTCGATGTTAGTATTATATCAATAAAATAAGTATAAGCAAATCAATTATTGAAATAGCAGGTTTCAACTGACGTTTTCATTTATTTGAAAAACTTTGATATGTTCTGTGAATAATTATGGCATGGGGGTATTTATATAAGGAAAATCAGTTACCTTCTGTTTAGAACCTTCAAATGATGGGGTATGATGGCTTCGTTTTAGCCAAGACGTTCAACTAAGTGCATCAAATCGACATATACTAATTGAGAATCCCGATCAAAAACTTTGATAAAATAGTGGCGATGTTTTCTGGTATTATAATTTGCAATGAACAAATTGGAGGGGGGAGCAGTTTCCCTGATACTGGAATTAACGTTTTCGCTTGGATTGGTTTGTAGATTTAGAACGATAAAAAAATATAACTTAAAAAATTCATATAGGTAGATTTGATCTTGCAAGGGGATGTGTTATGGATTCTTTGTTTAGGTGTAAAGAGGACTCTTAATTAGGCATGAACAGCAAACAATCACATGACTATAATAGATAATAATCTTGTTTTACCGATAGATAAATGGCTGAAATACTCTAATTTCAACTATTGTAAAGAGAACGAGGAACTATAATAATCGCAAATAATAATTTTGCATGATGATACCAAATCTCTAGGATATTGGTAGTGTTATGTTTTGCTAAAAAAAATGAAACTTGCTCAGCAGAAAAATGAACATGTTAAGCATCATAATCAAACGTTTTCGTAGATTGAGGTTGTTTTCCGCTAAAACTTGCAATTTAATGAGAATGACTATATTGTCTATGATTTAACGAACTTTTATGTATTTTGTATAATGCAAAAAAACTGTTTGACTGGACGGCAAAAAGGCATTAGAGTAATGTAGAGTACTTTCACCATAATGCAAATAAGTTAACCAAATATTGAGTAATTGTGCGCAAGACATGATAGGACTTAATAAAAACATAACATTATGGAGTATGATTTTGTATGTTTTATAAATAGAGCATAAATTTCAATTCAGCACCGTTGGTGCGTGTACTGTAATAGGGCTATGCTTTCTGTGCTCAAGCCTGAAGCCGTAAGGTTTCATACAAGGTAGGGCTAGGACGTTTATAGATTGTTAAGGAGGTTACAATATGACAAAGAGAAAAACAAAGACAATGGATGGGAATACAGCGGCAGCGCATGTATCGTATGCATTTACAGATGTTGCGGCAATATATCCAATCACACCATCCTCAACCATGGCAGAAGTAGTAGACGAGTGGGCTGCGTACGGAAGAAAGAACATCTTCGGACAGGAAGTCAAATTAGTAGAGATGCAGTCAGAAGCAGGAGCAGCAGGAGCAGTACATGGATCCTTGGCAGCAGGAGCACTGACTACTACTTATACAGCATCCCAAGGACTACTGCTGATGATACCAAACATGTATAAGATAGCGGGAGAATTACTACCTGGAGTATTTCATGTCAGCGCGAGAACTCTAGCAGCCCATGCACTTTGTATCTTTGGAGATCATTCCGATGTCATGAGTGCAAGACAAACAGGATTTGCGCTATTGGCATCCAGTTCAGTACAAGAAGTAATGGATTTAGGAGGAATTGCCCATTTAGCATCCATCAAATCCAGAGTGCCTTTTATGCATTTCTTCGATGGATTTAGGACATCCCATGAAGTACAAAAGATAGAAATCATCGAAAACGAAGAATTCGAAAAACTGTTGGATATGGAAGCAGTACAAAGATTTAGAGATCAAGCGTTAAACCCAGATCACCCAGTGACAAGAGGTACCGCGCAGAATCCAGATATCTTCTTCCAGGCGAGAGAATCAGCAAACAAATACTACGAAGCAGTACCAGCTATCGTAGCAGATTACATGAAAGAAATCAGCAAGCTGACAGGAAGAGAATACAAATTGTTTGACTACGTAGGAGCAGAAGATGCAGAACACATTATCATCGCAATGGGCTCCGTGTGTGAAACAATCGAAGAAACCATGAACCACCTTTTGGCACAGGGCAAAAAAGTAGGATTAGTAAAAGTAAGACTATACAGACCGTTTGCACCAGAATATATCAAAGCAGTAGTGCCAAAGAGCGTAAAGAAAATAGCAGTATTAGATAGAACAAAAGAACCAGGTGCACTAGGAGATCCACTGTACATGGATATCAGAACTATGTACTTCTCTGAAAAAGAAGCACCAGAAGTATACGGAGGAAGATACGGATTAGGCTCAAAAGATACAACACCAGGCCAAATCGTTGCCGTATACGAAAACTTAGAACAAGCAGAACCAAAGAACCAGTTTACAATCGGAATCGAAGATGATGTAACATATACCTCCTTAAAGACCGTAGAAGGAGTTACAACAGAACCAGAAGGAACCATCCGATGTAAGTTCTGGGGATTAGGATCAGACGGAACCGTAGGAGCAAACAAAAATGCTATCAAAATCATAGGTGATAAAACAGACCTATATGCCCAAGGCTACTTTGCATACGATTCCAAAAAATCTGGAGGAGTAACCATCTCCCATTTGAGATTTGGAAAGAGCAAAATCCAGTCCACATACCTAATCAACGAAGCAGACTTTGTGGCATGTCATAACCAAGCATACGTCAACCAATATAACCTGTTAAAAGGATTGAAAAAAGGCGGAAGCTTCGTATTAAATTGCATATGGAACCAAGAAGAATTAAATACCCATTTGCCTGCATCCATGAAGCGATACATGGCAAAGAACGATATCAATTTCTATACCATTAATGCGACAGAGATTGCAAACCAGATTGGGCTAGGAAACAGAATTAACATGGTAATGCAGGCAGCGTTCTTCAAACTAGCCAACGTAATTGAAGTAGAACAAGCAGTAGCATACCTGAAAGAAGCAGTGGAACATTCCTATGGCAAAAAAGGCCAGAAGATTGTTGACATGAACAATGCAGCAATCGATCGAGGCATCACTGACCTAGTGAAGGTAGAAATACCAGCCGACTGGGCAGAGGCAAAAGACGAAGCAAAAGAAAATGCAGACATTCCAGAATTCATTGAAGAAGTATTAATCCCGATGAACAGACAAGAAGGAGACGACCTTCCAGTCAGTGCATTTACTGGAAGAGAAGATGGAACCTTCCCAGCAGGAACGGCTGCATACGAAAAACGAGGAGTAGCAGTAAACGTACCACAGTGGAAGATTGAAAACTGCATCCAGTGTAATCAGTGTTCCTTCGTATGCCCACACGCATCCATCAGACCATTCCTCGTAGATGAAGAGCAAAAGGCAAATGCACCAGCAGGATTTGAGACACTAAAAGCAGTAGGCAAAGGACTAGATGGACAGTACTACAGAATGCAAGTATCTCCAATGGACTGCATGGGCTGTGGAAACTGCGCAGATATCTGCCCAGCAAAAGAAAAAGCCCTGGTGATGGAACCAATCGAAGAAGTAACAGCACGGGAAAAAGCAAACTGGGATTACGCCGCAAAATTGCCGTATAAAGATAGCTTCATGTCTAAGGAGACCGTAAAAGGAAGCCAGTTTGCAAGACCGTATATCGAATTCTCTGGCGCATGCGCAGGATGCGGAGAAACACCATATATTAAAGTCATCACTCAGCTGTTTGGAGATCGAATGATGATCGCCAACGCAACAGGTTGTTCTTCCATCTGGGGAGCATCCGCGCCATCGACACCATACTGCAAAGACGAAAATGGTCGAGGACCATCATGGGCAAACTCGCTGTTTGAAGACAACGCAGAGTATGGACTAGGGATGTTTATGGCAACAAAACAGATGAGAGAAAAGATAGAAGATAGTAGCAAAGCATTGCTAGGAAAAGAAATCCCAGCAGAGCTAAAAGCTGCATTAGAAACGTGGCTGGAAACAAAAGACGATGGAAAACAGAGCACCGCAGCAAGCGAAGCACTGGTAAAAGCCATCGAAAGCCTTGATACAAGCGATCAAGAAGTAAAGAAGCTAGCAAAAGAAATCCAAGATAGAAAAGACTTCCTCATCAAAAAGTCCGTATGGGCAGTAGGAGGAGATGGCTGGGCATATGATATTGGATATGGCGGATTAGACCACGTGATTGCAACAGGCGAAAACGTAAATATTCTCGTATTTGACACAGAAGTATACTCCAATACAGGAGGCCAGTCATCAAAAGCGACACCAGTAGCAGCAATTGCAAAATTTGCAGCATCTGGAAAGAGAATCAAGAAAAAGGATTTAGGAATGATGGCCATGTCCTACGGATACGTGTACGTAGCCCAAGTAGGAATGGGAGCAGACAAGAATCAGTTTATGAAAGCCATGATGGAAGCAGAGCAGTATGATGGACCATCCATCGTCATTGCATACGCACCATGCATCAACCATGGACTGAAAAAAGGAATGGGAAAATCTCAAGAAAATATTAAAGATGCAGTTGATTCCGGATACTGGCACCTATACAGATACAATCCAGAGCTGAAGAAGCAAGGAAAAAACCCATTCAGCCTAGATTCCAAAGCCCCGACAGCAAGCTTCAAGGATTTCATACTAGGACAAGTAAGATATTCATCCTTGGCACAGGAATTCCCAGATGTGGCCGACAAGCTATTTGATATGGCAGAGGAAGATGCAAAAGAACGATACGAAGGTTACAAAAAGCTGGCAGACAATCAATAAGCAGGCATAATATGCAACTCCTGTTATTGAAAGTGTGAATTGTTATGCAAAAGAAGCTTCTCGGTAAAAAACGAGAAGCTTCTTTTTTTTAGGAAGGGTCAATCGAGATTGACCTTGTGTGTCAGCAACGTTTTTGAGATAGGTATTAAAGCAGAGTAAATTAATCGGAACAATGAGAAGGATTTTCAGTACCAATCGGTCCAAGGAGTATTTTTTAATAGCTCAATTATGGTGAAATACGAGGATGCAGAAGAATCATGAAGCATCGAGCAAGTACCTAAGTTAAGACGATGAAAGTCATCCAAATCAAAGATGTGGTACTTTCCAACCTAAATTCTGTCAACGCTACTAAAGCATCAGGCTGAATGTTAAAAAAGGAGTTGACAGAACGAGACATCTTTGATACTATGATTAAGCACCTTTCAAACAAGCAAATATGCTGAAATGAAAGGCAACCCGAAAAGAAGGACTTCGAAAGAAGCTGAAAAAAACTTCAAAATAAGGGTTGACAAGAAAGCGTTGATGCGGTATGATATAAAAGTTCGCTAAACGCGGATGCTTCGGAGGGAAACTTGCCGAAGCGATGAACCTTGATAACTCCATAGTGCAGAAATTTAGTCAAAGAGAAACTTAAATGTTTCTCGGAAAACTAAAGTACAAAAGCAATCAGCAATGATTGGTAAGACAAGCAAATGCAAATTTGTGAGTCAACGTACAATTCTGAAAAAAACAATAATTCTAGGATTTGCAATTGCAAAGAATAGAACAAAGCTAAAACGCAAAGCGTTTCAGCTTGAGTCATTTTATGGCAAACTTGATTTAACATTCTGTCCAAAGAGAGAAGCAATTTTCTCGACAGAATTTAGATACCATTTTATTAAGAGTTTGATCCTGGCTCAGGATGAACGCTGGCGGCGTGCCTAACACATGCAAGTCGAGCGGAAGATATCGGAACAAAGTTTCGATTGAGTGAAGATATCGAGAGCGGCGGACGGGTGAGTAACGCGTAGGCAACCTGCCCCATACAGAGGGATAGCCTCGGGAAACCGGGATTAATACCTCATAACGCCGGAAGTCCACATGGACATCTGGTCAAAGATTTATCGGTATGGGATGGGCCTGCGTCTGATTAGCTAGTTGGTGGGGTAACGGCCTACCAAGGCAACGATCAGTAGCCGACCTGAGAGGGTAATCGGCCACATTGGAACTGAGACACGGTCCAAACTCCTACGGGAGGCAGCAGTGGGGAATATTGCACAATGGGCGCAAGCCTGATGCAGCAACGCCGCGTGAGCGATGAAGGCCTTTGGGTCGTAAAGCTCTGTCCTTGGGGAAGAAAAAAATGACGGTACCCTTGGAGGAAGCCCCGGCTAACTACGTGCCAGCAGCCGCGGTAATACGTAGGGGGCAAGCGTTATCCGGAATTATTGGGCGTAAAGAGTGCGTAGGTGGTCTTGTAAGCGCGGGGTGAAAGGCAATAGCTCAACTATTGTAAGCCTTGCGAACTGTGAGACTTGAGTGCAGGAGAGGAAAGTGGAATTCCTAGTGTAGCGGTGAAATGCGTAGATATTAGGAGGAACACCAGTGGCGAAGGCGACTTTCTGGACTGTAACTGACACTGAGGCACGAAAGCGTGGGGAGCAAACAGGATTAGATACCCTGGTAGTCCACGCCGTAAACGATGAGCACTAGGTGTCGGGGCCGCAAGGTTTCGGTGCCGTAGTTAACGCATTAAGTGCTCCGCCTGGGGAGTACGCACGCAAGTGTGAAACTCAAAGGAATTGACGGGGACCCGCACAAGCAGCGGAGCATGTGGTTTAATTCGAAGCAACGCGAAGAACCTTACCAGGACTTGACATCCCTCTGACCGCTCCTTAACCGGAGTTTCTCTTCGGAGCAGAGGAGACAGGTGGTGCATGGTTGTCGTCAGCTCGTGTCGTGAGATGTTGGGTTAAGTCCCGCAACGAGCGCAACCCTTGTCATTAGTTGCCAGCAGTTCGGCTGGGCACTCTAGTGAGACTGCCGGGGATAACTCGGAGGAAGGTGGGGATGACGTCAAATCATCATGCCCCTTATGTTCTGGGCTACACACGTGCTACAATGGCTGGTACAAAGAGAAGCAAGACGGTGACGTGGAGCAAATCTCAAAAACCAGTCCCAGTTCGGATTGTAGGCTGCAACTCGCCTACATGAAGTTGGAGTTGCTAGTAATCGCGAATCAGAATGTCGCGGTGAATGCGTTCCCGGGTCTTGTACACACCGCCCGTCACACCATGGAAGTTGGGGGCGCCCGAAGTTGGTCGATTAATAGATTACCTAAGGCGAAATCAATGACTGGGGTGAAGTCGTAACAAGGTAGCCGTATCGGAAGGTGCGGCTGGATCACCTCCTTTCTAAGGAGACTTAAATTTCTGCACTATGAGTTAATATATGGGGAATTAGCTCAGCTGGGAGAGCACCTGCCTTGCACGCAGGGGGTCAAGAGTTCGATCCTCTTATTCTCCACCAGAAGTCGTAAGACTTCTAAAAGAAAGCGACGTAAGTTGCAATGTACCTTGAAAACTGAACAATGAAAACAAATTACAACGAAATCGAAGTGCACTTGTTTCGAAAGAAGCAAGGCAAAAAAGTTAAATAAACTAAGTAGAGTCTTAAAGGCAATGCTTAAGGGTTTAACTATGATTTCAACCGAGAAACCAGAAAAATTACAGAGTTAATTAACAATGTAAAACCATAAAGTTGTCAACGCAGACAACAATCACTTTTGGTCAAGTGAATAAGAGCATAAGGTGAATGCCTTGGCACTAGGAGCCGATGAAGGACGTGGCAAGCTGCGATAAGCTGCGGGCAGGAGCAAACATCCGTTGATCCGCAGATTTCCGAATGAGGAAACTCACTTACGGTAATGCGTAAGTACCCTATACTGAATCAATAGGTATAGAGGAGGTAACCCGGGGAACTGAAACATCTAAGTACCCGGAGGAAGAGAAAGAAACATCGATTCCCTAAGTAGCGGCGAGCGAACGGGGAAGAGCCCAAACCGGATTTATCCGGGGTTGTGGACCACTCACAACGTGAAGCGTATATAGTCGAATTGACTTGGAAAGGTCAGCCGTAGGAGGTAAAAGCCCTGTAGACGAAATGTACTAATCATAGAGTGGCACCAGAGTACCACCAGGCACGTGAAACCTGATGGGAAGCAGGGGGGCCCACCCCCCAAGGCTAAATACTACCTAGTGACCGATAGAGAATAGTACCGTGAGGGAAAGGTGAAAAGAACCCCGGGAGGGGAGTGAAATAGAACCTGAAACCTTATGCTTACAAGCAAAGGGAGCGCAAGTGACCTTGTACTTTTTGTAGAACGGGCCAACGAGTTATGGTATGTAGCAAGGTTAAGGTGCTGGAGCACCGGAGCCGTAGCGAAAGCGAGTCTGAATAGGGCGTCAAGTTGCATGCTGTAGACCCGAAACCGGGTGACCTATCCATGTGCAGGTTGAAGCGAGAGTAAAATCTCGTGGAGGACCGAACTCATGTCTGTTGAAAAAGGCTGGGATGACGTGTGGATAGCGGTGAAATTCCAATCGAACTCGGATATAGCTGGTTCTCCTCGAAATAGCTTTAGGGCTAGCCTCAGTATAAGATCCTCGGAGGTAGAGCACTGAATGTCCTAGGGGCCTTCACCGGTTACCGAAGACTATCAAACTCCGAATGCCGAGAAATTGTTTACTGGGAGTCAGACTATGTGAGATAAGTTTCATAGTCGAAAGGGAAACAGCCCAGACCAACAGCTAAGGTCCCAAAATGTAAGTTAAGTGGAAAAGGATGTGGAGCTGCATAGACAACTAGGATGTTGGCTTAGAAGCAGCCACTCATTTAAAGAGTGCGTAATAGCTCACTAGTCGAGTGGCTCTGCGCCGAAGATAAACGGGGCTAAAACTTACTACCGAAGCTTTGGAATGATTCTAACGAATCATTGGTAGAGGAGCATCGTATACGGGCAGAAGGTGTATCGTAAGGTATGCTGGACTGTATACGAGAGAGAATGTTGGCATGAGTAGCGTAAGGCAGGTGAGAATCCTGCCCACCGAAAATCTAAGGTTTCCTGAGGAAGGTTCGTCCACTCAGGGTAAGTCGGGGCCTAAGCCGAGGACGAAGGTCGTAGGCGATGGACAACTGGTTGAGATTCCAGTACCACCGAAAATCGTTTGAGCGATGTGGGGACACAGAAGGATAAGCAGAGCGCACCGTTGGTTGAGTGCGTCTAAGCGTCAAGGGAGTCAAGGTAGGCAAATCCGCCTTGGCAATTCTGAGGCGTTATGGGGAGGGAAATTAAAGTACCGAAGCTGCTGATTTCACACTGTCGAGAAAAGCCGCTAGCGAGATTGTAGGTGCCCGTACCGCAAACCGACACAGGTAGATGAGGAGAGAATCCTAAGGTGAGCGAGAGAACTATTGTTAAGGAACTCGGCAAAATAACCCCGTAACTTCGGGAGAAGGGGTGCCAGCGCAAGCTGGCCGCAGTGAAAAGGCCCAGGCGACTGTTTACCAAAAACACAGGTCTCTGCTAAAGCGAAAGCTGATGTATAGGGGCTGACGCCTGCCCGGTGCTGGAAGGTTAAGGGGACTGCTTAGAGCAATCGAAGGCATGAACTTAAGCCCCAGTAAACGGCGGCCGTAACTATAACGGTCCTAAGGTAGCGAAATTCCTTGTCGGGTAAGTTCCGACCCGCACGAAAGGCGTAACGATCTGGGCACTGTCTCAACAATAGACTCGGTGAAATTGTAGTACCGGTAAAGATGCCGGTTACCCGCAGCAGGACGGAAAGACCCCGTGGAGCTTTACTGCAGCTTGATATTGGATTTCGGCGTTGCATGTACAGGATAGGTGGGAGACTGAGAGACCAGTACGCCAGTATTGGAGGAGTCACCGTTGGGATACCACTCTTGTAACGTTGAAATTCTAACTATGCACTGTTAACCAGTGTTAGGACAGTGTCAGGCGGGCAGTTTGACTGGGGCGGTCGCCTCCCAAAAAGTAACGGAGGCGCCCAAAGGTTCCCTCAGCGCGGTCGGAAATCGCGCGAAGAGTGTAAAGGCAAAAGGGAGCTTGACTGCGAGACAAACAAGTCGAGCAGGGACGAAAGTCGGGCTTAGTGATCCGGTGGTTCCGAGTGGAAGGGCCATCGCTCAACGGATAAAAGCTACCCCGGGGATAACAGGCTTATACCCCCCAAGAGTCCACATCGACGGGGGTGTTTGGCACCTCGATGTCGGCTCGTCTCATCCTGGGGCTGAAGTAGGTCCCAAGGGTTGGGCTGTTCGCCCATTAAAGAGGTACGCGAGCTGGGTTCAGAACGTCGTGAGACAGTTCGGTCCCTATCCGCTGTGGGCGTTGGAAATTTGAGTGGAGCTGTCCTTAGTACGAGAGGACCGGGATGGACATACCTCTGGTGCACCAGTTGTCTTGCCAAAGGCACGGCTGGGTAGCTATGTATGGACGGGATAAGCGCTGAAAGCATCTAAGTGCGAAGCCCCCCACAAGAAGAGATTTCCTCCATTATATGGTAAGACCCGTGAGAGACTATCACGTTGATAGGTCGGAGGTGTAAGTGCAGTAATGTATTCAGCTGACCGATACTAATAGGTCGAACGCTTGACCAATGGTTTCAAGAAATTCCGTTTTCATTGTTCTGTTTTGAGGGTACATAACCTCAACAATTAAATACATGCGCTGAATTTTTTCAATAGAGCAAAGAGCGCTGACTGAGATTGAATAAAATGTACTTATGTACATGTATGAGATAGAAGGAAGCAGCAACATAGCAATATTGAAAAAGGCAAGCATAAATCCGGTGATTATAGCGGAGAGGATACACCTGTTCCCATCTCGAACACAGTAGTTAAGCTCTCTAGCGCTGATGATACTTGGCGGGCAGCTGCCTGGGAAAGTAGGACATTGCCGGTTTTACAAAAACACACTGTTTGTGCAGTGTGTTTTTCTTAGGTTTACAGTAAAACGGGACAGCAGGGAGCGAACAAAGATCGTTAAGAAGTGTTTGCGAGTCGGAGAGAAGGATGAAATCCTGAGCGTTGCCGGTTTTACAAAAACACACTGTTTGTGCAGTGTGTTTTTTTTAGGTTTACAGTAAAACGGGACAGCAGGGAGCCAACAAAGATCGTTAAGAAGTGTTTGCGAGTCGGAGAGAAGGATGAAATCCTGAGCGTTGCCGGTTTTACAAAAACACACTGTTTGTGCAGTGTGTTTTTCTTTGTGCGCAAAAGAAAGATATACTTAAGATAAGACGATGAAAACCTATGAATCAAGATTCATGGTTTTCTAGCCTAAATTCTGCCTGCGGTATTAAAATACCGGACAGAATGTTAAAACGGGACAGCAGGGAGCCAACAAAGATCGTCAAGAAGTGTTTGCGAGTCGGAGAGAAGGATGAAATCCTGAGCGTTGCCGGTTTTACAAAAACACACTGTTTGTGCAGTGTGTTTTTCTTTGTGTGCAAAAGAAAGATATACTTAAGATAAGACGATGAAAACCTATGAATCAAGATTCATGGTTTTCTAGCCTAAATTCTGCTTGTTGAAGTTTGTATCTCACATGAGAAACCAAATAAAACATTTTTATGATACTTGATAAAGTAATTCGTTTAGAATGCTTTATTTGGGGGATTAAATAGAATAAATATTGATTCAACTGCTTGAATTGTCTGAAAACAGTGAATATGGATAATTTGTTGTAAAGTGATGGTTAATTTTATTTGATTTATGTGGATAACTTGTATATAATATATCGTATGAAAGTACAATCCATTAACTTTTAATGATAAATAGAAAATACATATATGAATTGTAAGGAGATTTATATGAGATCGAAAAGAATCAGCGAAATTGAAGATTATATTTATGAAAATAAAACAGTTACTTTGGATCAATTATGTCGAGTTTTCGATGTATCAAAAAATACAATACGTAGGGATTTAAAAGAAATCATTTCTGATGGCAATTTTAAGAAGATATATGGAGGAGTAACGGTAAAGGACAATAAAGATTTGTTGCCTTTTAGTGAACGAAACATCAATAACTTGGATGCAAAGAAAAAGATAGCTGCAAAAGCAGCATCTCTTGTTGAAGACAGTGATGTAATCTTTATTGATTCAGGTACCACGACGATTCATTTAATTGATTACATTAAAGATAAGAAAAATCTTACTGTAATTACGAATAACTTGGAAGTGATGATTAGAGTCATCCCATATGAAAATATTAAATTAATTTCACTTTCTGGAGAACTAGATAGAAATACGTTGTCTTTTACTGGAGATACAGCTTCAGCAGTTTTAAAGAGTTATAATATTTCTAAAGCATTTATGGCTTCTGCAGGTGTTTCAATCGATGGCGGAGTTACAAACTCATCAACGAAGGAGTATGATATTAAGAATACTGCAGTGAAGCGTAGCAATAATGTATTTCTACTTGCGAGCGAGGATAAATTCAATTTGGTTGCGATTATGACATACTGTACGCTGGATAAGTTGACCGGTATTATTACAGATGGCAATCCCCCACAAGAAATGCGTGATTATTTAGCGGAGCATGACATTGATCTTATTATCTCTAAATAGATGTATATTATTTTGTGATATTGGAACCAAAAAGAGACTGATTTTTTCAGTCTCTTTTTGGTTAACTATTTCTTTCAAATAACGGCAAGACCTTTTAAGGAGCAACTCAATACAACCTTGCCTCTTGTAATTTTTTTTCTTTTTCTTCATATATGAGATTTACTCTTTCGTTGTTAGAAGTACTTGCTATACCAACGTGCCACCATGATCCAAAACCCTCGGTCATTGTTTTTGGAAGAACCTTGATGTCGATTAAGGTTGATCTAGTTTGCTTCTTTGCATCTTCAAGAGCAAATTTTAGTTCGGATAGTGTTTTAGCAGTATAAGTTTTTAGTCCATACCCTTCTGCTGATTTAGCATAGTCGATAGGAATTAATCCGCCATTCAAATTTTGTTCTTGACTGCGATATCGAAATTCAGTTGCAAGACTATCCATCCCGTTCGTCATTTGAAGGTTGTTGATGCATCCAAATCCACAATTATCGAAGAGTAGAATGTTTATTTTCATTCCTTCTTGTAGAGAAGTAATTGCTTCGGTATGAAGCATTAAATAACTTCCATCACCTGTCATAGCATAGACCTCTCGATCCGGAGACGCTAGTTTAGCGCCAAGAGAAGCTGCCACTTCATATCCCATACAAGAATAACCATATTCCATATGGTAAGAATCTCGACAGTCTGTAGTCCACATTCTTTGCAAACATCCTGGCAGGCTACCAGAAGCTCCAACAATAATTGCATCTGAAGCTATTGTTTTTCGAATAAGACAAATCGCAGAAGTTTGGGTAATGACTCCCCCAGTTAAAGTTATAAAATCAGAAATACTTCGACTATTACGCGCTTTTACGATAGGTTGAAAGTCATCTTGATATGTATATTTTGCATAAAATTCCATTTGCTGATTCCAAATAGCCTTTAGCTCTTGTATTTCATTTTGATAAGAAGACTGATAATGGCGTTCCTTTAGGATTTCAGTCAATTGAATTAGGCATGACTTTGCATCACCTATGGCCATAATGCTATCTGATTTATAGGCATGAAATTTAGAGTTGTTGATCGAAACGAATTTTACGTTTGGTTCTTGAAATAATGATTTAGAGCCTGTTGTAAAGTCATTGAGTCTAGTACCAATACCAATAATTAAATCTGCATTTTGAGCTGCCCGATTTGCAGCAAGGTTTCCTGTAACTCCAATACCGCCCAAACAATAAGGAGAGCTCGATTTACATGCACTTTTGCCAGCTTGAGTTTCTCCAAAGGGGATATGAAAAGCATCACAAAACGACTCCAATATTTCTCCAGACTCTGAATACCGAACGCCGCCACCGCAAATGACCATAGGAAACTTGCTTCTTGAGATTGCATTTGCGATATCATAAAGTTCTTCTGAAACGGCCGTGGGTCTAGTAATACGATGAACTCTTTTCGTGAAAAAAGACTCAGGATAAGCATAGCTTTCTCCCTGTACGTCTTGGGGAAGAGAAAGGCACACTGCGCCTGTTTCTGATGGATCTGTTAATACACGCATAGCATGAATAAGAGAACTCATCAGTTGTTCTGGTCGTGCAATTCGATCCCAAAATTTACATACGGGTTTAAATATATCGTTTGTTGAAATAGATAAATTATAAGACTGTTCAACTTGCTGCAATACAGGGTCAGGCTGCCTTGTAGAAAAGGTATCTCCTGGTAACAGTAATAAAGGAATATTATTAACGGTGGCTGTTGCTGCAGCCGTAACCATATTTGCAGCACCTGGACCGATTGAAGAAGAGCATGCAATAATTTTTTTTCGATTGTTTTGCTTTGCAAAACCAATGGCTGCATGAGCCATTCCCTGCTCACTCCTACCTTGAAATATCGCAAGATTGCCAGGGTTTTCATCTAAAGCCTGACCAATCCCACAAACATTTCCATGACCGAAAATTGTAAAAATGCCATCAACAAATTTATTCTCAATTCCGTCGATAGAAACATATTGATGATCCAAAAATCTGATTAGAGCCTGAGACATAGTCATAATTTCTGTTTTCATGAAATTTACCTCATAATTATTATTGAAGTATCTATAGAAAAGAAGTGAATTGTCTATTTAACACACAAATTGTTGTCATGTTGTAGTTATGTTTGATAATCTTTTGAGTATATCATAGCACGAATAAATGAAGATAACAATAGATAATTTAAGAATACGGAATAAATGTACTTAATCGTTGGAAGGCTCCTGTGAGGTATAAGAAAAATCATAAAAACTAATCGAATTCACTATTCATTTGTGATATACTATAAAACGGTAATTTAGCTAAAGCAAGGAGGATAGGATCATGTATGGTGTGAAAATTGTTTTTGTGGCAATGCTGTGTATCCCTCTTCTTTATATTTCTAATTTCTTGTTAGCAAAGCTATATCAACAATGTACGAAAAAAGCAAAATAGGAGAACATTATATGAAGAGAGGCCTGTTTATCACTTTCGAAGGCCCTGATGGATCAGGAAAAACCACACAAATCGGCAAACTCAAGACTTATTTAGAAAATAGGGGATTTGATGCCGTTATAACACGCGAACCAGGCGGAACGGCAATTGGAGAAAAAATTAGATCTATCATTCTAGACAAACAACATATGGAAATGGACTATATGACTGAAGCATTACTTTATGCAGCAGCTCGAGCGCAACATGTTTCCCAAGTGATAGCGCCAGCGCTAGATCAGGGAAGAATGGTGATTTGTGACCGTTTTATGGATTCTAGCATTGTCTATCAAGGGATTGGGAGAAATCTTGGTGATTCGGTACGCATCATAAATGAGTTTGCTGTAAAAAACTGTTTTCCTGACATTACGTTTTTGTTAAAAGTTGATCCTAAAATTGGAAAAGGAAGGATTGCTTGGGAAGAGCAAGATCGCTTAGAACTTGAAAAGTTAGATTATCATAAAAAAGTATATCAAGCATATGAGGTTCTTGAAAAAGAAAATTCTCATCGTATCATTGGTATTGATGCGAGTAAGAGTATCGAAATGATTAGTGATGAAATACGTAACCATATGGGGAATTTGCTAAAAGTGTAGGGTGAAGTATGGCTTTAGAACAAATTAAAAGCGACAAAAACGTAATAGAAAGAATAAAACTGTCAATCGGTACAAATAGCATTTCTCATGCATATCTATTTGAAGGAAATGCAAGCATAGATAAACGTGCTATTGCAGTGGAATTTGTAAAGGCAATTTTGTGCGAGGAGCGAACATATGATTGTTGTGATCAGTGTATTTCCTGTAACAAAATTAATCATGGCAATCACGAAGATGTGTTTTATCTTTCTGCAAACGGAAATAGCATCAAAGATGAAGCCGTTGAGGAGATGCAAAACAAGATAAAAAACAAACCTTTTTCTGGGGAACGAAATATCGTCATTCTTGAAAATGCAGATACTATGACAGTAAGGGCACAAAATCGTTTGTTAAAAACCCTGGAAGAACCGCCGAAAGGAACCGTTCTAATCCTACTGGCAGAAAATATTGAAAGCTTACTTTCTACGATTTTATCTCGTTGCATTATATATAAACTAAATGGAGACGGATATTACTGCAAGTCTGATCTGGTTGAAAAAACTATCCAAACAGCAGACCTTTTGCTTGAAAAAAAGCCATTTTACGAAATAACAAAAAAATTGTCTGATTTTATGGAAAACCGCGAACTTGCCTATGAATGGCTAGATGTGCTTGAGCGGTGGTATCGTGATTTAGTGATATATGATTATGTATATGATGCCAGGATACTGTTTTATTATGATTTGGAAAATCAGATACGTACCCAGAGCAGGTGTTTTTCAAAAAAAATAATTTTACAGGCAATTACTGAAATAGAAGAAGCACGAAATGATTTAAATAGAAATTTAAACGTTGTTTATACCATAAAGAATATGATATTAAGAATAATTGCGTATTAGGACGCAAAGAGGAGGACTTGAATGGTAAAAGTAGCCGGTATCAGGTTTAAAAGAGCAGGTAAAATATATTATTTTGATCCAGATGAACTACAGGTTGAGCAGGGTTCCCATGTTATTGTTGAAACTGCTAGAGGAATGGAGTTTGGTACTGTTACAACTGGGATAAAAGAGGTTTCTGAGAGTGAGATTGTACCGCCACTGAAAAAAATAATCCGAATAGCAGACGATAATGATGTCGTTCAGCATCAGGAAAATGTGAAAAAAAAGAAAAGAGCAATTGAACTTTGTCAGGAAAAAGTGAACAAGCATAGTTTGCAAATGAAGTTAATTGATGTGGAATACACGTTTGACAATAGTAAAATCATCTTTTATTTTACCGCAGATGGTAGAGTTGATTTTAGAGAGCTAGTAAAGGATTTGGCTGGCGTATTTAAGATGAGAATTGAGTTGCGTCAGATTGGTGTTCGAGATGAAGCTAAAATGGTTGGGGGAATTGGGACTTGTGGAAAAGGATTGTGTTGTCATACATGGCTTCCTGAATTTGAACCAGTATCAATAAAAATGGCAAAAGTTCAAAATCTTTCTTTGAATCCTACTAAGATTTCTGGGATATGTGGAAGACTAATGTGTTGTTTAAAATATGAAAATGATATCTACTGTGAGCTAAGAAGAGGAATGCCAGAAGTAGGAGAGCGTGTGAAAACGAAAGATGGCATTGGTATTGTCATTGAATCCAATATTTTAGAAAATATTGTTAAACTCAGATTGGTTGTGGAAGATAAAAACCCTGATCGACCAGAAAAATTAAGCACAGATGTCTATTCGTACAAAAAGCAACAGATAACCAGGCTGGATGCCAAAGATTGTAAAGATATTTTAGATGATATAGATGATGAAGTTTTGGCAGAGATTAAGGACTTATTGAAAGAGTAAAGTATGAAAGACGTAGAAAATATAATCGAAATCCTTTCAGAAGAGAGGGTTGATAAAATTGGATTTGGAAACCTCAGGCTGATACAAAAGCCTGAGGATTTTTGCTATGGGATTGATGCTGTGCTTTTAGCTACATTTGCAGATTTGAGGGAGAATACAAAGGTAATCGATTTGGGAACGGGAACGGGAATTGTACCTCTCATTTTGAGCCACAGAACGAAAACAACTAGTATTGTAGGAGTAGAGATTCAAGAAGATTCATATAAGAGAGCCGTTCGTAATATTAGGCTTAATAAATTAGATAACCGGATTCAGATAATTCACTCTGATGTGAATAATTTGGTTTCAAATAAACATGTTGAACCATACTCATTTGATGCTGTTTTTTCAAATCCCCCCTATGTTAAAGTTGAGGGAGGAATTAAAAATCAAAATGAAGCAAAATATATTGCGCGCCATGAAGCTTCTGCTTCATTGGAAGATTTTATTCAAACAGCAGCACTTCTATTGAGGGATAAGGGTGATTTTTATATGGTGCATAGACCAAATCGATTGGTTGATATTTGTACTTACTGTAGAATAAGTAGATTAGAGCCAAAAGAGATTAGGTTTGTAGTCCCAAATAGAGAAACAGCACCGAATATTATATTGATTCATTGTGTCAAGTATGGCAAGCCAGAATTGAAATTTCTTAATCCTTTAGTAGTATATGAAAAACCGCATTCTTATTCAAAAGAAATATTAGCGTTATATGAAAAGGTAGTGGAAAAGGACTAGTTTATATCACTTTTCAAGAAGGAAGCGAGTTATCGATGATAAAAAACCAATAAAAAAACCTGCAAGCTTGCAGGTTTTTTTCGTGGTAATCAATAATCGGTTTATAATTTTTGCATTTCGTCAATGCAGTCAGAGCATACATTTTTATCGTGAATTCTCTTAACGTTTTTCGCATTGCCGCAGAAAATACAAGCTGGTTCATATTTTTTCAACAGAATATAATCCCCATCTACATAAATCTCAATAGGGTCTTTTATTTCAATATCTAAAGTTCTTCTTAGTTCGATAGGAAGTACTATTCTGCCTAATTCATCTACTTTTCTTACGATCCCCGTAGCTTTCATTCTAATCTCCCCTTTCTTGGTGAAAAATTTACTTTTTTTAACAAAAAAACCAAGTTGATTTGTCATGCCTAATATTATCATTTCAGAAAAAAATAGTCAATCGCTAATTTTTCGCCTTCTGTAAAAGGTTTTTTAACGAGCCAATCGCGTTGACAAGTGATGTCAATGCAGCTACAACGCTTTGATTTCCTTTGATAATATCTGAGATGCTATTTACCGAGGAGGACACTTCTCCGATTATTTTATCCACTTCTTTTGCGTTGTCGGCAGCAATTCCAGAAATCACTTGTGTATCTCCAAGGATTATATTAATATTTTTTACTGCCTGAATCATGTTCTTTACAAAAATGATGCAATAAATTAAGAGCACAAATATGGCCAGTCCAATCAAAAGTAGTCCTGCATCACCTAATGTAATGGTTGTATTCATACTACTATCCCTCCTCAGATATATTATTACCCACTAATTGGAAATATTCAACATCTTTTTTTATATTTTGAATATGAATATTATTATTTGTTACTATGTATAATTACGTTGTTATCAGGAGAATAATGGAATGAATGGTCTTTCAACATAAATAAATTTTCATTGAAAAAAAAAATAAAAATGGTATACTAAATAGGTACTAATTTTGAATAACAGATATTTACATATATATTTTTTTGGAGGAACGCAGTGGCAAAATTTTTAGTAGAAAAAAGTGGCCCGTTATATGGAGAAATTGAAATCAGTGGATCAAAAAACGCAGTTTTGCCAATTATGGCAGCTGCTATATTGACAGAAGAAAGCTGTCAGATTTTAGATGCACCTGTATTGAGAGACGTTGATGTGATGTGCAGGCTACTGAGTAGTATTGGTTCAGTGGTTAAACCTGACTATAATGATAATTCAGTTGAAATAGAAACTAAGACTATCGTGGCAAAAGAGGCTCCATATGAGTTGGTAAAGAAAATGAGAGCATCAATTCTAGTAATGGGTCCTTTGCTTGCCAGAACAGGGAGAGCAAGAATTGCCTTGCCAGGAGGCTGCGCGATTGGAGCAAGACCAATCAATCTACATTTAAAAGGGTTTCAAGCATTAGGAGCTGAAATTGAAGAAGGTCACGGGTATGTTGAGGCGGTAGCAGATCGGCTTGTGGGTGCGAATATATATTTAGACTTTCCTAGTGTGGGTGCAACTGAAAATATTATGATGGCGGCAGTCTTGGCAGAAGGAATCACAATTATTGAAAACGTTGCAGAAGAACCTGAAATTGTAGATTTAGCAAATTTTTTGAATAAAATGGGTGCAAAGATCAAAGGTGCTGGGACTGATACCATTAAAATAGAAGGTGTTGAACGACTTCACGGAACAAAGCATGCAGTAATACCGGATCGTATTGAAACTGGAACCTTTATGGTAGCTGCTGCAATTACAAGAGGCAACGTACTGCTAAAAAACGTTGTACCTGATCATGTAAAACCAGTGATTGCTAAACTGAAAGAATGTGGAGCGATTATTGAAGACGGAGATGATGGAATGAGAGTCCGTTGTGATGTAAATCCACTGATTGCAACAGACATTAAAACTTTGCCTTATCCTGGTTTTCCGACGGATATGCAGTCACAGTTTATGGCATTATTAACAACGGTCACTGGGGCAAGTGTCGTGATTGAGACCGTATTTGAAAACAGATATATGCATATTGGCGAATTGAACCGTATGGGTGCAAATATAAAAATTGAAGGCAGAAGTGCCATTATTCAGGGAGATAAGGTTCTTCAAGGAGCTCAGGTGATTTCAACTGATCTTCGCGCTGGGGCAGCGCTTGTTCTTGCTGGCCTTATGGCAGAAGGAACTACTGAAATCTCTGAAGTGTATCATATTGAAAGAGGATATTCTGACTTTATTGAGAAATTTAGAAAATTAGGTGCTTCCATCAAACGCATTGAGGATTAGCTTGTATACCCTTGAACTCATCCTGTGTACATTACTTTACAAATTTACAAACTAAAAAAATACCAGACAAACATGTCCGGTATTTTGTTGATAGGATGATACGAATTATTCCGTTGTCTCAGTTGCATCATCAACTTTTTCTTCGAGGACCTTTTCATATTCTGCGAAAATAGCGTCCTTGATTTTATTACGTGTTTCTGATACCAATGGGTGTGCAATGTCTCTAAAATCGCCTTCGCCCATCTTTCGACTAGGCATTGCTATGAATAAGCCGTTTTGACCTTCAATGATTTTAATGTCATGTACCACAAATTCATCATCGAATGTCACAGAGACGACTGCTTTCATTTTACCTTCGTCATTAACTTTGCGTACTCTTACATCTGTAATTTTCATACTGAAACCACCCTTTCCTGCCCAACAATATGCGGATTGCAACCAATTTATGCTGCATGGCAACATTATACAAGAGCTAACAAAATCTTACAAGTGTTTTTTGCAAAAAATCAGACTATTCGGAAAAACGTCGATGCTTTTTTCGTTTTCATCGACGGATCCTAGGTAAATCAATGGGAAATAATCTTGAATCTTCTTTTTTTCTGGCTCAGTTGATGCTATCACAACGCCAGTTCCTACAATTTCGATATCAAATTCCGACAGCATATCTGTGATTCCTTTTACACTACCACCAGCTCTCATAAAATCATCAATGATAATGGCCTTAGAACCAGCTGTTACAGCGCGTTTCGAAATGGACATTTTTTGTATTCGTTCAGCTGACCCAGAAAAATAGTTGATACTAACAGTAGAACCTTCAGATATTTTACTTTCTCTTCTAATGACTACTAGGGGAAGGTTTAGCATATGTGCTGTCATCAGTGCGACCGGAATTCCTTTTGTTTCAATCGTTACAACAAAGTCAGCACCTAAACTCATAAAGCGTTTGGCAAATATTTCTCCAGCGCGCTTTACCAAGTTTGAATCGAACATAAGATCGGAAGTATAAAGAAATCCACTTCCAAGGATTCTATTTTTATCGCGTAGCTTTTCGCAAACTTGATTTAATAATAATTCCGCATCTTCATCAGATATGTAGGGGACCAGTTTTACACCGCCACCTGCACCTGCAGTCGTTTCAATGAGACCGAGATGCAGAGATTCTAATAATTGTTTTGCACTTTGAATATCTTCACTGACACTAGACTTGGCGGCTTGAAATAAATCGCAGAAATAGCCTAATGAATACAGTTTGTTGGGGTTTTCCGATAGTATTTTAATGATAGCACCGACTCGTTCTGTACGTTTCATTAGTAACATCCTCCATAAACTATGTATAATAATATGTCATGGACTGATTTTATTCGTTTTATATAATTTTGTCAAATTCACAATATTTTTTTTCTGAATTATGTTATAATCGTTTGTATGCTTATGAGCATATAATATGAAATAATAGCGAGTAAATTCGCTATAAAATATAATGGAGGATTCTAATGCTTAACCTTAAAAATTTCAAGCATATTCACTGTATTGGAATCGGTGGAATTGGGCTGAGCGCTATTGCAGAAATTTTTCTTGCGAGAGGTTGCCGCGTATCTGGTTCAGATATGAAAGAAAGCGATATCACTGATAAATTAATAGAGCAGGGCGCATTTGTTTTTCTCGGACATCGGGCAAAAAATATTTCTGGTGCGGATTTAGTGGTTTATTCCGCTGCGGTTTCACAGGATAATCCTGAGATAGTAGAGGCATTAGAACATGGTGTTCCCATTGCATCTAGAGCAGAGGTGTTAGGTGCGCTGATGCGAGATTATGAAACGAGCATTGCGATATCGGGTACGCATGGAAAAACTACAACTACATCCATGGTTTCTTTGATTTTAGAAAAAGCTTTAAAAGATCCAACCATTCTAGTAGGCGGGAATCTTGTGGAAATTAATGGAAATGTTAAAGTGGGTGAAAGCGGATATTTCGTTACAGAAGCTTGTGAATACATGGACAGTTTTCTAAACCTAAGCCCGAAGATTGAAATTATTCTGAACATTGACTCAGATCATTTGGATTACTTTAAGGATATTGAACATATTGCGCGCTCTTTCGACCAATTTGCTAGGTTAGTTCCTGAAAACGGTCTTGTAATAGCGTACGATGCCAATCCATTTGTGCGAAGCATTTTAAAAGAGCTTGATAAAAATGTTATGACCTTTGGATTTAGTGAACAATGTGATTATTATGCAGCGGACATTGAGTTTAATACATCAGGTATGCCCTCTTTTAAGATTTTTCATCATGAAGAACTTCTTTGTTTGACACAGCTGTCAATTCCAGGAGAGCATAATATTGCAAATGCATTGGCTGCCTTTGCTTGTTGTCATTATCTAGGTGTTCCTGTAGATTCAATGCTTTCATCGCTTGAGTCATATACAGGAACTCAGCGCCGTTTCGATGTGATTGGGGTGACAAAAAACAACATTAAAATTGTGGATGATTATGCACATCATCCTACGGAAATCAAAGCTACACTGAAAGCGGCACAAAATGTTCCACATAATGAGCTTTGGTGTTTATTTCAGCCACATACTTACACCAGAACCTTAGCACTTTTTGACGATTTTGCAAGCTCGTTCGAAGCGGCAGATAAAATTGTTATGGCAGAAATCTATGCGGCTCGAGAAAAAAATATTCATAAGATAAGCTCGAAAGAATTAGTTGCGGCAATCAAAAAGGCATATCCTGGGAAAGATGTTTATTATTTTGCAAACTTTGAGGAGATTGCAAGTTTTGTGATAAATAACGGTCAAAGCGGTGATTTAGTTATTACGATGGGTGCTGGGGATATTTATAAAGTAGCCGAAATTATTCTAGAAAAAGATAGGCTTTCATAGCCTATTTTTCTTTTGAATAATAGAAAGTAAATTTTGAATATTTCTGAAATCGTTTATTAGCATTTTATGCTTTTTGATTTCCATTAAAGATGATATAATAACTCTGTATGAAAAATCTCAGGAGGAAAAACATGAATGCACGTTTAGAATACGAGGAAGCAGAACGAAAACGGTACGAAATAAACTTAAAGCATTTAGATCAAGGGGTAAAATTTGTAGATCTAAAAGCTGCTTATATTGATGAACAAGTTGAAATTGGAAAAGGTACCCTCATATATCCAGGCGTTATCTTAGAAGGTAAAACAATACTGGGTGAGAACTGCGTGGTTCTTCAAAGTACTAGAATTGTCAATTCAGTTGTTGGAGACGATACTGAGATACAAAGCTCTGTTATTTTAGACAGCAAAGTGGGCAATCATACGAAGATTGGTCCGTTTGCATACCTACGGCCCAATAGCAACATTGGTGACCATGTAAAAGTGGGTGACTTCGTTGAAGTTAAAAATTCTACCATGGGAAATGGCTCAAAAGCATCACACCTAACATATGTAGGTGATTCAGACATTGGGGAAAATGTGAATCTTGGATGCGGTGTCGTCTTTGTAAATTATGATGGTAAGAATAAATTCCGTTCTGTCGTGAAAGACGGAGCCTTTGTTGGGTGCAATGTGAACCTTGTTTCCCCTATTACTGTTGGGGAAAATGCATATATTGCAGCGGGAACCACAGTAACTAGAGATGTTCCCAGTGAGACTCTTTGTGTAGGTAGAGCGAAAGAAAAACATATTGAAGGTTGGGTTACTAGAAAAGGGTTAGAAAAAAAATAAAAAACATGCCAGAGGCATAAGATAAAAGAAAGAGGTGTAGTAATGAAGAACGGGGTCTTCACAGATTTTAAAATTTTTGCAGGAAATTCCAATCACGAGTTGGCAGAAGAGGTTGCCTCCATTATGGGTAAACCCCTTGGTAAATCTACGGTAAGCAAATTTAGTGATGGAGAGATATCAGTTAGTTTATGGGAAACAGTTCGAGGAATTGATACGTATATCGTTCAATCAACCTGTGAACCAGTAAATGACAGCTTGATGGAATTGCTAATCATGATTGATGCTATGAAAAGAGCATCTGCTGGTCGTATTAATGCTGTAATTCCATACTATGGATATGCAAGACAGGACCGAAAAGCAAAAGCGAGAGACCCTATTACGGCAAAACTTGTAGCAGATTTGATTACAAGTGCAGGAGCAGATCGTGTTGTAACTATGGATTTGCATGCTTCTCAGATTCAAGGATATTTTAATATCCCCGTGGATCACCTGCTTGGTATGCCCATTTTGGTCAAGTATTTTAGGGAGATGCGTTTAGATGATTTGGTTATTGTATCTCCTGACCATGGAAGTGTTACACGTGCTAGAAATATGGCGCATCCGCTTGATGCACCAATTGCAATTGTAGATAAGCGAAGACCAAAGGCAAATGTTTCCGAGATAATGAATATTATAGGGGACATCGAAGGGAAAAATGTAATCTTAGTGGATGATATGATTGACACAGCTGGTACGATCACCAATGCAGCAAATGCGCTCAAGGATATGGGAGCAAAGGATGTTTATGCTTGTGCAACGCATCCAATTTTATCTGGTCCAGCTATTGATAGAATTCAGGATTCTGCTATCAAGGAGCTTGTTCTTCTGAATACTACTCCATTACCAGATGCAAAGAAGATTGATAAAATCAAAATGCTATCTGTTGCGCCATTGTTTGCAGAGGCAATGATTAGAATCTTTACAAATGATTCAATCAGTAGACTGTTTGATTAGGAGAAACTATGTATATTATTGTCGGTCTTGGTAATCCTGGTAAAAAGTATGAAAATACAAAGCATAACATTGGATTCATCACAGTAGATTACCTGGCAGAAAAATATGATATCAAAATCAACAAAATTAAGCATAAAGCACTGGTCGGAGAAGGGATAATCTCCGGCCAGAAAGTTTTATTGGTAAAACCTCAGACCTTTATGAACCTAAGTGGAAATAGTGTACGAGAAGTTATGGATTATTATAAGGTTGACATACACCGGCTTGTCGTAATTTATGATGACGTTGACATTCCCATGGGAAGATTGCGTATCCGTAAAAAAGGTAGTGCGGGTACCCATAATGGAATGCGTTCAATTATTTATGATTTACAAGAGGATGGATTTCCGCGGATTCGTATAGGGATTGGCTCTGACAAAAAAATCCCATTAGCTGGATATGTATTGGGCGGATTTAATAAAGAAGAAAGCAAGTTGATAGAAGAAGTGGTAAAGCGTGGAGTTGCTTCAATAGAATGCATGCTTGATAAAGGTATTGAGATTGCCATGGGAGAATTTAATGTGAAACCATTGGCTGAAGGGGAAACAAAAAAAGATGAGTGACAAGGTCAGAGGACGTAAGTTTGGTGAAATCGCTAGTCTGGCAAAATCAATAAAAGATATTATTCATATAACCGGTGTATCGGAAGGACGGGCCATGCCTGTTGCTTCGTTGGTTATCAATGAAAGAAGAGGACAGTGTCTTATTATAACCTCCTCTTTTGTGAAAGCAAAACGATTAGCAGAGGACCTGTCTTTTTTTGTGGAAAAAAACATTTATGTTGTTCCAGATGAAGATCAGTTCTTTTTAAAATATGAGGCTAAAAGCCATGGGAATTTGGAAGAAAGATTAAAAGCCTTGAAAGCACTTTCTTCGTCAGAAGATTGTGTGGTGATTGCACCTGTTTTGGGTGCAATCAAGAAGCTTCCTCCACGTGAGATTTTTTCAGAGCATACCTTACTTTTTCGCTTGGGTGAAGAAACTGATGTGGAAAAGATTAAGCGAAAGCTGGTATATATGGGTTACGAACGGGCAACCTATATTGAGTCAAAATCTCAGTATAGTGTGCGCGGTGGTATTATTGACATTTTTCCAGTTGATTCGGAATACCCTTTCCGTATTGAGCTGTTTGACAATGAAATTGATTCCATCAGGACTTTTGATCCAATTACACAAAGATCGGTAGAAAATTTAAAAATTGCTGAAATTTATCCTGCAGAGCAAATGGTACAAGAGGATCATTTGTTTCATCATGCGGCAATGAAGCTGGAGAAAGCTTACATGCAGCATGCAAAAAAAATAGATGAACCAGCAAAAAAAAATTTACTTCAAAGAAAAGATCAACTGATTTCTTACATTGAGGATACAAAAAATATTCAGCTCCTAGAAAACTATATACACTATTTTTATGAAAATACCCAGTATTTGTGGGATTACTTAGAGCAGGGAAGTCCCATTATGCTGGATGACCCAGATAGAATACGTGAAGTGATAAGTTTAAAAGAAAAAGAAAACAAAGATGATTTTCATGTTTTACTAGAACGTGGAGAAGCTATTCCTGCTGATTTTCGCGCTTTCCCAAGTAAGGATGATTTGGATGTACTATTTCAAAAGCAGAATCTTTTCTTTTTCTCTCCATTTCAAAAGCAATTAAAAGGAATGGAACGTATTGGTGCACATGTGCAAATTGCGTCAAAACAAGCACCAATTTTCAATGGACGTATGGATTTTCTGGAAACAGATTTAAAGGGTTACTTAAAACAGGGATATGAAGTAACTATTGTTTGTGCTACCGATGAACGAATTGAAAACATGCGTGCTTTTACCAAATCTTTTGACCCGAATAGTAAGATAAAGATGTCAAAAGGCAGCTTGACTTCTGGAATGGAATATCCTGAAGAAAAACTTATCTATCTTTGGGATGGGGATATCTTTACAACGCAAAAGCATAAGAAAACCAAACGAGCTGAAAAAAAGGGGAATCCAATAAAAACTTTTGCAGATATTCGGAAAGGCGATTTTGTAGTACACGAAAACCACGGAGTTGGGAAATTCATCGGTGTCGAGCAACTGGTTGTTCAGAATGTAAAAAAAGATTACTTGAAAATAAAGTATGCCGGTGAAGATATGTTATATGTCCCTGTGGAGCAAATGGATGTAATCCAAAAATACATTGGAGCAGATGGCAATGCACCAAAAATGAATAGACTTGCAGGAGGAGAATGGAAGAAGGTCAAAGCCAAAGCCAAGGCAGCGATTGTAAATATGGCCAAAGAACTTCTTGAAATATCAGCTCAGAGACAAGCAAGGGGAGGGTATTCCTTTGCACCCGATACAATTTGGCAAAAAGAATTTGAAGACTTGTTTCCCTATGAAGAAACATCGGATCAATTGAGATGTATTGAAGAAATTAAAGCTGATATGGAAAAACCAGTTTCTATGGAAAGATTATTATGTGGTGATGTTGGTTATGGTAAAACTGAAGTGGCTGCCCGAGCTGTTTTTAAATGCATAGCGGATGGGAAACAGGCAGCGGTACTTGTGCCGACAACGATTTTGGCAAATCAACATTATTATACGTTCAAAGATCGATTTGAAAAATTTCCATTTCAGGTGGAAATGTTAAGTCGATTTAGAACTGAAGTACAACAAGAACAAATAATCGAAAAATTGAAAAAAGGTAATGTTGATGTTTTGGTAGGAACACATAGGCTGCTTTCAAAAGATATAGAGTTTAAAAATTTGGGGCTTTTGGTCATTGACGAAGAACAACGTTTTGGAGTGCAGCATAAAGAAGCATTAAAAAAAATGAGAGCAAATGTGGATGTGTTGACGTTATCTGCTACACCTATCCCTAGAACTTTGCACATGTCATTGGTTGGCATTAAAGATATGAGCATGATTGAAGAACCACCAGAAGAACGCTATCCAGTTCAAACCTATGTGCTAGAACAGGATGAAGATGTGATTCGTGATGCGATTCAAAGAGAGCTTGATCGAGACGGGCAAGTCTATGTAGTATATAATCGAGTTCGTGGAATTTATAAAATTGCATCTCTCATTTCAGAACTTGTTCCAGATGCCGTAGTTACGGTTGGACATGGGCAAATGAATGAAAAGCAATTAGAAGATATTATGATTGATTTTGTAAACCACGAATCTAACGTTTTGGTAGCAACTACTATCATTGAATCTGGAATTGATATTCCAAATGCAAATACAATGATTATATTAGATGCAGATCGATTTGGGCTATCTCAATTATATCAGCTAAGAGGTCGAGTTGGACGCTCTACGAGAATGGCGTTTGCGTATCTAATGTATCAGAAAGATAAAGTTCTATCTGAATTAGCAGAAAAAAGACTTCGTGCTATCAAAGAATTCACCGAGTTTGGCTCTGGATTCCATATTGCTATGAGGGATTTGGAAATCCGAGGAGCTGGTAATCTTCTTGGTACAGAGCAACACGGTCATATGATGAGTGTGGGCTACGAACTTTACTGCAAACTGATTGATGATGCGGTTCGTGCTTTAAGTGGAGAAATTGTCAATCCAGATCGAGAGGAAACATCTTTGGAAATTGCAGTTTCTGCCTATATTCCAGACAGTTACATCAACGATGAAAGCTTGAAATTACAGATGTATAAGAAAATTGCAGCTGTTAAAAATCGTGAAGATGAACGAGAAATGATAGATGAACTGCTAGATCGATTTGGAGAACTGCCTAATGAAGTAACAAATTTACTTCAAGTTTCGTTGATTCATGCTATGTCTGAAACAGCAGGGATTACTCGAATTCACGAAGAGAAAAACAAAATTGTCTTTGATTTTTTTGATCAGAAACAGATGAACCCTAAAATCATTGCAGCGTTATCAAAGACCTACGGGATGAAAATTTTAATACATGCTGGAATTAAGCCATTTATTAAATATAGTATCACTGGAAAAAATAAACTTCAACAAATCATCATGTTTTTAGATCATTTTATGATATAATGACATTCTATGGAAATAAAAGGACGGGCTGGTTGTAACGAGATGTTGAGTCAGCCACAAAATATGTTTTAGAGGAGAATAGTAGATGAAAAAAATATTTGCAGTATTGTTGCTGGTAGTTATGGTCTTTGGTCTTTCTGCCTGCGGTGAAGAGAAAGAGACAGAGTTAGTTCATATTGGAGATTCGGTGATTACACAAACGGATTTAGATCAATATATCGAGTTTGCAGCATTTCTTCAGGGTGTTGATTTAGAACAAATTCCAGAAGACAGTTTGGCGACAATCAAGCAGCAAATGTTAGAAGATATGATTTCTCTGGATTGCATTGAGCAGTACTATGCAGGAAAAGAAGCTGAAATCCTTCCAGATACAGTTGAAGAAGATTTGCAAAGTTTTTTGGATGAAGCAAAAAGCACTGATACAGTTAGTGACTATTTGACAGAAAAGAATATTTCTGATGAAACACTGACTAAATTTTACTATGATCAGTACTATAAGGATGCATATCTTAAGGAAGTGCAGGCAGGTATGTCTGATTTAGAACAACAGGCGCAGGATTACTATACTGCAAACAAAGAGAGTTTCAAAGTAGATGAAGTAACTGCAAGCCATATCTTGCTAGAGGATGAAGCGTTAGCAAATGAAATTCTAGACAAAATTAAAGCTGGAGCTGATTTTGCAGCATTGGCAAAAGAATATAGCATTGATACTGGTACAAAAGACAATGGTGGAAGTTTGGGCTCTTTTGGAAGAGGCAAGATGGTTACCGAGTTTGAAAATGCAGCTTTTGCATTGGAACCTGGTGAAGTAAGTGATGTTGTTCAAACTCAATATGGATACCATATCATTAAAGTTACCGATAAAGAAAATAGAACGAAAACTTATGAAGATGTAAGGGATGATATTATCTCTACCATTGTTAATACAGAAGCACAAGTTAAAATTCAAGAATTGGAATCCACAATGGATATTGAATACTTGACAGATGATTATGCTCCAAAAGCAAAATAATATCTCGTAAAAAAATGAAGCATAAAAGAGGCTACGAGTTGATTTTGAACCGACACCAAGCAACAGATATGGGGGTCGATTCACAGAACCATCAACTGCGCTAGCCTCTTTTTGTTGTTATTATCACGATTCCTCTGTATTTTTTGCCCAAGCATTTAGCTTCTCCATCGTTGCATCATACGTTTTTTGACTGATGTCAGGAAGTTCCCCGCCTAATGCTTTTTTTGCGGCAGAAAAGCCTTTATCAATCGCTGCTGTAAGTTCAGCCAGTTTTGATTTATCACCACCAGAAACAGCTATAGCAAAATTGACCAAACGATCACTGACTGCACCGATTCCAAAGTCTCCGTCATCAGAAATTGCATCTTGGGCTACGGCGATGGACTCTTGCGGAACACCGAGCTCTCCAGATAAAAAATCAGATGATGTGTCAAAATTTTTGTTTTGCTTTAAAATCAGTTCCTTGACCAGGTTTCTCAGACTTTCCGTTGCTTTATTTGCTTCTTCTTGTAACGATTTCACTTGATCTGATGAAAGCTTATTGTTGGAAACGTTTTTATATGTGACGGATGTGTCTTGCTTATTTCCAATCTCAAGTGTATCCAGTTTTGCAACTTCAGGATTTGGATAGACCATAGATACAGTGCTTTGGGACACCTTGGTTTTTGCTTGTTCTGATTGGTATGACTTGTACTGACTGGAAGAGACCTGCTGAATCATAATACCTTCCTCCTTTACATAGATACTCTTTTATTATCTATCGGCATTTTCTTGTAAAACTTTACATTGATTTTTGTTGAAAAAATAGTTACATAGTGACATAATGGAATCGGGTATAGTGTTTCATCAGCGACACAGAAAAATAATATGTTTTTCCAATTGTGTTGAAATTTGTCGGCTGTATTCGGTTTCAAAAAAATATAAAAATGAAAAAATGGAGTAAGAAAAGTAAGATGAATATCAAAGAAATTGCAAAAAGAGCAGGCGTCTCGGTTGCAACAGTATCGCGTGTTCTGAATCATCCTGAAAGTGTCGCTCCAGATACGAAAAATCGTATTTTAGCTGTTATGGAAGAATCTGAGTATACTCCGAATTGGTTTGCAAGAGGTCTAAACTTTAACAAAACAGATACGATAGGATTGTTGCTCCCAAACATATTGAATCCGAGCTATATGGAAACTGCAAAAGGTGTGGAAGATGTTGCACACCAAAAGGACTATACAACACTGCTATGCAATGCTGAAAATGCAGTGGAAAAGGAAAGAAAGTATATCGATTCCCTTATGAAACGAAGGGTCGATGGAATCGTACTCGTATCATCCCTATTAGAGAATGAAGATATCGAAGGAATTAAAAAACAAGGGATTCCTTTGGTTTTAATTGGTGAAAACAAAGGGGATATAAGGGATGTTCCTATTGTTCGAATTGATTGTGAGGGTGCTGCATATAAGGCGATTAGGCATTTAATTGACATCGGATATCGTGATATAGCAGTAATCTATGGCACTACACCAGAACGAGAAAATTTGAGGAAGATTGAAGGTTATCGGCAAGCTCTGGCAGAAGAGGGGATTACGGAAAGACGAGAATTTATTCAAGAAGCTGAAAATACGATTGAAGGCGGATATCTTGCTGCGAAGAGACTGATTGATTTAAGGCAAAGACCGCGAGCAATCTTCACTTCTTCTGACCTACTCGCTTTTGGAGCGATGGATGCTATGAAAGACTATGGAATCAAAATACCGGATCAAGTTGCAGTAGTAGGATTTGATAATATAAGGATGTCAAATTTGATAGATCCAAAATTATCAACGATTGAAAAACCAATGCATAAGATGGGAGTCGTGGGTGCAAGACTTCTCTTTGATATTATAGACTCAAAGGAAGATGAACACGCTGATTTTAATCGAGAAATTTTATTGCAATCTAAATTAAAAATACGAAAATCATGTGGACATCGAGAAAGAATCGGGGAGATATTCTAATGAAGACAGAGTTTTTAGGTTTAAAAATGAAAAATCCGGTTATTGTAGCGGCGGGACCTTGGAATCGGGATGGAAAAAGTATAAGAAAGGGGCTTGCTGCTGGCGCAGGTGCCGTCATTACGGAAACTATTGTAACAGATGCTTTGCTTGATGTTAGACCTCGGATTGCATTTGATGGACAAGGAGCACAGAATATCAGACTATACAGTGACATCCAAGTGGAAGGATGGCAACGAGAGATGGATATTGCAAAAAGTAAAGATGGGATTGTGATTGCAAGTATTTGGGCACACACTCCATCTGAGTTAGCCTATCTTGCAATGAAGATGGAGAAGTTTGGAGCGGATGCCATAGAATTGGGAATCTCGTCCCCGATGGGAGAAAGCCTTGAGGTGGTTGCTTCTGACGCCGAACGGGTATATGAAATGACAAAAGAAGTAGTTTCAAATGTAAAAATACCAGTTATGGCAAAACTTTCTCAAAACGCTACAAATATATCAAAGGTCGCTAAGGCAGTGAAAAGTGCTGGCGGTCATGGTGTGAGTGCGATTAATACGATTCGTTGTATCCTTGGTGTAGACATCGACAATGCCGAGCCCACGCTATCTACATACGGGGGATATTCTGGCGCACCAATCAGACCACTTGGATTGGCTTCTGTAGCGACGATTGCGCAGGCTACAGATATGCCTATTTGTGGAATTGGCGGAATCGAAAACTATAAAAACGTATTGGAATATATTATGTTGGGAGCCTCGGCAGTTCAAGTTGGAACTTCGGTTATGGTAAATGGTTTTGAACGAATCACCAAAATTGTTCAAGATTTAGAAATCTGGGGCAGCGAAAAAGGCATTAAGGAGGCAAAACTGATTAAAGGAGCTGCGCTCAAGAACCTAAAATCATTTGAAGAAATAAAAATAGAACCATTGGTCAGCCGAATTGATACTTCGGTTTGTGAAGCGGAATGTATCCTTTGTGTCAAGGGATGTATTTATGGGGCAATTCAAAAGGACAGCAAAAAAATGATTTTAGATACAGATAAATGCACGGGATGTGGTTTATGTACTTTCATCTGTCCAGAAAAAAAATATTCTCTCAATTGGTAACATAATTGTTCACTTTAAATTGATAAAAAATTATTTTGATATGATATAAAAGCAAAAAGTAATGAAACCCTTTGGAATAAATGGGGTTTTGTGAAATTTGCTTTTTTGTTTTTCCGAGAAATGGCAATAATAAAATCAAAAAAATTATGAAATTATAAAAGAAATTGCTTGCATAATTAAAAAAAGGTGTTACAATGATGTTGAGTGTAACTGGTTTCACAGACAAATTTGTTTGATGACAAACTAGTTCCATCAAACCGCAAACTAGTACAATAACACTTGGCAGGCCTATTAAAAAGTGTCATATTTTTTTAAATAATGGGTATGCAAGAACCAAGCTATCTTTAATAGCGATGAAGCGGAAAAAGCATTTGCAAAATCAGAGTTTATTAATGAGAGAAGGAGTTGAAAAATTTGAGTAAGGTAGTAAAAGCGAAGTATACTGCTGATGCTGTGGATGGATTTAATCCAAGAACAGCGATGGAAGAAGCAGCAAGATGCTTACTATGTATCGATGCCCCATGTAGCAAAGGTTGCCCAGCAGGAACCGACCCAGGGAAATTCATCCGATCAATCAGATTTAGAAATGTGAAAGGTGCAGCAGAAACCATCAGAGAGAACAATGTTCTTGGTGGAAGCTGTGCAAGAGTCTGTCCATATGACAGACTTTGTGAAGAAGCATGCAGTAGATGTGGAATTGACAGACCAATTGAAATTGGAAAGTTACAACGTTATGCTGTAGAACAAGAAAAAGCTCATAAAATGAAGATTTTAACTGCTCCAGCGAAAAAGAAGGCGGAGAAGGTTGCTTGTATCGGATCTGGTCCGGCATCCCTAGCTTGTGCAGCAAAACTAGCACAAGAAGGCTACCAAGTTACCATATTTGAAGCAATGGAAAAAGCAGGTGGGGTCTTAACGTACGGAATCACACCGGCGAGACTGCCTCAGCATGTAGTAGATTTCGATATTAAAACAGTAAAAGATTTAGGCGTTAAATTTGTGTTTGATACAAAAGTTGGTGAAGATATAACCGTTGATGAATTAAAGAAAGCTGGATTCAATGCGATTTTCTTCGGAACGGGTCTTTGGGAAGCAAAAGTTCCTGAATTACCAGGAACTAACTTAGATGGCGTAACAAATGCAATCGAATTCCTGAAAAATGCAAGAGAATCAAAGGGTGCGTTTGATCCAGGAAAGACAGTAATTGTAATTGGCGGCGGAGATGTTGCCATGGACTGTGCAACGTCTGCAAAATTACTGGGTGCTGAAAACGTAATGATTTATTATAGAAGAACTCTGGAAGAAGCTCCTGCAAATATGGCAGAAATTCAATATGCAGCTTCCCTTGGAGTAACGATTACAACCAATTTTGCACCAAAAGAAATCCTGGGCGATAAAAAAGTTGAATTTGCTGTATTTACTGGAAGAGATGGCGTATCCGAAGCGAAGGTTGCAGCTGATACAGTAGTATTTGCAATCGGTCAGGCACCTGAAGATATGACTAAAATTGCTGCGGTAAAAGTAACCGAAAAAGGTATCATCTCTGCAAATACAAAAGGCAAGACAAATGTTGCAGGACTATTTGCAGCAGGAGATATTGTCAACGGTGGAAAAACTGTGGTTGAGGCTGTTGCGGCTGGTAAAGATGCTGCAGCTGAAATCATCAGCTACCTGGAAAAGAAAGAAGGTGTGAAATAAGATGGCTGTTAAGAAAGATTTATCGATAGATTATTTAGGCGTAAAGTGTGAAAATCCGTTTTTCCTTTCATCATCACCAGTTGGTGGGAATTACGATATGGTTAGAAAGGCTTATGAAGCAGGCTGGGGTGGAGTTTTCTTCAAAACAGTAGGTATTTTTGTAGCCGACGAATGTTCACCTAGATTTGACCAAACAAATAAAGAAGGTCTTCCATGGCTTGGATTTAAAAACATGGAGCAGATTTCTGATAAGCCAACAGAAAAAAACTTTGAGTTTATGGCAAGACTAAAAAGAGACTACCCAGAAAAAATCATGGTTGCAACAATTATGGGTAGCAGCGATGAAGAATGGAAAGAACTAGCTAAAATGTGTGAACAAGCAGGGGCAGACTTAATTGAAGGAAACTTCTCATGTCCACAGATGACAAGTCATGCAATGGGTTCAGACGTTGGTTCTACACCTGAGCTTGTAAAACAGTACTGCCAGGCAGTTACTTCCACCACGAAAATTCCATTTATCGCAAAAATGACACCAAATGTAACCAATATGGTGCTTCCTGCTCGTGCGGCTATTGAAGGCGGAGCGGCAGGTGTATCTGCTATCAATACTGTAAAATCTATTACAAATATTGATTTTGAGAATATGACTGCTATGCCAGTTGTTAATGGTAAATCTTCCATCTCTGGTTATTCTGGAGCTGCAGTAAAACCAATTGCATTAAGATTCATAGCACAAATGTTGCAAGATGATATCATAAAGAAATACCCTGTCAGCGGTATTGGTGGAATAGAAACCTGGAGAGATGCTGTTGAATTCTTACTCTTAGGTTGCAGAAACTTACAGGTTACTACTTCCATAATGCAATATGGATACCGAATCGTTGAAGATATGATTAGTGGTGTGAGTCACTTCATGGATGAACGTGGATACAATAAGCTAGATGACTTTATTGGACTTGCTCTCGGAAATATTGTACCTGCTGAAGACTTAAACCGAGATTTCAAAATCCTTCCTGATTTTGATCACAAAACTTGTATTGGATGCGGAAGATGTTATGTTTCTTGCTATGATGCAGCACATCAAGCAATTGATTGGGATGAAAAGAAGAGAAGACCAATTCTGAATGAACAATGCGTTGGTTGTCACTTGTGCCTCAACGTTTGCCCAGTTCAGGGATGTATTACTCCAGGTGAAATCAAGTGGAAAGAAGGCCGAAAGCCAGTTGATATCGCATTAAAGAAGGATTACGAATAAACTCCAAAACTCCAAACAATTAAGATTTTAGATCTCTTAACAATTGAAACAATATAACCACCTTAATGAATGAAGATAACCTCGCATGCGCGAGGTTATCTTGTTTATTTTCTATTCATAGATTATAATACAGTTAATGGAGGGTGCTATGCAAAAGATATTAATTATTGAAGATGAACCGAATATCAGAGAGTTAGTTCTATATAATTTGACACAGAGTGGATACGAAGCGGTCAGCGCTGAGGACGGTCCTTTAGGTTTAGCCATGGTTCGAAGTGAAAAGCCAGATTTGATATTGCTTGATATTATGCTACCAGGGAAAAATGGATATGACATCTGCAAAGAATTACGTGCAGATGGAAATAAAACGCCAATTATTATGCTGACGGCCAAAAATGAAGAAATTGATAAAGTTTTGGGGTTGGAATTTGGTGCCGATGATTATATGTCAAAGCCTTTTGGAATTAGAGAATTACTTGCTAGGATTAAAGCTGTCTTAAGAAGATACGAAGCAGATACCTCACAAGAAGGACTTGCAATCGGCGATTTAGCAATCAATATTGACAGTCATGAAGTACGTTTGGCAGGGCGTGTGTTGGATTTGACGCTGAAAGAGTTTGATTTGCTACGAGTGTTAGCGGAAAACCGAGGAAGAGTAATGACACGGGATCAGCTTTTAGATAAAGTGTGGGGATTTGAATATATTGGTGAGACTCGTACTGTAGATGTACATGTTCGATATCTTCGCAAGAAGCTTGGTGATGAAGACAATGAAGGTAAATATATTCAAACAATACGTGGAATGGGTTATAAGATGCCTTAGCATAGGTAATATCCTTTCAATTATTTTTAAAATGATGAGGTAACTTATGAAAAAAAGATTCCTTTTGTTCTCTATTACTCTTATCTTGATTAGTGTTTTTATTACTAGTGTGATATCCATACATGTTAACATCAACAGCTTTATTGCTGAAAAAGAAAAGGAACTCCTCACCGATTGCCGGCTGATAAATATGGCAATCGCTGAGGAATATGAAATTGGAACTGATGTGAATTATGTGGAAGCGGCTAAGGATTTTTCAAGCGAAATGGGTATTAGACTCACATTCATTGATCTGGAGGGAAATGTACTTGCGGATTCAACCAAAGGACAAGATTATATTTTAATGGAAAATCATTTAGGCAGAGAGGAAATCACCGAGGCAATACTAAGTGGTGATGGAGAAAGCGATCGAAAAAGTGCAACCCTTGGATCAGAGTTTCTCTACGTTGCCAACGCTATGGAATATAATGGAGACAAAGTTTTAATTACGAGAGTCGCTCTGGAAATAGACAAATTGAAAATGATTAATGACTTTGTAGTTAAAACCTCTTTAGCATCTGCATTGGTTGGGATTGTAGTTGCGGTACTGATTGCAATCGCCTATTCGAATACTCTGCTGCAGCCTATCAATGAAATGGAAAAGCAACTGAAAAGGACGATGGAGGAAAACAAAAAGGCTGAGCAAATTCGAAAAGATTTTGTAGCCAATGTTACTCATGAGTTGAAAACTCCGTTGACCTCTATCTCAGGGTTTGTGGAAACACTACAAGACGGAGCGGCGGAAAACCCTGAAGTTAGAACAAAGTTTTTAGATATTATTGCGATTGAAGCAGCACGTTTAAAAAGATTAATTGAAGACATTCTGATTATTTCGGATATTGAAAACAAACGCGAACTCAACACGGATAGTGACATTAACGTCAGAGAATCGATTGAAGAAATTTTAGATTCACTAGGACCGATTATAGATAGTAAGCATATTAAGCTAGTAACATATTTTTCGTATGAAATTTATATTGGAGGTAACTTAGACCGGTTTAAACAATTGATGTTCAATTTAATTGAAAATGCAGTAAAGTATTCTAATGATGGAGGTACTGTCTCTGTTTCGGCGGAGCGAAAAGAAGACAGAGTATATATCCTTGTTAAAGATGAGGGGATTGGTATCTCTGAAGAACATCTTCCTAGATTGTTTGAACGTTTCTACCGAGTAGATAAATCAAGATCCCAAAAAGTTGGGGGGACGGGATTGGGGCTTGCTATTGTAAAGCATATTGCATCCTTATTAGAAGCAGAAATCCATGTGGAAAGCAAGCTGGGAGAGGGTTCAACCTTTACTGTGATTTTTAAATAATTCATTTTCATTTATTTTTGCTGCTATCTTTTGGCGAGAGCGAATTGATACGATTTGAAAAGACTCAAGACAGTATTTTCTTGGGTCTTTTTTTTGAGTCCACTTTTTTAACATTCTCTTAACATTGACTTTATGGATTCTTAACAATAACACGGTATGATAATCAAAGAATAATACGGTTTGATACCGTTGACAGAAGTTGTTGCTAGTGAATAATAAAGGACAATATGATGAAAAGTTATGAAAAAGTAATTGAAAAATTGATCCTGTTATCTGCAGTGGTCGCGACCATATCCGTTGCTCTGATTACCATATTTATTTTTCAATCGGGTCTTCCGGTATTAGTGGATTACGGCGTATTTCAGTTTATTTTTGGAACCACATGGTCCCCTACCAATGGAATGTATGGGATCTTACCATTGATTATAGGAACGCTATCTGTTACCTTGGGATCTCTTGTGATTGGCATTCCTACGGGGATTGCCTGTGCTGTATTCCTCTCTGAAATTTTACCAGCGAAATGGGCAAGAGTTTTTAAATCTGCAATAGAATTATTGGCGGGAATTCCATCTGTTGTATATGGTTTCTTTGGCTTGGTGGTATTGGTTCCGGCTATTAGAAACTGGATTTTACCAGTTTACCAAATTTTTCGCCCAGAAGCAAATGCTACCGGATTTAGTATTCTAGCCGGGGCTATTATACTAGCGATTATGATTTTACCTACGATTGTAAGTATTTCTGAAAACTCTATCGCTGCTGTTCCAAAAGAATTCAAGGAAGCGTCATTGGCCCTCGGTGCAAACAAAATGGAAACCATAATGAAAGTACTCATTCCAGCAGCAAAATCTGGGATTTTGTCATCAATCATACTGGGGATGGGGCGAGCAATTGGTGAGACGATGGCTGTCATACTTATTACTGGTAATATGGCAAAGGTTCCGGGGAGTATATTGGATCCAGTAGCAACCTTGACAGGTACCATTGCGATGGAGATGGGATATGCAGCACCAACCCATCAGCAAGCCTTGTTTGCAGTGGGTATTGTCTTGTTCGTTATTATCATGCTTCTTAATATTATTGCACAATTTAGCATGAAAGGATTGGGAGGGAAGGCAAGCTGATGGAACATACACAAATTGAAAAACTGAATCGGCTAAAACAAGTAAAATCTGTGAAAAATGCTGTGTTCTATGGAGCGATTGGAATATTAGCAGCCATCACGTTAGCCGCGCTGATGATTATTATTGGTTACATCTTAATTCATGGAATGTCAAATATCAATTTAGAGTTTTTAACGCAAGAACCAAGTAAAATGGGAAAAGAAGGCGGAATATTCTCTGTTATCGTTGGGACTCTTATGGTAACTGGCGTTGGAATTCTTATTGCTACACCAATCGGAATTTTCGCTGCGATTTACTTTACAGAATATGCCAAACCCGGAAAAGGTGTATATCTTATTCGTTTCTTTACTGAAATTCTTGCTGGAATACCATCAATTATTTTTGGTCTTTTCGGATTTGCATTCTTCGTAATTTTTCTGGGATTGGGCTGGTCTGTAATCTCTGGTGGTTTGACTTTAGCTTTAATGATATTGCCGACCTTGATTCGAGCAACTGAAGAATCTCTCAAAACGGTCCCCATGTCATATCGAGAAGGCAGTTTGTCTTTGGGGGCAACCAAATGGCAGACTATCGTAAAGGTTATTCTGCCGTGCTGTAGGCCGGGAATATTGACGGGGTTGATATTAGGGATTGGAAGGGCTATTGGAGAAACTGCCGCAATCATGCTAACGGTAGGTGGATCTCTTCGTGTACCAACTTCAATTTTCGATTCCACAAGAACTATGTCAGTACATTTATATATTTTGGCGGCAGAAGGATTATCTCAGGAAAAAACGTATGCAACAGCTGCACTGCTAATTTTTATTGTATTACTGATTAATTTAGTGGCGAATTTGATTAGTCATAGACTTGGAGGAAAGAATGGAAATTAAATTTGAGATTGATAAACTAAACTTATATTATGGTAGCTTTCAGGCATTAAAAGAAATAGATATGAAAATACACGGAAATAAAATTACTGCCTTGATTGGACCGTCTGGTTGTGGGAAGTCCACTTTTTTAAGAACATTAAATCGTATGAATGATTTAATACCGGGTGTCAGCATTGAGGGTACGATTCGATTCGACGGCAGAGATATCTATGGCAAAGATTATGATATAATCGAATTGAGAAAGCATGTTGGAATGGTGTTTCAAAAGCCAAATCCATTTCCAAAATCAATTTATGAAAATATTGTCTATGGGCCCAGGGTGCATGGTGAAAAAGACAAGAGCAAGTTAGACCATATTGTAGAACGAACCTTAAAGGAAGTTGCACTTTGGGAAGAGGTAAAGGATCGATTGCACAAGCCTGCTCTAGGGCTTTCAGGTGGGCAACAACAGAGACTTTGCATCGCAAGATGCCTTGCGGTAGAGCCACGGGTTATTCTTATGGATGAACCTACATCTGCCCTAGACCCTGTCGCTACTTCTAAAATTGAAGGCTTATTAGAAGAGTTGACGGGGAAGTATACCATTGTAATTGTTACTCACAATATGCAGCAAGCAGGACGTGTTTCTGATTACACATCATTTTTTCTAAATGGTAAGGTAATAGAAACAGACAAAACGGAAGCGATTTTCTCAAATCCAAAAGATAAAAAGACCGAGGATTATATTACAGGGAGGTTTGGATGATGGTAGCGAGACCACAAATGGATCATGAAATCCATGAAATTACCAACGAATTATTAGAAATGACTGAATTGGTGGAAGCCACAATAAAAGATGCCATTAAATCTTTACAGGAAAAAAATTCGGAATTGGCACGAAGTATTATAATGAATGATGAAAAAATTGATGATCTTGAAGATGAAATAAAGGACAGATGCTTAAAGTTCTTAGCGACACAACAGCCGTTAGCAGGAGATTTAAGGTACATGATTTCAGTTATGCAGATGGTTCGGGACTTAGAACGAATTGGAGACCACTGTGAGGATATTGCAAAGTATACTCTTCGTTTTGAAAATGAATCTTATATGAAAGAACTCGTTGATATACCAAGAATGGCAGAGATGGCTTCAAAAATGGTCAAGAATGCGATTGACTCATTTGTCAATCGAGACCTTCGCTTGGCGCGTAAGGTTTGGAAGGCCGATGAGGAAGTGGATGAGTTATTTCGAAATATTTATGATGAATTGATGGGCATCATTGATCAAGACGGAACGAAAGCAAATCAGAGTGTGATGTTTTTATTTATTGCGGCACATTTAGAACGAATTGCAGATTATGCAACAAATGTGTGTGAAGAAACTGTCTTCGCCATGGAAGGCAATTATGTGATGGAGTAAAAAATACTTCTCCTTGTGTAGACTATACAAATTTACGATAAATGATAGCGGAGATGCTGAAAAAAAGCGGCTAGGTACAGACGATGAAAAAATCATCTGAATCAAGCCCTTTTTTTGATGAAAATGGTTCCATAATTATTATTTTTGATGTATAATTATTCATGGTTTAAATCATTTTCTTTAGAAATGAGAATTAAGAGAAGGAAGGTAAAAACAATGAAAAAGAAGGCATTATTTATGATACTACTTGCATTTACTATGGTCTTTGCCATGGCAGGCTGTGGCGGGAGTGATCAAGCAACGGATTCGGCTGAAGATACGGTTCCTACCTATAAAGTTGCTATGGAGCCAACGTTCCCGCCATTCGATTCGGTTGATGAAGATACTCAAGAATTAATTGGATTTGATGTTGATATGATGGAAGCAATTGCAGCAGATCAAGGGTTTAAATTAGAATGGGTAAATATGGGGTTTGATGGATTGATTCCAGCCTTAGAAGCTGGAAACATTGACATTATTGCTTCTGGTATGAATGCTAGTGAAGATAGACGAGAAAAAGTTGATTTTTCCACGACATATTATGATTCAGGCCTTGTAGTAGCAATTAAAGCTGGCAATACTGCGATTACGAGTATTGATGATTTGACTACTGACATGAAAGCAGGTGGTCAAATTGGTACAACGGGTGCAGACTTAGCAACAGACCTTTATAATGAAGGTAAAATAAAAGAAGCAAAAATCTATAATGGATTAGATGTTGCGGTTATGGATTTACAGAATGGTACAATTGATGCGTTAATCAATGACCTTCCTGTAACAAAAGCCTACATGGATTCAAAACCAGGAACCATTGAAATTGTAGGAGACGTTTTAAATGCAGAATCTTACGGTTTTGCAGTGAAAAAAGGCAATTCGGAATTACTGAATCAAATCAACCAGGGTATGCAAAACCTAAAAGATAATGGACAATTTGATGAAATCTATGATAAATGGTTAAACAACTAAGGATTAAGTAACGGATAAAGAGAACGATAAAGGCATCGACAAGAAAGTTTGCCATCAGGCAAACTTTCTTGCTATTTTATCTATAGCACGTTATGATAGAAAAAAAAGATATCGTGTAAGGAGTAACAAATTGAGTATATATTTAAAAGGAATTGGCATTGCATATAGCGGGATTGTTGTGACGCTTGAAATTACGATTTGTGCGGTTTTAATAGGTGTAGTTTTAGGGTTGATTGTAGCTCTTGGAAAAATGTCAAATTTAAAACCAGTTCGTATTCTCTTTTCTGTGTATGTTGAAATGCTAAGAGGCACCCCTCTCGTTGTGCAAGCATTGATTGTTTATGCAGGTGTCCCTATGCTGGCGCAAAAATATGGGATTCCATTTCGTTGGGATAACCCCGCTGTGGCGTCGATTTTAGTATGCGGAGTAAACAGCTCGGCCTATGTTGCTGAGATTATTCGAAGCGGATTACAGGCGGTTGATAAAGGGCAGATGGAAGCGGCTAGGACATTGGGAATGAGTCACGTGCAAGCAATGCGGTTTGTTATTGTACCGCAAGCATTTCGTATTATACTACCAGCACTTGCCAATGAATTTATTGCATTATTGAAAGAAACAGCAGTATTGAGTATCATCTCAGTGGTTGAGGTTACTCGCAGAAGTATGCTTTGGGCGGCAGCTACATTTGAAGCATGGCCTGCATATTTAGGTACGGCTTTTGTATATTTGAGTATAACAATTCCACTATCTAGGTTGGTAGCATATTTGGAAAGGAGGATGGCGCAAAGTGATAGAAGTAAATAATTTAGTCAAGGAATATGGGAAATTACGTGTACTGAAAGGAATTTCAGAAACAATTAAAGAAAACGAAGTGGTTTGTGTCATTGGCCCTTCTGGTTCGGGAAAAAGCACCTTCTTGCGATGTATTAACCTTCTTGAGGTACCTACGTCTGGAGAGGTTTACATTGATGGAGAACAAATCAATCGTAAAGAAGCGGATATCAATCTTGTACGAAAAAAATTAGGTATGGTATTTCAAAACTTCAACTTGTTTCCTCATATGACAACCCTTGAAAATGTTACGATCAGCCCAATTCAAGTGAATAAAACATCAAAGGCAGAAGCAGAAAAAGAAGGACTTGATCTTTTGCAAATGGTTGGACTTAAAGATAAAGCTGGTGTATATCCAGGTTCCTTGTCTGGCGGGCAAAAACAACGAGCGGCTATTGCAAGGGCGCTTGCAATGAAACCAGAAATCATGCTTTTTGATGAACCGACTTCTGCGCTGGATCCTGAGATGGTGGGGGAAGTTCTTCAAGTAATGAAAGATTTGGCACATAGGGGGATGACTATGGTGATTGTTACCCATGAGATGGGTTTTGCAAGGGAAGTTTCTGATCGCGTATTGTTTATGGATGAAGGATTGATTGTGGAGCAGGGAAGTCCTGAAAGTATTTTTGGGAATCCGCAAAATGAGAGGACCAAGAGTTTTCTTAGTAAAGTACTATAACGACAGAGCACGCTAACCGTGAGCAATAGAAAACTCACGGTTTTTTTGTAGGGGGAGCACTTTCGTTTTTAAGATATAACTTGTTTGATTCAGATATGATATAATATTTTAATGAGTATTGTGACTATGAAAAAAACGATAGCTGTTTTGCTATCAGTTGATTTTGAAAGCAACTGCTAATGCAATGAGGAAGAATATGAAGTATTTTTACATTGGGATTTTTGGAGCACTTGGTGCATTGACCAGGTATTATATTGGGATCCATTTTGCCTATGATATGTTTCCCTACCATACACTGATGATTAATCTCTTAGGATGTTTTTTGCTGGCATGTTTGGTGACATATTTTGTGGAGGTTCCTTGGATGTCCCGTGATCTATTTTTGGGTATGGGGACTGGATTTATGGGTTCTTTTACGACCTTTTCTGCATTTAGTGTTGAAACAATCAATTTGTTCCTTTCCAATGAGATCTTCCTTGGAACAGCTTATATTCTGGGAAGTTTAGTCGGAGGATTTGTTGCGGCGGGCATGGGAGTGTTGATAGCAAAAGAACTTCAACGTATCAAGGAGGTTTAGCCAATGGGTCTGAACGAAATGCTGGTTATGGCGGGAGGAGCAGCTGGTGCGGTTTGCCGATTTGCGTTTACTATAAAAATGAAGCGAATGATATCAACTGAATTTCCCCTTGCCACCTTTCTAATAAATGGAATTGGATCCTTTCTTTTAGGGTTCTTGATTTCGGTTTGTCCAGTACTATCTGTACAATTGTTGTTGGGAACAGGATTTATGGGGGGCTTCACTACTTTTTCAACCTTCCAACTGGAAAATATTACATTGCTTCGGAGAAGATTCTTTGGAGTGATGTTATTGAATATGTTTCTATCTACAGTTCTTTGTATTCTCTTAGCCTGGATTGGTTTTCAAGCTGGAAACGGATGGCAATGAAGAAGCAACGGGATATTATTCTTTGTTTTTTTATTGTAATGGTTGTATAATAATGACAAAGATTTTATGACAAATAATGATAGGGGGATTGTGAATGAAAATCAAATTCTTGGGGGCAGCAATGTCAGTGACTGGTAGTTGCCATTTGATTACTACAGAGCAACATAAAATATTACTTGATTGCGGACAGTTTCAGGGGAATAAATCCCTGGAAGCTTTGAATGAAGAGGATTTTGGCTTTGATCCAACGGAGATAGATTTTGTGATTTTAAGCCATGCGCATATTGACCATAGCGGAAGAATTCCACTTCTTAGCAAGCGAGGCTTTAAAGGAGAAATCTACTGCACCGATGCCACGGCAGATTTGGCTACGATTATGCTAAAAGATAGCGGATATATCCATGAAAAGGAAGCGGAATGGACTAATCGAAAAGCAGAGCGTTCTGGAAAACCTATGGTAGAACCATTATACACATTCCTTGATGCAGAAGATGCTGTGAAGTTATTTCATCCAATCCTATATGGGCAGCTTTTTGAAGTAAATTCAGATATTAAAATTCGATTTAATGATGCAGGACATATTCTTGGATCCGCCAGTGTAGAACTTTGGGTAGAAGAAGGCGAGGCAGAGACTAAGGTGGTGTTCTCTGGGGATATTGGTGTAAAAGATAAGCCGATTTTGAGAAATCCACAGCTCATTGAGGAAGCAGATTATCTGATTATGGAAACGACATATGGTGATCGGGTTCACGAATCAAATGTAGATAGTCTAGACAAATTTTTTGACATTATATTAAAAACCGCCAAAAGAGGTGGAACAATCGTTGTTCCTTCATTTGCTGTAGGAAGAACACAAGAGCTAATTTACCAATTGAATCGATTTTATGAGGACAATGCGGCGTACAAGGCACAACTTGATAATATAATGGTATACGTAGACAGCCCACTTGCTACGACAGCAACTGAAATATTTAGACGAAATGCCCAGGTCTTTGACGACGAAACAAGGGAGTATATTTTAAACGGGGATAATCCACTGGATTTTAAAAATCTAGTTTTCACAAGAAGTAGCGAAGAATCCAGACAACTGAATTTTAATACAGCACCAAAAATAATCATTTCGGCCAGTGGTATGTGTGATGCAGGGCGTATTAAGCATCACTTGAAGCATCACCTTTGGGATCCTAAATGCAGTGTTGTATTTGTTGGTTACCAAGCAGAAGGCACGTTAGGTCGCTCCATCGTGAATGGGGATAAGGATGTTTCGATTTTTGGTGAGAAGATTCATGTAAATGCTGAAATTCATTATTTAGAAGGGTTTTCTGGTCATGCAGATAGAGAAGGCTTGTTAGAGTGGATATCTGGTTTTAAAAAGAAACCAAAAAGAGTTTTCTTGGTTCACGGTGAAGAACAGTCCAAAAAAGGATTTTCTCAGACAGTGAAATTAGCATTGGGATATGATTGCACCATTGTGGAAGATGTTTCTGAATATGATTTATCGACGGATGAAAGGCTAAGTCTTGAAAATACCAGAAATAAAATTGTAACGCATGAAGATCTTGCGAAAGTGAAAAACCATCTTTCTAAAATACATGATGAGTTGGAAACTATTTTATATCATACTAATTTGGCGGTTGGAGATGGCACTAGTGAAGAAAGAGCTAGCGAAATTAATAATATCATATTGGAATTGGAAAAAAGCTCTCTAAAATTAGGTACTGCTTTGGCGAAAAGAGAGGAATAGAGATGAAAGATACTATTGTGATTGGAATTGCAGGAGGGACTGGCTCTGGTAAAACAACAATGATAAATCGTATCAAAAAAGAATTTGACAATGATATTACTATTCTGAGCCATGATTTTTATTACAAAGAAAACAGTCATCTTCCATTAGAGGAACGCGAAAAACTGAATTATGACCATCCAAATTCTTTTGAGACTGGATTGCTAGTGGAGCATATCAAACAGTTAAAAAGAGGGGAATCAATCCAACGGCCAGTATATGATTTTGTGATCCATAATAGAAAAGAAGAACGGATTTTGATGGTTCCTGCAAAGGTTGTGATTGTGGAAGGTATTCTTATTTTTGAAAATCGTGATCTTTTAGATTTGTTTGATATCAAGGTGTTTATAGACACGGATGCAGATGTTCGGATTATCAGAAGGATTTTGAGGGATGTAAAAGAGAGAGGAAGAAGTCTGGATTCTGTTATTAATCAATACCTAACTACGGTTAAGCTAATGCATGAAGAATTTGTAGAGCCTAGTAAAAAGAATGCAGATATTATTATCCCGGAAGGGGGATATAATATTGTTGCTCTTCAAATGCTCAATGATCGGATTAAGACTTTGTTAGGATAATCTATTTCAAGGCTAGTATTAAATTTAAGAAATATTGTCTCAATTTTGTTTCCGTGACAAAAATTTTTTGGTATAATAATCATATTGCGTATTGTTTAGGGAATTTAGGAGGAAACAGATGTCTTTGCTTAAGGAAATCGCGCCAAGCGTCCAGCAAGTGGCAGAAGCGATAGCGATTGCTGTAGGTGTAGAAGTTGAGATTGTGGATAATCAGTTGACTATCATTGGAGGGACCTCAGTCTACACTCAAAGAATTGGGGATAAAGAAGAAGCAGGAGAACTGGACGGGAATTATTTATATGCCAGAGTACTTCGTTCTGGCAATACAGAAAATATTGCAGATGCACAAAACGACAAAACCTATGGTACCTCTGTGGATACATTTGGAAGTTATGAGCTAGCTGAGATTTGTACCCCAATTAAAAATGACGACGTTATCATCGGCATTATTGGTTTAGTGGCTTTGAATGAGGAACAAAGGGTAATCTTGTTGGATAAAAATAGAAGCATGGTTACTTTTGTCGAAAAAATGGCAGACTTGCTTGGAGCAAAAGCAATGCAAAAAAAGGCTCTCAATAAGGTGGAAATCAGTATGAGCGAAATGTCAACTGTGCTTGAGACAGCTCATGAAGGACTTTTTGCGATTGATGGAAGAGGCTACATAAAACACTGTAATTATATGGCTGAAGAGCTTTTTAAAACAACGAAGACAGATATGATTGGGAGTCATATCAGCAAGTTTATGAGAGGGACGCCAGCTTTGGAAGTTTTACGCTCAGGCAATGGATACACAGAAAACGAAGAGGTTTATAGCAATGAAAGAGGCAACTTCCATTTTATAGTAACAGCCAAACCGTTTTTTTCTGACAAAAATGTTGCTGGTGCCGTTATCTCGTTTCGGGATATAGAAGAAGCACAAAAGCTGGTTTATAATATCAATACCAGGGCACTCAAATACACTTTTGATGATATCATGGGTGATAGTGAAGCAATTAGAAGGGCCAAAAATCAAGCGCTGTTAACGGCAAGAGGAAATTCTACGGTTTTAGTAACCGGAGAGAGTGGAACTGGAAAAGAGATGTTTGCCAAAGCAATTCATTATGCTAGTTCCCGTGCAAAAGGTCCCTTTATTACTGTAAATTGTGGTGCAATTCCAGAAAATCTTCTGGAGAGTGAATTGTTTGGATATGAAAAAGGGGCATTCACTGGAGCCAACGAAAAGGGAAAATTCGGAAAATTTGAACTTGCCAATGGAGGTACTATTTTTCTGGATGAAATTGGAGATATGCCACTGCATCTGCAGGTGAAATTGCTTCATGTTCTTCAAAATATGCGTTTTGAAAGAGTTGGCGGCAATAAAGTAATTATTGTAGATGTGAGAGTGATTGCAGCAACAAACAAAGATTTGGAATTGATGATTAAGGAAGGAACTTTTCGAGAGGACTTATATTATCGATTGAGTGTTATTCCATTGATGATTCCACCTCTTCGAGGAAGGAGAACTGATATTAAGCCACTCATGTACCACTTTTTAAATAAGTACAATGTTTTTATGAATAAAAAAATCATTGGATTTACAGAAGAGGCTGAGTATATCTATGAATCATATGATTGGCCAGGAAATGTTCGTGAACTTGAAAATGCTGTTGAATATGGTACGAATATGGCGTTTGGAGACAAAATCGGTATCGATGCAATTCCAAACCGTTTGATGAAAAATAGTAGCAACATGATCCAGATAGAGGAAAGCGACTTGCCATTAAACGAACAAGTGAAGTTTTATGAAAAAGAAATTCTTACAAGAAAGCTGAAAAAATATGGTAATAGTAGCAACGCGAAAGATATGGTAGCAAAAGAACTGGGATTAAGCAGAGCTACGCTGTACCGAAAACTTTCAGAACTCGAAATCAATTAATTGAGTAGGAAATTTCTCACATATGAGAAATTATTTTCGTTGCTATTTGCAAAGATGATATAAAATAGAATGATAAAAATCAAAACCATTGAATTTTCAATGGTTTTGCTATGCAACTTTTTTCTTGCAAAATATTTTATAATTCGGCATGAATTTTGTATGCTAATAATATAGAGTGAGAGTAAAAGAGGCTCAACCCGTACAACTTATCTGGAACATATGTAGCCTAGAGCACAACATGTGGAATAAAAGGAGGATATGAAAAAATGTTAAGAGATGCATTACCCAAAATTGTAACACCATTACCAGGTCCTAAAGCGCAAGAAGTAATTGCAAGAAGAGCAAAAGCGATGCCAAATGCAATCAAATGCGGATACCCTTGTGTTATCGCACGAGGAGAAGGCGCAATGTTTGAGGACGTAGACGGTAATATTTTCCTTGACTGGATTGGTGGAGTTGGCGTACTCAATATTGGATACAGCAATCCTGATCTAATAGATGCAGTAAAAGAACAAAGCGAAAAGTATTTCCATGCGATGATGAACATCACAACTCATGAAAGATATATCGAACTTGCAGAAAAGATGAATAGCATTGTACCTGTAAAGGGAGATACAAAGAAGACCATGTTTGTAAACAGTGGAGCAGAAGCAGATGAAAATGCAGTGAAAATCGCAAAGAGCTACACCGGAAGACCAAACATCATCGTATTTTCAGGAGCATTCCACGGACGAACTATGCTGACCATGACAATGACAGCAAAGAAAGCCTATGCAGTAGGAATGGGACCATTCCCAGATGGTGTATACAGAACAGAATTCCCGAACCTTTATAGAAAGCCAGAAGGAATGACAGATGCAGAGGCAATCGAATACTACACAAAGAAAATTGAAGAAGTATTCATTGAAGCAACACCGGCGCAGCATGTAGCAGCAATCGTATTTGAGCCTGTTCAAGGAGAAGGTGGATTCGTACCAGCACCAATCGAATGGGTAAAAGCAGTAAGAGCAATCTGTGACAAACACGGAATCCTGATGATTACAGACGAAGTACAGACTGGCTTTGCTAGATCAGGAAGAATGTTTGCATCTGAGTATTTCAAAGAAGCAGGATGCGCACCAGACATCATGACAAGTGCAAAATCCATCGCAGGTGGAATGCCGTTATCAGCAGTAACAGCAAGCACTGAAATTATGGATGCTGTTACACCAGGAACAATCGGCGGCACGTACTGCGGAAATCCAGTATCCTGTGCATCCGCATTAAAAGTAATCGAAGTGATGGAAAAAGAAGATTATCCTGGAAAAGCGCTGAAGATTGCAGACAAATGTATGAAGAGATTCAATGAATGGAAAGAAAAGTATGAAGTCATTGGCGATGTTCGAGGAACAGGAGCGATGATGGGTGTTGAGTTCGTTGTAGACAAAGCTTCCAAGAAGCCAAATGCAGACATCGTAACAGCAATCGTAAATGAAGCAATTCAGAGTGGACTACTTCTTGAAAGCGCAGGAACATACGGAAATGTCATTCGTTTCCTTTGCCCGCTTTGCGTAACAGATGAACAGCTTGAAGTAGGTCTTGAGATTTATGAAAAAGCAATCCAGAAGTGCATGAAGTAAGAGATACCATCTAGTTTTATAATAAAAATAACAATTTGAAGAAGTCATATTTTGGATACAAAGTATGACTTTTTTTCTTAGACTTTTTTCTTAAAAGCCCTTCTCGTTTCGTACCAAAAGGCCTTCGCTTTTAGAAGGTTGTATTTTCTGATGAAATATGTTAGAATGAATCAATAATTAGCTTCATGATTCTTAATTCAAAGGCACAAAGAAAAGGAAATAAGGAAAGACAAATATGGAAATAGAAATGAAGTATGGTATTGAGAGCAAGGATGTAGCAAAAAGAATTTGGGAAGATGAATACCTTGCGGGCATTGAAGAAAAAGACTCAAGAGAAACACTCTATATGAAGGCAGCCTATTTTGATACTGACGACAGCATCCTTTCCAAACATGATATTGCTTTTCGTATTCGAATGGAAGGATCTCGAATTGTTGCATCATTAAAATGGAATGGTGCTTGCGCCGATGGTTTGCATCAGCGAGAAGAAATCAATGTACCTGTGAAAGATGAAGCTTGTTTCATGATGCCGAATCCAGATGTTTTTATTGAAAGTGATATTGGCAGGGATATGATTTCGTTAGTAGAAGGAAAGCCGCTTCATAGTTTGCTTGAAACAAGGTTTTTAAGGAGCAGAATGAGAGTAGATACTGGGAAAAGTATTTGCGAAATTGCCATTGATGAAGGCGAGATTGTGACTGATTTTGGAAACCTCCCAATCAGTGAGCTAGAAATCGAACTGTTTTCTGGCGATCAAGAAGATATGCTCCAAATTGGCAAGTCGTTAGAAGAAAAATATGGACTTTATATTGAAAACAGAAGCAAATATGCAAGAGGTTTAGAACTTCTTGAAGGAAATGAGTATAAAAGATAGCGTTTCGCTATCTTTTTTAGCAAGAAAACGACTTTCAACGTTTGATATTGGGAATAACGCTTTACATTGCGCAGGATTGACGATATAATAATATCCGCACATTGTGCGATCTAGACCAATGGATACCCATTGGTCTTATAGGTGCTTATAATATTAGGAGGATGAAATATATGATATCAACTTTTATCTCAAAAGAGAAAAATCAGGTAAAATTCACCATGGAGTTCACTGGAGAAGAGTTTGACAAGGCGGTTATCGAAGCATATCAAGCCAATAAGGGCAAGTTTGCTATCGATGGCTTTAGAAAAGGAAAGGCTCCTAGAAAGTTAATTGAAACACACTATGGAGAAGATGTATTCTTTGAAGATGCAATCAATAATATGTTTTCTAGTGCATACCCAGAAGCAATTGATACTTTAAAGATAAGTCCTGTGGATAGACCAGCTGCAGAATTTGATAATATTGAAAAGGGAAAAGGATTCACAGTAACGATTTCTGTAACCGTTATGCCAGAGTTTGAAGTAAAAGATTATAAAGGTGTTAAGGTAACAAAAGTAGAACACGAAATAACGGAAGAAGATATTAACAAAGAACTAGAAACGTTACAAAACAGAAATTCTAGACTGGTTCTAGTAGAACGTCCTGCTCAAGATGGAGATACCGTATTGATTGATTACGCCGGATTTGTTGGCGAGGAACAATTTGAAGGTGGTACTGCTGAAAGACAACCGTTGCAGCTAGGCAGTGGCACATTTATTCCAGGATTCGAAGAACAGTTAATTGGAGCTGTTGCAGGAGATGAAAGAGATGTTAAAGTAACATTCCCAACAGAGTATCACTCTGCGGATTTAGCAGGCAAAGAAGCTGTATTTAAATGTAAAGTTCATGAAATTAAGGAAATGGAAAAACCTGAATTAAATGATGAATTTGCAAAAGACGTTAGCGAATTTGACACTTTAGAAGAACTAAAAAATGATTCAAAAGAAAAATTAGAGAAAGCTGCTGCGTCAAAGGCAGAATATGATACAAAAAATGCAGTTTTAGAAAAAGTATTTGAGGCAAATGAAGTAGATGTTCCAGATGTCATGATTGAAGAACAGATTGATGAAATGATGCAGGAATTCAATCAGCAACTTCAGTATCAAGGACTTGATTTACAGAAGTACTTCGAATATCTACAAAAAGATGCAAAAGAATTCAGAGATGAACTTAGACCAGATGCATTGAAAAAAGTTAAGACAAGATTGATTGTTGAAGCTGTAGCAGATGTTGAGAAGCTGGAGGCTACAGATGAAGATATGGAAGCTGAATTAAAAGCAATGGCGGATCAGTATAAGTTAGAAGTAGAAAAGTTAAAAGAGATGATGAAAGCAGAAAACTTTATCTATCTTGCAAAAGATATTAAAATGAGAAAAGCTGTTGATTTTATGTTTGAAAACGCAGTTGTTGAGTAATATATACTATGAGAAGCACAATTGTGAGCAATCGTAAGGGGGTATAGTAGATGGCATTAATACCAATGGTAGTAGAGCAGACAAATCGAGGAGAAAGATCATATGATATTTACTCGAGGCTGCTGAAAGACAGAATCATTTTTTTGGGAGAAGCGGTTGACGAACACACGGCGAGCCTGATTGTGGCACAGTTATTGTTTTTGGAATCTGAGGATTCCGAAAAGGATATCAACTTTTATATTAATAGTCCGGGTGGATCAGTAACGGCGGGAATGGCCATTTATGATACAATGCAATATATTAAACCGGATGTTGCCACAATTTGTATAGGAATGGCTGCAAGTATGGGTGCGTTTCTACTTTCTTCAGGGGCTAAGGGTAAGCGATTTGCTTTACCAAATGCTGAGATTATGATTCACCAACCTCTTGGTGGTGTAAATGGTCAAGCTGAAGATATTCGCATTCACGCAGAGTGGATTCTCAAAACAAGAGAAAAATTAAATAAAATCCTAAGCGAAAATACTGGCCAAGACCTCGAAAAAATTGGAAGAGATACTGATCGAGACAATTTCATGAGCGCACAGGAAGCAGTTGAGTATGGGATAATTGACAAAGTAATGAAATCCAGAGAGTAGGGGGGGTGGCTTATGAGCAAATACGATTCTACAAAACAATTAAAGTGTTCCTTCTGTGGGAAACCACAGGATCAAGTCAGGAGACTTGTGGCAGGTCCAAATGTTTACATTTGTGATGAATGTATTGAACTTTGTCAGGACATTATAAAAGAAGAGTTTGCAAATACTGTGGAGGATGGGCACAAGAAGGCTGAAAAGTTTGAATTGCCGAAACCGAAGGAAATTGCGAATATTCTTTCTGACTATGTTATTGATCAAAATGACGCAAAGAAAGCGCTGGCAGTGGCAGTTTATAATCACTACAAGCGTATCAACAATGTTGGAAAACTTGATAATGATGGAGTCGAAATTCAAAAGAGCAATATCGTTATGATTGGACCAACTGGTTCCGGTAAGACGCTGTTAGCTCAAACTCTTGCTAAGATTCTGGATGTACCCTTTGCCATTGCAGATGCAACTGCATTGACAGAAGCTGGCTATGTTGGTGAAGATGTTGAAAATATTCTTCTGAAGTTGATTCAGGCAGCTGACTACGATGTGGATAAAGCACAAAAAGGAATCATCTATGTAGATGAAATTGATAAAATTGCTAGGAAATCAGAAAATCCTTCTATCACCAGAGATGTGAGTGGAGAAGGCGTGCAGCAAGCTCTACTTAAGATTCTGGAAGGAACGGTGGCAAGCGTACCTCCGCAGGGTGGAAGAAAGCATCCACATCAGGATTTCATCCAATTTGATACCACAAACGTACTTTTCATTTGTGGTGGAGCTTTTGATGGTTTGGAGAAAATTATTCAACGAAGAATTGGTGAAAAAACCATTGGGTTTAACGCAGATATCAAGACTACTAAGATTGAAGCATCTGAGATTCTGAAAAAGATTCAGCCAGAAGATTTGCTTAAGTATGGATTGATTCCAGAATTTATTGGCAGATTGCCAGTTATGGTAACGTTGGATGAGTTAAGTCAAGATGCGTTGGTACGAATTATTAAAGAACCAAAGAATTCTATCTTAAAGCAGTATAAAAAGTTATTCCAAATGGACGGAGTTGAACTTGAGATTGAAGATGATGCAATCAGTCGTGTTGCAGAAAAAGCAATTGAAAGAAAAACAGGGGCCAGGGGATTACGTAGTATACTAGAACGTGTCATGACAGATATTATGTATGATATCCCGTCACGTGAAGACATTACAAAATGTATTATCACAAAGGGAACGATTGATTATAACACAGGGCCGGCTTTAGTACTTGTGGAGTCAAAACGAAACAAGAAGAGCGAGGAATCTGCATCTTAAGACAGGCGGCGAAATGCCGCCTTCTTTTGTTCATATGAGAAATGCAGAACATATCTCATAAGCGAAACAGGGTTATAGAGATTGAAAGATACAGGAGGGTAATATGACGGATGATAATGATAAAAAACTAGATAAAAGAATAACGTCTGAATTGGAAACAGAAAAAGACGAACAAGAACAAACAGAATTGCTTCCGGATGAGGAAGTCCAGTCGGATGACTCCGTCACAGAAGAAGATGGAGTCGAGCTTCTAATTGAAGAGGATGGTGACAGTATCATTAAAACTATACCGATGATACCGCTCCGGGGCCTTTCCATATTTCCATATATGGTTCTTCACTTTGATATTGGCAGAGAAAAATCTATTAGTGCTTTAGAAAAAGCGATGATGTTAAATCAGTTGGTTTTCCTATCAGCCCAAAAGGATGCAGAAACAGACTTGCCTACTCATGAAGACTTTTACAAAATAGGAACGATAGCAAAAATCAAACAAATGTTAAAGTTGCCTGGAGATGCAATTCGTGTCTTGGTTGAGGGTGTTAGTCGTGGAGAAATTCAGGATGTTGTTTTTGAGGTACCATATTTTAAATGTGCTGTGAAGCAAATTGAAGAGAGAGAGTTCGATGAACTGCCTTCTAGAGTGGTTGCGTTAATGCGTTCCACTCTTGGAAATTTTGAAAATTATTTGGATTTGAATCCAAAAATTTCACAAGATATTTTCCCTTCCGTTGCGTCGGTTGACCAGCCGGGAAGACTAGCAGATGTAATCACATCTCATCTGGATATCAAAACAGAGGAAAAACAGAGGATTTTGGAAGCGTTTGATCCAGAGGATAGACTTGAAACCCTAAATGAGATTTTGAATAAAGAAATAGAAATTTTGACAATTGAACAAGATATCAATATTAAGGTTCGCAGTCAAATTAACAAAGTGCAAAGAGAATACTATCTTAAAGAACAGATGCGTGCCATCCAAGAGGAATTGGGCCAAGATGAAGCGATTGAAGATGAAATTGAAAATTGGATGAGCCAATTGAAAAAACTCAAGCTGTCACCTAAAGTTGCTGAAAAAGTTGAAAAAGAAATCAAAAGATTATCTAAAATCCAACCGTCTTCAGCAGAAGGTGGTGTAATTCGTACCTATATCGAGTGGATTTTCTCTTTGCCATGGAACAAAGCGTCCAAAGGAACCATTGATATGAAAGCGGCGGAGAAGATTCTAAATGAAGATCATTATGGGCTTGAGAAAGTAAAAGATAGAATTTTAGAATACTTAGCAGTGATGAAACTTTCAAAGAGTATGAAAGGACCGATACTTTGTTTGGTTGGCCCTCCAGGAGTTGGTAAAACATCTGTTGCGAAATCAATTGCAAGAGCAGTAAATCGCGATTTCGTTCGTATGTCACTAGGTGGCGTCCGTGATGAAGCCGAAATTCGTGGTCACCGGAGAACCTATATTGGAGCGATACCAGGTCGTGTTATTTCTGCAATCAAAGAAGCTGGAACGAATAATCCTGTATTTTTGTTTGATGAAGTTGATAAAATTGGTGCGGATTTCCGTGGAGATCCAGCGTCTGCGTTATTAGAAGTTCTTGATCCAGAACAGAACAAAGACTTTGGAGATCACTATCTGGAGATTCCGTTTGATCTTTCAAAGGTTATGTTTATCACCACTGCAAATACGATAGACACTATCCCAAGACCACTACTAGATAGAATGGAAGTAATTCACGTACCAGGTTATACGGAAGAAGAAAAAGTAAAGATAGCTGAAAAATATCTAGTGCCTAAAAAGATTAAGGAACACGGTCTAAAAGCAGAAAACATTACAATTTCAGAAAGCACAATCCGCAGTATCATTAACCATTATACGAGAGAATCTGGCGTTAGAAATTTGGAACGTGAGATTGCCAACTTGTGCAGAAAAGTTGCCAGAAAAATTGTAGAAGATGAAGCAACTAAATTCCGTCTGACATCTGGGAATTTAGAATCATATCTTGGTAAAAAGCGTTTTCGCTATGATGTGATTGAAGGGGAAAATGAAGTCGGAGTTACGACTGGGCTCGCTTGGACCGTTGTAGGTGGAGATACGTTATTTATTGAAACCACTTTGATACCGGGGAATGGAAAGCTTGTGTTGACTGGACAGCTCGGAGAAGTAATGCAGGAGTCCGCAAAAGCGGGTGTCAGCTATATACGGTCTATCAGCAAAGAATTGGGAATTGATGAAGAGTTTTATAAAGAAAATGATCTTCATATTCATATTCCTGAGGGAGCCACACCAAAAGATGGTCCATCTGCAGGGGTAACCATGTGTACTGCAATTATTTCCACATTAACAAATACACCAGTTCGAAAAGATGTGGCGATGACTGGTGAAATCACGTTGAGAGGAAAAGTGTTGCCAGTTGGTGGAATACGTGAAAAAGTACTTGCGGCGCACCGTGCAGGAATTAAAAAGGTTTTATTGCCAGCAGACAATGAAAGAGACATTGAAGAAATCCCTGCTAATGTTCGCAAGAAGTTGGAATTTGTGCTGATACACAATGTGAAGGAAGCACTGGAGCATGCACTGGCAAAAGAAGAAGTGCAGTAAGCAGAAAGTAAAATAAAATGATAATTAAAAAGGCAGATCTTATAGCTGTTGCAGTAAAAAAGAACCAATACCCAGAGGATAACAAAAAAGAAATTGCCTTTGCAGGCAGGTCCAATGTTGGGAAATCTTCTTTGCTAAATCTTTTGGTCAATCGAAGAAATTTAGCTCGGGTGAGTGGAAGCCCGGGAAAAACAAGAACAATTAATTTTTATGAAATCAACGATTCTTTTCGAATCGTTGATTTACCTGGTTATGGTTATGCAAAAGTATCAAAATCTGTTACGGAAAACTGGGGCAGTATGATAGAAGGCTATTTAGCAGGTCGTGAAAACTTGTTAAAGGTAGTTTTACTGGTTGATATCAGGCATACTCCATCCAATCAGGATGTCCAGATGTATGAATGGCTGAAACACTATGGATTTGATGGAGTTGTTGTAGCCACAAAAGCAGATAAAATATCAAGAAATGAATTGCAAAAATGCATCAGTGACATAAGAAAAACTTTGGGATTATCGCCAGATGATAAAGTGATACCGATTTCATCGCTGAAACGTACAGGATATGATATCTTGATGAATGAATTAGACCTTCTGTTAGAGGAGAATTAAAATGCAGTTTATCTTTTTTCAGGTTTTATTTAAAAGGATAAAGGCAATTCGGCATTTTATGAAAGATAAAGAAGTGCCGTTGCGAAAAAAAATTATTATTGTTGCAGGTATTTTCTATTTATTAACACCCATTGACTTAATACCAGCACCGATACTTTTGTTTGGTGCCATAGATGATCTTGTATTGTGGATTTTTATAATTTGGTACCTAAAAGATGAATTGGATAAGTATTGGCAAGAGCCTGATTCAGTAAAACCAGAAGAAAAATTTCATGGGAAAAAAATTATTGATGATGTAAAATTTGAAGTAAAGGATGACATTGTCGAAGAAGAGGAGCATAATAAATGAGTAATGTTGATGTTCTAGGTCAGGTAATGATCACAGAGGAGCAGTTGAAAAATAGGATTAAAGAGCTTGGAGAAGCGATTTCGGCAGACTATCAAGGTGAAGAAATCCTTATTGTGGGAATCTTGAAAGGTGCGGTGTTGTTTATGAGCGATTTAATTCGTGAGATAACAGCAGATACAAAAATTGATTTTATGGCGGTAACAAGTTATGGCGCTTCCACTAAGAGTAGTGGTGTGGTGAGAATTCTCAAGGATCTTGATACAGGAATTGAGGATTTAAATGTTATCATCGTAGAAGATATTATTGACTCGGGCATTACACTGAACTATTTAAGAGAGTATCTCCTTGGGAGAAAACCAAAGTCTCTTAAGATATGTACATTGCTCGACAAACCGGAAAGAAGAGAAGCTGATATTAAGGCTGACTACATCGGTTTTGAGGTTGAGAATAAATTCATCGTCGGTTATGGCTTGGATTTTGACGAAAGATATCGAAATCTGCCTTACATAACTTGTTTAGAGGATATGTAAGAAATGAAATAGCTAGAAAATAATTTATCATAAAGGAGAAAAGAAAAGTATGGGTTACAAAGCAGAAGTTGGATTATCTAACAAACATCTTCATCTATGCAATGAGGATATTGAGGTTCTATTTGGGAAGGGACACGAACTTACTTCCACAAAACCACTAAAACAGCCTGGGCAATTTGCTGCAGAAGAAAAGGTTGACATTGTAGGACCAAAAGGAACTTTAAAAGGAGTCAGAGTGTTAGGGCCTGCTCGCCCTGAAACGCAGATTGAGCTGGCTATGACGGATGCTCGTACCATTGGAGTTCCTGCCCCAATTAGAGAATCTGGAAAATTAGATGGCACTCCAGGAATTAAACTAATAGGACCTGCTGGTGAAGTTGAGATTGATCACGGCGTGATTGTTGCGCTTCGTCATATCCATTTGTCACCTGCGCAGGCGGAAGAAGCTGGCGTCAAGGATAAAGAAATTGTAAGTATTAAATTCGAGGGCGAAAGAGGTCTCATATTTGACAATGTGTTAGTACGATCGGGAAATGGTCATGAAAGTGAAATTCATCTGGATACAGATGAGGGAAATGCTGCTGGTCTTTCTAATGGTACATTGGGAGAGATTATTAAATAGGTGATATGATGAACAACCTGAATCGATATTTTGATCATACTGTACTAAAGCCAGAAGCGACGGAAGCGGACGTTATCAAGTTATGTGAAGAAGCAAAAGAATATGATTTCTTTGCAGTTTGTGTGAATTCTTCTTTTGTTCCGCTTGCAAATGAATTGCTGCAGGATTCTCCCGTGCAGATTGCTTCTGTCGTTGGATTCCCGCTAGGCGCATGTAGTATGGAAGCTAAGGCTTTTGAAACTGATTGGGCATGTAGTGAAGGCGCAACTGAAATTGATATGGTGATACATGTAGGCGCATTAAAAGAAAAACGATACGATTATGTGAGGGAAGACATCGCTACAGTTGTAGCGATTGCTCTTGAGTATGATGCAATTGTAAAGGTAATCTTGGAAACTTGTCTCTTGACAGATGAGGAAATTGTCAAGGCATGTGAGCTGTCAAGAGAAGCCGGCGCAGCCTTTGTAAAAACTTCCACAGGTTTTTCAAAATCAGGAGCTACGGCACATCATGTTGCATTGATGAAACAAACAGTTGGTGATGATCTTCAGGTGAAAGCATCCGGCGGCATTCGTTCTTTGAGCACTGCACTTGAGATGATAGAGGCTGGTGCAGATCGTATTGGCGCTAGCGCATCAGTGGATATTATGTTAGCAAACAAATAGCTTAAAGCAGAAAATACGAAGCAACATCAAGATTTAATGAATAAAGAATACCGCTGAATGTGGTATGTAGAGATACAAAAATGAAAACCGTAAGGAACACCAGTATGAAAAGTACTGATCCTTGCGGTTTTGCTATTCTAGAACTGAATTTGGTTTCGTTTATTATATAACGTATGGTATCCGAAGTATAACGATGAAAATACCGACAAGCACACAGCCGTGCATACTGCTATCATAATTGCAATTTGATATAGAATGGCAGTCATAGGTAGTGTCCCAGATAAAATCTGACCAGTCATCATACCAGGAAGTGAAATGATTCCCATGCCTAGCATTGAATTTAATGTGGGGAGTAATGCAGTTTCTAACCCGTTATTCACAAAGGGAAGTAGTATTTTTTTTGGTTCAACCCCAAGATTTAAAAGAACCTCAATTCTATTTCGTTGTGCTTTTAATGAGTCCATAAAGGATTTTAATCCAAGGTTTACCCCAGTCATAGCATTGCCAATAATCATTCCCCCAAGAGGAATCGTATATTGGGGATGAAAAATGTCCATATGTACAATGACTCCTACAAAAAAAGAAACCATGAGTAGTCCAACTCCTGATAGGGAAAGCCCGATTGCCAATTTGAACTTGCTATTGATATCACGCCTATTTGATAGGACACGATGGATTGAAAAAGCAGTCATAGCAACTAAATAACAAACTGTAAATATGGGAGAAGGATTTTGAAAAATATAAGTCAAAATGAGTCCGGCTAAAACAAGTTGAATCGTCATTCTAACACTCGCAATCAGCAATAGTTTCGTCTGATTGATTTTAGCCCTTTTCATGATTGCTAGAACTAGAAGCAGAAGTAGATAGACCATAGAAAAATTGATTAAGTTTAATTCAACGATTTGATTCATCTCGTATGCTTCCCTCCAAATTGATAATATGATCTCCAAATTTTTTTGGAAGAGTAGGATCATGACTTACAATAATTACTGTGATTTGGTTTTCTTTGCAAAAGGCAAGGATATTTTGCATGATTTGGTATGCATTCTGTGTATCTAATGCAGATGTGGGTTCGTCCAGAAGAAGTACTTTTGGAGCAAAAGATAAATAAATTGCTAAAAAAACCCTCTGACGTTCTCCACCAGAAAGAGAGGTGCAGAGCGTATCCAGTGGAAAATCAGCAAGGCAAATGGAAAGATATTTTCGGATTGTAACTCGGTCAGGAATGGGCAGATCCCTATATTGATAAAATTCTTTGAAATTCTGATAGATTGTGTCATCAAATAGGTAGATTGACTGACTGACAAGAAGGACTTCTTTACGAAGCAAAACGGTATCTATTTCATCAATGTTTTGTTTATCATATGTTATAGTCCCACTTAATTTAGAACTAGTGCCGTTAAGCAATTTTAAAAAGGTACTCTTGCCACTGCCACTTTTTCCAGTCAAAAATGTAACCTGATATTGAGGAATATCAATATCAGGATACAGAATGATATCATTAAAATTTATATTTCGCCCAGTGATAAACACGGTATACCTCCTGAACCACTACTCATATCTTAAAGCCTCTATCGGATCCAGTTTTGCCGCTTTTTTAGCTGGATAAAGACCGAAGAAAATGCCAACCATCGCCGAAAAGCCTACTGATAAAAGGATAATTCCCGGTTCAATGACAACTGATATTTGGGCAAAACTCATACCAACTGTTGCAATTAGAATTCCCAGAATTGTTCCGATTACACCGCCAATCGCTGAAATAATCATAGACTCTATCAAAAACTGCATTAAGATATCATTTGTTCGAGCGCCTAACGATTTTCGGATTCCAATTTCTCTGGTTCTTTCTGTTACTGAAACGAGCATAATGTTCATGATGCCAATTCCTCCAACTACAAGGGATATGGCAGCGATTGCACCAATGGCAATGGAAAGGGTTCCTAAAATCTTATTAATGGTGCCCATTTGAGATTCAGCAGATTCATACTGATAAAATCCATTTTCTTTTCCTTTGATTTTCTCTAAATAGTGGGTGAAGTCAGTTGCCTGTTTTACTTGGTCCTTCTTTTCATTTGAATAAAGCTCTACAGCAGTGCAAAGTTGGTCACCAGACTGTAGGATGGAATAGGGAACATAAGCAGTATAAGAGCTACTGACAAACATATTATCAAAAACACTAGATTCAACTTCATATACACCGACGATGGTTAAATCTTTTAGTTCGTCGTTGATGGTTACGCTGACGGTATTCCCAACTGGATTTTCATTATTAAACAAATAAAGCGCTGCTTTTTTATCAATTACAATTCTGTTTTTTGAACCGCTAACATCACTTTTATTTATCATTCTTCCATGCAGGAGGGTCATTTTCTTATACTGGTTGTAGTCAGCAGCTACCCCTTGCATGCTAAATTTTGCTTCTGTTCTGGCAACTTTAGTAGAGCTTTCTGCTGAGACAGAGGGCACGATATACTGGATATCATTTGGAAATCTTTTCTCTAGGGCTTCGATGTCCTCAGGAGAAATCATATCAGAGTAATTGATTCCATCTTGAGTCATCTGCCAGTTGATATAAATATACATAGCGTTGATACCAAATGATTCAAATTCTTTTCCCACAACGCCCTTGGCGCTTGCCCCAATAGAGGTGATTGAAATGACAGAGCTAATCCCAATGATAATGCCTAACATCGTTAGAAAGGAGCGCATTTTATTGCTTTTAATCGATGAAAGGGCAAGCAGTATGTTTTCGTAGACTAGCATGATCGCACCTCCCTTAGACGTTCGTCTTGAATGATATTTCCGTCTTTGAAAGTGATAATACGATCGGTAAATTCTGCGATATCTCTCTCGTGGGTTACAATTATCACTGTATTTCCATCTTTTCGATTTAGCTCTTTAAAGATTTCCATTATTTCTACAGATGATTCCGAATCAAGATTTCCAGTTGGTTCATCTGCAAGGATAATCTGTGGATGGTTTGCCAATGCACGGGCAATGGCTACTCTTTGTTTTTGACCGCCTGATAGTTCGTTTGGCATGTGACTAGATCGATTTGATAAGCCGACTCGCTCCAGTAGCATCAATGCCCGTTCCCTTCGGGAGTCCTTATTCATTTTTCCATATATCATAGGAAGCTCCACATTTTTTAAAGCGCTTGTTCTAGAAATCAGGTTAAAAGATTGAAAAACAAATCCGATTTTTTTATTTCTTACAATAGACAGTTCATTGTCACTTTTTTCCGAAACATCTAGACCTTCCAGATAGTAGTGCCCATCAGTGGGACGATCTAAGCAGCCAAGGATATTCATGAGAGTTGATTTTCCAGAGCCAGAAGCTCCCATGATTGAAATAAATTCGCCTCGCTGAATAGATAAGTTTATTTCTTTTAACGCTTTTACCATGATATCGCCAGTACAATATGTTTTTGCCAGGTTTTCAATTCTTATCATTTCTTTTTCCATGGTAGCACCTACTCTTCTGTTTCGGTTATGACTGCCATACCATCTACCATGTCGAATGAAGGATTCAGAACAATAGCATCTCCTTGATGCAATTCCTCATTTATCACTTCGATATCAAAATCACCTTCAAGACCAAGCGTAACGGGAATTTTTTGAATTGTAGAATCTTCCTTTACTACAAATACAGCAGTTTCACCGGTACTTGGATCCTCTAGAATCCCATCGATTGGTATGGCCATTACTTGAAGATGTTTTTCGATTTCAATGTCTGCTTTGGCAGTAACTCCTGCGATTAAACCAGAACTGCCTTTGCTAACATCAATTTGAACTGGAATCACCATTTCTTTGGAAGTATTATCTTTCTGCTCTCCAGTAGGCGAGATTCTGGATACCACACCAGTAACCGTTTCTTTTCCCAAGACTTCCGCTGATATGGTGACTTGCTGACCAATTTTTATTTTACTAATATCATATTCACTGATTTTTACATTCATCTTCAGATTTTCTAAATCTTCAACAACAAACATTGGCTCGCTATTTTCGGTATCATTTGCATATCGTCCAATATTTACATTTACTCTCGTTACTGTTCCAGCGATAGGACTTTTAATATTAACTTTGTCAGTGATATTATAGGCGTCGAGAGTTATTTTATCTGTTTGATACTGGGTTTCTGCCTTGATGTAATCTTCTTTCGAGATTGCACCTTCATCATAAAGAGACTTAGCTGATTCGTACGCAAATTTTGATTGCGCCAATGTTTTAGAAGTTTTTTCATAATCATCTTGTAGATCTTCTGCATCAAGAACAGCTAGAACTTGATCTTTTTTTACTTGATCCCCCTCTTCAACAAGGATGGATACAATTTCATAATTGAGAGAAGTAGCAACATCTGCCTTTTGAGAACCTTCAATGGTCCCTTTAATTGATACGATTTGTTCAACATCTTTCGTTGCTACCAACGACGTAGTTACAGATAGGGGTGGTGCTTCATGGGGCAATAGACGTGGTACAAAAACGACCCCTATTAATATGAATGCAATCACAATTCCTATGATGATGAATTTTTTTTTCTTTCTCTTATACTTTTTTGTTGCGGTTGCGTTTTCCCCCTGAACTTCTGTATTGTTCTTTTTTCTCCAAAACATAAATACCTCCTATTAATAGAAACAAACGCATGGATTGATGAGTTACATTATTATCCATACTCAAAGAAAGTATATCATATATTCACAGGAAGAAAGATTAAGAATTTATTAATTCTGCAGATAGGCTCACGTTTGCCTCTCCTGTGCGAACCCCAAAAACATGGTATTTAAACCAAAATTCGAACAGTGTTTTTAAGCAAAAATCCAAGAGGGACTGTCCACGGAAGCGCATTTAGTGTATAATGGATAGAATTGAGATAATAACATTTAATATTCAACTGATTTGTAGAAAAGGAGGAATGAAGATGCCGATACCAAATCCAGTAGCATTTACAATTTTTGGAATCGATATTATGTGGTATGGAGTTATTATTGCAGCAGCTATGGTGCTTGCTGTGGTTATCATATACAATAGAGCGCCTTTGCATCAACTGTCACCAGACAAGACACTCGATTTTGTTCTCATAACGGTACCCATGGGGGTCATTGGGGCTAGATTATACTACGTGATATTTTCATGGGATATGTATGCAGGAGATTTTTATAAAATTATCAATATTCGAAATGGCGGATTAGCCATTCATGGTGGATTATTGTTTGGCTTTGGGGCTGCAATCGTACTCTGTGCAATATGGAACGTGAGACCGCTAAACCTTCTGGATCTAGCTGCTCCGTCTATCGCAATTGCACAATCTATAGGTCGTTGGGGTAATTACTTTAACCAAGAAGCTCATGGTGGCCCTACCGATTTGCCTTGGGCTATCCCAGTCGATGGACAAATGGTACACCCCACGTTTTTATATGAATCCATATGGTGTTTTTTACTGTTTTGGGTTCTTATCATTGCTGATAAACGAAGCAAATTTGAAGGGCAGACCTTTCTTTTGTATGGAATCTTGTATTCCATTGAGAGATTTTTTGTTGAGGGACTTAGAACTGACAGCTTGATGATTGGATCACTGAGACAGGCGCAAGTCTTAAGCGCGTCGGTGTTTGTGATATTCCTGATTATCTATGTGGTACTATATAGAAAACATAGATATAAAGATAGATTATTTTACTAGAGGAGAACTATATGAAATTAGGTATTGTTGGACTTCCCAACGTAGGAAAAAGCACATTGTTTAATGCCATTACCAAGGCAGGAGCAGAAGCGGCAAACTATCCGTTTTGTACCATTGAACCCAATGTAGGGGTTGTAACGGTTCCAGATGAAAGATTAAATGTACTTCGTGATATGTATGATTCAAAGAAAACAGTTCATACTACAATTGAATTTTACGATATTGCGGGACTTGTGCGTGGTGCATCAAAAGGCGAAGGCTTAGGAAACAAATTTTTAGGGCACATTCGAGAAGTGGCTGCAATTGTCCATGTTGTAAGGTGTTTTGACGACCCTAACGTGGTACATGTGGACGGAAAAGTAGAACCACTTTCAGATATTGAAACGATTAATATGGAATTGATTTTTTCTGATATGGAAGTCATTGAGAGACGACTTCAGAAAACGCAGAAAAACTTAAAAGGCGATAAGACGTTACAAGCGGAGATTGATATTTTGATTAAGGTGAAAGAGACGATAGAAAAAGGGTTGTCTGCTCGAACACTGGACCTTGACGAAACAGAGCTCGAATTTGTGAAATCCTTGGATTTATTGTCATTCAAACCGATTATTTATGCCGCTAATGTTTCAGAAGATGAAGTTGCAGATACTCAGGATAATGAATATGTTGCTTCAGTTCGTGAATTTGCCGCATCAGAAGGTTCTGATATTGTGGTAATTTGTGCTAAAGTGGAAGCAGAGATTGCAGAGCTTGAAGAGGAAGAAAAACTAGCTTTCTTAGAAGAACTTGGTATTAGTGAGTCTGGTTTAGACAAACTGATCAAAGCCTCCTACCATTTACTGGACTTGATTTCATATTTGACTGCGGGTCCTCAGGAGGTTCGTGCTTGGACAATTAAACGAGGAACAAAAGCACCTCAGGCGGCAGGGAAAATACATACTGACTTTGAAAGAGGTTTTATCAGGGCAGAGACCATTGCATATGAAGACCTTACTCAGTGTGGAGGCAATCTTGCTACAGCAAAGGAAAAAGGTCTAGTCCGTTCTGAAGGAAAAGAATACGTTGTAAAGGACGGAGATGTTATCTTGTTCCGGTTTAATGTGTAAAAAAATAGACCAATAAAAAATGAGAGCTGGAAATCATAATATGGATTTTCAGCTTTTTCTTTTTTGCCATACAATTTCAAATTGCTTTCGAGAAGTATGGTCGGATACGGTCTATTCAGATAAAGTAATATCTGTTATAATTTATATGATAGTCATTCCTTATATTTTGATATCAATGGTTTACGATACAAAGATTAAATTGAAAACGATAATCCAAAAGATATTCAAAGACAGGGGGAAATATGAAGAAAGATTATAGGTATTGGAAAGAAAAACTCCATGATGTTATATTTGAGTCTACCACTATGGCGGGCAAAATTTTTGATATTGTATTAATTATTTTGATTTTTTTGAGCAGCTTGTTCTTAATGGCAGAAAGTGTGGAAGAATTACAAATCCAATATGGCACAATTATGGAATATGGGGAGATTTTTTTCTTTACCTTGTTTTTGATTGAATATATCCTTCGCGTGTTTTGCTCTAAGCGAAGACTTCATTATATGACGAGTTTTTTTGGTGTCATTGACTTGATGGCTGTTTTACCTGCCTTGATTAGCTTCTTTTTTCCTGCCGCAAACTATCTGATTTCGGTTCGTATTTTCCGTTTACTTCGTCTGTTTAGAATTTTAAAAATGTTTCGATATGTGGGAGAAGCAAGACTTTTATTACGCTCTTTGAAAGCAAGCGGACCTAAAATCATTGTCTTTCTAATTACCGTATTCTCAATCGTAACCATTGCAGGGACTTTGATGTATGTAGTGGAAGGACCAGAGCATGGTTTTTCAAGTATTCCAGAGTCCATGTATTGGGCTATTGTTACAGTATCAACAGTAGGATATGGAGATATTTCCCCTCAGACAAGTATTGGCAAATTCCTTGCCAGTGTACTCATGATTTCAGCATATGGAATTCTAGCGGTTCCAACAGGAATCATATCTTATGAACTGGCACAAACCGCAAAAAATGGGAAACGAAAAACTTGTCCAAGTTGTGGTAATGAATATGAGAGAAAGGATAATTACTGTAAACAGTGTGGTCATCCATTTGGGAGTGATACATGATTTTGATAGGCAGAAAATCTGATGGTGATAAAATTTTTTTGAATGGAAAGGATAATAGGAATTGAATAAGAGAGGTATTTTAATTGTTAGTGTTGGAACTAGCCATAAAGATGCCAGGGAAAAGTCTATAGAAATAATAGAACACCTGGTTAGAACAAAATTCCCTGAATGCTCGATTCAAGTTGCTTTTACCAGTGATTCCATCAGAAAGAAAATATTTCAGCAGACGGGAATAGTCATTGATAATGTGGAGTCCGCAATCAATCGGTTTTATTCAAATGGAATTTTAGATATTATAATTCAACCAATCCATTTGATTTCAGGATATGATTACGAAGAAGTGATGAAAATACTTTTAAAATATAAAAAGCTGAATTTTATAATTGGCAAACCACTTCTTTCCAATCATCAGGATTTGGATAGAATCATAAATATTTTAAAAAAGAGATATGATTCGTTGCCTCGGTCGGAAGTATTGGTTTTAATGGGGCATGGAACCTCCCATCCCGCAAACATAATATATGAACAAATTCAGCAAAGATTAAATCAGTTGGGACTGTCTCGGTTTTATGTAGGTACTCTTTCTGCAAAACCAAGCTTATCAGATGTGATGCTTCTGTTAAAAGAAGTAAAGGTGCAAAAGGTACTGCTAGTGCCATTGATGCTGGTTGCGGGAAACCATGCGAAAGAAGATATGGTGGGTCAAAAGAGCGATTCTTGGAAAAATAGATTAGAAAGGGAAGGGTTTTTTGTTCAGTATGAATTGAAAGGACTAGGCGAATATCAAGAAATCCAAGAAGTCTATGTAAAGAGAATAGAGGAATCGATGAATTTATTGGATAAATAGCTGATAGAATTCGCAGAAATTGGATATAAAGATAAATATGTAATATATTTGAATACAAAAAGGACAAAATCATGAAAGAAAATCAAGAAATATGCATTTGTATGGTAGGAATTGATTATAATAAAGCATCTATCGAAGCAAGAGAGCTTTTTTCCTTTACACAAGCAGGAGCCATAGAGGGAATGAGGAAGCTGCGGCAAGCTTTTACGATTGATGGTTGTGTGATACTCTCTACCTGCAACCGAACAGAGCTCTGGATTAGTGGAAAAAAAGATAAGATGGAAAAAACTCCATGGGAAATGCTTTGTATTATAAAAGAACTGGATATCGGAACATATGAAAATCTAGCAGTTTTGAGGGAAGGCGAAGCAGCGATTCTCCATCTTTTTGAATTGTCATGTGGTTTAGAATCTAAAATATTTGGTGAGGATCAGATTCTTTCTCAGGTCAAAGAAGCGATTCATCTTTCACATCACAGTCAGAGCACAGATGCTGTACTGGAAAAAGTATTTCAATCAGCCATTGGAGCAGCAAAAAAAGTAAAGACTCAAATGATTGTATCACCAGGAGGAAAATCAACTGCTTCCCAGGTTTTGAAAATATTAAAAAGCAGATATGGCAAACTGAAGGGAATCCCATGTTTGATTATTGGCAATGGAAAATTGAGCCAAATGGTAGGGAACACCTTGTTGTTTCATGAGATGGATGTAATTATGACAACGAGAAAGAGAATCCACGGCCATTGTAATACATATTTTGAAGAGACAGATGAAATGAATCAGGAAGATAGATCTGCAGAAGGACTAGAGGGGTGTAGGTTTGTTCCCTATGAAGAAAGACTTTTGCAACTGCAAACTGTAAAAATTGTCATTAGTGCAACGCGAAGCCCACATTACACCATAAAGAAACGAGATGCGGAAGAATATCTGGAGGCATTACCTTGTCTTTGGATTGATTTGGCAGTACCTAGAGATATTGATCCTGAAATCCGACTGATAGAAGGGTTGGATTTACTTGATATTGATCAATTAGGTGATGAAGAATCGAAAATGCAGAATGAATTGGAACGGGAAAAGGCAAAGGCAATTTTGCAAGAAGATATTCGTGAGCTAAATCAATGGCTTCTGTTTCGTAATCGAGTACCAGAAATCCATCATATTCTTACATTATCAGCAGAAGATGTGACGAAACGATTAGAATGTGTGATAAGTAGCATTGATCTTGATGAAGAAGATAAAAATCGGATTCAAATTGATATTGAGCACGCAGTGAAAAAATCAATTGGAAAGCTTTTATTTGGTCTGAAAGGAACCCTTAGAGATACATTGTGGAAAGAATGTATCGATGCGGTTCAAGAGGCAGCAACAAAAGACACATTAAAATCATAATGAGGTAATCAAATGAAGATACCACAAATTCAAAAACAGATGAATGATGATAATGAAATCAAAAAAACGAGGGAGAAACCGCTAAAGTGCTGGTTTCCTCTTTTTGTTTCTATAGAGGATAAAACCTTTTTAGTGGTGGGCGCAGGAGCAGTTGGAAAAAGAAGAATAAAAACATTGTTGAAATTCAATTGCAGTATTAAAGTGATAGACCCAATTGATCAGAACGAATTTCTTTGGCATGAAGTCTATCCTTTCTCCGACGAAAACCGTATTTTTTTCATCAGGAAAAAATACGAAGAGGCTGACTTAGAGGATGTGGATTTTGTGCTTGCTTGTACGGATAACATAGATATCAACAGGAGAATCTATGAAGACTGTAAAAACAGAAGAATACCAGTCAATGTGGCAAGTGACAAAAATTTATGTGACTTTTATTTTCCAGGAATTGTAACGGATGACAGTGTCACCGTAGGCGTTACTGCAGAAGGAACCAATCACAGAGTGGCCAAAGAGACGATTCAAATCATAGAATCGGCTTTGAATGAAAAGAAATAGGAGGGCTTGTATGAATCAGACAAACTTAAGGATTGGGAGCAGAGATAGTAAGTTGGCAGTGATTCAATCAGAGATCGTGATGGAGATGATACGAAAGAAGCACCCAGAAATCAAGATGGAATTGATTACAATGAAGACGACTGGAGATATCATCTTAGATAAAACATTAGATAAAATTGGAGGGAAAGGTCTTTTTGTCAAAGAATTAGATATGGCATTAAGAGAAAATAGGATAGATTTGGCGGTGCATAGTCTGAAAGATGTACCCATGGAACTACCTCCCGATTTACCCATAGTTGCTTTTACAAAAAGAGAAGACCCCAGCGACGCATTGATATTGCCAGACGGTGCTACTGGGATAGTTGATGGTAAACCATTGGGCAGTTCTAGCTTAAGAAGGAATCTTCAGCTGAAGAAGTTATATCCTGAAAAAGTGACAGAGAGTGTAAGGGGCAACGTGCAAACGCGATTGGCAAAGCTCGACAAGGGAGAATACGGAGCATTGATATTGGCCACGGCAGGTTTAAAGAGATTAAATCTTGAACACCGAATCAGCAGATTGTTTTTGCCTGATGAAATGATTCCAGCCGCAGGTCAGGGCATTATGGCGGTGCAAGGAAGAATTGAAGACTCCTACCCTATGCTTGACTGTGTTGATGATAAAGATGCTCGAGATGAAGCACTTGCTGAGCGAGCTTTTGTAAGAATGCTCGATGGTGGGTGTAGCTCGCCTGTTGCAGCATTTGCAGTAGTCAAGGAGAATGAAATTACATTAAAAGGTTTGTATTATATTGAAGAAACCGCGGAGTATATCATCCGTGAAGTTACTGGTGAACGCCAAAATGGTGAGGCAATCGGTAAACAGCTGGCGTTGCAGTTGAAAGCTGAGGGCGAAAAAAGATGAAAGATAGTATTGAAATCAAGAATTCTAAACTGGGAAAAGTGTGGTTAGTGGGCGCAGGTCCAGGAGATGTGGGGCTATTAACAATCAAAGGAAAAGATTTAATAAAGACCGCAGATGTTGTTGTATATGACAGTCTGGTGGGGAGTAGTATTCTAGTCTTAATCCCCAAAAATGTGGAAAAGATTAATGTAGGAAAGGTTGCAGGAAACCATCCGGTACCACAAGAGGAGATCAATCAAATATTGTTGAGAGAAGCGCTAGCAGGAAAGAAAGTAATCCGATTAAAAGGTGGAGATCCATTTTTATTTGGAAGAGGAGGAGAAGAACTGGAGCTGTTACGAGCAAACAAGATCCCTTTTGAAATCGTTCCAGGGATTACTTCTGCTATAGCGGTGCCTGCTTATCATGGGATTCCTGTGACTCATCGAGATTTTTGCTCTTCTGTCCATGTGATTACCGGCCATACAAAAAAACAGAGCGAACCAGATATTGACTATACTTCGTTAGTCAAATTGGGAGGTACTCTTGTTTTTCTTATGGGAGTTATGGCAATGGGGGCAATCTGCAAAGGACTTATGGATGCCGGAATGTCAAAAGATATGCCTGTCGCTATTTTGGAACGTGGGACTACAGCACATCAACGGCGCATTATTTCTTCACTTGAGCATTTGACAGAAAAAGCGGAAAAAGAAAAAATTGTCACACCGTCAATTATCGTGGTAGGGGAAGTTTGCAAGCTGGCAAAAGAATTTCATTGGGCGGAAGACCGCCTACTTGGTGAGATGAAAATACTAGTGACAAGACCAAAGGATAGAGATTCAGATCTTGCAGGTGCGTTAAGATTTCATGGTGCGGAGGTTTTAGAAATCCCCACCATTGAGACTGATGTGATACTTGATGCAGACTTAATTGTTCAAACGCTAGAAAGCATTGGTGTCTTTCAGTGGATTGGATTTACTAGCCCATACGGTGTGAAAGTCTTTTTTGACAAGCTAAAGGAGTTATCCATTGACATTAGATCCCTGAATGGAATTCGGTTTGCTGCCATCGGACCAGCAACCAAACAGGCGATTGAAGAAAAAGGCATCTTTGTTGATTTGATGCCAGAAGTTTATGATGGAAAATCACTTGGTATTGCGTTAAAACAGATAATCACGGAAGGTCAACTCGAAGAAACTCGAAATCCAGTTGTGTTGCTTCCTCGTGCAAAAATCGGAACAGAAGAAGTCCTGAAGCCGTTAGAGGAATCGGGGATTTTATTCGAAGATCTGCCGATTTATGACACGATAGAAGCCCCACAAACCGATTTGAAATTTGAAGATGAAGCAGTTGACTATGTAGCATTTACAAGTGGCTCAACTGTGAGAGGATTCGTAAAAATGTTTGAGGATATAGACTTCTCTAAAGTTAAGGCGGTGTGCATCGGGGATCAAACTGCATCGGAGGCTCAAAAAAATGGAATGCAAGTTGTAATCTCTGAGAAAGCTACTATTGATAGTATGGTAGAGTGCATTATAAATTTGGCAAATAGTAAAGACTGGACGAAAGGATAAAAGATAATGAAATTAGGAATGAGGCCAAGAAGACTACGAATGAATGAGGGCATTCGCGCTTTAGTTCGTGAAACAAGAATCTCTAAATCGTCGTTGATATATCCGATATTTATTGAAGAGGGAAAGGGCATTGTTCGTGAAATTAGTGCGATGCCAGGACAAAAAAGATATAGTCCAGACACGCTTTCATACGCGTTGGAAGAAGCAATTAAAGCTGGGGTCCACAACATTATGTTTTTTGGAATTCCAAAAGAGAAAGATGAAATTGGGAGCCAAGCCTATGCGGAAAACGGTATTGTTCAACAAGCATTTCGAATTGCAAAAAAAGAGTTTCCGGACTTATATCTCATCGGAGACGTTTGCATGTGTGAGTATACTTCTCACGGTCATTGTGGAATGATAAAAGGTGATACTGTAGACAACGATAAAACGTTACCTTTGCTTGCTCAAACTGCGCTTTCACAAGTTCAGGCAGGAGCGGATATGGTTGCCCCTTCTGATATGATGGATGGCAGAGTGGGTGCTATTCGAGAGTGTTTAGATCAAGCAGGGTATATCGATGTTCCAATTATGTCTTATGCGGCCAAGTATGCTTCTGCATTTTATGGACCATTTCGAGAAGCAGCAGGTTCGGATCATTTTAAGGGGAATCGAAAGACATACCAAATGGATTTTCATAATCGGAAGGAAGCATTGAAGGAGGTAGAGCTTGATTTAGCAGAAGGAGCAGACATCATTATGGTAAAACCTGCCCTTGCCTATTTGGATGTGATCAGGGAAGTTTCTGATCGAATTGTTGTCCCTACAGCAGCATATAGCGTGAGCGGAGAATATGCTATGATTAAAGCTGCTGCACAAGTTGGTATGATAGATGAGCATGCTATGATTGCTGAAACCACAACGAGTATTTTTCGTAGCGGAGCTGATATATTGATTACGTATTTTGCAAAAGAAATTGCAAAAATGATTGATGAAGGGAGAATTGGCTAATGAAGATGGATTCTACAAAATCAGAGAAATTGTTTCAAGAAGCGCAAAACTATATTCCAGGAGGGGTAAATAGCCCTGCGAGAGCCTTTTTGTCTGTGGAAGAAACACCACGCTTTATTGACAAGGCGGCGGGACCGTATCTTTTTGATGTAGATGGAAATCAATATATTGATTATATTGGTTCATGGGGGCCTATGATTTTAGGAAATAACAATCCTGTGGTTCGTAGTGCAGTCGAAAAATCAATCGAAAATGGATTGAGTTATGGGGCGGCTACCGAGATTGAAGTTGAGATGGCAAAACTGGTTTGTGAATTGGTTCCGTCGGTTGAGATGGTACGAATGGTCAATTCTGGTACGGAAGCTACGATGAGTGCGCTTCGTGCAGCACGAGGGATGACAGGACGAAATAAGATACTGAAATTTGAAGGATGCTACCACGGACATAGTGATTCGTTGTTAGTGAAAGCGGGATCAGGACTCATGAATAGTGGTATTCCTGATAGTGCTGGAGTACCTGCTGGATGTGCGGCAGACACATTGACTGCAACTTACAATGATCTTGATAGCGTGGAAAGACTATTTGCGGAAAATCCTGGTGAGATAGCAGCTATTATCGTGGAGCCTGTTGCAGCGAATATGGGTGTTGTTGTGCCCAAGGAAGGATTTTTAAAAGGACTTAGGCAGCTTTGTGATGTAAATCGTACCGTTCTCATTTTTGATGAGGTTATAACTGGATTTCGTCTTGGGCTAGATGGAGCACAGGGGCTTTTCGGTGTAAAGCCTGATCTATCAACCTTTGGTAAAATCATTGGGGGGGGGATGCCAGTTGGTGCATATGGTGGAAAAAAAGATATTATGGAAATGATTGCTCCGTGTGGACCGGTTTATCAAGCGGGAACCTTAAGTGGAAATCCTGTTGCTATGGCGGCAGGGATAGCACAACTTTCTCAGTTAAAAGCCAATCCTGATATTTATAAAACAATAGAAGAGCTGAGCACCATGTTATGTGATGGACTCAGAACTATTGTAGAAACAGCAAAAGTTGATTGTACGATAAACCAGATTGGTTCTATTGGGTCATTATTCTTTACAAAAGAACCAGTGGTAGATTATCGCAGCGCGAAAACATCAGATACACAGCAGTATGGAATGTATTTTCGCCATATGCTAAATAGTGGAGTTTACCTTGCTCCTGCTCAGTTTGAAGCGATGTTTTTGTCCAACTCGCATACCAAACAGCATATTCAAGAAACATTAAAGCATGCAGCGGAGTTTTTTGGTCTCTAAGAGGAATTTGTCTAGAAACGTGCAAGGGAGAAGGATATGCTAGAAAAACAGGTGTTTGAAATTTTAAATATGATTCAGCCATTGGATCAAAGTGCAATGCTGCTTGCAAAAGAAAGAGAAGATTCTTTAGCAAAACCCCCAGGAAGCCTTGGCAGGTTGGAAGAAATTGCGATTCAGCTGGCTGGGATATCTGGAAAAGTACAGAATCAAGGAGAGAAGAGTTGTGTCGTGATTATGTGTGGAGATAACGGTGTTGTTGAGGAAGGGGTTTCTTCTGCACCTCAGAGTGTTACGTTAGCGCAGACGATCAACTTTACACGACGACTAACAGGCGTTGGTACCTTGGCAAAGTTTTTTCATTCTGATTTACTAGTAGTGGATGCTGGAGTCGTAGGCGAAATCCCTAATAATTTATTAACTGATAATCCTTTAGAAGTAATAGATGGTGAACTTCGCGCGACGAGCAAAATTGTAAATCGTAAAATTAATAAAGGTACATGTAATTTAGCAAACGAGCCGTCCATGACACGTGAAGAGGCACTGCTGGCGATAGGGATTGGTCTGGAGATGGCAAAAAAATTGAAAGAAGCAGGATATGATATTTTCGGAATTGGTGAAATGGGAATCGGAAATACTACAACTAGCTCAGCAATCCTCTCGTCTCTTTCTGGTCTGTCTGCAAGAGAAACTGTAGGAAGAGGAGGAGGCATCAATGACAAAAGTCTGCAGAGAAAAATAAAAATTGTTGAATCGGTTACGGCGGAGTATGGTTTTGATGGTCGTGAGGGAATCGATGTGATTGATGTACTCGCAAAAGTGGGAGGATACGATATTGCTGCTATGTGTGGGGCGTTTTTAGGGGCGGCAGCCTATCGTATTCCCGTAGTCATCGATGGATTTATTTCGGTCATTGCGGCATTGGCTGCCTACCGAATCAAACCAGAAGTAAAAGAATTTATGATTGCTTCTCATATCTCCAAAGAACCAGGGTATGAACATGCTTTGAAGATGATAGGGATTCCGCCGATGATTAATTTGGAGATGCGACTGGGAGAAGGCAGCGGATGCCCTCTTGCGTTTCAAATCGTTCGAGGAGCTTGTGCGATAATGAACAATATGGCTACTTTTGAGGAAGCTGAAATCAATGATGAATATTTAGAAGAAATTCGAAAAATAGATTTCTAAAAGGATTGTGAATCTAATCTAATGAAAGGAGAATACGATGGGAGAACTATTAAATGGATACATTATGCCACATCCTCCTGTTTTAATAAGGCAAGTTGGACGTGGTAGACAAATGATGGCACAGAAAACAGTAAATGCAATGAAGCGTGTTGGAAAAGAAATTGGAGAACAAAAACCAACAACAATTGTTATTTCATCTCCTCATTCTCCTTGTTTTCAAGACTTTGTGTATCTTTATGATAATCCGACATTGGCAGGGGATTTTTCTGAATTTGGTACACCAGAGGTTCATCTTTCTGTACAAAACAACATCTCTTTAACAAAGGAGATTAAAAAACAAATCAAGCAAATTGGAATCCAAGCTGGAACCATGTCATCTCAAAAGAAAGTTAGTTTCAATATAGAGGATAAACTGGATCATGGTGTGATGGTTCCTCTTTGGTTTATCATGAAAGAGTGGGAATCGTTTCAATTGGTATGCATTTCCACACCATGGATGGATTTTAGGCAAATCTACCAATTAGGAAAAGCAATCAGAAGAGCCGTAGAAAAAAGTAATGAGCGTGTCATATATATTGCCAGTGGAGACCTTTCTCATCGATTAGTTGAAGATGCTCCTGCTGGATATAGCCCTAACGGATTAGCATATGATTTATCACTAACAGATAAAATTCGAAAAAATGATGTAGGGGGAATTATCTCTACTGATATGAAACTTGTTGAAGAAGCAGGAGAGTGTGGAACAAGATCGATTATCATGATGTATGGATCATTTGACCAACAGGACTTTCGACCAGAAGTGTATTCTTACGAGGGACCATTTGGGGTGGGATATTTAGTAGCTTGTTTGGGTATTCAATCGCAAGCAGTGCGATTGGCAGAACAAGCACTTTCTATGTGGGTTAGAGAAGGAAAGCGGATGGAGGTACCAGAATGGATCTCCCCAGAGTTTCGGAAAAAACGAGGAGGAGTTTTTGTCTCTCTGAAAAAGGGGGGGCAATTACGTGGTTGTATGGGGACCATAGGACCTGTATGTGTTAATCTTGCAGAGGAAATTATCTGTAATTCAATTAGTTCAGGGACAAAAGATCCCAGATTTCAAGATGTGACAGAGGATGAATTGCCTGCAATTATCTACTCAGTGGATGTTTTGGGAAAACCTGAAAAAATTAAGTCTTTGAAAGAACTAAATGTAAAAAAATATGGTGTAATTGTTACTGCAGGGTATAAAAGGGGATTGCTTCTGCCAGATTTAGATGGAATTAAATCTGAAGAAGAACAAGTAGAAATCGCATTGGAAAAAGCAGGAATTCACAAGAATGAAAGTTTTGAATTACATCGATTTGAGGTCGTTCGCTATCGATAAAAAACCACCCCTGACACGGACTGATACCAGCAGGGGTAGTAAAAATAGTTAACAAATTTAGAGCATGTTTTTATCTAAATACTTGGTAAGCTTACCGAGGCAGTTTACATAACATCCGAATTCATTGTCGTACCAACCAAATATTTTGGCGTGGGTCACTGGTAAACTGATGTCTTGTGGTGCATCGATTCCGTATTGCTTTAATGTATCTGTATCTAATGTAAGGAATCCTGTCCTTGTATGGTTTTCATGACCTTCGATTACTACTGCAGCAGAGCATCCTATCATATCAGATGAAACATTTTGACTCTCGCTGAAAATTAAAAAGTCTTTTTGCGCCCCTTCAGAAGCCTTCTTAAAGATATCATTGATGAAATTTCTACTAATAATTGGCTCACCTGTTTCAGAAAGCACGGTTCGGAATGTCAAGTTCAATGAAATCAGAGAAACGGTACTAGTGGGAACTCTAATTGAGTCTGCCATGAAACCGATTTCTTTGATATCTGGTAATATTTCTTCTAGTGCTATAGCAGCTCCTGTTGAAGTCGGTATAATATTGTTCATCACAGAACGATTTCTACGCAGATCACTTGTGCCTGCTTTTGGTGGAGCATCGAGGATGCTTTGGTTATTGGTGGATGCATGTACTGTAGACATAGAGGCAGTAACAATTTTTGATGTTTCTTCAGTATCAAGCAGTGGTTTGATCATATGAGCCAATCCAGTAGTTGTACAACTAGCTGCTGAGATGATATGATGTTTGACGGGATCATAATGAGCATGATTTACGCCATACACAAACATTGCGCTATCATCAGGCATTTTCTGGGAGGAATCCTTCATTTTAAATGGTGCACTCACAATTACTTTTTCGGCACCAGCTTCAAGGTGTCCTCGCAAGCTTCCTTTTCCATAATCAGATGGAAGGCTTGGATCAAGAAATACGCCAGTACAATCAATGACAAGCCTTACCTTTTCTTGGCTCCAAGGTATATTCTTTGGATTTCTTTCTTTTGTTAGAATTTTGACTTGCAATCCATCAAATTCGAATAGGTCATTTTCTATTTTCTTGATTTCACAAACTTTACCAGAGTGTCCATAGAGAAAATGGTTTAATGTGCCGTAAGTAGTATCGTTTGTTAGGTAATGAATAATATCTTCTGGATGTTTTCCAAGCTCACGACCAGCATTGATTACGATTCCGTCAAAGTGTCTTAAGTTTAAGTGATTCCATAACGTTAATTTTCCAATTCTTCCAATACCATTGATACCGAGTATCCTTTTATTGTTTGGGTTCATTTGCATTCTTTGTCTCCTTTTAAATTTCATTAGTCAATTTATCTATAGGCTGTATGTTGTTATTCAAAATACGTTTCGTTGAATCCTTCATAAATCGAGCCTAAAGTTCCATCTATTGATAGTGAGTCGCCTACGCGATAACAATTATCATTTAGATAACATGTTTTTTCTGAATCAATAACCTGAAGTAATTTGCAGCTTACGATGCAGACTTTTCCAAGACTAGCCGCAGTGACTGCGGCATGGGAGGTTGCACCACCTTTTGCTGTGAGTAATCCATCACAATTAAAGATAAGTGGAATATCATCAGGAACCGTATCTGGTCTTACTAATATGATTTTAGAATCTGGTTGCTTCTGGCGAATATCCTCGATATCTGCCATATCAAAAGCGATGTATCCAGAAACAGCACCTCCACCAATTCCAATCCCACTGCCTATTTGAATCAATTGTTCTGGCGGGGTAACAAAATGGCTTGTCACCGTTTGCTTTTTCAGGTTTTGATTTCTTGTTTGAAGTATATACAAACTATCTGGCTGATTGGATTCAAAAGTGAATTCAATCTCCTGATGCACATAGCCATGCTTTTCAATAAGCTCTCTTGCGATGAGGAGCAGTTTTTCATAGATAGCTGGAAATGCTGACTCTAATGAAAATTTGGCATCACTATGATATTGTTTTCTTTGTTTTTCAGTAATTGGGAGTGTGTTGACTAAACCCGAGACAACATCTTCTCCTTGACTCCAAATGGCAAAGTCACCATAGAGGTGAATTCCACTCTTCCCTTGGAACGGGATATTTGTAAATACCACACCAGTGCCAGAACAAGCGGACAAGTTGCCTAGAATCATTTTTTGAACAACGACGGCTGTTCCCCACTCGTCAGCAATTTGCATATGGTTTCGGTAAGAAACGGCACTCTTTGTAGACCAAGAGTCAATGACGCTAAGGATTGCTTGCTTGAGCTGTAAAAAAGGGTCTTTTTCAATATGAATATTGTGATTTGTCAGTACCTGCTCATAAGCAAAACAAGTTTCTTTCATTTGATCCGGCGTAAACTCTTTTTTAAATTCGACTCGATGATGTGATTTTTGTTCTTTCATTACATGATCAAATTCGTCACGATCAATTCCGTAAAACATGCCCCAGCTTTGGAAGAACCTTCTATAACAATCCCATGCGGTCCATTCATACCCAGGCTGCTTGCTAAAAGATTCTGCAATCTCATCGTTCATTCCAACATTTAAGAATGTCTTCATCGCTCCAGGTAGAGAGAGAGAAGAACCAGAACGAACAGAAAATAGCAAAGGGTGATTCGGGTTCCCATATTTTTGAGCGGTAAGTCGTTCTATATCTCCGATTGCAATCCGAATATTGTGATTTAATTCAAAATTCATATGAGGATGAATTGTCACAGAATCCTTATGGCGAAATACCTCTGTTGTTAATACAAAACCTGGAGGAACCTGTATTCCGTGAGAAATCAATTTTTTTAAAAAGAAAGCTTTTGCTCCTAAAAATACTGGGTTGTCCATTTCCAGCGTTTCTCGATTAAGAGGACTCAAAATCAAATCAGGGTCATAGGTCATAACATTATTGATGAACTCGTCGGAATAGGTCGCCACCATACTTTGGAGTGTATTGATAATATTTGTAATAAAATTATCTAAGTCTTGTACTAAAAAAGCGGAATATAGATTATCTCGCAAAAACCTTTCGGATTCAATCTGAAGTTGTTGTTTTTCTTGATGCTCCGATAGATTTTTGCTATGGAAGAATATTTGTGGGATTACTTCGCTTAATGGTCTTTCATATAAATCAATAAAGTATTCACTGATAATTTGTTTGATATCTTGCGCCATAAACTGGAACAGATTGATATATTGATTTAAAGAAAAACTTGGAGATGATAAGCTGTATTTAAACATGCTAATATTGGAGTTCAAGCCTTGGTTGTGAATGCCATCCAAAGCAAGACCATCTTTAAACAGCTCAAGAACCTCATATATTTTTCGGAATGTTTTCACTGTCATGTACTCTAAGTTAATTGAGTGAAGCAAACGAATCATTAACTTGGAGGCGGATCTTTCTAAGCGGAACATTAATCCAAGTGCTTCGAACTTCGGTTCAATATATTGACCATACATAGAAGGGATCCCGACTGCAATGTGCCTTTTGTAATAGATATCCTCAAGTGCAACGCTCTCATTGGAATCAAGGATCACATCTTTTAGCCGCTTCATGTAGCCGTAAATTGTAACCAAAGCACCTTTTGAATTGTTTCTGCGAAGCTGCTCTTTCAATTCTACCAATTCTTCACTGGTAAAGAAACGAAATGTTTTTAGGGTAGACACAATATCTTCTGATTCAAGCGAGTATTTTTCGAGTAAAAGCGTGTGAATATAAAAAAGATAATAAAGCCTCTTTTTATCTCGTGTATTATCTTCTGGCAAGGCTGAAATCAATGGCTTTAATTTGTCGATATCCATCTGAAACAACTCGGATAGATGCGTGCCTGTAGAAGCCTGCAGCGCTTTTAGTATAATATGAACACCTTTATACCATTCGCTATCGATTGAAAGCAACAAAGATACATCAGAAGGGATAAAATCCTCCAAAGGTGATGCATCACCGTCTAGCCAGTACTGAGCGATTTTCTTTGTCAATGCAATATGTGTGTTGTTACTTTCCGTATGGATTTGTTTTCTCAAAAAATGTATCAAACGATCGTGTCGTCTTGATATTTCATCCACTGCAGTGGTTAATTCTCTTAATTTTCCTTCAGCACCAATTTCTCTAAAATAAACGGGAAAGATACGTGCTAGTTGCTTCATTTCACGATAAACAGGAGAAATATCGGCATTCAATAACTTTGTAACCTCACGCTGAAAAAGATCAGTGTCGGAGATGAATATTCCACCAAGCTTTAAATTAACAATAAGAGCCTCTAACAATTCTCGCATTTCATATGGGGAGTACTCAATGAGCTCTAACCAAACCTTAATGTTTTTAACATGATTTGCATTGATTTTGATTTGCCAATCGGCATTGACTGTCATTTTTCCAGGATAATTAAATCCAAGTTTAATGAGGCACTTCACGAAGTACGAAATAATACTTTCGTTTTTTGTGTTAATCAATTCTTTTCCTAGTGTCAAAATACAATCTAAAACAGTACCGGTATGCTTTGTTTTTAACTCTTCAAACAAAACCATTATCGTATCAAGAAAGACGTTTACGTCGTTTTCATCTAACTCAACCAGAACATTTCTGAGATTTCGATTCATGTCATACATGAGGTGGTCTTTTAAGTATGACATTCCTGGAAGATGTAATAAGTAATGAATATAGTATATCTTTTCAAGGGATGATCCAAAACGGTCTGTAAAATTTCTAAAGTAATTTGAAATGTCATTGAAAAACATCAAATTACAGATATCATCCCACTGATTGGCAGCAGATAAATCATCCTTCAAGTGTTGAAAGAATGGTGTGCTAATATCCTTCAATTCATCTTTTTGTAATGAATGAAACACTAGGTTTTTCTCACTCAACCAAAGTTCGATATTTGATGTGCTTTCCCAATAGACGATACATCGCTCGAGCAATCTTTTTGTGATAGACGATAGCTCCAAGCGATACTCCTCAAATTGGGCAATTTTATTGAAATAGGATTTAAAATAACCTAAATTATACAAATATAACTCTTCGTGTTTGAGCATGTCTTCTTGTAACAAATCAAGGCATATCCATATGATGCGATGAGGAAATACTTCTAAATTAACAAGTCTCTCCATAAACTTGATGATGGTTTTTATTAATAATTCTCGCTGTGATTCCTTAATATCGGAATGGACTAACAGCTGAAAAATATCAACAATTACATTAAGTGCTCTTTCAGAATCATCCAGAGAATTATAAAACCACAAGTCCGTCAAACTGATAGTATGCAAGGATTCGATTACATACTGATGATTAACAAATTTGTGGTTTAATTCCTTTATAAATTCTTCCACACGCTTGTGAATGCCCCATTTTGCTTTTGATATTTCGAGAAACCATTCCTGCTCGGTGGGTATTGCAATTTCTGTATCTCTTGTGTTTTTTAAATTAGCTTCTAAAGCTTTTGATGTAAAAGTGTCCAATTCTGCGCTCTCTCCAATTTATTAAATCATTTGTATTATAGCACATTTTTTGTAAATAACGCAACAAATGTACTCAACTTTATTGAAAAGAAGAACAAAATAATAAATTAACAAGTCAAAGTCATATGTTATAATATGTTGGGCGTTCGCAGAAAATATTTTATTGAAAAGCTGAAAACGATGAAGGAATTGGCTTTGGTGAAAAACGTTAGGTAGGAGAAAATGGATCAATTTATGGAACTACAATTGTCAAATATGCAAAAGTCTTTTGATGAAAAAAAAGTTTTGGAAAATATTACTTTTACCTTTGAAAAGGGTAAAATATATGGGCTTCTAGGTAGAAATGGAGCGGGAAAAACAACCTTATTTAATTGTCTGGCAGGGGAAATGGAGTCAGATCAGGGCGATGCTAACTTACTGATCGGTCAAGAAGGTCAAGGGGAAAAGAAAATCAAGAATTTGTCTCCAGATGATCTTGGGTATGTGTTTTCTACGCCGATACTACCTGATTTTTTGACAGGATATGAGTTTATTAAATTTTATATTGATATTAACAAAGGTAGAATATGTGAGCAAAAGTCGATTGAATCATATTTTGATTTTATTCAATTGGAGCTTGAAGATAGACATCGATTAATCAAAGGTTATTCTCATGGTATGAAGAATAAGTTACAGATGCTATGTTTTTTGATCAGTAGACCACCAGTGATTTTGTTGGATGAGCCTCTCACATCATTTGATGTGGTTGTTGCACTAGAAATGAAAAAACTTTTAAAAGAAATAAAAAAAGATCATATTATTATATTTTCCACGCATATCTTAGAACTTGCCATGGATCTTTGTGACGAAATTGTGGTCTTGTCAAAGGGGAAGCTTACTGGTCTGGATGCAGAGATACTGCAACAAGAAAATTTGGAACAAACAATTATAGAATTGCTTCGCGACGGAGAACTTGGGGAGGAGATAGCAGGTCAGAATGAGAAAATTAATATATCAGATGCTAACAATATATCAAATTAATTATACAATCGATACAAACCGAGTGATCTTTTACCTCAAGCGTATTCCGCTTATCAAAAGAATAGTAAAAGACAATATTTACAGTGACGGGGATCTTAAACTGATTTATGGTGTGATTAGCTTCATTCTCTCAATGATAAAAAATTTCGGCAATAAAGCTATTTATTTGGGACTGATGCTATTTCTTCCCATATTTATTCTGGCAAAGGAGTTGACTTTACCAGAGTATTTCCCGTTATTTGTACAGCTATTCATTTTTTTGAGTCTATTGGCAGGAACTGTCCAAAAAACTGTAATTTTTGATGGGAACAGAATGAAATTTATTTGTGTAAAAATGCTGCATTTCCCCACCAGGGACTATTTCCTCTCAATACTAGTGATGAGAACCGTCGGCGACTTTATACTGTTTTTGCCTTCAGTCCTGATATCGTTTTATCTAATGAAAGCGAGTGCTGTTGATGGGGTTTTTCTATGCATATCACTATGCACTTGCCGAATGTTTGGTGAAAGTATCCGGCTTTTTCTATTCCGTATCAAAAATCGCATCATGCGCTATTCAATAGCAATTCAAATTGCGATTACCTTGATTTTTGTAGGCGCTGGATATAGTTCGCTTTATTTTGGTTACCAGCTTGGATTGGATCGTTTTCTTTTTGACTGGAAAGTGATGTTGATACTTATGATGCTTTTAATTGGCTGCGGTGTTTATTTATTTCGATATCACCAATATTATAAAGTAGCAACAGCGATTTTAAGGGCAGAAGAAGTTGCTCCAGACTTAAAAGAACTAAAAAGAGAGATGCTTTTCGCTGGGGTTGAAATGAAAGAGGCAGACTTCCGAAAAAGTGGATTGGGGAGCGGTACTTTTGAGAAAAAGATAGGGTATGCTTATTTAAACGCAATTTTTTTTCGTCGCCATAGAAAGCTTTTAGAAAAACCGATACTAATTCGCATTGGAGGAATTGGTGTTGTCCTTGCTGTTTTAATTGGTTTAACTTGGATGTTCCCCTCGATGATAGGGGATCTTGAAGAAAACCTTTTGGGACTGGCGCCTGCATTTGTATTTTTAATGTATCAAATCTCGTTGGGTGATCGAATTTGTAAAGCGATGTTTAATAATTGCGATGTTAGTCTGCTACGGTATAGTTTTTACCGAAAACCCAAGGTTATTTTAGAAAATTTTTTGGTGCGACTTCGGAAAATAACTGCCCTGAATCTGTTGGTCGGTATGGCTCTTTGTATGGCGTTTGTTCTTTATGGTTTATTGACGCCAGTGCATTTTTATTGGCTTGATCTGGTTTTGCTCTTTCTCATTATACTTTGTTTGGCAGTGTTTTTTTCGGTGCATCATCTTTTTCTATATTATGTATTTCAACCTTACTCTACTGATTTTGGGATGAAAAATCCTTTTTTCAAAATCATTCATGGAATTGTTTATATATTGTGCTTTGCTAGCTTGCAGCTTAAGCATGCCAATGGAATCTATGCGGGAGTGGTGATTCTTGCAACTTTGGTGTATATTTGTGTTGCATTGATCTTAGTTTATCGCTATGCACCAAAAACCTTCCGAGTAAAATAATGGGTGTGCGATAAGACGGGACTCGTTGAAACCATTTGGATAATATAATAGGAGCGCATTTATGGAATATAAAAAAATCGTAGAAGGAATATTTAGAGAAAGGCCCAATCGTTTTATTGCAAAAGTTGAAATCGATGGAAAGCTAGAAACGGTTCATGTGAAAAATACTGGGAGATGCAAAGAGCTTCTTTTTGATGGAGTAAAGGTTTTCTTAGAAGATCATGGACAAGAAAGAAAAAATAGAAAAACCAGATATTCGTTAGTCTCCTTGCAAAAAAGAGATGAATCCTTTGGAAATGGGTTCCGAATGATTAACCTAGATTCGTATGCCCCCAATATTGTAGTAGGAGAGGCCTTGAAAAATGGGTTGATTGCAATTCCTGATTTTGAAGCGGGAACCATGCTGATTAAACCAGAAAAAACCTTTGGAAATTCACGCTTTGATTATTATTTGGATAACGGGTTGGGGAAAGAAGCATTCATTGAAGTGAAGGGTGTAACACTTGAGATGGATGGCGTTGTTAAATTTCCCGATGCTCCGACGGAAAGAGGTGTTCGGCATATCAAAGGACTCTGCAAAGCAGCAGAAAATGGATTCGTGGCATACCTGATTTTTGTGATACAAATGAAAAATGTATCATGGTTTGAACCGAATGATGACACCCATCCTGAGTTTGGTAAAATCCTTAGAGAGGCGGATAACAAAGGAGTTAGAATTCTCGCTTATGATTGTATTGTGAGCGCTACCTCTATGGTATTAGCGAATCAAGTTCCCATCCGTCTGAATCAATAAGCATTGCATTCTGTACAAGAATGAGTGGATACACATCATATAGTATATTTAGTTTTCTTCGAAATTCTTTGATGATACCATCAAGATATGATGGAAGAACCATAATTTCCAGTGAGAAAGCAGTGATTTTTTACCACTGAAAAAACGCCAACATTTTGTTGGCGTTTTTTCAGTGCAACACAAGATATTGTATTTTACTATTTTATTACAGTTATATAAGACATAAAAGTAATGAAAAGTCATGGTTTTTGATTCGTTTTTGTTTAGCAGTGGTTGAAAAGTGGAGTGAAGTGGAGTATAGTGGTGATAAATAAAAATAGGGTGGGGAATCGTCACGTGTTTATTGGTGAATATCAAAATTCCATAGACCAGAAGGGTAGAATCATTGTTCCTTCCAAATTTCGAGATGAGCTTAGTAGCAAGTTTATCTTGACAAAAGGATTGGACAATTGTCTCTATATTTATCCCATGGAAGAGTGGAATAAGTTTCAAGATAAACTGGTAAATCTCCCCGTAGCAAATAAAGATGCAAGAGCTTTTGTCAGATACTTTTTTTCTAGCGCGGTAGAATGCGAGGTAGATAAACAGGGGAGACTTACAATTCCACAGAATCTGAGAGAGCATGCTAAAATTGACAAAGAACTTGTGACCATCGGAGTATTAAGTAAGATTGAAATTTGGAGCAAAAAGGAATGGGACGACTATAACGAAGGAACCAATCTTGGGCCTGATGAAATCGCAGAAAAGATGGCTGAGTTTGGAATATAGGTAATAGGTGATGGAATACAAACATACCTCGGTACTGTTCTTAGAAACAATAAAAAACTTAAATATTATTCCGAACGGAATATACGTAGATGGAACGCTTGGCGGCGGAGGACATGCATCTGGTATCTGTGAAAAATTAAATCATGAGGGTCTTTTTATAGGTATCGATCGTGATCAAGATGCAATTCGCGCCGCGAGTGAACGTTTAAAGGATTATCCGTGCAAAAAAATATTTGTTCAGAGTAATTACTCAAGCATTAAAGATGTTTTGAAAGAACTGGATATTGAATGCATCCATGGCGCTGTGCTGGACTTGGGAGTTTCCTCGTTTCAATTAGATAATCATGAAAGAGGGTTTTCCTATATGCAGGAAGCTGCTTTGGATATGAGAATGAATGCAGATGATCCATTGACAGCTGAAGAAGTTGTCAATGAATATGAACAAGATGAGCTGACAAATTTAATCCGAAAATATGGAGAAGAGCGATGGGCATCAAGAATCAGTGAGTTTATTGTAAAAGAAAGAAAAAAAGGGCCCATTACAACGACAACCCAACTGGTCGACGTGATTAAAGCAGCAATACCTGCTTCTGCAAGAAGAGAAGGTCCCCATCCCGCAAAGAGAACTTTCCAAGCAATTCGAATTGAAGTAAATGATGAATTGACGCAACTTGAACGGGCAGTAGATGAATTTATAGATGTTCTAAATCGCCAAGGAAGGTTGTGTATTATTACATTTCACTCTTTAGAAGATCGAATCGTAAAAGAGGCATTTAATAGAAGATTAAACCCGTGTACTTGTCCAAAGGAATTTCCAATTTGTACTTGTGGAAAAAAGACTGATGTGAAGAAAATTATTGGAAAGCCAATCCTACCAAGTGAGCAGGAATTGGAAATGAACCCTAGAGCGCGCAGCGCAAAATTACGAGTGATTGAAAAGAAGAGGTAAAATCTTATGATGGCAGCAGAGAAATGGTATGAATATCAAGATACATATAAGAGATATGGACTTGATATGAGACCAAAGACAATGAAAAAAGAAAAGGTAAGCTCTAAGAATAACAATCCGGTGATAAATTCTAAGGAAAAGTTTAAACTGCTGTGTCTAACGATTATTGCAGGCGTTTTATGCGTTGGATTGATTTTATCAACGGCATACGCTGCAAATATTAAATATCATATTAATACAATGAACAGAGAAAACGAAGTGATTCAGGGCGAAATTGAAAACTTGAATGTCAAGATTGAAAGTGCCTCAAACATACAGATTATTGAAAATAGAGCCACCTTGGAACTTGGCATGGTGTATCCCGTCGCGGAACAATTGATTGTGGTAAATCAAAACGAAGAAACTGTGAAAGACTTTGCTTCGTTAATCAAAGAACAGGTTTACAACTGATTTGATATTGATGATAAGAGACAGAATGAAATCATGAAGCCTCGCCAGGAGGCTTTTCTAATTGCATATAGAAAAAATAAGCCAGATAACTTAATGATGGATAAGTGGAAAATCTGGCTTTTGATTTATGAAGAATGAAATACAACAGATAAATTAGGAGAGAAAATGAGCAAAAAAATTGCATTGACATCAATGAAACAAAAAAAACGACTCATGTGGTTTTTTATTCTAGCCAGCCTAGCTTGTACTGTTTTGGCATTTCGTGTTGGATGGATCCAAGTCGTTACCAGTGAAAAATATTCAAAAATGGCGGTAGAACAACAAACAAGAGACATTCCTATTCCAGCAAAACGAGGTGCGATTTATGATAGAAATGGAAAAGAACTTGCTATCAGTGCGGTGACAAATAGCATTTGGGTACGGCCAGGTATGATTAAAGATGCAACTTCCGAAGAAAAATCCTTGGAAAATCAAGAAAAAACGGCAGAGACCTTAGCTGAAATTTTAAATCTAAACGAGGATGAAGTGCTGGATACGATTTGCCAAGATAGAGCACTAATCAAAGTGGCCAAATATGTGGATAAAGAGAAAGCAGATCAAATACGAGATGCTGGATTGAAAGGAATTGAAATCGTAGAAGACGTAAAACGATATTATCCAATGGGTGCCTTTGCAGCCCAACTACTTGGAAGCGTTACGGATGACAATCGTGGACTTTCTGGACTAGAATTAAAATATGATAAGTTTTTAAGCGGAATACCAGGACGGTGGATTAAAAATACAGATCGAGATGGAGATAGTCTTGCTTATGGCGTGGAAAAATATTATCAAGCAGAAGATGGATTGGACTTGGTATTGACTCTTGATGAAGTGATTCAGCATTATGTGGAAAAAGCCTTGGACACGGTACAAGCAGATACTGGTGCGGACCGAGTTATGTGCATTGTGATGCAGCCAAAAACAGGAGATGTCTTGGCGATGGGAATGACACCTGATTTTGATCCAAATGATTCAAGAGTACCGCTTGTAAGTGGTGGAAAGGCCTATGTGGATAGTCTTTCCAATGAGGAGAAAATAGATTACTGGAATAAAATGTGGAGAAATCCCATGATTAGTGATACATATGAACCGGGATCAACTTTCAAACTACTTACTACCTCGATAGCTTTGGAGGAAGGGGTGACCTCACTAGATGATAAGTTTGTATGCACAGGATCTATTATGGTAGCAGGACAAAAGCTACGATGTTGGCGGTATTACAATCCACACGGGGAAGAAACCCTTGTGCAAGCAGTTGGAAATTCCTGTAATCCAGTCTTTGTTCAGTTAGCACAAAGAATCGGGTATGAAAAGTATTTCGACTATATGGAATTATTTGGACTGAGAGATAGAACTGGGATTGATTATCCTGGTGAAGGGTATGCAATCATTCAGAATGAAGATACGGCTGGACCTGTGGGTTTAGCAACAATGTCTTATGGTCAAGGGATTGCTGTAACTCCGATTCAACTAATCACAGCAATATCTGCCATTGGAAACAACGGGAAGTTAATGCAACCAAGACTAGTAAAGGAATTGGTAGATGGCGATGGAAAGGTTGTAAAAAGCTTTGATACAAAAGTAGTCCGTCAGGTTATTTCGGAAGAAACTGCCAAAGAAATGAATATTGTCATGGAGGCTGTTGTGGGAGAAGGCGGCGGTGCGGCTGCAAAGATTCCTGGATACCGAATTGGAGGCAAAACTGGTACAGCAAATAAAGCTGTGAATGGCGGATACAGCGAGGAGACCTATTCATCTTTTATCGGCATGGCTCCAATGGAAGACCCACAAGTTGCAATACTTCTTATTGTAGATAATCCAAAAGGTGTGAAATTTGGAAGTCAAACTGCAGCACCAGGGGTAAAATTAATCCTTGAAGACACACTTCGTTATCTGAACATCCAACCTAATTATAGTGCGGAAGAAAAACAAGCAATGGAGAGTGAATTTACAATTGTACCTGATGTGACAGGACAAAGTTTTAGCGATGCAATAGGAATTTTAAGTGGAACATCTCTTACATATACTGTGTCACCCGCATTGATAGATGATCGGGACTTCGCAGTAATTGATCAATATCCGAAACCAGGAGAAAAAATGCAAAAAGGTGGGACAGTTTGTCTCTATAGAAATTAGGTGATTGGTATGAAAAATCTAACAATAGAAGAAATATGTCAAGCAATGAATGGAACTTTGGTTTGCGGAGATTCAACTCTAAAGATAAAGAGGGTTTCGATTGATTCCAGAGAAGTTACAAGAGGAGAACTGTTCTTTGCTTTGATTGGCGAACAGCATGATGCGCATAAGTTTATTTCTGATGCCAAGTTAAATGGATGCGAAGCCTTTGTGGTTTCAAAGCAGGAGGGAATAGAGTTAGATGATACTGGGTGTTATATTCTTGTAGAAGATACAACAAAAGCATTGCAGGTTTTGGCTGCCTACTATCTCTCTTTGTTTCAGATGGTAAAAATAGGTGTGACAGGAAGCACCGGAAAGACTTCTACAAAAGAGATGGTCTATCAAGTATTTTCTCAGAAATATAAAACAGCTAGAAACCTTGGTAATTTTAACAATCACATTGGATTGCCACTAACGGTTTTATCCATTGAAGAAGGAACCGAAGTTGGCGTTTTTGAGATGGGAATGAGCGAGTTTGAAGAGATCGATCTTCTTGCTAACATCGTTCGACCTGACGTTGGAATCATAACGAATATTGGAATTTCGCATATTGAAAACCTAGGTAGTCGAGAAAACATTTTAAAGGCAAAACTTGAAATTACCAATTATTTTAATGAAAACAACCTTTTGATCGCAAATGAGGATCAGGACTTTCTTTCAAAACAAGAAATTCAAGGAGATTATAAACTTGTAACTACTGGAGAAACAGGAAGAAGTCAGTTCATCATATCAAGTATTGAGGATTATGGTGAAGATGGAATCTCCTTTATGATAGAGCACAGAGAAGAAATTCAGAAGATTACCCTTCCGATTCCCGGTAGGCACAACGCATATAATGCAGCTTTGGCAGTAGCCGCCGGTGTTCAGTATGGCATATCGATGGCGCAGGCGGCAGAAGGCTTGAAGCAGTTGGAACTAACGGATAAACGTTTGAATATAAAAGGAAAAAATGGGATGAAGGTGATTGACGATACATACAATGCTAGCCCCGATTCCATGAAAGCTGCGATTGATGTATTGATGGCTACCAAGGGATTTCGGAAAATAGCGATTCTAGCTGATATGTTTGAACTTGGGGTTGATTCAAATCTATTTCATCAGGAAGTAGGGCTGTATGCGGCAGAAAAAAATGTTGATTTGTTGATTGCAGTAGGAGAAAGTGGAAAATTCATTGCAGATGGAGCAAAAAAAATTCTGGGCGAAAATAAAATTATATACTATGAAACAAAGGAGTTGCTGATAAAGGATATTGGTAGTATGATATCATCTGGCGACGTGATACTACTAAAGGGCTCAAGAGGTATGGCAATGGATCAAGTTGTTAAAAAGATTATGGAGATGAATTGAGCATGGATTATTTACAGATTGGAATACCAGCAGTAATCGCATTTGTAATAACAGGTATTGGAACTCCTTTGCTGATTCCGGTGTTGAGAAGAATCAAAGCCGGGCAGAGCATTCGTGAAGAAGGACCGAAATCACATCAATCCAAATCAGGTACACCGACAATGGGTGGGATTGCTATGATGGTAGCAGTCGTGATGACTTGTTTGATTGCAGGTAGCCACACTAGAGATTTGTTCATTATTTTGGCTGCATTCGTAGCTTTTGGTATACTAGGATTCCTAGACGATTTTGTAAAGGTTTCATTGAGACGTAATTTGGGGTTGACAGCAAAACAAAAGTTGGCCCTGCAAGTGCTGATTGCAGTTGGATTAGCGATATATCAATCAAAGACATCTGCTTTGGGAACGAACCTTCTACTCCCCTTTCTAAATATGAATTTAGATTTTGGCATTTGGTATGTTCCGTTTATAGCATTTGTAGTAGTTGCTATGGTAAATAGTGTGAATTTAACGGATGGATTAGATGGCTTGGCATCTGGAGTAACGTTCATTGTTGCCCTGTTTTTAGCCGTTATTGGAGCGTACTTTCAGTCCCCTTCTGGTTCACTGTTCTCTTCTGCCCTTGCGGGAGCCTGTTTCGGTTTTCTGATGTTTAATAAATATCCAGCAAAAGTCTTTATGGGAGACACTGGATCTCTTGCACTGGGTGGAGGACTGGCCGCAGCTGCAATTATGATGAATATGGTACTGATACTTCCTTTTGTTGGAGGAGTGTATGTCGCAGAGGCGTTGTCTGTTATCCTTCAAGTAGGAAGCTACAAACTGAGGAAGAAAAGAATTTTTAAAATGGCGCCGCTCCATCATCATTTTGAATTAAGTGGTTGGAAAGAGACAAAAGTTGTCACAGTATTTTGGAGTGTCACATTTTTGTTATGTTTGATTAGTGCAATTAGTTTATTAAAAGTATAAGGACTTGTGGAAAGAAGGGATAATCATGAATCAGTTGGAAATGAAAAAGATTCTTGTTGTTGGAATGGGGAAGTCAGGCATTGCTGCGACCCAAGCGTTACTGAAAATTGGCGCTGAAGTTTCTGTCTATGACCAGAAAGAAGAAGACCAGATTGATATACAGCTGATCCAGTTTTTACAGAATAAAAATGTGACTTGTTACTTTGGGGAAGAACCTAAGAATATTGGCCAGCTAGATATGGTAGTAATTAGCCCGGGTGTTCCACTGGATACTGGATTTGTGCAAAAAGCAAAAGAGGCTGGTGCAGAAATCATTGGTGAACTCGAGATTGCATACCGAGTTGGTAGGGGGAAATATGTTGCCATTACTGGAACCAACGGTAAGACTACAACGACTACACTTGTCGGTGAGATATATAAAAATGCAGGACGGCATACTCATGTGGTGGGCAATGTTGGTGTGGCAGTAATTTCCAAGGCATTGAGTGCCTCCGACGACGATTGGCTAGTAACAGAAACAAGCAGTTTTCAACTAGAGACCACGAGATATTTTAAACCAGAAGTTTCTGCGCTTTTGAATCTGACTCCAGACCATATGGATCGTCATAAAACCATGGAAAATTACGGCCAAGCCAAAGCAATGATTTTTCAAAACCAAGATGAAAAACAGTATTTTGTGGTAAATTATGATGATGAGGCATCCTATCAATTGGCAAATCAGTCAAAAGCAAAAGTGGTTCCATTTAGCCGGAAAGAGGTGCTTCCATTTGGATGTTTTGTAATTGATGGTTGCATTGTTATCAAAAATGAGGCTGGGGAATGCATCGATGTTTGTGAGGTGGAGGAACTGAAAATACCAGGACTTCATAATTTAGAAAATGCATTGGCTGCAGTAGCAGTAGGATACTTCGGAGGTATATCGCCAGAATCAATTAGAAAAACCTTAAAGGAATTCCAAGGAGTTGAACATCGTTTGGAATTTTCTGGTGAAGTGGATGGCGTTCGGTTTGTCAACGACTCAAAAGGAACGAATCCTGATGCATCCATTAAAGCAATTGAAGCAATGAAAGAAAACATCATTCTGATTGCTGGAGGGTATGATAAAGGATCTGTATATGATGAATTTGTTAAAGCTTTTCCAGGGAGAGTAAAACACTTAATGTTACTTGGAAAAACAGGACCCAAAATCAAAGAAACAGCAGAACATTATGGATTTACAAAAATTACTATGTGCAAGGATATGGATGAATGTGTGAAAAAGGGGTTTGGGCTTGCTGCTGCTGGGGATATTGTTCTTCTCTCTCCTGCCTGTGCCAGCTGGGATATGTACACATCATATGAACAGCGAGGAGAGCACTTTAAGAATTGTGTGAGGGATTTGGAGAGATAAATGGCGGGTAGGAAAAGCATGCAGATGAAATCAGGAGATTTCATGTTAACAATAATGGTTTTAGGGCTTGTGGTCTTTGGCATTATTATGGTCTTTAGCTCTAGCTATTATAGCGCCTTAAACGATACAGGAGATCCTTATGCATATTTAAAAAGAGACATTGCTTGGGCAGTGTTTGGCACTGCTGCCATGCTGTTTTGTGCCCTATTTGATTATCATATTTATGCACGATTCGCACCCACTATAATGGGTGTGAGTTTTGTGTTGTTGCTTCTTTTGTTTACACCTCTTGGTGAAACACGAAACTTTGCAACTCGCTGGATTGGCATTGGTGGATTTACAATTATGCCAGGCGAACTTGCAAAAATGGCGGCAATTATTTTTGTGGCCTGGTTTTATAGTCAAGATCCGAAAAGAATTCAATCACTACAAAAAGGAATTATGCCAATTATAGGAATGGCTTTGGTATATTTTGTATTAATCTTGAAACAGCCAAACCTATCTACGGCAATCACGTTGTGTGGCATTATTGTAGCGATTATGTTCGTTGCTGGTCTGCATGCATTTTACTTTTTTGGCATCATAGGGGTTGGTGCATTTGGAATTACAGCAATGCTTTTAACAGATGAAGGGGGCTATCGATTAAAGCGTTTGACAAGCTTTTTGGATCCTTTTCAAGATCCGTTGGGTGATGGGTATCAAGTCATTCAATCATTGCTTGCGCTAGGTTCGGGAGGTTTGTTTGGTGTGGGCTTGGGAAAGAGCATTCAGAAAACCTTGTACTTGCCGGAACCACAAAACGACTTTATTTTTGCAATTATTGGTGAAGAGCTTGGATATATTGGTTGTTTGCTTTTGATTGCATGCTATTTGGTTTTAATATGGCGTGGCATACACATTGCGATGAACGCACCAGATTTGTTTGGAACTCTTTTGGCATCGGGAATCACTGCAATGCTTGGGATTCAGGTGATTCTTAATATAGCGGTCGTCACCTCTTCTATGCCGCCAACCGGAATTACGCTTCCTTTTGTCAGCTATGGAGGGAATGCGTTAATGCTATTTATGGTGGCAATGGGCATCCTGCTCAATATATCTAGGTACTCTTCAAAATAGAAAACCTTGGTTTAAAAAATAGGAGAAGAATATGAAGGTAATTATGACTGGTGGCGGAACTGGGGGACATATCTATCCAGCAATCGCGATAGCAGATAAAATAAAAAGAAAGAATCCTGATGCAGAAATTTTGTTTGTGGGTACAAAGAGAGGTATGGAACGAGAGCTGGTTCCACAAAATGGGTATGATATTCAGTTTATTACAGTGAGTGGGTTTCATCGCAAGCAACTATGGAAAAATGCAAAGACACTGATTGATTTGGTAAAAGGGAACCGTCAGGCGGCGGCTATTATCAAGGACTTTCGTCCAGATGTGGTCATTGGAACTGGCGGTTATGTATGTGGCCCAGTGGTACGTGCTGCCAAAAAAAAAGGAATTAAAACATATGTGCATGAACAAAATGCTTTTCCTGGCGTAACGAACAAAATTTTAGAAAAATACGTAGATAAAGTTTTTTTGAGCTTTGAAGAGTCTCGAAAATATTTTAAAAACCCATCGAAACTGATTGTAACTGGCAATCCGATTCGGAAGAGCTTTCTTGTTGCAAATCCAGAGCGGTCACGAGAAAAGCTAGGCGCTGACGCAAATGATTTTGTTGTCCTTTGTTTTGGAGGCAGCTTAGGCGCAGAAAAAATCAATCGATCTTTGATTGGCTCATTGAAAGAATTTGCTGAAGTGGAAAATCTGAAGGTCATATTTATAACGGGAAAGCGACATTATGGTTCGGTTATGGAAGAGATAACGTTAAGGGGAATCAAGATTCCAGAACAGGTGTCCATCATCGAATACGCAAACAATATGCCAGAATACTTAGCGGCAGCAGACTTGATTGTTGGAAGGGCAGGAGCACTTACTATATCAGAGATTACTGCGTGTGGAAAAGCATCTGTATTGATTCCTTCTCCTTATGTGACAGGGAACCATCAATTTCACAATGCAAAAGTTGTGTCGGATCAAGGAGGCGCAATCTTGCTGGAAGAAAAAGACTTGAATGAGAAATCTTTATTTACAACGATTATGAGATTGAAAAATCATAAAGGATTGATCAATCGAATGGCAGAAGCAAGCCTCAAAATTGGCAAGTTGGATGCAGTTGATATGATTTATGATCATTTGGATTTATAATTTGATATCTTTTGCGGAAAACAATTGCCATCATCACTTTGAATATGATAAATTTGAAATGGTTTTAATGATTTGGGAGCAAAGACTTAGAGAGAAGAAAAACATCATGAGGGTGTTGTTGGAATATGAAAGAAAAAATAAGAAAAAAGAAGAAAAGAAAGAAAAAACGGTATCTGCTCAAGTTCCTTTTCATCATTGCAATCATAGTAGGCTTATATTATTTTTTGACTTCGAGCTTGTTTGATGTGCAAACGATCACGGTGGAAAACAACAACCACTATACCACGGAGCAGATTATTAACTTGGCAGGTGCAAAAACTGGCGAGAATATTTTTGTTGCATCTCTTACGGAAATGAAGAAGAAACTGCTCGTAGACCCCTATATGAAGAGCGTAAAATTGAAACGAAAACTACCCGGGGAAATTCACATTGAGGTAGAAGAAAGAAAAGAAGATGCGGCAGTAGTCTATGGCACACAATTTATTGTGATTGATGATGACGGCATGGTTTTGCGAAAAACTACGGAAGCGCCTACGCTGACTATTTTATCTGGAATGAAGGTAACGAATTTTAAAGCGGGTACGCCATTAGAGGTAGAAGATAATGCTTCGCTTGCTGATACGCTGAAATTACTCAAGCTAGTCAATGCAAACGAGTTGTACTTTATGAGAATAGAAGTAAAAAGCTATATGATTAAAGCATATATTTATGAACAATTAATCTGTGAGGGAACACCGGAGGATATTATGAATAATCTGGAATCTTTGCAGGAAGTATTGTATGATTTATATACAAAGGGTATTGAGCGAGGTGTAATTAAAATGGGAAGTGACAATTACTTTTCATTCAGTCCTTTGGTAGAGTAGAGGTATTGAGGAGTAGGAGTGGAAACAAATGAAGAAATTCAGCGGTATGATTGTTATCGGTCTGCTGGCTCTGTTTATCGGTCTGGTTATTTCAATCCAGATTACGACGACACAGGGTTCTGATCAGGGGGGATTGGTTCCCCTTGCCAAGGCACAGGGCTATCTGGAGGAACTGAAAAAAGTGAGGGCAGAAAAAGATGCAACCCTTGAGCAGCTCAATGAATTAGAATCTCGTCTTGACAAAATCGAAAAGGAAAAGGCAGATGAAGACTATTTTGTAAAAGGAATGGTATCTGACCTGGAAAAGTATAAAATGGCAGCAGGCGTTGTTGACGTACAGGGTCCTGGAGTAATTGTTACAGTTGATGATCCGGTTCCAACAGATGAATTTACGGATGAATACAGCGTCATAATGTTGCGATATGAGTTGCTTTTGAGTCTGGTCAACAAAATGAAGGATGCCGGGGCTGAAGCGATTTCAATCAATGGACAAAGGATTATTGCTACAACAGAAATTAGTTTGGCTGGTGAAAACGTAAATATTAATACGGTACCGACTGCCCCGCCATATATGATCAAAGCGATTGGAAGTCCTGAAACGATAGAATCCACACTGACAATTCGTTTTGGTATTATCGAGCAGATGAAGAGCTATGGGCTGCGTATTGATATCAAACAAAAAGATTCGTTGGAAGTACCAAGATATACTGGTGTGATTAAATATCGATATGCTGAAACGGTATCGGAAGATGATCAAACCCAAAATCAGAACCAAGAATAGAGTGGGGAATAGGCTGGTGGTAAAATGAGATTGAGGGTTGTCGGGTTTTTTGTTTTTTGCTTGGTGATTGGTCTTTTATTTGCATTTCAATCTAAAACCACCAATGGACAGCAGTTGTATGTTTCTCCAAAAGCAATTACAGATTACAAAACGTCAATAGACAGTGAGTCAAAAGATAAAGATAGAATTCAAGAATTAATCAAAGAGGCGCAACAGAAACTTCAAGAATATCAAGAGCTTGCTAACAATGAAGATGCAGACTTGACTGATAAGCTTATGGAAGAGCTTGACCATTATAAGATGATTAGTGGGCAGACGGATGTTCATGGAGAAGGTGTTGTTGTGTTTGTAGATGATGGCACAAGGGACTTGTTTGAAGGTGAAGATCCTAACGCGGTTTTGGTTCATGATATGGATATTTTTACGATTATCAATGAGTTGAATCGTTCGGGAGCGGAAGTCCTTTCGGTAAATGGACAACGGATTACAAATACAACATCCATTTCATGTTCTGGATATACGATTCGTATCAACGGGCAGTTTTTTGCAAGACCATTTGAAATCAAGGCGATTGGAGACTCGAAAAGAATGGCGGCAGCACTTCTTGGACCCGATGGTTATGGTACTTTGCTCAGCGAATATGGTGTAATTTTTAAAATCACTATTGAAGAAGATATTGAAATTCCAAAATACGCAGAAGAGCAAAGCTTTGGTTATATGACAAAAGTGAAAGAGGAGGAATAATCTTGTTAATTGCAATTGTACTAGGTCTGCTTGGAGGAATTGCTCTAGGCTTTACCTTGGATATTTCTTATCCTACAGAATATTCGTTTTATATTACAATGGGTCTTTTAGCTGCAATTGACTCAATATTAGGAGCGGCAAGATCCCATTTGGAGGGGAAATATAACAATCTGATCTTCATTTCAGGGTTTATAACCAATGCAATTTTGGCAGGACTTTTAGCATATTTAGGAGATCGTTTGGGTGTGCCTTTGTACTACGCGGCAATTCTGGTTTTTGGGGGCAGACTATTCCAGAATATCGCAGTGATTCGAAGGCTTTTAATCGATAAGTATTTCATAAAAAAAGATAGCAATAACAGCAAGAAATAGGTGCATCACAATAGCGTTTGTGATATAATAGGCATTATTTATAGTAACGGGAGGTTGCGGTACTATGCTACATTTCGAGGTTAACGAACAAAGCGGGGCGCAAATTAAAGTAATCGGTGTCGGCGGAGGCGGAAGCAACGCTGTCAATAGAATGATAGATGCAGGACTTAACGGTGTGAACTTTATGGCAATTAATACTGATAAGCAAGCACTGGCAGGTTCGAAAGCGGAAACAAAACTACAGATTGGCGAGAAATTGACAAAAGGACTGGGGGCTGGAGCAAATCCGGAAGTTGGTCAAAAAGCGGCAGAAGAAAACCTGGATGATTTAAGCAAATTTATTGCAGGATCAGATATGGTTTTCATTACTGCGGGTATGGGAGGCGGTACCGGAACTGGTGCAGCTCCGATTATCGCAAAAGCTGCAAAAGATCAAGGAATCCTTACTGTAGGTGTTGTCACAAAGCCTTTTACTTTTGAAGGCAAAAAGAGAAGAGATCATGCGGATTTAGGAATTAAATTTCTTAAGAAATATGTAGATTCACTCGTAGTTGTTCCAAATGATAAGTTATTACAGATTGCTGAGAAAAATACTTCTATGATTGAAGCATTTGGCATGGCAGATGAAGTATTAAAACAGGGTGTCCAAGGTATTTCGGATTTAATTGCTGAAGCGGGACTGATTAACTTAGACTTTGCTGATGTAAAAACGGTTATGAGTGATCGGGGCATTGCACATATGGGTGTGGGAAGAGGAAAAGGCGAGAGCCGAGTATCGGAAGCAGTGAAAGCTGCCATTGAGAGTCCGCTTCTTGAAACATCCATCAATGGTGCGAAAGCAATCCTGCTCAATATTATGGGTGGATATGATCTTGGAATGTTAGAAGTAAATGAAGCGGCCGATCAGATTGAAAAAGCTGCGGACAAGGATGCAATCGTAATTTTCGGTGCATCGGTCAAAGAAGAAATGAAAGACGAGATTATCATTACGGTTATTGCAACTGGATTTGAAGATCGACCAGCCGATATATTATCGCCAAGCAGAGATAAGGCAGAGGCTCATGCCAAGGAAGATGAAGGCGCAGAAGGTACATCGGAAGAGCAAGCAGAAAGCAAAGCCCATGACGACGTTTTTTCAAAAAAAGTAACCGGTGCATTTGATATACCATCCTTCTTGAGTAAGGACAAAATGGGAAGCTTTTAATTAAAGATTCGAAAGGTGAGCCGGGATAACAACCGGCTTTTCTAATGGTGAATAAAATATGAAGCTGATCACTTCCAGCGAAAACCAAATTTACAAAAGTGCGATGCTTTTAAAACAAAAAAAATATAGGGATGCTCAAAAAAAATATGTGATTGAGGGTCCCAACCTGATACAAGAGGCTTTGAAAAACGGAGCAGAGATTGAAGCGTTGATACAGAGCGAGGAGTTTTGTTTTAAATCTGATTCAATTCCTATGACCCGTTTTTCTTCTGCGTTATTTAGAAAACTGTCAGAGACAGAAACTCCTCAAGGGATTTTGGCAATTGTTAAGAAGTCAATCTACACTGCGGACCAATTCTTTTCTGAAAAAAAAGAGCGCAGCGGTAATTTTGTTGTCTTAGATCGGCTACAAGATCCAGGCAATATTGGGACGATTCTTCGAACTGCAGACGCAGCAGGATATGGTGGTGTGATTCTGCTAAAAGGAACGGCTGATATTTATTCGGCAAAAGTCGTTCGCGCAGCGGCTGGTTCTTTGTTTCGAGTTCCAGTTTTGTGGATAGACACGCCAGAAGAGGCAATTGGGATTTTAAGGGATTGGGGAAAGAAAATCTATGTAACGGTTCCTTCTGCCGATTCTTATTATTATCATACAGACATGAGAGACCATATTGGATTGGTCATTGGAAATGAAGGCAGCGGTGCATGTGATGTATTGATTCAGTCTGCAGACAAAAAAATTAAGATCCCTATGGAAGGAACTATAGAATCTTTAAACGCAGCTGTGGCTGCATCGATTCTAATGTATGAATCCGTAAGGCAAAAATACGCAAATAATATAACTAGGTAAAATCCTGAGTGAATCAGATTAATGAATTAGAAATGGAGATCGGTTATGCAAAATCAATTGATGCAAATTTTGCAGGAAGCGAAAGAACAACTGAGAAAAGCTTCCTCTATTCAAGAAACAGAAGAGATTAGAGTAAAGATTCTTGGTAAAAAAGGAATGCTGACAGAAATCTTGCGCTCCATGGGATCTTTGAACCCAGAAGAACGAAAGGAATTTGGAAAAACTGCCAATGGTGTGAGAGCTGAGATTGAAGGACTGTTGGATGAAAAATTTGCAGCGTTAAAGCAGCTAGAGACGGCCACAAGATTTATCAAAGAAAAAATAGATGTAACAGAACCAGGTGCAAAGATTAGCCTCGGTGTTAAACATCCGATTACTATTACCATAGATGAGATTTCCCGTGTTTTTATGAGCATGGGGTTTAGTATAGCAGAAGGCCCAGAAGTCGAAACTGTTTTCAATAATTTTGATGCGCTGAATGCCGGACCGAATCATCCATCAAGAGACTTTACAGATACATTTTATATTACAGAAAGTACTTTATTGCGAACCCAAACTTCACCAGTTCAGGCAAGAACATTGATGAAAGAAAATCCACCGATTAAGATTATTTCACCAGGAAGATGTTTCCGTTGTGATACTGCAGATGCTACGCATTCACCAATGTTTCACCAGGTTGAGGGGCTTAATGTGGATGAAGGAATCACAATGGCTGATCTAAAAGGGACACTTGATTCTTTCGCAAAACAACTTTTTGGATCAAAAGTAAGAACAAAGTTCCGTCCTCATCATTTCCCATTTACAGAACCGAGCGCAGAAATGGATGTTTCCTGCTTTAAGTGTGGTGGAAAAGGCTGTAGGGTATGTAAAGGCAGCGGTTGGATTGAAATTTTAGGTTGCGGTATGGTGCACCCAAATGTACTAAAAGTTGGTCAAGTCGATACGGAAAAGTTCACGGGGTTTGCATTCGGTATGGGCGTAGAAAGAATTGCGATGTTAAAGTACGAAGTTGACGATATCAGATTGTTTTATGAGAACGATATGCGTTTCATTCAGCAATTTAAATAGGGGGTAAATGAGTATGTTGGTGCCTATCGAGTGGTTAAAAGAATATACAGATATTACAGTAGATATAGATGAATTTTGTGAACGGATGATTATGTCTGGTTCCAATATTGAAACCGTTGAACGCACAGGAGAAGAACTTGAAAATGTTGTAGTTGGAAAGATTATGCGAATTGAAAAGCATCCTGATGCAGACAAACTTCTTGTGACGCAGATTGATATCGGTGAAGACGACCTGATTCAGATTGTAACAGGAGCAGATAATATTTTTGAAGGTGCGTATGTACCAGTTGTTCTTCACGGCGGCAAATTACCAGGCAACAAGGTGATTAAAAAAGGTAAGCTAAGAGGCATGGAATCAAATGGAATGCTTTGTTCTGGCAGTGAGCTTGGAATGGAAGATAAAGTGATTCCTGTCGCTCAAAAAGATGGTATTTGGATTTTGGATCAGGAATATCCTCTTGGACAAGATATCGTAGCAGCCATGGGATTAAAGGATCAGATTGTCGATTTTGAAATCACTCCAAACAGACCTGATTGCCTTTCTATGATTGGAATGGGAAGAGAAGCGGCAGCTACATTTGGAGGAAAATTATGCTATCCAGAGACTGCTTGCAATCAAGAAACCAAATCTGCAAGTGAATATATAAAGATACAGATTGAAAAACCAGAACTATGCAAACGATACGTTGCAAGAATTGTAACGGACGTTAAGATTGAACAATCCCCATGGTGGCTTCAGAAAAGATTGATATCCGCTGGCATGAGACCGATTAATAACATTGTTGATATAACCAATTACGTTATGTTGGAATACGGACAACCGCTTCATGCATTTGATATTAGAGACTTAGCTGGAGGAACAATCATTGTAGACACAGCAACAGAAGGAGAAGCCTTTACAACTTTGGATGGAACAGAAAGAAAACTATCCTCCAGTATGCTTTTGATTAAGGATCAGGAACGAGGTGTTGCAGTAGCAGGTGTTATGGGGGGATTGAACTCAGAAATCAAAGACGACACCACCACAATTCTAATCGAATCAGCAAACTTTAGTGGTGATAGTGTAAGGTCTACCTCGAAGAAATTAGGATTACGTACAGAAGCTTCAGCAAGATTTGAAAAGGGAATCGACTCAAATCTTTGCGAAGTCGCTGCAGATCGTGTATGTAAGTTAATAGAGCTATTAAATGCTGGAAATGTGGTTCAGGGCTCAGTGGATGTTTATCCGGGAAAAAGCTCTGCGACTCCTGTATTAGTAAGGCCAACAAGAGTCAATGGAATTTTAGGAATTGACCTTTCTGATGAGGAAATGAGAAGCATATTTGAAAGCCTTGAAATGAAAGTCGAACTGAATGGCGGTGTGATGTTAGTAACGCCACCAACAATCAGACAAGATTTATTAGAAGAAATTGACTTCGTAGAAGAAGTTGCAAGAATATATGGTTATGACAAAATGCCAGTAACCTTGCCAAAGGGAAATGCAGAATCTTCAAAATCAAGAGAACGATCATTGAAAGATTTATCTCGTGATAAGATGACAGCTATGGGTGCAAATGAAATACAAACATATTCATTTGTTAGTCCAAAAGGTGTTGATTTTATAAGAATTGATGAAGATTCTTGGGAAAGAAATTTTGTGCGTTTACTCAATCCGTTAGGTGAAGAAAACAGTGTAATGAGAACCATTCTAACTCCTAATATGTTAGAAGTATTGGGAAGAAACTACTCCCGGAATATTGTTAATGTACGCGCCTTCGAAATTGGAAACACGTTCTTTAAGAGTCTTGTTGACGAAGAGAGTTTGCCAGAAGAACATGACTCAATGGTAGTTGGAATCTATGGAGAAGGAGAAAGCTTTTTTACATTGAAAGGGATGCTAGAGGAACTGTTTGCTGTTCTTGGCATTGATTCACTTTCGTATATTGCTGAAAGCGAATATGGTGTATACCATCCTGGCAGATGCGCTAGAATCCTTCGAGGAGATATTGAACTGGGAATTATGGGAGAGATTCATCCAGACGTGGCAGATAAGTATGGCATTGGTACCAAGTGCTATTGCTGTGAACTGGCCTTTGACCAAGTAATGGCTCAAGCAAATACAGAACGGTTCTACAAACCACTACCCAAATATCCGGCTATTGCAAGAGACATTGCTCTTCTTGTAAAAGAAGAAAGAACAGTGTCAGAAATTGAAACCATCATTAAGACAGAAGGCACAAAATTGCTTGAAAGCGTGTCCTTATTTGATGTATATCGCGGAAAGCAGGTTGCAGATGGACATAAAAGTCTTGCCTTCAACTTGAAATATAGAGCACTAGATCGAACCTTGACAGATGAAGAAGTGGTAAAGGTTCATCAAAAAGTGTTACAAGCTTTGAAAGAAAATTTAGACGCTGTTTTGCGTGACATGTGATAAAGATTATTTTGAGAGGGGGAAAAAGCATGGAGGATAGAAATCGAGTCACAGTTAAAATCTATGGACAGGAGTATACGATTGCAGGTGACACCCCGCGAGAGCATATCATGAAGGTCGCAGATTATGTGAATGTAAAGATGCATGAAATTGCAAAAGCCCTTCCTTCGGGTTCCATATCTTCTCTGGCAGTGTTAGCCGCGGTCAATGTGGCAGATGACTATTTCAGTACTGTAGAAAAAATCAGTGATATGCGTGGCAAATGCGAACAGCTTGAAAAAGATTCCCAGCATTATGTCCAGCTTTGGGATGAGGCAAAAAAGAGTTTTCTTCAATACAAAGAAGATGCACAAGCTAGCATTGAACAAAAAGAAGAACTGCAAAGACTGTTTAACGAGAAGACGGTGGACCTAGACCGTGTGACTACCTCCTATAGACAGTTAGAAGAAAAATATACAGCTCTCTTATCAAAAAACGAAGAACTTTCATCCAAATTAAAAGCACACTTAGATGATCAAGCTTCTGAATCAACTGCATTGCAGGAAATGGAGGCAAAGTGCAAAGATATGGAAAGTAGCTTTTTTGACCTTCAGATGGAAAACATCCGATTAAAGGGAGACATTGACCGATATAAGAAAATTGTAGAATAGTTCGAAGAAAATAAGTATGTATTTTATGCGGACGCTTAGGGAAAACAGATGAACGATAAAGCTTATAGAGTTTTAGAATATGATAAAATACTAGATTTGTTGAAGGCAGAATCGGCTTCTTCTCTTACAAAAAAAAGAATTGAAGAGTTGAAGCCTGAGCTTGATGTGTTTACAATCAAAGAAATATTAGCGGAAACCACAGAAGCGGTTTCCGTTATTATGCGTAAAGGGACACTGCCTCTTGGAAGCTTTTATGACATTGCAAACTATGTACATTTAGCGGACAAAGGAAGTGTGTTAACGATGAAACAGCTTCTTGAAGTCCTCTATAACCTTCAGGTTACAAGAAATGCAGTCGCTTTTTTAAAAAGTGATTTGCCTGAGCTGCCAATTATCAAGGGACTGGCAGATGTTTTAAGTGTTCAAAAAAGTTTAGAGTCAGATATAGACCGATGCATTTTATCTGAAGATGAAATGTCGGACCAAGCTAGTTCAGAATTGAAAAATATTCGGCGCAGTATCATTCGTCAAAATGAGTCTATTCGAGTGAAGATGAACCAAATTTTGAATTCTTCAGATAATCGTACCATTTTGCAGGATGCAATTGTGACCATGCGCCAAGGGCGGTATGTAGTTCCTGTAAAGCTTGAACATAAAGGAAGATTTTCAGGAATTGTCCATGACCAGTCTTCTACTGGAGCAACCTTATTTATTGAACCTCAGGCCATTGTCAATTTGAACAACGAATTGCGGGAATTAGAGTTGGCAGAACGGGTTGAAATGGAAAGAATTCTTGCGGAGCTTTCTGCAGCAGTTGGAGATGCAAAAGACGCACTACTCAATAACCAAAAAATTTTACTCCAGCTTGATTTTATCTTTGCAAAAGGAAAGCTGTCTGTTAAGATGAAGGGGCTTGAACCTGACATCAATGAAGACGGGATTTTAAAAATAAAAGAAGGACGGCATCCCCTCATCCAAAGGGAGAAGGTGGTCCCTATCTCAGTAGCAATTGGTGGTAAGTATAAGACCCTTGTCATCACGGGACCAAATACTGGAGGAAAAACCGTAACCCTAAAAACAGTAGGGTTATTTGTGCTTATGTGTCAGACTGGACTTCATATTCCAGCTGGTGCAGGCACAGAAATGCCTGTGCTACAAAAAGTATTTGCAGACATTGGGGATGAACAAAGCATTGAACAGAGCTTGAGTACTTTTTCCTCTCATATGGCAAATATCGTCAATATTGTTGAAAATAGTGGAAAAGACACCTTGATTTTATTAGATGAGCTTGGTGCGGGAACAGACCCAACAGAGGGAGCGGCTCTGGCAATTTCAATTTTAGAGCATCTTTATGATAAAGGTGCAAAGACGATTGCGACTACTCACTACAATGAATTGAAGAAATATGCCATTTCTACTAAAGGCGTGGAAAATGCATCTATGGAATTTGATGTTGAGACCTTGAGCCCAACTTATAGACTTACAATTGGAACACCTGGCAGGTCAAATGCTTTTGAAATTTCTCAAAAGTTAGGATTAAAACCGGTGATTATCAAGCATGCAAAAGGTATGCTTGAACACGGCGATATTCAGTTCGAAGAAGTGATTTCTACGATTGAGAAAGACAGAAAAGTAGCTGAAGAAGAAAGAGATGAAGCACTTGCCATCAATTTGGAAATGAAGCGACAGAAAGAATTGTTTGATGTAGAACGAAAGAAGATGGAACTTCAAAAAGAAAAAATTCTGAGTAAGGCAAAAGAAGAAGCCCGAGAAATGATACGAGAAGCGAAAGAATTGGCTGACCAAGTACAAAAACAACTAAAAGAATTGGAAAAAGAGGGATCCTCCAAAGAAAGAAATCGTAAATATGAGGAGATTCGTAAAAATATAAGAGAAACATCCAAACAGTATACAGAAAAAATTGTTCAGGAAAATAATCCAGATCCGATACGTGTTGATCAGCTGAAAATTGGCGATGGAGTTAGGGTGTTGAGTTTGGATCAAAAAGGAAATGTACTTACATTGCCCGATGATAAAAATGAATTGCAAGTCCAAGTGGGGCTATTAAAAATCAATGTTAAACTATCCAATCTTGTATTATTACAGGATAATAAAAAGAAAAAAGATAACAAAACATCACGGTACGGCACCTTGTATCGTAGCAAGGTGCAAAATATTGCACCAACCATCAATGTGAGGGGAAGTCTTTTAGATGATGCAGTGATGGATGTGGAAAAATATCTGGACGATGCATACATCGCAGGATTGAAAAGTGTGACGATAATACATGGAAGAGGGGAAGGAATTCTGCGAGAGGGAATTCAACAGATGCTCAAGTACCACAAGCATGTAGGCCAATTTCGAAAGGGAGGCTATCATGAGGGTGGAGATGGTGTTACCGTAGTAGAATTGAAATAGGAGGGATCTCATGTATCTGGTTAGTGCATGCTTAGTAGGAGTCAACTGCAAATATAGCGGTGGGAATAATGAAACCTTATGGATAAAAGAGTGGTTAAAGGATAAGAATTGCATGCTGGTATGCCCAGAACAGAAGGGAAATCTTCCCACACCTAGACCGCCGGCGGAATGGAAGGATGGAAAAGTAATCGATAAAGAGGGAAACGATGTAACGAAAAGCTTTATGCTTGGTTCAAAGCTGACTTTTGAGGAAGCCCTGAATAAAGCAAAAGAAAGCGGAGAACATATTGAGCTTGCAATTTTAAAAGCCAATAGTCCTTCTTGTGGCTCAGGAACAATTTATGATGGGACGTTCACGGGAACTCAAATAACAGGAGATGGTATCTTTGCCTCCATGTTGAAACGAGAAGGAATTCCTGTGGTGTCAGAATTACAGGAGACCGAGGTGTGTCGGTGATAATATATATCAACAGATGGAGGATTGATTCATGATAAATATCAAAGAAAAAATAGCAGAAATACTGGTAGAGGCCATGGAAGGCCTTACTGTGGAAGAAATCAAAGATATGATAGAAATGCCAGGAGACAGCAAAATGGGCGATTATGCTTTTCCTTGCTTTAAGCTAGCAAAAACGATGAGAAAAGCACCGCCGATGATTGCCCAGAGCATCGCTGAAAAATTGCAGGGCAATGAGCTCTTCAATAAAGTAGAAAATGTAAATGCATATGTAAATATGTTTCTTTCCAGAGCCTTTTTCGTCAGGGAATTGACTCAAAGCGTTGCAACAGAAAAAGAAATGTACGGAAGCAGTGATATTGGAAAAGGAAGAAAGATTATTGTTGAATTCTCTTCTCCAAACATAGCAAAACCATTTCATATTGGACATATTAGAAGTACTGTAATTGGTAACTCAATCTATAAAATTTATGATTTTCTAGGTTATGATACTGTAAGAATCAATCACTTAGGTGACTATGGAACTCAGTTCGGCAAGATGATTGTAGCCTATCGAAAATGGGGAAATGAAGAAGATGTTACAAAGGAACCAATCAAAACGTTGCTTGGTTATTACGTGAAATTCCATGAAGAAGCAGAACAAAATCCATCACTCGAAGATGAAGCGCGAGATGTGTTTTCAAAGCTTGAGAACGGAGCAGCAGAAGAGGTAAGATTGTGGCAATGGTTTAGAGATGAAAGCTTGAAAGAGTTTAATCGCGTTTACCAAATGCTAGGCATTGAGTTTGATTCTTTTGCAGGAGAAAGCTTCTATTCCGATAAAATGGAACGCATCTTAAATATGCTGAAGGATGCAAGCCTGCTGAAAGAATCTGAAGGAGCTCAAATTGTTGATTTGGAAGAATACAACATGTCGCCTGCTTTGATTACAAAAAAAGACGGATCGTCTTTATACATCACAAGAGATATTGCAGCAGCAGTATATAGAAAAGAGCATTATAACTTTGAAAAGAATCTTTATATTGTGGCTTCACAGCAAAACCTGCATTTTCAGCAGTGGTTTAAAATCATCGATCTTTTGGGACTTGATTGGGCAAAAGATTGTGTGCATATTCCGTTTGGTCTTGTTAGCTTAGAAGAAGGGACCATGTCAACCCGTCATGGCAGGGTCGTATTTTTAGAAGAAGTATTAAATAGAGCGGTGAACCAAACAAAGGAAATTATACTAGAGAAAAATGTCAACACAGATAATCTGGATGTAACAGCTAAGCAGGTGGGAATCGGCGCTGTTATCTTCCAAGAACTTTCAAATAGTAGAATTAAAGATTATGTGTTTTCTTGGGATAAAGTGTTGAATTTTGAGGGAGAAACAGGCCCATACGTTCAATACACCCATGCGCGCGCAGCAAGTGTGCTCAGAAATGGAGGAGATAGTACTATAAAAGCCATATCTTCGCCAGAAGCGATGGATATGAGTTACCTGACAGGTGATAGTGCATATGATCTGGCAAAACTGGTATACCGTTTCCCTGATGTGGTAATGGATGCCGGAGAGAAATATGAACCTTCTGTCGTAACAAGACACATTGTGGATATTGCACAGAGTTTTAACAAGTTTTATCATGATGAACACATTCTTGTGGAAAATGAAGAAGAAAAAAGGGCGAAGCTCCTTCTTGTATTTGCAGCAAAACAAACCATTCAAAATGGCTTGAAGCTGCTTGGAATGGAAGCGCCGGAAAGGATGTAGCAATATGAGATATGAAGGTAGTGTTTATAGACCGCCCAGTGAGGCATATAGCCTCATTGTTCAGGTTACAATAGGATGTGCACACAATAAGTGTACTTTCTGCAGTATGTTTAAAGACAAGAGATTTCGAGTCAGAAAAATCAATGAGGTTCTTGAAGATTTGGATTCGGCTAGGCAGTATTACAAGAGAGTGAACCGAATTTTCCTTGCAGATGGAGATGCCCTTGTACTTCAAAACAAAGATTTGCTTGTGATTTTAGACTACATAAAAAAGCTTTTTCCAGAATGTGAGCGTGTTGGAATCTATGGTTCTCCACAAGACGTACTGAGAAAATCCCATGAGGAGCTAATTGAGCTAAAGGAGCAAGGAATCGGTATTGTTTATATTGGAGCAGAATCTGGTAGTGATAAAGTGTTAAAAGAAATTCAAAAGGGTGCAACGCGTGCAGAAATCATCGAAGCAGTACAGAAGATTGAAGCAGCTGGGATTCCCTCTTCTGTGACCTTTATTTCAGGTCTTGCGGGAAAAGATGGATGGGAAGATCATGCAATAGAATCAGGGACAATGATTAGCGAAATGGAGCCATCTTTCGTTGGACTATTAACATTGATTACAGAACCTGGAGCAGAGATGCACCAGGACATAGAAGAAGGACGCTTCAAGACATTGTCTCCAATAGAGGTGCTGTCTGAGACGGAACTGATGCTGAAAAATATTAATGTCACAAAAAACTGTGTTTTTAGAAGCAATCATGCATCCAATTATGTTTCCTTAAAAGGGGATTTACCTACGGATAAAAATCGGATGCTTGATCAGCTGCGTGTGGCGATGGAGAATAAAGATATGCTGAAGGATGATCGATTCCGAATGCTATAAAATATAAAGGTTCGGGGATAAGTATGAAAATATTATTAACCACGTTGAATTCCAAATATGTACATTCCAATTTGGCACTCAAATATCTTTATGCAAGTGCTGAGGATTACAAGAGGTCAATTGATATTATGGAGTTTACCATCAACAACGAAGATGATTATGTATTTACAGAGTTGCTTCGAAAACAGTATGATGTGATATGCTTTTCTTGTTATATTTGGAATGTGGAAAAAACCCTGTATCTTTCGGAAAATTTAAAAAAAGCCCAACCAGATTTAAAGATTCTGCTGGGGGGACCAGAGGTTAGTTTTGAAATTGTTCCTTTCATGAGCCGTTATAAGTTTATTGATTTTTTAATATCGGGAGAAGGAGAGACTGCTTTTTCGGAATGGGCTTCAGAATTATTGTCGGGTACTTTTGCGTTTCACAAAATTAAAGGATTGACCTACCGGCAAGACGGAAAGATTTTTGTGAACCCTCCAGCACCACTTCTTAATTTTGAATCGGTGCCATTTCCTTATCGAAGTTTGGTGAGTGAAGATGACAAGATTATGTATTACGAGTCATCGAGAGGATGTCCATTTCGATGCAGCTATTGCTTGTCTTCGGTTGAGAAAAAAGTTCGCACCCTCTCTATGGAGAGAGTGAAGTCGGATTTGAGCTATTTTATTTATAAAAAAGTAAAGCAGGTTAAGTTTATCGACAGGACATTTAACTGGGATGTAAAACGAAGTAATGAAATCATTAAATACTTGATGGATACAGATAATGGGATTACAAACTTTCATTTTGAGCTTTGTGGGGATTTGATTAACGAAGATATGATTGACCTTGTAAAGTGTGCAAGAAATGGGTTGTTCCAATTTGAAATTGGGGTTCAGTCAACCAATGAAAAGGCATTGGCTGCCTGTCAGAGGAGTTGTAATTTTGAAAAACTAGTCAACAATGTGTTATATCTTCAATCATTTGGCAATATACATCTTCATTTAGATTTGATTGCGGGGCTTCCCTATGAGGACTACGACTCTTTTCGCAACTCCTTCAATGATGTATATTCAATGGATTGCGGACATCTTCAATTGGGGTTTTTAAAACTTTTAAAAGGATCTCCTATCAGGGAACAAGCAGACGAACATGACTATATATATCGAGAGAAAGCACCATATGAAGTGATTTCAAACCGCTACATTTCTGCTCAGGGTTTTGTTAGACTGAAAAAAATAGAGAAGCTTCTTGATTTATATTACAATCGAGGTGGTTTTGCCAAAGCATTGGAATTTTCCATACAAGCCATGGCAGATAGTCCGTTTGATTTTTATGAAGAATTGGCCGATTATTTCTATTTAAAAGGTTTTCAACACAAGTCACATAAAAAAGAGGACTTATATCGTATATTTTATTTATATGCAGGTTGGAAAGAACGATTTATACCGGATGTTAAAGAAACTGTCCGGGAACTACTCATTCTGGACATGAAAGATACCCTAAATTCAGATGCAATTAAAAAATTCGAGAGAAAGGGATGGGAAATCCTGTAGGTGAAAAGATGGTACAATTACTTAAGAGAAAAGAAGATGCGGTAGAAATACCACCGAAAAAACCAGAAGAATATGATATTAAGGAGCGTCCAGATCGAGTCGGGAAGTATTTTAGAAAATATACAAAGAATTTTGTTTTTGACGAATTTAGCGATGCATTTATAAACAGAACTGGTATGACTTTTATGAAAGGTGTGCCGATTCCTCTTAGAAAGCAGGATCTAGAAGGTTTTAAAGGTGGAGATGGTATCAAAATGCCATTGCTCTCAGAAAATATTGCTTGGATTATGGGCATCGACCCTAAATTTCAATATATGGAGAATTACCTCCGCTTTATGGAGACTTTTTCCAAGGTGAAAATTGTAAATGGACTGGTAAAAGAGGGTAGAGACTTTGCAGAGGAGCAGGACTATGATAATGCGGCGATTCACTTTAGAGCAGCACTCTGTATCTTGCCAGATAATATTCATGCGATGTATAGTTACGCTAGAGTATGTAGAGAATTATATAGTGCAAGCAATAACGAAGAATATATTGGAAGGTTTAAAGCAGAATCCATTGAGTTCTTTGAACTTTTGACCGTACTTCATCCTAGATATAGTGAGGCGTATTATTATCTGGGATTTGCTTATGTCAATATGGGACTTTATACAAAAGCACACTTGGCTTGGAAAGAGTTTTTAAACAAATCTCATCATCCAAAAGATAAAAAAGAAATCAGAGAACGACTCAAACAACTGGCTGAACCACTCAAAATTGAAGAGGGATATAATGCTGTCTTATCTGGTCGTTATGAGTTAGGAATCAATTTACTGGAACCATTCTTAAAATCTAGATATAAGGATTGGTGGCCGTTATCCTACTATATTGGAGTGGCCTATGCAAGAACAGGAAATAATCCTGATGCAATGGCAAGCTTTAAACGTGTGCTTGGAATCAATCCATCTCACGTAGAAACCATGGATGAGCTAGTGGAAATCTATGGGGAGAGTAACGATAAAGAAAACGAAGCGAAATATAGAAAAAAAGCAGAGTTAATTCGCTCTGGTGGACATAAAGAGAAAAAGGGAGGAAATGAAGTTGAAACAACTGATGACAGGCAATGAAGCCGTGGCGCGAGGAGCGTATGAGGCTGGACTGACCTTTGCGTCAGCTTATCCAGGAACCCCGAGCACTGAAATTCTAGAAAATGTCGTGCAATATAAAAAAGATATTTATTCTGAATGGGCACCTAATGAAAAAGTAGCTTTAGAAGCAGCAATTGGAGCTTCAATTGCCGGTGCTAGGTCTATGGCGGCGATGAAGCACGTTGGTGTTAATGTTGCTGCGGACCCATTATTTACCTTTGCATATACAGGTGTAACAGGTGGTTGCGTTTTAATTTCTGCTGATGATCCAGGAATGCATAGTTCCCAAAATGAACAGGACAATAGAAATTATGCAACAGCAGCACGAGTTTTAATGTTGGAACCTTCCAATAGCCAAGAAGCAAAAGACTATATGAAATTGGGGTTAGAACTGAGCGAAAAGTTTGACACTCCAGTATTGCTTCGTATGACCACACGTATTTGCCACAGCAAAAGCTTAGTGACAATGGGAAGTAGAGTGGAAAAACCGATTATTCCATATGAAAAAAATATCAAAAAATTTGTAGCAACACCCGCAAATGGCAAGGTTCTTCGAGAAAAATTGGTGGATCGACTCGCCGCAATGGAACACTATGCAAATACTGCTGATATCAACAAAACAGAATATAATGATACGAAAATTGGTGTAATCAGCTCTGGTGTTGCATATCAATATGCAAGAGAAGTGTTTGGCGATGATGCATCTTACTTAAAACTAGGGATGACTTTCCCAATGCCTATGGCGCTGGTCGCAGAATTTGCTGCTAAGGTGGACAAGCTTTATGTCATTGAAGAAATGGATCCGTACATGGAAAATCACCTTAAAATGGCTGGAATTCCTTGTATCGGCAAAGAAATTATACCAGAGATGGATGAGCTTAATACTGATATCGTTAGACAGGCAGTTTTTGGTATATCTACTGACACCCTATCATCTGAAAAAAAAGCAATTGTAAGACCTCCATCCCTTTGTGCAGGATGTCCTCATAGAGGTTTCTTCTACGCACTAAAAAAGAAAAAAAATATTATCATTACTGGAGATATTGGTTGTTATACTCTTGGTTCAGCGGCTCCGCTTTCGGCAATGGATACATGCTTCTGTATGGGAGGAAGTATCAGCGCAGGTCACGGTGCTGCAATGGCACTGAAGCAAAATAAATCTGATATGAAGGTTGTTTCAGTTATTGGAGATTCAACGTTTTTCCATACAGGAATCAATAGTTTAATGGATGTAGCCTATAACAAAGGAAACAGCGTATCCGTTATTCTGGACAATCGAATTACAGGAATGACAGGACATCAAGAAAATCCAGGAACGGGATTTACACTGATGGGTGAAGCAACTGGAGAAGTAGATATTCCTCTTCTTTGTAAAGCCATTGGGATCAAGGGCGAAAATATTTATATTGTAAATCCATTGCTGTTGGATGAAATGGAAGCTGCATTAGACGATGCAATCGCAAAAGAAGAGCCAACCGTAATCATTGCAAAATGGCCTTGTATCCTAAAGAAATTTAGTGAACAAGACAAAGAAGAATTTGATCTCACTCCGAAAAAATGTGTGATTGACCAAGATAAATGTAAGAAGTGCAAAGCCTGTGTCAAAACTGGATGCCCTGCTATCACTTCTGGCGAACAAATCACAATTAGTAAGGACACTTGCACAGGCTGCGGTATTTGCAGGCAGGTATGCCCATTTGATGCAATCTCGGAGGTGAAGTAGATGAGTGATGTAAAGAATATCCTCCTTGTAGGAGTAGGTGGTCAAGGTACAATTCTGGCGAGTAAAATTCTTTCCGAAGGATTGATGCAAGCTGGTTATGATGTAAAGATGTCAGAGATTCACGGTATGTCCCAGAGAGGCGGAAATGTAAGCACACAGATTCGTTTTGGTGAATGTGTATATTCTCCTATCGTAGGTAAGGGAGAAGCCGATGTCATCGTTGCATTTGAAAAAATGGAGGCATTGCGTTGGATTGAATACTTAAAGCAGGACGGGAAGATGGTAATCAACGATTTTGAAATCCCGTCTGTACCGATCCAGCAAGGTATGGCAAAATATCCAGACGGTATCCTAGAGGATTTGACCAACAAGGCCTCTGTTTCCGTTTTTAAGGCAGGAGAAATCGCAGAAGCACTAGGTAACTCAAAGACGATGAATATCGTGCTTCTAGGTGCGCTGACAAAGGCAATGGATTTTCCAGGAATCGATTGGGAAGATGTGATAAAAAATAATGTAAAAAAGGGATTTGAAGAAATAAATATCAAAGCATTTCGTGCGGGTGCTGCTCAAGTTTAATCTTGAGCAGTGGCATAAAATCCTAAAAATCAACGATTCTGGCTATTATTGGGGGATGAAAAAACCTTCAAAAATAAAACATATAAAAAGTTAAAATAGTTGTTGACACAATAGCCTAATCTGTATTATAATAAATCTTGTCGTCAGCGATGACGATTGGTATTCCAAGGTAGCTCAATGGTGGAGCACTCGGCTGTTAACCGATAGGTTGTGGGTTCGAGCCCCACCCTTGGAGCCAAATGTGCCGGAGTGGCGGAATTGGCAGACGCACAGGACTTAAAATCCTGCGATCTTTACCGATCGTACCGGTTCGACCCCGGTCTCCGGCACCAAGACAATTTCATAACATGACATCGCGGGGTGGAGCAGTTGGTAGCTCGTTGGGCTCATAACCCAAAGGTCTAAGGTTCAAATCCTTACCCCGCAACCAAGTAAATTCAAGGCTTTTGGAGATTTCTGAAAGCCTTTTTTTATGTCTGAAAAATAATGTTTTACGCATATTTTACGAACAAGGTGATAAATAATAAGATAGCTAGGTGGATTTAATTTTTGTTTAAAATTAATATTGAGCAAAAATATAAATATAGGCTATTGTTTTTAGCATTTTTAATGTTATAATAAAGATAGTTAATTTTGTTGCTTGAAAAAGCGATTAGTAGATTGTTTCATGCACTGTGCATGTTAGTTAATTTATAAAAATACGTAGAGCATTACTATGCCTTTTTAAAGGTGTTGTGGTGTTTTTTTATTATACGAAATGTATAAGTAATTTTTCAAGAGAAATTTCTGATTTAAGTAGAGGTCTGCGCTAAAGTTGGAAATAATATAGCTGTATTCCACAGTGTTTAGAGAGCATTTTATAATGCTCTTTTTTTGTTCTAGAAAATTCAATAAAGTTAAATCAATTAGGCAGACTAATCAGAAAGGTAAAAATATGAAAACAACGGAAATCCCTATTATGCTCTCTATAAAAAATGCTTCTAAACTTTCGGGCATGTCAGAATTCAGCATGAGACAACTATGCACAACTAAAAAAATTCAATTTGTAAAATCGGGAAATAAGTATTTAATAAACTCACAAAAACTTTCAGAGTACTTAAACGGAGGCACAGAAAATGAAGGAAAATAAAAAAGAAAGTTTTATACTGTATCATTCTATATTTGATCAATGTGATGAGTTTAGCAATGCTGAATTTGGCGAGCTTGTAAGGGCTATATTTGATTACGATGCGCATGAAGTTATATATTCTGGAAAAAACCCAATAATAAGAATTGTTTTTAAAGGATATATGCCATTGATCGATTCAAATAAAAGAAAATATGCTGAGCGGTGCGAAAAGAATAAATATAATGCATTACAAGGTTGGGAAAAAAGAAAAATGCATCCGCATGCGAAAAATGCTGATAATCACAATGAAGCAGATGCAGCAGAATATGCTGCTGCGTCTGCTTTAAATGATTCTCAATCAAAATGTGCTATGCCGGAAGAAGTTCGAAAAAGAATAAAAGAAATATTAAAGTAATTGGAGGTAAAAATGGAATTTAAATATAATTTTAAAAACTCAATTATTGATTTATTAACGCCTAGAATTAGAAAAATTGAAAAAAATGCGACTAACCCAATTCCACCAAATAAGTATTTAAGAATAAAACCAGAAGGAATGACGGTTGGACTATGTAGTAAAAATCGAAAGTATATTTGCATAGATGATAGGCAGGATTTGATGTGCTTAGTTACCGGTGGAACAGGATCTGGAAAAAGTTCATCAATATTGATTCCAATGCTAATAACAAATTCAAAATCAGCGAATGGGACACCAGCATTTGTTGTTGATATTAAGCAAGAGTTATATGATGTGGTAGGCTCGAAGCAAAATAATGTAAAAGTGCTAAATATTGAAAATAAAAGTAGCTATGGTTTTAACCCATACTGGAATATAACAAAAGCTAATTATAAACTTTGCATTCCAATTTTGGTTAATATTTTAATTCCTGATGCAAAAGGTAAAGAAGAATTTTGGAATCAATCAGCCAAGAACCTTTTAAATGGACTTTTAATTGGTTTGTATGAAAAGGGTTACGGATTTATAGAATCGATTGACATTATACTTTCAAAACCAACGAAAAAACTGGTTGAAGAATTAATTGATGAAAATGAAGGATTAAAAGTATATTTGGGAAAAATTGAATCACTAAATAGTGATACTTTGACAAGCATTGAAGCAACTCTTTCTTGTAGAATTCTAATTTTTTCTACCGATGAAAATGTTAGGAATTGCCTGAGTAAACCAAAATTGCAATGCATAAACCCTATAGATTTAGTAAATGGAATTAGCTTATACATACAAATTCCTGAGTATCAATTAGAATCATTAAAATATTTTATCCAGATGTTGATTGGGAATTTCATAAAGACTTTTGAATCGCTACCTTTAACAAATGTACCAAGAGCAACAATGTTTTTGGATGAACTATTTCGACTGGGATACCTTGAGTCGCTTATGAATGCCACGGCAACGTTAAGGGGAAGAGGATTAAGAATTGTAGCAGTCACACAAAGTTTTAGCCAGTTACAGCAAGTTTATGGCGAACACGCTAGCGCTTCTATGGCCGATAATTTTAACTACAAGATTCTTTTGTCTGCAAATAATCCTTCTACTCAAGAGTTTTATTCAAAGCTTATTGGACATTATAAAAAACAAAAAAAGACAAATTCATATAAGGAGAATATTTTCTCAATTGATATAGGAAGCAGTGTTACTTGTAGCGAGGAGGAGAAGCGCATTGTTCCTCCGGAAGCGCTGGCCTATCTAGGCAATGACGCAATATTCATTTTTCCTGAAGGATGGTGTCGTTTCAGGAAAACACCTTGGTACAATACGCCAGCGCTATTTCAGCTACTTGGTACAGAATAGTTTCAAGAGGTATTTATTGTAGCTGAAATAAACGGCAAGGACCGCATAATGGCTAGCCATTATGTATGCCTTGCCAGGGGATACCCCTAGAACCCCTGCTGAAAGGAGTTGATTATTTGATTATAAGGAACCGTTCGAAGCAATTATTAATAAGGCTAACACCTGAGGAATTTGCGTATTTCCAGATTTGTTATAGGAACAGCAAATTCGGGTCGCAGTCTGATTATTTATTGAAGCTTATTCAAACCACAGACAATGATTTAATAAGAACAGAAAATGTTATAAGAGAGACTTTGCTTGAATTACGAAAGGAGGGAACTAATCTTAACCAAATTGCGAGAGTTATGAACCAGTCTGGATTAGTATCTAATGAGATTGAAGATGTTCTTAGCAATTTAGATCTTGCCTATCAAAATCTAATGAGACTGGAGTTGAGAAAATATGCTATTTAAAGGAAAAAGCTCAAAATCAAATCCCAGAAGGATTTTGAAGTATATAACTAACCCAAAGAAAGTATCAATAGTATCCAGCGAAAACCTGAGTGATAAACGGGATTACGCTAAACAATTTGAAGAGACCGCCAAACTGTGGAATAAAAACAGAAGTACAAACAGGAGATACTATCATTTCATCTTATCAGCTCCTAAAGGAGTATCCTGCGCTGAAGAAGTGCATAGAATGGCAATAAAAATGGTAGAAGAAATAGCCCAAGGTCATGAAGTTGTTGTTGCATCGCACGTTGATACTGAACATATCCATTCACATATTGTAGTAAATGCTACCAGTCTGAATAATGGTAGACAGCTTAGATATACCATGAATGATTATAGACGATATAAAGATTTGGCGAATGAGCTAGGAAGAGAATTAAATTTAAAGGAGGTAGATTGGCGTAAAAAGAAAGAATGCAGAAAAAAAATATCTGATTCTGAGAAACATATGAAAAAACGAATTGGTGATAATTCATTTGCTCGTGATAATAAAAAAGAGTATATAAGAAAAGCAATTGATGATGCCAGATATAAATGCAAAAGTAAGGAGGATTTTATATTTTTACTAAGAGAGAAAGGCATAACTTGTCCTCGTGATACTTCTAAAACAATATCTTATAAATATGATGGGTTGACGGTTAGGGGAAGCAAGCTTGGTGAAAGATATACTGTGGAAGAAATAAATAAAAAATTAAACGAAAATATTAATAAAATGCATATGAGATAATGGAGGTATAAAAATGAAACACTTTTTTATAAAAACAATGCAAGATGTAAAAGAAAATATTGAAGCAGAGAAATTTAATTTTTATGACATTATTGAGCTACTGAATCTTTATAATTTTAGAATTGACCAGGAACATAAAAAATATAAAGAACTCGGAAAGGAAGTTTTGAGCTTATTACTAGATATTGTTATTGAGGAAATTAATGATTATCAATTCAATGAATTCAAAAATAAATATTGGGGTTATTGCTATTCTAACTGCTCAGATGAAAATGAGTTTAAAGAAGTTAAGAAGGAATTCGAAGATGAAAGCTATAATATTTATACAATTAGAATGTATAAATATATATTAAATAATAACATGGACAAGTTTATCAATAATTATTGTGCATTCAGAATATTTGAAGCATTGGTAAGTTTTTATCGTTTTAATGTAGAAACTTTGAGTCCTTATAGAACTGAACTATTACAAAAATTGAATTCTTGCCTTGAAACGGCATAGCTGCTACCTTTGCTTACTCTTTGAGAGTTGATTTTAACCACAAGCCAGCCCAAAATGTCAAGGGTGAGGCAAATTATATAAATTCTACTTCGAACAATTTATATAATTCAAGCCCTTGACATAATCTGTCTTGTGCGCTGCACTTCGTTTGCTGGCCACTAACAAAGATGTAAGCTCTTCTGCTTACTGATAGTAACATTTAGAATTTTAGGAGGTTTTAAAATGGCAAATATAAGAAAAATTGAAGGCAAAGATGGTAAGAGTACATATCAGATTACTGTATCAAATGGCAGAGACATAAATGGAAAGCAGATTAGATATTACAAGACTTATAAACCGAGTGATAAAATGACCCAAAGGCAGATTGAAAAAGAATTAAACCGTATATCAATTGAATTTGAAAGAGAAATAGAATTAGGTATTGCCCTCGATAACAGGCAAACATTTGCAAAATATGCGGAGTATGTAATGGCATTGAAAGAAAGAACTGGTGTAAAACATTTAACTTTAAATAGATATAAAAGTCTTTTAGCAGCAATTATGCCTTCAATTGGACATATTAAAATAGCAGATCTAAGACCACAACATTTAAACAATTTATATGAATTACTTTCTAAAGATGGACAAAACAAAATAACTGGGGGTAAATTATCAAATAAAACAATTGTGGAACATCATAGGTTAATTTCAACGATTCTTTCTCAGGCAGAAAAGGAAATGCTTGTTAGTTACAATGTTGCTCGAAAAGCAACTCCTCCAAAAGTTGAGAAAAAAGAACCAAATTATTTTCAAATAGATGATGTTGCGAAAATATGTGATTGCTTGAAAAATGAGCCTATAAAATTTAAAACTGCTACCTATCTGCTTCTAGTCACTGGATGCAGGAGGGGCGAAATTATGGGGCTAAAATGGACAAAAGTTGATTTTGAGAAGAACCAGATTAAGATTGACAGTAATCTTCTCTATACGTCTGAAAAAGGTATATTTTTAGATACTACAAAAACAGCAACATCAAATCGAATTGTGAAATTGCCATATGAAACAATGCAATTACTCAAAGAATATAAAGTATGGTATTTAGAACAGAGATTATTTGCTGGAAGTGATTGGGCAAAGTCAGACTTCCTTTTCACGCAAGAGGATGGCACGCCAATGCACCCAGACACTTTAACTGGTTGGCTAGATAAATTTGCAAAAAGGCATGGGCTGGCACATATTAATCCACATGCGTTCAGACATACAATGGCTAGCATTCTTTATTACAAAGGTGTTGATAGCATAACGATTTCTAAGAGACTTGGACATGCGAAAGTGTCAACAACTACAGACATATATAGTCATATTATGAAACAAGCTGATGAAGAAGCGGCTAATTGTATTTCTGAACTTATATTTAAATAAGACAAAATGATATTAATGGATAGAATATAAAATCCGGAGTTCAGTTTTATGTCATGGAAATTATCATATATTTAAGAATTAATGACATAATATTGCAATAATAAAATATATTGATTATACTAAAATCATTACTTATCTAGTAAAAATTTATTACAAATGTTATAAAATTATAAGGGGTGATTAATTTGGAAATAAATCAAGCAATAGAAATTGCACTAAGTGGGAAAGCACTTTTGTTCTTAGGAGCTGGTTTTTCAACTGAAGCTATAAATATTAATGATAAAAATATTGGCGATGCGAAAGCCTTTAGCCGTTTTTTATGTAGTGAAATGGGATTAGACAATAATGATGATTTAAGTAGAGTGTCTAATATGTTCTTGAAAAAAAAATCTCCAATTTTTTTGGTTGAGTTATTGAAAAAAGAGTTTTCATGTAAGAGCATTGTAGATTCATATAAAGTTATAACTGACATAAACTGGAACAGAGTTTATACGACAAATTATGATGATGTTTTTGAATTCGCATCTAAACAATCTAATAAAGCATATACTTCAATAACTATAAATGAAGAACCAAGAAAATATAATAAGCGTGAAGCTATTATTCATATAAATGGATTTATTGGAACTTTAACTCCCGATAAACTCAATAATGAATTTAAGCTTTCATCATCAAGTTACAATACGAGCCAATTTTCTAGAACTAATTGGGCAGCACTTTTTAGAAATGATCTTAATAATGCAAAAGCAATCATTTTTATTGGTACTTCATTAAACTTTGATTTGGAATTAAAACAAATTATCAATAGTAACCCCACTTTAAAAAACAAAATTATTTTTATCGATAGAAAATGTGATGCTATTGATGTGGATCCATTTGAATTAGATGCAAAAGAAGATTTTGGAATTGTTGAATTTATAGGCTTAGAGGAATTTGCTAGAAAAATATTAGAAGTAAGAACAACATATGAACCTAAATGTGAAAACAGTGATTTGGATTGTTTTTGTTTTTTAAATGAAAAAAATTATAATTATTTGAAACCTAAAGTTTCTGACATATGGGATCTTCTGATTCACGGAAACTTAAACGATGATATTGTAAGAAGTAATAACGCTGATGAATTATATTTGATTGAAAGATATGAGACTGATGAAATTATAAGTAGGATTATTGACAACAGAGTATATGTTTTAGTATTACATTCGGACTTGGGAAATGGAAAAAGTTGTTTTGTAAGAAATCTTGCTGAAAAAGCAATACCTTATGGAAGTGTATTTTTTTTAAACGGAAATAATAGTAGTGAATCCGATATTGAAATTATTGATTCACACCCAGGAAAAAAAATAATAATTATTGAAAATTATCATGATCATTTTAAGATTATAGAATTGTTGAATAACTATATAAACGATGATTACAAGTTGATTTTCACAGCCAGAACATATATTCACGAAACGAGATTCAAAGAATTGATTTCGAAGTTTAAAGATATAGAAGTGGAAGATATTAACTTGAATTTTTTGAAGCCTTCGGATATAAATAAACTTATCCCACTGCTCGATAGAATTGAAAAATGGGAAGAATTCCATGGAAGAAGTGATACGGAAAAGAAGAAGTTGCTTTCGAAAAACTATGAATCAAAAATGTGTAACATTTTAATTGGAATGTTACAATCAAAAAATGTTCAAGAAAAGATTAATGGCATTTATGATACAATAATAAGTATTCCAAGCTTCAAAAAGTTGCTTATTGGGGTTTGCATCAATTCAATAATTGATTTAAAATTAACCAGTTACCAGTTAGTTGAAATATTAGAAATGAAGGACTTTAATACACTGGTTAAACTAAACGAAGAAGTTAGGACTCTTATAAACTGGGATGAAAACCAAATTAATATCAAATCACCAATTATTGCACAATATCTTTTACGAAATAAAATTAGAAAGGTTGATATTATTAATACAATTAAGACGATGGTTTGCTATGCTAACGATTGTGGAATTAATGGTAACTATTATAATGTAAGCAAAAAATTGGTCTCCGTATCAAACATATGGTTACTTTTGAACCAATCCGAAAAAACCGTAAGAGATTTAGTTGTTGAATTATTTGATAATTTAAAAGACTATTCTGTTTATAAAGATAAACCATTCTTTTGGTTACAATATGCAATAGCATGTTTGGATAATAATATTTATGATAGAGCGGAAGTATATTTTAAATTGGCTTATCAGAAAAGTGAAGAAATGCTTGGCTATTTTGATACATTTCAGATAGATACACACTATTCAAGGTTTCTTATTGAAAATTCAATAGCAAATAATATTTATTCTGAAAAAGATACCTCTTTTACAGAAGCACATAGATTATTATCTAAATCATTGAACAGTTCACTGCAAAACTATAGGTATGTATTGAAACAGCTACCACTTTATAGGAAATACTGGAAAAAATTCAAGAGTTTACTAAACGCTAAACAGAAGAATGAATTAATTAGATCTTTTAAATATATGGTTCAAAGAATACAAGAATACGAGCAACGTAAAAACACAAATGTTGAAAGGTATCTTATAGACACTAGAAAAGAACTTCAAAGTACAATTGCTGAAATTTATGCATCAGTTGCTGAATGATTTTAATTATGTGTTGACAAGGATAGGATGCTTAGCAGTAATTCCATTAGAAAGTTTAACCAAACCTATAGGTGAATTTTCATCAATAATTAAATTTTCTTCTTCCATATCAAGCAAAAACTTGATAATATTAATTTCGGACATAACAAAAGGCTCCTTTCAGATTATTGTTTGGTCACTTTAATCATAAAATGGAACCTAAGTTATGTCTATTTTTTTCTATCCGCCCCCCACAGAAATTACAGAGCCAAAATTTATTAAGAGAAAAACTTTTTTTATGCAATAATCATAAATAAAAAGCAATAAAAATGAATTGTAAAGAAATTAAAATATTTTACACCAAATATTGTCTGTGATAATGTCATTATATAATATGAAGAAGTTTACTTTTGAATATTTATGTCTTGAATTCCATCCCATAGCATATCTCTTCCAGAATAATTCCAGTAACGTATATCTTGTTCTATGAAGAGCCATTTAAGTGTTTTAATAATCAAATCAGAGGGAAAACCTGCTTTAAAATTCAAGTTTCCTAAATTAGGTTCAGCTATTGATTGGCAATCATGCACCGATTTGATAATGGAAAAAAGCGTTTGATAATCGTATGGATTATCTTTAAATTTTTCTTTTAGATCATTTATAATATCGTCATGTGTGGGATAATTCCTTTTACGACCAGAGGGATTAAAGTTTGTGCGCTCAACGCAAACAATAAAATCAAAACCATTGTGTAGGTTTGCAGGGCGTCTTAAATAAATTCGACGACCATCTTCCAAAGTTTCAACGTAGTAGGTATATCTAGAGGCTAAGGAATCTTTACCAGTACCTGGTATCTCAGTGGAAAAGGCATTGACCACAGCCATACGAATATCGTTTCGTTTTCCTGAATTATTAATATTTAAATCACATACATATTCTGGCATTTTTGATTACCTCCATAATTATAATCCAAGTAAATCTAATGGGATTTCATTGTAAAAATAATGGCATCCAACTTCTTTAATGTATTGAAGGGTATCTCTATATTTTGAATCTTTAAACCAATCATTAAACACATAAATAAATTCAACTTGAAAATTTAGAGGGCTAACGAGTTTTAGATATTCTAATTTTTTAAAATGACAGCTAGGAAGTTTTTCGTCAACCGAACCAGCTGTGTTTTGAAATTTCTTTTCAATAATATAAACAGTCTTATTTTCATAATTAATGAATGCTTCATCTGGATGCCATTCTTTAGAATTATAATCTTTATAGTTGATGCCATTTGGAACAAGAAAGTATTTATATAATCGACTTTGTGGAACAGACATACCTATTTCTATTCCATTTTGATATACATTATGATTTTGAACTTTATAGCCAGCCTTTATTAAAGCGAAATCAAGAGATGTGGTTTGCTCAAAATGTAATCCGTTGGCGTTGGTACGAGAACCTCCACCAAATATATTGGGAGATTTAGTCATTTTTTCTTTCCTCCTTAAAGAATTCTATAATTTCAATATCAAGTACGTTTGCAATTTGATTTAATACAGATATGGAAAGGCTCTTGTCACATTTTTTAGATTCAATTTTTGACAAGTAACTAATACTTATCTGTGCGGCATCTGCAAGTTGAATCTGTGTCATATTTGCCTGCGCTCTATAGTGTTTTATATTAGAACCAATAGCACGATAAAGATCCGTGTCTTTAGAAAATTGCATAGTCACACCCCTTTCACTATTTGTGAATATTATCTCATGTATTACTATTTGAACAAATTCACTTATAGTGAAATTAAGCTGTTGATTTAATTAGATAAATTAAAATAATCCTATATAAAATTTTATAGAAAGGTTATCTAAAATTAAGAAAAAGATATGTTAAATAAATAGTATTAATAAATAACCATTGATAAAATGTAAAAATATGGTAAAATTTAATTATTGATATAACAAAGGGGGGATGTTTATGATTCTACATCCAAACAATTTTGAACTAGAAAAAACAACTATATGGTCTTTTTCTGAACGGGGAAGTTGGGCAACGCACGCAGGCAATTATAGGGGGAATTGGTCGCCTTATGTGGCACGTAATTTGATTTTAAGGTACAGCAATTCAAACGATTGGGTTTTAGATCAGTTTTTGGGCAGCGGAACAAGTTTGATTGAAGCGAAATTATTAGGAAGAAACGCTATTGGTGTTGATATTAATATGCAAGCAATAAATTTGGCAAGCTCAAATATTGAATTCAAATGTTTAAAGGAGCCGCAAATAATAATCAAATTAGCGGATGCAAAAAAATTAAATTTTATTGAAAGTGAAAGCATAGATTTGATATGTACGCATCCACCTTATTCAAATATTATTAAATATAGTGATGGAATCGAAAATGATTTATCGCTTTTGCCATATGATGAATTTCTTAGAGCTATGTATGATGTGGCAATAGAATCATATCGTGTATTAAAAAGGCAAAAAATATGTTCGATTATGATTGGGGATATCCGTAGAAACGGAAATGTAGTTCCTTTAGGAATGGAAGTAATGAATATATTTTTGAAAATAGGATTTAAATCAAAAGAAATTATTATAAAGCAGCAACATAATTGTCGTTCCACCCCTTATTGGAGAAACAAAAATAATAAATTTTTAATGTTAGCACATGAATATATTTTTATTTTTGAAAAGTAAATATAGGTGGTTTTGTTTGTTGTATTTTCTCCATATTTTACTTATAATGAGTAAATAGATAGAACTACTTAAATTAAGTCAGAATAAAGGGGATTCAATGAAAAATATAATCGCAACACCTTTTGTGAAATGGGCAGGTGGGAAAAGACAACTACTAAATCATATTAAGTTGAGAATGCCTGAAAAGTACAATCAATACTTTGAGCCATTTGTAGGCGGAGGCGCTGTGTATTTTGATTTGATGCCAGAATGTGCTACTATTAGTGACATTAATAGCTCTTTAATTAATTCCTACAAAATAATTAAAGAATTTCCTGAGGTTTTTTTTGATACAATAACAACCTTTGATAACAAAATTTTAGAGGGTGGAAAAGAATATTTTTATAAAGTTAGAGAAATTTATAATGATAAGTTAATGAAGGCAGAGTTTGACGTGGAACTAGCTGCTTTGTTTGTATTTTTAAATAAACACTGCTTTAATGGATTATATAGAGTTAATGGTAAGGGATTGTTTAACGTTCCATATAATAATAGCGTAAAAGCATCTTGCACAATGGAAAGTATAAAAGCTGTATCTGAAAGTTTACAAAAGGTAACAATTTTGGATGGGGATTTTCAAATCACATGTAACTTCGCCCAAAAAGACGATTTTGTATTTATAGACAGCCCATATGCCCCATTGAATCCGACTTCTTTTGAATCATATACAAAAGAAGGATTTGATATTGAGAGTCATAGAAGATTAGCAAGTGTATTTAAGGAATTAACGAATAGAGGATGTTACTGTATGCTTACCAATCACAGCACAGAACTAATTAATGAGTTGTATGCTGATTTTAACAGAGTTGAGGTTGATGTAAAGAGGATGATAAACTCTGATGCGAGCAAAAGGGTTGGTAAAGAGGTAATTATTACAAATTATTAGAGGTATGAATATTGGAAAAACTGCTTAGAGGTAGAATTAATGCATATTTTGAAACTGAGACGGAGCAGTTGATTTTAGGAAATTGCTTTGAAATTTTAAAAAAAGTAAAACCAGAAAGTGTGGATATGATATTTGCAGATCCTCCATATTTTTTAAGTAATAATGGAATTACTTGCCAAGCTGGTAGAATGGTTTCAGTAAATAAGGGGACTTGGGATGAAGGCAAAGACTTAAATGGTAAGCATAATTTTAATAGAAGATGGATCCGACTATGTAAAAAAGTTTTAAAACCAAATGGAACGATATGGATATCCGGAACACTCCATAATATATATTCTATTGGTATGGCCTTAGAGCAAGAAGGACTTAAAATCATAAATAATATTACATGGCAAAAAACAAACCCTCCGCCAAATCTTGCATGCAGATGTTTTACCCATTCAACGGAAACGATACTATGGGCAAAAAAAAATGAAAAAATGGCTAAGCAGCTATTTAACTATAAAATAATGAAAGAAATAAATGGCAGTAAACAGATGAAAGATGTGTGGACAGGCAGTCTAACAAAGCCATCAGAAAAAGAGGAAGGTAAGCATCCTACACAGAAGCCAGAATATTTGCTTGAACGGATTATATTAGCGTCAACAAAAGAAGGGGATTTAATACTAGACCCATTTTGTGGATCTGGTACTACAGGCGTAGTAGCGGTTAAGAATAATAGAAGATTTATAGGCATAGAATCTGAAGAAATGTATTTGAAAATAAGCAGCAAAAGATTGGAGAAAGCAAATGCACGTTAGAAACTTTGATGAATGGTTAAGTAAATTTAGGGCAAGCATATCGAGTTATGATTACTACATAGATTTTGATAAGGTTGTAAGGAACGTAGATGCAATTAAAATAGAATTAAATATTCTTAATACACTTATTGGATCTAAAAATATAGAATCAGAGTTTTTCGATATTACTGCAAAGTATCCTGAAACATTAAAGTGTATACCTTTATTACTTGCAGTAAGAGGAAACGAAATTTATGCACAAGATGAAGATGGTGCATTTTTATATAATTTTAGAAATAAAAACTATGATACTAAACAGTACATAATTTTCATGAGGAAAACAGGATTATTTAATATTATAGAGAATCATTTGGTGAATAACCTTGTTGATTATGCGTTAGGGATTGAAACAGGATTAGATTCTAATGGCCGTAAAAACAGAGGTGGGCATCAAATGGAAGAGCTAGTAGAAAAGTATATCAAAGCAGCTGGGCTTGAAAAAAATAAAACATACTACAAAGAGATGAATTTGGCTGAGGTGGAAAAGAAGTGGGGAATTGATTTGTCAGAGATTTCTAATGCAGGGAAGACCGTAAAAAGATTTGATTTTGTAATAAAAACAGATAACATGATCTATGGCTGTGAAACAAATTTTTATGGTGGTGGCGGATCTAAGCTTAATGAAACAGCTAGAAGCTATAAAATGTTATCTAAAGAGGCAGATCAGATAGATGGATTTACATTTGTTTGGTTTACAGATGGAATCGGGTGGAAGAGTGCTCGAGGAAATCTTAGAGAAACATTTGAAGTTATGGAACATGTTTATAGCATTGATGATATGGAACAGGGGATAATGAATAAAATATTTGAATAGAATAAAGAAGTTAAAAACCATATAAGTTTTTGAATTGCTAACACAAAGAATTGATAGTTCCAAATTAAACGCACATTTTACGCACAAAGATATAAAAAAGTAGATTATAGTACGATAAATTATAAAAAGATTAAGATATAAAAATGCTTGTTTTTCAAAGGATACGGCAAATTATGTAAAGATACAACAAGTGTTTCCTATAGCTCATAACCCAAAGGTCTAAGGTTCAAATCCTTACCCCGCAACCATAACAATTACTTGCAATTTTAACGATTGCAAGTTTTTTTATTGCCTTCTGATATTTAAAAATTATAAGAAGATTTTGGAATTGAGTGGATTAGTTCGTCTTAACACCTTCGGTAAGGGCTTGTTGATTTTTTCCCATATCAACTTTCGTTGCTGTTTGGTATGCTGGAGCATACCAGTAACTTATAATCATCTCTTTCTTGACAGAATTATCAATATTTTAGATCATGTTATATATATGGCTTCAGTTGTAAACTGGTTGAATTGAGAATAGATACTGTAGTAAAATGAAATAGTAATACTAGAAACAATCAAACTCCATATTATAGCAAAATTTGGACTGTGCATCATCACCGGAACGGTACATTCTCCATATAACCAAGAGGTGCCGATATGACGACTTTATCTTTACAAATATAATTCAAAATAAATAGACGGAGGGACATTTTATGTTGTTATTGCTTCTTAATTACATAGCTCCAATCGAAAAGATTGACGAAGTTCTTGAAGCATATATCTATCAATGATTTTAAAACCCCAATTAAGAAATAAAAGAAATTTAAGGAGGAAATGATGAGCGTATCAGAAGACATGCGTATTCAAATGGCAGACGGCAGTAGTAGAGGAATAAGCACAATCAAAATCGGAGATTCCATCTACGATGAACAACACGGCGCAGCACTAGTAACAAACGTTTTGCATGGTATAGAAGAATGCATATACCTCATAAAGCTTAGTAATAACAGTGCTTTAAAGGCAACGGAAGATCATCCTGTGCTCACAGAAAATGGATTCAAGCGTATTATGGATTTGAAAGTGGGTGATGTGATACTAAGTGCGGATGGGAAGAATACCTTGCAGAACATTGAAATCATTCAATCTGAGAGCGTGGTTTATAATCTAATCCTTGAAACTGAAAGCAATTTAATAATATGCGAAGATATTAGTGTCGGTGACTTTTCCATGCAACAAACCCTGTCACGGTAAGCGGGTTTAGCCTATCACAGAAAGGACATTATTGAATGGGTCGCAATATTAAGGGGGAAAATGTGAATAAAAAGGGATAAGGTATATTCAATGCACAAAGGGGTATTATATGGTCGGCTCAAGTACATGAATTGCTCATGCGAACGAACGTGACAAAGGTGATGTTTGGGTGGGCAGAAAAGATAGTTGCTTTCACGTTTTTACAGAGGCTTTGTAATGCTTGGTGTGTGAAACAATATTTTCAAAAGCACTGTTTATCGTGCCATTTGGTACGGAATAGACGAGATGAATAACCCTCCCCCCAAAATATAGTTTTGGCCTTTTGTTTGTAGACCGCATAGGTCTTGGATCTATGCAGAATTCCATCCAAACCAGGAATAATAAAGTAACTGGTATACAGAACCTCTCTTATCAAGGAATTAGAGACAGGTTTATGAGGTGAAACCTTAAGAAGGAGTATAATCATAAGGACAAAGACCGTTTTTTATTGTATTGTTGGTATGATAGATTTATCTTTATTTTAATTGTTAGACAGTCTGGTGCACGGCGGTGTGAGAGGTTGAATGTTTACTAAGGATTTGGAACGTAATAGAAGATGTTTGTTTGGCTTTGGATTTGAGATGGACTGAGGTTACTCTTTTTTGAAAAATATGAAGAAGCATCAAGCAACTTTGAAGCTTTGGATATGTAGCGTGCACTGAAGGGTAATCCATGGGATGTATGACGTGAAATACACGAAATAGTACAAGGGTTACAGAATAAATTACATTTTAAAACAAGAAATTAAATGGTATGATAAAACTATAAAAAACGAATGCTTTTCAGTATCGGCAAGGCCATGTGCATTTTGGCAAAACAATAAAGGGGAAATGAATATGAATGATGAAAGAGTTTCTGTTGCACTTCGAGAAACAGAACATGAATTAAATATAAATTTTATTGGACAGTCAGATTACTTTAGCCAGTTATGTGCCTTTTTTGAGAAGAAAGTAATCGGAGGAGCCATTAACGGCACTCTTTTGGTAACAGGAGAACCAAACACGTTCAAAAAGGCAGGAATTAAGACAATTTTGATTAGCCTAATTGAAAAAGGATTGATTCAAAATAATGGAGTTGAAGAAATTGATTTGATGGACTATGGATTTACCCTAGGATACAATGCATTTTTAACAGATTTACGTATGAAGCTTGAGAGTTCTTCTGGAACCATTATTTTTAACAACGTGGAAAAAGCGAGCGAATCAATCTTGACCATTATTTCTGAAATACGTCCTGGAAAGTTGATTCAACTAGATAAATCATACCAACTAAAAAATGGTTTTTTCATGGAATCAGAAGAGGGCGAAGACGAAGGAATTTCTGCTATTCAATGTGGAGACAAATTTTACTGCTTTATATGCAATGGATGTGAAAAAGAAATAACTGAGGATTTTCTAATCAATCATTTTCAGAATAGAGATGCTCATCTTCGAACGCAAGCTCTTTCTTCTGACGAGCGCTTTACTATCAAACAGAAAGTTATTTCCAAAGTCCTTTCGGAAATGGAACTTGATTTTGACATCGAAATAACAGTAGGAAATGAAAGCACGAATGGAGAGTCGGATTTAAACAGTATTTATTCTTACTTGTATCAATTTCATGAGCAAGAAGATTTTACAATGAGGGACTATATGCATTATCGGGTGAGCGGTCCATTGACAAAAATCTTGCGGGATTATCAAGTGAAAACGGGCACGAATGTGCTTCTTTATATCGAAAATCAAGAGATTTTTTGTAGAATTGATGACGGAATCTACAATCTGAATGATTATGTGACCCCATCTCTAAATGAAGTAAAATATCGACTGGAATCGGAGATTGGTCTAAAAGAGTTTAAAGAGTTTATTCGGAATATTGAAGAAAATGATAAAATACAAAAAATCAGAGAGAGACAAGGACTTAGAAACCCAAAACTCTCTTTGAATACCGTTTTTTCTGGAGATGCTGGAGTAGGAAAATCGGAATCTGCAAAGATATTTTTTGATTTTTTGTATGCACTTGGATATTTGGGGAAAAATAGCTTTGTGGAAGCAAGTAAATCAGATTTTCTAGTGGGTACCGTTGAAGATACCATTAGTGCAACTCAGCAAATCATCAATTCAGCGCTTCAAGGTGTCTTATTTATTGATGGTATTGGCACTTTAACGGCAAACATGTCAGACCGAAATGTGAAAGCATTTTGGAGAACTTTAATGAGTGCCATTGATAAGCATCCAGAAGATTTGATTGTTTTATTGTCTGGAAAGAAGAAAGAAGTAAAGGTATTGATGGAAAAGGACGGTATGGCTTCCAAGTTCCCGAACAATATCTACTTTCGAGATTATTTACCTGATGAGATGTATGAGTTAGGTATTCGTTGGGCGAAAGAAAAAGGATACCGCATTGATACGCGTCTTAAAAATGATCTGATTGAGCAGTTTTCTAGCAATCAGGTCATTGAAAAGGGTGGTCTGGGAAATGCGCGTTTTGTAAGAAATGTTATTGATAATGCAATTGCAGATTTGAACAAAAAGTACCTAAAAGATCCATCCATTGGTGTTGATTTACTTGGTCGTGACAATTTCAATTTTAACTTTAAGGCCAATTTTGATCTTGAATCAAAACTAAAGACCATCATCGGGCTGGACGAAGTGAAGAAATTGCTTCGCGCGCAATATCAATTGTTATTGGCTCAAGAGAAACGTCGTTCTGTTGGAATTGAAACCCAAATCGCTCAAAATTTGAATATGGTCTTTTTAGGTAATCCTGGAACTGGAAAAACGAGCATTGCGCGCCTTGTTGCTGAGATGCTCAATAGCATGGGCTTTTTAAAGGTTGGGCAACTTATAGAAACGGATCGTTCAGGATTTGTTGGTGAAAATTCTACTGAAACAGCGAAAAAAACAGAACTTAAATTTAAAGAAGCCCTCGGGGGGATTCTGTTTATTGATGAAGCCTATACTTTGGCTAATGACAGCCTTGGTAGAGTCGCTATAGAAGTTTTACTAAAGCTGATTGAGGATTATTCTAGTGAAGTTATTGTGGTATTAGCAGGCTACGTTGATGAAATGGAATCTTTCTTTGACGTAAATATTGGACTACGTTCACGGTTCCCTTTGGTAACTCATTTCGAAGACTATAGCCCTGATGAATTGACTTCTATGGCAATGAGCCTTATTACATCAAAAGGATTTCGCCTTTCAAAAAATGCAGAAATTGAACTAAAAAAGAGCTTTATTGATATTTATGAAAATTCAGATACCCAATCGGGAAATGGAAGATTAGTAAGAAACTATATTGAAAACTTGATTCGATCTCAGAGTATTCGTATCGCGCAAGAAGCAGTTAGCGCTTACGAAATGAACTTGATTACATATGGTGACTTTAATAAAATGTCACTTGCTGATCGAGATGATAATTTTGATTTAGAATCAAAATTAAATGAGATTGCTGGCAATGAGCAGGCAAAAGAATTTTTGCAAGATCAGTACAAATATTTTAAAATGGTTGAACGACGAAAAAAATGGGGTTTGAACGCAGATCTTAGTAAGTATATGAATGCCATCTTTACAGGAGAACAGGGAACAGGAAAACATAAAATACTCAATATCTTAACTGAAATGCTTTTTAGTATGGGAATTGTAAAGTCTAAAATTCCAACAGAAATAAGTGGACAGGAACTATCTGTTGCCATGAGTAACGGTAGCTGTTTGGAAGATTTCCTCAGCAAAAGTATTGGAAAAGTTCTTGTGATTGATAAGGCGGACTTGTTTCTTCAGGAAAAGAACTTCAATAGCGTCATGGCAGAATGGATTAAGTTTATTGATAAGAATAAGAATAAGATGTTTATCGTCTTTAATGGTTCGCATGAACCAATGAAGGACTTGATGAAGGCATATACGCCTTTGGCGTACCGGTTCCCGATTTGGCTTCATTTTGAAAACTACAATGTGGATGAGCTTTATCATTTTGCATTGCAGGTTCTAGAAAAGAAAGGATTTATTTTGGACGAACAGGCGCAAAAAGAACTGGAAAAAACATTGACTGAGTTCAGTGAAAATAAGTTTATCTTTTTGAAAAATGCGCTAATGGTCAACCAGTTCATTGATAACATCTTAAGGGAACAAGTGTCTAGAGTTTATGATGATAAGATAGACAGGAATAAAATCAATGAAGTTCAGCTGGTAGATGTGGAAAAGGCAAAAAAACAGTTCATTGCCAAAAATACTTGAGTTTGTTTCTGTAAGAAGATTATATTGAACCCTCATAAGTCCAAAAATAAAAATACGAGACTAGGCAACCGAACAAATAGAGTGCCTGGTCTTTTTTGTGGAGGGAGCCATAGTATAAACAGAATCGTATCATTTTAAATTGTGGAAGTACGTTAAGATGGATTGCGTGTATATTTTAAATAGCCATCTATTATGCTTTGACTGATCTTCTTGGTTTCAAATAAGTAATCCACGTGGGATCGGATCATTCTTGCCAGTGCTTGATATTTGTTGATACTTGTAATCACAATATGGAATTGGGCAATTGCTATTTTTACGATTTCTTCTAAAGTCATATCTCCTTCAATGAGTTCTAAAATCCTTTGATTTCGTTTTTGAAAGAATGCGATATTATCCTTAACCAGCTGGTCGATTTCTTGGTAGATTCCTTTGTGTGCAACAATATACTGACTGCATGGGAGTTGTAACAACTTCATTTTGCTTTCAAAATCTTTTCGGATTACATATGCATAAGGAATTTTTGCACCGCGCATGGTCTCGTAGCTCATCAGGGTATCACCCAGGTAGCCCACGTCATCAGGTGTAATGATGCACAGGTGCTCTACGCTGTGACCAGGGGTGTGAAACAGTCTAAACTCAACTCCGCATAGGGAGATGTTTTTTTGGGATTCTAAAATCAAAAGATCTACATCGCAAATCATATTGCCAAAATGGTGTTCCACTTGAGAAAGAGAATAGTGATCGTTTGATATTTTTAGATTGAATGCAGAACGGCACATTATAGCATCTATTTCAGACATTGCAATTTTGCAATTGTATTTTTCTTTCCAATGGGCATTATTGCCAACGTGATCAATATGAGCGTGGCTGGATATGATTCCTGTTATGGTCAAATGTTCTGATTCTAGTAGAGAATCCAATCCCTTTCTCTGACCGTGAGCCAAACCTGAATCAAGTAGTATGATTTCAGTTTCGTTGATTTTATAGAAAGGAATATAACTCAAACCTGAATCAATGCAATAAGTATTTCCTTTTACTCTGATGATTTTCAAACAAATGCCTCCTTGGTGATGTTATTTCGTTTGTTTCTATCATAAAATTAAGAGATGACTTTGTCCTAAGACTAGATATCCCGTATAATATAATAGCAGAAAAGGTGTAACGAAATCACGTGTTTTCGGATATATATTGTAAAGGAGGCGAGAATAATTGATTGACATGAATCATATTTACAAAGAATATGCCCGGGTTGTTTATAAATATTTACTGAGCCTTTGTAATGATGGAAATCTTGCTGAGGAACTAACACAAGAAACCTTTTATCGCGCAGTCAAATCTTCAAAAAGATTTGATGGAACTTGTAAAGCTTCAACTTGGCTTTGTCAGATTGCAAAACATGTTTGGTACCAAGAGCTTGATAAAAAGAGAAGAAAACAAACGGTGCCGCTAGAAGAAAATTGGGAGATGTGCGTTTTGAGCCCAGAAGAGGACTATTGCCGTGGCGAAGAAAAAATGCAATTGATGAAATCGGTACATGGTCTTGAAGAAACCAGCAAAGAAGTTGTATTGCTCAGGATAACAGGTGCTTTTTCTTTTAAGGAAATTGGAGAAATTTTTAATCGAAATGAAAACTGGGCACGTGTTACTTTTTATCGAGCAAAACAAAAAATAGTGAAAGGAAAATAAGCATGAAGTGTGAAATTATTAGAGACCTCTTACCAACCTATGTGGATGGCTTGACCAGCATGGAAAGCAATGCTGAAATTGAAACTCATATAGAACGTTGTAAGGAATGTAGTGAATTATTGAGAAAGATGAATGCCGAGATTGAAGTTGGATGCTCGGAGAAGAATACAGAAAGCATAGCCCCTTTTCGTAAACTGAACAAACGAATCCTACAGGCTTCCCTCGCAACGCTCTCAATCTGCATAATAATCGTAACAGCCTACTTTTACTTTTTTGAGTTTGGTTGGAAAGTAAATTCGGATGATATGGACATTCAATATTCATATTCGGATCATAGAATTCAAATAGAGTTTACTCTCACAGATGGAAAAGTTTTAAATGCTTGGCCTGATCGTCATAGTTTTTTCGGAAATATAAAATTTACCGAATGCTATCCAAGCGTACTAGACGATCGAGGGGAATATCCAAATCAGTTTTCATATGGTGTTGATATAGAAAACCTAGAGACAGAAGATTTATTTCAAGGGGATGCTGTGATGGAACTGCATTTCGCAGATAAAACTGAAAAGATCGATTTAAAAGAAATTGCACAAGAATTGAAATTGGAATAAAATGGCCTCAGAACAGGAATCGTATTTTATGTGAAATGGAGGAAAACTCAATGGAAATCAAACATGCGACCGTGGACGATTTTGATCTGGCCTTCGATTACATTGAAAAGTTATGGACCTATAATACTTACGATAAAACTGTAATCGAAAAGGTATATCGAGAGGTCTTGGAAAATGAAAACGACTTCGCCTTTTTTCTCATTGATGATGGAATCCCGAGGGGGTTTTGTCACGGTACATTTTTTAATACTTTTTGGTTGTCTGGACAGACTTGCTATGTTTCAAGCATTATTACCGATGAGGAGCATCGAAAAAAAGGTTATGGACGGAAGCTAATGGATTACGCAAAAAAGTTAGCAGAGCAAAGAAACTGCCATGCCATTGTGCTGGATTCTGGTATGCCAAGAAAAGAGGCACATCAATTCTATGAAATATATGGATTTGAAAAGTGTGCATATTGTTTTGAATTAAAGTTTTAGAACCTCATGAAAGTCGGCTCGTTTCCATATTAGTGTAGCATTATTGGCAGGTGCAGTAATAATAATTAGATTATTTTCTATCTGAATGAGTCTTTGCTGTGCTTGCCCCTCCCAAGTAGGATTTAAGCTGACTGTCATGTGATGTGTTAATATATTGTTTTTCTCATCCACTTCGTATTGCCCTGAGTATGCCATATATCCTTTGGACGCTGCAGCCATTTCTTCTAAGGTTCCCGTATGTAATCTTTTGCTTGCATATGAGGGACGTCCTTTTGACATCATCTGTGCTGACATATAACCATCAGGAGTATACAGAATAAATCCTGTGACATCCTTACCCATCGGATAATATTTGTTTTCTGGATTTTCCTTATCTGGTATGCTGTATTCTACCAATTCCCAAGCACCTATGATAGTGTTTCTTAAATTGTTTGACATGATTAATCCTCCTTTAAATTTTATGTTTACGCAAAACCATATAGAAGTTACAGATTCGTATTCCCTTTCTTTATTTTACGATCTTGAATATAATCCAATAGTTTCAATGTTGTGCCACAAGAACAGTTTTCTGTTTTCCACCTACTAATGTCTCCCGTACGATATCGGATAAAAGGCATTCCAACACGAGTTAACGTGGTAAACACAATTTCACCCCATTCTCCATCAGGCAAGGGAATGCCTGAATCTTTATCTATGATTTCTAGATAAAGATCGGCCTCTCTGACATGGTATCCGTTTTGAAATTCACAACTTACGCCGCATCCCAACCCCATTTCTGTCATGCCATAGTGCTCAAAGACTTCCGCATTCCATGCATCTTGAATGACAGTTCTAACTTGATCCGAAACAAAATCAGCACTAAGAAGAACACTCTGGATTGATTTCAGGTTTGGATATTTTTTAGCAAGATTGTAGATTTGATTTGGCATTCCAGAAAGAGAAGTTATTTTTTTAAATTGAATCAATGATGCGATTTCTTCTTCCTCCATTCCAAAAAGAGGAACTGTTTCGGCTCCAAATCGCCATAATCCTCGAATCAGTTGATCTCCCACCGACATAGGAGTTTTATAAGGAAAAAGGATTCCGATAATATCTTTGGAATTTACCAAATTTTGCATGCCAAAATGGAAAAAATCAGTACATAATTCTAAGTCCGCACTGGTAAAAAAGACTCGCTTGGATTCTCCCGTACTACCACTCGTTTGCAGTGTTACAATGCGACTGATTTCATTTGGATGGACACAAACCATGCGGTAAGGATCGCCTCGCAAATCTTCAGGAGTAGTAAATGGTAAATCTGATAAATCTGACAAATTTTGAAGCTGTGCCGTACCAAATAAAGATTTGTAAAAAGAACTGTTGTTTGATGCATGCTTTAATGTCCAATTGATGCGACTCAACTGCCACTGAGAAAGATCAGCACGACTTAACGCAGCCTCACTTTTTATTTGATGATGAGGAGGATAAGGTCCAGATATTTTTTGAATGATCCAGTTGTCTAAAGTAGGTCGTATCATAAGCTGGCCTCCTTTGCATATTCGAAAAGGTGTAAGCATATTTTGATATGTTGTTATTTCTCCTTATTTATTATCTTATGAAACGAGTTTATCATGGCTTTTCTTCAAATTCAATTGAGAATTCATGGAAATGCGAACAATATAATGAACCATAGAATCATAGAGGTTGAAAAAATGCTGGAAGAAAAATAGCACAGCTAGAAGGAAAAGTTGATTGCAGTCAAGCGCAGAACTGGATATAATACATAGAGTGGAATCCAATAAATGTAATTTTGTTGGTGGAAATATCAGTGTGTATAAAAGTCTATTTTAAGAAAGGGAAAGAGTAATGAAGTATTGTACAAATTGTGGTAATCCCTACGAAGAAGGCAGCAAATTTTGTAAAGAATGTGGTAGTCCCTTATCTTCGACAGAAGTATCAAACGATTTGGTTTCTGAAGCAGATATTCCTGAAGCAGATATTCCTGAAGCAGATATTCCTGAAGCAGATATTCCTGAAGCAGATATTCCTGAGACAGATATCTTGGAAGGGGAGGTAATGGAACCAGAGATCCATGATACATATTCTCCCCTCGTTCATAATCAGAAAACAGCCACCACAGAATCAGGAAAAGAGAATCAATCAAAAAAAAGAATTGTAATTGGAATTATTGTCATCGTATTGATTATTGCAGGTATTGCAGGTGTTTTTTTATTGAATGGAAGGGGACTTAATGAATCGGACGCACAGCAGGATTTATCCTTGACGTACGTAAAAGATAATCAGGAATTATTCTTCTTAAATAATAAGCAAGAAACACCAATTTTGTTAACCAATCATATTGTAGATAGTGAGGATTCATCCATAGCTAGAACGATTAGTGATGGACTAGTTGAAAATGGATTGATTTCTCAAAGGTCTCCAGAAGGTAAGAAAATCGCGTATTTAAGTAGCTTAGATGAAGAGTATTTCTATAGTGATTTGTATGTTCAAAATGTTACCGATGATCAGAAGGCTGATGAGGAATCGGCTAAAGTGAAAGTATCGGCAAAAGTACTCGTTTTTCATTTCATAGATGAAAATCGGATAGCATATATCAAAATTCATGATAATGACGATGGTACAAGGTTTACCGGTGATTTGTATCTTTATGATATTGAGCAGGACAGCACTCAAAAGATCAGTGCAAATATTGATTTTTTTGCTGTATCGGATAATGGAGAAACACTACTATTAATTAAAAACGCATCAGATGACTATTATCTTCAAGAGTATGATTTATATCTGCAAAAAATTGATGGAGATGGAGAAAAAACGAAAATAGATTCAGGTGTTGCATACATACATGATTACAATGGCGATTTTACAAAATTGATTTATAGTAAAGATGCGAATGAAGATAATTGGAATAGTGATGTGTATCGATTTGATGCAGAAGATGGAAAAAAGAAAATACTATCCAATGTATATTCCATTGTTTCAGCAGATGTAGATGGTAATGTTTATTACTATAAGAATTATGAAGAAACCTTGTCCTATGAAGATACAATTGTAGATGATAAAGTGGTTTCTGATGCTGGAATGAGTGAACCAGATTATTATGATTTTTACACAACAGAAGTGGAATATGACTATTATTGGGATGAATATTACTACTATGATGTGATGGATTATGATGCGTATGATAAGGCATATGAAGCGTATCAAGATAAAGTTCTTCGCGATGATATCAGGAATTACATTTTAGAAAATCCAGTTGTTTTAAATCATACTGACCTTTACTTTATCAATCAAGATAATGAAGAAACAAGAGTGGCTCAGGATGTAGAATCTGTAATCCGCACCGACTCTCAAACGGGAGGTATTCTATATCTTAAAAAAGATAGTGAGGAAGCTGAAAAATGCAATATTGCGGACATAACCTCAATTGATGACATTCCGTATTATGGATATAGTGAAGAGCCGGATACTTATTCCTATTATGTTTATATTGATGGATATGAACCATCATTACTGTTTTCCAAGAAGAACTACCATGAAAGAGTAGAAGTGGATGCTGATTGGTCAAATGTTTATTATTTGTATAAGCAAGAAGGCAAAGAAAATGGAACGCTTTATGGCTTCACAATTTCAAATGGAGAGGTTGAAGACAAAGCTGAGCTTCGAACACATGTAGGGAATTTCCAGATACAAGACGATGGAGCGCTTTTAATTTTTGCAGACGCAGATGGATCCATCTCTGATTTATATTTGCTAAAGGGTGAAAAAGAAACTGCCATAGGCACTGATGTTGAACGATTTAGCACAATCTATCATGGCGAAAAAGATATTTTCTTGCTTGAAGATTATGATGAACAATTAAATAGCGGGACGTTAGTTCACTGGTTGGATGGAACAAAAACTGAAATTGCGAAAGATATCTATGATTATTACTACATCAAAGATGATTTGATTTATCTTTATAAAGATTATAATGATTCTAGGTCTGTTTGGGATATTTATCGATACGATGGAACGGAAGAGATTGATAATATTGATTATGATGTATCTGCAGTACAATACACCTATGGGTTTTCTCTGCAAAGCATTCTCAACCTGTTATCTTCTTATTAATCAACCATATGACGTCGTATCACATTACTTTTCAATAAAAATGAACCGTCTTTAAAACAAATAGGCAGATATATTATTCGTTGTATAATATATCTGCCTATATTATAATGACCATAGTTATAAGCAACCATATGGATAGGTGGTAATCAAATGGATATTAATGAGATGAGAGTATTATCAGTTGATGATAATAGCAGTAATTTGCTGATGATCGAAATTTTTGCAAAAAAAATGGGGTTAAGAATTGATAGCTATGAATCACCTCTAGAAGCATTGAAAGCAGCTGCAAGGGAACCTTTTGATATAGTGATTCTTGATTATATGATGCCGCAAATGGATGGGTTGCAATTTATCGATCTGTTTCGAAAAGAAAACCCAAATGTACCTGTGATTATGGTTACTGCGGCGGGAAATGAGACGACCTTACAGTTAGAAGCGTTGAAAAAAGGAGCTACTGATTTCTTGACGAAACCACTGAACGCAGCAATTTTTCAAGCGAGAGTCAATAATCTGCTTCGGTTAAGAAAAGCTATGTTACTGGTTGAAAACAGAGCAGAGCTATTAACCTATGAAGTGGAAAAAGCCACAGTACAAGTAAGAGAGCGTGAATTTGAAACCTTATCTACGCTAGGCAAGATTTCTGAATATCGAGATCCAGAAACCAATCAACATCTTTTACGCGTAGCAAGCTATTCCAAATTAATAGGACAAAAATATGGTTTGAATGAAACGGTTCAGGATATTTTATATCACGCGGCACCATTTCATGATATTGGGAAAGTAGGAATTCCAGATCGTATCCTGCTGAAGGTAGGAAAACTTGATGAAGAAGAGTGGATCATTATGAAAAAACATTCATTGATTGGTTACGATCTTCTGAAAAGCTCAAAAAGTCATTATTTGCAGGCGGGCAGTATCATTGCATTTTCTCACCATGAACGGTATGATGGAGGCGGATATCCAAAAGGACTTTCTGGTAATATCATTCCTTTGTTTGGACGTATTGTAGCCATCGCAGATGTTTTTGATGCTTTATGTTCTCAAAGACCCTATAAAAAGAAATGGAGCTTAGAAGAAGCGTTTCAATATATTGAAGAGCAACGCGAAAAACATTTTGATCCGCAATGTGTGGATTGCTTTCTGTCCAGCAGAGATGAAATCTATCGTATCTATGAAAAGAATAAGGAGAAGGAAGACGAATGATGAAAAAATTGACTGTTGTATTTTTAGCAGTTTTGATGGTGCTTCAAATGTCAGCTTGTAAAGAAAAGGAGAAACCAGAGCTTTTGTTTTATATTGGTATTACCATGGTAAAACCAATCAATGAGCTGGTTGTTGAATTTGAAGAAGAGCACAATTGCAAAATCGACATTATTCAAGGCGGATCTCAAGATCTTTATGATAGTCTGAAAAACAGTCAACAAGGGGATTTATATATGCCCGGATCTTATTCTTATCGTAAAGAAAATTTGGGTGATGGACTTTTATTAGATGCGGTTTTGGTGGGATATAATAAAGCGGCGCTTATGGTGGCAGAAGGTAATCCATTGGGGTTTACCAGTGATTTGAGCCAACTGTCAGATAAATCCAATCGTGTCGTCATCGGCAACTCAGAAAGCGGAAGCGTTGGAAATGAAACAAAAAAAGTATTGGCTCAATATGGAAATTATGATGCAGTTGTTGACAATGTCATCTATATGACAGCGGATTCAAGGAAATTAACTGAAGCAATTGCGGATGGAGATGCAGATATTTGTATCAACTGGTATGCCACTTCAGTTTGGGATGAAAACAAAGACTTTGTCGATGCAATTACAATCGATGAAGCATATGCTCAGAAAAAAATGCTGATTTTAAATTTGACCAGTTGTTCAAAATACCCTGAATTAACCAAAGATTTTATGGCGTTCGCGTCATCGGAACATGGTAAGGAAGTTTTTGAAAAGTATGGATTTTTAGAAGAAGCAGACAAGGTAAGCATTGATGGAGTGGAGTTTGAATGAGTATCAAAAGGCTGGATGGAATCAACAACTTAATCATTTTTGCGGTGGTATTGGCGATTGGATTTGCTGCCATTATCGGTGTAAATCGTATTTTTATGCATATATTTAATGGTTTGGATCAAAAGATAGAAAATAAAGACAAGGAAATTGCAATAGGCACTTACATCTTAAATCATTTAATTTCCATTGAGAGTGATATCTATGAAATTTCTTTGATGAAAAATCCAGAATATGCAGACATTAAGAGAAGAGAAATAACAAAGGAAGTCAACCATCTTAAAATGTCATTTCATACGCTAAATAATGGGGGAAATATTACTCATCATATTGAGCTTAATATCGTTGGAACAGAAAACTACGAGGAAAAAATATATTATGTGCCTACTGAAGAAATCAAGTATAACATCGAAGCAATTGATATTAGTCCTAAATTAGATGAAACTCTAATCAAACTGGATCAATTAATCATTTTGATTGATGCGTATGATGCTGCCGCTGAATCTGGTGATGTAATGGGACAAATGCAAAAACAAGATGAAATTGAAAAGTTTATTAAATTCTTTAAACCACATTTTGTAAGAATGCATGAAAATGCAAGTCGAATTATCTACGAAAGTAAAATTGAGGCAGATACCTATCATAAAAATATCGAGAGACAGAAAGAATTGTTTTATGCCATTGAATGGGCGGTTAGCATAGGGGTTATGATTACTATAATTTTTTTGGGATATTACTTGGGAAAACAGTTTTTTCACATGAACATCAAGTTGTCAAAACTGGCATATGACGCAGAGCAGGCGAATATTGCCAAAACTATGTTCTTGACAAACATGAGTCATGAAATTAGAACACCCCTCAATGCAATTATTGGGTTTTCTGAGATTTTGGCATCTTCACCAACGTTAAATGATAGCGAAAAAGAGCAGGCAGACATAATTACAAGAAGCGGAAATTCTCTTCTGAGTATTGTGAATGATGTGTTAGATTTGTCTAAAATCGAAAGTAATAGTTTTAAACTTGAAAATGTGAGCTTTAACACAAATGAATTATTTGAAGAAATCATAGAATTGTACAATATTAAGGCACAAGAAAAAGAAATAAAATTGGATTATGAGGCAGATTTGCATGTTCCTAAATTTATCTTTGGTGACCCAGTTCGAATCAAACAAGTACTTTCCAATCTGCTTGCCAATGCAATTAAATTTACTGACCAAGGTGGAATTGTGTCACTAACAATAAAAGTCATACAAATGAATGACAAGGAAGTGGAGCTTTCTTTTGAAGTTGCTGATAATGGAATTGGTATTTCAAAAGAGAATCAGAAACACATCTTCAATTCCTTTGAACAAGCAGAGGAAGGTATTGTCAGAAAGTTTGGAGGTACAGGTTTGGGGTTGGCTATCTCCAAAAAATTTGTGGAAGCTATGGGGAGTCATATTCAACTAGAAAGTGAACTTGGAAAAGGGAGTTGTTTTCGATTTACGACCATAAATTGTATTGATCATTCCAGCATTGCAGAGAATCTCACGAATCAATGGGATATGAGATTTGGAGTATGCTGCAAGGAAACCACTTGTCCAATTACTAGAGGTCAAATTGTTCATTATTTGAGAGAGTACGGAGAGATTATTGAAGATTTTGATCAAATTGTATATCAGAACTTAGATATGATTTTTGTGTTTTATAACTATGATCTGATTGATCGGCTTTCCTTTATCAAAGACAATTACCCAGTCCCAGTAGTTTTTGTAGGAGATATTAATTTGCTTAGCCAAGAGGAGAAGAGCTTGATAAATGATTACATTAGTGAGCCTCTCTATACCTCAAAAGTGACAAAAATGTTGTCTCGATACTATTTCAACAAGCTAGAGGGTTCTGAACAAATTGTGTTAAAAAAATATGATGGAAAAGTATTAGTAGCAGAAGATAATGGGATCAATCGGCAATTAATTGAAATATTGTTGAAACGTCATGATATTGAAGCGGTTTTTGCAAATAATGGAGAGGAAGCTGTGGACATCTATCGAAAAGAAAAACCTGAACTAGTATTTATGGATTTGCATATGCCAATTATGGATGGAGTGGAAGCGACGAAAAAGATTCGAAATATGGAGACTGAGAAGAATCCTATTACTATTATTGCACTGACTGCAGATGCATTAGGCATTAACAAGGCAGAATTGGATGTGATTGGATTTGATGAAGTCGTAACAAAACCAATCCAAATAGATAAATTAGTCCAGATTTTAGATCAAATATTAACGGAAAAGCAAGATTCATCTCCAACCCAAAAACAGGATGCGGTTTCAACAGAAAAAGAGAATGACACAGAAAGTATGAAGCAAGAGCCTTTCGCGCAGTCGTCTATTTTATTGGAAGAAGGCAAGCCCTCGAAGCGAAAGCTAGAAACTAGCAAAGACTCAATGGGACAAAAAGAATCCGCTAATCCAATTCAGTTACTCCTCCAAGAAGGTTTTACCATGGAAGAAGCTATGCTATTGATGGATCAGTTTTATCTCCAATTAAATGAACATTTTACGGATATCAAAAGTCAAATTGAAGCAGGAAATGGAAAACTCGTTTATCAAGAATTACATAGATTAAAGGGCTCTACTGCCAACTTAAGGTTTGATGAAGGGGTCAATATGATTCTCTCAATGGAGCGATATGCATTGGATGGAGAACTTTCTTCTATTGACTTAAATCGTCTTGAAGAATACTTTGTCAAATTGAAAAGTAGGATGGAACAAGCAATTTATCAGCGAACCGTATAAAGAATCAAAACTTGCTTCTTATGATTTGAAGGAGTATAATATCGTTAAATACAAGGGGAGCTTGCGAAAAGCAGGCTGAGAGTAGACTATTTTGTCTAGACCCGTAACCTGATTTGGATAATGCCAACGTAGGGATATACTTAGCTTAGAGTGCTGCATGTATGCTTTCATTGGTGTACGTGCAGTTTTTTTGTGCTGAAAATATCAAATGAAGTACGAATGACATATCTTTGGTTTGTATTTGTGAAAGGAGAATTTATGTTAAAAGAATGCATGGAAAATGTTCGTGCAGCTGCACCCCTTATTCACAATATTACAAATTACGTAACGGTGAATGATGTGGCGAATGTATTGCTTGCCTGTGGTGCAAGCCCGATTATGACCGATGAAGTGGAGGACGTAGAGGATATCACGTCGATTTGCAGTGGTCTAAATATTAATATTGGGACATTGAATCAACAAACGATTCCGGCAATGTTTTTGGCAGGTAAAAAAGCGAATGAGCTGGAACATGTGGCATTGCTAGATCCTGTAGGTGTTGGTGCAAGTAGATTGAGAACCGACACCGCACTTCAGCTGATGGAATCGGTTCGGTTTGATGTAATCAGAGGTAATATTTCTGAAATCAAGACATTAGCTTCTGGAAGTGGCAGTACAAAGGGTGTCGATGCAAACGTGACCGATGTTGTGACGGAAGAAGCGCTGAATCAAACCCTTGATTTTGTGCAATCGTTTGCAATTCAGTCCGAAAGCATTATTGTAGTGACTGGAGCAATTGATTTGATATCAGATGGAAAGCGGTGCTTTGTAGTGAGAAATGGCAGAGCTGAAATGGCTAGAATTACAGGGACAGGCTGTCAACTTTCGGCATTGATTACAGCGTTTTTATCGGCAAATCCAAAGAACCCATTAGAAGCTACGGCAGCTGCGGTATGTGCCATGGGATTGGCTGGAGAAATTGGATGGGAAAACATGGTTGAAACTGACGGAAACGCAACATACCGCAATCGAATCATTGATGCAATCTATCATATGGATGGGGAAAAACTAGAAAAAGGTGCAAGGTATGAAATTCGATAAAGAAGACTTGCTCCTGTATGCGGTTACTGATAGAACGTGGCTTGGTCAAGGGCATCTTTCTGATCAAGTTGAAGCGGCCATCCTTGGTGGTGTGACTTTTGTTCAGCTTCGGGAAAAAGAATTAGGATATAAAGAATTCTTAGCAGAAGCAAAAGATTTGAAAGAGCTTTGCAATCGATATCGTGTTCCTTTTGTGATTAACGACAATGTTGACATCGCTTTGGAAGTAAATGCTGATGGAGTCCATGTGGGACAAAGTGACATAGCGGCAAGGGATGCAAGAAGTCGCATTGGAACGGAAAAAATACTTGGTGTTTCCGTTCAGACATTAGAACAAGCCATTGAAGCGGAAAGAAATGGAGCGGATTATCTTGGTGTGGGAGCAGTTTTTCCCACCAACTCCAAGGCGGATGCAGTGGAGGTGAGCTTTGATACGCTATCACAAATCTGCAATGCGGTAAGAATTCCAATTGTAGCAATTGGTGGCATTGGAATCCACAACATCGAAGGATTAAAGGACACTGGTATTTATGGAGTTGCCATAATAAGTGGTCTTTTCGCTGAAAAAAATATTCAAAAATCAGCCGAAGCGTTAAGAGAAAAAACAGAAAGCTTTTCTCGTTTTGGAGCTATATTTGATTTAGATGGAACGATTTTGGATTCTATGTCAATCTGGAATGAAGCAGGCTATCTTTTTTTGAAAAAACTGGGGATTGAGGGCTCTAGAAATCTTGGAAAAAGAATGTTTTCGATGACAATGCAGGAAGGCGCAGCATATCTGCAAAAAAGATATGAGCTTTCCTTGTCGGAGACTGAAATCATTGATGGCATTGATGAAACCGTCGCAGATTTTTATCGAAATCAGGTGAAATTGAAACCAGGAATGGAGGAACTCTTGCATTATCTGAAACAATCGGGATGGAAATTAACGGTTGCAACATCAAGTGACCGTAGAAACATCGAACCAGCTTTGAAACGACTGGGAATTGATAGATATTTTGATCAAATTTTTACCTGCTCGGAAGTAGGAGTTGGAAAAGAGAATCCTAAAATATACTTGGATGCAGCTACAGCTATGAACACTTGCCCGAGGAGAACTTGGATCTTTGAAGACGCGCTACATGGAATTCAAACGGGAAATGCCATTGGATTTCAAACTGTTGGGGTATATGACGATTTTAGTAAAGCGCAGTGGGAAGCGATTCAAGCAATCAGTACCACGAGTTATGATACAGTAATTGAGGGTGAAAGCTTTGTGAAAATGGCCAAACTTGCTTACAAATAAGCAAGTTTGAAAATCGTAAAAGCGGTAGATTGGGGGCACCACCTTATACCGCTCTATAAAATGAATGCGAAATGAAGCTGAAAAGCAGAATGGAGATAAGATGAAAACAGCATTAACAATCGCAGGAAGTGATTCTTGTGGAGGCGCCGGAATTCAAGCAGATATCAAAACGATGACCGCTCATGGTGTTTATGCAATGAGTGCAATTACTACACTCACGGCACAAAATACAACCGGTGTTACTGGAGTTATGGAGGTTACCCCAGAATTCTTAGAACAGCAGATTGATTGTGTTTTTACAGATATTTTTCCGGATGCAGTAAAAATAGGCATGGTAGGATCAAAAGAATTGATGACGGTAATATTGAAAAAGTTATGGTTCTACCAAGCGCATAATATCGTATTTGATCCAGTAATGAGTACTACCAGCGGCACAAAGGTCCTTGATGATAGTGCTTTGGAAGTGATGAAGCATATAGGATTATGCAAAGGAACATTACTCACTCCAAATATTCCGGAAGCTGAAATTCTTTCGGGAGTCAAGATATTTTCGCGTAGCGACATGGTAATAGCAGCAGAAATCATTAGCAATGAATTTTCCTGTCCAGTTCTTTGTAAAGGAGGGCATGATGAAAATGGTGCCAACGACTTACTATATCAAAATGGAAGCCATATGTGGTTTTATGGAGAGCGAGTTGATCATTTGAATACCCATGGGACAGGCTGCACCTTATCCAGTGCAATCGCATCAAACTTAGCAAGCGGAATGGGATTAGTATTATCCATTGAAAATGCCAAGGTGTATGTAACAAGAGGGTTACAATCGAGGATAAACCTAGGTAAAGGTAATGGTCCTCTTGATCACATGTGGAATATAGGCAGGAAGGAAAGAATATGATCAATCAATATGCGACACAGATGGATGCAGCGAGAAAAGGAATGGTTACGGAAGAACTAAAAATTGTTGCAAACAAAGAAAACATGGAGGTGGCAGAGCTAATGCCACTTGTAGCATCTGGAAAGGTTGTGATTTGCGCAAATAAAAATCACAAAGGCATCAATCCTGAAGGTGTTGGATCCATGTTGAAAACAAAAATCAACGTAAATTTAGGAGTTTCGAAAGATTGTAAAGACTATGAACTTGAGATGGAAAAAGTAATGAAAGCTGTAACGATGGGAACACATGCCATTATGGACCTATCTTCTCATGGCGACACAAGACCCTTTCGGAAAAAACTTGTCTCAGAATGTCCTGTTATGATAGGAACCGTACCGGTTTATGATTCTGTGATTCATTATCAACGAGATTTAAATACATTGACCGCAAAAGATTTTATTGATGTTGTAAGATCTCATGCCGAAGATGGCGTGGATTTTTTAACGTTGCATTGTGGCATTACTCGTAAGACCATTGAACAAATCAAAAATCATAATCGAAAAATGAATATTGTATCAAGAGGTGGCTCTCTTGTTTTTGCATGGATGTGCATGACAGGAGAAGAAAATCCTTTTTATGAGTATTATGATGAGATTCTTGAGATTTGCAGGGAGTTTGATGTGACTATATCATTAGGTGATGCTTGCAGACCAGGCTGCCTAGCAGATGCTTCTGATGTGTGTCAAATTGAAGAACTCGTTCGGCTTGGGGAACTGACAAAACGAGCATGGGATAGAGATGTTCAAGTGATGGTTGAAGGACCTGGGCACATGCCCATTGATCAGATTGCTGCAAATATGAAAATTCAGCAGACCGTCTGTGGAGGTGCGCCATTTTATGTATTAGGACCATTGGTTACGGATATCGCACCTGGCTACGACCATATTACTTCTGCCATTGGGGGAGCCATTGCTGCAAGTGCAGGCGCTGCGTTTCTTTGTTATGTAACGCCGGCTGAACATTTGGCGCTTCCTACAGTAGATGATATGAAAGAAGGAATCATCGCTTCAAAGATAGCTGCTCACGCGGCAGATATTGCAAAGGGTGTAAAGGGAGCCCGTCAGATTGATGATCGGATGTCCGAAGCGAGAAAGGCATTTGATTGGGAGACTCAATGGGAATGTGCGATTGACGGCGAAAAAGCAAAAAGAATCCGTGAAGACAGAAAACCCGAACACGAAGGCACCTGCTCTATGTGTGGAAAATTTTGTGCTGTCCGTAGCATGAACAAAGCTTTAGAAGGAGAAGTTATCGATATTCTATAGAAAACTTTATAGGATATTTCGCTTAAAATGAATTGTGTTGTACTTTTAGATTCAAAGGAGGGATTTGCCTTGACACTAAGATAGAGCTGTGGTAGATTTAATTCATAAAAGCTTTATCTGATAGCAGAAGTGATGCAGAAAAAGCACGATTCATATAGTTCGTACCCGGGAGCGATTGAAAGACATAACGGATTATGCGCTTTTAATAGACCGGCACAAAGTTTTATTTGTGCTGGTCTTTTTTTATTATGAAGGAGGTTTTGTTTGATGAAAAAGAAAATTGGAATTGTTCTGGTTTTATTGTTGTCGTTGGTCATTGTAGGATGTTCAGGCAACGCGAACCAAACGGCAGATTTGGTTTTAACAAATGGATATATCTATACGGAAGACGAGAATCAAAGTTTAGCTGAAGCTGTTGCAGTAAAAGACGGAACGATTATATTTGTAGGTACGGCTGAAGAAGTGGCGGATTTTGTGGGTGATAAAACAGAAGTTTTAGACCTAGAAGGGCGTATGGTGATGCCATCTTTTTTTGAAGGACATGGGCATGCACAAGCTGGAACAGAACTTGTTTTTTCTTGTGACATTGCGGAAGGCAAAAATTTAGAAGAGTATTTGTCCATAATTGAAGCATTTATGAAAGAAAACCCAGATGCCACTGCAATCAAAGGAAGCGGGTGGGTTGATCCAGTATTTGGTGCCGCAGGACCGAACAAAAAAGATTTGGATGATATTTGTAATCGCCTTGGAATGGATATTCCAATTGCTCTTTATGATGGGGGACATCATTCTTTGTGGGTCAATAGTAAAGCATTAGAAATTGGCAATATCACAGCAGATACCCCGAATCCATCGGCAAATAGTATTATTCAACATGATGCTGTGACAGGAGAACCTTCTGGCGTTTTGCGAGAGGGAGCAGCGGAACTTGTAATGGGTGAACTTCCTGATTATTCAGTTGAAGAGTATGAAGAAGGAATTTTGTTCTACCAGGCAATGGCAAATTCATTGGGATATACTGGTTCTTTTGATGCATTGCTTCCGGTTGGGGGAAATGCCATCGAAGCATATAAGAATCTTGCAAAAGACGGTAAATTAACCATGAGAATTCGAGGTGCATACGCAACCGATCCAGGAGCAGATTATGGGGAACAATTAGCTAAGTTTGTTGAAGCACAACCAAATGATAATGCAGGCGATTTATTTCAGATGACAAATATTAAGTTCTTTATGGATGGTGTCATTGAAGGCACTACCGCATATTTGGAAGAACCTTATGCAGAAGGGGCAGAACAACCAGCCGACTACCGTTCGGAGCCGTTGTGGCAGCCAGATATTTTGAATAAGGCATTTGCTGAATCGGAAAAAGCAGGATTTCAAATCCATGTCCATGCCATTGGAGATGCAGCAGTATCGGAGGCATTAGATGCATTTGCTTATGCAGAGGAACAAAACAGCGCAGATGATTATAGAAATGGAATTACTCACGTCCAGCTTGTCAATGATCAAGATTATGAACGGTTTGAAAAGTTAGGTATTATTGCGGTGCCTAATCCATATTGGGCAGAGAAAGACGATTATTATTATGAATTACAACTTCCGTTCTTAGGTTTGGAAAGGGCAGAAAAAGAATACCCAATCCAAAGCTTTCTGGATCATAACGTAACCATTGTATCTGCTAGTGACTTCCCAGTTACCAATCCACCAGATCCATTGCAGGCTATCGAATTGGGTGTGACAAGAACAACGCCAGATGTACTTCTTCCATATGTCGCGGCAAACCCAGAAGATCCAAAATATAAAGAGCCATTGTGGCCTGAAGAAAAAGCAAGTCTAGAGGATATGATTGAAAGTACAACGTATAATGGAGCGTACGCATATTTTCTTGAGGATGTTTGCGGATCTATTGTAGTAGGAAAATCTGCAGATTTAGTGATACTTGATCAGAATTTATTTGAAATCAATTCATCAGAAATCAGCAAATCCAAAGTTCTACTTACGATGTTTGAAGGGGAGAAAGTCTATCAGGACGATTCTTTTTAAAAAATTTAAGTGAATACTGAAACCATAACTATCTGAGAAAACTGCCGAGTAGATTTGCTTGGCAGTTTTCATACATATAAAACATCTCACATAAAAATAGATGAGAATACAATCGGAATCAAGTATAATGGATGCAAAAAGAAATAAGGAATCTTTGAGGTGATGGGATTGAAACGGATCAGTTCAAAAATAATGGGAATTATTATTGGTTGCTGTGTCTTTACGGCTTTTCTAGTGGGTGGGTTCAGCTTGTATCAGGGATCAAAATATGTAAAAGCAGAAGCAAATAGTAAATTAACCTATATTTCCAGAAGCTATGCCAATGAATTTAGTCAGACATTTGAGCGCACAGAAAGCCAAGTGAATTCAATTTATGATATTATTTTAGCGACTTTTGACACAGAACAATTCAAAGAAAATCCAGATTATCTTGAAGGGTATTTAAATACTTTCGAACCGATTATGAGTCGATTTGCAAATGGAAATGAGACCATGCTTGGCATCTACTTCACACTAAATCCTGCTGTAACAGGAAAAGCCTATGAAATTTGGTATGAAGATTTGTCTGGAAATGGAGAATTCCATAAAGTTACACCAGAGACGGTATCGACTTACGCACCTGAACATGCAGAAGGATGGGCCGTTTATCCGAATACACCAGAATTTTTGGATCCAAATAATCAAGCTATGGAGTACCTATATCGGACAATGGATGAAAAAAAACCAATGTGGTATGAGCCCTATGAAGAGCTGGGATTGGATGTTACTGCTATTTCTTATGTGATGCCTATTATTATTGACGACATGGTTATTGGTGTCGTAGGAATGGACTTGAATTTTGAAACCATAAGAAATACCATTGATGATATGGTGATTTATCCAGATGGATATGCTTTTTTGTTGAACGAAGCCGGAAGCGTCATTGTGGAACCTGATTTTCAAGAAATCGGATTTCTAAAAGCTATAAACGACGGAGATGATTCTGGGATGAAGGAAAAAATCCTGGAAGATTCTTATGGAAGCATTACGTATACCCATCAAAAGACAATGGAAATGATTAGTTACAGTAAGCTTACCAATGGTTGGATTCTAGTTTTATCTGCTCCCTATCAGGAAGTCTTTCAACCAGTTGAGAACCTAAGTGTTATTATCGTTGGTTTGACTTTAATTGGGATAGCAATATCCATTGCTGTGGCGTATGCTTTTGCACGAAGAGTATCCGTAACGATGGATCAAGCCGCAGAACAACTACGATATATTGAAATTGGTGATTTCACCCAGGAGATACCAATAGAATTATTAAAAGGGGAAGATGATCTTGGCGCATTCATCAAATCCGTTCATACCCTCAAAACGGTAATTCGTGATCTAATTAAAAATATGGAAACAAATGATCGGGGCTCTTTTGCTGATGATGCACTACTCATAAGTGCAGTGCAAAAAACCCAGAAGGCATCTAACCATGCGGTCTTTGCCATAGAACAAATCTCTATAGAGCGATTTGAAAACGCAGAAACTCTAAAAGAATCTTTACAACAACTTGAGGAATTTAATTGCAAACTACAAAATATGGTCAATGAGGAAGTTCAGAAAAACAGACAAAAAGATGCAGTTGTGATTTATCAATCACGTCTTGCTAAAATGGGCGAGATGATCGGCAATATTACGCATCAGTGGCGGCAACCTTTAAATTCTATCAGCATCATTCTGTCTGAGCTGAAGGATTCTTTTTCTTATGGTGAACTGGATGAACAGTACTTAGAAGAATCTGTGAGAAAAGCCAAACAAATCATTGGAAAGATGTCAAATACCATTGATGATTTTATGAATTATTTGAGCCCGTCAAAAGAAGAAATACCGTTTTCAGTAAAAAAATCGACGGAATTTATTTTGGAATTGATGGAAGAAACGCTTCAAGCAAATGGAATTCATGTGAAAACTAATATCCCTGAATCTGCTTTTGTGATTGGATATGAAAACGAGTTCTCGCAAGTAGTATCCAATATTGTGAATAATGGAAAAGAAGCACTAGAAGAATCAGGTCTCTTGCAAAAAAATATTTGGATTGATACAGAATGTTCTTCTGACATTTTGACTCTAAAAATATGCAACAACGGAAATCCGATCAAGAGTGAGGTGCTGGAAAAAATGTTTACACCCTACTTTACAACAAAAACGCTTGGAAAAGGAACAGGCATTGGATTGTACATGTCAAAAATTATGATTGAAGATCATATGGGCGGGACCATCCATTTCGAAAATTTGAATGATGGCGTTTGTTGCGTGTTGACACTTCCTCTCTATCAGACCGAAGCATAAATAATCACTAGGAGGTGAGATTGTGGATACCAATGGCGGTGATAAATATAATTTGAGACTATTATACGTTGAGGATGAGCAGGATACCATGGAACCGATGCTTCGTTTTTTAAAGCGACGATTTCGGAAAGTAATTCCAGCTAAAAACGGACAAGAAGGGTTGCAACGATTTTTAGAGTATAAGCCAGATTTAATCATTACCGACTTATTGCTTCCTGACCTAAGCGGAATGGAGCTGATTGAAAAAATCCGAAAAAACGGATATCAAAATCCAATTGTGGTAACATCGGCACTAAAGGATGCTTCGTCAATTGTGAAGACGGTTGATATTGGAATTAGCAAATATATTATTAAACCAATTGATTTGGAAGAATTGGACGTTGCACTAAAACGATTTGCTACACTTGTATTGCCGGAAACACCACTACATACTACATTTTATAGTGGTGATTGGAAATTACATGAAGCCAATATGAAACGACAGTTTTCTGCAATCGTAAAAAAGTATTCAGGGAAAGGTCCTGCTGATGTAAAAATTTTTCTCCATGATGACCAAATTGAAGTAGCCTTGGTTCAGTTCTACACCGCATATGAGCAAACTTTGCTTCAAGAAGAAAAAAACATAAGCCTTGTGGAGCATAATAGACAAGTTTTCTATAAAATGATACGAGTTGAATTGGAAGACGTCGTATCAGAAGAACTGGGACTACCCCTTCATATTTCCAATATTTCAATTGATTCAACGTCAGAAATAACAGCAATTCACTTCAGAAAATAGTCATGCAAAACCTCCTACATATCATTTGTAGGAGGTTTTTTATTGAAAGAATAAAAAGGGGAAAAGTAAACACGTTTGTAAAATAAACGTGTTTACTTTTTGGGTCGCATTTATTATAATGATATTGTCCAAAATTTATCAATATATGAAAAGATCAAAAAATATAATGATTATGACGAATCATTATTTAAAATCATTACAGATGGGAGGATGAAAGAACTTTGAATGTGGGCAAATTGAATGTTGTTCTTTATCTTATATTTGTAGCAATGGGAAGCTTTTATGCGGCAAATCAGTTGTTGGTCAACAATATAGCGCGATCATTTCATGCTAGTGATAACAAAATGGCCATTCTAGTGAGTGCTTTGTATGCAGGGCCTATGCTAATGGTTTTAGTCTTTGGCGAATTATCTGATCGGGTAGGGCGCAAAAAAATAGCAATCCTAGCTTTATTGATAGTCTGTTTTGGTTCATCTGCTATTATGCTATCTTCCCATTTTTATATCACAGCGATGGGATTCTTAATGTACGGTATAGGGATTGGCGGAACAGAATGTGTGATGATTGCAATGACCGCTGATATTAATCAAGATAAAGCTGGTCAAAAATTGCAATTAAATCAAGCATTGTTCAGTGTAGGGGCTATGGTGTCTCCGATTCTTGTTCATGTCGCATTAGGGATGGAAAAATATCGTCTTGCTTATGGTTTTATCCTGTTGATTTGCATCATAACGATTTTGTATTTTATAAAATTTCCCCAATCTCAACTCAGTAATGAAACAAGACTATTTGAAGATTTGAGAAATGAGAAGTTACATGTATTTCATCTTCTGCGTAGCCCGTGGATGCTGTTATATATGGCAATCATCGTGATTATGACTGCAAGTGAGAGCGCACTTACATATTGGGCTAGTGTATATTTTGAGTTTCTTGAGGTACCACAACTTGGGGCTATGGCACTTTCTATATATTGGTGTGCTAGCATTGGTGGGAGATTGCTATGCAGTAGAATTTCAAAAGTTGAAAAGGTTTTGATACCATGTTTGTCTAGTGCAACGATAGGCTTGATTTGGATTATCCTCATCCCAGAAGCACAATGGAAGCTTTTAGGATTTTTCATTGTTGGTGCTGCATTTGCGCCCTTATATCCCTCATTGGGTTTTCTCGCTAGCAAAGTTTTTCCAGGCCGCACTGGAGCAGCTTTTTCGTTGATTACATTTTCATCCAATTTGGGGGGAGTTTTGTTTCAACCGATGATGGGTGTGGCATCCAATAAGATATTTATCGTGAACGTGTATATTGGAATTACATTTTTATGTGGATTTTTGTCTCTTGTGGTATTTGCCACAAGAAGACTAAATCATATATCAAGATAAAGTAAAAATATTAGGAGGATTAACATGACTGAAAAAAAACAATACTCAATCAAAACTGATTTTACGCTTCTTGCACTTCTCATTATTCCTATTGCAGTTGCGGTAAACTTCGTTGGTGGTCAATTGGCGAGTTTATTGAAGCTGCCTTTCTACCTTGACGCTATTGGAACTATCTTTGGTGCTATGCTATGTGGCCCTTGGGTAGGAGCAACAATCGGACTGGCAACAAATGTGGTAACTGGTATTGCCAATCCTGTGAATCTAGCATTCATACCAGTTAATGTTGCAGTGGGACTTGTGACTGGTTTCTTATCCCGTAAGAACATGTTTAGCAACTGGGGAAAGTGGTTTGTGTCTATGATTTTGATGTCTTTAACTTCTATTATCGTAGCAGCACCAATTGTAGTTTACGTTTATGGAGGCGTTACAGGAGATGGCGCTTCACTAGCTACAGCAATGCTTATGGCGACTGGGACAAACATATGGGTATCTGTAATTGGAAGCAACGGATTGTTTAATGTAGTTGATCGAATTATCTCATACTTTATTTCATTCTTTGTAATAAGAGTTATTCCAGAACGAAATCTAATTAAGTTTGGATGTGGTGAAAACTTTATAAAGGAAAAATCAAAATAATAATTTAATCTGGGTGTATCAAAATCAGACTTTTGTTTCTTTTGATACACCCTTTTTGGAGTGTGAATACCATGTGGACAGAAAAAATTCAGATTAAAAAAAACAATTCTTTGGCAGCGCTGTATCCAACAACTAAACTTTGGATGGTGATGTTATATTCGATTTGCTCTTTGGTGCTATCTTCAATTATCATATGGAATATTCCCGTTCTACTGATACCCTGGTTGCTGATTCCCTTGATCCTGTCTGGAGCAAGTGGTGTTTTCTTTCGCTTTATGAAATCGATGAAACGTGTGGTGTACATCAGTGGAATCATATTAATTGTTCAAACTTTTGTTGTGCCTGGCGGCGATTTGCTCTACCAATTGGGATGGATTAGAATATATCAGACTGGACTATATACGGGTGTACATCTAAGCTTTTCTATTTTGAATATCGCGGGAGCTTTTTTGTGGCTTTTTGAAACGACTCAAATGAAAGAAATAGCCAGGGCACTGGAAGATAAGGGGATGCATTACAAAGCTGCTTATGTGATTTTGTCCACAATGCAAATGATAGAGCAACTAAGCAAAAATATGACAACCGTTATGAATGCTCAGAAATCAAGAGGTATTGAGACAGAAGGCAACATTCTAGTGAGAGCAAAAGCATTTTTTCCGTTAATTGTACCTTTGATTTTAAGTGCGCTGATCAGTAGTGACGAAAGAGCATTGGCGTTAATCTCAAGAGGATTTGAAGCGAAATGCAAAAAAACACATTTATTGGTTGTGGAACCTGGAGGATGTGAAAAAATTGCTATGACAGCTGCGATTTTTATGACCTTGATAGTGATTGGAGGAAGGATTCTTATATGGAGCATATTGTAGATTTTAAAAATGTTACTTATACCTATCCTCTTGCCAAAGTTCCTTCTATTAAAAATATGACATTTCAATTAGAAAAAGGGAAATTTTATGGTGTGATTGGGGCAAATGGATCAGGAAAAACAACTCTTTGTGCGCTAATAGGTGGGTTGGCACCGTCATTCTTCAAGGGTCAAATTGATGGAGAAATACAAGTAAACGGGCAGAGTCCAAGCGGGATTTTTGAAAAGGGAGATGGGTTTCGCGTTGGTTATGTGTTTCAAAATTCATTTAATCAAATCAGTGGAATTAAAGACACAGTTTATGAAGAAATCGCTTTCGGATTAGAAAATTTAGGTGTGGATCCACGTCTTATTGAGGACTGTGTGGTGGATGTAATGGAAAAGACAAATACGTTAAGCCTAGCGGAAAAAAGTCCATTCGCGTTGTCTGGAGGGCAGCAACAGAGAGTTGCGCTGGCTTCTATTTTGGTTATGAATCCAGATCTTTATCTCATCGACGAGCCAACGTCTCAGCTAGATCCTGAAAGCACAGAAGGTGTATTTCAAATTATAGAAAATTTAAAAAAAGAAAAAAAGACAGTTGTTCTAGTTGAACATAAAGTAGACTTATTGGCTGAATATGCTGACGAAATTTTAGTTCTGGACAAAGGCGAATTGATTGGGAAAGCAGCAGTGGAACAGGTGTTTTCTGATCTAACCTTATTGGAACGCGGTGTACAGCTGCCTCAAATGGCAATTTTAGGAGGAATTCTAAAAGAAAATCAAGTTTCCCTTGCGTCGATACCTATTACTGAGAAACAGGCTGTTGAGGAGCTGAAACGACTCATTCATAAAAAAGGAGGTGATTCAGGTGTCATTCCTTCAAATCAATGATGTAAGCTATGAATATACTGGTGGATTCTTAGCACTAGATCGAATTAACCTTCATATTGAACAAGGGGAAAACTTAGCAATTGTCGGACAAAACGGTGCTGGGAAAACAACACTTGTTAAAATGCTAAATGGATTGCTTCGTCCAACGCAAGGAAGTGTTATGATTGGAGAATTCAATACAAAGGAGCACACTACCGCAAAACTATCAAGAATCGTTGGTTATGTATTTCAAAACCCTGATGATCAAATCTTTCATTCTACAGTACGTGCAGAAGTCGCCTATGGTTTGAAGTCACGGGGGCTTACGCAAGAGGAAATTTCTCATAGAGTAGATGAAGCATTAAAGATTGCTGGAATTCACGAATTTGCAGAGGAAAATCCGTTCAATCTATCTTTTTCGATGAGGAAGTTTATTGCAATTGCTGCAGTAATCGCCGTTGATTGTCCCGTATTGATATTCGATGAACCCACAGCGGGGCAAGATTTGAATGGTAACAAGAAACTTGCAGAGATGTTGATTTGGTTGAAAGAAAAAGGAAAGACTTTGATTACAATTTCCCACGATATGGAATTTGTTGCAAAAAATTTTGATCATATAGTTGTCATGGCCAACAAAAAAATATTGGGGAGTGGTACGTCAAAAGAAATATTTTGGAATGCAGAGATGCTAAATCAAGCGATGCTGAAACAGCCATATATCAGTAGACTGTTTCAATCACTCGATTTGAAATCTGATATTGTAACCATTGAGGAAGGCGCTAATGATTTGCTGAAGAGGCTGAAGATAGAGGTGTAATGTAATGGAATGTAAAGAAGTAAAGAATCAAAACGATAAGCAGTACCATATTCAATGCGGTGAAGGTGATGTGGGACGATATGTTTTTTTATCAGGAGATCCTTTTCGTACAGATACGATTGCTCGTTTTCTAAAAAATCCAATTCTAGTTGCGCATAACCGAGAACACAAAACTTGGACCGGTACGTTAGAAGGTGTCCCTGTATCAGTTACTTCAACTGGGATGGGGGGGCCCTCCGCAGCAATTGCAGTGGAAGAGTTGATTCATTGTGGAGCAGATACTTTTATTAGAATAGGAACATGCGGACGTGTTTGTAAAGATAGCATGAAAGAATCTCTGCTAGGTGTTATCGTAACCGGTTCTGTGAGAGATGAGGGAACCACATTGCAGTATATTCCAGCTGAGTATCCAGCGATAGCAGATCGACATATCGTGGCTGCCTTATCTTTAACGGCAGCAGAAAAGGGGTATGATTTTATTGAGGGTATTGCTCACTCAAAAGATTCATTCTATGGGCAGCATGATCCTAACGGGATGCCCATTGCAACGAGACTATTGGAACGTTGGGAAGCATGGAAAGGTGGTAATGTGATGGCCTCGGAGATGGAGACTGCGGTTCTTTTTGTTGTTTCCCAGATTAGGCAATGCAGGGCAGGTGCAATCTTGGCGTATGAGGAAATGAATCAAGAAACGATTTTGGTCGCAATCGATGGGATGAAACGAATCATCCAAAAGGATATTTTGGAGGGGAGGATTTAGTATGAAAAAAATAATATTTGTGAGTCACTGCATTTTGAACACTTGTTCAAAAGTTGAGATGGATAATGCCATGGAAATTCAGGAAGAAGAAAACCTCCGTACCCAGTTTCTAAAGAGGGTTTTAGATAGCGGAATCCAATTAATACAATTGCCGTGCCCTGAATTTACTTTGTATGGATCAAACCGATGGGGACATGTAAGTGAACAATTTGATAATCCTTTTTTTCGCAACCATTGCAAGAGCATTCTAGAACCTTTTTTTCAGCAATTACAAGAATATATCAACCATCCAAATCGATACCACATAATGGGTTTTGTCGGAATTGATGGGAGCCCAAGCTGCGGCATCAATTATACCTGTTCTGGTCCATGGGGAGGATCAATGACGCAAGCGGAGGACTGGATTCAAGTGATAAACCAGTGTGCTTTGAAAATAGGCGCAGGTGTTTTTTTTGATGAAATAAAAAAAAGACTAGAAGTGGAAAAACTTACAATTCCATTATATGGGCTATTTGCTTCAGAACCGGAACGATTGATGTCAATCTTTGAAGAGTGATTTCTCATAAGTATTTTGACTTCTAAATGTACTGAATTCCAGTATGGCTGTTTATGCAACAAGACGATATCATTATAAATAGGAAATTTATTAGCTATCAACCGAAAGAAGCACCAAAATTGACGGGAAGTATTCGCCTGTGGATGTGTTAGATGCATTGGCTGATAAAGAAGCGTTGTCAATCTGTGGAGAACAGCTGGAATTTTGAATAAGTAAAGTCACAGGTACAGAGGAAGTTATTTATACGTTGATTTATATTGCCTCTTTGTGTTTTAATAGAGAAAATGAGTTTTCTTGTGATATCTGACGAGGTAAAGTGAAATGAACGGAACAGAAAAATATGAAGAAATAATTAAAAAATCCCATCAGAGATCAGCTGAATATGGGGTTTCCAAGGAAATACCTGGACCTAAGCGTATTTTAAGAGGAAAAGCATTGACGGATGTTTTGGATCAAAACCAAGATTTGATTCAAATAGCAAAACCGTTTATGGATATCTTTTACGATGTGCTACGTGGTTCGGGTTTTTCTATTTATCTGACAGATCCGGATGGAATCGTGCTGACAATTATTGGTGATGAAGATATTCTTAAGGCCCAAGAAAGTGTAGGGATTATCGTGGGTGCTGACATGAGTGAGAAAAGTGTCGGAACCAACTCTATGGGGGCGGCACTTGCAGAGGACTGTTCGATACAGACTTCGGGAGAGGACCATTACATCAAAGCTTTTTATATCTGGACGTGTTCTGCTGCGGTCATACATAGTGAAAATGGAGAGAAAATTGGATGCCTGAACTTAACTGGTCGAAGACAATCCGCTCATCCTCACACCCTTGGATTGGTAATCGCAGCTGTCAAATCAATTGAAAACTACTTGACCATAGAAAAAACCCAGGGTGAATTGAGAGATGCATATGAATACTTAAATACCGTAATGGATTCTATGAATTCTGGTTTTTTTGTTGCCAATCCAAATGGGATTATTAAAGCAGCCAACAATCGGTTGTTTAGTATGCTTGAAGTAGAAAAAGAAGAAATTTTATATAAAAAGGCCCAGTCAGTGCTGGAAAACTGGAATGGAATTATTCAGCAATTACGTGAAAAAAAATCTTACGAAAATAAAGAAATCATATATTTAGGAAATCAGAAAAAAAACCGGTTTGATTTAAGTGTCTATTCCATCAAGAATAAAAACGATGCTTTGACTGGTACTGTTGCAATATTTAAGGATATTCAAAACGTTTATAATATGGTGAATAAGTATACTGGGATGTCAGCTGCTTATACCTTTGATGATATTATCGGTGAAAGTAAGACGATTGTCATGCTGAAAGAACAAGCAAAAAATATTTCAGATAGTCCGTCTACAGTATTGATTCAGGGAGAAAGTGGAACTGGAAAAGAATTGATCGCCCAAGCAATCCACAACAATAGCAATCGAAGAAATGGTAGCTTCGTGGCGATTAATTGTGGGGCAATCCCAAAAAGTCTAATCGAAAGCGAGTTGTTTGGATATGAAGAAGGAGCATTTACTGGTGCGAAAAGAGGGGGCCATCCAGGGAAATTTGAGCTTGCAAATGGTGGAACCCTCTTTTTAGATGAAATTGGTGAAATGCCACTAGATATGCAGGTTAGCCTTCTGAGGGTGCTGCAAGAAGGTTGTGTCAATCGACTTGGCGGAAATAAATGTACGTTAACTGATGTCCGGATTATTGCGGCGACCAATAAAGACTTGAAGAAAGAAATCGAGAAGGGTACCTTCCGAGATGATTTGTATTATAGATTAAGTGTGATTCCGATTTTGGTGCCACCACTTAGAGAGAGAGAAGGAGATGTTGAACTCTTAATTAGGCACTTTTTAAAAACGAAAGCGGTTAAGCTAGGCAAGCCAATACCAAAAGTTAAAGATGAAATATACGAAAAATTGTTTCGATATCCATGGCCGGGGAATATTAGAGAAATGGAAAACTGCATTGAGAATATTGTCAATATGGATGGGAATACTTCTTTTGATTTTGACGAGCAACAATCTGATTTGGGTCAGGGTAGCGTAAATTCAGTGGTTGTCTCAAATCAAATTTATTATGATATGAGTACCCTTGAAGAATGGGAGAAAATTGCAATCCTTTCATGTGTAAACCATTGCGATGGGAATATTACCAAAGCAGCCCATGTGCTGGGTGTCAATAGAAGTACGTTGCACGCTAAAATCAACAAATATAAGAAAGATATAACTTGAGGGCGATTTGGTTGGCCTTTTGGGATTGATTTAACGTTAAAATATTAGCAAGAAAGATTATGGCTAGTGTCGTAAAATACGACAGTGTTGTTTTTCGCAACTCAAATTATCGCAAAGAAGTTGTAAAAGGCAACACTTTTTTATTGCCTCAAGAGGGAGAAAGAGGAATAAGTGAAGTAATGCAACGATTCGTGATGATTGCGACAAGTTGGCACGCCACTTGCAATATATGAAGGCATAAGAAAAAATTAAAATTTTAACAATTTGTAAGAAAGTAAGAAAGAGGGATTATTATGTTAAGATTTACATTGCCACGTGACATGTACTATGGAAAAGGTTCTTTAGAGCAGCTGAAGAATATTAAAGGGAAAAAAGCAATTCTCGTTCTTGGTGGTGGTTCCATGAAGAAATTTGGATTTGTTGACAAGGCCGTCGCCTACCTGAAAGAAGCTGGAATAGAAACCATCCTTTTTGAAAATGTTGAGCCAGACCCATCTGTTGAGACAGTCATGAAGGGTGCGGAAATGATGAGAGAATTTGAACCGGATTGGATTATATCCATGGGAGGGGGCTCTCCAATTGATGCAGCAAAAGCAATGTGGGTTTTCTATGAATACCCAGAAACATCTTTTGAAGATATTATTCAACCATTTTCATTCCCTACACTAAGACAGAAGGCACAATTTATAGCGATTCCATCGACTTCTGGTACAGCAACAGAAGTAACAGCGTTCTCTGTTATCACGGACTATGCAAAAGGAGTAAAATATCCTTTGGCTGATTATAATATAACGCCTGATATTGCCATTGTGGATCCAGACTTGGCAGAAACAATGCCAAAAACATTAACGGCACATACTGGGATGGATGCATTGACCCATGCTGTAGAAGCCTATGTATCAACATTGAATTCACCATTTACAGATCCGCTGGCAATCAAAGCCATTCAGATGGTATTTGAATATCTGCCAGGTTCTTTTGATGGAGATATGGGTGCTAGAGAGCAGATGCACTATGCGCAGTGTATGGCAGGGCAGGCATTTACCAATGCATTGCTGGGTATTGTCCATTCTATGGCTCATAAAACAGGAGCTGCATTCTCTACAGGGCATATTCCTCATGGATGTGCAAACGCAATCTATCTTCCTTATGTTATTCAGTTTAATGCAAAGAATGCAGAAGACAGATATGCTGATATAGCAAGAAGTGCAGGAATCACAGGAACAGATGCAGAATGTGTGCAAGCACTTTGCGATAAAATTGATGCATATAATGTATCTCTTGGTATTCCGAAGAGTTTGGCTGAATTTGGCGTATTGGAAGAAGAATTCAAAGAAAAAATTGCAACGATTTCTGAATTAGCAGTAGGTGATGCTTGTACAGGATCAAATCCTAGACCAATCACTCCGGCTGAAATGGAACAGCTGCTTACTTGTGCGTACTATGGTACAAAAGTAGAATTCTAAAGAATAATCCTAAGTCCTAAGTGGACACTTTCTTATTACAGCAGTACGAAGTATTACTTCGTACTGCTGTTTTGTTTTTTTGAAGAAAAAAAGCGAATTCTACCAGCTTGTACTTTGATTTTAAGCTGGTATGTTATATAAATATCAAACAGATTCCATTTTTTAATCATATGGAATTGAAAAAGGAAAGATGGAGATTCTGGAATTCTACACTAAAAATCTAAAAAACCGCAATGGAGAGCAATAATATATAAATAATGGAATTAAAATACTGTATAATTATAACATAATATAATAAATATACAATATACAAGAGGAAGAACGATAAAATAATAACAAATTCAAAAAAAACATCAAAAACCCCTTGACATTCCCCCTAGGGGGAAGGGATAGAATTGCACCGTAATTATAAACCATGTATAAACCATGAAGGGAGATTCTATTTTATGGAAGGATTGTACAACGGAGGTCCTGGTTCAGTAAGCCTTGATCTACTGCAGTCAAAAAAACAATTATCCGCAAGTTTCTTTAAAAGAGGTATTCTAATCGGAATTATTTCTGGACTATTCTATGGTCTGTATACCGCGTTCTTGACATTAGGTATGTCTACTGGTGTCTGGGCAGAATGGTATGGAGTAAATTCTGTACTGCCAGCTTTTGCTATCACTTATATGTTAGGTGCGCTGGGTGCAGCTATCAATGATACATTGAGCGCTGGATGGGCAATTATTATCGCTATTATGAAAGGTAAGTTTGGTGACTTCCTTAGAACTGTAAACACAAAACCTGGACGAATGATTGCACTTGCTGCTCTTGCTGGTGGTCCAATTGCGTCTACTGCTTACGTAGTAAGCTTACAGCTTGCTGGTACAATTGTTGTTCCTATCACTGCTCTTTGTCCTACTGTTGGAGCTATCTTGAGCAGAATCTTATATAAGCAAAAACTTACAGCACGTACTATTGTTGGTATCGTAATCTGCTTCATCGCAAGCTTTATGATTGCAAGCACAGGTATGGGCGGAGAAGCTCCAGAGGGATTAATCTTAGGTATGATTGTTGCTTTCATCGCTGCAGTTGGTTGGGGTGTTGAAGGATGTATCGCTGGATATGCAACTTGTATGGTTGACTATGAAATTGGTATTACTATCAGACAGATTACTTCTGGTCTTACAAATCTAATCATCTTAGTTCCTTTATTCGGGATGCTTTCTGGTGGAGACTTAGGATTTTCTATGGGTATGCTTGCTAGCGCAGTTACAGATAACTCTGCTATGTTATGGCTTGCAGTCAGCGGATTCCTTTCTGTTTACTGCTACAACCTATGGTATAAAGGAAACAGCATGACAGGTACAGCTCTTGGTATGGCTTGCAACGCAACTTACTCTTTCTTCTCACCACTTTGCGCTTGGGTTATCTTAGGTCTAATCGTAGGTCAAGAAGGATGGGCACTTGCTCCAATCGCTTGGGCTGCTGCAGTCGTAATGTCATTCGGTATCCTTGTAATGGCAGTTAATCCTTTGGATTTATTTAAAAAGAAGGAGGCTTAAAAAATGCAACCATTAAACTTTGCGATTTTGAAATATTTTACATCTGTAAAAGAAGCTTCTGCAGATGACGTAATCGACGCACTGAAAGGCCAGTATGGCAACTTCAGAGCATTGAAAAAGCCAGCAGTAGTTGAAGCTCTTATGACTGCTGAAGCAAATGGTCTATTAGAAGAAACAAGATTTGATTTTGATGCAAATAAAAATCTTAGAGTATTCTATCACGCACACAAAGAAGGTGTAGAAGCAATCAATTCTTATATCAAATAGTCTTGCACTATTGCTAGAAGTTTTGATTTAGAACATACAGAATTATGACTGCCCTCGGCACAGCAAATTAGCTGGTATGCGGGGCAGTCTTTTCATATATATATATATGTAGAAAAAATTACCATGGAATATGTTCAATTTTGGGGATAGTGGGTAAAAGTGAATTGTTGACACCTCTTTCTTTGAATTATATAATATCGCTGTTATTGAACTGGCGGAACATTAAGAATTTTCTTGTCATAAACGCCAACTGTACAAATGACACCCTCAGGAGGTAGGTTTTATGAAAGACGAAAAATATTTTTCTGTTGGAGAAGTGAGTAAAATATGTAATATATCAAAAAAGGCGTTAAGATATTATGACCAGATTGGCTTGATTTCACCTGACATGGTAAGTGATGAGAATAATTATCGTTTCTACAACAGAAAGACGTTATTATCTGTTCCAATTATCAAGTACTATAAACAAATGGGTTTTAAATTGGATGAAATGCGAGCCTTTTTAGAAGGTGGCACCTATGCAATGCTCACAAAAACTTTTCGGCAAAAAATAGATGACTTAAAAGCAATGGAAACTGAGATTTTCAAGATGTACACCTCAGTAAAAGATTGGTATGATTTGATTTTGGAAGCTGAAATGGTCATCGAAAATGATGTGAGAGAAGTTTCTGTAAAGTATATGGAATCAAGTGATTTATGCTTTATGGTACAGAATTTCGATTATAATTATATGGAATCCATTATCAATATCGATTGGACAAACTATATTGAAAGTATCAGAAATGAAGTAACAGGACCTGTAATTATTAATTTTCCTTCTTTTCGAGAACGAATGGAGGGAAAGAGCAAACAAGTACGGTTGATGCAAAAAACGATTATTGATTGTCCAGAAGAAACCAGAGCAAGCTTTGGAGGACATATGGTTGTGTCCTGTTATCATATTGGAGCCCACGAAACGATTGATGCGACGTATCAAAAAATATGTGATTGGATTACAAATCATGGATATCGTTGTGACGAAGAATCCTATGAGAGGTATGTAACTGATTATTGGACCACTAGAAATGAAAACCAATTTGTTACGGAAGTCGTTGTAAAAGTATCTAGGATATAATATTGAATACAGGATACAGTATAAACATTCCCCGTAGGGGGAATGTTAAAAATAAAACAAATCCACCATCAGATATCGATGGTGGATTTGTTTTATTCAAGAGGAACAAAAAGGTTATTTCATATTATTATTTCTTGTTTCCAAAGGCAAGAATGGTTGCAGTTTGATTGATATGTCCAATAAAGGATTCTCCATACGTGGAAAAACCGACGGTTGGAATGGTGGAGAATATCATTTCATATTTCCCAACAAGATTTTTGCTTTCTAGTTCTAATGTACGTAATATACAGTTGAAATTCAAGAGTCCCTGAATTCCTCCCATTTCCTTATTCTTTGCATCAAGCGCATCTTGGGTATCTTGAATGATATTTGTATTCTCTACAAGAGTTACATTACTGCCTTCTTTCATATTACAATAGAAAGAAATGCTCTTATCATCATTCAACGCTCTTGGACTTCGAATAAACATATCGTTTTCAGATACAATGGCAACAGGATTTTCAAAGAAATAATCATTAATTTTTTCAACTGAAACACCAAGGGCTTCAGCATAAGCGTCAGCAGCTGGTTTGTTGTTGAATTCGATTACTTCTCTTGCTGCTTCATTTACCTTGGAGGCTTCTAAAACTTTTCCGAGAGATTGGAAGCTCTGTGTTTTAATGAAACTGAATTCTACACCAGGCTTTAGCATCGTAAGCAATGCAGCATCTTTGTAAGCTTTGCCTTCATAAAAAATAAATGTTTCATTGAATTTCAAATCATCTCCTGCAGAGCCGCCAATGAAAATTACATCAGTAAAATTACCAAGACTATCCATCAGTCTTTCTTCTGCGCCACTCATACCATCGGCCAGTATGATTCCGACATATTCGTCAATGTTCATATTTCGAATTGGCTGATTAAAATAATCAGAAAAACCTTTCATGGATGATTCTAGACTAAAATCTCCGCTGATATTTTCTACAATTTGAACATTTAAGTCTGATATGATATCGGCATCCAGTGCCATCGCCACGATGGATTCCTTTAGCATTTTACCTGTTACAATTTCACCAGAAGTGGTACAACCAACAGCTACCGATGATTGAAAGTGACTTTGTACCTCTTTGGCTATATCATCTGGATTGTAGGAACTAGAAACAAAAAATATAATTAATTTTGGGTCGACTTCCCCAAAGCTGCTTCTTATATCTTTCACTGCTTCCGATGCAGTGGTTTTTTGTGAATAAGCTGTTTGAATACTCATTTAATCCCCTCATCTCCTTTGTATTCGACGTGTTATAAGGTAATCCCTAAATCTTTTGCAAGATCATTTAATTTCTGAATGATAGCTGGGTCATCTGGAGATGACGCATTATAATTATCTACGTTGATCCCTTTTAAAATTAGTTTTGTTTTAGTTGTACTTTTAATATTTTCATTACCGTTCGAACGAATATCTATGATTTGATCAATCATTTTTTTTATTTGTCCTGCCAAAACAAATCCCCCCCTTCTTTATTTGATAATTTCTCTGTCTAAAAATTACCCCTTTTATGGAAGGATAAACGCATGAGTCAAGGCACAGTTTTATATGATTTTTTTCTGGTTCTAGAGATAAATGTGAATGAAAGTAATATGTCGTGTAAGTAAATAACAACAACTTGTCAGTATTTGCTTACACGACGTTGTTTGGTTTTATTGCTCAAAAAAGAAGAAAGCTGAAAAGAAATAGAAATAAAGGGCTTGAAATATGATAGTTTATACTTACATTGTAATTGTAGAATGCTTTGAGCTGTTGAAATATCAACAACTATGACATGGCATGTATTTTGCGATATATAATATGTATATATCGCAGACTGACTTAAATGGTTGCTGTGTATTTGGAACAAGACGAATCGATCCAGGCTATTGATGATATTTGTATTGAATAGGAGGAAAGTATGAAAAAAGGAATGGTTAAAGTTGCTATGACACAACATGGATGTGTGACTGATCGAGAAGAAAATATGAGAACAGTAGAACGACTCATTCGGGAAGCTGCATCCAAAGGTGCAAAAGTAATATGCACTCAAGAATTATTTAAAGGACAGTATTTTTGTCAGATTATTGATGTGACAAAATATGATTGGGCGGAACCTTTGGATGGAGAAACCAATCAAAAAATTGCTGCGCTGGCTAAAGAACTGGATGTTGTGATTGTGAGCTGTTACTTTGAATATGCCATGGATGGAGTTTATTATAATAGTGCAGCTGTATTTGATGCAGATGGCAGTCTTCTTGGCAATTATCGAAAGCACCATATTCCAGAAGGACCACAGTATTTAGAAAAATATTACTTTACACCAGGAGACTCTCCTTATCTTGTATTCCAATCAAAGTATGGCACCTTTGGTGTATTGATTTGTTGGGATGAATGGTTCCCTGAACCATCTCGCATTTTAGCCTTAAAAGGTGCCGATTTTATATTTTATCCATCGGCAATTGGGTCTGAACCTGACAATCCAGACCTGGATACATCACAAACATGGGTAGATGCGATACGAGCTCATGGTATTCATAACAACATGTATGTCTGTGCGGTCAACAGAATTGGCAGAGAAGATGCGGCGGATGGCAGTGGTTTTATGACGTTTTACGGCAGAAGCTTTATCAGTGGTCCTTGGGGAGATATCATTGTGGAAGGCAGTAGGGATCAAGACGAAGTATTGATTGGAGACCTTGATTTGGATGAAATCAAAAGAGCGAGGGATATCCTCCAGTTTCATAGAGATCGTCGAGTCGATTCCTATGCAGAATTAATGAGTCTTTCTATCAGATCAAAATAAAGTAATGAGCGATTTGTATTTTTCCTTCAATACAAGCTTCGCTCTGGTACCAATTTGCTTGATTGAGAAGGAATCTGAAAGAGAAACCTACAAATCACTGTTTAACAGGATTTGTAGGTTTTTTTATACAAGAATAGAGCCCCTTTCTTTACATTGATTTAACAAAAAACACATTGACATTTATCGATATGATGATAAAATGGAAACGATATTGATAAATGTCGATATGGTTATGGATGATGGAACATTAGAAGAAAGAGTTATCATAGCTCAATTGGTAGAAATCATAGGTCATACAAAAACAAATCGGTTTAGATGAAATATATGAAGATAGGGAGGATGCGATATGGACTGGTCTTTTGCAGAATATGTTCCTGCGCTAAAAGCATTATCAGATGAAACTAGATTGAAAATCGTACATATGTTATCTGGAGATGAAATGTGTGCATGCAAGATACTAGAGGAATTCAGTATTTCTCAATCAACACTAAGCTATCATATGAAAATTCTTGCTGATAGCGGATTAATTCATGCGAGGAGAGATGGTGCTTGGATGAAATATACGTTGAATCAAGATAGAACAAAAGAATTGGTAGGATTTATGAATCGGATTATGCCAAAAACAAAAGTCAAAGTTGCATTCGTTTGTGTTCATAATTCTTGTCGTTCTCAAATGGCAGAAGCTTTAGCCAATCACCTTGCTGGAGATATCATAGAAGGGTATTCTGCCGGAACCGAAACCAAACCTCAAATCAATCAGGACGCTGTACGCAACATGAAAGAATTGTATCAGATTGATATGGAGGAAAAGCAGTATTCTAAGCTGATTGATGATATTCCTGAGGTGGACATCGTGATTACAATGGGCTGCAATGTAAATTGTCCTTGGTTGCCGTGCAAGCATCGGGAAGATTGGGGGTTGGATGATCCCACGGGACAATCTGATCAAGTTTTCAAAGATACTGCAAAACGAATCGAAGAAAAAGTTATGGATTTAAAGAAACGGATTGCAAATGGATTATTACAATCTAAAGAGTAAAGGGGAACATAATGTTTACATGGGCACAATATTTTTCGGATTGGTTAATCTATTCCATTTTTCAAATAGAACCGGGAAGTAAGCTGGGAGATGCGGCAAACTTTTTTGTATATGATACTTTGAAAATTTTCTGTTTATTGCTGGTTATTATATATGTTATCACCTTGATTCGCAGTTTTTTTCCGCCAGAAAAAACCCGCGATTTGTTAGCAAAAAAGAAGGGAAGAACGGTCATTGGGCATATTCTAGCTGCCTTACTTGGTATTGTAACACCATTTTGCTCCTGTTCAGCGGTTCCCCTTTTTATTGGGTTTGTTGAAGCAGGAATACCATTAGGTGTGACGTTTTCTTATTTGATAGCGGCTCCAATGGTAAACGAAGTTGCGCTTGTTATGTTATATGGTCTTTTCGGGATAAAAATCGCATTGCTTTATGTTGTGTTAGGGGAGCTCATTGCTATCTTTAGTGGGATATTGATCGGAAAACTAAATTTAGAACGTTATGTTGAAGATTATGTGTATCAAATTAGCAGTGGTGGTGCTGGATTTGAAATTCCCAACCCTACAATGAGAGAACGGCTGAAAGATGCATGGTTTTTTACGAAAGATTTGATAAGAAAAATATGGATTTACGTGGTGGTAGGAATTGCTATAGGCGGATTTGTCCATGGATGGGTGCCTGCCGGGGCACTTGCAACCTATGCTGGCAAAGATAATCCTTTTGCGGTCTTTGTGGCGGTTGCAATCGGGATTCCATTGTATTCAAATGCAGCTGGAGTTATTCCACTTGTGAGTGAACTGACTCGATTAGGTGTTGCTATGGGCACAGCCTTGGCATTTATGATGTCTGTAACCGCTTTAAGTATACCGGAAATGATTATTTTGAGACAAGTATTAAAGCCAAAATTGATGGCGATTTTTATCGGAATTGTCGGATGTGGAATTCTTGTAACAGGGTACTTGTTTAATTTGATTCTATAGGGTAAAACCTTATAAATATATTTAGAGAAGAGATATGAATGGAGGATATGATGGATATTAAAGTATTGGGTTCGGGTTGTGCGAACTGCAAAAAATTAGAGGCAAATACAAAAGAGGCACTGGCTTCACTTGGAATGGATATAACGGTGGATAAAGTGCAGGATTTTAAAGAAATTGCCAAATATGGAGTTATGAGAACCCCTGCTCTTGTGATTGATGGTGAAGTAAAACTTGTAGGTAAAGTGGCAGCAAAGGAAGAAATTCAAGAATTATTGAAAAAATAAATGGAGGATGTGGTTATGCGAATGCTGGAAGAGTTTTTCCCGGAATTCACACAAAAATTGGACGAAATCGATGCTCTATATCAGGATAAAAGAACAATTGATGAAAAGACATACCAATTTATATGTTTTGCACTTTCTATTAAAGGTAGATCAAAGCCTTGCGTGCTAAAGCATTTTAAGGGAGCTCTTGACGCAGGAGCTACAGTAAAAGAACTTTCTTATATTTTTGCGCTTACTATGAGAGAATCCGCAGGTGCTGATGATTGTTGGACTCATGATGTGATTGGAGATTGGCAAGAAATTTTAGAAGGGAACATCAGTTGCGATTGCAAAAAATGATGAATGAAATGAGGGAGTGGCTTAATGGCTGCTCCTTCTTTACTTTTTCAAATAGTGGTGTAAAATAAGATTAGCGTTACCATTCAAATGAATCGGAAAGAATCCAACCAATTCTTCACCATGGGGTTCCCTTCGTTTGATGATATTTATGATAGGAGTCCAAGATGACTGAAAAACAAAAACTTTCAAAAGAATACTTGTTAGATACTATAATCAATGCGACCAATGAATTGTTTGTACTGACAAATCAAGAAGGATATATTGAAGAGCTCAGTCAAGCCTATGCTGATTTTATAAATGTAAAGAGAGAAGATGTCATTGGAAAACATGTAAAAGATGTCATTGAAAATACTCGTCTGGATATCATCGTGAAAACAGGGGTTTCTGAGACAGAAACGATTCAGAAAGTAAATGGAAAAAAGATGATTGCTACACGGATGCCTATTACAAAAGATGGGAAAATTATCGGCGCTTTTGGAAAGGTTCTGTTTAAAAATGTAGATGAATTGAATAAACTCTATGAAAAAATAAATAAAATCGAGACAGAGTTGGATATGTATAAGATGCAGTTTGGTCGAATCAATACTGCGAAATATTGCTTAAATGATATTATCGGTTGCAGCAACTTAATCAATACTTTAAAAGAAACTGTCGAAACGGTTGGAAAAACCAATTCCAGTGTTTTGATTCTAGGAGAAAGTGGTACGGGGAAAGAACTGTTTGCCCATGCCATTCACAATGCTAGTAATCGTGCAAGACAGCCTTTTGTTTGCATTAATTGTGGTACAATACCGGCAGAATTACTAGAATCGGAATTGTTTGGGTATGAGGAAGGTGCGTTTACAGGGGCAAAAAAAGGTGGTAAAATTGGGCTTTTTCAAGCAGCACACAAGGGAACTATTTTTTTAGATGAAATCGGTGATTTGCCGATGCCTATGCAGGTGAAATTACTGCGTGTCCTCCAAGATCGTGAGGTTCAAAAAATTGGCTCAACAGTAAGAGAAATGATTGATGTTAGAGTCATTGCTGCTACAAATAAGAATCCATATGAAATGGTCCAGGAAAATAAATTTCGTTCTGATTTATATTATCGTCTCAACGTAATCAGCCTAAGAATACCTGCTTTGCGTGAGAGAAAAGAAGATATTCCAGTTCTTGCCAAGTCTTTTTTAAAGAAATTGGCAGCAAAAGAAAACATACCTGCTGAAAAGATTTCTGACAGTGCTCTTGAGTATTTAAAATGCTATGATTGGCCAGGAAATGTTCGTGAGTTGGAAAATGTTGTGGAAAGAGCAGTAAATTTTTTAGGTCAAGGAAAAGTAGTTAGACCAGAGCATTTACCTAGAAATCTTACAGGAATAGAAGAGGAAGAGGATATCCGGGATCTTTGTGAAGTTGTAGCAGAAGCAGAACGACTTGCTATTGTCAACGCGCTTCTTCATAATGGAGGCAAGAAAACGGTGACAGCAAAATCACTTGGGATTAGCAGAACAAAGCTATACGAAAAAATGGAAAAATACCAAATTGATTCGGGTGAAGGAAAAACAATAAAGCGGAGCTTGATTTAGAATATGAGAAGAAATGCTGGAATTTTCAGGATAGGATGAAATGTTCGGAAAACCGTACTGTATTTCATAAATAAGTAATTTATGTTAAGAAAACGGTACACATATAAGACGAAAAAAAGAAAAATGTACGAAATTCAGAACAGAATAACGGCTTTTTTCTTTTTTTTACCCAAAATTTTGATGAGAGAAAATTAACATGAATATAACCATTGAAATCAGTGGGTCTGAAAAAAGAATGCAAGTTGGAATGGAACTTGCTATATAGTATTGTGTCATGTAAAACGCGTAACATGAGAGGAAATAATAATAAGAGGAGGAATAACCATGTCTAATCAAAAAATCAGTATCGTCACTGGTGCTGCAAGTGGTATTGGACTAGCCATTTCAAAAGCTTTCGTTCAAGAAGGTTACCTTGTTATGATGGCAGATGTAAATGAAGAAGGGTTATCCAAAGTATCGAAAGAATTACAATGTGATTATTTCGCTGTAGATTTGAGTAAAGCGGAATCATGTAAGGCACTAGTGGACTATACAATTGAAAAACATGGTAAAGTGGATATCTTGGTGAATGTAGCTGGATTGCAGCATGTATCACCTATTGAGGATTTCCCAGAAGAAAAGTGGGACTTTATGATTTCATTGATGCTTACAGCACCATTTTTACTGACAAAATACGTATGGAACTCTATGAAAGAACAAAAATGGGGTAGAATTATTAACTTGAATTCTATTCATGGTTTGATTGCGTCAGAGTATAAAGCTGCTTACGTTTCGGCAAAACATGGATTGGTTGGATTGACCAAAACAGCGGCACTTGAAGGTGGCGAATTTGGCATTACAGTAAACTCTATTTGCCCTGCCTATGTCAGGACTCCACTTGTAGACAACCAAATCGCAGCGCAAGCAGAAACTCATGGCATTTCAAAAGAAGAAGTTGTTGCAAAAGTTATGCTTCAAAAGGCGGCGGTTAAGACCTTGATTGAACCATCTTCGGTAGCAGAATTTGTTAAATTCTTGTGTTCTGATGCTGCAGCAAATATTACGGGCGCGGCCTTGACGATCGATGGTGGATGGACTGCTTCATAACCTCAATAGAATGAATTGCATCTGGGAGGAAAAGATATGAAATCAAAAATAATGACAGCGCAGGAGGCTGTTGCAAGCATAGAAGACGGAGCTACCATTATGGTAGGCGGGTTTATGGCTTGTGGCACACCAGAAATCTTAATTGATGCGTTGGTTGAGAAGAATGTAAGAAATTTAACGATAATTTGCAACGATGCGGGTGTACCCGGCAGAGGTGTTGGAAAACTTGTGACTAACGGACAGGTAAAAACATTGATTGCATCACATGTAGGGCTGAATCCAGAAGTAGCACAGAGAATGAATACCGATGTTGCAGAAGATAAATTAGAGTGCATCCTGATACCACAGGGGACTTTGGCAGAGCGAATCCGAGCCGGCGGAGCTGGACTTGGTGGGTTTCTCACCCCTACAGGCGTAGGCACCATAGTAGCGGAAGGCAAGCAGGTTATCAATATGGAGGGAAGAGACTATCTTCTTGAAAAGCCATTGAAAGCTGACTTCGCGTTGATCCGCGGTTCTGTTACAGATGAATTTGGAAACACCACATATAATGGCACTACACGAACCTTTAATCCGATGATGGCAACCGCAGCAGAATGCGTCATTGTAGGAACCTGTGAGGTTGTAAAAACAGGAGAAATTGATCCGAACAATGTGATGACATCTGGGATCTTTGTGGATGCAATTGTAGGAGGTGAAAAACCATGGCAGATATAAAAGCAATCATTGCGACAAGAGTGGCCAAAGAACTGAAGGACGGAGATGTAGTCAACCTAGGAATTGGACTTCCTACCCTGGTGGCTAACTTTTTGCCAGAAGGAGTCGAAATTGTACTCCAATCAGAAAATGGCATTATGGGAATGGGACCAGCGGCAGAAAAAGGCAAAGAAGATGTGGATATTGTCAATGCGGGTGCTCAATATGTAACAGTAGGCGCGGGCGCAATGTTTTTTGACAGTGCTACCTCCTTTGGTATCATCAGAGGTGGACATGTAGATGCAACCATATTAGGTGCTCTTGAAGTAGACCAGCACGGAAACCTTGCAAACTGGATTGTACCAGGTAAAATGGTGCCGGGAATGGGTGGTGCCATGGATTTGGTGGTAGGAGCTAAAAAAGTAATTATCGCCATGCAGCATACCCAAAAGGGAGCCCATAAAATTTTAAAGGAATGTAAGTTGCCATATACTGCAGTAGGTGTGGTCGATTTGATTATTACCGAAATGGGAGTGATGGAAATCACACCAGAGGGAATTGTGCTAAAAGAACTCCATCCAGATTACACCATAGAGCAGATTCAGGAAGCCACAGAAGCTGAGCTAATTGTAAGCCCTGAATTAAAAGCCATGGAGGTATAAATCATGAGAGAAATTCAAAGCATTGTTGTTGCTGGTGCAGGTACCATGGGGGCGTCAGCTGGTGCAATTATGGCACAGTTTGGGTATGATGTTACGATATATGATATTTTCCCAGAAGCTTTAGATAAAGCAAAAGCTTTAATACTACTTAACCAAGAAACTGAAGTCGCAGAAAAAATTGTGACAAAAGAAGAATCAGAAGCTTTAATCAATCGGATTTCATTTTCTAGTGATGTAAACTGTTTTAAAAACGCTGACTTTGTAATTGAAGCAATACTGGAAAAGATTGAAATTAAAATAAAATTTTGGAAAGAAGTATCTGCTTTGGTTGGAGATGATGTAATACTAACCACAAATACTTCCGGTTTGAGCATCACCGCAATCTCTGCAGCAGTAGAAAAGCCTGAAAGATTTTTAGGAATGCACTGGATTAATCCACCACATATTATCCCATTGATTGAGATTATCAAGGGAGAAAAAACGTCGGATGAAGCAGCGGAAATTGTGAAAGAGCTAACACTTAAATTGAAGAAAAAACCTGTTATTGTAAAGGATGCGCCTGGGTTTGTTTTGAATCGAATACAGGGCGCGATTTTAAGAGAATGCCTGCATATCTATGAGCAAGGTATTGCAGATGTAGCAGCGGTAGATGATGTAATGAAATATGGGTTAGGGTTACGATATGCGTGCCTAGGACCTTTTGAGGTTTATGACTTAGGCGGTCTTGATATTTTCAACAACATCGCATCCTATCTATTTAAAGATTTATGTAATGAAACAGAACCTTTTGGGCTACTGAAAGAATGCATAGACCAGAATAAGCTGGGCGTAAAAAGTGGAGCAGGATTCTATGACTATTCTAATGGCAGAGACAAAGAAGTCTTAAAGTATCGCGACCAGATGTACACCAAACTGAGCAAGGTACTTTATGAATAAATAAGTCCACACAATATTTCATCAACGAGAGGCAAGACGGTTTTATGAAATACTTCCAATGAATTAAGCTACCGTTGGAAGCCCATAAGACCTCCTTGCTTCTTTGTTTTTTTTTAAGAACTTCATGAATTCGTCACAATTAGAGAGTAGACTTGAATACAATCATAATCAAACTTTAGAAAATGGAGACAGGAAAATGAAACAAAATGTAAACAAAGTGTGGATGAATTCTCAGAAAAGTACCCTTAGTCGCATTCTTTATGGAACAGCGATTGTTATGGCAGTGATGGCGGTTGCGTTATTAATAGATAACGTATACATTTTTAAAACTACCATAGATCAATATGTAGCACAAGGATACCCAATAGAAATGTTGTTGGAGAGCTTAGTTCCTTCTCAACTGCTTCCAGCAGTATTTGAATCGATTGCAGTATATGGCGGAATTGGCGTTATTTTGTTCGTACTAGGCAAGATAAATCAGAATCAGGTTAATATAATGGATTTGATCATAAACGACGGTAAGGAAGCGAATTTCGCTTTCATTGATGGTTTTGCTCAGGAAAATAAAGAAACAGACGAAAGTATCGATGAACAAGACGCGGACAAGCAAAATGGGGATGAGCATAATACGGATGAGAACATTGCTTCTCCAGACGATTCAGTAGAAAAAGAATAAAAGCAAGGACCGTCAATATCGCTTTCGGTGATATTTCCGACATACTAAAAAAGCACTGGTTGTAAGATGCCAGTGCTTTTTTTGAGAAAATCAGAATCAAGATTTATTGTTCTGTTGTATCAGGGGTTTTGCATTTGATATGAATTTTTTATATTTAGTTTGCTAATATAAATGCACCAAGGGAAGGATCAAAAATAAAGATTTCTCCTGTTTCTATGATGTAATACCAACCATGCATTTGTAATTGATTCTTTGCAATTCGATCTTGAATATAGGGGTATGTCATCAAATGATTCATTTGCTCTACCACATTTGCTTGTTCGGTCATCCATTCTCTTGCGGCTGGTTCTTCTGCTGGTATCATGCTACAAATAGCTTGACTGACTGGCTCAATTAATTCTAGCCATTTGTGAGTGTGGGGAAGCTCTTTCATGTATTCTGCGCCATCAATACTAGCAGCGCAGCCTCCGCAATTAGAATGTCCGCATACAATAATGTTTTCAACACCTAACTTCAAAACGGCATATTCAATTGCTGATGTTGTTGCCAAAAACTCTGTACTGTATCGAAAAGGCGGAACAATATTTGCGATATTTCTGATAATAAAAAGTTCTCCTGGTTTTGACTTCGTAATCATGTTTGGATCAATTCGTGAGTCGGAACATGAAATAAACAACGTATGTGGGTTCTGCGTGTGCTTTAGTTCTTCAAACAAGTTTCGATGAGCTTCAAAATCTTCTCTTCTAAATTGAATAATTCCGTCAATCAGTTTTTTCATGGGTCCATCCTTAAGTTTTTGTATATTGTATACGAAAACAGAACGCGCGTCAATCTATTATGAGGCAATGCGCTGTGATTACTTTCATCGTAAGATTAAGCATCTAGAAGGTTGCCGGAACTTGTCTCATCCTCAGAGAGATAAGCTAAAAGCTGATCTACCCCTTCTCCAGTTTTGGCACACACATGAAATACTTTTTCACAACCAGCAATTCTAAGCCATTCTTCAGATTGCTCTGGATGTCCATCTGGTTGATCGATTTGTGTGACAATGCCTATGACTTCACGGTTTACACAAGGAGTAACGCAGGGTGGATAGAGGGAATATGGCTCAATGGCACTCGCTAGAAGACCAACAATATCAGCTTCGTAGGAGTACAACGCAAGTGCCATAGCTAAATCTTTATTCTCAGCATATTCTCCTGGTGTGTCAATCACAACATCGAAATGATTGATGTATTGGGTCTTATGATAATGAATTTGTTGACCGCGTAGTGCCTGGGTTAATGTTGTTTTGCCACATTCACTTCTACCTACTAAAATAATTTTTTTCATAGTGACTACCTTTTGGTAATTGGACACACCGTATATCCAAGAGCATCTCTCGTGTAGGAAATGACCTCTTCTAGAGCAGACTCTACATCAGATAATTTTCCAGTGATGATCAAGGTACCACTAAAACGGTCGATAAATTCAAGGTTGATATTAGCTGTTTTGAAAGCTACATCTCCAGCAATAATCGCTGTTTCACTCGGTGTAATCGTTAAGATTCCAATGGCGGCTTTCGAATAATCAAAGTTAGGGTTCAGCCCTAATTTTTTATATATGATTTCATCTGGCCCAGCTATGATATGCGCGAGGGTAATTTGCTTACCAGGTACGATTTCCTGGATGATACGTAATTTGTCTTCTTGTGTAAGGCTTTTAAGAAAATCCATTGGTTTTGCTCCTTTGACATTTTAGAAATAACTCTATTGTATCATGTGGCGTTTTTGTATCATTGCAGTTTTGTAAAGTTTTCTTGCACAATTTCAATTTGTCTATGAAAAACGTTGATAAACAAGGAAAAATGATAATAACGACACGAATGTCGTTATTATCAAAACGAGAAAGAGATACAAAAATAACATAATACTATCGTAACATAGTATAAAGATGGAACTTTGAAAAATGAACGGACAAATCCATATTAGTAATTGTGAAAAAACGGCATAGAATACATGATGTGAATATTGCGTTCTAAATTGTTATTTTCATCTTTCCGGGCATATTGCGATTCAGTTCTTCGGTAATCAGGCTAATCATTTTGATTCCAATTTTTGAAATGACCACGATTCGTTGATCAGGAAGTTCCGGAATAGGGTCTAAATGGATGGAACTTCCGACTGCATTGACAGCGAGATAGCCTTGATCGGTAGGGGCAAACCCTTTTATACGATATGCGCTCTTGGCGATATTCCTTAAAAAGACTAACAATGAATCATAAGGAAGCTCTTCGACGATTTCTAATATTACAGATTTCGGCCGATTTTCAGGGGTATTGGAGGTCTCAACACCTTCAATGGAAGGGGTTGAGACCTCTTTCATCAGTTGATTCAAGTCCACTTTACAGTAACTTGTAATATATTGAGACGCCTTTGGATTGCAGCGTTGGATTATGTCTTTTATTTCTTCAATTTGCTGAAACGTAACTAAATCTGCTTTATTAATAATTACCGCACCGCTATATAGAATTTGTCGTTCAAATGCGGGGAGGAGTTCGTATAATCCTAGAAAATTCTCCGCATCAACAATACAAATGGAACCAATATACTCATAGGCTGAAATTGTTTTTGATGATATAGTTTTTAATATTTGCTCCATGGTGGAAGGGTCAGCAAGACCAGAAGCCTCTACGAAAACATATTCTAAGTCCATCCCCGAAAGATGAATTAGACTGGTTAAAAAATGATCTTTAATACAGGCGCAAAAGATAGAACCATTTGATAGCTCTTCCATAAATATGCCTTCGCGTTTCAAGGTCATATAATCAACATTCACTTTTCCAAAATCATTGACGATAACACCTACTTTTTTGTCGGAATAATTATCAAGCAGGCTTTGCATCATCGTTGTTTTGCCAGCACCTAAGAAGCCTGTCATAAGTATTAATTTTGCCATAATCGCAACCATTATAATGCCGATGCATTATGTTCCTTTCTAACTTTGTATGAAATCTTTGATACTATATTAGTTTTCAGTTTTGTTCATTTTATCATCCGGAATTTCGATTGACAAGGTAGGACGATATGGAAAGAACTCTTTGTTGAAAATATTTCGAGGAGAACTACATTTGTATATTGACAATTTTTCTACACAGAATATAATGAGTATAACATGTATATACAAGTTATACCAAGAAGTAATGTGCAGAATTTTAGAAATTGTGGGAGGAAACATTATGGATGAAAAGTATCAAGTAATAGCAGATGCGCTAGGAGAATTAGATGAGGACGGATTTCTTGGAGCAGTATCTACAATTACAGAAACTTGTTCCAACTCAAAAGAAGCAGAATTGGTTGTAAAAGCTTGCGCTGCTGGAATGGAGAAGGTTGGCGACTATTTTGAAGAAGGCGAATACTTTGTAGGTGATTTAATCTATGCTGCTGATATTCTAAAGTGCGGGATGGACTTGCTAAAACCATGCCTGGGAGCAGAAGGTGCAAGCAAGATTGGCAAAATGGTCATTGGATCTGCGCCAGGAGATTTGCATGATATTGGTAAAAATATTTTTATTAGCATGATGGAAGCAGCTGGCTTTGAAGTAATTGATCTTGGAGTTGATGTAGCACCAGAACAATTTGTAGCAAAGGTTCAAGAAGTAAATCCTGATATCGTTGGAATCAGCGGACTACTTACATTGTCTTTGGATACAATGGGAGAAGTAATTGCGGCACTTGAACAGGCTGGAGTCAGAAACAATGTGAAAGTATTGATTGGTGGAAACCCAGTAAGTGAAGCCGTTATGAAACGTGTCGGCGCAGATGCATTTAGTACAAATGCAGCAACTGGAGTAAAACAATGTAAAGAATGGGTGGTGGCATAATCTATGAGTGATGTACAAAAAATATTTCAAGAACGTGTCGAAAGAATCACAACTACAATTCGTTTAGAAGAACCAGATCGGGTTCCAGTAACTTCAATGTTTGAAACATGGGCAGGACATTATAGTGGATACTCTGTAACAGATGTGGCTCACAATTACGATAAACTGGTAGAATCATTTTGCAAAATTGCAGAAGACTTTGAGGTAGATACCCTTCCTCCGCCACTAGGAGTCCGATGCGGAAATTTATATAATGTTTTAGGATCCAAGGAATTTTCTTTTTTTAATAAAGATGGAGTATCTCATGCATCTGTGCAGCACGTAGAGTGTGGGGATATTATGTCTGTGGAAGAGTACCCTGAATTAATTGCAGACCCATATAAATTCATTATTGAAAAGCAACTGCCAAGAAGATATAAGGCACTAGATAAGAGTCCCGCGAAAACAGCGGAAGCCTATGCACGAACTACTTTTGTTTACCAGAATTATTTTGGACAAGGGGTTGGCAAGCTGATTGGTATTTTAGCTGAAAAATATGGATTGCCAACTTTATTTCAGGGTAGCACAGAAATGCCTATGGATATTCTGATGGACTACTTCAGAGGGTTTAAGGGTGTTACAATTGATATTAAAAGAAATAAAGAGCAAGTTCTTCAGGCTTGTGAAGCATTGCTTCCAGTGATGTTTCGAAATGCGGTTCATAATAAACAGCAAGGTCCATTTCCTTTCATCTTTATTCCACTTCATATTCCAACCTATCTACGACCGAAAGATTTTGAAACCTTCTATTATCCTACCTTTAGAAAGATGATAGATGGAATGGTTGAGCTTGGTTTGACTCCAGCGCTATTTATGGAAGGAAACTGGGAGCCATATTATGAGTTTATCAACGAACTGCCAAAAGGAAAAGTGGTTGGACTCATCGAGCATGGGGACTTTAAAGTGGCAAAAGAAAAAATCGGAAAAACCATTACGCTTTGGGGTGGTATGCCAATCGATGTACTGAATAACTCAACAAAAGAAGAAGCAATTGACCATGCAAAGCGTGTCATTGATGCGTGTGCACCTGGAGGCGGATACATCTTTGGATGTGATAAATCTCTTCTTGCGCCAAAAGATGTTAATGCAGAAAACTTGAAAGCTGTATTCAAATTTGTAAAAGAATATGGCGTATACAAGTAAGGAGGAATTACCATGATCATAAAATTACCACCTCTTGAGTCGGAGTTGTTTGATACTTGGGAAAAGCATATTGCTGAAAATCCAGAACTGATTAACAGCCCAGAAGAGGCAAAGCAAGAATTCGAGCATGCCGTAGATGATTTTTTCGGTATGATTATGCTCATTGCAACATTTTAAGATTATTTGAAAAATAGTTTGCATAGAAAGTACCAATGGAACAATTGAATAGGGGTTAGAGAGCTTTTTCTTGCCGGGAAATCAATTTAAAATTTGCCCAGTTTTTATGTCACATGAATCAATGCGCCTACTATTTTTACAAAAGACATCTATATCCATCTAAGTTCTCTTGAAGTTTCAGTAGCAAGAGAAAAAGAGAAGCTGAGTAATATTTGGTTCAGTTTTGGATGATAGAGGAACACGATAAGAAGAGAATGACAATACAGAACATTTACTTAAGGACATGAAAATATAGAAAAAAGACACCTTTATTATGAAGGCGTCTTTTTTCTTTTAGAAATTTTTATGATTTACTTTTGCCAAACCTATTCTGCTTATCGCTTGTTTGCTCGATCCGTTCTAAAGCATTTTGAAAAGCAGAAAGGTGATTGATAGATGCATTTCTCAATTGCTCAAAAACCAGCCTGACATCGTCTGGAAGGTCCTGCTCTAAAAAGAGATCATACATTTCTATATTTTTTATCTCTGCAGTCACACCAGTTTGATAAGCTTCGATGAGTGTGGTAGGTATGATGATGTGATTTTCGCTTGTATCTTCTGGGATAGTAAGATTCAACTGATCAAAAAGGGGAAGAAGCAAGCTGATATGTGTTTCCTCGGCAGAGATAATATTTGTAAATGGTCGGATGGAGCCGTACTGATTGATAATCTCTTCGTATTCGGCTTTTGCTGTGTACTCATCTTGAATCGCATAGGTTAGCATATCTGTCAGTGTTGGCGAGCTTGTGGATAAAGCACCATCAGCACCATAGTCAAGATCATCGGCAAATGCAACGAGCGAAGTCAAAGATAGTATAGTAATCAGTGTAATAACGGATATTGCTTTTTTCATAGATTTCATGTTACACATCTCCTTTCTGATGTAAGGGTTGTTGTTTTATTTCCTTTATCATAAAAAGAATTTGTGTCAAAAGTTTGCTTAAAACAAGGCAAGTTTGTAATACTTTAAAGCTTGCTTAAAACAAGGCAAACCAATACTACTTCGAAGAATCCTAAATAATACCATGATTGAATTCATCTAGAGCCTGGAAAAATGCATTGACATTTTCGTGTTTTGCAGCATAAGGAAGGGTGCAACCACTGCTTAAAATAAATCCACCGCCTATGCTAAGTTCCTGTAGCAGTTTCAAACAATATTTTTTTGTTGCTTCGGGAGAAGACAAAACAAAAATACCTGGGGGAACATCTCCTAGCAGGCAGACCTTGTCTCCAATTATCTCTTTTGCCAGAAACATATTGGTACTTCCGTCAAATTCTACGATGACCTTATGTTGAGGAAGCTTCTTAAGGGTTTGAAGATTTTTTGACCAGTCTCCATCTAAATGGAGCACTGGAGTAATATTATGGTCAATGAGCATATGTACTGCTTTTTCAAGGTGAGGCCAAATCAAGCCTTCAAAGATAGCGGGACTGAAGAATTGACTACTGATTCTGTTTGCACCGACCATCACGCGGAATACCCCTGTTTCTTTACAAATTGCGATACTCTCCAGTACGGATTCCTCAATGGCTATGGATAGTACCTCCTGAAGTAAGTGGGGTGTTTTATATACATCTCTCACAAACTCTGGAAATGATCGGATAGCAGAAAAATATGAAGTTGGAAAAAATAGGTGGGCGCCATACAAAAATGCCTGATTTTGTGATTTGGCGTGCTGAATTTCCTGTTTATGAATCTCTAGGAATAGTTTTTCTGCCTCATAGATCATATCTCGAGTAACGCCGTGTGCCTTTTGATAAAAGCTCATCAAATATTCTTTGTATCCGCTTTCCAAAATGATATTGTAATCGTGGCGAGACATTGCTTCATATTCAATCATTTGGTATTCGTAATCATTTGGTAAATCGATGCCAGGCATCTTGCATTTCATAAGACCAATGATGTTTTGGTAAGGGCCATAATGGGCAAAATAAATAGAACGCCGTATATCCCATTGTGGATATGCATTCTTGAGTTTCTCATAAGCGGTAAATGCTTTCTGAGAATCATAGAAAAAATCATAATTATCGATTCCAGCGAATCTAGATGCATAGCATTCAATTAGTGGCGCACAGGAAATTCGATCTACTTCTTGGTGATGAATTGCTGCGTTTAGCCTTTCTTCTGGTCCCATATTGTTTCTCCGATTTTTATAAATAAATCTTGAAATTACGATTGTCCCTGGGACAAACTGATGCTGATATCGTGAAAATGATCCATTGTGATTTCGCACTTTGCGGGGATAATTAAAAAATCTTTTACCCAATCATATGAAAAAAGCCGAATCAAAAGCGATAGTGTTCCCGGCTCAACACGAAGTTGCAAAGACAATTCTTTAGAAATATTTTCGGCTTCATCCAAATAATCTTCCAATTGGTAGGCGCCCGTATCGATAAGAGCAATATGATGGTAATGAGCAAGCATAACCTGCATAATTCGTTTTGTTCTGGATTCACCATATTTTTTGATATAAATTTCGTATTCATTGAGGATGTTATCTTTGCTTTCCATCCAACCTTTTGTGAGAAAATAGCAACCTGAAGCTCGGAGTTTCGGAAGATCAGAATGGTCGCTTAAAAGCATATCGATACAATCGCTTACTTTAGGAATAATCAGTCGAGACTTTTGTGATTGCAATCCAAGAATTGCATTTCCGCAATAGCCAAAGGATAATAAAATCTCGTCAGTTGTACCTATCTTGTCTATTTTATCAATTTCTTCTTGTAGTTTTTGGCGGAGTTTCTCGGGGAATTTATGATAATTGGCATCGATCCATACGATAGGATCTTGGTTATTGGTTAAGAGTTGTGAGGATTCTATTTCATCTCGAATGATTTCACAGCCCAATATTACTTTACTCATTCTAATTGACCTTTCTCATCAGCACTTGTATGGTGTTCTTTTGTGACGTTCTGGAATTGATTTGTGATGGTCAAGAAAATATTATAACCATCTACTACGTCTGTAATCCAATAATCTGCACCAACAAAATTCTTTACCTCTTCATCCACCAAACCACAAATAATAACCTTTACTCGATCGTTTAGCGTGGGGGACTCATGAATCAATCGAATGGTTTCCTTCATCGAATCATATGATGATGTCAGCAAACCAGAAAGATAAAGTGCCGTATATCCATTGGGATCAATCTGATGAATAATTTTTTTCGGAGAAACATCGACTCCTAAATCAAGTGGTGCAACTCCTTTCGATTGGAAAAAGCTAACAGCAATATTTTTGCCAATGTCATGAATATCTCGTTCGACAGTTGCAAAAATAACATTGGGATAGTTCTCATTGTGAGCTTCTGGTTTGAAATGAATATATTTGAGTACTTCACTAAATATAAGACCAGCCATAATCAAGTCGGCAATGAAGTATTTGCCTTGATCGTATCGATGGCCAACTTGGATAACGCCCTCTTGTACTTGAGAAATGATTTGGAGAGGGTCTTCCCCTAGGTCTAATTTTTTATTGATTAATTTTATCACCATATCTTCATCAAGATCCAATACGGCTTTTACAAGTTGTTTCATCACAGTCCTCCTGCCAATCAATATTATTTTGAAGAAAGTGCATTCAACCGGCAGTATTCGTTTAATACCATCAGCTGACACCAAAGAACGGGCTTGGAATCGGTATCAAGATATCTTTGTTCAATCACCATGAGCGCTTGTGGTGAGGGAAGCTCAAGGATTTTTTCTGTATCGCGATTGGAAAGACTTGCATAAAATGTGAGTTCTTTCCTTGTGGAAAATCCAGCATAATCCACAAGAACCTTTGCTGGGTATGTGGCATAACCAATTTCTTGTTCAACAATAGGTTTTCCTTTGTTATATGGAAGATACTTGATATCGTAAGCAATCGGTTTGGAATCGTGATAGAAAATATTTCGTATAGATATTACTTTATGTTCCGGTTTTAGCCCTAACTCCTTTGAGATTGCTTCTGTTGCGCTTGTAATATCAACTTTGTGGACGCGTATTTCGTCCACATATTGCCTTAAAAAATCAGCTTCATCAAAATACAAAATATATTTGTCGTTTTTAGGTTCGTTTACAAAATACCCTTTTCCTGCTACAGCGGTAATGTATCCTTTACCAGTAAGCATAGAAAGCCCCTTGCGAACGCTCATCCGGCTGGCATCGTATTGTTTCGACAACCTGCTCTCGGAAGGAAGTATATCTCCTGGTTTCAATTCCTCGTTTTCTATTTTCTCTTTTAAATCGTTCATTATTTGAACGTATTTGATTGGTGTACTCATGAATAAACCTCTAATAATTTAGCCCAATGGCAGGGTCAACTTGCCCTTAATTTATATTAACATGTATAGATAAGATGGCACAAGAATTTTATAAGGAACGAAGGAGAACAATATTTTTGATAAAAAATTATAGCAATTTATTTCATAAACATGAAAAGATATCGAAATATGACCGATTTATCACAAATTTAACATAAAAAATACAAAGAAGAATTGGTGTTTCTTATGTACTATGATATAATTATCTTAATCTAATTGGAATCGAATTACTAGGAATTCCAACATTACGGGAGGTATCTAATGTCTTTACGGCTCAGCGTTCAAAAGTTTTTCGTGTTATTTCTTTTCTTAATCTCTTTTTTCCTAGCTAGTATGTCTTTGGCAGAACCAGTATATGGACTGGAAAACCCTCAAAACCTATCCTTTGGAACTTATTTAGTCGTTGCAGACGGCGAAAGTGGCAATGCTATCCCTACCATTATGAGTCATGGAGATACGGCCTCTCTTTCTGGTTCTGTCAATGAAACAATGAATCTATCTATTTCAGCCAGTGATGTAGATGGTGATGTGTTGTCTTGGTCTATTCCATCACAAGGCAGCTTGGGTACAGTTAGCTTTAGTGGAGGCAGTACGACAACGGGATCTGATGTTACTGTATCCTATCTATCGGCTAACAGTGGATCAGATTCATTTACGATTCAGGTTTCAGATGGAAAAGGTGGGCTGGATTTACTGCTTGTATCTGTAACTGTTGTACGAGTCAATACGGACCCAGTCATCAATCAAGGTGATTCATATTCCATATCGGGCACAGAAGATCAAGGGGAACTGAACGTTACGTTATCAGGAACAGACGGTGACGGTGATACACTGACGTGGAGTATTCAAACTCAAGGAAGTAAGGGGACAGCTACCTTTGGGGGGGCGTCTTCGCAAACTGGTAATTCAGTTACACTGCGGTACGTACCAGACAGCAATGAAAATGGCTCAGATACTGTAATTGTTCGTATCAATGATGGAAATGGAGGTACGGATTCAATTACGATTAACGTTAGTCTGAGTTCAGTCAACGATGCACCTGTCATTGGTGAGGGGGATAGCTATTCTCTTACCGTGAGAGAAGACGGCGGTGAGACCAATCGGCAATTTGCCGGAACTGATCTAGACGGGGATGCTTTGACTTGGTCGATTCAGACAAATCCAGCAAAAGGGAGTGCTTCCGTAGATGGCGATGGGACTGTACGATATACTCCAGCCAAAGATGAATTTGGATCGGATTCTTTTGTAGTGAAAGTAAGTGATGGTAGTCTTTCTGATACCATTACGGTCCAGGTCATCATTGACTCAGTCAATGATGCACCATCCTTTCTGGCTGGTGGCGATCAAAATGTGTTGGAAGATGCAGGCGATCAATCTGTTTCAAACTGGGCAACAAGTATTTCTTGTGGACCTGCAAATGAGCTAGGACAGACCTTTCAATTTACAGTGAGTAACAATAACGCTGGGTTATTCTCTGTACAACCTTCCCTTTCAATAGATGGAACCCTTACATATACAGCAAAGGAAAACATAAATGGCACGGCAACTGTGACCATCGTACTAGAAGATAATGGTGGAACGGAGAATGGTGGAAGTAATCAAAGTTTGGAAGCAACATTCACAATAACCATACAAGGGGTAAATGATGCCCCAATTATTGGAGACGGTGATACGGCAGCAGCAACAATTTCAGAAGACACGACCAACACCGAATTTCATTTTACTGCTACCGATGTGGATAATGATACACTTACCTGGTCCATTGTAAGTGGAGGCGGAATTGGAACCGCCACCGTCGGATCAAATGGGGTAGTATCTTATAGTCCAAATGCCAATGTATGCGGAACCGATACCTTTGTTGTCGGTGTGAGCGACGGGACTGATATGGATCTCATCACAGTAACTGTCACCATAACAGCAGTCAATGATGCACCAGTGATAGAAGATGGTGAAAGCATAACTCTTTCAATTATAGAGGATAGTGGATTAATCAATCAAACTCTTTCTGCCACCGATGCAGATGGGGATGGTTTGTCTTGGGTTATCCTAACAGGTGCGATAAAAGGAAACGCCACCATAGACGGAAGTGGAACGGTTGGTTATACCCCAATAGGCAATGTAAATGGGAGTGATTCTTTTGTCGTACAAGTCAGTGATGGAATCCTTACGGATACGATTACTGTTTATGTAACCATTGGTGCTCAAAATGATGCACCAAGCTTTATTGCAGGTGGAGAACAAATGGTACAGGAAGATGCAGGAGCCCAAACCATCGTTGGCTGGGCATCATCCCTGTCAAGTGGACCTGAGGATGAAGCTGGTCAAACATTATCCTTTGTGGTGACCAATAATAATACTGGATTGTTTTCAGCAGCACCTTTTATTTCTTCAGACGGAACACTCACCTATACGCCTGCAGAAAATGCAAATGGTACTGCAACCGTCACCGTTATCTTAGAAGATACGGGTGGAACTGAGAATGATGGAATCAACCAGAGCGGAGCGGTTTCTTTTACTATCACAATTAATTCAATCAATGATGCACCAGTCATCACCCAAGGGGAGACCGCGTCTGCGAATATAACAGAAGATGTGATTAGTACAGGATTTAGCTTAACTGCGACGGATGTAGATGGAGATACACTCACCTGGTCTATTGCAACAAATGGAGCCATAGGAACTGCAACAGTGACTGAGACTGGCTCGGTTTCATATCATCCAAATGCGGATGCGAATGGTATAGATACCTTTGTAGTCAGCGTAACAGATGGTACCGATACAGATACCATTATAGTGACTGTAACGATTACCAGTGTAAACGATGCACCGAGTTTTACCGTGGGTGCGAATCAGAGCATAAATGAAGATGCAGGAGCTCAAACTATTTCAAACTGGGCAACCAATGTTTCTGCTGGGCCAGCTGATGAAAGTGGACAGCTTGTAACCTTTGAAATGATATCAAACAGCAATCCGACTTTGTTTAGCGTTTTGCCAATAATTTCTAGCGATGGAATATTGTCTTATACACTGGCTGATGATGCATTTGGAAGTACAACCATTGAAATTCAGCTAAAAGATAATGGTGGTGGTAACAATACAAGTGGTATCCAAAGCTTTAACATTACAGCAGTAGCAATGAACGATGCACCAAGTTTTATAAAAGGTGCAAATCAAACGGTATTGGAGGACGCAGTGGCTCAAACTGTCTCAGGGTGGGCAACTTCAATTTCCGCAGGACCTGCCAACGAGTCATCTCAGATTGTTACGTTTGAAGTAACAGGAAATACCAATCCTGGATTATTTAGCGAAGGTCCATCTGTGTCAAGTGGTGGAACATTGACCTATACACCTGCCCTCAATGCCAATGGTACAGCTACCATTACGATTCGTGCAGTAGATGATGGAACAAATGGTATTGGAGAAAGCAATGTGTCCGCAGAACAGAGCTTTACCATAACTATGACTCCAGTCAATGATGCACCGACGATGACCCAATTAGGTGCACTTACCATAGATGAAGATACAACGACGACCTGGGATTTCACCATTGATGATGTGGAATCAGATGAGAATGAGTTGATTCTCTCCTATGAGACCAGTGATACTGCACTATTGGCAAAAGCAAATATTCAAATCACAGGTACTGGTGCCAACAGACATTTGACAGTGACTCCAACGAGCGATAAAAGTGGAGTTGTTTCTATCACGCTAACAATTCAGGATTCAAATGGGGCAAGTACAACCCAAGTGATTCCGATTACTGTTACTTCAATCAATGACGCACCAACCATTGGAACAGTGGCGGATCGAACAATAGAAGAAGATTCCAATACCGGTTCAATCGGAATTGCTCTTTCGGATGTGGATACAGATGTAAACACACTGACCGTTTCGGCTAGCTCTAGTAATGAAACACTAGTGCCTAGTAGCGGAATCGTGATTGCGGGAACAGGAGCAAACCGAACTCTTGTGATTACACCAGCCAGCAATCAGTTTGGAACATCGACTATTACTGTGACTGTAAGCGATGGTTCTCTGTCGGCAATCCAAACCTTCTTATTGACTGTAACAGCTGTCAATGATGCACCTACGATTTCTGGATTGATCGATGTATTGATCGATGAAGATCATAATACGGGGGCAGTAACTTTTACAGTGCAGGATGCAGATGATGATGCAAGTACATTAACAATCAGTGCGGCGGTAGATAATACAACGATGATCCCAAGATCAAACATTGTTATTGCTGGTACTGGTGAGAATAGAACAATTACCCTTACTCCGGTTCCAGATAAATCAGGCGTTGCTACGATCACCATCTCTGTTAGAGATGGTCAAGGACTGGTTGCAAATCAGTCATTTACACTGAATGTAGTTTCTGTAAATGATAATCCAACAATGAGTGGAATTGGAAATCAGATTACGAATGAAGATACTGCAAAAAATATTGAACTTGTTGTAGCTGATACGGAGGATGCAGCAGGCACATTAAGCGTAAATGCAACCTCCAATAATCAAAGTGTAATCCCAGATGCAAATCTTGTGATTACAGGAGCAACAGGTACCCGAAATTTAAAAATAACACCTGCTTCCGATGCCAGTGGGACAGCGGACATCACTGTAGTTACAACAGATAGTGGCGGACTTACCGCCACAGAAACTTTTACAATAACGGTCAATGCAAGTAACGATGCACCAAGTTTTCATTTGTCAGGAAATCAGACGAAAGATGAAGACTGTGGCACTCAGACGGTAACAGGGTTTATTACGGACTATTCGGTGGGACCTGCTGACGAAGTTACAGCTGGTCAAACGGTAAGTTATACTGTGACAAATGACAATAACAGTTTGTTTTCTGTGCAGCCTTCCATTAGTGATGCAGGGGTTTTAACGTATCAACCTGCTGCTGATGCAAACGGTAGCGCAGAGGTTTCTGTGAAGGTGGTTGATAACGGTGGAACGTCAAATGGAGGGACAAATACGTCAGAGGCTGTGATCTTTATCATCACAATCAATCCAATCAATGATGCGCCGACTGCAGAGTCCATGTCCATTGTGGTAGACACTGACGAAGATCAAATGTTTAAAGGGGTACTTTCTGCTTCTGATCTTGAAAACGATAGCCTTACGTATTCCATTGTAACACAAACTTCCCATGGAGTAGTTGCCCTCACAGATGTGAATACAGGCGCGTTCGACTATACGCCGAATCACAATTATTTTGGAACAGATGAGTTTTCGTTCCGTGTGTATGATGGTGCACTGTATTCTGTAGCTACAACGGTGGCGATTCAAATCCTTGGGGTAAATGATGCGCCAGTTGCCAATGACAGCTCTGCTTCGGTCAATGAAGATACTGTACTACATGGAATCGTAACAGCTACGGATGAAGATAGTACTACCATACACTATGAAGCAGTGTATACTCCAGAGCATGGGACTCTTTCTCTAGACCAAGATGGAAATTATACATATACCCCAGATGCTGATTTTTATGGGATTGATTATTTTACCTTCCGCGCAACTGATATGAGTCTCTACTCAAATACAGCAACCGTTACCATTACAATTGCTTCGGTCAATGATGCTCCAATTGCATCAGATGAAACCATTGCGATTTACCGTGATCAAGAATTTCATGGTGTGCTGAAAGCCACCGACCCAGAGAAAAAAGCGGTAACTTACAGCCTTGTCAGTACTGCATCGCTGGGAAGTGGAACTTTGATTTTGGACAATGCATCCACAGGAGTGTTTACCTATAAGCCAGCATTGTCTGAACTGGGAACTGTTCATTTTACTTATAGAGCTACGGATGCAGATGGAATGGTATCAGACCCTAAAACTGTCACGATTACCATCAATGACTTAAACTTGGCACCTGAAATGTGGGTTACGACGGTGGCGGCATTTTCAGTCAATGAAGACGCGGTTCTACTAGATGCGGTAACGGCAACGGATCCAAATTTGGGAGACACCATTACATATCAGGTAGTCAGCGGTGTATCTCATGGAACGTTAGATTTAATTGCTGCAACAGGAGCGTTTACCTATACACCGACTGCAAACTTTAGCGGAATTGATTTGTTTACAGTGAAAGCCACAGATTCCATGCTATATACAAGTACCATCATTGTGAAAATCACTGTGAATACTGCAAATGATGAACCGACGGCATATGCCCAGGTATATCGAACAGTTGCCGATACACCAGTCTCTGGAACGTTGGCAGGGTCAGATCCAGAACAGAATAATCTAACATATCGTATCACTGGAGCGACCAATGGAACGGTTACCAGCTTAAATACAGCAACGGGTGCGTTTACGTTTGCTCCATCAGCAAGTTTTGTTGGAGATGCATCTTTTACCTTTGTAGCCAATGATGGGACGTTAGATTCCAACGAATCAACTGTCATCATTCATGTGTTTGCTTCTGATGGAAGTAGCGGAGGTAGTGGTGGCGGAAGTTCTACAACAGGGATTAGCCCCATTGCGGATCGAACAATCAACGAAGGTGCTACCGATACGGTTACCTTTACGCTGACTGGATTTACGAATTCAAATGTGACGGTTACTTCAGCCAATCAAACTTTAGTACCGAATGGAAATATTTCTATACTAGGCACAGGAGTATCAGGAGAAGTAGAAACATATCAAATTACTATGAATCCAGTAGCATACCGTTCTGGGAAAACAGTTATTACCATATCGGCTACAGGCGATGGCATTAGTGATTCTATTACATATAACTTAACGGTGCTGAGTGTCAATGATTTACCAGTGGCAACCAATAAAACATTGACCATGGATCAGCGAACGGGGCTCAACGAATACGTCAGAGGAACCGATTCAGATGGTGATACCTTGACATATTCTGTCGTATCAAACCCTACGCATCTTGGCATCTTTCAATTTGACAATGACGGGATGTTCTACTATGAACCGGATGAGGATTATTACGGAACGGATAGCTTTACGTATCAAGCACATGATGGTACTGGAACTTCTGCAACGGAAACCGTGACCATCAATATTACGAAAATCAATAAGGCACCCATTGTATCGAGCAGTAGCTTTTCGGTAGACGAAGATACTGTGTATAACAGTGGTGAGGCTGGAAAGCTAGTTGGCTATGACCTTTACGGAGACACTGTAACCTTTGAGCTGGTTACAGACACTACAAAGGGTACGGTTGCAATAGATGGAGCAACAGGAACGTTTACTTATACGCCAGGGACAAACCTTAACGGTGTTGATGCATTTTCTTATCGAGTGCTTGGATCAACGGGCCTATATTCAGAGACGGCTGTGATGAATATCACAATCAATCCAATCAATGATGCGCCAGTGGGGGTAGCAAAAACCATTACTTCCTTTGAAGATCAAACATTAAATGGAAATTTGCAGGGAACAGACATAGAGGAATCCCCATTGACCTTCCAGTTAGTGACAACGACATCCTATGGGGCATTGACATTAAATAGCGCTACTGGCGGTTTTACCTATACTCCTATTGCAAACTTTGATGGTACTGATGAATTTTATTTTAAGGTGAATGATGGTGATTTGGATTCTGCCCTAACAAAAATTGTGATTCAAATCGACCCAATCAATGACGAACCCATTGCCAGTGATGGAACGATAACTGTACTAGAAGACAACGTATGCACCACGGGACCTTCTTTATCAACGTTTGTTACCGATGTGGATACGGGAGATACCCATACCTACGAGTTGATTCAGAATGGTTCGTTAGGTACGATTGCCATAACAGATGCGGCAACGGGTGCTTATACCTATACTCCGAGGTCAAATCAAAATGGAATTGACTATTTTAGTTTTCGTGTCACAGATGGGGCAGGAGCAAAATCAAATGTTGCACTTGTGACGGTAACTATTACACCAGAAAATGATGCACCGACTATATCCGGAACAGGCCTTTGGGATGTAAATGAAGATAGTTCTTCTTCGAGCAATACGTATCATTTTACAGTTGGTGATATTGAAGATCAAGCATCAGCCTTGATTGTAACTGCTGTTTCAAACAATACAGCCTTTGTGAAAGATGCAGATATTACGTTAGGAGGATCTGCGGCAGATCGGTGGATTCATGTGGCACCAGCAAAAGATGCCTTTGGCACCACAACGTTAACCATCACCGTTTGGGACAGTGGCGCGGATTCAACTCTGGCAGGTGCACCATTATCAGCTTCTCATCAAATCAATCTTACAATTAATGAGGTTAATGATACACCAACCATCAATGGTCAAGAAACCAATGGACAGGTTTTAGCCACCGTGACAATCGATGAAGATACAACAACTGGTCCAATTAGCTTTACCATAGATGATGAAGAAAGTGGAAGCGCTCCTCTCATCCTGAGCGCAACATCAGGGAATACAACCTTAGTTGATGCAGCTACAGGGGTGACTTTTGGCGGTACTGGCAATTCGAGAACGGTTACGATTACTCCTCGAGCAGATCAGAATGGCGTCGTTCGAGTCACAGTTTCTGTTGGCGATGGCAATAGTGCAAGGACTGCATATGTGGATGTGACTGTAAATCCAGTCAATGATGCTCCAGTGGTAACTCCGCCGGCAGATCAAACCATCAAGGAAGATACACAGACAGATGTATTATATTTTACCTTATCAGATATCGATAGCAATGTAGAAAATGCAACAGTTATAGCAGTTTCTTCAGATGAAAGCAAAGTCAAATCATCCTCTATCACTGTGAGTGGCAACGGTGCAGAACGTACGGTTCATGTTGTGCCAGAAGCAAATGCGGTTGGAGATGTACAAATTCGGCTTATTGCAAATGATCACGATGCATCAGGAATCAATACAACAGGACAAGGAATCTTTCTGCTTCATATATTACAAGCCAACGATGCGCCAACCATTGGTGCAATTGGGGATGTGACGGTAGAAGAGGATCACGAAACTGGTGAAATTACATTCTCGGTTGGAGATCTGGATAGCGACCTTTCCAGTTTGACGGTGTCAGCAATCTCAGGCAATACTTCTTTGATTACAAGTAGCGGCATTACTTTTGGATCTGGAGGTGCTTCTAATGAGCGTTGGATTAAATTGAAACCAGCGCCAAATCAAAATGGAAGTGGTCTGATTTCAGTAATTGTTAGTGATGGAGACAAAACGTCTACCACCACATTTACATTAAATGTAACTCCAGTCAACGATGCACCAACCATCGGGAATATATTGGATCAAACCATATTGGAAGATAGCAAAACTGGGGTCATAACATTCAACATCAGTGATGTAGATGACGATGCATCTACACTGACCATCATAAAGGGATCAAGTGATGAAACTGTTATACCAACTGCTAATATTAATATAGTAGGGACTGGCAGCGAAAAAACAATTCAGATTACACCACTTGCAAATCAAAATGGCAACATTGATATTACACTATTGGTAACAGACCCTCATGGAGCAACTTGTGCTGGTATTTTTACTGTTTCGGTAACACCAGTCAATGATATTCCTTCCTTTACAAAGGGTGGAAATCAAACGGTGCTTGAAGATGTAGGTGCACAGAGTGTAGCTAGCTGGGCGACCAATCTTTCAAAAGGACCTATCAATGAATCTTCCCAGAGTTTGAGCTTTACTGTAACCTACACAAATTCTGGATTATTTAGTGTGGCACCTGCTATCGATGAAAACGGCAACTTGAGTTATACTCCAGCAGCCAATGCCAACGGTACGTCAACGGTTACGGTTTCCATGAAAGATAGCGGAGGGACTGATAACGGAGGAAAAGATACGACGGCAATACAGACCTTTATCATTACGGTCACTGCAGTCAATGATGCACCTAGTTTTACTCCTGGTGCAAGCCAGACCGTATTGGAAGACGCAACTTCACAGAGCATCTCTGGATGGGCAACCAATTTATCCAAGGGTCCGAGCAATGAGAGCGCACAGATTTTAGATTTTGTTATAGAAAGTAATAGTAACCCTGGATTGTTTAGCATTGCACCAGCGATTTCAAGCAATGGCATACTAACTTACACGCTTGCCGCCGATGCAAATGGTACCGCAACAATCCAATATCATTTACACGATAATGGTGGAACAGCAAATGGTGGTGCCAATATTACTTCAAGTGCTTCCTTTACAATCAATGTCACTGCAGTCAATGATGCACCTGTTATGACACAAGGAACATCAGCTACAACTAGTGGATTTGAAGATACAGTACAAATCGTAAACTTGTCTGCTACAGATGTAGAAGGAGATTCTTTCACTTGGTCCATTACAAGTCAAGGAGCAATTGGGACTGCTTCTGTGAATAGCGGTGGGTCCGTAACATATACACCGAATGAAAATGCAAACGGAAATGATAGCTTGGTTGTTCAGGTTAGTGATAACAATGGAGGAACAGACTTCATTACGGTGAATGTGACCATTACGCCTGTCAATGATGCACCAAGTTTCACAAGAGGTGCGGATCAAACAGTGAATGAAGATGCAGGGAGTCAAAGTATCTCTTGGGCGTCAAACATTTCAAAAGGTCCACTAAATGAGTCTGCACAGACCCTTGATTTCATTGTAACAAATGACAACAGCTTATTATTTGAGACAGCACCAGCCATAGATTCCTCAGGAAATTTAACGTACAAACCAGCAGAAAATGCACATGGAACGGCAACGGTTTCTGTTGTTTTGAAAGATGATGGCTTAATTGCAAACGGTGGTGTAGATACTACGGCTGCCATCAGTTTTTCTATCACTGTAAATTCAGTGAATGATGCACCAGTGATTACCCAAGGAGATACCGTTTCTATAAACGGGCTAGAGGATGCAATACAAATCGTTTCGTTAGCTGGGATTGATGTGGATGGAGATAGCTTGACTTGGTCAATCGGCACAAATGGAATAAAAGGAACTGCATCGATTGATGCAGCCACAGGTGTAGCAACTTATACCCCAAATGCAAATCTCAATGGCAGCGATAGCTTTGTAGTGCAGGTTAGCGATGGAAATGGTGAGACAGATACCATTACTGTAAACGTGACAATCACACCAGTCAACGATGGGCCAACATATACACAAGGAGGTAATCAGACGGTTGATGAAGATGCAGGAGCACAAAGTGTGGCATGGGCTACGAATTTGTCGACAGGACCAATGGATGAAGGCAGTCAAACACTAAGCTTTGTGATATCAAACAACAGTAATACCTCTTTATTTGCCAGTGGACCAGCCATATCAAGTACAGGAGTACTAACCTATACCCCTGTAGCAAATGCACATGGAACCGCAACTATTTCGTGTTATCTACATGATGATGGAGGAACCACAAATAATGGCATAGATTCAAGTGGTGTGGCAACCTTTACGATTACCTTCAATTCTATCAATGATGCACCAGTGATTACCCAAGGTGATACCGCTTCAATAAATGGATTAGAGGATGCGATACAGACAATTTCTCTAGGGGCTACCGATGCAGATGGTGATGGATTATCTTGGAGTATTGTTTCCCAAGGTGCTTTGGGCATAGCCTCGGTCAATGGGTCTGGTATTGTAACTTACACACCGACGGCCAACGTAAATGGAAGTGATCGTTTTTCATTGATGGTTGATGATGGGAATGGTGGAACAGATCTTATTACGGTCAATGTTATCATTACGCCAGTCAATGATGCTCCAGGCTGTACCCCTGGATCAGATGTCATTGTCAATGAAGATGCTGGAGCTCAAAGCATTCCATGGGCATCGGCAATCTCTCCTGGACCGACTGATGAGAGCCACCAAACACTCAGCTTTATCGTTACCAACAATAGCAATACCGGTTTGTTTAGCGGGGTTCCCGTGATTGGAAGTGATGGCACACTCACTTTCACACCTGCTGCAGATGCAAATGGAACCGCAACCATTTCGTATTATCTTCTAGATAGTGGAGACACAGCAAATGGCGGTACGAATGCAAGCACAGGTTCAACCTTTACCATTACAGTCAACCCTGTTAATGATGCACCTAGCTTTATAGCCGGTGGAAATCAAATGGTCAATGAAGATGAAGGTACTCAGAGCGTATCTTGGGCAACTGGAATTTTGCCTGGACCAGCCAATGAATCGTTACAAAACGTACATTTTAATGTAACAAATGATAATGGGAGCTTGTTTGAAACTGCTCCAACCATTGATAGCGCAGGAACGCTGACATTCAAGCCAGCGGCCAATGCCAAAGGAACTGCAACGGTAACGGTGAACTTGCAGGATGATGGAATGACTGGAAATGGTGGAATAGATCAGTCTGCTGCTGTACTGTTTGATATTATTGTGACAAGTATCAATGATGTGCCGGTGATATCACAGGGAGCAGTCACGATGATTACGTGTCTTGAAGACCAAGTACAGACATTGACACTGAATGGAACGGATGATGATGGGGATGGCTTGACATGGACTGTTGAAACTGCAGCAACCAAAGGCAATGCAGCCGTTGGTAGCAGTACGGGAATCATAACGTATACGCCAAACCCTGATGAAAATGGAAATGACAGCTTTGTGGTTCGGGTCAGCGATGGCAACGGAGGAGCAGACTCAATCACGATCAATGTGACAATTACACCAGTCAACGATGGACCGAGCTTCGTGGTTGGTGCGAATCAAACCTCTGATGAGGATGCTGGTTTGCAAACTGTTTTGGGATGGGCAACAGGAATGTCCACAGGACCATCTGATGAATCCGCCCAGAACTTACAGTTTATTGTTACAAATAATAATCCTACTTTGTTTGAGACAGCACCAACCATTGATAGTAGTGGAAACCTGACTTATAAAGCAGCTGCCGATGCGGCTGGCATTGCAACCGTTATAGTGGTTTTACAGGATGATGGATTAACTGCAAATGGAGGAATCAATCAAAGCGAAGGGAAAGCATTCACCATTACAATCACTGGATCAAATGATAGTCCAGTGATAACAGAAGGACCGACCATTGGAACCTCTGGATTGGAAGATACGATTCAAACCCTTACCTTGCACGGAACGGATGCCGACAAAGACAGCTTAACTTGGTCTATTACTAGCCAAGGCAGTATTGGAGTAGCAGTGATTGATGGAACTGGATTGGTTACATACACTCCCAATGCAGATTCCAACGGTAGTGATGTCATTGTAGTTACAGTCAGCGATGGAAATGGAGGCATGAGCAGTATCACAATCAATGTGACTGTGATTGCAGTCAATGATGGTCCTGGCTTTACACCTGGTGCCAATGTAACTGTTGGAGAAAATACGGGATTGAAAATAGTCACTGGCTGGGCGACTGCTATGAGCAAAGGTCCAACAGACGAATCGGGACAAACCTTAAGTTTTGCAGTAACAAATGACAACAGCAGTTTGTTTGCCACACAGCCAGCAATAGATGTCAATGGTAATTTGACATTTGGACCGGCAGCGGACCAAGATGGAATGGCAACGGTTACCGTAGTATTGCAGGATGATGGTGGTATCGCCAATGGAGGTGTGGCAACGGCATCCCCAATTATATTTACGATTAAAGTGGTATCTTCAGATGATTTATCTGTGATTGGATACGTACGAAAAGGTATTGATAATAGTAATATTGAAGGTGCAAATGTAAAACTGCTGGATTTAGCGGGTAATGTGATTAGAACAACGGCTACGGATGCAGCAGGCTACTATTCTTTTGCTGGAGTAAAAGAAGAACGATATATAATTGAAGTGACCCATAATGCTTATGCTGACAATAGCCGGATGACAGATGTTTCGTTTGCGTCGGGTGCACAAGGAGTGATACAAGAAGATTTCTTAATGGCGGATTTTACGCTTGAATTATCAGCAAATCCAACTGCGATTTTAGGAAATGGTACAGATACATCTGAACTGACAGCGGTAGTAAAAGATAGAAATGGAAATCCAATACCAGATGTAGTGTTGGCATTTACGGCAGCAGAAGGAACGTTCCATGGAAATACATCCGTTATAACCAATTCAAATGGAAGTGCAACCATTACGTACATTGCGGCGGACTATTCTGGTTCATTGAGTCAAATCAATGTGCCAGTAACGGTCACAGTCAACGACCCAGTCAAAGAACTTTATGGAAGTGATCGTATCTATGTTACTTTCGCCCCAGGAATCATTGAAGGTGTAGTAACCGATGGAAGAAATTCCAACAATCCGATTGCTGGAGCCATTGTAAAAGTGTATAAGGATTTCGATGGGGATGGAATCGTAGACTTTAGCTTTGAACAAGTGACAGGATCGGATGGAAAATATCGTATTGTCATACCGAAGGGTGGTGTGGATTATGATATCTTGATTACGAAACCAGTTGTGATTGGGGGAGTAACTCAGTACATCACGGTGAAGCAAACAGCAAATCCAGGAGCAGTCAACGGAGCGGGGACTTCGTATCCATCTGATATCGTGGCTTCTGGTATCATTGTAATGAAAAAGAATGGTGCGGAGACTTTGGTGGATGACCTGACGTCCTACAGCGGCATGCAGCTCCAATTGGTAGATGCTCTTGGCAATGTGATTGATATCAGTAATAAGCTGGACTCTTCTATAGGTACTTTTACTACAGGAACGCTGGCGGCTGGAAATTATACGATTCGGGTCGTCTATGATTTAGGGAATGGCGATAAACTGATTGCAGGATCTACACCTGTTACTGTGACACAAAATGGTGAGATGAATATCAATGAGGTTTTGATTGACCCATATGGAACGATTACAGATCGTAATACCAATGCGGTCATCAGTGGTGTAAAGGTTGAATTATATTACACTGCGACGAATACCTTGGTCCCACTTCCAGCATTGGTAGGTTTTCCGCCTTCAAACAATGCAAATCCGCAGTATTCGGATGCCAGCGGACAGTATGCGTTCATGGTATTCCCTGATACGGATTATTACATCAAAGCGAGTAAGTCAGGCTACAAGGATTTTGTCAGTGGTACTATTAGTGTTGGAAAAGCTATTGTACTTTATGACTTCAAGATGACACCAGCATCATCTGGCGGAGGTGGCGCAAGTATTGTGGCAAGCAGTGGCGGCATTGTTGCTGGTTCAGATGGGAAGGATTTAGCGATTAACCTAACTGCTTCAAAAATGAAGGTGGAAGAAAACAGCAATGTTGATTTGACCATTACATATGGAAACAAAACTTCTAGTGAAGTGAGAAAAATCACAGTAACTGCAACGGTACCAGACGGTATGAAAATCGTGAACAATGCAGGAGGCAAAGTGTCTGGAAATACGATTCAGTGGAGTGTCGATCAGTTAGCAGGAAATGAGATTAAAACAATTATTATCACCCTCCAAGCTGAACCGTTGAGTGATGTTGGGTCTCTCAAGACAATTCGCACAGAAATTTCTAGTACCGAAGAATTAATAACGCCAGAAGATGACCAATCAGAAATTAGTCTGTTACTGTATTCCAACCGTTTTGAGGGAATCCACGAAAGGTATATGAAGGGATACCCAGATGGGAACTTCAACTCAGAGCGAAATATTACTCGTGCAGAGGTTGCTACTATTTTTGCCAGACTATTAAAACTAGATTTAACTGTGACAAGCTCAATGTACGGGGATGTAGATTCAAGTCACTGGGCAGCTGGATATATCCAAGCGGTTGCAAATGCAGGGCTTATCAAAGGATATGAAGATGGAACCTTTGCGCCAGATCGATATATCACTAGAGCAGAACTTGCTACTGTCATAGCCAGATATTTTGAGATAGACCGTGCTTCTTCCATCAATCCCCTGGAAATACATTTTACAGATACAGAGGAAAGCTGGGCGGACAGTAATATTGAAGAAGTTTATCGCTATGCCATTGTAACGGGATATGAGGATGGAACCTTTAAGCCAGGAAATAATATCTTGCGTTCTGAAACGGTTACGATGATCAACAGAATGCTCTACCGAGGGCCAGTGGAAAATGGAGAGCAACGTTTCCTTGATACCCAGTTTAGTGATTGGTATTTTGGTCAAGTAGAAGAAGCTTCAAAGTCGCACAGCTATACGATTAATGAAGATGGCTCAGAAACCGTGATACAGTGGATTGACGATGAATTACAATAGGTATTAGAAGAAGCCAGTGAACATGTTTTCGTAAAAATAAACAATAAAAACGGCATTTCAAACAAACCAGAACAATGGTGAGTGGATGAAATGCCGTTTTTTACATAGAATTAACAAAGAGTTAACAGGATCTTGTCTATTAGAAAAATCAATTGTGATAAACTCTTTTTAGAATAAAAGAGGGAGAAAAGCAATGGCAACTACAGTAGAAGACTTGGGACTCATAATAGGAAATAGAGAAATCAAGACAGTATTTCAACCGATTGTTTCACTTCGAGACGGTGAGATTCTAGGGCATGAAGCTTTAAGTCGAATTACTTGCGATACAGAGATTGGCAACATGGAAGAGCTTTTTATTTTGGCAGGAAAACATAATTGCTTATGGGAGTTAGAACAATTATGTAGAACAAAAGCCTTTGAAGCCGCATTTCGATTTATGATACCTCCATATAACAAAAAGCTCTTTATTAATGTGAATCCAAATGTACTTCATGACGAAACTTTTCAAAGAGGATTGACAAAGGAGTACTTAAATCAGTATCAAATTTCACCAAGCAATATCATTTTTGAAATAACAGAAAGAAATGTAATAAAGGATTTAGATGGGTTTATTTCTACGGTGAATCATTATAAAAATCAGGATTATCGCATTGCCATTGATGATGCGGGAGCTGGATATTCAGGATTAAATTTAATCAGTGATATCAACCCCAATTATATCAAACTAGATATGAAGCTTATCAGGCATGTCCATTCAGATAGTTTAAAAGCAGCATTAGTAAAGAGCATGGTTGGATTGTCAAAAGTGTCAAATATACATGTGATCGCAGAGGGGATTGAATCAGAAGAGGAATTAGACACATTGATTCATTTAGGAGTTCAGTATGGACAAGGTTATTTGATTCAGTATCCATCTTCAGAGGTGAAAGAAATCAGAACGGAGGTGGTGCAGATGATAAAGAGACTCAATAAAAAGAAAAATGATGCTCTTGCCATTAACGTTTTTAACATGCCCGTAGAAAAGCTTTGCTCGAAGACAGGAACACTTGAGCAGAAAACTTTGGTGCCTGTTGTCTATGATCTTTTTAAAAAAGATACTTCATGTTTTGGCTTTTGCGTTACATCCAACAATATTCCAGTCGGTATTGTAACGCGAGAAAAATTAGCAATTAAATTAAGTGGCCAATATGGATTTGCACTGTATCAAAATAAATCCATATCACACGTGATGGAAAAAGATTTTATGACAGTGGATTGCGAGACTCCAGTTAATATTGTATCTTCCATAGCAATGGCAAGAGCGCAGGACCGACTCTATGATTTCATCGTTGTAACCAAACAAGGGCAATATTTCGGTACTGTAACCATAAAAGATCTTCTCAAGAAAACAACTGAGATTGAGGTTGCTGCTGCAAAACATCAAAACCCTTTGTCGGGATTGCCTGGCAATCTGATTATTGAGCAACGATTACAACAGTGCATTAAACAAGAAGGGGAGTTTTGTGTTGCATATTTGGATATTGATAATTTTAAGGCATATAATGACGTATATGGATTTGAAAATGGAGACTCAGTCCTTAAGCTTCTAGCCTCCATCCTCAGCAGAAATATCAGTAAAAGCGAGTTTGTGGGGCATATTGGCGGAGATGATTTTGTTGTGATACTGGGGAATCACGTGGATGAAGCTTACTTCTGCCAAATCGTAAAAGAGTTTGAAGAAGAAGTATTACATTTCTATAATCGAAAGGATTTGGAAAATGGTTTTATCACAGCGATGAGCAGAAGAAATGTGGAAGAAAAGTTCCCTTTGATTACCCTTACTGTTGCGTCGGTAAATAACAAAGACAATGAATTTCATGATACCACAGAACTGACAGAAAATCTGGCCAGATTAAAGAAGGAGAAAAAAAGAAGGATTCGTGTGATTGAATAAAAAAAATAAATTATTAATCGAAAAATAGAAAATAATATACCAAATGTTGACCGGAAGAATTCAAATTGATATAATGATATTTTAATGTGTATCATTTTATTTTTCGATTTGGTGAAAGAATGGATCTATTTTTAAGAATTGATATCAATATTGTTGCGATGGTTCTTCTTGGGATTATCGCATTTATTGCATACCAAAGACTTGATCGTCGAGAGCTGCTGAATCAGATTTTCCTTTTAACTAGTCTGGTGGTAGGATTTGAGCTTCTAGTGGAGAGTTTAACTTGTATCATGAACGAAAGACCAGAGCTTTGGGCTCGTAATCTTTCTCAAGGGCTCCATGTGTGTTCGTTTGGTATCGCACCGATTTTAACATATCTATGGTATTGTATTGTAGGGTATTGGATTTATCCAGATCAAACCCTAGTGTGTAAAAGAAATATGGTTCTACTGCTACCCGTATTGCTCAATGGAATCTTGACAATTCTTTCTATGGGGTATGGCTTCATATTTTTTATTGATGAACATAATGTATACCATCGTGGATTTTTATTTCCTTTATCTTGTGGGATTATTTATTTTTATCTGGCTTTGGCTTTTATCTTGATTATAAAAAATAAACGAAAGATTCCAAGGGAAGAGTATATTCCTTTTATCATATTTGGAATAATGCCGCTCATAGGAGGTATGCTACAGGCTTTATTTTATGGTATTTTACTCATGTGGAGCAGTGCAGCATTTTCTTTGTTGGTGGTTTATATCTTTTTACAACAAAGGATGATCCAGCTAGATTACCTAACTGGTGCTTGGAGCAGAGCGACCTTTGAGAATTGCTTAAAACAGAGAATGAGACAAAAACATCAGGAAATATTCGGACTTGTTTGTGTTGATATGGATGGGTTAAAAGCAATTAATGATCGATATGGACATTTTGAAGGAGATTATGCTTTATCTACTGCAGTTCGACTCATCAAAAGTGTTCTTCAAAAAACCGATATCATTGCACGGGCGGGCGGAGATGAGTTTTATATCATTTTGGATTGTGATTCATGGGAAAAAATGAATGAAACAGTAAGTAAAATCAGTCAAGCGCTTGCAAAGTTTAATCAGGAATCGGATAAAGGATATCAGTTAGATTGTAGTGTGGGATGTGGTTTATTCCATTCTGACCAGGGAGAGGTAAAAGATTTTATCAGAAAAGTGGACTTATTGATGTATGAAAACAAAAGGATGAAAAAAGGAATATAAAAGACAATAAAGAAAAAAATAATCCCTCCGAAGTAGATACATAAAGCAAAAAATCTACCAAAGAGGGTTTTTTTAGTAAATAATTCAATCATCCTTTTATAACACTGAGAAAAGGGGATAATAATAGTATGAAAAGAAAGGAGCAGATGGTATTATGTCGAAACTAGCACAACCTAATAGATTAATAAATGAGACTTCTCCTTATTTATTACAACATGCATATAATCCAGTGAAATGGTACCCATGGTGCGAAGAAGCATTTCGAAAAGCAAAGGAAGAGGATAAACCGATTTTCTTATCAATTGGGTATAGCACTTGTCATTGGTGCCATGTGATGGCTCATGAGGTTTTTGAAGATCAAGAAGCAGCCGAGTATTTGAATCAGCATTTTATTGCAATAAAGGTGGATAAAGAACAACGACCAGATATCGACTCGGTCTACATGACAGTATGTCAGGCTTTGACTGGAAGTGGCGGATGGCCATTGACTATTGTGATGACCCCAGAACAGCATCCTTTTTTTGCTGGTACCTATTTCCCAAAAACAAGAAGATATCAAGTGCCAGGCATGATGGAAATCTTAAAAAATATTATAAAAGAATGGAAAGATAACAGATCCTCTGTATTGGATACTGGAGCGGGAATCACAATGGCACTCCAAAAGGTAGTATCTGAAAAGCCTCAAGTGAAAAAAAAAGCTAAAGTGGAGGGTAATTCAACAACCAATGAACAAATACAGGGAGAGAAATCTGATGAGTCAAAAGAAAGCGCATATCAGGTGCTGATTCAGCAAGCTTATGCGCAATTAGCGCAAACTTTCGATGCGACTTATGGTGGTTTTGGACAAAAACCAAAATTCCCAATGCCACACAATCTGATGTTTTTAATGAGGTACGCTTTTCAAGAGAGAAATAACCACGCAAAAAATATGGTAGAGAAGACATTGGATCAAATGTATCGAGGCGGAATTTTCGACCATGTTGGATTTGGATTTTCTAGATATTCAACAGATGAGAAGTGGTTAGCTCCCCATTTTGAAAAAATGTTATATGATAATGGTCTTTTAACTATCGCATATTTAGAAGGGTTTCAAATGATGCATAAGCCATTATATAAAGAGGTGGCAGAGAAAACACTGAAGTATATGATGCGAGAAATGATTGGATCAGAGGGTGGATTCTATTCTGCGCAAGATGCTGATTGCGAAGGGGGAGAAGGCACGTATTACCTCTTTACAAAAGAAGAAATTGAGACTTGCTTAGGGGTAACGGAAGGCGTGCATTACTGCAATATGTATGGTATTACAGAGCATGGTAATTTTGAAGAAAAAAATATACCAAATCTCATCGATAACCAGGAATATGAAAGTTGCGCAGACAGTATGGAACCGTGCATAAATAAGCTATATCAATATCGGTTGGGAAGAATGAAACTTCATAAAGATGACAAAATTTTGACTTCTTGGAATAGCCTTGGGATCATAGCTTTTGCAAAGGCCTATATGGCATTGGATCAAGATGAATATCTGAAAGTTGCCGAAAAAGCAATGGGATTTTTGCAAGCCCACATGATAGGTAAGGAAGGAAAGTTATACGGAACCTATAGGGAAGGGACTTCTTCGGGCATGGGCACTTTAGATGACTACGGATTTTTTTCATGGGCATTATTAGAGTTGTATGAAGCAACTTTCAGTCTGGAATACTTAAGTCAAGCAATGGCTATGGTGGATTTGATTTCGTCAAATTTTTTGGACGCTGAAAACGGGGGGTATTTCATGACGGACAGGGAAGCAGAACAGTTAATCTTTAGACCGAAAGAAGTATATGATGGCGCAATCCCATCGGGGAATTCAGTAGTAGGTTATGTGATGATGAAATTGTATCGATTGACTGGTCTTGGAAAATATCAAGAAAAGGCGAAGAAGCAACTGGATTTTTTATCGAGTCTTGCAGTAGAACAACCGATGGCCTATTGTTTTAGTTTGATGGGTTTCATGCTTGACGAATATGAAGATGGATTTCTTTGTGAAAATGGTGCTTGTTCTTATTGACATTTGACCAATTAAGATAGAGAATAGGAAGTAGGAAAAAGAAGAACAATTACGAGAAGGTATTTGCTGAGGAAACAGAATGAAAGATCACAATCTTGGCATAATAAGAGTCCTATCTATCTTATTGCGGGCTCTTGATTACATCGATGTAAGGCTGGTTGATCATGGACAAAGAGTTGCCTATATGGTCTACAAGATGATGCAGGTGGATGGAACCTTGGATGAACACGAAATGAAGGAAATCTGCATTGTCGCCGCACTTCATGACATTGGTGCATATAAAACTGAAGAAATAGACCATATGATGGACTTTGAGATCAATCAGGTATTCGATCATTCGATTTACGGATACCTTTTTTTGAAATACCTTTCACCTCTTTCTAAGTGGGCTGATTTGGTTTTGTATCATCATACAAATTATCGGGACCATGAAAAAATTCTATTTGAGCATTTGAACATTTCAGACATGTTTCATTTAGCAGATCGTATGGATATTTTGTTACAATCAACAGGCAAGCTACCTACAGCAAAAGAGCTGTATGCGCAGGCTGATTCAAGGTTTGGAAAAGATACGATCAGGATATTTCTAGAAGCGAATAGAAGATATGATTTAAGCGGGAGCATTATGGATGGGCAATATCTCACAGAGTTGGCAAACTTTGTTTCCGATGCGAGTTTCCATGAAGATACGTTGTTGGATTTTTTCAAAATGGTTGGGTTTTCAATTGACTTTAGAAGTGAAACAACGGTTAGCCATGTGATTAGCACTGTTTGTATCAGTACCGCATTAGCTGAATTATTGGAGGTTGATGATGATGAAAAAAAATCAATTCAATTGGGAGCATATCTTCATGACATTGGTAAAATATCAACTCCTTTAGAAATTTTAGAGAAAAAAGGCGGACTCTCAGAAGCTGAGATGACCATCATGCGTAGTCACATTGAGGTAACCAGGCAAATCCTAGAGGGAAGAATCCATGAAGATGTTCTTCAAATTGCATATCGCCATCACGAAAAAATGGATGGAAGCGGATACCCCAATCGACTGAAAGGGAATGCATTGTCTTTGCCTCAACGTATTGTGGCGGTGGCTGACGTAATGAGTGCTTTAAGTGGAAAACGAAGCTATAAAGATAGCTTTCCAAAATCAAAAATCATAGACATTTTGTTCAAACAGAAAGTTCAAGGGAAGCTATGTGGTAGTGTTATTGATGTGGCTCTGGCTCACTATGACGCTATCATGGAAAAGAATGGGATTCAAGCATTGCAAAATTTGAACATCTACCATAAAATCCGTTCGGAATTCAACTTCATACGAAATCAATGGGAGGGAATCATTTGAAACATGTGTTGATTGTGCTTTTAGTCTGGAATTTGATAACCTTTATGATGATGGGTATTGATAAATACAAAGCAAAGCACGGTAAGTGGAGAATCAGTGAACAGACGTTATTGACCTCCGCATTTGCGATGGGTGGTGTTGGCAGCTTGGTAGGTTCTCTGGTATTTCATCATAAATCGAGAAAACTGAAATTCATAATATTGCTTCCTGTTGCATTCATCTTTAATGGATCTGTGATATTTTTAATCTGGTTCTACCTGATAAAAACTGGAATCATTGGGTAAATATCATTATATTAAATTTTTTGGATGAAAGGGAATGCGTATGTTACAAGAAGGAATGAAGGCTCCAGATTTTGAATTGGAAGATAAAAATGGAGATTTAGTTAAATTATCGGATTATCTAGGTAAAAAGGTCGTTGTATACTTCTATCCGCGTGATAATACGCCTGGATGTACGAAGCAAGCATGTGCTTTTAAAGAAGCATATGACCGCTTTCGTGCAGATGATATAGTCGTAATTGGAATTAGCAAGGATAGTGTGAAATCTCATGAGAATTTTGCTCAAAAATATGAACTTCCTTTCATTTTATTATCTGATTCAGAATTGAAAGCAATTCAGGGATTTGATGTTTGGCAAGAAAAAAAGATGTATGGAAAAACTTCGATGGGAGTAGTTCGTGCCACCTACATTTTGGATGAAGCAGGGACAATCATTAAAGTTTTTGAAAAAGCAAAACCTGACACAAATGCAGAAGAGATTCTAACTTTTTTGGGGAAATAAAATTTTTTCTTATTTAAGAGGTAAAGTTTTAGCAAGACAGTAAAAATATTTATAACTGTAGGTATAAAATTTTTTTATAATAAAGTTATTTTTTAAAAAAATGAAAAAGTTGCATTGAAAAAACGAATGATTTTTTGAAATCATGCAAAAAATATTCAAGCTAAAACGGCTTGGAATCCTTGGAAAATAGAGAAAAACTATACTGTAAGTTGCAAAAAATAAAAAAATGAAAAATAATTCAATAAAAACGGGTTGACAGAGACACTTGAAAATGATACTATCTTTCTTGCGACGCGATGAAGATACAATCAAGTCGTCTTGAATGTGGCGGTGTAGCTTAGTTGGCTAGAGCGTCCGGTTCATACCCGGAAGGTCGGTGGTTCGACTCCACTCGCCGCTACCATTACAAACATTCAAGTTGCAATTTGGGCGCATAGCTCAGCTGGGAGAGCACCTGCCTTACAAGCAGGGGGTCATAGGTTCGAGCCCTATTGCGCCCACCATTTTGCATTTTGCGGTCCGGTAGTTCAGTTGGTTAGAATGCCAGCCTGTCACGCTGGAGGTCGTCGGTTCGAGCCCGATCCGGATCGCCATTTTTTTATTTTTGAGCAAACCAGTTATGGTGGGTGTAGTCAAGCGGTTAAGACACAGGGTTGTGGCTCCTGCACTCGTGGGTTCGAATCCCATCACCCACCCCATTTAAAATTTCATACGAAATGACATTGGGGTATCGCCAAGCGGTAAGGCAATGGACTCTGACTCCATCACTCGAAGGTTCGAATCCTTCTACCCTAGCCAAAAATAAAATGCGCGTGTTTCGCGACATGCGCATTTGAAAATCATATAGTCTGACGAAAGTCTAGTTTGAGATTTTTTCAAGAAAACTAAATATGGCGACATAGCCAAGTGGTAAGGCAGAGGTCTGCAAAACCTTTACTCCCCAGTTCAAATCTGGGTGTCGCCTCCAAGAATTTGGGGAACTAGAGTTGATTCAAACCTAGTTCCTTCTTTATTTGCATAAGCCTTTGAAATAAGAAGCCTTAAGACATGTTCGTCAGGTGCAGCTTTAATATATTCAAGCCAATTAATAACTTGCTTTTCCGTGAAGTCCCTTGGTGGTGTTTGCTCGTGGAGAGCGGCAATTTCTTTTTTTAGTGAAACAATCCTATCTCCAATATCTCGTGTTATTTCTGTCGGCAGTTCTGTGCCAAGTTTATCCATGTAATTATCTGTCAATGACGGTTTGATTTTGTAAGAAAATGGCGTTTTAAATTTGTAGTTTTTTAGTCAAAAAAATTAATCTTGTTTTTCAAATAATGTATTAATTACCGTTTTACTTTTCATCATCTCCTTCCGCTCTTTGAGTCTATAGCTTTCTCCTTTAATGCTTACAACTTGGCAATGATGAAGAATTCTATCTAATATGGCAGAAGCTATCGTTATATCTGAGAAAACTTCATTCCAAGATGAAAAAGCTTTATTAGAAGTAAAAATTGTACTGTTTTTTTCATATCTTTTAGTTATTAATTGAAAAAACAAGTTTGCTCCCTGAATATCCATTGGAAGATATCCAATCTCATCAATAATGAGAACCTTATATTTATTAAAGGTTTTTAATCTCTCTTGCAATCTAAAATGTCCACATAGGCTTGGACACAGAATATAAAAAATAAGTTATAATAAAATTATGAATAGAACAAGAAGAACTTGGACAGCCCAAGAAAAAGCAAATATAGTATTAGAAATCTTACGAGAAGAATCAACCCTTTCTGAGATTTCTCAAAAGTATGATATCGCGCAGCCAGTATTAAGCCGATGGAAATCAGAGTTTATCGCCAATATGGTTACCGTCTTTGATAAGAATGGTGAAGATGTTGAAAAGCTCAAACAAGATCACGAAGAAGAAAAGGAGATTCTTATCAAAAAAATCGGTCAGCTTTCTATGGATGTGGATTATCTAAAAAAAAAGCACGAACAGGTTTTACAAATGCGGAAAAAAAGAACATGATTGAATTTTCTTGTTCTGGTTTAACTGTAAAGCATCAATGTTACTTGCTTGGATTATCACGATCAACAGCGTACTATCTACCAATTGAGCCATCTGTATCCCAGAGGGAAATTGATATTAAGAATGCGATTGATAGAATCCATTTCAAAGAACCTTCTTTTGGCGTGAGCAGAATTTGTAACGAGCTATTAAAACGAGGGCATCCAATTGGAAGGCGCCTAGTAAAAAGATATCTGGATGAAATGAATATTGTTGCATTTTATCCAGGACCAAATTTGAGCAAGAGAGCAAAGCTGGCTAAAACGTATCCATATTTGCTGAGGAACCTTTCGATAGAAAGAGTAAATCAAGTCTGGTCAATTGATATCACCTATGTTGGCACACCAATTGGATTTGTATATCTGACTGCCATTATTGATTGGTATTCTCGGTTTGTAGTCGGATATTCAATCAGCAATACGCTACAAACAGATACCGTTACAAGAGTCGTAAAAGATGCAGCCATGCGATATGGAGCACCTGAAATTATTAACAGTAATCAAGGCGCGCAATTTACCTCATCAGAGTATATTGATCTAATAAAAAGCTACAAAACCGTAAAGATCAGCATGGATGGCAAAGGTCGCGCGACCGACAATATAGCGATTGAACGTTTTTTCAGGTCTTACAAATGGGAGTGTCTTTATTTGATGTATCCAGAAACGGTAGCCGAGGTTAAATCCATTACAAAAGATTACGTTCAACACTACAATTTTGAACGAGGTCATCAGCGTTTCGACTACAAAACACCTGCTGAAGTTTATTTTCATGCGAACGAGGATGTCGCATAATCAAGAAAGGAGCTCATAACTAGTTTTTCCTGATTTTGTGTCTTGACATGCGTGTACATTATAGTTGATGATGGCGACATAATATTGGCATAACATAATTAGCAAATTTTCATTACGCTAAGAAGGACTGTTAGTATTTGACCATGACTTTCTTGCACGGATTCGACCAAAATCTGTGCGAGAAAGTCAAGTTAGTTTTTGATACAAAAGGATTTCAAAACGCCTCTTTATAAATTGATAAATATTCTTTACATTTGAAGAATTAATTGTTAAAATTAAAGTAAATAGGCATAATGATTAAAAGAACTTTATTTATACAAAAGAATTCTTTATAAATAAAGAATTAAGTTCAAAATCTGAAGAAGGTGTTATGAATGATCGGATACAATGAATTAGCAAAGATAAGCGTATTTACAGTGTCGGATGTCGTAAAACTAACCAATAATGTTAAAACTGCATATTCACTCCTTGACCGATTAATGAAAAAGGGTTTTGTAAAGAAAATCAGGAACAATATATATTCTTGCGTGAACGTTGCGACAGGACAAGTGATCGCTTCAAGATACCAAATCGCGTGTGCTGTCAATTCAACAGCTTATTTATCGCACCATACTGCATTTGAGTATCATGCTCTTGCGAATCAAGTCTATTATGAGGTTTATATATCATCTGAAACAAAGTTTAAGGATTTTGAATTTGAAGGTGTCCATTACAAGTATGTAGCATCAAAATTTAACGATGGAGTTATCAAACCTAAAAACACGGAAGGAATCCGTGTGACAAATCTTGAGCGGACGGTGATTGACAGCATCAAAGATTTTGAAAAAATCGGTGGATTAGAAGAATTGATGAAATGCCTGGAAGGTATAACGTATTTGGATGAAGAAAAATTGAACAAATATCTGGAAGGTTATGGGATACAAGCGTTATATCAAAAGACTGGATTTCTACTTGAAAACTTCCTTTATAACGCACAAGCATCTGATTATTTCTTTGCTCATTGTAAAAGTAAGATGGGGAAAAGTACGCGATATTTATTAAAAGAAGCTGCGGGAGAGAAGATTTATAAAAGTGAATGGCAGTTAGTGATTCCAGAAAACTTATTTAATATAACAAAGCAGGGAGGCGATATCCTTGTCTAATTATGATGTCAATTATATGGGCAAGAGAGCCGAGGAACTGGGTTTCATCCGCGATACTCTTGAAAAAGTCACTCGATTGGCTGATGTTTTAGAGTATTTTAATACGAATCCACTTCTGAGAGAAAGCCTGGCCTTAAAGGGAGGAACCGCTATAAACCTGACCATTTTTAATTTGCCGCGTCTTTCGGTTGATATTGATTTGGATTATTTGATCGCTGGAAGTAGGGAAGAAATGCTGGAAAACAGAGAGAATATTAACTCTGCAGTTGACAGGTATATGATTTCTCAGAACTATATGAAAAGTGACAAAACAAAAACACCACATAGCCTTGACTCATGGGTATATGAATACATAAACGGAGGGGGAAACAAGGATAACATTAAAATAGAAATCAACTATTCGCTGCGCGCCCATATATTACCTGCAGAGGAAAGACCAATCATTACAGAGCATTTTTCAAGCGAATATGCGATAAAATCCTTAAACCCAATTGAGATATATGGAAGCAAGATTAATGCTTTGCTAAACAGAGCGGCAGCTCGAGATTTATATGATGTCTACAATATGATAAAATTCGGTATTTTCGATGAAAGCCAGGAGCAATTATTGAAAAAGAGCGTGATTTTCTATGCTGCGATATCATCAGAAAGAATTAATAAGGCATTTGATACTAAAGCAATTGATGGTATCAGTAAAAACAAAATCAAAACAGATTTGTGGCCGGTTCTCAGAAAAAGAGACAACTTCGATCTGGATTCCACCAAATCATCTGTTAAGAAATACATAAAGGAGCTACTGGTTTTAACAGAGCCGGAAGCAGATTTTTTAACGTGGTTTGAGAAGAAAGAATACAGACCTGAATTACTATTTGAGGATGAAAGCATTCTCAACAGAATTAGAACTCATCCGATGGCCTTGTGGAAAATCAAAGAATCTTTTTGATTTGATTTGTATTCTCATTTTGTAGTAAGTAGTAAACGGAACGATGGTTCTACGTTATTTACTGCAGGAGGGAATTACCATGAGTAAAACCTATGAATTTCAAAAACTATTGAAGGTCCAAGGGGTCGCTGATATATTAGGATTAAGTATATCAGGGACCTACAACCTGATCCAGAGGGGTGGACTTCCGACTCTGAAAATAGGGAAATTCTATCGTATCAAGCCGGCAGAACTGGAACAGTGGCTGTCGAAGGCGATCTTTATGAGCGATTATGATAAAGCCAAGCTGCTTTCGCAAGAGAAAATGAGAATAAAAAGAAATAGCTAGCCTTAATCAGAGTTGCATAAAAAAACAGAGAATAATCTTTTAAAGTATGCATGTTGGTGCTTATTGTTTATTGGACGATTCTCACGAAACAAGTGGCAGTTCTTACCCAGTTGTGCTATAATATAGTCATTAGAACACGAAAGAAACTTATTCGCCTACGAAATCGCCCACGCGGTGGCGAATGGGCAGTGGAACGGTTGAAATACTGGACGATAGGTTGCAGGAATCAGGGCCTGCAAAACCTTTACTCACCAGTCCAAATCTGGGTGCCGCCTCCAAAGAAAAAACCTGCGGTTTAATTAATGCAGGTTTTTTTTATGTTTTGAAAAACAACCACGTACCAAGTTAGTTATTTTGAAATAGGGAATTTGGTGAGTAGCGACTCGGGCGACGTCGAGGAAATAAGTTATTCTAACTTCATTACTATGGGTTGGGAATTCGCATTCACTCATTGAATCATTATTCTCCCAGAATTGTGAATCTTTTTTCTAAAAGCTCGACGAATCGCTCCTTTAGGTCTTTTGGCAACAAAGATTCGTTGCACATGAAAACGAATGTGGGCTTCATCAAAACAAGCTTGTTAATCATCTTTTCGGAAGATTTTCTCGAAATATCGCATTTATCCGCGAATAATAGGAAGTCTTTCTTTTGTATATTTGCCTTCTTCCCGTTCATTGTGAGAGCAAATTGTTCTTTGTCTTCAGGCATTATAATGTTTACGGGCAGTAAGTCATATGCTGGTGATAGAACGTATTGCCCATTTCCTTCTTCCGTTTCGATTAAAGAAAAGTTCTTTAGATGCATATCGGAGTTGCCCACAAGGAATGAAAATACTAATCTTATGAAAAGCTCTGTTATATCGAGCATTGTTCTTGATGAGTAATTCTGGATTATTTTACTGCATCGTTCGTAGGATCCTCTGTACATATCTTGCGTCAAGCGCAAGTCAAGTTGGCAGAAATCCTCCATGGCAAGCATCCTGACCTGATTTTTTTCGAAAGCCCGGTCAACACGCTTCGTGATATAGGCCAAGCTTTTGTTTCCTGAAATAAGCGCATGTGGGACGGTGAATATCCCGGCGGCATCTGCCATGCACATTACGAGATGTTCGGCTTCTGGAAGCGAAGGAAAATCATTGACCTGAGGTTTTAGAATATAACCCGTCGGGAAATTTAAAAACGTGAGACGAGGCTCTTTGCCGTCAGAAATAAGGTGCAAGGACAATTTTTTTTTGTACACCGGGAAGGTTTATCCTTTATTCGTATTTTCTGCAACAAGAAGTTCTAAGGCATTATCATTAATATCTATGTTCGGCAAGGCTGATGTTCCGAAAAAGCGCTTGATGCAGCTAGCATGCCAGCCGGTTCGCTCATCTTCCAAACGAAGAGCTTTTCCACAGCATAAACAATTCATTCACATTCCTCCTTAATACTGACATTGCCAATGCTATCCTTGCATGCAACAAGTTAAACTCCAAAACGATCTACGGGATCAATTTTCCAGTTTCGACTAATAGCATCAAGTAGCCATCCTTCCGGAATCATTCCGTCAAAGAAGGGGAATAAGGTTTTGGAAGTATATGTTTGTTCGCTGAGGGGTAAGGTCAGTGAAACTGCACCCGAATTATCCATTGAAAGATATTCGGACGTATACGAGAAGGAATAACCATTATCGGTTTCGGAAATAACACCCGAAAGGATATTTCGTACATACACGTAGGTTTTTCTAAAGGTATCCATTAATCTCTATCCTTTCTCCCTGGCACAGCTTCCATCCCGAACATCCCAAGAGCAATATTTACTTTGTCCATGCGAACTGTTTTTTTCCCTTGTTCCAGCTCACGGACAAACCGAATACCTAGACCGGAACGTATTGAAAACTCTTCTTGAGTAAGGCCTGCGGAACGCCGGCTTTCTTTAATGAATGTGGCAATTTTGTTCATTCTGTCGTCTCCTTTAGTACAGATTATACCAAAATATTATACCCGATAGGGTATTAAATGCATGTGCTCTGGCAGAATGATCCCTATCGGGTATACTACAATTATAGTTTATATTAAGTTATACTAGTTTGCAATTTGTTACCAATAGCAGAGATACGTATTGCAATAATAAATTTAATCTTGTCATAGATTATTCCTATGAACATAACAAGGGCACCTTTGCGGAGGTGCCCTTGTTGTGCGTATATTGTCTTTTTCGGTATTCTTTTGTTATTCTGATGTATATCCTTTGCTGGTATTGATTACGATTGTTTTAGAAACACTATCCCAGTCGGTTCCAAAATCTAACGCCTGACCGATATCGCGGAGCTTGAAATAGTTGCTTCCATCGATGTTATATGCCGTTAGCCCAACTTCCACATCATTGATTATAATTTTTGTATCTGAAGCGATTGCAGTTTTATTACTGCTGCCTTTGCCTAATAACTCAACTCCTACAGGCTTATATGACCAATAGCTAGTGATTACAATGGTCTGGCTGTTCATATTCCAGTCTACAGCAAATTGCTTTGGTGTATTTGATAGGACATATGCAAGATCTCGAAGCTTAAAGTAATTATTGCCATTGATGTTGTAAGCATCAAATGCAATCTTAGTGCCGTCTACTGTTACATTGGAGGCAGTTGGAACTGCGGTAAATGTAGCACTTTTACTGGTTACTGTTGTGCCAGTAAAATGAATATGAATTGTTTCGACATCTTCATCGTAATGATCCGATTGTAGAACTGCTGATTGTGTTTCATTGCCATAGTCAGCATACACAAAAATTTCATTAATCGTGCCTTTTAGAAGTGCATTCCATTTTGCTTCGTTTCCAGCGTAATATAAATTGGTCAGAGGAGTGGAATCAAAAGCATAATCTCCCAGGCTGGTTATACTAGATGGCAGTGTAACACATTCAAGAGAAAGACTATTGTAAAATGCGTGGTCACCGATGGAAGTCACTCCCTCTGGTATGACAACTGCCGCGTAGTCTTCTCCGCGGAATGCATCATCTTCTAGGCTAATAACACGGTAACCATCTAACGTCTGAGGAATATCTACATTATCAGCGAATGTAGCATAATCATTGGGGACATATTTGTAAATGGATACAGTGGAGTCAGACAATTTTCTATATGCAAATTGCCCCGCTAAATAACAACCAGATGGTAATTCTGGGTCAATATAATATTCGTTTATATAACCATGATATATGTCTACTGTTGTTCCACCTTTAAAATCGAAAGTATAGCCACGAGAGTCCATTTTCCATCTTCCGGTATCCGGTAATCGGAAGGTTGTAAAGCTACTGTGGTTATAATCAAATGCCATGCCCCCAATATAAGTAACGGTATCAGGGATTGTTACACTTGTTAGTCCGTTAAGTCGAAATGCACTGCCACCAAGGTAAATAAGTCCAGGAGGCAGGGTAATGCTGGTGAGTGCATTATCTTGAAAAGCAAAACTTCCAATATATGTCACAGTGTTGGGGATTGTCACGCTTGTCATGTTTACTTGCGCAAATGCAGCCAAGCCGATTCCAGTAACGGTAACGCCGCCGATTGTTTCAGGGATAATAATATTTTTTGTAGAATAAAGGGGATTTGCTTCTCCAAGATACTTTGTTATCATACCGCCAGACATCGTTACATCATTGGCGGTGAGTGTAACGGTTGAGTCGTCTGCGTAAACTGTTGGAATTAGTGTCGCGAGCATGAGCAACACAATCACAATGGATATCGCTGTCTTTTTCATCATTCGATTCTCCTTATCATATCATTAAATCACAGAATTGTTTCCGAAAAAAACAATCTGCCAATCTAAGAATAACAAAATTTTATTAAAAAAACATCGAGTGCACGAAATGCTGTTTTTCCATCACGAAATGTAAATCCCATGAAAATCATAAAATTTCATTGCATCTATGGAAATCTAATATTATAATGAACTCGTACAATTTTTTAATTGGCGTGTGACTTGTATCATACTTAAAAGGAGCAGTTCTGCATGCGTGAGGGCTGTTTTTTGTTTTGCTTAGAATAGATTTTGTATTAGATAGAACATTCTGTTAGAAATGAGAGAAAAGAGGATAATAATGATTCAGGTAGAAAAACTTTCTTTTGGTTTTCCTGCAAAAGATTTATATAATGATGTTTCGTTTACGCTGGAAAAGGGGCGGCATTGCGCTTTTATTGGTAGCAATGGTTCGGGAAAATCAACACTTGTTGATATGATAATGGATCCTGATAAGTATTTATATGATGGGAAAATTACGATAGATGAAAGCTGTCGCATTGGTTATGCAAGCCAATTTGCTGTGAGAGATAAAGAGCAGGAGTGTACCGTTTTTGAGTATCTTTCTGAGCGATTTGTAACGAATCAGAAGAAGACCGTTGCGGTTTGTGAGGAAATGGCTACAGTGGAAGATGCAGAACCTCTCTATGCGTTGTATCAGACTTTATTAGATGAGTTTGAAGCCATGGATGGAGATAACTATGAAGGCAATATTCGTAAGCAGCTTTATCTGGCTGGAATGAGAGAATTAGAGGAAATCACATTATCTCAACTGAGTGGCGGAGAGTATAAACTACTACAGATTATGCGGGAGATGTTACTCTCTCAAAACCTGCTTGTGCTAGATGAACCCGATGTGTTTCTTGATTTTGGAAATCTCAATCGTCTTTGTCAGCTTGTCAATGGGTATAAAGGTACATTATTGGTAATCACGCATAATCGCTATTTGCTGAACCATTGTTTTGATAAGGTACTTCACCTAGAAAACTGTGACCTGCAAGAATACGATGGAAGCTATTCGGAATACCGATGTTCTCAGATTAGAGAAAAATTAATGTTAAAAATTCAGAGTATTGAAGAACAAAATGAAATCGAGCGGACACAAAAGATGGTGGACATCTTGCGTAAACGAGCCACCATACTGGTAAATCCTGTGATTGGAAGCGCTGTCAATGCCAAGCAATCACAACTTGATCGATTGAGGGCAAGACAGATTAAGGCACCCTTTGTGGATCTTGGAGAACCTAAGATTGAACTCCCTACAGTTGAAGTAGAGGGAGAAAACGTTGTATTGAGCGTTTCAAACTATAGCGTATCTTTTGATGAAAACCTATTAGAGAACATCACTTTTGAAGTGAAGGCAGGAGAGAAAGTTGCAATCGTTGGGGCAAATGGTACGGGAAAAACCACCTTGATGAGGGATATCTTGAATCATAATCACCCTTCTATTCGAATTGATGAGAATATAAAGTATGCCTGTTTATCCCAGCTTCAGGGCGAAAATATTGACGAAGAAAAAACGGTATATGAGATTATGGAGGACGCAGGTTTTGAAACAAGAGAAAAAATTAGAGAATACCTTGCTGACTATTGCTTAGAAAGTGATACATTAAAGCAGAAAGCCGGCCAACTATCTGGTGGAGAAAAAAATCTACTTCAGATTGCAATGATTTCTCATTCAAATGCACAGCTTCTCATTTTAGACGAACCGACGAGCCATTTAGATCTCTATGCACAAATCGCCTTGGAAAAAGCCATTGCAGAATATAAAGGCGCGGTATTAATGGTAAGTCATGATTTTTATCTGGTGGCAAACTGCTCGGACTATGTCCTCGTTGTAGAAGATAATACGATTAGGCGAATTCGTACCCGAACATTCCGTAAGATGGTATATGATAAATATTTTGATCAAAAATATTTAGAAATTGATAAGAAAAAACAAGAACTTGAAGCCAATATCACTTTGGCTTTTAAAAAGGATGAGCTTCTAACAGTAGAAAAACTCTGCACTCAATTGGAAGAACTCAGTATGCAGTAAAGAGTAAGATGGAGGAAAAAAATGACAGAACTATTAGCTCCAGCTGGTAATATGGAAGCATTAAAAGCAGCAATCGCCAATGGTTGTGATGCGATTTATTTGGGTATGCAAAAATTTGGTGCGCGGGCATACTCTTCAAATTTTGATTTGGAAGCATTAAAAGAAGCGATTTTGTACGCACATTTGAGAGATGTGAAAATCTATGTAACCATGAATACCATCGTTTTTGAAAGTGAAATCGATGATATGAAAAAACAGATGCTAGCATTAAATGAGATTGGTGTGGATGGTATTATTGTCCAAGACCTTGCGGCATTTGATTATGCAGTCAAAAATTTCCTTGATATGGAAGTGCATTGTTCGACTCAAATGGGGATTGATGATTTGGAAGGAACCTTACTTTTTAAAGAACTGGGAGCAAAACGAGTAGTCATATCTCGGGAAGTTGCCATTGAAAAAGTAAAGGAAATCAAAAAAATTGCACAGATGCCCATCGAAATCTTTGTCCATGGTGCGCTTTGTGTTTCTTATTCGGGAAACTGCTTGATGTCAGGACTCATTGGATATCGCAGTGGAAATAGAGGACGATGCGTAGGATCTTGCCGAAAGGAATATGATGTAATTGATGGGAATACAGGCAGTTCATTGGGGAAAAATTATACGTTGTCAACCAAGGATTTAAACACAATTGATTACATCGATGATATGAAAGAGATAGATTCCTTAAAAATTGAAGGAAGAATGAAGGAACCTGCGTATGTTGCTAATGTGGTATCAAAGTATAGAAAAGCAATTGATCACGGAGTATCGAAAAGCGATAAGGACGGTTTGAGCAAAACATTTAATAGAACATTTACAAAAGGATACCTTTTTCATGAGGATGTAAAAGATATTACAAACGTTTCCAGACCAAATAATTTTGGCTTTGAAATCGGCTATGTTAGTAAGGTGATAAAGGATACCTATGAAATTACTTTGCATAAACCGTTGAATCAAAATGATATTATCAGAATTAGCCATGACAATGAAGATGTGGTTTTAACAGTTGTAAAACTATATGATAGAACTGGAAATTTGATCAATAAAGCGGATGACGTATGCTATATTAAGATCAAAGAAAAAATATCCAAAGGGGATGTGGTGTATATCACAAAGGATATCTCCTATTACAAGGAGCTCGAATCAACCTTAGACAAAGAATTCAAGCGTTTTCCTTTAGACATTAAAGTCTATGCATATCCCGACTCGAAGCTTATCGTTGATGCTGAGGGATTTGGGTTTCATACTACCTATGAAAGTGAAGAAGTTGTTGGAGCAGCAATCAATAGCCCGACCACAAAAGATCAGGTTTTGAAGCAGTTTTCAAAATTAAATGATACTATATTTGAACTGAATCATGTGGCATATGAAGAAGCGAATGGGTTTGTTCCAGTCAAACTTTTAAACGGAGCAAGAAGAGAAATTGTCCAAAATTTATATGATTTAAAACTGAATCAATATCAAAAAAGAATGAGAGATAAGGAAGAACCCGTTACAATCGTTTTTGACGAACAAATGCCGCGTCTGACAGCATCTGTTATGACAAAAGAGCAGTATGATGCCTGTGCGGAAAATGGGATAAAAGACATCTATTATGAAAATGTGGTTCGAAGGAATCAAAATGAATATAAAGACATGGCAGGTCAGCTTTTGATTGGCGGATATGGAGGGCTCTATCATTACCGAAATACCAATCCTTTTATTACAGATTATTCCTTCAATGTGGTCAATGCAACAAGCTGTTACGAATTGTATCGGCTGGGTGCAAAGAGGGTTACCTTGTCCTATGAGATGAATAAAAGGCAAGTGGAAGATTTAATCAGAGCCTACCATGCTGAAAATGGGGGCTATCCTGCTTTAGAAATGATCGTTTATGGCAAAGCGCCTTTGATGTTTACAAAATATTGCCCACTGAAAAAAATGAACCAATGCGGTCAATGTAGAAGTAATCATTATGAATTAAGGGACGAACATGGAACGTTTCCAATGATATCGCATGAAGATTGTACGACGACGATTTTAAATGGCAAAACGTTAAATATATTAGATGAACTACAGAATATCAAAGGGATTGAAGCATTTCGCTTGAACTTTACGGTAGAATCCAAAGAGCAGGTGGTGCAAATCATAAAGCAGGCAAAAGGAAAACTTGACGGTACGATGAAGGCGATTGTATTTGATTCGGAATCAGACACAAGAGGGCATTTTAACAAAGAGATTTTATAGAAAACAAATCAAAAGACAAGAAACAAGAAAATCCCGGTGTAAAGCCGGGTTTTTTTGTTCTTAATATGCGACATTTATAGTTCTTTTAAAATCAGAATCTGAAGGCGAAATATTTCTGTCATTCTTTCTTCTAGAGCATAGTTCCCATCCTTTAAACTCCAATCAAAAATAACTCCACGAGCAATTAAAAAAAGGTAATCAAGAATTTCTTCGGATGTTTTTTGCGAAGAAATCTCACTAGAAGATTGTCCCTTCTTGATGATATCTTCTAAAATAGTTTGCATCAATCGACCTTTTTTCAAAAAAAACTTGTTTTCTGTGCTATAAAGATGAGTTGTAAAACCAACCTTTGCTTGTTCAGAATACCTGGCATAGTACCGAAAGAATTCAACAATTTGATCAAGTGCACTCTCGCTTTTTAATTGATCTAATACATTTTCTTGAAAGTAATTGTCTGCTCTTTGATAAACCTCAAATAAAATATCGTCTTTTGATTTGAAGTAGTGGTAAAATGCACCAACTGAGACCTTTGCTTTTTTACTAATATCCTCAATTGTGATATTCCCGAACCCTTTTGTTGATATAAGCTCAAAGGCTGTATCGTAAATTTTATTTTTTGTTTCAATGGCTTGCAACTGCCTGTTAGTCAACTTCTTTGTTTCCAATTTCTTCACCTATATTCTAAGAGATACTTACAATAATAAAACATACTATTACTGATGTCAAAGTATAAATTTGAAGAAAAGAAGGAGTAACGCTGGCAAGTTCACTTTAAATCTAAAACAACATATCGATGAAATCACGTTAACTTTAAATGAAAATTGAGATAACAAAATCTTTATATTTGACAAAAACATATTGAATTTACAGCAACTTAGGATTTGATTTGTCTTTTCGTGCTATGATAATAGCGTGTCATACAATTACAGATTTTGTGGTGTGATTTGAAAAAGCAGAGAGCAGTTCCGCGGGCGTGGTGGAACTGCTTTTTTGCTACGATTCGCAAAGCGGTGATTCAATTAGAAAAATATAATTAAAATGTTATTAATATGAATATTAAAGGGAATAAATAATGAAAGAAGTCTTAAAAAATGAGAAATAGGGAACCAGAATTAGAACATAATTATGAATTTCTTAGGCTTTTAAAGATTTACAATAATGGATAGAGAGGATTAAAATATGGAGAAAGATAAAAGAACAAAATTGGTAATGAGCCAAGTTATGCTGCCAAGTCAGGCAAATGTTGCGGGGAATGTTCACGGCGGTGAGATAATGAAGTTTATGGATACTGCGGCAGGGGCAGTGGCAAAGAAGTATGCAAGGTGCAATACCGTTACTGCAAGGGTAGATGAACTACAGTTTCATTATCCTATCTTCGTAGGAGCCCTTGTGACTCTTACCGCAACCATTGTATATGTTGGAAGATCATCAATGGAGATTGTTGTGAATGTAGATGTTGAGGATTTGGAATCTGATTCCGAGCCAAAAAGAGCGCTTTCTTCCTACTTTACCATGGTTGCCCTTGATAAATCAGGAAAACCAAGGGCATTACCGCCTCTTGTTTTGGATACTGAAGAAGAGAAATTGATGTATGAAATGGTGAAACAAAGAAGAGAAAACAATTGTAATTGCAGAGCAGAAAAGTAAAGAATTAATCAACTAACAACCAATCAAGTCAAAGCCGCGTGCTATTCATCTACTTGGGAGCACGAGGCTTTTTATTTTATGTTCCAGTTATGTTTTTTGTATACATATATGCCACAATTGTGAAAATACTTGAAATATTCAGAAAAAACCATATAATAGACTTGTATGAATAATTGGTTAAGGGAGCTGTGGTGAGTGAACAATAACATATCACAAAAAGATGTTGAATCAGATGGAATTATTGATATGCATCTGGTTTTTTTGTTTTTTGAAGCAGCTCAAGCAGGGAACACTTGTGTGTCTTTGGGTTAGACGCAAAACAGGAGAGGAGTCGTGTATGGACCGGATAAGGAAAATTAGTACAAAAATTATTATCAGCACAGTATTAATCACTGTATTGGCAGTCAGTTTGATTGGAGGTATCTTTACTTATGATTTGCTGAAGCAATCAAAGGATAGTTTGAGTGCCATTGAGAAGGTTTTGAATGATGATTATGATTATTTAATCAAATCAGAGATGGAAATTGCACTATCTATGTTGGATCATGTCTATGCGAAATATGAAAATGGAGAAATTACGTTAGAAGAAGCAAAATTAGAAGGTGCAAATGCATTACGTGGTCTTTCTTATGGAGAGAACGGTTACTTTTGGGCAGATACAGTGGAAGGCGATTGTGTTGTTCTATTAGGAAAAGATACGGAAGGGACCAATCGTATTGATTTTCAAGACGTACAGGGTACTTATATCATTCAAGAGTTCATTAAACTGGCGAAAGCTGGAGGGGGATACTTAAATTATTATTTCCCAAAACCAGGAGAAGATGAGGCAACGCTAAAACGAGGATATGCTGCAATGTTTGAACCATTTCAATGGGCATTGGGAACAGGCAATTATGTTGATAGCATACAATCAATTTCCGATGAATTAGAAGCAAGCAATGCGCATAATATGAAATTACTCTTAGTATTTGTTTTGATTGCGTCATTAGCTGTCATTGGTCTTTCCATACTTGCAGCTTACGTAATTGGCAAGAGGATTTCTAAGCCAATCGTGGCACTAACAGCCGTTTCGGAAAAACTATCCATGGGAAATACGGAAGTAGCTATCACATTTACAAGTGATGACGAAGTGGGACTATTAGCAGAAGCTTTTGGGAGCATTGTTACAAATATTAAGACACAGTCTGAGAATGCAAAAAGAATTTCTGAAGGTGATTTGTCGATTCAGATTATTCCAAAATCAGATCAGGATATTTTATCTCACAGTATGATAAAAGTAGTAGATGAGCTCAAACATTTGGTGGGAGAAGCGGAGCTTTTGACAAAAGGTGCTACAGAGGGTGATTTAACCATTAGAGGAAAAGTAGATGAGTTTAAAGGTGGATATGCAGAAATCATAGGGGGGGTTAATCGTACACTTGATGCAATCGTTGCGCCACTTCATGTTGCCTTATCCTTCATCGAAAAAATGGCAAATGGAGATGAATTGAAACCAATTGAAAATGATTACCAAGGGGAGTATGGTAATTTAATCAATCACTTAAATATGGTAAGTGATTCACTCAATACCTTGGTAGTGGAAACGGTAAAGCTTACTGGGGCAGCTGCCGATGGTAAACTATCTTATCGTGCAGATATTAGCAAACTAAAAGGATCATATGCTCAAGTCGTTGATGGAGTAAACAACGCATTGGATTCAGTGATTGGCCCACTACAAGTTGCAACTGGTTATATGGCTCAAATTGGAAAAGGACAGATTCCAGACCGTATTACAGAAGAATACTATGGCGATTTTGATGAAATCAAGAAAAACATCAATTTCTGTATCGATGGACTTGGTGCATTGGTTGAGGGTCAATATGCACTAAAGCGAATGAGCGAAAATGATTTTTCTGTAAACGTTTCTGGTATCTATCAAGGAATTTATGCTGATATTGCGGATTCCATCAATTTGGTTACTGACAGCATATCTGACACCATTGAAGTGCTTGGGCACATTGCTTCCGGTGATTTGAAAGATTTGGAAGATTTGATTGTTATTGGCAAACGAAGTGAAGCTGATACACTACTTCCTACTTTGATAACAATGATGGAGAATATTAAGGCATTGGTGGTTGAAACTTCTATTATTTCAGCAGATGCAGTAAATGGTAAATTAGATAGCCGAGGGAACAAAGATAAATTTAGCGGAGAATTTGCAAAGGTAATTGGGGGAATCAACGAAACGTTAGAGGCTGTAATTACTCCAGTAACAGAGGTGCTCGAAGCATTGAAAGAAGTTGCAAGTGGAAATCTAGGAGCACATGTGGTGGGATTATATGAAGGTGATTTTGCAGTCTTAAAAGAAACTGTGAATGATACTGTTGTCATTATCCGAAGCTATGTGGGTGAAATTTCTGATGTTTTGACAAGAATGGCTGGCGGTAATTTGGATATTGGTATTACAGCAGATTATCGTGGTGATTTTATTGAGATAAAAGATTCCTTAAACAATATTCTTGTTACAATGAGTAATGTACTTGGTGATATTAATCAAGCGGCAGATCAAGTGTCTGCTGGTGCATATCAAGTATCAAATGGAAGCCAGACTCTTTCTCAAGGCTCCACAGAACAAGCCGCTTCTATCGAGCAGCTAACCAATTCGATGGCAGATATTGCAAACCAAACAAGAGAAAATGCAGTGAATGCAAATCAAGCAAGCTTGCTGGCAAATGAAGCTAAAGAAAATGCTGAAAAGGGTAATGCTCAAATGGGAGGGATGCTAGAATCCATGGTGGATATCAATGAATCATCAAGCAATATTTCAAAAATCATCAAGGTAATCGATGATATTGCGTTCCAAACAAACATTTTAGCTCTCAATGCAGCGGTTGAAGCGGCAAGGGCAGGTCAACACGGAAAAGGATTTGCTGTTGTTGCAGAAGAGGTCCGTAACTTAGCAGCTCGTAGTGCCGATGCAGCCAAGGAAACCACGGCTTTGATTGAAGGCTCTATCGAAAAGGTTCAGGCAGGTACAAAAATAGCCAATGATACGGCAGGAGCATTACGACAAATCGTAGGGGGAATTGAAAAGGCATCGAGTATCGTAGAAAGTATTGCATCTGCCTCAAATTCTCAGGCAACAGATATCGCCCAAATCAATGTGGGGATTGAACAAGTTGCAAAGGTTGTTCATAGTAATACAGCGACGGCTGAAGAAAGTGCTGCGGCAAGTGAAGAGTTGTCAAGTCAGGCAGAGCTATTGAAAGAAATGGTAGGGCAATTTAAATTGAGGCAGGAATACGGTGGTGAGCCATTGACGTTAGTAGACTCTGGTTCCGAGCTATCTAGATACTAAAAATTACGTTATTAATGATTATTGACTCAACCAGAAAATTTGGATTGAAAGATTTGAGTTTTCTGGTTTTTCTTTTTTTACCTTCTGGTGTGTTTGTATGGTATGATACTGGGTAGTTATACTATAGTTAGTATGCACTGTTGATTCTTCAGCGGTGTTATATTTTAACTTCGCATTAGCACTCGAACAAATAGAGTGCTAATGTAAGGTTGATTTTATCAAAGTGAATAAGAGGAGGGATTTGCGATGGCGGAAAAGAGAGATTATTATGAAGTGCTAGGCTTGAAAAAAGAAGCTTCCGTGGATGAAATTAAGAAAGCATTTCGGAAGAAAGCCTTGCAGTACCATCCTGATAAAAATCCAGATGACAAAGTTGCAGAGGAGAAATTTAAGGAAGTAAACGAGGCGTACGGAATTTTGTCGGATCCAGATAAAAAAGATAAATATGATCGTTTTGGATTTGCAGGTGTAGATCCAAATGCAGGATTTAGTGGTCAGGGTTTTGGGAACCAGGGAGCACGCCAATACGGCGATTTTAGTGGTAGTGATTTTAATTTTGGTGGTTTCTCCGGAGCTGGCTTTGAAGATGTTTTAAAGGATTTATTTGGTGGAAACGGTGGAGCCTTCGGAGGAGGAGGTAGGTCCCGACCAAGAAATGGTGGGGATTTACAGACAAGCATTACTGTGTCTTTTGAGGAAGCGGCTTTTGGAACAAAAAAACAAATCCGACTCAATGGAAAAACCATCACAGTAACAATACCAGAAGGCGTTGATAATGGATCGAAAATCTCGCTGAAAGGTCAGGGTCAACCAAGCCCAAATGGTGGAAAGGCAGGTAATTTAATTGTTGTCATTCAAGTAAGTCCCCATAGAGATTTTACGAGAAAGGGAGCAGATCTATACATTGATGTACCGATTTCCTTTGTGCAAGCAGCGTTGGGGACTAGCATTACTGTGCCGACTTTAACTGAGAAGGTGACCTATAAAATTCCTTCTGGTACACAACCTGAAACCCTGTTCCGATTGAAGGGGAAGGGAATCAAAGATCTGAAGAGCAAAAAAACTGGCGATTTGTATGCAAAGGTTCGGGTATCGATTCCAAAGGAGCTTACTGAGGAGCAGAAGCGATTGCTCGAACAATTTGAAGCATCGGCGAAATAATATGTAAGAGATCTAGATTTAAAGGAGGAAGTGGATATGAAAAATGTAACACTATTCACGACAAGCACATGCCCATATTGTAAACAAGCAAAGCAATTTTTGATTCAAAATAAGATTCATTTTATTGAGAAAGATGTGAATGTTGATGTGCAGGCGCAGCAAGAGATGGCAAGAAGGCATATTACAGGTGTTCCAACTTTTTTCATTGGAGATGATGTAGTGGTAGGACTTGATCGCAATAAAGTATTGCAGCTGGTTGATCACAGATTGGTGCAATGCCCAAGTTGTCATACTTCTGTCCGTATACCAACTCACCAAGGAAAAATAAGTGCAAAATGCCCAAACTGTCATACTCCATTAACTGTTTAGGTCATGATGATGCCGGATACAGTTTTATTGGAACTGGTTGTCTTGAAGTATAATGAATTCATGAGTTTCGAATGTTGACACGTGTTTGGTAAAGTGGTATGTCTTAATATGAGATTTGAATGAATGAGGAGGAAATGAATGAAGAATTATGAAATCGCACATCTGGTCAAATCAGAAGACTTAAACCACCACGGAACTCTTTTTGCGGGGCGTTCTGCCGAATGGCTTGTAGAAGCTGCTTTTGTAGCGGTCGCAGCACAGCATGGAAGACCTGAGGATATTGTTTGCGTCAATATACATGGCTTTACGTTTAAGAAGCCAGTTGATAAAGGTGATATTATTACATTTCATTCCAAGGTAGCTAAGGTTGGAACGACTAGCGTAACGGTTTATGTAAAGGCTCAATCCGAAATTAGCAAAGCTACCCATGTGGACGGATTTCTAACCTTTGTGTGTATTGATCCAAGAACGAAGGTGAAGAAGGCTCATGGTATGAAACTGGATGAAGCGAAGGATGAGGAAGAAATTTTGATTCGAGAACGAGCTTGCAAGTTATAGTTTGATAGACTGCAAAAAAACAAATAGAAGAAATAAAACCACGAGTTCCGAAGGAAGATCCAAAAGTGATGTTGTATGATATGACTTCTGGAAATTGCAATTGGATAATCGTGGTTTTTTCAACAAATATGGTTCGATTTCTGATCTTTATTGGTTGATGTTAAGCGTTAATATACTGCTTTGGATGTCCATTTATTTCATTACAGTTGCCTTTACATATCAGTTTTTTATCAATGCGGAATAAGGTAGTGATCGTTTTCAATTGTATGAAAATAAAAGGTACTAAAATCAAGAAATATGCAATGGAGAATTGCTCTAGGATTTCAGCCTTTACCATTCCCTTGTGGATGAAAAACATACCTAGTACAAAGGTTGCTACTCCAGGGCAAATAAGAGAATAGCTGCCCACACTGCTTTTTTCTCCGCTGATATATTCCTTAAAATAATTGGTTTGTTTCATTACGGCATATCCGATTAACCCGATAATCCCTTGAACCGACATTAAAAAAGCAATCGCGACAAAGAAAAGGACTGGAGAAGGTTTCGCTTCTAACAAGTTTTCATAAATACCAGATACAAGCCGAACAAAGGTAATGCCAAAGAGTGTCATAATCGGAATTACAATCCATAAACTCGGTGTGTTTTCACTTGCAATGCCTTGTCTAAATATTGATTTGAAACCGAGTATCAGCTTAATGGTCAACAACATAATACTAATTGTTGCAAAGAAAATAGAAGCCACTGTACCTATTACAGATACTGCTTTAATATGACTCATAGCGGCAGGTGCGGCAAGACCAACGGAAATCATGGCAAAAGCAAAACTAGAAAGAAGTTGGCTCAAGTTATTGTTATTAATAAAATCGAAATCTCCTTTGATGATGAGTCTGGAAAAGTACTCTGACATTAATTTCATCCCATAAATTCCAGTTACACCTAGCGCGAGGATTGCAACCGGGAATAAGTACTCTACAACATTCCATAAGCCAGGAACAAAGAGTGCCCCCAGAATAAAGGCTACGTTAATAGACATTCCATAGGTGAGAGGGATTGCCATCAAGGTAATTTCAGCATTTGAAGTCTTCAAAACATGAAATTCATCTGTTTTCTTAAATGATTGGTATGCTCTCAAATTTTGAACGAGCAGTAGGTAATGTCTTGCTGCAAAGAATAAAATGAATACGAGTGAGAGAATCACCAATAGCGCAGCCACTTTGTTATCTGCTGTAATTATCTTGCTAATATGATTGAAGGTTGGAATTGGTGAATCTGGATGCTTTATCATAAACATCAGATACATAAAAAATGAAACAGCTAAACCGCCATTTCCTAAAGAGGATAAAAAGTATAATGGGTTATAATCTTTTGTAAACTTATTCTTCATAAAAATCTCCTGTCTTACTATGGCATAAATTTTAACAAATGTTACCATAAGTCAGGAGATACAATCGGTGATTTTATCACATACGTGCAATATCACTATTTATGATGTTTGATTTTTTGAGCTTTGCAAAGAGATTCAGCTGCGTTTGCTGTCCGCCCGCATTTTTTACAAACAAAGGTACTATCTCTGATAAGAGTTGTGTATGCTTCAAAATGATCTTTGATGAAATTTTTTGAAGCAAGCTTGCACAGCTTTTGTTTTTTCAATTTATTAAACTCGCTTTTATCTTTACCCTTACCTTTATCATGGGCCCTTTCCTTTTCTTTTCTTTTCTCAATGGTTTTATCTTTATGCGTTTCATCAGATCCCTCGTTCAGGAGAGACGGTTTTATCTCATCAATTGAAAAGGACAGCTCACAAACATGAGGATTTTCTATATCACAAGAGTCAATGGATGTAGCATTTACCATGGCCTTTTCACCAGTCATTAGGGTCTCTGAACTCATTTTTTTCATATCCACAAATGGTACCTCCTATTTTACCGCGTGCAAATAACAAATCTATTAATATATTGGATTTTATTGGGGTTCAACAATAAGATGTCTATGAAATACTTTTTGAAAATTTGATTTTGCGTTTTCAACATTTTTTAATTCTAGTCCTGGATGGGTCTTTGCAGATAGTCTAATGGCCACATTTGATTTGTCGACGGTACAATGCACATTGTAAATATTCCCATTTTGTCTACGATCTAGACTCTCTGCTATCTGAAGGAGTACGCCCAACTGTTGTACTGTTTTTATTTCATCAGCGTTCAAAAAATTACGAAAAGCGATAGGAACTTTCATTACATTTTTTCTGTGTATCGAAGCAATCCATGCGGTCATGATCAGTTCCTTGTGGCTTAAACCAAAAAGTCGACTATTGATTATGACATAAAAAGCATGCTTGTGGTGGTCATAATAGCTTATGCTAATGCCGCTATCATGAAGCATGGTTGCAGCTTTTAAAACCTGGTAACAATTATGATCGATTTGCAAAACCGATTGTAGTTGATTATAGAGTTGCTGTACAATGCTCCATACGTTTTTTGCGTGGTTTTCATTAATTTGAAAATGATTCATAACATTTTGTAGAGAAAAGCGAAAAACATCATGATTGACCTTCACATCTTTCAACAGCCAATCATATAGCAGGCCCTCTCGTAAACCAGAACCGCTGATGCGAAGATTCGAAATATTTGTAAGTTTTAACAGAACAGTGATTTCGGCCATAGCACCAGGAAAAATATCTGCACGATCCTTGGAAAGCCCGGTGATTTTTTTCCTTTGTTCAGCGGTGAGCGCTGCAACCTTAGCAAATATTTGATGTGCGTCCGAGCCTTTCATTTCATAATTATGAACCAAGTCCAGGGGATAATTTTCTTGTTTTTGATGAACCTTTGCCAAGTTTCTGAAAGAACCTCCAATTCCAATCAGCGTATCTACCCCGTAAATCCAGTCGAGGCTTTTGAATTGAGATTGGATATGTGACAACATAATTGCCTCCATTTCTCCAGATATTTTGTTTTCAAGATGAAATTTTTGTGATACAACAATAGAACCAAGAGGAAGGCTGACCGAATTGACTATCTCATTATCAATAACCTTAACAATCTCTGTGCTACTACCACCAATATCCATAATGAGGCAATCAGGAAGAACCATAGAGTTTACGGCACCAATATAATCGTAATATGCCTCTTCAATCCCAGATAAAAGTCTGATATCTAAGTCCAATCTCGTTTTTGCCATTTGAAGAAAATCCTCTCGATTAGAGGCTTTTCTAAGTGCTTCAGTGGCAACACATATTGTATTTTCGACGTCTAATGCGTTAGATAGTTCTATAAAAAAGTCAAGGGTGCTGATTGCCAGTTCCATTTTTTGTTCGCTGAGGGAGTCTGAATTCCGAAACTCATCACCAAGTCTAACACTTTCTTTTACTTCATCTATTAGTCGGTGTGATCCATCTTCGTTGAGTTGAAATATGTTCATGCAAATAGAATTGGATCCAATATCAATAATTGCTAATTTGCTCATGAGATTCTCCTTTTTTTGCTATGCTATGTCCACTGGATGGAGTCATGAGAATGTAAGAAGACACAACAAAAAATCGAAATTTTATTTTCGTATGTATATAAAACTACCCACAGTATGAAAAAGTAAACAAATTGCCAGATCGGATAGAATTTGATTGGAACCTTCACTATTTTTTTTTGTAAAGTGGGTATATACTACCATATATAATGTATGTGCATTCTCAGGGATAAAATATATTTTGAACATCAGAAAAACTATTACCATATTTAAAATTGCAGAAGCCGGCAATAATCATAAAGGTGATACGAGATAATTGAACTGATAGGAGCGGAAGAGGGGTGAGACAGTTGATGGTAGAAAAGACTTTATGGTTTGTTGTTTTGCCTATTTCATATTTCATGGCCAGTACAATAGATTGGGAGCTTGGCGCAAATACGATTGCTGTGCTCAATACGCTTTTTGCATCGATTGTTTTATTTTTACTATTTGTGAAAACAGATAAAAAGAATAAACTTCGTTTCAACTATTTGGTTTATGCGATTGCTTGTTTTGCTTGGATGATTGGTGATTTTCTTTGGATGGTTTATGAACGTCAAGGTAAAAATCCTGATGACAGTTTCTTCATTACGATGGTATTTTTGATTCCCAACTTGTGTTTTCTGATTGCAACTGCTTCCTTTGGAATCTATCAGTACACGAAATGGAATTCAGCTCTCCTGCTGGTTGATATCTTAATCGTATCACTACTAAATATCATGCTTCTTTGGGTTTCTTATTTTCATAAGGATACGATGATTTTTATTCAATTATCAAAGCTTGATATGACTAGTTTTATTTCCATTGGGTCAGATATTCTAATCGGAACAGGGGTTTTTTTGTGGGCTGTTTCCGTTGATTTAAAAAAAATACCCTCTTATTTTTGGTTTATTTCTAGTGGATTACTTCTTTTTTCTATCACTGATATGCTCTATTATTATATTTATTTTCAGAATTTATATATTCCAAATTCGACAGTGGACTTTTTATATATTTTATCCTTTGATTTTATCGCCTATGCTGGTCTATGGAAAATGAATAGTGTTGAATCGAAATATGAGTATGCTCTATCAAGCAATATTGGTTCTAGAGGGAAATGGTTTGTGCTATTTTTGTATCCCTTGTTTGTATTCTATATAAAATTCACTGGTATCATTGAAGAAAAAGCCAATGTTATTGATTTACTGGTTTTTGTTTTGCTGATTTTTTTATACAAAGGTGCACGTCAATATATACAGATTTCTGTAGAAAATGAGCGATTACTAAAAAAAGAAACTGAATATAATCGTTTGCTGAAAGAACGGGTAGCCGAGCAGGTCAAAAGGCTGGATGAGTTAGAAAATCTCGATATTTTGACGTCATTAAGTAATCGAAAATATTTTATTGATTCATTAAACGAAAAAATTAGAGAATGGGTAGTAAAAAAGCAATTGGTTCTTGTTGTGGTAGATATCGATCGTTTTCGATGGATTAATAATTTTTATGGGCACGATATGGGAGACCGTATTTTGATTGAGGTTGCACATAGATTGGTCGAATGGAATAAAGGTCGATATTTGATTGCAAGATTAGGTGGTGACGAATTCGGTATTCTTCTTTCAGATCAGACTTCAAGAGATGAAATTGAACGACAGATTATGGATGTCACTGCTTGTTGCAACAGCCCAATCAAAATAGATGATGAACAGTTTCCAATCTCCATCAGCTTAGGGATTTCTGAATTGAAATCCCAAAGTGAAGATAGTGGTATGCTTTTGAAATATGCGGATATGGCCATTTTACAAGCTCAATCTCAGGGATATGGAAAATATCAGTTCTATGATAGCTCTGTAGAACAGGCAATTAGCATGAGAAGACAGATGGAGTGGTTACTTCAAAAAGTTGACATGGATCAAGAGTTTGAGTTGTTTTATCAACCACAATACTCTTTGCCCGATTTAAAACTGGTAGGTGCAGAAGCCTTGATTCGCTGGAATAGCAAGGAACACGGGTATATCCCTCCTGCTACCTTTATCCCAATTGCAGAAGCTTCAGAGATTATTTTTTCTCTTGGAAAGTGGGTTCTAAGGGAAACCTTGCAACATGCTGCATATTGGAATAAAAAATATAATACAAATATAAAATTCAGCTTTAATATTTCGCCAAAACAACTTTCTGACGACACATTTTTGCCGTATTTTAAACGATTGATGTTTGAGATGGGCATCGAACCAAATTGGATAGAAGCTGAAATTACAGAAAGTACCATGCTTGAAAATGAACAACGAATCAACGAATTGTTTCATACATTAGATAAAATAGGAGTATCCATTTCTATGGATGATTTCGGTTCTGGCTATTCTTCTTTAGGTTATTTAAGCAGGTATCCTTTCCAGAAGATTAAAATTGATAAATCGCTGATTGATAATGTTACGACACACAATGCAAATGGAAAAAATGTGGTGCGTGCTGCTGTTAATATGGCAAATGCGGTTGGCTTAAAAACGGTAGCGGAAGGTGTTGAAAATCATGAACAATTGGATCTTCTTGTGTCAATGGGATGTAATCTTGTGCAGGGATATTTGCTAGGAAGACCAGTTCCCGCCAGTGCGTTTGAAATGAATTTAGAGGAAAGTGAAAACTTATCAGCGAAATAAGCTTCTGATGTGAATATGAGGCTTTAATTCGTTTATTTTGTTTCATTTAGTAAAATTATAGTATATGAGGGAGTTGTTATGAAAATTATCCATCTATCTGATCTTCATATTGGAAAGCGAGTAAATGAAATTTCTATGATAGAAGAACAGAAACACATGTTGGAGCAGATTCTTGATATGATTCAAAAGGAACGTATTGATGCAGTGATTGTAGCGGGAGACGTTTTTGATAAATCATCTCCATCTGCCGAATCTGTAGAAATACTGGATGACTTTTTAGCTGCATTGGCAGTTCGTAAAATTAAGTGTTTTATTGTGAGTGGCAATCACGATTCGGCGGAACGAATTGCATATGGGGGAAGGATTATGAAGGATAGTGGGATTTATCTTTCTCCTGCATATCAAGGTTCTATCGAAACAATCACTTTGGAAGATGAATATGGTACAATAGGCTTTTATCTCTTCCCATTCATAAAACCAATCCATGTAAGGCAATTTGCGTCAGAACCAGTGATTGAATCTTATCAGGATGCATATCTTGAATTGACGAAAGATATAAAAATAGATTTGGGGATACGTAATGTAGCAATCTCACATCAACTTTTTCATTGGAGAGGCGAGCTGCCAGAGCGTAGCGAATCAGAATCTTTTTCTGTTGGTGGCCTAGAAAGCATAGATATTAGTCTTCTAGATGGCTTTGATTATGTAGCACTTGGTCATATACACAAGCCACAAACAGTCGGTAGGGAAACAGCAAGGTATTGTGGTTCTCCTCTCAAATATAGTTTTTCTGAGGCAAATCACATCAAAAGTGCAGTAATCATAAACCTGCAAGAAAAAGGTGACATTTCTCTTGATTTTATTCCAATCATCCCAAAGCGAGATATGAGAGAGATAAAAGGGCCACTCAAACAATTGATTTCAGAAACAACGGTACGTAAAGCGAATCAACAAGATTATCTGCATATTACTCTGACAGATGAAGATGAAATTGTTGATGCAATCGGAAAAGTAAGAGCTGTTTATCCAAATGTGATGAGGCTTGATTTTGAGAATTCAAGAACAAGAGAATCGGAATTTCCTGTTTTAAGTGAGTCACTCTCGTATCAAACGCCAAATCAGGTTTTTGCTGAATTCTATCAGATGCAAAATGGTGCCGCCATGGACGAAGAAAAAGGGAGAGTTGTGGATGAAATATTTGAATCATTAAGGAGGAGGGGTGACCAATGAGACCAATTCGATTGACCCTGAGCGCATTTGGACCCTATGCCGGTATCACTCATGTTCCGATTTCTCAATTGGGCACCAAGGGTTTGTACTTGATTGCGGGAGATACTGGAGCAGGTAAAACCACAATATTTGACGGAATATCCTTTGCGTTGTATGGCGAAGCAAGCGGTACATCACGCGAAGGTGTGATGCTGCGGAGTGATTACGCTTCTCCCGATCAGGAAACATATGTAGAATTAGATTTTGAATTTAGGGATGAACTTTATACCGTGAAAAGAACACCTCAATATGATAGGCCAAAAAAGAAAGGGCTTGGAACGATTCGAGAAAATGCAAACGGCCATCTGATCTATCCTGATGGAAGAGTGGTTACAGGAGCTAAGGCAGTTACTTTAGCAGTTGAAGAACTACTTGGACTAGATAGAAATCAATTTTCACAGATTGTGATGATTGCTCAGGGAGATTTTTTGAAGCTGCTATTAGCAGAAACATCTACAAGAAAAGAAATTTTTCGTAAAATTTTTAGAACTTCATATTACCAGCAGTTTCAGATGGTTTTGAAAGAAAAGGCAAAGGAACGTAAAAATGAATACGATGATGTACAAAAGTCCATTGCTCAATATATATCAGGATTAAAGTGTGCTGACGATTCTCAGTATTATGAAGAATTTCAGGGAAAATTGTCACAACAAAGCCTTCATGATTTGGATGAAATCATTGCGTTAATGGAATCTATTATGGAACAAGACGTGGAGCTTGAAGCTCAGTTTGAAAAAAAAATGCTGGAGATTGAAGTACGTCGTGAAAATACAAATCAAAAAATAAGTCAAATCAAAAAAAACGAAGAGGCAAAAGTATCATTAAAAAATAAACAAAAATTTATTGATGAAAACGGACCGATTTTATCAGAATTGAAACTTGGTTATTTGAAGACAAAAGAAAAAGAACCGTATATTGAGCTATTGCAGGGAAGAATTGGAGAAGAAGAAAATAGTATCGGAAATTATGATCAATTGGACCGCATACAGGATAAATTGAGTGGATATATCAATCAATTGAAACAAAAAAATGAATTCAAAGAGCAACTTGAAAAAGCCATTTTACAAGGAAAAGAAAAGTTAGCGCTTTTGAGAGAACAAGCAGATCTGATTGCTGATGCAGAAATTCAACAGGCTAGGTTACAGACTAATCTTTCTAGGGCGCTAGAAGAGAAACAAAAGATTCTGGAAATCATTCATTTAAAGAATAAGTATGAAGAGCAATTTGCAAAACTTACATCCATGCAGGAGCAGTATTTTAAGTTGGAGAGTCAATTAAAACTGGAAGAAGAAAAATATCAAGAATGGGATCTGCTTTTTTTACGAGAACAAGCTGGATTTTTAGCCGCAAAACTAGAAACAAAGCAACCGTGTCCTGTTTGTGGATCTATAGAGCACCCCAACATAGCAGTGAAAAGTCATGATGCACCTTCTGAATCTGAGTTGAAGGAAAAAAGAACGGTAGTTGAAAAACTTCGAGAAAAAACCAGGTTGGCTAGTCAGAAGGCAGGAGAACAAAACGGACTCCTAGAATCAACCAAAAATATGATGAAGGAAAAAATGGTAAATAGTTTTTTCCCTGACCTGAAACAAGAAGAGGTAAGTATTTATCTCGAAGAGGAACGAAAAAGGAAAGAAGAAACCTATCAAGTGTACAAGGAAAAAGAGGAATTCTACTTAAGGACCATCGGGCTTAAAAAAAAGAATAAAGCAGAATACGACGAGACTGAAAAGACAATGAATCATTCGGCGAAGGAAATGGAGGAAACATTAGTTGCTATTGAAGAATGGAAAAGAGAGATGGCTAGAGAGGAAGCAGCAATTCATGTTTTACGCCAAACACTAGAATATCCGGACAAGAAAGCTGCATTGGCACATCTCAGAGATAAAAAAATGGAAAAAGAAAAATTGCAAACAGATATCCTTCTTGCAGAGGAAAAATATCGAATTCTTGAAGAAAAAATAAACATCGAAACAGGTGCAGTTAGTATATTAAAAAAACAAGTGGAGGATACAAGTTTTCAGGATACGCTTGATACTCTTGTTCTAGAACAACGTGAACTGGATAATGCAGTAACTCAAATAAAATCATTGAAAGAACGAGTGTCCATGCGCATTTATTCCAATCGAGAGGCAATGGCACATATCGATAAAAAATGTAGCATCATGAGTCAAAAAGAAAAAGAATATGTTTGTTATAAAAACTTATCGGAGACTGCGAATGGTGAGCTTTCAGGAAAACAGAAATTAGCTTTTGAGCAGTATGTACAGGCATTTTACTTTAATCATATCCTAGAAGAAGCGAACAAGCGATTTTCTCTAATGAGTGGCGGACAGTATATTTTGGTGCGTCAAGAGGAGGCAACAAACCAAAGAAGCCAAACCGGTCTAGAATTAGATGTTCACGATTTTTTTACGGGAAAGAAAAGAAGTGTAAAAACATTATCTGGCGGAGAGTCTTTTCAGGCATCTTTGTCGTTAGCACTGGGATTGGCAGATGTAATGCAGCGAATGGCAGGTGGTGTAAAAATCGATGCGATGTTTGTAGATGAAGGGTTTGGAACCTTGGATTCAGAATCACTGGAACAGGCGATAAAAATTTTGCATGAGTTGACGGAAGGGAACAGACTGGTAGGGATTATTTCGCATGTTGCAGAGTTGAGAGAACGCATTGATAAAAAATTGATTGTAAAAAAAGATATATATGGTAGCAGTATCATAGTTGAAATATAGTAGATGACAAGAAAACGACACATATGTATTTTAACTTGATAAAAACCATGGGTATTTTTTGATAATAACATAAGATCTAAATAACATATTGAAAAAAATAGCGGTTGCAAAATATTTTGCAGCCGTTAAAGATATGTCAAGCTGAAAATAATAAATTCTCAACACTCAAAAGGCTGAATTTTCAGTTTGTTTCAAAGACAGGAGTAGATAATGAAAGAATAAACCAATTTCAAAATCCGTAGGAAATGAGATTGTAACTGGTTTTAATGTTGACACATTTCCCTTCCTTTTATATAATAAATCTTGGAAAAACAATATTTTATTGTTAGCCTTGGCTTTATTACAATGTGTGATAAATGGAGTTTGATTCAATGAAACATTAATGTTTAGGATTTATGTATTTTTATCTTTACATCTAATGAACGTAGCGTATTTTATTTGGTTGAATTCTATTCTCACAAATGATGGATGGAGCGAAGGCATTATTTAATTTAAGGAGGAAAATATGGGAAAAAGAATACCTATGTGGCAAATCCTACTGGTAATGTTAGTCCTGATGCTTTCTTTAATTTGGACAATTTTGTTTACTGGCGGTTATGTTCACGTTGCACTTGTCATTTCGGCAGTGTTTGGAGCAATTGTTGCAATTGCAAATGGTTTTAAGTGGGCTTATATTGAAAAGGGAATCATAAACAATATTGGCCGTTCGATGCAGGCAATCTTGATTTTACTCTGTATCGGTATGCTCATCGGGACATGGATTGCAGGAGGAATTGTTCCTGCACTGATTTATTATGGACTGATGATTATGAGCCCTGGAATCTTTCTTGTTGCAACATGCTTGATTTGTTGTGTTGTATCTCTTGCAACGGGTAGCTCGTGGACCACAGCTGGAACAGTTGGTATTGCACTGATTGGTGTAGGTACAGGCCTTGGAATTCCAGTGGAAATGGCAGCAGGCGCTATCATCTCCGGCGCTTACTTTGGAGACAAAATGTCCCCATTATCTGACACTACCAATTTGGCTCCTGCAATGGCAGGCGCAACCTTGTTTGATCACGTAAGACATATGATTAAAACAACAGGGGTTTCTTTGATAATTGCACTTATTTTATTTGCTATTCTGGGGATGGGACATAGCGGTCAGGAAGTAGATATGACCCAGGTTGATACGTTGATGTCTGCTATGAAGGAAAACTTCTATATCTCTCCAATTTTAATTATTCCACCACTACTTGTTATAGCCATGGTTGTATTCAAAGTTCCTGCGCTACCAGGATTATTTGGAGGAGTACTTCTTGGTGCTCTTTGTGCAATTGTATTCCAAGGTGCTGAGATCGGAAGTCTCATGACAATTACTGCATATGAAGGGTTTGTTTCAGAAACAGGAAATGAATTTGTAGATGCATTACTATCTAGAGGTGGATTCTCTAGTATGTATTACACGGTGGGACTGATTCTCTGTGCTATGTGCATCGGTGGTGTTTTAGATTCAACCAATATGTTGAAAATTTTGTGTGAAAGCTTATTAAAGTTTGCAAAGGGAACTGGCTCGTTGGTTGCTATCACTATCGTAACTTGTATTGTGGTTAATATTGCCGCATCTGATCAGTATTTGTCTATCGTACTTCCTGGTAGAATGTATAAAGAAGCGTATGAAGACCGCCGTTTAAAGAACAAGAATCTTTCTCGTGTTCTTGAAGACTCTGGTACTTTAACTTCGCCGTTAGTTCCATGGAACACATGTGGTACGTATCAAGCTACTACACTAGGTGTACCAACACTATCTTATCTGCCATATTGTTTCTTAAATCTAATCAATCCAATCGTATCATTGGTTTATGGTATTACAGGATTCACAATGGAAAAAATGACAGATGAAGAATATGAAGCGTGCATGCGTCAAAGATCTTTGGATGCAGAACTTGCAGCAAAAACTATGGAGTAGCATAGACATATTAGACAAGACAAAAATGAAATTATTAATATAAGATATGAAAAGGGATGAATCGTCGCTGGCAGATACCGAAGACGAACATCCCTTTTTTATTTAATAAGGCATCAATAAATGAGCGGAGATTGAAATCAAAAGTAAAAATGCCAAAACACGATGGATTTTTAACCAAGATCCTCTGATGTTCTTTTTGAAAAAAGTACCATAGATTCCCAATAGAAAAACCGAAAGCATAATGGACATTCCAACAAATCCAGTCAGTGAAGGACCAGCATAGGTGTACATCAAGAACAGATGGAGAAAGATTGTGATGGATACAAAAGCACCTACGGGCTTATGGAAACGAATCACAAACTTCATAATTGGACGATAGATTTCTCCAATCTTTTTGTTCTTTTTCGATGCTGGGACAATCAATTGCTTGTTAATTTGTTTTACAAAAAAATTCAACAATGCAAATATGAAACCCCAAAATACAATCCACCCCATTAGTTTTGATAATTCCCACATTGTGATAGTCCTCCTATTTCAATATCAAACATTTCATTGAATAATATACCCGTGAAAAATTGGTATAATCAAACAATAAAAGGTTATATCCCGCTTGGAGACCAACCCGAAAGATCGGAAATGATTGAAATATGATTTGAAATTATCCTTCGTATTTCTTTTATGCGGTGTTCTTTTAATTCAACTTTCGGTAAGATGATGACAAAATATTGATCGATAAATATGAAAAAGTGAGTATCGCACTCTACCACCTGATCGATTTCTGACCAAAGGTAGGTTGATTCTTCTATGTGAGTCCATTTTACAACCAACCCAGATTCATCTAAAAACATATCTTGTTGCTTATTTACGATTTGAGAAGCTGCTTTTTCCAGTTTTCGAGCATCCATACTAATCCAAGAATACAAAGCAAGAATCACCAAACCACCTAACAAACCAGTAGGTTTAAAAAATGAAAAAGAGTAAGCGGTCTGACTTAATACAAGTAAAATAATCGAAATTAGAAGCAGATAAACTACAAAACGAGTTCGCTGGGGCTTTTGTTTGTACATATAGTAGTTTCTAAGGACATTATAATCCGACTTTGTGACGAAGGACTGAATCTTAATTGTGTTTTCACTCATAATTGTATAACCTCCATATTGATACGATTAGTATACTTTAGAATAGAATGATTGTAAATAAATCCAAAGGACCTATAAGTAATACTTGCACAATAATAAGAATTGTGATAATCTGCATAGTATGACAAGACAGCTAGATATTCAAGTGTAAGACTGTCTGGAATGTTGTTTGAGAATAGGAGAGAAGAGAGTATGGATCGTATCGCAAGTCGTATCGACAGGCTACCTATGACCCCGATGATGAAAAAGATTCTGTTATTAACGGGAATTGGCTGGATGTTTGATGCAATGGATCAAGGAATGGTTTCGGGTGTAATGGCGGCAATAGGCAGTGATTGGGGGCTTTCAACAGCACAGATCGGACTTCTAGGAAGTGCTGGAATGCTTGGAATGATATTGGGTGCAGCGCTGTCTGGCATGGCTGCGGATAAGTGGGGCAGAAGAAACATTGTCATGATTACCCTGATTATCTATGGCATATCCAGTGGTTTAGCAGGATTTTCAGTCAACTATCCGATGCTTCTGGTTTTAAGATTTTGTACGGGATTTGGATTGGGTGGTGAATTACCAGCTGCATCCACTTTAGTTAGTGAGTTTTCTCCGAAGAAAATTCGCGGACGAAATGTTATTATTCTGGAAAGCTTTTGGGCGTGGGGATGGATTCTTGCTGCTTTGGTAGCGTATCTTTTAATACCAGTATATGGATGGAGAATGGCATTTTGGGTTGGTGCGGTACCAGCACTTTTTGCAGCATATTTACGAAGAGCTGTTCCTGAGTCGCCTAGATTCTTGGAAAAAGCGGGACGCTATGCAGAAGCCGATCAACTGGTATCTATCATGGAAGGACAAGCTAATCTGAAAATGGCAAGGGATACCGAGAAAAATATAACAAGTAGCTTGGAGCAAAAAAGTAGAAGAATTCCTTTTGCAGAACTTTGGTCAAATCGCTATATTAAAACTACAATTGTCCTTTGGATTGTATGGTTTGGAATCAATTTTGGATACTACGGCTTTGTTCTTTGGACACCCTCCTTACTTATGGTGAAAGGGTTTGCCATGGTTAGAAGTTTCCAGTTTACTTTGATTATGTGTTTTGCTCAGCTACCAGGATACTTTAGTGCAGCATATTTGGTTGAAAAAATAGGCAGAAAAAAAGTATTGTCTATCTACTTTGCTGGTACGGCTGTTGCGGCTTGGCTATTTGGTCATGCATCCGAGGTGTCTCAAGTTCTAACGTTTGGTTGTTTGCTGTACTTTTTTAGTCTTGGTGCTTGGGGATGCGTATACACCTATACACCAGAAGTCTACCCGACAATTGCTAGAGCCAGTGGTTCAGGTTGGGCAGCAGCGTTTGGACGAATTGGCGCATTTATTGCTCCGCTGGTAGTACCAGTGCTATACTTAAAATATGGGGAACAAGCAGGCTATGGATATGTATTCGGATTATTGACTGGAGTATTCGCTTTCGTTGCGATTATTGTTGCGATATTTGGGCAAGAAACAATGGGAAAATCATTAGAGGAAATTAGCGAAGCGTAATTTTTCCCATATTTCCATTTGTTCGTCAGAGATTCTTCAAAAAATTAGATTATCCTAATTAATGTAGTAGGATAATCTTTTTTTGTATTTCGTGATAAACAATATTTGGATTTGCAGACGAATGAATGCAATATGGACATTTAAGAGCTTAGGCAACCTATCCCCTCCTAAGAAGCGGAGTTTCGGAGAAAATTACTTATAAATTAGAGGCGTTCATGCCTTCTTGATTATATCGCGATAGCGTTGCTTTATATTTGAAAGCGCAGCAATCCCAATCCAGAATAAAAGGAAGTAAGGTATCGTATTCATCAAAAATAATGGTAGGGGGAAGATTCGCTATCCGTACCATAACAAACAATCTAATGGGAAGAACGGAAACCACTAAATTCATTACGGTTCTTTCTTTTCCGCCATATTGTCCTCGTCATATTCTGGTTTGATTTTTACTGCACCTACGGTTAAGGCACCGACGATAGCTACTTTTGCAAGGGTTTTCATACCGTGAATCAATTTGTCTTTGTCTTTTTCCCTTGCTCCTTCGACAATTTCACCAGTATTTTCTATGATTGTTTTTACATTTGTTTTTACATTCCCAATCATTTGAGAACCAGCTTCTACAAGATCATCTTTACCTTCTTTTGTTTTATTGGCATCTTTTGTGACGGCACCTGTGATGAAATCGGTAGCACCACTGGCAACATTGCCAGCAATTGTGCCTGTAAGTATGGTGGAATCTATCACGCTTTCCCCTAAATCATCTAAAATTTGTTGGCCAGACATTTTGCCAACAAAGGACAATGTACCACCAATAACTCCTCCAACAATCGCCCCTGCGATAATACTTGTTTTTTTAATTTGTTTCATGTCTAGCACCTCCCAAAAGCTGAAACGGAACCGAGTCTAGCTATAATACTTTCAGTATGACTAGTATACCTTAAATCGATGCTGATGAAAATCATGAAATATATGATTTGGAGAATTGAAAATAAAAACAATTGAATATTTCCTTTGACAATAAGTGTGCACATGTTATATAATAAGTTTTGTACTCTGAAAAATGAAAGCGATGCGCCCATAGCTCAGCTGGATAGAGTAGCGCACTACGAATGCGAAGGTCGGGGGTTCGAATCCCTCTGGGCGCACCACAAACAATAAAGCCACCAAATAGGTGGTTTTTTTGTACAATGAGGGATTCGAACCCAAAAGGGCGCGAACGTGAAGAAAATCATCTTGTTTTCTTTTTCTATACCATAAAAACGTTTGAAATTGAACGTTTGTTCCGATTAAAATTTTGGTATTCTTTATAAAATATATGGAGAAAGCTGAATTGCGTATTTCGGAAGCAGACTTCTGTAATATTCGATTTTATCCATATAATCATCATTCTTAAAGAATGAGATGGATAGGCACGCTGTTACTTGACCGCGGCAGTTTTTAATTGGGACGCCAACGGCAGCGATATAAGAAAATGTTTCGTTGATACTTACCACAAACTGCTCTTCTCTGATCTTGGCATACTCTGCTAAAATTTCTTCTTTTTCTACGAGTGTATTCTCACAGATTTTTTCAAAGTCCTGTTTGTCTAATAAGTCTTCTATAATATCCTGATCGTAAAATGCCATCAAGCATTTGCCGTAACAACCTCGATTCATTGGATAGAACTGCCCAGAAGTATAATTTGTTTTTAGAGGCTGGCTTGTCTCAATTTCATATAGTGAAATCACTTGATTGCCATCTCGAATGGCCAAACCTACTGATTCTGCAACTATATTAGAAATTTCGTTGAGGATGGTTAAGGTTTCTTCCTTGTTGGTATTTTTATTGAGATAACTTTGACCTAGATAAAATAAAACTGGACCTAAATGATATAGTCCGAAGGAATCTCTTACAATAAAGGAAGCGTCCTCTAAAGGTTTAATGGATCGATTGACGGCAGAACGGTTTAATCCTGTTAGCTTGACAATATTTGCAATGGTAAGACCTTGGTCGCTTTCTCCTATGGTTGTTAGAATGTTCAATGATTTTTCAATGCTATTTAGCTTTTCTAGAGTATTCATTTGATCCATTTCGTCATCCCCTTTTCTTTTCTTCCTTTTCATATTAGCCTATTTTTACAGAAGCAACAACAAGTATTTCAGAGAGGAATCGTGTAGTTGGCTTCTAGAATGACCGATTACGGGAATTAAAAATAATTGTCAGATAATTTAAAAAAACATATTGCAATTCATAAATGACGATAGTAATATATAATTGAAATAAGAACATGGTGTTCGAATAGCGAACAAGGAGGAGAAATGAAATATCAGTATGTCATTGAAAACGGTACAGTAATGGATCCGAAGTCGAATCTTTGCACGGTAGCAAATATTGGAATTGTGGAAGACAAGATTGCAATTATCACAAGAAGCCAAATAGAGGGAACGGTACGGATTGATGCTACCAATAGAATTGTATGTCCTGGTTTTATCGATCCTCATAATCATAGTGATGGACAGATTTTTAGTGGACAAGTATTGGCAAGGATGGGTGTCACAAGCATTATAGTAGGTTCTTGTGGATCTGGACCGCATCCAGTAAAACCATTCTTAGAGAGAATTGATCAAAAAGGATATCCAATAAACTGCGGAACTTTGGCGCCTACATCAGAACATATAAGGGAGGCTGTTGGAATTACAGATCCGTTTGGGATAGCTTCTAAAGAGCAAATTGAAAAAATGTGTGCTTTGGCAGAACAAGATTTGGAAGATGGAGCTTTTGGTATCTCTTTTGGTTTGGAATATGCTCCAAATACCCAGTGGGATGAAATTATTGCTTTGAGTAGAGTCGTTGCAAAATATGACAAGGTAATCCCTGTTCATTCTAGAGCTGGTGGCTGGGGAAGCTTAAAAGCTACAGCAGAGGTGATACGAATTCAAGAAGAGACAGGAGGCAGAGTGCTTTTATCCCATCATGCCTATCAGTGTGCCAACGGGATGATGCGTGAATCTTTGGATATTATTGAAAAAGCAAGAGAACGAGGACTTCCTATTATGGTAGATAGTGGTGCGTACGCAGCATTTGCAGCACCTCTCAACTCAGAAGTGTTTTGCGAGGGATGGACTGAAATATATAATTGTGATTATAGTGATTTAGTAGTCTATACGGGCCCTTATACTGGACAAAGACTGACAAAAGAATTGTTTGAGGAAGTGAAAATAAAGGATCCAGATGCGGGTGTGACTGCATTTATAGGAAGAGAAAATGAAGTTGTCCTTGCTCTCCAACAACCATATGTGATGATCTCAACGGATGGAGGCTGGCCGACGTTGACTGAAGGGGAAGGGCATCCCCAAACGGCTGGCACATATCCTAAGATACTTGGAAGATTTGTGAGAGAGCAAAATGCCCTTACTCTCATGGATGTTATCGCGAAAGCAACTTGGAATGTAGCTCAATTTTTCAAGTTGGAGAATAAAGGATGGATAGGCACTGGGGCAGATGCAGATCTTGTAATCTTTGACCCATATACTATTTTAGATACAGCAAACTATATTGGGATGGGCAACCCTCTGGAAAAACCGGTGGGTATCGAATATGTGTTTGTAAATGGAAAACCGATTATTGAAGAAGGCCGTTTAAATGAGGAGGTGAGAGCGGGCAAGGCTTTAAGACAAGCAAATCAATGCTGGAATATCTAACAGGAGGGATAAAATGGAAAACTATGGAATCCTATCGGTGTTGCCGATGATTACTTTATTCATATTCGTTTTTGCAACAAAACGAGTAATCTTATCAATCATTGCAGCAACCATTATGGGAATATTTGTGATTGGAGACGGCAATCCAATGCTGTCATGGCTCGATTACATACAACGAGGGGGGTTGAATGGCACTACCGTTTGGTTAAATTTACTAATTGCACTCTTTGGAATTTTAATTATGTTATTTGAAAAATCAGGTGCAGTAACAGAATTTGCTCAATTCTTAAGCAAATATGCAACAACAAGAAAGAAAGCACTTCTAATTACATATGTACTTGGATTATTGATTTTTGTAGATGACTATCTGAACAATTTAGCCATTGCTACAGCTATGAAAAAGTTGACAGACAAGTTTAAAGTTCCAAGAACATTGCTTGGATATATCATCAATAGCACAGCCGCACCAGTTTGCATCATTTTACCGATTTCTACATGGGCAGTGTTTTATGGGACATTATTTGAATCAAATGGAGTCACTTATAATGGAAGTGGTATGGGTGCATATATTCATGCGATTCCTTATATGTTTTATGGTTGGATTGTTCCGATTGTCGTGCTGCTTGTGATTTTAGGTGTGATTCCTCTTATGGGTATTACAAAAAAGCACAATCAATTGGCATTAGAGACTGGAATTGTAATCCCGGCAGGTGTCGGTTTTGACAATGATGAACCATACAAGCCTGATGGGTTTGAAGAATCTGATGAAGAACTGAAAAAAGCAAAACCGTGGAACTTTTTAATTCCTATGATTGTATTGGTTGTCGTAACCGCAATCTTTGATTTGGATGTAATGCCAGGTTGTATTGGTGCTATTATTGCGGCGAGCGTTCTTTATCTTGCAGAACGAAAAATATCATTTAAAGAGCTCTGCGATGCTACTTACGAGGGTGTAGAAAGCATGAAGTTTGTTTATCTGCAAACAATCTGCATTATGACCTTGGTAGAAATCAATACGACTACTGGATTATCTGATTACATTGTATCAGTTACCTCTCCGATTTTAAGTGGTGTGTACTTGCCTGTGCTTGTTTTTGTTGTTTTAGGTATTTACTCTTATTTTGGCGGTGGATTCTGGGATATGGCTATGATTTTCATGCCAGTCGTCATTCCACTCGCAAACATGCTTCATGTAGATCCAATTTTAACGGGAGCAGCATTGATTTCTGCTACGGCGTTTGGCAGCAATACCTATGTTTGTGGTGATGGAGTTGTAGTTGCATCTAGAGCAAATGATATTAAACCACCATATCAGATGCTGGGTACTTTACCCTATGCGTTAATCAGTGCTGGTATTTCGGCAATCTTATTCTTTGTTGTAGGTCTTGTGACTAGCTAGTATAAAGGAGTTTTATGGAAATCGTTGATATAGCTGAAATGACGAAAAACCGCAGACATCTTCACCGTTACCCTGAATTAAGTCTGGAGGAGCAATATACTGCAGCGTTTATCAAAGAGAAGCTTGTTTCATATGGACTTGCTGTGGAAGAGGGTATAGGTGGTACCTACGGACTTCTTGGCATTCTGAAGGTTAACGACGGAGAGGCAATTGGTTACCGTGCAGATATGGATGGTTTGCCAATAGTGGAAATGACAACCATGGATGGTACCTCTGAGAACCATGGTTGCATGCATGCTTGTGGTCATGATGGACACATGGCGATGGCCCTTGCTTTGGCAAAGTATTCTTCCGAAAACAGGCATCGAATAAAATATAATCTCGTTTTTATATTCCAACCAGCTGAAGAAAATCATGGTGGCGCATTGCGAATGATTCGCTCGGGATTTTTAGAAAAACATCGAGTGAAGTATGTGTTTGGTGTCCATGTAGCTCCTGAAATACCAGAAGGTTATATTGGATGTACACCGGGAGTGATGATGTCTAGAATAGGGATGTTTAACATTGAGATACATGGAACATCTAGTCATTCGGCGACTCCCCAAAAAGGTAATGATGCGCTTCTTGCTGCATGTCATTTGGTTGTGATGCTTCAGAGCATAATGACGACTGTCACCAATCCATTGACAGGAACAATGCTTAGTATTGGAAAAATAGTGTCTGGTACTGCGGATAATTTGGTTTCCGCCAAGGCACTTTTGGCAGGGACGATGCGAAGCGTAGAACAAGAAAATTATTTTGCATTGAAACATGCCTTGGAAAAGACTACTCAATCTGTTGTCAATACTTTTGGGTGCAATGCCGTTGTTCATTTTGAGGACGAATATCCAGAAGTAAACAACGATCTTTCTCTTTATGAGGTTTTGGAAGGATGCATCGGTAAACAGCTTATTAAACTTGAACCTCAGCTCTTGTCAGAGGACTTTTCTTATTATCAAGAGAGAGTTCCTGGGCTATATATTTTTGTAGGTATTCAGAATAAAGAAGAAAACTGTATTTATCCATTGCACAGCAATCAGTTTGTCTTCCGTGATGAGGCATTGACTCACGGTGTTGATGCGATGATACGGGTGTTCGAAAAGCTTGATGTTATGTAAAAACTCCTTGTCCATTTCCGAAAATGGGCAAGGAGTTTTTTGCTAGTGGTTTGATTTTGGTAATTTAAAAGTTGTTCTTGTTCCGATGCCTTTTCGACTAATCACTTCAATTGTTCCGTTATGTCGATCGATAATCCACTTCATAATGGACAGACCTAAACCTGAACCGCCAGTTTTTCGTGCTCTTGATTCATCAGAACGATAGAATCGATCAAAGATATAGGGTAAATTTTCAGAGTCGATCCCTATTCCATTATCTTGAACCGATATCATCACCCAACAATCATCCTTTGATATCTTAACCACAATTTCTCCTTCATCTGGAGAATATTTTATACTGTTATCAATTAGTATTCGCAATGCTTGTTTCATCAACTGGCGGTCAGCATAAAGATAGATGGGACCTTCTGACTGGATACGAAATATATGAAGTGTATCCAGTAGTCTCGTCTCTTTGATCACTTCTTCCACGACTGTGTTGGAGTCGAAGTTTTCTAAATTGATATGGAGTGTTTCGTTATCACCTCTTGCAAGAAATAAAAGCTGTTCAATGAGTTCTTTCATATTTTCTGACTCGCTTTTGATTGCATCTATAGATTCTTGCAACGTGGTCTCGTCGTTTTTTCCCCATCGATCAAGGAGATTTACATATCCTTGTATGACTGAAATCGGAGTTCTTAGCTCGTGTGACGCATCTGACACAAATCTAACCTGTGCTCGGTAAGCTTCATCAATACGATTGAGCATACTGTTTATTGCCGTTGCTAAGTCCTTTAATTCGATTTGGTTACTATCTACCGATAAACGCTTGTCTAATTTGGTTGCATCAATATTACTAATCGTACCAGCTAAATCCCTCAATCGTTCCATTTCATCAGTTTTCAATTCTCCTCCTGAAGCTGAGGTGATTGTCTGGGCTTGTTTTGCCATTTCTGTCAGTGGCTTTAAGATGCGCCGAATGCGTTTTCGACCTTTGCGTGCACCTCGAACGAGGAGCAATAACTCAACGAGGAGCAGTCCATAGGCAGGATAGCGATATTGCATAAATTTATCACCAATGGGATAAATGATGCTTGTTGATTCATCGTACAAATCTAGACGATAATACAATGAAGAAATCGAATGCTTTTTTTCAATATCAAACCCAAAATAACGAGAGACTTGATGATTGGATAGAGGCGTAAACCTGTTCAATCCGCTCCAGATGCGAATCCCCTGATTGCCATAGTGTTGTTGAACAAATTGATAGGACATAAGTGTCTTGTTGGAAGGGTTTTCTTGTTGGTACAATAAAATCCCTTCTTTTTCTATGTCCCATAGTGTGAAGCCAAGGATTGTAATTGTCAAGACGCAGTTTAATATAATGAATACCCCTAATGTGCGAAGCGTAGCATGCAGGTTTAGTTTCATCACCAAAGACATGTTCGCTTTACTTATCTTGTTTGTGTTTGGATCATTTTGTTTTCCTTGACACGTTGCATGGCTTGAATTATCATCTTTATGGTTTTTGTTGTTATTCACGTATTACATACCCCACTCCGCGTACTGTTTGAATTAGCTTTAAGCCATATGGTTCTTCCAATTTTGCTCTGAGATATCGTATGTAAACATCGATGGTATTTGTTTCCCCAGGATAATCATATCCCCATACGTGATCTAGTAGTTGGTCTCTGCTTAGCACCAATCCCTTATTGTGAAGTAAGTATGCGAGCAAATCAAACTCTTTTTTTGTTAAGTCAATCTGTGAATTATTGATGAGAACTTCTCTTCTTGATAAATCCATTTGAATGTGATTGGCGGTGAGTATCGAGTTTTTTTCTTCCGAATCCTTGCCAGCTACTTTTGTATTTCTAAGGACTGCACGAATGCGTGCCAATAGCTCTTCGATGGCAAAAGGTTTTGTAATATAGTCATTTGCGCCACCATCTAGTCCAGCTACTTTATCCATCGTTGCATCTCTTGCTGTTATTAGAATAATGGGTACTGATGAATTTTGACGAATTCTGCGCAGTACTTCGAGACCATTTATCCCTGGAAGCATTACGTCTAATGCAATCAAATCAAATGCTTTTGATTCTGCTAATAGTAACCCAGTTCTACCATCGCCTGCTTTTTCCACGGAATATCCTTCGTGAATGAGTTCTAGCTCGATAAAGCGTGCAATTTTTTCCTCGTCTTCCACAATTAAAATATTCTGGTTCATCCGTACCTCCATAACTTTATTGATGCTTCATGTCGTTTTTGATTTCTTCCGCCGCATTTGCTACTGTATTCATTGCATCGTTTACCTTAGTTGTTTTAATATCTGGTCCTTGGATAGAGTATCTAAAGTGAAAGAAAAGCCCTATTACAAGAAAAGGTACGACAAGCCAAAATGCAAAAATGAGACAAAGAATCATCACAGTCAAAGGCAGTTTTAAGATAAATTCACCTTCTTTTTCAACGAGAAAAGAGTTGATATTTCCTTTGTGAATCATGCTACGTATCCACTCGAAAAATTCATGACAGTGCTTTTTAAACGCAGAACGCTCATGACATCTTGCTTGTTCGTTGTTGGAAGTATGATCTGTTTCTGAATTTTGTTCTGCATCGTCAGTTTTTAATGAGGTTGTTTGTCCGCAATGATACTGCCCCCCTCCTGAAGGTGGGGTGACCTTTCCCTGGCGTTCTAGCTGAACCAACGCTTCCAACAAGTCACCATCGGTGGATTCTAGGGCGGCTTTTGCATCTTCGTATGAAATGTTTGCATATTCTCTTAACTTTTCAACTTGTTCTAGTGTTACCATAATTCTACTCCTTTTTTACTACTCCAAATTAAAAATGAATCATATTAATTTGGATATTCTATAAATTATGGTTTTATTATAGAATGCTATTCTTTATTTTTGCTTTGGAAAACATTAAAATTGCATTAAAACAGCCTTGTTTTTTTCTCAGAATATCATGGTTTTGAGGAAAAGTCTAGATTGGTGCTTTCGTACTAATAGAAAGATTTTATATGAATCAGGAGTTTTATTATACCGACTTTCTCATTGCTTTTCAATGAGAAAGTCGGTATAATAAAACCCGAATACGAAACTATTGAATAACTGATTTTATCTAATGAAAGAGCAGGAGAAGAAGGTTTTATGAGAATTGCAGTTGTTGATGGACAAGGCGGTGGCATCGGGAAGGCTATCGTTGAAAAACTAAAAGGAGCAATGCCGGAAATTGAGATAGTAGCCCTTGGGACCAATGCAACGGCTACTGGACAAATGCTTAGGGCAGGAGCGGATGATGGTGCTACTGGGGAAAATGCCATTGTACATAATATGCAATTTGTTGATGTGGTTGTAGGCGTAATCGCAATAATCAATGCCAATTCTATGATGGGTGAAATGAGTCCTAAAATGGCGCAGGCAATTGGAGAAAGCAGAGCGTATAAAGTACTTCTTCCTATCAATCGTTGTAATATTCATGTGGTCAGTGTGGAAGAAGCGCCTCTTGCGATTCACCTCGAAAATGCGGTGAAAGCTGTTAAGGGATTTGTTGAAAAAAAGGGAATGTAAATATTGAATTGAGATAAAAAATTATAAGCTGGAGTGGTTAAGACTACCCCAGCTTATTTCATGGTTTGAATGATTTATGAAAACATGTTCAGATGCGCTTCTTAGAAGTCTTTGAAATGGAATATGCTTTTGCCTTCTGCATAGTCGGCAACAATATGACCATTTCCAAAAAGTTTGTATTTGTAGGTGACAAGTCCGTCTAATCCAACTGGTCCTCTTGCATGTAGCTTACCCGTGCTAATCCCAACTTCTGCACCAAATCCGTATCGGAATCCATCTGCAAATCTGGTGGAGCAGTTATGATAAACTCCCGCTGAATCCACTAGTAGCATAAATTTTTCGGCAGACGCGTCATCTTCAGTGAGAATACTGTCAGTATGGTGAGAACCATACCGGTTAATGTGCAGGATTGCTTCTTCCAGACTTTCTACTATTTTAACAGAAAGAATATAGTCTAAATACTCTGTGTGGAAGTCTTCTTCTGTAGCCAATTCGCTATCGATGATAGATTTCGTTCTTTCACATCCTCTGAGAACAACTAGTTTTTGATCAGCAGCTTTCTTGAGAGCAGGAAGTAGCTCTCCAGCAGCATCCTTATGAACTAGCAATGTTTCTACGGTATTGCAAGCCGCAACATACTGGGTTTTTGCATCAATGATGATTGGAATTGCCTTTTCAATATCAACAGTTTGGTCTGCAAAAATATGGCACACACCGTCGGCATGACCCATGACTGGGATTTTAGAATTTGCCATGATGTACTGAACAAATTCATTGGACCCTCTAGGGATAAGCAAATCAATGGATTCATGACATTTAAGCATTTCGTTGATATCTGATCGACTCTCTATGAGTGTTAAAAAACCAGAGGGGATGCCTGCGGCAACACCTGCATCATGAATAATCTGAAATAAAATTTTATTGGTATAAGCAGCTTCACTACCGCCCTTTAGAATGGCACAGTTTCCACTCTTTAAACAAAGAGATGCTATTTGGACTAATGCGTCGGGTCGTGATTCAAAGATAACCCCAATAACTCCAATTGGGCAACTAACCTTATACAAATGAAGGTCTTGGTCTAATTCTCGATCCAACAATTTATTCCAAAGGGGGTCTTTCAGTCCAATCAAATTTTCGATTCCACTGATAACATCTGCTAGTTTGCCTTCATCAAATTTAAGTCGCTTTACAATTGGGGCAGCTAAATTTGTTTCTTCTGCTTTTCTCAAATCCTTTTGATTTTCAGCATAGATTTCTTCTTTCTTTTTGTTCAGATCTTCTGCAATCTTTTGAAGGGCTTGGTTTCTCGTTTCGTTACTGAGCAGACTCATCTGGAAGCTATCTGATTTGATTTGTTTTGTGATTTCCGTTATGCTTGCCATAAGATTCTCCTTTATTTTATAGTGATACTAGACTCGCTTGGTTAAAAATGAGTTTAAGATATGTGATTTCTTTTTTGAATTTTGTGTTCGACCAAATTGCAGTCTTTCTGCATTGGATTTGAAATTTCCAATGGGCTCGGGACCTTTTACCAGCGTGCGTTTGATGTAAACCGTACCATCTTTTTTGCTATGCATACTCCAAGAAACAAGCATGATTTTACCATACATAAGTTCTAGGCATGTGATTCCGCGAGGATGAATACAACAACCTGTATTAAAATAGGATGGCTCACCATTTGCCGGAAATTTTGGGCGATGTGTATGACCGCATATAATCATTATGTCTCTTTGTTCATTCCATTTGTTATAATTCTTTTCGATTTTATGCCTTTTATTACGATTCTTTGCTGGGCTGGCAGCGTATTTCACTCCCATAACATGAAGGAATTTCCAAATGTATCGAATCAACAAATACGAAATCCGCCAAAGCTGGTCATTGATAAAGTCTCCTTGATGACCATGGACCACAAATATTTCTTGCTCCGTTGTTTTGTGTTTCAACATGAGCGCTTCGTGAACGATGATGTCCGGGAACAAGTCTTCTTTTACATCAAGGTATTCATCATAAATATGAAATAAGTGATCTCGAACATATTTGTGATCACGCAGTTGCATATTGTGATTGCCGAATAGCATGAATAAGCGACCCGTTTTATGAAAATTTTTTAGTAACTCGAAAACGGACACATGCGCAGAGCGAATGTGCTCATAATTAGGGTGTTCCCACAGTTCGTCACCATCACCCACTTCAACATAAGTGAAGTCGTTTTGATAGTAGTAATTTAAAGCGTGGTAATAGATATGCCGGTTTCGTCCAAACTCATCGGATAAACTGTCATCACCACGATGAACATCACCAAAAAAAACAAACTTGGAGTTATCATCAAAAGGAACACGGAATGCTTCTTTTAAAACGGCATCCAATCTTGCCCTTGTTTTCATTTTCATCTCTTCTTTCGTTAATACTATTTCTATCGCTTCAGTATTTGTTTTGAAATCAAAACTGACTGTACATATTATACCATGTTTTGAACTGGCGTAACAGATTTGTAAAGCGATATACAAATTGGTTTTTTATCTGTAATCCGGTTCTGCTTCTTGCATTAAGGATACAATATGCTTGATTAAGAATCGGATAAAAAGGTTTGTTTCAGCATAATTGATGTCCGCATCTCCTTTTATAATCATATAATCACTGGCATAGCCAGGGTATTTTTCCAATGGAGTGCAGTCAAACGGAAATGCCGATAAATCAACAAAAGAATAGCCATGTGCCTGTTGCAATGGGACTTTAATCACAAAATCTTTCGATTTTTCGCGAATCGTTGCCTCATAGCTCGCATCAAAACAATGGTAATCTAAGGTTATTTGACTACATTTTCCGATGACATTCAGATAATTTTTTTGAAATTGATTTTTTTGTATAATCATTTTCTTCTCTTTTTCTTTCACCATGAATCCAATGTGGTACATGATTTTATGCAAATCTAATTTGTCTAGCACTTTCATCAATCTTGAAAGCTGAAGAATGTCATCTTTATTATGAAGGAGAATGGTATCTCTGGTTTTTTGATCTTTCGTTCTAAGATAATGAAAGTATAACTCGACGCTTTCTGCACCGGATATTTCATCAGATCGGTCGGACCAGAGCCCTAGGTATGTTTCAACAGTTTTTTGTTTTAAATTTGGGAGAATTTTTCGCAAACCAGAAAATTTATTTAAGATTCGATATAGATCAAAACTAAAAAAATTTGGCAGAGTATCATATGGAATTTGATGATGTTGAATTCGTTTCCCTAAAAAAGGCAGGTCAAAATTGTCCCCATTGAAATGAATCAGAACATCCAGGTCTTTCATGGAGGAAAGATATTGCTCCAAGATTATTTTTTCTTCTTCTAGAGAATCAGAAAAAAATTGGATTGCAGATTTTCCGTCCTCACGTGGAATCACTAGCCCGCCAAGAATCAATTGATTTTGCAGGGGCTGCAGTCCAGTGGTTTCGATATCGATGATGCCAATGTTTAAATCACCAAAATATTGGTGATAGATATTGGAATGATAAAAGGATTCTTTGTATAACTCTTCATTAAAATACATTTTTCTTACCTGCTGAATTGTTTTTTTTCTCATTTTAGCACAAAAAAACCAAAAAACAAAACAAACTGCAGGGGAGCAGTTTGTTTTGTTCAAAAGGGGTATTGGGATTAGAGATTAATGAGGTTATCAGGGGGATAACCACGAACACATTATAACTAATAATAATATGAAATGCAACCCTTGGAAAAAAAATAATGAAAAATTTTATGTGTTGGACACTTTTTTCCGTACAAAAAAAGGAATATAATAAGGCTCAAAGAATATAATAGAACAAAATGGATTCAAAAGGGAAATTTTACAAATTAATAGGGAGGAAATGATTATGGAAATTCTAAAAGTATCGGCAAAATCCAATCCGAATTCAGTGGCAGGAGCGTTGGCAGGTGTTTTAAGAGAAGAGGGGGGAGCAGAACTTCAAGCGATTGGGGCAGGAGCCTTAAACCAAGCGATAAAGGCAATTGCCATTGCCCGCGGATTTGTTGCACCAAGTGGAATGGACTTGGTTTGCATTCCTGGATTTACAGATATCCTGATTGATGGGGAAGAACGTACGGCAATAAAGCTTGTTGTTGAACCAAGATAGTAGAACGGGAATCTTGCTTTTCGTACGCAATCAGTATATAATTTATTGTTAATATGGTGCATTTTTAGATGAAGTATCTAAAAGAAATAGATAAAATAGGAGAATTTGAATGAGTACTGATCAATACGAAAACCCACTTATTACAAGGTATACAAGTGCAGAGATGGCCCGTGTATTTTCTTCAGATATGAAATTTTCAACATGGAGAAAACTATGGATTGCATTGGCAGAAGCAGAGAAAGATTTAGGCCTTCCTATTACGGAAGAGCAGATTGATGAAATGAAACAGTTTCAAGATCAAATAAATTATGCCGATGCAGAAAAAAGAGAAAAAGAAACAAGACATGATGTTATGTCACATGTTTTTGCATATGGGTTACAATGTCCGAAAGCAAAACCGATTATTCATCTTGGGGCAACTAGTGCATACGTTGGGGATAATACGGACATTATTGTTATGAAACAGGCGTTACTAATTGTTCGCAAAAAATTGGTGAATTTGATGAACCGATTAAGCCAGTTTGCACTGGAATATAAAGGAATGCCAACATTAGGATTTACTCATTTTCAAGCGGCGCAGCTTACTACTGTAGGAAAAAGAGCTTCTTTATGGCTTCAGGATTTTTACTTTGATTATTTAGAATGCGAACGTTTAATTGAAACATTACCGCTTCTTGGTGTAAAAGGTACCACCGGAACTCAGGCTAGCTTTGTGGAGCTTTTTGATGGTGACATGAAAAAGGTAAAAATGCTAGATGAGATTGTTGTGGAAAAACTTGGATTTCAAAAGGCTGTGGCTGTTTCTGGACAGACATATACTCGAAAGTTGGATTACATGGTCCTTTCTGTTTTAAGTGGAATCGGACAAAGTGTTCATAAAATGACCAATGATATTAGATTGCTACAGCATTTGAAAGAGGTAGAAGAGCCATTTGAATCAAAGCAAATAGGATCATCTGCCATGGCATACAAGAGGAATCCGATGAGAAGTGAACGGGCGGCGTCTTTGGCTAGATACGTGATTAATTGTACGAGTAATGCCGCGGATACAGCAAGTACCCAGTGGTTTGAACGAACATTGGATGACTCGGCAAATCGAAGAATTTCTATTCCACAATCATTTATGGCAGTCGATGCAATTTTGGATATATGCACTAATATTTCAACTGGATTGGTGGTACATGAAAAGGTAATCACTCAGCGTATCATGAGCGAAATTCCATTTATGGCTACAGAAAATATTCTGATGGAGGCTGTAAAAAAAGGTGGTGACAGACAGGAACTTCATGAAAAAATTCGTGAATATTCTATGCTGGCAGGTGCTCGTGTAAAAGACGAAGGTCTGAACAACGATTTATTAGAGAGAATCGCAGAAGATGATACATTTGGACTTACTTTAGAAGATATCAAGAACTTGCTGAAACCATCCGACTATATTGGAAGATCGGCAGAGCAGACACAAGAACTGGTTGACGAATATATCAAGCCGATTATTGTAAAGTATAAAAAAGAAATTGGCGGAGAGGTAGAGTTAAGGGTTTAAGATGAATGTAATTGGAGATTTGATTCAGAGCAGTAGAAAAATTGTGATAAAAATTGGAAGCAATGTGCTGTCGGATGACAATGGTAAGGTGAATCGAGAAACACTTCATAGTATCGTAGAACAAGCAGCAAATCTGATTCATCAGGGAAAGCAAATTATTGTTGTTTCTTCCGGTGCTGGTATTTGTGGCGTTGCAGCCATCAATAAATGGAACCGTAGAGGGGATATCAATTATAAACAGGCACTCTGTGCTATCGGGCAAGTGGAACTGATGAATGCCTATAAAGAGTACTTTGGTGACTACGATATTCATGTAGGTCAAATGCTTTTAACAAGAGATGACTTTGGCGATAATATTAGAACTTTAAATATTAGAAATACTTTATTTACATTAGTTGATGAGGGTGTTGTTCCTATTATCAATGAAAATGATACTGTTAGTGTTGATGAAATAAAGATTGGAGATAATGATACCCTTGGTGCTTTAACCGCAAATTTGTGGAATGCAGATTTGTTTATTATTATGAGTGATATCGATGGTGTTTTTGACAAAAACCCAAAAGATTATCATGACGCGGAGCTAATCGAAGAGGTATATGATATTGACGGATTGTTGCTGGAAATTGATTCTCGTGGAAAAAGCAGCTTTGGAACTGGTGGTATTGTGACAAAGATCCATGCAGCTCAAAAGGTAAATGAGTATGGAATTCCAATGCTTCTGGTCAATGGGAAATGTAATAACATACTCGGAGCAGCTCTTGAAGGCACGGGGAAAGGTACAATCTTTTATAGTCAAGGGAGGTAGCAGGATGAGATTTGGCTTTATTGGTACTGGAAATATGGGTACTGCGCTAATGAGCGGATACGTAGCAGTACATCGGGATGAAAAAGATAATTTGTTTGCATTTGATACAGATCAAGATAAGCTGTTAGGATTTACAAAGACAATAGGAATTCATGGTTGCAAAACAGTTTCGGATTTGATGGAATCATGTGATGTAATCGTTTTGGCCATCAAACCACAGATTTTTGATGCTGTGCTTCCAGAAATCGGAAAACAATATCGACCAGAACAAATCGTTGTGTCTATTGCTGCTGGCATAAGCATGAACTATATTGAAACGTTATTAGGGAATCAAAATGCAAAAGTTATCCGAGTGATGCCAAACACGCCGGCTATGGTAAATGCTGGAATGAGTGCGCTTTGCCGCAATGAAAAAGTCAGCGATGAGGAGTTTGGATCTGTACTTGAACTATTCCGCGCAGTAGGAAAAGCAGAAGTCATAGAAGAAAAAATGATGGATGTGATTATTGGAATTAGTGGAAGCAGTCCAGCCTACACCTATATGTATATCGAAGCATTAATGAATGCAGCAATGGCTGGAGGCATGGATCGGGAACAAGCGACAATTTTTGCCGGTCAAGCTGTTTTAGGTGCGGCAAAGATGGTTCTGGAAACAGGGAGTGATCCTGTAACGCTTCGAAACAATGTTTGCTCTCCAGGGGGTACCACAATAGAGGCTGTAGAATCTTTGAAATCTGATGGATTTCAAGAGATTGTGGAACGTGCATTTGTAGCGGCTGTGAAAAAGTCAGAGAAACTCACAAAATAAGTAAGATATAAAAGCCTACTGTCATCAGAACTTGTTGCGAATTCCAAAGAAATAGGTGGAGATATGATATTTGAAGAAAAAACCATTTCCCAAGAAAGAATTTATGAGGGAAAGATTTTAAATTTAAGAAAAGATAAGGTACATGTAAAGGATAATCGCACATCTTACAGAGAAATCGTTGAACACAATGGTGGAGTGGCACTTGCAGCAGTAACGCCAGATGGGAAAATGGTAATGGTTCGCCAATTTCGAAAGGCGGCGGAAAAAGCCGTTCTTGAAGTGCCTGCAGGAAAGATTGAACAAGACGAGGATCATGGACTTACTGCAATCAGGGAATTGAAAGAAGAAACGGGATATACTGCTGGTTCTATTCGTTATATCAATTCATTCTATTCATCCATTGGATATTCAACCGAAGTGATTTATTTATATTTAGCTACCGAGTTGACTCCTGGGGAAACAGAATTTGATGACAATGAAGCCATAGAAATCTTAGAATACCCAATTCCAGAACTGAAGAAAATGGTTTTATCAGGTAAAATTGAAGATGCCAAAACGATTGTAGCCATATTATTGGTTGAATCGCTTTTGGAGAAATAGGATGAATTGCATGTTACAAGATTTTATTCATTATTTAACTTTAGAAAAGAAGATGGCAAAAAATTCTTTGGATGCATATCGAAGGGATATTATGGAGTTTGACGAGATGCTATCTGAAAAGATGGGACCACCCTTGAATCAGGTGACTAGCACAGAGGTGGTGGCTTTCTTATTGAAATTAAAAAATGAAGGAAAATCAGCTGCTACTGTAAATCGAAAGATGGCTTCCCTTAGAGCGTTTTATCAGTATTTGATGCAGAATAAATTAATTGAAACGAATCCCACCATCAATATAAAGTCGCCTCGCATTGAACGAAAAGAAATAGAGTACTTGACGATTGGAGAAATTGATACCTTGCTCGATAAGCCAGATGGATCGATGAAAGGGTTACGGGATAGAGCAATTTTAGAATTGCTCTATGCGACTGGAATCAGGGTTAGTGAAGTGGTTGAAATGAATTTAAATGATGTGAATCTTCGTATGGGCTTTGTGGCATGTACTGGTGAGCATGGGAAGGCAAGGATTATTCCAATGGGGAGACCTGCTAGAGCGGCTGTCGAGGAATACATCTACGATATCAGACCGAAATTGGTTAGAGAAGGCGAAAACACTGAGGATGCATTGTTTGTGAACTATGCAGGAAGTAGGCTGACTCGTCAGGGATTATGGAAATTGCTCAAAGAATACGCGAAACTCGCGAACCTTGAAAATAGGCTGACACCCCAGACTCTCAGAAATTCTTTTGCGGTGCATATGATTCAGAATGGTGCTGATTTGAAGTCTCTTCAGGAGCTGATGGGTCATGAAGATATATCTGCAACCCAGATATTTTTATCTGTATCGAAAAATCGTATCAAAGAAGTGTATGATAAGTCCCATCCAAGAGCATAAAATAGGTAAAAAACATATCAAATATATCAAAGAAGAATACAAAAAATGCTTGCTTTATGAATAGGGTTGTGCTAATATTTTATGGTGTATTACGGGCGTTCCGCTGGATAAAGTGTATAGTTTATCGCGTTAGGATACCAAGAACGTCTATGGGGAAAGGAGGAAATATATTATGGATTTAATGCAAATGATTGCACAGGATTATGTGAGAACTGATATTCCTAAATTCAATGTTGGTGATACTGTAAAAGTACACATTAAGATTAAGGAAGGCACCAGAGAAAGAGTTCAGATTTTTGAAGGATTTGTTCTTAAAAAACAGAATGGTGGTCTCGGAGAAACCTTTACTGTAAGAAGAATTGCTTCTGGTGTAGGCGTAGAAAAGACCTTCCCGATTCATTCTCCTAGAATTGACAAGGTTGAAGTAGTTAGACACGGTGATGTTAGAAGAGCAAAGCTCAACTATATGCGTGAGAGAACAGGTAAAGCTGCGAAGATTAAGTCAAAAGACGTAAGATAATAAAATGGGGACCTGAGGGTCCCTTTTTGTTTGATGAGAGGCGGGTGGACTTCCACCCGCCTACTCTATTGATATTTTTGATGCATATTCTAATCAAGTTTGCCTTGATATAGAAGTAGGAGGAAAAGATGGAGCATATCAACTGGTATCCGGGTCATATGAAGAAAACAAGGGAATTGATACAGGAAAATTTGAAAATGGTTGACCTTGTCATTGAAGTGGTTGATGCACGTATACCTATTTCTAGCAGAAACCCGATTATTGATGATATTATTAAAACAAAGCCTAGAATTGTTGTTTTAAACAAGAGTGACTTGTCGGATGGAAGAGCCAATGATGAGTGGGAAAACTATTTTCGCAATCAAGGATATGATGTCATTACAATGAATTGTATGGCGGGGAAAGGTGTCAACCAGTTGATGAAGTTGCTCGGACAGATTCAAGAAAAGAAAAATGAAGGTAAAATCAGAAAAAAACCGCTCCGCATGATGATTGTTGGTGTGCCGAATGTAGGGAAATCTTCTCTCATTAACAGAATGACTGGCAAAAAAAGTGCAATGACAGGCAATCGTCCAGGGGTGACTCGGGGAAAGCAATGGTTGAATTTAGAAAATGATATGCAGCTTTTAGACACTCCAGGAATTTTGTGGCCTAAGTTTGAGGATCCAAAAGCGGGACTCGATCTGGCATTTTGTGGATCAATCAAGGATGAAATTCTGGATGTGGCAACACTCGCTTTGGAATTGATTACCGTGTTGATGGAAGAGTATCCAACTCTATTGAAAGAACGATATAAACTCATTGAAATGGGAGAAACACCACTGGAAACAATGGAAATGATAGCAGCAAAGCGAGGTTTCATTCAATCAGGAAAGAGAATTGATTATGAAAGAACAGGGAAAACGGTTTTGGACGAATTTAGAGGCGGAGTGATTGGACGAATTACCCTTGAAAGAAATAACCACTCCAAACCTGCTTTAGAAGTAACTGCAGAGGAAGATGATATGCAATGAATCAATTAGAACGAGAACAAAAAGAACAACAAAGATTGTTCCAGATGAAGGAAAATGAATGGAGCCTATTTCAGCAAGGATATCAATTGATTGCGGGAATTGATGAAGTGGGCAGAGGACCTTTGGCAGGACCTGTCGTAGCAGCGGCGGTTATTTTACCAGAAGACTTTTGCATTTTAGGAGTGGATGATTCGAAAAAGCTGTCGGAGAAAAAAAGGGATGCTCTTTATACCCAAATTATCGACAATGCCATGGCGTATGGTATTGGGATTGTTTCAGCTGAAAAAATTGATGAAATTAATATTCTTGAAGCAACAAAACTTGCGATGAAACAAGCGGTTGAAGGGTTGACAATAACACCGGATTATTTGTTGATTGATGCATTGGAGTTAAAAGATGTTTCTATCCCTCAAAAAGGAATCATCAAAGGAGATTCTATTAGTATATCTATCGCAGCAGCTTCGATTGTAGCCAAGGTGACAAGAGATCGTATGATGTTGGAATATCATGAGAACTATCCTCACTACGGTTTTGATAAGAACAAGGGTTATGGCACAAAAGTACACTATGCAGGCCTGGATCAATATGGGTTTTGTGAAATCCACAGACAGAGTTTTTTAAAAAAATATTTAGCAAATCAATAACGTCGTGAATAGGACTTCTTCTTATGGAAAGAGAACACGCATCTTTTCATAAGAAGGGGTCTTTTTCTTTGACATTTAGCTAGTTTTCATATAAAATTTTCTAATATGGAGAAACGCATTTTATGGAATATTATGGGAAAATAATCCTGGCTGAAAGGAAGAAAAATGATATGGATTCAACTTATTTAAAACGAATTATAGATCAAGTTTCGCTGGGCACTATGAACTCTGATGAAGCAATGGAGCGACTAAAGGAACTTCCCTTTCAAGACTTGGGGTTTGCAAACATTGATCAGCACCGTAATATCCGAACAGGATATCCTGAAACCGTTTACTGTGCTGGGAAAACCCCAGAACAAGTAGCGGAAATTATGGATAAAATGCGTGAAAAAAATTCAAATGTATTAGGAACAAGGGCATCGATTGATGTGTTTGAAAAAGTTTCTGAAAGAATTCCAGAAGCCGTTTATTATCCAGAAGCTCGTTTAATTGTAATCAATGAAAACCAACAGCTTCGTACCAGTAAAAAAATTGCTGTGATAACTGCCGGAACATCTGATATCCCAGTGGCGGAAGAAGCTGCAATTACAGCGGAAACCATGGGGAATTCGGTGATTCGCATATATGATGTAGGAGTCGCAGGTATTCAACGTTTATTTGCTAAATTGGATCAAATACGTGAGGCAAATGTGATTATTGTCATAGCTGGAATGGAAGGGGCGTTGGCAAGTGTGATCGGAGGATTGGTAGATAAACCGGTAATTGCAGTGCCGACGAGTGTAGGCTATGGTACAAGCTTTGGTGGGATTACTGCATTATTATCTATGCTAAATAGTTGTGCAACCGGTGTCGCTGTGGTTAACATTGATAACGGATTTGGAGCAGGGCATCTGGCGTCTACCATCAATCAGCTTTAATTCGACTTAGAGAGAACCTCTAAATAGGAGTATATATGGAACGAATATTATATTTTGACTGCTTTGCAGGGATTAGTGGCGATATGAGCATTGGTGCTCTTATAGACCTAGGATTAGATTCTGCTCAGGTGACAGCGGAACTCAAAAAACTTGCGATTGGTGGTTATACAATTGAGATAAACAAAGTCAATCGGTTTGCCATTTCGGGGACTGACGTCAAGGTGAGTTTAATCGATGCAGCACAGCATAAGTACGAAGCTCATCATGATCATAAGCACGAAGTCCATCATGAGCATAAGCACGAAGTCCATCATGAGCATAGTCATCCTCATACCCAGGATGGGCAAGAAGAACGGAATTTAGCTGATATAACGAAAATAATCAATCAGAGTGAGATTTCTAATCGATCAAAAGAGTTAGCAGTCGGAATTTTTACTGAAATTGCAAAAGCAGAAGCTGTGGTTCATGGAAAGTCGCTGGAGGATGTTCATTTTCATGAAGTTGGAGCAATTGATTCAATTGTGGATATTGTGGGCGTTGCAGTCTGCATTGACTTACTTAAGGTAGATAAAATCTATTGTTCTCCAGTCCATGAAGGACAGGGATTCGTAAATTGCAGGCATGGAAGACTTCCGATTCCTGTACCAGCAGTAATCAAAATGATGGAAGGAAGCAACATCTCAATGATCACTGAGGATATTCAAGCCGAGCTTGTTACACCTACAGGATTTGGAATACTAAAAACACTATCGATGTCATGCGGCAAAATGCCTACTATGAAAATAGAAAAAGTGGGATACGGATTTGGCAAAACAGATACAGGAAGCTTGAATGCGCTTCGAGTGGTTTTGGGAACCAATGAAACAGAAGAAAAAAGTATCATAAAAGATCAAGTTGTTTTGCTCGAAACAAATATTGATGATACTACCAGTGAAGTATTAGGATACACCATGAGTAGACTTTTGGATGCCGGAGCATTGGATGTATATTTTACTCCCATCCAAATGAAGAAAAACAGACCAGCACAAATTCTTTCTGTGATTTGTAAAGAAGAGCAGGCAGAAGAACTTGGGATGATTATTTTTGCTGAGACAACTACCATTGGAATTCGAAGGCAGACCATGGATCGTATGGTGTTGAATCGTGAAATAAAAATGATTATGACTGACTATGGAGAAGTAAAAGCGAAGTTGGTTAGCGTCAACGGGCTGGAGCGAGTCCAGCCGGAGTATGAAGATTGCCTAAAAATAGCAAAAGAAAATAATATTACATTGCAAGAAGTCTATGAAATAGTGAAGAGGTGTCAGAATGGAAAATAATTTAGCGAAAACGTATAGTCCAAAAGATTTTGAAGATAGAATTTATGAAAGTTGGGAGAAAAGCGGTTCTTTTAAGGCGAAGCGCGATCCCAATAAAAAGCCTTTTACCATTGTAATGCCCCCACCAAATATAACCGGGCAGCTTCACATGGGTCATGCATTAGATCAAACTTTACAGGACGTATTGACTAGATGGAAAAGAATGCAGGGATTTAGCGCCCTTTGGCTACCTGGTACAGACCATGCTAGTATTGCAACGGAAGTAAAAGTAGCAGATAAAATTCGTGAAGAAGAAGGAAAAACAAAAGAAGAACTTGGAAGAGATGAATTCTTAAAGAGAGCATGGGAATGGAAAAACCTATATGGAAGCAAGATTACTGAGCAAGTAAGAAAACTTGGGAATTCTTGCGACTGGGAGAGAGAACGTTTTACCATGGATGAAGGTTGTAATAAAGCTGTAATCGCGACTTTTATCAAATTATACGAAAAAGGTTTGATTTATCGCGGAAATCGCTTAATTAACTGGTGCCCAAGTTGTGGAACTTCTCTTTCGGATGCTGAAGTAGAACATGAAGATAAAACAGGAAAATATTATTATTTTAGATATCCTGGTGTTGATGGAAGTGAAGGGATTACGGTTGCCACCTCAAGACCAGAAACGATGTTTGCTGATGTTGCAATCGCAGTGCATCCAGATGATGAACGATATCAATCTTTGATAGGGAAAATGGTTGTTATTCCAATCGTAGGCAAAGAAATACCAGTGATTGCAGATTCTTATCCAGATCCTGAAAAAGGTACAGGTGCAGTAAAAATTACACCAGCTCATGATCCAAATGACTTTGAAGTAGGAGAACGACACAATTTAGATAGGCCTACTTGTATCAATGCAGATGCGACAATGAATGCCCTCGCTGGTAAATACGAAGGCATGGACCGGTATGCATGTCGAAAAGAATGGGTAAAAGATCTGGAAGAAGCAGGATACTTAGATAAAATTGAAGAAAAAGTGATTCCAATTGGAGGATGCTATCGTTGTGATACGGTGATAGAACCGATGCTTTCTGACCAGTGGTTTGTCAAGATGAATGAACTTGCAGAGCCTGCAATTGAAGCAGCGAAATTGAAAACTCTGACTCACGTTCCAGATCGTTTTGAAAAGATATACCTTCACTGGTTGGAAAATATCAGAGATTGGTGTATTTCAAGACAGCTTTGGTGGGGACACCGAATTCCAGCGTACTACTGTGAGGATTGCGGCGAAATGATGGTTTCTGCCGAGGCTCCTTCTGCTTGCAGTAAGTGTAAGAGTACAAATGTGAAGCAAGATGAAGATGTTTTGGATACATGGTTTAGTTCTGCACTTTGGCCTTTTTCTACATTAGGTTGGCCAGAAGAAACAGAAGACTTAAAATATTTCTTCCCTACAGATGTTTTAGTGACGGGATATGATATTATTTTCTTCTGGGTAGTCAGAATGGTCTTTTCCAGTTTAAACATGATGGGGGAAGTCCCTTTCCATCATGTATATGTCCATGGGCTTGTACGTGATGCAGAAGGAAGAAAGATGAGCAAATCTTTAGGAAATGGAGTGGATCCACTAGAGATTATTGATCAATACGGTGCAGACGCATTGCGATTTATGCTGATGACTGGTATCACACCAGGCAATGATATGCGTTTTAAAACAGATAAACTGGAATCCAGTAGAAACTTTGCAAACAAACTTTGGAATGCATCCAGATTTGTAATCATGAATCTTCAAGATGAAAATGGATCCTTTAAACAGATTGCAGACGCAACTTCTGGTGTTGAAAGATTAAATTTAAAGGATGAGGATAAATGGATTTTATCAAAAGTAAATGATGCGGTGAAGGAAGTAACTGGCAATATGGATAAGTACGAACTATCCTTAGCTGCACAGAAAACATATGAATTGATTTGGAACGAATTTTGCGACTGGTACATCGAATTGGTAAAAGCAAGGTTATATGGTGACGATGAAGCGGATAAGGAAGTGGCGCGATTTGTTCTTGTTAGGGTATTGAAAGATATGCTTAAACTGTTACATCCTTTTATGCCGTTTATCACAGAAGAAATCTGGAGTTTCTTGCCTCAAAAAAATATAACAGAAGAGAACCCAGAAGGATTTTTGATTCAGGAAAGCTGGCCGGTTTACCAGGATTCTTTGACTTACCAGAAGGAAGTAAAGAAATTAGAACTTGCAATGGAAGCCATTAGAAGCATTCGAAACATTCGTGCAGAGGCAGACGCGGCACCATCCAAAAAACTAACTGCTGTTATTCTATCCAAAGGACAAGAGCTTGAAGATATGAAAGATGGTGCAAGATACATTAAGAATCTTGCCAATATTACAGATATTACTTTTATCACGGAGTCATCGCAAGTGCCAGAAGAAGTGATGTCAGCTGTCATTGGAAATGTTGAAATTTATATTCCACTGGACGATCTACTTGATTATAAGGCTGAATTTGAGCGACTGACTAAGGAAAAAGCCAGACTAACTGGTGAAGTATCTCGTGTCAAAGGTAAGCTTTCCAATGAAGGTTTTGTGAGCAAAGCCCCAGAACAAGTAATTGTGGCAGAAAAAGAAAAAATGGAAAAATACGAGGATATGCTCGTTAAGGTTACGGAACGACTTTCCCTAATTGAAAAGAAACTAACATAAAATATCGAGAGGAAATGGTTAGGAAGTAGAATGACATATCAGAAGACTCTTGAAAAAATCCACGGCTTTCAAAAATTTGGAAGCCGTTTAGGATTAGAGAGAATGAGCAAATTAATGGAGCTCCTTGGAAATCCTCAGGAAAAAATGAAGGTAATCCATGTAGCTGGTACAAATGGAAAAGGTTCTGTTTGTAGGTATCTTTATTCGGTACTCCAAGAAAATGGATATCGAACAGGGCTTTACACATCCCCTTTTTTAGAGCACTTTACTGAACGTATTGAATTTGATGGAAAAGAAATTTCTCAAGAGGATTTGGAAAGATGCACAGAGACAGTATTGACCCAAGTTGATACCATGTTAGAATCAGGAATGGAATCACCTACTGAGTTTGAACTGGTGACTGCAATTGCTTTTCAGTATTTTTCAGAGAAAGAACTAGACTATTTGGTTCTGGAAGTAGGATTAGGTGGAACTGGTGATTCTACCAATGTGGTTTCGAAGCCGTTGGCCTCTGTGATTACATCGATTTCTTATGACCATATGGATTATTTGGGGGATACGCTGACAAAAATCGCAAGAGAAAAGGCGGGTATTATCAAGTCAGGGGTGCCAATTATTTATCGTGTTTCTAATCCAGAAGCATCAGACACGATCTGTAAAATTGCCCATGATCGAGGAGCAAAGCGGTATGACATTGGAAATATTGGGTTTGTGGAAAAGGAGATTTCTATTGATGGGTACACTTTTGACACAACAATCGATGGGATTGAATACCACAACTTGAAAATAGCCATGCTCGGCAGACATCAAATTGAAAATGCAATTTGTGCAGTGGCAGTATTGCAAGTTTTAGAGCAAGACCATAAAATTGAGCTTTCTCATGATGGATTATATCGAGGGCTACTCAAAGCCAAACAAAAGGGAAGATTTGAAATTGTGTCAAAAACCCCATATATCATATTAGATGGAGCACATAATGAAGCTGGAGCAAATGCATTAAAGACAGTATTTCTGGACCATTTCGCGGGTAAGAAGACATTGATGGTTACAGGAATGTTAGCGGATAAAAAAACAGACGAAATGATACTTGAATTTGGGAAAATAGCCAATGATTTTGTTGCGACAGAGCCAGACAATCCGCGGAAAATGCCAGCCAATGAGCTTGCGGAGAAACTAAAAAAAGCGGGATTAAAATGTATTGCTATGAAAGATTCTCAAGATGCATATGACTATGCGAGGAGTAAATCGGAGTATGAAGTTATCGTAATTGCAGGATCTTTATATTTAATAGGGACGATGAGGGGGCTAATATATCATGCGTAAAAATAAAGTGTTATTATTTTATAACCCAAATGCAGGAAATGGATTATTTAAAAACAATTTGGATTTAATTATAGAAATGTTTCAGAAGCGTAGAATGTACGTAGTCCCTGTTCGAGCAGATCGAAAAGGGATTCTCAATGATGTGATGAAAGAGATGAATCCAGACGAATTTAGAAAGGTTATCGCTGCAGGAGGAGATGGAACCATCAATATTGTCATCAATGCGATGATGCAAAATAATATTAATTTGCCGATTGGAATCTTCCCATCTGGTACGGCAAATGATTTTGCCTATTATTTTGATTTACCTCACGATATAGAAAGTATGGTAAAAATTGCGCTAGATGAAAATTATACCTATACAGACATTGGAAGAGTAAATGATAGATATTTTGCCAATGTTGCAGCGATGGGGTTCTTAGTGGATGTCAGTCAAAAAACGGATCCTAATATTAAAAATACGCTAGGGGTTATTTCATACTATTTAAAGGGAGTAACGGAAATTCCAAATTTAAAACCAATACCTGTAAAAATAACGAGTGAGGAGTACTCTTCTGAAGACAGAATTTATTTTATGCTGGTGATGAACGGAAGGTCGGCAGGAGGATTTAAACGAATTGCGCCGCTTGCCGAGGTAAATGATGGTTTACTGGATGTCATGCTCTTTAAAGAAATGCCAATTTACGAATTAGCACCCCTCCTCTTTAATGTGATGACGGGCCAACATCATGAAAACAAAAATGTCGTGTTTTTTCAAACGAAAAAGCTCTATGTAGAGTCTAATCAGCCTGTAGGCACAGATATAGACGGAGAAAAAGGTGCCACATTCCCGCTTGATATTGAGCTGTTGCCACAGCAATTTAAGATTAATACTGCGTGGAGTGATATGGAAGGTGCAAAATGGTAAAGAATATCGTAATTACAGCTGGAGGTACTTCGGAGCGAATTGATGATGTTCGTGTCATCTCAAACTTCTCGTCAGGACGGTTAGGCCTTGCTGTAGCCAAAGCTTTTTCAGAGAGTGATACAGTGGACATAGGTGCTATTTACTATCTATGTGATAAAAATACAGTTGTGCCTGAAAATGATAAAGTCAAAGTGATTCGTGTTGCAGGAGCGCAGGGGCTTTTAAATGGTCTTCAAGATTTGTTTCAACAAGAAAAAATCGATGCTGTCGTTCATGCCATGGCTGTCAGTGACTATACGGTAAAGCAAGTCAGCACATTAGAAGCCGTTCGAAATCGAGAAGAAAACAAACCAGAAAACATATTAAATCAAGGAAAAATCAGTTCGGAGATGGATGATTTAGTCATTTTGCTAAAAAAAACACCAAAGGTGATTGGTGAAATCAAAAAAATCCAGCCTGACACGATTCTTGTTGGATTTAAACTATTAACTGATGTATCAAGAGAGCATTTGATTCAAATTGGGTATAGGCTGCTACAAAAAAATGACTGCGACTTTGTGTTGGCGAATGATTTAACTGAGATTACTGGTGATCGCCATAGAGGGCATTTGATTGCAAAGGATGGATCCTATCAAACTTACGAGACAAAACAAGAAATAGCCAGTGCAATTGTCAATCACGTATCTAAGGTTTTTCAAGATAAGGAGGCTGAATCATGAAGCATATCATACTTTGTGTAACTGGAAGTATTGCAGTATATAAAGGTGCAGAGATTGCAAATCGTCTCACAAAAGATGGGTATTCAGTGGACGTTATTATGACTGACAGCGCAAGAGAGTTCGTAACGCCACTTACATTTCAAACATTGACAAAAAACAAGGTATATACTTCAATGTTTGAAGCGTATGAACCATCTCAAGTTGAGCATATTTCCTTAGCAAAGAAAGCAGACCTTTGTCTTGTGGCACCGGCGACTGCAAATATCATTGGTAAAGTAGCCTCAGGTATTGCAGACGACATGGCATCGACGGTGATTATGGCATTGGAACATGCGCCTGTTTATATTTGTCCGGCTATGAATACAAACATGTACCTTAATCCAGCGGTTCAGCGAAATATCAATACGCTAAAGGAGTTGGGCTACCACTTTATTGAACCGAAAGAAAGCTTATTGGCATGTGGAGACCTGGGTAAAGGCGCTTTGGCTGATGTAGATCTTATCGTTGAAACTGTAAAAAATGTATTAGGATAAAAATAGTATGAAAAAAATAGAAGAAAAATATCGAGTTTTAAAAGAATATATAAAAAGTTTAGATAGTGTTGCTGTGGCATTTTCCAGTGGTGTTGATTCCACCCTTTTGTTGGCAATCGCCCAAGATGTTTTAGGTGAGAAGGCAGTAGCAATTACAGCCAAATCCTCAAGCTTCCCAAAATGGGAACAGGATGAAGCGGCTGAGTTCGTAAAAGAACGAGGTATTCGGCAGATTGTGGTAGAAACGAAAGAGCTTGAGTTGGAAGGATTTCAAAACAATCAGCCAGATCGATGTTATCTGTGCAAATATGAAATCTTTTCTAATCTAAGAAGAATTGCGGCGGAAAACGGACTAAAAGAAGTGATAGATGGCTCAAATTTGGATGATTTATCAGATTATAGACCAGGCAAAAGAGCCATCGAGGAGCTTGGAATTAAGAGCCCACTTCAATATGCTGAACTAAGAAAAGAAGAAATTCGTCAATTGTCATTTCATCTCGGGCTTCCAACATGGGAAAAGCCGTCTTATGCATGTCTTGCATCACGTTTCCCATATGGAGAAAAAATCACCCGTGAGAAAATGAAGAGGGTAGAAGAGGCAGAACTCTTTCTTATGAAGCAAGGCTTTCGTCAAGTGCGAGTAAGACATCATGGTGATTTGGCACGAATTGAAGTTTTGTCCGAGCAAATCCCACAATTTCTTGCTGGCAGTCTGCGAAGTGATATCTATAAAAGGCTCAATGAAATTGGATTTACCTATGTTTCCCTGGATTTGGACGGATACCGCTCAGGTAGCATGAATGAAACACTATAATCAGTCGTCTAAGGCTGATTCACAGGAACGCATTGCTAATATGGTTTGCTCAATTAGATAATCGAGCTCCCATCCTAGCATTTGTGCTCCTTGTTCAATGATTTCTCTGGAGCAGCCAGCTGCAAAGTTGGCTGTTTTGTATTTTTTCTTAACTGATTTCAATTCTAAATCAGAAACACTTTTGGATGGTCGCATTAAAGCTACGGCACCAATTAAGCCAGTCAATTCATCGGTGGCAAACAATATTTTTTCCATTTCATGTTCTGGCTTTACATCGACTGTAATTCCGTAGCCATGGCTCACTGTAGCGCGAATGAGACGAGGATCAAGCCCTCTCTTTGTCATGATTTCTTCTTGCTTGATGCAGTGCTGCTCAGGAAACATTCCAAAATCCAAATCGTGAAGTAAACCCACCATACCCCAAAATTCCTCTTCATCCCCATATCCTAGTTGATTTGCAAAGTATCTCATGGTTCCTTCAACAGTTTTCGCATGTCTTAGGTGGAATGGGTCTTGGTTAAACTCAGTCAATAAAGACCAAGCTGCATCTTTTGTAATCGGATTATTCTGTTCCATAATTTTTCTCCTTTATCGAAGTATTTCTCTTTTGACCTTTTTGTTTTTTCTGTTTCTTATCTTACTCCACTTCAATCTCATTGTCAAAAAAGTAAGCTACACTTATTTCATAATGCCGTTGCTTTTGCAACGGAAACTTCCTGGGTGTTGGGTTATATTTGAATTACCCAAAGATGAGTAGAAAAAAGAAGAGTGGGTAAATGATACATAATTATTTTGTGAAGGAGGAAAAAAATGGGTATGTTTTGTTATCAATGTCAAGAAGCAGCAGGTGGAAAAGGTTGTCAAGTAAAAGGTGTTTGCGGCAAGAATGAAGAGGTTGCAAATCTCCAGGACCTGTTAATCTATACGTTAAAAGGAATTTCCGAAGTGGTGGTAAAAGGAAAACTTCAAGCAAAAGATTTGAAAGAAGTAAACCGCAGTGTACTGAAAGGCTTATTTATGACCATCACCAATGCGAATTTTGATGATGCTGCATTTGAAGCTGAAATCAAAGCGATGATTGGTATTCGAGATGGATTAAAAGTAAATATGGACGGATTTGTCCTCCATGATGCAGCAACCTTCCAAGTAAATGGAAAAGTCGATATGGAGAATAAAGCTTCATCTATCGGAGTATTATCAACTGAAAACGAAGATGTGCGATCACTGCGAGAATTGATTATCTACGGAGTGAAAGGCCTTGCTGCATATGCGCATCATGCCGTGAATGTAGGAAAAGAAAAAGATGAACTTTATGATTTTGTTTATGAAGCACTTGCAGCAACATTAAATGATGGTTTGTCTGCTGATGATCTTGTGGCATTAACAATGAAAACTGGGGAGTACGGGGTAATGGCCATGGCTCTGCTTGATGAAGGAAATACTTCAAAGTACGGAAATCCAGAAATTACAGAAGTTAATATTGGAGTTGGAAAGAAGCCGGGAATTTTAATATCGGGACATGACTTAACTGATATGGAACAACTCCTAGAACAGACAAAAGATTCAGGCGTTGACATTTATACACATAGTGAAATGTTACCAGCCCATTACTATCCTGCGTTTAAAAAATACGAACATTTTGTAGGAAATTATGGGAATGCTTGGTGGAAACAGTTAGAAGAATTTGAATCCTTTAATGGACCAATTCTATTCACCACAAATTGTATTGTTCCGCCAAAAAGCGAAGCGGTACGTGGTAGGATTTTTACAACAGGTGCGGCAGGATACCCGGGCTGTTTGCATATTGAAGCGGATGAATCTGGTAAAAAAGATTTTTCCAAGTTGGTTGAGATGGCAAAAGAATTGCCTGCACCGACTGAGATTGAAACTGGAAAAATCATTGGCGGATTTGCTCATGAACAAGTATTTGCTCTTGCGGATAAGGTAGTGGATGCGGTTAAAACTGGAGCGATTAAAAAGTTCTTTGTTATGGCTGGATGTGATGGAAGAATGAAGTCAAGAGATTATTATGAACAGTTTGCTGAAAAACTTCCAAAAGACACCGTGATCTTAACCGCTGGTTGTGCAAAATATAGATACAATAAGCTAAACCTTGGAGACATTGGGGGCATTCCTAGAGTACTAGATGCTGGTCAGTGCAATGATTCTTACTCGTTGGCATTGATTGCGTTAAAACTTAAGGAAGTATTTGAACTGAGTGATGTAAATGAGCTTCCTATTGCGTACAATATCGCGTGGTATGAACAAAAAGCTGTTATTGTGCTATTGGCATTATTATACTTGGGCGTGAAAAATATTCATCTTGGACCGACATTACCAGCCTTCCTTTCGCCGAATATTGCAAAAGTACTTGTGGAAACCTTTGGAATTGCTGGAATTGGAACAGTAGATGAAGATATTAAGTTGTTCCTAGGCGAATAAAAATAGTTTTTGCAGTATATTTTAGATACCAAATAGGCATAAATGAAATCTTGCTATCAAGGGCAAGGCTGATGAGAGTCGGCTTTGTCTTTTTCTTTAGATTGATTTGATAGAATACGGGTATCATTGATAAGAAAAGGAGGGACGAGTATGGTCACTGTAGTAGCAAAAAATACAGTTAAACAAGAGAACATTCAGGAGTTTATTACAATCGCAAAAACATTGGTAGAAGCCACCAACAAATTGGATGATGGCTGCATCCGCTATGACTTGTATCAGGATTGTGATGAACCAAATGTGTTGACATTTATTGAGGAATGGGAAAGTTTTGAGGCATTAGAAGCACATATGAAAGCAGAACACTTTCTTAAAATCGTACCCCAAATGTCAGCTTTGGCAGAAGCGCAAGAAGACGTAAGATGCTATAATAGAGTATAGGAGACAGACTGAGGCTTTCTCCTATACTTTATTATGTTGTTAATATGATTGAAACCCTGATCTTAATTGGTCTAGGGCTTTTTCTATTGTGGCTTTTGGGCAGGCCATGTTTAACCTTTGAAATCCACTTCCTTCAGGACCAAACATGGTTCCTTCGTCAAGCCATAGCTTTGATTTGTTTAATATCATATCGTTTAGCTTGTCATCTGATAATTCATATTTTTTAAAGTCGATCCAAAGCAAATACGTACCTTCTGGTTCTACGATGGTAATTTTTGGCAAGTGCTCTTGTAAGAAATTTTTAATTGTAATAAAGTTTTGCTCTAAATATACCTTTAGATCTGAGAGCCAAGGCGCACCATAGGTATATGCCGCATTACAGGCTACTAAACCAAACGTATTGATTTCAAATACACCAGTTCGATATAGTTCTTTTTGAAATGCTTTTAAGAAAACAGGATTTGGAATAAATATATTAGAAACTTGTAATCCTGCTATATTAAATGTTTTGCTTGGTGCGGTGCAGGTAATGGTCATATCACGGAATTCTGGTTTTAGACCTGCAAATACAATATGATGCCCTTTTCGTACAAAATCGCAATGGATTTCATCTGAAATGATAGTAACATGATGCTTGCTACAAATATCCCCCATTTGGGTTAATTCTTCTTTTGTCCAAACTCGGCCAACTGGATTATGAGGATTGCACAAAATGAAGAGCTTGACATTTTGCTTTTCTATTTTCTGTTCAAAATCATCTAAATCTAAGCGATAAGCACCGTTTTCATATACAAGTGGATTATTCACTAGTATTCTTTGATTACTTTCTATGGCATGATGGAAGGGATAATACACAGGTCTTTGAATTAAAATGCCGTCACCGGGCTTGGTCAATGCACGAATTGCTGTGCATATGGCGAACACAACGCCAGGTGTTTTTACAAGCCACTCTTCTTCCGGGGCCCAATCAAATCTGTTTGAAAACCATTGTTGGACAGGCTTGAAGTAGTCTGTTTTTGCTTCGGAGTATCCAAAAATTCCATGAGAGCAAGATTTTAACAGGGCCTCTATGACAGGTGGCGGTGCCTGAAAATCCATGTCTGCAACCCAAAGGGGAAGAGCATCTTCTGGTTTTCCTCGTTCTTTTGTAAAATCATATTTTAATGAGTTTGTTCCTTTTCGTTGGATTGGTTGGTCAAAATGATACATTGGTGAATCCCCTTTTCTAAATATTGGTATCTTTATCCTACAAAAACCAATGCCAAAAGTCAAATCATTATATTCCTATATAAATAGTATGAAAAAAACTTGACAAACAGAAAAAGCAGAGATAAAATAAAACCATAGTAAGTTTATATGAATAGTGTGATAATGAACATGAGGAGAATACAAATGGGGAAAATATATAAAAATCTGACACAACTAATCGGCAAAACACCGTTATTAGAATTATCAAATTATGAAAAAATACAAGAAGTGGATGCGAGGTTAATTGCTAAGCTAGAATACTTTAACCCAGCAGGCAGTGTGAAGGACCGAATTGCAAAAGCAATGTTAGATGATGCAGAATCAAAAGGCTTGATTCAAGAAGGGGCCGTAATCATTGAACCAACCAGTGGAAATACTGGGATTGGTCTTGCTTCTGTAGCAGCTGCAAGAGGATACAGAATTATTTTAACTATGCCGGAGACCATGAGTGCGGAAAGAAGAAATCTTCTAAAAGCATACGGGGCAGAATTGGTTTTGACCGAAGGTGCTCGAGGCATGAAAGGTGCAATAGAAAAAGCCAATGAGCTGGCGGCTTCTATCCCTAACTCTATCATTCCTGGACAATTTGATAATCCTGCAAATCCAGAAATTCATCGTCAGACCACTGGACCAGAAATATGGGAAGATACAGATGGAGAAGTTGATATTTTTGTTGCCGGTATTGGGACTGGTGGTACAATAACTGGTGCAGGAGAGTTTTTAAAATCAAAGAAGGATGGCATAAAGATAATTGGTGTTGAACCAGAGGCTTCACCTGTTCTGTCTGGTGGAACTGCTGGCCCTCATAAAATTCAGGGAATCGGAGCTGGATTCGTGCCAGCTGTACTAAATCAAAAAGTATATGATGAAATCGTTGCAGTAGGCAATGATCAGGCGTTTGAAACCAGTCGGCTTCTTTCTAAATCCGAAGGTTTGCTTGTTGGCATTTCATCAGGTGCTGTTGTATACGCTGCAACAGAAATTGGAAAAAGAGCCGAAAACAAGGGGAAGACAATTGTTGTGTTGCTTCCAGATACGGGAGAACGTTATCTTTCTACTTCTTTGTTTACAGAATAAGAGCTCCTTTTCGCACAATTGAATCTAGTGTTTCTGAACATTGCAAAATTCATGGATAAAAAGATTGCAAAATGGTTAAGAACACGTTACTATAATTACTGGATATCTTGGAATATCTGTAATATAGGCAACTTGACACAAATTAGCATGTTCCTTGTTGAACATGCTTCTATTTTGTTGCAATTTGATATGTCATGGGTAAAAAGTGTAAGAATTGCATTCGAAGGTATTATGTGTTATATTTTTATAATATGATATTTGAAAAAATCGTGGAGGTATTTCTATGAAAATAGTAGTAGATGGAATGGGTGGAGATAATGCCCCTTTAGAAATTGTTAAGGGAGCAGTGGAAGCATCTTCATTAACGGAACATCATATCATCCTGATTGGTGATGAAACGAAAATAAATCAAGAATTAATCAAGTATAAATATGATAAAGATAAAATAAGTGTACTTCATGCAAGTGAGGCAATTTCAAGTGAGGATGCGCCAGTAAAAGCAGTACGAACCAAGAAAGATTCTTCAATGGTAAAGGGAATCAATCTGGTGAAAGACGGAGAGGCAGATCTTTTTATTTCAGCAGGGAACACTGGAGCGCTGATGGCTGCAGGACTATTTATTTTAGGAAGAATACAAGGGATTGATAGGCCAGCCATTGCTAGTACGTACCCTATCCTTGGGAAAAAGGGTGGTGTGTCTTTGATGGTTGATTCCGGTGCCAACTCTGAGTGTAAACCGAATAATCTTTTAGAATTTGCAGCTATGGGAAGCATTTATATGGAAAAAGTGCTAAATATAGAAAACCCCACCATCGGTCTTGTAAATATTGGGACAGAGGAGACAAAGGGAACCACAGTTCTAAAAGCTACATATGAGATGCTTTCAAAGAGCAGCTTTAATTTTATTGGAAATATTGAGGCTAGAGATATTCCAAAGGGTGCAAGTGACATTATCGTGTGTGATGGCTTTGTGGGTAATGTGATTCTAAAACTGACAGAAGGACTCGCTTGGAATATTTTGAAACTATTAAAGAATAAATTTACAGAGGGATTTGTTCCGAAGGTGGGTGCATTGCTACTTTCTAGCAAATTAAAAGAATTAAAATCAGAGTTTGATTATTCTGAGTACGGAGGTGCCCCTATTCTTGGTGTGAAAGGTGCAATCGTTAAGATGCATGGCTCATCTAATGCAAACGCGGTGAAGAATACGATTTTAAAAGGAATACCGTATGCAGAAAATAACGTGGTGCAGACAATTCAGAATTCAGTACTTGATTTGGAGGAAATAATAATCAGTGAGTGAGCTTGATTTTCAACAAATAATTAAATATCAATTTCATGACTTAGATTTATTGCGGAATGCATTGACTCATAGTTCTTTTATTAATGAAGGTAAACAAAATTGTTGTGAAAATAATGAGCGCTTGGAATTTCTAGGAGACGCTATGTTGGACGCAGTGATCAGTGATTATCTTTATACAAGGCTATCTCATGATGAGGAAGGCTCGTTGACGAAGTTTCGAGCAGCAATTGTTTGTGAGCGGTCTCTCGCTACCTTTGCAAAAGACATTCATCTTGGAGAGTATTTAAGACTAGGAAAGGGAGAAGACCATAGTGGTGGTCGCAGCCGATGTTCCATTTTGGCAGATGCAATGGAAGCGGTGATTGGTGCTGTTTACTTAGATGGCGGTTGGGAAGCAGTAAAGGAATTTGTGATACGAATTTTCTCTACCCTCATTGAAGATGCATTGTCTGGGAAGTTACATAAGGATTATAAAACGGAAATCCAGGAAAAATTGCAATCCCATGGTGAAACAGACATTTGTTACGTGATTGAGAGGGAAGAAGGGCCAGATCATGACAAGATCTTTTTCTCAAACCTAGTGTTTAGAGGCAAGGTCATTGGTAATGGATCGGGGAGAAGTAAAAAAGAAGCGGAGCAGAATGCGGCGAGACAAGCATTAGAGCGAGGTGGCACGTTTGTATTTTAAAAGAATAGATTTGCACGGATTCAAGTCTTTTGCCGAACCGGTTAGCATTGAGTTTCATGAAGGCATTACTTGTATTGTAGGGCCAAATGGTAGCGGGAAGAGCAATATTTCTGATGCGATTCGATGGGTTTTGGGCGAACAAAGCCCCAAAATGTTGCGCGGTGGGAAAATGGAAGAAGTCATCTTTGCTGGTACTGCAAACCGAAAATCCAGAGGTATGGCGGAGGTTACGCTTGTTATTGATAATAGTACAGGAATCCTACCGATAGACTATGCAGAAGTTGCTATTACTAGAAGGATGTATCGCTCAGGTGAGAGCGAATATTCCATCAATAACAATCAATGCAGATTAAGAGATATTCGTGAGTTGATCATGGATACGGGAATTGGTGTAGACGGATATTCTCTGATTGGACAGGGGAAAATTGCAGATATTGTGAGCAATAAGCCCGAAAGTAGGAGAGAAATCTTTGAAGAAGCTGCAGGTATCGTCAAATATCGAACAAAAAAAGCGGAGTCTGAGAGGAAACTGGAATCTTCCAATGGAAACTTAGAACGTGTTAATGACATTATATCGGAAATAGAAACACGAATTGGCGGACTAAAAGAAGATAGTGAAAAAGCTGCAGAATATTTGATTTTACGCGACAAGTATAAAGAATTAGAAATCAATGTTACTCTAAAGAATATTGAAAATGTAGAATTAAAAAATGAGTATGTAAAAGATGATATTTCTGAAGTACTTAGCCAAATTGAAGACCTGAAAGAAGAGAAAATAATAATAGATGGAGAAATTGTCCACAATAAGAATCGAAATGAGGAGCTTGAAAGACTTGGAAATGAAACAAGAGACAGGCTTCTTGTTAGTGTTGAAAAAATAAATACACTGGTTAACCAAAATCAATTGAATCAAGAAAAATTAGCAACTCTTGAAAAAGACTTTGAGCGTCTTGGCATAGAAATCGCTGAGCTGACTGAAAAATTGGAAAAAGAAAACGAGAACTCTATCTCTCTTGTTTCTGATAAAGAACAAATTGAATCAGTTCTTTTAAAATTAAAATTAGATTTAGACGAAACAATTGCCAGATATACTGAATTGACCACGGAGTTAAATACGGATGAAACTGAAATTGAAAATCAAAAAAATAGAATTTTTGAATTACATAATACCATAAATAATAAAAACAGTGAAATCAATAGCCTAGTGAGTCTACAAGGAACGTTAGAGAAAAGACGACAACAAATTAACGTGGAAGTGGAGGAAAGGCAAAACAACGCCCAAGAACTTGAAGATGCATTTTCAAGTTCCAACCGTGAGCTTGCTTTACTGCAGGAAAAATTTCAAAATATAGGGCAAGAAAATGAGCGTTTGAAGCAAACGTATCAAGAAGAATTGATTCGGGAAAAGCAACTAACGAAAGAGCTGGAAGAATTGAAAATCTCCATTGGGCAGATATCTACTCGAAAAAAGATGATTGAAGAAATGGAAAGCTCCTATGAGGGATACAATCATGCAGTAAAATTTGTTATGAAATCAAGTTTTTCTGGAATTGAGGGTGTTGTAGCTGAGCTGATTGAAGTGCCAAGGGGTTATGAAACTGCAATTGAAACAGCTTTGGGTGCAGCACTTCAAAATATTGTTTGCGAGGATGATCGCAGTGCGCAAGAAGCGATTCGGGCGCTCAAGAACAATCGCGCAGGCAGATTAACTTTTTTGCCAATTCGGAGTATGCGACCGTCTAATTCATATCGAGATGGAGCAATTCAAAAATCAGAAGGATTTAAGGGCTTTGGTGTGGATTGTATTACATTCCAGCCAAAGTATCAAACTGTGATGGAGTATCTCCTAGGACGAGTAGTCATTGTAGACTCCCTTGACCATGCAGTTAAACTTTCAAAAAATAGTAGTGGTGGATTTCGTTTTGTTACCTTGGAGGGTGAAGTTATCAATGCTGGAGGTGCTATTACTGGAGGTACGTTTAGAAGTAATACATCAAATTTATTGGAACGAAAAGCGGAAGCAAAACTACTGGGTGATAAATTGATTTCGATGGAAAAAAGTAAGGTTGATACGACCGAACGAATTGAACTGCTGCGTCAGAGTATTGGAGCAGGTCAAGAAAAAATCCGTCAGGCCGATCGTGATCATAGAGAAGCTGAAATCCAACTCGTATCAAAAGAAAATGGAATGAAAACACTATCTCGTCAGTTGGATGACTGGAGATATCAATATGAGAAATGGCAAAAGGAACTGAATCAGATTGGTGATGAGAATCATTCTGCCCAATTGATGGTTAAGGACCTTACACAACTTGTTGAAAGCGCAAAACACGAAATTGAACAGATTGAGCAGCTGGCTGACTCAGGGATGGTTCAGTATGAAAAACATAAACATCAATTGAATGATATAAATGAAGAGATTACGCAGGCTCGTATTGCAGTAGGAACAGAAGAGAGCAAAAAGAATCATGTGGACCAACTCCTTGAACGAATTCGGGGATATGAACTGGAGTTAGAGGACGATATTCGTAAGAAAAAAAGTGCAATGAGTCGACTGAATCAGGAAAAGGACAGCCTGCTTTCTGGCGATAATAGTCTTGGCGAAAACATTCAATCTATGGAGGCAGAAAAAGAATCTATAGAAAGATACTTGGCCGAAATTCAAGAAGAAAAGCAGACAGTATCTAAATATTTAGATGAGATAACTAAGAAAAAAGATGATATAGAGGGTGTTTTAAATGTACATCAAACGCAGAAGTATGAACTGGAAATTAAACAAGCAAAGTATGAAACACAATTAGATGCATATAAAGATAAATTATGGGAGGAATTTGAAATCTCCTATATTCAGGCTATCGAATTCAAGAAAAAAGAATTCAACCTACCGGTAGCATTGAAAGAAAGCAAAGAAATAAAGAATCGAATGAAGGCCTTGGGTGAAGTGAATGTAGGCGCAATCAAAGAATATGAATCAGTTAGTGAGCGTTACGAATTCTTGGTAGAGCAGCGGCATGATATTCTAGAAGCAATGAACTCTTTGAAACAGATTATTGATGATATGGATAAGACTATCAAACAGAACTTTAAAGAAAGCTTTGACAAGATTGTTGCATATTTTGAAGGATCGTTTACCGAATTGTTCGGTGGCGGTGCAGCGGAATTGCGACTAGAAGATGAAAACAACCCACTAGAATGTGGGATAGAGATTGTAGCACAACCGCCAGGAAAGAAACTGCAAAATATCAACTTGATGTCTGGTGGCGAAAAAACCATGACCGCAATTGCATTGATGTTTGCGGTATTAAAAGCAAAACCAACCCCATTTTGTATTTTGGATGAGGTTGAAGCGGCATTGGATGATGCAAATATTGAACGTTTTGCAAAGTATCTCACGAACTTTAATAATATACAATTTGCATTGGTGACACATCAAAAAGCCACAATGGAATATGCAGATGTGCTATATGGTGTTACCATGCCGGAGCAGGGGATTTCAAAGATTATTTCATTGAAATTAGGAGATGCATTTGAAATATAGATATCATGCATACTGCTTTTCAAACTGTAAATTGAATCAGAAAGGAAATAGCTATGGCTTTTGGAGTGAAGAAATCTTTTTTTGGAAGATTGCAGGAAAAAATTGAAGATGTAATTTTTATGCGACCAGAGATTGATGAAGAGATGCTAGATGAATTAGAAGAAGTTTTGATTACCTCTGACATCGGAATGGACACAACAATAAAAATCATCTCTAGGTTGAGGGAAGATATTAAAAAGCAGAATATTCGTACGGCAGATGGAGTCAAAACGCAAATAAAACTCATTGTGAGAGAGCTCATTGACAAAGGGGATTTACATTTTCTTTCAGATGAAACCCCTTTGGTAATACTCGTGATTGGTGTCAATGGAGGCGGAAAAACCACTTCAATTGCAAAAATTGCCAATCGTTGTAAACAAGAGGGAAAAACTGTTTTATTGGCAGCAGCGGACACCTTTCGTGCGGCAGCGAGTGAGCAGCTGGAAGTTTGGGGAAATCGAATTGGGGTAAATGTAATTCGGCATCAAGAAGGTGCAGATCCTTCTGCTGTAATATACGATGCTATTCAAGCTGCAAAGGCTAGAAATACAGATATTTTAATTTGTGATACAGCTGGACGTCTTCAAACAAAGAAAAACTTAATGGCTGAATTAGAAAAAATGAACAAGGTAATTGAAAGAGAATATCCTCAGGCCTTTCGTGAAACTTTACTCGTTTTAGATGCAGCTACAGGTAAAAATGCGGTCTCTCAGGCAAAAGAATTTGGAGAGATTACAAATATATCAGGCATTGTTCTAACCAAATTGGATGGAACAGCAAAGGGGGGCATCGTGATAACTATATCTGATGAATTCGAAATGCCTGTAAAGTTTATTGGTGTAGGGGAAGGAATGGATGATTTGAAGATTTTTGACCCTGCAGAATTTGCTGAGGCAATTTTTGAATAGGAGAAAATAAATGTCAAAACCAATTGTAGCTGTAGTCGGAAGACCGAATGTCGGCAAATCAACATTTTTTAATAAAGTGGTGGGACGAAGGGTTTCTATCGTAGAAGATACTCCTGGAGTAACGCGAGATCGAATTTATGCAGAAGCAGAATGGCAAGGGAAATCTTTTGCATTGATAGATACTGGTGGTATTGAGCCAGACTCTACGGATGTAATCTTGTCCCAAATGAGAGCACAAGCAGAGATCGCTATGGAAACGGCAGATGTGATTTTATTTATGGTAGATGGAAAAGATGGACTAACTTCCTCGGATCGCGAAGTAGCAACAATGCTCATGAGAACTGGAAAAGAAGTAATCTTAGTAGTAAATAAAGTGGATACTGCAAAATTACCAGATGATTTTTATGATTTCTATGAATTGGGACTGGGTGAACCGATTCCTATTTCTGCAGCAAACATGCTGAATTTGGGAGATGTTCTAGAAAGAATCCTCAATGCGCTTCCAGACTTGGAAGGCGAGGATGAAGATGATACAGTAAAGATCGCAGTAATTGGAAAACCAAATGTAGGAAAATCCTCATTGATTAATGCAATTTTGGGAGAAGAGAGAGTTATTGTTAGTGATATTGCAGGAACGACTCGTGACTCCGTAGATACGCCGTTTCAACGTGAAGATGACAAATATGTTTTAATTGATACAGCAGGAATAAGAAGAAAAAGCAAGGTAACTGGAGATATTGAAAAATATAGTGTCATTAGAGCGATTGCAGCCATTGAACGGTGTGATGTTTGTCTTTTGATGATAGATGCCGTAGAAGGGATTACAGATCAAGACAAAAAAATTGCTGGGATTGCCCATGAAGCTGGAAAAGGTATCGTTGTGGTTGTGAATAAATGGGATTTGCTTGAAAAAGAAACCAATACCATGAAGGAGTACCAAAAGGATATTGCAAAGGAGCTCACTTTTATGGCTTATGCTCCGTCGGTATTTATATCTGTACTGACGAAACAACGTTTAAACAACGTAATCGATACGGTGAAGTATGTATCTGAAAAACGTGCATTACGCGTTCCTACTGGTCAACTAAACAGTTTGATTGCAGATGCGACAATGATGAAGCAACCGCCATCGGATAAAGGTAAGCGATTAAAGATTTATTATGCGACGCAAGTTGGTGTAAAACCGCCATTATTCTCATTTAAGATTAATAGCCGTGACTTGATGCATTTCTCATATGCTAGATACTTGGAAAATAAAATCAGAGAAGGGTTTGGTTTTGAAGGAACATCTATTAAATTTGTGTTCCGAGAAAAAGGAGAAGAAAGCTATGAATAATTGGTTGCCAGTCGTAATTATTCTTTGTGCCTATTTGTTGGGAAATATATCGCCAGCAATTCTAATCAGTAAAATGATGGGAACAGAAATCAGGAAGCAAGGAAGCGGCAATGCTGGAACCACAAATGTTCTTAGAGTTTTAGGAAGGAAAGCCGCAATTGCAACACTGGCAATCGATGTTTTAAAGGGAGTTGCAGCGGTTTTATTGGGTCGATATGTAGGAGGTCAGGATTTAGCGATGATTTGTGGCCTTGCCGCATTTGTTGGACACATTTGGCCTATTCTTTTTGGCTTTCGGGGAGGAAAAGGAATTGCTACAGCCTTTGGAGTGATGGTAACCATTCTCCCAATGATAGGTATTTTAGAAGCAGTTGTTTTTGTAGGTATGATTTTGATTACGAAACGAGTCTCTGCTGGCTCTGTGGCTGCTGCTGTAACTTTCCCGTTTGTGACATATTATTTCATTCATGATTATGTTTTGATTACCGTTGTGATGGCGGCAATCGCATTGTACAAACATCGCTTGAATATTGTAAGGCTGGTAAAGGGACAAGAGCCAAAAGTTGGCCTGAAAAAGTAGGAGGGAAACATGAGTAAGAATATTGCTGTTATTGGAGCTGGAAGCTGGGGCACTGCACTTGCAGTTAGCTTATGTGGTAACGGACATCATATCAATATTTGGGATGTAAATGATAGTCATCTAAAAGAATTGGAAGAGAAAAGAGAAAACATCAAGTATCTTCCTGAAGTTTCATTGCCAGAATCTTTGCAAATTGCATACTCGATTGAAGCAGCGATGAAAGATGCTGAAATTGTTCTTTTTTCTGCGCCTGCTCAACATTTTAGAAGTGCACTTGATGGTGCATTACCATATTTAAAGCCAGAAATGACTCTAGTAAATGTGGCAAAGGGTATTGAGCAAAAGACGTTAATGCGATTATCTGAAATTGCAATGGAAAAATTACCTCATGCAAAATATGTGGTACTTTCAGGACCATCTCATGCAGAAGAAGTTGGAAGAGGCATGCCAACAACTTTAGTTGCCGCATCAGAGGAACAGCAATTGGCAGAGTACATTCAAGATGTTTTTATGTCTGATTCCCTAAGACTCTATACAAACTCTGATGTTGTGGGTGTAGAACTTGGTGGTGCTTTGAAAAATATCATTGCATTGGGTGCTGGGATTTCAGATGGTATGGGATATGGCGATAACGCAAAGGCAGCAATGATGACCAGAGGCATTGCAGAAATTGCAAGGTTAGGAGTGAAGCTAGGCGCTAATCTTAGTACATTTTCTGGGCTAACAGGGATTGGCGACCTGATTGTTACTTGCACGAGCATGCATAGCCGAAACCGCCGTTGCGGTATCCTGATTGGAGAAGGTATGAAGCCATCGGAAGCAACGAAACAAGTCGGAATGGTCGTGGAAGGCATGTATACTACAGAAGCAGCATATCAGTTGGCACAAAAGTTTGATGTTGAGATGCCGATTACTGAACAAATATACCAAGTGATTAAAGAACAGTCAGATGCACGGGAAGCTGTAATTCGTTTGATGACTAGACAAAAAAAACACGAGACGGAAGAACTTGTAAAGTAGAGCTTTATCATAAAAAATGAGATCGATTGAGTGAATCGGCTCTTTTTTGTCGCAAATCAAATAATGCCAAGGTACCATCTTACATGGTCACCTTGGCATTTTTACATAGAGCACTTATGATAGAGCTGATATTAGTATACTCGATTGACAGTGAAGTTATTATCCTCTAGAGTTTCAATAATATTTTTAATATGACCATGCCCGTTAGTTTCCACAGTTACTTCCAAGGCTACTTTATTTGAATAACGATCAATTGCTTTAAATTGATTATGGGTTAACTCGATTACATTTGCTCCAAGTTCTGCTAGAATTTGAGCCACCTTTACTAGTTGGCCTGGTTTGTCAGGCAATTCAACGGAGAAACACATAATACGTCCACGAGAAATCATACCTTGGTTGATAATTGAAGAAATCGTAACAACGTCAATGTTTCCGCCACTTACGAGGCAAACGATTTTCTTTCCTGCTTCGGCACGTTTTTTTACTGCTGCAAGCGGAACCACTCCAGCAGTTTCTGCAATCATTTTATGCTTTTCTAAAAGCAATAAGACGGCTTCCATAATATCTTTTTCAGAAACAGTAATAATGTCATCTACATAATGTCGTGTGATTTCAAAAGTCAGATGGCCTGGTTGTCTTACGGCCACACCTTCTGCACTTGTCTTGACGGCAGCCAGTCTTGTCAATTGACCTTCATCGACAGAGATTTTCATGGCCATAGCTCCCACAGGAACTACGCCGATTACTTTCACACTTGGTTTGATTGCTTTAATAGCAAGTGCAATTCCACTAATCAAACCGCCTCCACCAATTGGAACAAGGATTTCATCTACATCTTCAAGCTCCTCAAGAATTTCTAGACCAATTGTTCCCTGACCACATAATATATCATAATCATCAAATGGATGCACAAAAGTGTATCCATATTCTGTTGCTAGTTCTCTTGCTTTTGAATAGGCCTCGTCATATACATCTCCATGAATTACAACATGAGAACCATATTCTTTCGTTGCATCAATTTTCAATAGCGGAGTAACATTTGGCATGACTATAGTTGATTTGATACTGCGCTTCTGAGCTGAAAATGCGACCCCTTGAGCGTGATTTCCTGCAGATGAGCAAATAATTCCTTTTTGGCACTCTTCTTCTGATAGGTTGACAATTTTATTGTAAGCCCCTCTAATCTTAAAGGAGCCTGTTTTCTGAAAGTTTTCTGGTTTAATATAGATATCACATTTGTTTTCTTTGCTAAAAAAATCGCTATAAATCAGAGGTGTTTCTTTTATGACACCTTTTAGGTTTTCTTTGGCTTTTTTTATGTTTTCTTCATGGTTCAGTTCAAGATAGTACTTTATCTGCTCTGCGTTCATAATTCCCTCCTTGATTGCAAAAATATGTCTTGCAATGATTATAAACAGTTTAAATCGGAATAGGTGTCCCGTCAATGATAACTTGGGAAGAAAAGAAAAGTAAAATAGAATAGAAAATTGAATTGTTGAAAATCATATAAAATTAGTATATATTATAACGGTATCAATGATGAAATGAGGATAATAAAATAAATGAAAAATAAGAACTATTCTATCATTACTTTCGGGTGCCAGATGAATGAACATGATTCTGAGACGCTAGCAGGGATGTTAGAAGAGCTTGGATATAAGGAAACGGAAAATAGAAATGAAATTGATGTTGCAATCATTAATACGTGCAGCGTTAGAGAAAATGCAGACAAACGATTTTTTGGTACTCTAGGTCAACTGAAAAAGATAAAAAAATCTCGTCCTAATGTTGTGGTTGCAGTCTGCGGTTGTATGATGCAGCAACAGCATATCATAGAGACTCTGAAGTCAAAGTACCCATGGGTCGATTTGGTATTTGGAACTCACAATCTCCATGAATTCCCTAAATTGCTCACTCAGACTTTAAATGATCGCAATAAAATCGTTGAAGTTTGGGATGAGAGTGGCGACATTGTGGAAGGACTTCCAGCCAAAAGAATGTATTCCTTCAAAGCCTTTGTCAATATCATGAATGGATGTAACAATTTCTGCACATACTGTATTGTTCCATATACAAGAGGGCGAGAACGTAGCCGGCATCCTGAGGAAATCCTTAGAGAAATTCGTGACCTTGCCGCATCGGGCGTTAAAGAAGTAACCTTGCTTGGACAAAATGTGAACTCATATGGAAATGGTTGTTCCTTTTCTGTTACCTTTGCAGAGCTGATTTGTCAAATCAATGAGGTGGAAGGCATTGAACGGATCCGGTTTATGACACCTCATCCAAAAGATTTATCAGATCAACTGATTGCGGCTTATGGAAAATGTAATAATTTATGTAAACATGTGCATCTTCCATTTCAATCTGGAAGCACTGCGGTACTAAAAAGAATGAACAGAAAATATACAAAGGAAGACTATTTGCTCCTAATCAAAAAACTGAGAGATACAGTTCCAGAAATTGCAATCACTACAGATATTATTGTTGGCTTTCCTGGTGAAACGGAAGAAGATTTTGAAGAAACCTTGGATTTAGTCAGAAGAGTTCGATTTGACTCTGCATTTACTTTCTTGTACTCAGTTCGAAAAGGAACTCCTGCGGAAAACTTCGAGGATCAAGTGCCCGAAGATGTAAAGCATATTCGGTTTAATCGGCTGGTAGATGAGCTAAATGGAATCATTGCACAAAAAAATAAGCGATGCGAAGGACAGATCGCATCTGTATTGGTTGAAGGTCCAAGTAAAACGGATCATACTGCTTTAACTGGGCGTACGGAAGGCAGTAAAATTGTAAATTTTCAAGGTACACATGAGTTGATTGGACAAATCGTAAAGGTTGAAATTATAGAAGGAAAGACTTTCAGCTTATTTGGAAAACTTGTAGAATAACAAAAATGTGAAAACAGTAAAGTGGAAAAAATATATAAAAACGATAAGAGGATTCGGTTCTCGTTGGAAGGATTTTTCTTGAAATAGATATCCAAAAATGTTAATGTGAAAATGGTGTATTTTTAGAAAATGCACCACTATTTTCGAAGGCAGATTGGGTATGGAAATCAGCATCTGAAAGGAACTATGTATGGCATATATCGTGCTTGGGGCGATCGCTTTTTTTTTCTTTATTTTGTACGACATTAACAGTGTTTTAATCAATCATAGACTGCTCCATTCAAGTTTTTTTTTGGGATGCATTTTATTGATTGGTGCCACATCTGGAATCATTTATCAGTCTTGGGCGTATGGTATCGTAAACTTTGAAAGAAGTTTGTTCTTTTTTGTGATTGCTGTAGGGTTTTTTATTTTATTACTCTATACATTATTTTTTGCTTTGCCATTTGAAGATACTTATGTGGAATCAGATCAAGCTCCAAAAACTTGCCAGACTGGTGTTTACGCATTATGCAGGCATCCAGGCGTTTTATGGTTTATCGGGTTCTATTTTTTTCTGTGGCTTGCATTTCCTAGCAATCTACTTTTTGCAGGCGCTTTGATTTTTAGTGGGTTGAATATTTTATATATCATCGTTCAGGATTACTGGACTTTTGTTAAAATTTTCCCGGATTATCTTGACTATAAAAAAAATACACCTTTTTTAGTTCCTAATCTAGGCAGTATGACTCGTTGCAGGAAAACCCTTGGCAGTAAGGAGATGAAAAAGTGAGATTTGATGAAAAATTAAAAAAGCTCAAGCCAGAAGAGATATGGCAGGAATATTGTGGTTTTTTAGATTTAAATATATCAGAGTATATGCAAATACAAAATAGATTGATGGAAGAACAGATTTCACTTTGGTCAAAATCTGGTTTGGGTCAATTTGTTTTAAATGGGAAAGCACCAAAAACCATTGATGAATTTCGCAGTCAAGTTCCATTGACCACATATGGTGATTATGCAGATATCTTATTGAAAAAACAGGGTGACATGCTTCCGGATCATCCTATTATTTGGATACAAACAACTTGGGAGGGTGGTAAAAATCCTATCAAAGTTGCACCTTATACAAAAAGTATGCTAGAAACGTACCAGAACAATGTACTGGCGTGTTTGATTTTATCTACAAGCAGAGAAAAAGGAAAGTTTGATGTGACGGCAAAGGATACGATTCTATATGGACTTGCTCCATTGCCATATGCAACCGGATTATTTCCTCTTGCACTCAATGAAGAAATTTCTATCGAGTTTTTACCGCCAGTAAAAGAGGCGGTGAAATTATCCTTTGGGGAACGAAATAAGCTAGGGTTTAAGATGGGCATGCAAAAGGGAATTGATTTCTTTTTTGGGCTAGGAAGTGTGGCATATTTTGTAAGCCTCGGACTTGCAGCATTGGGAAGCAGCAAATCAACGGGCGGTGGAAAAGGGAAAGACAAACGGCTTCAATATTCTCCACGTTTGATTTTAAGATTGCTCAGAGCAAAGTATCGATGCAGGAAAGAAAAACGGGACATCAAGCCAAGAGATTTATTTGATTTAAAAGGGTTTATGTGTGCAGGTACAGACAATCATTGTTATAAAGATGATTTAGAAGAATTATGGGGAGTACGCCCTATGGAACTGTTTGCAGGAACTGAACCTTCATGTATTGGTACCGAGATTTGGACAAGAGATGGTTTGTACTTTTTTCCGGACACTTGTTTTTATGAATTTATTCCAGAAGAAGAAATGTATAGAAGCTTGGATGATAAAGAGTACGAACCAAAAACATATTTAATGAATGAGGTCATCCCAGATAAAAAATATGAAATTGTTATTTCAGTTTTGAAAGGTGGAGCCTTTGTACGATATCGAGTGGGTGATGTGTATCGATGCGTTGGTCTGGAAAGTAACGCTGATAAGACAAGAATTCCTCGATTCAAGTATGTAGATCGGGTACCATCTATTATTGATATTGCTGGATTTACAAGAATCTCAGAAAATTGTATTCGCGATGTAGTGTCTATATCTGGCTTGCCAGTGGAACATTGGGTGGCAGCAAAAGAATATAACAAGCAAAATCGACCGTTTTTACATATGTATGTTGAAATAAGATGCAACTCTTTGGTTACTAGTGCCATTAGTCAAGAAATTTTACGAGACCATCTTAGCGTATACTTTAAGTATTTTGATCACGACTATAAAGATTTAAAGCGAATTCTTGGTATGGACCCTTTGGAAATCACCATTGTTCGTTCAGGTACGTTTAATGAATATAAAAGAAGAAATGGTAAATTGATGCGAGTTATCAATCCATCTCCTTATGAAATTTTATCTCTACTTGAGCTTCAGCAAGAAGAGTATGAGAGTCTCAGGGGGTGGCGTGCATGACAGGAAGTTTTGTAGCGGTACCAATCATTGCATTGTTTTGTTATATCTTTTTACTTGTAGCATTTATAGCGGCGAAAAAGAATAAACTAATTTATTCTTTTATGATGGTTCTTGCAGCTTTAATCTTATGGACTGGCGGATCCTTTTGCATGCGAATGCTATTTCTGCCGTCGATTAAATTTTGGTATGATTTTTCTATTTTAGGTTTAACCTTGTTGCCATTTGCTTTTTATAATTTTGTAGGTGAATTTGTTGGAACTGATCTGGGATTTCTAAAAAAAGTTTGGATTGGGCTTACGATTACAATCAATATTGTAAATATTGGAACGGGTGCATTCCTTGCGGCTCCGGAGTTGGTTTGGTCAGGAAAAACACCAAATTTTGTTTACCATCCAACCTGGCTGGTCATGATCTTATATGGTATTTGCGCGGCGATTGTGGTTCATATGTTGATTATTCTCATTCAAAGCAGCAAAAAAAATGAATTTTTACGTAAGCAGTTTACACCCATTGTCATTGGCATCATGTTTTTATTTGCAGGACATCTTCTACTGTTAATTCCATTTTTTAGTGGGTTTCCAACGGATATTTTGTCTGGGATTATTAATGCGTTTTTCATGTTTTTTGCATTGTACCAAAGAAGGCTTTTTAAATTAACCTTGCTGGTATCAAAGGGTGTGTGTTATATTGTCACGCTTGGACTAGCCCTTTTGATTTTTTCCAACACATTAGAATGGATACAGCATATTATTAAATCCTATATTTCAGCACTTCTTCCATATCAAGAATTGGCAGTTGCAGTCTTGTTTTCTATGGGGATTTTATTGCTCTATTGTGCAATCAAGAAGTTTACAGATACCGTTTTCATAAAAGAAGAAATACAAAGAACAGAAAGCCTCAAAAAATTCAGTATTGCGGTAGCAAAAAGCTTGCGATTTGATGAAATACTGGAAGAAATGGTGACCGTAATTCAAGATACAATCGATGTGAAAAAAGTTTATGTTTGTGTTGAAGATAGTGATGGAAATTATCTTTTGGCCCATTGTTCAAGTCCGCTCGACCAATTGGATTTTTCTGTACCGAAAGACAATCCGATTGTTCGGTGGCTAGAAGAACATAGCGAGTGCCTCTTGGCGAAAGACTTTCGAAGAACAATGGCATATAAGTCAATGTGGGAATCCGAAAAAAAGCAGTTAGAACGTCTTGGAATTGAATGTTTTGCACCACTGAGAGACGAAGATGAGCTGATCGGGATTATTTTGATGTCTGGAAAGGAGAAGAATAAAAATTTCTCTTATGATGATATTAGCTTTCTCTCCTCTGTGGATTCTATCGGATCAATGGCAGTAAAAAATGCCAGACTCTATGAACAGGTATATTTGGAAGCAAGAACAGATGATTTGACTGGCCTATTGAATCGAAAATATTTCTATGAGACACTACAGCAGGAGTATGAGAAAAATGAGAGCCAATCGTTAGCTCTCGTGATATTAAATATAGATGATTTTAAGCTTTACAATCAACTTTATGGAAACAAAGAAGGGGATGCTGCATTACAGAAGGTTGCTCAAATACTGAAAACAACAGTTGGGGACAATGGTTTTGTTGCTCGATATAGTGCTAAAGAATTTGGAATTATCCTTCCGATGTATGATATTCTGTCAGCACGTACTTTAGCAGAGAATATTCGCATGCAGATATACAATATGAATAAGCGTGCAGCCGATTATACTCTAAAAGTACTGACGGTAAGTGGGGGAATCTGTGCCATACCCCATTCTGCATCTAATGTAAAACAGCTCATTGATAATGCGGATATGGCTGTCTATCATGCGAAACGTAAAGGAAAGAATATTATTCTGGCATACGCGGTCGAAAAGAAAGAATGTGGTGAGGAAGAGAATCTTAAAACGGTGCATAAAACTGATTTTTATTCAGAGTATGCTTCCACAATATATGCATTGACAGCTGCCATTGATGCTAAAGACCATTATACATTCAATCATTCCAAACGTGTAGCGTATTTCGCATCAAAGCTCGCGTATGCATATGGAATGGATGAAGATTTTATTAAAATAGTTGAGGAAGCTGCCCTTTTACATGATATTGGAAAAATCGGGATTGCGGAGCAGATATTAAATAAAAAAGGAAAGCTGAATCATGATGAATATGAAGAAATCAAAGGACATGTGGAGCATTCCATTGGTATTATCAAGCATCTTCCTTCATTGGATTATGTTATTCCAGCTGTAATCGGACATCATGAACGATACGATGGACATGGCTATCCAAGACGAATTATGAAGGAGGATATCCCGATTTCAGCCAGAATGCTTTGTATTGCTGATGCCTTTGATGCAATGATATCAGAGAGGTCTTACAAAGAACCTCTTCCAGTGAGTCGTGCCCTTGATGAGCTTGAGGAAGGTGCTGGAAGACAATTTGATCCCGTACTGGTACCAATCTTTGTTCATTTGGTTCAGAGTGGATCGATTCAGATTAAGGACGATCTTATACTTGGTTCGGAATAGATTCCTTTTATGATTTGTAGTTTTTTATCCCTCTTCTGTAGAAAGAAACAAATAATTTGCAAAAGGGGGATTTTTGTTTGTATCAGGCAAATGGATAGCATATAATGTCAAGAAGTACACAATATAAAAGGAGATGCAAGGTGAAAGATAAAATATATGCGCTGAAGGAGGCCTTCCCACATACAATTCCAGTTTTAACTGGATTTATCTTTTTAGGAATAGCCTATGGCATTTTGATGAACAGCAAAGGATACGGTCTGCTGTGGACTTTTCTAATGAGTTTATTTGCTTTTGCAGGGTCTGCACAATATGTTGCAATTACAACTTTGACGGCGGTTTTTAATCCTCTATATTCTTTGTTTTTAACCTTGATGGTAAATGCAAGGCATTTATTTTATGGTATATCCATGCTAGATAAATATAAAGACACTGGTCAAATCAAGCCGTATTTGATATTTGGGTTATGTGATGAAACCTTTTCTATCATACACGGCACAAGAGTTCCAGATGGTATATCAAAAAAATGGTTTCTTTTTTTCATTACACTTTTAGATCACGGTTATTGGGTGATTGGATCTGTGATTGGAAGCCTCCTTGGAAGTGTCATTCCATGGAATACAGAAGGATTGGACTTTGTATTGACAGCACTGTTCGTTGCAATTTTTCTAAACCAATGGAAAGAAAGAGAGAATAGGAAACCAGCTATGGTAGGGATTATCTCATCAGCTATTTGTCTATTCTTGTTTGGACCAAATCAGTTTTTGATACCAACGATGTGCAGCATCGTAATAGCACTATCAATTATGAGAAAGATACACAGAAAGGAGTCTGCGTCATGATTTTATCTCCTTTTCAAACGTTAGTTATAGTTGGAACTGTGGTTTTAGGAACAATGACAACTAGATTTCTTCCTTTTATAATTTTTTCGGGAAAAAAAGAAACTCATCCGTATATCGATTATTTAGGCAAAGTACTGCCTTATGCAGCAATCAGCATGCTGGTAGTATATTGTCTGCGAAATATTGATTGTACATCATTTCGTTCCATTCTCCCTCAGTTCATCGGAATCGTGAGTGTAGTTATGCTCCATCTTTGGAAAAACAATGTTCTTCTTAGTATTGGAATCGGGACAGCGATTTATATGTTCTTAATACAAATGATTTTTGTATAAACTAAAAAAGTTGGGTATTCATATAGAATATACCTATTATTTCTAGGATAAATGTTGTGGCGTTACAAATTTCAGTGTATATTTTATGAATGCAGAGTAGTCTGTCGTGTGTGTCTATTGAAAGGAGAACATTGTGTTTCGAATAGCGATATGTGATGATGAGCAATTAATCTGTTCACAAATTGAAAGTGACATCTTGAATTATGCCAGCCGATATAATGAACGGTTAGAGACACTGGTTTTCGGTTCTGGAGAAGAATTACTTCGCTTTATGCGTCAAGGAGAAAGCTTTGATTTAATCTTTCTTGATATTGAATTACACATGATTAATGGTGTGGATGTTGGCAAAATTATACGGGAAGAACTTGACAATCAATCCATACAAATTGTTTATATTTCAAGCAAAGATAGTTACTACAAGCAATTGTTTGAAATTAGACCGATGAATTTTTTGCATAAACCGGTATCCCAGGATGAAATCATTAAAGTATTAAGACTAACCCTGAAGCTGACTGACAAAATGAGTGGCATGTTCGTATATAAAAAAGGGCATGAAACATTTCGAAAAGATGTGAAAAGCATACTGTATTTTGAAAGTAAAAACAGAGAAGTAAAAATAGTCTCAAAAGATGGGGAAGAGATTTTTTATGGCAAGTTAGATGAGGTTTATGAGCAAGTTGCAAAATATCACTTTATGTATGTCCATAAATCGTACGTGGTCAACTATTTTTATATCACCAAGTTCCGTTATGAAGAGATTGCGATGTCAAACGATGAGCTTATTCCAATTAGTCAGTCAAGACGAAAAAACATCAGAGAATTACAAATGCAATTTGAAAAGGAAGGAATTCGGTAATGCAACTAAATCTTTATGAATGGGTTTATCTATTCACTAATATTTTTTGGACCTATACCATCTATAAGTTTATGGATGTATTCTTTGATACTAGGAAGACAAATAAGACAATTGAAGTCATTTCATATTTTGCTTTTTTCTTCTTGAACTCTGGAGTTTATCTGTTTGTTAATATTCCAATTATCTTACTCACAAGCAATTTAGTTGTGCTCGTCTTACTAACGTTCAATTATGACGCAACCATCAAAAAAAGGTTGCTTTCAACCGTTCTAATTTACTTGATTCTAATGGGTGTTGAAATGGTAGTAGTGTTGATTACTGGATATTTTAATTTCCCTATTTTTACAAAAAATAACTACTCTTCTATTTATGGTTTGATTATTTGTAGAGTTTTGACTTATGTCGTTGTGCTCGTACTCAATAATTTTAAAAACATCAAAAGAGGAGAATCCGTACCAACGATGAATTGGCTATCTATTGTACTAATTCCTTCCGCATCTTTATATTTGGTTTTATTGCTGTTTCAAGCAAGGGGACTGGCGGTGGAAAGCGTTATAGCAGGGGTGGTACTCTTGCTGTTTGTCAATTTTTCCGTTTTCTATCTTTATGATGTTATCATCATTGCCTTATCGGAGCGAATGGAAAAAAGACTGGCAATGGAGCAAAATCAATACTATGAAAAGCAGTTTGAATTGATTCAGTCTTCAGTTCAAACGACAAATATGATTCGTCATGATATCAAGAATCACGTTCTGTCATTGCAGGCTTTAGCAGAGGAAAATAAGGTGGAAGATCTGATTACATACCTAGATTCGATACAAAGAAATGTAGGCTTACATCATAGCTTTGCCTCTTCTGGAAACATAATCATCGATAGCATATTGAATTTTAAATTTGAAGAAGCGCAGCAGCAAAATGTAAAAACCAAATTGGATTTAGCAATTCCAGAAAAACTTGAAATATCAGCTTTTGACATGACGGTAATTTTAGGAAATTTATTGGATAATGCAATCAGAGCAGCAAAGACCGTTCGGGACAACGGATTTATAAACGTACGTATTCACTATGACAAAGGTCGCCTGCTCGTTGCCATTGACAATTCATTTTCAGAAAAAGTGATTCGTGAAAATGGTCGGTTTTTATCAACGAAGCAAAATCGAAACAACCATGGAAAGGGTTTAGCCAATGTTGAGACGGTTCTGGAAAAATATCATGGAAATATGAATTTAGAATATGAAAAAAATATTTTTCATGCTACCTTACTGCTTTATGTAGATTGATCAAAAATGGAAGCGTTCTGTAACAAAAAGCTCCTGGGCGGGATTGAGTAATTTCAAGCCTGTAGGGAGCTTTTTCTAATGCATTCTAAAAAAGTCAAAATATTCTAACATTAATTCTTACACCAATATATATAGTTTCTTACAACTTCTGAATTTAGTTAAAAAATGTCTGATAGACTTAAGAACAAGTATTATTACAAAGAGAGAAGGGAGGATACCGCTTTGAAAACAATTATGATTAAGTTTTCTGGTTTATTTGCAGCAGTTGCTTTGATGATTACTGCAGCCACCGCCAATGCTGCTTGTGCATTTGTTATGCATCAACCAGAAATGCCAGAAGGAGCGAAGAAGCTCAGAAAGTTCTAAGAATGGGGAATTTTTCAGAAAAAATTGCCGATTCTTTAGAAAGAATCGGAACCATTCCAACGGAGGAGAAAGCTCTGTACGAATATGGAATCAGGCAGGGACTCTTTATGGTAATAAACATTGCGACCATCGTTTTTATTGGATTGCTATTGAACGTGGTTTTGCAAAGTATCATTTTTATGATTGTTTATATCCCTCTTCGGTCTTTTGCTGGCGGGTACCATGCTCGTACTCAGCTTTCTTGCTATTTGCTTTCAGTTCTTGTCGTAGCTATTGTATTTTGGGGAATTGATCAAATGCCTTGGAATGGATATCTTGTAGGCTTCATTATGGTCTACAATGTGATTATGCTTTGGAGATTTGCACCAGTGGAAGACCAAAATAAACGGTTAGACGAAATGGAAATATATGTATTTCGAAAAAAAACAAGAACTCTTACAGGTGGATTTGCGATGATTGGAATTCTACTGTGGATCTTGGACCTTCAAATTCTAGCAATCGCCATACTTGCAGCATTATTCTTGGCAGCATTTATGGTTATGCTGGGAGCCATGAAAAACAAAATAATAAAAAGTCCTTTGACATAATCCTACTGGATTACTGTGATAAGGGCTTTTTTTTTATGGAAATTGTGATAGAATGATTTCTGTCATGGTTTGGACATAGAATCATGGAATGATGGAGGGGAATTATGAAAAAGCAAGACTTAGGAAAGCTAGTAGAAGAAGTTTACTGTAATTTGAGAAAAAATAACTTTGCAACGTTGGGACGACCAGAAGAACCGATGTGGGATTTTCCTATGTTTGGAATTGCGGCAGGAAATGATCCATATTTTGATTTTCTAAAAGAACATATTGGTTCATTCCATTGGTCTCCACTTGAAATTTTTAAACTTCGTTATAAAGATAGTGAATCATCTCAATCGTTACGTGTTGTTTCTTTTGCATTTCCACAAACAATGATTACCAAGGCATCACAAGCAAAAGCGAGACAAGCTCCATCCAGAGAATGGATTGTCACTCGTGGTGAATGGGAACCGTTAATGCAGGAATTTAGTGGAAAACTAGTTGGAAAATTAGATGAAATGGGGATTAGAAGCGTCTCCACCGACCTTCAACATGAATTTACAACAGCTCGTTCGGAAAAACTTGGAATTGCATCAAAGTGGTCACATCGTCACGGTGCATATGCAGCTGGACTGGGGACATTTGGCCTTTCAGATGGGCTGATTACAGAAAAAGGAAAAGCCGTAAGGTTTACAACACTGATTGTAGAAGCGGATATTACGATTACAAAACGACCATATCAATCCCCTTATGAGTGGTGTTTATATCATAAAGATGGTAGTTGTGGAGTGTGTATGAAACGTTGCCCTGCAGCATCCATTACACAAAGAGGTCATGATAAAGATATCTGCGATGCCTATGAAGAGGAATTTGCAACAAAGTTTTGGCCTGAAGATATCAATCGAGGTGATTATATTTTGGGATGCGGTCTCTGTCAAGCAGGTGTTCCATGTCAGAATAAAAAACCTTGATTTAATGTATAAACTTTCATTCCTTCTTTGTCTCACATAAAGCGAAATCATAAACTGGAAATTGTACAAGAAAATACGAACAGGATTGCATTTTAACAGGTAGTGTTCAGAGCTATACTAAATGGGTATGAATAATAATCTATCAAAAATGCTGTAGCAGATTGATTTTCTTGAACTTGAAATCAATTGATATATGATTTTGCAGAATCATTGGAACGAGAAAGGGAGAGGTCGATGAAAGTATTACTGATCAATGGTAGCCCCCATAAAGATGGGTGTACATATACTGCATTAAATGAGGTTGCAGGCTCACTACAAAAAAATGGAATAGACACAGAAATTTTTCACATTGGAATCAAACCTGTATTTGGGTGTATCGCTTGCATGCGTTGTGTTGAGCTCGGCAGGTGTGTATTAGATGGTGATATTTGTAATGAATTGACGGGACGTATTATGGCGTCAGATGGCATTGTTGTTGGATCTCCAGTATATTATGCGGGTCCAAATGGTGCTCTTTGTGCTGTTCTAGATCGAGTATTCTTTTCTGCTGGGAAAAAGTTTGCTCATAAACCTGCAGCGGCGGTAGTAAGCTGTAGACGTGCTGGCGCAACCGCTACTTTTGATCGTCTGAATAAGTATTTCTCTATGACGAGAATGCCAGTTGTATCATCTCAGTATTGGAATATGGTGCATGGTTATACACCAGAAGATGTCCGAAAAGACTTAGAGGGTCTTCAAACTATGAGAACACTAGGAGAAAATATGGCGTTCATGTTAAAATCAATGAAAGTTGCAAATCAAATGCAGCCGATTAAAGAAAAATGGACACCAACAAATTTTATTCGATAGTGGGATGATGAATCAAAAAGCGGTTGCGGATGCGACCGCTTTTTTATAACGTTTTAGAACAAGCGGATTTGTGATATACTAAAATAAATTATAAGATTGTAAGAATATTAAAGAGATAGGTAAAATGAAGAAAAGAGAATTGAAGTTTCCTGTAGTTTTTCTAAACGGGAAAGAGATTGGATATGGGGGAAATCAGGAATGGTTTTCTGATTTTATGAAGAGAAAAGCTGGCTGCGGTTGTACAAGCGGTGCAAATTTTGCTGCCTACTATGCTTCTCGATATCCACAAATGGAATCATTTTATGACGGAAATACAGACCAGTTTCATCACCATGAATATTTGCTAGCGATGGAGACATTATACCGTTATATGAAACCGGGATTGATCGGGTACCCTTACACAAAAAAATTTGGAAAACAGTTTGTTCGATACTGCAAAGAGAGAGGAATTTTGGCAGAATCGGTATATTGTTATGGATATAAGACAAAAGAGGAAGCATTTCAATTTGTGAAAGACAGTATTGATGGGGGGCATCCAGTAGGACTGCTCATATTATTTCATAGAGCCCCATCGCTAAAAGAAGACAATTGGCATTGGGTAACGATTACAGGTTATGAAGAAAACATGGATGAACCAAATGATTCAAATGTCTTATTTTCAAACTGCGGTGAACGTCAGATCGTCAAGGCTTCTATTCTATTTGAAGTACATCGAAAGAATACGTTGAGGATGGTATCGTTTCGTATGAAGGAGGACATTTTATGAACGTTAAACTAGGAAAATATCAACATTATAAAGGAAATGAATATAATGTTTTATATTTAGCGACCCACTCAGAGACATTAGAGCCAATGGTTGTTTATCAAGCATTATATGGAGAAGGTGGTATTTGGGTCAGACCAGCTTGTATGTGGAATGAAGAAATTGTAGTTGAGGGTAAGACGGTCAAGCGGTTTACTTATTGTGAAGGGGAAAATTAGGAAACAGTATGAATGAATTAGAGATGATGAAAAAGCGCCGTTCGATCAGGAGGTTTATTGATCGGACAATCGAGGGAACTACGCTAGATGCAATGAAAGAGATTGTAGCTGAGTGTAACCTTGAAGGGGGATTGAATATTCAGATTTGTGTCAATGAACCAATGGCATTTCGAGGTTTTTTTGCAAGCTATGGTATCTTTAAAAATGTAAATCACTATATTGCATTGGTTGGTGAAAAAAGTGATGCTTTAGAGGAAAAACTAGGATACTACGGTGAAAAAATTGTATTGAAAGCTGTGGAGCTTGGACTTGGTACTTGTTGGGTTGGGGCAACTTATAAAAAAGGAAAATGTTGCGCCAATGTTTTACCAGGACAAAAACTTGTTTTAGTCATTGCATTTGGATACTATGATAAGGAACCCAAGTTTCGAAACAAGAAACAGATTTCAGATCTTGGACAATGGGAAGACCCAATGCCAGAATGGTTTCGAAAAGGTATCGAGGCGGCCAGACTTGCACCGACGGCATTGAATCAGCAGAAATTCCGATTTGCACAACAAGGAGATGTGGTCAAAGCTTCTTGTGGAAAAGGTTCTTACACAAAAGTTGATTTGGGAATTGCAAAATATCATTTTGAGTTAGGAGCGGGAAAAGATAATTTTATTTGGATTGAATAGCACTTGGGGACATAAGAAAGGTTATTACAATGTCAAAGCTTACTCAATGTCTGATTGTAAAAAATGAAGAGAAAAATTTAACCCGAGCCTTAGGGTGGGGGAAGGGAATTTTTGAAGAACAGATTGTGGTAGACACAGGTTCTACGGACCAGACGGTTAAAATAGCAACCCAATTAGGAGCAAAAGTCTTTGATTTTTTTTGGGTCAATGATTTTTCGGCAGCTAGAAATTTTGGAATATCTAAATGCAATGGCGATTGGATTTTCTTTTTAGATGCAGATGAGTATTTTGAAGAAAAAGATGTGCCTGCTCTTCCGAACCTAATTGATAAAGTGGAAAAAATGGAAAAACCAAAGTCTGGGAAAAGTGTGCGCTATAATGTGATTGAAACCCCATGGCTCAATTTAGCAAATAAAAACTTAGGAGTACAAGCCAGAGTTTTTAGGAATGATGGCTCTCTTTTTTATAAAGGAGCAATCCACGAACAACTTGCGCCAATGGAACATGGATACTTTGCAGTGTATAGTGTTTCCAAAAAACCCATGATATATCATGAAGGATATATGTGGAATGAACAAAACGATAAAAAACAGAAAGGTGCAAGAAATCTTTTCATTGCCAAAAAGGAGTTGGAACGAACGCCTGAAAGCGGAAAATATGGTTTGTTTGCAGCTGAAGCATTGATGTTTTTAGAACGATACGATGAGGCAGATTCTTTTTTTTTAAAGGCAATGATGAATCAGGACGACTCTATTTGGACAGAACGTATGAGAGAAGGCTATAAACAATGGATTGTTTGCCAAATGCATCGAATCAAAACTGCTGAGATACCAGAGTTGATTATGATTGATGCCGTGAAAATTTATCAAAAAGCAATGGTTGATTTTGGTGAGGACGGAGATTTTGACCTTTTGATGAGTTTGGTATTTTATAGGGGGAAAGACATGAAAAATTCACTTCTTTTCTTTCATAACTCAAAAACGAAGAAAAATGGAACACTATCGAAACGGCTTAGAGAAGAAAACAATGAGTTGTTTCGCCGGTTGGAAAGGGATAAAAAATGAAGAAAAAACATGTTCGCATGAAAAATAGTGCGATGACTTTTTACATTGTGGTGCTGGCATTTTTATTGATTTTTATTGGCAATAAAATTTTTGACCAAAATGACTTTTATTTTACAGAAGACAATAATTTAACAACGATAGAAGCAGAGGTAACAGAAATATCAGATACAAATTTTAATGATGACGGTTCGATTCTGTTCTTTTGTAAAATGTTAAATGGAGAGCAAAAGAATAAAGAAGTAAGCGCTGTTCAGTTTAGTGATGCCTATTTTGATGCTCCAGTGAAACTTGTTGAAGTGGGCGATAAAATTTATCTGGGGGATGCAACCTCGTACAATGTGGGTGTTGACTGGTTTTTATATGATTATGAAAGGTTTCATGGAGTACTTTGGCTAGGTATTGCTTTTGCTGTGTTGTTACTTTTCTTCGGTCAGGTGAAAGGTTTTAAAACAATTATTTCTATCATGTATACTTGTGCAACAATATTTTTGGTGTTTCTTCCGGCAGTTTTAGCTGGACATAATATTTACCTTTGTGCCCTTACGCTTTGTATTTTTATTACGGTAATGTCGTTGCTGATTGTTCAAGGGGCGACTACAAAATGTCTTTCTGCGGTATTAGGTAGTCTTGGCGGCCTGTTTATTGTAAGTGGCATCACTGTTATGATGAGTGGAATTTTAAAGCTGACAGGATTGACCAGTGAGGATTCTTTATATTTGATGCAGATGGACTTGCCGCAGCCATTAGATTTAAAAGCAGTCATATTTGCATCCATTATCATTGGCGCCATGGGAGCGGTTTTAGATATTGCAGTTGATATTGTGGCAGCATTAAATGAGCTACACAATCATGCTCCTCATATGACGATGTCGCAAACCTTAAAATCCGGTATTGTAATTGGGCAAGATATTGTAGGGAGCATGTCAAATACCTTAATTCTGGCTTATATCGGAAGTTCTCTTTCACTTATTTTATTGGTGTTGGTTAACTCTGGCTCAATGACCGAGCTATTGAATAGTGAGTTGATTGTGGTGGAGATTCTACAAGCATTAGCAGGTAGTATTGGGATACTATTTACAATACCGATTACTTCTATCAGCTTTGGACTTCTTTATAGAAAAGGAAAAGCGAATCACCAACAATCGATTGTAAGCACCAATTTAAAGGAAGATTTGACGGTAAATGGTGGGGAGACTGAATAGAATAAAATCAATTCATTGGAAAAATCAGCTGGAAATCTGCTGGGAATTCATTGGAAAAATCAGCTGGAAATCTGCTGGGAATTCATTGGAAGAATTTACTGGCAAGCAGTTGACTTCAAACACTGGCTTGTGCTACAATTTATGAGAATTAAGGTCAAGAAGACCTTGGAGATGAAATTTATTTCATATGGGATGAACCCAAGAAGAACACATTGCAATAGTTCTTTTTGGGTTTTTTTGTTCAAATAAAAAATGGTTATAGATATTGTATGATTTTAGGAACAAAGTAGAGAGGATATCAAAATGCATATACCTGACAATTATTTAAGTCCAACAACTTGTGCGGTAATGGGTGCCGCTATGATACCAGTTTGGTCTGTTTCAATCCAAAAAGTAAAAAAAGAAGTTGCAAAGATCAAAATCCCTATGCTCGGTATTGGAGCATCTTTTTCATTTTTAATGATGATGTTTAATGTCCCGCTTCCAGGAGGAACAACGGGGCACGCTGTTGGTGGAACTCTTCTTGCTATTTTGCTAGGACCATATGCCGCCTGTATTGCTATCACTGTGGCTTTGTTGATACAAGCTTTGCTATTTGGAGACGGAGGAATTCTTGCATTTGGTGCAAATTGCTTTAATATGGCATTTGTGTTGCCCTTTGCAGGGTACTACATTTATAGACTGATAAAAGACAGGTTTACAAGTGATAAAGGAGAATACGTTGGATTGATTGTGGGGTCCTATGCTGGTATTAATCTAGCCGCATTTTTAGCAGCTGTCGAATTTGGTATACAGCCCCTCCTGTTTTCTAATGATCTCGGTCAGGCATTATATTGTCCATATCCATTGTCGGTATCTATTCCTGCAATGATGATTCCGCATCTTCTTTTAGCAGGTGTTGTAGAAGTATTCTTCTCAGTTGCGATTTTTTCCTTTATCAAAAATGTTTCGCCGGGAACAATCTATGAAGGTGCAAAAGAAAAAACAAAGTTTGTTTATGGTTTGGTAGTTTTACTAATCTGTCTGACTCCACTAGGATTGTTAGCTACTGGAACTGCTTGGGGTGAATGGGGTACTGAGGAAATCAAAGAGGTATTGTCTGGTGGAAAAGCCCTGGGCTATACACCAGAAGGCATGAAAAATGGCTTTCAATTTGAGTCTATGATGCCAGACTACTCCTTGTCAGGAATCCCTGAAGTTGCAGCATATATATTTTCTGCAATTGCGGGGGTTGCAATTTTTGTAATACTGTTTAAAATAGTAAGTAGTATGAAAAAGGGTGATGCGTAAGCAAAACGAATATATGAGGATCATATGATACCAGATTGGTTGACGGAACAAGAAAATTATATCCCGAAAACAGATCAGGATGCTTTTACCAATAGAAGCATCCTTTCTTTTCTTGAACTATTATCTAAAATGAAAAGAAGTACCTTTGAGAAAGAACATATAATACGTGTAAATCCTGTGGTAAAGGTTGGAGGTACATTTTTGCTTCTCCTGCTGGTTTCAATGTCCCACAGCTTTCTATTTGTGTGTGGGATTCTCGTGTATTTGTTAACTTCTCTATCTTTTTTGAAAGGGAATGATATATTGAAAATAATCTCCTTAACAGGGATTGTTACCCTGGTAACTTTTGTTATACTGATTCCGGCGGCATACATGGGAAACACATACAGTGCGACCATGATTCCTTTAAAAGTATTTGTATCAGTTGTTTCTGTAAACATACTTTCGTACACAGTTAAGTGGAGCGATATTATTTGTGGATTAAAGTGCTTTTTTTTGCCGGATTTATTTCTGCTTGTTTTAGATATCACAATTAAGTATATTTATTTATTGGGAGATTTGGCTGTTAATATGCTTTATGCATTGAAATTGCGATCGGTCGGTAAAAATAGAGAAAAATACAATGCTCTTTCTGGTGTGATTGGAACGATGTTTCTTCATTCTAAAGTCATGGCAGAAGATATGTACGCTGCAATGGAATGCAGAGGATTTACCGGAGATTATAAAAGGATAAGCCAATTCTCTCTTGGCTTTTTTGATGGGTTTTATATTCTATTTTATTTAGCACTTATGCTATCTTTTTATTATATACAGCGAGGGTTCTGATGATTGAAATAAAGGATGTATCCTATTCGTATGAAGGCGTTGTAGCACTTCAAAATGTAAGCTTAGTGATTGAGCAGGGAGAGTCGGTGGTATTGATTGGAGCAAATGGAAGCGGAAAATCTACACTTCTCAAATTATTAAATGGAATCATTTTTCCAAGTCATGGATCATATCGATATGATGGGGAAGAAATTACAGAAACCACTATGAAGAACGCTTCCTTTTCGAAACGATTTCATCAACGAATCGGATTTGTTTTTCAAAATTCGGATACTCAATTGTTCACAACTAGCGTCTTCGATGAAATTGCTTTTGGGCCAAGACAAATGGGTTATGTAGAAAGCATTGTGGAATCAAGAGTAAGGGATTGCCTTGAATTACTGGATATACAAAAACTGAAGGATAGATCACCGTGTCACCTCAGTGGAGGCGAAAAAAGAAAGGTGGCTATCGCATGTGTTCTTTCTTTGAACCCAGAAGTTTTGGTATTAGACGAACCGATGAATGGTTTAGACCCAAAGACACAGCGCTGGCTGGCAGATTTTGCACTTCAATTAAATCGGGCTGGAAAGACAGTCATATCCTCAACTCATAACTTAGAATTAACCCAGGAAATAGCAAAGCGAGTCATTCTTTTCGATGAAGCACATTGTATTGCAGCTGATTTGCCTACGGAGGAGCTGCTCTCTGATGTGGAACTGCTAAAACGTTGCAACCTTGTGGATGATACGTACCATAGGCATATGGGTACAGGTCATCATCATTTTCATATGCATCGAGTGTAATATGTTTCAATGAGGAGGGATTTAGATGGGAAATGTGGCTGCATTTTTTGATATCGATGGTACCATTTCAAGAGAAGGTCTTATTAGTGAAATGTTTAAAAAAATGATTAAATATGAACTAATTGACCATAGCAAATGGTATCAGGATGTGGAACCGGCATTTGTTCAGTGGAATAAGCGTTTAGGGGATTATGATTTATATCTTCTGAAAATGGTGGAAATTTATACCGAAACCATAAAATATACGAATCCATATCATATTTCATACATTGCAAAAAAAGTCATCGAACAAAAGGGGGAGAGAGTCTATACGTATTCACGGGAGCGTATTAAGTGGCATAAAGAGCAGGGGCACACGGTCATAGCCATTTCGGGTTCTCCTATTGAACTTGTAAGAGAGATGTCTTTGTTATATGAGATGGATGATTTTAGGGGGAGTGTCTATGAAATAGGAGAAACGGGAGCTTATACCGGAAATATTATACCTATGTGGGATTCTGAAAGCAAGCAGAAAGCAATTTTGGGTATGGCAGACAAATATGATTTGGACTTAAATAAATGCTATGCCTATGGTGATACGGCAGGGGACTTTTCTATGCTGAAACGAGTGGGGAACCCTTATGCAATCAATCCAACCAGAGAACTGATTACAAAAATATTAGAGGACGAAGAACTGAAGCGAAATGTTTCGGTTATCGTCGAACGAAAAGATGTGGTATATAGACTTCAGGTAGAATGCCTGAATCTCGAAGAATAAGCAAATACGAATGGAGGAAAATGACTTGTTTATTGAACTTTTAAAAGTAATTATTTTAGGAATTGTGGAAGGAATCACAGAATGGTTGCCGATTAGTAGCACGGGACATATGATTTTGGTTGACCAATTTATTCATATGAAGTCGTCTGACGAATTCAAAGAAATGTTTCTCGTGGTAATTCAATTGGGAGCGATTCTGGCAGTTGTTTTATTATATTTTCACAAGTTGAATCCGCTTTCGCCGAAAAAGACTTCCTTGGAAAAGCGTGAAACGATGGAAATATGGTTTAAGGTATTGATTGGCATGTTGCCGGCTGCCATAATTGGTATTCCTATGGATGATTGGCTGAATGCGCATCTTTACAACTATGTGACAGTTGCAATTACCTTGATTTTATATGGAATACTGTTTATTGTAATCGAAAATTATAATCAGAAACGTACTCCAAAGATCAAATCATTAAAAAGCTTAACGTATTCGACCGCACTATTTATTGGCCTTTTCCAAGTGCTATCACTAATACCGGGAACGTCGCGTTCTGGTGCAACTATTTTGGGAGCAATTCTATTGGGGACATCGAGATTTGTGGCAGCTGAGTTTTCATTTTTCCTGTCTATTCCAGTGATGTTTGGTGCCAGTGCCTTGAAATTAATGAAATTTGGATTTGATTTTACTGGACAGGAACTGATGCTTCTAATGGTTGGTATGGTAGTTGCTTTTGTGGTATCTATCTTAGCAATCCGATTTTTGCTTGCTTATATTAAGAAAAATGATTTTAAAATATTTGGGTGGTATCGTATTGTATTGGGAGCCTTTGTGCTTTTGTATTTCCTTGCGATTCACTAAAAAATATTTATGTTTTTACAGAGGAGCATTTACCCCTCTGTATTTTTTTTGTTCCATTTTGATCGTGAAGCACGGATTTTTTCTCGATGATATACTTTAGCTGAGTGATTTCAAAGGTCTTGAAACCCTATTGCGAATAAACCTTATTAATAATTTGATTAAAAAAATTTTAAAAAGAAATCTCTGGGTTTTCTCTTGCTGAAAAAATCAGAGCATTCTACAATGATTGGTACAACTGCGGGATAAATTGGAGGAAATGAGCCTAATTATCTGAATAGTGAATTAATATGACATTATATTAACAATACATTCCGCCTAAAAGGAGAAACAGCAAAGTAGAAATGTACTAGTTTGCTGTTTCTTTTTGTATTTAGAAAAATACAGGGCATTTATCCTGTTTTTTATAGAAATTAGTTTACAAATTTGCTCATGGAAGATATAATGCAATTGATAAATAATTAACAGATATTCTGCGTTCTATTAAGACAAGGAGGATTACTATGAAGTTACAAGAGATTGGTTGCCAATGTACTTGTGAGGATCAAAATAAATTTAGTTTTGACGAACTGGATGTTTTTCTGGAAGAAGTTAGAGATATGCCTGGAAATCTTATTGTGATTCTGCAATATGCACAAAACGTATATGGTTACCTGCCACAAGAAGTTATTGCATATATTTCAAAAAAGACTGGAAATACGCAAGCAAAAATTTATGGAGTAGCTACATTCTATACCCAGTTCCGATTGGAACCAATTGGAAAACATCTTATTCTTCTTTGCCAAGGCACAGCTTGCCATGTAAGTGGTTCGCAGGATATAGAACGAGCAATTTGTGAAGAACTGAAAATAGCCGATGGTGAAACCACGGCAGATGGACTTTTTACTTTGAATAATGTTGCCTGCTTAGGGTGCTGTAGTTTGGCTCCTGTGATGATGATTCAAAATCATGAAGGTGAAGAAACTTACGGAAACTTGACAAAAGAAAAGGTTGTAGAGATATTGCATCAAATTATGGAAACTGAAGCAAAGGAGGCATAAATATGAAGATTGTAATTGGACAGGGAAGCTGTGGGATTGCCTCTGGAGCAAAAAAAACAGAAGCTGAATTTATTCGTTGTATTGATGCACTCCATTTGGATGCGAAAGTTACTATTTCTGGATGTATTGGTAGCTGTTATTTAGAACCAATCGTAGATGTAATCGATGCCCACGGCACTGTGAGCAGATATGTTCATATGACAGCAGACAAAGTTGCAACAGTTGTTGAAAAACACATAATTGGAGGAAATCCAGTTTTGGAATATATAATTCCACAATCAGGTAGTGATTTTTTAGACAAACAGACAAGAATTGCTTTGAAAAATTGTGGTGTGATTAATCCTGAAGATATCAATGATTATATTGGTGCAGGGGGATACCAAGCTCTCAGAAAAGCGCTTTTTGAAATGGATGGAGATGCAATTTGCAAGGAAATTGATGCCTCTGGTCTTAGAGGAAGAGGTGGCGGTGGATTTCCAACTGGAAAGAAGTGGGTTCAAGTCCGAAGTCAAAAAGAATCAGTTAAATTTGTTGTTTGTAACGGTGATGAAGGTGATCCGGGCGCGTTTATGGATAGAAGCGTCATGGAAGGTGATCCACACAAGATGCTGGAGGGCATGATTATTGCTGGAATTGCAACAGGTGCACAGGTGGGATACATCTATGTGCGAGCAGAATATCCGTTGGCGGTGCATAGATTGCAAGTTGCAATCAAGCAAGCCGAGGCAGGCGGATATTTAGGTAAAAATATTCTTGGAAGTGGAATTGACTTCTCAATCCACATTAATTTAGGTGCAGGAGCATTCGTCTGTGGAGAAGGGAGTGCCTTGACGGCGTCTATAGAAGGTTTACGCGGCATGCCTAGGGTAAAACCACCTCGAACCGTAGAACAAGGGTTGTTTGGAAAGCCAACCGTTTTAAATAACGTTGAAACCTTTGCTCATGTGTCATACATTGTATTAAATGGAGCAGAAGGATACCGAAAATTTGGAATTGAAAAAAGTCCAGGTACAAAAGCATTTGCTTTGACTGGAAATGTCAATAATACGGGTTTGATCGAAGTTCCTATGGGAACTACATTGCGAGAAGTAATCTTCGATATTGGTGGTGGCGTAAAGAACGGAAAACAGTTTAAAGCAGTTCAAATCGGAGGACCATCAGGCGGATGCTTAACAGAGAAACATCTAGATATGAGTTTGGATTTTGACTCGTTAACAAAAGCTGGTGCAATGATTGGTTCGGGTGGACTTGTTGTCATGGATGATTCAACTTGTATGGTCGGTATTGCAAAATTTTTTATGAACTTTACAGAGCATGAATCGTGCGGAAAATGTGTTCCGTGTCGAGAAGGAACTCATGTTATGAATGAAATTCTAGATGACATCGTAAATGGTAGAGGAAGCCTAGAATCCATCGACATGCTTTTAGAATTGGCAGACACCATTACAAATACAGCTCTTTGTGGACTTGGGAAAACAGCTGCTTCACCTGTTGTAAGCACCATCCGCGAATTTAAGGATGAATATATGGCCCATGTGATTGACAAATATTGTCCGACAGGTAGCTGTCAGGGATTAAAACGCATTGAAATTATTGAAGATTTGTGTAAGGGATGTTCAAAATGTCAGATTGTATGTCCTGTCAATGCGATTGTGGGGCGTAGAAAAGAACCATATCATATTGATCTAGCGAAATGTATTAAGTGTAAACGATGCTTAGATTCTTGTAACTTTAATGCAATCGTCGAGGTATAGAAGGGAAGGTAAACCAAATGACAAACACAAATAATTATATGATTATCAATGGCGATCGTATTCCTTTCTCTGATGAAAAAAATATCTTAAGTGTAGTGCGTAAAGCTGGAATTGATTTGCCGACTCTATGCTATTATTCTGAGTTATCCGTATATGGATCTTGCAGAATGTGTATGGTGGAAGATACACGAGGCAATATTATGACATCTTGCTCTACCCCACCAAAGCATGGACTTGAAATCAAAACCAATACACCAAGATTAAAACAATACAGAAGAACAATTTTACGATTGTATTTAGCTTCTCATTGTAGAGAGTGCACTTCTTGTCCCAAAAATGGAAAATGCAAACTTCAAGATTTGGCTGCGCGATATGGCATCGATGAAATTAGATTTGATAAAACAGAAAAAGCTTATAAAGATGATTACAGGATTGATGATTCTAGTCTTGCAATTATACGTAACCCCAACAAATGTATTCAGTGTGGTGACTGTGTTAGAATGTGCAGTGAAACACAAAACGTTGGAGCAATCGATTTTGCGCAGAGAGGTTATGAGCTAAAGGTATGTCCTGCTTTTGATAGGCCATTGTCTGAAACAGAGTGTGTCAATTGTGGTCAATGTGCAGCGGTTTGTCCGACTGGTGCGATTACAATCAAAAATGATGTGCCAGCAGTATGGGATGCAATTTATGATCCGAAAAAACGGGTGATTGCGCAAGTTGCACCTGCGGTACGCGTGGCATTAGGTGAAGAATTTGGTCTTGGCAACGGCGAAAATGTTATGCCACTTCTTGTTTCTGCCATGAGAAAGCTTGGTTTTGATGAAATTTATGATACTTCATTTACGGCAGATTTAACCGTGATTGAAGAAACCAATGAGTTTTTAGCAAAATTGGAGCAAGGTAGTAAATTGCCGCTTTTCACCTCTTGCTGCCCAGCTTGGGTAAGGTATGTAGAAGAAAAGCACCCAGAAATGATGGGGCAAGTGTCTACTTGCAAATCTCCGCAACAGATGTTTGGATCGGTTGTTAAGGCATATATTCAGGAGAATGCTGCTGACGATGAAAGAGAGACGGTAGTTATTTCGATTATGCCTTGTACAGCAAAAAAGGCGGAATCTGCAAGAGAAGAATTTGTGACAGACGGAGTGAAGGATGTTGATATCGTACTGACTACAAAGGGACTTGCAGATATGATTTATGAGTCTGGGATTGTATTTCATGAATTAGAACCAGAAGCATTGGATATGCCATTCGGTATGTATACAGGGGCAGGATTGATTTTCGGCGTAAGTGGTGGTGTTACAGAAGCGGTTATTCGTAAAGTAGCTACTGATAAGACACATACTGGCATTAATAATATGAAATTCTGTGGAGCCAGGGGTATGGAAGGAATCAAAGAGTTTGAACTGCCTTTGGATGATGGCGAAACAGTTTTAAAAATGGCTGTTGTAAGCGGTCTTGGAAATGCAGAAGTGCTAATCCAAAAAATGAAGAATAAGGAAGAGTTCTATCACTTTATTGAGGTAATGGCGTGTCCTGGTGGTTGCGTTGGTGGTGCTGGTCAACCATTTGGACGAATGGATAAAAAATCCCTTCGTGCAGAGACCATTTATGCAGCAGACAAACAAACAAATTTAAGACATGCTGATGAGAATCCAATTATTCCAATGCTTTACCAGGGTCTTTTGAAAAACAAATCTCATGAGTTGCTTCATGTGCATTATCATCAAAAATAGACCAATAATTATAGCAAATATCTTAATCACATAAAACCAAAAATCACAAAGAAACGGTCCGAGGGACCGTTTCTTTGTTTTTTGTCAAATCTGATGAAATTAGCTTGATTTACCGTAATGAATGGTCATATACTATTTTAGGGGATAGCATAATTATTGAAACAATCGGAGAAAGACGATGAAAAGAATGACGGACTGAGAGGATAAAGACATGATGGAGAATAAAGAAAAAGCACAACAACTTCTTACTATTTTTGTTGTAATTGTAACAGCATTTATTACAACATTTACAGGAAGTGCATTGAATCTTTCAATACCCTCAATCGGAACAGAATTTCATGTTAGTGCTTCTGGGATTGGCTGGGTTGTAACGGGATATATTTTATCCTCTGCAGTCTTATCTGTACCATTTGGAAGGCTAGCTGATTTAACCAATCGAAAGAGCATTCTTTCTTTTGGAATTTTGATTTTTTCAATGACCTCTTTTGCTGCCGCTTTTTCTCCATCGCTCACTTTCTTAATTATACTTCGCGTTGTTCAGGGTGTGGGTGCGGCAATGATTTTTAGCACCAATACAGCAGTTTTAATCAGTGCATTTCCTCCAGAGAAAAGAGGAAAAGTTCTTGGTTATTCCATTGCCTCAACATATATTGGGCTTTCTGTAGGTCCGGTAATCGGTGGATTGTTGAATCATTATCTGGGATGGAGATCTATTTTTCTTTTTACTGCCCTTGTCAGTCTTATCGTATGTATGCTAGCCATCAAAAAACTTCCAGCGCAAAGGATGAACAATAGAGGTGGAGATATTGATGCAATAGGAAATTTACTATATATCGCAATGTTATTCTTAATTATGTTTGGCCTTTCAACAATATCGTCATTGGTTTTCGCAAAATATTTGGTACTGGCTGGTGGGGTTTTATTTGTATTGTTTGTGCTTCATGAGCTAAAAACAAAATATCCAATCATAAAGGTTAGGCTATTTGCTCATAATGTTGGCTATACCTTCTCAAACTTGGCCGCATTAATGAATTATGGAGCTACTTTTGCTCTTGGGTATTTATTGTCAATTTATCTTCAAGTAGTAAAGGGATATGACTCTCAGATTTCTGGATTCATTTTGATTAGTCAACCTTTACTCATGGCAATTCTTTCACCCTATGCTGGTCGCCTATCTGATCGAATTTCTCCATTTAAATTAGCATCCTTGGGAATGGGGCTCTGCGCTACAGGCTTAATGGTTTTTTCTTTCCTAACGGTAGATTTTTCAATTGTTGTGATTGTACTGAGTTTAATGGTCGTTGGGGTAGGGTTTGCCTTTTTTTCTTCTCCCAATACGAATGCGGTAATGGCATGCGTGGAAAAAGAAGATTATGGTGTGGCATCATCCATTTTGGCAACGATGAGATCAACTGGTCATAGTATGAGTATGGCAATTGTGACATTCGTTGTGTCGATAACCCTTGGAAATGTGACACTTTCTGAAGCGGATCCAGTTCGAATTGTAAGAATGATGCGAATTGCATTTGTGGTATTTACCTGTGTCTGCTTTCTTGGTGTATATATCTCCAGCAAGAGAAAGCAATCACAGTAAAAAGTTGAAAAGTGATTTAATATGAGTTGAATCACCATAAATTTGGATGGTATTCATTATTTCTTAAGCAGTTAGAAGGAAGGTAAAAGAATGAAAAGAAAAATTGTATTTATGTTTGTCAATGGAAGTATTACAGAACCTAGAAGAATGGAAATGGATTTGGGACAAGGACTAATGATTGTTGTTGGCGTTGCTGATTATAATATGGCTTGTGAAGAAGCGAAAAAGCTTGTAGACGAAGGAGTGCTTTTAATAGAGTTATGCGGTGGCTTTGGTACCATTGGACATGCACGGGTTACCGAAGCAGTAGCAGGTAAAATACAAGTTGGTGCTGTGCGATTTGATAACCATCCTGGATATGATAACTGTTCAGGCGATACAAAGTGGATGTAGAAGGTTGTCCTTTTCTTTTTGAATTTGTCATATGATCGGATTACTGTAAAATATGTTGTTTGTTGGATATCTCAAGTGGTATAATTATAAGGAAGAATTGAGATGATGATAGATTGTTGAGGGTAACAAAATGAGAAGAACAGCAGATGTTTTGGAAATCATTGATGATAATACAGCAAAGGTGATGTTATATAAGCATAAAAAATGTCACGGTTGCGGTTCTTGCAATAAACATGTACACCCGGGTTCTGTATTGGAAGCAGAAAATAAAGCAAAAGCACAAAAAGGTGAAATGGTAAATGTGCGCATCAAGAAGAAATTTAGTTTTTTAGAATTTCTAGTGGGGTATATTTTACCGGCTATATCTTTTTTACTTGGTATTTATGTAGGAAGCATGTTTTTTCCAGGACAGAGTGGAGCAGGTGTTGCCGTTTTTATTGGGTTTTTATGTCTTGCAGCTTCTCTTGCCTGTAATCTGCTCTATAAGAAAAAATATCAACCAATTTATTCTGCGTCTATAATAAAACGAGTTATGGCAGCAGAACCAAAATAAAACAATAAGATATATTTAAAGCATTTGATAGGAGGTATTTCATGAAAAATATTATTTTTTTAACGGATGAAACTTATGAAACAGAGGTGATGGGTTCGGATGTTCCCGTACTGGTTGACTTTTATGCTGATTGGTGCGGACCATGTAAGATGATTGGACCTAGCCTTGAAAGTATGGCAGATAAATATGAAGGAAAAGCAAAAATCTGCAAGATTAATATTGATGAACAGCGAAAGCTCGCGATGGCGAATAAAGTTATGAGCATTCCTACCCTGTTCTATATCAAAAATGGAGAAATCGTTGAAAGAATTACAGGGGCATTGCCTCAGTCAGTTCTTGAAGAAAAAATGGATGCGCTTCTTGCTGAATAACAAATCTAATCAATATACTTGATTCTTTAATTTCAACAGGATTTGTACAGAAGTGCGGAGAATTGAGGTATTATGTTTCCATTTGTTTTTAACATGTCGTTTTTAATCACTGGACTTTTTGTTTTCAATTTTATCGTTGCATTGACGATTATATTTTTGGAACGAAAGAACCCTTCGGCTACTCTTGCCTGGATAATGATATTATTTCTTGTTCCAGTTGCAGGGGTGGCTTTGTATTTTTTGTTGTCTCAAAACATCGCGAGGCAAAAAATTTTCCGCATGACAAACTTTGAAGAGGAAATGATTCACTCTTCTTTGAGTGCTCAGATCGATTCCATAAAAAGGGGAACCTTTGGGTTTTCAAACCCAGAAGCAAAAAAATGGCATGATATGATTCGGCTTCATCAAACCTACGGCAATTCTTTTTTCACTCAGGACAACGGAATTTCCATATTTACGGATGGAACTCACAAATTTGAACATTTAATTCGCGATATCAAAAATGCCAAACAAATGATCCACGTAATGTATTTTATTGTGAAAAATGATGGGATGGGTCGTCTTTTGATACAAACTCTTACTCAAAAAGCGAAAGAAGGAGTTGAAGTTCGATTTTTGATTGATGCAATGGGGAGTCGCCAAATATCAGAAAAGATGCTGATGCCTCTCAAAAATGCTGGCGGTCAATATGCATATTTCTTTCCTCCAATGTTTAAATATCTGAATATGAAACTGAATTACAGGAATCATAGAAAACTCGTTGTGATAGATGGAACAATCGGGTATTTAGGGGGGTATAACGTTGGAAATGAGTACATTGGCAAGAAGAAAAAATTTGGGTTTTGGAGAGATACTCATCTAAGATTGATGGGCTCATGTGTTCAGGATATGAATGCACGGTTTTTGCTGGATTGGAGATTTGCTTCAAAGGAGCAAATTGTACTTTCACAAGCATATTATAATGAACCAGTGAATGCAGGAAATACAGGGATTCAAATTGTCTCATCGGGACCTGATTCGTTAAGAGAAGAAATTAAACATGGGTATCTGAAAATGATTTCTTCTGCAAAGAATAATATTTACATTCAGACTCCATACTTTGTGCCAGATGATAGTATTCTAGAAGCTTTAAAAACAGCGACCTTTTCTGGAGTTGATGTGCGAATTATGATTCCGTGTATGCCAGATCATATGTTTGTATATTGGGCAACATATTCCTATATCGGAATTCTATTAGATGCTGGCGCAAAAGTATATATATATGATAAAGGTTTTTTGCATGCTAAAACAATTTGTGTGGACGGAGAGGTTGCCTCTATTGGTTCTGCAAACTTTGATATTAGGAGTTTTCGGTTGAATTTTGAAGCCAATGCATTTATTTATGATACGGCAGAAGTTTATAAGCTAGAGGCTATTTTTGAATCAGACATGACCCACTGCCATCAATTGACAAAGGAATTGTACCATGGTCGTTCTTTATTCATTAAGTTTAAAGAATCTATTTCAAGACTTCTTTCGGATTTGTTATAGAAAAAAATCGAAGAATAAGCTGAAAAGTACAAAATATTCAGAAAAGTATTGACAGATCACAATTCTCTTCCTATAATTAAGACAATATTCCTTGACAATGACGTCAACCTTATTGGGTTGGCGTATTTTTTTTGTAATTAAGTATAGCATAAGAGAAAGAAGGTTGTTGAAATGAAAAAAATGATATTATTTGTTCTCATCACTATGATGATGATTGCATTAGCTAGCTGTGGATCTACGAATACATCGACAGACGAAAATACTGCTTCGGATACGGAGAAAAAAGTATTAAGAGTAGGTATGGAATGTGCATATGCACCGTTTAACTGGACACAGCCAGACAATACCAATGGGGCGGTTCCAATTGATGGAACAACAGATTATGCATATGGTTACGATATTATGGTCGCAAAAAAAGTAGCCGAAGCAATGGGATTGGAACTTGAAGTACATAAAGTAAAATGGGATGGTCTAATTCCTGCACTTCAGTCAGACAAGATTGATGCTGTGATTGCCGGTATGTGTATTACAGAAGAACGTAGCATGAGCATTGATTTTTCGGATATCTACTATAGAGCTGATATTGTTGCTATTACCATGAAGGGCAATACGTATGAAGGTGCCAGCTCATTGGCAGATTTAGCTGGCGCTAAGATGACTTCTCAACTTAATTCTGTTTGGTATGACATGATAGATCAAGTAAAAGGGGCTGAAAAAACTACAGCAATCGATACTGTGCCAGGAGTAATCGTATCATTGACATCTGGGAAATCAGATGCAGTTGTAGTTGATAGGCCAACAGCAATTGCTGCTCAATCCACTAATCCTGATATTGTAATTCTTGATTTGTCTGATGGTGACTTTGCAGTCGAACCAGGTGATGTCAATATGGGAATTGGCGTGAAAAAGGGAAATGAAGAATTGTTAAATACTATCAATGCGGTTGTGTCTGCCATTCAAGATGAAGACCGCCAAGCAATGATGGAAGAAGCGGTATCAAGGCAGCCTTTGGCTGAATAATAAAGATAAGATTGGAGGCGATGATATGAATGGAATGCCTGAAAACTCTTGGCAGTGGATTTTACTATTTATCAATCGATATGGGGATTCTTTTGTCAGAGGCGCTCTGATGACATTAGAGATTGCTGTGGTAAGTACTCTAATTGGTTGTATAATAGGGTTTTTAGTGGGTATGGTACAGACAATCACGCTTTCCCAAGCAGAAGCCTTATGGAAAAAAGCGTTGCTAAAAATGATAAATATACTCTTGGCTATTTATGTTGAGGTATTTCGAGGAACGCCAATGATGGTTCAAGCAATGGTTATCTATTATGGATCAGATGCATTGTTTGGTATCAATCTCAATCCAATTGCGGCAAGTTATATTGTTGTGTCAATTAACACGGGCGCATATATGGCGGAAACAGTAAGAGGTGGAATTCAGTCTATTGGAAAAGGTCAGGTTGAAGCTGCAAAGGCATTGGGGATGAGGCATCACTCTATTATGGCACATGTAATTATTCCACAGGCACTATTCCATATATTGCCTCAAATTGGAAATAACCTAATCATTAATATCAAAGATACATCTGTATTAAACGTTATATCATGTAGTGAATTGTTTTTTACAACAAGCACGGTAGTTGGTACTTATTATCGATATTTTGAACCATTTTTAATTGCATGTACAATCTATTTGTTTATGACATTCACACTTTCTCGCTTGCTAAGATTACTAGAACGCAAAATGCAAGGTCCAGGTAGTTATCAGTTGGTGACAGATTATCTGGAGGATCTGTCTGGAAATGGAGCTACAATTGCTCCAATGAAATGAGTCGCAAGGAAAGAGGGTGCGTTGCATGGGATTAGAAGCTTATAGCAAAGTCGATGTTTTCGAAGAGATGGTGGAGAATCATATGAATATGACTGAAGAACAACCAATCATTGAAGTCTCTCATTTAGGAAAAACCTTTGGAACAAATGAAGTGCTGAAGGATATTGATTTTAAAACCTTTTCGGGTGATGTGGTTTGCATTATTGGATCATCAGGCTCGGGAAAATCAACTTTACTTCGCTGTATCAATATGCTTGAGACGCCATCAAGTGGACAAATTCTTCACAATGGAACCGACATTCCTTCAACTGGAGGGTTGGTGGCGGAATATCGAGCGAAAGTTGGAATGGTTTTTCAGCAGTTTAACCTATTTGCAAATCTTACAGTCTTAGATAATTGTACCTTGGGTTTGAGGAGTGTGCTGAAAATATCGAAACGTGAAGCGCGCGGCAGGGCCATTCGATATTTGATGAAAGTTGGAATGGCTCCGTATATTAACGCAAAGCCACATCAACTTTCTGGTGGTCAGCAACAGCGAGTTGCAATTGCTAGAGCCTTGTCAATGGAACCAGAGGTACTTCTTTTTGATGAACCGACCAGTGCACTTGATCCAGAAATGGTAGGAGAAGTATTGGATGTGATGAGAAATCTTGCAAAGGAAGGGTTGACGATGATTATCGTAACTCATGAGATGGCTTTTGCAAGAGATGTATCTACACGAACTGTGTTTATGGACAAAGGTGTTATTGTAGAAGAGAATCATCCTGAGATTCTATTTGTAACACCAAAAGAAAGAAGAACGAAGGAATTTCTCGCCCGATTTATGGCCCATTGAAAGGGTGAGATTTCCATATGAAAAGTGTCCTTTTATGAAAAAAAGAAATAAAGCCTATCCTTACTTGAGAGGGCATTTTTTTGAAAATAACTGTAGTGATTGCTACGGTTTTTTTCATGAGAAAAAATATAGCAGCATGGGATAAACAGACGATTGTGAATCAATTCACTTACAGGATTTCAGATAAATAAACTTGATTCTTATAGAAAATTTCTATATAATTAAACATTATGACGAAAGGGGAACGATAATGTACTTCAATAATATGGACAAAGTAGATCCTGAAATTAGCGCGATTATTCATCGTGAGATGGCAAGACAGGAAAACAAAATTGAATTAATTGCATCGGAAAATTTTACAAGCAGTGCTGTGATGGAGGCTTGCGGAAGCGCACTTACAAATAAGTACGCAGAAGGTTATCCAGGAAAACGGTATTACGGTGGATGTGAACATGTAGATGAGGCGGAAAGCTTAGCAATTGAACGTATTAAGGCACTATTCAATGCAGAGTATGCCAACGTTCAACCTCATTCCGGATCCAGTGCAAATATCGCTGTATATTTTTCACTTCTAGAACATGGTGATACTGTTTTAGGAATGGACTTATCCAATGGAGGCCATTTGACTCATGGAAGTCCCGTCAACATGTCAGGAAAATATTTTAATTTTGTTCCCTACAAGGTTGATATAAAAACAGAGAGAATCGACTTTGATGCAGTGAGAAAACTAGCTCTTGAAAATAAACCAAAGATGATTGTTGCGGGTGCTAGTGCATACCCAAGAACAATTGAAGCTGATAAATTTAGAGAAATTGCAGATGAAGTTGGCGCATTGCTTATGGTAGATATGGCTCATTTTGCTGGACTAGTGGCAGCTGGACTACATCCAAATCCAGTAGAGCATGCACACGTAGTAACGACTACCACCCATAAAACATTAAGGGGTCCAAGAGGTGGAGCTATCCTAGCAAAAGAAGAGTTTGGAAAGCAGATTGACAAAGCCATATTCCCTGGGATTCAGGGTGGCCCATTGATGCACGTCATCGCTGGAAAAGCCGTTTGCTTTAAGGAAGCTGCTACGCCAGAGTTTGTTGCATATCAGAAGCAGGTTCTGCTAAATGCGAAGAAAATGGCTGAAGAATTAATGAACAGAGGCTTTAAGATTGTCTCTGGTGGTACAGACAATCATTTAGTACTTTTGAACTTGACAAATACAAATTTGACAGGGAAAGAAGCAGAAAAACTATTGGATGCTGCTAACATTACGACAAACAAAAATACAGTACCAAATGATCCAAATGGTCCATTTATTACGAGTGGTGTTCGTCTTGGAACACCTGCCATGACTACACGTGGATTTAAGGAAAATGAAATCAGCAAGGTTGTTGAAGCAATGGCGCTTGTTTTAAATAATCCTGGTGATGAAGCATCAGCGAATCAAGCAAAGGGAATTGTAGCAGAATTATGTAGCGCATTTCCATTATACAAATAAAAAAAATCTAAGTGCTATCTTAAAAGATGTAGTAGCGTTTACGCAAAGTCAATCCGGCGAAGGACAATAAAAATCCATTGCCGGATTTTTATTGTCCTTCCGCTTATCTCATTTAGTCCTTCCGCTTATCTCATTTAGCGTATTTGCTTATCTCATTTAGCGTATTTGCTTCTAAACAATTATATGATAAAATATATATTTAGATTAAAACTGCTTGTTATGATGGATACTTGTTTACGTTTGAAACATACAAGCATAAAAATGTAATGCTGGAAAGGAGAAACAGCTTGGATACAATTGCATTAGAATCGTTCATTTTATATAATAACGTTAGACTTAACCCCATTGTAAAATATGCGGTCCAATTGCTCTCGATGGCACAGGGGAGCCAAGACCGAAAGGAAAAGGAAACGTTATTTTATGAGATACAAAGAGGGTTGCTGTCTGCCTCGGACTATATGGATTTGAAAGGAACATACTGGGGAAACTATATCTGCAAACTAATTGCGGAAAGTGAAAACCGTTTTAGTTTAACCAGCGAAAAAGGCAATGCAGATATAGATCAAAATGTAAAGTTAATTGCAATAAGAGAAATGGAAATTTTAAGAAAGCTGTACTCCATTGATTGGAAAAAAATTGAGGCAGATTTGTCGGATGGAGAAATCTCGGTATGTCGTATGGAGGAGCAGCATGATCAAACGACTTCCTTTCATTATCGACATGAAATTCGTGCGGCATTGGAGAGAGATGATGTAAATCAAACCTTGACAGATTTGGAGAGATACTACTATCGACACGGCTGTGGTATTTTTGAAAACTATGAAGCGTTTGTGTGGGATAAGGGGCTAGTAGGAATTAGAAACTATGACAAAATCACTTTTGAACAGTTAGTTGGATACGAAACGCAAAAGAAAGCATTAATTGAAAATACTGAATTCTTTTTAAATGGTCTTTCCTGTAATAATGCACTGCTTCATGGTGATCGTGGAACAGGGAAATCATCAAGCGTGAAGGCATTATTGAACCGTTTTGCAGATAGAAAACTTAAACTGATTTCTATCAATAAACATCATATTGATCAGCTATATGGCATTATTGAGTCTATCGGAAACAGAGGATGTAAATTCATTATCTTTATTGATGATTTGTCTTTTGAAGATACAGAAGTGGGATATAAACACTTCAAATCAATTATTGATGGAGGGATTGAAGCTCAACCCAAGAATATTCTGATCTATGTTACTTCAAACCGAAGGCATATCATTAAGGAAACATGGAAAGATCGAGGTGACAATGGTGAAGTTCATGGAAACGATGGTATGCAAGAAAGATTATCTTTATCAGATCGTTTTGGCTTGACCATTCCATTTATTTCCCCTGATAGAGAAGGATTTTTTCAGATTGTGAAAGGCATTGTAAAACAAGAAGGCATTGATATCGATGAAATATATCTTTTGGAAGAAGCCGTGAAGTGGGATATGCGTCAAAAAGGTCGGTCCGGACGTGTGGCACGTCAATTTGTAAATCATGTCTCATCAAAGCTGCTTTTGAATCAAATCAAGGAGGAATCTCAAGATGATGCGATTTATTAAGAGTAATCCATTGGCATTGATTCTTATTCTTTATCTGGGATTTGAGTCATTAACAAGTCGTCAGTTTAATAGCCCTATGGACTGGCTAATGGATAAACTGCTGATACTTCCTGCTATTCTGATTGGGCTTTCTTTCCACGAATTCGCTCACGCTTTTGCTGCAGATCGCCTTGGAGATTCGACTCCCAAGCTACAAGGGCGCGTTACCATCAATCCTATAGCGCATTTAGACCTCTTTGGATTCTTGGCATTGTTTTTTATTGGATTTGGATGGGGAAAAGCAGTTCAAGTCAATCCATGGAATTTTAAAAACTTTCGTAGGGATAGTTTGATTGTTGATTTGGCTGGAGTTACTGTCAATCTGATTCTTGCTATTATTTTTGCAGGGGTTTTCAAATTACTATATCTATTTCAGTTAGATTTTTTGAATACGTACATGGGAAGTGTTGTGGCACAGTTGCTTCATAATATCATTTCAATCAACGTCGTACTCATGGTATTTAATTTATTACCGGTACCTCCACTCGATGGATTTGGAGTGGTGACAGAGTTATTTGATCTCCGAAAAAAAGATTTTTATTATCCGTTATATCAAAATGGTTTTATGATTCTGCTAGCCCTTATGATTTTTGGTGTGACTGATAAAATACTTGTACCTGCAGTCAATGTGGTATATCAATTTGTATTCCGTATCTATTTTTAAAAAAGTAGAAAAAATTTAAAAAATTATTAGCACTCTCTATTGATGAGTGCTAATTTTTATGTTTAAATAGAATATAGTAAGGTATAAAATATATGGACTAATATGACAGGGGGTGTCTATATGAATTTTGAAAAATTTACACAAAACGCACAAGCAGCTCTCTTAGATTGTCAGAATCTAGGGGTTGAGCAGGGTCATCAACAATTGGATGGTGAACATTTGCACTTAGCTTTGATGCTCCAACAAGAGGGATTGATTCCAAAACTCATTCAGTATATGGGCATTCAGCCAGGGGATATCATCGCTGAACTGCAAAATGAGTTGGGAAAGTTACCTAAGGTACAAGGTGGCAATGAAAGCCTATATGCCTCAAGGAGATTTAACCAAATATCAGTACAAGCTGAGAAAATTGCCAATGATTTTAAAGATGAATACGTAAGTGTAGAACATCTATATTTGGCGTTGCTAGAAGAAAAAAATACACCGTCGGAAAAAATATTTCAAAAGAACAAAATTGATAAGAACTCTTTTTTAGAAGCACTTTCAAAAGTAAGAGGAAATCAGAGAATTACGAATCAGAATCCAGAAGCCCAATACGAGGCATTAAATAAATATGGACGTGACCTTGTGGATTTGGCACGAAAGGGTAAATTGGATCCTGTGATTGGGCGGGATTCCGAAATAAGACACACGATTCAAATCTTATCCAGAAGAACAAAAAACAATCCTGTCTTAATCGGAGAACCAGGCGTTGGAAAGACAGCGGTTGTCGAGGGATTGGCACAGCGAATCCTCAACGGAGATGTTCCAGAAGGATTAAAGGATAAAACGATATATGCATTGGACATGGGTGCCTTGATTGCAGGTGCAAAGTTTCGCGGTGAATTTGAAGAGCGCTTGAAGGCAGTGCTCAATGAAATTGAAAAATCGGACGGCAGAATCATACTGTTTATTGATGAAATTCACACCATTGTTGGTGCGGGTAAAGCTGAAGGTGCAATGGATGCAGGGAATTTGTTAAAACCGAAGCTTGCTAGAGGTGAATTACATTGTATTGGAGCTACAACGCTTGATGAATACCGCAAAAATATTGAAAAGGATGCTGCATTGGAACGCCGATTCCAAAAAATCCTAGTGGATCAACCCACAGTAGAAGACACGATTTCAATTCTAAGAGGATTAAAAGAACGATTTGAGATACATCATGGAGTACGGATTACTGACAATGCTTTGATTGCATGTGCTAGTCTGTCAGACCGATATATTAGTGACCGCTTTTTACCAGATAAAGCAATTGATTTAATGGATGAAGCTGCATCCAAAATCAGAACTGAAATAGATAGCATGCCATCTGAATTAGATCAGATTGGAAGAAAAATTATGCAGCTGGAAATTGAAAAACAGGCACTTGGAAAAGAGCATGATCAGAATTCAAAAACGAGATTGGAACTCATTGAAAAGGAACTTTCGGATTTGAAGGAACAAAACTCCGCTATGCGTGCGCAGTGGGAAAATGAGAAAAAATCAATAACAGATTTGAAAGATACCAAACAGCTTATTGAGGATGTGAAGTTACAAATCGAAGATGCTGAACGTAAATATGACTTGGAAAAGCTTGCTCAACTAAAATATGGAACACTTCCTTCTTTGGAAAAGAAGCTGGAAGAAGAGATGACGGTTGGAACTGGTGGAGATGAAAAACGATTGCTAAAAGAAGAGGTTACAGAAGAAGAAATCGCAGAAGTGGTGTCGAAATGGACAGGCATTCCAGTGAGCAAACTTGTAGAGGCTGAAAAGGCAAAATTATTACGTCTCGGTGAAGTTCTTCATCAAAGGGTTATTGGTCAGGAGGATGCAGTTACTGCAGTTTCTGAGGCTGTTTTAAGGGCAAGGGCAGGACTCAAAGATGCAAAGAAACCAATCGGCTCTTTTATTTTCTTAGGACCGACTGGGGTCGGAAAAACTGAGCTTGCAAAGGCATTGTCAGAGGCTCTCTTTGATTCGGAGAAAAATATGATTCGTATCGATATGTCTGAATACATGGAAAAACATGCGGTTTCTCGACTCGTAGGTGCTCCTCCCGGGTACGTTGGATATGACGAAGGGGGACAATTGACGGAAGCGGTTAGAAGAAGACCATATAGCGTCATTTTATTTGATGAAATTGAGAAAGCTCATCCTGATGTTTTTAATATTTTGCTTCAGCTTTTGGATGATGGTCGTTTAACAGATAATCAAGGGAGAACGGTAGACTTCAAAAATACAATTGTAATTATGACATCAAACATAGGAAGTCCATATTTGATAGATCATATTGCACAGGATGGTTCGATTTCACAAGAAGTAAAAGAACGTGTGGAAAATGAAATGAAACGTCACTTCAGACCAGAATTTTTGAATCGAATTGATGATATTGTTGTATTCTCTCCATTGACAGAAGCACAAATTACAAAAATTATAGACATCTCTATGATTCATATTCAAGAAAAATTAAAAGAAAGAGGCATCACGCTTACGTTGACAGATGCGACAAAACGGTATATTGCCGAGGAAGCATATACGCCAGCATACGGAGCTAGACCGGTCAAACGGTACTTGCAAAAACACATTGAAACAGAAATTGCGACTAGAATAATCAAAGGTGAGGTGTCTGACGGTGAAAACATTATTATCGATATGAAAAATGATAGTTTTACTTTTTAGAACCATATAAACCGACTAGACTGAAATCAGGTGACATAAGTCGGGTAGAAGAAAGAAGAAAAGAGAACGGGATTCCCGTTCTCTTTTTGTTAATCTGTTATTGTCATCAAATCTTTCGATTAGATAATTCCCTGTGCAAGCATAGCTTTTGCAACCTTCTGGAATCCTGCGATGTTAGCTCCTACTACATAGTTGCCTTCCATTCCGAATTCTTTAGAAGATTCGTCACAAGCTTTGAAGATGCTAGTCATGATGCTATCAAGCTTAGCGTCAACTTCTTCGAAAGTCCATTCTAATCTCTGGCTGTTCTGAGACATTTCAAGAGCAGAAGTTGCTACTCCACCAGCATTTGCAGCTTTAGCAGGTCCAACAAGAACTTTCTTTGAAATGAAGTATTTAACTGCTTCGTTTGTACAAGGCATGTTAGCGCCTTCACCTACTGCATAGCATCCAGCAGCAACTAATTTTTTAGCAGTTTCTTCGTCGATATCATTCTGAGTGGAACAAGGAAGAGCGATGTCGCACTTAGTATCCCATACGGAACCACCTTCAACGTATTTTGCGTTTGGTCTAGCTTTTACGTATTCGCTGATTCTAGCTCTTTCAACTTCTTTTAATCTCTGTACTGTAGCTACATCGATACCATCTTCGTCAATTACATAACCGTTGGAATCGGATACAGCAACAACTTTTGCACCGTAAGATTGAGCTTTCTGACAAGCATAGATTGCAACGTTTCCAGAACCAGAAATTACAACTCTCTGACCATCAAAGCTCTTTCCGTTTGCCTTAAGCATTTCTCTTACAAAGTAAACAAGTCCGTAACCAGTAGCTTCAGTTCTAGCAAGGGATCCTCCCCAGCCAATACCTTTACCAGTAAGAACTCCTACAAATTCGTTTCTCACTTTTCTGTACTGTCCAAACATGAAACCGATTTCTCTTCCGCCTACACCGATGTCTCCAGCAGGAACGTCTGTGTCAGCGCCAATATATTTGCTAAGCTCTGTCATAAAGCTTTGGCAGAATCTCATAACTTCAGCATCGGATTTTCCTTTAGGATCAAAGTCAGATCCACCTTTGCCTCCGCCGATTGGTAATGTTGTGAGGGAATTTTTGAAGATCTGTTCGAAGCCTAAGAACTTAATGATTCCAAGGTATACAGATGGGTGGAAACGAAGACCGCCTTTGTAAGGTCCGATAGCACTGTTAAACTGAACTCTGAATCCTCTGTTAACCTGTACTTTACCGTTGTCATCAACCCAAGGAACTCTGAACATGATTTGTCTTTCTGGTTCAAGCATTCTGTCTACGATACCAGCTTCAACATATTGAGGGTTCTTTTCCAATACAGGAGCGATTGATTCAAGAACTTCTTCTACCGCCTGGTGGAATTCAACTTCGCCTGGATTTCTCTTCTTAACGTCGTCTAGATACTTTTGTACATTGATTGACATTTTTGTTCTCCTCTTTCCTATTTTTTATTTTTAAAAATGTAATAAAAAGTAAGTTTTCTTTCATCCATACATTATCATAACGCCAAAAGGTAGTCAATAAATATGCAAATAAAATACAATGTTTTTACAATGTTATAATATTCTGAAAAAGCTGAATTTCAATGCATTTCATAGATGATATTATTTATTTTGTTAGAAGACACTTTGGTTTTTTGAGTAACTTTGAATAAAAATTATTGAAATTTTAACAATTATGACGGGATGGAATATTTGAATGCATTTTTTAATATGAAAAAACTGAGTATTGGGTATAAGAAATGAGAAAAAAACAGTCTTATTTACGAGACAAAAAAATGACAGAAACAGGAAATATCAGAATATTGAAAAAATTAAGACAGATTCGACCTAGCATCGTACAGATGGGATTTGTAGGAAAAATATGTGTTTCATGTAAGCAATATCTATTGTAAATATGGATAAAAAACTGCATAATATGTGTAATAATATATATCGTCGGAGTAATGCAGATAACCGGAGGGATGGCTATGCATAAGAAAATGTCTCATGAGTTAAATCATAAACTGACATCATATCTGACCGATAAAGATTTATTGAGTAAAATTTCAATTTTAAAAAAGACAATGTTGGAGTTACTGCAATCCCAATCATGGAAGGATTATCTTCAGCATGTTATAGATGGAAATCCAGTTGGTTGTGAGGCTGTATTAACTCTTTGCAGACCCATACTGAAAACCATGTCCAAAGAGCCAACTGAAGGGTGGCTATCTTACATATATCAGAGCATTCTTTCTGAGATGTTTCCAAACACTGTGATATTTAATTCCAGTATTCAATTTGATAAAGGGCGATTGTTCTACCTTGAAGTATTAAGGAGCTTATTGAGGGAAGAGCAGGATTATATGAGGTTTCATCCACAATTTCATTTTGATTTTTTGAAAGACAGTGAAATCGTAGAATCTGAATTGAAAGAAGAATACTGCAGATTGATGCAGCTGATTGATACTTCTTATATATATGAGTTTATGAGAATTGGAACGGAAACAACTCGATATAAAACACTAGCACATATTGCAGGGGTTCATCATATTGGAATGCATGTTGGAAGACAGCTTAAGCTATTACATATTCCAATTGAACTGGCATTGGTATCTGGAGCTTCTTTCGGGCATGATTTAGGAAAGTATGGATGCAAACCAGAAGAATCAAAAAGAATTCCGTATCTTCATTATTATTATACGGACTGGTATTTCCGGCAAAATCATTTGCCCACAATAGGACGTATCGCAACAAATCATTCTACTTGGGATTTGGAGTTGGAAAATTTGTCTGTAGAGTCTTTGGTGCTGATTTATGCTGATTTTCGTGTGAAAAATAAAAAAGATGAAAACGGAAAAGATTTTGTTCATTATTATACGTTAGATGAAGCTTTTGACATTATCTTAAGTAAACTGGACAATGTAGATGAAGCAAAGAGAAATCGTTATGCAAAAGTGTATGCAAAACTAAAAGATTTTGAAGATTACATGGATAATCTTGGTGTAGAGCTGGACTTGTCTAATCAGGATGTGATTGCCAAGGAAAAAAGAGATGCTGCTTTATTTCAACCTGAAGAGGTTGTAAAGCATCTAAAATACTTGGCGATTCAGCATAATATCTTTGTGATGCATAAGATGAACGATGATACTTCGTTTTGCAATCTTCTTGAAGCGGCAAGAAGTGAAACGAATTGGAAAAATATGAGAGCTTATTTGAATATTATGCAAGAGTATTTTTCCTATATGACGCAAAAACAAAAGACGCTTACGTTACAGTTTTTATACGAGTTACTCATGCATCGAGAAGGTGATATTAGAAGACAAAGTGCTACTTTAATGGGCAATATTTTGATTCACTATGATGAAGAGTATCGAAAAGAACTTCCTGAAGGAGTAACGAGAGAAATAAATGAAGTTTCAGCGATTGATCTTTGGGAGCTTTATTTGGGATTAATGATTTATCCTGATCATAAAGTAACCGAACAGCATAGGCGATGGATTGGATATACCTTAAAACTACTGGTGTCTTCTGTGTTAGAACGTTGCAAATTAGAAGAATGTCAAAAGTTTTTAAAGTGCTTTCTGGATCAGTATCACCGAGAGTTTTATTCGGACTCGACCGCATTTGTTTTACTGGATTCTATTATGAGTTTACCCTTCCATGTTTGCGATGATCAGGACAAAAAATTACTTGGTCGATTTGCTTTACAAATGATGAAACGGAATTCTATTGAAGTAAAAGTAGCAGCTCTTCGTTTCATTTCCCATATGGCATCAGAAGAACCTAGGCTTCAAGAGATAGTGCCGGAAGTTGGGAGACTCATTTGTGATATTGATTCAGAACAAGGAATCAGTGTTGTTTTTCTAAAATATCAGATACAAAAAAAATTGCATATAGTTCTAGAAAACCAGAAGAACACAGAAAAATATTTGTTTCAGGATCCAGACGTGATTTCGGAACTGTTTTTAGAGAATTTAAAAGTGGCTACACCTTGGATTGTAAAATCAGTAAATATCGATATCTTATTGTGTCAAGTAAAAAACGGATTTCGAGGACAGGTACTTCAAGTTGCAACGCATCTATCTAACCTAATTAAGGTAAGTGAGCGTGTTGCTGTTCGCCACTCGGCAGGAAAGGCACTTTTGTCAATTTTGCCCCTACTCATGATGGATCAGAAAAATGAAATTGCTGTCGAATTATGCAAAGGACTTGAAATTGGAGAATACGAATTTTCAAAATACATACCAGAATACTTGGGAGAACTTGCCATGTACTTACATCCAAATGAATTGGATGAATTGATTCTAGACTTAGAAAAAATGCTGAATAGCAATAATGATAAAGTTTGTTCTGTCACTTTGGATACATTAGGTATCATGGTGCAAAACTATCCAGACTATCAAAATAGATTTTATGAAAGCACTTCTATTGTTTGCCGTAGAAGAGAGCAACTTCTAGGACTGATATTAAAGGGGTTATCTCATTATCATCAGGCAGTCAGTCAGGAAGCCTTTCTTGTGATTGGGCAGTATATTTTTGGAACCAATAAGCTTTCTTTAGAGGATAAAAAAAATATTTTTACCATTATATACAAGCGGATGCTGATGCTTAGCATGGATCAAAAGGAAGATCAACTTGCTTTTTTTAACAATGCAGCTGCACAAAACCATGTATATCGATTTATTTCTGACTATCTGTTTTATTATCATAGGTTTGATTTTCCTGAATTGAAACCAATTGCATTTTTCCCAGGAAGCTTTGATCCGTTTTCAACAGGTCACAAGGGAATTCTAAAAGAAATAAAGAATCTTGGATTCGAGGTTTATTTGGCAATGGATGAATTTTTTTGGTCAAGACGGACTCAGCCTAAACTGATTCGCAGAAAGATTATTCAGATGTCCATTGCCGATGAAAAGGATGTCTTTTTATTTCCAGACGAAATGCAGATTAACATTGGAAATCCAGCTGATTTAAAATGTCTAAAATCTATTTTTTCGGAGAGAGAAGTTTACATTGTTGTAGGAAGCGATGTAATTGATAATGCGTCTTCTTATTTAGATTCACCACAAAAAGATTCGGTACATGGTTTTCCTCACATTATTTTCCAGAGATTTGAGTATGATTCTGAAGGAAAAAGAATTGCTAAAAAGGATAAATACGAGAAACTAACTGGTAAAACCATCGAACTTTCTTTGCCAGCAGAATTGGAAGAGATTACATCCGAACGAATTAGAGAAAACCTAGATAAAAATCGGGATATTTCAAACTTGATTGATCCAGTGGTTCAAAACTATATCTATGACAATAGTTTGTATTTGAGAGAACCCCAATTTAAACCGATTATGGGACCAAAACAGATACACTTTGAGATGATATCCAATTTCTATTCCGAAATTGCTCGTGAAATTGCCAGCACCTTTTTTAAAGGAAATGACAATAAAGAAGGCCTTCGAGCATACCTGATGAAAAAGGATACAAAGGCGATATTGATTCGTGATGGTAAGCGCATGAATAAGCCTGCTGCCATTTGTATTTTTCATGAGATAAATATGGCAGATTTATATCATGAATTTATGGATGTAACAGTTACCTCTCGCATTAGACGCATGACATCGGGGAAGCTGATTGTGATTTCCGGTATTGATATGGCAAGTGAATCTTCGGTAGACAACTTATTACAGCTGGCATTTACAGAAGCAATGGCTTATTGTCTATCCAATGATTATACGTATGCGCTTTACCACAATCCATTTGAAACACTATCTGAAGAGCGAATCGGATTTTTAAAGCGTCAAGGCTTTGTAGAGCTGATGAAAATAAATCATGGGGAACCACTTTATGCAGTTGACATGAAATTCCCAGTTGCGTTGTTTCGAGATATTTTGACAACAGTAAAAGAGCCGTTTCATGAAAACAAACGAATCCTCAATGAAATAGATTTCTGCCACAAAAAAATGCAACAAGCTGTTTCGAATCTTTATCCGGGCAGTTTAGTACTTTCCATTGATTCGAACTTAATGAATCAACGCATTGTAAATAAAATTACAAATATGAATCGTGTGTCTAGTGAACCTTCAACGGTAAGAAAACTTGGGGAGTCAATGTGTGTCCCATTTGGAAAAATTCTTCGAGGAATGGCAGTGCCTAACACAGTAACAAAGTCTTTGCATACTGAAAAGAAGTATGATTCAGAAGTAAATCATTTTCAAATCACCGAATTGCCTTATTATGCACCTTTAATCAATCAGATTAGAACGATAAAATCTTTCTGCATGCCAGTTTTGCTGATTGATGACTTGATTCATAATGGGTACCGAATGCAAAAGTTAGATCCAATATTTCGTCAAGAAAACCTTGAAATCAAGAAAACTGTGGTGGGTGTACTTTCTGGAAGAGGCAAAGATCTGATGTCTATACAAGGTAGGGAAACGGATTGGGTTTATTTTATACCGAATCTTAGAACGTGGTTTGATGAATCTAGCTTTTATCCCTTCGTTGGTGGAGATGGTGTAAGTCGGGATGACCATGATAATGCGGGACTGATTCCATCTATCAATCTTATTTTACCCTATGTTGCGCCAAGGTTTTTAATGGATGTGCCAAAACATGCACTGTATGACTTTTCTCTAACTTGTCTGGAAAATGCAAAAACGATTTTACTGGCATTGGAGGAAGAATACCAGATTATTTATGAAAGAAATTTGACCATGCATCGTTTGAGCGAGGCTTTGGTTTCGCCTAGATATCCTGACAAGGGAATGAACATGAAATACGATTTGAATTTGCCACCGTCCTCTTATATGGCCAATGATATTGAGAGTCTGAAACGGTTAAAAAACTTTGTGATAGAACCATTAGCGCTGTAGGTATAGAATGGAGTAAAATATGTACGATTTATATGCTTTGCTGACAGAACAAGAAAAAATAGAGGTAGAGACTCCTGACTGCTCACCCTTTGGGATATCGGGAATGAAGCGTATCCATTTGTTAGGCCTAGGAGATGTAGGCGGAACTTTGCTAACGGGATTGAAACTGCTGGGTGGCGATTGTATTTCCACGATTGGAATTTATAACAATGGAAATATGGCGAGGCGCTATGAATATGAGATGAATCAAACCTCGTTTCCCTGGGAATATTCCATGTTTCCTGAAGTAGAATTGATTGATAAAGATTCGCTGTTTCAATGTGATGTATTTGTTTTTTGCGCATCTAAATCGGTACCTCCTGTTGGAGATATGGTGGAGGATGTTCGTATGATTCAGTTTGAAGCCAATCGTCAAATTATAACCGAATATGCCAAGCTCGCAAGAAAAAACCACTTTCAGGGATTATTTGCAGTGGTCTCTGATCCTGTAGACCCTCTTTGCCGGGTTGCATATTATGAGAGCAATTGTAACTCAAAGGGTGAGTTTGATGGTAAGGGCCTAGGAAAAAATCAAGTGCAAGGATATGGACTTGGTGTGATGAACAGCAGAGCTGCATATTTTGCGAAGAAAGATAGCCGATTTGAATTGTTTTTATCTGAAGGAAGAGCATTTGGGCCTCATGGCAAGGATTTGGTTATCGCAAACAGTATTAATCAATATAATGATGAACTTTCATGTGAATTAACTACCTTGGCAGTTGAAGCTAATTTAAAAACAAGGCAGTTAGGTTATAAACCATATATTGCGCCAGCATTATCGTCTGGAGCGATTTCGATTATTCTAACCGTAAAGGGTGCGTGGCACTATAGTTCTGTCTATTTTGGTTCTGCTTTTTTAGGAACAAAAAATAGAATGACTGAATCAGGTGTTGAGGTAGAGGTTGTTCCATTGCCTAAACCATTGTTTCAAAGAATACACCATGCATATGAAACCTTGAAAAAAATACGGTAGCATTGAATCAATCATTCATGAGGAATATATGACGGAGGTGCATGTATGTCAGAGATTATTGTGATTAAGCCCCATTGCAGGGAAGCATCAAAAACGAAGCGTTTGACTGAGATTGTGGAAAAAAGTTTGCAAGGGCATTCTTATCAAACCATATCAACCGTGGAAGAATTTGATGTCTTGCAGAATAAAAAGATTCTTTTTGCAATTTCTCTTGGTGAGTCGGGGATTAATTTAGAACTTTATGGAATTATAAAAAAAATTCGATTGGATCGAACTTGCCTTGAGGGAAGTGTTGGGGGTATCATTATAGATGGAAACAGTGAACTGTTTACAAAGGCAGTGGCAAGGGACCTTACTTTTAGTGCAAATCTCGCCGGCTGCTCGTTTCCCGGAAAACCCTTAGTAGAAGGGACAAGGTCTTTAGATAATTATAATGTTGTAGCGAGACGATTGGATGTGGATCACTTACAAGCGTACCTGTATTCAGGGCATGAATTGGTTAGAAAGCTAATTGAGCATCAGCCGCCCAAAAGTAAGCGGCCTAAAATATTGGTGTTGCATGCTAGTAACTATCAGAAGTCAAATACATTAAATCTATGGCGACTGGTGGAAAAGTATCTAGAACCATGTGACGTGACAGAGATTTCTTTGAGAAATGGTGCGGTGATGGATTGTATTGGTTGTCCGTATACTACGTGTCGTCACTTTGGTGAAACAGCACACTGCATTTACGGTGGAGTGATTGTAGAGCAAGTATATCCTGCAGTATTAGAGTGTGATGCTTTGGTGATGCTTTGCCCAAATTACAATGATGCAATTAGTGCAAATCTTTCGGCTTTCATCAATCGATTGACAGCACTGCTTCGCATGAAAAAATTTTATGATAAGTATTTATTTAGTATTGTAGTATCTGGATATAGTGGAAGTGACATTGTTGCACAGCAATTGATTAGTGGACTTAACATGAATAAGACGTTTATGCTCCCAAGTCGATTTGCCATGCTTGAAACAGCAAATAGTGCAGGAAGTTTGGTGACGATTGATGGAATTGATGAGAGAGCTCAGCGTTTTGCTGAGAACATTATGAGGCATGTTTATGAAAAAGAAAAGAAATAAAATGAAAATCATAATATGGATGTTGATTGGACTTGGATTTGCAGCGATTGAGTTCCCCGGTATTTTTATATTCGGAAAAAAAGCATATCCCTTTGTTTTGGGTGTGCCGTTTTTATATGCATATATCCTTTTTTGGTGGTTTTATATTTGCCTAGTCATGATTTTTGCGTATCGAAATAATTGGGGGAGGAGCCGTTAACTTTTTTCTAGTAATTTGTGATTGAACTTATAGCCAACACCACGAATACTTATGATATAAGTTGAATTGTCAGGACTCTTATCCAATTTTTTTCGTAATGTGCTAATATAAACCATAACAGTACGAGAGTCGTTTCCCAAGCTATTTGTTTTCCAAATCAATTCAAAAATTTGATCTGCAGAGAAAATTCTTTTTGGGTTTTCAACAAAGAGCTGTAATATCTCAAATTCTTTTGCTGTAAGGCTGACCAGCTGTCCGTCAGAAAGCACTTCTCTTGTTTGCATATTAATACTAAGCCCAGGAAATTCGTAAAGTTCTTCTGCTTGAGACAGTGAGGATCCAGTTGGTGTTTTGGAACGACGAAGATGGGCTTTTACTCTTGCAATCAGCTCTCCTGGTAAAAATGGTTTTGTCATATAATCGTCGCCACCCACTGAAAGTGCGATGATTTTGTCGATTTCTTCCGACTTACAACTTAGAAATAAAATGGGTGAATTGTTGCTTTTTCTGATTTCTAAACAAAGATCAATGCCTTCTGTATCAGGCAACATGATATCCAGAATGATTAAATCAGGCTTTTCGGCACGAATCAATTCTAAGGCGTCTTTTCCAGTATAAGAAGACAGTGGAATAAACCCTTCTTTCAGTAGATAGGATCGAATCAGGTCATTGATTGGTTTTTCATCATCTATGATAAGTATTTTTTCTCCGGCCATTATAATTTTCTCCTTTATCAATCAAAATAAATTGGGATTGTAAACGTAAAGGTACTGCCTTTATCTATATTGCTTTTTGCAGATATGGTACCCCCATGGGCATTGATAATTTCTTTAGAAATTGTGAGCCCTAATCCGCTACCCTTTTCGATTCCGCTTCGGATCACTTTGGATTGTGATTTAAAAAAACGATCAAAGAGATACGGCAAGTCTTCTTCGGGGATGCCAGCTCCATTATCACAAATGGACACCACATAATTTTTTGAGTCATGGTCAGTACCGAATCGAATTTTAAGGGAATCATCTTGCTTCGTATATTTGATGGCATTGAAAACAATGTTTCCAAAAACTTGATTAATCCGTTTTGGATCAGCAATAATGTTTTTGCCTTTTAACGCGACCGCGTCAAATTCGATGACTGGTTTAATCTGCGCTGATTTTATGTCTAATAAGTGTTGATCGATGAGTTGCCTAGACAAATCATCTGCTGAAAGATGCATAAAATCAAAAGAAAATTGGTTGCTTTCCAGCTTTGAAAGCTGGAACAGGTCATTGATCAGATGTTCTAATAACAATGCTTTTGATGAAATAATCTCTAAGGCGGATTTTTTATCTTCTGCTTCACTGAGAGTCCCATCGTTCAATGCATTGACATATCCTAATATCGATGTAATGGGTGTTTTCAATTCGTGAGAAATATATGATAGCAGTAAATCTCTGGACTGTTTGGAGGAACGCATTTGTTTGTCGGCAGTTTTCATTTTTGTTACATCACGTATGATTCCTTCCACAGCAACTGGTTGGTTTTCTTTTTTTAAGACCGAGCAGTTAAATTCTCCCCAAAACTGCGCACCGCCTCGATGGTTAATGAGATAAGTACTGCTTGTTCGAGCGGCAAGTCGACCACTAAATAGGTATTGAACTTCTTCAAAATATTCTGAGGAAACAATTTCTAAATAAAATCTTGGATTTTGATAAAAATCTTCTGGAGTGTAGCCAGTAAGCGTTTCTACAGAAGGTGATACATAGGTAAACGAAGGTTTTGGATTCAAGGTATAATAGAATATCACATCAGAGGCATTTTCTGCAATAATGCGGTATAGCCGATCTGCCATAGTAACCTCTTCTTTTGTTTTTTGAAGATATATAATAAAGATGGAGAAGTTCAAAATATTTGAGAAGATGATTTCTAAAAGATATAAGGTTGAGAGATTATAGTAGTACACCTCGATGATGGAAAGCATAGCTTTTCCAATTCCCCATAATATAAACACCGTGGCACAAAGCCCTTTCTCAAATGCTGGAACTTCCCAATATTTAAACACAATATAGCAAAGTACAAAAGTAACAATCATTTGATATAGGGACATTGGTAAATAAATGGAAAGGTGGTCAAAATTATAATAAACTCCAAGCACGAGCCACATGGTTAGATACAATGCAAATCGATACCAATAGGAAGGAATTTGTGTGTGCATGAATGCATAAGCTCCAAAAAGCAGAAACAAAATATTTGCCAAATCAAAAATTTTACGGAGCTCAAGGAGTGTGACTGTATTGTTATGTATTGATAGGATCAAAAACAGTAAACTAAAAGAATAGGCTACCCAGCATAGCCCCCAATATCTAATATATCTTTCTTGACTCCTTGCAAACATGTAAAAATAGACGAAGGACATAAGCAAGGTCAAAATGATGAATGCAAAAATTAAACTGGGTAAATACAAATATTTCTTCCTCCCATACAATTAGATTATTATTTACTTCATTATAAAATAACATCATGATATAATAAAGTGAAATATCAAAATAATTCGATTCTACATGGAAGGATTTACAATGGCAGCATCTACACCCGTATTACTCATTGTTTTTGTATTTACATTTATTCCTTTGATTTTTGCTGAACTTGCAAGAAACAAATCGGTTCCAACCATTGAGGACTTTTTTTTACAGAGCAGAAGGATGCCCTCCTTCATGTTTCTTTTTACTGTTTATGCAACTTGGATGAGTGCATTTGCTTTTTTAGGGGCAAGCGGGTATTTCTATGAAATGGGACCAGTGTACATGACGGCCATTGGGTGGGATGTTCTATTCGGACTTTTATTTATGGTAGTTGGCAAGAGAATCTGGTTTTACGGAAAGCAGCATAAATATGTGACACCAACTGACTTTTTTCGCGATATCTTTGACAATAAAATGCTAAATTTTCTTGTGACGGGTGTTATGATTGTATTTACAATCCCTTATCTTCAGATTCAACTGTCTGGAGGAGCTTATATTATTGAAATCGCTTCCAATGGAATGATACCATGGCGTGTTTCTGGGTTGATTTTTTATCTGATTATTATTATCTATTTATGGGCAGGCGGTCTCAGAGCGGTTGCGCTTACTGATATTTTCTATAGCATATGTCTGTTTATTTCTATGATTGCAATTGGGTTTTATTTAGTGAATAAAGCTGGCGGTATTGAATATGTTTTTCAAACTGTGACCGAACTGAATGTGAAAAATGTTACCTTGCCAGGTCCAAAAGGGAATGCAGGAGAATTACTATGGATTGGAATGTTCATCGCAGTTCCTATAGGAGCTTTGATGGGGCCGCCTATGTGGATTCGATGCTATGCTGCTGAAAAGAAACAATCCTTTGATTTGATACCAATATTTATTGCTATCGCAGCAATCCAATGCATCGGAACACTTTTTGCTGGAAGTGCAGGAATTGTATTGGCGCCAGGCCTTGCTCAGTCGGATAGTATTATTCCTGTTATGCTTTGGCATTATGGTGATGCAGTGCTTTCTGCACTATTCTTCTGTGGAGTCGCATCTGCAGCGCTTTCCACCGCAAACTCTCAAATCCAAGCCGTAGCAGTGATCTATACCATTGATATCCATAAACGGTATTTTAATCAAAATGCAACGGAACGAAAATTAGTATCAATCGGAAAATGGGCGGTACTGGTTATTTCGGCTGCTGCCTATTTGTTGTTATTGAATAATTCGGAAATGATTATCAACACGGGTACCATTGGCATGGGTGGAACCGCACAGGTTTTTGTGTCTGCATGGGGAGCATTGTTTTGGAAACGTTCGAATGGAAAGGCTGCGGCAGCTGGATTAGCTGTAGGTATTACTTCTTTGGTTGGTCTTGTTTCCTTGACTGATTGGTATACGACATTTTGTGCAATATGGGCACTTGCCTTGAATTGTATGGTATTTATATTGGGTAGTTTGGTTCTACCAGGAGAAGAAAAAACCTGTGAAAAAATAGAAAGATATCAGGAAAGCTATAAACAGGAAATTTAAATTTCATTTAAATAAACAGTGCCAAGTTTAAAATAACTTAAAATTTCATTCAATACACTCTTAATAATACCGAAAAGGTATTGCGAAATTTCTGAATAATCGTAATATTAGTTTAATGGGCTAATATTTTTTTTTACAAAAAGGGAAAGTGATCAAATGAAAGCGGATAGGCTACCGTATTTCATATTAGATCAGCTTTTAAGGAGGAGAAAGAATGAAATCAAAGAGAGTATTTGCATTATTAATGACGGTCGCTTTGACCGTAACCGGGTTTGCTGGATGCGGAAGTAACAGCGGCAGCGGTGATGCTGAATCTGGTTCGGATTCTTCCGGCCCAATTGTATTGCGACTGGCATCAGATGCTCCGTTAGAGCATATCGCAACGGGACTTAATGAAGAAGCTTGTGAATTAGTAAAAGAACGTACAGAAGGCAGAGTAGAAGTTGAATATTTCCCTGCAAGCCAGCTTGGCGGATACGAAACTGTCTATGAAGAAATCGTAAGAGGAACAATTGATCTTGGTCAAATTACAATTCCAGATGCTTTGGATGCAAGATTAGGTGCAGCTTATGTACCATATTATGCAAAGAGTTTTGACGAAGCAAAAGTATTATTTGCTCCAGATTCTTATTTATCTGGTGTGATTGGTGGACTGACGGAAGAAAATGGAGTTAAGTTCCTTGGAACTGTACTAGAAGGATTTATCGGAATGGGATTTGTAACAGAACCAACCGATATGTTCACACCAGGCACAAACAAAAAGGTTAAGACAAGAAGTGCTGCTATGGCTACTTTCCGTGTTGCACAGGAAGATTTAGGATTTAATCCAATCACTGTACCATATGCAGAAGTTCCTACTGCGATTCAGACAAAAGTTGTTGACGGTTGGGTTGGTGGTACACCAAATATCAACTATGCATGGGTTGGACAGGTAATCAAATATATGTACATCAACTATATTCATGCCGAAGCAACGAGCTATGTAGTAAGTGAAAAAACGTTGGCAAAACTTTCCCCAGAAGACGCGCAGACTGTAATTGAAGTATTCCAAGAACAGAGCTTAAAGAGCTTTGATTTGGCACAAGAAAATGAAGAAGTGTATAAGAAAAAATTGGCTGATGATTATGGTGTAGATGTTGTTGAATTTACTCCAGAACAGATTGATGCATATGCAAACTTTGTTCGTGATAATTCTTGGCCTAAACTGGAAGACTTACTAGGAAAAGAATTAATAGATGGTATGAGAGCAGAAGTAGAAAAAGTAGAGCAGACACAATAACTTCTTCTCCGGTGACTGGAATATTTTGAAGGGAAGGAGTCTCCTTCCCTTCAATTTCATCATGATTGAAAGGAGACTGAACATGAATAAATTGGAAAAAACCGCCTTTTGGATTGGACTGTCAAGGTTTTTAAGAGCAGGACTAATTGTTACAGCTTGCCTTGTGACGCTTATTACCTTTGGTTCGGTTATTTATAGGGCCTTAAATATGAACTTTCTCGGTTACGAGGAAATCCTGATTATCTGCGCCTTCTGGCTATATATGCTAGGGACTGCATATGGTAGTTATGAAAATAGCCATATCAAAGCAGATGTTATCGTTGTTATGATGCCGGATGGCTTTGCGAAATCATTAATTGCAATTATTCGTAATACTCTAAGTTTGGTTCTGGGATTTGTATTTTTTCTTTGGGCAGTGCAATTATTCGGCTGGACAATCGAAATGGGAAACAAAACTCCAGTATGGAGAATTCCATATACCGTATCCCAATCATCCATGCTTTTTGGTTTATTATTTGTCACATTTTATAATATCGTCTATCTATATGATGAAATCAAAACTTTTGTCAATACATATATTCGGAAATTACCCGATTTGAATCAGACAAAAGATGTAAAGGAGGTATAGCAGTATGCTAGTTGTATTTGCAGTTTTAGTACTGATTGTTGTATTGCTGCTGGGAGTTCCGATTCCTTTCGCATTTTTCGCATCATCGCTGGTCATCGTGATTGGCGGCGGGTATGATTATACATTTCTTTTGCCTTATGGGTTCAATAAGGTAAGCTCGTTGATTCTGGTTGCGATTCCTCTTTTTATTCTAGCAGGAAATCTGATGGAAAAGAGTGGAATAGGAGAAGGCTTAATCAACTGGGTTGAAATGTTTGTAGGACGAGTGAAAGGTGGACTTGGAGCCGTTATGGTTATTTCATGTGCATTGTTCGGGTCTATTTCCGGAAGTGGATTTGCGACTCTTTCTTGCATCGGAACTATCATGCTGCCAAGAATGGAAGCCGCAGGTTATCCTCGTGGTGTATCCGCAGCTTTGATTTCTAGCTCCTCCTTGCTTGGACTATTGATTCCACCTAGTTTAAATATGATTGTTTACGCGTTTATTGGAGGCCAGTCTGTATTAGCTTGCTTCTTATCCACAATTATTCCTGGTATTATCTTAATTATCCTGCTTAGCGCAACCACTTTTTGGCAGCTAAGAAATTGTAAAGATATCAAGTTGAGAGATCCAATGCCACCTGCAGAATATGCAAAAACGTTGGGAAAAAGAACAACAAAAGCAATTCCTGCAATGGTAGCTCCAATTATTATTCTTGGTGGTATCTATGGTGGTTTTTTAACACCGACAGAAGCGGCAGCTGTATCTGTTGTATATACCGTGCCGGTTGGGATTTGGTTCTATAAAGGCCTCAATGGGGAAAGCTTTAAAAGTGCACTGGTTACTGCGGCCACCACCGCTGGCGTAATTATGATTATGCTTTTATCAGTAATGATGCTTTCGAGACTATATATTATGGAAAATGTGCCTCAGATGATATTGAATGCCATGACATCTGTAACAGACAATACTTTTATTTTGATTTTGTTTGTCAACTTATTCTTGATTATCATTGGAATGCTTATGGATGATACCAGTGCAATCTTGCTTTGTACACCAGTACTTTTACCAGTTGTCATTCAACTTGGTGTAAGCCCAGTACATTTTGCAGCGATTCTTGGTGTAAATCTTGGACTTGGATGCGTTACGCCACCGACTGCGCCGTTCTTATACCTGGGTGCAAGAATTGGAAATGCTCCAATCAATGAAATGATGAAGCCAACAATGTATTACATTGCATTTGCTTGGATTCCTACTTTGATTATTACCACATATGTACCAGGCTTATCCTTGTTCCTTCCAAGATTATTTGGTTTTATGTAACACACTTCTTAATCATACAAAAAAACGACAAAATGCATCAAGCGTTTTGTCGTTTTTTGTATTTTCCATATCGTTTTAAGCTCAATTAAAATGATATGGCAATTTAATTGAGCAAAACACCATGGCATTTACAATAAAATCTTATTGATGTAGATAGGTAATGAGATTTTCAATCGTTAATGGTTTGCTGAATAAATAGCCTTGATAATGGGTACAACCGAGCTCATACAAAGTTTCTTTTTGTTCTGCTGACTCTATATATTCTGCTATGATAGGGCCTTTCAATGATTTGTTTAGCTGCACTAGTGACTTGACAACCGCTTGAGAGTTTTCGTTCGTAACAATATTCTTTATAATACTGCCGTCGATTTTAATAGAATCAAAGTCGTGATTGATCAGGTGTTTTAACGAACTATGACCCATACCAAAGTCATCCATTACAATTTTAATTCCTAGTTTTCTGATGGCTTCAATCTGTTCAATAATCACATCGCTTCTAGCCAAAGCAGTTTGCTCAGTTATTTCAAATTGAACGGATTGGTATGGAGTTTTATGGTTATCTAAGATTTTTTTCACCCATTTGGCAAAGAATTTGTTTTCCAATTGCAGTGCGGATATATTGATGGAGATTAATATATGAGAAAATCCATGTTGATGTATCTTTTGTGAATCCTTTACTGCTTGTTCGATAATCCAAATGCCTAGGCGATCCATCAGACTGGTTTCCTCTGCCAAATCAACGATGAGGGGAGGCGGAATCATTCCAAACGTATGGTGCCTCCAACGAAGGAGGGCCTCGATTCCAAATGTGTTACCATCATAATCAACTTGTGGTTGATATTCTAAAAAAAGGTCTTTTTGAGTAAGTGCATTTTTTAAATCCAAGGCGAGCAGCTTGGCAGTATTTCCAACTTCATCGTGTCTTGACAATAAGGGAATCGAAAATCGTTTTCGTTCCGATGCCTGGGAGGCCTGGAAGGCACTGTGAAGATGGCTTTTGCACTGGGCTTCAAAAGACCGTTCTGAAAGCTTAACAAAAGGAAGGTAGCAAAGGGTTCCAACGATTAAATTAAAAAGTTGTAACATACTGCCACGAAGAGATTCTGTGGCAATGTAGCCGCTTAAGAAGATTGGGGTGGTCCAAGTAACAGAATGTATCAAATATGGCACAAGTCCAAAATATATGGCAAAGTAGGTAATACTAGAAAGTAGTATAGGTAGGACCAGAAACGGCACTAGAAAAATTGGGTTTAATACAATTGGGAGGCCAAAAAGAAGGAGCTCGTTGATATTGAATACCGTAGGGAGGAGAGATAATTTACAAAGACCTTTTAAATTTTTTAACTTGCTAAACAGCAAAATGGCAAGCACCAAACAAACTGTTGTTCCACTGCCGCCCATAAAAACAAAACAGTCAAATGTGGTTTTGGTAAATATGAAAGAAGGATGCATCCCATCTAAAATGGCTTGATAATTGGCTATTGTTCCTGGTTGAAAATGAGTTTGTGCAACGGAGTCCATAATATTATTTCCATGAATGCCAAAAAACCAAAAAAGATGAATCAAACCAATAAATAGCAGTCCTGCTAAGAGTGGAGAATCTATTTTTGCAAAGATGGATTCTATCAGATCTGCATAGTATTGTTGTAGATGGGAAATTCCATAAAACTCAATAATGATGCGGTTTATGATAGCAAATATTACAATGGTAATCGTTGCAGGAAACAATGAACTCAGCGCAAAACGAAATGTTGCATTGGCACCTTGGGTAAATGCTCGAAGATGAAATGCTCTCAAAACGGAAAGTTTTACAAAGAAGTAACTAGACGAAGAAGCGATGATAATTGCTGGAAAAATATTGGAGACGCCTAATGCTGTCAGGGAAAAATCCGTTGCATCAATATTTGAGATTAGAATAAAACAAGTGAGTGATACTAATGCCCCAATGATTGGACTGATTTCTATTTGGTATTCCAATTCGCTGATATAAGAATAGCTGATGCTTATGACAATAATAGGAGAGAGCATTCCAAAAGTAGCATTGTAAATATACTGCAAAAAAAACTGCCAGTTTTCTCCAAAGAGATAGTTGAGAAAGGTTTGGTACGGTTCAATGGGTAAGCTCGTCAGCAAAAGAGAGAATGAACCGAGCAGCAGTAAAGGGATCAAATAAATAAGCCCTTTTCTGATTGCGTTTAACAAGGGAACTTTACTGAGTTTGACTTCATAATCGTAAAAATAATGTAACAAATGCATGGTAAACTTCCTTTTGTATAGATTGTTGTAATAACACAAACAGTATAGCACCACAAGAAAGATGGTACAAGGTCAGGACAAAAAATACCATAAAATGTGAGTAATAGATTTATTTATAAAATATATTGTTAAATAATCCTTATTTTTCAAAAGTAGTTCGAAAAATATTTCCTGAAAAAATGACGAAAAATGGAAAAAAGGTTGGTAAAATGATTCCTTCTACCAACCTTTTACTTTTACAACGTAGCGATTTGGTTATGATTATTTCAGCATTTCTGTTAGTTTGAGAATAGATGCTGTTTCTTCTTTGATTTGGGTTTTGTAAATATTGGTTTGAGCGGAAATCGCCTGCTGATAAACTTTGATTTCTGAGGTGAAGTCACTACCTGTTGTATCATACTTATCCATCAAACCTCTGGTAGCAGATTCAACATCAGCAGGTGTAAAGTTTCTCCCCGTTCCCCAGTATAGATTGTCCTGATTATCTTTACCCCAGAACATATCGTTTTGTGTTGCAATGACTTCTGGACTAAAGTACATGGTATACCATTCCAATACGTTATTTACTTGCCAAGCGTATTCGTCAGCTGCTGTATTGACATCTCCAGCTTCTAGACATGCAATGATTTCCTTCATCAATGAAATGTTTTCCTGTGGCGCTTCGTGTGGAACGATTGGGCGCTCGTACATAAGTCCTAAGAAGGCGTCTTGAGCATATTTGAATGCTTTTAGATTTTTTTCGTTGAGATCTTTCCCTTGGGCTAAAAGCTTTTCTGCCTGTGAATTGTCCCCAGCGATGAGTGCGTTTGAATACGCTTTATTTAGAGTCTTTATTTCGTTTTTTGCATTGGATGCAGCCGTTTTCAATTCTTCAAGTGCTGCAAGATATTGCTCTGTGTCACAACCCGAAGCAGTAGCCAATTCTTGGTCAATGGATGCTAACAATCTATCATATTGAGATGTAAAATCTAGGTATAAAGCAGGAGACTCATCAATGTATGACACAAGTGCTCCATAGAACTTAATGTTAAAATCCATAACATCCTTATTATAGATTGTATAATTGTCATTTTGAGAGTGATAATAATCGATATAGAATGGGAATACAGATTCCATATCCTCTTGAAGAAGGAATCCGTTTACGGTAGATGGAACACCAGCGGCATAGTAGGAAAAATCATCAGAGTAGGTATATGTTTGATATCCATCTGTTTTTACTCCCTGACTAAAGCAATTGACTGGTTTTGGTGAAAGGGCATAGTCATTGACAAAGGTGTCTATCAAACTATACATCTCTGGTGCAGAACAAACACTTGTATAATCAGCAAATTCATAGGCTGGTAACTCGAAATTGACGAATGCCAATGTTTTTCCTACCCATTCAGGGTGTGCTTTGTTAATCATATTCCAAGAACCGATGGCCCAGTCGAATTGGGAATAACTGGTGCCCCACTCTTCAGCACCATGGATACAGAATACGATATCATTTTCTGGTACATAGTTGCTGTCAAGCATTGCCTTTGCCATAGCTAACGATAGGCCTACTGCACAGCAATCATCCTGAAAACCATTGAAATACATGTCATAGTGACCACCAACAATGATTTGCTGGTCAGAACTCTTACCCTTGATTTTCCCGATAATATTATAAGAAGTCCCACCTTCTGACACTTCATTGTCGACTTTGAGTGTTGCGGTAACAGTTCCTGTTTCCAGTTTTGATTTGATATAGTCAGAATCATTGATGCTGATGCTTACGCAAGGTATACTTGTGGGACCACAGATATCTTGAGAATTCAAAGCATCTTTACTGGACTGAGCAAATCCGTCTATGTTTGCACTTAGAATAGCAGATGCGCCTTGCAATTCAGCCTCTAGCATTGGATATGTAATCCACCAGTCTGCCCTTTGGTCTAAGTCAATTAATACAATTTTATCTTTTACATCAATTCCATCATAGTCGTACATCGTTCCTTTTCCAACGTATACGATTTCTGTGGTAATGCCAGCAGCTGGAGTTGCAGCAGTAGCATATGAGTGTGGGAGCATAACTTTAGTATCTCCATCTAAAACAAGAGAAGCACCATTGAACTGCCATTTGTCAACATCGGTTGCAACTTTCTCTGTATCGGTAAGACCGAGCTTTCTCATTTCAGATAGAATATAGTTGGCAGCTTTGTGTTCCGCTTCGCTACCTGCTGTCCGGCTGCCAATACTTGAATTTTTAAATTCTGGATTGGTGGAAAGCTCATAAGCAATATCGTATGCGTATTGTTGATCTACCGCATCAATAAGCCGATGATAGCTTTCGGTAAACTGGGACGGTATCCCTGTTTCTAAATCAGTATTACTATTTTCTTGTGGAACTTGTGATGGCTCTGCTGGTACCGTTTTTGACGATTCATTGGTTTGAACATCTGGAATTTGTAGCTGTTGATTTGCATAGATTAAATTTGGATTTTCAAGCTGATTATAATCAGCGAGGGCTTGCCAGGTTGTTTGAAATTTTTGTGCAATTTTCCAAAGCACATCGCCGTTTTGAACTGTGTAGGATGTGTCAGCAAAAACACTGCTGGCGCTGGTCCCGACTAAGGCCAAAATTAGAAAAACACTAAGAATTTTTCTTTTCAAAAGAACTCACCTCCATAAAATGATATAGCTACAGAATTATTTTACAATAAATTTACAGAAAAATCAAAATATTATGGCATGGGCAAATTGGTGATAGAAATAAAGCAAAATAATCCTTAAACTTTTTTTGTTCTGTATCAAACAGATTACTAAAAATTTTGACCTGAGAGAAAATATGGGATATAATGTGTTCAATTATTTTAACAGAAACAACTTAGAAAATATCAAACGGAGGGATTTACATGAATAGTGATAAAATCAAAAATGGCCCATCCGGTGCATCGGTTCGTACTCTTTTTTATGGAATGGGTTATATTCGTGAAGAAATAGATCGACCAATCATCGGTATCGTTAATTCTCAAAATGAAATTGTTCCAGGTCATATGCATTTGGATCGCATTGCAGAAGCAGCCAAAAGAGGGGTTTCTCTTGCAGGGGGAACGCCGGTGGAGTTTCCAGCTATTGGTATCTGCGATGGTATTGCTATGGGGCACGAAGGCATGAAGTTTCCGCTTGCAAGCCGAGAATTGATTGCAGACTCTATTGAAGCGATGGCAAAAGGTCATGCTTTTGATGGTTTGGTGTTGATTCCAAATTGCGATAAAATTGTACCTGGCATGTTGATGGCGGCGGCACGATTAAATATTCCAGCTGTTGTAGTAAGTGGTGGCGCAATGCGTGCTGGTTATTCCAATGGAAGTGTTCTTGACTTTAATAGTGTAATGGAAAAAATCGGTTCCTACAAAAATGGAGATTGTACCGAAGATGAATTGGAAGAAATCGCATTGAATGCATGTCCAGGATGCGGTTCTTGTTCAGGATTATTTACAGCAAACAGCATGAACTGCCTGACAGAGGTACTTGGAATGGGACTTCCATACAATGGTACAGCCCTTGCTGATTCTGGAGAAAGAATCCGATTGGCAAAACAGGCAGGGATTCAAATTCTTGAGATGGTTAAAAGAGATATCCGTCCTCGTGATATTTTGACAGAAAACGCATTTCAAAATGCCATTACGGTAGACATGGCGATGGCAGGATCTACGAATACGGTTCTTCATTTGCCCGCAATTGCTCATGAAGCAGGAATAAAACTAGAACTTGAGACATTTGATAAAATCAGCGAAAAAACGCCGTATATTGCAAAGCTGAGCCCGAGTGGCTATCACCACATTGAAGATTTACATAGAGCTGGTGGTATTCCAGCTTTGATGAATGAGTTGACAAAAAAAGACTTAATCATCAAGGATTGCATGACAGTAACAGGTAGGACAATTGGTGAAAATATCGAAGCGCTTCCTGTACGGGATAAAACTGTCATCAGACCGTTAGAAGATCCATATCGAAACCGTGGAGGATTGGCAATTTTAAGAGGCAATTTGGCTCTTGATGGTGCAGTTGTCAAGGAATCTGCTGTTGCAGAAGAAATGCTTGTCCATTCTGGACCAGCAGTAGTCTTTAACTCTGAGGAAGAAGCTTCTGCTGCAATTTGGGATAAGAAGATTAAAAAGGGCGATGTCATTGTCATTCGTTATGAAGGACCAAAAGGTGGACCGGGAATGAGAGAAATGCTTTCTCCTACATCCTCTATCGCTGGAATGGGTCTTGATAAAGATGTTGCGTTGATTACCGATGGTAGATTTTCTGGAGCTTCCAGAGGGGCATCTATTGGACATGTATCACCAGAAGCAATGGCAGGAGGATTAATCGGCATTTTAAAAGATGGCGATATCATCCAAATTGATATCCCAGGAAGAAAACTAGCTGTAGATATTTCGGATGAAGAAATCGCAAAAAGAAAAGCAGAGTATGTAAAGCCAGAACCAAAAGTGAAGTCGGGATATTTAGCCAGATATGCGAAACTTGTTACTTCGGCTAACACAGGTGCAGTTTTAGAAGTATAAAGAAAATACGTTGTAATCAATTGAAATCATATGAAAGATTTATTTGTTAAATTTTTGTTCGCATTTACTAAAGTACTTGCAATGGAAAAGAAACATACGGTATAATTTAATGGTTAGTGTGCGCACTAACCATTATTAATTTTTTATGATTAAAAAATCTTCTGAGTTTGTGATGAATCTGAGAAGAAAATCTGTAAAACACTTTATCTGAAAGGAGTGAGAGTAATGGATTTAGGACCGAGTCACGAGCGGTACGATATGGAAATGAAAAGTAGTAAAGTCCTAGCTTTCACTGTAGCTTTCGAGTGCTCTTAAATCAGCATAGTATGGTTGCAATTCATTGACCTGGGACTACATATTTTCCTGCAGTGACACCGTGGAAACGTTTATGCAAGAAGGAGGGAAGGCCCATGGAGAACGATTTTGTTATGGATACAATGATTCAAACAATTATTAACCTGCTAGAAGAAAAAAAATATAGCAGGGCAAGAGATGAAATTCTGAAAACCAATACAGTAGATATTGCTGAAATCATTGAAGAAATCATTGAAGAACTTGGAATAGAAAAAGCAATTATTTTATTTAGAACTCTGCCGAAGGATATCTCTGCAGAGGTATTTGCGTATCTTCCAATCGATGATCAGATTGAAATTATTTCGGTGATTACGGACCGAGAAGTACAATATATATTGGATGAGCTTGCTTTTGACGACATGATTGACGTGTTGGAAGAACTGCCTGCCAATGTGGTTGATAAAATACTAGAAAAAGCAACAAAAGAAGAACGAGGGCTAATCAATACCTTTTTACATTACCCAGAAACAAGCGCGGGTAGCTTGATGACACCTGACTATATCAGTCTGAGAAAAAACATGACAGTGGCAGAGGCGCTTGCTCATATTAAACAAGAAGGTATGGATCGAGAAACGGTTTATACTTGTTATATCAAAGACGAAGGAAGGCAGCTTCTTGGCATTGTCTCTCTTAGAACCTTAGTTGTTTCGGACGACGATGTTATCATTGAGTCTCTTATGCATGAAGACACTATTTTCGTCAATGTGTTAGATGACCAGGAAGAGGTTTCTGATGCTTTTAAAAAGTATGGCTTTCTTGCAATGCCTGTTGTTGATAATGAGAGACGAATCGTGGGAATCATAACTGTCGATGATATCTTGGATGTCATCGATGAAGAAACAACAGAAGACTTTCAAAAAATGGCTGGTGTAGCTGTTTCCACTGAAGAATATCTGGATATGAGCGTCTGGAAACATGTAAAAAACAGACTTCCATGGCTATTTTTTCTGATGTGTTCTTATGTCATTACAGGAGGGATTATCACAAGTTTTGAATCCGTATTATCCCGTGTTATTGTATTGGTAGCTTATTTGCCAATGCTGATGGGTACTGGAGGCAACTCGGGATCCCAATCGGCGACTTTGGTCATTCGTGGACTTGCATTGGGAGATGTAGAGACAAGTGATGTACTGAGTGTTTTGTGGAAAGAATTACGGGTTAGCATGTTGATTGGCTTGATTTTGAGCATATTAAATTTTGGAAGAATCATTTTGCTGGATGGTCAGTCACCGATGATTGCTTTAACCGTTTGTGGTGCAATGCTCGTAATTGTAATTGCAGCAAAAACAATAGGGAGTATGCTCCCTATTGCGGCAAAGCGATTTGGAATTGACCCAGCGCTTATGGCAAGTCCAATGATTGCTTCATTAACTGATATGGTATCTGTTTTAACGTATTTTGCACTTGCTTCATTAATTTTGGGAATTTAAGAGGATTTCAAATGAAAGAAGAAAGCTTTATCACATTGGATTATGTTAGGACACAAATACATAAAAGGATACAGGATGCTCATAAAGGAAACTTCGGAAGAGTTTTGGTTGTTGCTGGATCGAAAGGGATGGCAGGCGCAGCAGTTCTATGTACGAGAGGAGTGCTAAGAGCTGGCGCTGGGGTGGTAAGCGTCGGAATTTCTGAGGAGCTATTTCCCATAATACAAATCGGTGTTCCTGAGGCAACTTGTATTCGAAAGAAAGATATTTTAGGAAGACTCTTGCAATTTTCAGCGATTGTTGCTGGTCCAGGGGTTGGTATCAATCAAGAAAATAAAGAATTGATTCAGGACATTTTATCCTCAACTGAAAAAACGGTGATTTTAGACGCGGATGGCTTAACACTGTTTCAAGATGAACTTAGTATCTTGAAACACGCTACTGCGGAGCTAGTAATCACACCACATCCTGGAGAGGCAGCTCGTTTGTTGAATTCCTCAGCTGCTGAAATCAATAAGAATCGGGTTGATTCTGCTCAAGAATTGGCAAAATTAACGGGTGCGGTCACCATACTAAAAGGTGCGGCTACGGTGGTGGCAAGTCCAAATGGGTCAGTTGCGATCAATACGACTGGAAATCCAGGCATGGCAACAGGAGGTAGTGGGGATGTGTTGGCTGGTGTGATAGGAGCGCTGGCGGGGCAAGGCTTATCGGCTGAAGTTGCTGGAAAAGTAGGTGTTTTTATTCATGGCCTTGCTGGAGATTTGGCGGCTATAAAAATTGGGGAATACGGTTTGATTGCGTCTGATATTTCTGCTATGGTTGCCGGAGCAATCAAATCTGTTTTAGACATACAATCAAAGATGGAGGAATAAATGAAGAAATTACTGATAGTCATGATTGTGATTGTTTTTGTATTTGGATTATCTGTTGCAGCAGCTGCTGCGGTTGCTTCACCCGGAACGGAAGCGGATCCAGTCGTTACAAAGAGTTATGTAGATGCCCAAATTGCTACTGTTTCAAGTGGAAGTTCCCAGACAGGCACCTATCAGGTGGTACAAATGACCACAGGACAAAAAATGCTTGGAAAAGCGGGTGCAGAAATTATTGTTCGAAGTGGAGAAACTACTGCTATAGATAATGGGGCCAATGGGGTTTCTGATATTACTGCAGGATTAGATTTGATGACAGGAACGCCAATTGGGCTAAATCATCTGCTTCTAATTCCAAAGGAAGACGGAAGAGGAATTCAAGCCAACACCGAAGCTTTTATTATGGTTCGTGGATCATATACGATACAATAAACAAACGAAAAGGATTTTCCCTTTTCGTTTGTTTTGTTGTGGAATCATACTTTTTTGTTTACTAAGGACCAAAAAAAAGGTAAAATAAAATTTAGCTTATTTATTATGTAGAAAGGATAACAAGGGGTATGAGATTACTGGTAAAAGAGAACAAGATTTTATTGACTGTGATTCTGGTTTCGGTCATTATTTCTATGATTGCTATAGGGGGGAGAATAGCAGTCGAAAAACAGAACAAGACATACGACATTGTTCTGGATTACGCTGAAATGGAAATCATGGCAGAACAATCTGATCATGATCTTTCTTGGTGGCTTTCTGAATTCCAAACAATGGGAATTCAAAAAGTTGGATTGGCCGAAGAAACGTTAGATAGTCTTTTAAAGAATAAGAACATGCCAGTAGAAGCAGAATTGATGAATAATATCATGAAGGATGCAAACTGGAAAGATAAATATCCAGCAGACTTTATAGATAAGATGTATCAAAAAGGTTTTGATGAATATGATGTTTTGGTTGAAATGGCCTCGACAGATGCCTTCGATTTTGTAACGGGAGCAATGACTTTACGATATCCTGAGGAAAAGTATCTGATCTGGCAAACGGAACAAGGTGGATTTTTGCTTATAGATGGTTCGGCAAAAGAAACACTGTATTCTCAGGATTATAAATATATGACTTCTGTAGGAAAGGGATTTGTTACAAAAGATGATATGAAAAGTTCCAAGCTGATGTTTTTAAACCTGGGACTCCTTCCGTCAAAAGTAGCCGTGCTTCAGGATGCGGGGATGGAGATTATTCCTAGAACAGCAAGCTATGATGGATGGAATGATAAGAAATATCTAAATGCAGTTTTGAAAGAATATGATAGTCTCAATGTAAAACCTCAGTACTTAATTGTAGGGGGAGAGTGTGTTCCTGGTTACGACGATGGAATAGAGGCGATGCAATCCTATCTGGAAGAAAACCAAATTAAAATTGGACTAATCGAAAATACAACTCAGCGGCAGAATATTGCTCAAAAAGGTGTAAACTCTATTGTTCAGAATATGGATTATAATGCCGTTAGAATTTTTAGTGTATGGGATTATATTCAAAATAGATATCAATATTATGGTTATGAGGGAGCGAAGGAAATTGAAAATACACTTTTTCGTGCAGTGGTGGAACGAAATATTCGTTTGATTTATTTCAAACCAATCAAAGAATATAAAGATGACCACGTATACGTAACCAATGTAGAAGAGTACAGAAGCTTATTTTCTAATTTAGAAAATAGATTAGAAAAGCATAATATAAAGATTGGTCAGGAAGCCTCTATAATGCCGCCATATTTTGTGGCATTATGGGAGAAAATTGCCATTGCTTTTGGTGGTATTGCAGCAGCAGTACTCCTAATTGGTGCTGTGATTCCAATGGGAAGAAGGATTAAGCTTAGCCTTTTAGGAGTAGGCAGTTTTGGTGTACTTGCTGCCTTCTTTGTGATGCCAAGTTATTCAGAGCTATTAACCTCTTTTCTTGCGGCAGTGGTGTTCCCTTGCTTAGCAATTTTGTTGATTGTAAGACAGGGAAAAGAATTTGGAGAAAGGCTAGAACAAAACGAAGGGCTTGGAACGATAGCAAAATATGGTGTGATTACCTTAATTGGGGGTGTTGTTATTTCCCTACTGGGAGGAATTATGACGGCAGCACCAATCTCTTCTGTAAATTACCTTCTAGAAATTGATATTTTTAGAGGGGTGAAAGCGGCACAATTGATTCCAATTCTCTTTTTTGTACTGGCATATTTAGCTTATTTTGGATTTGGCAAACAAAAAACAAGACAGGGTATTTTGGAATATGGTGATGTGAAAGAGCTGTTAAATGCTTCTGTTCGTGTGTGGATGCTTCTTGCAGGCGTGATTCTTCTTGGTGTGGGATACTATTATATCAGTAGAACCGGAAACGATGCAGTGATTGAAGTTTCCAGTCTGGAGATGCTCTTTAGAAATGGGCTTGAAGACCATTTGATTGCAAGACCGAGAAATAAAGAATTCCTCTTTGCCTTTCCAGCAGTTATCATGTTTGTTTATACTTGTGTGAGGAGATTTAAGCTCTGGACAGTAATGTTTGGGTTATGTTCGGTTATAGGCATGACCTGTGTAAATAATACGTTCATGCATATCCGTACCCCATTGTATTTGGGATTAGCACGAACAGGATATTCACTGGTTTTTGGTATTATTCTTGGAGTGATAGGAATTTTCGTATTTGAAATGATATATAAGATTTATCGAAAATTGGAAAGGCAGAATGGGTAGATGATTCGAATCTTGATTTCAGGATATTATGGATTCAACAATATCGGTGATGAATCCATTCTGCAGTCCGTTGTAGATAGCTTGCAGGAAAAGCTAGAACAAATCGAGATCACTGTTCTGTCGCAAAATCCTGATTTTACTGCACAGAAATATGGCGTTCATTCTGTCAATCGTAAATCCATAAAGGACATTATCCTAGCTGTTAGAAAGTGTGATTTACTGATTAGTGGTGGAGGGAGTCTTCTTCAGGATGTCACCAGTAAAAAAAGCATCTTTTATTACCTAGTCATTATGTGGATTGCATTTTTCTTTCGGAAAAAAGTTTTGATTTATAGCCAAGGAATCGGACCAATTATCAGTGAAGTGAATCGAAAAATGACAGCATGTACATTAAAGCATGCCCATGGGATTGTGGTTCGTGATGAAGCATCAAAAGAATTACTTGTGGATATTGGACTTGGTGAAAAAGAAATATTAGTTACGGCTGATCCAGTACTTCGTATCAAACCAAAGGATCGATTGCTGGGAGCAGAAATTTTAGAACAAGAGGGATTTGGTAAGGAAACTGGAAAATTAACGGTGGGATTTGCAATCAAAGATAAGAAAACAGATAGCAATTTTATCGAAGAAATTTGTATTTCGATTCGTCAATTGATTGATCGCTATGAAGCGCAAATTGTGCTGATTCCATTTCATTATTCTGAGGATATGCGGATTATAGAGGCGATTGAGGGGCGGTTCGGCAATGCGGTTTGCTGTATCCGTCACAAATATCTAACGAATGAAATGTTAGGTATTATCGGAAATATGGATATATTAGTGGGTGTTAGGCTTCACTCTTTGATTCATGCAGCAATCATGGATGTGCCAATGATTGCCATTTCATATGATCCTAAGATTAACTCTTTTATGCACTCTTTAGACATGAAGGCTTTGTGTAGTACTTATGATTTTAAGCATGAGTTTTTCTTAGAGGAGTTTGAAAAGACTGTGGAACAGAGTCAACAGATTAAAGATAATATTAGAGACCATTTAGGATATTTAATAGGACAATTGGATCAAAATGAAGAGCTGATTCAAAAAATAATGGACCAAAAAGGAAAAGGAATGTGATATGATAGCAAGCGATAAAAGAAAGCAGATTCTTGGGGTCCCTGTAGACATGGTAAACAGACAGGAAGCCCTTTCGATATATGAAGATATTATGGAGCAAGACGGATGTGGAATGATTGTTACTCCAAATTCTGAAATTGTAATTCATGCAGAAAAAAATCAGTTATTGAAGCAGATTATCTCTCAAGCTGATTTGATTCTTCCCGATGGCATTGGGCTTGTCTATGCATCAAAGATTATTGGCTCGCCATTAAATGAAAGGGTTACAGGAATTGACTTTTTAGATTCTGTTTTAGCAAAACTAGAAAGTAAAGGACAATCCATTTTCTTTTTAGGGAGTAAGCCAGGTGAGGGGAATGAACTTGGGGTTGCTGCTATGGCAGCTAAAAAAATGCAAGAGAAATACCCCTCATTAAAAGTGGCAGGAACACACCATGGATACTTTAAAGAGAAAGATGAAGAAGCCATTATCAATAAAATCAATCATTCTGGGGCCGATTTTTTATGTGTTGCATTGGGTTCACCAAAACAAGAAGAATTTGTTTATCGCCATAAAAAAGAACTAAAGGTCAAATGTGCCATTGGAGTAGGCGGAAGTCTCGATGTATGGGCAGGAACTTTGAAAAGAGCTCCTGAATTCTATCGCAACAATGGGCTGGAGTGGTTGTTCCGTTTGATACAAGAGCCAAGAAGATATAAAAGAATGGCAGTATTGCCAGTTTTTATGATAAAGGTAGTTATCAGCAGGATGATAGGAGGAGAAAAGAATGTCGGTTGATTACGAAAAGTTAGAACAGATCGCAAAAGAGATTAGGGTGGATATTATTAAAGCAACTTTTCATGCAGGCTCTGGACACCCAGGTGGGTCCTTATCTGCCGCAGAAATCTTAACGGTGCTGTATTTTCAAGAAATGAATATTGATCCAGCAAATCCAAAGAAAGATAATAGAGATAAATTTGTACTCTCAAAGGGTCATGCATCTCCATTGCTTTATGCAACATTAGCTAACAGGGGCTATTTCCCAAAAGAAGACCTAGTAACTTTTAGAAAGTTAGGATCAAAACTTCAGGGACACCCAGATATGAAGAAAGTACCTGGTGTTGAAATGTCTACTGGCTCTTTGGGTCAAGGATTTTCAACTGCAGTGGGTATGGCACTAGCAAATAAAATTGATGGAAATGATAACCGTGTGTATGCACTGCTTGGCGATGGTGAACTTCAAGAAGGAATTGTATGGGAAACATCTATGTCGGCAGCCCATTATAAACTAGACAATTTAGTTGCATTTATTGACTGGAATGGGCTACAAATTGATGGTAAAAATGACGATGTCATGACGGTATCTCCAGTTGATGAAAAGTTTAAGAGCTTTGGATTCAATGTGATTAGTATTGATGGAAATTCATTAAACGAGGTAGCGGATGCGTTAGAAGCAGCTAAAAAATTTAAGGGTAAGCCAACTGCGATCATTGCAAAAACCGTGAAAGGAAAAGGGGTTTCCTTTATGGAAAACAATGCTGGATGGCATGGCAAAGCGCCAAATGAAGATGAGGCTAAGAAGGCAGTGGCAGAATTGGGAGGTGAATGGTAATGTCAGAAAAAATGGCAACAAGACAAGCGTATGGAGAAATTCTTGTAAAGCTTGGTGAAGAAATGGAAGATATCGTTGTGCTGGATGCAGATTTATCAAAATCCACGATGACCACCCATTTTGCAGGGAAATACCCAGAGCGTTTCTTTAATATGGGAATTGCGGAGCAAAACATGTATGGAGTAGCGGCTGGCTTAGCCCATTCTGGCAAGACCGTATTTGCCAGTACTTTTGCAATGTTTGCTGCGGGAAGAGCTTTTGAAATTGTAAGAAATGCAATTGGATATACAAAAGCAAATGTTAAAATCTGCGCAACCCATGCTGGAATCACAGTTGGGGAAGATGGGGGAAGTCATCAGACAGTGGAAGATATCGCATTGATGAGATCCATCCCTGGTATGATTGTAATTAACCCTTCAGATGGAATGTCTACGCGCAAATTGATTACAGCTGCTGCTAAACTTGATGGCCCGGTTTTTGTACGGCTTGGTAGAGCTGCGGTTCCTGGAATCTACGAGGAAGACAGCGAAATTCAAATTGGAAAAGGGATGTGTGTCAAGGAGGGTTCTGATTATACGGTGATTGCCACTGGTGTTATGGTAAATGAGGCAATGATTGCAGCAGACCTATTAGAGCAGGAAGGAATTCATATCCGTGTTATCGACATGCATACAATTAAGCCGATTGATGCAGATATCATCGTGAAAGCGGCTATGGAAACAAAGGGAATTGTTACGGCTGAAGAGCATTCCATTTTGGGTGGACTTGGTTCTGCCGTTTCTGAAGTAGTTGTACAAAAAAGTCCGACTAAAATGGCTTTTGTTGGATTGAACGATACCTTTGGTGAATCAGGAAAACCAGCTGAATTAATGGAAAAATATGGCTTGACTGCAAAAGAAATTGTTGCTGCGGTGAAAAGACTGTAAACTGGCATCGTACGTTCTATGGCATTTAATCCTTGTAAGAGAGATAAAGAAATTTATGCTCTCCTACAAGGATTTTTTTATTTTGGGAGAAACATCATATTTTCCATCATTTTCATCGCAATACTCATAGGACTAATTAATTTCATAAATTGACAAATAATGTAAATGTGATACCATAATTCCATAGGATAAGGAGGGATGGAAATTGAATCGCATTTTTAGAAGAGAATTAGGACCATTACAAGGAACCATACAAGGGTTACGAAATAGAATTGGTGTAATTGGAATATCTGAATCTGTAGGTGTCAGCTTTTTCTGTTGTACCTTTGCAAGTTTTTTGGTAGAGCAAACAGAGCACAAAGTTTCGGTAATGGAATTAGGAAAGCCCGCTATTTTCGATGCCATCGGCATTGATAAACGTTTTGCAGGACGTGAATATTACGACTATTTTGCGGATTATAGCAGTAGAAAGTTAATCTCTAAAATACAAAATATAGATGAAGGGATCAATTGGATGGTAAAATTGCCTGAACCAAAGTTGACTTGGAATTCTGGAACGACTGAGCATCAATCGCATCAAGTTTTTTATGAGGAACAGCTTCTTCTCATTGAAAAGGCTTGGGGAGATGTTGTTTTATGCGATTTTTCAGGGATGGAAAATCATATAAAAGAGTTGTTACAGTATATGGACCAGGTGGTTTTCTTCATTGATCCATTGCCCTCTAAAATATTGAAAGGACAACTGATTTTAGCAAAAATTAAAGAATTGGAACAGGCGGGACTATCCGTTGTATATGTAATTAATCAGATGAATCGTGGAGTAAGAAAAAAACAGATGGAAGATTTTTTGCAATTAAAGGGTGGGATTTTAATTCCATTGATTCCTAAGGAATATATCTATACAGCAGAATACCAATGTAGAATTCCATACAATCTTAAAGAAGTCAAACCATTTCTGTTCGACTCCTATTTGGAAGTAAAGAATAAGTTGAATTTGTAGGCAGCATAATTTTCTCCACCCAATTGTAATGAACTTGTAATGAATAAGGTATTCAATCTTATCAGGTTTTATATTATAATAAAGTGTAGTTTTATGTACAGATTTAAAACAAATTTTATAAACAAGAAAGGACTCTTACCATACATGATTGTGTTTAATAATGTAACAAAGTCCTATGGAACTAATATTGGCATACAGGATGTAAGCGTTAAAATAGATAAGGGAGATTTTGTTTTTCTCGTTGGACCAAGTGGAGCGGGAAAATCTACCTTTATTCGGTTGATCTTAAAAGAAATCGATGCAGAACGAGGCAGTATCAAGTTTAATGGCATGGAAATTACAAAAATGTCTAATCGTCAGATTCCTAAACTCCGAAGAAGTACAGGCATTGTTTTTCAAGACTTTAGATTACTTCCGCAAAAAACTGTTTTTGAAAATGTGGCATTTGCCATGGAAATATTACACATGAGCCAAAGATCCATCCGAAGGCATGTTCCTCAAGTTTTAAGCTTGGTTGGAATTAGCTCAAAGGCGAACAAATATCCCCATGAACTGTCAGCTGGCGAACAACAGCGTGTTGCCATCGCAAGAGCAATTATCAATAATCCAACGGTTCTCATCGCCGATGAACCAACGGGAAACCTAGATCCGGATACCGCATGGGAAATCATGAAGCTCCTTGAACAGATTAATTTGAGAGGAACGACTATTGTAATGGTTACGCATGCAAAGGATATTGTAGACCGAATGGGAAAAAGGGTTATTGCCATTGAAAAAGGGCGCATTGCTCGTGATGATAGTAATGGGGGATATGGCATCTTTGAGGATGAGAATATTTTGACATCGTTGTTCAGGGGGGGTGGATTTAAAGGCAATGCTAAATAGTTGGATTTATGCAGTAAAGCAAGCTTTGAAGCAGGCATTCAGAAATAGAGCGATGAGTGTTGCATCTATGTTCTCAATTACAGCGATGTTGTTGATTTTAGGCTTGTTCTTTATACTGGTTGTGAATATTAATATGGTATCGGAAACTGCGAAAAAACAGTTCGATACCATACAGGTTTATCTATTAGATGAGACGACATACGAAGAAGCAAATAGCATGATTAACACCTTGTCGTCTTTGGATGGGGTCAAGGAGGCCTTCTATCTTTCAAAAGATGAGGCTTTGGCTTCCTGGAAATCTAAGTGGGGGGACAATGCGTATTTACTGGATGGATTGGATGAAAACCCTCTTCCCAATTCGCTGATGATTACGGTTTCTCAATTAGAGTCAGCTGATGCAGTCGTGATGAAGTTAAAAACTTTTCAGGGCATTGAAGACATAAAGTATTATAAAGACACGGTAGATCAATTGATGAAAATCACAAAGTTTATTCAAATTGGTGCAATGATAGTGATTTTCTTTTTGGTAGTTGTATCTGTTGTGGTTGTTTCCAACACAATTAAACTGACCGTATTAGCAAGAGAACGAGAGATTAGCATTATGAAATATATCGGTGCAACCAACTGGTTTATACGGGGACCATTTTTAGTGGAAGGTATTTTTATCGGAATCATATCGGCATTGGCATCGGTAGGAATTATCAGTTTGATTTACTATAAGATAATGGAATTAATCGGGCAGGAGATTTTTGTTATCTTATCTACCACAATGGTTCCTGGTGAGTTTTTGGTAAAGCATCTTGTTTGGATTTTTGTATCTTTAGGAGTTAGTATTGGGGCTTGTGGCAGTATTATATCCATGAGAAGGTTCTTGGACACATAGAGCGAGGGGGGATTTGTTTTGGTTAAAGTGGTATCCTATGTTGTAACTTGTCTTTTATTTGTATCGTTGTTTACCTTTGCAATCACTTATGCGGGCAACGAACAAGATCAATTGGATGATGTGCAAGATCAGATCAATCAGACTCAGTCTGATTTAAAAGAAGGAAAAAAGAAAGAAAGCCAATTAAATGCACAGATAAAAGATTTGGAATCGAAAATTAATTCATCTGAAAAAGAAATTGGAACAATTCAGACCAATATTGCTTCTATGCAAGAGCAGATTTCTACTGTGAAGCAAAATCTTGTTTTAGTCGAACAGGAAATGGACGAACAAAATGAAAACCTAAATCAACGATTACGAGCGATGTATAAAAATGGAAATGTGGGCATGATTCAAATTCTTTTGGGATCTGACAGCATAACTGATTTCATGAGCAATATGGATATGGTTCAAAAGATATTTGATAACGATGTGGAAGTATTACAATTGATGGAAGCGCAACATGCGAAAGTGGAAGCTCAAAAAAACCAATTAGAATCACTACAAGAACAATTGGTGGCACAGCAAAAAGAAGAATCAGAAAAGCAGCAGGCGTTGGTGGCCTCTAGGGGAGAAGTTGCCAATTTAAAGGCTTCGGTTGCCAGTGATAATAAGCAATTAGAAGAGCAGATTGATGAACTAAATGCAGAAGCAGACCGACTGGTATCAGAAATTAAAAAGCTACAAGGTGATGCAGATTATGCAGGTGGGGAGTTGTGTTGGCCATCGGCATCTAGTACTCGCGTTACCTCTCCATTTGGATATCGAATCCATCCTATTTTAAAAGTCAGGAAGCTGCACACTGGGATTGATATCGGAGCAGCTTCTGGCACCAACGTACTTGCAGCAAATAGTGGAACTGTCATTAAGGCTGCATGGAATAATAGCTATGGAAATGTAATTATGATTGACCATGGCGGCGGAATTGTTACGTTGTATGCGCACAATAGTAAATTGCTTGTTAGTACTGGTGATACGGTAACAAGAGGTCAGGTAATTGCATTAGTTGGTTCTACTGGAGATTCTACTGGACCTCATATTCATTTTGAGGTACGTGTTAATGGCGAGTATAAGAATCCAATGGATTGGTTTTAATTATGAAAACAATACATCCAATAATTGAACAGATTTTAAAAATGAGAGGCTTAACTGATTCAGAAGAAATTGAAGAATTTTTATCAGATAAACCTAGTTTAACATATGATCCATTCCTGCTGAAAGATTTAGAAGCAGGAGTGGATTTCATATTGTCAGCCATAAAAGAAAAAAAGAAGATTTGTATTTATGGGGATTATGATGCGGATGGTGTTACTTCCATAAGTTTACTTTGGGAAGTCCTGTCTCATTTGACCAAGGATTTGATTTATTATATCCCTTCTAGATTTGATGAGGGATATGGTCTCAATAAAGATGCGATTGAGTGGATTCATACAGAAGGAGTTGACCTGATTATCACGGTGGATTGCGGTAGTGTTTCTTTTGATGAGATAGAATTTGGCAAATCAATAGGACTAGAATTTGTTGTTACGGATCATCATAATATCAATGATAAGCCTGCAAATTGTTTGCTGATTAATCCGAAGCAGCAAGACTGCACTTATCCATTTAAACATCTGGCAGGGTGTGGTGTTGCATTTAAACTAGCGCAGGGAATCCAGCGGAAATCAGGACTGACTAAATCTATTTTGGCAGAGGTATTGGATTTAGTAGCAGTTGGAACCATTGGAGATATTGTTCCTCTAATCGGAGAAAATCGAACTCTAGTGAAATACGGGATGCAGATGATTCGGAGCGGAAGAAGACCTGGATTGAAACGATTGTTGGAAGAAGTAGGATTCAAAGCGGAAAATGTGAAATCAGAAAATGTGGCATATATTATTGTACCACATCTCAATGCTGCTGGACGAATGTGTGATGCTAAGATAGGCGTAGAATTGTTGAAAAATGAGGATGAAACTGACATTTTGCATCTTGTCAGTCAATTGGTCAAGTATAATAAAGAGCGAAAAAAAATTCAAGATATTGCCTTCTGTCAGTGCAAAACTCATATAGAATCCACCGAAGAGGGTGATCTTTTTTATGTACTACAGGAAAAACAAATCCATGAAGGTATAGCTGGTATTGTTGCAGGAAAAATAAAAGAGGAATACGGCAAACCAGCTGTTATTGTGACGGAGTCAGGACCTGGTTTCTTAAAAGGGACAGGGCGAAGTATAGAAGGAATTAATCTGTATGCTTTGCTAAAAAAGTATGAGCACCTTTTTGTTAAATTTGGAGGACATGCTGGAGCCTGTGGGTTTTTGATGGCGGAAGCAAACTTTCAGGAGCTTCATGACTGCTTGAATCAAGAGGTTTTATTGCTAGCAAAAGCAAACCCAAGTTTATTTGATATGACGCAACATGTAGATTTAGAAATGAAAGAAAAGGATTTGAGCATTGAGCTTGTGGAAGCATTGGAATGTTTGGCACCCTTTGGATGTCAAAATGAAAGACCAATATTTCAAATCAGAAGGATACTTCCGAAGGGTGTTACTTTTATGGGGGAGAGCAAGCAGCACGTTAGATTTTCGGGGCAAGGTAATTCTGGGAAGGGTTTAAGTTATATTTTATTTCAGAAAGCCCAATGCTTTTCGGAAATGCTCTTGAACGGAAATCCTGTCGATGTGGCAGGTTACCCTGATTTAAACCAATGGAATGGGAACGTAAGAATACAAATGGTCTTAAAGACTGTTTCGAATAAATAAATGATAATCCGGGGGGATAATACAATGTTCGTAATGAAAAAGCGTAATCTAATATTTTTATTGATTGTTGCAGTGCTGGTTGGTGCAATTGGTACTGGTGGTGTTTTTTACTATGCAGCATATCATGCTGGTGGTTATGTGAAGATTACAAAAGAGGACTATGACAATTACAAAGTATTAGATAATAAATTTGGAAAACTCATCGAGTTGGAAGACTATATCAGTGAACGTTATTATATTCCAATTGATGAAGCTCAATTGATGGAGGGTATCTACAAGGGTTTATTTTGGGGGATTGGAGATCCATATTCTTCCTATTTGACAAAAGAAGAGTATGAAGAAATGATGATTTCTACAACTGGTGAATATCAAGGAATTGGCGTAACCATTGCACCAGATGATCAGGGTATGATTACAGTCATTTCTCCAATTGATGGATCTCCTGCAGAGCAGGAAGGAATATTGGCAGGCGATAAAATTATATCGGTTGGTGGAGAAAATTATAGTGGAGACACCATTGACCAAGCTGTGGCAGCAATGCGAGGAAATCCTGGAACAAAAGTCAATTTGACTATATTAAGGGGCACAGAAGAACTGAACTTTCAAATTATCAGAGCCAATATCGTAATGCAGTCTGTCCGTTCTGAGGTTATGGATGGGAATATAGGCTATATTCGAATTAGCTCATTCGAAGAAAAAACAGCTGACGATTTTAAAGAACAACTTAGAGATTTGGAAGTAAAAGGCGTGAGTGGTCTGGTTCTTGATCTTCGGGATAATGGTGGAGGATTGGTGGATGTCAGTGTTAAGGTTGCGGATTTGCTGCTAGATCAAGGGACTGTAACTTATACGGAAGACCGTCAGGGAAATAAGCAGTATTACGAATCCGAAGCTGGTGCGACAAGCCTGCCTTATGTGGTTTTGGTCAATGGTGGCACTGCTAGTGCATCTGAAATTATTACTGCTGCCATTAAAGATCATAAAGGTGGCGCTGTTGTCGGGACCATCACCTATGGCAAGGGGATTATTCAGAGTGTGGAACAACTGCCAGATGGAGATGCGGTCAAACTAACGATCATGCAGTACTTCTCTCCCGACGGCAATATCATTCATAAAGTAGGAATAACTCCCGATTATGTAGTTGAAAATCTAAGCACAGATGATACGGATCAACAACTTGCGAAAGCATTAGCATTATTAAAAAAATAGAATGATTCATTCACTTTTATCGATTGTGGTTTTCTTAATAGATGAAAAGAAAAAGGACGAATTCAAAAGGGAGACTAAAATGGTTTCGTAAGATACCATTTTAGTCTCCCTCTTTTCTAAAAAAATTATTCTGATATTACTATCGATTGAAGAATTTTGAGATAAACATCCACACCAGTCTGTAAAACATCTTCTTCAAAATCAAATTGATTATTGTGAAGCGGTATTTCTGTACCAGTCCCTAAAAACAAAAATAATCCAGGTATTTTTTGTTGGTAAAATGAAAAATCTTCAGACTGCATAAAAGGGGTTTCCATCTCTTGAAAAGCAAAACCTGATTTTGTTAAGAGTTCTTTCGCCTCTGCGAAAAGAGTCGGATCATTCATCACTGGTGGATATCCTTCTGAGCGGCGAAATGAAAAACGACACTGATAAAATTTTTCATATTCATCTGCAATTTCATCGATTCGTCTTAAAATATGATTGCCAGTTTCTTCATGAAAGCTACGTATGGTACCCTCAAGTGAGGTGATTGCAGAAATTGCATTTCGAACAGAACCGCTGTTCATTTTACCAAATTTCAATAATCGATATTCGGAAGATGGAATTTCAGTTTGCTCCATCTCATATAAATCATTCACAAATTTGCATCCGATGGCTAAAGCATCAATTCCTTGGTCTGCATTGGCACAGTGTGCACTTTTTCCATGGATTGTAATGTCTAGCTCACGGGAGCGTGCCATAAATTCATTGGATCTTGATGCAACCAGATTTTTTTCTAGCATAGGCCATAAATGGAATCCATAGATGCGACTTACGTTAAATCTTGACAAGATACCAGAATCACAAATGTCTTTTGCGCCGCCTACCGTTTCTTCAGCAGGTTGAAAAATTAATAGCACATTGTGATCCAGTGTATGAATCATTTTATCTAATTCTTGTGCCAAACCAAGGAGCATTGCCATGTGACCGTCATGACCACACGCATGCATCATGCCTTCATGTAAAGAACAATACGAAGCACCGGTTTCTTCTCTTACCGGCAAAGCATCCATATCACTTCTGACGGCGACGGTATGAGTGCGAGGCGTAGCCATTCCACCTAAGCCCTGGGACTGGAAAAAAGCACAAACACCAGTTTTACATACCTCAACGACTTCACAAGAAAGAGGTCGTAATTGTTCTAAAATGTATTCCTTTGTCTTATATAGTTCGTATCCCAATTCAGGAATACGATGAAGATCTTGACGATATTTCTGTAATAAATCTTGCATTGAAATAAGCCTTTCTAAAAAGATTCAAGAAAAAATTGTCTGATTGGGGCATAATTATAAATTACTTTACTATTTGACACTATAGAGTAGAACACCTTATTAGTCAAGGGTTTCAGGTTTTTTTGTGGGGTTGTATTGATTATTTTCCTACTTATTTATTATTCAGCGGTGGTTGACGAACGGTTTGCCCACTTCTATAATATCCCTATACGATATGGCATATATGGTAAAGGAGAACTGGTATGATTGATAAATTAACAGTGCTATGGACATCTGATGATGAAGAAACTGCTTTAAATATGATTTTAATGTACTTATTAAAGTCAAATACCAATGGTTGGTGGAAGGAATGTAATTTGATTACCTGGGGGCCATCAAACAAATTGCTTTGTAGCAGTAAACTTGTTCAAGAGCAGGTTCGGGCATGTATGGAACAAGGTGTCAAGATGTATGCTTGCCAGAGGTGTGCTGAAAAATACGAATTGGTAGATCAAATCACGAATATGGGGATAGAACTCAAACTGATGGGTGAACCGTTTACAGAATTTTTGAAGGATGAAACCACGAGAGTAATTACGATTTAAGAAAGTCTTTTCGAGGTGATAAGAACAGAAGTAGTAGAGTAATCAGAGGTGATGGGAAGAAGACCCCGTGTATTTGCGGAACTGATTGATAAATTTTGAATGAAACCCGAAAAACAACTTGCAATGTCATAATAAATAGAGTAAAATAAAATAATTAATGTTGATAGAGGTTGCGAAGCAAAAGAAAAAATGAAGAGCCGGCAGGCTTTGACTCATTTTGGAGGTATCCTTCGCCGAATCCAATGATTAGGCATAATGATTGGGTGGGTTCATGGTAAAGAGCCATGAGACTGCTACGTTTGTAGGCGTGCTATCCTTAATGACGAATGAATATTGTGGAAACAATATGTTTGATTGTTTCTGTATTTTAGTCAGTAAGGTATGCTTACTGGCTTTTTTTATTATTCTGCCAATATTGCTTTGTGATCTAGACAGAACATCATGAAAAACCATCTTCGTGGTAACCTGTGGATGACATGATAAAAATAGATTGGTTTCAAAAAACAAAAACACAAATCAGAATAGATGAGGTGCTAGAAATGAAAAATATGAAAGTAAACAATGGAATTTTAGAAATCGGTGGTGTTTCAGTCACAGACCTAGCTGAAAAATGTGGAACTCCTTTATTTGTGTATGATGAGGCTGAATTAGATGAAAAGATGATGACTTTTCAGAAAAGTTTTCAATCAGACATTTTTCAAACTCAGGTAATATATGCATCCAAGGCGTTTACCTGTAAAGCGATGCTGACAAAATTGAACGGATACGGTTTTGGATTAGATGTAGTAAGTGGTGGTGAATTATACCTTGCAAGAGAATCGGGATTTCCAATGGCAGAGATATATTTTCATGGCAACAATAAGCTTCCGGAAGAACTGAGAATGGCACTGGAACTTGGTTGTGGAACTGTGATTGTTGATAACCTGATGGAGTGTGAAGAACTCATCTCCTTATCAAAAGAGATGAAAAAAAGTGTGAAGGTCATTATCCGTGTGAATCCAGGTATTACAGCACATACCCATAAATATATTATAACTGGAGATTTGGATTCCAAGTTTGGTGTGACCATTCATAAAGAAACTATGATTCTTGATATGATAAAGAAGTGTCAGGAGAATAAATATACTGTTTTCCAAGGATTCCATGTGCATATTGGCTCTCAAATTTTTGACTTAGCGGCATTTGATGCGGCGATTGAAGTGATGGTAACGTATCTGAAATCAATGAAAGAAAAACATGGGGTGGAAACAAAGATACTTGATATCGGAGGCGGATTTGGGGTACGGTACACAAATGAAGATGAACCGAGAGAAATTCAAGAGGTTTGTCAGCGTATTGTTAAAAAATGTGAATCTGAACTGAAAAAAAACCAACTAACAATAGAAAAATTAATGATAGAACCGGGGAGATCCATGGTGGCCGAATCTGGCTGTACATTATATACGGTTGGATATCAAAAAGAAACACCAAACAAGTCATACATTTTTATTGATGGAGGAATGACAGATAACATCCGTGTTGCTCTCTATCAAGCAAAATATGACTGTGATTTAGCAAATAAAATGGATGCACCAAAAGATAAACTGTATTCTGTAGCAGGAAAATGTTGTGAATCTGGAGACATACTCGTGGAAGGATATCCATTACCAGAAGCGGAAATGAACGATTTGCTAGTCATGTATAGCACAGGTGCTTATGGATATTCCATGTCAAATAATTATAATCGTATCGGAAAACCTGCTGTGATTTTTGCCAAAGATGGGAATGCGCGGTTGGTATTGAAGAGAGAGACTTACAAAGATCAATTACGTTTTGAATCAGATGAGGAGGTAATCGTATGAACGTAGTACAAAAGTATGGTGGAACTAGTTTGGACAGTATGGAGAAAATTCGGCAAGTTGCGAAACACATTGCTTCCTTTCGAAAACCTGAAGACGGAATTGTAATCGTGGCCAGCGCAATGGGCGGAACAACAGATGAACTTCTTTCTTTAGCCAAAGAAGCTGGTGAAAATATTCCAAAAAGAGAGTTGGATGCACTCCTTGCAACGGGCGAGCAAAAAACGGTAGCCTTGCTTGCTATTGCACTTCAAAACATGGATGTTCCTGCTGTATCCATGACTGGATTTCAGTCAGGATTTATCACAACAGATCATCACAATAAAGCAAGAATTAAAGAAATCAATACAGAACGAACAGAGCAGTATCTGAAAGAAGGAAAGGTCGTTGTACTCACTGGATTTCAGGGGATTAGTGAAGAAGGGGATATCACAACACTAGGTCGGGGTGGCTCTGATACAACAGCTGTTGCAATTGCGGCGCAGCTAGGCTGGGACTGTGAAATTTATACAGATGTAGATGCAATTTATACAACAGATCCAAAAGTATATCCCAAAGCAAAGAAATTATCTCATATCACTTATGAAGAGATGATGGAACTATCTTCTGGAGGTACTGGAATTTTAGAAACGAGAAGTGTAGAAATCGCTAAGAAATACAATGTAAAATTATATATTGGCAAATCGCTTGAAACAGATAAAAGAAAGGGGACTTATGTAATGAATGATAGTATTTATATTGAAGATATGCCGGTAACTGGCATTAGTATATCCGATGACTGCTCTATTTACTCCTTAAAGAATATGGAGAATGATGGTGTTGCCATTGCAAAATTATTTCAATTGCTTGCAAACCTTCACATTAATGTGGATATGATCTCTAAACAGACCTACGGAGAAAACAAATGTACAGTCACCTTTAGCTGTACAGATGCACAGGCAAAGGATCTTGATACAGCAATTGAAAATCACGAAATTTTAAACGAAATTGCCATCGAAAAGCAACCAAATTTGTCGATTCTATCTTTGGTTGGAGTTGGAATGGCTACTGCTACTGGTGTTGCAAGTAAAGTCTTTTCGATTCTTGCACAAGAAGGCATTATGTACTACCAAATTACTACTTCTGAGATTTCTATCTCTGTGACAGTAAGCAGAGATGAAAAAATCAAAGCCGTTATTGCACTATGTGAGGCATTTGGTTTGTAATGATGATTGATTTTGCGAAATACCACGGTTGTGGTAACGACTTTATTATTTTGACAGAGCAGCAGGCTGGCAATCGTGACTATGCTGAACTTGCAATCAACATGTGCCATAGAACCCTCGGCATAGGTGCAGATGGATTGATAATCGTCAAGGAGGAACCACTTGAAATGGTATTCTATAACAGCGATGGAAGCCGAGCTCCAATGTGCGGCAATGGCATTCGATGCTTTGCAAAGTATTGCTATGATGAAAAAATCCGAATGGAGTTAGAATATCTTGTGGAAACCCTTGCCGGCATCATGGGCGTGAGAGTGGTTAGTGTGGATCCTTTTCTTGTTGAGATTAAAATGGGAAAACCGGATTTCTGGCCAGGTCAATGTAAAATAGATACAACGGAACAAGATTTTCTAAAAAAATCACTGCCGCTGAAGGATGAACTCAGAGAAGTCAGCAGTTGTTTTATGGGTACCATTCATACGGTCACATGGCTTGATTCGTTGGAAAACACTGACTTAGAACGACTGGGAGAACAAATTTCAAACCATCCAATCTACCAAGAGAAAACCAATGTGAATATGGTAGAGGTTATTGATCGCAATACACTTAAGCTGATGACATTTGAACGAGGTGCTGGCATGACATACGCATGTGGTACTGGTGCTTGCGCTAGTGTTGTGATAGGCGTATTAGAAAACAAATGTGAAAAAGAAGTCGATGTAGTATTGCCATATGGTACGCTGCATATCGCCCAAAAAGAAGATGATGAAGTGTTTATGACAGGACCTGCGGTACGGATAGGGCAGGGCTGTTTTGAAGAGATAGAAGGGAGAAATACCAATGATTAGAGGATCTATCGTTGCGTTAATCACACCATTTCATGAAGATGGGAGTGTCAATTTAGAAAAATTAAGAGAACTTGTGCTATGGCATATTGAACAGGGCACAGATGGACTTTGTGTTTTAGGAACAACGGCTGAAACCCCAGCGTTGACAGTGACCGAGAGAGATCAGATAGTTGAGGTTTGTGTTGAAGCTGCAAATAAAAATATTCCAATTATCGTTGGCAGCGGTTCTAACAATACCTTGGTAGCCAAAGAGCAAAGTATCAAATATGAAGCAATGGGTGCGGATGGTTTGCTTGTAATCACACCATATTATAATAAGACAAATAAAGCTGGGATGATTTATCACTTTACTGAAATTGCAAATGCTGTGAATATCCCAATTATTCTTTATAATGTACCAGGTAGAACGGGATGCAGCTTAACGTATGAAGCATTAAAAGAATTGAGTACACATAAAAATATTGTTGGAATCAAAGAAGCCAGCGGTGATATTTCATTTGTGGCTAAAATTGCTAGATTGGCAGGAGATGGGTTTTCTTTATTCTCTGGAAATGATGATATGATTATCCCTTTGATGTCAGTGGGTGGTTCTGGGGTTATTTCGGTTGCTGCAAATATTATCCCTGCTGAAATGCATAAAATGACAATGGCATATCTAAATGGAGATGTGGAAACTGCTCGCCAGATGCAGCTGAAATATTTAGAATTTATCAATGCACTATTTATTGAAACAAATCCAATCCCAGTAAAAGAAGCTATGAATATGATGGGGATGAATGTTGGTAAATACAGACTACCACTTTATGAAATGGAAGAAAGTGCAAAAGAGTTTTTAAGAGAAACTATGGATGTAATTGTTCCAGAAAATAGAATTTTGCATGCTGTGTAAAGTCAGATATCGCTTAGGATACATTGTAAAACCAATGGTATCCAAAAAATCAAGACAAGAAAAAACGAGGTATTAGAATGAATGCAATAGAAATAATAGAATATATCAAAAATGCAGAAAAGAAAACTCCAGTAAAGCTTTATCTCAAAGAAAAGAAACCATTACCATTTGAAAATTGTCAGATATTTGGTATCAGTGATCGTATTGTATTTGGGGAATGGTCTGATATCAAACCTGTTTTAGATGCACACGGCGATGATATTGAAGATATTGTAATTGAGAGTGATCGTAGAAATTCTGCAATCCCTATGCTGGACACTAAAAATATCAATGCTAGGATAGAGCCAGGTGCCATTATTCGTGATCAAGTTGAAATTGGGGATCGTGCTGTCATCATGATGGGCTCAGTCATTAACATCGGCGCGGTAATCGGTGAAGGAACCATGATTGATATGAATGTTGTCCTAGGCGGACGTGCAACGGTGGGAAAGAACTGTCACATTGGAGCGGGGACTGTCCTTGCAGGGGTCATTGAACCACCTAGCGCAGAACCTGTTGTGATTGAAGATGATGTAGTGATTGGTGCAAATGCTGTTGTGCTAGAAGGAATCCGAGTAAAACAAGGTGCCGTCGTTGCAGCTGGTGCTGTAGTCATTGAAGATGTGCCGGAAAATGCAGTTGTAGCAGGAATCCCAGCGCGAATTATTAAGATGAAGGATGATAAAGCAAAGGAAAAGACTGCAATCGTAGACGCGTTAAGACAGCTATAAACGGGATAATTTTTTCAATAAGTGATGATAAACAAACGAAAAAAGGGGCCAGCTTTTTAAGCTAGCCCCTTTAATATGGAAGGATTAAATTCCCTTTTGACGATTTTTTTTTATGAGCACCAGTAACTCATGGAACCAGATTGGTGCAGTAGATAATGCGGTAAGATCAAGCCACTGGCGTAAACTGAGTTCTACCGTTCCAAAAGCTGATATCAAAAATGGTATTTCTGTAACCGCAATTTGTAATATAAAGCCGATAAAGAACGCGAGTACCATCATTTTATTTTCCAAATGGTTCATTCGGAATACAGAACGATTTAAATTACGCATACCTATGGCATTAAAAAGCTGTGAAATGCCTAGCGTGGTGAAGGCATAGGTTTGACAACGCATGATCATCTCTTGATCGAGCATCAAAGCTTGAATATTGGAGATAGAAATAGCTTGTCCTGTGTGCATCAAAATCTGCACAGGAGCATATATAAATGCCAGTAGCGTAATTGTTGCAATGACCACCCCAAAGGATAGTGTGATTGCAAATCCACCGCCGGCAAACAGATTTTCTTTTGGATCTCTCGGTGCTTGCTTCATGATTTCTGAATCTCCAGTATCAACTCCTAAAGCGAGCCCAGGTAGAGAGTCGGTAATCAGATTGACCCAAAGGATATGAATTGCCTTGAGTGGTGCAGACAACCCTACAACAATTGCAATAAACATGGTGAGGATTTCTCCCAAATTGGAAGAGAGTAAAAACAGAACTGATTTTTTGATGTTGTGATAGATGTTCCGACCTTCTTCAATTGCCTTTTGTATCGTTGCAAAATTATCATCTGTCAAAATCATGTCTGCGGCACCTTTGGCTACATCGGTACCGGTGATACCCATCGCTACGCCGATATCTGCAGCTTTGAGTGAAGGCGCATCGTTGACCCCGTCACCAGTCATAGAGACTATATGACCGTTTGCACGAAACGCATTGACTATGGAAACTTTGTTTTCAGGAGAAACACGGGCAAAAACTCTTAGATTTGGAACTGCTAAATTTATTTCTTCCTGAGTCATTTGATTCAATTGAGATCCTGTGATACATTGATTTTCTGTTTGGGCTATTCCCAGGTCTTTTGCAATCGCAAAAGCAGTATCAATATGGTCGCCTGTAATCATAACCGTGGTAACAGATGCATCCTTGAAGATTTTCACTGCTTCTTTTGCTTCGGGTCTTGGAGGGTCAATCATACCTACAAGGCCCACAAAAATGAGATTCTCTTCTGTAGCAGTCGCATCATCCCTTTTCATTGCAAGAGCCAATACCCGCAGTGCAAGGGTAGCCATATCACTTGCACCATCTAGTATCATCTTTTTATCTTCTTCTGTAATGACTCGAATTTGACCATGTATTAGGATTTGAGTGCATCGATCAATCATTCGATCGGTGGCTCCCTTTGTAAAAGCGATGATGCCTTCTTTTCCTTGATGCACTGTGGTCATCATTTTTCGGTCAGAGTCAAAGGATTGTTCGTTGATTCTCGGAAACAGTAGCTCAATATCCTGCTTCTTTCGTTGATACTGTGATCCTAAATCTAGTAGAGCTAGTTCAGTTGGATCTCCTAATCGATTACCGTTTTCAATGGAGGCATCCGTACATAAAACAAACCCTTCTATTAGTAAACCTTCTTCTTCTCGGTTCAGACTAGAGGCATCAATCAAACAACCATCTTTATATACTTTGGTAACGGTCATTTTGTTCTGCGTCAGTGTTCCTGTTTTGTCTGAACAGACCACACTAACCGAACCGAGAGTTTCAACGGCAGGTAGCTTTCTTACGATTGTATGGACATGAACCATCCGTTGCACGCCTAGTGCAAGAACGATGGTTACAACTGCTGGCAATCCCTCTGGTATAGCTGCAACGGCAAGTGAAATAGCGGTCAAAAGCATTTCAATAAAATCTCTGCCTTGTAGTAATGCAACACCAAATAGTGCTACACAAAGACCTACTGCTAAGATACCTAGGATTTTTCCCAAATCGCCTAGCCTCTTTTGTAGAGGTGTCATTTCATCTATGCTTTCATTAATCATTTTGGCTATTTTTCCGATTTCCGTATTCATGCCAGTTTGTACGACAATACCTTCTCCTCGTCCGTAAGCAACGCTTGTGGACAAATAGGCCATATTGAGACGGTCGCCCAGTGGTACTTGTGAATCAGCAAGAAAGTCGGCATCTTTTTGAACAGGTACAGATTCGCCAGTTAGCGCGGATTCTTCAATTTTCAAATTGACCGATTGGATTAATCGCAAATCAGCAGGGATAATTCGACCTGCTTCTAATAGGACCAAATCGCCTGGAACCAATTGCTCTGCTGGTATTTCAGTTGTTTTGCCATCTCTTCTTACAAGGGCAAAAGGACTAGATAGTTTTTTCAAAGCTTCTAATGATTTTTCTGCCTTGGATTCTTGTATCATACCAATAATCGCATTGAGGAAAATGACAGCGATAATAATTGATGCATCGCTGTATTCCTTTAGTAAAATAGAAAGGATTACAGCACCAAACAAAATATATATCATTGGGTCTTTCAGTCCTGACAAGAACATTTGCAACCTTGTTTTTTGTTTTCTTTCTTGAAAAAGATTGGAACCAAATTTTTTCAAGCGAGAGGTGGCTTCTTCTGTTGTCAAACCGTTGGTTCGGTCCGAACCAACGGTTTTCATCAATTCTTCTATCTTTTGCGTTTCAAACATGATGTACCTCCATTGTTCTTATTGCAATGATAATAAAAAAGTGGAAATGACCGAATTCAAGATTTCTATTTCCACACGTCGCCGCAAGGGCGACCGCGATGAAGGTTCTTCTCTTGATATTCCGCCAATATCGCAAAGCGATATTTACTAAATAATAAAAAAAGACTTTTTACATAATAGGACGTGGGAACACATCTCATTATGTAAAAAGTCTTGTTACCTAAGACGGGTTTACGTCCAGACAAATATCTTGCCGGCTGTTGAACCGTAAACTTAAAACTACTCCCTTTTAACAGTATTCTATTCGAAAAAGATTTTGTTGTCAAGCAAAAAAGATAATGCTATAATTATACTGTAAAGTATTAAAGTAATAAAGCAAACCGTACCGTATCACATCGTACCGTACCATATCATTACCAATTGTAAATGATCATTGTGAAAGGATAAAACCATGGGATATGAATCCAGATTTAAAAATGAAGAAATTGACGAGTTGTTTCGAGCTATACTGGCGTTAGAAACAGAAGAGGAATGTTATCGGTTTTTCGAAGACATCTGCACCGTCAACGAAATTCATGCGATTTCACAACGATTACATGTAGCAAAACTACTATATGAGCATAAGACATATACGGATATTGAAGAGGTTACGAAAGCAAGTACTGCAACCATAAGCAGAATCAATAAGTGCCTTCTTTATGGTGCGGATGGATATCGTAGAATTTTAGAACGTTTAGGTGTGAAAACAACAAAATAAAACATAAAATGTTATGTAATTTAAGCTGTAAAATGGAAAAATAAATAACGAAAACCTGCAAAAATCATTGGAAATGTAGGTTTTTCTTTACAATCAATAGGAATTCCTTTAAAATAAATGGGTAGGGTGTGTTCGCACACAATGTAGTTTGGAAGGAAGGATTATATTATGACACAGTTAATCGCAACAATTTCATTGGTTGTTTTTGTGGCTGTTATGCTACTTGTTGGCATTTACAGTGCAAAGAAAGCAAGCACAGTGGAGGGATTTTTATTAGGCGGCAGAAGTATAGGACCGTGGATATCAGCATTTGCTTACGGCACTACCTATTTTTCAGCCGTTATTTTTATTGGTTATGCCGGTATGTTCGGTTGGAATATCGGATTTGGCAGCATGTGGATTGGAGTGGGAAATGCTTTAATCGGTTGTTTATTGGCATGGGTTTTACTGGCTAAAAAAACAAGACGAATGACCAGAACGCTTGATTCAAGAACAATGCCTGAGTTTTTTGCTGCACGATATCAAAGCACAAAAATGAAAATTTATGCAGCAATTATTATATTTATCTTTTTAGTACCGTATGCTGCTAGTGTATACAAAGGACTTGGTACCATGTTTAGTGCTATTTTTGTCGGAGCAGATCCTGTGACTTGTATGCTCATCGTAGCAATCTTAACTGGAGTGTATCTTGTACTGGGTGGATATGTAGCAACTTCTTTAAATGACTTTATTCAAGGCATTATTATGATATTTGGTATTGTTGCTATGATTCTAATTTTGGTTTCTAGACCAGAAGTTGGCGGATTTGCAGCCGCATACGAAAAACTTTCTGCAATCAATCCCCAGTTAACCGACTTTTCTGGAGGAGCAAGCAGAACGTTCCTCATAACAAATATTTGTTTGACCAGTTTTGGTGTGTGGGGCTTACCGCAAATGGTTCACAAATACTATGCGATTAAAGATGAAAGCTCAATCAAGACAGCAACCATCGTATCCACAGTATTTGCAGTGTTTATTAGCGTAGGTGCATATTTCACTGGATCCCTATCAAGACTTTTTGTTGCCGCAGATGCCAATGGTGCACCTGCCGTTGAAGGTGGGTTTGATAACGTAATCCCATCGCTTTTAATGAAAGCATTGACTCATAATGTGTTTTCTACAATTGTTCTTAGCGTGATTCTATTGCTATTGCTTTCTGCTTCCATGTCCACGCTATCATCGATTGTTTTATCATCTAGCTCTGCGATTTCGGTTGACCTTGTAAAAGAAATCAATCCACAGATTCATCCTAGAAGTCAAGTTATTTTAATGAGAGTGTTGTGCTTGGTTTTTATCGCAATGTCATTTATCTTTGCTACAGCAAACATTTCATTCATTGTAAATCTCATGTCATTTTCATGGGGAATCGTGGCGGGTTCGTTTATTGGTCCTTTCCTATGGGGGTTATACTCAAAGAACATCACAAAGGCAGGCGCTTGGGCAGGGATGCTTTCTGGGCTTGTAGTGGTTGGCGGATTAATTATCATCTATAGTTCCACTGCAGGATTTGCAGTTGCAAAATCTATGTCTCCAATATTTGGTGTGTCGGCTATGGCGATTTCTTTTATAATTGTGCCAATTGTAAGTAGCTTTACAAAGAAGTTTTCAGATGAACACAATCACAGAGTATTTCAAATCACAAAATAGAGTAAGAAATAGAAAATCTTTTTCAGAAAGAAAAGGATAGGATTGATGAAAATCGTTATATGGAACCCTGATAAAATGAAAGTGGAATCAGCAATATGTTGGTTCTACTTTTTGATTTTTGCAGTATTGTTCTTTGTATTTGGCATTTTTCATTTTGATATTGACAAAGGATGGCATTGATATTAATATGTACATATGAACAAATATTCATATATTCATATAAATGGAGGGTAAAACATTGACGAAAGAAGATTTATTGCCAAAATGTGATTGTAATGTAATTCACAATGATGTGTTGGATAGAGTGCGGGAAGATATGCCTGTACAGGAACAGTTATATGACTTATCAGAACTTTTTAAATGCTTGGGAGATCAAACACGATTGAAAATTCTATTTGCCTTATCAAAAAATGAAATGTGTGTTTGTGATATCGCTGCACTTCTTGACATGACCCAGTCTGCGATTTCTCACCAACTTCGTGTATTGAGAACATCTAGGTTAGTTCGATATCATAAGGTTGGAAAGGTTGTATATTATACCCTAGACGATGACCATGTCAATGGTATCTTTAAACAAGGATTAGAACACGTAGCCCACCAATAGTGGTTTAGATTGGTTGATAAAGAAGGACTATAGATTTAGCAAGAAAAACAAACAGCTAAAAAGGAAGAAAGGATTCGAACGATTGTGAAGAAATTAAAGAATAAAATGCATGATTGCCATGACAGCTGTTGTGCTGAGACAAAATCAGATGGGAAATGCTGCAGCATAAATCATGGGGATGGATGCGCCAGTTGCAGTGGAGAACACGAGCATATGGAAGAAAACTTGAAATCAAAGTGGTTTCTTGCAGGAACTCTTTTGTTTATAATTGGAATGATGCTACAATGGAATCTCATTACAGCTCAAACTTGGGTTTTATTGAGCATATTTGGGGTTTCTTATTTTCTAATCGGAAAGGATATCCTGTTGGAGGCAATTTCAAAAATCGGCAAAGGAGATTTTTTTGACGAAAATTTCTTGATGTCCATTGCTAGCATAGGGGCATTTTTAATTGGAGAATACCCAGAAGCAGTTGCAGTTATGCTCTTTTATCAGGTGGGAGAATATCTGCAAGCCAGAGCAGTGGGTGATTCCAAAAAATCAATTTCTGCCTTAATGGATATTAGACCTGATTGTGCTATGATTAAGACGGATTCCGGGTTGGCGAATGTCCAGGCAGAAGCCGTGGAAGTGGGGACAACAATTGTTGTAAGATCAGGAGAAAAAGTACCACTAGATGGTGTGATACTGAAAGGTAATTCTCTTATGGATATGAGAGCATTAACAGGAGAGTCAATCCCGGTTGCTGTTGAGGAAGGAGAAGTGGTATTGTCTGGTTCAGTCAATGGACCTGGGCTGTTAGAGTTAGAGGTGACGAAGTCTTTCTCTGAATCGACTGCTTCTAAAATCATTGATTTGGTAGAAAATGCAAGTAATAAAAAAGGAAAAACAGAGGCATTTATTACGAGGTTTGCAAGATATTATACACCAGCTGTCGTAGGTATCGCCGTGGGGATTGCCATTATCCCTTCTATGATTTATGGCATGGATACTTTCGCTTCATGGCTGTACAGGGCATTGGTATTTCTCGTTGTTTCCTGTCCTTGTGCTTTGGTGATTTCGATTCCTTTAGGATTTTTTGGAGGAGTTGGCGCAGCATCGGGAAGAGGAATTCTTGTAAAAGGAAGTAGCTATTTAGAACTATTAAATTGCATTGATACAGTGGTTTTTGACAAGACTGGAACTCTAACAGATGGGTCTTTTCATGTGAGCGAGATTGAAACTTTGGGTACTCATACAGCGGAAGATATATTAAGATACGCGGCTCATGGCGAATTTTTTTCTGCACACCCCATTGGGATTTCGATATTAAAAAAATGGAAAGAAATAAAAGGTGAAATCCAAGAATCTGAGATTCAGGATTTAAAAGAACAGCCAGGATTTGGAATTTGCTACCAATTCCATAATCAGTCAGTTTTAATTGGGAGTTATCGTATGATGATTCAGAATCAGGTTCAAATGGATTATCATAATGAAAGAAAATCATCAGTATATGTAGCTGTCGATGGACTCTTGGTTGGTATCATTGGGATAGAAGATCATATTAAAAATGATAGCAAACAGACGATAGACTCTCTCTATCATTTGGGTATCGACAAGATACATATGCTGACAGGGGACCGTCTTTTAGAAGGACAACGAGTTGGTAATGAATTAGGTATTTCCATGGTTCATGGAGATTTGCTTCCTCATGAAAAGCTAGATATCCTAGAGGAAATTATTGAAAATATCGGAAAAGAACAAAGGGGAAAAGTTGTTTTTGTAGGAGATGGACTTAACGATGCTCCTGTTTTGGCAAGAGCGGATATCGGTATTGCAATGGGAGGTGTTGGATCGGATGCAGCAATAGAAGCTGCTGACATTGTCATCATGAATGATGAGCCTTCTAAACTGATTACAGCTATACAAATTGCAAAAAAAACCAAGATTATTGTTTGGCAAAATATTGTTGGAGCATTGGCTGTAAAGGGCATCATATTGATTCTGGGTGCCTTCGGATATGCAACCATGTGGGAAGCTGTTTTTGCTGATGTGGGTGTTGCGTTATTAGCCGTTTTAAACTCAGTACGAGCAGGTCGAGTTGACTGATAACTTTATTGTTATTTTTTTTAAGGGGACTATAAAAAAAGGCGGACTCAAGGTATAATATTCTTTTGGGTAATTCAATTATTTTTGATTATCTCATCAGTATAGAATGGGTTCGCTTTTTTGTGTTGGAGGGTCTGATGATTCTATATCAATATGAAAATCCTGTTTTTCTCCGAAAAATAGGAAATGGTCTAGAAAAAGCTTTTTTCAGTGAAAAACTACTGCGATGTGCTTTTAGAGATTTTATAAAACGAGAATCTGTCAATTGGGATGAATCAATGGCAGAAACGTTGCAAATTAAAAGAAATTCTCATGGGAAACCCTTCTTCTATCTGGAAGAAATACAAACTCCGTGTTCTATTTCTTTTTCAATTAGTCATTCGGAATCCTATTGGGGATGTCTGATGGGAAATGAACCTGTAGGATTTGATTTAGAATTCATGAAAAATAAGCGGAACTATAAACAGATAGCAAGGCGATTTTTTTCGAAAGAAGAATACCAGTTGGTGGAAGAAAAAGGTATGGAACTTTTTTTTGATATCTGGGTAAGAAAAGAAGCATACGTGAAACTAACGGGTAATGGATTGGCAGAAGGACTGAATACTTTTTCGGTGGTTCAAGAAGCTGAGTTTTTAGAATGGATTTCGAGAGATCAGCATGATAAAAAAACGAATCAACCCATTTATATTTCTGGGCTGGCTCTCAATAATCAATTGAAAGCAGCATACTGTAATATGAGTGGAAACCAGATTTGCCAGTTGATTCATTTGGATTTGTAAAGCCCAAGGAGCCGAGTATGATTTACATCAAATAATCAAACAATATCTAGCATGTTAGGAGTAGCAATCATGGAACAAGATCAAAAAGACAACAATCATCAAACAGAGTATTTGCAGAAGCGATCAAAGCTTTGGAAGGTATACGGAGGAGCGATCTTATTTTCCTTTATTGTAGGGTTCTCTTTCTTAGGTGTAAAAACTTGCGTGGGTTCTGCATCTGCGTTAGAAACACTTACGTATCGTTTTAATTTCGCTTTTTTAGCTGCTATACTAGGAATTATAACAGGGATTGCTAAAATCAATTTAAAAGGGAAACCAAAAAATAAGTTGGTCTTAACCGCAATGTTCTATGTGCTCTTTATGGTTTTTCAGACAATTGGATTGATATTTGCTACTTCCATTGAAAGTGGAATTATTTTTGCCATTGTTCCAATTATTGCGAAAATCATAGCAGGTGTTTTTTTAAAGGAAGGTACAAGCATAAGACAAAATGGATTTGTTGGATTATCGGTCACAGCAGTTATTGTGATGTTCGTTCTGGGTGCTACAGATATTGCAGTGAATTTTGTTGGCTTAACCATTTTATTAATTTCTAGCTTGTTTATGGCAATGAGCAACGTAATGATGAGATATGTGAGAGGTGTTTATCGGCCATTTGAAATTACATTTTTTATTGCATTGTTGGGTTGCCTTGTTTTTAATATCGGGTTTATCGGTACACTTTTTTATCAGGGTGATCTCATGGGATATTTTCGCCCTATTGGCGGAGTACACTTTATACTTGCAACCGCCTATTTGGGAATTCCGTCTACATTGATTTCCTCCCTACTGATGGCATTTATGTTGGCAAATATGGAAGCAGTAAAGGCGACAATCTTTGGAAATCTATCCACTGCCATATCTATTGTGGCGGGTGTGATTATTTTAGGAGAGCCATTGGCTCCTTATCATCTGATTTGTACCATTTTAATCATTGCAGGAGTAATTGGATTGAGCTTGCCTTCTATGGGAAAGCGATAAACGATAAGAAAATTAGGCATTAAAAAAATGCGAATAGGAAAGAGTACACCGAAGAAGACAAGAGAAAGAAGGGATACAATGAAAATAACTGTACTCAGTGAAAATAGAGTAAGCCATACAGAATGTATGGGAGAACATGGATTGTCTGTATACATCGAAACTGGAAGAACAAAAATTCTGTTCGACCTTGGGGCATCAGATATTTTTCAATTTAATGCAGAAAAGTTGAAATTGGATCTGAGCAAAGTTGATTTGGCTATAGTTAGCCATGGCCATTATGACCATACCTGGGGGATGCCATTGTTTTGTAAGCTCAACAAACAGGCAGATATTTATATCCACAAAGATGCTTTTGAAGAAACATATGGTGTGACGGACGGAAAAGTAGAAGAAGAACCATGTAGTATTTTATGGACAAAAGATCAAAGAGAGAAAATTTATAAAAGGCTTACTTTGATAGAAGATCCAGAATGGATTACAGATGATATCGTGATTTCTGGGACCATTCCAGAATTAAGAGAGAATCACTCTACAGAAACATTTTTCAAAAAGAATAGCGATGGAAGCTTTGAACCAGATTCAATGAATCATGAACAGTTTCTTGCCATTCGGGTACGTGCTAATCAGGCATCAAATACTGGATTGAGCAGAGGAATTTTTGTATTTTCTGGATGCAGTCATAAGGGAGTGCTTCCAACAATCGAATATGCAAAAACCCTGTTCCCTGGTGAAAAAATATATGGATTACTAGCAGGAATGCATTTGTACCAGTCAAGCAGAATTGTGCGAAGAAAAGTAATTGAGCAGGTTGCAGAGCAAAAGATTGATTATGTATTGCCCGTACACTGTACAGGAATTCAGGCAATCTGTGAATTAAAATATAGACTTGGGGAAAGCTGTATTCCAATTGGTGCAGGGGATACCATTTCGCTGTAGTCTTTTAGATGTGAATAAGATATTGTTTTGTTTTGATACAGTCAAAGAAAGGGAGTGTGCAATGGTGGATTGTCATGATGCGGCATTAAAGCATCTTGCGCATAGAGAACGCAGTGTTCAAGAAACCCGAAATTATTTAAAGGGGAAGGGCTTTCAGAATGCTGAAATCGAGAAAGAACTAGGCTATCTTCAGGAACTTCATTATCTAGATGATGAACGATATTGTGAATCAATGGTTCGATATGGTAAGAACAAAGGAAGAGGACCTTTGCGAATTCAAATGGACTTAAAAGAAAAGGGAATTGATTCTGCACTCATTCAATACTATCTAGGTGAGGGATTTAGCCAAAGTGATGAAAAAATCGCCGCATGGAATGAGGTTGAAAAAGTTTTACGTGGCAGAGGTATTTCTGTACTAGACGGGACAGACAAAGAGCAAGAAGAACCTCCTCCAATGGATGAAAAATTGTTGGCAAAAATTGGGCGTAAGCTATCAGCCAATGGATATCACACAGACGTAATTTATGAAATTCTTGGTATTTTAAAAAGAGGATAACTGGGCGGAGCACTATGGATTTAAACCTTGACATAATGTGCGGAAAGAGTTTAAAATAAAAGGGTTAGAGACTAATTTGTAATATTGATATAGAAAAAGGATGATGCAAAATGTTTGAAAATTTATCGGAGAAATCCATCGCTGATTTGCAGAATGAACAAGCAGATCGATGGGAGAAGGAAGACCTTTTGGGGAAGTGTGTAACCACTCGGAAAGGGATGCCTTCTTTTGTGTTTTACGAGGGTCCTCCTACGGCAAATGGTAGACCGGGGATTCATCACGTAATTGCAAGAACTTTAAAGGATTCTGTATGTCGCTATAAAACAATGCAGGGCTTTGAGGTAAAAAGAAAAGCTGGTTGGGATACTCATGGACTTCCAGTTGAAATTGAAGTTGAAAAACAGCTCAATATGTCTGGAAAGCAGGATATTGAAAAATACGGTATCAAAGAATTCAATCAAAAATGTAAGGAGTCTGTATTCACTTATGAAAAGCAGTGGAGAGAGATGACAAAAAGGATGGGGTATTTAATTGATTTAGATAACCCATACATTACTCTGGACAACAACTACATCGAAAGCGGTTGGTGGATTCTAAAAGAATTCTTTAAGGCAGGACTTATATATGAAGGCCATAAGATACTACCATATTGCCCACGATGTGGAACTGGGCTTGCTTCCCATGAAGTAGCGCAAGGATATAAAGAAGTAAAGACAAATACTGTCACTGCAAAATTTAAAAGAATTGATGCAGATGAATATTTCTTGGCATGGACAACAACACCTTGGACTTTGGCTTCAAACGTTGCATTAACTGTTGGTGCTGACATTGATTATATCAAAGCAGGGCAAGACGGTTCAATTTACTATGTTGCAAAAGCTTTGGCTGATAAAGTTCTGGGAGCAGGCTCTTATGAAATCCTTTCTGAAATGAAAGGAAAGGATCTTGAGTATATCGAATACCATCAGCTAATGCCTTTCGTGGAAGTAGACAAAAAGGCATTCTTTGTGACTTGTGCAGACTATGTTACAATTGAAGATGGCACGGGTATTGTACATACTGCGCCTGCATTTGGAGAAGATGACTATAACACTGGCAGAAGATATGGGCTACCGGTACCAAATCCAGTAGATGAACAGGGAAACTATACTGCTACACCATGGGTTGGTAGATTTGTTTTAGATGCAACCCTAGATGTTGATATTATCAAGTGGCTTGCGGCTGAAAATAAGCTATATTCAAAGGAAAAAATGGAACATAATTATCCACATTGCTGGAGATGCAGCACTCCTTTGATTTATTATGCAAAACCAAGCTGGTATATTGAAATGACCAAGCTTAGAGATCAATTGGTAGAAAACAACAACCAAGTGAATTGGTTCCCTGATTTTGTGGGAGAAAAGCGATTTGGAAACTGGATTGAAAATGTAAATGATTGGGCAATATCCCGTAATCGATATTGGGGGACTCCAATTAACATTTGGAGATGCGAATGTGGACATCTAGAGTCCATTGGATCCAGAAAAGAATTGGTAGAACAGGCAATAGAACAAATCGATGAGACAATTGAGCTACATAGACCGTATGTAGATGATGTTCATATCAAATGCGAAAAATGCGGAGAAATCATGACGCGTATTCCAGAAGTTATGGACTGTTGGTTTGATAGTGGTGCGATGCCATTTGCTCAGCAACACTATCCATTTGAAAACAAAGAACGTTTTGATGATGAATTGTTCCCAGCTGATTTTATTTGTGAGGGGATTGATCAGACGAGAGGTTGGTTCTATTCACTGCTTGCAATTTCAACCTTTATTAAAGGAAAGGCACCATACCGAAATGTTTTGGTCAATGATTTGATTTTAGACAAAGAAGGTAAAAAGATGTCTAAAACAAGAGGAAACACAGTCGATCCGTTCCAGCTGTTTGATAAATATGGCGCAGATGCAACGAGATGGTACTTGCTTTATGTATCTCCTGCTTGGTCACCAACTAAATTTGATGAAGACGGTTTGGTGGAAATCATGAGCAAATTCTTTGGCACATTAAAAAATGTATATAATTTCTTTGTGCTTTATTCGAATCAGGATAGTATTGATCCAAAAGAGTTCCATGTGGAATACAAGAGAAGACCTGAATTGGATCGTTGGATCTTGTCAAAGTACAATCGACTGATACAAGAAGTAACAGAGGAAATGAACCGATATGATCATATGAAATCTGTTCGTAAGATTCAAGAATTTGTATCAGAAGATTTATCTAATTGGTATATCCGAAGAGCCAGAAGAAGATTTTGGGGTGAAGAATTGACAGAAGATAAAATGTCGGTTTACGCAACCACTTATGAAATTCTAGTTGGGATTTCAAAACTGGCGGCACCATTTGCTCCATTTATCACTGATGAGATATATACAAAGCTAACAGGAGAAGAATCGGTACACCTTTCCTTCTACCCAGTAACACAAGAAGAGTCGATTGATCAGACGGTAGAAGACAGGATGGATCTTGTTCGGGACTTGGTTGCGCTCGGTCGTGGAGCGAGAGAAAAGGAAAAAATCAAGGTCAGACAACCTCTTCAAAAGATTCTGGTAGATGGAAAGTATGAAAGCTTGATTGGCGATTTGGTTGACCTAATCAAAGAGGAACTAAATGTAAAAGATGTTGTTTTTGAAAAGCAGCTGGATCAATACATGAATTATGGTCTAAAGCCAAACTTTAAGGTGGCCGGCCCTGCACTGGGCAGCAAAATAAAAATCTTCGGTGCAGCACTGGCAAAGACTGATCCTGTATTGATTGTGGATCAGCTAGAAACAGCTGGAGAAGCATCCCTTTTGATTGATAATGAAGAAATAATCATTACCAAAGACTTTGTTGATATTCAAATCAATGCAAAAGATGGATTTACAGTTGCAATGGAAAACAATGTGTTCACCATTTTGGATACAACCATTACAGAAAACCTTGTTTCTGAAGGTCTTGCGAGAGAAATGGTTTCAAAAATCCAGCAAATGAGAAAACAGAGAAATTTCGAGATGATGGATCAGATTAAAATATTCTGTAAATCGGATGAGGATGTTCGAAAAGCCATTGATTCTCATCGTGAATACATTATGACTGAAACATTAGCAATTGAAATCAAAGAAATAGAATCGGAGATGGTTGAATACGATCTCAATGGCCACAAAACTGGCATTGACGTTGAGCGCATTTAAAACGGACGCAGGACTGAACACGCCAACCTTTACGATAGCGTCAATTGATTGTAGTGCTGAATAACCAGGAAGAGTATGAAATAGTAAAGTTATTTCATGCTCTTTTTCTTTTTGTGATTCTTAAAAGAGAAAAAGGGGTATTGAGAAAAAATTAATATGTTCCATGAGAACGTAGTTTTTATGATTTTTTCAGATAAAAAGGAGGAGCATGATATGAAAATGAATACAATAAGAATGACAATGGCCCAAGCACTACTTAAATTTCTAGATAATCAATATATTAGTGTAGACGGTATGGAAATGAAATTTGTTTATGGAGTTTTGGGTATTTTTGGGCATGGCAATGTGGTTGGGCTCGGTGAAGCGCTTGAATCTGGGGATCACGGTCTTTCATTTATACAAGGCAAGAATGAGCAAGGAATTGGCCATATTGCAATGGGCTATGCAAAACAGAAGAACAGGAAACAAATTATGGCGGTAACAAGTTCAATTGGGCCTGGTGCATTGAATATGGTTACTGCGGCAGGTACTGCAACATCAAACCGGATTCCTGTCTTATTTTTACCATCAGATACATATGCCAATAGACAACCAGATCCAGTCCTTCAACAAATCGAGCAGTCATACGACTATAATATAACAGCAAATGATGCGTTTCGACCAGTCAGTAAATATTGGGATCGAATTAGCAGACCAGAACAATTAATGACGGCTGCAATCAATGCCATGCGTGTTCTAACTGATCCTGCAGAAACAGGAGCTGTAACACTATGCTTGCCACAAGACGTACAAGGAGAAGCCTACGACTACCCCGTTGAATTTTTAGATAAACGCGTTCATTATCAACAACCTAGAGACATTGATCCTGAAAGTTTGAATCGTGTAGTCGAACTGATAAAGGGGAGTGAGAAGCCTTTGATTTTATGTGGAGGCGGAGTAAAATATGCAGAAGCTGGGCAAGCATTATTGGAATTGGCAGAAGTATTTCATATCCCATTTGCAGAAACACAAGCAGGGAAAGGTACTGTCCGTTGGGATTCACTAATGAATCTAGGCGGTATTGGAACAACGGGGACTTCTGCAGCGAATCGCATTGCACTCAATTCAGATTTAATCATTGGGATTGGAACAAGACTAAACGATTTCCATACAAGCTCTAAATGGCAGTTTCAAAACCCAAATATGAAACTGATTTCGATTAATGTGAATGCCATGGATGGTTATAAAATGAATGGAATGCCTGTTTTAGCAGATGCAAAGCTCGCAATTCAAAGTATTGTGGGAGAATTGAAAAAAAGCAGATACCAAAGCGGGTATACGGATGAAGTCCAAAAAGAAAAAGACACATGGAATGCAGAGGTTGATCGGCTATATACGTTGGAAAGTCCAGATGACACTGCTTTAATTCAAACGACAATTTTAGGTGAGTTAAACGAAAAGCTGACGGAAAAAGATGCGATTATCGTTGCTGCGTCAGGTAGTCTGCCTAGTGATGCAGAACGCGTTTGGAGATGTAGAGCAGAGGGAGTATATCATGTGGAATATGGCTTCTCTTGCATGGGATATGAAGTAAATGGTGCAATCGGAGCCAAAATGGCTGAGCCGGACAGAGACGTTTATGTCCTGGTTGGAGATGGAAGCTTCAACATGCTTCATTCTGAATTTATTACAAGCATACAGCAGGATGTAAAAATAAATATCATTCTTTTAGACAATCATGGCTTCCAATGCATTCACAATTTACAAAGAAGCCAAGGTATTCCGAGTTTTGGAAATGAATATCGAAAACGAGACAAAAAAACCAATCGGTTATCTGGAGACTATTTAGAGGTGGATTATGCACAATTGGCCAATGCTTATGGTGGAAAAGGTTATGCGATTCGAACCATAGCCCAGCTTCATGAGGCATTTGAACAGTCTAAAAAAGAATCTAAGACGTGTTTGTTTGATATCAAAACAATCCCAGGAACGATGACGGGAAATTATGATGCTTGGTGGAGAGTCGGAACGGCACAAGTATCTGCCCATAAAGAAGTAGTTTTTGCAGCGAATGAATTACAAAAGGAACTGAAAAAAGCTAAGCCATACTAAAAGGGTTATCCATTGCCTTTGCGACTTCTGGAACACGTTCCGGTATCAAAAATCCCCTATTGCTTCTTTGTGCTAGAAAAATCAATAGGGGATTTCAAATGCAATTAATATCGTGTTCTCTTTACTTTTTCAACAGTCTTTGTAATGTATTTGTTCAGCTTTTCATCGAAGATGTCAGCTGTGATTTCTTTGTTTTCAATCATAAATAGCCCTTTTTCCCAGCTAGCAGTTAGTGTGGGATTTAACAGTTCTTTTGCTGTGCGTCTGACCAATTCAACGATGGCCTCCCCTTTCGGTTCGGGTGTAACAATCTGAGTTTTGCTATTGATTTTGATGTGACCATTGTCAGCTAGTTTTTTGATGATACCGGCTCTTGTTGCAGAAGTTCCTATGCCACAAGTTTTTATTTGCTCTCGCAGTTCTTCATTTTCGATATATTTCCCGGCTTTTTCCATGGTGATAACTAAAGAACCATCGGTAAAACGAGAAGGTGGTCTTGTTTCTTTTTCCTCCAATTCAAATCCAGTGACCTGACATGATTCTTTTTTTATCAAGTTCTGAATAGGAGATTCTGACAGTTCGTCATCTTTTTTAGAAACTGAAATATCATAAATATCTTTCCAACCAGCATCTTTTAGTGTTTTTGAATTGGTGATGAACAGTTCTTTTGCAATCTCTGTTTCAACTTTGACAGTATTGTATTCTGCTGAAGGATAGAAAATAGCGAGAAATCTTTTCACAATCAAACAATATACATTTCGTAAATCCTCATTCATTTTTTCTAAGTCGGTGGTCATATAAGTTGGTATAATGGCATAGTGGTCTGTCACCTTGCTATCATCCACAAATCGTTTTGTTTTTGTATCTACAGAAAGTTTCCCGAATGCTTTGATTTTTAAAATGGAGTCTTTGAAACCTTCATTTTTATATAATCCATTTAGTATTTTAGGGATTTCCGATACCACATCGGTAGAAAGAACCCTGCTATCCGTTCTAGGGTATGAAATTAGTTTTTTCTCATACAGGCTTTGAGCAAGGTCTAATGTTTTGTTTACAGAAAGCTTAAACTTTTTGTTCGCCTCTGATTGAAGCTCTGCCAAATTGAATAAAAGAGGAGGAGGCTCTTTTTTTACTTTGACTTCTACTTTTTTGACAGAAGCTTCCTTTCCTTCTAATTTTTTTATGATTTCTTCCGCCTCTTCCTTTGTGATGTATTTTTCCTCTTCGTCCAAAGCATCCCCACTTTGCTTACTGGTGTTTTTTTGGGGTTGCCATTTTCCTTTATATGATATTTCACTGTTTTTTGAAAGGAAACTCCCGGTGACGCCATAATGTATTTTCGGTACAAAGTTTCTGATTTCCAGTTCTCTGTCAACAACTAATCCAAGGACACAAGTCATTACTCTTCCGATTGGAATCACAGAGGATTTTTCGAGTTTTAGTGTTTGAGACAATTTCCAACCATATTGACATGTGTAAAGCCTGCTGAAGTTCATTCCAAAAAGCCAATCTTCTTTCGCTCTACAATATGCCGCGATTGAGAGAGAATCATAGTCGCTGAGGTCTTTTGCTTCATCAATTCCCTTTTTGACAGCATCTTCTGTATGAGAAGAAATCCAAACACGTTTTGCAGTTTTTTGAACACCACTTTCCTGATATACAAGTCGAAAGATATACTCTCCTTCTCGCCCACTGTCTGTGCAGGAATAAATCATATCAATATCATCACGATTCATGAGATTCTGAATGACATCGAATTGTTTTTTTGTCCCATTGTTGTCGATGACTGTGTACAGATATTCAGACGGGATGATTGGCAGGTCTTCAACACGCCACAATTTATAATTCGGATTATAGGCATCTGGATATGCCATGGTGACAAGGTGTCCAAAACACCAAGTAATGACGGCTTCTTTTGACTCGGCATAGCCTCTTTTTTTATCAGAAGTTGTGATTTGCATATTCAATACACTTGCAAAACTTGAAGCGACTGATGGTTTTTCAGTTATATATAAATGTTTACTCAAAATTAACCTTCCTGTTTGATTTCTGGTCACTGAAAAAAATGCCAGAAACCATTGTATTTCAATGTATTTATTCTATAGTATACCATAATTTGATGAGGTCTGAAAGAGAATATCCCTTGGTCTTGGAAGGAAAACAAAAAGGAAATGTGTTCTAATCTTGTTATTATGTGTGGAAAGAGGCTATAATATGATTAATAGAGAAATAGGAGGGATTGAGTATTGAGTGTGGAAAAATTGTTTGATCAATTTGAATTAAAGAACCTTACTTTAAAAAATAGAATTGTCATGCCCCCAATGTGTATGTACTGTGCAGAAGAGGATGGTATGGTAACACCTTGGCATGTTATTCATTATACGACGAGAGCCATGGGTGGTGTGGGGTTGATTATCATAGAAGCAACTGGAATTGCAAAAGAAGGGCGTATTTCGTCTGGAGATCTTGGACTTTGGACCGACGAACAAATCCCTGGAATGGCACAATTAGTTTCGGAAGTACATAAGGCAGGAGCAAAAATAGGGATACAATTGAATCATGCAGGAAGGAAGTGTGAGGCAAATGTGCCTGAGATTAAGGCACCTTCTGCGATTCCATTTCAACAGGGGAGCAGAACTCCAAGAGAAATGACGAAAGCTGATATTCAAGACACTATCGTGGAGTTTAAAGCTGCTGCTGAAAGAGCTGAAAAAGCAGGGTTTGATTGGCTTGAAATTCATGGAGCCCATGGATATTTAATCAATGAGTTTCTTTCTCCATTGACGAATCTAAGAACGGATGAATATGGAGGCACTCCAGAAAACAGAGTAAGATTTCTTGGTGAAGTTTTAGATGCAGTAGCAACGGTTTGGCCGAAACATAAAGTTCTAGAGGTTCGTATTACTGCTGAAGATTATCTTCCGGATGGCAATCGGGCAAAAGATTTGGCTGAGATGTTGAATCTGGTAAAAAACAAAGGAATTGATATTGTCAATGTCAGCACAGGTGGAGTGGTACCTGTTATGCCAAAGGTATATCCTGGATATCAAATTATTCATGCTGAGATTATCAAACAATCGACGTCTCTGCCTGTAGTTGGTGGTGGCATGTTTTCAAATGCTGAAGAAATGAAAGAGATTATGGACAATCAAAAGATAGATTTGATCTACCTAGGAAGAGAATTGTTAAGAAACCCTTACTGGCCGTTACTGACTGCAATGGAGTTTGGTATTGATGTGCAATGGCCGAAGCAATATGAAAGAGCAAAAGTTCGAAAAAAATAATCCGATAAAATAGAGCATGCAAAGTGTTTAGATGCGATATCGTATCAAGTATACAATATTCCTGATAAATATTTATCGATATTAAATTGCCTTGCATATTTTTTTGTGTTAGATTTAACTATAGAACATAAGAGGAAAAGGGGATTTTCAGGAATGAAGAAACTTCTGATTATCGTGATTGAAGGTTGCTCCTTAGAGTATATTTCGTTAGAAAATACGCCGAATATATACAGAATCGCCAAAGCCGGATTTTGTAAATGTGTAAAAGCAGCAATCCCGACAATCAATATGGTAAATCATACGACAATTTTAACAGGAAAGTTTCCGTGCGATCATCATGTGACCGGAAATTTAACATATAATTTGCAGACAGGCCAACTCCAAGAAGTCAATGAATCGGGCTTTGTACCTATGGATACTATCATGGATGTGAAGCACAATCTCGGCGCATCAACCGCTCTACTTTCAGTTAGCAATCAGGTGTTAGAACGGTTTGGCCGTCATGTTGATTTTGGGGTTAGCGTGGAGAAGCCAAAAGATATTTTATTGAATTTTCTGGGCATATCAGAGCCACCAGCAAAGGAAAGTCTTCTAGCTTCGTTGTGGATTTTAGATGCATGCTATCGATTGCTAAAAAAGAATTCCATGGATGTGGTTTATTGTGCTACCAATGATTATATGATGCGCCACTATGGTCCGGATTCTCAAATTGCCCTACGTCACATGAGAAAAATAGACGAGTGGTTAGGAAAAATTTTCGATTTAGATCATGATCGGGAGATTTATATCACAGGCGGATACGGTATCAATCGCAAATCTAGCTTTATTCCACTAAAGAAGACTTTAGCCGAAAAGGGATATCCAGGTATTCGAACGAATCCACTCTATAAAGACGTATATGAAACAGAAAATCACCAAGTTGTAGCGGGCATACAAACGATTTATGTTGATGAGATGGATCAGATTCGGTCTTTAGAATTATTGCATACATTGGAGGAACTTGATTTTGTCGATGTTGTCAGTACCAAAGAGGAAGCGATGAAGCGTTTTAATCTACCAGGTGAGTCAGTTGGCGACTTTGTAGTATTTGCGGCTGAAGGATATGCTTTTCTTGTGGATGAAACTTCAAATGAGATGCCAGCGATAGAAGAAAAGGAAGAGGAAATTGGAGATTTTATTCGTACAAATGGATCTTTGCAGGAAAGAGCTGTTCCTCTGATTGCAGTGAATGCAAAGGAAGTGGCTGAAAAATATAGATATAGTAGAGATATTGTAAAGATATTGATGGAAGAATAAATCTCATGGAAAGTAATATGAATATAGACATAAAGAGTTTAACAATGAGTGAAATAGAAAAATTATTGCTTGATCTTGGTGAAAAATCATTTCGCGCCAAGCAAATTTTTCGCTGGATATATAAAGGGGTTAATTCCATTGAGGAAATGACAGACCTTTCCAAAGAATTGAGAAATAAGCTAGCAGAGCATGCTGTTTGGAATGCGCTTAAATTAGTGGAAGTTCAAAAGTCTGCGCTAGATGGAACTCAAAAATATCTATTTGATTTGGGAGATGGAAACTCCATAGAGAGTGTTTTTATGAAATACCGATATGGAAATTCTATTTGTATTTCATCTCAAGCAGGATGCAGAATGGGGTGCAGTTTTTGTGCTTCTGGAATCAATGGGCTGCAGAGGAATCTAACTCCAGGTGAAATGGCAGATCAAATTTTGTTTATTGAGAGGGATACTGGGGAAAGAATTAATCATATTGTAGTGATGGGAACTGGTGAACCATTTGACAATTATGACAACTTAATACAGTTCATACAAAATGTTCATCAAAAAGATGGGCTGCATATCAGTTTGAGAAATATCACCGTTTCAACGTGTGGTATGATACCTAAGATGATTCAATTTCAAAAGGATTTACCGCAAGTGAATCTAGCTGTTTCTCTTCATGCACCAAATGATATGCTCAGAAATCAGCTCATGCCAATCAATAAAAAATATCCCATGGAGGATTTACTCGGAGCTTGCAGGGATTATGTGAGAGAAACTGGTAGAAGAATTACCTTTGAGTATGCCTTGATACAGGGATGGAATGATGAACCAGCTCATGGAAGGGAGCTTGCAAATCGGCTAAAAGGAATGAATTGTCATGTGAATTTGATACCCTTAAATCAGGTGGATGAAAGTGAACTTTCGGGTACTGAGCGAAAAAAGGCAGAGCGTTTTCGCGAGTTACTTGAAAAGCAAGGGATTCAGGTTACAATTCGAAGAGAACTAGGTAGCGATATCGATGCGGCTTGTGGACAACTTCGCTTAAAAAATAATGTCTAAGTGAGTTTCCCTGTTGCTCGTATATATGAGTTAGTGTATAATGAAAGAAAACAAAATATTGAGGGGGCGATTAACATGGTTAAGTTATTAGTGGGTCGCAAGGGCAGCGGGAAGACGAAAAGAATGGTTCAGCTTGCCAATGAGAGAGTTGAAAAAAGTGATGGAAGTATTATTTTTATCAACAAGAACCATAGACTGATGTATGACCTGAAGTACAAAATCAGAGTTGTATGTATGGAAGAGTATCAACACATAACTAATAGCGATGAATACATTGGGTTCCTCTACGGGATTCTGAGCTCAGATCACGATATTGAAGTTATTTTTATTGACAGCATATTAAAGCATGCTGATGTAACAAAAGATGATTTGCCGGAGTTCTTAAGTAGTTTGAAAGAAATATCCGACAAATATCAGTTGGAGTTTGTAGTGAGTTTAAGTGCCGATGCAGATGAAATTGGCGAGTCTATTGACGGATATGAGATTTTAAATTAGTTAATAATTAAATAGGGATAATTCGGCGGTGATATTATCACCGCCTTATGTTTGTAATAAACAAATAGATTTTTCGGAGAATGTGGGATGGAGAAGGATAAACTGATTTTTTGGGATATAGACGGGACATTACTTTATTGTGGCGCAGACGGCACAATTGCTTTAAATCAAACGTTTCAGAAGTTGTTTGGTATTGAGGACGGTTTTTATAAGGCTGGTATTGGGCATGCAATGGATTACACCATTGTGAGTAAAGTGATAAATCTGTTTCAAATCAGAGATACCGACATAGAGCAAATAAAAAGTGAATATCAAAGGACATTGCGGTCTGTTTTGGAAAATGACAAACGGAAAAAGGTTTTACCGGGCATCATGGAATTATTGGACTATCTAGAATCCAGTACTTCTTGTTTCAATGCATTACTAACTAGTAACTTTCGATGTGGAGCTGAAGAAAAATTGAAGTCCATTGGCCTAAATCACTATTTTCAGGTAGGCGGATTTGGGGATGAACCAGGTGAAAAATGGGATGCTGCAACGAGAGGAATCATAGCAGCAGAAGCTTTTTTTGATAGAAAATTTGAGAAAGAAAATATTTACATTGTAGGGGACAGCATTTATGATATTAAGTGTGCGAAAAAAATAGGCGTGACAGGTATTGGTGTAGCAACTGGATACACAGATTATCAATCCTTATATGCCAGTGAACCTGACTTTTTATATAAGGATTTATCTAATTGGACAAATTTTGTTCAAGAGCAGAAATGGAAGTAGAGGCGATAAAGATGAAAAAAGTAGTGCTGTATATTTTACTCTCAGCCACGTTATTTAGTACCATGGAAGTCGTTTTAAAGATTGCAGGAAATCATCTGGATGCGTTCCAACTAACGTTTATTCGATTTCTTGTGGGTGGATTATTCCTTCTTCCATTCGCTATTTTTGAAATTAAGCGGTATGGTACGGTGATATCAAAGAAAGACTATAGACATATGCTGGCTATGGGCGTTGTTTGTATTTGCATTAGTATGATTTTTTTTCAACTAGGTGTTGAAAACTCAAAGGCATCAACAGCCGCGGTAATCTTTTGTATCAATCCAATGTTTACCATGATATTTGCACATTTTCTTACCGAAGAAAAGATTAACCGAAGTAAAATCGTTGCTCTTGCAATTGGACTTCTTGGAATTGTATTTATGGTCGATCCTCTCAATATGGATGCGGGTAATACGCCACTTGGTATTACTTTTAGTATTGCATCTGCACTGACCTTTGGTCTATACAGTGCAATGGGCAGAACGAGCGTTAGAAGGCTTCGAGGACTAACACAGACAAGTATTAGTTTTTTACTAGGTGCTGCAGTGATGTTTGTTATGCTCCTAACAATGAGTAAACCTATTCTCTCTGGTATCACGACTCAGAATATGCCGTTGATACTGTATATTGGCATAATGGTTACAGGATTTGGATATTTGTTTTATTTTCTTGCCATGGAAGCTTCTGATGCATCTACGGCATCGATTGTTTTTTTTGTAAAGCCAGCATTAGCACCTATTTTTGCTGTGATAACCCTTCATGAGTCGATTGAAATCAACGGTTATATCGGAATTTTACTTATATTTGTTGGATCATATATCAATTTGAGAGAGCAACGAAGAAAAAAATTGTAGTGGTGCAAAAAGGAGATGGCATTACAATTGAAATATAGAGAAGGAAGCTATGATGAAAAAATTTACTTTAAAAGATTTTGAAGAAAAATATTGCATGCGAGAACCAGAATCATTAGGAACTTATCAATATTTTTCGGTTCTCGTACCTTTAGTAGAAAAAGATGACGAACTTCATGTCCTTTTTGAAGTACGTGCAGATAGCTTAAAGCGTCAACCGGGAGAAATTTGTTTTCCTGGTGGTCAAATGGAAGAAGGCGAGAATGCTTTGACCTGTGCAGTTCGCGAAACTTGTGAGGAACTAAACATAAAAGAAGAGCAGATTCGCGTGATTGGAGAGCTTGATTACTTGCAAACCTATAGTAATTTTACACTGTTTTCAATGTTGGGTGTCATTGATTATGCTGTGGTTGAGCAAGCAACTGTTAGCGCAGATGAAGTAAAAGAAATCTTTTTAGTGCCAGTATCGTTTTTTTTGGAAAACGAACCAGAATTGTATCAGTTCAGTGTAATTCCGGATGTGGGTGAAGATTTCCCTTATGAAAAGATAAATATGAAAAATGGATACAACTGGAGAAAAGGTAAAACAACAGTGCCAATATATCGTTTTAACGATTACGTGATTTGGGGAATGACAGCTAGACTTGTCTATCATATGCTTTGCCAAATGAGAGATTGTAAAGAAAAAAAATAAATTCAAGGTGCCCAATTAGTTTATCCGAATAGATGGATAAACAAGGTTGTAATAAATAATCAAAGTATAGCCTAAAAAAACCGGTCATATCATACTGTATTGTGATGATGATCGGTTTTTTTTTACCTTAACTATATTTTCTAATGCTTCTTCTTGTCTTTATATTAAGTATGCAAATATCACGTATACCGTGGATATTGCAAGTGTGATTAGCATCACTGGGAAGCCTATTTTGAAATAATGTCCAAAAGAAATTTTGTAACCTTCTCGTTCTGCAATACCAATTGCTACAACGTTTGCACTAGCGCCGATTGCAGTACCGTTTCCTCCTAGACATGCCCCAAGTGACAATGCCCACCAAAGCGGAAGGATATTGATGTCAGACATCTGCCCTAGTTCCAAAATTAATGGTATCATGGTGGCAACGAATGGAATGTTGTCAATAAATGCAGATGCAATGGCAGAAACCCAAAGAATCGCAATTGCTGTTAGGAAAAGATCTCCTCCAGTTAGGGCAAGAACTCCTTCTGCCAATTTGTTGATTACTCCAGTTTCTTCAATTCCTCCAACAAGAATAAATAGTCCGGAGAAGAAGAAAATCGTTTTCCACTCAACTTCAATCAATACAAGTTCAGAATCAATGCCTGAAACAAAAAGCAATACGACAGCACCAGATAATGCAATGGTTGATGATTCTAAATGTAATGCTCCATGAAGCAAAAATCCCAAGATTACGAAAAAGAATACAAAAAGGCATTTTCTAAGCAATGCACTATCTTTAATGGCTTGCTTTTCATCATGCGCCATGACTTTTTCTTTGAGACTTTCATCGGTTAGAATAAGGGATTTCCGATAAATAAATGCGAATAAAAATGAAACAAAAATGAGAAGCGGGAAAGCAATGACTGCATCATTTAGCATGAAGTCAATAAAGCTAAGACCAGTTTGGCTCCCAATCATAATGTTAGGTGGATCCCCGATTAGAGTCGCAGTTCCTCCTACGTTTGAAGAGAAAATAGCAGCAATAATATAAGGAATCGGGTTTAGTTTTAGTTCTTCAGTAATGCTTAGTGTAACAGGCAGAATGAGTAAGATTGTTGTTACATTATCCAAAAATGCTGAGAGAACACCTGTAGTAATACATAGTAGAACCAATAATTTCATTGGATTTGCTTTTGAAGCCTTTACCATTTTTATGGCCAAGTATTCAAAAATTCCAGTTCTTCGCATAATCATGACGATAATCATCATAGCGACTAAAAGACCAATTGTGTTATAGTCAATGGCGGCAAAAGCATCTTCTTGATTGATTACTCGCACCAATACCATTAGCATAGCACCGGACAGGGCTACAACTGCTCTGTCAAATTTGTCCCATATAATAAGTGCGTATACAGCCACAAATATTACGATGGAAACGGTAAAATACATACTTTCTGTCATCTGTTTTTTTCCTCCTGATAAAATAAAAAAATGATCTATGTAAATTACATAAGTAATCTCAAGTATGATGCAGTGCCCGTATCTTGATACTGGCACTGCATTAGAGGAAAGTTGTATTTTTATATTTTCTATTTTGCCCGGGCTTTTGCGTTATCCAAGTGTTTTATGACTGCTCGGATTCCAGCGTCCACGTCTTTATTTGCAAAGGCTTCGAAAATAGCACGGTGTTCCATCAGCACTAAATCAAGGTAATCATCTGATAAATCACTTCTTTTTTTCTTGCTTTGCTTGATATAAATTTGATAAGAGGAAAGAACGTGGTAGAGCATACGGTTATGGGATGCTCTATAAATCAATTCATGGAAGTTCATATTAATGTTGAGCATTTTTTCAACATCTTTTTTTTGTGTATAAAACTCCATAAAATCGAAGGCTTCTTCCAACTTTTCAAATTCGTCTTTTGTAATTCTTTCAATGGCCCATCTGATGGCCAGCACCTCATAGGATTTTCGCAAATCATACATATCCAGCATATCTTGAGCAGTAAATCCTACGACAAAGGCCCCACGATTTGGTATGGTCTCGATGAACCCTTCTAGTTCAAGTTGTTTAAATGCTTCTCTAACAGGGGTGCGACTGACTTTATATTCATCGCAAATTTGCTGTTCAGTGAGTTTTTCTCCTTGTCTCAGCTTACCCTGCAGGATATCTTTCCTAAGATTTGAAAATAGATCGGTTGAGAGTGCCATAGTTGCTCCTCATATCTTCGATAGAATGTAATCAGCAAATTCTGCACTGGTTGCACCATCTGCACGACCAGTGATGACAAGCTTTTTCTCCGTGTTAGCGCATTCTTCTAATGCAGCAAACAGCTTGTCTGCTTTATCCTGATAACCAATATGAGAAAGAAGCATTGCTCCTGCACGAATCACGCTAGAAGGATCGGCATAGATATCTCTGCCTTCTTCCACCATACGGGGTGCAGAACCATGGATTGCTTCAAACATAGAATAATGCTTACCAAGGTTTGCACTTCCTGCGGTACCTACGCCACCTTGAAACTCAGCAGCTTCATCTGTCAGGATATCTCCATACAGGTTTGGTAAAATCAATACTTCAAACTGACCACGTCTTTTTTCATCAATGAGCTTTGCGGTCATGATATCAATGTACCAGTCATCCATTTCGATTTCAGGATATTCTTTTGCAACCTGCTTACAAACATCAAGGAACTTTCCATCTGTTGTTTTCACAACATTTGCTTTTGTGACTACAGTGACACGTTTTTTATTGTTTGCTTTTGCATATTCGAAAGCAAGTCTAGCGATTCTCTCGGTGCCTGGATTTGTAATGACTCTAAAATCAAATGCCAAATCATCATTTACGTTTACTCCTTGGCTGCCAAGAGCATAGAGGCATTCTGTATTTTCTCTAAAGAAGGTCCAGTCAATTCCAAGCTCAGGTACCTTTACTGGTCTAACATTTGCAAATAGATCCAGCTCTTTTCTCATTGCTACGTTAGCACTTTCTACATTTGCCCATTGATCACCTTTTCTTGGTGTTGTGGTTGGTCCCTTTAGTAAAACATTACAAGTTTTAATTTCGACTAGAACGTCGTCTGGGATGGCCTGTCCTGCCGCAGCACGATTTTCAATGGTACAACCGTCGATTACTTTAAAAACAACTTTGCCGGATTTGATTTCATCCGCAAGGAGTGTTTCTAATACACGGTGCGCTTGAGCTGTAATGGCAGGACCGATACCGTCACCACCAATTACACCAACTATTATTTTATCAAGGCTTTGGTAGTCAATAAATTCTGTATCTGATTTCATTTTTTCCACTCTCGCAAGCTGCTTTGCTACGATTGCTTCAAATGCTTTTATATAATCCATTCTTTTCTCTCTTTCCTATTTGTTATGATCACACAAAACTAAATCGTATTTTAATCACATAAAGTTTATCTGATATTAATCTTACCACTAGAATGTAACGATGTTGCATTCTAGTGGCTATGATTATCGTTTACTCGATGCTCTTGATTTGATTGATTTTGCCTCCGGCAAGAATCATTTCAATTTCAAGCTCTGAGAAGTTTGTAATTGCTCTGTATTCTTTTCCTGTTTCTATATTTTTAATGGTAATTACAGGATTTTTAACTTGTTCAATTGCATTTTCGATCACAAGATTTTGTCCAAGTGCAAAGGTGTCGTAATCTGCAGGATTTTCAAATACAAGAGGAAGAATTCCGCTATTGATTAAGTTGGAACGGTGAATTCTTGCAAATGATTTTGCAAAAACAAACTTAATACCAAGATATAGTGGCGCGAGTGCAGCATGTTCCCGGCTAGATCCTTGACCATAGTTATCACCACCGATGATAACACCTGCTTTTGCTTCCTTACATCTTGCTGCAAAATCTTTATCGATTTTCTCGAAGCAGAAATTAGCAAGATGTGGCACATTAGAACGATAAGGCAACAATCTTGAATCAGAAGGCATGATATCGTCTGTTGTAATATTATTTCCTGCATGAAGCACCACGATACCAGAAAGTGTATCTGTTAATTTTGTATTTTGCGGGAATGGTTTGATGTTTGGCCCCATGACCACATCCGTATTCTCTTTCGTAGCATCATTTGGATACACGATAAAGTGATCATTAAAGTTGAAAGACTCTGCTTTTATTTCAGGAAGTTCCACACCAGCAGTAGTTCCATCTGTCAAAACACCAGTCAACGCTGAAATGGCAGCAGTTTCTGGACTTACCAAGTAAACGTCTGCATCTAGTGTTCCACTTCTTCCTTTAAAGTTTCTATTAAATGTCCGAAGGGATACGGCTCCTGATTTTGGAGATTGTCCCATTCCAATACATGGTCCGCATGCGTTTTCAATGATTCTTGCTCCTGCATTGATCATTGACGCCAATGCACCGTTCTGTGCAAGCTTACTAAGAATCTTGCTGGATCCTGGAGAAATGACTAGACTTACATCTGGATTGATTTGTTTGCCTTTCAGGATTTCTGCAACCTTCATCAAATCAGAATAAGAAGAGTTAGTACAGCTTCCTATTGCAACTTGATCAACTTTTATTTCACCAATATTTTTGATAGAATCAACGTTATCTGGGCTATGTGGCTTTGCAGCAAGCGGTGTCAATGCAGATAAATCAACTTTTAGAACTTCATCATATACTGCATCTGCATCTGCATCTAATGCTACGTAATCTTTTTCACGACCTTGTGATGCAAGGTAGATTCTTGTATTTTCATCGCTAGGGAAGACTGAAGTAGTAGCACCAAGTTCAGCTCCCATATTTGTGATGGTTGCTCTGTCAGTTACAGATAATGTTTTTACACCTTCGCCAGTGTATTCTACGATTTTACCAACACCACCTTTTACAGTAAGTTGTTGTAATACGTATAGGATTACGTCTTTCGCAGCAACCCATGGTTTTAAACTGCCTGTGAGTTCAACTTTGATTACCTTTGGAACTGTCAAGCTGTATGTTCCTTTTGCCATGGCCACAGCAACATCAAGACCACCAGCACCAATTGCAATCATACCAAGACCACCACCGGTTGGTGTATGACTGTCAGATCCCAATAGAGTCTTTCCTGGAATTCCATAGTTTTCTAAGTGAAGTTGATGACAGATACCGTTTCCTGGTTTTGAAAAAAGTACCCCGTGTCTCTTTGCTACACTTTTTATGAATTCGTGGTCATCGGCATTTTCATAGCCTGTCTGCAATGTATTATGGTCAATATATGCAACAGATAATTCTGTTTTTATTTTGTCTACATCCATTGCTTCAAGCTGAAGATATACCATCGTTCCGGTTGAATCCTGGGTGAGTGTTTGATCCATTTTGATTGTAATTTCTTTTCCTGGTTCGATTACCCCTTCTACAAGGTGGTTCTCCAGAATTTTATAGGCTAATGTTTTTCCCATATCGTCTCCTTTTTTATATAATATGTGATATCGTATATCTGTATACAATTATAAAATGGTTGGAATGGCAAGTCAAGGCTGAGGTGCGTGTATACATCGGTTAATTTTTTTAATTATTTCGATTTTGCTATTTCAACCATTGAATCAAGGAGAAGAATACTATATAATGTGTCTATGACGATGAAAAAAAGATAAAAATATCAATATATGGGAGGCGTAGATGAAGACTGTAGTAAAAAGAGATGGGACCCAAGTAAGCTTTCACCGAGAAAAAATTAAAATTGCCATTGAAAATGCAATGCTAGAAACAAGACTTGGAATTGATTCAAAATTGGCAGAGCATATTGCAGGTGCTATTGAAAAGCAGGTGGAAAAATCTGAGAGACTAATTAATGTGGAAGACCTTCAGGATTTGGTAGAAGATTTTCTTATGGCAAGTGAACGCAAAGATGCAGCCAAAAAGTTTATTATTTATCGATATGAAAGAGACAAGACAAGGGATGCTAGAAAAAGAAGAGACGGAAGGATCATATCGGAAGAGTATGTTAGTAAGTTCAAGCATACACCTTCTCCTATGAGCCAACTTGGGAGCTTTGTATATTATCGCACCTATTCTAGATGGATGCCTGAAGAGATGAGAAGAGAATACTGGTGGGAAACGGTTCGCCGTTCTGTAGAATACAACTGTAGTCTGGTTCCAACCTCTAGGGAAGAGGCAGAAAAGCTTTATAAAAATGTATTTGAATTAAAACAGTTTTTGTCTGGCAGGACTTTCTGGGTTGGGAGTACAGATGTTTCAAAGCATTATCCTATGTCAAACTATAATTGCTCCTTTCAGGTAGTGGATAGCTTTGCTGCGTTCAGGGATATTTTTTATCTATTGATGGTAGGATCTGGTGTTGGATTACGGGTATTAAAATCTGATGTAGCCAAAATACCACCAATCAGAACCGATATTGAAGTGATTCATGAATCCTATACACCGATGCTGAAGACACTTCGCCAAGATAGTACCTCGCTTGAGTTTACTCACAATGATACGGTGAAGATTACCATCGGAGATAGTAAAGAAGGCTGGGTACAGTCTATGGATTATTTCCTAAAGGTGTTTTATAGTACAGAATACCGTAAAATCAAAACAGTCATTTTGAATTATGACCATGTGAGAGCAAAGGGTGATAAACTGAAAACTTTTGGTGGTACCGCGAGTGGTCATTCCAGCATGAAAAATATGTTTATCAAAATATTTAAAATTATGGAAAAAGCAAAGCATCGTAGCACTGGATTAAAGGTCAAATTGAAGCCAATCGACTGCCTGGATATTGCCAATATTATTGGTGAAAACGTAGTGGTAGGTGGAGTGAGAAGAACTGCAGAAATTGTTCTAATCGATCAAGATGATAAAGAATGTGTGCAAGCCAAAAGTGAACTCTATAAAAAAGAAGATGAAAAGTGGGTCATTGATACAGAAATTGCTCATCGTCAAATGAGTAATAACTCAATTTACTATACAAGAAAACCTACGAGAGAAGAACTGCATTGGCACTTGCAGCAGATGAGGTACTCTGGAGAACCGGGCTGGGTCAATGAAGAGGCTGGATCAAAGAGACGCCCAAATTTTCAAGGTGTTAATCCTTGCGCAGAGATTTTGCTGGATTCAAAAGGACTTTGCAATTTAACTACGGTCAATGTGATGGCTTTTGTCAGAGATGGTATTTTGGATCAGGCAGGACTTTTAGAGGCGCAGCGTCTCAGTGCACGAGCAGGATATCGTATGACCTGTACAGAACTTGAAATCCCAGAGTGGAATTCGGTTCAGCAAAGAGACAAACTTCTTGGTTGTTCCTTGACTGGATGGCAGGATTTGATCAATGCACTTGACTTAGATCAAGGAGCACAAGAAACCTTGCTGCGAGAACTCCGAGAAACAGCCAAAAATGCAGCAGCTGAATATGCAAAAGAACTGGGTCAGCAAGAACCTCTTCTCGTGACAACAATCAAACCTGAAGGTACATTAAGCTTGCTTCCCGTAGTATCTAGTGGTGTTCATTATTCACACGCACCATACTATGTGAGAAGAATTCGTATCAGCAGTGACGATCCATTGGCCAAGGTTTGTGAAGAACTTGGATATCCAGTATTCCCTGAGGTTGGGCAAGATCCGGATACTTGTGTAACCAAGGTTGTGGAATTTCCAGTCAAAGCCCCAGGCAAACGATTTAAATCTGATGTTGGTGCCATTGAACAGTTAGAAATCTATAAGATGTTTATGACTCACTATGTTGACCACAACTGTTCTATTACGATTCATGTAAGGGATCACGAATGGGATGCAGTAGAAGAGTGGGTCTTTGAAAATTGGGATGACACGGTTGCGCTTTCCTTCTTATCCTTTGAAGACAACTTCTACGAGCTGTTGCCATTTGAAGAAATCAAAGAAGAAGAATATAGGAAAAGAGTAGCTCAGATGAATCCGTTTGTTCCATCCTTGATATCAAAGTATGAAAAAGAAGAAACCGAGTATGATATTGGTAACGAAGGCTGCGAAGGCGGCGTCTGCCCGGTAAGATAGCATAAAAGAATTTTCAAATAGCAGTCCACGTGGGCTGCTATTTATGTGAGGTGAAAAATTGAGAGATTGAAAGACAACTTAGGATTCTGCCAAAGTTACCCATTGCGCTGTATTACAATTAATGGTAATATGGTTAAGGAATTCAAATAACAATCAAAAGGGGAATTTAAATGAATATTGGGATGATCTTAAAGAAGACGTTTTCCGTTTATAAAAATGGGTTTCGTCAGTTTTTCTATTTATCTATTTTTGCGAATCTTACCACATTCGCTTCCACACTTGTCACGATTCTAATGGCAGAGCATTTGATCATAGGACTGATTTTAATGATTGGTTGTATCTTTTTGCTTTATTTTACCTTTCGTGCAAATGCAGGGGTAATTCTGCTGACCCGAGACTTGATTCAGAACAATCCAAAGACGATACGGGATGCCTATCGACAAACAGAGGGCTACGCGAGCATATATTTTGGGATTTCACTGATGGTTGGTTTGATTATGGTAGTTCCTTTGCTTGGTGCAATTTATTCATATCATTTTATTCATAGCACTTTCTTGAAATGGACCCTGGTAGGGATTTTTGGAGTGATTGTACTGTTTCTTTCTACTAGATATAACTTGTCGATACCATCTGCAATTTTGGCAGGAGAGTCTGGAGGATTGGAAAGTGGCAAAAGGCTAGTTCGAGGAGATTTTTGGCAAGTTTTATTGGTTCTGATTATAACCGAGGGGGGAGTTATTTTTCTCTCAAATGGACTGTCATACTTTTTAGATGGATATAATGGTATTGCTATGTTGATTATTTCTACGATGATACAAGCTTTATTTCTACTATTGACAGCACCAATCGTTGGGATTTCTTCTACCATATTATATTTAGAGCTCAACCATAGAAAACAGATCGATATGATTCATCAGGATCATTTGCCTAACCTTGAGCCAAAGAACAATTGTGAAATCATTCAAAGTACGCAGAATCCAGTTTCTTAGGAGGCATTATTCATGAAAAATCATTCGGTATATATTTGGATTAACGAGGATCTAAATTTTGTCCATACTTCTGGAATTGTATTCCAAGAATTTTTACAAGGGATTCAAGTTTCAAATTTATTAATTCTTCGCGGATTTCCTAATGACTGTCATTTCAATATGCATTTGTTGATGGAATATGTCAAGAAAAATCAAATGAACGGACTCATGTCTGAGGATGTTTATCGATACGGAGATTTTTGTTGGGTAGACTTTGAAGAGGAAGACCAGCTTGACCGGGTTTCACCAGAAGATCTGGCTTCACTTTTGTATATGAGTCATAAAAAGATTCCGCTATCTACTCATAAAGTTAAGAGCTTAAATAATTCATATGCGTATTTATGTCACGACGATGGGTGGTGGAACAATGTGTTTATGGATGATGTTTTATTATATAAGAATGTGATAGCAGTAAAACTGATGAAGGAATTGAAAGGTCGAAAAAAAGTCATTGCAATGCCAAATCAAGCGTGTATAGACCAAATCTATGAAATGTGCAAAAAAGGTCTTGTCATTGATTTTGAATATCAAACAAATCATTCGGTAAGGCTTTTTACAGTGGGACAAGTTTCAACAATGGATGATTTAGAAGAAAAGATGAATCGCTTTCGGGAAAAATCAAAAGGACTCCTTGTCACATATGATATGCGCAAAAAGTCCTGGAATTGTCAAAGCATGGAGTGATTTTACCGAACAAAGTTGGTGAAAACTCGTTCTTCTTGTTTTGGAAGTGGGATTCCTGCTTTTTCAGCAGCTTCTTTACATTTGAGAAAATATGCCATGTTTTTAGCTAACACACGCATCGTTTGGAGTCCTTCCAGATCCTTTTCAACTTCTTGCGGTGTAGTGCCATGCACCATATTCCAGTATTGGGAAGCGATGATAGGCATCTGCATCAATCCAAAGTATTTGTTGATCTGATCAAAAGTTGCAGTAGTGCCAGCACGTCTGGCAGAGATGACTGTTGCGCCAGGTTTTAAATAAAATGAATTGTTTCCACTACAGAAATCGGCATAAAATACTCGGTCTAAAAAGGATGTGAGAGCTCCGCTTGCTGCTGCCCAGTGAACTGGTGTACCGAAGACAAAACCATCAAAATTAGATGCAATCTTTAAAAACTCATTGACGCTGTCATCAAAAATACATTTTTTGTTCACCATACAGTTCATACATGCAGTACAACCGGATAAGGGTTTTTTGCCGACCCAAAATTGCTGCGTTTCAATTCCTTCTTTATTTAAGGCATCTGAAACTTCAAATAGTGCTCGATTGGTGCAGCCTTTTTCATTGGGACTGCCGTTGACTAGAATTACTTTCATCGTGTCTTTCCTCCTTACACAGTGCTACACTATATATCTACAGAAAAATCAATTTAAAACATTTTTTTTTCCAACTATTATCTTAACACGAAAATCAATGATGAGCGAAGCAATTTTAATAGTACAAAAAAAATCTCGTTGCTTAACTTTTCATCTGAAATGATAAACAATTAAGGACAAAGAAATATTGAAGGAGACAGAATATGAATAAGACATGTATGCAGATTAAGAAATTTTCGTTATTTCTTTTGATTTTGTCAATTTTGATGGTACAAGTAGTACCTTCATTTGGTTTGGAAGAGGAGAACCGTTCCAATTCTATTAGTGGCAATACAACTCCTGTGGATGATTTTAAAGTCATTGGATACTATTGTGGAGAATGGTTTGATGTGCCGGTCAGCCAATTGCAGGCTGAAAAACTGACACATGTGATGTATGGTTTTTTGATTCCGACTGTGGATGGTACTTGTAAGCCTTTTGAAGAGCCAGAAGAATTACAGGAATTAATCCAAAAGTGTCATGATGCAGGTACCGAAGTATTTGTTTCAGTAGGAGGGTATTCTGAGAAAAATGGACCTCCTCTTGCTGCCACATTTGAAACAATTGGTGCGGATGATCAGCTTCGAGAAACTTTCGTAGATAGCATAATTGATGTGGTAGAAGAATATGGATTTGATGGAGTTGAAATGGACTGGGAATATCCAAAATACACTACTTGTTTGGATTATGAAAAAACCATTGTTGCATTATCAGAAAAACTCAAACCAATGGGTAAAGGATTGTCAACGGCTTTGCCTGGAACTGGCAGCACAGATGGACAAAATGTATGGGAGGCACTGTCATCGGTGACAGATACCACGCTTCAGCGCTTTGATTTCATTAGTTTAATGTGCTATGATTTGAACCGAGAGGATGGCCATAGTCCAATTTGGTTTGCAAATACAACCATCAATTATTGGAAAATATATCGTAACGTACCTGCTGAAAAAATTGTTCTCGGAATGCCTCTTTATGCAAGACCAAGTTGGCAGCAGTATCGTTTCTTGGTGGATATGGACCCATCGTATGCTTACCTCGACTACGTAGCAACTGAGCCACTCGTTTCCACTTATAACGGGTTGAATACGCTGCGAGAAAAAACTATGATTGCGCTTCGCAGTGCAGGTGGTGTGATGCTGTTTGACGTGAATGAGGATACCTATGATGAGACGAGCGTGGTATCTATGATTAATGATACGTTGGGCTTGATGAAAAATTTAACCAATGAACAAATAAAAAACTATCTTTTACTTGTAGTAGACAATCAGTTGATTTCTTTTGAACCAGATGAAAATTTAGGGATGCCATTCATCGATGAAAACAGCAGAACTTTGGTTCCTCTAAGAAAAGTCATTGAATCCATCGGTGGGAGTGTAGGCTATACGACAAAAAGTGGATATGTTTCAACCGTAACGGTAACCATAGGAAAAGATCGGCTAGAGCTTACCATTGGTTCAAATACATATCTTTTCAACGGAAACTCTTATACCATGGATACAGAAGCAATCATAAAAGAGGGCAGGACATATTTGCCTCTTCGGCCCGTTCTCGAAGCTTTTGGATATCAGGTGACTTATAGTGCTGCTGGAAAATGTATCTATGCAGTGATGCCATCGGATGACAAAAATTAATTCATGCCGTATAATATAATCAAGAATAATGAAGGAGCTAGGCTATTTTAATGGCTAAAATCGGCATGATGAAACGCAACCATATGAAAGATATGAGAATTGTGATCAAACAGAAAAAAAGAAGTGTTATATTATTTAGCATTCTTTTTTTTGTTTTGTTAATCGGTATTTTGGTGATTCAAAACGATGACCGTTGGTACCAAACGCCTATTGTCGTCATTCAAAAATCAGAAAGTACTATGTTAAATCAAACGGTTACAGGAGAAACTCTTTATACACAAACATTAAAAGGTGAGATCACAAATGGACAATGGCAGGGGAAATCTTTAAGCTTAAACAATCAGTACACTTCTTCTGGAGTTTTAGATGATCAAATCCGTATTGGAGATAAGGTTTTTGTAAAAATCAATGTAGCGGAAGATGGAAAATGGGATTGTTCCATCGTTGGAATCAAGCGAGATTCCATTATGGCCATGCTGATTGCACTTTTTATTTTCTGTCTGGTATTGGTATCAAGAAGAAGGGGTTTTTTCACCTTGACCTCTCTTGCTGCCAATATTATTATTGTTTGGATTGCATTAAAATACAATGAAAAGGGAATTCCTATTTTAGCTTTGAGTAATTTGCTTGTGGTATTCTTTTCTTTTGTATCACTTTTTTGCATCAGTGGGTGGAAGAAAAAAACGCTGGTTGCAATTCTATCTACTTTCGTTTCTTTATTTTTCACGATGATGTTATTTATACTTGTGATGAAATTTGAAGGCGGCGTGAATTATGCGTATATGACGTATATAGCAGGGCAAAACAACTTGTCTGAGCTTTTCATATCGCAGATGCTTATCGGTGGTCTTGGTGCAATTATGGATATTGCAATTACTCAAACCGCAACAATTGATGAATTGGTAGAACAACATCCGAATATTACACCATCCAGGCTTAAAAAAAGTGGGCAGGAAGTAGGCAAAGACATTATGGGAACGATGCTTAATGTCATGCTATTCTCTTACATCTGTGGAGAAATCCCTTTGATGATATTAAAGATGAAAAACAATATACCGTTGCATACGATCCTATTAAACCAAATTCCGATGGAAGAATATCGATTCTTTATTGGCAGTATCGGCATCGTCTCAGCAATACCGATTTCGACTTTCTTTGCGATTTTATTCTTTACAAAAAGGAGGACTGTGGGATGATGACAATTCTTGCAATCATTTTGTTAGTACTTGTTTATTTTGTGGGAAGAGAAAGAGGCTTGATTACAATTGTCTCTTTGATGTTCAATTTCATTATTTTAGCAGTATCTATCTTTCTCATGTCAAAGGGATTTGAACCAGTCGTTGTTACATTTATCTGTTGCATGATTGTCTGTAGTATTTCACTATTTTTTCAAAATGGAAAAAATGCAAAAACCCTTGCCGCATTTTCATCGGTACTTCTTGTACTTGTGATTCTATTTGGTATTTCTTATTTTGTTGGATACGAGGCTCACCTGAGAGGGATTAATGAGATTATACAATACGAGGATGAGGTATTTCGCTTGCGAACTGATATTGGAATCAGCATGTCTCAAATTGCAGTTTCGATGATATTGATTGGGCTAATCGGGGCGGCAGTGGATGCTTCCATTGCTATTTCCACAGCGGTATACGAAGTGTATCAAAACGATAAAACGTTAAATTTATGGGATTTGTTTTACTCAGGAATGCGAATCGGCAAAGATATACTTGGTGGGATGACGAATACGTTATACTTTGTTTATCTTGGGGAATCCTTATCTCTGTTTATTTTATTTAAGACCTACGATTATTCTTTTTTAGAGATGATGAATTCAAAAGCATTTTGTCAAGATATCGCTAGCATTGTAATCAGTTGCATTAGCTGTATTCTTGTCATCCCTGTTACGGCTATGCTGATATCTTATATCTTAAAACATCTAGAACAATTTGAACGCTGGATACCAGACGACGATTTATTCTATGAGGAATGAGGGGAAGAATATTATGCAGATAAAAAGGAGCATTCTATCATTGGAACGCTCCTTTTCTGGGAATTCCTCTGCCATTAAGGTAACGAGGAAGAAATATTTATTCAATTGCTGCAAGAGCTTTTTTAATATCTTCAAGGATATCATCCACATGCTCAAGACCTACAGAGAATCGAACCATGCCTGGATCAATACCAGCCGCAAAAAGTTGCTCATCTGTTAGCTGACGATGGGTTTCGCTGGCAGGATGTAATACACAAGTACGAATATCAGCAACGTGGACCTCATTGGATGCCATTTCAAGAGCATTCATAAATTTGATTGCGTTTTCTCTGCCGCCTTTTACAACAAATGAAATTACACCACTTGCACCTTTTAGATATTTTTGTGCCAACGCATAATTGGAATCGCTTTTTAGACCTGGATATGTGATGGATGCAATCTGATCAGATTTTTGAAGAAACTCTGCAACAATCGTAGCATTTTCACAGTATTGCTTCATACGAAGTGCAAGTGTTTCAATTCCCATATTGAGCAAGAAAGCAGAGTGGGCTGCTGGATATGCACCAAAATCTCTCATGAGTTGCATACGTGCTTTGATAATATATGCCATCTTTCCGTAAGTACCGGTATATGTAATCCCGTGATAGGAATCATCAGGCTCAGTAAATTCAGGGAATTTTCCGTTTGTCCAGTCGAACGTACCGCCATCGATGATAATGCCACCGTTTTGAACTGCGTGGCCATCCATGTATTTGCTAGTTGAATGGATTACAATATCTGCTCCAAATTCAAATGGTTTGCAAAGAATCGGTGTTGCAAATGTGTTGTCAATGATAAGTGGCACATTGTTGGCATGTGCTATATTTGCAAAACGCTCGATATCAAATACAGAAAGGGCAGGATTTGCGATGGTTTCACCAAAAACAGCTTTTGTATTCGGTTTAAATGCTTTATGAATTTCTTCGTCAGAAGCATTCTGATCTACATAGATGCACTCAATCCCAAGTTTCTTAAGAGTCACCGAGAATAGGTTGATGGTTCCGCCGTAAATCTGAGGTGTGCTGATAAAGCTGTCTCCTGCATTACAGAGGTTTAGGATAGAAAAGAGTGTTGCAGCTTGACCAGAAGTGGTACACATGGCACCAACTCCACCTTCTAGTGCATTGATTCTTTCTTCTATTGCCATGACGGTTGGATTTGCAAAACGTGAGTAAATCAGACTCCTTGTTGGATCATCAAATACGGCTGCTACTTCCTCTGTATTGTCATACACATATGTAGTGCTTTGTACAATGGGCATTACTGCTGGTTCTGAATTTTTCGGTTGATATCCTGCACGCAGGCATTTTGTTTCATCTCTCATATGATTCCTCCGTTAATTATTCTAAATTTATCAATCCGCATCTGATGCGGCATTATTCTAATGTAGTGACATCATACCATATTTAGACAGTATAGGGTAACACTGAAATATTATATCCTGGTATAGAATAAAACTATATCTATTTCTGTAATGATAGCTGAAATATAATTTGTTTTCAACAGTATTATGGCAAAACCTACAATACTTTTGCATATTGGTTGAGTGCATTGATATAGATTTCTGCTAATTGGGATAAGACAGAATCTTTATGAGTAATGGTCCCTACCTCCATTTTTTCTTTAAAATTCAGGGGGATGGAGATAATGTCGTCTCCATGAAGATATTTTGGAAACACTCCTGATGTTAAAATATAGCCTTCCAGACCAATGATAAAATTAACGACTGTGGCTCTATCACTGCAGCGGATACTTTTTTTTACGGATCGAGTGCTTAATATTTCTTCGGAAAAGTAAAAGGCGTTGTTTTTTCCTTGATCAAAAGAAATGCAAGGATACTCGGCCAAATCGTCAAGTTCTATCATCTTCTTGTTTGCCAGAGGATGATTTTTATATAAATAAACATGGGGATTGGCAGTGAAAAGCCGACGAAAAACTAAGTTGTTTTCTTTTAATATTTTGCGAATCACGGTTTCATTATAATAACTGAGGTAGATGATTCCAATCTCACTATACATGGTTTTCACATCTTCTATGGTCTGATAAGTTGTGGTCTCATTTAACGCAAATTCGTATTCTTCTAATCCAAATTCTTTGACCAGCTCCACAAATGCATTGGCTGCAAATGGATAGTGCTGTGTAGAAATGCAAAAACGTTGTTTTGGTAGTTTGTTTGATATATATTTTGACTCTAACAAGTCAGATTGCGCCAAAACCTGCTTTGCATATCCTAGAAATTCTGCTCCTTCATTTGTGATAGAAACACCACGATTGTTTCGTATGAAAATTTTTATTCTGATTTCTTTTTCCAATTCAATGATGGCATTTGAAAGGCTAGGCTGTGAGATGAGCAAATCCTTGGCAGCTTCATTAATAGAGCCTTTTTCGGCCACCATGACTACATATTTTAATTGTTGCAGTGTCATAGTATCTCCCTTATGATTTCCGTGTTACGGGAATGATGATAATGGATATTTTAATACATCATTTTAGCATAACAGAAAAATGCTTTCAAATTTATCGATGTGTTGTTTTTCTTATTGATTTTTCGTGCATAAAAAACATAATGAATAAAATAAATAATATATAGACTGGAAAAACGCTAACACCAACCTTTTGAGCCATTAGTCCGAATAGGGGAGGCATAATACAGGTTCCAACGTAGGCACTCGCCATTTGAATACCGATTACTGCCTGAGAATTTTCAGCACCAAACCTTTCAGGTGTAGCATGAATGATGCTAGGGTAAATAGGAGCACAACCAAGACCAAATAGTATAAATCCAATTCTGGCGAAGTCATATGCATTGGGAACAAATAATAAAAGCAAACCTAAAAAAATAGTGAGCTGTCCTAATCGAACCATGTTCATGTTATTGACAACGATAGATATGAAGCCACTCATTCCACGACCGACTGTAATACCGAGAAAAAATAGTGCCGCAAACTGTGCCGCATTCTCTGGGGTCACTCCGTTATGAAGTACTAAATAACTAGTACCCCAAAGGCCAACTGTTTGCTCTAGTGCGCAGTAACTAAAGAATGTGATCATAATTTCTTTTGCACCGGGCAATTTGATTACTTGTTTCAGCGTAAGAGGGTTTTCCAAGACAACTGTATTTGCTTTTGCTATTTTGATTTTGTTATGACTCCAAAGGGGAAGGCTTATGAGCAAAATAAACGTTAATCCAATCTGGAGGATAGCAATATATAAGTAGCCAACGTTCCAAGGCTGTCCATGTAGTAATGCATAACTCATCACATATGGACCGAGGGAAGCGCCAACGCCCCACATGCAGTGCAACCAACTCATATGACGACTTTTAAAATGAAGAGCAACGTAGTTATTTAGTGCAGCATCAACACTACCAGCGCCCAATCCAAAGGGGATTGCAAAAAAGCAGAGCAACCAAAAGGAGTGACTGATAGAAAATCCAAACAAAGCCATAGCAGTCATTCCGACACTAAGTACCGTAATTTTTCCAGTTCCAAATTTTCGCGTAAGTCTATGACTTTGAACACTTGATATAATTGTACCAAGTGCAATAATCATTGAGATGATACCGGCGTAAGCGATTGGAACCTTTAACTCATGATACATACTTGGCCAAGCAGAACCTAGCAAAGAATCAGGTAAGCCTAGGCTAATGAATGATATATAGATTATAACTAAGAGTATTTGAATCATGGTTACCTCCTTAACAGGGCATACTACATTACATCGCTGTAAGGATTGTGGTTTTGAATGGGATTATTATTATGAAATGGCAAAGATGCAGAAAGAAGCGTAGGGTAAATGATTCATGTAAAATAACTTATAGCGAAAGAAATTTTTTCATGACAAATGCCAACTCTTCTGGAGTTTCTTTGCAATCTGAATTGAGCCAAGCTTGAATCGTTCCAATAATCCCCGCTTTATAATACTCGAAACGATATTTTAATTCGGTCAGATCCATTTTGCTTAATTCGGAACTCTGGTTTCGAAGTTGCTCACTGAAATCATCATTCCACTTTGCAATAAATTGATCGCAAAGTGGCTGATTGTCGCTAAATTGGGTTAAATAAACTTGATAAAATACGCGATGCTCATAGACAAGACGTAGGAGGCTCAATAGGTTGTCTTCGGTCATATTGTGGTAGGTATTATCAGCCTCTAAATAAAATATTTGGCGAATTTTTTCATCTTGCTCTTTTTCAATGGCTTTCATCAAATCATAAATATCTGTAAAATGGCTATAAAAAGTTGTTCTATTGATATCTGCAACCCTACAAATATCCTGAACCGTAACCTGATTTATTTTTTTTGTTGAAAGCATTTCTAAAAATATTTCTTTGATTCGTTTCTGAGTTTGTTGTGCTCTTTGATTATTTTTTTTATTCATCACATACTCCCCATTTTTCATTCGTACATTAAAACAACAGATGTTGTGTAAATGATGGTTGAATTCTACTGGTCATTGTTATTATAATATAGCAAAGATAAAAAAACAACAACTGTTGTATTAATAAAGTGAAAAGGGATTAGAAAAGGAGACAAAAAATGAATTTGCTAGTATTAAAAAAGAAAAAAACCATTGCAGTGATGATTGTAGTGCTAGTTGTGCTCGTATTTGCGGCTCAATCATTTGCAAAAGAAAACGGCTCTGAGGTTAGTGTCGACAATACGCTTTCGGTAGATGTTTATACTGCAGCAATGGAAAGTGATATTGGAGCACTCACATATCAAGCGGAATTAGAACCATTAGAAGAAGTTGTGCTAGGAGCGAAAGCCTCCGGACAAGTTACGAAGGTATTGTTTGAAGATGGGAAGAAAGTTTTAAAGGGACAACCACTGATTTATTTAGATGATGTGGACTTGCAAAATCAAATGGCAACTGCACAAGTGGATTTAAATCAATTGAAAATAAACTTGAATTCTGCAAAACACGATTATGACACGATTTCGATGCTTTACGATGCTGGAGCAGTATCCAAAACGGACCTTGATTCAGCAAACCTTTCATATCAGACTGCTTTATCAAATGTATCGTTAAAAGAGTTATCCATCGAAAAAATTCAAACAGCGATTGCAGATTGCGTGATTTGTGCAGCCATGGATGGAGAAGCGTCTGGAAAGAATGTTACGATTGGTGAATATGTCAATCCGGGAACAGTTCTTGGCACAATTAAAAATAACGAAACGATTAAAGCAACTGTAAATTTGATGCAGGATGATTTGGAGCAAATAACGATTGGACAAGCTGTCACTGTTAAAACAGAAGATGGTGCACAAGATCAATATAAAGGAAGTGTTGTTTCCCTTGCATCTTCAGCCAATAGTGATACACGAGTATTTCCGTGTATTGTTGAGCTGACTAACGATGGCAGCCTGCACACGGGTGTCAAGGGCGTTATAGAATTCCCAGGAGAAGTAAATCGTGAGATGCTAGTAATTCCAACTGCTGCATTGATGGGAACGGAAGGGGAATATCAAGTTTTCGTATTTTCCGATGGTGTTGCACAATCAAAAGATGTTGAAATTGGAACGATGTCTGATAATAAAGTTGAAATTGTAAATGGGATTGATGTGGGAGATTTGGTAATTACAACAAATTTAAGTGCACTTCATGATGGTGACTTGGTAAAGGTTTCGGGAGAGGTGTCTTAATATGTTTCTTACAAGTATCAGTCTAAAACGTCCTATTTTTGCGATTGTAATCGTTGTTGCTATGCTTGCGCTAGGAATCGTCAGTTTTTTAGGCTTGAATATCAATGACCAACCAGAAGTAAATATTCCTTATGTAACAATAACCATCACTTTGCCCGGGGCTTCTCCAGACCAAATGGAGTCGAAAGTTACAAAAGAAGTGGAAGAGTCAATTGGTCAGTTGTCAGGCGCAAATCACATTACCAGTTCGGTCAATGAAGGATATTCTGTCACGGTTGTAGAATTTGACGATTCAAGAAATACAGAAGAAGCTTCACAGGATGTGCGAACAAAATTGAGCAGTATCAGAGGCAATTTGCCAGATGATATTTCAGAACCAGTTATCGCCAAAATGGATCTCAATGAACAACCGATACTTTCTCTTGCGGTAAGCGGTGAAATTGATCCGGAAGATTTATCAAGATATGTGGATGATACCATTGTACCAGAGCTCAATACAATTAATGGAGTCGGATCTGTCAATGCGTATGGATTGCTTGAAAGAGAAATACAGATCAAGGTGGATCGAGATCGATTGGCAGCTTTTCATTTGACGACGGCACAGGTCATAAGTGCACTGACCAGTGATAACATCGATATTCCAAGTGGTAAAGTGAGCGATGATAATAGAGAAATTACGCTTCGAACGTATAGCAGTATAGGAGATATTGATGGGTTTGAAGATATTGTAATTACTTCTATTGACGGTGCCGAAATTCATATTGGTGATGTGGCAAAAGTGATAGACGGGTATCAAGATCGAGATAGTATTTCATATTATGATGGTACGGAATGTATTGGTATTGACTTACTAAAACAGTCAGGAACCAATACTGTTGAGGTTGCAGATGAAATCAAAGCAAAGGTTGATTCCATGAGAGCCTCCATGCCGGCGGGCATTGAATTACATGTTGTGAGCGATAACTCAGAATCCATTCGAGCCTCTGTCAGTAGCGTTGAAGAAACAATGATAGAAGGATGCATTCTTGCTGTTCTGGTGATTTTCCTCTTTCTGCAGTCCTTTGAAAGTACGCTAATCAGTGCCGTGTCATTACCAACTTCTATTGTCGTCACTTTTGCGGCGATGAAGCTGATGGGATTTACATTAAATACAATGAGTTTGATGGCGTTATCTTTATCCGTTGGATTATTAGTGGATGACTCAATCGTTGTTATCGAAAATATTGTGAGGCATCTGAACCGTGGCAAGAATCCAAAGGTGGCAGCACAAGAGGCAACCAGTGAAATTAGCCTTGCAGTATTGGCTACTACGCTTACCATTGTAGCTGTATTTTTACCGATGGCAACCATGAACGGAATTTTAGGGGCGTTCTTTAAAGAGTTTGGTTTAACTATTGCGTTTGCAGTTTTGATTTCACTTTTCATATCCTTTACGCTGGTTCCACTGATGTCTGCAAGGTTCTTGAAAAAAGAAGAAAAGATAAATGAGAATACAAGATTTGGAAAATATCAAAGATGGTTTGAAAAACAGTTTGAAGGATTGACAGAAAAGTACAAGCAGATATTAAATTTTGTATTGGTTCGAAGAAAGAAAACAATCGGGATAACCATGATCATATTTGTTTTGAGCTTGGCCTTGATTCCAGTGATGGGCATCAATTTTACACCTAATCAAGACAATGGAACGATTTCTTTGAACGCAGGAATTGATGCAGGAACAAGTTTAACTGCCGCTTCTGAAAAGGCACAAATGATGGAAGAGAGAGTTCGTCAACTAGAAGAAGTGGAATCAGTCTATACGACAGTTGAAAATACAAAAGTAACCATCACAATCAATTTAGTTGATCTTTCTCATCGAAAACGGAGCTCTGATCAAATTGCTTCAGAGATTAGAAATAATTTAAAAGATATTTCAGGATTAGACCTGTCTGTGTTGGGATCGGTTAGTATGTCTTCCAGTGGCACAAAAGCATATTCACTTCATTTGCAGAGCGATGACTTTGAACAACTGCTTTCTTATGCGCAAGAGGCAAAACAAATCCTCGCAAAAACACCTGGTGCTGTGGATGTTGGAATCAGCTATAAAGCTGGGAAACCGGAAAATAGGGTCGTAGTTGATCGAGAAAAAGCAGCTGACTTGGGTGTTGCTCCAACAAGCATCTCTTCTGCAATTCGAATTCTATATAGTGGTATTACGGTTGGGCAGTATGATGATCACGGAGATCGTATTGATGTTACTGTTATGGATGAAGATAGAACTTCTTTAAGCAATGGATTTGAAAATGTCTACGTTACAAGTTCTAGCACAGGAAAGCTGATTCCAATCAGTCAGGTGACAGACGAGATTTATGGTACTGCATCTTCGGAAATAGCAAGACATGATAAGAAACGAGATATTCAGTTGCAGGCAAATTATGTCGGTGTTACATCCTCCGAACTAAACAAAGCCTTTCTCGCGGAGCTGGAAAAGCAGTTGCCATTGCCAGATGGTATCGAAATTGTAGCAGGAAGTGATGAAGAATTTATGAAAGAAAGCATGGGCGGAATGGTGCAGGCAATCGTTCTTGGTATTTTGTTTATCTTTCTGATCCTAGCCGCTCAGTTTGAAAGCTGGCTTGATCCTTTCGTCATCATGTTTTCCCTTCCACTGGCGCTGATTGGAGCGATGGTATCATTATTTATCAGTGGACTGGGGCTGACCATGATTGGATTAATTGGTGTGGTATTCTTGATGGGCCTTGTGACCAAAAATGCAATCCTGCTCGTGGATTTTATTAAAAAGCGAAGAGAAGAAGGTCTTGATAGAGGAGAAGCAATCATCGAGGCTGGTATGATTCGACTCAGACCGATTTTAATGACCACCTTTGCTATGATCTTTGGTATGTTACCATCGGCCATTGCAACGGGAATAGGCTCAGAGATGAGGCAACCGATGGCTGTTGCGATTATTGGAGGACTCGTGACCTCTACCATCTTAACCCTTGTCGTAATACCAGTTATTTATACAATTCTTGATGATTTAAAGTCAAAGATTAAAAAAACAACCAAGAAAGAGGCAGTGTGATGTGAAACATCGCACCGCCTCCGTTGCCCTTGTAGAAGCGTTCAAATAGATTGGGAAGATCTTCATTTTTTTCTTCATCACCATGGATCAAAATCATATCATTACAATCTTGTATTATTTCGATTTGATTCTTAATTGCAATACCCTGCAACCGATCTACAGAAAGAGGTATCAATTCGCATAGTTGTAATTCTTGAAATTCATAAATCTAAAGATTGGGTTTCTTTTACAAAAGCTGATTCATTAACGATTACGTTGTTTTTAAATATTCTCCACTGGATTAAATTCCTTCTAATCATCTGCACAATATTGAGCCAGTAAATTCTAATGTTATTCTGAATAAAAAGAGGTCATTTTAGGTTTACTGGTTCGTTTTTTTTGAAATGTCGAAAGAATATAATCAATGAAATATCTGCTTGCCTTCGGAAGGACGTTTTTATTTTTGTAAGACAGGGCAATGGTCCTGACTACTTGTGGTTCGATCTTTTTCATCACGATGTTTTGATGACAACGGTGAAGAACAAGTTTTGGTAATATGGAAACACCAAGACCTTGCTCCACCATAGACATAATCGTGTAGTCGTCATAGACTTTATACTGGATATTTGGTTGCATATGGTGGGTTTTAAAAAACTCGAGTGGTTCACAAAGATCTCCCTCATCTAATAGAATATATGGTTCTGAGGAAAGTTCATCCAGTGTTATCATCTGATTGTGAGACAACGGGTGATTAGGAGGGAGAATTGCCAGCATTTCATCCGTTTCAAGTGGATGAACAATCAAATCCTTCACTGCATCAGGATTAATAAATCCAAAATCAACGCTACCATCGTGAATCCAATTACTGATGTTGGTATATTCCCCTTGCTTGATATCAAAGTGAACCTTTGGATATTCTTTTTTAAATCCTTTGATGAGTTCAGGGATCCAATTGCATGATACACTGGAAAAGGTTCCAATTCGTATGATTCCACTCTCCAATCCCTCTAGTTCTTTCTTTTTTTCAATCAATTCACAATGGGCATGATAAATATTTCTGATAAACGGCAGAAATTGTTGTCCATCGGGAGTTAATTCGATTCCTTTTCTTGATCTGATAAAAAGTTTTGTTTCTAATTCTTCTTCTAGGGAATGAATCATTTGGCTAATGGCAGATTGGGTATAGCCTAATTTTTCTGCAGCTTTACTGAAACTGCCAGTTTCATATGTTTGTACGAAAGCATCATATCGGTTCAAAGGGAACACCTCACTATAAGTAAATCTAATAGTAGTATTATAAAAATTTGTTATACTAATGTCAAATGAAATGGTACAATTTTCATATTCGTGAAAAAACTACAGAAAGAAGGAACGAATTTGACTCGTAAAAAGTATTGGTTTGAAAAGGGAATCAAAGATGGGGTGCCTATTTTCCTGGGTTATTTGGCTGTATCATTTACCCTAGGGATTGCTGCAAAAAATTACGGTCTGGATGCTATTGAAGGGACGATTATGTCATTATCAAATAATACTTCTGCAGGTGAGTTTGCAGCATTGGGATTGATTGCCTCTGGTGTAACTTTTAAAGAGATGGCAATCACGCAAGCAATCATCAATCTACGATATTTATTAATGTCTTTTGCACTATCACAAAAGCTAGAAACAAGTACTTCTCTACTACAGAGACTGGTTTTAGCTTTTGATGTAACTGATGAAATTTTTGGGTTGTCCATTAGTGTAGCAGGCCGATTAAACCCATATTATACATATGGTCTCATTGTGGTATCTATGCCCGGATGGGCACTTGGAACGATGCTCGGTATATTTTCAGGAAGTATCTTGCCAGCAAAATTGCTCAGTGCATTGAGCGTTGCTCTATATGGTATGTTTATCGCTGTGATTATTCCACCCACAAAAAAGACGAAAATCCTAGGGGGGATTGTTATCGTTTCGATGATTGGGAGTACGATTTTTACATATACACCTGTTTTGAATCGGATCTCAGGTGGATTTCGGATTATCATCTTGACCATTGTCATTGCAAGTCTTGCAGCATGGCTATTTCCGATAGAACAAAAAAAGGAGGGATTGGCACATGTGGAAGCATAGTGTTTTTGCATATATTTTTGTAATGGCCGTCGTCACGTACTTGATACGAATGATTCCGCTTGTTTTCTTTCGAAAAGAGATTTCAAATCAATTTGTTCGATCATTTCTTCACTTTGTCCCATATGTAACCTTATCGGTTATGACTTTTCCTGCCATGATTACAGCAACCTCCAGTACCATAGCAGCTGGCGTCAGCTTTGTTATTGCAGTTATTTTAGCCTATAAAGGTGCAAATTTATTTCAGGTATCTATCGGGGCTTGTACTGTGGTTTTCCTTCTAGAATTGTTTCTATAGGTGGTTTTGGAAGTGTTTCTAGAATCTCCTTAATCATAGGGCTTTTTAATCGACTCGATGATATGATTCTTAAAAAATGCTGTGGTTTAACCACAGCATTGAATATTTACGCCTACATCAATGGGATTTGCATTATATAAACTCGTAGTGACTATTCCATCGATATCCATTTTTGTAAATTCGCCAATATTGGATTCATTAATTCCGCCTGCAGCAAGTAGTATTACACGGGGGTATGTTTCCTTTAATTGTGTTGAAATCTGTTTTAATTGTTCTGACTTCATTTTATCAAATTGTATCCCATCAACTCCAGCCTGGCATAGTAGCTTCGCTTCCTCGAAAGTGGTTGCTTCTACGATAATTCTTTTCTCTGAGCAAGCTTTTTTTATTTCAGGAATTTTACAAATTAAGCCTTCTAGACCACCAATAAAATTCATATGTTGTTTAAAAATTAAGATAGTTTCAGAGAGTCCTAAGCGATGCGGTAAGGCGCCTCCGGCTAGGATCGCCTTGATGGATAGTGCCTTTGCCCCAGGGAAAGATTTTCTTGTTGTATAAATAGGCAATGAAGAGTTATGAATTCTTACAGATGCAACCATCTTTTCAGTTTTTGTTGCAATGCCACTGCAATGATCAAGTATGTTTTGGCAGACTTTCCAGGCCATATGCAAGTTTGATGCATCGCCACTGCCAGAAAGAAGTATATCCCCAGCTTTTACTTTTTGCCCAGAAGGTACAAATGAATCTACGTGGAGGCATAGTCTTTCAAAGATTTGACAAACTTCTTCCGTGCCACACACAACTGCATCTTCCCTTGTAAAATACGAAATTTTACCGGGCTGTGTTCCAATTCCTAAAGCCCAGCTTGTAAGATCAAAATAAGGGATATCTTCTCGAATTAATTGATCAATTTCTTGTCCTGTTAAACAAATCATATAAACCTCTTTTCAATATGAATTAGATTTGAGCATTTTATTCTGGTAGATGAAGAATCGCTGATACCAAGAAATTCATTGATTTCGTCATCTTCGCATGGCACAAAAAGGGAATCCTTGTCACGAATAGATTTCAGACATCCATGGGTCATAATTCCAATCCGATTTGCCATTTTTTGCGCTTCGTGGAAGTCATGGGTTACAAAAATAATTGTGCATCCAAAGCGTTTGTGAATCTCTTGGATGAGCTGATACATCAGGTTTTTTGTGGAAGGATCCAGCGACGAAAAAGGCTCATCCATTAATAAAATTTTTGGATTGAGTACCAGAGCCCTTGCCAAGGCTGTTCTTTGCCTTTCCCCACCACTCAGCGTTCCTGGATATTGATGCAGAATATGCCCTATAGAGAGGGTTTCTGCTATTTGGTTTATTTTCCGGTGACAATTATTCTTATCAACTTTTTGTGCTTTTAATCCATACTTAATATTATCATAGACTGTCATGTGAGGAAACAACCCAAAATCCTGATATACAAAGCCGATTCCTCTTTTTTCAATTGGGACATTTGAAATGCACTGACCGTTAATTCGTATTGTGCCAGTGCCGTTTTGATAAAATCCTGCAATGGATTCTAGAAGAACTGTTTTCCCAGAGCCTGTTTTTCCAAGAATCGCAAAGATTTCTTTTTCGCATATAGAAAGATTAATTTGATTTAGTTGAAAGGTTCCTAGTTTTAAAGAGAAATCATCGATTGCAACGAAAGAATCGTATTTCATATGTTCACATCCTTCATTCGAGTTAATTGTTCATTCTTCCTTCCTAACCAATTTGTTATAAACAGCGAGATGAACGATATGGTTAAGATAACAGTTGCAGAAGCCATCGCCCCATTCAAATCACCAGTGGCCATATTTAGGTAAACACTAGCGGGAAGGGTTTCTGTTTTCATACGGGTAATCCCTACGAGCATAAGTGTAGCACCGAATTCTCCAAGTCCCCTTGACCATACGAGTATGACTGCATTGATAATCGCATACTTGGATAGTGGCAACGTAATTGTTCGAAATCGATGCCATTTGGTAGCTCCTAGGATTCCAGCGATGTATTCTAGGCGTTGGTCTATCTCTTGAAATGCTAGCTTGACAAATCGGATTGCATAAGGCAGATTGATAATCGTTTGGGCAAGAATAATTCCATTTTTATGAAATATGACTGGAAAACCAAACTCCCTTAGCATTTTTCCAAAGTCAGATGAAAAAACAACGAGTAGTCCAAGACCTAACACAAGATAGGGCATGGATAGAGGCAATTCAATGATTATTTCGATGAGTCTTTTCATCGGAAAAGATCGACGGGTTATAATATAAGCAGTTGGTATGGAACAAACAATACAAATAAAGGTAGATATACTTGCGGTATATAAACTGAGTCCAATTGAAAACCGCACCTCTCTGGAGAATATGGCATCTTTGAGAGAGGGCATTCCTTTCAAAATAACGGCTAGTATTGCTGAAGCAATAAATAGAATCACAGCGATAGAAATCAGCACCGAAATCAATTCAAATAGACTCAAAACGCGGTGTTTTTCTTTGATCATTTTGGTTAGTTTAATGTTTCATAGCCGTATTTTTGCCATATGTTTTTCGCCTCATCTGAATTTAAGTAGTCTAGGAAGGCAGATAATGTTTCTGAATCTTTGCTACAGGTTAAGCTTGCTGCTGGTATTGTCTTGACATATGGATCTAAATCTGTAGTTTCAACAATTTCAACAGCATCCGAACTTGTTGCGTTTTCTTTCCAAACAATGACAGCATCACATTCATCTAATGAAAGGGCATTGATGATTTCTGGTGCTGTTGTAGATCTTGAGAGTATTTGTATTTGATCTAATATTCCAAGTTCCTTTAAAGCCTTGTCAGCTATTTTGCCAATTGGTGTTGCTTCTGCATCGCCAAGTACTACGCGTACATCTGCAGTTGCTAAATCGGATAGCCCAGCAATGTTCATCGGATTACCAGCTTGGACCGCTAAAACAGGTATGTGTTTTACTAAGTCAACGCTCTCTTTGACATATTCCTCTACTGGTGCAAGTTCATCTTTAGAACCAGCTACAAATAAATCACCTTCCTCAGCTGTCCTAATCTGAGTCTGGGATTGTGCTGCATTTGCATAAACAACTTCCATTGTGCAACCAGTCTCATCTTGAAAAGCTTGTGCAATTTCAGTAAAAGGTTTGGTCATCCCGGCACCACAAAATACTTGGAGTGTTTTACCTGAAAGTGATGGTACACTTGCATTTGGATCAGCTGCAGTGCTTTCCTCTGAGGAACCACAACCAGAAAAAAGAAATAGTGCCATAGATAATACCAATAGAATGTGTGTAAATTTCTTGCTCATTTTCATTTTGTCCTCCAATTTTAGTTTGGTTTAGTTTGTTTTGATGGTATATAATATGATTATATTGTAAAAAGACTGTTTTTACAATGAATAATTTACATATGTTCAAAAAAAGAAAACAACGGTATAATGAATGAGCAGTGAATTGCTAAAATAAACACAACAGGAGTATGACAAATGGAAGAAAAGAAAAGCTATCACGTTTCGTATGTGGTAATCGCTTTGGCAGCGGGGTATTTTATCATATCGTTATTTCGTGCAGTAGGTGGTTTAGAGTTTTCTGGATTAAGAGTATATCATACAATTTTTATTAGTATACTGATGCAGGCATTTCCTTTTATGTTGGTTGGTATATTTGTTTCATCAACAATGCATGTATTTTTATCCGACCAACTGATTATTAGAATATTTCCAAGAAAATATGGATTGGGTTTTTTAAGCGCATTGATTGGAGGCATCTTTCTTCCAGTCTGTGAATGTGCCATTGTTCCTGTTACGACAGGACTTATCAAAAAAGGCGTTCCGTTACCCATTTCATTTACATTTTTATTAGCAGCACCTATTATGAATCCAATTGTGATTATTTCGACTTTATATGCATTTCCGGGAAACCCTGAAGTTACAGTGATGCGTGTTATTTTAGGCTTGATTGTGGCGATTTTGATTGGATTGATTCTTACGGTTCTTGAAAGAATCGTTCCAGAAATATTCCTCAAGCCAGGACGAATTGATTTAGATATACAGCATTCTCATTGTAGCTGTGAACATCATGATTGTAGCCATCATGAGCCAAACCATGATGATGGACATGAAATAGACTGTGGATGCTATCATCATTCTCATATGCATGATGATTATGAGAAATATGACCATATCTTGGATCAAAATATAAAAATGGTACGCCCAGTTTGGAAAGAAAAATGGGAATCCTTCTTTTTGCATGCAGGCGACGAATTCTTTGGAGTCGGAAAGTATCTAGTACTAGGGGCTTCTTTAACTAGTTTGATTCAGGTTGTTTTTCCTCGTAGCATATTTGAAACATTGAGTGGACATCAGAACCTCTCGCTATTGGTTATGATGGGACTTGCCTTTGTGTTTTCAGCATGTTCTACTTCAGATGCATTCATCGCCAGAAGTTATTTGGATAAATTTCCGATTGGTTCAATTTTAGGGTTTTTAGTATTTGGACCTATGATGGATATCAAGAACTTATTGATGCTTCTTGCGAATTTTCGTAAAACCTTTGTTTTTAGCCTTTGTGGTATTATCTTTATTGTGAATTATTTAATACTTAGCTTTATCTGTATGCATATTCAATAGGGAGAAGCAATATGATTAAAATAAAAAATTGGAACATAAAAAAGATAATAGAAATGATTCTTCTGTTTGGTTATAGCATATTTTTCTTAAAAACCATATTGGACGGAACCGTGAAACAGTATGTGCACCCGAGAGTGATTCCATTTATGATTTTTGCATCATTGGGATTTTTGCTGATTGGAGCATTTTATTTCAAGAGACTAGGTACTGGTAATCAGAAAGGATATGTTGCTTCGCTGGTCTTCTTTGGGTTGCCACTTCTCATGGCTTTTTCGATTCCTCCCCAATCATTTGATTCAAATATGGAAGTCGTTGGTACGATTCAGTTAAAACAAAGTGTTTCCATTTCATCAAATGTAAATCAGTCAGGGAAGTCATCAACAGAGGAGCTCTTAAAAGGGCAACCAACAACGCAGCAGGCTGACCAAACTCCAGAGAAATCAATGAATCTGGTTTTAGACGACGATCATTTTGTAACGTATCTAAATGAAATATACAGTGACCAAGAGAGCTATATGGGAATGCCTGTGGAGATTATTGGGTTTGTTTATAGGGATCAGGATCAATTTACTGATGCAGACCAATTTGTAACAGCACGCCTCATGATGGTGTGTTGTGCGGCAGATATGCAGCCTGTGGGATTGTTATGTTGTTATACTGAGGCTCAACAATGGGAGGATAATACATGGGTCAATGTCAAAGGATATCTGGAACAAACTGAATTGGGAGGAGAAATGGTACCGCTGGTACAAGTAACTGAGGTAGAAAAAACAGAAATACCAGAACAGCGATATGTGTATCCTTATTAATTGGATAATCATATGCGAATCAATTTTTAAGAAAAAGTTATTGACATATGCCCATAAAATGTTAAAATATAATTGAATTAAAATTGCAGGGAGGGGTATGCCAATGAAGATTTCTATACCAATGGAACAAATGGATATTGAATCACAAATCAATGACTCCTTTGGAAGGGCTCCATTTTATTTGATTTATAGCACTGTAAACAAGGATGTAGAATATTTGGATCATCGTGCAGTAGCTAGTCAAGGTGGTGCGGGAGTTCGAGCGGCCCAAGTTTTAGCAGACAATGGTGTGAGAGCTATTATCACGCATCAATGTGGTGAGAATGCAGAGAAGATACTTGCAAATGCAGAGGTTCTGATTTATGAAGCGATTAAGGGAACTGCAAGAGAAAATCTGGATGCATATGAAAACGATCAATTGAAATTGCTTAGTAGTTTTCGATCCATTCTTCCTGGGGAAAAGGAATAGCGTAAGGGTTTAAGTTTAATATTAGACTTTCTCATCATAAAAAAATAGTCTCAATCCTATTTGGACTGAGACTATTTTTTTATATCATGTTTTAATTTGTGAGACGAACTGCTCCCCAATAGTATAGCGTGGTGCCAGATAGTGAGCTGATTTTAACTCGCTCTCCAGCCTGTGGGGCATGTATAAAGGATCCACCACCTACATATATCCCAACATGGCTTATACCAGACGACCCAGATGAACCTTTGAAGAATATCAAATCTCCGGGCTGTAGTGCTGATTTTTCTACGAATTCGCCATATCCAAACTGACTGGCTGCATGGTGAGGTATGGTGCCACCAAAGTGTGCATAAACGTATTGGGTAAATCCAGAACAATCGAATCCATTAGGGGATGTCCCACCGCTTTTATACGGGACACCGATAAATTCTTTTGCGTAACTCACAATCTCTTGACCAGAAGCTGAAACGGCAACTGTTCTGCCGCCACCACGGCTGGCAATATATTTTGGTTTTGGTTTTGTTCCTTTTAAAGCAACCTCGGTTTGAGGATTAGAAATTACTTCTGAATGAATCACAGTAGAATCAGTAATCATACCGTTCTCTTTGACCACTTCAGTACAGACTTGTTGAGATCCTTTGATGCCAGTAGTTTTTACTTGAACCTCTCCTTGATATAAAACATCGCTATCTTCATATACTGTTTCGAACTCAATCGGCTCGGTTGTAGTGATTTGTTCCTTTGAGACGACAGTAATATACGGTGATTTTAAATATAAATTTAAGGTTTGACCGATATATATGCTATTTGGATCAAAACCAGGATTATTCTGTTCCAATTCTTCAATACTGATGTTATATTTTGAAGCAATATCCCAAATGGTATCACCATCTTGAACCGTATACGAGGAAGGTGAGGTTGTGCCTGTCAAAAGCATATTAACTGCCTCTGTTGAATCTGAAATGTCAGCCACATTGATTGCTGATTGGGTAATCTTAACCGCTTCTTTAAAGGATGTGCTGATAACTGTACTTCCATCGGACAAATAATAATTTTGTACTTGATTTAAGATATCTTCAGCAGAATTTTTTGTTGCAACATTGATAAGCGCTGTTCCGTTGACTGTTACAACCCAGCCATTTACCGTGCATAAACGAGATTCAATCAATGCAAGCTTAATCGAATCTAAAGAAAGCAATGGAACTTGATTTTTCTTTAAATCAGTTGCGGTACATGAAATTTGATCTGTATCTAACATGATTTGAAAGGAATCATCTTGATCAGAGTTTCCCACGTAGTCATCATGGATTGATGCAACGGCGGCGTAAGCAACACCTTTATTTGTCACATATCCGATTTTGGTGCCAGAAATCTCAAGACTGTAGACTTCCGTTTGTGGCGTCAGCAGTATAACCGACAGCAAGACTGCACAGAAACAAGTAGTAGCGATTAAAGTAATTTTTGCAGTTTTATTTGATTGCTTTAACTTATCGTAGTAGTACAAAACAATTTTTTGTATCCTTTGTCGTATATTCATCCAAGTACCTCTTCTTCCAATTGCTTATTTTATATTACAATATTGTTACAAAAAAAGCAACCAAAGTCGTAAGGGATTCACAAAAACTATACAAACAGACTCGATAGAAGTATTGCAAATAAAGAATTAAATAAATTATTGCGCGTATTGTGAAATTACAATACTGAAATAAATCAGTACTATTTTGCGGTTAATTGCATGATATTTGAAATTGATTTGTTATGAAAGCGCACACGAAGCTTTTTCACAATAGTTTCCATCTTTTCATAGAAATAGCGCCGATTGATCGTGCCAAAACATATGTTGGAACGATTGAAAAAAATGATGATAATTATTAAAAATATTAATAATATTAATAAATTAATTAAAAATATTAATTTAGGCATTGCAATTTATTTCTTTTAGTGATATAGTTTGCTTACAAAAGAGGAGGAAGGAAATAAATGGCATATCGATTATTGGGCAGTTGCCCAGTTTGCGGGGGGAAACTTAGAGCGGTTCGCTTAAAATGCAGCAAGTGTGACACGATCATTGAAAATGAATTTGAATTTTCAAGATTTTCATACTTAAATGATGAGCAGTTGAAATTCATGGAAGTCTTTGTTATGTGTAGGGGAAACATAAAAGATGTTGAACGTGAGTTAGGGATATCATATCCTACGGTTCGTGCAAAATTAGATGATGTAATAGGCGCGTTAGGGTATTCGGTCGGAAAGAAAAACAAAGTCGAAGAAGCAGATGTATTGGATTTACTTGAAAAAGGTGAAATTACTGCTGAACAGGCAGTTGTTATGTTGAAAGAAACAAAATAGTGAAAGGGTAATGGGTGAAATGATGAAAGATGAAATTCAAAGAGTGTTGACGATGATGGAAGAGGGGAAAATTGATGCAGAGAAAGCTGCGGAATTGATTGAATTATTAAATGAAAAAAAAGAATCAAGCACAAATGTTACGTATAGAGAAAATCTTGATAAGATGTTAAGAGTCAAAGTTCTTTCAGCAAATGACGATAAGGTCAATATTAATGTCCCTGTTCGATTTCTAAAAGCAATCGGTAGTGCTGTAAATAGCATTAATATTCCTCATGTTTCTGATCAAGAGGGAATTGACATTAAAATGATAATGGAAGCAATTGATTCTGGCCTGGATGGGAAACTTGTTGATATCAAAAGCAGTGACGGGGATTTTGTAGAAATTAGTATTGAGTAGTATGTTGGTTTTCGAGCAAGTTTTTAATTTGTTGCAGTACAAAATATCTATTGGCGATGTAAAATCATTATTCTGAGAGGAACTGGTTGGTTCATTATGAAACTATATTTGCGTACAGAAAAAGGAATTCGGTTTTATTTTATTGTGCCTCTTTGGATGGCAAAAGCTGGGGTTGGATTAGGATTGAAAATTGCCAAACATCAAAGCAGGGAAAAAAGAGGGATTGATTTATCTTCCGTTGATGTGCAATTATTAAAAAAAGGGATTAACCTTTTAAAAGAGTATCGTGGTCTATCTCTAGTTGATATCAAAAGTAGTGATGGCACAGAAGTAAAAATCATTTTATAAGTGAATGAAATAAATTCTATGGTAAAAAAGCTCCTGTCATGAAAGTGAAGGGGGCTTTTGATTTACTTGGATTTAACACAAGCTTAATTAGCACTTTACATCAATTCATTATAATGGCGTTGAAAGGTAAACAATAGTCAATAATTATGGATAGAGGTGGAAAAATGCTAAATAGCATGAAACTTAAAAACAAGATGATTCTAGGATTTTTGATCGTGGGCTTATTCTCTCTTTTGGTAGGTGCAGTTGGACTTAGCTCTGTATTTACCATGGATCAAAATACAAAAGCAATCTATTCTGATCATTTGATACCGACCACATTTCTTTTTGACATTCAAAAGAATATGATGATGATGAATAATACCTATGATTTGATGCTTTATGAAAAAGATATTAATCAAACGAAAAAAAGAATAGAGCAAATTGAAGCACTGGCAGCGGAAAACGAAGCATTGATCAATCAGTATAATTCTGTGATGAAAAATGAAGCAGATGAACTTTATCAAAAATTTATCATTGATCTTGATGCTAGTAACTCAGAGAGGATAAAAATTAGTGAATGTCTGGCAGTGGATAATACCATAGAGGCTATGAATATAGCACCAAATTATCATGCTAGAGTGACTTTAGTCAATCGGGATATTCAAAACTTAATTGATTTTCAAACCCAAACAGCCAACGACTATTTGTTGCGTACCGAACAGACCTTTGCCCAATCAATTATTTTTGTTGTTGGTATTTCAATACTATGTTTGATATTTGCTATTTTAGCGGGTTCATATCTGGCAAGAAAAATTAGCAAACCAATTGGTGCTATCGCAGATGCGGCAGAGCAATTGGCCGTTGGAAATATCGATATCGATGTGGAAACGGATTTAAAAGATGAAATTGGAGAATTATACGTTTCTTTTCAGCGGATGACAGAAAATACGCGCATGCAGGTGTCAATGGCTAAACGGATTGTAGCAGGGGATTTGGATATAGAAATTGTTCCCAGATCAGAAAAAGACATTCTTGGATTCTGTATGCAATCAGTGGTCAACACTTTGCGATGCCTTGTGGATGAATCTAAGCATATGACAGAGGCGGCATTAAATGGTCAACTATCAAATCGTGGAGATAGCGAAAGTTTTTGTGGTGGATATTATGACATTATTGAAGGATTTAATCAAACCTTAGACGCTGTTGTAAACCCTCTTCATACAGCAGCAAATCATCTAAAAAGAATTAGCTGTGGTGATATACCAGAGCCCATTGCTATTGAATATCGGGGTGATTTTAATGAAATCCAGGTTAGTCTAAATACGTGTATTCAAGCTGTTTCAAATATGGTTGATGATGTAGAAATGCTGGCAGATGCTGCAATCAACGGCAGACTTGGTATGAGAGCAGATGAAAAAATACATCAGGGAAAATTTCAAGAAATTGTCGCGGGTTTTAATCAGACGCTAGATGCAGTTACAGATCCTTTACAAATTGCATCATCTTCGATTCAGGAAATTGGCAAAGGAAGAATTCCTGATAAAATCATTGAAGATTATTCTGGAGCGTTTAATGATATTAAGACAAGCATCAATGATTGTATTGATGGTTTGGCAATATTGCTAGAAGGAAAAGAACTTTTACTTCACATGAGCAATAATGATTTTTCAGGTCGACTAAGAGAAGATGGAAATGGGGTGTTTTTAGAAATTGCCCAATCAATCAATTATATGAATCACAATATTAGCGAAATGAAGGATTTTATTTGTCACGTATCAGAAGGGGATTTCACTGATTTAGAATACCTGAAATTGGTTGGAAGGCGGAGCGAGCAAGACCAATTGATACCTTCTATAACCTTGATGATTGAAACATTAAATAGGCTAATCTCAGAAACAAATCAGTTAACTGAGCACGCAGTTCATGGGAAATTGGAACTAAGAGGAGATTCAAGCCAATATTCAGGGGAATTTAAGAAACTAGTTGAGGGAATCAATCAAACCCTAGACGCAGTCAATGCACCTGTAAAAGAAGCATCGTTGGTCTTAAAAGAGCTATCAGAAGGTAATCTTTATACCTTGATGGAAGGGGAATATCGTGGTCAGCATGCAGAAATGAAAAATGCAATGAATGGAACCATTTTGAATTTAAAGCAATACATAGAGGCAATCTCACTAGACTTAGCTGAGATTGGAAAAGGAAATTTGAGTTTTGAAGTGGGGCAAGATTTTAAGGGTAGTTTCATAAAGATTCAAGAATCAATGGGACAAATATTATGTAGACTCAATGAGGTAATGGGACAAATTGACCAATCGGCAGAGCAGGTGGCAATTGGTTCGAGACAAGTGGCAGATGGGAGCCAGGATTTATCAAGAGGGGCTATGGAGCAAGCATATGCGATTGAGGAATTATCTTCCTCGATTTCTGAAATATCAAATCAGATAAAGAATAGCACAGTTCATGCGAATCAGGCAAAAAAATTGGCAATCACGGCGAAACTGAACGCTGAAAAAGGCAATGAACAAATGCAACAAATGCTTCATTCTATGTCGGATATTCAGGCATCCTCTATGGATATTTCAAAAATCATAAAAGTCATTGATGATATTGCATTTCAGACAAATATTTTAGCTTTAAATGCTGCAGTAGAAGCTGCACGTGCAGGGCAGAGTGGCAAAGGCTTTGCCGTTGTGGCAGAAGAAGTTCGAAATCTGGCAGTTAAGAGTGCAGAAGCAGCAAAGAAAACTTCTAATATGATTGAGGTTTCTTTAGGTCGTACAAAAGCGGGAATAGAAATTGCCGATGAAACGGCAAGATCATTTCAAGAAATCGTTTCATCGATTGAACAAGCTGCAGAATTAGTGATTAATATTTCTGCAACTTCAAATGACCAAGCGAGAGGAATCGATTTGATTAATAAAGGAATAGAGCAAGTTTCAATTGTAGTTCAAAGCAATTCTTCATCAGCAGAAGAAAGTGCTGCTATCAGTGAGCAACTATCGGGACAAGCAATGGTTTTAATGGAAACGATAGGTACATTTCAACGCAGTGAACGGATTCAAATGATAACAAAAAATAGCATCCCTTATATATTAGAACCACCGCAAAGTTTTGATTATGAAATCGTGGAGGAATGTTCTTAGCTCACAATTATAAAATAAAAGGTAGAATAAAAGAATAGAATAAAAAAAAGTGGATTATGGAATCCACTTTTTGTTTGAAACAAATACTAATATCTATTTCCGTTGCCTCTGTTGTTATTTCTTTGCTGTTTTTTTGCTGCTCTGCAAGCAGGGCATCTTTGTGGTTCGTTTTCGAATCCTTTTTCTTTGTAGAAAGTCTGTTCTCCTTCAGTAAATGTGAATTCACTGCCACAGTCTTTACAAACTAGAGTTTTATCTGCCATTCGGACTACCTCCTTTGTTTACTTTGGATCCAAAAATTAGAGACATCGTTCCCTTAATAAATCAAAGAAGTGTTGTCAAAAATAATTTAACCCGTGATTAATTATTTAAATCATTAACTTGATTATATTACAATGATTATAAATAATCAAGAAAAAAAACAAATATCTGTTGAAGAAAAAAGATGCTTGAATAGCCTTTTCACCTTCTTTATCGTCTTCTTGCTGGTCGACCTTTTGGTTTTTGTCTTTTACTAGCCTTTTCTATGACAACATTTCTACCACGGTGTGTAAAGTTTCGCAAATTGTTTAAAACTTCATCAGCAAATTCAGCTGGAACTTCAACAAAAGTAAAATTCTTGTGAATATCAATTTCACCAATTAACTTTCCAGATACAGAAGTTTTGGATGCAATACTTTGAACAATATTCTTTGGTTGAATACGATCCATGGAACCGACGTTAAAGAATAATCGAACCATTCCTTCTTTTCGATATCTTACTTCTTCTTGATCAAGGTCTGATATCTCATAATTTCTGCTATCCAATTCGCCAAAAGCCATTTTGAAAAGAAGTGCAGCGATGTCTAATGTTGTTGCTTCATCAGAAGCGGAGAGCATTTTTTCAATGATAGAATGGTATTTTGAAAATGCCTCAGGAGTTTCTAATAAACCCAACACTTCACTGATGGCACCTTCTAACTTTACTTCTTCTACGTCTGATATAGTAGGTGGTTTCATTGGAAGAATTTCAGATTTTGTATATCGCTGAATATCCTTAAGTTTATAAATATCACGACCAAATATAAAGGAGTAGGAGACTCCTTTTTTGCCAGCACGCCCAGTTCTGCCAATTCTGTGCACATAATACTCTTCATCACTTGGGATGTCGTAATTAAATACGGCCTCTACGTTGTTGACGTCAATTCCTCTTGCAGCAACATCAGTTGCTACTAGGATTTCAATTAACCCTTTTCTAAATTTATTCATAACTCGATCACGCTCAGTTTGCTTCATATCACCATGGAGCGCTTCCGCTGAATAGCCACGAGTCTGCAGAGACGAAGTTAATTCGTCAACGCGTTTTTTTGTATTACAAAATACCATCCCGAGCTTAATATTTTTTGCATCGATTAATCGACATAATAATTCAAGCTTTGAGTTTTCTCGGACCTCTAGATAGTATTGTTCAATGCTTGGTATGGTAAGTTGTTTGTGTGCGGTTTTTACATGTAAGGGGTCTTTTTGATATAGTTTGGTTAGATCCATGATTTCTTTTGGCATGGTTGCAGAAAAGAGAAGGGTTTGTCTATCTTCTGGGAGGTCTTTCAAAATCAAATCGATATCCTCACGAAAGCCCATATTAAGCATTTCATCAGCTTCATCTAAAATCATCATTCTAAGATTGGACAGCTTAAGCGTATGTCGTCGCATATGATCCATAATACGTCCAGGTGTTCCAATTACGATTTGAGGTTTTCCTTTTAAAGCCATAATCTGTCGATCGATAGATTGACCACCATATATTGGAAGGATTTTAATTCCTTTTTTATATTTGGAAACATTTTTTAGTTCTTCAGATACCTGAATTGCCAACTCACGGGTAGGGCAGAGTATCATGACTTGAACACCTAAATTCTGGGAATCTAACATTTCAATGGCTGGGATACCAAAAGCACACGTTTTTCCAGTTCCTGTCTGAGCCTGTCCGATGATGTCTTTGCCCTCGAAGATAGGCGGAATCGCTTGTGACTGTATTGGAGTTGCTTCTTCAAAGCCCATAGCATCTAATGCTTTTTGAACTTCTGAAGAAAGATTTAATTGACTAAAGATTATATTTTCCATTCGTACCTTTATCCTTATAACTTCCTGTGATTCAATTTATGTAGAATAATTAATTGTATACTAAATGTTGACGTTATGCAAGGGAAAAGATAAAGAATTACTGAAAAAGAAAGAAAAAAAGAAAAAAGACTCGCCTCAGCGAGTCTTTTGATATGATATTAGAGATTTGGTCCAGTTAATTTAATTGGCTTACACTTGATGAGTTTTCCGTCACCCTTGTTTCCTAAGAACTCACCATCTTTATATACGAGTTTTCCTCTGCTATATGTTGCAATTGGGTACCCCTTGATAGCTGCACCTTCCCAAATAGTATGGTCAAGATTACCGTGCATTTCACTATTTTTGATTGTAACATTTTTCTTTGGATCGTAAATTACGATATCAGCATCGAGTCCTGGCTGAAGAGCACCTTTCACATGGTCAAGACCGAAGAGCTTTGCTGGGTTTGTCGCGCAAAGTTCGATTGCCTTGCTAAATGAAATTCTGCCTTTGTTTGCTTCCGAAAGGATGTAAGGATACATATTTTCGATGCCTGCACATCCATTTGGAATTGTAGTAAAGTTTCCAGGAGTTCCATCCTTTTTCACAATACCCCAATCTTTTTCTGCCTGAGTGAATGGGCAGTGGTCAGTTGCAATTGTAGCAATATCACCAGACTGGATTGCAGCCCAAATGGCATCCTGAGATTCTTTTCCCTTCATTGGAGGGGAACAAACGAAATCTCTGCCTCTTTCTCTTTTATAAACTTCTTTTGTGAAGTGAAGGTACTGAGGACAAGTTTCAGCAAAAATAGGATAACCCTCGTCTCTTGCCTGAATGACAGCCTCTACCCCTTGTTTATCTGCCAAATGTACGATGTATAATGATGTTCCTGCCATTTTTGCAAGATTGATTGCTCTCACATCAGCTTCGCCTTCAACATCTTCATTTTTGGACATATAATGCCACCAAGCGTCTGTTTTACCTTCTGCAAGGTATTGTTTTACTAAAATATTGTTTACATCTCTATTTTCGGCATGTACACCAACCAAAGCTCCAATTTTCGCAGCTTTTTGGAGTACTTGATAAAAAGAGCCATCATCTACACCGAAGTCGTAAACCATAAACACTTTAAAAGAAGGGATTCCGAACTTAACTGCTTCTTCCATTGAGTCTAGAAGTTCTGGAGTAGTAACATCGCAAACGCCTACATGGAAGGAGTAGTCTACAGCTGCATCTGGTGCAGCAATAGCATCTCTTCTTTTTACAGCGTCCAGCATTGTTTCGCCTTTGCCTTGAAGTACAAAATCAAATACTGTTGTAGTTCCGCCACAAGCTGCAGACCGAGTTCCAGTATAGTAATCATCTGATGAAATAGTACCACCAAAAGGCATTGCAAGATGAGTATGTCCATCAATAGCCCCAGGAAGAACCATTTTTCCTTTCGCATCAACCACTTCGGTGTCTTTTAGTGGTTTAATACCTTGTCCAACAGCTTGAATTTTACCGTCTTTTACTGCGATATCGGCTTTAAATGTTGAGTTTGCGGTAACGAGGGTACCGTTTTTGATTAAAAGATCCAATTCAAAAACCTCCTTTTTTACGCATTGATTTGCGCAATTGTTCTCATATGAGTAGGAGCCCTTGGGTCACAAGGGCTCCTGACAGGTTATTATAAAGTTAATTATAATCAATATAAAGCGGATGTATTATCTTTCTGTTAATGCAGCTTCTTCTTCATCACTTACGAAGGAAACTGTATCGTTCTTCATTAATACTACATAAACAGCAAATGCCACAATAAAACCAAATACGTAACCGTTTACAGCAATCCATTTTAGCTGAGTAACGCCTAAGTTACCAAGTGTTGGAAGGATAAATCCAGCAACCCAAGCGATAACTGCTTTGATATTCCAACCGCTCTGGTACCAGTATCTGCCTTCTTTTCCCTGGAAGAGAGCCATTACGTCGATGTTTCTCTTTTTCACTACATAGTAGTCTGCGATAAAGATTGCAGCTACAGGAGCAAGGATACCTCCGTAAGTGTTGAGCCATCCAAAGATGTATGAACCAGCACCACCGAAAATCCACCAAGGGCGATAAAGAACTGCAAGAACACAAGCAAGTGTTACACCCATCTTGTAGCTGATTACTTTTGGTGCAAGGTTAGAGAATCCATTTGCAGGAGCCACTACGTTTGCAGCGATGTTTGTAGTCAATGTTGCTACAATAACACCAAGAGAAGCAAGAACTACGATAAATGGATTGTCCAGCTGCATCAATACAGAAGTTGGGTCGAAGATTGCTTCGCCCTGTACTAATTTTGTGGACTGAGCAAAGATAGCTCCAATAAATGCACATGCAGCCATAGCAACAGGCATTCCGTACAATTGTCCTCTGAACTGTGATTTTTGAGATTTTGCGTATCTGGAGAAGTCAGGAATGTTAAGAGCCATTGTTGCCCAGAATGCAATATTGCCTGTTAGACCTCCGAGGAAGATGTAAGCAAATCCACCATTTCCTGCTATCATGTCTCCGTCAGTTGTTGCAGCTAAAAGATCACCAAAGCTATAACCACCGCCAGAAGCAAGTGCGATAGACCAGATAAATAATGCTACAGTTAGGACAATCAGAATTGGAGAACCAACAGCTTCCAAATACTTGATACTTTCAGAACCCATAACTGTAATAAACCAAGTTAAGAAAAGAAAAATTCCGAATCCGATAAAAGGAGCTGCGGAAGAAGCTTTGAACGCTGGAACTAAAGCACCAACTAAAGATACAATAGCGCCGCCGCCGATCCAAGCTTGAACTGCATTCCATCCGCAAGCAGTAAGTGCTCTTGAGATAGAAGGAACGTGTGCTCCGATAGAACCGAATGCTAATCTTGCAAATACAGGGAATGGAAGACCATACTTTGTACCTGCATGGGAGTTCAACTGAATAGGAATTAGGATAATGATGTTACCCAGTGCAACGTTGAATACGGAAAGCCAAGGGGACAATCCCAATGCTACCAAAGAGGAAGCCATTGTGAAGGAAGGAATACATACTGACATTCCGACCCAAAGCATTGCAATGTGATAAGTAGACCAAGTTCTTTGTGAAATCGGTGTAGGTGCCAAGTCTTCATTATAATACTTGGATGAAGATAACTCGGCACGTGCAGCATCTGTTAATTCATACAGACCGCCACTTTCTTTTTGCGTGTACTTTGACATTAAAACACCTCCATAAAAATATACAGTTGTAAGATTATTACTTGTTCATTATACAACACAATGTTATAAATGTAACTAGTTTTTTTAATAAAATTATTTATTATTTTTTAACTTTTAAAATTTTCTGACAATTACAAAACCGTGGTGGTAATCAATTTGCTGAATACCAAACCACGGTTTTGTAACTAATTTGCGGTTATTTTAAAATATTGATAATTAATTGGTTAAATTCTTCTCTGCTTTTTGAAGTATACATCTGTCGAATCTTTTCGGATGCCAATAGCTCAAGGGGCTGGAAGGGGGCGGAATGAAATCCAACATAAAAATTAATTGCACCCATAACCGAAATGGTCGCTAGCAACGAATCTACCTGTGCAAATTCACCTTTTTCAATACCTTCTTCAATGATACGATATACAAAGGAAAATTTTTTATTCACTAATTTGTGTATGGACTCCATAAAAGCAGTATTCTGTAAAAAGTAAGACCGCTTCATTAAATCCATTAGCAAGTTTTGACTAAAAACGAAATTCTCTAGATTTTTCAACTCAAAATCAATGTATTGTTTGATTTTATTTTCACAATCTGTACAGGAAGAGATGATGTCTGAAAGATTCTCATATCGATCCAATATTTTGATTTGAAACAATTGAAACAAAATTGATTCTTTGCTATCAAAGTATTCGTAAACAGTTCCTTTTCCAATACCAGCCTTTTCGGCAATATCTATAATTTTTGTGTCATGATAGCCGTTTGCCTGAAACAGGTGATAAGCTGAATCCAGTATCATATCTCGTTTTGTCGTGGTTTGCTTGGTCATTCAATTTCCTCCTGAAGCTGCAGCTGTTTCTTTTGTTTTTTTGCTGTTTTCTTTGCAAGTCGTTTTATATGGCGGTCATCCATGATTGAGTAGAATACAGGAACGATAATCAGTGTAATGATGGTAGAAAAGATTAATCCACCAATTACAGTAATTCCCATTGGAGCTTGCAGTTCTCCGCCAGAGCCAATTCCAAAGGAAAGAGGGAGGAGCCCTAACGTTGTAGTCAACATCGTCATGATAATTGGTCTAATACGGAATCGTCCAGCATTCATGATTGCTTCTTCTCTGGTTTCGTAGATTTCCTTGTTCTTATTGATGAAGTCAATCAACAAGATTGAGTTGTTTACAACAATACCACTAAGCATAATAATACCAAGAAAGGCAACGAGTGATAGTGGCGTTCCAGTAATGAACAGTGCAATAAACGCACCTGTTAGTGCAAATGGAATCGCTAACATAATAATAAATGGTTGCAGTAATGATTCGAACTGAGAAGCGAGAATCATATATATCAACAATACGGAAAGCATTAAAGCGTATGCTAGATTAGTAAAGGAATCCATCATTTCTTTTTGATCCCCACCAGTTTCAATGGTATAACCAGCAGGCAGTTGATATTTTGAAACAGCTTTTTCGATATCTTTTGAAACAGATTGCAAATCTCTCCCAGATACATTAGAAGAAATTGTAACAGTACGTACTTGATTTTGTCTTGTAATTTGTGAAGGGGAGTTATCATAGGCGAAATTGGCAATTTCTCCTACTGAGACCAATTGACCCGTTGGTGCCTGTATTACAATCTGTTTCATGTTTTCCACTGAATCTTTATAACTATCGTTAAGCGAGAGAACAATATCTGTTTCCTCACCACTTATTTTTAAGGTTGTTGCTGTTGTTCCATCCAATGCAGCTTCTAATGATTTTGCAAGTTGATATGAAGTGATTCCATACGGTGCAGCATTGTTTCGCTGGAGACGAACTCGTAATTCTGGATTTCCTTCTGTCATATCAGTTGTAACATTAGAAGCGCCTTTTACACCTCTCATGATTTTTTCTAATTCGGTTGAAACATGCTTTAAAGTATCAAGATCATCCCCTTTTAGAACCAATGAAATCGGATTGCTATTGGCTGACATATTCATGGAAGAAGATTCACTGATCGTAAGTTTCGTACCAATTACATTTTGCAGATCTTTTGTTGTTTGATTCACAATATCTGTAGTGGAACGTTTTCTGTCTTTTTTAGCTACTAGTTTGACTGTAACAGTTGATTCATTGGCAGGACTAATACTATACATATTGCTATTGCCTATGGCAATAGAACACGTATCCAGTTCTGGAATTTGTGTTGAAACATAATCCTCTATTTGACTGATGGTCTTATCTGCATCATCTAGCGAAGTGCCAAATGGCATTTCTGCAGTGATTGTAAAGCTTCCTTCATCACTCTGTGGGAGTAGTTCTCCTCCTACGAAGCCAACTAATATAGAGGATACAACTAGTATGACAATGCTCCAAATGACAATGCGTTTTCTGTGTCCCAGTGCATAATGTAGCAGCTTTAAGTATTCATCTGTAACATAAATCATACCTTTTTCGAAGAGCGTAAGTAACTTTAACTCGTAGGAACGATTCCTTATCTTTATGTGCGTTCCCATATCTTTTGTATTTAAGAGCTTTGAACACAACATGGGAACCACAGTTAACGCTACGATGAGGGAACAAATGAGTGCAAATCCAATTGTGTAAGAAAATTCTTTAAATATGGTGGCTGCAACGCCTTGCACAAAAACAATCGGCAAGAACACTGCGATTTTAGTCATGGTTGCAGTGAAGACTGGCATCGTAACTTCTTTTGTTCCGATGATGGATGCATCCAGCGCCACAATGCCGCTGTCTCTGTGCCGATAGATGTTTTCCATTACCACAATGGAGTCATCCACCAGCATGCCGATTGCTACAGCTAGTCCACTGAGTGATAGAACATTCATGGTAAGTCCAGTGAAGTACATCACGATGAAGGTGGCGACAATTGATGTGGGAATGGAAATCGCGATAATCATCGTAGAAGCAAGATTTCTCAAGAATAAAAAGCAGATGATAACAGCCAAAATACAGCCCATTGCGGCAGTTTCTGCAACATTAGCAATTGAATTTTTAATATAATCCGCTTGATCATATGCAAAAGAAAACGAAAGTTCAGGATGTTCTGCTTCTAATTTCTTAATCGCTTTGTTTACTTGTTTGGAAACAACTACTGTATTTGCAGTGGATTGCTTTGTGATTCCGATTCCGATGGCTGGAATCTGATTGACTCTTCCAATAGAAGTTCTTTCTTTGATTGCCTCCTCTACGGTTGCTACATCTTGCAGATAAACAACTTCTCTAGTAGGTAATATAAGCGGAAGGTGCTTGATGTCATCAACATTTTCAAATTCTCCAATGGTACGGACAATCACTTCCTTTGAACCTTTATTTACATCACCACTTGGAAGACTGATGTTCTCTGCGGCAAGCATAGAACTAATGTCTGTAAGAGTAAGTCCATATCCAGCGAGTCTTTCTTGATCGAAATCAACACTGATTTCTTTTTCTGTTCCCCCAAAACTTGATGCAGCAGCTACTCCTTCGCTTCTTTCCAAAGAAGGAATAACGTCATCTTCTACTATAGTATTGAGGTCCTCCAATGACATGTCTCCAGAAATATATATTTGTGACACTGGCATTAAGGTTGGATCCATGGTTAAAATCATTGGCTCGGAGGAGTTGTCAGGCAAATAATCAGAGATAATAGCAACTTTTTCTCTCATATCAAGAGAAGCAAAGTTCATATCTGTACCACTTTCAAATTCGCATAGTACAATTGAATTCCCTTCCATAGAGTAGGAATATATATTCTTAATGTTTTCTACAGTAGCAATTTGCTGTTCTATAGATTTTGTTACCATATTTTCGATTTCAGTAGGTGCTGCATTTGGATATTGAACCATGACCATTGCATAAGGCAGTTCCATTTTAGGATAAAGGTCGATGGGCAGCTTGGAAAATGATACGGCACCGAGTACAACGATAATCAACATCAGCATGATTGTCGATACAGGGCGCATAATTGCAGTTTTTGAAAAGTTCATGCTGTTCCCCCTAATCTATAACACTGAATTCTGAGTTTTCGTCCAAGTAGTATTGCCCTTCTACAACGACTATGTCGCCAACGCTGACACCACTTTTTATTTCAGCCAATTGCCCATTATCGACACCAATTTCTACATTTTTAAATATTATTTTATCATTTTCAATTTCGGCGACGACTGTCTGACCAGATTTGATTAAAACGCAATTGGATGGAAGGGCAATGACGTTGTCAGTTTTTTCAGAGGTAATCGTAACTTCTGCAAACATCCCTGGCTTGATGAGTGCACTTTCGTTGTCTAAAGTAACCTTCATTGGATACGTTAAGGATCCAGTGGCAGGTGCTGGAGAAAGTGCAGATACGGTTCCGGAAAAAGGTTGATCTGAAACAGATGAAACCAGTACATCTACTTTATCTCCAACGTGTACTTTGTTAATCATGTTTTCAGATAAACTTGCATCAATTTCAAGCTGGTCGATATTTGCAATCGTTGCAGCTGCGCCATTTGGTGAAGCAAAGGAACCTACTTGTACGTTGATGGAAGTAACATATCCATCGATCGGTGAGGTGATGACATAGTTGCTTAAGCCGTCACTTGCAGAAGTATAAGTTTCTTGGGCCACTGTATATTGTGTTCGCGCTTGTTCATATTGTTGTAATGAAACAGCTCCTTCTTGATAAAGCTCCTGTATTCTTTCATAATTTAACTTAGCATCACTTAATCCAATTTTTGCTTGATTATAGGATGTGGCTACTTGTGTTTGGTCTAATTCGAATAGAACGGTTCCCTTTGTGATTTTATCCCCCATTTTTACATAAACACCTGTTACTTCACTCGATGCTTTTGGAATGATAGTAACTTCCTCAATGGGTTCTAATCGACCTGTAAGAGGAGAAGTGTTTTCTAATGTTGTGATTGCCGCCGTAGTAACCTTGATGTTTACAACATCATTGCTTACGGAGCTATTATCCGCCATCCGATTGGAAGCAATGCGGAACACACCAACTAATATGAGAAGAATAATCACTAAAATGATAATAATCTGTTTTTTGCTTAGCTTCTTTAGTCTGCTTGCTGTTTTGAGTTTCATAATTGTTCCCCTTCTGTATGTAATAGATTACACTTTTCTGACCGGCGGGTCAGAAATATAATATTATATTATATAAAAAGGGGTGGTGTGTCAATGAAAAAACCGACCAGCGAGTCAAAGAAAATTACTTTTATTTCAACAAAGAAAAATATATAATAGAAAGGGACTTTGTATTGGGATAAATGAGGAGTGAAGGATGGCAACATTAAATCAAAAGGATGTATTGGCGGTAATCGCAGTTTTAAATAAGATGTACCCAGAAGCAGATTGTGAATTACAATTTGGATCAACATTTCAATTGCTTGTTGCAGTGGTTTTGTCAGCGCAAACTACGGACAAGAGTGTCAATCAAGTAACTACTGTTTTGTTTCGCGAACATCCAGATGCAGCATCTATTGCCAGTATGCAAGAAGAAGACTTGCAGCAGATAATCAAGAGAATAGGTATGTATAAAACAAAATCTAAAAACGTACTAAAACTAGCTCAGATTATCCAGAAAGAATATCATGGTGTGGTTCCTGGCGAGTATGAGAAACTCATTGCTCTTCCTGGTGTGGGCAGAAAGACTGCTAATGTAGTCTTGGCAAATGGATTTGGTCAGCAACGTATTGCGGTAGATACCCACGTATTTCGCGTGGCAAATCGAATCGGACTTGTTTCAGAGAAAGATGTGTTGAAAACTGAACTAGCGTTGATGGAGGTACTGCCGGAAGAATCATGGACCAAAATGCATCATGGCTTGATTTGGCATGGTAGAAGAGTGTGTGATGCTAGAAAGCCAAAATGTAGCGAATGTGAGCTGCAAGGTTACTGTCAGTATTATCACCAAGGATAGGAATGTCAAAACTTATAAGATTGAAAACCCTCTATCGTTTCACGAGATTATAGGAGTGAAATGATAGAGGGTTTTTATCTTTTATTTGTTTTATAAATGAGTTTGGGTTGCGTTATTTGGCAGCACCACAACATTTTTTATATTTCTTGCCACTTCCACAAGGACAAGGATCATTTCTCCCAGGCTCTTTGTCTTTGATGATGGTTTTTGCTTTTTTATGTGTTTTTATGATTTCCAGTCTTTTTTCTTCTGATAAAATAGTGTCCCATTGAGTTAAAGTAAATAGATAATCTGCTTTCGCTTCTAACATATTGTAGAATAATTTTTCATGATCAATATCAAGTTCAATCATAGATGTCTCGTCAAAAGATTGAAAATCAATTTCTTGGTTTAAGCTGGTGCTGATTCCATCAAGAAATCCCATGAAAATAACAGGATCTGCTTCATATTTTTCTGCCATTTCCTGAAATGTGCCAGAAGGCTTTACTGTTGGATCTGCCAAGATTCCAGCATATATTCTTGTTTCGGTAGAACTATACTTGTCCCAAAAAGATTCAAATGTCTCATCATTTTGATTGTCAATTAAATCCTGCCATTGTTCATATAAACTCATTCTTTATTTCCTCCAGAATTTTGATAATTACGTGTGACTACATGACACGTATAATACTTTGAATTTCGCTTGCAAATTTTGACTTGCTAATTTTTTCTAGCGCCTCATCAAGTTTGGATCGTGTTACTTCATGTAAAATGACCACGAGAGGTACTTCTCTGTTTTCATTCACATCTTTTGATAATTGCAGAACAGAATCAATACCGATTCCGCATGCGCCAAAAGTAGTGGAGATGCTTCCAAGTACTCCTGGTACATCTTTTACAAGCATATTTACGTAATATTTGTTTTGACCTTCGCCAACGTATCTCAATTGTTTTTTCGCTTTTGTTTCAGCATAATGGTCAAACGCTGCACCTTTGGCAATTGCGCGAGAAATCTCGATGACATCACCCATGACGGCACTACCAGTTGGAAGTGGTCCAGCACCTTTTCCGTAGAACATTAAATCATCCACAGCATTCCCAGTCACAAAAATTGCGTTGAATTCGTTGCTTACAGAAGCAAGGGGATGATCTTTTGGAACAAATGCTGGTTGCACATGGGCTTCTAACTGATTACCGACTTTTTTTGCTGTTGCTAGAAGTTTAATTTTATATCCAAACTGATCCGCCAAAGCGATGTCGTTTTTAGAGATTTTAGTGATACCCTCTGTTGGAATTTCTTGAGGAGATACACGGATGCCAAATACCAATGATATTAAAATAGATAATTTATTTGCAACGTCAATTCCTTCTACATCGGCAGTAGGATCAGCTTCAGCAAAACCTTTTTCCTGAGCAACTTTCAATACATCGGCATAGTCAAGACCATACTCAGTCATTTGTGTCAGAATATAATTGGTAGTACCGTTGACAATTCCTAAAATTTCTTCAAAATCATTTGCAAGAAGTGCAGTAGTTAAAGAATTCAAAATTGGAATGCCACCACCAACACTTGCTTCATAACGAAACATGACTTGGTTTTTCTTAGCTGCATCCATAAATGCATCAAAGTTCGCAGCAACTGCAGCCTTGTTTGCTGTCACGACATGTTTTTTGTTTTCTAATGCACGGAGCATAAAGCTACTTGCAGGCTCGATGCCACCAAGCAATTCGATGACGATATCAATTTCTGGATTCAGAAATATATCATCAGGATTTTGTGTAAATTGCTCTGGCGAAACAGTAATATCTCTTTGACGAGTTACATCTCTTTCCAAAATTTTTGTAATTTCTATAGAAAGTCCAGTTGTGGATTCTATCTGTTTTTTATTCATTTCAAGTGTTTTGTAAGTTCCGGTACCAATATTACCGAGTCCCAGAAGTCCGACCTTAATGGTTTTCATAGCATTAACCTCCTATATTTTCAACGTATTTGAGTATTATAATATATAATTGTAAAATTGTCTTTAAAAAATTGCAAAAATTTATTATGATATAGGGAGAGGTGATTGATGTTGACCATACATATTGTGCTCGTAGAGCCTGAGATTCCACCTAATACGGGGAACATTGCAAGATCCTGTGCTGCAACAGGAACGATGCTTCATTTAATAAAACCTTTGGGTTTTTCTATTGATGATAAAACATTAAAGAGAGCGGGCTTGGATTATTGGCCTTTTGTAAAACTTGAAGTTCATGAATATCTTGATGACTTTTTAGCAAAGTACAAAGACTTACCCATGTACTTTGCCACGACGAAAGGGAAAAACCGCTATTCGGATATTCATTTTGAAGAGGATGCGATGATACTTTTTGGAAAGGAAACTGCTGGTTTGCCAAAAGAACTGTTGCAGGAACATATGGATAGAACTATTAGAATTCCAATGGGTAAAGATGAGAAGTTGCGTTCGTTAAACTTGTCGAATTCGGTAAACATCGTACTGTTTGAAGCGCTAAGACAAATCGGTTTTCCTGATTTAGAATGATTGCGAAAGTGGCTGGTTAAGTTTATTGTTAAATATTTGATATATTTTGAAAAAGTTTGGCACAAAATGATATAGTTATGGTATAATGATGAAGAGGTTTGAGACAACCTCTCATAATGAGGTGCATTATGAGATTAGGGTACGACTTGACAATTGAGCAGTCGCAAAAATTAGTTATGACACCGGAGCTGATTCAGGCAATACAGATTCTTCAGTTTAATACACAAGAACTGGAAAATTATGTAGAAGAGCAGCTTCTTACCAATCCAATCCTTGAAATTCCAACTAGTGCATCTTCGGATGCTGAAAAAACTCAGGAAGAATTTCAACCAAAAAACGAAGAATATCAGAGCAAAACTGAAGAGTATCAACCAAAAGAAAATTCTGAATTTGATTGGGCGGAGCATTTTAAAGAAAAAGAATATGATGATATCAGCTACAAACAATGGGAATACAATTCGGAAAAGAATGAATACACATATGAGCAATTTGTTTCATCCGAGATAACGTTAACTGAGCATTTAATGTTTCAACTTCAGTTTGCGCCAATTAAGAAGAGCTGCAGACCCATTGGAAGATATTTGATAGAATCTCTTGACGAAAATGGATATATGACATTACATCCTGAAGAAATCGCAAGAGAGCTTAAAGTTGATTTGGACAAAGTTAATTATGTTGTCAAAACAATTCAAGGATTTGATCCTGCTGGTATTGGTGCTCAGAACTTAAAAGAGTGTTTGCTGATTCAGCTTGAGCATCAAAAAAAGGATGACGAGGTAGTTCGTGCTGTTGTTACGGACTATTTAGAAGATATTGCAGGAAATCGGTTAAACAATATTGCGAAAGCGCTCAATGTGACGGTGAAAGAAATTCAAGAGATTAGTGATTTGATAAAGGGGCTAGAACCAAAACCCGGTAGACAATTTGCCTCAGCCAGGGAGACGCGATACATTGTACCAGATGTGACCGTTGAAAAAGTGGATGGGGAGTATATTGTCACTGTAAATGAAAGCAGTGCACCGCGGCTTTCCGTCAGTTCTTATTATCAAAGAATGCTGATTGATTCCGACAAGGAATCGAATATATCGAAATTCTTAACCGGCAGATTGAATTCGGCTCTATGGCTTATTAAGAGTATCGAGCAAAGAAAACAAACCATTTATAATGTAGTTAGTGCAGTAGTAAAATATCAAATCGATTTTTTTGAAGAAGGTCCAAAGCATTTAAAGACATTGACGTTGAAACAAATTGCTGATGAGGTTGGAATTCATGAGTCTACCGTCAGCAGATCTATCAATGGAAAATATATGCAAAGTCCAAGAGGAATCTTTGAAATAAAATATTTCTTTACAAGTGGTGTTTCAGGTAACAGTGGAGAGGGTATTGCATCAGGGAGCATTAAAACCATTATCAAAGAGATAGTTGACAAAGAAGATCCGAAAGCACCATTGAGTGATCAGACGATTGTAGAAGTGCTTACAGAAAGAGGAATTGATATTTCTAGAAGAACAGTTGCGAAATACCGAGATGAAATGAACCTTCCCTCATCCTCAAAACGAAAGCGATTTTAACCAATTGATTTGGGGCAAATGCGCAGAACCGTCTTGGAAGGGGATTGGAGTGAGTTTTCATAGAGATATTGGTATTGCAACCAACGAAATTGTATCCACAAAAATAATATATTTTAGGAGGAATTACTATGAAAACGAAAGTTGGAATTAATGGATTTGGTAGAATTGGAAGAAATGCTTTTAAAGCAGCGTTATTGAAGGATGCGGACTTTGAAATAGTTGCAATCAATGATATTACAAATCCAGATACTTTAGCGCATCTACTGAAGTATGATAGCTGTTTCGGAAGATTTGACGGAACGATTGAGGCAAAACCAGATGCCATCGTAGTAAATGGAAAAGAAGTTAAAATTTTAGCTGTTAAAAATCCGGAAGAACTTCCTTGGAAAGAAATGGGCGTGGAAGTTGTTCTGGAATCTACTGGTTTGTTTACAAAAAAAGCAGATGCAGAAAAGCATATTAAAGCAGGTGCTAAGAAGGTTATTATTTCTGCACCAGCGACAGATGAAGATATTACAGTTGTTATGGGTGTAAATGAAGATAAATATGATCCACAAAATCATCATGTTTTGTCCAATGCTTCTTGTACAACAAACTGTTTGGCGCCTTTTGCAAAGGTAATAGATGAAGAGTTTGGTATTGAAAGAGGTCTTATGACTACCATTCACTCTTATACAAACGATCAGAAAATATTAGATTTACCGCATAAAGATTTAAGAAGAGCTAGAGCTGCTGCAGTTTCAATTATTCCAACAACAACTGGTGCTGCAAAGGCTGTATCATTAGTTCTTCCGCAATTGAAAGGTAAGCTAAACGGAATGGCAATGCGTGTTCCAACACCAGCTGTTTCGGTTGTAGATATTGTCTTTGAATTGAAGAAAAATGCGACAAAGGACGAAGTAAATGCTGCTCTTAAAAAAGCATCGGAAGGTGATTTAAAAGGAATTCTTGGATACACAGAAGAACCGCTTGTTTCCATTGATTTTAAAGAAGATGAAAGATCTTCCATCGTGGACGCATTATCTACAATGGTAATTGAAGACAATATGGTTAAGGTTGTTTCTTGGTATGACAATGAGTGGGGTTACTCAAACAGAGTAGTAGATTTGATGGAGTATGTAATTAAGAAAGGTCTATAATAATATGAAAAAGACTGTAAGAGACATAGATGTAAACGGGAAAAAAATTATTGTTCGTTGTGATTTCAATGTCCCTCAAGACAAAGATGGAAAGATAACGGATGATATCCGCATCACAAGTGCGCTTCCTACTATCAAATACCTGATTGATCAGAAGGCGAAGGTGATTCTCATGTCTCATCTGGGCAGACCAGATGGTGAAGCCAATATGAAGTATACATTGAAACCTGTTGCAGATCGATTGTCAGAACTCCTAGATCAAAAGGTTGCTTTTGTTAGCACACCACTCGTTGTAGATGATTCTGTAAAAGAAGTTGCCGAAAACCTCAAGGAAGGTGATGTGTTGCTTCTTGAAAATGTTCGATTTCGTAAAGAAGAAACTAAAAATGGTCCTGCGTTTTCAAAGGAATTGGCGAGTTTGGCTGAAATCTTTGTAAATGATGCTTTTGGAACTGCTCACAGAGCACATTCTTCTACTGCAGGCGTGGCAGATTATCTGCCGGCAGTGTCAGGATTCTTGATTGAAAAGGAAGTTCAGTTCCTTGGAAATGCTGTAGAAGCACCAGAAAGACCATTTGTTGCCATACTAGGCGGTGCAAAGGTTGCCGATAAAATTTTGGTGATTGAGAATTTACTGAAAAAAGTTGATACCTTAATCATTGGAGGCGGGATGGCCTTTACCTTCTTGAAGGCGAAAGGATTTGAAATCGGTAAATCTATTTTAGATGGTGAGCGTGTTGAATATGCAGGTCAACTTTTAAAAATTGCCGAGGAAAAAGGTGTCAAAATCCTCTTACCGGTGGATGTGGTTGCTGCAAAAGAGTTTCGTAATGATGTAGAAGTTGCTGAGTTTGCGGCTGATAGCATACCCACTGAATGGATGGGACTAGATGTTGGAAAAAAGACCATAGAATTGTTTGAAGCGGAGCTTTCTCTTGCAAAAACAGTTGTTTGGAATGGACCTGTTGGTGCATTTGAAATGTCAAACTTTGCTGCCGGCACAATTGCTGTTGCCAAGGCACTTGCGGATAGCGATGCTGTAACAATAATTGGTGGTGGTGATTCGGCTGCTGCAGTAGAGCAATTTGGACTTGCAACTAAAATGACTCATATCTCAACAGGAGGCGGAGCTTCTTTAGAGTTTTTAGAAGGAAAAGTACTGCCAGGTGTTGCAGTGTTACAGAATAAATAAGATAATGTTTCGCAGCGATGGTCTTTTTGATTTTCGCTGCGTTCCTTGTATAGCAGAAGTGTGGAGGTACATTTATGAGAAAACCTTTTATTGCCGGTAACTGGAAAATGTTTAAAACAACAAAAGAAGCGGTTGCCTTTGCTGAAGAATTCAAAAATCTTTATCAGTCTTCTGATGTTCAGGCAGGTATTTGCGCGCCATATACTCAATTGTCTGCGCTAAAAGAAGTGTTAAAAGGTACTGACATCAAGCTTGGTGCTCAAAATATGCACTTTGAAGAAAATGGTGCATTTACTGGTGAAATATCTGCTGCCATGCTGGTCGAAATTGGCGTAGATTATTGTATTGTTGGCCACTCTGAAAGACGTCAGTACTTTAATGAGACTGATGAAACAGTAAATAAAAAGCTAATTACTGCTTTTAAGCATCAGATCCTGCCAATTCTATGTGTAGGGGAAGTTTTGGAAGAAAGAGATGCAGGAAAAGAATTTGAAGTGGTAAAGACACAAACGGTGGGAGCATTAAAAGAACTGACTGCAGAACAGGTTGGTTCTCTTGTGATTGCTTATGAGCCTGTATGGGCAATTGGAACTGGCAGAACGGCTTCGCCAGAACAAGCCAATGAAATGTGTGGATACATCAGAACTGTAGTAGAAGAACTGTACGGTGATGATGTTTCTGAAAAGGTGACTATTCAGTACGGAGGCAGTGTAAAACCTGCAAATGCTTCTGAACTTATGAATATGGAAGAAATTGATGGTGCATTGGTCGGTGGTGCAAGCCTCGTCCCAGCAGATTTTATTGAAATTGTTAATTTTTAAGGAGGTAAGACATGTCTTATATTGAAGATGTAATTGCTCGCGAAGTGCTTGATTCCAGAGGAAATCCTACAGTGGAAGTTGAAATCTATTTGGAAGATGGTAGTACAGGAAGTGCTATTGTTCCGTCTGGGGCATCAACTGGAATTTTTGAGGCAGTAGAGCTTCGTGACGGAGATACAGGCAGATACCTTGGCAAAGGGGTACAAAAGGCGGTTGATAATGTAAATGATATCATTGCTGAAGAAATTATCGGTATGAATATTTTTGATCAGGTTGGTCTTGATCAAACGCTAATCGAATTAGATGGAACAGATAATAAGGGAAATCTTGGTGCAAATGCGATTCTTGGGGTTTCTCTGGCAGCTGCACATGCAGCGGCAAATTCTTTAGGCCTTCCACTGTTTCAATATATCGGCGGAGTAAATGGAAAGCTTCTTCCTGTTCCGATGATGAATATTTTAAATGGTGGTCAACATGCAGATAACAATGTAGATATTCAGGAATTTATGGTAATGCCAGTTGGAGCTGAATCTTTTAGAGAAGGTCTTCGTATGGGTGCAGAAATTTTTCACAGTTTAAAAGGTGTTTTAAAAGGAAAAGGTCTGAATACTGCTGTTGGAGATGAGGGTGGATTTGCGCCAAACTTAGCATCTAACGAGGAAGCAATTGAAGTGATTGTTGAGGCAATTAAAAAAGCTGGATATGAGCCAGAAAAAGATATTAAGATTGCGCTAGATGTTGCTTCTTCTGGAATGTATGATAAAGAAACTAAAACATACAATTTTGAGGGAGAAGGTGTCAAGAGAACTGTTGAAGAAATGGTTGATTATTACGACATGTTAACTTCAAAATACCCGATTATTTCTATTGAAGATGGTCTTGATGAAGATGATTGGGATGGATGGAAACTTCTCACTGAAAGACTTGGCAAACGTGTTCAGCTTGTAGGAGATGATTTATTTGTAACAAACACAGAACGTCTCGCAAAGGGAATCGAACTTGGTGTTGCAAATTCAATTTTGATTAAGGTAAATCAAATTGGGACACTAACTGAAACATTAGATGCCATAGAGATGGCCAAGAAAGCTGGATATACCGCAATCGTTTCTCATCGTTCTGGTGAGTCTGAAGATGTTACAATTGCTGACATCGTAGTGGGTATCAATGCTGGTCAAATTAAGACTGGTGCTCCTTCTAGAACAGATAGAGTTGCTAAATATAACCAACTCCTCAGATTAGAGGAAATACTGGATGCTTCCGCAAAATTTGCTGGAAATAATGCATTTTATAATTTGAAATAGGCATTGATTTTCAGAGATTTCTGTGTTATGCTACAGAAGTTAATCTTGTATGGGAGGTGCAGAAGTGAGAATCTTTCTGATGATTCTGCTGTCGTTGTCCAGTTTGATCTTGATTGCAAGCATTTTGATGCAGTCAGGCAACAGTGCTGGTTTAGCCGGTTCTATTGGCGGTGGCGCAGAGCAACTTTTTGGTAAAAAGAAAAGCAAAGGCTACGAGGGGATATTGAGCAAGATATCTACTGTCGGAGCAGTTGTGTTTATTCTTTGCTCTTTGGCTTTGGTAGCGATTGAGTAGCAGGTTAAGGATACAATTATATATGTTATGTTTTTAAGAGGTGTTTTTATACGCCTCTTAATGTTGTTGTTGAGGTAACCGAAAAAAGTTAATAAATGCGGGATGAGAATGATTCCGCGAAGAAAAAGGAGGAGTTTTAACAAATGAACTTATTAGCTATTTCTGCTCCCGTTGCAGCCATTATTGCATTGGTATTCGCATACGGGCTTTCCTCGTGGATTGGAAAAATGGACGAGGGAACAGATCGAATGAAAGAAATCGCAGGTTATATCAGAGAAGGAGCAATGGCTTTCTTAAAAAGAGAGTACAAAACAATGATTATTGTAATTCTTGCTTTGTTCCTGATTCTGGGATTTGGTATTGGCTGGACTACAGCGGTACTGTACGTAATTGGGGCATGTTTCTCAGTGCTCGCAGGATACTTTGGAATGCGTGTAGCAACAAAGGGCAATGTAAGAACTGCAAGCGCAGCTATGAATGGAGGCATGAACTTAGCATTAAAAGTGGCATTCCGAAGTGGGGCAGTTATGGGACTTTGCGTAGTCGGTCTTGGGCTCCTCGGAATCGGTGGAGTTTTTGTTTTATTTGGAGTTAAGTCAGCCTCTGTTATTACTGGGTTTGGACTGGGAGCTTCTTCCATGGCTTTATTTGGTCGTGTTGGCGGTGGGATTTATACAAAAGCTGCTGACGTTGGAGCTGACCTTGTTGGTAAAGTTGAAGCTGGTATTCCAGAAGATGATCCAAGAAACCCAGCTGTAATTGCTGACAATGTAGGTGATAACGTTGGCGACGTTGCTGGTATGGGTTCTGACTTGTTCGAATCCTATGTTGGTTCTATTATTTCTGCAATTACCTTGGCAGTTATTATGCCTACGATTACTCCCGCATTTGGATATGCATTTGATCTTCCAGCACTAGAAGGGGCGGTATTCCCGCTTGTATTATCTGCTATTGGAATTATTGCTTCTATTATCGGAATTATGTTTGTTAGAGGAACAGATAATACAAATCCTGCAGCTGCGTTAAACGCTGGAACCTATTTGAGTGGTGCAATTGTTGTAGTTTGTTCATTTATCTTGAGCAGAGTTTTCTTTGCAAACTTTAACTGTGCAATTGCAATTGTTTCTGGATTAGTTGTTGGTATCGCAATCGGTAAGATAACAGAAATCTACACTTCTGGTGACTTCAGATATGTAAAAAAAATTGCGGAACAGTCCTTAACTGGTCCAGCGACTACCATCATTAGCGGTTTTGGCGTTGGAATGCTATCTACAGTATGGCCGATTATTATGATCGCAGTTGGTATTTTAGTTGCAAATGCATTTGCTGGTCTTTATGGAATTGCACTTGCAGCTGTCGGTATGCTTTCAACCGCGGGTATGGTTGTTGCAGTCGATGCTTATGGTCCAGTATCTGATAATGCTGGTGGTATTGCTGAAATGTCACAGCTTCCTCCAGAAGTAAGAAACATTACAGATAAATTGGATGCAGTTGGTAATACTACCGCTGCAATTGGAAAAGGTTTTGCAATTGGTTCTGCTGCATTAACAGCGTTAGCATTATTTGCTTCATTTTCTCAGGTTGCTGGATTAAAATCAATCAGTCTTCTTGAACCAATGGTAATTGCAGGATTATTTATTGGAGCGATGCTTCCATTCTTATTCTCAGCTTTAACTATGAATTCTGTTGGTAAAGCAGCGTTCCAGATGATTGAAGAAGTGAGAAGACAGTTTAGAGCAGATAAAGGCATTATGGAAGGTACTTCTAAACCTGATTATGCAAGATGTGTAGATATCAGTACAAAAGCTGCATTAAGAGAAATGATTGCGCCAGGTCTACTTGCCATTGTTGCACCACTTGCCATTGGTATCATTCTTGGTGTGGAAGCGCTCGGTGGTATGCTTGCTGGTGCTTTGTCCTCAGGTGTACTTGTTGCAATCATGATGGCAAACGCAGGTGGAGCTTGGGATAATGCGAAAAAATACATTGAAGAAGGAAACCATGGTGGCAAAGGCAGTGAGGCTCATAAAGCTGCAGTTGTAGGAGACACAGTAGGAGATCCATTCAAAGATACTTCTGGTCCTTCTATTAACATTTTAATCAAGCTTATGACTATTGTAGCTGTTGTATTTGCACCAATCTTTGTTGCAATCGGTGGACTTTTATAAGATTGAGCTGAAAGTTGAAACGAAGTTAATCAAATAAATCAAGTTGTGTTAATTCACAAATAAAGCCCCTGTTTATACAGGGGCTTTTGTTTTTTCGCACATATTTGATTGTTTGTATTGTGTACACAAAAAAATATACTACATATTGTTGACAAAAACATAAAAAAATATTAAGATTATGTTTATCTTAATAGAAGGTGGTGTATTACACAGATGAAAAAAACTCTAATTTTAATGCTCTCATTAATCATGGTAATCGGTTCCTTTACGGCTTGTGGAGGATCTGCTGATTCTGGTGATGGCGATGCCGCTGCTGCAAGCGAAGTGAAAATAGGTATAAACTATGAGCTTACGGGTGCTGTCGCAACATATGGTGAGGCTTCCGTTGATGGTATCATGATGGCTTTTGATGAAATCAATGAAGCTGGTGGAATCAATGGAATGCAAATTGTTCCAGTTAAAGTTGACAATAAGTCAGATGCAGCAGAAGCAACTTCTCTTGCAACTAGACTCATGACTCAGGAAGGCGTTGTAGCTTGTCTTGGTCCAGCAACTTCTGGAGACTTTATGGCAACAATTCCAGTTGCTATGGGAAGTAAGATTCCAGTTATTTCTGCATCTGCTACAGCGGATGAAGGTGTTACTGTGGATGCAAATGGAAATGTAAACGATTATGTTTTTAGACTTTGCTTCAATGACTCTTTTCAGGGAATCACAATGGCAAACTTTGCAGCTCAGAATCTGAGTGCTACCAAAGCAGTAATCATTAAGGATAACTCCAGTGATTATGCGAAGGGTCTTGCCAAGAACTTTATCGATACATTTACTGCTGCAGGTGGTACCATCGTAGCGGAAGAAGGGTATGTAGCAAAAGATAAGGACTTTAATTCGATTTTAACTAAGATCAAAGGTCAAGATTTTGATGTAATCTTCCTTCCTGGATACTATCAGGAAGCTGGATTGATTATCAAGCAAGCCAGAGATCTTGGCATCATGCAGCCAGTTCTTGGTGCGGATGGATTTGATTCTCCTGTACTTCTTGAACTTGCTGGAGCGCCTGCATTGAATGATGTATATTTCTCAAATCATTATTCATCTCTTGATCAGGATCCAAAAGTACAAAATTTTATCACAGACTTTACAGCGAAATATGGTTCAGAACCAAATGCATTCCATGCACTTGGATATGACCTTGGTATGTACATTGCCGATGCAATTGAACGTGCTGGATCTACTGATCCAACTGCAATCAAAGATGCGCTTGCTTCTACAGAAAATTTTGTTGGAGTAACAGGTACTTTCAGCATGGGTGAAGATCACAACCCGATCAAATCTGCGGTTGTAATTGGACTGAAAGACGGAGTTCAGGACAGCAGTGTAAAGGTTGACCCTAAATAAAAAAACATTTGACATGAACCGTTAAACTCATTATACTTTGAACGGTTGTAACATTGACTTATCAATATGAAGAAGTTATAATAATTAAGTTAGAGTACTATGTGCTCTAACTTAATTGTTTGTTTCGACAAAATTGTAAAAATTGAAAAAAAATTATTTAATCTGGAGGTGCCATACCTTGGACCAATTTCTTCAACAAATGGTAAACGGAATTTCTCTTGGCAGCATTTACGCTTTGATTGCTTTGGGATATACCATGGTTTACGGAATTATTAAACTAATTAACTTTGCACATGGAGATGTGTACATGATTGGCGCATATGTGGGATTTGCAGCGACTACTTATGCACAGCTTGGTTTTTTTCCTGCGCTGATTATTTCAATGGCTAGTTGTGCTGCATTAGGTGTAATTATTGAGAAGGTAGCTTACAAACCATTGCGCCTGTCTTCAAGAATAGCTGTTTTGATTACAGCAATTGGAGTTTCTTTGCTCTTAGAATACGTTATGATGTTTTTTGTAGGTGCAGAAGTAAGATCATATCCTAGCGTACTTTCTAATCGAGTATTTCATTTAGGTAGTATTCAAGTAAGCATGCAGCAGATTTATATTATTGTTACTGCAATCGCTTTGATGGTTTTATTACAGTTTATTGTTCACAAAACGAAAACAGGAAAAGCCATGAGAGCGGTTTCCATTGATCCAGATGCGGCACAGCTGATGGGTATCAAAGTTGACCGAACAATTTCATTTACCTTTGCCATTGGCTCTGCATTTGCAGGTGCGGCAGGAGTTTTAGTGGGAATCTATTATAACTCCATTGATCCTCTTATGGGTATCATGCCAGGTTTAAAAGCGTTCGTTGCAGCCGTATTTGGGGGTATCGGAAGTATTCCTGGAGCGATGATCGGTGGTCTTTCTATCGGAATTTTGGAAACCCTTGTATCTGGCTATGGTAATTCTATGTATCGAGATGCAGTTGTATTTGCTTTTTTGATCGTGATACTAATTTTTAAGCCAACAGGACTGCTGGGGAAAAATACGAGAGAGAAGGTGTAAGTGATGAGAGCGTTAACAAAAAAGAATTTATTGATTCTAGGTTCCATCTTATTGACCTTTGCAATTGTTCAAATTTTAATAACTGTAGGAATTATTAATAGCTTTTATGAAGTAACCATTGCGTCAATCTGTATTAATATTATCCTAGCTGTCAGCTTAAACCTCGTTACCGGTTTTACGGGACAGTTTTCTCTTGGTCACGCTGGATTTATGTCGATTGGGGCATATGTTTGTGCAATTACAGTGCTTCATTTTAATTCAACTATTGGATTTTTGATTGGAACATTGGCCGGCGCACTGGTTGCAACTGTAGTTGGAATTTTGGTAGGTATCCCGACTCTCCGATTGAGAGGGGATTACCTTGCTATTGCAACACTTGGCATGTCAGAAATTATCAGGGTTATATTCTTGAATCTTGATATCACCAATGGAGCAGCAGGATTATTTGGAATTCCTCGAAATACCAACTGGCTTTGGTTGTTCTTCTTTACGGCAGGAACAATCATCTTAATCAACAACTTCATTAAATCTTCTCATGGTCGTGCATGTATTTCTATCCGTGAAGATGAAATAGCGGCAGAATCTATGGGGATCAATACAACAAAATATAAGGTCATGGCTTTTGCCATAGGTGCATTCTTTGCCGGAATTGCAGGAGCTCTTTATGCATCGTACTTTTTCTTTATCAGACCGGATCTTTTTGGATTCTTAAAATCAATTGATATTCTTGTGATTGTTGTACTTGGTGGTATGGGCAGTTTAACAGGATCCATAATTGCCGCTGTTGTTCTTGCTTTGTTGACCACATTCTTACAGTCTTTTACTGCGATAAGAATGATTCTTTATGCAGCACTTCTCGTGTTAATTATGATTTTTAGACCACAAGGCATTATGGGTACGAAAGAAATCGGTGATTTGCTTCAGTTTAGAAAAAAAGATGGAAGAATAGAGTAAGGAGGTAGCCTACATGTCATTGCTAACAGTTGACAATTTAACAAAGTCCTTTGGTGGGCTAACTGCAGTTTCTAATGTTTCGATGCACCTGGACAAAGGTGAGCTAGTTGGACTAATTGGCCCAAATGGCGCGGGGAAAACCACACTGTTCAATCTTTTGACCGGTGTTTATGTACCAACTTCTGGAACCATTAAGTTGGACTCAGATGGAAAAGTGCGAAATATTGGTGGACTGAAACCGTATAATGTAACAAAACAAGGTGTAGCGCGTACGTTTCAAAACATAAGATTATTCAAGGATTTATCGGTTCTTGACAATGTGCGTATTGCTATGCATCAGAATTTAAAATATAATCTTGGTTCTGCATTTTTTCATTTCAATAAGTACTACAATGAAGAAGATGAGCTTATTGCGGAAGCTGAAAGACTTTTAGATATTTTTCATCTTTCTCATAAAAAGTATGAACTGGCCAAGAATCTTCCGTATGGCGAGCAACGTCATCTGGAAATTGCTAGAGCGCTGGCAACAAAACCATCGTTACTACTCCTAGATGAACCTGCAGCCGGTATGAATCCAAACGAAACAGCTTCGTTGACAGAGATAATTGGTTGGATTCGTAAGGAGTTTGATTTGACTGTGCTTTTGATTGAACATGATATGTCGCTGGTCATGAAAATTTGTGAACGAATCTATGTGTTGGACTATGGAATGCTGATTGCTTCTGGAAAACCGGAAGAAATCAGGGCAAATAAAAAAGTAATTGAAGCATATTTAGGGGAGGATGTTAATAATGCTTGAGATTAAAAATCTTAATGTACACTATGGTGTCATCCATGCCTTAAAGGATGTTTCGTTAAAAGTTGAAGCGGGCGAGATTGTAACGTTGATTGGTGCCAATGGTGCTGGAAAAACCACAACCCTTCGAACCATTTCTGGTTTGCTGAAATCAACCAGTGGGGAGATTTTGCTGGAAGGGACGAATATTACCGCGTTGTCTGCTCCACAAAGAGTTCAAATGGGGCTTTCTCAGGTACCAGAAGGAAGAAGAATTTTTCCAGATATGAGTGTATTGGAAAATCTTGAGTTAGGCGCATATTTAAGAAATGATAAGGTGGAAATCAAAAAAGACATGGAAAACATATACGGAAGATTTCCGATCTTGGGAAAGAGAAAAAAACAAACTGCTGGAACTCTTTCTGGTGGTGAACAACAAATGTTAGCAATGGGAAGAGCACTCATGTCCAGACCAAGAATCCTGTTGCTAGACGAACCGTCAATGGGATTGGCGCCGCTTCTTGTAAGAGAAATCTTTGAAATCGTAAAGGATATCAATCAGGCAGGCACAACTATATTGCTTGTTGAGCAAAATGCTAGCATGGCATTATCAATTGCCCATAGAGCATACGTCCTAGAGACGGGTTCCATTGTACTTTCAGGAACAGGAGAGGAATTGGCTAAGAGTAGCGAAATCCAAAAGGCTTATTTAGGAGGAGAATAGTATGTATGTAAAAAACAGAATGACTACGAATCCGTACACAATAGCTTTTGATGCACCGATTACAGAGGTAATCGAGCTTATGAGACAAAAGAACTTAAAACGTGTTCCAGTAGTTCATGGAGAACAACTGGTAGGAATGCTGACTCATGGAGATCTCCAAAAAGTTTCGCCAACGAAGGCAACCACTCTTAGTATTTATGAATTGAATTATTTACTCTCAAAAACAAAAGTCAGCGATGCGATGAATCGTAATACGATAACGATTTCGCCAGACGCACTTTTGGAAGAAGCAGCAGTCAAGATGCGGGAACACCGTATCAGTGCCCTTGTGGTAGAGGAAAACAATAAATTGGTCGGTATCATTACTGAGAGTGACATTTTTGATGCATACATTGATTTACTTGGTTTTAGAGACGTGGGAACCAGGCTTACGATTCAGGCGGAAGATGTTCCTGGAATGCTTGCAGATATTGCAGAAGTATTCCGTGATTCAGATGCCAATATTACCCATGTTGCGGTGTATCGAGGCGTTTCTGGGTTTAGTGATGTGGTAGTACGGACCAATGTCATGAATACTGATCTCATCGAAAAAAATTTGGAAGAGCATGGATATAAGGTCGAAAACGTTATGAGAACTGAAGACTAATTTGTTTATCATAAGGAAGTGCATGTATGCACTTCCTTATTTTGTACACGATAATTGGATGTTTCATCTTTGAAAACTATGGTAGAATAGTGATGGTGATGATTATGAGTGAAAAAAAAGATAATTTAAAAAAGAAAATAAAAAAACCAAAAGAAGAAATAATGATTGGGACCTTGGCAAAGCATAAAAAGGGCTTTGGTTTCGTGTTGCTTGAAAATGGACAAGGTGACGATATCTTTATCTCTCCTGCTAATATCAATGGAGCCATGAATGGTGATAAAGTATCGGTTAAACTTTACAGTGCTGCGGAATCTACTCGATCACGAGAAGGAATGATTCAAAAAGTTTTGGAAAGAGCCACAACCGAAATTGTAGGAACCTTTGAAAAAAGCAAGCGATTTGGTTTTGTTGTCCCTGATGATAGAAGGTTTCATGATGATATTTTTGTATTAAAGAAAGACTTCAATACTGCGTCAACTGGAGATAAAGTCGTCGTGACGATTACAAAATATCCAGATAAAAGCAACAATGCAGAGGGGAAAATAACCGAAATTATCAGTCGAAAAGGTGAAGTTGGAGCGGATATCAAAGGACTGATTCGTCAATACAATTTGACAAAAGAGTTTCCCGAAAAAGTAGAACAAGAAGCAAATGAAATTGGATTAAAAATCAGTTCTGACGAAATCCAAAGGAGAACTGATTTAAGAAACGAGACCATTATTACAATTGATGGCGCTGATGCAAAGGATTTGGATGATGCAGTTTCTGTAAAGAAATTGGAAAATGGAAACTATCATTTGGGAGTACATATTGCTGATGTGAGTCATTATGTAAAAGATAGCAGTCAGTTAGACAAAGAGGCATTGAAAAGAGGAAACAGTGTCTATCTCATCGATCAGGTTATTCCAATGCTCCCGAAAATTCTTTCCAATGGAATCTGCAGTTTAAATCCAAATGAAGATAGACTGACTCTTTCTATTGAAATGGAGATTGACGAAAAAGGAAAAGTAGTACAACATGAAATATTTGAGAGTGTGATTCATTCTACTGCGCGTATGGTATACTCGGATGTTTCGGAAATACTAGAGCAAAACCACGAGGAGTTAAGCAAACGATATGAGGAGATTTTACCTGATTTAAAAAGAATGATGGAACTTGCTGATATTTTAAGACACTCTCGTGATGCAAGAGGCAGCCTTGATTTTGATTTTGATGAGGCATATATTACATTAAACGAAAAAGGAATTCCAATCAGTATAGAAACGGCAGAACGGCGAACTGCAAATAGGATGATTGAAGAGTTTATGCTCATTGCAAATGAGACCATTGCGGAGCACTTTTTCTGGATGGAATTACCATTCTTATATCGAGTTCATGAAGCACCGTCCCTTGAGCGAATTGAAGAATTTAAAAAATTTATTATCAGCTTTGGATTGACCTTAAAAGGAAATCCTGAGAACATTCATCCAAAAGCATTACAGGAAATTATTCATAATGTAGCTGGAAAACCAGAAGAGCATGTTATAAATACAGTGATGCTTCGATCCATGAAGAAGGCTTTTTATGATGTAGAATGCGGAGGGCATTTTGGACTTGGCGTAAAATATTATAGCCATTTTACATCGCCAATCCGGCGGTATCCAGATTTGATGATTCATCGGATTATCAAAGAATCAATCACGGGCAAGCTGGATATGAAACGGATCAAAGTTCTAAAAAAGAGAACGGAAAGAGCCGCAGAAATTTCTTCTGCCACAGAACGTCTCGCACTTGAACTTGAACGAGAAGTTGAAAAACTCAAAAAAGCTGAATATATGACGTATCATGTGGGTGAAACTTTTGATGGTATCATAAGTGGAGTTGCCAATTTTGGATTTTTTGTTGAGATTGAAAATACAATTGAGGGAATGGTTCGGGTAGAATACTTAAACGATGATTACTATGATTATGAGGCTACAAAATATCGATTGATAGGAAGACGAACCAATCGTATTTTTTCTCTTGGTGACAAGGTTTTCATTAAAGTTCACTCTGTTGATCTGCCATCTCGAGAAATTAACTTTACTGTAGTGGATAATGAAAAATATAAGAGCATTAATGAATCTATCGAAGACATAGATTCGAATGAGGATGACCTTTATGAGAGAGGGGTGAACTATGAAGATTAAGCGTCTCATAGGAGGTAATTTAGAGAGCAACGGTTATATCATATACGATCAAGAGGGAGGCGAATGCTATATCATTGATCCTGGATATCAGGGCGAACGATACTTGAAGCTATTGTCTGAGATGAAGCTAACGCTAAAAGGGATATTGCTGACGCATCATCATTATGATCATGTTGGCGGCGTAGATAAAATCAGAGAAAGTACCGACTGTACTGTTGCAATTCATAGAGCTGATAGTGACATGTATAAGAAGCCTGTGGATTTGATGATTGAAGACGGAGATGTTTTTCTTTTGGGGAAAGAAGAACTTCGAGTGATTCATACCCCAGGTCATACAAAAGGTGGCGTTTGTTATTATTCAGAGCAGAGTAAATTGGCTTTTACTGGAGATACGATTTTCAATGTAGACCTAGGAAGAACCGATCTTAGTGATGGTAACTCCGCTGAGATGGAACAGACGGTCCGAACTATTTTGGACAAATGGTCCAATGAAATCAATATTTATCCAGGTCATGGTGACTCATGCAATATGAAATATGTGCGGAAGTTTAATCATGAGTTTTTGGAGATTGTTGAAGGTAAAAAATAAAAAGGTTCTGAAAAACGATCAATTCTAATTGTGATAAAGATGGTGAATACATAAGAAAACCCTGTTTATGGATAGAACATAAGCAGGGTTTTTTGTGTATTAAAACTGATGAGTGCATCATTGAAAAGTAAACATAAAATGATAGAAAAATGACACAAAATTGAAGGAATAAAAAAGGCAGTTGAAAGATATGTAAAAAAATGGTAAAGTAGTGATGCGAAATGTTAAAATAAAATACGTAAGTATTCAACCTATCCTCTGTAATAGATTGGAGAAAACCGATGACTTTAGGACAATGGGGAGAAGAAGTTGCCGCAAAGTACCTTGTAAAGAAAGGATATCATCAAGAAGCTAAAAATTTTCGATGTAAGTTGGGAGAAATTGATTTGATTATGCTATATGGCGATACGCTAGTTTTCGTAGAAGTCAAGACAAGAAGAAATCAAAGATATGGACTTCCCTGCGAGGCAGTTACACCTGCCAAGCTAATGCACATATCCCGTGTCGCAGCACATTATCAGAAAATGACATCAGCTTTTGAATTCGATATCCGCATTGATGTGATAGAGATATTAAAATTAAATCATAAGACGTTGATTCGTCATATCGAAAATATTACAGGTTAGTTTGGGAAGGGAGGCATCATGTACTCACAAGTAAAAAGCGGGTCGTTATATGGCTTGGATTCTGAAATGGTTATTGCTGAAACAGATATCTCTCAAGGGTTGCCGTCATTTCATGTGGTAGGATTACCAGATATATCCGTAAAAGAATCTAAGGAACGAATCCGTGCAGCAATGATTAATTCCGGCTTTCGATTTCCTGCGAAACGTATTACGGTAAATTTGGTTCCCGCAGGTGCAAAAAAAGAGGGAACTCATTTTGACTTGCCCATTGCAGTATCTGTAATGATTGGGTCTGGGATACTAAACTCTTCAAAGATCAATGAATATGCGTTTTTAGGAGAACTTTCTTTGGATGGACGTATCAACTGCATCAATGGAGTGTTGCCTCTCGTGATTGGATTAAGAAATAAAGGAATCAATAAAATCATATTGCCTGCCATGAACCTAAAAGAAGCATTGGCAGTACAAGATATTTCCTTTTATCCAGTGCGACATCTCAAAGAAGTCGAATCCCATTTCAATGGGGAAGAACCGCTCTCTGTCTGTAGTGGCAGTATCAGTGAATCTCCAAAACGTAATTTGCAATGTGGGGATTTTAGCGATGTGGCAGGACAAGAAACGGTAAAGCGTGCATTTCAAATTGCAGCAGCGGCGGTCCATAATGTGCTGTTAATTGGCACTCCTGGCGCAGGAAAAACGATGATGGCAAGGCGAATTCCAAGTATATTACCAGAGATGACGTATGAAGAAAAATTAGAGGTAACGAAAATATATAGTGTTTCGGGTGCACTGACACCAGATGTTCCGATCATAGAAGAACGACCCTTTCGAGCTCCTCACCATACTGTATCAGGAGCAGCATTGATTGGTGGTGGTGGAAGTCCCAAACCTGGTGAGGTTTCCTTGGCTCATTATGGCGTGCTATTTTTAGATGAACTTCCTGAGTTCAACCGATATGTTCTAGAGATGTTAAGACAACCGATAGAAGATGAGAAGGTAACTATATCAAGAATTCGGGGTACTGTTATCTATCCTTCTAAATTCATGTTGCTAGCATCCATGAATCCATGTCCATGTGGTTATTTTGGTGATGAAACTCACGAATGTACCTGTTCACCACAGCAAATCAGAAACTATTTGTCGAAAATTTCAGGACCGCTACTAGATCGTATCGATATGCATATTGAAATCATGCCAGTAAAATATAAAGATTTGGAAGTCTCTGGTGAGAATCAGGACCAATTGAAAGACAGCGACTTCAATGAGAAAAGTAAAATACAAAATGATTCTAAGTCGATGCGTCTTGAAGTGGAGCTGGCAAGGCAAATACAACTGGAACGGTACCAAAAGGAAGCAATATCATATAATTCACAACTCACTCCTGAACTGATGAAAAAATATTGCGCGATGGATCAGAGTACAAAAAATCTTTTAGAAGCAGCTTTTCATAGGTTATCTCTTAGTGCCAGATCCTATCATAAAATTGTAAAGATGGGTAGGACGATTGCCGATATGGAAGGTTCGTCTGAGATACAGTTGAATCATATTGCGGAAGCAATCCAATATCGAAGCTTAGATAAGATGTATAGAGGATTATAGCGAAAGAAGATTGATTCGTTGGTTACGTGCCATAATCGCATTGAAAGGGACAAAATGGAAGAAATTAGAGAGGTTCGAAGAGGAGAAGACGCATATCCTCAATTGTTAAACTATATCAGCAATCCACCAAAAGTACTTTACTATATAGGAGATATCTCTTTGGCAAGTAAACCTTCCGTTGCCATTGTAGGAGCAAGAAAGGCATCTTCCTATGGAAAGTGGGTTGCCCAGGGATTCGCAAAGAAACTGGCAGAGTACGGTGTTGTGGTGGTTAGCGGCATGGCATATGGAATCGATGCGGCAGCACATAAAGGTACGCTGGACCAGCAAGGTAAAACCATAGCAGTTCTTGGATGCGGAGTAGATATTTGCTATCCGTATTCCAATCAAAATCTTAGAAAAGAAATCTTGAAAAGCGGATTATTGCTCTCGGAATTTGAACCAGAAACAAAACCGATGCCATTTCGATTTCCTATGAGGAACCGTATTATCAGTGGACTTTCTCTCGGCACCATTGTTGTAGAGGCGGGTCTTTCCAGTGGCTCGTTAATCACAGCTGAGTGTGCAGCAGAGCAGGGAAGAAATATCTATGCAGTACCTGGAAATATAAACAGTATGAATAGCATTGGAACCAATCAATTGATTCGCGATGGGGCAACACCTCTCATTACATTTGAAGATATCATCGACGAGCTTGGAATAGAACGAATCACGTTGACAAATGAAGTGAGAATGGAATTGGGGAAGGATGAACGAATCCTATATGATGTGATTGCAGCTCATGGTGAAACGACGACAGATTATCTTTGCAGGCAACTAAGAAAAAGCCCTGGTGAAATCAATGCAATCGTTACGATTCTTGAGATGAAAGGGCTTGTGCAAACAGCGCTGGGCAAGATTTTTACTTCATAAAAAAATTAATTGTTTGAAACAAATTCGATTTCAACTTGATCAAAGCCCTTAGCGTTCAGGAACGAAGTGAGTAAAAGCTGGACTCGTTGATTTGCTTCCTCTAAGAAGCCAGCTTTAACTTTTTCCTGTTCTAATTCTTCTTTTTCTTCATTGATTTCATCAAATATGGTTTGGGTAGGATAATCGGAAAAAATATTTCCTTTTATATCCTCAACTCTTACAGTTTCTGTTTCTACTACATTATCAAGAATGGTTGATTTTGGTACGCGAATCAGAAGCTTTTTTGATGATTCATCATATGAAATCTCAAGCATAGATAAATCCGGGCCAGCTTTTAAATAACCTGAATATTCAATGAGTTTGATGGCCTCCGCATAACTGATATCAGATATCCCAAGGATAGATAAATTTTTTTCTGTTCGGCTTACGATTACATTGCTGTATTCGTATTTTAGAGTGGTCCATTCTGAAAGTTCAATTAAATTATCCTGAAGTAATGCTGATTGAGATGTTTTTGTCGTGCTTACTTGAAAAAGGTCATTGCTTTGTATATAGTATAACCCAAAAGTAGCCAAGAGTATAATCAAAAGGATGATGAGTCCAGTTCGCTTCATTTTATGTACCATGTCAGCAGTCCCCTTTCTATTTCTGATTGTTTTATTATATCAGGATATATCTACCATTGACAAGTTGTGATGAACTGGTAAAATAAGGATGTGTCTCTTACAACATGATGGATTGTTACACGATTCATTTTATCCACTTGGAGACTATCAACTTTAACATAAACTGTATATAATTCGCAAAAAATTATTGTAGAAGGGAGAACCTTTCAACATGATCCATAAAAATGAAAGATATCATATTTTTGGCTGGATGATTGCAATTGCGATACCACTTATCGTTGGTTTTTCGAGTTCGCTTTTAACAGGGAATATCAGAGGCTCTTTTGAAGTACTCAATCAACCTGCTTTTTCACCGCCTGGATGGATTTTTCCGATCGTGTGGTCTATCCTTTTCACCATCATGGGTATTGCCAGTTATCGAGTATATATAAAAGGAATGAAGAGCAGCGGAACAAATGTTGCTTTGACTTTCTATGGTGTTCAGCTCTTGTTTAATTTCTTTTGGTCATTGTTCTTCTTTCGATGGGAACTTCGAGGTTTGGCCTTCCTGTGGTTGATTGTTCTTTGGATATTAATTGGTTTTACTGGATATCATTTCCATAAAATAGATAGAAGTGCAGCTTACTTGATGTTACCGTATTTGTTTTGGGTTAGTTTTGCTGGAGTTTTAAATTATTCTATTTGGGTATTGAACCGCTAACGATGATTGACCTTCCATGTTGATACGCTTTATGATTGTGATAAGTTTCCACTATTCATTATAAGGCCAATGGTATTTGGTTTGTGGAGGATAACAAGATGAATAGACAAAAGTATTATCCCACTAGAATTGTATCGAAGAGAAATCTTATTATTATTTTCATTACCGCATTGGTCTGGTCTAACCATCCAGAGATATCAATTATGTTTGCATTTTTTTTATTGTATTTTTTATTTTTTAATCTATCGACATATAAGGTCGAGAAGAGCGAGGCTGAGATAAAGTTCTATCGAATTCTTAGAAGGCCCAAATCTTTCAAATGGTCAGAAATAGAGCTTGTTGATTATGAAACCTGCTCTACTTGTGGATCAATTTGGAGTAGTCTATTTATTTATTTTTTTATTGGTGAGTCGTCACATCGATTTAATATTAAAAGTTTTGATCAAGCTCTTTTTGATGAAATTGTTGACCAATGTAGATCAAAGGATATTATTAAGCGAGACATGATATAAATTCTTTCCTAAAATATATAAGATAGGAAAGAAAAAGATGGATTTTATCATTATGATTGACCAATTTGTGGTGGATTAATTGCAAAGAGAAAAAAATTGTATTGCAAAATGCAACTTTTGGAAATATAATCTGTTCTTGTAATAGTAAACACATCGAAGGAGGCTGAATATGGCCGATAAGAATCTGGTGATCGTAGAATCTCCGTCGAAAGCAAAGACAATAGGAAAATTTTTGGGTAGTAAATACAAAGTTGTTGCCTCGGTGGGACATATCCGAGATTTACCAAAAAGCAAGCTTGGGATTAACATCGAAAATAACTTTGAACCTGAATATATATCCATCAGAGGAAAAGGCGATGTCATAAAGGCAATGAAGAAAGAAGCAAAAGCTTCTGCAAAAGTCTTTCTCGCAACTGACCCTGACCGCGAGGGAGAAGCAATATCTTGGCATATTGCATATTTGCTTGGAATTGATGATAGTGAACCCTGCAGGATTGTATTCAATGAGATTACAAAAGGTGCAATTCAGAATGCGGTTAAGCATCCAAGGACAATTGATAAAAAGCTGGTGGATGCACAGCAGGCAAGGCGTGTACTGGACCGATTGGTAGGATACCAAATCAGCCCATTGCTTTGGCGTAAAGTGAGAAGGGGTTTGAGTGCAGGACGCGTACAATCTGCTGCACTTAAGATAATTTGTGATCGAGAAAAAACAATTTTAGATTTTGTTCCAAAAGAATACTGGAATATCAGCGCAGCTCTGATCAATGAAGGTAAAGGAAAAGAAAAAGCGAAGCAATTTCAGTCAAAGCTTCATGATTATCAAGGCAAAAAAATCACGGTTTCTACAAAAGAAGAAGCAGATCATATCCTTGATAACTTACAAAAAAACCCTTTTATTGTTGGAAGAGTAGAGGAAAAAGAGAAAATTAGAAAGCCATATCCTCCGTTTACAACCAGTAGCTTGCAGCAGGAAGCATCAAATAAACTGAATTTTTATACGAAAAAGACAATGCTGATTGCACAACAATTGTATGAGGGAATTGAAATTAAGGGACATGGAACAGTCGGACTTGTTACTTACATTCGTACGGACTCTGTTAGAATTTCAGAAGAAGCACAACAAGCAGTTACAGAATATATCAAAGAATCCTTTTCTCCTTCCTATCTTGGAAACAATGTTTATTCCAATAAAAAGAAAGATGTTCAGGATGCCCATGAGGCAATCAGACCTAGTATTGTAACTCTTCATCCAGATGAAATCAAGGATTCACTAACCAAAGATCAGTACAATTTATATAGACTGATTTGGACTCGTTTTGTTGCAAGTCGTATGACACCTGCAATCTACGACAGTATTAGTGCTGACATTTTAAATGGTGAGTATAGCTTTAGAGCGACTGGATCAAAGCAAAAATTTGATGGATTTCTTAAAGTGTATAATCATATCAATGAAGAAGATTCAGAAAAAATGCTTCCTCAACTAAATCAGGGAGATGTGTTACAAGTACTAGATGTTCTAAGTGAACAAAACTTTACTCAACCGCCATCTCGCTTTAGTGAGGCTGCGCTGGTAAAAGATTTAGAAGAAAAAGACATTGGACGACCAAGTACATATGCCCCAATCATTGCGACACTAATTGAAAGAAAATATGTGACCAGAGAGAAGAAAATGTTAAAACCAACAGACCTTGGCTTTATCGTGACTGACTTGATGGAAACGTATTTTAAGGAAATTGTTGACGCAGGATTTACAGCAGACATGGAAGAAAAGCTAGATGATATAGAGATAAAAAACACAGAATGGAAATCCATTATCAAAGATTTTTATTTAATTCTTGATGAAGAGTTGAAAATTGCTGATGAAGCTATAGAAAAAGTAACCATTGAGGATGAGCTAACCGATGAAATCTGCGAGCTATGTGGCAAACAAATGGCAATAAAGCATGGCAGGTTTGGTGAATTCTTGGCATGTTCAGGATATCCAGACTGTAAGAATACAAAACCAATCGTCAATAAGATTGATGTAAAGTGTCCGTTATGTGGAAATGACATCATTGCAAGAAAAAGTAAAAAGGGCAGAGTGTTCTTTGGATGTTCGGGATATCCAGACTGTACAAACATGTATTGGAATAAACCAACTGATAAGAAATGTCCGAAATGTAGTTCGTTATTGACGGAGAAAAAGACGAAGACGACCACGTATCTGTGTTCAAACCCTGAATGCGGGTATAAAGAGTAAGTTGATTCAATAAAAGGAGGTAACATTGAATGGGAGAATTTCATGCAACTACAATTGTAGCTGTCAGACGAAATGAGAATGACATTTGTATTGGGGGAGATGGACAGGTTACGATGGGGCAAAGCGCCATTATGAAACAAACTGCAAAAAAAGTTAGAAAAATATATAAAAATACTGTAGTAACTGGCTTTGCCGGTTCTGTTTCGGATGCATTTTCTTTAACGGAAAAATTTGAAAAAAAATTGGAAGAACATGCTGGAAATCTAAAGCGTGCGGCAGTTGCGCTGGCCCAAACTTGGAGAACAGATAAAGCCATGAGAAACTTAGAAGCTTTGATGGTCGCTGCCGATCGTGAGAGTTTATTAATCATCTCAGGAAATGGTGAGGTCATTGAGCCTGATGCAAATTATATTGCCATTGGATCCGGTGGTAATTTTGCATACTCGGCAGCAAATGCATTGTTCAATCATACAGATATGAATGCGGAAGAAATCGTAAGAGAGTCTTTGAAAATTGCCGCATCTATTTGTGTTTATACCAATGATAATATTTCAGTTGAAAAACTATAGAGAAAAGGTAGATGAAGGAGGGCATTGAAAATGACCACGTTATATCAGATGACTCCGAGAGAGATCGTCGAAGAACTAGATAAATATATTATCGGACAAAATAGTGCGAAAAAGTCAGTTGCAGTTGCTTTGAGAAATAGATATAGAAGAAGTCTTCTTCCGGAAGAAATGAGAGAAGAAGTAACTCCAAAAAATATTTTGATGATTGGTTCTACTGGGATTGGTAAGACGGAGATTGCTCGAAGATTGGCACGGCTTGCAGATGCACCTTTTGTAAAGGTTGAAGCCACCAAATATAGCCAAGTAGGTTATGTTGGTAAAGATGTTGAATCCATGGTTAGGGATTTGGTAGAGGCATCAATCAGAATATTAAAGCAAAAACGATTGCAGGAAAAGTATTCCATTGCAGATATTATTGTTGAGGAAAAGATCATTGAAGCAATTATTCCGGGCAAGAAGAAACCTGCTCAAAATGCTGGTGGTGTGAGAGGTCCATTTGATTTTATTTTAGGTGGGGGCTTTCAGGTCAATCAACAAAAAACTGAAACAAAAGAAGAAACAACACCAGAACACACGGATATTGAACTAGCTAGAGAGCAAGTGAGACAGCAGTTGAAAGAAGGTTTGCTGGAAGAACAATACATAGAGATTGAAGTCAATGAAAACCCACAGGGAAATAATCTTGATCTTGGAAATGAAGGAATGACCATTGCCATTGGAAATATTTTCGGTGACATGATGCCTCCAAAGAAAAAGAAAAAGAAAATGCGTGTGAAGGATGCTAGAAAAGTTCTTCGTGAGCAAGAAGCACAAAACTTAATTGATATGGAACAAGTGACCATAGAAGCGGTGGAAAATGCCGAGCAAAATGGAATTATCTTTATCGATGAAATTGATAAGATTGCTTCCTCCAATACACATTATTCTGGCTCTGATGTTTCAAGAGAAGGCGTACAAAGGGATATCTTGCCGATTGTGGAAGGCAGTGTTGTCAACACAAAATATGGTCCAGTGAAGACAGATCATATGTTATTCATTGGGGCTGGTGCATTTCATATTTCAAAACCTACTGATTTAATTCCAGAATTGCAAGGAAGATTTCCAATTCGAGTTGAACTAGAAAACTTGACGAAAGATGATTTTATCCGAATTTTAACGGTACCTGAAAATGCACTGCTGAAACAACATAAGATGCTGCTAGAGACAGAAGGGATTCAGGTTACTTTTTCGGATGATGCAGTAGATGAAATTGCTACATTAGCACATTTGATGAATGAGCAATCAGAAAACATTGGTGCGAGAAGGCTTCATACCGTAATGGAAAAACTGCTTGAGGATATCTCATATAGTCTTCCTGATGAAACAAAAAGTGAGATTGTTATTGACAGTAAATATGTAAAAGAAAAATTTGCAGACAAATTACAGGAAGATGATATCGATCGATTTATTTTGTAGGAATATATCAGAAAAATGGCATCCCAAATTGGTGAAGCCATTTTTTTGGTTTATCATCAAATTTTCCTGATATTAGGATGAATTGCGATAAAATTACTATCAAAGTTGTTCCATTGAATGAAACTTTTTTGAACAATCAAAAAAATAGTTTTACAATGCATTTTTTTCATATATAATTACAATTAGAACAAAAAATTAACAATTAGATTTAATGATCACATAATGAGAAAATAATATGATTCTATTTAATAATTAATGGAGGAACTATATGGAAAAGAATATTCTTACCAAGGTAAGGAAATTGAATTGGGTGTTACAGGAAAGTGCATCAGGTGTGTTTTCTTTTAATGACCTTTGTGGAATACTGAGTGATCTGATGGATGCAAATGTATATATTGCAAACAGAAGAGGTAAAGTAATCGGTGTCCACTATAAAATAAAATCTGACAGCTCTACTATTACAGATCCAGAAACAGGAAGTGAAAAGTTTCCAAATGAATATAACGAAGCTTTGTTGAAGGTAGTAGAAACGGAAGCTAACCTAAAAGCGGAAGAGGCATTGGAGATTTTTAAGTATGATTATGATACCTATGATAAGTTGCATACCATTATTCCAATTTCAGGTGGCGGTCAGAGACTTGGAACTTTGATTGTAACTAGATACAAACCAGAATTTACGGATGAAGATTTAGTATTAGGGGAATATGGAGCAACGGTTGTTGGCCTTGAAATTCAGCGTAGAAAGAGTTTGGAAATCGAAGAGGATGCAAGAAAAAGAGCTGTTGTGCAGATGGCAATCGGAACATTATCTTACTCTGAGATAGAAGCAGTGCAGCAGATTTTTGCGGAACTAAAAGGTATGGAAGGTCTACTTGTTGCCAGCAAAATTGCAGATCGATCTGGGATTACAAGATCAGTCATTGTAAATGCACTCAGAAAACTGGAAAGTGCAGGCGTTATTGAATCCAGGTCTTTAGGAATGAAAGGCACCCATATTAAAATACTGAATACAAAGTTTATTGAAGAATTAGATAAATTAGAATTCTAAACTAAAATCTGAACTGAATTCTAAATGAAAATTTTAGTTTTACATCGAATCAAAATAACTCTAGGCATGGTGGCTTCTGTGCTTGGAGTTTTTATTTTCTTCCGTATATAAGCAGTAACATTGGCTGGGTGATTCTATGAGATGAAATGGGGTTTAAAGCCAAATATTTTACCAGAGAGGCAGGAAAGCAATAAAAAAGGTAATATGAATCGACAAATGAAATGTAACCTTGAAAAATTGATATTTTTCCTAAAACAATGGAACTATGGTATAATACTTAAATTGATAAATGAAAAGGGGTGCTGTTTTGAGATTTACAGATGAAAATGATGTTCTAACTGACGAATCATATCGAGCCGTTTTAGTTGGAGTACAGATGGACAAGGATATTTCCTATTCCATGAAAGAATTATGGGCTCTTGCTGAAGCAGCTGGTGTTGAAGTGGTAGGAGAAATGATTCAAAACAAAGAACGCCCAAATACAGCCACTTATATTGGAAAAGGAAAAGTTGATGAGTTGGCAGAGCTTTGCAACAATATGGGAGTGGATACCGTAATCTTTAATGATGAATTATCAGGAATGCAATTAAGAAATCTAGAAGAACGAGTGGGTATTCGCGTCATAGATAGAACGATTCTTATTTTAGATATATTTGCTGCACGTGCAGTTTCCCGTGAAGGAAAACTGCAAGTTGAATTAGCACAGCTTCAGTATCGATTGCCAAGGTTAACTGGATTTGGAAAATCATTGTCGCGATTAGGTGCTGGCATCGGAACACGTGGCCCTGGGGAAAAAAAGTTAGAGACGGATCGCAGACATATTTCTAAAAGGATGGATGAAATAAAAAAAGAGCTGCTGGAAGTCAGGAGCAATCGTAATACGCAAAGGGCAAAGCGACAGAAATCAGAGATTCCTGTTGTCGCACTGGTAGGGTATACCAATGCAGGAAAATCTGCTGTTATGAATCGCCTTCTTCAAATGACCGAAAAAGAAGAAAAAAGCGTTTTTGAAAAAGATATGTTGTTCGCAACCTTAGATACAGCTCAAAGAAATGTCAAATTGGAAACAAATCAAGAATTTATTTTAATTGATACGGTTGGGTTCGTTAGTAAGCTACCTCATTCATTGGTAAGGGCATTTAAAGCGACGCTAGAAGAGGTGGTTTATGCAGATCTATTGCTTCATATTGTAGATATGTCTTATGCAGATCATGATTTTCATATTGATGTAACAAATCAAGTTTTGAAAGAAATTGGAGCCGGAGAAAAGGAAAGAGTTTTAGTTTATAATAAAATAGATGTTGCTACTGAAATGGCAGTAGCTCAATCTGGCGTAGAATCTTTATACATTTCTGCAAAGTATGGAGATAATGTAGAAGCATTGATTGACACAATAAAACAAAAATTGTTTTCAGATCATATGATGGTTTCAATGCGGATTCCTTATGATCGAGGAGATATATCATCATATCTTTGTGAGAAGTGTCGAGTGATAAAGATGGACTATGATGAAAATGGAACATATTTTGAAGTTGAAATATCTAAAAAGGATTATGGCAGGCTAGAACCGTTTATAATAGAATAGGGGGCAAGTTCTTGATACGATATAAAACAGTTTTAAAAGAATCAATAACAGAGCAAACTATTGATAAATCAAGATTTATTGGGCATATCAAACCAGTAGAGTCAAGGGAAGAGGCAGAAGATTTTTTTTCCGCTATTCGGGCAGATCATAAAGCTGCAACTCATAATGTGCCAGCTTTTGTGATTGGTGAGCAGTTTCAACTTCAGTGGGCAAGTGACGATGGCGAACCTCAAGGTACTTCTGGAGCTCCGATTGTTCAAATGCTTGTAAAAGAAGGAATTACGAATATTGCTGTAATGATAACAAGGTATTTTGGTGGAATAAAATTAGGCACAGGAGGATTGGTAAGAGCATATACGGGTACTACAAAGTTAGCTCTAGAAGATAGTGGGATTTGTGAAGTTAAGGAACAACGAATCTTTCTGGTAAGGATGGAGTATACTTTTTATGGAAAATTTCAAAACCTCTCTTTGAGTAATCAGTTTCGTCTAGGCAACACTTTGTTTGAAGACATGATAAAAGTTGAATTGATTTTTGATATTGAGTTAACCGAAGAAATAAGGACGCTGGTTTCTAATGTGACAGGTGGTGCAGGAGTGATTTTAGAAGAATGGATTGCTCTTGAAAAGGTTGAAGTTTAAGTGTTTTTTCTAAATTTTGAGAAAAAAATGAAATTTTAGCGTTGACATTGGGAAATCCCTGTGCTAAGATAAAACACGGCTCACAAATGAGGGCCAACGATGAAAGAAGATGTTCCAAGGTAGCTCAATGGTGGAGCACTCGGCTGTTAACCGATAGGTTGTGGGTTCGAGCCCCACCCTTGGAGCCAATTTCTTAAGTCAAAACAAAATAAAAAAAAGTGTTGACACAATGGACTAAACAGTATATACTAAGTAAATGTGTCAAGCAGATAAAAACACTGCGAAACGCTGCAAATTACATGGATATGGGCGCATAGCTCAGCTGGGAGAGCACCTGCCTTACAAGCAGGGGGTCATAGGTTCGAGCCCTATTGCGCCCACCATATTCACTAAAACCAGAAAGACAGAACGAGATTCTGAAAATGGCCTGGTAGTTCAGTTGGTTAGAATGCCAGCCTGTCACGCTGGAGGTCGTCGGTTCGAGCCCGATCCAGGTCGCCATTTCAAAAACATATATGCTGGTGTGGCTCAACGGTAGAGCAGCTGATTTGTAATCAGCAGGTTGGGGGTTCGATTCCCTTCGCCAGCTCCAAAATTTTGACAATACGTTGCTTAGCAACAGATGAAGCTTGATAATTTCATAAAATCTGGAGGGATTCCCGAGTGGCTAAAGGGGGCGGACTGTAAATCCGTTAGCTGAGCTTTCGGTGGTTCGAATCCACCTCCCTCCACCAAATATATGCGGAAGTGGCTCAGGGGTAGAGCATCGCCTTGCCAAGGCGAGGGTCGCGAGTTCGAATCTCGTCTTCCGCTCCACAATATGCGGATGTAGTTCAATGGTAGAACTTCAGCCTTCCAAGCTGATAGCGTGAGTTCGATTCTCATCATCCGCTCCATTTTAAAAAGTGGGCTCATAGCTCAGCTGGATAGAGCAACGGCCTTCTAAGCCGTTTGTCCGGGGTTCGAATCCCTGTGGGCTCGCCATTTTTTTATGATGGGGTATAGCCAAGCCGGTAAGGCAACGGACTTTGACTCCGTCATTCGTAGGTTCGAGTCCTGCTACCCCAGCCATTTTGACCCATTAGCTCAGTCGGTAGAGCACTTGACTTTTAATCAAGGTGTCCCGCGTTCGAATCGCGGATGGGTCACCAATTTTACCAGATGAATGGTAGTAGAACCTAACGAGGAGAGGTGTCCGAGCGGTTTAAGGAGCTGGTCTTGAAAACCAGTGACTCCGAAAGGGGCCGTGGGTTCGAATCCCACCCTCTCCGCCACAATAAGATTCAGGATGACAAACCATGGAGAAGTACTCAAGCAGGCTCAAGAGGACGGTTTGCTAAACCGTTAGACCGGGTAACTGGTGCATGGGTTCGAATCCCATCTTCTCCGCCATGTAGGGGCATAGCTCAGTTGGTAGAGCAGTGGTCTCCAAAACCACGTGCCGTGGGTTCAAGTCCTACTGCCCCTGCCAAATGAATTTTATAGACCAACAATCGGGGTGTAGCGCAGCTTGGTAGCGCAACTGGTTTGGGACCAGTGGGCCGCGGGTTCAAATCCTGCCACCCCGACCAATTATTCACTTGGGCCATTAGCTCAGTTGGTCAGAGCATCCGGCTCATAACCGGCAGGTCCGGGGTTCAAGTCCCTGATGGCCCACCAATCAATTAAAAAGAAATACCATGCCCAGATAGCTCAGTAGGTAGAGCAGAGGACTGAAAATCCTCGTGTCCTTGGTTCGATTCCGAGTCTGGGCACCATATGAAGCCTTCGGAGACGATTGGATTGGCAACGTTTTCGGAGGATTTTCTTTTTTTGTAAGGGTGAGAGAGTAAGTAAAAATAAGATATGGGCGCATAGCTCAGCTGGGAGAGCACCTGCCTTACAAGCAGGGGGTCATAGGTTCGAGCCCTATTGCGCCCACCATATTCACTAAAACCAGAAAGACAGAATGAGATTCTGAAAATGGCCTGGTAGTTCAGTTGGTTAGAATGCCAGCCTGTCACGCTGGAGGTCGTCGGTTCGAGCCCGATCCAGGTCGCCATTTCAAAAACATATATGCTGGTGTGGCTCAACGGTAGAGCAGCTGATTTGTAATCAGCAGGTTGGGGGTTCGATTCCCTTCGCCAGCTCCAAATTTCAATAAGCAAACGATGGGAATCGAACCTGAAAGGGCTCGAATGCCATGAGAAAATCTGTTGATAGAGAGAATGTTCTTATCGACCAAATCTGGAGGGATTCCCGAGTGGCTAAAGGGGGCGGACTGTAAATCCGTTAGCTGAGCTTTCGGTGGTTCGAATCCACCTCCCTCCACCAAATAACCCATGCGGAAGTGGCTCAGGGGTAGAGCATCGCCTTGCCAAGGCGAGGGTCGCGAGTTCGAATCTCGTCTTCCGCTCCAATACGCGGATGTAGTTCAATGGTAGAACTTCAGCCTTCCAAGCTGATAGCGTGAGTTCGATTCTCATCATCCGCTCCATTTTAAAAAGTGGGCTCATAGCTCAGCTGGATAGAGCAACGGCCTTCTAAGCCGTTTGTCCGGGGTTCGAATCCCTGTGGGCTCGCCATTATTTTAATAATGGGGTATAGCCAAGCCGGTAAGGCAACGGACTTTGACTCCGTCATTCGTAGGTTCGAGTCCTGCTACCCCAGCCATTTTGACCCATTAGCTCAGTCGGTAGAGCACTTGACTTTTAATCAAGGTGTCCCGCGTTCGAATCGCGGATGGGTCACCAATTTAATCGGGGTGTAGCGCAGCTTGGTAGCGCAACTGGTTTGGGACCAGTGGGCCGCGGGTTCAAATCCTGCCACCCCGACCATTTTGCCCAGATAGCTCAGTAGGTAGAGCAGAGGACTGAAAATCCTCGTGTCCTTGGTTCGATTCCGAGTCTGGGCACCAAAAAAGCCTTTGAAAACTAAACGATAGTTTTTCGAAGGCTTTTTTCATTGATTTTAAATTCACCTTCCATTACAATAGAAGTATCTTAATTGAGGAGGATTTTTAGTGGCACAATTATATTATAGATACAGTACGATGAATGCTGGAAAGTCCATAGAATTGATAAAGGTGGCATATAATTATGAGGAGCGAGGGAAAAAGGTTCTTGTTCTTACACCAAGTGTAGATGACCGCTATGGCATTGGTGTGATTTCGTCTAGAATAGGAGTGACCAGAGAAGCGGTAGCGGTAAATGATGACACAAATATCCTTGAACTTTTTATGAAAGCAAATAAACATCAGCATATAGATTGTGTTTTGGTGGATGAATGTCAATTTTTAAAGAAACATCATGTTCAGGAACTTGTTGAAATCGTTGATAGCTGTGATGTTCCTGTGTTGGCGTATGGATTAAAAAATGACTTTAAAAATGAGCTTTTTGAAGGATCTTATTTCATGCTGATTTATGCTGACAAAATAGAGGAAATTAAAACGATTTGTTGGTGTGGTAGGAAAGCTACCATGGTAGCGCGTATTGTAGACGGCAAATTTGTGAAAACTGGTGAACAGATTGTAGTTGGTGGAAACGATATGTATATCTCGTTATGCAGAAAACATTACAATGATGGAAGACTGGGAGAAGACGAATAAATAATGACGCAAAAAGAGACCACCCCAGTGTGAAGGTCTCTTTTGTTTTTTAAGAGGTAATTATGCTATTTATTCAGGTTTTCTGTAGTGAATGCTTTGGTAGCTATCTCTTAACCTAAATTCTTTCTGAATTCCATTTAGGATTTTTCTTTTTTCAAATCCCCAAACTGGAGCGACCAGGAGGTGTCTTGGTGCATCTGCAGTAAGCCTGTGTATAGTGATGTCAGGAGGTATGATTTCCAACAAATCTACCACAAATTGAATATATTCTTCCATGGTTGGGATGTGGATTTTATCAGGGTAGAAGTATTCAAGCTTTGTTCCCTTCAGTACATTCATAAGATGGAATTTTAAACCAAAAACATTTTTGCTGCAAACATACTGGACCGATGCAATCATATCCTCTTGCGTTTCTCCCGGAAGCCCTAGAATAAGATGCACAACGGTTTTTATTTTGAGGTTGTGTAATGCTTCAATTCCTTGATCAAATACTGAGAGTGGATAGCAGCGATTGATAATGGAAGCTGTTTTTTCGTGTTTTGTCTGGAGCCCAAGTTCAACCCAGAGAAATGTTTTCTGGTTCAGTTCATCTAATAATGCCAAAACATCTTCGGAAAGACAATCAGGACGCGTCGCAACGGCAATTCCAATTATGTCAGGATAAGATAGAGCTTGCAAATATTTTTCTCGCAAAATGTCTACTGGTGCGTATGTGTTTGTATGACTTTGAAAATAAGCAATGTATTTGCCAGATGGCCACTTTGTTGATAAAAGCTTGATTTGACCCGGAATATCACTTGCGAAATCTCCAGAACCATCAGCTGAACAGAAAATACACCCTCCTGTGCCCTTGGAACCATCACGATTTGGACAGGTAAATCCAGCATCCAGGGATAGTTTGATGATTTTGCAGCCAAAAGTATCTTTGAGGTAGCTACCGATTGAATAAAAATATTGGTTACCAAAAATGGTTGTCATGAAAGCACTCCTTGTTATTGAATTACTGCATTTGCAGAGAACTAATTATATGATATAATAAACTGTTATAAAAGTGAAACAAAAAATAGAGGATGAATGAAACTCATGAAAAAAGAGAAAGAGAAAGAATTTATCTGTGAAAGAGTAGATAAACATACAAATAATAGCCACTTTGTGAACCTAGGGGATATGGATGACTTAAAAAAAAGTAAGCCGAGAATCTTACTCCATAGTTGCTGTGGACCATGCAGTACTGCAGTAGTGGAACGTCTCAGTGGCCGATTTGAGGTGACTGTTTATTTCTATAATCCAAATATTACAGAACCAGAAGAATACGAAAAAAGAAGACTTGCGCAAATTGAGTATATTGAAAAATATAATGATAGGGTCGATGCAAGGGATCGGGTTTTCTATTTGGAAGGTCCATATGAACCAGAACGATTTTATGTAGCAATCAAAGGTTTCGAATGTGAACCAGAAGGTGGTCTACGTTGCATGCCTTGCTTTCAGCTACGACTAGAAAAAACAGCGGAAGCGGCAATTATGCAGGGTTTTGATACCTTTGCAACTACTTTAACCGTAAGCCCATACAAAAATTTTGATGTGATTAGCAAACTTGGATTATCCGTTGGAATGCGCTATGGATTGACTTATTTGGCTGAGGATTTTAAAAAACAAGGAGGCTATCAGCGATCAATAGAATTATCCAAACAGTATCATTTATACAGGCAGCATTATTGTGGATGTGAATTTTCTAATCAAGACATTAAACATAATGGTTGCAAGGATAAAGAATAGATTGTGTGTTGACGTAGAATATGAAATATATAAATGTAGTAATAGATAATAAAACGGATCATACAGACACATTCTACACGTACCTTTGCGAGAATGATCAAGTTAAGGTAGGTAATAAGGTGTATGTACCTTTTTCTATGGGAAATCGGATTCGTGAGGCATATGTTTTCGAGGTAGCGGATTCTATCCCTCAAGAGTTCAGGGGCCTTAAAAAGATGATAGAAATTGATCCAGACGTTGAATTGAGCCAAGAGGCAATCGCAACATGCGTTTGGATGAAAAAACAGTACCTTTGTCGGTATATTGATGGAATCAAGTGTTTTACTCCTTCAGGCTCCTCTTCGAAACGTGGGAAACTGAGAAATCCATATAAGGATGCAACTGGAGAAATTTCATCAAAAAAGGAATTGACAGAAGAGCAACGTATTGCCGTTGAAAGGATTTGCCCTGACATTGAAAATAGTCAGCATCAAGTTTATCTGATTCACGGTGTTACCAGCAGTGGTAAAACGGAAATCTATTTACAGGTCATAGATGCTTGTGTTGTAAGTGGGAAAACTGCAATCATGTTGGTACCAGAAATTTCATTGACACCTCAGACGATTGACCGATTTATTGGAAGATTTGGTGCAGATAATATTGCTGTATTACATAGCAAATTATCACTAGGGGAAAGATATGATGAGTGGATGCGTATTAAAAGCGGAACAGTTAAAATTGTAATAGGAGCCCGCTCTGCTATTTTTGCGCCTTTATTGAATATAGGTGTGATTGTTTTAGACGAGGAGCATGAATCCACCTATAAATCGGATATGTCACCAAAATATGATACGGTTGAGGTCGCAATCCAAAGAGCGATGCTTAATCAGAGTGTTGTTCTATTGGGGAGTGCAACTCCTTCCTTAATCTCTAGCTATAAAGCAAATCAAGGGCACTATCAAAGAATTTATCTAAAAAAAAGGTTTAATAAAACACCGCTGCCTTCTGTAGAAATTATCGATATGCGAGAAGAATTAAAAAATGGAAATAAATCTATTTTTAGTGTATCACTTTACCATGAAATACGAAAAAATCTTGAAGCAGGTAGCCAAATTATATTATTCTTAAACAGAAGAGGTTACTCTACTTTTATTTCATGCAGATCTTGTGGTTATGTGATGAAATGCAAGGATTGCGGGATATCTCTCACGTATCATAAGGCGAAAAATGAAGCGGTTTGTCATTTTTGTGGATATCGAGAACCCATTCCAAAGACTTGTCCATCTTGTAATGGAAAGTATATTAAGCATTTTGGAACAGGAACTGAAAAGGTAGAAGAACTGACAAAAGAAGTTTTTCCTGAGGCAATAGTTGATAGACTCGATTTGGATACCATAACAAAAAAAGGTAGTATTGATAAGATTTTAAATGCTTTTAAAAAGGGTAAAACCAATATATTGATTGGAACACAACTTGTGGCGAAGGGCTTAGATTTTTCTAATGTGGGTCTGGTAGGTATTGTTTCAGCAGATATCACGCTAAATGTTCCGGATTTTCGATCTTCTGAACGAACGTTCCAGCTTATTACTCAGGCTGCTGGCAGATCTGGACGAGGAGATACTCTTGGAAGGGTATTGATTCAATCTTATCATCCAGAGCATTACTCGATACGATCCGCAGCAAATCATGACTATGATTCATTTTATGAGTCAGAATCGATAATACGCAAGCAGTTAGGGTATCCACCGTACAGCGATTTAATTCAAATTATGGTCTCAGCTGAACGAGAAGAAACCGCATTAAAACGTTGCCAAGAGATAGCAGATGCATTTATTCTAGAAGTGGGAGAGAAAGAAAAAGCTTATCTCCTTGGACCACAGGCTGCACCAATGAACAGGATAAAAGAACTCTATCGATTTCAACTATTAATCAAGTGTTTTCCGGGAAAACGAGAATTTTATTCGGTAGTGTTAGCTGAAATAAAGCAACGCACCAATACGGAAAGAAATGCAGATTACCTACTATCAATTGATATGAATCCGTATAGTTTTTTATAAAGGTATTGTTCTAATAAGTAATAGCAGATATCAGAGTAAAGAGGGAAGGGTCCCTTCTGATATCATTTGTAAATGATGAGGAGAGTATTGAATGGCACTGAGAAATATTGTCGTGGAAGGCGATGGGATTTTAAGGAAGAGAGCGAGAGAAGTTACAGAGGTCAATGATCATATTAGAATGATTCTAGATGATATGCTGGAAACCATGCGTGAATATAATGGTGTTGGAATTGCAGCACCACAAGTAGGTATTTTAAAGCGTATGTTTATCGCAGAGGTTGACGGGGAAACCATCGAAATGATAAATCCGGAGATCTTGGAAGTAGAAGGTGCGCAAACAGAAGATGAAGGATGCTTGAGTGTTCCTGGTATGATTGGGGCTGTAGAGCGTCCAACCTATATTAAGATGAAAGGCCTGAATCGTGATGGAGAAGAAGTTGTGATTGAGGGAACTGGATTCGCACCAATTGTATTAAGCCATGAATATGATCATTTGGATGGAATTTTATATACTGATAAAGCAAAGAATGTGAGAGAATTGAGTGAAGATGACGAAGAATAGCAAACAATCAATCAAAGTGGTCTACATGGGTACTCCTGAATTCGCTGTGTTGCCCTTGAAAAAACTGGTTGAGAACGGTTATCAAGTTGAGCTTGTAGTGACACAACCTGATAAGGCGAGGGATCGCGGTAAAAAAATTCAATTTCCGCCAGTAAAAGAAACTGCATTAGAGCTTGGACTTGAAGTTGCGCAACCAGAGAAGGTTAAGAATAACGAAGTGTTCTTAGAGCAGATTCGAAGGATAAGTCCTGATGTGATGATTGTTGCCGCATATGGAAAAATTCTCCCAGTAGAGCTGCTAGCGATTCCAAAACTAGGGTGTATCAATATCCATGCTTCGTTGCTTCCAAAATATAGAGGGGCAGCGCCAATCCATCGATGCATTATTGAGGGAGAAAAGAAAACCGGAGTTACTTTGATGTATATGGAAGAAGGACTAGATACAGGAGATATGATTGAAGCTAGGTCGCTAGAGATTGGAAAAAAAACCACTGCTGAGCTTCATGATCAGTTGTCATTGCTTGGGGCAGAGCTCTTGGTAGAAGTTTTACCAGACATTATTGCAGGTAAAAACAGTAGAACGCCTCAAAATGATGAAGAAGCTACATATGCACCTATGGTATTTAAAAAAGATGGGCTAATTGATTTTCATAAGTCTCCAGAGGAAATTTCGTGCTTGATTCGTGGTATGAATTCTTGGCCGGGTGCATATACCAATTATGGCGGAGAACCTATGAAAGTTTGGGAAGCAGAACCCCAACAAATAGTGAGTCGTGAACCAGTTGGTACAATTATTGAGGTCTCTATAAATGGCATTTTGGTAGCTGCGGGGGGAAGCACACTACTCATCAAAAGAATTCAAATGCCAGGGAAAAAGGCAATGATGGTATCAGATTATTTAAAAGGAAATAAAATCCAAGAGGGAGAAGTTTTGAATTGATCGGGGAAGAAAGGATGATGAGATATGTATTACTTTGGGATGTTTGATCCTACCATTGTGATATTGATCCCAGCTATGATTTTTACATTTTATGCACAAAGAAGAGTGAATTTAGCATATCAACAATATGCGGGAGTTAGAAATCGGAAGGGAATCACTGGCGCAGAGGCTGCAAGACGAATTTTAGATAGCAATGGATTGTTTGATGTTCCTGTTGAGATTACCAATGGAAGGTTGACAGACCACTATGATCCAAGAAGCCGTATTTTAAGACTTTCGCCTCAAGTATATCAAGAACCTTCCATTGCATCAGTTGGTATTGCGGCGCATGAAGTGGGACATGCCATTCAGCATGCTAAGAATTATGCACCACTCACAATAAGAAATATCATAGCACCTGTGGTGTCAATTGTGTCTAATTTTGCTTGGCCAATTTTAATCGTAGGTCTTGTAATGATCGGGGCAAACAATTACGTTCAGGGGAATTTGATTTTTAATATCGGAATCATTTGCTATACTGCGGCAGTGATTTTTCAGGCCATTACGTTGCCGGTAGAATTTAATGCTAGTAGTAGAGCAATCGAACAATTGAATCGTTTGGGTATCATTTATTTAGAAGAGACTGCAAGTGCAAAAAAAGTTTTGTCAGCAGCGGCACTTACGTATGTGGCAGCTTTAGCGGCTTCGATTGCCACTCTTCTAAGAATTTTAGCGCTGAGGGGGCGTGATTAAAATGGATAAAAATAGAAGGACAGCATATTTCACATTATTAGATGTTGAAACAAAAAATTCATATTCAAATCTTGCATTGAATCATCGTATTATAAGCAACAAACCAGATTCTCCCGCACTTGTACGAGAACTGGTATATGGTGTTTTAGAAAACAAGATGTATTTAGATTATATTATTGAGCAGTTTATCAAAACCCCAATTGAAAAAGTAAAGCTTAGTGATTTAACTGTTTTGCGATTAGGAATTTATCAGATTAAGTTTTTAGATGGCGTACCTGATTATGCGGCGGTAAATGAAAGTGTAGAGTTGGCAAAAAAGGTATGTAAGGGTCGAGAAGGATTTATTAATGGTGTACTTAGAAGCTTTTTACGTGCGGACAAAGAAGTAGAATTACCAAATAAATCTACCAACCTCATCAAATATCTTTCCATTCGGTATTCGTATGAACCATGGATTATTGAATTGTGGCTAGAACAATTTGCTCCTGATTTTGTTGAAGAACTTTTAAGTGCAGGCAATGCGACGCCAGATTTGATTATCAGAGTCAATACGATGAAAACAACAAGAGAGGATTTGAAAAACCGAATTCGTGCGAAGGGTTATGAAGCCAATGATGGCATTTTATGTGAACAAGCACTACATGTTAAGGGTACTGATTTGCTTGGTGGCAAACTTTATGAAAGTGGAATGTTTTCTGTTCAGGACGAAAGCTCTATGCTTGCAGTGAATCTTTTAGATCCACAACCTTTTGAAACTGTCATGGATTTATGTGCTGCTCCTGGTGGAAAAACTTTAGCTATCGCTGAAAAAATGAGAGATCGTGGATACGTGAGTGCATGGGATATTTATCGCAGAAAATTGGGGATTATCAATAAAGAAGCAGAAAGACTGGGTGTTTCAATTGTTCAAACTAAGACTTGGGATGCAACGAGGGTTGACTCTGCTATGATGGAAAAAGCAGATAAAGTTTTGGTAGATGCTCCGTGCTCTGGTCTTGGAGTTGTAAGACGAAAACCTGAAATAAAGTATAAAAAGCATTCGGCTGAAATTCTTGAATTACCAAAGAAACAGCTTGCAATCCTGTCTGCTGCTTCAAAATATGTGAAACCAGGTGGAGTATTGGTTTATAGTACATGCACCATTTCCCCATATGAAAACCAAAAAGTTGTAAAAGATTTCTTAAAAAAAAATCCGTACTTTAGTAAGGAAGAAGAAATTCAATTGCTTCCAAATATCAACAATACAGATGGATTCTTTATCTGTAAGATGAAAAAGGATGAAAGTTTGATTAACGAATAGATGGGATATAGCCTAATATTAGCAATCCATATCATAGCATCAATTGGATGAGGACTTTATATGATTCAAGTTGGATTTAAAACGGATAAGGGCAGAGTGAGAGAGCGAAATGAAGACTCTCTCTTTGTCATGCCAAGAGAAGATATATATATTATTGCAGATGGAGTTGGAGGTCAAAATTCTGGACAAATTGCCAGCTCCATGGCTGTAACTAATATTGCAGATTATATTAAGAATAATCCTTTAACAGGTTTGGAAACAGAAACGGATTTAAAGAATTATTTTTTGACATGCATGATAACTGTGAATGATTTAATTTATAGTACAGCTCGTGCTACCTCTGAAAATATAGGTATGGCAACTACAGTTGTACTACTGTATTTAGTAGGAGATAATGGGTACTTTATTAATATTGGAGACAGCAGAGCCTATATTTGCAGAGAAGGAATGATTAGTCAAGTTACAGAAGACCATTCCTATGTAAATGAATTGGTAAAGGGTGGCTCGATTACAAAAGAGGAGGCTGAATTGCATCCTCGAAAAAATATGATTACGAGAGCTTTGGGAGGAGAACAAAATATTCTTCCAGATTTTTATTGGTTAAAAACGAAGAAGGAGGACATTATTATACTCTGTACTGATGGGCTTTATGGAGAGGTAACGAAAGATGAAATGTGCAGCATGGCATTAACTTCTTGTTCCATGAGTGAATTGAGTACAAATCTTGTTCATCGTGCAAACCAAAATGGTGGAAATGATAATATTACAATTATTTGTATAAAAATATGACAGGAGGACTGACACATGAGTAGTAGATTACTTGCTGGCAGGTATGAATTACTTGAGAAAATCGGTGATGGCGGAATGGCAGTTGTTTATAAAGCAAGATGCCGTTTGCTCAATCGCTTTGTTGCGATTAAGATTTTAAAACCAGAGTTTACAAAAGATATAAAATTTATAGAAAATTTTAGAAGAGAATCCCAATCGGCAGCTAGTTTGACCCATCCAAATATTGTAAATATTTACGATGTTGGTAAGGAGGGAAATATCCATTACATTGTAATGGAATTGATAGAAGGTCAAGTTTTAAGTGATATCATAAAAAATCAAGGACCAGTGGAAAAAGCTCAGGCGATTGAAATAGTAAAGCAGATTTCTCTTGCCCTTGGATTTGCTCACAAAAATCACATTATCCATAGAGATGTTAAACCCCATAATATTCTAATCACAAGAGATGGAATTGCTAAAATTACCGATTTTGGAATTGCAAAAGCAGTCAATGAAGGGACAATCGTAGGGAATACAGGTACAATTATGGGTTCTGTACACTACTTTTCGCCAGAGCAAGCCAGAGGCGGATATGTGGATGAAAAATCAGACATCTATTCCCTTGGTATTGTACTGTATGAATTATTGACTGGCAAAGTTCCTTTTGATGCAGAAAATCCTGTTGCGGTCGCATTGATGCACATGAACGATGAGATGGTACCCCCTTCACAACATGTAGAAGGTATTCCTGTTGGTTTAGAACAAATTGTCTTAAAGGCAACCAATAAGTATCAAGTGAATCGATATAAAAATGCAAATGAGTTTTTTGAAGCCTTATCCAATGTGAACATGGATATTGGAGGAAGTCGTAAAAAAACAAATTTTGATGAAAATAAAGTAATGGGAGCTGCTGGTGATATTGGATCACTAACAAAAGAGGAGAAAAAAGGGGATATGAGAAAGAAAAAGGAAAAGGCGAAAAAGAAATTTCGTATCAATAAAGTAAAGGTTGCGGCAATCATATTGGCTTTGGTTTGTGCGATTCCGGTAAGTCATTTTATCTTTACGACTGCAAAAGCGCTTACAGATAGTAAAGAAGTTACCATACCAGATTTACAAGGAAAAACGGTTGAAGAGGCAACAGCAGTTTTAGAAGAACTCAATTTAAAGCTTGAAGTGGAAGATACTGTTTCTAGTTCAAAATTTGATGAAGGTGAGATTGTTTCTCAAGATCCTGAGTCAGAGATGACTGTAAAAGAAGGATATACTGTCAAAGTAAATGTGAGCAAAGGAAAAGAAAAAGAGGGAACGATTCCAAATGTCGTGAATTCTACGGTAGCTTCTGCAAAATTCGTATTGGAGAACTATGGGTACGAAGTAGGAACGATTACCCAAGAAAACAGTGATTATCCTGTAGATGTAGTAATTCGTCAATCTCCAGAGTCTGGTACCAGTGCTGCTGCAGGAAAATCTGTTGATTTGGTAGTCAGCCTTGGAAATGCTGTAGAACAAGTAGATATGCCAGATTTGCTTGGGAAAGATGTGGATACAGCAAAAGATTTATTAGAAAAAGCTGGATTGACTTTAGGGTCTGTAAAATATGAAAAGAGCGATTCTTATGAGATGAATACTATTATGTGGCAGCAAAATGATGCAGGAACAAAGCTAGATGATGGTACTTCTGTGAACGTTAAGGTAAGTACTGGAGATCAAGATGCTGTTTCCAAGGCTATCGCTTTGACTGTGGATTATAACAGAGCTTCTAATGAAGTATTCTATCTAACAGTGGTAATATCAGATGAATCTGGAGTGAGAACTGTGATAAATAGAGAACAACGTATCAAGAGTGATGGCTCAGAAATTCTGTCCTTATCTGGTGATGGTGTGGGATCAGTAAAAGTAATTTTCGATAATGATGTGGTGCTCGAAAAAAATGTGGATTTTAATACTGGAGAACTGAGCTAATGAAGGGAATCATCATTAAAGGCATTGCTGGCTTCTATTACGTTAAAGTAGAACAAAAAATATATCAGTGCAAAGCACGAGGGATTTTTAAAAAAGATGGCATTACACCATACGTAGGCGATGAAGCGATGATTGACATCTTAAATGATGATGAAGCGTGGATTACTGAAATTCTGCCAAGAAAAAATATTTTTATCAGACCTCCTATTGCTAATGTGGATTGTTTTGTAATCGTTACAGCAGCCGCAAAACCAAATCCAAATCCAGATATTATTGATAAGTTTCTTGTAATGGCAGAAAAAAATCATACTGAGATAGTAATTTGTATCAATAAAATAGATTTAGCAAGTGAAAAAATGCGTCATGACCTTGAGAGCATCTATCGTAATATTTATCCAGTTGTTGGTGTATGTGGTGCAAGCGGAGATGGAATTGACGCTTTGATTGCCTTGTTGAACCATAAAAAATGTGCCCTTGCTGGTCCTTCTGGAGTGGGCAAATCAACTCTGCTTAATCGCCTCCAGTCGAAAAAGATAGTGGAAACGGGTAACATTAGTGAAAAAACAAAACGTGGAAAGCATACTACAAGGCATGCAGAATTATTTGAAACAGATTTTGGTACAATGATATTTGATACGCCTGGATTTACTTCTTTTGATATATTAGATGCAGAAGCAGATGAATTACAACACTTGTATCCCGAGATTGCCAAGCGGATGGGAAGTTGTAAGTTTGATAATTGCAGGCATGTAAAAGAGCCAGATTGTAGAGTCAGAGAAGCGGTATCTAATGGTGAGATTCATGAATCAAGATATCATTCATATATAACGCAACTAAAGGAAATACAAGAAAAGGAAAGAAATAAATATTAACAAAATGTTTATAAAAAGGAAATACTAATTCAATGAACCGAAATGAAAAGAAAGAGGAACGACAATGAAAAGATTAGCCCCTTCTATATTAGCAGCGGATTTTTCAAAGCTAGGTGAAGATGTACTCGCTATAGAAAAAGCAGGTGCTCAGGTTATACATGTTGATGTTATGGACGGTCATTTTGTGCCAAATATTAGTTTTGGTGCAGCTGTCATGAAAAGCTTAAACGGAAAGACCTCACTGCCATATGACGTACACTTGATGATTGAAAATCCAGATTTGTATATTGAAGACTTTATGACAGAACAAACGGAAATCATAACGGTTCACTGGGAAGCTTGTAACCATTTGCATCGTACAATTCAGCATATTAAATCATTAGGAATAAAGGCTGGTGTATCCATTAATCCAGCTACACCTGTATCTGTTTTAGATGCAATATTTGAAGATTTGGATTTAGTATTAATAATGTCTGTCAACCCAGGATTTGGAGGGCAGAAGTATATTCCATCATCAATTCAGAAGATTAAGGAATTGAAAAAAATGAAGGATTCACGTAATCCAAAATTGGAAATCGAAATTGATGGTGGTATTACACTTGAAAATATAAAAATGGTTACGGAAGCAGGGGTTGACCTAGTGGTGGCTGGTTCATCTGTATTTGGAGCTGCAGATGTAAATGAGCGTGTAAAAGCATTGCTGTCTCAGATGGTATAAGATAAAGCGTTGTCGCGAAAGAGTTACTTTCGCGATTTTTTTTGAAGTTAAATAGGAATAATTGACACATATAAAAAATAATGGTATATTGAAAATGTTAAATAATGTAAATTATAACAATCATAATATTTTCTAAACTGAGGAGAAGGAATGAAAAAAAAAGTAACTTTTATGATTGGATTATTTCTCATCATTGCGTCAATTGCCGGATTGCTCTATTGGGAAATGATAGGACGCGATACGGTGTGTATGGATCAAGTGCTTGTTGCAAGAAATCAAATGGAAGAAGGTACTGTTGTTACAGCAGATATGTTTTTCATACAAGGAATACCAAAAGAATTAGTGCTGGAGGGAGGATTTCATGAAAACGATATTTCGAGTCTTGACGGACTTGTGACAACCCAAATGATTGCAAAAAATAGTCAAATTATTTCAGCTTATTTTCGTAAGGACCCACTAGTGATTTCCGAAGCTGAGTCTATATTTGTTTTGAAAAAGAATTGGATAGCGATGCGAAGTAGTTCTTTGAGAAGAGGAGATTTAGTGGCAATCTATGGAAGCGTAGCAGGAGAGTATTTGGGGGAATATCGTGTTGCATACGTAAAAGATGAATCAGAAAGAGAAATTAGAAATGCAGATTTGGAACTAAAGCCAATGTCACAACAAGGAACGATATTGAATCGCGAAGATAGTACTTCAATTATTGATCATATAGAGATTATTACCACATTTGATGGTTTTCAGATGATAAGAAGTTACGTCAATGAGGGAATGGGTGGACAACTTATTCTGATGCAAAGGAGTGATGAAATTGGTACGTAATATCATTGCGTTTCATGGTGTTGATCACAAAGTAGGCAATACCATGATATCTCAATCGATTGCAGAACTTATTGTGAGCACAAAAAACTGTAAGATACTGTTAGCTTGTCTCAATGGAAGAGACAGCAATGAGTATGTTCCAGAAAAAACAATGCATATCGATGAAATAAAATCATATATTGATAATCGGATTGTCAATCAAGTAGAATTTCTTAAAAAAACTGAAATAAAAGGCAATTTTCACTTTTTAGGAGGAGTAAACAATGAACTTGAGATACGGCACTACCATCCTGACGGAATACAATATTTTTTGGAAGAAATAAAAGGATTATTTGACCTTATCTTTGTTGACTGTGGAGGTGAGCTTGACAATGGGTTAGCAGTGGGGAGCATGTTGATTGCTGAGGATGTGTTTTTAGTTACATCACAACAAGAATCGTCATTGTCTAGGTATGAAAAAAATCAACAAATCTTTCGAAATCTTGGAATCAATATCACAGGAATAATTGTAAATAAATATCGAGAGGATGACATTTATGATTTAAGTTATGTAACTAGTCGAATCGGCCTACATCGGAATGATATTTGGAAAATACAAGATATTACATATTCTAGGCAGGCAGAAATAGAAAAACGTACATTACTAGAATATAAAGATGAAACCTTCCAAAGAGATTTAATTCAAATTGCAAATCATATTCTTTTGAAATCCGGTTTTCAAGAAATAGAAGTAAAAAGGAATGCCAGATGGAAGCATTTTATTTAGCAGATTATCTAGAAATAAAAGGCAATCAGAAGCAGCAAAAATCTCATGATTTTTATCAATTGTGTCACAGAGTGAATTTGGAGTTTTTAAAAGACTGGGAGCAAGGTAATGAAAATATGGATTCGTCTTTAAAAATTCAGAAAAAAGCAATCATTGGATATGAAAAGGAAGTGTCGTTTTTCAAAAGTAGAATCAAAAAAATTCTCAAAGCGTGGTTCGCGGAGGAAACCTCTTATCCTGTCTGGTATGATAGTCTAGAAGACGGGATATATCATGAAAACTGGGGACTTGCAGGCATTGCAGAATGGTTTTCAAAATTTTTTCAGGAGAGCAGCTCTGCTAAGATTATAGGAGATCGTATCTTTTTTTTAGAGAATGGTCAAATGACGATTAGAAAACAGAAAATAAATAAGGATAGAAGAGAGCAGATGGTAAGGGCATTTCTTCTGTTTACTCCTGAGGAACGGCTTGATAAAGAATTTCATGAAGTATATATGATAGATGGAACTCGAGTCACTATCTTTGGTGGTAGTATGACAAAGAAGAATCATGATGTAATTATATTTCGTCGGTATATCATTCCTAATTATAGTTTTGAAGAGCAAGCGCTAAGAAATACAATTCCATTTGAAGCAATACCACTATTTCAGTCAATGGTGGCTCTTGGATTTAACATTGCAATTACTGGTGCGGTGCGTACAGCAAAAACAACATTTTTATCTACATGGCAAAGCTATGAGAATCCCAATTTGGAGGGCGTTCTAGTTGAAACAGATCCAGAAATACCTATTCACAAAATGATGCCAACTGCACCCATCATTCAACTTATTGCAGATCATGATAAATTGAAATATCTTTCAAAAAATTTACTGCGAAGTGATGCGGATTACTTTGTTTTGGCTGAAGCAAGAGATGGTATTGCGTTAGATACTGCGATAAAGATTGCGAGTAAGGGAACAAGAAGAATGAAGATTACGTTTCATACAAAAGATCCTCTGGATTTTTCTCAAGACGTAGCATTTGAAATTGTAAAGAGTCTCGGAGGAGATTTTGAATCCATACAGAAAAAAGTGGCAACTAGTTTTGATTATATTTTTCATTTTATACAACTAAAAAATAAAAGTCAGAAAAGATTAAAATCGATTTATGAACTTGGTATTGATAAAGAAAATCATCAGATTTCAATGCATGAAATTTGTCGTTATGATTATAGGAAAGACAGCTGGAATTGGAATTATTGGATTGGGGAAGACAAAAAACGGATTGGGGAAGAAGAAGATCCAGACATGTTATTTCAATTTAGTCAGTGTCTAAATGACTTGGCAAATAATCTTTGAAGGTAGGATAAAACAGATGCGATTGATGCTCGAAAATAGAGACATATGGATTTCTATAGTTGTTGTATTTACACTATATTTTATGATTTTTTTTGGATTTATTATTGTGTTCAAAGAATATCTCTACTTTTTACTTGGAAAAATCAAGATGAGATGGCGGCTCCGTGTAAGGCGAAAAGCAATGGAACCAGAAGCTTCATGGGAGACCCACTTGAAAACAGTACTTGGAGTTTCACTAAAATGGAAAGTTACCCCTCAAGGGTTTGTTTCATTTAGTTTTAGTATTTACGCTCTGTTCTTTTTTGTTGGAATAAAAACAATGGAATGGTTAACTACTTTAACAATGGCAGCAATGATTGGGCTTATGCCATATCTTTTATTAAGGGTAAGAATGGAAGGGATACGCAGAAAAAGTAGCTATGAAGGAGAAAAACTACTAACGGAATTTCTTTGTCAATATCGCATCAATCATTTCAACATTTATAAAACCATTGAACAAGTGATTTCCATATCTTTAGATACGAAAATCAGTAGAAGGTTGTTGTTTCAACTATTGGTGGAACTTCAGAATACAGGGAATCAACAGAAAATGAAAGCGGCAACACAGCGATTTTCATCTGGAATTCATACTGGATGGAGCAGAATGCTCTCAAATTGCATTTATCTTGCGGCGTACCAAGGAATTAACATCTCTCTTGCTTTGGAAGATATTTTAATACAACTAAGGGATGCAAGGATTTTGACAGAAGAAAGAAAACGTTTGAATGCAGAGTCAGCAAGAATGGTGGTGTATCTAGCTCCACTTTTATATATAATGACTACCTTGATCTCAATCTACTATCTGGATATCCCTATTTTTCAAATCGTGCAAAATCAGTTTTATACCCAACAAGGATTTTTACTGTTTTTACTCATTACGTTTTTATTTCTTTTCAACATTGCTCTGATTGAAATCATAAATAATCAGAGATTTGATTATTGAACGATACATAGAAGCAAATATCAGAATAATTGATGAAACACAGAATTCATAGGTACTATTTGAGGAAAGGAAGCGAAATGAAAATAGATTGGCTTTCGGCCATACCATTTTTTTTACTCACATTTTTATTTATGGGAATTGAGATGATAGTACACACTGATATTAGGGTGTGGACACTAAAACATAGAGCAGAATTGCGACTTCATTTTTTTAAGACCATGAGAGGTTATAGCGGTTTGACTCAGATGGTTCAGCGAAAGAGGAATGGTCCTATTTATTTCATTATTCAAAAGATTTATGCGTACAGGCAGGAACGTATGAGAAAAGAAATATTTGAGTCCTTGGCGTTTTTGAGAAACATGGCCTCCATCGAGCAAGGAAAAATTAGTCGTTCAGACACTATAATAGAACAACTATCTGAGTATGAAGGATTACTAAAACCAGTTTACATCAAGATGCTACATTACATTAGAATGAATCAAATACCGCAGGCTATTCAATATTTTTCCCAAGCGGTTGGGACCCAAGCAGGAAAAGATTTTGCAGTTTTATTGATGCGGTGGGATCAATTAGAACCACAGGAATTAATGGAAACATTGCTTTCCTATGAATCAAGTATGAAAGCGATTCGGATTACCGAGCAGAAGAAAAAAGACGAGATCATAAGTGAATTGATCTATTTTCCTGTGGTGATAAATATCTTGATTATTTTTATTAACTTTATCTATATAGCGTATTTTTTAGATCAAAAAGAGTTGATGCAAATGTTTTTATAGCAGAGAAGGAATAGGAAAGCAGAAAAAAATCAATGAAAAACATAATTGAAAGATGTTCAAAGGAGGATTTTATGAAACAAATTATTGTAATGGTCGCTATGATTCTGCTTGGAATTGCAATTGCTGGATATGTCTCAAATATGAGTTCTAGTGTAAAAGATATTTCAGATCATGCTTCCAATCAAATCAAAACAATAACTACCACTGGTTCTGAAGATTAAAGAAAGGTATCGATATAATGCAAATGCATTATACAAGGAAATTACATGAAGGATTTTATTGTTTTATGCGGCATGGTTGGGCTTGGGATTGCAATTTATCAGATGATTATGGGTCCAGATGATGGTACGGTGATTCATATTATGGGGGAAGCCTGGAAACAGGAAATTGCTGTACGTACTTCAATACCATAAGGAGAAATTGATGAAACAGTTTATTGTATTAATGGCGGTGTTGCCTTTATTATTGGTTTTCTTAACTCAGTACACATTAGATCAAAAGAACTTTGACCAAATACAGCAATTGCAGGAAATTGTATATCAAGCAAAAGAGCAGGCAAAACAAGAGGGTTGCTTCACTATTTCTATAACAAATCAAATGGTGAATAGAATCAAAACATGTTTTTCCATTGATGGGGATTCCATCCAACTTGAACTTGATACAGTTCCTAAATATCGTACGCAACAATTTGACCAACGTGAATTAATACACTATCGTGTGACCGTGCCCATCGAGCCACTCATGGCAGGAAATCGTATGTTCGGAATTTCTGATGATGAGAATAGTAGTCTTTATTCGGTGGAGGGATGGACGGCAAGTGAACGATTGAGAGATTAAAATGAAGGTATTCATTGTGTTTATTGGACTTTTGGTACTGTTTGCCAGTGCCATGTCTTATCAAAGTGACCTTGGAAGATACATTGTGCTTCAAAATGATTTAAAAGCTTTAGCCGAAGAATCTGCGGCAGGGGCAGCTCTTTATTTTGATGAGCTTGCTTATGCAGAAGGTGAGTTATGTTTTAATCAAGAGGAAGGAGGGCAATATGTGGACTACTTGGTGATACAATTTATGAAAGAAAAATCAATTGATGACGGTAAACTCTCATATGAAATATGTTTTCAAGATGATTTGGCTGGGTATTCTGAACCAGCATGGGAAGGAGTTTCTGGATATAAAGCTGGAATTCCATCTGTCACAATTCGATTCACTTATGTAGCTGATGACTTTTTTCGTCTACCTTTTCTTGAAGTTCGATCTGTAACACGCATGGCATGCTATGAACTGCCCCAATCTTTTTAAGTTTTTTCTAACCTTATCGTAATGAGAACCATATCAGATCTTTAACAAATTTGTTCATGTGTTTTTCTAATACTCATTTGGGTATATATCCCTTGCGGATTTTATGCGCATTGTTTTTTGTTTTTGCAAATAGATTGCAACACTTTGTTAAAGGACATTCTTATGATTAAAGGAGCTGAATGAAATGATTTTAAAAAAGAAGAAGAATTTAGTTTTCTTATCTTTCTTCATCATTTTGTTGCCCCTTTTTTTCTTGCATTTTCAGATTGGATTTTCTTATGGTGTAGCAGAATCCGTTGCAGAAAAAAATGTTCTAATATTAGAATCCTATCATAGAGGGCATCCATGGACGGATGCGCAGGAAAACGCCATCTTTGACGAGTTAGAAAAAAGCGATCTCAATATAGTAACCTTCATAGAAGAAATGGACTGGAAACGATACCCAGATAAACAAAATTTAAGTCAACTACATGAACGATTTCAATATAAGTATATGAATATGCCTATTGATTTGATTATGACCACTGATGATGCGGCGCTCCAGTTTGCGTTGGATCATCGCGTAGAGTTATTTTCAAATGCACCCATTGTTTTTTCTGGAGTACTAAAAAAGGATGCGGATCGAATCCTTGAAGGGAAAATCAATGTGACTGGTACCTATGAGCAAATGAATTCAGAGGGAACAGTTCAATTTGCCAAAAAGGTTTTTCCAGATTTGAAGTACGTATATTTACTCCATGACTTAAGTGACAGTGGAGTAAGCACTGGAGAACTCATGAAGAATGGGGTTTGTGATGCAAGTGATGATTTGGTGGTGCGAGACCTATCCAATCTGAGTTTAAATGATATATTGAAGCTTGTTCCTAACTTTAGCATGGATAGTATAATTCTAGTTGCATCGTATAATTTTGATGCAGACAATCATTATTTAGCAATTGATCAATCAGTTAAAAAACTTAGTGAAAAAAGTAGTGTTCCAGTTTTTACTTTAGATGAAGCAGCTTTTGGGACTGGAGCACTTGGTGGTGATTTGAATAGTGGATTATTGCATGGAAAGACTGCGGCCGAATTGGGTCTTCGTATCTTAGTGGGAGAATCAGCAAATCAAATACCCATCTCTGAAAAAAAACCTGCCTGTTGGAGTTTTGATTATGATCAAATGAAACGGTTTCATGTAGAATTAGATGAACTTCCAAATGATGCAGTTGTGATACATAAATCCGTATCATATTATGAGCAGAATAAAACAATTATTCTTTCAAATATTGCTGTTCTTATTGCCTTGATTCTTTTTATCATCTATTTATTGACGAGTATTAGATATCGAAAAAAAATTGAGGTGATGTTAAAGGAACAAAAAGATAAAATCTATCACTTGGCTTATTATAGTCCAGTGACTGATTTGCCGAATCGTGTTTTCTTACGTGAAACGTTAGAAACCTACATTGCAGCGGATCCGAAACATGAAAAGAAGTTTGCATTGGTTTATATTGATATTGATAATTTTAAGGAAATCAATGACACGTTTGGACACTCAGTTGGTGATCAAGTGTTGCTTTACTTTGCGGAACGATTAAAAAAAGCACATAATCTCCAAAATAATAATAGCCTAGACAGCCTGGATGTTTTTAGCTTGGGTGGCGACGAGTTTATCATGCTATTTTATGATACAGATAAACAGAAAATGGATGTAATTTCTAAAGATATGGTTTGCACCATTACGGAACCATTTGTTTTAGAAGATAATATTTTTTACATGGAAGTAAGTGGTGGCATTGTATTTTATCCAGATCATGGCACAACATATTCAGAATTACTGAAGAATTCAGATACCGCTATGTATCGCTCTAAAGAGGCTGGGAAAGGAATTTTCACATATTTCAATCAATCTATGAGCGATGATGCTTTCAAAAAAAATGCAATGCAGAGTAATTTAAGATTGTCAATAGAAAGAGGCGACTTTGTAGTGTATTATCAGCCTCAAATGGATGCAAAAACATGGAGTATATCGGGTTTTGAGGCTTTAATCAGATGGAACAGTCCTGAATTTGGATTTGTTCAGCCATTATCATTTATGAAAATTGCAGAGGAGAGCAGGTTAATTATTCCAATCGGTGAATGGGTTTTGGAAACTGCTTGTTCTTTCATGAAAAGAATACATAGAGAATTCAGCTCTAAATATATAATATCGGTAAACATTTCAGTGATTCAACTATTGCAAGAGGATTTTGTCGATATGGTAATGGACACACTGAAAAAAACAGGAATTTCACCCCAGTCACTTGAATTGGAGATTACAGAAACCGTGTTCTTGAATTCTTCAAAAATGGCGGTAGATACATTAGAAAGATTAAAGCAAACAGGCGTTAAGGTGGCACTAGATGATTTTGGAACTGGGTATTCTTCGTTGAGTTACCTGAGTCAACTTCCCATTTCAACCTTAAAAATTGATAAAGCTTTTATTAGTAGTCTTTTTGATTCAAACAAAAACATGGTTTTAACCAATTCAATTATTAGAATGGGACATGAACTGGGATTAGAACTGGTGATTGAAGGTGTTGAGACCGACGAACAGAAAGAACTGTTTACGTTGATGGGTTGCGATCGAATTCAGGGATATTTAGTGGGTAAGCCTGCCCCAGACTTTGAAGTCTTTGCAAGTCTTAATGAAATGAAGGGAAAAAAGAGACTCTAATCGTGACATTTTTCATAAGGCTTGAAGCGATGAGAAAGAGAATGATAAATATTTTATTTACAATCATTATTTTGAGATTGTTGTATAAACTCTGCAATAACTTGATGCCCCAGCAGGGTCGGATGCAATCCATCCACGAGATAATCACCAACTGTGTTTTCATCATAAAGCTTCGAAAAGTAAAGCTGAGTATCAACGAAACCTACTTGGTTTTCTGAGCAGTACGAGAGGATTAATTGACGAAGTTCTTGTAGCTGATGGTTTACTTTATGATAGTCTACATTCGGAAACCATTGAGCAGCAGCTGTTTGTGGATGAAGGAGAAGGGGCGTCATTAAAATAGCTTCAATATGATTTTCTTTTGCCTGATGAGTCATTTTTTTTAGATACGCTAACACTTCTTCGGGAGTATTGAGGCTTTGAATAAAATCGTTTGTTCCAGTTAAGATAAAAACCTTTTTAGGTTTATGAGAAATCACATCTTTTTGAAAACGTAACCAAATGTTTGACGAAATATCACCGTTTTCACCTTTGTTTATGATTTCAAAGCCAGAAGCATCTCTCCAGAGACTGACGAAACATTGACTACGTCGATATGGAAACCCATTGATAATACTGTTACCGATACATACAATTTTCATATATTTACCTAAAATTCGATATTCACTTGATATTCCTAAGTTTCTTCGTGGGAATTGTGAGCGAACTGAATCCCTTTCCTTGACAAAAGATATGGTTAGAATATAATTATAATGTTAAGCAATTGTAATGTCAAACAAAGGGGTTCTTTGAAAGATGATTCGATTCCCCTTATTTTTGATATATAAAAACCGAATCGAATATATAACCAGGAGGTAATTATGATAAAGGTAACACTTAAGGACGGCAGTGTGAAAGAAGCTCCAAAAGGAGCATCCATATTGGAAGTTGCAAAATCTATTCATCATGGGTTGGCAAAGGAAGCAGTAGCCGGAAAAATTAATGGAAAAGTCGAAGGTTTGAATTTTCGTTTAGATGATGATTGCGAGCTAGAAATTTTAAAATTTGAAGATTTTGATGGAAATCACACCTTTAGGCATACCACGTCTCATATTCTAGCCCAAGCAGTAAAGAGATTGTTTCCTGATGCAAAGCTAGGCATTGGACCTGCGATTGACAATGGGTTTTATTATGATTTTGACTTAGAGCATCGTTTTACAGATGAGGATCTAATTGCCATTGAAAAAGAAATGAACAAAATTGTTCAGGATAACCTGCCAGTTGAGAGATTTGAATTGCCTCGTGAAGAAGCTGTGAAATTTATGGAAGAAAAGCAAGAACCATACAAAGTTGAGTTAATTCAAGATTTGCCTGAAGATGCAACGATTTCATTCTATAAGCAAGGTGATTTCACGGACCTATGTGCAGGACCACATATGCCATCTACCGCTGCAATCAAAGCGGTAAAATTGATGAGTGTTGCGGGAGCATACTGGAGAGGAAGCGAAAAAAATAAGATGCTCCAGAGAATTTATGGAACATCTTTCCCAAAACAAAAGCAATTAGATGAGTATTTGGAACGACTAGAAGAAGCGAAGAAAAGAGACCATCGAAAAATAGGAAAAGAAATGGATCTTTTTGCAATTTATGAAGAAGGACCTGGATTCCCATTCTTTATGCCAAAAGGGATGATTATTCGAAATGAACTTGAAACCTTTTGGAGAAAAGCGCATCGTGAAAGAGGATATCAGGAGATTAAAACCCCATTGATTCTTAGTGAATCATTATGGCATACATCAGGACACTGGGATCACTACAAAGACAATATGTATTTTACAAAAATTGATGATGGTGATTATGCCGTAAAACCGATGAACTGTCCTGGTGCGATGTTAGCATATAAACGCAAGATGTATAGCTATCGTGATTTTCCGATTCGTATGGCAGAAATGGGACAGGTCCATAGACACGAATTGTCAGGTGCACTTCATGGATTAATGAGAGTTCGTACTTTTACACAAGATGATGCTCATATTTTTATGCTTCCAGAACAGATTAAGAACGAAATTGTGGGAGTTATTGATTTTATCGATTATGTATATAATCTTTTTGGATTTAAATATCATATTGAGCTTTCCACAAAGCCGGAAGATTCGATGGGAACAGAAGAAGAATGGAATATGGCAACAGACGCTTTGAAAGAAGCTCTGGAAGGAAAAAATATCCCATTTATTATCAATGAAGGGGATGGCGCATTTTATGGTCCTAAAATCGACTTCCATCTAGAGGACTGTTTGGGAAGAACGTGGCAGTGTGGAACGATTCAGCTTGATTTCCAGATGCCTCAGCGCTTTGATCTAACATATGTGGGCAGTGACGGTGAAAAACATAGACCCATTATGATTCATCGTGTAATCTTTGGAAGCATTGAACGTTTTATTGGCATTTTGACTGAGCACTTTGCTGGAAAATTCCCGCTTTGGCTTGCACCAGTACAAGTTAAGTTATTGACTGTGACAGAGCGTTTTGCAGATTATGCATATGAGGTTTCAAAACGGTTAAATGATGCTGATATTCGAGTTGAAGTCGATGTTCGAAATGAGAAAATTGGGTATAAAATCAGAGAAGCAAGAAATGAGAGAGTTTCTTACATCGGTGTAATTGGCGAAAAAGAAATGGAAGCAGGAGAGCTTACTGTTCGTTCTAGCAAAGAAGGAGAACTTGGTGCTCTGACAATAGATGTTTTTGTTACAAAATTGATTAAAGAAATCGAAGAAAAAATTTGTTAGTATTTAACGTTAGGCAGATTTCAGGACGAAGGTTCTGAAATCTGTCATTTCTATGATAATCAAGGAGTTTAAATGATGTTTGAATCAAAAGAAAAAAAAGAATGGCGAAATGGCGTATACTTATGCACAACAAAAGATTCTCTTGAAGCAGATATTTTAGAATCTAAATTAAGAAGCGAGGGAATTCCTTCTATAAAGAAGTTTAAAGGTGCTAGTAATTTTCTTGAAATTTTTATGGGTTCAAACAGTGCGTTTCCTATAGATTTGTATGTACCTGAAGAATGCCTTGAAGATGCTAAAAATATCATTGTGGCAGTACCTATCGTAGGGGATGAAATCCCGGAAGATGCAGTTGATTTTGATCAACTTTCCGAAGAAGAGTTGGATGAACTTACCGGCAAAAAAGAAGAAGAATAATTTCTTGTTTGGATTTTGATAAGAAAGGTAGTTTGATGCACATATGAAATGTAGCAATTGTGGTGCAAAAGTTAAAAAGAATAGCAGTTTCTGTGTAAAATGTGGTGCTAAAATTGATCCTGATCCAAAAATTGAGGCCAAAAAGCAGAAAAAAGAAGACAATAAGCAAAAAAAAGCAGAAAAAAAGACTGCTAATGCAGAAAAAAAGAAAGTTAAGAAGGAAGCAGCACAGGAAAAGAAGCAAGCAGCACAGGAAAAGAAGCAAGCGAAAAAACAAAATAAACAAGAACAAAAAGATGACAAAAAAAAGGGACAGGCAGATGCAGTGCCAGAAGCAGAAGGTGAGAGCGGAAAGAAGAAAAGAAAACTTCCAGTACCACCAAAAATTTTGTTGTTGATTCCTATTGTCTTGGTTTTGGTTGTTGGTATTTTATCTTTGTTTCTTTTTGGTGATAAATTTTTGCCAAATCCGATAAAAAACAACAAGATATTTGTTACCGTATCTACAATTGTAAAAGAAAAAGTTCCGAATCCTTTGGAAAAATTGGGTAAAAAAGATATTACAGACGAAACCATGCTAATGGAAAATTTGTCAGCTTTTCTTACTGCAGATGGCACAAGTGCAACAGTTGGTGCGATCACAGTAGACCATACAGAAGAAGATGCGGAGGCAAAGACTACAACCGTGTATTTAGATGCGGAAGTGACTAATGATACGGGAACTGATACGCACAGCTACAGTATGGTTTTTTCATCAAAACTGATTGGTGGATGGAACTTCGAATCGGCCACCGAATATAATATTAAAGAAGAGCCAGAGACGATTGTTGGTGTTGAGAATGCTCTTGTATTAAATGACCCAATTATATATGAAGGTCTTGAAGATGGTATGGTAGCAAGCAATGAAGAAGTGATTGGCCACTACACTGATATGACAAATGGAACGGATACCGTTGCGGTTTATATGGAACTAAAAAATAATGTGGTCTTTATGACTGGCAGCCGAGAAATCGTGTTTCAATATGATGAAGCAACAAAGACTTGGTCAAGTAGTGGACCGGCAGGAAAATTTTCTGCATGGACGGTACTTCCAGTAGAAATGACCGGTGAAAATTAAAATTCTCTCTTCTCAAAGATTCTAACCGATAAGATATAGGAAACGGCATAGAACACAAATCCGATTATCGGGGAGAAGAGCCCGATTTTTATTATGGTAGCCTCTGAAGGAATTGGTATACCTGAGGTGGAGAGCCCAGTTACTAAAAAAGCGGGAGAGGCAAATAATACAAATAGAAATAGCCTGCTTTTTTCGACTCCAAACCGAAAAGTAAGTGGGAGTAGTATGCTGAAAAAAAATAGAAATAAGGACACAATGATTTCGGTAAAGAGTAAGTGTTCGGACATGTTAAAACGAGAAGCATTGAGAAATGTTCCGTGTACATAGGATATAAGGAAAGAGACTAACGTGCCCGCACCACAAGCTAAGAGGGTTAATATGTATTTTTCTTTGACTATTGTTTTTCTTTTAATTGGCAGTGAAAGTGCATATTGATCCCACTTTGCCAAATTATCCAATGAAAATGTATTGATGGTAATCATCATGGCAAACATAATGAACGCCCCTTCTATAAAGGGAATAGGGGACGAGCTGGCAGTTGAGAATAAAACGAAAAAAATGATTGCGATGAGAACAAAACTTTTCCAGTACTGCTTCAATGTATATAAATCTTTTAATAATAATCCCATCATATTGATTGATCTCCTTTGATATAAAATAGCATAATATCTTCTATTGATACTGAATTCATTTGCATGGAAGGATGCTTTTTTTTCATGTCTGATTTGTTTTTAACTAGAATTTCATGACCAAATAAATTGGAGCGATGACCAACAATATCCTTCTTATCTATCTCAGATAACTCTTCTTTTTTACATAGAAGTAGACCATAATCCTCTAACAGGGCATCTTTTGACTCTGAAAATTGTATCATGCCGTGATCAAGAAATGTAACGTAATCTGCGATTTTTTCAAGGTCACTGGTAATATGGGTTGAGAAAAGAACGGTACGATTTTCATCCTGAATATAATCTAGGAGTATATCCAATATTTCGTTTCGAACAATAGGGTCAAGACCGCTTGTTGCTTCATCTAGAATTAATAGTTCTGCATCATGAGAAAGCGCAACTGCAATGGAAAGCTTCATTTGCATTCCTCTGGACAAAAACTTTATCTTTTTTTGAAATGGCACCTGAAATCGTTCTAAGTGGGACTCAAATAATTGAGAATCCCATCTTTGATAAATTTTTTTTAGGATGCTTGAAATTTCTTTTGCAGTTAAAATATCATGAAAATGACATTGGTCAAATACGACACCGATTCGTTCTTTTACATTTTTTTCGTTTTGAATGGCGTTCTCTCCCAAGATTTGAATGGTTCCAGAATCTAATTTTAACTGGTTGAGCAATAACTTAATTAGTGTCGTTTTACCAGCACCATTTTGGCCGACTAAACCCATAATCGTACCTTTTGGTAAGGTGAAATCCAGTTCGCCAAGCTGGAACTGCTGAAATGATTTCTTTAAATTTTGTATTTCTATTGCGTAACCCACGTGTAACCTCCTGGTATTGCTATTGGGAATGTTTGATTTTATTCCTGATCATAAAACAGAGAAAGTATTTCAATCAATTCCCCCTTCTTGATATCTGATGATTTTGCGATGGCAACGGCTTCTTGAATTTTTTCCTCGGCCATTCTCAAGTGTTCTTCTCTGACAAATTCTATATTTTTACTTGCGACAAAACTTCCTCTTCCAGTGGCTGTTTCTATAAAACCATCGCGCTCTAGGTCTTCATAGGCGCGTTTTGTTGTAATCACACTGATTCGAAGCTCCTTAGCCAATAGGCGCATAGATGGAAGTGCATCACCTTCTATTAATGTACCATTTAATATTAAGCGCTTTATTTGTGATGAGATTTGTTCATAAATTGGCTTATCACTTCCGTTGCTGATTACAATATCCATAAAAACCCTTTCTTATATTGTATATATACGTTATATACAATATACCGTATATCACATTTGATGTCAAGCAAAAATCGTTAAGTATAAAAAAATCCTTCACATGTATGCCAATGAGGAGAAGCTTACCTATGAAGGATAAAGTACCTATTCGTAATGTGTCGGAGCTATCTTGAAAAGTAACAATTCATCACATAAGGTGAATCATTATTTTTTGAGCGTTAAACTAATTTGTTTTGCTGCAGCGTAGGCAGACGAAAAAGCGAATTGAAGATTATACCCTCCGGTATCACCGTCAACATCTAGAACTTCACCAGCAAAATAAAGACCTGAATATTGGGATGATTCCATTGTTTTTCCTTGTATTGCAGTGAGGGGAATCCCGCCTGAAGTGACCATAGCAGCTTGGAAACCACCTGTTTTTTCAATGATAAAATGGTCTTGCGTAAGAGATGAGATATATTTTTTAACTGCTGATGCAGGTATTTTTGATGCTTTTTCGGTAGAATCAATGAAACAGCGCTGTGCCTGCAGGCTTAAAAACCGTTTGGGAAGTTCACCTGTTCCAGCAGAAGTGGTATGGTTAAAGTAATCCCAAATCACAGTAATAAATTGTTTTTTACTAGAGCTGAGTAGCTGAGGCAGTTCTTGAAATAATTGATCATTTGGGTATGCTGAACAATAATTTATCGAGAGTGTATTATTATGAGTCACATATCTGGAGGCAGTGAGTATAGCCGGACCTGAAAAAGAGCCATGAGTAAATAACAACGCATCTTTTATGGATTTAACCACTTTCTGACCAGTCTGAATTGTTATTTCTGTCATAGGCAGAGCAATTCCAGAAATCGATGTAAATGGATAATTTGCAACATAGATTGGTACGAGCGCAGGCTTCAAATTCGTGTGCTCAATACCTGCCTTCTTTAAGACAGCGTAAAATGAGCCATCTGATCCAGTAGTAGGATAGGAACAACCCCCAGTAGCAACAATAATATTTTTAGTTTGATATGCTATACCATTGGAATGAACATGGAAAAAATTTGAATCAGGTTCTTTTTGAATTTGATCAACGGGAGAACACAAATTTAATTGGAATCCGTTGGATTTGGACTGATTTACTAACAATTTCAGAACATCATTTGCATTCAACGATTGGGGAAATACTTTTCCATCATCTCGCTGAAAAAGTGGAAGCCCATTGCTTTCGAAAAAGCGAGTCAAGGACTGATTATTGAATTGGTACAAGATGGAACGGATAGAAGGGCCATTGGTGCCATAGTGGGAAATGAATTCTTTGATATTTCCTCCGTGGGTCACATTGCATTGTCCTGCACCAGACATGAGCAGTTTTTTTCCTGGTGTTTTTTGTTTTTCAAGAATAAGCCCTTTTACACCACATGGAAAAGAAGCCCCTGCAAATAATCCAGCTGCTCCTGCACCAATGATGATAACGTCATATATCATAAGAAAGACCTCCATTTAATACCGACACTTTTATGCCATCGATTCTTGTGGCTTCGTGTGTAATCGATTATAGCATAACAAAAACAGCTGCACAACGAGTTGCACAGCTGTTTATTTAAAACCCCTATTTTGAAATGATATATCTGAAACCCCTTATATCATTTTATTTATAAAACTTTTGAATCCCTAGTCCAAAAGCTCCCTAGACGTTTGTTTATTGGAAAGAGTCTAGGATATAGTCTGGAATATTTCCTTCATTGAAATAAACTGTCATAGTAGCCGAAGAGATTGAGTCAATATCTTCTTTAGCAATTTCACGGCCATTGAGCAGTTTTGTGATTTCTTCTGTTTCTTGTGGATTGCTTTCATTTTTATATACCACAACACCATAATAATAATCATTATAATTAATGTTTTGGTCATCATAACGATTCAAGACATCCTCAATTTGAGCAAGATTCGTAATGGTGATACTTTCATCTTCTTCATCACCATCGGGAAAGACCGTTGTCATAGATCCGTCATAGACTTCATCTTCATCTGCATCTTTCTCTACATGATGGTATATACTAACAAAGGCAACTTGTTCTGGCTTGATTCTGAAACCATCGCTGTAACCGTGTCGATCCAGCCATGATATGGTATTGGCAAAGGACTCAGTAATCGGATAAGTGACTGAATTTGTCAATACCTCACCAGGGACTCTGTTGTTTTGGTCAATATACTTAAAGTCAATACTGACAAGTGCATAACTATGCTTTAAGCGAATCATGTCCTCATAGGTTTGAGCTTTGAAATCCTTATCTAAACATGCCATGAACTCTGATAAGTCTTTATCACCAGATAAAATGACAGATTCGGAATATGGATATGGAGAGTTGACATAAATCCCTTCCAGTGACAGATATTGTAGGTTGCTAGGTGCATAATAATCTTTCCATTCTGCTGACTCATATAAAGTCTTTAGATGTTGGTTGGAGCGATAGAAGTCATAATCCACTATATACCTACGAGAGGTTGGGAATCGAGAATCTGGATTGTAGGTGAGGGGAATACTTCCTGTCAAAATTCCAGTTTGATCTTCAAATCGTGCTCTGTTTTCCAAAATGGATTGATGTAAATCTCGGACTGCCTGAATGTTTTCTGGCGTCTTAAACGCAAACTCAGTACCTCGCAATGGATAGTTACCATAGTTTTCCATATAATCATATGAATGAATTCTGCCAAAGCTATCTTCATAAGAAATGGACTTGATTTTATTTTCTGCAGGTATTCTATTTTCAAAACCAGTTGCATCTAGCGCAAGGCTGAGAATAAATACGATTGCAATCAAGCAATAAATTCCTAAACTGCGTAATGATTGGAGATTGAAAATTCTCGGCGTTTTCTTTACAATCATCTGTCCGATGATAAAGAAAATTAGCGTTCCAGCGGCAAAGCCAGCATATAGGTAAAATGAAGCATCGCCAAGGGCATCAAAGTAGAATCCAAGTAGTGTCATGCCCATAAATGCTATGAGATAACAGATGATTGGTTCTAAAATGTGAAATACAAGAGAATCCGTTACTCTTTCAAGCTTTCTCTTTTGATAAAGGAAACCAGTCAGTATCAGCACAAAAAAGAAACTAATGATATAAATGATGGTTCCAATGAGTCCAAAATTATTGCCATTTTGGATTGCACTCAGATAAGGTGAAATTTTCAAGCCATAAGATAACCAAGTTTCTGCCATATCAAATCCGTAGAGAAATTGAGCACAATATGCGGTAAACAAAGAATATAAAATTGGAAACAAAAAATTGAATCCTATGGCAGTCGCACAGTGCATCAGTGAGTTTCCACTTACCATTCCAGAAAAGACTGAAACAACATAGATTGTAAATGTAATGATAATTGAAACCCATATCCAACTAAGAACCTCGCTTCGCGAAAAGAGATTTACCGCAGTAGCAGCAACATCGACACTGTTTAGCGGCCTGTCATATACTGGCTTGCTGATTGCAAGTAAAATCAATCCGTTGACCAGAATAGGAGATACAATCATAATCAATCCAGAAATAAAGTTGCTGCCGTAGAGTTCTGCTTTTGTAAATGGCATTGCATGCATTACCGATACGGAACTAGCCCCTTGCAAATACCGAAATACAATGATTGCTGCAACTATCGGAAAAATCAAATGTGCCATCATAAAAAATGGTTGCTGATTATTTAAAGATAGTTCAATATAATTTGCCATTTTATTCAGATGCTTGTAGGACATAAGAATTGGAAATGCACCTGATAAAAAATAAAATAAAAAAGCCAATGCTGGGATAGCCCAAAATCTACGAAGATTCTCTACGATAAGAGGCTTTGATAAACTAAAAAATGATGCTTTCAATTTCATTGTCGCCACCTCCTAACTCATAAATAAAGATTTCTTCTAAGGTAAGGGGGAGAATGTCAAAGATAACCGGACGGCTCTCCTTAATAATCTGTTCCACAACATCTTTGCGATTTCTGATGATCAACAAATCAACTGTTCCGCGCGATTCTTTGTGCAATACATTTAACCCCTGATATGGGTCCCCAGTTTTTTCTGAAAAAGCGACCTGAATTTTGTGAATATCTGATTTCAATTCGTCTAAATCACGCTCTATTTTCATTTTACCCTTTGAAAGGATACCAATTGAGTCACAAATACCTTCTAATTCTCTTAAGTTGTGGGAAGACACGAGCACAGTCATTTCTCTTTCTGCAACATCTTCAACAATATATTTCCATACCATTTTTCTGATGATTGGATCCAAACCGTCAATTGGTTCGTCCAATACTAAGTAGTCAGGCATACAAGACATCGTTAAGATGAATGCCGCCTGCTTTTGCATTCCTTTTGAAAACTTTGATAGCTTCCGTTTTTCATTTAAACCAAATTGTTCTACCATTGTGTGATATCGTACGTCATTCCATTTTGAGTAGATAGAACGATAGAACCTGGCTGATTCAAATAAGTTATAGGTTGAAAAGAAGAACAGGTCATCTGGTATATAACCGAGACGCTCCTTAATCTTTGTGTTGTCGTATACTGGCTCATCTTCAATGAATATATCCCCATGATCTGGACGAAGCATGCCAATTACATGTTTGATCAGTGTGGTTTTGCCAGCTCCATTTGTGCCAACCAGCCCATAAATGGAGCCTTTCTTTACATTGACTTCTAAATCTGTAAGTGCTTGAAATCCATCAAAAGACTTATCAAGATTTTGAATCTTTATCATTCCAGTTGCTCCTTTCTTTCAGCAAGTTATTCAATACTGTTTTGATTTGTTCGAGAGAATATCCTAAATAGAAAAGTTCTCTCATGCTTTCACGTAAGTGGACTATTACTTCCTGTACTTGTTTTTCGTTGACAGGAGATTCTTCTGGTATGGAGACGAATGTTCCTAATCCAGAAACCGTGTAAATATAGCCTTGATACTCCAATTCCCGATATGCCTTTTGAATGGTATTTGGATTTACCGTAAGGGTTTTTGATAACTCTCGAACAGATGGAATTTTAGATTCTGGTTTTAAAACTCCAGTTAAAATCAGCTCTTTGATGTTATCCACTATTTGCTCATAAATAGATTTTCTGCTTTTTAAATCAAGCTGAAACATGATAATCCCCCTCCTTTTCCCAAAGGTTTAGTGTTTATAACCCCAGTACGTACCTAGTGTACTATATGACTTAGTACACTGTCAACGATTTTTCTAAAAAGGTTGGGCTTTGCCATTGACAGATAGAGGAAAAAAGGGGAGAATAGTAGTACTGTAAATGAGAAAGGGGAGTTGAAATGACAGAAGTTAGAGAATATGATTTAGATGCCTTACAAAAGAAAGGCAAACAGGGAAAAAGCAGATTAAAGAAGAGTTTGCTGATTTTTGTAGCAATCCTTGTAGGTGTAGTGGTGATAGTTCTTCTTGGGAAAACAGTTGGGAGCAATTTCTTTGAAACAGGAGATGACATTAGTTCTGATGGACCATATATTGCTACCATCTACGTGGAGGGAACCATAGCGGCGGGACAAACAGATAGCTTTGGCATGGCAACTGGGTATCAACACCAATGGACAATGGATAAGTTAGATGAGTTAATTGCAGATTCAAACAATACAGGATTAATCCTTTTTGTAGATTCACCGGGAGGTGGAGTCTATGAAAGTGATGAATTATATCTAAAATTAAAAGACTATGAGGACGTAACGGGACGACCGGTGTATGCAGTAATGGGCTCCATGGCAGCATCCGGTGGATATTATATTTCTACAGCTGCGGATCAAATTATCGCCAATAGAAATACGTGGACGGGATCTATCGGTGTCACATTAGGGACATTATATGATATCTCAGATTTGCTTGAACGGTATGGAGTCAAAACGCAAACCATTACTTCTGGTAGGAATAAAGCTATGGGTAGTTCTGTAGAACCTATGACTGATGAACAACGAAAAATCTTTCAGTCTTTGGTAGACGAAGCGTATGACCAGTTCACAGGGATTGTTTCGACGGAAAGAGGGATTGATATTACTACGGTGAAAACCATAGCAGACGGTAGAATCTATACCGCAAAGCAAGCTCTAGATTTAGGCTTGGTGGACCGTCTTGGTACCCTTGATGATGCAATTGGAGATATGAAAGACACATATGAATTGCAGGATTGCGATGTGATCGATGTGGTTTATCAAGATTCTTCGCTTTTCGGAAGCCTTTTAGGAGAGGTGAAAATTCCAAACCTTCGAAGCGGAGATGTATCTGCTATCTTAAATCAAATCGATTCAGCGAGTCAATTTCCAATTAGTTATGAATGTGAATTGCTAAAATAATAATCAATACAATAAAAAAGCTGGCAAGTAAATTTACTTGACAGCTTTTCATTTTTGTGATAGTTTAATTAAGGTGTCAAGTAAAAATACTTTGCACAAAATGTGAGGCTGATAGATGAGATTTGAAAAGATAATAGAAATTAGTATGCTATTTGATTTTTATGGTCAGCTGCTCACTGCAAAACAGCAGGAAATGCTGAAGCTTTACTATGAAGACAACTATTCCTTGTCAGAAATTGCAGATGAATTCGGAATCAGCAGGCAAGGTGTACATGATGCAGTGAGAAAGTCAGAAAAATCATTGCATGAATATGAAAATAAGCTGGGTTTGGTGGAAAAATTTATGGAACGTGAAAATGTAATTCATTCCATAGATCGAGAAATTGATCAACTCATGAAAGAAGTTGTTGAAAACCAATCAATAACAACCCAGCTCGCACATATTAAATCCATCATTGATGAAATCAATGAATAACAACTGATTATGAGTATTGGCAAATGATTGCAGTTAAGGAGAGCCGATTATGGCATTTGAAGGATTATCAGAAAAACTACAAGGTGTTTTTAAGAAGCTGAAAGGAAAAGGCGTTCTTTCAGAGGCAGATATTAATGAAGCAATGAGAGAAGTTAAGCTGGCTCTGCTGGAGGCGGATGTAAACTTTAAGGTTGTAAAACAATTTGTAGATACGGTCAAAGAAAAAGCTCTGGGACAAGATGTACTTGCTAGTCTAACACCAGCACAACAAGTAATCAAAATCGTAAATGATGAACTAGTTGCTTTGATGGGTGGTACAAATAGCAAGCTGACATATTCTCCAAAAGGCTTTACGGTTATATTGATGGCAGGTCTTCAAGGTACTGGTAAAACCACGACTTGTGGTAAATTGGCCAATTATCTGAAGAAAAATGGAAAAAAACCGATGCTTGCCGCTTGTGATATTTATAGGCCGGCAGCGATTGATCAGCTTGAAATTGTTGGTAAAACAGTTGGCGTTCCTGTGTTCACTATGCGTGAATGTAAAGAACCGGAAGTAATCGCTGAGAAGGCGATGAAGGAAGCTGAATATAAAGGCTATGATGTGTTGATTTTGGACACATCTGGTAGACTACACATCGATGATGAGTTGATGGAAGAACTTGTTCGAGTCAAGCAAAAGACGAGACCTCATGAAATTTTACTGGTTGTAGATGCCATGACAGGACAGGATGCTGTGAATGCCGCAGCAGGTTTTAATGAAAGACTGGGTATTGATGGAATTATCATGACTAAGCTAGATGGTGACACGAGAGGTGGAGCAGCATTGTCTGCCAAAACAGTCACTGGAAAGCCAATTAAGTTTATCGGTATTGGAGAAAAGTTTGATGCGTTAGAACCGTTCCATCCAGAGCGTATGGCTTCAAGAATTCTTGGCATGGGTGATATGATGAGCTTGATTGAAAAAGCTCAGGAAACCTATGATGATGAAAAGGCAGCTGAACTCGAAAGAAAAATGAAAAAGAACGAGTTTACGCTAGAAGATTTCTTAGAACAAATTGGACAGATCAAAAAAATGGGTGGTTTGGCCAAAATTTTAGATATGCTTCCAGGCATGAATAATAAAGCCATGAAAGATGTTGATGTTGAAGGTGGAGAAAAAGAATTCATTCAAATGGAAGCTATCATTCGTTCTATGACAAAAGAAGAACGAAAAAATCCATCGATTCTAAATGCAAGCAGAAGAAAAAGAATTGCTGCTGGAAGTGGACAAACTGTAAGTAAAGTAAACAGCTTAATCAAAAAATATGAAGATGCAAAAAAGATGATGAAGCAGTTTACCAATTCTTCTAAGTTTAATAAAAACAAGATGTTTCGTGGATTTTAACAAAAGTGATTAAATTCAGCAATACTGAGTTTATGATAAATAGAGTCATTGATAAAGGAGGTGGAAAAAATGGCAGTAAAGATTAGATTAAAGAGAATGGGTGCTCATAAAAAACCTTTTTATAGAGTAGTTGTTGCAGATTCCCGTTCACCAAGAGATGGTAAGTTCATTGAAGAAATTGGTTACTATAATCCTTTGACAAATCCAGCAGACATTAAAATTGATGGAGAAAAGGCAAAAAAATGGATTTCCAATGGAGCTCAGCCTACTGAAACTGTAAAGAGTCTTTTCAGAAGATCAGGGATTGTAGAATAAGGAAAGCGGTGATAACTTATGGTAGAATTGGTTGAAGCTATTGCAAAATCACTTGTTGATAATCCTGATGCGGTAGAAGTTAAAGAGGTAGAAGGTAGACAGGCTATTGTTATCGAACTGAAGGTTGCACCTGACGATATGGGTAAGGTAATCGGCAAGCAGGGGAGAATCGCAAAAGCGCTTCGTACTGTAGTAAAAGCCGCAGCAACCAAAGCAAATAAGAAAGTAGTAGTAGAGATCGTACAATAGAGATTCTGCAAAACTGCGCTTGCGGCACATATACTGGATATATGTGCCTATGTTTTTTTCAAATAAAGTGAGGAATAAATGGAGAAAATAAAAATTGGTGAAGTGGTCAATGTAGTGGGATTAAAAGGTGAACTTAAGGTATACCATTTTACAGACTATAAAGAAAGATTTGAAGAAATTAGAAAAATATACCTCGATCAAGATTTATTTCAGATTACCGGGGTTCGATATATAAAAGATATGGTGATTCTTAAATTGGATGGAATCAATGATAGAAATATGGCAGAATTAAAAAAAGGAAAATCTATTTATATCAATAAAGAGGATGTGAGAGTTTTGCCAGAAGACACTTATTATATTTTTGATTTAATCGGACTTAAAGTTGTAGACGACGAAAATAAGATCATTGGTACGGTTTCCGATGTAATCAAAAATACTTCGCAGGACCTCTACGAGATCGAACAGGAAAATGGAAAAAAGTTTTTGGTCCCAGCAGTAGAAGAATTTATAATCGGTATTGATATGAATCATCGTGTGATGCAGGTGAAACTGCTAGATGGACTGCTTGATTTATAGAATCAGGAGTATAGAATGAAAATAGATGTATTAACGCTTTTTCCCGAAATGTTTGCACCTGTTACAGAACAGAGTATTTTAGGAAAAGCGAAAGAAAATGGGATTCTTGACGTGTGCCTCACAAACATACGAGATTATAGCAATGATAAACATAAAAAGGCGGACGATTACCCCTTTGGTGGCGGTGCTGGTATGGTGATGTCAGCAGATCCGATTTTTCAAGCTTTAAAAAAGGTTGGTGCACAAGGACAAAGAATCTTATATATGTCACCAAGAGGACGAATCCTGGATCAGAAAATGATTGAGGATTTTTCTGAGTTAAATGAGCTGGTGATATTATGTGGGCATTATGAGGGTGTTGATCAGCGGATTTTGGATTACTGGAAGATAGAAGAAGTATCTGTTGGTGATTACATTTTGACAGGAGGAGAGCTGCCAGCCATGGTTTTGATTGATGCAGTCGCAAGGATGGTGCCTGAAGTTTTAGGCAGCAGCAACTCCCATAAAGAGGAATCCATTTACTCAGGGCTATTAGAATATCCTCAATATACTAAGCCAAGGCAGTATGAAGGTCTTGATGTTCCAGGAGTTTTGGTTTCTGGAAATCATAAGTTGATTCATCTTTGGCAGTTTGAACAGTCGCTGATACTCACAAAAGAAAGACGTCCTGATTTGTGGGAAAAGTTCCTAAAAAGAGAAGATCAGCTTTCAAAAGATGAAAGAAAGATACTTAGAAAAATCATAGAAGACAGCAAAGTGTAACGGTTGTATTTTCAAACCTCATACTATATAATTAAGTGTTGAAATATTTGGCGAAGTATGGAGTTTTATGATGAAAAAAAAGAAAAGAATTATACTAATTTATGGGATCCTGTTGATAGTACTTTTTCTTGTAATATATGTGTTGCCAAATATTACAGGGGTCTTGAAAAAAACAGATGTTATCGAATATGGTAGTTTGAAAGAAAAGACAGATGTAACAGTTTATTTTGTACGTAGCGAAGATGTTTATTTTGCAAATAAGACAGGCTCTTTAAAATATTATGCCCAAGAAGGTGAAATGGTACGCAAGGGGACAAAAATTATAGAATTGACATCGGGAGCAGGAGATGATGAATCGGTATTTCAAGATGTAATCAATCGAATTGCTGCCTTTGATGGAGGCGAAAGTATTTTTGTAGAAAACATTGCAAAAATTAACAATCAGATTGATGTATTGACAACAAGTTTGGAAGAAGCCCAAAGTGCTGAGCAGACAGAGCTTGCGTCTCGTATTCGTGAACAGATTGTGCGTCTAAACCAGAAGATCCAATATATCAAAACAACGACCCAGTCAGATCGAGAGACACTTATGAAGGCGAACCAATCCATCAATGGAGCAACTAAAAATGCAGGCAATTATGTATGTAATACCATTGGTATTGTAAGCTATTACTTAGATGGTTATGAGGCAGAGTTTACTCCTGAGACTATGACGTTGCTCAGTAGAAATAAAATAGAAGCGTTAGATTTGGCACCACAAAATATGGCAAGAAAAACAGTACAAAAGGGATCTTTCATTTACAAAATTGTGGACAATAAAAAATGGTATGTAGTTTTCTGGGTGGAGCCAAAAGATATTGTAAAATATGAAAAAGGAAATTCAGTAACCATAAGTCTTCCGTTGGGAGAAGTAGACGGGAAAATATATGATCTTGTAGATAATCAAAATGACTTTTTGGTAATTCTAGAATTCAATAAGTACTATGAAGAATTTGCCCAGGTTAGAAAAGCTAATGCGGAGGTTATTACTTCTAATTACAATGGTTTGATTATAAAAAATGAAAGCATTACAACCAATGAAGGACAAACTGGTGTTTTTGTAAAGAACAAAAGTGGAGAATTTGTCTTTAAACCTGTGAAAATCATATCAACAGATGGAGAATCCTCTTTAGTCGAGATATCCTACTTTTATTCAGAAGACGGAGCAAAAAAAATTGAAACGGTTGATGTCTACGACGAGATTTTAAAACATCCAAATTAGAAAAGAAGGTGAGCAAACAAATGAGTCAAATAAAAGAAAATATCAATGATATCATCAAAAATAAAGAAGAAATCACGAAGCAATCTGGAAGAGATGCGGATGCTGTGCTATTGGTGGGAGTTACAAAGACTAGATCCGCAGAAGAAATCAATGAAGCGATTGATGCTGGAATAACTGATATTGGTGAAAATAAAGTTCAAGAAATCATGGACAAATATGATTTGGTAAAACCAGTTCGCTGGCATATGATTGGACATTTGCAAACAAATAAGGTAAAATATATTATTGACAAAGTTTCGATGATTCATTCAGTGGATTCTTTTCGTTTGGCGGAAGAAATACATAGAAGGGCAGAACAACGTGGCATTATGATGGACATTTTAGTTCAGGTAAATGCGGCTCAAGAAGAGAGCAAGTTTGGAATTACATCGGATGAAACAGAACGACTCATCTGTGAAATATTAGAAAAATGTCCGAATCTCTGTTTGAAGGGGTTAATGTGCATTGCTCCATACGAGGAAAATCCAGAAGATGTGCGCATTTACTTTAAAGAAGTAAAACAGCTTTATGATCGTTATTCAAAGATGAAGCATGAGAGATTGTCTTTTGAATATTTGTCCATGGGCATGTCTCATGACTATGAAGCAGCCATTTTAGAAGGTTCTAATTTAATTCGAGTTGGAACGGCCATTTTTGGTGAAAGAAATTACAGTAAATAATATAATAGAGTAAGTTGGAGGTATTATATGGGAGATGGCTTGTTTTTTAAACTAAAAACACTAATAGGAATTGAGGAGATAGATGAAGATGAATTGGAAGAAGAGATTCCTGTTGCGACCAATTCTCTAGAAAGAAAGCCAATAGATCCTCGAAGTTCTTATATGAATTCAAGGTCTGATAATAAAGAACATCACAAAGAATTGAAAGAAAATAGGGTGCTGCCAATGCAGAATAAAGTTGTATCATCCAATACCACTCAATTTAAGATGGTTGTATTGGAACCGAAAAATTTTGATGAGTGTCCTAAGCTTGTTGATAATTTAAAAGCGAAAAAACCTGTTATTATTAATTTAGAAAAGGTTGAGTCAGATGTTGCGCGAAAAATCTTTGACTTTTTGAGTGGTGCTACTTATGCATTGAACGGTAATGTACAAAAAATTGCAAATAATATTTTTATTTTTGCACCTGAAAACGTTGATGTATCAGCCAATGTGGATCAAAAGGGAATTGACTTTAGTGGTTCACCGAAGAATGTTTGGAGATAATAATTATGATCGTACTAATACAAGCAATTAACACTTTTTTTCGTATTCTCGTATATTTGATTATAGGGAGAGCTATTTTAAGCTGGTTTGTAAGAACACCTTACGGCAATTTATACCGTTTTTATATGGGTCTAGTACAGTTTACAGATCCAATGCTTATGCCGTTTAGAAAGTTATTATATCGTTTTGGGTTTTCTGGAACGATTGATATTTCACCAATTTTAGCGATTATGGCATTGGGATTTCTCAATCGCATCATCCGGATGATTTTTAGTATGTTTTTATTCTAATGAAATAAAGTCTGTGAGGTAAATACATGATAACTCCTTTGGATATTCAAAACAAAGAGTTCCCAAAATCAGTACGTGGCTATAAAGAAGAAGAAGTAGATGGTTTTTTAGATTTGCTTACATTGGATTTAGAAAAAATAATGGAAGAAAACCGCAAACTAAAGGATCAGGTAAGAAATTTGAGCAGCGAAGTAGAGCGATATCGCCATTCGGAAGGAACTGTACTGGATACATTAGAAGCTGCTAAAGCATTGATGGGAGATATTTCTGCAAGCGCAGAAAAGCGTGCAGAAATCCTGTTGAAAAATGCGGAATTAGATGCAGAATTAATTCAAAGAGAAGCAAAAGAATCCATTGAGCGATTAAATGAAGAGCTGATAACCAAGCGAAATAGTTTCAACATTTTTAGAGCGAGATACCGCAGCTTACTGGAATCTGAATTGGAAAAGTTTGATAATCTAAGTGCTGAATTATTTGCTGACAAAGATATGGAAGAACTGAAATCCTATACGGAGGACAGGACTTTGATTACAGAGCATATTTCTCTGGAGAGAGCAACACTAGATCGTTCTACCATTACGAATCTGAGAAAGGGAGAAGGAATTTAGCGATTCTGAAGAAAAGAGATGTACTTTGTTATAATAGTCCTGATTATTGCGTTAGACCAATTGATGAAAGCTTTGATTCGATTTCATATGGATCTAAATACAACGATTCCATTGATTGACGGAATCTTTCATGTTACTTATATTCATAACTATGGAGCGGCGTTTAGTCTTTTTGAAAACAAGACCTTTTTTTTAATTGGCATGCAACTCATTGTCATCGGAGCAATGATAATATTCTTAGCGAAAAAGCATAAAAAAGAAAACTGGAGCTTTCTTTTGAGCCTTTCTATGATTGTAGCGGGTGGATTGGGCAACTTGATAGATCGTATCCGGTTTGGCTATGTAGTAGATTTTTTGGATTTTAAGGTTTGGCCAATCTTTAATGTGGCTGACATAGCTGTCTGTACAGGATGTGGACTACTCATTCTATATATTTTATGGCTTGAACCAAAATCTAAGAAAACGAAAAACGAAGCTGAGTCGATGAGAACCTTATCTGGAGAAGCAAATGAATTTAGAAAATAATATATATGAATTAAAGATAGATGAAGAACTGCAGGGGACCAGACTTGATATGGTCCTTTCTCTTTCTCTGCCTGAAATGTCAAGAAGCCATTTACAGAAACTAATTGAATCAGAAAAAGTTCAAATCAATGGCGTGGTGATAACGAAAAAAAATTATTTAGTCAGTAGGAGCGAAACGATTACACTACAGATACCAGAACCTGTTTCTCTTGATGTATTGCCAGAAAATATTCCACTTGATGTTTTTTATGAGGATAAGGATGTTTTAGTGGTCAATAAACCAAAAGGAATGGTTGTTCATCCAGCAGCTGGAAATTATAATGGAACTTTGGTCAATGCGGTACTGTTTCATTGTGATACACTATCTTCAATCAATGGTGTGATTAGACCTGGAATCGTACATCGCATAGATAAAGATACAAGCGGACTCTTAATGATTGCCAAAAATGATATGGCACATCGCTCATTAGCAGAACAATTAGCACAGCATAGTATCAGGAGGGCTTATCGGGCAATCGTGCATCACAATATGAAAGCCGACGAAGGAATTGTATGTAAGCCGATTGGAAGGGACCCTAAAAATCGTTTGAAAATGGCGGTGACAGAACTTCATAGCAAAAATGCCGTTACCCACTATAAAGTACTGCAACGTTTCGGAGCATATACCTATATCGAGGCAAAGTTAGAAACCGGAAGAACCCATCAGATTCGAGTGCATATGTCCTATATAAATCATCCCTTGCTTGGTGATTTTGTCTATGGACCAAAGAAAACGATATTTGGTATCAATACACAAATGCTTCATGCAAAAGTTTTAGGATTTCATCACCCAAGGACTGGAATATACATGGAATTTGAAAGTGATTTGCCTGAAGAATTTCAGCAGGTTATCGTAAAGCTAGGAGGAACAGTAGATGAGCAAAATTACCTTTAAACCTGGAACGATGGTCAATCCTGTTCCTGTCGTAATGGTATCTTGTGGAGAGAGAAATAAAGATCATAATATCATAACCATTGCATGGACAGGCATTGTGAATTCTGAGCCACCAATGACATATGTTTCAATACGAAAATCAAGACATTCCCATAGCATTATTGAGAGAACTGGTGAATTTGTAATTAATCTTTGTACAGAAGACTTATCTCTTGCAACGGATTATTGCGGCGTAAAGTCAGGTAGAGATGTTGATAAGTTTAAAGAAAAGAACTTAACACCAATATTTGGAGATTATGTAGCATGTCCCATGATAGAAGAATCGCCAGTCAATTTAGAATGTAAAGTAAGGGAGGTGCATAGCTATCCTTCCCATGATATGTTTGTAGCAGATATTATAGCCGTGCATGCTGATGAGCGTTTGATGAATCAATTTGGAAAGCTACAGCTTGAAAAAGCAGGTCTGGTTTGTTATAGCCATGGTGAATATTTCGGCTTAAAACAAAAACCGTTAGGAAAGTTTGGATATTCTATTATGAAGCCAAAGACAAAGAAGAGACTTGCAGGTGAAAAGAGAAAAAGTCAACTGCACAATAAAAAAGGCTAATTCTAGAAGAATCAGCCTTTTGTCACAGCAATCGATAGGTATAAACAAAATTTGAGAGAAAGAGAAAAACTAAACTATAACTGTTTGATTAATTGTAGGCAACCTGCACAGATAAACCCACCTTTGAACGGAGTGATGCCATGTTCACCACCGCAAATTGCGCAGCGAGCATCCCCTTTTTTAAACTGAAATCCACTAATTTTGCTACTTTTAATCTTCATTTGCAACATATCACACCTTTTTCTTAGTTTATTTTAATGATCAATTTTGTTTATCTCCATCCAGATGCTGTGAACGTTTGAATAGGAGCAATCTCATTGTATTGCTGAGCTGGAAATTAGGCAAGGAATATTTGATGAATTGTCGAAAACCACGCTTTTATTGTAATAATTTAAACTTGATTTTTGAATCAAATTAAGAATTTTGGGTATCGAGGAAAGGAGGACATCTCATGTATCAAAATATTATTTTACCTAGAACAAAGACAAATTTAGTTGGGTATGATTGGAAAGTGGCGGAAGCAAAAGCAGTAGTTTGCTTGGTTCATGGCATTGGAGAGCATGCAGGCAGATATGATCGAGTGGGAGAAGTGTTTCGAAAAAATGAGATAGCACTGGTCAGTATGGATTTAAGGGGTCACGGTATGTCTCCTGGAACAAGGGGTCATGCAGCACCAAGGTGTGCAATTTTACAAGATATCAATCGTTTGATTGAATATGCGCAAAAACAATATCCAAATACTCCTCTTGTTCTTTATGGACATAGCCTTGGAGGAAATATTGTTTTAGATTATAGGAGAAGGGGAAAATATCGTCTGCTGCCAGATTCGTATTTAGTGACTTCTCCATGGATTGTAATTCAGCGTAAGATTTCAAAATCCCTCTATCATCTAGCAGGAATGATTGCAAAAGTAAAACCTGACTTTCAAATGAAAACAAAAATAAATCCAACAGTTCTTGGAAACCAAGAGGTGATCCATCAACAGGGTAATACGGAACTGCTTCATGATAAAATTTCTGTACAAACCGCGCTAGATGGTTTTTCGATAGCCAATTCGTTACTTCAGAATATCCTTCCAATTCAGGGTGACAATATTGTAAAAAAAATGCTTCTTATGCATGGAGGTGGGGATCAAGTTTGTCTTCCGGCAGGAAGCCGAATGATTGCCACATTAGAAAAAGAAAGCTGTGAATATCAAGAATGGGACGGACTATTCCATGAAATCCATAATGGAAGTTCCAATTCCAAAGGCGACGAAGTCATTGAATCTATGGTTGATTGGATTAAAAAATCTTTCTAGCATTACATTAGGTAATAAAACAAAAACAACGGTACCGATATTACTATTGTAATATTCATTGAAGCCCGTTGTTTTTTTATAAGAAATAGGATTTTAGTCATTGTGAGCCAATATAAAACTATGGCAACCGAGGGTGAACATATATGGTTTTGTTATCTGTAAAAATAACCATACCTGGTTTGGCGCCAGAAGGTTTTTTTACGTGTCGTACCTGTGTGTAATCTACGGGTACATTTTCAGATTCTTTTCCTTTACTGTGATATGCTGCAATGGAAGCTGTCTCGAAGATGGCTGTTTCGGTAATCGGATTTCCATCTAAAAAGAGAATCACATGTGAACCTGGGATATCTTTCGTGTGAAACCAAATATCTTTTCCAGAAGCCGTTTTAAAGGTGAGGATATCATTTTCCTTGTTGTTTCTGCCGACTAGGATGCGAAAACCATCTGAAGTGGTGTATTGATGAGGCATAGGTTTACTTTTGGACGGTTTGAAATTGTTCTTTCTTCTTTTTAAATATCCACCTTCAATCATTTCTTGACGTAATTCTTCCAACTCTTCAATGGAAGCGGCTTTTTCTACATAAGAAAGAACAGATTCCAAGTAGGAAATATCTGTTTCTGTCTCTTCCAATTGGATTGTCTTTTCCTTAATTGCCGTTTTTGATTTTCCATATTTTTTATAGTATCGTTGGGCATTTTGTATTGGAGAATATTTAGGATCTAAAGGTATTTCTATCGTTGTATTGTCATAATAATTTAAAACAGTTGCAACAGAGACTCCGCTTTTCAATAAATGAAGATTCGCAGTTAATAGCTCTCCAAAAAGACGAAACCCATCAGAGTTTTCTGCTTGCAGAAGATCTTCTGATAGCCGTTGCTTTTTTAAATATAATTTGTCCAGACTGCTGCTAATTGCCCGATATAAGTCGGATGATTTTTGTTTGATTCGGTTGGAGGAATCCTTATGAGAATAATAATAATCCAACGCTTGATTGATATCTGAAAATGCCAGCTCTTCGTAGTGTTGCGATAGTGATTCAATTGGAAAACAATGAAACTCAACTGGGGTTTGATCTTCATTCAAATAGACCTTCGGGGTTACTTGATTATCCGTTATTTGCGAAACATATCTGTTCAGTTTTATAAATACTTGTTCAGATGAAAGATCTGCAAATTCATTTCCAATGAGAGGGCTAATACCCTGAATGCCACCAACTAGAGCTTTGGATGTGCTTCCTGGATTAGAAAAGAGTAAATTACTGATTTGCTCTTTTGTAATAGAATAATAAGGCACTTTTTCTTGTGTCGGTGGGTACACATAAATCTGCCCAGGCAGTAATTGGCGATATCGATTGACATCAATGGAGATCCGTTTGATGCTATCAATGATTTTACCTGTGGAAACATCGGTGAGAATGATATTGCTGTGTTTTCCCATAATTTCCACAATCAGCTTTTTATTGACAGAATATCCAAGCTCATTGATGGTGTCTATTTTGATTTCAATTACTCTTTCTGAATCTCTCTGAATAATCTCTGAAATTCGGCCACCTTGCAAATGTTTTCGAAGCAACATACAAAAACCCATAGGATTTTGTGGATTTGCAGCTGTTTCCTGAATTAAGTGGATTCTGGCGTGGCTACTGTTACAGGAAATGTATAATTTATGTTTTTCTTTTCCGGCGTGGATGTTTAATATGATTTCATCTGCTTCCGGTTGATATATTTTCTCGATTTTACCACCGGTTATTGTTTTTTGTAGCGCTCTCACTACGGAACCAGTGACCATACCGTCAAAACTCATTGTGAAGTCTCCTTTATTGTAGTATAATATACTAATCATACCATAGAAACAAAAAATAACAAGACAAGGCAAGGAGAACTTCGTAATGATCAAAAGCATGACCGGCTTCGGTAGAAGCGAATTCACTGACGGAAAACGGAACATTGTGGTTGAAATCAAGTCAGTAAACCACAGGTACAGCGACATTACCGTTAAAATGCCAAGACGTTATTCTTTTGCAGAGGACAAACTTAAGGGTGCTGTAAAAGATATTGCAAGAAGAGGGAAACTAGATGTTTCCATTATGGTTGAAAATCTCACAGAGGATGATACGAATATCAGATTAAATACTATGGTGGCTAGGCAGTATTATGATAATTTAAGAGAACTTCAAAAGAATTTTGAGGTTGGTGGTGATATTACTTTACAGTTTTTGTCCACACTGCCGGATGTTATGAAAGCCGTGCCTGACGTTGAAGATGAAGAGGCTATTTTTAAAAGTTTGGAAAAACCTGTTTTAGAAGCAGCAAAAAAATTGGATGAAATGCGAATTGTTGAAGGCGAAAAGCTAGCTGAAGATATTATCAAAAGAGGTGAATTAATAAGAGAAGCAGTGAAATTGATTGAGGAAAGATCTCCAGAAGTGAAAAAGGCTTATACTGAAAAATTAAGAGATCGAATCAAAGAACTGGTTGGAAACAGTGTTATAGTTCCAGAAGATCGAATTCTATTAGAAGCAGCAATCTTTGCGGATAAATGTAGCATAACAGAAGAACTTGTGAGGCTTGATAGTCATATCTTGCAATTGAATCAGATTATATCGAAGAGCAATCAGCCAGATGGAAAAAAATTAGATTTTCTGGTTCAAGAAATGAATCGCGAAGCAAATACAATTGGTTCAAAAGCAAATGATATAGAAATTACTAGCAAGGTTCTTGAAATAAAAAGTGAAATTGAAAAAATTAGAGAACAAGTACAAAATATAGAGTGATAATCAGCAGAAATAATCAACCGAAAACGAAATATTGTATTGTAATAACCATCATTTTGTTGTATCCTATATATTCAAAGATAGAGGAAATGTGAGGAATTACGATGAGCAAAGGCCTATTATTCGTTGTTTCCGGTCCGTCTGGAGCAGGAAAGGGTACAATTTGTAAACAATTGCTGGAAAAGGTTGATATAGATCTTTCGGTTTCTATGACTACAAGAAAACCGAGACCAGGAGAAGTGGAAGGCAGAAATTATTTTTTTGTTTCCAAAGAAGAGTTTTTAGAAACAATTGATAATAATGGGTTTTTAGAATATGCTGAAGTGTATGGAAACTATTATGGAACGCCTAAAAATATCGTTTTGGACAAGCTAGAATCTGATAAAGATGTGGTTTTAGAAATTGATATTCAAGGCGCATTAAAAATTAGAGAGTCCTATCCAAAAGGCATTTTTATATTTATATTACCACCTTCTATGTCAGAACTGAGAAAGAGAATTACTGGAAGAGGTTCTGAAACAGAAGCAGACATTAACCTGAGATTAGGAGAAACTCTAAAAGAAGTTTCTTATATAGACAAATATAACTACTGTGTAGTAAACGGAGAACTGAGTGAGGCCGTCAGCAGAGTGTCTGCAATTATCAAGGCTGAGCACTCCAGAGTTTCTGAAGATATTTATGAATTGATTGAGAAATACAAGGAGGAAATTTAAATGTTATATCCATCAATTAATGCCATTCGAAAAAAAGCAGATAGCAGATACACTCTAGTCGTTTTAGCGGCAAAAAGAGCAAGAGATTTGATTGACGGGAAACCAAAACTAACAGAAGTGGAGATTGAAAAACCAGTATCCATTGCTGCGAATGAGATTTCTGAAGACTTAATCACATACAGAAGAGAACAAGAAGATAATTAAGTGATTGAAAAGGAGCATTAGGCTCCTTTTTTATTGGAAAAAATCTTTCGTTTTACAATTGTGAAGGAAATCTTTCATTTTATAATAGGGAGGCAAACTCTCGTTTTACAATTACTACTTTACAAATTTAGCGCGGTAAAGTATAATAGTAATATAATTTGTATGAGGAGAAGGAAGGGAGAACAAAAAATGAACAAAAGAATAAGTTTTTTACTGATTCTAGTATTGATTATCGGCGTGTTTGCGGTCGGATGCGGGAGCGCAACTGACGATGGTGATAGTAGCGCTGATACCGCTACAAATGCTGATACATCTTTGACAGACCTTCAAGATAAAGGGACTTTAGTTGTTGGGATTGATGATCAATTTCCTCCAATGGGTTTTGTGGGCGAAGATGGTGAGCTGACTGGCTTTGATGTAGAACTTTCCAAGTTAGTTGCAGAAAAACTTGGCGTGACTGCTGAGATTCAGCCAATCAATTGGGATGCAAAAGAAATGGAATTGAACAGCGGTAATATTGATGTAATCTGGAATGGTTATACAATTACTGCGGACAGAATAAAGGAAGTGGAATTCACGAAACCATATTTGAATAACGAACAGGTATTGGTTGTAGCGCAAGATTCTCCATATCAGACAAAGGCTGATTTGGAAGGAAAAAATGTTGGCGCGCAAGTGGAGAGTGCAGGGTTAGAGGCATTAAATGCGGATCCAGTACTTTCAACATCTGTAGCGAGTATTCCTGAGTTTGATGATTATTTGATGGCTTTAATGGATCTAGGAACTTCAAGACTAGATGCTGTGGCTATCGACAAAATCTTAATCAACTATACGATAGCTCAGAACCCTGGAAAATACAGAGTACTTGACGAAAGCCTTTCTGACGAGTATTATGGAATTGGTTGTGCGCAGGGTGCTGTTGCACTAAGAGAAGCTATAGACAAGGCGCTTGACGAACTATATGAAGATGGAAGCATTGATGCGTTATCAACAGAATGGTTTGGAGAAAACATCGTCATTAGAGACGTAGATCAGCTTACTGCTGAAGACTTTCAATAAGCGTGCTCCTTAGATTAAATAAAGGAATAGGGCTTCTGCTTCGGCAGAGGCTTTATTCTTTCTAGGACAATGTCCACAACGTAGCGTGGGGTTCAATGCTGCGTTTCGTCGTGTTTTTTATAAAAAGAAAGGTGGATTTATCCAGTGGATAATCTTTTAAGCATCTCTCTGTTTATCTTGCAGGGTGCTGTTATTTCATTAAAAATATATGGTGTAACCATATTATTGTCGATCCCGCTTGGTATGCTTTGTGCCATGGGCAAACTGACTAAAATCACCCCATTAAAATGGCTTTTGGAAGGTTATACTTGGCTTTTTCGCGGAACGCCGCTATTGTTACAGTTAATGTTCTTCTATTTTGGACTCCCAATTTTAGGTATTGAACTGAGCAGAGAGTCTGCAGCTTATTTTACGTTTATTTTTAACTATGGGGCCTATTTTACAGAAATATTCCGTGCAGGGATTCAGTCGATAGACAAAGGACAATATGAGGCCGCAAAAGCTCTTGGAATGGATTATAAAATGACAATGAAACGAATTATCCTGCCACAAGCAATTAAGGTGATTTTGCCTCCTACGGGAAATGAGGCAGTGACCCTTATTAAAGATACTGCGTTGGTATCTGTTATTGCTCTTGCAGATATTCTTAGAAATGCAAAATCTGTTGTGTCTAGAACTGTTAGTGTAGAAGGATATATCGTTGCTGCGGTATTATATCTTCTGATGACGCTAGTGATTATCAACATTTTCAAATATATTGAAAAGCGTTACGCTTACTATAATTAGGAGGGCAAGATGGAAGAAATAATTAAGGTCGTGAACCTGCACAAGTATTTTCATTCCCTTCATGTATTGAAAGGCATTGATTTCTCAGTAAAAAAGGGAGAGATTATTTCTATTATTGGACCATCTGGATCAGGGAAAAGTACCTTGCTGAGATGCCTAAATCATTTGGAGACAGCGGATCAAGGCAGCATTAGCTTTGAAGGCAAATATATTGCAGAAGCAGACGGTACGGGAAACGCAATCTATAAAAGCAATAAGGAAGTCTTAAAGATTTGTAGAAATTTGGGAATGGTTTTTCAGAATTTCAATCTGTTTCCTCACAAGTCTGTCCTTCAAAATATTATTGAAGCTCCGATGATGGTAAAGGGTATCAGCAAAGGAGAAGCAGAAAAAATAGCAGAAGAGTTGTTGCGTAAAGTGGGGCTTTTGGAGAAGATAAAAGCATATCCTGGACAGCTATCAGGTGGTCAAAAGCAGCGTGTGGCTATAGCAAGAGCTCTTGCTATGGAACCAGAAATTATGCTGTTTGATGAACCAACCTCAGCGCTGGATCCTGAACTGATTGGAGAAGTTCTTCAAGTAATTAAAAATCTTGCAGAAGAGCATATGACCATGGTTATTGTAACGCATGAAATGAACTTTGCTCGTGAGATTTCAGATAGAGTGATTTTTATGGATGATGGGCAGATTGTAGTGGATGGCATGCCAGATGATATCTTTGTAAACCCAGAACACCCCCGCATTCAAACATTTTTAAATAAAGTGCTGTAGTACAGCAAATATATTAGGAAATCGGCAATCCATCGGCAGTTATTGTCGGTGGATTTCTCAAATCATGAATAATGTATTTCTTGATAAAAAGAAAATCATGCATATCGCATTGAAATAAGCAGAAGTAAGAACTTGGAGGAAAGAATTATGGATTTTAGTTACACCAAAGAGCAGCTGTTATTAAAGGAAATGCTAAAGAAGTTTGCAGAAACAGAAATCGCCCCATATCGTGAAGAAATGGACGAAGACGCAAAATATCCGTATGATTCTGTGGCGAAGCTCGCAAAGCTGGGTATGATGGGAATGCCATTTCCCTCTGAGTATGGTGGTGCAGAAATGGACTTTAAGACATACGTTATGGCTATCGAAGAATTATCGAAGGTATGTGGCTCTCATGGCGTCATTGTACAAACGCATAATGCACTTTGCTGCTGGCCGATTTTTACATATGGCACCAAAGAACAGAAACAAAAATATTTACCGAAGCTTTTATCAGGAGAGCATTTGGGCGCATTTGGACTCACAGAGCCAAATGCCGGTACCGACGCAGCAATGCAGCAGACAACTGCTGTTGATATGGGAGACCACTGGCTGCTGAATGGGTCAAAAGTATTTATTTCTGGTGGTGGTATTGCTGATGTTTATGTGATTATGGCTATGACTGACAAATCAATAGGAACCAAGGGAATTAGTGCGTTCATTGTTGAAAAGGGAATGCCAGGCTTTTCTCGTGGTAAAAAAGAGAATAAAATGGGAATCCGTGCTTCAATTGCGGCAGAGCTGATTTTTGATAATTGTGTTGTACCAAAAGATAATCTTCTGGGTGAGATCGGAAAAGGCTTTAAAGTTGCAATGACCACTTTGGATGTAGGGCGACTTGGAATCGCCGCTCAAGCCATTGGGATAGCCCAAGGTGCTTTTGATAAAACCGTAGAATACATGAAACAAAGAAAACAGTTTGGAAAAAGTTTAAATGAATTTCAAGCATTGGCGTTTGAAATGGCAGCCATGAAAACCCGTATTGATGCAGGGAAATTTATGCTATATCATGCGGCAGACAGAAGAGATAAGGGTTTGAATGGTACAGTTGCGGCAGCAGAAGCAAAACTGTTTTGCTCAGAGACTGCTATGTATGTTACGACAAAAGCTGTGCAGTTTCATGGTGGATATGGGTATATAAAGGATTATCATGTAGAACGCATGATGCGTGATGCTAAAATCACTGAAATTTATGAGGGTACCTCAGAAGTTATGAAAATAATCATTAGCGGGGATATCTTCAAGTAGATAAAAATATTTTGAGGTGTGAAATGAAAACCATTTTTGATAGAACCAAAATGCTGCTCGGAACTGACTTATTGCAGGGATTGAAAAAAAGAAAAGTCATTGTCTTTGGTGTGGGTGGTGTTGGCGGATATATCGTGGAATCCTTGGTTCGAGCAGGAGTACAGGATATTACGATTGTGGATTACGATACGGTTGACATTACAAATATCAATAGACAGATCATTGCGCTTCATAGTACTGTGGGGAAAGTAAAAGTAGACGTGATGAAGGAACGAATCTCTGACATTAATCCGGAAGCAAAGGTGACGGCGCGTGCAGAGCGATTAACACAAGACAATCTTCAATCCTTTCACCTTGCGGAATTCGATTATGTTGCAGATGCAATTGATGATGTCCCGGCGAAATTGTTATTGATAGAAGAAGCCTATCGTTTGGGGATACCTATGATTTCCTCAATGGGTACAGGCAACAAATTTGATCCAACGAAATTTCGTATCGACGATATCAAGAAAACAAATACATGCCCTTTAGCAAAGGCAGTGAGGAAAGAAATGGCAAAACGTGGAATCAAACACTTGAAGGTGTTGTTTTCTACGGAAGTACCACATCGAGAGGAATTGCCAGAGGATGGAAGCCGCAGCCCATCTAGTATTTCCTTTGTGCCAGCGGCGGCAGGACTTCTGATTGGTGCTGAGATAGTAAAAGATTTGATTCATCTTGCGCCTAGTGACAAGATGATATTCGGAATCAAAAAGCCTGTCCCTAAAATCAAAGCTGACTATTGAATACCTTACATTAACAACAATGAATAACAATCAATATTCAATCATTTTAGTGAATGTTATACGAGAATGTTCTTGCTTTTCGCATTGTAATAGTGTATAGTGTTTGAGGATATGTCTCAAAACGAGACAACTATTAATTAAATTCACACACCGTGTTACTGCGGAATAGGTGCCAGTAAATGGCTATTTCAATGGAAGGCACGGTGGAGGGAAAAAACCAGGAGGGTAAAAATTATGGCAGTTATTTCAATGAAACAATTACTAGAAGCAGGTGTTCACTTCGGACATCAGACAAGAAGATGGAACCCTAAAATGGCTCCTTATATCTTCACTGAAAGAAACGGAATCTACATCATCGACTTACAGAAAACTGTAAAGAAAATTGATGAAGCTTACGCTTTTATGAAGGAAGTTGCTACTACTGGAAGACCAGTTCTTTTCGTAGGAACAAAAAAACAGGCTCAAGCTGCAATCGCTGATGAAGCAAAAAGATGCGGAATGAACTTTGTAAATGAAAGATGGCTTGGAGGAATGCTAACAAACTACAAAACAATCTCCAGCAGAATCAGAAGACTGAATGAAATCAAAGCGATGGAAACAAATGGTACTTTTGACGCATTGACAAAGAAAGAAGTTATCAAGCTGAGAGCTGAATTAGAAAAATTAGAAAAATTCTTAGGCGGAATTAAAGATATGAAGGGTATGCCAGCAGCAATGTTTGTAGTTGACCCTAAAAAAGAAAGAATTGCAATCAAAGAAGCAAGAATTCTTGGAATTCCAATCATCGGTATCGTAGATACAAACTGTGATCCAGATGATGTTGATTACATTATTCCTGCAAATGATGATGCAATTCGTGCCGTTAAACTGATTGCAGGAAGAATGGCTGATGCGATTATCGAAGCAAATCAGGGTGAAAGTTTTGCAGAAGAAGCTGCAGAAGAAGCTGTTGCTGAAGACAAAGAGTAATCACAACAAGCAAATAATTTAATAGGAGGACTACGAGAATGGAAGTAACCGCTAGTTTGGTAAAAGAACTGCGTGAAAGAACAGGCGCAGGAATGATGGACTGTAAAAAGGTTCTTGTTGAAACAAGTGGAGATATGGATAAAGCAATCGAATTGCTTCGTGAAAAAGGACTTGCAAAGGCTGCTAAAAAAGCTGGAAGAGTCGCTTCTCAGGGTTTGGTTAAACTTGCTTTTGCTGCTGATGGAAAAACAGCTGCAGCAATCGAAGTAAACTCTGAAACAGACTTTGTTGCAAAAAATGAAGAGTTTATTGAGTTTGTTAACGTTCTTGCCGATATGGCTCTTGCAGCCGAATCTACAGAAATGGAAAGCTTTATGGCTTTACCTTATCAGGCAGAAGGAACAGTACAAGACGCATTAAATAATAAAATTGCAAAAATCGGTGAAAACTTAAATGTAAGACGATTTGCAAAATGTGATACAGCAGGCGTTGTATATGTTGGATACACACACGGAAATGGAAAAATCGGCGTTGTAATGGGATTTGAAACGGATGCAACGGCTGAAGAAGTTGCTGTAATGGGTAGAGACGTTGCAATGCAGGTTGCATCAATGAATCCTAAGTTCATTGATGAATCCGCAATTGATCCAGCTTATATCGAAAGCGAAAAAAATATTTTGGTACATCAGGCATTAAACGAAGGAAAACCAGCTGACATCGTTGAAAAAATGGTTACTGGCAGACTGAAGAAAGAATTGAAAGAAACTTGCCTGATTGAGCAAAAGTTTGTGAAAGACGGTGAGCTCAGTGTAAAACAGTATATTGATAACACCGCAAAAGAGCTTGGAAAAGCAATCAAGGTTGTAGAAATGGTTCGATACGAAGTAGGCGAAGGCATCGAAAAGAAAGAAGAAAATTTTGCCGAAGAAGTTGCAAAACAGATGAACAACTAATTGAAATATGGTATAATCAAAGGACACTATAAATAGTGTCCTTTAAATTAAGTAAATGTTTATTGGAAAGGACGCAGTTATGGATCCGAAATACAAAAGAGTTGTTTTAAAAATCAGTGGTGAGGCATTGGCAGGTGATTCAAAATTTGGATTAAACGAAGACATGCTAGGTATGGTTGCAAAACAAGTCAAGGAAATGGTTGAACTAAATGTTCAGGTGGCAGTCGTTGTAGGAGGTGGAAACTTCTGGCGAGGTAGAACAAGTAAAAGTATGGATCGCGCAACCGCAGACTATATGGGGATGTTGGCGACCGTAATCAATTCCCTTGCATTGCAAGATGCTTTTGAGGCCATTGATATTCCCACTAGAGTTCAAACTGCTATCGAGATGAAAGAGGTTGCAGAACCATATATTAGACGAAGAGCCATGGCTCATTTATCCAAAAATGTGGTTGTAATCTTTGCAGCAGGTACAGGAAATCCGTTTTTCTCAACAGACACAACTGCAGCATTACGTGCAGCAGAAATCGAAGCGGATGTAATTTTACTAGCGAAAAAAGTTGATGCTGTATATTCAGATGATCCAGAGCAAAATCCAGATGCAATTCGATACAGCCAGTTAACACACAAAGAAGTATTGGAAAAGGGCCTTAAGGTAATGGACTCCACTGCAGCATCCTTGTGTATGGATAACAATATTCCAATTCATGTTTTTGGATTATCAGAGCCAGAGAATGTACTGAGGGCTGTATATGGAGAAAAAATAGGAACTATTATTGAATAACCATTAGAATAAAAATAATTCGGAGGATAAGATGATGAGTAAAGATGTACAGAATATTCTTGATGACAAAATGAAGAAGAGTATATCAGTATTAAAAGAAGAAATGAATACTGTTAGAGCAGGAAGAGCAAATGCAGCGTTGCTGGACAAGATTTTAGTAGACTATTATGGAAGCCCTACACCGCTTAAGAATATCGCTAATATTTCAGTTCCAGATCCAAGAACTTTAATGATTGCTCCATTTGATCCGAAGTCAATTCAAGATATAGAAAAAGCAATCAACATTGCTAATTTGGGAATCAACCCATCAAATGATGGAAAAGCAATTCGCTTGGTGTTACCACCAGTAACAGAAGAAAGAAGAAAAGAACTCATTAAAGTTGTGAAAAAATATGGCGAAGATGCTAAAGTTGCCATAAGAAATGAACGACGTGATGCAAATGATGAACTGAAAAAACAGGAAAAAGCTGGAGAACTCACAGAAGATGATTTGAAGAAAACATTGGATAGTGTTCAAAAGATGACGGATAAAACGATTAAAGAAATAGATACAATTGTTGCTGACAAAGAAAAGGAAATCATGGAGGTCTAACCATTGATTGAATTTCCCGATGTTTTAGGCATGGAACTAGATGAAGCAACAGCCCTTCTGGAATCAGAAGGGCTCACTTTTGTTGTAACGGAAACAGAACCAAATAGAAATCCGCTGCAAAGTGGCACATTACGAGTGATAAAGGTTCAACTTTCAAAATTAGATGATGAGAATGAAATAAAGCAAATGAAAAATCAAAAAAAGCAAAGCGTAGTATTAACGGTGTGTAAAATATGATTGATTTAGAAAAAATTCCATCCCATGTAGCCATCATTATGGATGGAAATGGGAGATGGGCACAAAAAAAGAGCCTGCCAAGGATGGCAGGTCATAATGCAGGGATGTTGACCGTAAAAGAAATCGTCAAAGCATCCTCAAGTTTGGGTGTGAAGTATCTAACTGTCTATGCATTTTCCACAGAAAATTGGAAACGTTCGGCAGAAGAAGTAAGCGGCATCTTCAAACTTTTAATTCTTTATGTCGAAAAAGAATTAAAGGAGTTGCATGGTAATAACGTTAAGGTTAGAATTCTTGGGGATTACAGCAAATTGCCGAAAGATGCAGTAAAAAGTCTAGAACGTTCTTTGAAAACAACAAAAAATAATACTGGGTTACAATTTAATATTGCATTAAATTACGGAGGACGTGATGAAATTCTACGCTCCTTTAAAATATTAGGAGAAAAAATTCAAACAGGTCAGATGACGGCAGATGATATTACTGAAGAGATGATTGGAGAATGCCTTTATACTCAAGGGATACCAGATCCAGAATTGATTATTCGAACGAGTGGAGAAAAAAGACTGAGCAATTACCTGCTTTGGCAAAGTGCATATAGTGAATTTGTTTTTACAGAAGTATTATGGCCAGATTTTAATAAAAATGAATATGAAAATGCAATTGAAGAGTTTCAAAATAGAAAAAGAAGATTTGGAGGAAGATAAGTTCTATGAAAACGAGAATTTTATCTGCGGTGGTCATGCTTCCGCTTCTGGGGTTACTTTATGTAGGAGGAAGAATTCTTATAATTGCTTGCTTCCTTCTTGGACTGATGGCTGTAAGAGAGTTTTTTCATGGGTTTGAAAAAGACAATATTCACCCATCATATCTTGTTGCAAATCTCAGCGCATTAGGTCTTTATAGCATTAATGTATTTTTTCCATTGGATTATCAATATTATATGCTGTGGCTTGTTTCTGTTGTAATTCTATCTATGCTGTACTTATTTCGAATCGAAAAAAGAGAGCTAGTAGATGCTATGGCAACCTTGACTGGAATCTTTTATGTTATCTTTTTATCGTTTCATGTAACTTTAGTGGAACAAACAGGGGAGCTTGGTATTTTTGTTTGGCTAATTTTTATTACAGCTTTTGGAACAGATACGATGGCATATTTTACTGGATTTGCGATTGGAAAACATAAGCTAGCGCCTTCCATTAGTCCAAAAAAAACAGTGGAAGGATCCATCGGTGGCATTGTTGGAAGCATACTCTTGTCTGGCATTTTTGGTTATTTCCTAGTGCCTGATTTGTTATTTCATTGTATGGTGATAGGTGCAATCGGAGGCGTAATTTCCCAATTAGGAGATCTAACCGCTTCGATTTTTAAAAGAAAAATGGGAATCAAGGATTATGGGAATTTGATTCCTGGTCATGGCGGTGTATTAGATCGAATTGATAGTGTACTTTTTACAGCACCAATGGTATATTATTACATTGTTCTGTTTTTGCTATAAATGAGTGATAACATCATTTCGTGGACAATCTGCGATACGCTGGTTTTCTAAGATATATGTGATACAATATAAGAAGAGCTGTTCAAAGGGGTAACAGATGATGAAAAAAATTGCAATACTGGGTTCCACTGGTTCCATTGGAACTCAGGCATTAAATATTATTGAAGAGAATAAGGAATCGTTTTCGGTGTCCGTCTTGTCTTGTGGGACTAGAACTGAACTTCTTGAGGCACAAATAAAAATTCACAATCCTCCACTTGCTGTGGTGTGGCGAGAAGCGGATGCAATGGCGTTACAGAAAAAATATTCCAGTACCGAATTTCTATTTGGGATGGAAGGACTGATTGCTGCCGCGAAAGAAAGCAATAGCGATATAATTTTGAATTCTCTCATGGGGATGATGGGACTTTTGCCTACATACTATGGTATTTTAGCGGGTAAAGATATCGCACTTGCCAATAAGGAAACTCTGGTAGCAGGGGGCGAGCTGATAACCGATGCAGTAGCAAAAGCAAAGGTGAAAATGCTTCCTGTAGATAGTGAACATAGTGCTATTTTTCAGGCGTTGCAGGGAAATCAAGAAAAGGACGTGAATCGAATTATTTTGACAGCTTCGGGAGGACCATTTCGAGGATATCAAAAAGACCAGCTAAAAGAGGTTACACTGGAGCAAGCATTAAACCATCCCAACTGGAAGATGGGAAGCAAAATTACCATTGATTCAGCTACTATGATGAACAAAGGTCTTGAAGTCATTGAAGCAAAATGGTTGTTTGATGTTTCGGCAGACCAGATTCAAGTTGTGGTACATCCACAAAGCGTGATTCATTCTATGGTAGAATATAAAGACCATTCTATTATTGCACAGCTGGGTGTTCCAGATATGCGTGTGCCGATTGGATATGCTTTTTCTTATCCTGACAGACTAGAAAACCAAATATCTGGTGTAGACTTTTATCAATTAGCAATGATGTCATTCGAAAAGCCCGATCTTGATACGTTTCAGTGCCTTGAATTTGCCTACGAAGCAATCAAGCAAGGAGGAAGCTATCCAGTTGTTTTAAATGCAGCAAATGAAGTCTTGGTGCAACAATTTTTAGAGGGGAAAATTGGATTTTTAGATATTCAAAATACAATTGAAACCGTTTTGGAACAGCATGTGCCTGTTTATCAGATGGATTTAGAAACGATATTGCAAATCGATGAACAAGTTAGGGGGGATTTGTCATGATGATTATTTATGCGATTCTAATATTTTGTTTGCTCATTTTTGTCCATGAATTTGGTCATTTTATTACTGCAAAATCTGTAGGAATCAAGGTCAACGAGTTTGCTTTAGGCATGGGCCCTCTTTTATTCCATTTTAAAAAAGGAGATACAGAGTATTCGCTTCGTGCATTACCCATTGGTGGATACTGCAAGATGGAAGGAGAAGATGAAGACTCTGACGATGAGTCAGCGTTTAATAATAAACCGTTCTTAGCAAAAGCCTTCGTCATTGTAGCGGGATCTTTTATGAATTTAATTTTGGCGATTCTAATTGTTGCTGCTATCTATATATCTGTGGGGATGCCTACTACCAGTATCGGTGAATTAACACCTGATTTACCTGCCATGAATGCAGGCCTTCTTCCGGGGGATCAAATTGTTGAAGTGGATCAAACCACGGTGGATAAGTGGACTGACATTACAACCGCCATCGGAGAAACTGAAAAAGAGTCTATTGATGTGACGGTAGAGAGAGACGGAGCTTTAAAAACGGTTTCTGTAGACGTTGTAAATTCTGATGATGGGCGAAAAATCATTGGGATTACGCCAGTTCTCTCAAAAAACCCAATGAGAGCAGTTATAGTGGGTACTGAAAGCACGATAACCATGGGCGCAGATATGGTAAAAGTCATCGGTCAGCTTATTACGAGAGAGGTTTCAACCAGCCAGTTGACTGGTCCTGTTGGCATTGTTCACATGGTTGGAGATACTGCTAAAATGGGATTGATTTATGTAGCGCAATTGACTGCATTGATTAGCTTAAATCTTGCAGTAGTCAATATGCTTCCATTCCCTGCTCTCGACGGAGGACGATTGTTGTTCTTAATTATTCGACTCTTTACAGGAAAGAGAATCTCAGATGATATGGAAGGTAAAATCCATTTAGTTGGTATGATGCTTCTCTTTGGACTTATGATATATATTACATTCCAAGACATAGGTAGGTTTTTCTAATGAGTAAGATGATTCGTTTGGGTCAAGTAATGATTGGTGGCACTGCTCCAATTTCAATACAATCAATGACCAATACAGATACAAGAGATATTGAAGCTACCACAAGTCAAATCATAAGGCTACAAGAGGCTGGCTGTGAGATTGTGCGTTGTGCAGTTCCTGATATGGAGGCTGCAGACGCTTTGATAGCAATCAAGAAAAATATCAAGATACCATTGGTAGCAGATATTCATTTTGATTATCGTCTGGCTATTGCTGCCATCCAAAATGGTGTGGACAAGGTCCGAATCAATCCTGGAAATATTGGAAGTGTTCAACGGTTGAAAACTGTGGTAGATACGGCTAAACAATATGGAACTCCAATGCGTATCGGAGTAAATTCTGGATCACTTGAGAAAGAATTGATTCAAAAATATGGTGGTGTAACCGCGGCTGGACTAGCAGAAAGTGCACAAAAAAATGTTCGGCTTGTTGAAGATATGGATTTTGATCAAATCGTAGTATCTATCAAATCTTCTGATGTAAGATTGAATTATCAAGCTCATAAATTGGCAGCGGAATCAATTCCGTACCCCTTTCATGTTGGCATCACAGAAGCAGGTACCATAGAAAGTGGAAAGGTTAAATCGGCTGTGGGCATCGGAGCCTTGCTGTTAGAAGGCATTGGAGATACCATACGGGTTTCGTTGACTGGAGATCCTGTCAACGAGGTTTATTATGCAAATGAAATTTTAAAGTCTCTTGATTTGCGAAATCATGTGATTCGTTTTGTTTCCTGTCCTACTTGTGGCAGATGTGGGGTAGACTTGGATCGTATTACAAAACAAGTGGAAAAAATGCTTCAGCCAATTGAATCTAGATTAAAAGAAAAAAACATTCCATCATTTACTGTGGCGGTTATGGGTTGCGAGGTCAACGGTCCAGGGGAAGCAAAAGAAGCAGACTTTGGAGTTGCATGCACAAGAGGCAAGGGATTAATTTTTAAGCATGGAGAGATTGTGAGAACCATACCAGAAGAGAATATTGCCAAAGAACTGATTCAGTTCATCGAGGAAGAAACGTTTTGATATAACGAATTGTAACGGATAAAATAAAATCTATATTAACATTTTTACCTCAAATCGAAATCAGTATATATCAATAAGGCTGATATCTAGGTGTATATAAACAAAAGGGGGAGATTATGATTTTAGATGTATTATTATCAGAACCATTGATTTGGATTGTGATTGGGGTGATTTTTGCGATTATCGAAGCAGTCACCATGGGACTGACTACCATTTGGTTTACCATTGGTGCTGTAGCTGCCTGCTTGGTTGCGTTGCTAGGTGGTCCTTTGGCAATACAAATCATTGTATTCTTAGTAGTGTCAATTTTGCTCTTGTATTTTACAAGACCACTTGCAGAGAAAAAACTAAAAATTGGTCATGAGAAGAATAATGTTGATCAGGTGGTAGGAAAGACTGCTCTTGTAACAGAAGAAATTAAACCATTTCAGCCAGGACAAGTCAAATTAAATGGATTGGTGTGGACTGCAGTCACCAAAGATAATCAACAATCTTTGGTGGCAGGGTCTTTAGCAATAATCGTTGGATTAGAAGGGGTTAAGCTCATCGTTGAGCGGAAGGGAGAAGAATAATGCCTATTATTACTGCATTTTCAATGCTACTTTTAATTATCATTCTTATCTTTTTAATTGTTACGAACATTCGCATTGTGCCACAGGCACGTGCCTACGTGGTAGAACGACTCGGGGCATATCAGACTACTTGGCAGGTTGGACTGCATATTAAAATTCCTTTGATAGATAAAATTTCAAGGAAGGTTTCGTTAAAAGAGCATGTCATTGATTTTCCACCACAGCCAGTAATCACGAAAGATAACGTAACGATGGAAATTGATACGGTTATTTATTTTCAGATTACAGATCCAAAATTATATGCTTATGGTGTAGAAAATCCAATGGCTGCCATTGAAAATTTGACGGCAACAACATTGCGAAATATCATTGGTGATTTGGAATTAGATGAATCATTGACAAGCCGAGAGCACGTCAATGGAAAGATTCGAATTGTTTTGGATGAAGCAACTGATGCTTGGGGTATCAAAATCAATCGAGTAGAAGTAAAAAATATAGTTCCGCCAAAAGATATCCAACAAGCAATGGAAAAGCAGATGAGAGCAGAAAGAGAACGAAGAGAAGCAATCCTTCGAGCTGAAGGTGAGAAAACTTCTGCTATCCTCATCGCAGAAGGAAATAAGCAGTCTGCGATATTAAACGCAGAAGCGAATAAAGCGGCTATGATTTTGGCGGCAGAGGCAAAACGAGAAGCCCAGATTAGAGAGGCAGAAGGTAGTGCTCAAGCAATCCTTTTAGTTCAGAAAGCTACCGCTGACGGAATTAAAATGTTGGTAGAATCAGATCCTACAAAGCAGGTCATTGCATTGAAAAGTCTTGAGGCATTTCAAGCCGCCGCTGATGGAAAAGCTACAAAGATTATTATTCCATCGGAGATTCAAGGTCTTGCCGGATTGGCGACATCTTTTTCTGAGCTGGTAAAGGAAGAAAAAGAAAAAATATAAGAAAAGGACAGTAACGGAGGCAATGGTCATTGAAAGCTTTAATAGAAAACACAATACACTGGAATCGCATAGGAAAGCACCCAAAAGATGCATATGAGTATACGATTGAAAAGGCAGTTGTTTCAAAAGAGACAGCTGTCCTTTCTATTGATATTCGTTTGAACTTTGTAATACCATTTGAGGATTCAAATAGAATATGTCAGTTGATGGCAAATGAAGTGGCAGGATTAAACGGAGTAACTCTTCAATTTCACTATGAAGATGTAATCTTGACAGAAAAAGAAATTTTAAAGCATTATATCGAATACATGATTCATGAAATCAATGGCAGCTATGCTGCAATCACAAAAACAATCTTCCCCGATGAATTTACCTTTGAACAGGGAATTATAACAATTATGGCTCTTGGCTCAGTGGCAGTGAATCAATTGAATGAAAAAGTTTCTGTACCATTTGCCAAGTACCTCAAAAGGGATTTTGGAATTGATGCGAAAGTAATTTTTGCCAATCATGAAGACAACTATAAATTTACAGCAAAAGAAAAAGAAGAACTTTCATTGAAAGAATTGGCAGAAGCAGACAAAGTTCAAAAAAATGCTGCTGCGAATCCTGCAAGTCAGAGTATAACAAATAGTTCGCCAGGTGCAGGAAAAGATAATAACTCCGGTGGCGAAAAATGGCGACGACGTGAAAAAGAAGAGCCTATGGTTGGTAACAGAATCATGGGAAAAAATATTATGGATCGCCCGGTTCCTATGTCGAGTTTAAATGAGAATAGCGGTGTTGTTACCGTAGAAGGTATGTTATTCCGTAAAGATGCTAGAACCATCAAGAATAACAAAAAACTTGTTACATTATTAGTTACGGACAAAACGACCTCCTTATGTGTGAAGCTGTTTGTTTCAGAAAACAAATGGACTGAAATAGATGAAAATGTCAAACAGGGTAACTATGTAAAAATCCGCGGCAACATGGAATTCGATACATATGAGAATGTAATGGTTCTTATGGGTAAAGACTTGCAAAAAACTGAGGTTGAAGGCCGAAAAGATGAAAGTGAAAAGAAGCGAGTTGAACTGCATGCCCATACAAAGATGAGCGCCATGGATGGGCTCAATGAGATTGGTGATATGATAAAAACTGCGGCCAAATGGGGACAAAAAGCGATTGCCATCACAGATCATGGGGTTGTGCAAGGTTTTCCAGAAGCAGCAAAGACCGTAAAAAAAAGCAAATTGGATATGAAAATTATTTATGGTGTAGAAGGTTATCTTTATGATGACTCTAAGGATCAGGGCACCATTGACTATAAATCGAAGCCGACATTCCATATCATGATTCTTGCAAAAACGCAAGAAGGATTGAAAAATTTATATAAATTGGTTTCCATTTCTCATTTGGAATACTTCTACAAGAGACCAAGGATTCCAAAGTCAGTATTAGAATCACATAGAGATGGCCTGATTATTGGTTCGGCTTGTGAAGCTGGGCAAGTATATCAAAGTGTTCTTCATAATGATTCGGAAGAAGAAATCAAAGAAACAGCATCTTTTTATGATTATCTTGAAATACAACCATTGGTGAATAATCAGTTTCTGATCGATCATGGTACCGTCAAGGATCAAGAAGCATTGAAAGAGATTAATCGAAAGATAATTGCTCTTGGAAAGCAACTAAATAAGCCTGTGGTAGCAACTTGTGATGCTCATTATGCAAACCCTGAAGAAGCTTTGTATCGAAAGATACTCATGGCAGGGCAAGGATATAAAGATATTGAAGGGGATAAGGGTCTTCATCTTCGCACTACAGAAGAAATGCTAGAAGAGTTTGATTATCTCGGAAAAGACATGGCATATGAGGTTGTGGTTTCCGCATCCAACCAGATTGCAGATATGATAGAACACGTTGTTCCGGTTCCTAGCGGTAAGTTTCCACCTAAAATTGATGGAGCTGAGGATAGACTTCGTAACCGATGCATGGAGACTGCATGGGGGATTTATGGAAACCCACTTCCTGAACTCGTACAAAAGCGTTTGGATCGAGAATTGGATTCTATCATAAATAATGGATATGCGGTCATGTATGTCTCTGCGGAAATGTTAGTTCAAAAATCTTTATCTGATGGATATTTGGTAGGCTCTAGAGGTTCCGTAGGATCTTCCTTTGCAGCAACCATGGGAGGAATCACTGAGGTAAATCCTTTGGCACCTCATTACATTTGTCCAAATGTGAATTGTAAAAATTCAGAGTTTGTTACAGATGGTAGTTATGATTGTGGCATTGACATGCCTGATAAAATTTGCCCAAAATGTGGAACAGAATATAAAAAAGATGGTTTTAGCATACCGTTTGAAGTTTTCCTTGGATTTGAGGGGGACAAAGAACCTGATATCGACTTAAACTTTGCAGGTGAGTACCAACCAATAGCACATAAATATGTTGAAGATATCTTTGGCAGAGAAAACGTATTTCGTGCAGGAACAATTGGCACGGTAGCCGGAAAAACGGCATATGGATTTGTCATGAAGTATTTTGAAGACAGACAACAACCGGTGAATAAGTGGGAAGCAGAGCGGTTAACCGATTGCTGTACAGGCGTGAGAAGGACTACTGGACAGCATCCTGGCGGAATCATCATTGTTCCTAGAGGCCATGAAATCTATGAGTTTTGCCCAGTGCAGCATCCGGCAAATGACATGACTACAGATATTATTACAACCCATTTTGATTATCACTCGATTGATGAAAATCTTTTGAAGTTAGATATCCTAGGGCATGATGTGCCGTCTATGATTCGTCAACTTCAGGATATGACCGGTGTGGATCCACTGAATGTACCACTAAAAGACAAACGTGTTGACAGCATATTTTTGGGTATTGATGGTCTTGATATCAAAGATCCTGATTACAAGTTTGTCCATGGTAGCTATGGCATTCCTGAGTTTGGGACCAAGTTTGTACGCCAAATGCTAGATGATACCCAACCAAGCCAGTTTGCTGACTTAGTTCGTATTTCGGGCTTTTCACATGGTACAGATGTATGGATTAATAACGCCCATGATTTCATTAAAGATGGTTCAGCCACAATGAAAGATGCTATCTCTACTCGAGATGACATCATGAACTATTTGATTTTAAAAGGGCTCCCAAATAAAACAGCATTTAAGATTATGGAAAATGTCAGAAAAGGAAAAGGAATCACCGAAGATGAAGCGAACTTGATGGAAGCAAATAATGTGCCTGAGTGGTATATTGAATCTTGCAGAAGAATTAAGTATATGTTCCCCAAGGCCCATGCCGTGGCATATGTGATGATGTCATACCGCATTGCATACTATAAGGTTTACTATCCGGCACAGTTTTATTCCGTATTTTTTACAACAAAGGTAAGTGAATTTGATGCGGAGACCATTTTGAAAGGGCCAAGAGCAGTAAGAGCTAAGATTGAAATGATAGAGGCTAAAGGGAAAAATGCTACGAAAAAAGAAGAGGACGAAGTTACTGTTTTAGAAGTTGCTTATGAAATGTTTGCGAGAGGATATGAATTTTCTCCAGCAGAAATCGGAAAATCTCATGCAACCAGATTCTTGACAGTAGATGGAAAAGTTCTTCTCCCATTTGTGGCTCTTTCTGGGGTCGGAGAAAGCGCTGCAAAAGCAATTGTTGCGGAGTATGAAAAAAAACCATTTATTTCGGTAGATGATATGAGAAACAGAGCAAAGGTAAACAAGACAGCGGTAGAAGCATTGACCAATCATGGGGTCCTAGCGGATATCCCTGATTCAGATCAAATCTGTTTATTTTAAACCATTTTTTTAAATGAGCAAATGTAAATAAATTGCTCCATTTGCCAGAAAAAACTTGCAAAGGCGATGCTTCTATGCTATCGTATAAGGGTAGAATAAATCTTGACTGGTACGTAAAAGAGTGGGCAATCCCACTCTTTCACTTTTGTGGTCATTTTTTTCGTATGAAATGCAACAGGAATAGCATGTTGCTTTACAATTAAATGAAGAATAGACATGGTCTATTCGGAGGAATAGAAATGGCAAAAATGAAAATAAAAGACCTCGTTGCTGAAGTCTTAGGCGATTTTTTTAACGAAAACGGATATGAACTTTACAATGTTGAATTTGTAAAAGAGGGCAAGGATTGGTTCTTGCGCGTGTATATTGACCATCTAGACGAATCAGATGGAGGAATTAGCACGGATGACTGTGAAAAGGTTAGCCGATATTTGAGTGAAAAATTGGATGAAATTGATCCGATTGAACAAAATTATTATCTGGAGATTTCTTCTCCGGGTATGGATCGAACACTGTTAAAAGAACAGGATTATGTGAGGTACGCAGAACGATTTGTTGATGTTCATCTTTACCAGGCATACGAAGGCAAAAAAATGCTGTTTGGTAAGCTTGAAGGATTGCAGGAAGGGAATCTTGTAATCATAGATGAAAAAGAAAATCGAATTGAAATACCGATGGAAAAAGTATCAAAAACAAAGCTCGCTGTTATTTTTTAAGGAGGAGTATTGAACTACAATGAACAGAGAATTTATTAAAGCAGTAGAGGAATTAGAAAAAGAAAAAGAAATATCAAAAGATCTTTTGATTGAAGCTATTGAATCTGCGCTTGTATCTGCATATAAGAAAAATTATGGTACATCTCAAAACGTCAGAGTAAATATTAGCAGAGAAACTGGTGATATTGAAGTATATATGAGAAAAGATGTTGTGGAAGATGTTTATGATAATCTTATTGAAGTATCCCTTGAAGATGCAAGAGAAATCGATCCGAAATTTCAGCTTGGTGATGTAATTGAATCACAGGTTACACCAAGAGATTTTGGAAGAATTGCTGCTCAGACGGCAAAACAAGTTGTGGTACAAAGAATCAGAGAAGCGGAAAGAGGATTGATTTATGACGATTATTCAAATCGCCAATCAGAAATTATCACAGGAGTGATTCAAAGAATCAGCAATGATACGGTATATATCAACATGGGAAAAACGGAAGGAATTTTGGCTACAACAGAGCAAGTTCCTGGGGAAAAATATGTGATGAATAACCGTATTAAAGTTTACATCATGGACGTAAAAAAGACTACAAAGGGTCCTCAAGTATACCTTTCCAGATCTCATCCGGGGCTTGTTAAGCGGTTGTTTGAGCTAGAAGTCCCTGAAATTCAGGAAGGTGTTGTTGAAATTAAGAGTATTTCAAGAGAAGCCGGTTCTAGAACGAAAATGGCTGTTTTTACTCAGGATGAAAATGTTGACCCAGTGGGCGCGTGTGTTGGTTCAAGAGGAACAAGAGTGCAGACCATTGTGGATGAGCTTTTTGGAGAAAAAATTGATATTATCAACTGGAGTGAAGATCCTGAAAAACTCATTAGCAGCGCGTTAAGTCCTGCAAAAGTTGAAAAAGTATTTATTAACGATGATGGTAAGTCGGCTACTGTGGTAGTACCTGATTATCAACTCTCTTTGGCTATCGGTAAAGAAGGCCAAAATGTAAGATTGGCTGCAAAACTTTGCGGATGGAAAATAGATATTAAAAGTCATTCTCAGTACTTCCCAGATGATGTGCAATACGATGAAACTGAAAACAAAGAGTATGACTACGAAGAAGATGGGTTAGATGATATTTCTTCTAACGAAGAATATGAAATTGTCGAAGTAGAATAGTTCACTACAATCACCTAATGTGGATCGTATAAAAAACAATAGCAAAAGATAAAGGGGGTGCTTCAATGAAAACAAAGAAGATTCCTATGCGCAGATGCGTAGGATGCATGGAATCAAAAGCGAAAAGAGAATTGATTCGTATCGTTGCATCCGAAGACGGTCCTAAAATAGATTTGACGGGAAAAGCAAATGGTAGAGGAATATATCTGTGCCCAAACACAGAGTGCTTTTCCAAAGCCAGAAAGAAAAAGGCTATAGGCAGAGGTTTAGAGGTAGAAATAGGAGAACAAGAGCTGGACAATTTGTTTAAGGAGCTAGCTGAGCATGAAAAAAAAGATTGATAGTTATTTAGGCTTTGCAGCCAAATCAAGACAATTGGTATCGGGCTATCATACTTGTTTTCATTCGATCAAGCAAAATAAGCTAAAACTGCTAATTCTTTCAGAGGATATATCTGAAAATACAGCAAAAAAGCTGACGAAGCTCGCACAAGAAAAGAAAATTCCATTACGTATCTATGGACAATCAGATGAACTGTCAAGGGTGTCAGGAAACCAGGAACGAGGAATTTTTGGCGTAACTGATCAAAACTTTGCAGACGTTATATTAAAAGAAATTGACGGAAAATAATAGAATGGAGGTGTTCTTATGTCCAGTTTAAAAGTACATGAATTAGCAAAAGAACTGAATATGAGTAGTAAAGATATCTTAGATAAACTAAACGCTATGGGTATTGATGCCAAGAGCCATATGAGCGTTTTATCAGATATGGATGTAATCGCATTAAAAAACACGGTGCTTCGTGGAAAAAGTGGAGCGGAAACAAAAATTGTAAAGGTAGCACCGAAAAAGAATGAAGGTACTCACGTTGAGGAAGATGTAAAAGTTGTGGTGAAAGCTGCAACGCATCCGACCGCAAGCCCTGAAACAAGAGGGGTTAAGGGAAACACACAGAAACCTCAACAAAGACAGACTCATCCACAAAATGATAACCGTATGCAGAACTCATCTCATACACAAAGTACGAATCATACCCAGAACTCATCCCATAATCAGAGCATAAATCATGCTCAAAACTCATCTCACAACCAGAGTTCTTCTAATGGTCAAAGGCAATCCCAAGGAACTACGCAACAGAATAGAAGCACTCCGAATGGAACAAGACCACAAGGAGGAGCACCACGAAACAATAACGGAACACAGCAGCAAAGACCAACGTCTCATCAAGGACAACAAACTCGTCAGTTCAAAAATGAAGATAATCAGGCAAAAGGAAATGAAAGAAGAGAAATGAATCAAAAACCAAATGATACGAGACAGGGAACTCAAGGAAACCAAAGACCACAACAGAATAATAAGCCGAGTGGAAACCAACCGGGCGATGGAAGACCTCCTCAAAGAAACAACAATACCAATCCGCAAGATAACCGAAATCGACCTGGACAGAACAACAATAATAGTACTAACAACAATAATAACAACAATAATAACAACAATAATAACAGACCACAGAGAAATCAGAACGGCCCACAACAGCTTCAAAAACCTGTAAGACAAAAACAACAAAAACAACCAAAACAGGTTGAACCAGAAATCAATATGGAAGAATTGGCTCCTGGAACAAAGATTATTAATGTTCCAATCACCGTTGCAGGTTTTGCTGATCAAATTGAAAAGTCTACCTCTCAGGTTATTATGGCACTGATGAAGCTAGGAATTATGGCAAACATCAATCAGAATATTGATGAAGATACGGTTGTAGTTTTAGGTGAAGATTTAGGGGTTCCAATCCTTGTAGGAAAAGTACAGAAAGAAATGGTTGAAGAAGGTCTTGAACTGTTTGAAGATAAAGAGGAGGATTTAAAAGACAGACCTCCTATCATTACTGTTATGGGACACGTTGATCATGGTAAAACTTCATTACTTGATGCGATTCGTAAGACCAATGTGACATCCACAGAATCTGGTGGTATTACTCAGCATATCGGAGCATCAGAAGTTCTTTTAAATGGACAAAAAATTGTATTTTTAGACACACCAGGCCATGAAGCGTTTACCGCAATGAGAGCCAGAGGTGCTCACGTTACTGATATTGCGGTTCTAGTGGTTGCAGCAGATGATAGCGTAAAACCACAAACAATCGAAGCAATTAGTCATGCAAAAGCAGCGAATGTTCCGATTATTGTCGCAATTAATAAAATGGATAAGCCTGGAGCAGATCCAACTCGTGTAAAACAAGATTTGACTGAACATGGTATTCTTATTGAAGAATGGGGCGGAGATACAATTTGTGTTCCTGTTTCCGCCAAATCTGGTGAAGGAATTGATCATTTGCTGGAAATGATTTTGCTTCAAGCGGAAGTACTTGAACTAAGAGCAAATCCGAATCGTTTCGCAATGGGGACCGTTATTGAAGCCAGATTGGATAAAGCAAGAGGTGCGGTTGCAACCTTATTGGTACTAAACGGTACACTTCAAGCTGGAATGAGTGTTGTGGCAGGAACTTGTTGTGGTAGAATTAAGGCAATGACAAACTTTAAGGGAGACAGTATTCATAAAGCTGGCCCAGCAACTGCGGTAGAGATTCTTGGATTAACTGAAGTTCCAGAAGCTGGTGATGAGTTTAATGCTTTGAAGGATGATCGTGTTGCAAGAGAAATCGCTGAAAATAGAAGAATTAAATTACGGGAAGAAGTAATGGCTAGAAATTCTAGCATCACATTAGAACAATTGTTTAGTCAGATTCAAGAAGGGGAAATAAAAGAACTGAACTTGATTATCAAAGGTGACGTACAAGGTTCTGTTGGTGCACTGACTCAGTCATTGGAAAAATTGAAAAACGAAAATGTTAAAGTACGAATTATCCATTCTGGTGTTGGTACCGTAACAGAGTCAGACGTAATGCTTGCAAATACATCTGGTGCGATTATTATCGCTTTTAACGTAAGACCAAGTTCAGGTGTCACATTGCTGGCAGACAGAGAAAGCGTTGAAATTAGAACTTACCGTGTTATCTATGATGTGATTGATGAAGTAGAATCTGCAATGAAGGGCATGCTTGACCCTATGTTTAAAGAAGTAGTCTTAGGTAAACTTGAGATCAGAAATACGTTTAAGGTGCCGAATATTGGTATCATCGGCGGTGCTTACGTTCTGGAAGGAAAAGTTCTGCGTAATGCTGAAATCAGACTGGTCCGTGACGGCATTGTGATTCATGAGGGAAAAATATCATCCTTAAAGAGATTTAAAGATGATGTGAAAGAAGTCAATCATGGGTATGAGTGTGGTATTGGTATAGAAAACTATAATGACATCAAAGAAGGGGACATCGTAGAAGCCTTTAAGATGGAAGAAGTAGAAAGAAAATAGATAGAGGGTAAACGAATGGGGAAGGGTTATAGAAAAGGTCGTCTTGGTGAAGAAATCAGAAAAATCGTCAGCGATCTAATCCTCAGAGAAATCAAAGATCCAAGGTTGACTGGAATTGTCAGTGTTTCGGCAGTGGAAGTGACTGAAGATGGCAGTTATGCCACAATTTATATTTCCGCTTTGGGAAGTTCAAACTCAGGTGAATCTGCAAATGATGAAAAGAATGATGTTCTTGCAGCGTTTAAGAGCGCAAAAGGATTGATTCGAAAAGAAATTGGTAGACAAATTAAACTGAGACACGTGCCAGATTTGGTTTTTAAGATGGATCAATCTTTAGAATACGGAAGACATATTTCAAAGATACTTGATAATCTAGGGATAGAAAAAACGGTAGAAGATGATGAAGAACAACTTGATACAGATAGCGAATAAATTAAAAGAAGCAGAATCTATATTGCTATATCCACACATCCTTATGGATGGAGATACTTTGGGATCGTCCATAGCATTATGTAGGGCCCTTAGACTCATGGGAAAGCAAGCGTACATTTTGATAGAGGATGATATTCCTAATTACTTGATGTTTTTAGAAGAGGATTATTGTACGTATGATTCTCAGATCATAGAAAATCCTGATATCTCTATCTCAATTGATTGTAGTGATATTCAGCGGTTTTTCAAGAGAAAAGAAAAATTCTTAACTGGAAAAACCAGTGTTTGTGTGGATCACCATCGTACAAATAGTTTTTTTGCAGAATTAAATTATATCGATGAGAATGCAGCAGCAACTGGTGAAATTATTTTTGAATTGTTGAAGGCAATGAATGCTGATATTGATGTAACAGTTGCTGAGGCAATTTATACCGCGATTACAACTGATACAGGCAATTTTCAATACACCAACACAACGAAAAAGACCCACTTGATTGTTGCAGAGTTGTTTGATATCGGGATTGATTTGGAAAAAATTAGTGTTGAAATATATCAAAACATTCGACATGAAAAGTTAAAGATTATGAATGAAGTAATTGGTACCATTGAAATGCTTTGTCATGGAAAAGCGGATATTGCCTACGTAACGACGGAAATGCTAAATAAAACGGGTGCTTTGATGGAAGAGACAGAAGGGATTATTGAGACCCTTCGAAACATTAGCGGTGTTGAAATTTCAGGATTTTTGAAAGAACTACGACCCAATGAAATTAAAGTCAGCATGCGATCCAAGACATATGGAGATGTGTCAGAAATATCCCAAATCTTTGGGGGAGGCGGTCACAAAAAGGCTGCAGGCTGCACCATACATGCTCCTTTGAACGAAGCAAAGAAATTGATTGCTGATGCGATAACCGCCCACTTGCAATGCGTAGAAACAGATAAGGAAACAGATAAGGAAACAGATAAGGCATGATTCGAGATGGGATTATCAATCTTCTCAAACCGGCGGGAATGACTTCACATGATGGAGTTTCTATGCTTAGAAGATTAACTGGAATAAAGAGAATAGGACATACGGGTACACTTGATCCAATGGCGGTCGGTGTACTTCCTTTATGTATTGGAAGCGCGGCTAGAATTACAGAATATTTGGATTTGGATTTGAAACAATATCGCTGTGAAATGCAACTTGGGATAGAAACAGATACTCAGGATATTTGGGGTGAAGTTTTGACTCATATGCCAGATCGGATTCCCCAGGAGAAAAATAAAATTGAGCAAGTTTTGTCCTCCTTTCAAGGGCTGATTTCACAGTATCCTCCAAACTATTCAGCAGTACGTGTCAATGGAAAGCGATTGTATGAATATGCTCGAAATGGAGAGCAAGTTGAGGTTAAACCGAGAGAGGTTTACGTTAAGAATATTACGGTTGTCCATTGTAACACAACAACTGGAAAGGTACTCTTTGATGTAACGTGCTCAAAAGGGACATATATTCGAGCAATTTGTCATGATACGGGACGTGCACTTGGCTGTGGAGCAGCCATGAGTTTTCTAGTTCGTACAGCCAGCGGAGCTTTTGATTTAAATCATACAGTCACTATTGAAGAGATGAAAATCAATGGAGTAGAACCGTATCTTTTGGAACCTGATTTTCCACTGGTTCATTTTGGAAAAGGGTTTGTTCATAAAGACCGTGGTAAGTGGTTTGCAAATGGAGGTCATCTTCGCATCAGCGAAGTTACCATCTCAAAAGAACCAACTTACTTAAACGTAAAACCACATATTGAGGTAAGACCTGAATATCGGGAAGCATATAATATTTATTTGGCAGATGAAAATTCCCAGAATAACTCACAAGTTTTTATTGGAGTTGCATTTTATCATTCTGAAGAAAAAAAACTGGTTGCCGACAAAATATTTGCCAATGACAGAAGTATTTTTGACTAAGTGATTGATGAAGTCTTTCGAACGGGGTATTATGATTTTGTAAGGCTAGTAAGCCAAATTAGATTTATTTTCTTTAGGCAGGGATCAGATATGAAGCAATTTAATACACTTGATGAAATTAAAAATATAAAAGAAACCGTTGTTGCGTTAGGCAATTTTGATGGTGTCCATAAGGGGCATCAGGAATTAATTCGCAGAACGGTAAAGAGTGCAAAAATGGCAGGGCTCAAGAGTGCTGTTTTTACCTTTGCAAACCATCCCAAGAACGTATTGGCAGGAAAACCTGTTATTAAGAATATTTTGTATCCTGAGGATAAAGCGCAGATTATTAAATCTCTTGGAGTGGATTATTTGTTTTCCCTTGAGTTTGATGATAGAATTATGCACCTATCCGCCCACGAGTTTATTCAGACGCTTTTGCTTGGTTCATTTCGCATGAAAGAAGCGTATTGTGGGTTTAATTATCATTTTGGTTATCATGCTGAGGGTAGCCCAGAGACACTGATGGCAGAAGGATTGAAAAATGGATTCGGAATTCATGTTTTAGAACCTTTTAAAATTGACGGAAACTTGGTGAGTAGTTCCTTTATTCGTAATCTCATTGGTGAAGGTCGAGTTGGTGAATGCAAAAAATATATGGGCAGAAATTATTCTGTTGGTGGGGAAGTTGTGGTAGGAAATCGAATTGGCAGAACCATAGGATTTCCTACGTCTAATATTCTAATTGATGAAGCTATGGTTACACCTGCACACGGGGTATATGTGACCTATTGCAATTATAATGGAACGTGCTATCAAGGGGTGACTAACGTTGGAATCAAACCAACCATAGGAGACAATAAAAAGAATATTGAGACACATATTTTTAATTTTAGCAAGGATTTATATGGGAAAAATATTCGTGTTGAGTTCTTAGAACGAATACGCCCTGAAATAAAATTTGACAGTGTAGAAAATCTTGCAAGACAAATTGAAAATGATTGTATTGCTGCAGAACAGTTCCATGCTAGTTTAGACAAGATTCAAGAAAAAAAATAAAAATATCTTGACAAATGATTGATTTGCGGTTAGCATAGTTTTAATCGATAATAGTAAAAAGCTATGAAAGAGGAAAGTAGGAACAAGGGACCTAGCAGGGATTACCCATCATGACTGGAAGTGGGTATTAGAGAAGTTGTTGTGAAGTTCCCTCTTGAGCTCCAGGCTGAACACAATAGTAGGCTTAGGCGTATTCCCACGTTATAGGGATAGAATATTGTTTTACAGTATTTGAAAACGAGTGCAGTGCAACACAGTACTGAATTTGGGTGGTATCGCGGAAGATATAAATTGCAACCTTTCGTCCCTTGTAGGGATGAAGGGTTTTTTTGTTTTATTTCAGACTTTTTGCTATTCAATCGGCTATCCGTAGAAGTATTTATCACTGAAACCAAAAAGGAGAATGAAAAAATGATTATTGTATTAAAAAATGGAACGACACAAGAAGATATTAATAAAATCTCAGGATGGCTTAGTCGTTATGATGTAGAAGTTTGCCCAATTGTTGGTGCTGAAAAAACAATCCTTGGAGTAGTGGGAGATACCACAACCATTGATAGAAGTTCGGCGTATCTAAGTGATTATGTGGACAAGATTATTAAGGTTCAAGAACCATATAAAAGAGCGAATCGAAAAATGCATCTCGAAGACACGATTGTAAATGTGGGTGGCGTTCAGGTTGGCGGCAAAAGGATTGCTGTAATGGCAGGACCGTGCTCTGTAGAAGGGGAACCTCAGATTGTGGATATCGCAAAACATATCAAAGATTCTGGGGCAACAATCATTCGTGGGGGTGCATGGAAACCTAGATCTTCACCGTATTCTTTCCAAGGTCTAAAAGCGGAAGGACTAGACTTACTAAACATTGCAAAGGCAGAGACGGGACTTCCAATCGTAACGGAAATCACCAATCCTGCTCATGTGGAAAAATTCATTGGCAAAGTGGACTGCTTTCAAGTTGGCGCTCGTAATATGCAGAATTTTGAATTACTAATTGAGCTTGGAAAGGCAAGAATTCCAGTGTTGCTGAAAAGAGGGTTCTCCAATACATTAGAGGAGTTTCTCATGTCAGCAGAATATATTTTAAGCGGCGGAAATGAAAATGTGATATTATGTGAAAGAGGGATTCGAACAAATGAAACATTCACAAGGAATACCCTCGATATTAGTGCTGTGCCCGCACTAAAAAATTTAAGTCACTTGCCAGTCGTCGTTGATCCATCCCATGCTTCAGGAAAAGCTTGGATGGTAGAATCATTATCCATGGCCGCAATTGCTGCGGGTGCAGATGGACTAATGATTGAAGTTCACAATGACCCACAAAACGCATTGAGTGATGGTGCTCAAAGTTTGACGTATGAAATGTTTGATTCTACTATGAGAAAGCTTAAGGCGATTGCTGATGTAGTGGGAAGAGAACTCTAAGCTTCTGGAAAAGGATAATGAGATTGAGAAGATGCGATTGGGCAAAAAAAAGATAAGGTAGAGGTTCATATGAAAGAATTTGTATTACAAGGCGAGAAAAATACATCGAAGATTTTCATAGGAAATGGAATTGTAAAAGAGGCATCTGATTACGTCTCATCGATGATTCAATCCAACAAAAAACCATCAAAAATTTGCGTGATAACTGACTCCAATGTGGCAAAACTATATCTGGAATCCGTACGCAACATGTTGAGTGAGTTGGAATTGCCAATTTTTGTACATATAATTCCAGCGGGAGAAGAGTTTAAAACGCTGGATACAGTTGCTGAAATCTATGATACACTAGGAGAAAACCAGTTTGGCAGAAATGACATGCTTATTGCACTTGGCGGAGGCGTTACTGGCGATGTTGCTGGTTTTGTAGCCGCTACCTATGTGAGGGGAATTAGATATCTGGTACAAATACCTACTACATTGTTAGCGCAGGTAGATTCATCGGTGGGAGGAAAAACCGGAGTTGACTTGGTCCATGGAAAGAATTTAGTTGGGGCATTTCGTCAACCAGACTTGGTTTTAATCGATCCAGAGCTGCTTCATACCTTGACAGACCATATCTTTCGATCCGGGCTGGCTGAAGTCATTAAATATGGGTGTATTTGGGACCCTGAAATCCTCACAATGATTGGTGAGGATGACTATAAAGAGCATATGGAAGATTGGATACAGCGTTGCGTTGCAATTAAAGTACATGTAGTGCAAGAAGATGAATTAGAAGAAGGGCTTCGCAAGATTTTGAACTTCGGACATACTGTTGGTCATGGCGTGGAACGCCTTGGAAACTATGTGGATCTTTCTCATGGTGAAGCTGTAGCAATTGGAATGGTTGCCGCAACGAAACTAGGAGAACAGCGTTCTATCACAAAGATAGGGACCGCAAAAGAATTAGTCGAGATTCTGAAAAAAGTTGGGTTACCAGTTCAAATTCAGTATCCGATGGAATCAGTGCATCAAGCATTGCTGACGGATAAGAAAAAACAAGGAAACCAGATAGACTTTGTTTTCATTGAAGCGTTTGGAACAACAAAGATTGAAGGGCTTTCTGTAGAAGAACTTCAAAAGACTATGAAGAGACTGGAGGATTGAAATGGGTAGTTCTTGGGGAAATAATTTGAAAGTTTCCATATTTGGTGAATCTCATGGAAAGAGCATTGGTGTGATAATTGATGGATTTCCTGCGGGACTTGAGTTAGATATGGAGTTTATTCATAAAGAGATGGCGCGAAGAGCACCTGGACAAAGTTTGCTTACCACCAGCAGAAGAGAACTAGATAGACCCTTGATTCAATCTGGAATCTATGAGGAAAAAACAACTGGAGCACCGATTTGTATGATGATACAAAATCATGATACCAGAAGCAAGGATTATTCCAATCTTAGGATTGTACCTAGACCGAGTCACAGTGATTATACTGGGAAACTTCGGTATGCAGGGTTTAATGACATCCGAGGAGGCGGTCACTTTTCAGGTCGCCTGACTGCACCGATGGTCTTTGCAGGTGCTTTGTGCAAAAGTTTTTTAATGAAGTATCATAAGATAGAAATAGGATCACATATTGCTAGCGTTGGAACAATTCAAGACGAACCGTTTGATCTTGTTGGCTTGGATAGGCAGATCTTAGAAGACCTTGGAAACAAGCAATTATCCATTATCAATGAGCAGGCGGCCGAAGCGATGAAAGCTGCTGTGGACCAAGCTCGAATGGACTTGGATTCGCTGGGTGGCGTCATAGAATGTGCAGTTGTTGGGATTGGTGGTGGACTGGGAAGTCCAATGCTGCAAAGCGTGGAAAGTAGAATTGCTTCCATTCTGTATGGAGTTCCTGCTGTCAAAGGTGTTGAATTTGGTTTGGGATTTGAAATTGCAAAAAAATATGGCTCTCAGGTTAATGATTGCTATATCAAAAATGGAGGTATGATTCAGACACGAACAAACAACAACGGAGGGATTTCAGGTGGAATTACAACAGGAATGCCAATTGTACTTCGTGTCGCTATCAAGCCGACTCCTTCCATTAGCAAAGAACAGAAAACATTAAATTTAAACACGGGAGAAGAAGAAATACTAAAGATACATGGAAGACATGATCCTTGTATTGCGATGAGAGCACCAGTTGTAATAGAATCAGCGGTGGCAATTGCAATCATGGATTTATATTTGGAGGCATTTGGTTATGACGCTAGATAGGCTAAGAGAGACCATTGATCTAGTAGATAGACAATTGAAAGAACTTTTTTTCAAGCGTATGGAAACAGCAACAAAAATAGCAGAAAGTAAGGTTACGACGGGAGATAAAATACTGAAGCCGGAAAGGGAAGTTCAAGTAATAGAACGTCTGGTAAAAGATGTGGATGAAGATTTGGTACCAGCATATACTTCATTTATCAAAAAGATTATGGAAATCAGTAGAACACATCAATATCGAAACCTTTTAAAAATGGGAGTATTTTTTAAATTAGATTTTGAAGAAGGTGAGCCTATCATCAAGAAAGTTTGTTATCAAGGGCTTCCCAGTTCTTATTCAGAACAAGCTACAAGAAGTATGTTTCCTGATGCAGAGGCAATTCCTGTCAGCACCTTTGAAGATGTGTTTCTTGCCATTGATCAGGATCAAACAGAAGCAGGGATCGTGCCACTAGAAAATACAACCGCTGGCGGAGTTTATGAAGTTTATGATTTGTTAGCAAAGTATAATTTATATATTAATTCCAGCGATATTATAAAGGTGGAACATTGTCTTGCAGCCAAAAAAAATGTTGCGCTGGAAGATTTAGAGGTTATATATTCGCATCCTCAGGCACTTGCTCAATGTTCGGAGTTTTTAAAAAAGCACAGTATTGTTGCAAAGGAAAGCAGCAATACGGCGGTAGCTGCAAAAGAAATTGCAGATTCTGTGGATGGAAAAAATGGGGCGCTCTGCTCCAAGGAAGCGGCAACAAGATACGGACTTAATATATTAATGGAATGTGTCAATCACAATAAAGAAAATGCGACCAAGTTTGTTGGTGTATCGAAGCACCTGATTGTGGCAGAAAACCATGATCGTATCGCCATTGTTTTTGCTTGTCCACATCGAAGTGGAAGCTTGGCGAGCGTTTTGGGAATTTTTGGTGACTATGGTGTGAACTTGACGGAAATTCATTCTAGACCTGATGGAAAAAATTCATGGGAATATTTATTCTATGTAGATTTTACAGGCAACTTAAAAGACGAAAGAATCAAGGCATTGTTTTATCAGCTAAACGAAGAACTTCCCCTTGTGAAGATTATCGGCAGTTATAAAAGCATGCAATAAAATAGTAGGAGAATATTATGGAAATTAGCACTTCAAAAGGATTATCGGGTACGATTGCTGTGGCTCCCGATAAATCGATTTCTCATAGATCGGTCATGCTTGGTTCTATTGCAAAAGGAAAGACTACAGTTCATAATTTTCTAATGGGTGAGGACTGTTTATCCACCATTGATTGCTTTCGCAAATTGGGCATCACAATAGAAATCAATGAGGATACTGTAGTGGTTGAAGGCAAGGGTCTCAAGGGATTATCAGCCCCAAAAGAGCTTCTTTATACCGGAAACTCAGGGACAACAACAAGACTTCTTTGTGGGCTTTTGGCAGCTCAGGACTTTACTTCTATACTGAATGGAGATGCTTCCATTCAAAAAAGACCGATGAATAGAGTGATTGAGCCCTTATCAAAAATGGGGGCAGATATCAATGGAATAAACGGTGGGTATACACCGATTACGATTCAGGGAAAGAACTTGACTGGGATTCATTATGAAATGCCAGTTGCTAGTGCGCAATTAAAATCTTCCCTGATATTAGCGGGGCTTTATGCCGATGGAAGAACGACAATCCTTGAACCAAAACCATCTAGAAATCATACGGAATTGATGATTAATGGTTTTGGAGGTAATATTTTATCGGAAGGAAATCTAGTGACGGTTAACCCAGCTTTAGAGCTTTATGGTCATGAAATCACAGTGCCTGGTGATATATCCTCTGCTGGATTTTTCCTTGTGGCAGGGCTGATTGTACCTAACTCAGAGATTTGTATCCAAAACGTAGGGCTCAATCCGACCAGAACAGGAATTTTAGATGTTTTGATAGATATGGGTGCTTCTATTGAAATCATACCTTATGAGGATGGCGGTATCGAGCCAGCTGGAGACATTATTGTTAAGACTTCAAAGCTTCATGGGGTAGAAATCGGCGGTAGCCTGATTCCAAGATTAATCGATGAACTGCCTATTCTGGCTGTAGCTGCGGCTTTTGCAGAGGGCAAAACTGTGATAAAAGATGCAGAAGAATTAAAAGTGAAGGAATCAAATCGAATTGCGGCAATGGAAGCAGAACTTAAAAAAGCAGGTGTTTTTGTATTGGCAACGGATGATGGTATGATTATTGATGGAGGGAATCAAGTCAAGGGTGGTTTGTTTGAGAGCTATCATGATCATCGAATTGCCATGTCAATGGCAGTTCTTTCTTTGGCAGCAAAGGGTAGCAGTACTATTGTAAATCCACAGTGTATCAGTATTTCTTATCCTGATTTCTTTGAGACTCTTTCTGAATTACAAAAGAATGGGTAAGAAGACGGGATTAGGGTAGAATACTTCCGTAAAAGCCTTTACATTAAAAATTAGATGTGTTACTATTGATTGTCAATACTTACCTTGAGCTGAGTTTTACGACACTCCGACGTAGCACCCGGCTATAGGTGAAGAAAAAGAAAAGGAGAAATAAAATGATTGACCAAATGAAAAAAGCTGAAATTATCAGCGAGTACAAAACAAAAGAAGGAGACACTGGCTCTCCAGAAGTTCAAGTTGCGATTCTTACATACAGAATCAACGACTTAAACGAACATCTAAAAATTCATAAGAAGGACCATCACTCCAGAAGAGGACTTCTGAAAATGGTTGGTCAGAGAAGAAACCTTCTTAATTACCTTAAGAACAAGGATCTTACCAGATACAGAGATTTGATTGCTCGTTTGGGATTAAGAAAATAATTCTAAAATAAAAAGCGGGGCAAAACCCCGCTTTTATTTTAAGCGGGAAACACATTGAATCAGCCAAATCAGATTCTACGGAATCAGCAGTCGATGGGGCCGCTTCTATAGTAAAAAGGAAAGAGATTAACAGGAGGAAGTTGTTAATGAGATTTGAAGATTACAGGACATTTAGGACTGCAGTTGGCGGAAGACTGCTGCAATTTGAAATCGGTAAAGTTTGTCAGTTGGCAGGCGGAGCGGTAATGGTTCGTTACGGCGACACCGTTGTAAATGTAACAGCAACTGCATCAGCAGAGCCAAGAGCTGACATCGATTTCTTCCCACTTAGTGTGGATTATGAAGAAAAAATGTATGCAGCAGGAAAAATCCCAGGTGGATTCATTAAGAGAGAAGGAAGACCTTCAGAAAAAGCAATTTTGAGTTCCCGTTTGATTGATAGACCAATCAGACCTCTTTTCCCAAAAGGATTTTATAATGATGTGCAAGTTGTTGCCACAGTAATGTCTGTAGATCCGGATTGTTCTCCGGAAATTATAGGCATGATTGGATCATCGGTAGCGTTATCCATTTCGGATATCCCATTTGATGGACCGACCGCATCTGTTTTGATTGGCTTGGTGGATGGCCGTTTTGTCATCAATCCAACGCTGGCAGAACGTGAAGCAAGTGATTTACACCTTGTTGTTTCTGGCACAAAAGAAGCAATTATGATGGTTGAAGCTGGTGCAAATGAAGTACCAGAAGATGTCATTTTGGAAGCAATCATGTTTGCACATGAAGAAATTAAAAAGATTATCGAATTTATTGAAGAGATTGTAGCCGAAGTAGGAAAACCGAAGAGAGAAGTTACTCTTTACAAAGTTCCGGAAGATATTGATGCTGCAGTAAAAGAATATGCAACAGCAAAAATGAGAGAAGCCATTCAGACTTATGATAAGCAGGAAAGACTAGACAATATGGCTGCTGTTGAAAAGGAAGCAAAAGAACACTTTGCAGAGATTTATCCGGAAAATCCAAAGGCGATTTCTGCGGTGCTTTATTCCATTACAAAAGAGCAGGTTAGAAGTATGATTTTGGATGATGGAATCAGACCTGATAACCGTAAAACAACAGAAATCAGACCAATTTGGTGTGAGACTGGTATTCTGCCAAGAACTCATGGAACAGGTCTTTTCACCCGTGGACAAACTCAGGTATTGTCTGTTACAACGCTTGGACCTATGGGCGAAGCGCAGACCATCGATGGAATTGGTGAAGAAGTCGAGAAACGCTACATGCACCATTACAATTTCCCACCATATAGTGTTGGTGAGGCAAGACCTATGAGAAGCCCTGGCAGAAGAGAAATCGGGCACGGTGCGCTTGCAGAGAGAGCATTGATTCCAGTATTGCCAAGCGTAGAGGAGTTCCCATATGCAATCCGAGTGGTTTCAGAAGTATTGTCTTCCAACGGGAGTACTTCTCAGGCATCTGTTTGTGGAAGTACACTTTCCTTGATGGATGCAGGTGTACCAATCAAATCACCTGTAGCGGGTATTGCAATGGGTCTAATTGAAAGAGTACAGGAAGATGGTACAAGTAAAATCGCGATTCTTTCTGATATTCAAGGCATGGAAGACTTCTTAGGAGATATGGACTTTAAAGTTGCGGGTACATCCAAAGGTATTACTGCAATCCAGATGGATATTAAAGTACATGGATTATCCAAACAGATTTTACAGGATGCCTTGAGTCAGGCTCACGAAGGAAGAATGTTCATCATGGATAAAATGATGGAAGAGCTTGAGCAGCCTAGAGAAGAGCTATCTCCATACGCTCCTAGAATTATCTCTATGCAGATTGACCCTGATAAAATCAGAACAGTAATCGGACCTGGTGGTAAGACGATCAACAAGATTATTTCTGAAACTGGTGTAAAAATTGATATTAATGACGAAGGTCTCATCTATATTGCAGCTCCAGACATGGAATCTGCGGATAAAGGTGTCAGAGCCATCGAGCTTCTTGTCAAAGAAGTTGAAGTGGGAGCAACCTATGAAGGAAAGGTTACTAGAATTATGAATTTTGGTGCTTTCATCGAGGTACTTCCAGGAAAAGAAGGTCTTCTTCATATTTCCAAAATGGCAAAAGAGAGAGTAGAAAAAGTTGAAGATGTGATGAACATTGGCGATGTAGTAAAGGTAAAAGTTACTGAAATCGACAGTCAGAACAGAATCAATCTTTCTAGAAAAGAGCTCTTGGACTAATTCGGCATCAATTCATGGATCACAGCACAACTGTACCCGTATATGTGGGTACAGTTGTTTTTGTTCCTTTTATAAACTTGATTTATGCTCTGCTTTTACATTTCCTGATTTATGTTTTACGCTTCTTGATTTAAGAGTAGGAAAAACACCTGTTTTGTGATACAATATTCGACGGATTATGTTCGCTTGAAGGAGAAAAATCATGTTATTTACGTCGCTAGTTTTTATTGTCTGTTTTTTACCGGCAGTTTTAATTCTATATTATACCGTTTTTAGAAATCATAGAAAATTGCAAAATTTTGTCCTGCTCTTTGCTAGTTTAGGCTTTTATGCATGGGGAGAACCAAAATTTGTTTTCCTATTGATGGTTTCCATCCTGTTTAACTGGATGTTTGGACTTCTAACTGATCGGTATCGTGAAAAAGCAAATCTTTCGCGATTTATTATATTTCTAATGGTAGTATTTAATCTTACTATCCTCTATATCTTTAAATATTTAAACTTTACAGTTGACAATATGAATCGATTCTTGGGGACTGACATTACAATGTCAAAAATTGTGCTGCCAATTGGTATTTCCTTTTTTACTTTCCACGCCATTTCCTATGTAATCGATATCTACAGGGGAAAAGCCGCGGTTCAGAAAAGCTTGTTTCACGTTGGACTTTATATTGTATTCTTTCCTCAGTTGGTGGCAGGGCCAATTCTTAGATATTCGGTGATTGCCCATCAGATTATGGGAAGAAAAGAATCTTTTGATGATTTTTCGAAGGGTGTCTGCCGTTTTCTGAAAGGATTTGGAAAGAAAATATTACTTGCCAATAACTTTGCGTTAATTGCTGATGCTGCTTTTGGTATGTCATCTGGGGATTTGTCGGTTTCCTTTGCATGGCTGGGAGCAATTGCTTATACCTTGCAAATCTTTTTTGATTTTGCTGGATACTCTGATATGGCAATCGGACTAGGCATGATGTTTGGTTTTCATTTCCCAGAGAATTTCAATTATCCTTATATTTCAAAATCCACTTCTGAGTTTTGGAGAAGATGGCATATCTCACTGGGAACATGGTTTCGAGATTATGTATATATTCCGCTAGGTGGCAGCAGAGTAAAATCAAAAGGACGTCTGGTTTTCAATCTTTTTGCAGTTTGGGGGCTTACCGGGCTTTGGCATGGTGCCAGTTGGACCTTCATCTGTTGGGGGCTTTTATTCTTTGTATCCATTTCATTAGAAAAAGTATTTCACTTTGAAGATTTGAGGAATGGCAGTAAACTGGTCTCACTTTGCAAGCATATTTACACAATGTTGCTTGTTATTTTTGGTTGGGTTCTGTTTCGTTCCACTACGATAGGATCAGCAGTACTCTATATGAAAAAAATGCTATTTATTGGACATGGCTCCTTTTTTGATGCCAATACTGCTGTATGCTTTTCCGAGAACGGACTCTTTATCTTATTAGGATTACTGTTTTCAACCCCAATTTCAAAAGTAATCTCTCAGTGGATGCATGAAAAACAACTTTCTGGTAATCGGCGTTTGGAAATAATTATAATGATTGTTTATCCATCTGTTATGATAGTAATGTTCTATATTTCTATCTGCTATTTGGTAAAGGGTTCTTACAATCCATTTATTTATTTTAATTTTTAATGGGGAAAAGGGTGCGACATGAAACGTTTTCAATTTTTTCAAACAAATAAAGCAGAAAAGATCACTGCGGTTGTATTCCTGATCTTCATAACTTGGATGGCTTATGGATTGTTTTTTACAGAACATGATGTGAAAGAAGATTTTGTTACTGATTATAGGAATACAGTCTTGGCAGGTACACCGATTGTAGAACGTGTTGTTGGGGCCATTGATAGTTTTGAAAGGACCATCGACAGTGATACGTATCACAGGGAAAAGTATATCGACTTTTATGGTCGTGTACAGGAACTGCTAGGAAAAAATATTATTGTAGATATTGGATATGGACAATTATATAAAACTACATATGGGCAGATTACTTATGCCGTTCCAAAACAGGATGTGACCGAATCCTTAAATGGCATTTATCAGCTGAAGGATGATTTGAATCAAGAGGGAATTCCTCTTTTGTTTGTCCAAGCACCTTTTAAACTTCCTGAATTTGAGCAACAGTTGCCAGCCAATATCCATGATTATTCCAATGATAATGCAAATCGTTTTCTGCAGGGGCTAGCTCAGAAAGGGATAGATTATTTGGATCTACGTCAAGACTATTGGTCCAAAGGGTTGACACAAAATCAGCTATTCTTCAATACAGATCATCACTGGACGATACAGGGAGCGTTTCAGGGTTTTCAAAGCCTTGTGAGCAAGCTAAATGGTGATTATGGATTTCATATTGATGAAAAAGTAACGGATTTAAGTCAGTATAACCAAATCTTATATCCCAGGGATTATATCGGCTCTATGGGAAGACGTGTTGGTGAATCCTATAGTGGGGTCGATGATTTTACACTGATTACACCAAAATTTGATACGGATTATACCGTATATGAAAGAGACTATGGTGGTGAAAAAGTATTTGAAGGAACCTTTGATCAGGCAGTATTAAATAACAGCTACATGGAAAAAGGAACACCGCTGGATACCAATCGATATGCAGTGTATCATGGCGATAATACAGAACTTGAATTTATCAACCATGATGTAGAGAATGGAAAAATACTAATCATCAAGGATTCTTTTGGCCTACCAATCTATTGTTTTCTCTCTGCAGGAGTTCATGAGGTGCGAGCTTTAGATTTAAGACTTTACGATCAATCGGTAGCTGAATATGCAAAAGAATTTGATCCAGATCTAGTTATTGTATTCTATAATACAGATTGTTATGGCGGAAATATGTTTGATTTTAACGGTTCTAACTAGGAACCGTTTTCTTTTTTAATAGGCAGAATTGTGTAATTTGAAAGTATATTTGTAACGGAAGTTTAACTTTATCAAAATGAGAATTAGTGATACTATTAGGATGAATAAATGAACAGAGGAATACTTAATTTTAGGGGGTAAGGGATAACATGGCATTCTTGAGTAGCAAGCAAGGAACCGCGATCGCTTTGGCTTTTTCGTTATTTGCAGGAACTTTTTTAACTGGATTTACAACCCAGGCAGGTATTGGCAATGTGTATTATGAAACAAAAACAGAGATTTTTGACAACACTTACTATTATGAACAGTTTGCGGGACACAGTACAAATGGAATAGAACGGGCATACTATATTGAGGCAGATACAAAGGATGCTGAACTAGAGCCTTATGTATTTGAAGGTGATGTAACTGGTATGTATTCGATGAATACAATGATAGCAACATTAGAAAATCAGGGATATCACGTGATTGCTGGTGTCAATGGTGATTTATATGATACTGCATCAGGAACACCGAAAGGACTGAGTATACACGATGGGATAATCAGCACTTCTGGGTATGCTCCAGAATATGTAATGTCCTTTACAGAAGAGGGGGAAGCTTCTTTGGAAAAGGTCAACCTTTCTTATACGTTGAAGGGGACCATCAACGTTCCAACCTACGTGACCACAACCTCAGCAGCAGTGCAAACAACCACAAGTGCTGTAACAGAGGGATCTATTACAACGGATGCTACGGTAGAAACACAGCAAGCACTTGTCTATGTTCCTACTGATTATACTGCTCCAATTGGTTTTTTTAATGTGCCACATGGTGGAGCTAAAGCATTACACTTGTTTAACAGGCAATATGCTACATCTACAAAAACTGCAGAAACATCAGTAGAGGTAGTTTTAAATGTAAATACTGCAGCGGAAACAAAATTGAAGGTAGGTGGAACGATTACTGCTACTGTAGCACAGGTAATCAATGGCAATTTTAACACTCCTATTGGTGAAAACCAGCTTGTCCTTTCTGCGGCATGGGATTCTCCTTATGCAGTGCCTATCTCTCAGCTTTCCCCTGGCAGTACAGTAGAACTTTCGGTAACAGATAATGGTGGAAATCTTTCGGACTCAGATGAAGCGGTAGGGGTATATTATGTTCTTTATCAAAATGGACAGTATGTGACCAATGGAACCAATCTCAATCCACGAACCATCATGGGAATTAAAGCGGATGGAACTCTTGTTGTATACAGCTTGGACGGAAGACAGTCTGGATATTCTTCAGGTCTTGGCTTGACGGATACAGCAAAGCATTTGGTTGCATTGGGCTGTACCACAGTGGTCAATATGGACGGCGGAGGCTCTACGGTCATGGCTGTCAGAGAAGGTGGTGCTGATAAAACTGCAGTACAAAAGAACTCACCTTCAGATGGATATCAAAGAAAAACAACAAATGGATTCTTTTTAGTATATAAGGGAAGTGGAAGCAGTACGCCAGCGCATCTTCACACATATGCAAGCCAGCCACTTGCTATGCCAGGTGCTCAGATTCAATTATCTACTTACGCATCCAATGAAAATTATGAACCAACATCCTTAAAGAAGAGTGTTTCTTATGATATTAGCAGTGATGATGAAACCGGATCTTCGGTCAATAGCAGTGGGGTGCTTCTAGCAGGAAATAAAATTGGTACGGTGTGCGTAGAAGCTGAGAGTGGAGGTATTAATACCTCCATCGCTGTGGATATTCAAAACAATATAACCTTTACAACCAATACGCAAAACCTAGTGATTGATCCAGGAAAAACATCGGATATTAACGTCACTGCGTATTTCGGATATTCGCCGATTGCAAGTATGGATAGCCTATATCAATGGTCTTGTGACGGGGTGATTGGCACCATTGATGCCAATGGGCTGTTTCAGGCGACAAGCGAATCGGGTGTGTCAGGAAATATTTATGTAAGCTATAATGGGGTTACAAAAACAATACCAGTTCAAGTGGGCGCCTCTTCTGTAGACTTCCAAGATACCAAAGAACATTGGGCTCGAGATTATATTGGAAAATTGGCGGCAAGAGGGATTGTCAATGGTATGGGAGACAATTACTATATGCCAGATGATTCCTTAACAAGAGCACAGTTTTTGACGATGCTCGCAAAAACAGTGTATGGGCTTGATACGAGTCAATCGACAGCGACAGGCTTTACCGATGTTCCTGATTACGAATGGTTCTACAATTATGTAAATTGGGGATATGAAAACGGTATTGTAAAAGGTATTGACGAAGTAACTTTTGCACCAAACAATAATATTACAAGAGAACAAATGGCAATTATGCTCAGTAACTTCACCAGAAGTACTGGAATTGTATTGCCAGAAACTACTGCTAACACAAGCTTTACAGATAGTAATTTCATCAGTGAGTGGGCAAATGAATCTGTTAACAAGATTGTTCTTGCAGGAATCATGGGCGGATATCCAGAGGGTGATTTTATTCCGCAAGGAAATGCGACTAGGGCAGAAGCGGCTGCAGTGATTTACAAATATATATCCATACGCGACAATATTGCAAAAAAATAACAATTAAAATTTTTACTGGAAACAAGCGTTTTGAAAGGTACCATCAGATCAAAGACTGGGGTACCTTTGATTTTCATGACTTTTCCTTTACACCGTGGGGGAGAAAAGATATAATGATAAGAAAAATAAGGAAAGTGGTAACATGTATGATTATAAATAAAACATTAAAATGTGGTGTTCGAGTCGTTATGGAAAAAATCCCATATGTTCAATCGGTTTCAATCGGTATGTGGGTGAGAGCAGGTTCGATAGATGAGACCCCTAAAATCTCAGGTATTTCACACTTCATCGAGCATATGTTTTTTAAGGGAACTGAAGAACGAAGCGCAAAAAAAATTGCTGAAGATGTGGACAAAATTGGTGGTCAAATCAATGCATTTACTGGCAAAGAAGCAACATGCTATTACTTAAAAACGCTAGCTTCCAACGTAGATCAAGCAGCGGACATTTTATTGGACATGTTTCTTAATTCCAAGTTTGATGAAGAGGAAATGGAGAAAGAAAAAAGGGTTGTTTGCGAAGAAATCAAGATGATTGAGGATTCGCCAGAAGATGATGCTCACGATATTATCAGCGAGCTAGTCTTTAAAGGTAGTCCGTTTGCAAAATCTATCATCGGAACACCAAAATCATTGGAAGGCATCACCAGCAAGGTAATTCATAAATATATTAAAGATGAATACACACGCGACCATCTTGTTGTTTCTGTCTGTGGAAATTTTGATGAAGATCATATTTGTGAGTTGTTTGAAAACAAATTGATGAATCTCAGTGCATCAAAACCATCAAAAGCATATGAAACTGTAGCCAATGAACCGAGCTTTAAGGTGAAAACAAAGGATATTGAACAGTCCCATCTTTGCCTTGGACTAAAAGGACTCGCGTTGGATGATGATAGATACTATCCGCTTGCACTGCTCAACAATATTATGGGTGGAAGCATGAGCTCTAGATTGTTTCAAAACATTAGAGAAGAAAAAGGATTGGCGTATTCGGTTTATACCATGTCCAGCTCCTTTAGTGAAACAGGCTATTTTAATATTTATGCAGGCGTTAGCCACGATAAGGTTAAAGATGCAATTGTCGGTATTAAAGAAGAGTTAAACATGCTGAAAAAAGATGGAATCACTGAAGAGGAACTTCAAATTGCAAAAGAACAACTAAAAGGCGGCTATATTTTCAGCCTAGAAAATGTAAATGGAAGAATGTTTTCCATCGGCAAAAACATGTTGCTCCTAAATCGTACCTATACACCAGAACAAGTTATGTCCAGCATTGATGCAGTGACTTTGGATGACATGCGTGATATTTCAACTTTAATTACTGATATGAATCAGTATTCAGGTGTTCTGATTGGAAAAAAACGAATTAATTTGAAAGCTGTCTTACAAGCATAGTCTTGATGGCATGCTAAGGTTTGAGATTCAGATATACGTAAAGGAAAGAGAATATAGATGGAACAAATAAAAATACAATATCTGAATGAAGATATGATACGGCTTGCCTATATTGAAGGAAAGTCAGACTGGATTGATCTTCGTAGTGCGGAGCACGTCGAACTCAAAGCTGGTGATTTTGCATTGATACATCTTGGAGTGGCTATGGAATTGCCTTTTGGATATGAAGCGCATATTGTACCGCGAAGTAGTACCTTCAAAAACTATGGCATCATTCAGACCAATCATTGCGGAATTGTGGATTCGTCCTACTGTGGACCAAGTGATTGGTGGAAAATGCCTGTTTATGCACTGCGAGATACAGTGATTGAAAAAAATGATCGAATTTGTCAGTTTAGAATTCAAAAAAACCAGCCCGTTATTGATTTTCGAGAAGTGAATGAATTGATGGGGCAGAGTAGAGGTGGATTTGGGAGCACTGGCAAAAGATAGATACAATCTGTTTATTAGGTTCTAAATCTCAAGCTGAGGTAGTAAGTTATGATTCTTAGAGAAAGTTTGGAAAAAAGAGAATATCAGATTTTGTCACCGTATGCAGCAAAGGTAGCGGAGACAAGAGGGCGCGAACAAACTGAGGAAAAATGTCAGGTAAGAACCGACTTTCAGAGAGACCGTGACCGGATTGTCCATTCAAAAGCTTTTCGTAGACTGATGCATAAGACACAGGTTTTTTTAGCTCCAGAAGGAGATCACTTCCGAACGAGACTGACTCATACCATTGAAGTTTCTCAAATTGCAAGAACAATTGCAAGAGCGTTAGGACTCAATGAAGATTTAACAGAGGCTATAGCAATGGGACATGATTTGGGACATACGCCTTTTGGACACAATGGGGAAACCTACCTTGCAGAAATACATCCTGGCGGTTTTCAGCACAATGAACAAAGCCTGAGAGTAGTCGACGTTTTAGAAAATAGTAATATAAGACGTGGAATGAATCTAACCGCAGAAGTGCGTGATGGAATTCTCAACCATACCGGTAAGGTGACTCCTTTTACAATGGAAGGTCAGATTGTAAAGATTAGTGACCGCATTGCCTACATCAATCATGATATAGATGATGCTCTTCGTGGTGGCATTATTCTAGAAACAGATTTGCCCGAGGATTGTGTGACTGTGCTTGGTAACAATCATAGAACAAGAATCAATACATTGGTCAATGATTTGGTTTGCAATAGTGACGACAAACCAGAAATTATTATGAGCGAAGAATGTAGCTATTATATGAACAAACTGCGAAACTTTATGTTCGAAAATGTTTATCATAGTAAAGTCGTAAAAAAAGATGAAGAGCTGGATAAAGTCAAAAATATGATTTGGTCCTTATACAAATATTATAAGCAGAATGACAAAGAACTTCCTAAGGAAAGAAGAGATATGATAGAAGAGTTTGGAATTGATGAAGTGGTAAAAGATCATATTGCTGGTATGACAGACCGATATGCGTTGACAAGCTTTCGTCATATTTTCATTCCTACTGGATGGAGGTAAATGGACAGGGATAAAAAAATAAAAAAATTTTTTAGAAAAAAAAGGAATCCTGTACTTTTTGTCGAATATATAAATTATAATTTAGAAAGTATACTAAATGGAGACAATGTGGGTGTAGGATTGAGTGATAATATCGTTGAAGAAATAAAGAGTAGGTGCAATATCGTTGATGTGATTGGGCGCCATGTAGTTTTGAAACGTGCTGGAAATAACTACAAAGGCGTGTGCCCGTTCCACAACGAAAAGACACCTTCTTTTGTTGTTTCAGAAAACAAACAAATCTTTACTTGTTTTGGCTGTGGTGCAACTGGTGATGTTTTGGAGTTTGTTCAGAGATATCACAATCTTGATTTTCATGGTGCCATAGAAAAGCTGGCAGATGAGTATGGGCTAGAAGTAAAGAATTCAGGGTTTCAATTGGAAAAAGACAAAGCACTTTTTTATGAATTGAATCGAGAAGCAGCAACCTTTTTTTACCGTGCTTTCACAAAGTCTCAGAATCCTGGATATGAGTATATGAAAAAGCGAGGGCTAGAACCACAAACGTTACGGCAATTTGGTGTTGGCTATGCAGATGGTTCGTGGGATAGTCTTTATCAGCATTTCATACAAAGAGGTGTAGACGCAAAAACGCTTTTGGATTTGGGACTTGTCTCCTATTCAAATGGAAAATATTTTGACAAATACAGAGATCGAGTCATTTTTCCAATTATCAACACAAGAGGAAAGGTGATTGGATTTGGAGGAAGAATTTTGGGAGATGGAACTCCCAAATACCTGAATTCCCCTGAATCCTCCGTTTTTTTAAAGAAAAATAACTTGTATGGATTAAACTTAACTAGACAGGATATAAATAAGGAGAATCATGTTATTCTAGTAGAAGGCTACATGGATGTTATTTCTCTTTACCAACACGGTGTTCGGAATGTATCGGCATCACTTGGAACTGCACTGACAGAAAACCAAGCTGCTATGTTAAAACGATATACGGACAATGTGATTTTGTCTTATGATGCAGATACAGCAGGGCAAGCAGCAGCTCTTCGAGGCATGGATATTTTACATCGAAGCGGTTGTAAAGTAAAAGTTTTGCATGTAACTGACGGTAAAGATCCTGATGAGTTCATCAAAAAGAACGGCAAATCAGAGTTCTTAAAACTAGTACAAAGTGCGATGCCTTTTGCGGATTACAAGATTCACTTATTAAAAAAGCGGCTGGATCTTGCAACCACAGAGGGGAGTGTTGAGTTTTTACAAGAAACAGCAAAAATATTAGCAGAATTAAGCCCCGTAGAAGCAGATATTTATATCAAAAAAATTGCGAAAGAAACCAATATATCAGAAGGTGCTATTCGACTAGAGATCAGCGGGAATGCAAATCAAGAGGGTTCACAGTATCATCCACATCCTCGAACATCTGGAGACATGGCACATATTCGAAATATGAAAAAAAGTATCTCAGCACCAGGTAGTATGCTTGAAAAAAACTTGATTCGGCTTATGCTTTACAAGAGCAATTATGTACTGAAAGTGAAACCGTATGATTGGGTGATGAGAAGTCCATCAGCAGAGCGGATCTATCAATTAATCGTTTCGATTTATCAGGACGATGCGGAGATTGATTTGAAGAAGCTGAAGGATGGTTTGGAATTGGAAGACAATCGATTTTTAGAAGATATTATGGAGAATATTCAGTTTTCTGATAAAGATGAGCAAGTGTTCCAAGACTGTGTTACACGCATTGAAGCGGCTAGATTAGAAAAACGAGAGCAGGAAATCATTCAAATTATTTCTATACTGGATGATGAAAATGATCGAGATAAAATCAAAGCCCTTACAATAGAATTAATGGAAATACAAAAATCGAAAAATAAAGATAGAAGGTAAAGGTAGGTGGGGTCACATGGGCTATGAAGAAGGGCACGAAGATAAAAAAATTGAATATGTGAGTGAACTGATTGAAAAAGCCAAAAGTAAAGGTTCAATTACATTTAGAGAAATATCAGATTGTCTTGAAAGTGTGGAGATGGATAAGGACCAGATGGATGAATTTTATGATTCCTTGGTTTCTATGGGAGTAGAAATTGTCTCAGAGGTTGATCCAGATGATTTTGAGATAATCGAGATGGAACAAGATGAAGATGAGGATATGGATTCTTCTTTGGATGAGATGAACACAGAAGATGGGGAAATTGATTTAGAAGCTACACTTCCTAAAGGGATTGCAGTTGATGATCCAGTCAGAATGTATCTGAAAGAGATTGGAAAAGTACCTCTGCTTTCAGCAGAAGAGGAAATAGAGCTTGCAAGAAGAATGGAGCAGGGAGACGAAGAAGCAAAAAAACGGCTATGTGAAGCAAACTTGAGATTGGTTGTTAGTATTGCAAAAAGGTATGTAGGAAGAGGTATGCTCTTCTTAGACTTGATTCAAGAAGGAAATCTCGGCTTGATTAAGGCTGTAGATAAGTTCGATTGGAGAAAAGGATATAAATTTAGTACCTATGCGACTTGGTGGATTCGTCAGGCAATTACAAGATCTATTGCAGATCAGGCGAGAACGATTCGTATTCCAGTACATATGGTTGAAACAATCAATAAGTTGATTCGTATTTCACGTCAGTTATTGCAAGAGTACGGCAGGGAACCGACTCCAGAAGAAATTGCGGCTGAGATGGATATTTCAGAAGAAAAAGTAAGAGAAATCTTAAAAATCGCTCAAGAACCAGTCTCTCTTGAGACACCGATTGGTGAAGAAGAAGACAGTCACTTGGGAGATTTTATCCCAGATGACGATGTGCCTGCTCCAGCAGAAGCAGCAGCATTTTCTATGCTAAAAGAACAGCTTGTAGAAGTGCTTGACACACTTACAGACAGAGAACAGAAAGTATTAAAGCTACGTTTTGGACTTGATGATGGAAGAGCAAGGACATTAGAAGAAGTTGGCAGAAGATTTGATGTCACAAGAGAAAGAATTCGTCAAATTGAGGCAAAAGCTCTTCGCAAGCTCAGACATCCAAGCAGAAGCAAAAAGCTGAAGGATTATTTAGAATAAAAAATCATAATATGAAATTGAGCCACCCGTGGCAACGGGTGGTTTTGTTCTACCCATAAGAGCAGTGTAATATAATTTTTGTTGGGAGAAAATAGAAAATGATTAAATTGTCAGATCGACTTCAGAAAATTGCAGATTGGATTGAAGTTGGAGAATCTGTTGCAGATGTTGGTACAGATCATGGGTTTTTACCAATCTACTTAAGAGAAACAGGAAAAAGCCCTCAAGTCATACTTTGTGATATTAATTCAGGCCCCCTTGAAAAAGCAAAAGAAAATATCAGAAAACGATCCATTGGAGAATCGTTTGATATGCGTCTTGGAAGCGGGTTAGAACCCCTCAGCTGCGGCGAAGTGGATGTGATCGCAATTGCAGGGATGGGTGGGGCATTAGTTATAGAAATCCTAGTAAATGATTTCGAAAAAACCAAGACTTTCTCAAAGTATATTTTTCAGCCTAGAAATGGGCAAGCCAAATTACGAAAATGGTTGCTGCAAAACGGCTTTCGAATTGTAGATGAAGCATTAATAAGAGAAGGAAAATATATTTGTGAGTTGATTATGGCGATTCCATCTAATAATCAGATAGAACTGCCAGTTGAAGAATTTAATTATGAGTTCAGCCCTATTCTTTTTGAAAAAAAAGATCCGTTATTGGTTGAATTTATAGAAAATAAGATTAGAATAGAAAGAAAGGTATTTGAATCAATTGAAGCTGGGGCAAATCAAAAAAAGAATGAAATGTTAGCACAAACAGAAAACAGAATGAAGCAATTGGAGAAATTGAGAAGAGGAGTGAATCAGATGAGTATGAAAATGAGCGACTTGATTGCGGAGATTGAAGTAATCGCACCTAGGGACTTGGAAGAAGACTGGGATAATTGTGGGATGCAAATCAACATGGGTAATACGGAAGTAAAACGCGTTCTTGTTGCTCTTGAAATCACGAAGGGTGTTATCGCAGAGGCAATGTCAAAGAATGTAGATTTTATTGTTACACATCATCCTTTGTTGTTTAAGAAAATAGACGTAGTTGACAATAACGATATTAAGGGAAACTATATGATTGATTTGATCAAACGCGGAATTTCAGTGTATGCAGCACATACAACCTTTGATGAAGCATTCGGAGGTAACAATGAATATCTTGCTGATATGATTGGCTTATCTCGGGTTCGTAAGATGAAGAACAAGAGAGCCGTTATCAAAGGAGAAGAGCCGAAGATGGTTTCAGGCCGTATGGGGAATTTTGAAACACCAATGAAAATGTCAGATGTTTGTACCTTAATTGAAGACGCACTAGGCGTGAAAGGTCAGATGAAAACAAGCGGAGACATGGACAAGATGATTAAGACTGTTGGTCTTTGTGCAGGTTCTGGTATTGATTCTATGATGGCTGCAATCAAAAATGATTGTGACCTATTTTTGACTGGTGATATACGTCATCATGAAGCACAGACCGCAAAAGAATCAGGACTATGTGTCATTGATGCGGGTCATTATGGTACTGAAAGAATCTTCACAGAAAACTTTGCAGGAAAGCTTAAAAAAGCAGTTGGAACAAAAATTGAAGTGTTAGAATCAGAAATTAATTCAAATCCCTTCAATCTTGTGGTATAATTTTTTACATGAGTAAGCCAGACAGTCGCGTGGATTTCTGTCATGGAGATTCACGAGGAAAGTCCGAGCTCCATAGGGCAAGGGTGCCAGATAACGTCTGGTGAAGGTGACTTTAAGGAAAGTGCAACAGAAACATACCGCCGATGGCCGTGAGGCACAGGTAAGGGCGAAATGGTGAGGTAAGAGCTCACCGGCAGTATGGTAACATACTGGCCGTGTAAACCCCACCCGGAGCAAGACCAAGCAGGGAGGTAATTACCCTTCGGGGTATAATGCCTGAAAGGCGGCTGCCCGTCGCTTCCCGGAAGGTAGGTCGCATGAGCGCACTGGCGACAGTGCGCCTAGATAGATGATTGTTTAATACAGAACTCGGCTTATAGACTTGCTCATAACATTTTACTTTAAAAGCAATGATTTTTTGCTTTTAAAGAACGGACCTTCTTTTAAAGAACATGTCTTTCCCAAGAAAAAGGATAGACTTGTTTTGTAAAGGAAGGTTTTTTAGTGGACTTTAAAAACAAAAACGTATATGATTTATGTATAAACCTTGTGTTTGTATTTTTGGAGGATAATCATGAACAGAATATCTGAAGCCAACCAAACAATTATGGATTCTCTATTTCCTAAAATCATAGAGCATCCTACCAATAGTCTTAAAATTGCTGTATTGAAACGGGAACGTATTGAAGAACCTATTGTCCTTTCAATCAAGTATGTTGGAGACGAGAACGCAATTGGAATCTTTAAAGCAGAACCACAAGGTAACTCTGTTGATATTCGTGCAACGCTATGGACTGAAGCGGATATGAATACCTTGGAGAAAAATCTAGTAATTGGATTGGAATTCAAAGGACTTAGAAATCCTCTAGCCAAAGCAGTTATCAGCGGTAAGAATAAAACGATTCAGAATGATGTGATTCAAGGGCTCTATAATATAACTCATTTCTTCTTATTTATCGCGGATGAAAAAGGAGAATTGATCAAGTTAAAGAGGGTCAATTGGAGTTATATAAAGCACGAGGCTGTTTTAAGTCAGTTTACAATGCATGAAGTTTTACATTAGGTGGGAAAGGAAGTTTTTTTAAATACTTTTGAAGGTAACTTTATAAAGTTACTTGAAAAAGAATTTTATTCTATGTATAATATAAATGTTTGATAGGAAAAAGGAGGACATGATGCTGAGGGTAAAAAATCTTACTCACGAAAGGGTGAGAGAAGTAAACTGTATCAGAATCTTGCAGTACTTAAGGCGATTTGGTGAAGCGACGAAAGGTGATTTAGAAAACTTTTTAGGAGTCAGTCATACCACAATCAATACGTACATTCAGGATTTGATCAATGAAGGATATATTGGTCTGTTTGGCACTGGTGACTCAAGTGGCGGAAGAAAGCCAGCATTAATTCGTCTTTTGCCTGATGTGAGATATGCTTTTGGTGTGAACGTTACTCCTCAGGAGATTCAGATGGCCCTTGTTAATCTGACTGGAGAAACCAAAGAAATAATTAGCGTTCCCTATCCAATGGAACAAGGTCTTTCGGAAGCGCTCAATACAATTGCTCAAAAGGTTTTTGAATGGATTCACAAGTATGATGTTGCAAAAGATGCAGTATTAGGCATAGGGATGGCTTTTCCAGGTTTGGTTGATGATGAAAGTCTTGTTTTAGAGTATCTTCCGAATTTAAAAATAAAAGATTACTCGATGAAGGATTTTCAGAGAACGTTAGACATGGAAATATTTTTGGAAAATGAAGCCAATACGGCGGCGTATGCTGAATATTTGCTTGGAAATGGCAATCACATGGGCAACTTTGTTTATGTCTCTATAGCCGACGGTATTGGTGCGGGTATTATGGTAGAGAACTGTATTTTTAGAGGCAATCGAAAACGGGCAGGAGAATTTGGTCATATCAAGGTCTCTGATCAGAAAAAAAAATGTAGTTGTGGTAGAGAAGGATGTTGGGAGCTTTTTGCTTCAAAGCGAGCCTTGCTTGGCAGTTTTGATGATCCAGAAGAAGAAGCAAGGTACTTAGAACATCTATTTTATCAGTATGATGATGGGAATCAAGATGTGATTGAACGAGTTGATGAGTATGTAAAATACTTGTTTTCTGGCCTTGGGAGCATTTTACTTTCGTTAGATCCATATTGCATCATCATCGGTGGAGATTTAGGGGAATATGCCCATCGATTTATAGAAATTGGGACAGAAAAACTAAAACTAGTGGAACAATTTTTCGGCTATGAATCCATTAAAATTATTGGGTCAGCACTCCCTGGAAATGGCGCGCTTTTGGGTGCGGCACTTCTTCCGTTTGAACAGGTTTTTAATTTTCAACGTAATGTGCTTTAGAAAATAATCAAAAGATACCTTATCAAGAAGATTGGTATCGGAGGATAGAAAGAAATGTGAATAGAATGCAAATCAATCAAGGTGATTTTCCAACGGTTGTATCTGTTGTAGCGGCACAATCAAATACAGGAAAAACAACATTAATAGAAGGACTAATTCACTATTTTAAGAATAGGAATTATAGAATTGGAGTACTCAAACATGATGCTCATCGCTTTGAAATCGATAAAAAGGGGAAAGACAGCTTTCGATTTAGTGAAGCGGGAGCCGATACCGTCATCATATCTTCTTCCGATAAAATCGCTATGATTCAAAAAAATCAACAGGATGTGGATCTGGAACAAATATTACGGCTCTTTGAAGAAATGGATTTGGTCCTCATAGAGGGCTATCGAAACAACAATTATATGAAGCTAGAGGTGCATCGCCAAGAGATGGGAAGCGAGCTTCTATATGAAAATTCTAATTTTTGTCAAGAAGATTTTATTGCAATTGTAAGTGATATCTCTCATTCAGTACCGATTCCTGTCTTATCCATCAATCGTGTCAATGAGGTTGGAGCGTATCTTGAAACAAAAATATTGAAAGGAAGATAAAATGATTCAGTTGCATGAAGCATATCAAATAATCAATCGGGAAACGAAACCTTTGGGAACAGAAAAAGTGCAATTAGAGGATTGTTTTGGACGTGTTTTAGCAGAAGACATTGTTGCTTCTGAAAGCATACCGTCCTTTGCCAAGTCTGCCATGGATGGATATGCACTAAACAGTCAAGAAACGGTACATATGAAAACCTTTGAAGTGAAAGGTTTGATCAAAGCAGGTGATGCCCAGGCAATACAATTGAATCCGGGAGAAGCATATAAGATCATGACAGGAGCGCCATTGCCACAAGGGAGCAATGCGGTAATAGAAGTTGAAATTGTTCAAAATGTCGGAAATACCATTCTGATTCCAGACGCAGTGCGGCAAGGAAACCATGTGATACAGGTAGGAGAAGAAATCGAAGAAGGGCAGATTGCATTGCGAAAAGGTAATGTATTAAGACCAGCAGAAATTGGGTTGTTGGCAGCTTTAGGATATCCTTGCGTAAGTGTCAGCAAAAAACCTGTGGTTTCTTTCATTTGCACAGGCGATGAGTTGATTTCAGTTTCAGAACCTCTCAGCTTTGGAAAGGTGAGAAATAGCAATACATACTCACTGGAAGCTTTGCTCAAATCTAATGGTGCTGTTTTGCATCAATCTATAATTTCAGAAGACAAACCTGAAAGACTGCGAGCTTGTATGGATCAAGTTTTAGAGGCTTCTGACGTTATCATTACTTCTGGGGGTGCATCTGTCGGTGAGTATGATTTTGCTGAGCAGGTATTGGAATCACTTGGAGCGAATATTCATTTTTCTAGAGTTGGAATCAAACCAGGCAAGCCAACTATTTTTGCCACATTGGGAAGAAAGCTTTTATTTGCTCTACCTGGAAATCCAATGTCCATGATTACAACATTTGAAGAATTTGTGAAATTAGCATTTCAAAAAATGGAAGGAAGAGATATGAAGCAACCTGATACTTTTCCTGTTATTTTGGCTCAAGATTTTCATGCAAAGCCTGGGCGGAAAAAATTCATCTATTCCAAATTAAGTAGAGAGGGCAATGGGATTTATGCCTATCATATTGGTGCTCAATGCTCAAACCACCTTCTCACGATGACCAAGGCAAACGGAGTGATTTTATTACCAGAAGAATGCGGACTTATGAAAAAAGGAATGATTGTTGAAGGGAAATATTTATTTGAGAGGACATAGAACATGAAGGATTCTTTTCAAACAGCTGTTATTCTAGCAGGGGGGAAAAGTAGTCGGATGGGTTTTGATAAGCAGTTTTTGACATTCAATCATACCCGTATATTTGATCGTAATCTGGCATGCTTAAAGGAAGAGTTCGAAGAAATCATTGTTGTAACCCAAAAACCAACTGCATACGAGTCTTATCCAGTTATTTGTGTGGATGATATTGAAAAAAATGCTGGACCACTCGGAGGGTTACATGCCGGACTAATGAAATCAACCAGTGATATGATATTTTTAATAGCTTGTGATATGCCTTTGGTGCAATTGAATTATATTAGATACATGAAGGCAATTCTTAAGAGAGAAATATGTGAAATATGTGCTACAAAAACAAAGAAAGGAATCGAACCATTCCATGGTTTTTATTCCAAAAAACTGAGAGAGAAAATTGAAATTGCTATCGCCCAAGGGAATCGGTCTTTACGTGTTTTCACCAAGAGCAGTAACACATATTGGATTGAAGAGGCAGTCGCAAAGCAGATGTCTCCAGATCTGAGCATGTTTTATAATGTCAATACGTTAGAAGAATTAAGAAGAATAGAACAGGAAATATGGTAGGATTGGAGGGTTTGTTTTTTTTTACCCACTTTTGAAAACAAGTTTCAAAAGGTAGTGCTAGCTATCGTCATACCAAGGGAAAATATTTGTACAAGGAGGCAACTATGCAAGATACACAATTTGAATTAGAATCATTTCTATCTACAGTCTGGTTAGATGGTTTGGATTCGTTTCAAACAGAGGCAAAAAATCTCATACAAGGACAGCCAGATGATCCTATCGATAAAGATGGAATGAAAAAGGTTAAGACAAATTGCAGAGCATGTATTCAAAATTGCGGTGTGATTGCTCATGTAAAGAATGGTCGAGTTGTAAGTTTGGAGGGAAATCCGGAAGATCCCATGAGCAAGGGAAGACTTTGTGCAAAGGGATTATCTGGTATTCAGGCTCTCTATCATCCAAATCGTAACAAATACCCAATGCTACGTGTCGGAGAACGGGGAGAAAATAAATGGAAACGCATCTCTTGGGACGAAGCACTTGATATCATTTCGGATAAGCTGATGGATGCTTACAATAATTATGGTGCAGAAACAGTTTTTTGTTCTACAGGAGGAGGCGGAAATCCGGAAATATGGAGCATCGCCAGATTTTGTAATATATTTGGAACGCCAAACTGGTTTGAGCCAGGATGTGCTCAATGTTATCTTCCCCGCGTTCTAGCCTATACGATGATGTACGGTGGGGATGATCCAAGCATTGCAGATTCCAACGCACTCGAACTATATTATCCAGAAGATACGCCGATTAAAACATTGGTTCTGTGGGGAACTGCTCCATCCTATTCTTGTCCTGCTACAGGCGGTGGTGCAGTGGTTGATCTGAGGAGTAAAGGAGTTAAAACAGTAGTTGTTGATCCGAGATTCACACCTGATGCAGCAAAAGCTGATGTCTGGCTTCCTATCAGACCTGGAACCGATGTGGCGCTTCAGTTTGCATGGATTCGTTACATTATCGATCAGAACCTTTTCGATTTGGATTTTGTGATGAAATGGACAAACTTACCTTATCTAGTCGACGTAAACACGAAGATGCAGCTTCGCATGGAAAGAAGCAACAATCCAGCTATTCCAGATACCTTTGCTGTTTGGGATCAAAAAACAAATGCTATCAAACCTTTAGCTTATCCATGGAATGAAAGCCTAGATCCTGCATTAGAAGGCAGTTTTATTGTTGATGGAATCGAGTATAAAACGGGATTTGAGCTTCTCAAAGAGAGAGTTGCACCTTTTACTTTGGAAAAAGCAGCAGAAATTTGTTATTTGGATCCTAAAAAGATAGAAGAAGCAATTTTGCTATATGCAAAAAATACGCCTAGTGGCCTTGCTCTTGGTGTTGCAACAGATCAGACTCCAAATTCGGTACAGGCGGCAATGTCTGCTGCAATCATTGATTTGCTTATGGGCAATGTAGAAAAACCAGGCACATTATTACAACGGTTCCGAAAAAGTGGTGTTTTTGATATGCCTTTTTATCCGGTTCCTATTGCAGCAGAAAGGTTGCCTCAGGAACAGTTAAAAAAGCGTCTTGGAGGAAATGAGCACAAAGGTTTAGGGATTTGGTACGCAGGACATCCAACTAGCGTTTTAGACGCTATATTGACTGGTGAACCATACAAACCTAGAGTTTGGATTGAACGTTCAGGAAACAAATTGGGTGCGGTAGCCAATAGCCAAAAGTGGGCAAAAGCCATAGAGGAATTAGATTTTATAGTTCATATGTATATGTACCCAACTTCCTTTTCTGCTTATGCCGATATTCTTTTACCGACAGAAGAGTGGCTGGAAACAGACATGATGGTTGAAATCTGCAATAAATTGTTTGCACGGCAAGCGGTAACTCACTTGTGGGAAACGGTAGATGAAACAGTTATTTGGTCTATGATTGCGAGAAGATGTGGAGAAAAAGGACATGAAGCATGCCAAAAAGCATTTGATGCAGAGTACATGGGAAAAGACTTGCCTTACTGGGATAAGGTGGATGAAATTTTTGACCATTTTTTAAATCGCCTTGATTTGACGTGGGATCAATTGAAGCAGATTACACCCCTTGAATTTATGCCAAAAGAAGAGTGGAAATCTTATTATGTCTACCAGTCTAAGGACTTCATGACAGGTAAACCACAAGGCTTTCCAACGCCCTCAAAAAAATGTGAATTATATCTTGAAAGTATGATTGCATTGGGACGAACAGGACGACCTTTTAGTCCTTGTGATCTTCCACCAGCATCAAAAGACTATGATCCACTTCCATATTATCTTGAACCAGTAGAAGGTCCTGTAGCTGATACAGAACTTGCAAAAGAGTATCCTCTTGTAATGACGGGAGGGAGAATTCCTTTCTATCATCACAATACACTGCGCAATATCCCGTGGTTGAGAGAGATCTACCCGGTACCGGAATTATGGATTCATCCAACGGCAGCAGATCTTTATGGTATTACAGATGGTGATTGGGTTTGGATTGAATCAAAGCGTGGCAAGATTAGGGCTTTGGCGGCTGTTACAGAAGGCATTAATCCATCGACAGTGTATATGGAGAGATTCTGGAATCCAGAAACGCTGAATACAAAGACACATGGATGGAAAGAAATGAACGTGAATATGTTGACAAAGGAAGATGCACCTTTTAATGATGTGGTTGGAACGTACACATTGAGAGGATTTTTAGTAAAGGTTTCGAAGGCAGATGCACCACCAGAAGGTGTGTTCACAAAACCAGAGGATTTCAAAACATGGCTTCCTGAGTCGTGTGATCCAACAGAGGAGGTAAGAGTTAGATAATGGCACAATATTGTTTTGTAATAGATTTAGACCGATGCATTGGCTGTAAAGGTTGTCATGTTTCTTGTAAAATGGAGAATGGCGTTGCCTTAGGATCGAATCGGATCAATGTGAGACAGATTGGTCCTGTCGGTATTTATCCTAATCTTCAAATGTATTTTCTTCCGTCCATGTGTCAGCAGTGTGAAGAACCAGTGTGCGTAAAATATTGTCCTACGGGAGCATGCTATAAAAACGATGAAGATGGTGTTGTTCTAATCGACCAAGAAAAGTGTATTGCATGTTTGAGCTGCAAAACGGCATGTCCTTATGAGGCAAATAATCTAAACACGGAAAGACGGGTAATGGATAAATGTACCCTATGCATTTCTAGAAGAAAAGCGGGGGAAGGACCAGCGTGTGTAAAGAACTGCTCTGGCAGAGCATTGATGTTTGGTGATATTTCAGATTCAAATAGTGAAGTTTCAAAGGTATTAAAAGAAGCTGGAACAGAAAATATATATACATTGCGTGATTTTGGGAATGGTCCGTCTACCCGATATATTCTGAGGCATGGAAATTGGCAAGATGTACTTCCTCAAGAATGCAGTGACTGTAGTAATAAAAAGGGAGGTAAGAGATAAATGGATAAAACGCATCAATTAAGTACCTTATTAAAATACAGAAATAAAATGTATCAATTTCTTAGTCGAGTATATGAAAGAGAAGTGGACCAGACTTTTCTAGAACAGTTAAGAAGATTTGATTTTACCCTTGGAGTGGCTAATCATGAGTTGAAGGAAAGTTATCAAAGTATTGCTGACTATCTAAAGAGTCCAAACGACAACCTGATATCTGATTTGAGTGTTGATTTTGCAAAGATTTTTCTTGCTGCTGGCATTGCACAGGGGGACGGTGCTTTTCCGTATGAATCTGTGTATATGGGTTCACAAAAATTCATCATGCAAGATTCATGGGAAGAAGTTCGTAGCTTCTATCAAAAACATGGATGGAAACGAAATCATAATGCAAAAGAACTACTTGAAGATCACATTTCTTTGGAATTTGAATTTATGGCACTATTGGGTCAACAAATGATAGAGAATCCGCAGAATGAAGCGGTGTTGTCAGCACAGGCTGAATTTTTGGAACAACACTTAGGAAAATGGATAGCAAAGTTTTGTGCTGATGTTGAAAAAACAGCAGAAACCCCATTTTATAAAAGCATGGCGCGTGTTACTCAGTATTTTGTAGCCATGGATCACAGGATTCTAGAAAACCAACTTATGAAAGAAAAATGCTTGGAGCATAATTGGAACAGTGGGTTTTATACGTATGATGAAATGGATCAAATGATTTTAAATCTTCAGAACGAATATAAAATCTATGCACCGAAGCGTTTGAAGAAGCGCGATGCTAAAAATGAAAAAGATTTCATTCGTTATGGTGAAATTTCATCCAGCAAAGAAATTGTATTTGATATGAAATCCGATTTTTCTCCGAAAGAAGTCTATTATCCGATTTCTCAATGCACTATGTTTTTTCGGGGACCTGATTGCGTCGAAAGTCCAATAGATCATGAAAAAGAGATATTGATTTTTGCTCGGCCTTGCGATATCAACAGCATAAAAAGACTAGATCAGATCTTTTTAACAAATGGCGGACAGGCAGATCTTTACTATAAAAGAAAAAGAGACAAGGTCAAGTTTGTTTTAATGGAGTGTACAGAAGGCTTTGAGGAATGCTTTTGTGTTTCTATGAATTCAAACAAAACTGACGATTACGCATTTGCAGTACGTTTTGCCAAAGAGGGAATGCAGGTTCATATAAAAGATTCCAGGATGGTAAATTACTTTGAAGGTGGTGAGAAAAGTGAATTTTATCCATCCTTTATCCAGTCTAATCAAAAATCAATCATCATACCAGATATCAAAAATAATGATCAATTGAAGGATGTAATGGGACTTGAATTCTGGAAGGAATACAACGATCAATGCATCGGTTGTGGTGGTTGTAACACTGTATGTGGAACCTGCAGTTGTTTTGATACGGTTGACATACGTTATCATGAAACAAGCACAGATGGAGAACGAAGGAGAGTATGGTCTTCTTGTATGTTGGATAGCTATACGATGACTGCTGGCGGCGGGAAATTTCGAAAGACTCACGGAGATAATATGCGATTTAAAGTGTTGCACAAGATGTATGATTATCGGTTGCGTTTTGGTGGTTCCAATCATATGTGTGTCGGTTGTGGCAGATGTGATGTTCGGTGCCCGAAAGATATCTCATTTTTTGATGCTGTCATTCGTCTACAAAAAGAATGCAGTAAAAGTGCAGATACAAAATTAGCAGAGAAGGGGGAACAATCACTTGGATAATATTATGATGTCAAAACCACATGAAATACTAAAAGTTGTGAAGGAAACTGTTTCTGAATATACTTTTCGAGTTGCCTGCTATGACCAAACAGAACATGGACAGTTTTTTATGCTATCCATCCCAAAAGTCGGAGAAGCGCCAATTTCTGTAAGTGGCAAAGGGATTGGCTATGTTGAATTCACAATACGAAAGGTTGGAAAGTTGACAGATGGTGTATTTCGTCTCAACGAAGGAAATGTAATTTTTATGAGAGGGCCTTATGGTAATTCTTTCCCTGTGGAGAAATTTAAGGGAAAACCATTGGTTGTGATTACGGGAGGTACTGGACTTGCTCCAGTGAAAACATTACTCAACTATTTTTATAATCAAGAGGAGTTGACCCAAGAGGTACATTTGATTTCGGGGTTTAAAGATAAAAATAGCGTTCTTTTTTATGATGAACTTCTGAAATTTCAATCTAAATTTCAGGTAACGTGTACGCTTGATCATGACAGTGAACTAGGTTTTCAAACAGGCTTGGTTACAGAACATGTGAAACACATTCCTTTTGATCGCTTTCCATCATATAACGTAATCGTAGTTGGACCACCAGTGATGATGCATTTTACCGCAAAAGAACTGCTTGCGCAAGGTGTGAAAGAATCGGACATTTGGGTTTCCTTTGAGAGAAAGATGTCTTGCGCCGTAGGAAAATGTGGTCACTGTAAGATTAATGAAACGTACGTATGCTTAGAAGGACCTGTTTTTAATTATGTTAAGGCAAAAGAATTGCTAGACTGATATGAAAAAATAATATCATTCATGTGAAACTATTGCTTGCATCATTCTAAAATGTATGTTATTATGAGTAAGTTGAAAGGTATTCAACATAGCAGTCGAGATAAATATGATTATTACATTCACTCAAGTTAAGTGTACTGGGAATCCATATTTTATCACATCACTTAATTCCAAAAGGAGAATGTAATATGACAGATAAAAATTTAGTATGTAAAGATTGTGGAGTAACATTTGTTTTCACAGAGGGCGAACAAGCTTTCTATCAGGAAAAAGGTTTTACAAATGAACCTCAAAGATGTCCTGATTGCAGAAAAGCTAAAAAAGAAAGAAACAACGATAGAAACTACAGATAGTTTTCTGAATTTCAAGCCTACTGGATATATATTCAGTAGGCTTTCGTTTTTTATTTTGACTGATATCCAAAATGAGGAGTTAAGATTGTGCAACCAATCCTGCGAGAGAAACGGAGGACAAATGTATTATGATAAAAAAATGTAAACAATGTGGAGCCCAATTAAAACCTGGTGAAAACAATGGGGTTTGTGAGAATTGCCGAAAAAAGAAACGAAATGCGCAAGCAGAGGTCAACCTCGCGAGAAAACAAAAAAAAGGAAAAGTCGGGCAACCAAATGCCTGAATGCAATGATAAAACTGAAAAACATCTATGGTAACAGAATGATACAAAATACCATAGGTGTTTTTTTTTAGTTGATCGCAAATGTGTTGTGAAAAGAAGCACCCTTGTTAGGGGAGATTCTGTTTAGGAAAGATTGGGGAGGGTAAATGATGAACAGGACCAATTGTTTTTAGGGGGGAAATAGTATGAGTAATATGAACCGTTCCTTTCAGGAAATTGAAGAAAATCTTAAAAGTCAAATCTTAGATCAGATCCCTACGCCAGTTCTGGCAGTAAACAGAGAGTTTGATATCATATATATCAATCATGCTGCAGAAATCCTTGTCAATGTCAAATCAGAAGATGTATTAGGAAAAAAATGTCACACTGTTTATAGTACAAAAGATTGCAACACCAATGAGTGCTGTGTGAAAAGAGCCATGGAAACAGGCGAGATTGTATCAATTCGAAATATTTTGATCTTTAATGGGAATAATCGTACGATGTCTTCGGTGGCTGTTCCATTAAAGAAAGAAAATGGGGATGTAATTGGTGGTCTTGAATTTGTGGTGGATATCACAGAGCAGGTGAAATACGAAAACCAGCTGATCGAACAAAGTCAGACGATTAGGCAAATGTCTACTCCTACAATAAAGCTATGGGATGGGGTCTTGGTTTTACCCATTGTTGGTGTAATCGACTCTATGAGAGCACAATTCATCATGGAAAGTATGCTGAACAAAATTGCAGAAACGTATTCGAAGGTCATTATATTGGATATCCAAGGGGTGGCAGCGGTGGATACAGCGGTGGCGAATCATATCATAAAGATAACCAAGGCTACAAAATTAATGGGCTGCGAGTGTATCCTATCAGGAATATCTCCTGCGGTTGCACAAACCATCATTAATCTAGGAATCAATATGAATAATATCATCACCAAAACGACACTCAAAGATGCGCTCAGTGAAGCATTCAATTCTTTGAATCTAGAAGTAACTGAAAAAATATAAAGGTAATTTGTATGAGTATACTAGATTATAATATAGAAGCAAGTCTGACTGAATTTGAGCAATGTTTGATTGTTACACCTTCAGATGAAATGACAGATGATATGATATCTGATTTGACAGAAGTCATTATGAAAAGAGTCTGGAAATCAGAGCTGAAGGGCGCAATTTTTAACTTTGCAAGAGTGAAATTTATGGATCCGTTTATATATAGTGCTTTCAAACGAGTATCGAAAGCACTACTGTTCATGGGAATTCCCTTGGTTTGGGCGGGAATGAAACCGAGTGCAATTTGCGCACTCGTGGATTTAGGATTAGATTTTGATCAAGAGGAAACACCTATTGTAACAGCTGTTGATTTGGAATCCGGGCTTACAAAACTCCATCGACAGGTTTGATGGATAGGAGAATTAAATTGGAAGTAAATGTTGTTGTGAATCAATTAAAATTGTCAGCAGGACTGCGTGGAAAAAACATGGAATCAAGAACAATTCAGCTGTACGAACCTCACGACAGCGAGTTGGTTATTTATGCTGCAAGAATCATGGCACGTCAGGTACGGTTCAAACAGACAGAAGAGTTTTTGATCGCTGCAGCTGCATCAGAATTATCAAATAATATTTTACGATACGCAAAATATGGAACCATCACAATTAGCATTGTAGTAGAAGAATGTAATCAAGCAATGGGAATTGAATTATATGCTGACGACATGGGGCCTGGCATTGAATCCATTGAAGTAGCCATGCAAGATAATTATAGTACTTTACAAAACAGCCTTGGGATGGGACTACCTAGTGTAAATAGAATTATGGATGAGTTTTTGATTGAATCAGTAGTAGGTCAGGGAACGCGTGTCCTTGCATATAAGTGGAATCATAGAGGTGAGCATGTTTGATATTGCTTTGAAAATAAAACCGTATTCAGGAGTTCAAGCTGAAAGTGGTGATATCGGTATTATCATTTCCGAAGAGACGCATTGTTTTTTTTCTTTGGTAGATGTATTGGGCCATGGCGCTGAAGCAGGTGTGCTTGCAGCTATTATCAAAGAATATCTCAATATTCATTACAAAGAAGATCTACTGGAATTAATGAAAAACCTCCATGAACATATTTTAAGAAGTAGGGGGGCCGTGATTTCGATTTGCAGGTTTGATAAAGAAACTGAGGTGTTGGAACACGTTGGCATTGGAAATATAACTGTTAGAATCGTGGGTGAAACAAACAGGCAGTTGGTTTCAAGAGATGGTGTGGTCGGGTATGGAACGATAAATCCGAGAAAGAATGATACAAAGATAGTATCTGGGGACATTGTGCTATTATATTCGGATGGGGTGACGGCTCATTTTGATGTATTGGCATGCAAAGAACTGTTTTTAAAAAATGCAGAAATGATATCGAGAGGACTAATTGAAGCATATAGCAAGAAGGAAGACGATGCATCTTGCTTGGTAATGAAGTATTGATATCAAGTAAATGAGGTGAAGCGATGATCGATTTAGGTATCTTGTCGGTTTATGATGTTGAATCAAAAACAAACGCAAGAAAAAAAATACGCGTTATGCTCCTCAAACTTGGCTTCTCAGAAATATTTTCAATTCGAATGGAAGTGGCTATTTCTGAAATCTTACGTATTTTGCTTGATGAAGGAGGAACCTGTCATATTTATATTCGCCTTGAAGAATATGATGAATGGGCAGAACTTTCATTTTTCATTGATCCAGTCAAGAATAATATGAATTTAATAGGGCTTCAGCGAGTTTTTGATGATGTAGCAATACGTTTGTCAGAAAAAGGAAGCTATTATCTTCGTGCAATGATTACGATAAAGAATCAATTCATATTGAACCAAACCGATTTTATGCGAATCGAAGATATTGTAAGAACTCTCTCGTTGCCCTCCATAGAAGAGTTGATGAAGGAGATTACGAAAAAAAATGAAGAACTAGCACTGAACCAGCAGTTTTTGCAGTCTATCCTTCAAAATATACGAGCCACGATATACGTAAAAGATATCCAGGGCAAGTATCTTTATGTGAATAATGAATTTGAGCGATTAATGGCAATGGATACCAATCTAATAATTGGAAAGGATGATTCGGAGCTATTTCAAAATAACAACAATCCCCGAAGCAGTCGATATGATGCACAAATCATTAATACGAAATATGGTGTGTCTTTTGAGGATAGTTTTATTGATAGTTTTGGTGTGGAAAGAAATTTTCTTTTTACAAAAGTGCCGATGATGAAAGGGGAGGTTGTATCTGGGATCTGCTGTATTGGTACCGATATCACACATTTGAAAGCGATGGAAAAGGAATTGCTTGAGGCAAAAATAATAGCTGAGGATGCTGCAAAATCAAAGTCTGATTTTTTAGCTAACATGAGTCATGAAATAAGAACCCCGATGAATGCTATCATTGGAATGACCTATCTAATACAAAAGACTGAGTTATCTGAAAAACAAAAAGATTATATCGATAAAATTCAATTATCTAGCCAACACTTGTTAGGAGTTATCAATGATATTTTAGATTTTTCAAAAATTGAAGCAGGAAAACTTGAGATAGAGCATGTAGATTTTAGGATGAGTGGGGTACTTGAAAACCTATCGAATTTAATTAGTGAAAAGTGTTCTTCCAAGGGGTTAGAATTAATTTTTGATGTGGATTCTGAGATACCAGACAAGCTTTGCGGAGATCCATTGCGAATAGGACAAATTTTGGTGAATTACACAAATAATGCAGTCAAGTTTACTTCTGATGGTGAAATCATTGTAAGGATAAAGAAAGAACAGTTGACGGATTCTGTTTGTAACGTTCGATTTGAAGTGCAAGATACCGGTATCGGTTTGACAGAGGAGCAAGTTGGCAAACTGTTTCAATCTTTTCAACAAGCTGATAGCACTACATCAAGAAAATATGGGGGTACTGGCTTAGGACTTGCTATTTCTAAGAGACTGACTGAATTGATGGGGGGCACGGTAGGCGTCCAATCCATTTATGGGAAAGGGAGTACTTTTTGGTTTGAAATTCCTATTGAAATAAAAGAATCTATGATGATGGACTATGCGTATTCTTTGCCGTTTCAAAATCGCAGGGTTCTTGTGGTAGATGATAATGATCATGCTCGCATTATTTTGCATGATACGCTTCAGACTATGAATCTTCGGGTAGATATGGCTGAAAACGGAGTAAATGCAATCAGGATGGTGAAAAATGCAGATGAAGAAAACGAACCATATGAATTGATTTTTATGGATATGCAGATGCCAGGACTGACAGGGACAGAAACCTATATAAAAATCAAATCTTTAAATCTGAGCTTGTTGCCAAAATGCATTATGGTTACCGCATATGGCAGAGAAGAGGTTTTTCTGCAAGCAAGAAATGCTGAAATTGATTTGCTGTTAGTAAAACCAGTCAACCCTTCGATGATACATGACTCAATGATGCGTTTATTGGGTGGCAGTAAAATAATTGAGAAGATCAATGCCAATGAAGAGATGGATCTTTATGATCTTTTAAAGCCGATTAGAGGAGCAGCAATCTTGCTTGCAGAAGACAATGAATTGAATCAGCAGATTGTAATTGAAATGCTTATGGATGGGCAGTTTGATCTAGATGTCGTATCAAACGGAGCACAGGCGGTACAAAAAATATCTGAGAAGACTTATGATATTGTATTGATGGATATGCAGATGCCGATTTTAGATGGGCTTGAGGCAACAAAACAAATTCGAGAAAAGATTGATTTTGGAAAGCTACCGATTGTAGCATTAACAGCAAATGCGATGCATGCGGATATGAACCGTTGCTTTGAGGCAGGGATGAATGACCATTTGGCAAAACCTATTGCCCCAGAGCGATTGTTTTCTGTTTTGCTTCATTGGATACCGAACAAAATGAGAAATGATTTAGAAGAGGCAAATCAAGAATTCATGATAACTAGTCAGAGTCACAATGATAAAACATCAATGAAAAACAGTGTGGATTTTCATAAGGAGTTTGATCATTTTAAAATTCCAGGCCTAGATTTTGAATCGGGATTAAATCGGATGATGGGTAAGCGGCAGTCGTATGATAACTTGCTGAGAAAATTTACTCATGGGTATGAAGATTATGGCCTTCGAATAAAAAAGGCAATGAATCACGAATCAGATGAGTCTGCTGAACTATTGGTGCATACTTTGAAGGGAGTAGCGGGAAATATTGGTGCAATCGATATACAAAAAAAAGCAGAAGAAATAGAAAAATCGATTAGAGCGAATCGGGAATCTGACTTTGTTTTAGAACAAGTTGAAGCGCTACAAGCAATGTTGAGGGAAATCATTCAAAATATCCGATTGGTACTTCAGGAAAATGGCTCAAAAACAGAAGTTGGTCAAATACGTCCCATTCAAGATAGCAGTGTTTTATTTGACGCTCTAAAAAATGAAATAGAATCACGAAAACCAAAAAGATGTGCAGCGGTTTTGGATGAATGCAGAAAAGTTGCTTGGACAGATGATTTGAAAATAGAGATGGAAAACCTTGAACGTACGATTAAGAAATACAAATATAATGAGGCATTGGTATTACTTGATTCTCTGAATAAGAAAGTAAAGGAGGGTTTGTGGTGACCATGAAAAAATTATCAGAATGCACGGTTTTGGCTGTGGATGACACGGAAGAAAATATAGATATTTTAGTAGATGCGCTTGGGGATGATTATGAAATATCAGTTGCACTAGATGGATTTTCTGCGTTGGAAGTAGTAAATGAAGACCCTCCTGATATTATTTTGCTCGATATTATGATGCCAGAAATGAGCGGATATGAGGTCTGTGATCGAATTAAATCGAATCCTGCTAGAGCAGGAATTCCAATTATTTTTTTATCTGCCATGTCAGATATTGAGAGTAAGACTTATGGGTTTCAGCATGGTGGTGTAGACTACATCACAAAGCCATTTGATATATTAGAGGTAAAAGCAAGAATCAAGACACACCTTTCTCTTCAGTTGGCTAAAATGGAACTATCACTTCAAAATCAATTACTTGAAGAAAAGGTTAAAGAACGCACACAAGAGCTTTATATGACACAAGAAGTGACCATTGAAGCTATGGCCTATCTTGGCGAATATCGCGATCCAGAGACGGGATGGCACATCAAAAAAACAAAGAATTATGTGAAACTATTAGCTACTAAATTGATGGAAAAACCAAAATTTCATGAGCAACTAAACACAGAAATCATCAACATATTATATGAGTCTGCCCCATTGCATGATATTGGTAAAATAGGAATAAGAGATGATGTTTTATTGAAGCCAGGAAAACTAACTGAAACAGAATTTGAAGAAATGAAGGCACATACTGTCATTGGTTATAACGCGATAAAGCAAGCGGCTGAAAAACTGGGTGACAATTCATTTTTACAATATGCTATGGAATTTGCAAGATATCATCAAGAAAAATGGGATGGAAGTGGATATCCATTTGGATTGAAGGGAGAAGAAATACCGCTAAGCGGAAGAATTATGGCACTTGCTGATGTATATGATGCTTTGATTAGCAAACGTACTTATAAGCCACCTTTCACTCATCAGAAAGCGATGAGTATTATTATGGAATCCAGAGGAAGTCACTTTGATCCAGATATAGTAGATGCATTTTTAGAAATAAACGAAGAATTTCGTAATATTGCGATTCACTTTGCAGCTTTTGAGGAAGAGTTATTGGTATTATGCCAAGAATAGATTACCATTTTATTTTTTCATCGAACAATTTTTACAAATGCCGTAAATTTCCAAGTGATGACTTGTTATTTGAAATGCTCCATCCTCAAGCTGGGGCATGACAGCATCCAACGGGCACTGGCTCATTTCTATCATTTTATGACATTGAGTACATACTGCATAGTGTTTATGTTTTTGATGATGTCTTTCAAATAAGGCCATCTCTTGATTTGATAACTGGTGACGAATTGCAATCTCTTCTTTGACAAAAAGATCCAGTGTTCTATAAACCGTTGAGAAGGAAGGCTTTGAGCCTTTTTCTTTCATTAAATTGAAAATTTCAATTGCACTAAGAGGAGCCGTTGCTTGATTTAATATTTGCAATAATTCTTCCCTTTGTTTCGTTCTCTTGATTCCTTCTGGCCAATCTGATAATAAACTCTTCATAAAGATGGTACCTTTCTCATCAATTGATATTCGGGTTCCCCAAAATGTGAAAATAAGGAAACTACTTCTTGATTTTTTGTTTGATTTGGTTCATTAAGATTACTATAAGCAAAACACCAACAGAAACAAGTGCTGTGAATCCACCTGGGGCGACGTTGAGATAGTAGGAGATAAAAAGCCCTGACATAATATCAATTACACTAAATCCAATGGAAAAAAATAGTGTGGTGCGGAATCCTTTTTTTAACTGCAATGCGGTTGCGACTGGCAGAGCAATCATGGAACTTAAAACCAAAACTCCAACGATTCGGATAGAAACTGCAATAGCAGATGCAACAAGTATAGAGAAAAGGTAATTGATGGTTTTAATATTTACCCCTGCGATTTTAGCGGCGTCTTCATCAAAAGTGATATAGAGCATTTGATGGTATAGCAGTATGAGAATTCCCACCGATGCAAGACTCAGGATAATCACAAAGACAAAATCCATTTTGGTTATGGTCAAAATACTTCCAAATAAAAAGGACTCTGCGTTGGCGTGAAGCCTTCCTGAACTAATCAGAGTGATTGCGATCCCAACGCTGAGTGATAGGGTAACCGTGAGGATTAAATCTGTATAACGTTTTAAGTACATGCGCAAGTATTCAATAAATGCACCGCACAATGCGGTAAATAAAAAAGCCCATAATACGGGACTTTGATTGAGCAAAAGTCCGATGGTAATGCCGGCAAGAGATGAATGGGAGAGGGTATCCCCGATCATTGAGTGGCGACGTAAAACAAGGAAAATCCCAATGCAGGGGCATAAAATGGATATAAACAATGATATGATAATTGCATTTTGCATAAATTGATATTGAAGCAAAGTTTATTACCTCCTGAGTGATTGATTAGAATTATTTATTATTTGGGATAATTCTATCTTAGGAAAACTTATTTTATATTTAGGTATTCAGCCGCATATTTTTGAGGGGAGCATTCATGACCTTGACCGTGCTGCATATGATAAATGCGACTGGAGTTGGCTATTGCTGCTTCCATGTTATGCTCAACAGAGATAATTGTAATATGATGCTTTCGATTGATTTGCATGATGAAATCGTAGATTTCTCGTTGGCTCTGCATATCAAGACCCGTGGAGGGTTCGTCTAAAATCAACAAATCTGGATTGCCTAGAAGCGCTCTTGCGATTAATATTTTTTGGCTTTGCCCTCCAGAAAGATTGCCAATCAGGGCACTGGAATATGAGTTCATACCCACAATCTCTAAGCATTCTTCAATTACAGAAATGTTTTTAATAGCTAGTAGCTTACGATAGGAGTTGAGCATTTCATGAACCGTAAGGGGAAAATAACCAAAATCCTTGTTTTGAGGAACATATCCAGTACGTTGAAAATCATTTTTAATGATTCCTCGGTCAGGTTTTAATAGTTTTAATACTAATTTTACCAGTGTACTTTTTCCACTGCCATTGTTTCCAACGATAGAGACATAATCACCTTCGGGCACAAAAAAGTTTAAGTTATCCAACAGGTAAGGTGCTGTTCCAGTATATGAAAAATATAAGTTTTCAATTTGAATCATATGTTTTCCTCTTTTAAATCATAACATTCTTCTTGACAAAGCTTCCTAAAAAGAAGTCTAATAGTATTATAAATGCAAATGGGAATCATTTGCAACAAAAAAGGAGTTTGAGAGATGAAGAAAAAAATATTTAGTGTGATGAGCTGTATCGTTCTCGCTTTGATACTATTCTCATGCGGGGATGCAGAACAAAACCAAACAGACGAGGCTGAGCACAGTTTGGTTCAAATTGCGGTAACTTTTGATGGTTTGCAGGAATTTGCAAAGGCTGTAGGTAAAGACCATGTGGAAATCCATACTGTGATACCGGATGGCGTTGAACCCCATGATTTTTCTCCAAAAGCCCAAGATTTAGAAAGCATGCTAACTGCTGAAGTTTTTATCTATAGTGGACTTGGGATGGAGCCTTGGGTGTTTGACGCTCTTGATGCAGTTGGCAATGATGAACTTGTTGTGGTTGAAGCTTCAAAAGGCATAGAGCCTATCGTTAACCATAATGAAGAAGAAATAGCAGAACATGGGGAATATGATCCACATATTTGGTTGAGCTTAAAAAATGCAGAAATGGAAGCAGAGACCATTCGAGATGCTTTGATACAAGTAGATCCACAAAACAAAGGAGATTATGAATCAAATTGTAATGAATTTGTTGGTCAATTAGAGTTACTATATACTGAATATAGCAAAAAAATTCAAAGCACTGAACAAAAAAGTATCGTGACGGGTCATGCTGCATTTGCTTATCTTTGCAAAGATTTTGGGCTAGAACAAAATAGTGTGGAAGGCGTATTTGCTGAAGGGGAACCTAGCGCGCGTCAATTAACTGAATTAGTGAATTATTGTAAAGAAAATCATGTCACTACAATATTTTCTGAACAGTTAGCTAGTCCTAAAATATCTCAAACTTTGGCAGACGAGGTAGGGGCTTCCGTTGTTCCCATCTATACAATGGGAAGCAATGAAGATGGGTTATCCTATCTGGAACGAATGTCATATAATATGGAAAAGATATATGAAAGCCTAAAATAGGAATAGGTGAAATAGGACTTCTCCAACATCAAACCCATTGACAATGGGAAAATCATAGTGTATAATCCAAAACAATAGTTAAATAACAAACCGTTGATGCAGAAAAAAATCAGAGGTTACCTAACAGCGAGTAAGGAATGGTGCAAGCCTTGCAGGGAGAACTGAACAATATGGACTGCAGAGGGTGGCGTTAAATGCGCTGACGTAGGACCTGCGTGAAGGGTCGAGGATATGTTAGTATCCTAGAGAGGGTTTCATTTGAAACTGAAACAAGGTGGCACCACGGAAGTTATTTCGTCCTTGATCTGATTTGGATCAAGGACTTTTTTTGTTTTCTCTCACCTATGATAAAGGTCATAGGTGAGAAAAATGATAGGGAGAGGATAGCATGGACAAACAGGGTAAAGTTGTAATTCTAGGTGCTGGTCATGTTGGCTCCCATTGTGGGATGGCACTTGCCTGGCGAGGGATATTTAAAGAAATCGTTCTAGTTGATAAAGAATCATCAAAGGCAAAAGCCCAAGCAATGGATATAGCAGATGCACTTACGTTTCCACCTACGGGTGTGATCGTACGGGATGGAGTCTATGAGGATTGTGCTGATGCGGACATCGTGGTGATTGCCATTGGTGAACCAAGAAAACCAGGACAAACAAGATTAGACCTCTTGGAGAGTTCTGCTGTGATGGTTAAAGATTTAATCGAAACGTTAAAGAGGATGAATATCAATGGAATTGTGATTTCTATTACAAATCCTGCTGATATTGTTGCCGATTATGTTCGCAAGGGACTGGGTATGAATCGTACACGTGCTTTTGGAACGGGAACACTACTGGATACAGCAAGATTGATTCGGATTTTATCAGAACATACAGGAGTAGATAGAGATAAAATAAAAGCTTTTTCACTGGGAGAACACGGTGATTCGTCTATGATTCCGTTTTCAAATATAGTGATAGATGAAAATGGGTTTGATGCTTATCAAAGTTTAAACGAAGAAGAAATATTGACCCAAACGAGAATGACTGGTATGGATATTATCAATGGCAAGTTTTCAACAGAGTTTGGGATAGGCCAAGCCTTATCGGAATTATGTAAAGCAATTTTACTGGATGAAAAAAGAGTATTTCCTTTATCCGTATTGCTTGAAGGTGAGTTTGGTCAGAAGGATGTCCATTGTGGTGTACCATGTCGAGTTGGTAGAAGTGGCATTGAGGAGATTATAAAGATTCCAATGACTGAAAAGGAATTAGCGCAATTTGATGATTCGTGTCAGGTAATAAAAAAGCATATTGAAAGGGTGCAGCAGGTTGCACCAATGTAAAAAACAAATCGTTATTGAATAAAATTGGCAAAGAAAGAGAGAAGGATTATGAAACTGATGAAAAAAATAATGTTATTTACTACAGTAATCGCTATGATGGCAATTGGATTTAGTGGATGTGGAAACAGTGCTGATGATGGTGCGGCTACAGGTGATGAAGCCCAGGCAACCACTTACAAGGTTGCAATTGTTCAACCAATGAGTCATACTTCATTGGATCAAATTCGTGACACTATTATTTCGGAACTGGATGGTTCTGGATACAACTTTGAAATCAAAACACTAAATGCAAATGGTGATACTTCTGCCCTTGCTACCATTTTACAAAATGTAAAAACAGAAGGTGTTGATATTGTCATTCCTATTGCAACACCAACGGCACAGAGTGCAAAAAGTGTATTTGATGGAGATGATACACCGATCGTATTCGCAGCAGTTTCAAATCCAGTTGCAGCTGGTTTGACTGGAGATGATTGTCAATATATCACTGGTGTTTCTAATAATATCCCTGCAGATGAAATTGTGAAATTGATTTCAAACTTCCAACCAAACTATGAAAAAATTGGATTCTTATACACCTCGAGTGAAACGAACTCTGTAGCAACAATTGGGGCGGCAAAGGAATATTGCGATGCAAACGGAATTGCATATGAGGAAGCTTCAATCGCAAATCTTTCTGAGTTACAGGCAGCAGTAAACAGCTTAATCTCAAAGGGCGTTGATGCACTTTACACTGGAAATGATAATTCGATTGCATCAGCAATGCCTACTTACATTGATGCTGCATATAGCAAACAAATCCCAGTTTACTGTGGTGCTGACTCGATGGTTGCGGATGGTGGATTTGCTACAATTGGTGTTGATTATGTTCAACTTGGAAAGCAAGTAGCTGCTATGGTTGAAAAAGTGGCAAATGGAACAGCTCCTGCGGACATGCCATATGAGACCTTAAGTGACTATGCGAAGTTTGTAAATCTACAGGCCGCTGAGCGTATTGGTCTTTCGATTACAGATGAAATGATGGATGGGTTTAAAGTGCTCGTTGAAAAAGATGGAACGAGCCATTTCGGTGAACAATAGAAAAGAGAATAATAATGCAGTATTATGATATGTTGATTTCCGCTTTGGGTCAAGGTGCAATATATGCACCTATGGCCCTGGGTGTTTTTATCGCCTTTCGAATTTTAAATACGCCAGATTTAACGATTGATGGTAGTTTTGTATTTGGTATGACAGTATGCGCGGTGGTAACGATAAGTGGCCATCCGATTTTTGCTATTTTTGCTGGTGTGATCGCTGGTATGATTGCGGGAATGGTTACAGGTATCTTACAGACTTCGCTCCGTATCAATCCGATTTTATCTGGTATTTTAACGATGACAGGACTCTATACTGTCAATTATATGGTGCTTGGAGGACAAGCAAACTTATATTTACAAAGGATGGAACTCAATGAAAGTGGTGTGGAAGTGCCAGTAGCAAGCAGGACAATCTATAAGATGATGAGCAGTGTATTTGGAGCTGGTGAGAGTACTTCTTTGATTCTTTCTGCTTTAATCGTCTGCCTAATTTCTGTATTGCTGATTGTTTTCTTTAAAACACGTCCCGGTATGGCGATTCGTGCTACTGGTGATAATGAAGAAATGGTAAGGTCTTCTTCTATTAATGCAGATATGACAAGAACCATCGGAATCATGATTGCCAATGGTCTGGTGGCTTTATCAGGTGCAATGCTCTGCCAACAACAACGATATGCAGATTTAGGCTGTGGAAATGGAATGCTAGTTGTTGGTCTTGCTTCTGTTATTATTGGACAAGCACTGTTTGGAAAAAGGGGAGTCACAATAGGGATTCTATCTGCCGTATTTGGTTCTATTATATATAGAATGATTCTTCAATCAGCATATCAAATCGACATGCCGAGCTACATGGTAAAAATACTTTCGGCTCTTATTGTAACCATTGCATTAGTATTGCCATTGCTCAAGGATAAGCATAAAGCAGCAAGGATAAGAAGAGCAGGAGATCGGGAGGCAGTGTCATGAGCAAACAACTTTCTCTAATACATTTAAAAAAGAGTTTTGAGGCAGGTACCGCCAATGAAAAAATTGCCTTAAATGATTTTTCACTAGAGGTGGAACGAGGCGAATTCATAACGATTTTGGGGTCTAACGGTGCAGGAAAATCCACATTATTTAATGCAATCATGGGGCAGTTTATTACCGACAGTGGAAGAATCATCTTGGATGGAGAGGATATTACTTTTTGGAAAGATTTTAGAAGAGCTGCTAAAATCGGTTGTTTGTTTCAAAATCCACTACGAGGAACAGCACCGAACATGACCATTGAAGAAAATCTGGCGTTGGCATACACAAGACATGCAGCAAAATCATTTTTTGCGGTCAACAAAAAGGACTCGACGCATTTTCGTGAATTATTAGCCACTTTAGACTTAGGCCTTGAAAATCGAATGAAAACAAAAATGGGCTTATTATCTGGTGGACAAAGACAAGCTGCATCTCTCTTGATGGCAACCATAGCAAAACCAAAGTTGCTTTTGCTCGACGAGCATACAGCCGCACTTGATCCAGCAACTTCAGAAAAAGTTTTAAAAATAACGAGAGAGATTATTCATCAAAATCAACTGACTGCCTTGATGATTACTCATGATATGCATCAAGCATTATCTTTTGGAAATCGAACAATAATGATGGATGGTGGAAGAATGATTCTGGATATTTATGGGAAGGAACGTGATGAGATGAATCCTGGAAAGTTGGTAGATTTGTTTACCAATAAATCTGGGCATATGTTGTCTGATAGAACGCTACTTTCCATCTAAAGGGAAACTTTCAGAGAAAGTTTCAAACTGATTTGATTAATATCTGTATTTCTGTAATTGAAGAGTAGTTGTAACCTGCAAATGAAAGACAACCAAGAATGACAAAATAATAGCTTCGCATTTCAAAAAATAAGGGCTGTGGCTGATACCGCAGCTTTTTCATATTGACACGATGAAAGGGCAATGATAGTATGTGATTAATTGAATCAATCATTGTTTGTTCTGTTTATATTACTATAAACAGCTAAGAGGGAAATAGGTGAAAATCCTGTGCGGTCCCGCCGCTGTAAGCGAGGAGTTCTGTCATTGTACAATCAAGTATGGTACACCACTGGGCAACTGGGAAGGTTTGATAAGAATGATGAATCGTGAGCCAGAAGACCTGCATCCAATGTAGTAAAAGAATCCGACGGGTAATCGGAGTACTTTTTCGTGATAATCCCAGTAAATACGGAACTGTGGCAGTAGCTACAGTTTTTTTGTTTGGAATAAACCGTTACTCATGTTCGGTTGTCACAAAGTACCATTGCAGATCGGGAAATCAAAGTGTGAAAGTGGAGGACAAATGGAAACAAAAATTACAAAATTTAAGAAAGTCATTGCATTTCTTTTAATCCAGCTCATGGTAATCAGCGGTTTTGGGATAACTGGTTGGGGGAACACGATTGCGTATGCATCATCTGGAGTACCAACTACAGATGTAAGTACATCAATTACTATTACAGATTCAACTTCTACCTATGTTACGAAGCAAGCAATCAATGTGGGGTGGTTTGACATCAGACCATTTATGACATCTGGCGCTGAAAGCTACACCTTATCCAATAAAATATTGACAGCAAATGCCCTGATAGAAGCTGTTTACTTTAAGCTGTATGGCACAGATCCAGATACTTCTGATTTGGATATTGCATCAAATAGTACTACGGCCCAAGCGATTCGTGCAGAATTAAACATTTATAACGGCAGTTGGGGCTTATCAACAGGATCTGTATTCGGAAATAGCATGCTTGTCATGTCCACCATTAATGATATTTTTGGAGATTTTGGTATTGGTGGAGACGAAGTATCCGCTGGTGACAATATTGTATTCTATTCTTATGACAAGGACTACTCTTTGTTTGAAGTGAAAAAAATTACAACTAGCTCTGTAGACTATGGAACAGTTTATCCAGTCATTGACGTTAAGCTGAAAGTTCAAAAAAAGATATATCCCAGTACCGTATCTGACATATCAGGAGCTGGGATCTATGTGGCAGGCGAGACATGGTGTTATGGATATACTGACAGTGAGGGCGTTGCAGACATTGAATTCATGAGAGGTACGGATTCACCAGCTGATCTAATCATTACCGCACAAGCAGATGGTGTAATACAGCCATATTTAAAAATCTCCTACACCTGGGATGGTAGTGATGTTTCGATTACTAATGTGAGTCAAGCGATTGTACCAGATACTTCGTTGAATACGTTCACAGCGAATGCTTATGGTACACCTTTAGATGTTTCTTCATACGTAAGTAGTGGAGTACAGCTTGATATTAACAATGATGTAGAGTCAATCACATTGTCTGCAATTACAGCAGATAGTAGCGCAGTTATTGGTACCGTAACGACCAGTGGTCTGACTACAAGTAATGTGAGTTTTAGCAAATCAACAGGTGGAAGCATAACGATTCCATTAGACTTAGGTTTAAATACGATTTCTTTCCAAGTTAAGAATGGTATAGCGGATGAAAATTATACACTAAAAATTTATCGCAATACATCAGTTTCTGATGTGATTGCGAATGTTAATCGCGTAATCAATGGTATTGTAGATTATTCGGGATATGCAGAAAGTGTATATGATTATAATTGGATTATCGGAAAAATTGGTGCAGATAAAACGATTACTACAGTTGAAAAAACTGGGTTTTTAACACAAGTGATAAATAACGCGGAAACATTAGATGTAGGGGCAGCTGCCAAAACAGCAATTGCGTTGACAGCGTTAAACATTGATGCAACAAAAGTGCCGACTAAATCTTCAGATGAAATTGTTGACTTGGTTTCAAATGTATACAATTATTCTGGAGATACAATCCCCTATATTTCGTATGTACCATATATGTTGATGCTGGAAGATTTAGGGAATTATAGTACTCCTACTAATGCAAAATGGGGTAGAGAGGAACTGATCCAGTATGCTTTAGATCATTATTCTGACTGGGAAGCAAGCAAAGGAGATTATGCTGGAATGATGATTCCAGCACTCGCACCATACTACAAGAGTGCAAGCGATAGCAGTGGGTATAAGGGGATTTCACAAGCTTCATGTGCCGCAATTAAGACAAATATAGATGACGTAATCTCTCAATGGAAAAGCTTGCAAGAGCCAAATGGTTCCTTTCATAATAACTCTGACTCAACTGCAATCGTTGTGGGAGCACTGGCATCCTTAGGGATAGATCCGAATGGAACGGATTTTACGAAGGATGCCAGTGGAAAAAGTGCTTTAGAATCTATTTTTGCGTATGAAACAAGCGATCACCGACTAGGGTATACTTCGACTACTTACAATGAATATGCATCAAAGGATGGATTACAAGCATTGGCCTCCTATCTTGAATACTATGCAAATGGTAGTAAAAATGGAGAGGGTTGTATTTATCGATTTACAGAAGAGGAAGAACCATATACAAACTGGCCAAATGCTGATTTATTGACAGGGATTAAAGTAACCAATCCGACTACAACTATTTATAATTATAGTGCAAGTGACACAAACTATACAGTCGATACCGCAGGACTACAAGTCACAGGAATATTCAATGGAGATGCAACAAATACAAGTAGTGTAGCAATCAGTACATGTACAATCTCAACCATAGATCGATCGCAGTCAGGAACTCAAACCGTTACGGTGACCTACAAAGGCTATACTGCAACATTCCTTGTGACCGTGAAAAATAATGACGGAACCACACCTGCAGAAGACACCGTTTCGGTAACGGTACGAAGCAATAGCGGTACCATTGCAAGCAATAGCACTATGACAATTGAAGATGGAAAAACAACTGCCCTTGATGTTCTGAAAACCCTTCTGAACGCAAAAGGGATTGATTATGTCATAAAGGGTGGGTACTATGTGTCCGAAATCAATGGGTTAGGCGAGTTTGATAAAGGTGAGAATTCTGGCTGGCTTTACTCTGTCAATGGCACAACTCCTTCCACTACAGCTTCGGCTGAATATAAATTGAATGATGGAGATGTAGTCCTTTGGTACTACACACTTGATTACACGACGGATTCCAGTTCTTCTCACTGGTCTGGTAGTGTAGCAACGACCACGAATAGTACCACAGGAGTAGGTTCGGTTTCCGCCACAGCTACTGTAAGCTCCTCGGGAAGAGCTACGGCAACTGTTACAGCAAAACAAGTTTCATCCGCCATAACCACAGCAGTAGATTCTGCTACTGGAGCTGGAAGTGGAGCAAAATCAGAAGTTGAAATTACAGTAGCAAATACAAGTTCTGCAAATTCTGTGGAAGCGAAGATTCCAAGCAGTTCTATTACGGAACTGCAGAAAAAAGTAGATGCATTAACGGTAAAGTCTGGCGTTGCAAATATTAGCTTTGATGCAGATTCCTTGGAAACATTGGCGAAAGAAGCATCGGGGACAGTCTCTATTACAGCTTCTAAAATGACAGCATCCGATGTTTCGTCATTGAGTGAAGATGAAAAGCAAGAAATAGGAAATCATCCAGTATTTGATTTTACGGTAGAAAGCAATGGAAAGACAATATCACAATTTGGAGGAAAGGTAACTGTAACGGTGCCGTATACTCCTGGCGCAGATGAACTAGAAAAAGGCATTGTGATTTACTATATTAATGATAACGGAGATTTGGAATTGGTAAAGGATTGTGTTTATGATCCAAAGACAAAATCAATGGTGTTTTCTGTAACACATTTCTCAACGTATACTGTAGGTTATCAAACGGTAGATTTTGAAGATACGGTAAATCATTGGGCTGATAGCTATATAACATACCTTGCGGCTCGAAATGTAATCAATGGGATGACGGATCATAGTTTTGCTCCAAACTCCAACATTACAAGGGCTCAATTTGTACAGATTTTAGCAAATCTTGCAGGAGTATCGACAGCATCAGACAAAAAAACGATAGGTGCTTTTACAGATGTAAATTCTGGTGCGTGGTATGCTAACGCCGCAAATTGGGCAGCTGAAAACGGAATTGTTACTGGTGTAGAACAAAAAGATGGAACTATCGTGTTTAACCCAAATACCAATATTTCTAGACAGGACATGGCGGTTATGATTGCTAGATTTGCTGAAAAAACTGGTCTGTATGAAATCAAATCCACAAATGCTGCCATTACATTTGTGGATGATGAAGCCATATCTCCATATGCAAAATCTGCAGTCACAGCATTGCAACAGGCGGGGCTTTTAAATGGTAAAACAACCTCAAACTTTGCGCCAAAAGAACAAGCAACACGTGGCGAAAGTGCCAAAATTATTTCAATATTAATGGAAAATTCTCTATAAATACTGAAACCAAAGAAAAGAGGCAGTCTCATACAGATTGTCTTTTTTCTTTATTCTGGCTCGTATTATTTACTCAAATCATCTTGACGTGTTTCTGCTAATCTGCTAATATATACATAAAGTTAGCGATTGCTAACTTTATGTAACCTTAACCAGCAACAAGCTGGTTCTTTTTAAGGGAATCAGTTAGCTTAAGCTAACTTTGCTGAATTATAGTGATTAGATTGGGAGGTAATATAGTGAGTGTGGTGATTATCGGAGGCAATGAATGCATGGAATGTGTCTATAGGGAGACCTGTAAGAAGCATGGCTATAGAGCAAAAGTATTTACAAAAGAAAATGGATCGCTCAAGAAAAAAATGGGCACTCCAGATTTAGTGATTTTGTTTACAAATACTGTATCACATAAGATGATATCTGGAGTCGTACAAGAAGCAAAGCGTTTTCAAATTCCTATTGCAAGAAGCCATACAAGCAGTGCAAAGGCATTGGAAGACATTTTAGTACAACAATCATAGGAGCTAAGCAAATGAAGATAGAGCGTTTCTTAATAAAGCATTGTGCGCCAACGCTAGCGGGTGTGAAATCAGGAAATTTGTTTTCTGTTGATACTACACTTGAAACTGCATTGGCACTCATTATATTTGAATGTTCTAAGCTAGTGAGGAGATGACAAAAAGTTTGAAATGCATGGATAATAGGTTGCTTGCTTTCCACGATTTTATCTCAGTGATTGTAGAAGCTATGGATTCTAGGGATCCGTATACTGCAAGTCATTCCAACAGAGTGAGCGATTTGACGGAGTATATTTGCACCTTTTTTAACGTATCTGCAAGTGAAAGAGAAATGATACACATTGCAGCACATCTACATGATATTGGAAAAATTGGTGTTCCAGACGAAATATTAAGAAAAGAAGGATCCCTTTCTGAACTGGAGTGGAGCACAATGAAAAGTCATTCGGATATAGGCTTTAAAATCTTAAGCAGAATAGACGGATTTCAGGAGATTGCAAATATTGTATTACATCATCACGAAAGATGGGATGGAGGAGGTTATCCAGATGGTTTGAAGGGGGATTCCATTCCATTTGGTTCAAAGATTATTGCGATCGCGGATTCAATGGATGCTATGTTAAGTGATCGAACATATAGGCGAGGCATATCTTTTCAGGAGTGCAGGGGAGAAATCGAAAAAAATGCAGGTATTATGTATGATCCAAAGATTGTTAGAAAGGTAATGGAGAATTGGGAAAAACTAAGAGAAAAAATGTTGATAATCAAGAATTAATGGTATATATATTCGAAGCGGCATCTTGAATCTTGACATAGATTAAGGAGCCTGTTATGATGGAATCAATATATTAAATTTATGTTCCGTCATAATTGATGGCTAAGAGGGAAGCAGGTGAAATTCCTGTACGGTCCCGCCGCTGTAAACGGGGAGTTTGCCTATGATTGATACCACTGGGTTTTATACTTGGGAAGGTGTTGGTTAAACGAAGAGCCGTGAGTCAGAAGACCTGCATAAATAAGTTTCACCAACGGGTTTATTGGAAGATGAAACGACGCGTAAAAACAGAGAATACGGGCTGTGGCTTTTTTGTCGCAGCTTTTTTTGTTGTAGTTTTCAGAAATTCATAATTTGATTCTAAATAATGATAGGGTGTTAAGGGGAGTGACGATGAAACAACTGGTGAATACCACAGGAAGTATTAGTCCAGATTATACAATTGAACAAAACGAAAGGGTAATCAGGGAGTTTTTGCGAGAATGTAATTGTGATGGAATCGAATTAATCTATGATGGAGCTGACCAAGCCACCAATTTATTAAAACCACATGTCATGGGATATCATCTGATATTTTATCCAGATTGGGTAGATTTTTGGAATGGAAATGTGAAGTCGCTGAAACGGAAATTCGGATCAGAGAAGATGTGGAAGGATTTTTATAGGGGAGACTCACGAGAGTCACTATTGAATCAATTTCGTGAAGATTTAAACCGAGCAAAGCTACTTGGTGCATCCTATGTGGTGTTTCATGTTTCTGATGTTTCCATTGAGGAAGGGTATACCTACCAGTGGGAGCACACGGATGAAGACGTTGTAAACGCATCCATTGAGGTAATCAATTCTATTATGGGCGACCCATCTTTTTCCTTTTATTTTCTAATAGAGAACTTGCAATGGCCTGGATTTAGTTTTACAAAGCCTGATCTTACAAAAAGGCTTTTATCGGAAATAGAGTATAAAAAGAAAGGTATAATGCTGGATATCGGACACCTCTTTTGCACTAACTTGGAACTGAAAAGTCAAGCAGAAGGCTGTGAATATGTAAAAAGAATACTGGATCAACATGGACGGATGGTGGATGATATCAAAGGTGTTCATTTGCATCAATCAGTCACTGGTTCTTATGTGAAAGAATTTTTACAGAATTCATGGAATAAACCAAATGAAAACTACTATGAGCATTTTAGAAAATCATATGAACATATAAAGAGAATTGATACTCATCAGCCTTTTTCTGATGCTGGGATTTGGGACGTTATTGATCAAATTGGACCAGAATTTTTGGTTCATGAATTAGCGGCCTCCAGTTTGGAGGAAAAAAAATCCCTAGTTAAAGTTCAGCAACACACGTTAGGTATTGCATAGAAATAAGAGGAATAACAAGATGAAATTTGAAAGAATGAAAAGGCTCCTATTCATTGGAATGATAACCGTTTCTATTTTGGTAACACAAGGCGTATCATCGGCTTATGCAACGGTAAGCGGTCTTGATGTCCAAGGACAGATTGATCATACAGGTACCTATCTAATGTCTACCGTTACCTATCCAACCATATCCTCTATTGGAGGAGAATGGACTATTTTAGGACTTGGTAGATCTGGTGTCACCATTCCAAGTAGCTATTTGGATATATATTATCAAAATGTAATCAAACAGATGAGCGAGTCGGAAGGAAATTTATCTTCTGTAAAATATACCGAGTATTCTAGACTTATTTTAGCCTTGACATCCATTGGAAAAGATGTAACCGATGTTGGTGGTTACAACTTGCTCGATAAGTTATCGGATTACAATAAAATCATAAAACAGGGGCTCAATGGGCCTGTTTTTGCATTGCTTGCCCTTGATAGTGGCGCTTATAAGATTCCAGTCTGTGAGGACTCTTCTTCACAAGTGACAAGAGAGAGACTCTTAGCCTACGTTCTGTCCAAAGAAGTTACAGATGATAAGGGGGTACAAGGCGGATTTGCACTGACTGGCAATGAACCGGATTCCGATATAACAGGTATGGTATTGCAAGCACTTACTCCTTATGCTGAGAATCCAGATGTAAGTCAGGTCATTGATAGAGCCATTAAGGTTCTTGACAATATGGCCCTTTATGATGGGGGCTATGCTACGTATGGTGTTGAAACATTAGAAAGCATTGCACAGGTGATTGTTGCGAAATCTGGACTTGATATTGATTCCTCTTTGCAGATTGAGGCATTAATGCAATTTGTCAAGGAGGATGGCAGTTTCAGTCATACGTTGGGAGGTGAATCCAATCTGATGGCCACAGAGCAAGGCTTTTATGCTCTTGTTTCTTATGATAGATATCAAAAAGGATTTTCTCCTTTGTATGATATGACTGATGTGATTTCCCTTGGTAAAACAGATGAAGGTATTTCGACGACGAAAAATGACAATCGTATCCACGTCATCGTGAATGATGCAGAGCTAGCATTTTCACAGGAACCAGTAATCAAAAATGGCAGAGTTTTAGTGCCGATGAGAAACATCTTTGAAGCACTCGGCGCAGAAGTGTCATGGGATGGCGATAAAAAACAGGTCACAGGAGTACTCGATGATACGACGATTACATTGGTGATAGGACAAACGGCAGCAAGAAAGAATGGTACAGAAGTTACATTAGATGTACCAGCAGAAATATTGAATGGAAGTACTTTGGTACCTGTTCGGTTCATTTCTGAGAGTCTTGATGCCAAGGTGTTATGGAATCAGGAAACAAAAACTGTTACGGTTACAAGCGAATAGCCGGTGAATGCATGTAATATTATGATGAAAAAAATGATAGCAAGGTGAGGGTATCTGATATGAATTGGAATAACAAATATACGCTTGTCCGTGGGTGGGGCAATATTTTATTGATTATTTTCCTGATAGGAATGGCATTTGTTGGATGCGGGACGAGCCAAGCATCAGAAAACCAACAATCAACTGGAGCCTCTGACGGAGCCATAAGTCAGTCTTTAGAACAATCATTATCCACCACTGAAGGAGCGCTTGATGGCGATGATTTGAACAATGCTGATTTAGAACAAATAAACCAAGAAATAGGAACAGACAAGGGCAATCCATCAAGTCCCGCACCAGTGGAGCCAAAAGATGTGAATGTGGATAAAAAAACAGTATATCATTGTACCTTTTCCATTGCTTGTGATACTATTTTGGATCATTTAGATGATTTCGATCAGGCGAAAACACAGGTATTACCTACAGATGGAATCATATTTCCAGCAACCTCGGTAGAGTTTTATGAAGGGGAAAGCGTATTTGACGTATTGCTTAGAACGACAAAAGAAAACAAAATACATATGGAATTCGTCAAGACACCGCTATACAACAGTAACTATATAGAAGGAATCAACAATATTTATGAATTTGATTGTGGTGAGCTTTCGGGTTGGATGTATCGGGTCAATGGATGGTTCCCCAACTATGGGTGCAGCAGATATGTGCTAAAAGACGGTGATCAGGTGGAATGGGTGTATACTTGCGATCTTGGAAAAGATGTGGGTGGAGACTGGAATGAGCAACTAGATGGTAATAAGGAGTAGAATTGATGAATGACAGTTTTTCTACCTACCATCCAATCATTAATTTTATATTTTTTGTATTGGTTATTGGGTCTGCAATGGTATTTATGCATCCAGTTTTATTAGTGATTTCCTTAATATCTGCATTTTGTTATTCGTTCTATTTAAAAGGAAAGCAAGCGATGCGTTTTAATTTGGGATATCTTTTACCTATGATTTTGATTGTTTCCCTTATCAATCCTCTTTTCAATCATCGTGGTATGACCATTTTATGGTATTTTAGAGACAATCCAATTACGCTGGAATCCATTTATTATGGAATAGGAACAGGTTTGATGTTTGGTGCCGTAATCCTGTGGTTTTCTTGCTACAACGTGATTATGACATCGGACAAGTTCATCTATTTATTTGGGCGGATTATCCCCTCCACTTCGCTTCTTTTTTCCATGGTACTGCGATTTGTTCCTAAATTTAAAACACAGATTACTCGTATTTCAAATGGTCAAAAATGCATTGGAAGAGATGTATCAAATGGGAAATATAGGGAACGGGTTTACCACGGAATGAAGATCTTGTCGATTATGACCACTTGGGCTTTGGAAAATGCCATTGAAACGGCGGACTCTATGAAGGCCAGAGGATATGGCCTTTCTGGAAGAACACATTTTTCCCTCTTTCGGTTTGATGGAAGAGATAAGAGCATTTTAAGCATTTTGCTGTTGTTTGCCATTATCATTTTGGCAGGTGCCATTACAGGGCAAAACTCAGTTCAGTTTTTTCCTGTATTTCAGTGGAATTCGTTTTCACCCCTTGAAGTGATGGTGTATTTGGTTTATTCCGTACTTTGTTTTTATCCGTTATTGCTCAACCTTGTGGAGGACCTTCGGTGGAAGAATTTGCAATAAAAAACTTTACATTTAATTATCCGAGACAGGAAAATCCTACATTGAACCGTTTGGATTTATCCATAAAGCAAGGAGAATTTATCACAATTTGTGGGAAATCAGGTTGTGGTAAAAGTACGTTGCTCCGAAATTTGAAGCCTTCTTTATCACCTCATGGAAGAATTGAGGGGACTATTCTATTTCAAGACAAAGAGTTGAAGTCCCTTACGAAAAGAGAGGAAGCGCAAAAAATCGGCTTTGTATTGCAGAATCCTGAAAGTCAAATTGTCACTGATAAAGTTTGGCATGAATTGGCATTTGGACTGGAAAGCTTAGGTTACGATACGAAAACAATTCGGTTGCGTGTTGCTGAGATGGCTAGCTTTTTTGGTATACAAGGTTGGTTTCGAAAGGATGTTTCGGAGCTTTCTGGTGGACAAAAACAGCTTTTGAATTTGGCTTCCATTATGGCAATGCAACCAGATGTTCTTATTTTAGATGAACCGACGTCACAACTAGACCCCATTGCGGCCATTGACTTTTTAGAGACGATTCAAAAAATCAATCGGGAAATTGGCACGACCGTACTTCTTACAGAACATCGATTGGAAGAGGTTCTGCCCATGTCAGATCGGGCAATTGTTTTAGAAAATGGAGAAATCATTGTAGATGACACACCAAAGCATGTAGGACAGGCATTGGCTGAACAGGAAAATCATATGTTCTTAGCAATGCCTAGTGCAATGCAGATTTATACTGGGTTGCATGGATGTGCTTCTGATTTGAATTGTCCGATAACCGTACGTGAAGGTAGGCAATGGATTACAAATGAGTTGAAGGGCAATCAGAAAAGTGGATTGGAAATCCAAGATGATTTAGAGTCGATTGGAAGCTACAAAGAGAAAACGATTTCTTCGCAACCATTATCAACCATTGAAATCAAGGATGTCTGGTTTCGTTATAACAAAAAAGAAGAAGATATTATTAAGGATTTATCTTTTCAAGGGCGTGCCGGGCAGATTCATTGTATCGTTGGTGGAAATGGAACGGGTAAATCCACAGCGTTATCTTTGATGAGTGGAATGCGAAAACCGTACCGTGGTACCATCAAAATCTTGGGAAAACCTATGGATCGCTATACGAGCAGAGATCTTTTTCTTGGAATTTTAGGTGTATTACCACAAGATCCCCAAGCATTATTTGTAGAGAAAACGGTGGAACTTGATTTAATGGAAGTATTGGAAGGACAAAGCATAGAGGTATCTTCAAAACGAGAAAAAGTTGTGAATATGGCAAATCTTGTAGGGGTTTCTCATTTGCTTTCCAAACATCCTTATGATCTAAGTGGGGGAGAACAACAACGTGCAGCATTAGCAAAAGTATTGCTCTTAGAGCCTAAAATCCTGCTTTTGGACGAACCTACAAAAGGGATTGACCCATATTTCAAAAGGCAGTTGGCGAAGATTTTGATTGAACTAAAAGAAAAAGGCATTACGATTATCATGGTTTCTCATGATATTGAATTTTGTGCAAAGTATGGAGATCAATGCTCTATGTTTTTTGATGGTAACATTGTAACGACAAATACCCCCAGGGCTTTTTTTTCAGGTAATAGTTTCTATACGACTGCCGCAAATCGAATGGTACGTCATATATTTCCCCATGCAGTGACGGTAAAGGATGTGATTGAATTATGCAAACAGAATTTACAATAGAAAGAAAGGGACATCCTAAAATAGGGTTGTCGTTTTTGATTATTCTTATTTTGATTCCGGTTACATTGGCAGGGGGTGTATACTTATTAGATGATAGAAAGTACTATATTGTTAGTTTACTTCTTGTATGCGAAACGATGATTCCATTTTTTCTTTCTTTTGAAAAAAGAAAACCCCAGGCGAGAGAATTAATTGTGATTGCAGTTCTGGTTGCAATAGCTGTCGTAGGAAGAGCAGCATTTTTTATGGTGCCACAGTTTAAACCAGTGGTTGCCATCGTAATTATTGCTGGTGCATGCTTTGGTAGTGAAGTTGGGTTTTTAGTAGGCGCAATGACTGGTTTTGTTTCAAATTTCTTTTTTGGACAAGGCCCATGGACCCCTTGGCAGATGTTTGCTTTTGGCATCATCGGTTTTTTTGCTGGATTGATATTTTATCATGGTTTTTTGAAAGCATCGAAATGGAGTCTTTGTATCTTTGGTGGTGTATCTGCTTTTTTTATTTATGGTGGGATTGTTGATATTTGGACTATCTTAATTACAACCCCCACACCAAATTTTGCGACAGCAGTACTTGTATATGGATCCGCCTTTTGGTTCAATCTGATTCATGGAGTTGCTACGATATTCTTTTTATATTTGCTTTCTAAACCGATGATGGAAAAATTAGAGAGAATTAAAATCAAATATGGTTTTTTAGATTGACAGATAGGATGTTCCATGGTAGCTTGAACTGGAGGTGATGGATGATGTCTAATATTGTAAAAGGTCTGATAGCGAAAGAAGAAAAATGTTCTTGCAGAGGTTATAATTTGGATAAGCTTCTGCAACCGAGTATTTTGACGTTACTTGCGAAAAAGAGACTCCACGGATATCTGATCATCCAAGAGTTAGAAGGAAAGAATCTTTATCATGGAGAAAAGGCTGATAATACAGGGATTTATAGAACCTTGAAAAGTTTAGAGGATAAAGGAATGGTAACCTTTGATTGGGAGTTGGAACAGACTGGTCCAGCAAAAAAAGTATATCAAATTACAGAAACGGGAAGAGAGTGCCTCGCAAATTGGATTGACACATTAAAGGACTATCAAAATACGATATCACTTTTAATTCGCGAAGCAGAAGAAGTTTTTTCCTAATCCTTGGCGATTGATTTCGCCTCTTTTTTGGCGCATTTATTAGACTAAGTCTAATAAATGCTATGAACTATCAAATGCGATGAGGGGAGGCGTTGTATTTATGAAGGTAATCTTAGATTGTGATAATACTTTTGGGATAAATGGTTACGATTTGGATGATGGGCTTGCACTGATTTATCTTCTTGGCTGCAAGGATGTTGAACTGCTTGGCATAACTTGTACCTTTGGAAATCATGATGTTGAAACGGTCTATCAGGCTACAATAGATTTACTTATGAAACTAAATCGAACTGATATACCAGTTTTTTTGGGAGAATCTAGATCGCCAGATTTAACAAATGGATATAAGAATTCAAGTTCAACCATTGAAACCCAAAAAGTCAGTCAGGCAGTTGATTTCTTATTGGATGCTGTTCATAGAGAGAATGGAGCAGTTAACCTCTTGGCAACTGGATCTTTGACCAACCTAGCCAAAGCATTTGAAGTGGAACCGCTTTTTTTTGAAAAAATAGAGAAGCTCGTTATCATGGGAGGGATTACAGAACCTTTAAGGATTCAAGGACGTTTCCTTTCGGAATTAAATTTTTCTGTCAATCCTGCTGCAGCTTCGTTGGTATTAGAACAGGGAAAAAGAATGGCGATTGCAACGGGGAATCACTGCTTAAAAGCATATTTCTCAAAGCGTGGACTAGAAAAAAGATTAACGAATCCTATGTCAAGGTTTCTCTATGAGCATTCCTTGTATTGGTATGAGTGGAATCAAAAACACTTCGGTATGGAAGGCTTTTATAATTGGGATGTTGTTGCAGCTGTTTTTATGATTCATCCAGAATATTTTGATCAAAATCCGGTAAACATAACGCCAGATTTGGAATCATTGAAATCTGGAATGTTATTGGGAAACGGTGAAGAGATTCAGGTATCATTGCCTAATCTGATAGATTCAGACTTGTTTGAAGAGCACGTGTATCAAACATATTTTCAAGTAAAAGTATAAGAATCGTTAATCTGATAAAACATGAAATGATTAGGAGGAGCATTGATGAGATTGGAACATGAATTAGAACGAATCCTAGAAAAAGCATGGTGCGGTATTCCATTGAATCGTAAGGATTGTGCTTATCTGTTAGTACTGGATGAAAAAAGCCATGAATCAGCTATCTTAAGAGCATCTGCTACAAGCATAATCAGATCAAAAAATGAGGGCTCTGCTATCATTTTGGGTCAAGTAGGGGTGGATGTAACTGCATGTCCTGGTGGTTGCAAATTTTGCACCTTTGGTGATGGGCATTCAAACATCAAGATGAACCATCTTACTTTAGAGGAACTGGAAGAAAAAATTGCTGATTTTTGTCGATATGATGATTTATATGGTTTGTATTTAATGACAATGCATGAATATGATTTGGAGCGTTTTTTAAATATTGTTGAGCATGCAAAACTATTGACTCCAAAAACGACTCAAATCTGGGCTAATGTGGGGGATTCTTCATTTGATGCATTTCAAGCTATGAAGAAACACGGTGTCACAGGGGTGTATCATGTGTGTAGAATTGGAGAAGGGGTTGATACTAAGTTAGATCCAAAAGAAAGAATAAAAACCATGGAAAATGCACTTGAAGCTGGATTGGAGCTTTATACTTGCTGTGAACCGATTGGGCCTGAGCACACAGTACAGCAATTGGTAGATAATATCTTCATAGGAATTGAAATGGGAATCACTCAGCATGCTGCAATGAGAAGAGTAGCGGTGCCAGGTTCACCTATGGTACAATATGGTCAGATTAGCGAATTGCGGTTAGCCCATATCGTAGCGGTAATATCACTTTGTTCTGTCACAGTACCCACCATGGCATATATGGGTGTTCACGAACCCAATCCGTTGAGTTATGCATCAGGAGCCAATATTATTACCGCTGAGAGTGGTGCTAATCCAAGAGATTGTGCTAGTGATACGGCAAGAAATCGTGGAATGGACATGGCACAATGCCGAAAAATGTTATTTGAATGTGGTTTTTCTAATATTCGAAGAGGTGATGAAAGTAAAATACCGCTAGACCTTGATTACCTGATTCAAACAAACTCTCTATATGAATAAAATCAGCAAAATAAAAGATTTGTCATATTAATCAGATATGAAATTGAGCATGAACAGAATTGGAGGAAAGAAATGAACAATAGTTGGAAAAGATTAGGGCTTCTGTTTCTCATGATAGGATTCTTACTTTCTAGTCTTGCAGGTTGTGGACAGGGAAATGAAGGGCCAAGTTCTTTGGGACTATCCTTTGATGAAAATGGAACATATGAAGAAATATTAGAGCAAGCAAAGGGTTCTACCGTTACGTTTTACGGATGGGGTGGAGATGAAGACCGAAACCAATGGCTTGATCAAGTTGTTGCTCCAGTGCTAAAGGAAAAATATGATATCACACTAGAACGAGTTCCTATGGATATTGATCAGATTTTGGCAAAGCTAACTGGTGAAAAGGAGGCTTGCTTAGAAACTGGTTCTATTGATATGATTTGGATCAATGGTGAAAATTTTTATTCTGCAAAAGAAAATGGATTATTATATGGTCCATTTACAGAAAAACTACCAAACTTCGTTGCTTATGTAGATTCCAGTGATCCTGAGTCCTCAATGGATTTTGGATATCCGATTGAAGGCTATGAAGCTCCATATGGAAAAGCACAGATGGTCTTGATTCATGATACTGCTGTAACGGCAGAAGCACCTAAAAATGCAGCAGAACTGATGGATTTTGTAAAAAAATATCCTGGAAAAGTAACCTATCCAGCATTACCTGATTTTACAGGCAGTGCTTTTGTAAGAAATATCATCTATGATATAGTAGGGTATGAACAGTTTTTGGATATGAACCCAGATAAGGAGACGGTACGCGCAGCGATAGAACCAGCCATGGAGTATCTTAGAAGCTTGAATCCGTATTTGTGGAATCAAGGCACAACTTTTCCATCAACCTCTACAGAGCTATCTAATATGTTTGCAGACGGAGAAGTTATGCTGCATATGAGTTATGAACCGTATTCTGTGGATGCAAACATTGAAAAAGGGGTGTTTTCGGATACTGTAAGGGCGTTCTTATTTGAAAGTGGTACCATTGGTAATACAAGTTATATTGGGATTGCGCAAAATGCTCCTCACAAAGCGGCCGCTATCGTCGCAATCAATGAAATCCTATCTCCAGAATTGCAGGAAAGCCAATATCAAGACTTAAAGGCATTACCGGTCCTTTCTTATGATATGCTTTCTGAAGATCAAAAGGCAAATTTTGATCAAGTTGTTTTAGGAGAAGGTGCAATTCCACAAGCCGAATTGCTCTCTAAACGTTTGCCTGAGATGTCAGCAAAGCTTGTTCCGATTATTGAAGAAATTTGGGAAGAAGAGGTAGTAGGGAAGTAAAATGAAGCAGGGAAATAGGATGAAGCAGTTCAAGCTGGTTTTGCTTTTAACACCAATCTCCATACTGGGTGCGTTATTTTTATCTGGGGTTTGCAATGGAATCTTACAAAGCTTTGGGTATATTCCTGCTTTTGGGTTGACCGTTTTTACAGATGATTATTATCAGGAAATATTTCGCAGCGCTACATTTGTAGCTTCCCTAAAAGTAAGCTTATGGATTAGTATCGTTTCTTCCGTTTTGGCAGGATTGATCGGTGTGCTGCTTTGCGTCGCACTTTTGTCGCATCGAACAATCTCGTCTCGAATCATGCCTATTTTTTCCATTCCAATTTTAGTACCACATACAATTGTTGCTTTTTTTATGATTACTATCTTATCTCAAAATGGATTTTTAGCTAGGGTTTTATATCAGATGAGTCTATTGGATTCTCAGCAGAGTTTTCCTCAATTCCTATTTCATCAAAATCAATTTGGGATTATTCTAGCATATCTATGGAAAGAGATACCCTTTGTTGCTTATTTTATACTGTCAATTATGTCTAGCATCAATGGGAAATGGGGAGAGGCAGCAGAAAACCTTGGAGCAAATCCAATCAAAGCTTTTTTTGAAATTACACTTCCTTTGTGCATGCCTACCATAAAAAAAGCTATGCTGATTATTTTTTCCTTCTCCTTTGGGGCGTACGAACTGCCTTTTTTATTAGGGTCGACAATCCCAAAGGCATTGCCTGTACAAGCCTATGTTGAATATATGAACCCTGATCTTCTTCATCGACCCTACGCGATGGCTATGAATGGTATTATGCTAATCGCTGGATTGATAGTAGCTGTTGGTTACTTTTTGATACAAAAAACAACTTGGGAAAGGGAAGGGAAATACAATGAATAAAAAAAGTTCTGTTATATTCAGGATCCTTTTATATACAGGGGTTGTTTTTGTTGTTATTCCATTTCTAATTCTTCCAATTTGGAGTTTTGCTACCCGATGGCCGTGGCCATATCTATTTCCCCAGCAATGGAGTGGAAGAGGTGTTCTGAGCCTTTTTTTTCAAAACACTCAACTAGCGGATGTGATGATTTCCAGTGTGGGATTGTCATTGATTGTTGGCCTCTTATCGACAATCATAGGATTAATGACTGCAAGGGCTTTGGCTTTTTATGATTGGTACGGAAAAACCTTATTACGATTTGGGGTTTTGCTTCCTATGCTGGTTCCAGCAACCGCTTTTACTATGGGAGTACAAATAACTTGTTTACGCATGGGAATTGCTGACACGATAATTGGCGTGGTACTAGTTCATACCATCGTTACATTACCCTATACGGTGACTATTTTAACAGATGGAGTCATCCTTCAGGGAATTGGTTTGGAACAGCAGGGTCAAGTACTAGGAGCATCTTGGTTTCAAACTTTTCTTCATGTGACGATTCCCTTGAGCATGCCGGATATTGTAACCTCAATGACAATGGCTTATATTATTTCCTTTAGTCAATATTTTTTAACACTGATGATAGGAGGAGGAAGAGTCATAACCTTATCGATCATTATGGTTCCCTATATTCAAGGCGGCGATCGAACACTAGCGGCATGCTATTCGCTTATCTTTGTTATGATATCCTTTTTGGTTTTTATTCTGCTTCGAAAAAGCTTGCTGGCTTTTGGTAGAGTACTCAGTTAATTTGGAATGGAGATGAATGATGGATTTAGAACTAAAAAAAATTACAGTGGATTTATCTAAAACGGAAATCCTTCATGAAATTGAACTATCGGTGACAGATGGACAACTGATTACTCTATTTGGTGCTTCGGGTTGTGGGAAAAGCACTTTACTAAAAACAATTGCGGGAATCATTGAGCCCAGAAGTGGTCAAATGTTTTTTGATGGGGTTTTGGCAAATGGGGTGCCGGCACATAAAAGAGGAACAGTGGTGGTATTTCAAGACCTTAGACTATTTCCCCACATGACAGTAGGTAAAAATATTGGGTTTCCAATGAAAATGAAGGGCATGGCAAAGGATGCGATTCGTGAGAAGGTATTCTGCTTACTGAATAGAGTGCAATTGGAAGGATTTGAAAATCGAAGAATCGATGAATTATCTGGAGGACAGCTTCAACGGGTGGCATTGGCAAGGGCACTGGCAGCAGACCCGAGGATTCTTCTTTTAGATGAACCTTTTTCAAGCCTAGATGAAAAATTGAGAAAGAATATGGCTGAATTGATACGGACGCTTCAAAAAGAGCTTAATCTTACTACGATTTTAGTAACCCACGACAAAAATGAAGCGCTCGCATTTTCTGACAGGATAGCAGTGATGAAGGATGGCACATTGTTACAATATGATACTCCTCAAGTAATCTATGAAAAACCAGTCAATCGAGAAGTTGCAGAATCCTTTGGAGAAGGGTTTTATTTTGAAGGAATCGTGCAAAATGGTAGATTTATTTCTGAAGAAATAGAATTTTTATTGCCTACTGAGGAATCAAATTATCAGGTTTTTATTCGTCCTGAAGGATTGACTGTATCAAGAAATACAGAAAATCCTACCCATACAATATGGGATATTCAATATAGAGGGAGATATTCCTATGTAATGATTCGGCAACTCTATGGAAAAGGTCAAATCAGTGTGCCAATATTAGAGCATGAAGCATATCAAGTTGGCGATCTTGTTCGGTTGTCAGTAGATGAGAAAAAAATTATTTATCTTTCCTAGAAAAGAGTATCAATCTACAACAATCTAATTTATAATGTTTTTTGCATGTCATAAATTTGTGAATGAAAAGATGAAATAATCAAATGATAAATGGGGATTTGGATGAAGGCTATAAGAAAAATAATACTACTACTTGTTTTGATACTGTTTATGGTAGGAGCAAGATATGTGATTTACAATATTATGTATCCTGCTGATTACAAAGAATATGTTATTGCATGCTCTGAGGAGTATGGTGTGGATCCTTATTTGCTTTTGGCTGTAATCAATACAGAAAGCAGTTTTCAAGAGGATGCCGTATCAAATAAAGGTGCAGCTGGGCTAATGCAGCTAACAGAATCGACTGCGCAGTGGGTTGCTGATAAAATGGGCTCGGATGATTATAAACAAACTGATTTGTACGATCCCAAAACTAACATCATGATGGGGGCGTGGTATCTTGCTGATTTACAAGACCAGTTTTCTTCTACAGAGTTGGCATTGGCGGCTTACAATGCAGGCAGGGGAAAAGTGACAGAATGGATTACTGATACCGTCATATCGGAGGATGGGTCTAATATTGAAAAAATTCCTTATCCAGAAACAGAATTATATATTCAAAAAGTCTTGTTTCATCAGAAAGTATATCAACTTTTGTACCGAAATCTAGGTTAAATTGAGGACAAACAACACAATAGGTTTACTGGAAAAGATACCTTCGGTTGATGATTACTAGGTTGCCGAAGGTTTTTTGTTGGCTCATAATATCTATGATGGTAGGAGAAAACTCAGCAAATGAATCAGATGAAATAAACAAAATTGTATGATAGAATGATTTTGGGGTATGAAAAAAAGAATTTCTAACAGAGATTAGTGTAACTTAGGAGGATAAATAGAGAATGAAAATGAATCAAGAATTAGAGCTAAACAAAATGGGAACGATGCCAGTGGGAAAACTTATGATGAGTATGTCCTTGCCAGCCATGTTTTCCATGATTATTAATGCGTTATACAATATTGTAGACAGTATCTTTGTAGGTATGATCGGAGAATCAGCACTAGCCGCTGTAACATTGATTTTTCCAATCCAAATGCTCTTAATTTCCGTAGGGGTTGGAACTGGGGTGGGTCTCAATTCTTTAATTTCGAGAAGGCTTGGAGAAAGAAACTTTCATGAAGCAAATTTAGCGGCGAGCCATGGACTTCTGTTATCTTTCATAAATTGGGGTATTTTTGCTGTGTTTGGTATTTTCTTATCTGGACCGTTTGTCAGGGCTTTTTCGGAGAAAGCAAGTATTACAGGAGATGCAATCAGTTATTGTTCAATTATTTCGATACTATCTTTGTTCATATTGATTCAAATCAATATTGAAAAAATCATGCAGGCGACAGGTAATATGGTTATGCCGATGATTTGTGGACTAACAGGAGCTGTTATCAATATTGTGCTAGACCCAGTTTTAATCTTTGGGCTGTTTGGGGCACCACAACTTGGTGTTGCAGGCGCTGCAATTGCCACAGTCATAGGTCAATTTTTTGCGATGTGCCTGGGATTGATATTGTTATTTACCAAGGATCACGAGATAAAAATAGAATTTAAAGGGTTTCAAATTAGCGGAAAAACTTTAAAAAATATTTATAGTGTAGGTTTACCATCTATTATTATGCAATCTATAGGTTCTGTGATGCTTGTAGGCTTGAACGCTATTTTGATTTCTTTTTCTGACGCAGCTGTAGCTGTTTTGGGTGTGTATTTTAGATTACAGTCCTTTATCTTTATGCCAGTGTTTGGACTGACGCAGGGTTCACTGCCAATCTTTGGGTATAATTATGGTGCGAAAAATAAAGAGCGTTTGATACAATCCTTTCAATTATCATTAAAAATTGCGGTTTCTATTATGATTGTTGGACTTGTTATTTTTCAATTGTTTCCCGTGCCGCTTCTAAAGCTATTTAGTGCTTCACCAGAAATGATACATATTGGTGTAAGAGCACTTCGGATGATTAGTTCTTGTTTTGTTTTTGCAGCTTTTGGGATTATGTGTGCAACCTTGTTCCAGGCAACGGATCATGGTGCATTTAGTCTATATATCTCTCTTATGAGACAGTTGCTGTTGATTTTGCCGATTGCATGGGTTTTGGCACATTTTACTGGATTGGATTATGTCTGGATGGCATTTCCGTCAGCAGAAATATTTTCATTGATTGCATCCGCGTTCTTTTTAAAACATATTTATAATAAAAAGATTAAAAATTTAGATTCATCCATTTAGATGAGTCTAATCACATTAATCCTTATTGAATGGGAGGAAAAGCATGAAAATAATCACCTGGAATGTGAATGGGATTCGTGCCTGTATGGGCAAGGGGTTTTTAGCGTTTTGCAAGGAACAAGATGCCGATATGGTTTGTATTCAGGAAACAAAGATGCAGGTAGGACAGATTGAAATTCCCCTGGATGGATACCTTCAATATTGGAATAGTGCAGTGAAAAAAGGGTATTCTGGTACGGCTATCTTTTCGAAAGGAGAAATTATTTCCGTTACTTATGATATTGATGCTGAAGGTCATGATCAAGAAGGACGGACGATTACATTAGAATATCCCGAATTCTTTTTAGTTACTGTATATACTCCAAATGCACAGGATAAACTGGCAAGACTAGATTATCGAATGGAATGGGATGATGCATTTCGAAGGTATATTCAAAAACTAGATCAGCAAAAACCAGTGATTGTATGCGGTGACTTAAACGTTGCTCATCAAGAAATAGATTTAAAGAATCCATCTACAAACCATAAAAATGCGGGTTTTTCTGATGAAGAACGCGGAAAAATGACTGAATTGTTAGAATCGGGATTTACAGACAGCTTTCGGTTTTTATATCCAGATCTAACTGGAGTATATACCTGGTGGTCCTATCGATTCAACGCAAGAGCTAATAATGCAGGATGGAGAATCGATTATTTTATCGTTTCCAATCGAATCAAAGATAAAATCAAAGATGTTGTAATCTTAACAGATGTCTTGGGAAGTGACCATTGTCCAGTACTACTTGATATTGAATTATAATTTTTTTATAAAACCAGGGAACTTTTTTTAGAATCCATCGTCAAATAGATGGAAAGAAAAAAGGAGGTAGTGAATTAGTGAAAAAAATAATTTCAATCATGATTGCAATCAGTTTAATTCTTTCAACTGCAATACCAGCTTTCGCTGGGACTGATGCGGGAAAGGGACTTGAACAAGCGATTGGAATCGTAAAAAATGTGGTAAGCATTTCAAGTGATTACAAGGATTTTCAATACTCATCTAGTGAATATGAAGAGAATGGGAAATCGGTATCGGTTTGGTATCTTAATTGGTACACTGAGGATTACAGTGCTGGAATTTCTGCCACGGTAGAAGATGGGGGATATCTAATTAGCTATTATAGCTACACGGACCAAGAAAACACTGGTTTAGGTACAGTTTCTAAAGATGCTGGGGCCAAGACGGCAGTTGCTTTTTTAGCAAAGGCAAGACCGGACTTCTCTTCTAGCATGAAATTGACCGAAAAGACTTCTTATTCAGGGTCGGATAGAAACACTTATGTATTTGATCTATATAAAAATGATGTAAAAGTTAATTATATCAATGCATATGTAGATGTAAACAAATACACAGGGCAGGTCAATAGCTTCAATTTTCAGGGATCTGACGAAGCCGTAGCTGGATTAGAATCTACGGATGGAGTCATTGGACTGGATGCAGCAAAAGCGGCATATCTTGAAAAACTAGGTATGGAGCTTCAATATCATTCCACCTTTGACTATGACACCAAGACACTTTCTATATTTTCAGCATATTCGCCAGTATCATCGGACAAAGTAATTGATAGTAAGACTGGCCAAATAGTCAATCTTTATAATGACTATCGTTATTATGGAGATATGGGCGGAGCCGGAGGCATGTATAAAACGTCGGAATCAGTAACGCAGGAAACAGAATTAACAAAAGAAGAGTTGGAAGCGGTAGATAATTTATCTGGTCTCATTACAAAAGCAAAGGCAGAGAGTATCCTGCGTGGCAAGGTTCCTGGCATTACTTCAAAGATGAAAGTAACCAGTTCCTCTCTATCAAAGAACTATGTTGATACTTCAAAGTATGTATGGCAAATCGGATTTGATGGTGCATATGGAGTGGTAAATGCAAGTACAGGAGATTTAGAATCCTTTTACATTTACACTGAGGATAGCTCAGATGGTTCTGCAAATTTGTCTGAAGAAAGAGCCAAAACAAAAGCTGAAACATTTATGAAGCAAATTGCACCAGAACAATTTGAACAATCAGCTTACTATGAAAATCCATATTATTCAATTTACACTGAGGATGAGGATGTTACAGATTATAGCTTTAACTACTATAGACAGGTGAACGGAATTAAATTTGTAGATAATGGCTTTACTGTCATCGTCAATAAGGCAAGTGGCTTGATTACTCACTATGATTGTAATTGGTATAATCAAGTTGAGTTTCCATCGGTAGAAAAAGCAATATCAAGTGAAGTTGCTTTTGATAAAATCAACCAAACTGGTGAAATGGGACTTGTTTATACAAAAATCAATGAAGGCGAGACCGGACTGGTTTACGATTTCTCTACATATGTAGGGGATTATCTTCTCGATCCAATCAATGGAACCAGAATCGGTTGGGATGGGAAGCCTTACCAAAGTACTGAGCTTCCAGAGTATAACGATATATCAGGTCACTGGGCGGAAGCAACCATATTAAAATTGTTAGATAACGGATATTATCTAGAAGGGGATAGCTTTAAACCAAAAGAAAACATCACTCAGATGGCATTTCTCCGGTATTTGTATTCACCGATTCAGGGGTATTACAATGACGAAGAATTTTATGATCTTTTGATTAGCGATAAAATTTTAGACAAAGGTGCTGCAATGCCAAATGGAATGCTTTCAAGGCAAGAAGCGGCAAAATATCTAGTTCGGTATCTTGGACAGGGGAAATCGGGTGAGCATTGGGAAATCTTTGTGAATCCATTCCAAGATAAAGTAACCGATGCATATAGGGGATATGCAGCAATTAGTTACGGATTAGAAATCATACAGGGGGATAAAAATGGACGGTTTAACGGCACAAATGCAGTGACTAGAGCAGAAGCGGCAACAATGATATATAATACGCTTCAGGTACAATAACAATTGAAAAAAATGTGACATAACATGAAAACTGCTGCCATGGGCAGCAGTTTTGTTTTCTACTTGATGATGTGAATAGATGCTTTGGTTTTTCTCAATTCTTTGGAATCAAGCTTGACCAAATCATTGATATATGGATCGCCCAAAAGTCTTTTCCAAACAGTAAAAGTTGCCTGAACAAAACGGGGTTGCAGTTCCATTTTATCTTGGATCAATGGACACTTGTAAGGCAAGTCTGTTGGAGAAAGAATAAGATGGAGTTCTTGATTCTCATCAAGATAAGGGCACAGTGGATAAAATCTACATTGAAGCGGTCGCATTTCTCTAGGGCATTCAGGTGGTGTTGTACATCTTACAAAATAAACCTTACCCGTCCAAGAATCTGGAAATTCAAAATCCTCTGCGTCCTCAACGTTCCACTTTAACCAAGGCTCTTTTCGAGTAAATAGCTTCTCTTCACCAGGAAGAAGATAGATTCCCATATCAAAATCTGTACTATCCACTGTTGTTCCATCACCACCACAAGTACAACAAGCTGCCCCGCAGAGCGTGCCACAATCAGTTGCAAGAGGACTGACTTTGTCGAGTAGCCGATAAATGGAACGATATGTATTTTTTTTGATTGAACTTTTCATAATATGGGTATTATAAATCAAATTCTATGAAAATAAAAGAGAAAGGAGTATCTTTCTTCTTTTTTTGATTTTAAATCATGAATATGGTATAATTAATCCCAAATATACGATTTTTAGCCAGAGAATTTTAATTCTTGGCAGGAGGTACTAACACATATATGAAATTAGGTATAGACATTGGATCTACAACAGTTAAACTGGTTTTGTTGGATCGAAATAATAGAATTGTATTCAGCAGGTATGAGAGGCATATGTCCAATATTTTTGAGAAAGTCTCTGAGCTGATGCTCCAATTGTATGATACATATAAAGATATTCAAACAACTGTTACAATCACTGGCTCTGGAGGATTATCCTTATCTACATTATTGGGAATTCCTTTTGAGCAAGAAGTAATCGCTTGTAGCACTGCAGTAGAAACGCTGATCCCTCAAACTGATGTTGCTATTGAACTTGGGGGAGAAGATGCAAAAATTACGTTCTATGGAGCGACTGTAGAGCAACGAATGAACGGTACCTGTGCAGGCGGTACCGGTGCTTTTATTGACCAAATGGCGGTGCTTCTCAGCACAGACGCCAGCGGATTAAATGAAAGTGCCAAGAACTACAGTTTGATGTATCCAATTGCTGCACGATGTGGCGTTTTTGCCAAAACTGATATTCAGCCATTGATCAATGAAGGTGCAAAAATCGAAGATTTATCTGCGTCAATCTTCCAGGCTGTCGTGAATCAAACAATCAGTGGTCTTGCATGCGGTCGAACCATTCGCGGCAAAGTTGCATTTTTAGGAGGTCCCCTTTCTTTTCTATCTGAACTACGAAAGCGTTTTGTAGAAACATTGGATTTAAAGGGAGAAGAAATCATTTTCCCTGAGGATTCCCATTATTATGTTGCTATAGGAGCAGCTTTGATTTCTGATAAGCATGAACCTGTTAGTATAGAATCTATCTTGAATAAAATTGAAAAGGCTGATTTTGCAGCTATGTCGGATACAAAACACATGGAGCCTCTATTCAAAGACTTCGCTGACTTTCAATTATTTAAACATAGACATGATAAAAATAAGATTAAAAGAAAAGACATAAAAAGAGCAAAAGGAAGAGTATATCTTGGAATCGATGCTGGCTCTACGACGACGAAGGCAGCATTGATTGATGATGAGAAATATCTTTTGTATTCTTTCTACAAAAATAATGAAGGTAAGCCAATAGAAGCTACTATGACAATGCTGAAAGAACTTTATTCCCTTCTTCCAGAAGGTGCATACATTGCAAACACTACAGTAACTGGGTATGGAGAAGGATTAATTAAAGCTGCCTTTAATCTTGATATGGGTGAAATTGAAACAATGGCGCACTACAAGGCTGCTGAAGAATTCCTGCCAGGGGTAGATTTTATATTGGACATTGGTGGACAGGATATGAAATGCATGAAAATAAAAGATGGAGCAATCTACAGCATTATGCTAAATGAGGCCTGCTCATCTGGTTGCGGTTCTTTTATTGAAACATATTCTAAATCAGTCAATATGGGAGTGGAAGCATTTGCAAAAGAAGGTCTCTTTGCTTCAGCGCCAGTAGACTTAGGGACTCGCTGCACTGTATTTATGAATTCAAAAGTAAAACAGGCACAAAAGGAAGGGGCCACGATTGGTGATATTTCTGCAGGATTATCACATTCTGTGATCAAAAATGCATTGTATAAGGTAATTAAGCTTCGAGATACAGAAGAAGCTGGTAATAGAATTGTGGTACAAGGTGGAACATTTCTAAACAATTCTGTATTAAGAAGTATTGAACAAATTATGGGAAGAACTGTTGTTAGGCCAGATATTGCAGGAATCATGGGGGCATATGGAGCTGCTGTTATTGCGAAAGAAAACTACGTAGAAGGAACTGAATCAGGAATTCTGAAGCCTTCTGAGATGGATTGCTTCACAGTAAATAATACTCACACACGCTGCAATAAATGTGAAAACAGGTGCCTGCTTACAATCACCAAGTTCAATGACGGTGCAAAATTTATAACAGGAAATCGCTGTGAAAAAGGAGCAGGACAAGAAAAAACGGGAGTACAACTTCCCAATTTATTTGAATACAAGTACAAGAAACTCTTTTCTTATGTTCCTCTAGAAGAGGCATATGCTTCTCGCGGTGTCATTGGAATTCCTAGAGTTTTAAATATGCATGAAAACTATCCGTTTTGGTTTACTTTTTTTACAAAGCTTGGTTTTAGGGTGATTTTATCTCCAGCATCTTCAAAAGAAATATACGAGTTGGGAATGGAAACGATTTCTTCTGATACGGCATGCTATCCAGCAAAGCTAGTACATGGGCATATTAAATGGCTTGTCAATCATGATGTAAAGTGGATTTTCTACCCATGTGTCAATTATGAGTTAGTGGAAGATGATACAGCGGAAAATCACTATAATTGTCCGATTGTTGCCACATATCCTGAAGTGATTGCCAAAAATATGGATGATGTTTTCAGTGAAAAAGAGGTAGTGTTTAGCTATCCATTTTTACCATACGATGATGATATCCGATTGACAAAACAGTTGTATCAAATGTTGAGAGACAACCATGTTGGCTACAACGAAGTGAGCAGAGCAATTCGTGCGGCACGAAAAGAAGACAAAAAATTTAAAGATGATATCAAGAAAAATGGTGCATATGCACTGAAATTCATTAAAGACAACAATAAAAAAGCAATTATATTAGCAGGAAGACCATACCATTTGGATCCTGAGATAAATCATGGGATTGATAAACTGATTACCTCTTTTGATATGGCAGTTTTTACAGAGGATTCCTTAGCTCACTTTGCAAAGCTTCGTAGACCAATACGCGTGCTTGATCAGTGGATGTACCATTCAAGACTATATCGGGCTGCAGAGGTTGCAGGACGTAATGATGACATCGAATTGATTCAATTGAATTCTTTTGGATGTGGATTAGATGCGGTAACCACAGACCAAGTGGAGGAAATTTTATCAAAGCGTAACAAGTTATATACTGTTTTGAAAATTGATGAGGGCTCCAATTTAGGAGCTGCAAAAATTAGAATACGATCGCTGAAAGCTGCAATTGATGAAAGAGAAAAAAACCAAATCAAGTACAATCGATTTGAAGAATCCTACAAGCGTAAATTGTTTACCAAGCGGATGAAAAAAAACTATACTTTATTGATTCCTCAGATGTCTCCGATTCATTTTCAGTTTTTAGAACCTGCGTTGAATCACAGTGGTTATCGAGTAGAACTTCTTCCTTCAGTGGACAAGCATGCGGTAGAAGAAGGATTGAAATATATCAACAATGATGCTTGTTATCCAACGATAGTAACCCTTGGTCAAATTATTTCAACGTTGAAATCTGGCAAGTATGATTTAGATCGCGTAGCTGTGGCTATGTCTCAAACTGGCGGTGGGTGTCGGGCAAGCAATTATGTTGCGCTGCTCAGGAAAGCATTGATAGACTTAAAGATGGAGCAAATTCCTGTTGTTTCAGCAAATATGGCAGGACTAGAAAAGAATCCTGGTTTTCAATTTACTTTGCCGATGATGAAGCGAGCTTTGATGGGGATGGTCTATGGAGATGTACTCATGAGAGTGCTCTATGCCACAAGACCATATGAGCAAATCCCAGGTTCTGCAAATGCACTTTTCGATAAGTGGTCACAAAAGGCAAAAATAAATATTGAAAAAGGAAGTATCCGTAAATTTAAAAAATATTTACACCGTATTGTTGAAGATTTTGATCAATTACCACTTCTTGATGTCATTAAGCCAAAAGTTGGAGTGGTTGGAGAAATTCTTGTAAAATATCATCCGACTGCAAATAATGATATTGTAGGTATTATTGAAAAAGAAGGCGGGGAAGCCGTCGTGTTGGATCTTTTGGACTTTTTTCTTTACGGTATGTATAGCAAGGAATTTAACTTTAGGAAACTTTCTGGAAAATACAGCACAATGCTGGGAAATGCGACTGCAATTCGTGTAGTAGAATTCTTTAGAAAGCCTGCAAGAAAAGCATTAGAACAGAGTCGCCGTTTTGAACAACCACTGTTCATCAAAGAAATGGCAGAGAAAGCAAGCCAGATACTATCCCTTGGAAATCAATGTGGAGAAGGCTGGCTTTTGACGGGCGAAATGGTCGAATTAATCGATAATGGTGTGGAAAACATCGTTTGCCTTCAACCGTTTGCATGTCTGCCAAATCACGTAACCGGAAAAGGTATGATGAAAGCGCTTCGCAAATACAATCCATATACAAATATTGCAGCGATTGACTATGACCCAGGAGCAAGTGATGTAAATCAACTAAACCGTATCAAATTGATGATGGCAACAGCATATAAGAACCTGGAAAAAGCGAAGTAAAGTTTGAAATATGAACTTTCATGTGGTATAATACTCGGGAAGTTTAAACAGAATACAGACGGGAGGAATTGTTTAATGGGTAGACATGGAACAATTGCAGGCAGGAAAGCTGCCCAGGACTCAAAGAGAGCGGCGATTTTCACAAAATATGCCAGAGCGATTACAGTAGCGGCTAAGGCAGGTGGGGATCCTGAATATAATATGTCCTTAAAACATGCTATTGATAAGGCAAAGGGCATCAATATGCCAAATGACAATATCACCAGAGCAATCAAAAAAGGTACCGGCGAATTAGCAGGAGAATCCTACGAATCTGGAAGTTTTGAAGGATATGGTGCTGGTGGCGTTGCGGTTATCGTAGACGTGCTGACAGACAATAAGAATAGAACTACTGCTGCAATGAAGCATGCTTTTGACAAGTATGGTGGAAATCTTGGGGTTCCAGGATGTGTATCATACATGTTCGAACGAAAAGGAATTATCATTATTGAAAAAACTGATACTGTTGATGAAGATGCCTTGATGGAAGCAGCACTTGAAAATGGCGCGGAAGACATGATTACGCTAGACGATGCATTTGAAGTTCAAACAACGACAGATGCATTTAATGAAGTTTCAGAGGCACTGAAAGCAGCTGGGTATGAGTTGTTGGAAGCAGATATCGACTATGTTCCTTCTATGGAATCTGCACCTGCAAACGAGCATGACATCAAAAATTTAAGAAAGATGATTGATGTTTTGGAAGATAATGACGACGTTCAGAAAGTTTATCATAATTGTAGCCTTGATTTAGACGAAGAATAGTCAGCTCTAGGATGACTATTGATTCATTGAAAAAGATAAAACCTGCCATTGATTAGAAATAACCAATGGCAGGTTTTTTTAAGAAGTTGTCTTAATGTTTGGAGTATTTCATATCTTTGTTCATAATGTGACTCAGGAGCCAGTCGTTGAGAAAAGGCATTACTTTCATCGCAAGTAATAGATTTCCATTCATCATTTCAGTTTCAAATTCTTTTATTTTATTGATAAAAATCGCATGTTGTTGTTTTTGTTCCGCCAAATCAGGATAGTCGATTGTTTCCAGATAAGTTTCTTCATTTGTGAAATGAGACAAGGAATAGCTTTTTAAATCAGAGATTAGTGTTTTCATTACATCCTTACTCTGACCAGCCGCCATAGCCTCATGGAGCTTATTTATCATGGTCAATATCTTTTGATGATCTCCATCTAATTTATTAACCCCTACACTATAACTGTCATTCCATGCTTTCAGCGCTGTACTTGGCATAATTAATCTCCTTTCCTTTTTGAGAAGCTTTGGGATATGAACACTCGCAATAATGAAATAATGCCCAAAATCCATTGGCTTCAACGGTTTCAATATCTTTTGATTGTTTTTCAATTATAGTTATGTTGCGTATCTAGGTCAATGGTAATTGTATCAATTGCATCTTTTCATACGTGTTTTTTACTATACTCATTCCATGACAAAAAAATCAAAACATATGTATCCAAAGACCGTTTTTTATTGAATTTGTTGGATAAACTGTAAATGTGACAATTGTATAAAAAGAGTATGAAGAAGAACTGATTATTTTTTAATCAACTATTAACAAATCCATAATCATTCCTTAATAATCATCGCGTATAGTTATCTTGTAAGAAAAAATAAAGTCAGCCCAGCAAATAAAAAGCAGGGCGAGTATGAAGAAAGAAGGTGATAAGATGACAGAACAAATATTTTACTTTGAGGGATGTGAAATGTTCTTTGCCGATTTGGTGTCAGAAGACCATGACCTAGAAGATTTAATCAATGCATTTTGGGTTTCACAACGGTAAGTTGAAAGACCATTCCTTGCTCCTTTCGTGTTTACAAGTCAGAAAAGACTTTTTATATATAACCTCCTCCTCATTATTGGCAACCACTTCCAGGTTGTCTTTTTTTTTGTGTTAATTTTCTGGTTGTGGGGTATATATATTTTATAAAAAATATGATCTTGGTTTGGCTCGATAGGTTTTCAAAGAATGTTCTAAATAGAATAAGAAATGGGTTTGTAATTTTAAGACAAATCGTTTATAATAGTCTTTGCGACGAAACCGAGAACACAAATTTATTGTTAATGAATCCTGAGATGCTCGTTAAGGTATTTATAATTCAACCTACATTTTGACTTTGGGAATTCGAGTTTCCCAGCCTATGTCATGCCTTCTTAGAGAGGACGACAGAAGCAGGAACAGAGTACCCCCCTATCTTTGATAGGGTGTGAATTATGAGCCTGACGACATATTCGGGATTTTTTATAGCATTGTAAATGTCCAATCTCGCAGTATAAGCGTGGGTGAATAGTAATGGTAAAGTTCGTCATCCACGTTTTTTATTGTGTAGGAAATATTGCTGAAAGCGATATTGACGGAATCTCAAAGAAAGCAAAATCATATTGATTTTTCTTGTTTATCGGGATAAAATTTAGTAAGCATGGTATTTTCTGTACCAGTGTATGGATTGCTAAATCACAGAAGTATGGAGTTTTTAGGAGGATGGATATGGGGTTTAAAAGTGATATTGAAATTGCGCAGGAAGCAAAACCAAAACTGATTCAGGAAATTGCAGATAAGCTGGAAATCAGCGATGATTTCGTAGAGTGCTATGGGAAATATAAGGCGAAAATAGACTATAATATATTAGATCAATATCAATCGAAAGAAAATGGAAAACTGATTTTAGTTACTGCAATCAATCCAACACCGGCAGGTGAGGGCAAAACAACTACTACAGTTGGCCTAGGAGATGCACTCAGTAAAATTGGTAAGAAAACCGTCATTGCCCTTCGCGAACCATCACTTGGACCTGTTTTTGGCGTAAAAGGCGGTGCGGCTGGAGGAGGATACGCACAAGTCATTCCCATGGAAGATATCAATCTTCATTTTACTGGAGATATTCATGCGGTTACCACTGCAAATAATTTGATTGCAGCATTATTAGATAACCATATCCAACAGGGAAATCGTCTTGCCATTGATGTGAGAAGAATTATCTGGAAGAGATGTCTTGATATGAACGATAGACAGCTGAGATTCATCATCAATGGACTTGGTGGTAAAGCAAATGGAACTCCAAGAGAAGATGGCTTTGACATTTCAGTGGCATCAGAAATTATGGCAGTATTGTGCCTGTCCAACGATTTGGAGGACTTGAAAAAGAAAGTTTCGGAGATTATTGTCGCATATAATTACGATGGAAATCCAGTAACGGTAGGTGACTTGAAGAGCCAAGGGGCTGTTGCTGCGCTGATGAAGGATGCACTGAAACCAAATCTGGTGCAAACGTTAGAAGAAACACCAGCATTTATACATGGTGGACCGTTTGCCAATATTGCACATGGATGTAATAGCGTTATGGCAACAAAAATTGCCTTGAAACTTGGTGACTATGTTGTAACTGAGGCTGGCTTTGGTGCTGATCTTGGAGCAGAGAAGTTTTTGGATATTAAGTGCAGATTGAGTGGCTTGAAGCCAGATGCAGTGGTGATTGTTGCTACAGCCAGAGCACTCAAACTGCATGGTGGCGTCAAAAAAGAAGATCTAAATATAGAGAATGTTCCTGCTCTAGAGGAAGGAATTGAAAACCTATTGAAACACGTGGAAAACATCACGGGTGTATATGGACTCCCTGTTGTTGTTGCAATCAATCGGTTCCCAACTGATACCGAGGCAGAATTAGAGTATATAGAAAACCGATGCAAAGTACTGGGAGTGAATGCAATTCTATCTGAAGTATGGGGAAAAGGTGGCGCAGGTGGAGAAACATTAGCAGAAGAAGTGGTTCGTGTTATTGATAAAAACGAGGCGGATTTTCGTTTTGCATATGATGTAAATCTATCTATTAAAGAAAAAATCGAAGCAATCGCGACGAAAATATATGGTGCAGATGGTGTTGATTATACTGGAAATGCAATCAAGCAGATGGAAGAGATTGAATCAATGGGTTATGGGAATTTACCGATTTGTATGGCGAAAACACAATATTCACTATCTGATGATCCAAAAAAATTGGGACGTCCAGATGGTTTCCGTATTACAGTTAGAAACATTAAACCGTCGATTGGTGCAGGATTTCTAGTAGCAATTACTGGTGATATTATGACAATGCCTGGATTGCCAAAGATCCCAGCAGCAGAAAAAATTGACGTGGATAGAACTGGCAAAATTTCAGGATTGTTTTAGGAGGATAGGATGCTACAAAATAGTTGTGATGAGTTCTTAAAAGAGTTGGCATCAAAATCACCGGTGCCAGGTGGAGGTGGGGCATCTGCTCTTGTTGGTGCAATCGGAATTGCCCTTGGCAGCATGGTGGGAAACCTAACCACTGGAAAAAAGAAATATGCAAATGTGGAAGCTGATATTCAGCAGTTATTATTAGAATCAGAAGCGTTGATGAGAAAAATGAGCCGATTGGTACAAGCAGATGCTGATGTTTTTGAACCACTATCCAAAGCATATGGATTGCCTTCAGAAACTGATAAGGAAAAAACGGAAAAAGATCGAGTAGTTCAAGAGGTCTTGGTGCAGGCAACTACGGTACCTTTGGAAATTGCAGAATGTAGTGTTGCTGGCTTGAGGCTACTTTCAGAGTATGCGAAAAAAGGAAGCAGGCTTGTTGTGAGTGATGCAGGAGTCGGTGCAATATTTTGCAAATCAGCACTTCAGGGAGCAAAGTTAAACGTATTAATTAACCTGAAATTGATGAAGGATGAATCTTTAAAAAAAGAATTTTCGAAAAGGCTACAAATCATTGAAAAGGAAGGACTTCCTCTTGCCGATGAGATCTATCAATATGTGGAGGGCGAATTATGTTGCTAAAAGGAAAGCCTGTTGCAGATCAGATGAAAGAAGAAATCATAGCGGTGGTAGCAGAGCGAAAAGAAAAAGGGCTTAATCCACCAAAGATTGCGATTTTGCGTGTTGGAAGCAGACCCGATGACGTAGCATATGAGTCGCGAGTATTAAAAAACTGTAATGAGTTAGGTATTGAGTCAGAAGTCGTGGTGGTTGACGATAATATTGATATGGAAAACTTTATTACGGTTTTGGATGGACTCAATGAAAACATTGAAATTCATGGAATTTTACTATTTAGGCCTTTACCGCCTCAATTAGATATTGATATAATTAGTAAACAAATCAAGCCGGAAAAAGATATTGATTGCATGAATCCATCCAATATGGAAAAGCTTTTTTCTGGAGATCAAAGCGGTATGGCACCATGCACGCCAGAAGCTGTAATTGAAATTTTAAAATTTTACGGGTATGATTTGACAGGAAAAAATGTTGTTATCGTTAATCGTAGCATGGTACTTGGAAAACCACTTGCAATGATGTTTCTAAATGAAAATGCGACAGTAACGATTTGCCATTCTAAAACCAACCAATTGGAAAACATAACTTCAAATTCAGATATTGTCGTGACAGGTGTTGGAAAAGCGAACTTCTTTCATGGAAATGCTTTTTCAAAGGATTCTGTTGTGATTGATGTTGGTATTAATTTTAATCAAGATCAAAAAATGTGCGGAGATGTTGAATTTGAGAAGGTATTTGAAAATGTTTCAGCAATCACACCTGTTCCAGGAGGAGTCGGAATTGTAACATCTACGATTTTATTAAAGCATGTAATGAAAGCCATGAACTTACTGTCAAAATAGATACCATGCCAAGTATGGAGAGGAAAAAAATGGGCGATAAGAAAAAAATGACGATAATGGATTTTAAAAAGTATAAGGAAGAAGGCAGGAAATTTAGCTATGTAACTGCTTATGATTATACAATGGCATCCATTATCAACGAAAGTGATGTGGAAATTATATTGGTTGGAGACTCATTGGGTATGATTATGCTAGGATATCAAGGCACAGAATCGGTTACTATGGAAGATATGATTCATCATACCAGACCTGTGGTAAAAGGTGCTCCAAATACATGGGTAGCTTGCGACATGCCTTTCGGTTCTTATAACGTGAGTGATGAAGAAGCGGTAAGAAATGCCAACCGAATGATTAAGGAAGCAAACTGTGACTGCATTAAACTAGAAGGTGGAATCGAAATGGTTAGTCGCATCAAAGCTATCGTTCGGGCTGGAATCAATGTAATGGGACATATTGGATTAACGCCTCAGACAGCATCCTCTTTAGGTGGATTTAAAGTGCAAGGAGGAACTCCAGAAAGCGCAAAGAAGCTAGTAGAAGATGCAAAAGCATTAGAAGAAGCAGGGTGCTTTTCTATTGTATTAGAATGTGTGCCGTCGGTGGTAGGAAAAGCCGTGGCTGAAGCTGTAAGAATTCCTGTTTTGGGGATTGGAGCAGGCCCTCATGTAGATTGTCAAGTGATGGTGGGACAAGATATGCTTGGCATGTATGGTGAGTTTAAACCAAAATTTGTAAAACAATACGCACAAGTAAGGCGAATTATGGTAGATGCACTCAACGAGTTTCATAAAGAAACAAAAGAAGGTATTTTCCCTTCTCCTGAATACTGTTTTAATAAAGATGTGGAGATTCCAAAATAATGAAAATTGCAATTATTGGAGCAGGTGCGATGGGTTGTTTGTTTGGTGCAAAATTAGCTGAACGGGAAGAGAACCAGGTATTTTTGATTGATATTGTGAAGGAAAATACGGAAGCAATTACTCGGCATGGGATTAAAATTGAGGAAGAGGGCAGTGTCAGTACGTATCAAAAGGTCAATGCCACAACAGATGGGGCGCAGGTCGGTATTTGCGATTTGGTAATCTTATTTGTCAAGTCAACGAGCACCCTGGAAGCCATACAAAAGAATCGTATGCTTTTTGATTCAAATACTTGTGCATTGACACTACAAAATGGACTTGGCAATGTTGAGTTTCTAAGTAATGAATTAGGGCCATTATCTGTACTTGCAGGAACCACCGCACATGGAGCGACTTTTCTTGGAGCTGGTATTGTACGCCATGCAGGAAAAGGCAAAACCATCATTGGAAACGTATCAGGAAACCAATTGGATCGGATTGAAACAATTGCAAAAGTACTTAACGATGCGGGGATAGATACAGCCATATCCGACAATCCAAATGGTGTGATTTGGGATAAATTGTTAGTGAATGTTGGAATCAATGCATTGACAGCCATTGGGAGAATTGAAAACGGAAAGCTTTTGGAAATGAAAGAAAGCTGCAAATTGTTGGAAGAAGCAGTGTCGGAAGGGCATGCTATCTCAAAGGCAAAAGGGATACAATTGCACTACAAAGACCCGATCAACCATACAAAAGAGATTTGCATGGCAACTGCAACGAACAAATCCAGCATGCTGCAGGATATTTTAAATAAAAGACAAACAGAGATCGATATGATCAATGGCGCAATCGTAAGAGAAGGGCAGTCCCTTGGAATAAAAACACCTGTGAATCATGTTTTAACAAATCTGATTAAAATGATTGAAGCACAGAATTAGAGTGAAACCCTCTTTTGGGAAGGTACAATATGAAGTTTTATTTTTCTTATGTTGACATTGGTTTTTATAATGGAAATATCATTACTGTAAATAATGAAGATGAAATTGCCCAGGCCGTTGGCGTAAAAGGCAATAAAATTGTTTTTGTGGGATCAACGGAAGCATTAATGGAAATCACGGATGATAGGACAAAACTCATTGATTTAAAAGGAAGAACCATGTGCCCCGGGTTTATTGACACCCATTTTCATCCCATTTTGAATGGGTTATTTGAAGATAATGAGCATGGTTCCATCATTAGAATTCAGACAGATCAGTATCCTTCCATTCAGGATATATTAGATATTATCAGGAAAGCAGCATCGATAAGGCCTGAAGGACAATGGATCTCTCTTATGGGGTATGATCAAAATCGTCTTGTTGAAGGACGGCATCCGAGGAAAGAAGAATTGGATTTGGCTGCCCCAAATCATAAGGTCCAATGCATGAGAGCGTGTGGGCATATCGGTATTTACAATTCAGCGGCACTTGGCACCATTGGAGTTTTGGATGCCGCAGATGTGTTGCGGTATCCAAAAAATGAAATTGTAATCGAAGACGGCCGCTTGACGGGAATGGTAAAAGAACACACCCATTTTTATTTGTGGAGCAAAGTTACATATACGCAAGAGCAACAGATAAAAGCAGCTACAAAATCAAATTCTATCTTGCTGAAAAATGGTATTACATCATTGCATGATCCGGGAGAATGTGGAGCTGTTTCATATCAAGTTATGCAGCATCTTTGTAAAAACCGTACTTTTAAACCAAGAGTTTGTATGATGTTACATAGTATCTTTGGAAAACCGTTTTCCAAGCAAGACAATGAACATTATCTATCACTTGGACTTTTAAGTGGACTAGGAGATGAATTTTTTCGAATTGGACCCAGTAAATTTATGATTGATGGGGGCACCAGTGGACCTTCGTGTGCTACAAAAGATCCATATTGTCACGATTCTCTAATGCCTGGTATTATTGGATGGGAAAAGGAAGAAATCATACAATATATTCATGATCTTCATAAAGCGGGTGTTCAGATTACAGCGCATGCCGTAGGAGACCTTGCCATTGAATATATGGTGGAAGGGTATGAAAAAGCAATTATTGAACTACCTCGTGAGGATACAAGACATCGAATTGAACACTGTGCCATTGTATCATCAGACTTAATTGATAGGATGGCCGTTTTGCAACTTTGCCCTTCTTGTAATCCTGGTTTTATCGCGTGGAATGGCACGAATTATACCGCCTATTTTGGGGAACGTATGAAATTTTTTATGGCGATGAATAGCATGATTCAGGCAGGTATCAAGGTATCCATTGGGAGTGATGCGCCATCGGGTCCAGTTGAATCGATGAAAATACTGGATGCCTGTGTTAATCGAAGAGATTTTATTACCAATCAGTTGATAGATCAAACTCAATGCATCGGTATTCTTGAGGCTGTCAGGGCATATACCATGAATGGTGCTTATGCTAGCTTTGAAGAAAATATCAAAGGGAGTATTGAGGTGGGAAAGTGTGCAGATCTAGTGATTTTATCCGAGAACCTTTTGCAATGTCCAAAAGAGGAGATAGGAAGAATACACGTAGATATGACGATAATAGATGGAATAGTTGAATATGAAAAAGCGTTTTAAGGAGGATAAGGAGATGACCAAAGAACAGAATCGCGTTACATACGCATCTACCTTTCAAGAACAGTTAACACTAAGAGGAATGGCAATTGGAGTAACAGGAGCTATTATACTAACTATGAGTTCAATGTATGTGGCACTAAAACTTGGAGCTTTGCCATGGCCAATCATATTTGTTGCTTTGGTTTCAATGTTTTCGTTGAGACTACTGGGAAAGACAAATATCAATGAGATGAATGTAACCCATACTGCCATGTCTGCTGGAGCAATGACTGCAGGTGGTGTGGCGTTCACGATACCCGGAATATTTATGTTAGATCAGGATGCAAATTTAAGCATCGTGACTCTTTTTTTTGTGGTATTTGGCGGTGTAGCATTGGGATTAATCTTTACTGCATTGATTCGAAAATATTTTGTTGTGATAAAGGAATTGCCGTATCCGATGGGTCAGGCTGCAGCAGAAACTTTAGTGATTGGAGACGAAGGCGGTAAAAAATCATTTACCTTGTTCTTTTCATTAATGATTGCAGCGATTTTTACTGGATTTCGTGACTGGGCTGGAAAAATACCAGCAACTTTGATGAATTCAATTCTAATGGAAAAAGGAATTTATGCTGGAATATGGCTTTCTCCTATGCTCGTTGCTGTAGGCTATATTATAGGCCCACTTTATATTGGTATTTGGTTTGTGGGAGCACTAATTGGCGATTTCGGCATTGTTCTAGGAGGAACTAGCCTTGGTCTGTTGGATGGTGTGACTGCATCAGATATTAAGTCTTCGTTGGGAATCGGTTTGATGGTGGGCACTGGAATTGGTATTGTTGTAAAAGGAATTTTACCGAAAGCAAAGGAAATTTTTGGACCAATGTTTCAAAAGCATGCTATGTCGTCAGGATTTATCAATCTTCGATGGGCGCCCATTTTGATGGTAGTGATTGCAGTTGTTTTTACAACAGTTTGTAAGATGGGACTGATTGCCAGCGTGATTACGATTCTTGGAGTTTGGCTTGCTACTTCCATGTCTGCCCAGATTGTCGGGCAGACTGGAATCAATCCGATGGAGGTCTTTGGTATCATTGTGTTACTTGCAGCAAAAGCTGTCTCTAGCGTCGGGCAGACAGAAGCTTTTTTGGTGGCGGCAGTAGTTGCAATCGCCTGCGGATTGGCAGGTGATGTGATGAATGATTTTAAAGCTGGACATATTTTGCAAACAAATCCAAAAGCGCAATGGATTGGAGAGTGCATCGGTGGAATTGTAGGTGCGGTGGTATCCGTCGCAATTTTTTTTGTGATTTTAAAAGCATACGGACCAACAGCTTTTGGTAATCCAGAACAATTTATTGCACCACAAGCGGGAATGGTAGCTGCAATGGTTGGAGGCATTGCAAATCCAACATCATTTTATATTGGCCTTGCAGTTGGTGTTCTCCTATATCTATTCGATTTTCCTGTGATGACATTAGGTCTTGGTGTATATCTGCCGTTTTATCTATCTGCTACAGCATTCATTGGAGGTATATTACGGTTTTCTATCGAAAAAATAGCTCCTAATTGGGAGAAAAATGGAACAGGACTCATTATTGCGTCCGGACTTCTTGGTGGTGAAGCGGTTGTAGGCGTTGTAATTGCGTTGATTCAAGCGTGGATTGGTATTGGAAATCTATAGGTACGTCATAGAAATAGATATGATGTTACTAGAAGGAGACGCTGATGTTAAAAGAAATAAAAATAACTGATATCGAAGGATTTCAAATAGGACATGCCCAAGACTTGGTTGGAGCAACTGGATGTACCGTTATTTTATGCGAAAATGGTGCTTTTGCCGGAGTCGATGTGAGAGGCGGAGGACCAGCATCTAGAGAGACAGAACTACTTAAACCAGTGAATCTTGTGGAACAGATCCATGGGGTTATGTTAAGTGGTGGAAGTGCATATGGGCTAGATGCGAGTTCAGGAGCGATGGCATATTTAGAGGAAAAAGGGATAGGATTTGATGTAGGTGTTGGGGTGGTCCCAATTGTATGTGGCTCTAGTCTTTTTGATTTGGTGGTAGGAAGTCCTGCCGCAAGACCTAATCGGGATATGGGCTATGAAGCATGTATGAATGCTGGATATGGCGATTTGTTAGAAGGAAATGTCGGTGCAGGGACTGGTGCATCAGTTGGGAAATTTTTTGGTGTAGAGCGCATGATGAAAGGTGGCCTTGGTGCGTACGCACTACAAGTCGGTTCCTTAAAAATAGGTGCCGTTGTTGCAGTCAATGCACTTGGTGATATTATCGATGTAGACAGCGGAGATAGGATTGCTGGATTATTAAATGAAACTGGAACGGGGCTTTGTAGCACAGAAGAAGCAATGTATCAACAATATGATTCTGATAAAAATGTTTTTTCAGGAAATACCACCATTGGTTGTATTATCACCAATGCAAAGCTCACAAAAAATCAGGCAAATAAAGTTGCTTCTATCGGGCAAAACGGATTGGCAAGAGCAATCAGACCGGTACACACTATGGCAGATGGAGATACCGTGTATGTAATGGCATCCGGAGAAGTGGATGTCATGGTAGACGCAGTAGGTGCACTTGCTACTGATGTATGTGCAAGAGCAATTAATCGAGCAGTGCGCATGGCAGAATCTGCTTATGGAATCAAAGCTGCGAGGGACTTCAAATAAAGTAATTTTAGTTAGAAACGAAAGCGATAGTGTATGTTACAGTTTTTCTGTAAGCGAATATCGAGTCGAAATTCGTTATTTATATTGTGAGAAATGCTGCGTTGCAGCATCCAATTTTGCTTTGACACCGTGCCTCGCTACATTTCATGTAGGTGCTAATCGCATGCACGGCTACCAGCAAATTGGCGAGGACTTTTGTATCGCTTTCGTTTTTTATTTTCCAATCAATAAAGAGGAGCAGTCTATGAAGACAATCCAAAGTATAGAGGAACTTTTAATGGAATTAGATTCGAAATACCCATGGAGTCTTTTTCGATATATGGATGAAGAGTGGAAAACAAATTTTTGTTATCACAATCTGACCGTTCCCAAAAAGAATGGTGGAGAGCGATTGATTTGTGCGCCCAATGAGAGGTTAAAGAGATATCAACGCCGTTTACTGCCATACTTTGATTCTGCATTGGTTTCCTCATGTGCTACAGCCTATCAGAAAAATAAACCCCTCAAAGCAAATTATGAAAAACACGTTGGAGCTAGGATGGTTGTTAAGCTAGATGTTGAGAACTTTTTTGGAAGCATCACCTTTGGGAAGGTTTTCTATAGAATGAACTGCTTATGGAACCACAACAAACAACTTAGCTGGTTTTTGGCAAAGCTGTGTACCTTAAATGGTAGCCTGCCACAAGGTGCGCCGACCAGTCCCGTAATCTCTAATCTTGTATTTTATCCGATTGATCAGAAAATAGAAGCATATTGTAATCAAAATCAGATTAATTATACAAGATATTCTGATGATTTGAGTTTTTCTGGGGATTTTCTTCCAGGAGAAATCATTGATTTTGTGCGCCCTCTTTTCAAATCAAATGGATTTCATTTGAATGAAAACAAAACGGTTGTAGCAGGTAAAGGAAGACAGAAAAAGATAACTGGGGTAGTTGTAAATCAGAAAGCACAAGCAGATAAGAATTATCGCAAAGAAATCCGTAAAGAAATATACTATATCGGAAAGTATGGATTAGAAGGGCATCTTCGATATCTTAAACAGGGCATCACAGAGGATGAACTAAAAATCCAAATGATTCAACGATTGCAAAAACTGCTAGGAAGAATTGGATATGTGCTTCAAATCGATCCTGATAACAAAGAATTTCGGGAATATCAAATGCTATGTGCCAATCTTTTGCAAAGAATGCCTATCTTATGGTAATTTGTTCTGCACATGATATAACAACAAGAACCTTTCAGATATCAAAAAACCTCTTTTTTTAGGTCACATCATTTTGACCAAGAAAAAAGAGGTTTTCTGTATTTTTGTACTTAGAACGCTGATGTATTTTTTATAGTTTTTCGAAGGAAACCTTTCTTTGTTCAAAGGTTGCCAGATATTTGAATCCAGTAGAAAGAATCATTTCAACCGCTGTATCATAACGATATCCAAGATCATCAGGACGATGAGAATCGGAGCCGATTGTGATGATTTCACCTCCTAAATCCTTATAGAGTTTTAGTATTTCTTTTGCCGGTGTGGTTCTCTCTCCCATGTTGTAGCGAAAACTGGACGTGTTGATTTCAATCCCTTTTCCTTGATAAATGATAGTTTTCAGTATTTCTTCTATGATATCCATGTATACGGCATCTTTTGGTCGAGAAGCTGCATATCGGTCGATAATATTAAAATGACCGATAACATCATAATCAAAATATTGATTGAGCGCATTGTGCATATACGTATAAAATGCAATATACGACTCTTTATTACTTCTATCTTCATAAAAACGTTTGCTATCTATTTCAATGCCTTCTGAACTATGAAAAGAACCTATGACAAAGTCATAATCAAAGGCTTGAACTGCTTGGGAGCACATTTTGAGTATGTCTCCGTGTTGGATTCCGATTTCAATCCCTTTTTTTATTTGTATTCTGTCTTTATTACGTATCTTGGCATCATTTAATGCTTTGTGATAGTTTTCAAAGTCCAACTCAAAGGGAAAACTAAGGTCAGGATAGCAGGGATCATAGTGATCAGTTATGGCTAGTTGTCTGATTCCCCGTGCATATGCAGCATCGATCATAGTTGACATCTCTGCATCGCAGTCACTGGAAAAATGGGTATGGCTGTGATAATCGTACATGTATTTCTCCTTGTTTAAATTGTGTTGTATTTGCATTCTGTTTTTTGATTTCTATTTTATCACAAATGCTTTCATTGGATTGTATTTTCATTACAGAAAAAAGTGGCTTGATTGAACAACCCTATGATATAATAATATATCAAAAAAATTGTTTTTTGAAAAGGGTATGGGGATGTCATTGGATTTAGCAGAACAATTGCTTATAGAGAAGGCAAAAAATGGAGACGAGAGTAGTTTTGAGTCTCTTATTTTACGTTGTCAAAATAAGGCATATAGTTTGGCTTTTCGGTATCTTAAAAATGAAGAAGACGCAATGGATGTATTGCAGGAAAGCTTTCTAAAGATTTATCGTCACATTGGAAGCTTTAAAGGAGAAAGCCGTTTTGATACGTGGGTCTATCGGATTGTAGTCAATACGTGCCATGATTACCTAAGAAAAAATTCGGACAGAAAAGTGGTAGATAGTATCTATAAGTCAGAGGATGAAAAAGAAACCATTCTTGAGATACCCGACGAAAGTGCTATGCCGGAAGCAGTGTTTGATCAAAAGGAAAAAACAAATCACTTGCTCCGCTGTATGGAACAATTGCCACAAGAACAGAAAGAGATACTAATCCTAAGAGATATTCATGGTTTTTCGTATGATGAAATCAGTGCGATGTTAAAATGTTCAATGGGAACGGTAAAATCAAGAATTAGTCGGTCAAGACTACATCTTAAAGATATTTTGATGGAACAAAAATAAACAAACCGACGTCTAAGTATTAGATTTGTTGATTAATGGTTATCAATATGAAAAGGGAGCAAGAGACAGAATGAAAAATGAAATGAGTTGTATCGACATTCGAGAAGTACTCTCACTTTATTTAGATCATATGCTTGATGAAAGTCAGATGAAAGAGATAGAAGCGCATCTGGCTGTTTGTGATGCGTGTAGAATAGAATATGAAGCACTGAAAGAAGTCGTGTTGCTGCTTTCAGATTTAGAAGTGATCCCAGTACCTGATGGATTTCAAGCACGTATGAAAGCGGCTTTGGAAGAGGAAAAAACAAAAAAACAAAACAAGAAATTTGTTTTGTTATTTCGTAATAAATCATATCGAAAACTGGCCATGTCCATTGCAGCCGTATTTTTTGTTGGTATTGTTTCCTACACAGCGCATGTGAATGGGGTAATCTTCAATCAAATTGGTGATGCTGCAAATGAACAGAGTACCATCGTCTCAGAAGAGTCTACGGACATATCAGAAGATGTATTGAAGAAAATTGTAGGGGAAAGTAATAGTGGGACTGAGGAAGAATACATTGATGAAGAATCAAATGATAGCTTTGCTGATTTGATGATGGACGATCAAGAAGAAACAAAAGACTTAGATTTCTATGGAACTACAAATTCGTCAAGTCAAGATTCTGATGAGGTATCCTATGGGGCACGGACGGTTGCCCCGTCTATGATAGAAGCAGATAACGGTGGATATTCTGGTGATTCTACCAATGACGATGCTGAATCAGATGGAAGTTCAGATTCTTGTATAATCGCCTCTTTGCATGGAACGGAAAGCAGTATAGATTCAAACTCGGCCAGTCTAAACGAATTCTGTAATAACCAGAGAAAAGTAACTGGAGATTGTAGTCGTTCTCTAGGTATCGTTAGTGTGGAACGGAATGCTGCAGCCATCATGCTTTATACAGATTTAATTAAGGAAAAATTAGATGGATTTGATTATCAAATCATAGAATCACAATATTTATCAACCGGAGAATGGCAGTTTTCCATTTTGATATTACGTGATAAAAGTAGCATTACTTATAATAAAGAAATAATTGCAATCGGTAAAAATGGAGATGTTACATTCCAGTGTACCGAAGAATCGATGGGGTTATAATATGAAATTAATCGTAATTGACGGAAATAGTTTAATCAATAGAGCCTACTATGCAATGCAAAGGCCTATGATTACCAAAAGTGGACTGTACACACAAGGCGTGTACGGTTTTCTTAATATGCTGAATAAAATCATAACCGATTATCAACCTGAATATCTAGCAGTTGCATTTGATAGAAAAGCACCAACTTTCAGGCATCTTGCCTATGCTGAATATAAAGCAGGAAGAAAGAAAATGCCTCCTGAGCTGGCAATGCAGATGCCCCTATTAAAAGAAGTACTCGCGGCAATGAATATTAAAACGTTAGAGATAGATGGATTCGAAGCAGATGATATCATTGGTACCGTTGTAAAACAAGGGGAAATTGCAGGAATGGAGCCATTGGTAATCACTGGTGATAAAGATGAATTACAGCTTGCTTCTGATAAGACAAAAATTTTGATAACCAAAAAAGGAATTTCAGAGTTTGACCTCTATGATGAAGCGGCAATGATAGAAAAATATGGCTTTACTCCAGAACAGTTTATCGATTTTAAAGGATTAATGGGCGACCAATCAGATAACATCCCAGGTATCCCTGGCGTAGGCGAAAAGACTGCTTTAAAACTGATTCAGGAGTATAAGAGCATTGCCAATCTCATCGAACATGTGGATGAAATCACCAGCAAATCATTGAAGAGCAAAATAGAAGAACATGCCCAGTTGGCATTGATGAGTCGAAGCCTTGCTACCATTCATACCAATGTTCCAATTGAGATTAATTTTGAAGATTTTCTTTATCAAACACCAGACTACGATGCACTGATTAATTTGTATATAAAGCTTGAATTCAATAGTTTCATGAAAAAACTACAAATGCAAAAAGGAAAAGAAGGGACTTTGAACCAGATAGAACCGTTTGGAGCCTCACTAACTGATTTAAATACATCTAATGAGGATGAGCTTGAAACTCAAAAAACAGAAAAGTCGAACACAAAGGATGTAATCCCACAAAGGGATAAATTAGATTCTATTCATATATTAGACTTTGAGGCAATTGGACTACTTGAAAAAGATATTCAAATAGATCCTAAAGTGGTGATTAAGGTAATCCATGACCACAATCACAAGGATATCCCGCTGGTTTACGCAATGTGTATTCTGTCAACCAAGGCTTTTTACTACGTTGATATGGACCATTCGAATCTAATGAGCTCTTGCATTGCAACGCTTACAGCAAGCAAGGCAGAGCTTCGAGGACATAGCCTAAAAGATGATTTTTATGCATTATTTGCAAATGGATTCATATTTCCAAATGAAAACAATCAGGAAAGCGCTGTTTTTCATACAGCTTTTGATACTGCAATTGCACAGTATTTATTAGAACCGTCTCGAAGCGATTATTCATTAAAATCACTTATACTAGAGTATTTCCACGAAGAAATGGAAGCGGAAGAGAGTTTTCTTAAGACACATGGACAGTTGGGATTCTTGGCTGGAAATGAGGATCAATTTATTGAGTTTGGCCGTAATTGGTGCATCTTTGTTGAAAAATTAACCGCAATGTTAAGTAATAAATTAATAGAAGAGAATTTAGAACAGGTTTTTTTTGATGCCGAATTACCGTTGATTGAAGTGCTCGCATCCATGGAACATTATGGATTTGCAGTTAATTGTCAAGAGTTAATCGATGCTGGTAAAGACCTAAACTTGAAAATTGAAGAAATGACTGCTAGGATTCATCAATTGGCAGGGGAAGAATTTAACATCAATTCACCAATACAACTAGGACCGATTTTGTTTGAAAAATTGGCTTTGCCTTTTGGTAAAAAAACAAAGCGTGGTTATGCAACTGGCGTGGAAATCTTAGAAAAACTGAAAGATGATTATGAAATTGCAGACCTGATTCTAGAGTATCGTATGTATACCAAATTAAAGAGTACATACATTGAGGGACTATTACCATTAATCCATAAGGATAAAAAAATTCATGCTCATTTTCAGCAAACCGTAGCAGCGACGGGAAGATTAAGTTGTATTGAGCCAAACTTACAAAATATCCCGATACGCTATGAGCTGGGGAGAAAGCTCAGAAAAGCATTTGTTCCAGAAAGTAAAGACTATATTTTAGTTGGAGCAGACTATTCTCAGATAGAACTTCGCCTATTGGCTCATTTATCCCAAGATCCAGAGCTAATTGAAGCGTTTAATCATGGAGATGATATTCATAAAATTACAGCTTCTAAGGTTTTTAATGTTCCATTGGATCAAGTTTCTCCACTCCAAAGGAGTAATGCAAAAGCTGTTAATTTTGGTGTTATCTATGGCATGAGTGGTTTTGGTCTTTCTACTGAATTGAATATTACGCGAAAAGAAGCAGAATCATATATTGGTGAATATTTCAAAAAGTACAGCAAAGTAAAAGAATACTTAGACCATTTGGTAAAAAGTTGCAAAGAAGACGGATATGTGACAACACTTTTAAATAGAAAAAGAGTAGTACCTGAAATCAATGCAAGCAATTATATGGTTCGCCAGGCAGGGGAAAGACTGGCTATGAATAGTCCAATCCAAGGAACTGCCGCAGACATTATAAAATTAGCCATGATCAAGGTTTATCATGAAATCAATAAAAGAAAACTAAAATCAAAGCTTATTTTGCAGGTACACGATGAATTGATTATACAGACACATCAGGATGAAGTAGACTTGATCAAACAATTGTTGAAAGAGAATATGGAACAGGCATTTCCACTGAGCGTTGCTCTTCTGGTAGAGGTATCCAATGGAATCAATTGGTATGAGTTAAAATAGAATGATTGATATAGGAGAAAAGCAAGATGCGGATAGGCTTAACAGGAGGGATTGGGACTGGAAAATCGACAGTCAGTGAGTATTTAATCAAGCACGGTTATCCAGTGATTGACGCTGACAAAGTAGCTAGAGAACTTGTCAACCCAGGCTCTGATGTACTTGGCGAACTGGTAGATTATTTTGGAAGTGGCATATTGCAGGAAGACGGAACATTAAATCGTAAAGTGCTCGGTCAGATTGTCTTTTCCGATAGGGAAAAGAAACAGTTTTTGGATCATTTGATGCATCGAAAAATTTTAGATGAAATCGGACTGCAAATTGAAAAAACTCAAGGTTCTATATTTATTGATGCTGCCTTGCTCTTTGAAACTGGATTAGATCAAATGGTTGACTTGGTATGGGTTGTGGACGCAGATGATGAAGTTCGGATACAACGTGTACGTAAGCGTGATGGCTTAAAACGAGAAGAAATCATAAGCAGAATCAATGCACAAATGGATCGGGCTCAAAAATTATCCAAAGGCAATGAGGTAATTCATAATTCTGGGGATGTAAATGCATTGTATCGGCAGATTGATGAATTGTTAAAGAAACTATAGAAGTCGGAGAAGAAAAATGACAAAGAAAACAATTGCATTCCTATTGATTGCTATGATATTGATTTCATTGACAGGTTGTGGGAAGTCAGTGAATTTTTTGGGTAAGGATCATAAAGAAGAAAAAAATTTGGTACGAAGTGATGAAATATCGATTCCCATTGAAAAAATCCGAACACTGAATCCAATTGTTTCAAAAGATGAGGATGCTTTTTATATTAATCAATTGATATATGAAGGTCTTTTTGGATTTGACGATACGTTAGGTCTTGTATCTGTCCTTGCAAAGGACTATACCTATGGTGACAACGGGTATTCTGTTACCATTCAGCTTGAAAAAAATATCCGCTGGCAGGACGGTCAGGATTTAACAGCAGCGGATGTTAAGTTTACCATTGATGCAATTGTCGGTGCATCCTATGCCAATAATACAATCTACGCTGCTAATGTGAAAAATATTAAATCATCGAAGTTGGATAGCAAGGATCCATATGAAATAACGATTTATTTTTTTACAAATACGGATATTGATATGACAAATTTTGTGTTTCCAATCGTTGCTAAACATCAGTTCAAGAATCTAGATGCGGCGAAAACAGCAACAGAGAACTTTATTCCCATCGGTACAGGATCATATAAGGTCTTATCCTATAATGAACTGTCGCATCTTTCACTCATTGGAAATGACAAGTATCATGGGGGGAATATTCCTACCAATCAGTTGAACTTTCAGATTATGCCGGATAAAAATGATGCCATTAACCTAATGAATGTGAACAATATTTCTGTAACTTTTTCAAAGAAAATTGATCGAGATACCATTTATGGTGACAAGGACGTAAATTTAACAAATTTCGTTTCCAATGAATTGGAATTGTTAGGTTTTAATTTTCAAAACACTGCGTTGCAGGATGTAAGAATACGGAAAGCCATTGGTGCAGCAGTAAACTATGACGAAATTATTGAAAGTGCATATTATAAAAATGGTGTAAAAAATGATACCATTTATTATCCAGGCTTCTTAGGAGTTGTAAGCGAACAGATGACTGATTCTTATGATTTAAGCAATGGAAAGAAACTTCTAAAGGATGCTGGATTTATGGATAGAGATGGTGATGGTAGAGTAGAGAACTTAGAAGGGGAACCTCTGACGATTAGAATTCTTGTCAACAATGACAATCAATCTAGAGTTGCTGCCGCACAAATTGTGAAAGAAGGATTAGAGCAAATGGCCATAGGGGCTACTGTGGAGAGTGTTGATTGGATCACATATAATGCAAGCTTGGCATCTGGTAATTTTGATATTTTCCTTGGGGGATATCAAATAAATGCGGACTTTGATATGAGATTTTTGTTACATACGAATTATGGCAATTATATTGGTTATTCAAACAGTAAACTTGACGAACTTTTAGAACGTATGGAATCAGGTATTTCGCCTAAAGAACGCGCTGAAGCGTTCCAAAAGATTCAAGAAATCCTATATAGTGATATTCCTTATGAGTGCTTGCTATACAAAACATATGGTGCTATTGCTTCTACTGGATTTCAAGGAGAAATTCATTCTACTTTCTTCGACCTATATCAAGGCTGTGAAAATTGGTATTCCATGATTGAAGTAAAGGATGAGACAGAAGAAACTGATTCGGAAGCCATTCTAACAGAATAGTATGGTGTGAATATTATTTTATTCATACATATTGTCAAAAAATCGTTTGACATTTCATAAGAATTACAGTAAAATAAGTTTTGTTGATTCGCGTGAAATGATTCGAAAATCAACAAGAAATGCGGTCGTGGCGGAATAGGCAGACGCGCACGGTTGAGGGCCGTGTGAGTAACATCGTGGGGGTTCAAGTCCCTTCGACCGCACCAAAAAATGTCCGAAAACTTTGAAAATTCAAGTGTTTTCGGATTTTTTATTGTTTGCGTAAAATATTTCATTAAACCATACAAAAAAGATGGGGATTACCCTCTTAACTCCCTCAATATCCTTTCTGTTCCCACCAAATTGATCACTCTTCTTAAATGATACGAAAGCAAACTAAGCCCCAGCTCCGCTGTGACCTTTTCTATGCCCTTGCACAAAGCATAATGTGCACCATGGTACATTTCACGGTGCCGAACGGATGCTCAGAAATACATAGCCGTTCTTTTTGCTTTGATACATCATCCCGTCAATCGCAAAGAGTGCTTTGCTGTATTGATCAAGCTTCATTTTTTCTGCTGGAGCAAGTTTTTATCTAATATTTTCAAAACGATGGTCGATATAGTAAGAACATAAAATTTTAGATCAATTTTATGGAGTTCCATAGAGTTATTTTAAAAAAATAATGGATCGTAAAACATTATTTGTAGAAAGGCAGAGGTGAAAAAGTTGAAAAGAAATTTCGATAAGGATGGAACCATTGGATCGAAAATATCAATGATATTGGTTGCTTCGATACTAATTAGTACACTTGCTGTAGGAATTTTCTGTTACTATAACTATAAGGATTATGCGTTAAAACAGAGTGGCGAAAAGGCATTGGCTATAGCAGAATCAGTAGCAGCGGAAATAGATGGAAACCAGTTTATAATATATGATGAAACGGGGCAGGAAGATGCATATTATAAACTGACCAAGGATATGATGGGCGAAATAAAGCAAAGAAACGGCGTATCTTATCTTTATTCTTTGGTAAGCGACGGAGATAATTATAAATATATTATTTCAGGATATCTTAAAGATGAAGATCAAAACGAATGGGGATACTTAGGATATCAGGACCCCAAAGATATTTATACTGAGGATCCTGCTTTGGTTTTGAAAGATGGAGTGGGTCGCTATACAATACCAAGGGACTATGGTCCTCAATATGGCTTGCTGGTTTCAGGTTTTGCACCGGTTTACAACTCAGTTGGACAAGTCGTCGGTATCGTAGGGGTTGACATTAGCGTTAATGAATTGATGTCAACAGTAAATTCACTAATTCCAATTATAGCAATCATGATACTTGTGACCAGTTTTATTTTATCAGTAATCTCCTATGTGTTTATTCACAGAACGGTATCAAAACCTCTTAGAGGAATTGTTGAAAAGTCGAAACTACTTGTACTTGGGGATACAGATGTGCAAATAGAAGGAAAACATCTTAATCGAAAAGATGAAATTGGATTAATTGGAAGAGGCCTTGCAGAAATTGCACTTAATATGAAATCAAAGGCAGAATCAGCAAATCAAATAGCAGCCGGAGATTTTTCTCTTCAAGTAAAACCTCAATCTGAGAGGGATGTGCTAGCTATCAGCTTGCAATCTGTAATTGACACATTTAGAGGATTGGTTGCTGAAGCAGAAACCCTGACTGTAGCCGCTGTAGAAGGCAGACTGGGCAATAGAGGAGATGAGGAGAGGTTTAGCGGTAGTTATAGGCAGGTCATTGCAGGCTTCAATGAAACCTTAGATGCCGTTATTCAGCCGCTCACTATGACAGCAGACTATATTGAGCGAATTAGTAAGGGTGAAATTCCAGAAAAGATCACGGATGAATATCATGGTGATTTTAATGAAATGAAAAACAACTTAAATACCTGCATTGATGCAGTGAAGGCCTTAGTTGATGATGCAGATATGTTGTCTAGATCTGCAATAGAAGGAAGCTTTGATACGAGAGCAAATGCATCCATGCACGGCGGAGATTTTGCAAAAATCATTGAAGGCGTTAATAGGACGCTAGATACAGTAGTTGATAAGATATTCTGGTATGAGACCTTACTGGATGCAGTTCCATTTCCGCTTTCTGTAACTGACATGGATATGAACTGGACATTTATCAATAAGCCAGTTGAAAATATGCTTAATATAAAACGTAAAGACATCATGGGAAAACCTTGCAGCAATTGGAATGCGAAAATCTGTAAAACAGAGAATTGTGGAGTGGAATGTCTTCGTAGGGGTAAGGAAATTACCTATTTTGATCAGAATAATATGAATTTCCAGGTAAATACAACATATATACATAATTCTCATGGAGAAAAGATTGGTCATATTGAAATAGTTCAAGATATCACCACTATGGTTAAGAGTGCAAATTATCAAAACATTGAAGTTGAGCGACTTTCTAAAAATTTGAAGCTTTTGGCCGATGGTAGTCTGGAATTAGACTTTAATGTTGCAGAGGCAGATTCCTTTACAAAGAACGATAGGGAGAACTTCTTATTGATCAATAGTAATTTAAAGAATGCAAAGGAATCCATCAATGCATTGATCAGTGATGCAACTTTGTTAACCCAAGCTGCAGTTGACGGAAAACTAAGTGTCAGAGCAGATGCCACAAAATTCATGGGCTCTTGGGGGAGTCTTGTTAGCGGAATGAATAGTATTCTTGATGAAATTTCAAAGCCGCTAAAGGATGTTACCGAAGTAATGCATGGAATTTCGAATGGGAATCTGCAAACTTCTGTGAGAAGTGAATATAAAGGTGATTTTGAAGTATTGACACAGGCTGTAAATACTACCGCTAGCCAGTTGAATAATATCGTAGGTGAAATATCAAGTATAATTGGTCAGCTTGCTGATGGTAATCTTTCGATAGAGCATGTAAGCGAGTATGCTGGTGATTTCATCAATATTTCTAATTCATTAAATGTCATCATTGATTCATTGAACACGGTCATGGGAGACATCGGGGAAGCAGCAGATCAGGTAGCCTCAGGAGCCAGACAAGTTTCCGATGGAAGTCAGGCCTTATCGCAGGGCTCCACGGAGCAGGCAAGTGCCATCGAAGAGTTGACTGCATCTATTATGGACATAGCGAACCAGACAAAACAGAATGCAGTCAATGCCAATATCGCCAGTGAGCTTGCAGAATCCATCAAGGTCAGTGCCGAAAACGGCAACGGGCAAATGAGGGAAATGCTGAATTCCATGGTAGAAATCAATGATTCTTCCGCAAACATTTCAAAGATTATCAAGGTCATTGATGATATCGCGTTCCAGACAAACATTCTGGCTTTAAATGCAGCGGTTGAAGCTGCGAGAGCAGGACAGCACGGCAAGGGGTTTGCGGTTGTTGCAGAAGAAGTGCGCAACCTTGCGGCAAGAAGCGCAGCGGCAGCGAAGGAAACCACAGAACTCATCGAAGGCTCGATTAATAAAGTCCAGACAGGAACGCAAATAGCGAACGATACTGCGACTGCGTTGGTTGAAATCGTCGAAGGCATTGAAAAAGCAACATCTTTGGTGAGCGGCATAGCCGAAGCGTCCAATGAGCAGGCTTCCGGAATCGCCCAAATCAACACAGGCGTTGAACAGGTATCTCAGGTTGTACAGAACAATTCGGCAACTGCTGAGGAGAGTGCCGCGTCCAGTGAAGAATTGTCCAGTCAGGCAGAGCTCCTTAAGGAGATGGTTGGTAAATTCAAACTGAGAAATGGTACACTTGGAAAACAAACGAAACTACTGTCAGGCACAAGCTCTATAAAAAAGATACCTAAATATAGTTCCAATCCCAATATAATATTAGGCGACAATGAATTTGATAAGTATTAGAATCGCGGGTAAACAAAATCTAGGGTTTCCTCATACATTCCTTTGAGTTGATACTAATGGATACCACTGATTTCACTACATTCGTTGCCTCGCACGCCATAAAGAAAAATGACGTATCCGAATTGATTACACTCAATCCGGATACGTCATTTTAGGATGAAATGGTTTTGTTCTGGTGACAATGGATAATCAAATTGCTCCAATCGGTTGACATATGCAACCGATTAAACTATATTGAACTTATTCGTTAGATAATTCGATATAACCGAATAGGAGAGCAGAGTATTTGATTGAAAAGCAAATTATGTGAATGAAGGAAAGGTATTAGCATGAAACTTGAAGATAAAGAATGGGTTTTCTTATATGATCTTTTATACACGATTCATTTGACAGAAAAATTTTCGGAATTTCAAAAAAGTTTTTTAGAATTAATTCGATTTCTTATTCCCTATGATATGGCTTCATTTTATTTGGCAAGTACAAACGATAAACATCTCCTGGCAGATCCGGTTGGAATAAATATCAGTAAGGAAAAAATGTATAAATATATTGATCGCTATGAGGATATCGACTTCACGAGGTGGATTTTACTTGGCTCGAAAAGCTCGGTTTATCGGGAAACAGACATCGTATCAGGCAAAGATCGGGAAGAAAATATTTACTATAAAGAGGCATACATGATTGATCATATTGAATACTCAGCTTATGTTACATTGGGTTACAACGGACTTTTTGTCGGTATAGTTTCTTTATATCGCTGGCAAGGCAATGTGGACTTTTCTGAAAAAGATTTATATATTTTGGAATTGGTAAAAGATCATTTAGCCCTTCGGGTATTTCGAAAAAATATTATGAAAAACATCCCAAAGCAGACGTTTAAACAAGATGTTGATCTGCGCGACTACGCAAAGGACTACCATCTGACGATTCGAGAAGCGGATGTATTTTATCTACTATTTGAAGAATTGTCGGATGATGAAATTTGCCATAAGCTTTTTATTTCATCCAGTACCTTTAAAAAACATATTTCAAATATTTTTCGTAAATTTGAAGTAAAAAACAGGTTGCAATTATTCAAATTAGTGAAGTAAGAATGAATAACTGTTGAAAAGAGTGGATTTCCACTCTTTTTTTGTTTATGGGGATACTTAATTTTTGAATCGTTCCTATCACTTTGAATGTGACTTGAGGCATTGAAATGGTATTATGTAGGATATATTGAATGGGACTTCAGTACACTGAAAATAAGTATATAAACCAATTTACAGAGGGTGGTCATTAAGATAAGATAACCAAAAGTAACTCAATATAAATAAAATATAGGAGGAGATTCAATGAAAAAGAATAGTTTAAAGTGGGCAGCGGCATTCAGCTGTATTACTTTTGTGTTTTTGTTTCCTGCATCACATCACTTGTTGATAAAATTGACGGAAACTCACCCTTATTGCATGGGATTTATTAAATTTGCTACCCTGGCTTTTCTTGGCCAGCTAATGGGTATCCGGATCACGTATGGTGACTGGATCAGACCAAAAGGATTATTCCTTCGAATTCTATTCTGGGGATTGCTTGGAATGGCCATTGTGTTTGTCCTGCCGCTGGCATATCAGGGAGTAACAGTCCTTCAGCAGCAAGGACTGTTTTTTAACGCTGATAGCCTCGCCATCGATGGATTTATTAAAGCTTTTGCCGCCAGTATAATTTTTAATCTGTTGCCTGGACCAATTGTAATTATATATCACAGCTTGGCCGAGTCATTCGTTGAACTATGTGATGGAAAAATGATGAATTTAAAACATGTCCGTTTTTCAAGTGCCATAATGAATATTGACTGGGTTAATTTGATTCAGTTTGTAATCTTTAAGGTGAACTTAATCTTATTTATACCAATCAATACGATTATTTTTTTGTTGCCGCCGGATCAGAGGGTATTGCTGGCAGCATATTCATCGATTCTTCTTGGTGTTGTTCTGGGTTATTATAACGCACGGAAAAAATCGCCCACGCATACTGCTTGAATTTGATACTCCAGTCTACCAAAAATACTTATTTAGAATAATATGAAAATTCAAAAAAATCATTTACTATAATCTTAATAAGCTATTGGAATTATTTTTATTTGGAGGTCAAAAGATGGACAACATTGCTGAAAAGAAAGAAGAAGTGATTACTTCAGTAAGTGAATTTGAAAGCAAAAGCATTACCAGTTTGTTCTGGAAATACAGTCTGTTTGCTTTAGCTGGGATGCTTGTTCAGATGGTTGGGACTGTTGCCGACGGCTTTTTTGTGGGCAATGGGATCGGACCAGTCGGAATGGGGGCTATATCAATTATCGTTCCATTCTGGACAGTATCGGTGGCCTTTTTCTCTTTGTTTGGCATCGGGGGGTCGATTCTAAGTGCAATTAAACTTGGAAACGGCGACAAAGAAGGCGCTAGAGATGTGTATGGCAGCATCGTAGTATTCTCCGCAATCTTCTCTATTTTGGTAGCTGCAATCATATTATTAAATCTTGACAGAGTGCTTATTACATTAGGGGCAACTCCAGAAATATTGCCGTCTGCCAGAACTTATGCAACGATCTTTATGATTGGAAATCCGCTTTGCGTCGTGGGATGCGTGGGATATTATTTTACACGTGTTGCAGAAAGACCATTGGCAGCATCCATTTCTTTCGTAGTGCCTTGCATTATAGCTATATTCATGGAATACTACATTATTTTCCACACAAACGCAGGAATTATGGGTTCTGCTCTCTCCTGGATCATTACAGTAGGTGCACCAACCTATCTGCTCATCTATTTGCAGTTTTCAAATACTCCTTTTAAGTTTAAAGTTTCGGATTTTAAAATAAACTTCAGACTGGTCTATGAATCTTGTAAAATTGGATTTGCGATGTTTATCATTCAGATATGCACTATTGTTTCAACAATTATCATCAATAATCTAATTACTAAGCACGGAGATCCATCCTTATATCTTCCGGCATTTGGCATCATGAATGCGTACATGGCCTATATCCTGATGGTTATTACAACCGCGTTCATCACAGGTATTCAGCCTATCGCAGGTTACAATATCGGTGCAAAGCTCTATTCTAGAGTAAGGCAGCTGATTAAGGTCGGTGTGGTGCAAAGTACAGTTGTCATAATTGCTGTAATGATTCTGGTATTTGCTTTTGCTGTACCGATTGCAACGTTCTTCGCAGGACCGATTCCTCCACTTGTAGACGCGACGGTACATGCTATGAAGATCTTCTTGGTTTTATATGCATTGGGCAACGTTTCGCAGATCGTATCAGGATATTTTATGGCAGTAGAAAAAAATGGCCTAGCAATCCTGAACGGCGTCGCAAGAATTATACTCTTTGCTGTTCCACTTCTCTTTATACTGCCGAACTTCTTTGGATTGGATGGAGTTTGGGGAGCTCAGCCAGGAGCGGACCTGCTTGCCTTCATCCTTGCCTTGATTTGTATTTTACGTGAATACAAGCAGCTCGGAAAGATGAAAGACGGTCAAAGAATCTAACGGAACGGTAACATAATTTAACAATTTTATTGAGGCAGCTACCCATTAGCTGCCTCACCTATCAAAGGAGGAAAAAATTATGTCACATGCTAACTTAGTGCTCAAAAGCAATGCTGTCTTTACAGCGAAAACGGATGAACCATTTAAAGGAGGGGTGGCTGTCATTGGAAACAGGATTGCAGCTATTGGAAGCGACATTGAGCTTCAGGGATGGATCGGACCGGAGACAATGGTTCTCGAATATGGAGATGAGCTCATAATGCCTGGTTTTAACGATGCCCATTTTCATTTAATCGAAACCTGTATTTATACGAATCCAGAACAAAGCGTCGATTTATCCTCATGTAAAAGCGAAGAAGAATGCGCGGTAATCGTAAAAGAGTATGAAGATAACAATTCGGAAAATGAATGGATTTTTGGTGTGGGCTGGAATCATTGGATGTGGGATAAACCTACGCTGCCTAATAAGTTGTCGTTGGATAAAGCCGGAATCAAGAAACCGGTATGCTTGCAGTCATGGGATTTGCATTCCTCTTGGATTAATACGCCTGCGATTGAAGCAATCGGTATCAATTCCAATACGCCTGATCCAGAAGGAAGTTCGATTGGACGGCTTGAAAGTGGAGAACCAAGTGGCTTCCTTTCTGAAAAAAATGCCACGTGGTTGGCCGTGGTACCTGCTCTTACACTGCCTGCAGATAAAGTAAAAAGAATTATCGCTGACTTATTAAAGAGAGCGAATCAATGCGGTATTACCAGCATTGGCGATGTATGGCCCAGAGTTGTATACACTGACGATGGCAACGAAATTCTTAAATCTATGGAGGAAGAAGGAATACTAACTGCCAGGATTTTTCTTTTCCCCGAATTGAAGGAGGACCTCAGCCAGGCAAAAGACTTCAGAGAACGCTACACCTCGGAAAAAGTTCATTTCAGTGGTCTAAAACAGCTTGTTGATGGCGTTACAGAAGCCCATACAGCTGCTATGATTGAGCCGTATTCGGACAGTCCTTTAGAAAAGGGAGAACTATGCATCTTAGTGGATAAACTAGAAAAACAAGTCATTAACGCTGACAAAGAAGGATTTTCTGTACGGTTACATACCATCGGAGACGGTGCGGTCAGGTTAAGCCTAGATTTGATGGAAAAGGCTCAAAAAATCAATGGCAAAAAAGGGTTGCATCATGCGCTAGAACATGTTGAAAACATACAGGAAAATGATATCCCAAGACTCAATGAACTGGGAGTTGTTGCTTCTATGCAGCCGATGCACTTCACATCGAATATCGAGGGATATCCGGTACTCATTGGACCAGAGCGGGTTCAAAGGGCTTGGGCAATTAAAACACTGATCAATTCTGGAGCAAAATACGCATTCAGTTCTGACTCGCCAGTTGTTGATTTTGATCCAATTCTCGGCATTTATTCGGCGGTGACAAGACAGGATTTTGAGGGCAACCCAGAAGGTGGCTTTATACCTAAGGAAAAGATTAGTATAGCGGAGACCTTAAAAGGTTATACAGCAGGATCCGCTTATGTTGAAAACTTCGACAATCAGCTGGGGACTTTGGAGGTCGGAAAGTTGGCGGATCTAGTGGTATTAAGCAAAAATCTTTTCCAAATACCGGACAGTGAAATATTAAGTACGAAAGTCAGGCTAACTGTTATGGATGGGAAAATCATTTATAAAGAATAGTATTTTATTGCCAATATGATTATGATTTCGAAGCAAAGAGGTAAATTGATATGAGAAAGAAGAGATTGATACGTCCGGTCGTTTCTGTAGACTGGTTATCCAACAATCTTGACCAGAGCAACCTAATCGTTCTGGATGTGCGAAGCACGGCAGAGTATGAAGATGGTCATATTGCAAATTCAATCAATGCTCCTTTTGGTAGAGAATCGATCTGGGCGGTTTCAAGAAACAATTTAACCCTTGAATTACCTGTAATAGAGGAATTGCAGGATACAATCAATTCCTGCGGAATAACAGATGAGTCTATGGTGGTTGTTGTATCTTCAAAAAATCTTCCTGGAAGTCCGCCTTATGAACTGGCTGATGCCGCAAGGGTAGCCGTGACACTTATTTATGCAGGAGTAACGAATGTTAGCTTACTGGATGGCGGACATTCTAAATGGGTGTCTGAAGGGAATCCTGTTACAAAATTTGTTTATCAAACAAAAAAAGTGCAATACAAAGTAAGTGAGAATAACATGATTTTTGTTGACCGGGAGTATGTGGAGAAGCATGTGGGTAAATCAGTGATCATTGATGTTAGAAACCCAGCTATTTATTTTGGCGTTGAAACGGAACATTTTGCTGGCAAGGCTGGGCATATCCCCAGTGCCAAATCGCTACCTGCTCCCTGGATATGGAATCAAGACGGAACGTATAAAGATAAGGAAGTGTTGGTCAAGATTGCTCAAGGCGTCATTGGATATAGCCATACTAAGGAAATCATAATTTACTGTGGCGTAGGAGGCTTTACAGCCGCTTGGTGGTATGTGTTAACACAGATGCTCGGATATGAAAATGTTAAATATTATGATGGTTCAGCAGAGGATTGGGCCAAATCAAATTTTATGGTTGCCTACAGTTGGACATACTAGAGCTTGTCAAAATCCGTGAACAGATAATACGGCATAGCGTATCTTGGTAGTGGTAGCCTTCATATATTTCATATTCAGAAGATAACAAGTTTCTTTCTTTGATTCTGCTTAGCTTTTCTAAAATGATTTTGGTTATGAATTCCAATCAGAATGTTCTTCTTTTTCTTGATCGGATAATAGTCTGCTTTTTAATGATAATATTTTTAAGAATATTATCATTATTATTTGAGGCATTAAATATTGAGATTTATAAAACCATTATAAATAAATGTGAATGGTTTTTCATTGAAAAATGTACTTTTCTTGAGTGTAAATTTATTATATGATGTGTCTTAAGAATATCATACTAAATCAATAAGTTGTTTCTTTGATAATTGGAGGAGAAAGCATATGTTTAGAGATATGAGATTAAAAGAGAATGAGACAACAAGGAAAGAAGCAGAAGAAATGCTATGTAACGCGTTAAGCGGAGTACTCGCTGTCAATGGTGATGATGGATATCCCTACACGATTCCACTAAACTTTGCTTACCAAAATGATAAAATCTATTTTCATAGTACATCAGAAACGAGTCATAAGATTGATGCCATCAAAAACGATGCTAAGGTGTCTTTTTGTGTGGTTACGGAAGATAGAATCATTCCAGAACAGTTTAATACGTTATACCGAAGCGCAATCATATTTGGTAAAGCCAAGGTTTTACAAGAGCAAGATGAAATCGAGCAAGGCATTATGGCAATTGTGAAAAAATATTCAGGAGATTTTTTAAATGAGGGAAAAGCATATAGGGATGGAGAAATGGGAAATTTCTGTGTCGTTGAAATATCAATAGAATATATTACCGGAAAAGCGGGGAGTTAAGTTCAATTAGACTTTGCAATACAGATTGATAACAAACGGGGAGATTATGATATCATAAAATCGAGGGTTTTTGATATTACAAAACCACGAACCTCTTGCAATAAATCAATAAATGAGAGAATAGATTTTCTTTTGGTTGAATTCCCATGAAAAGGATATAAATAAAAAAACTAATCTATTCTGTTATTGAGTTGACGGCAGATATGAAGTAATACTCAATATCGAATTCTTCAAGGAGGGTTTCAATCCGTGAAAATTAATTATTTTGATTATATTGATTTAGAACGAGTGAATGGATTGCTTGAAGGATTCAACCAATCCACAGGTTTTGTGACCGCTATACTCGATTTAGAAGGCAAAGTTATTTCAAAATCAGGGTGGAGAACAATTTGCACTGATTTTCATAGAATTCATCAAGCGACAGCATCAAATTGTAGTGTGAGTGACACCGTATTGGCAAACAAAATGAATGAAAATGAAGAATATCATTATTATCGTTGCCTAAACGGACTCATTGATGTAGCGGTTCCACTTGTTATAAAGGGAGAACATGTTGCGAATCTTTTTTCTGGGCAATTTTTCTTTGAAGAACCCAATTTTGCCTTATTTGAACAGCAGGCCATGAAATATGGATTTGACAAGGAAGAATACTTAGCTGCACTGCAAAAGGTTCCGGTTATAAAAGAAGAACGAGTTGCTCCAATTATGTCATTCTTACAAAATATCACTCAATTAATTGTTGGAATGGCAGCTGAAAAAATGGACCAAATTTCTTTGACAGAGGCAATTTTAAAAAGTGAAGAAGCATTGCGTGAGAGTCAAAATTTGTTGGAAAAAAACATGAGAGATTTAATGGAATCTCAACGAATTGCACATTTGGGGACTTGGCGATTAGATGTGGAAACAAACCAAGTGGTATGGACGGAAGAACTATATAAGATGTATGGATTGGATCCATACAATCCACCTCCAAGCTATTTGGAACATGAGCAGTTATTTACTCCCGAAAGCTGGGGAAAGCTATCAACTTCTTTGGAAATCGCAAAAAAATATGGTATTCCATACGAACTTGAGTTGGAAACAATCACAAAAGATGGGCAAAGAGGCTGGATGTGGGTACGAGGTGAAGCGGAAAGAGATCTTCACGGCAATATAGTTTCCCTTTGGGGTGCTGCACAGAACATTACAGAACGTAAAAAATCGGAAGGGAAGTTAGCGTATTTAAGTTTTCATGATCATCTCACTGGATTGCATAATCGTAGATATTTTGAAGAAGAATTGAAGCGTATCGATTATGAGCAAATGCTTCCGATCTCCATTATTATGTGTGATGTCAATGGATTAAAGCTAGTGAATGATTCTTTTGGACACGATGCTGGGGATGAACTGCTGAAAAGAACAGCAAAAACTCTTCTTGATTCTTGTAAGGATGCAGATATTGTAGCAAGAATTGGTGGCGATGAATTTGTAGTTGTATTAACCAAAACGAATCTAGAGCAGGCAACCAATGCATCAAAACAAATAACGGATTTCGCAATCAATGAAATGGTTGCAAATATACAACTATCAATTTCATGTGGCTTCGATGCAAAGACAACGACAGATCAGTCTATTTCCGAAGTGATTTCCAATGCAGAAAACAATATGTATCGCCAAAAATTGTATGAGCGTTCAAGTATGAGAAGCAAAACCATTGATTTAATTTTGAACACATTATTTGAAAAGTGCAGTAGGGAAGCCATACACGCTAGACGAGTTAGTGTGATATCTCGTGCAATTGGACAAAAAATGAATTTAGATCAAAATCTGATTAATAAATTAGTAATTGCTGGGTTGATTCATGATATCGGTAAAATAGGAGTGGACGAAAAAATACTCAATAAAAAAGAAGCTTTGACTGAATATGAGATGCTTGAGATTCATAAGCATGCTGAAATTGGATGGAGGTTGCTTAGCTCCACGTCTGAGTTCTCTGAGTTAGCAAATTTTGTACTCAATCACCATGAACAATGGGATGGAAAAGGATATCCAAATGGAATAGCTGGTGATAAAATACCACTTGAATCCAGAATTATTAGTGTTGCAGGGGCATATGATGAAATGACAAGGGATAGAATTTATCGAAATGCTATAGGAAAAGAAGAAGCCGTACAGGAACTTTTGCGATGCATTGGAACACAATTTGATCCGGAAATCGTTGACGTTTTTGTAAACCAGGTCTTACCTGAAGAAAGTGATTTTTCAGAGTATGAAGAAATTAAAAGCAGTGCCTTGCTTTAAGAACGAAAAAAATAATAAAATTATGTTGCTTTAAGGATAAAGATTGATTGACGGCTCACAAATTAGTGCAAAAGCTAAGTTACGAGTGGTCAATTTTTTGTTATATAGAAACAAGTTGCATGTATGGATGATTTAAATTAAAATGGAAAGTATTTTATCAATGTTGCAAGTCTAGGTTTTCTAACGGATATTAGCCAAAAAACTGATTCAGCTATGAAAAATAGTTTTGGAATACTTTCCTATTACTTAAAGGGGATTGAAGAAATACAGAAAATCAATGAAATGGGGAGCTCTTATAATTTACTTGGTTTATTTGTGCCATATTCTCATCGTGAAAACATCATGTTTTGCTCCCAGTTTGTCTACACTGCATTGAAGTCTATGGGAATTGCATACTTTGATAAAAGCCTGAAGAAGTAAGGCCAACAGATTTTGTTGAACAATGTACTATTACACTGACCTTAGTTGGCAAAATATTCTTTCGGGAGTATATCAATCAATACCATTTGATAGGCATATCGTTGTATTGTTTGCTTTGACTTCCATAGGCCTCGAAAGTGGGTATGTTTTCCTTTATAGAGCAGGATGGAATGCCAGCGTTGGTGGGATGGTGTGCAATTTTTTTCTTGTTATTTCTATGTTGATAACAGGACAGCTTTTGGAGTTTTATTAATATTAGTATCTTACTATCAATACGATAAATTTATGGGAAATATAATGCGCATAAAACTTGATAAATAAATCATAAGAGCATAATGTTGCACTTTAAATTGATTGGGTATATAATTACCTTATCAATTTTTTCTTATTAGGCAATATTTCGTTACTGTTTATTTTCTTATTGAAGTGAGGTGTTATGATGAGACAATATTTATCTTCAATAGCTGCTACAAAAGAGCTTGGAGCGAGGTTGAAATCATATCGAATCGACTATCCGATTTCACAACAAGGACTTGCAGATAAGGCAGGTGTATCAAGAAGAAGTATCACAAATATCGAAAATGGGGAAGATGTACAGCTAAGTACCTTGATTAAAGTATTGATGGCATTAGAGTTAGATTCCAATCTTGACTTAATTGTCCCCAATCCGAAAGAGCGTCCTTCCTACTATTTGCATGAGAAAGTAGCGAAAACGCCGAGAAAAAGGGTGAGTAAGGTGCACCATAGTACCTCCCAACTAAAGCCCGATTTTAAGTGGGGGGATGAAAAATAATGATAACAACAGCAACGGTAACGCTTTGGGGAACACCTGTGGGCGTGTTTCACTTAAATGAAAAAAAAGGTTTTGTTTCGTTTGAATATGCAAGAGAATTCTTTGAATCAGGAATTAATCTTGCTCCAATCACGATGCCGCTATCTAAAAGAGTATATGAGTTTCCTGACTTAGTAAAATCATCTTTTAAAGGAGTTCCAGGCCTGATGGCGGATTCGTTACCCGATAAATTTGGTAATGCTGTCATTGACCAATGGCTGGCTTCGGAGGGACGGAACCCCAGCTCTTTTAATGTGGTAGAACGATTATGTTATACTGGAAAACGAGGCATGGGTGCATTGGAATATGAGCCTGCGATCAATAGGCATCCTAGTCTTGATGATCCAATTAGTCTAGAAAAAATGGCAGCGTTTGCTTCTGCAATATTAGAAAAAAGAGAAGAGGTAATCATGGAGGTGGATAAAGACCCCACTTATTCCCAATTGTTGCAACTTGGTACTTCTGCAGGTGGTGCAAGGGCAAAAGCTGTCATTGCTTATGATGAACAATCAGGCGAAATCCGGTCAGGGCAAGTTGATTTAGGAAAGAACTTTGATTATTGGTTAGTGAAGCTAGATGGTGTCTCGAACAATGGGGATCACAATCTAAAGGATATACCCGAATATACGCTGATTGAGTATGCATATTACAAAATGGCGGTGCAAGCTGGAATCGTTATGACTGAATGCAGAATTTTGCAAGAAAGCGGCTGCAACCACTTTATGACGAAACGATTTGACCGTGTAGATGGGTCTAAAATACACATGCAATCGTTGGGTGCGATGCTACATATTGATTATAATTATCCTGGTCTATGCAGTTATGAAATGGCTGCAACGACTGCAAAGCAATTGGGCTTACCATATAGCGATATAGAGCAACTGTATAGAAGAATGGTCTTCAATGTACTGGCGGTCAATCAAGATGATCATGTCAAGAATCTATCATTCTTAATGAACCGAAAAGGTGTTTGGTCTTTGTCACCAGCCTACGATGTGACATTTTCCTGCAATCCGAGGAATCAATGGTTGAAAGCACATCAAATGACTATCAATGGAAAATCTTCAGATATCCAAATTGAGGATCTGTTTGAGTGTGGTAAAAAAATGGATTTGAAGAAAAATAAATGTAAAAAAATCATTTGTGAAGTGTCCAACGCAGTAGCACAGTGGACTCACTTTGCAAGTTCTGTTGGTCTTCGAGAGCAAACGATTGAATTGATTGATAACGAATGTAAAAAACAAGGTGAATTATGCGCATTTTAATACATCTATATTCGAATAATAGCATTTTATGAGAAATATATTGCGCATTAAATAAAAAACCAAGCATCTACTGAATCCAGTTCAAATGGTGTATACTGTAATATATAGAAATATCAATTGTGGAGGCACGAATATGATTTTAATTTTTATTGGTTTTATAATTATTCCATTGGTGATGTTTGTTGGCGGCTATATGATGAAGCAACATCCCCCTAAAAATAGAAATGGTTTTTATGGGTACAGAACTGCTAAATCTATGAAAAGCGCGGATACCTGGAAATTTGCCCACGAATATTGTGGTAGAATTTGGCTCAAGGTGGGTATTCCAATGCTAGTGGTTTCATTTTTGCTCTTTCTGATTGCAATCATGTGTCCGGATGATGTACTGGGAAAAATTTTAGTGCTTACAGAAATCATTCAAACTGTCATATTGCTTGCGTCTATTATGCCAGTAGAAAAAGCATTAGGGAAATTGTTTGATCAACAGGGAAATCCCGTAGGAGATTTGTCAAACGAGAGTAAATGAGGTAAAAATATGGATCAGGATACAAAAAATAAAATTCAGGAGCTAAAAGAATACATAAAAAAGACCGAGTATCTAGCAAGCTCTATTGCTTTAATTCACTGGGATAGCGCTGTATATATGCCGAAAGATGCCATTGGTTATCGAAGCGAAATGTTGGGATATCTGTCAGGGGAGCACTACAAGATGACTACATCTGACACCATGAAAGGGTTTATTGATTATTTTAGTTCGGAAGATGGGTTGGATGATGTGACAAAAGCAATGATCGAAAACATCACAAAGAACTATAACCAATCAACAAAGATTCCAGAAGAAGAATTCGTCCAATATGAAATAGAAAAATCGTTGGCGCAAAGCGCATGGGAAGAAGCAAAAAAGATAAATGATTTTTCAATCTTTAAGCCACACCTTGAAAAAATTATCACCTTCAATAAGAAGTTTTCTGGTTATTGGGGTTTTGAAGAAAATCTATATGACGGACTTTTAGACATCTATGAGCCAGGCATGACAGTGGAAAAGCTGGATGTGGTTTTTGGTGAATTAAGAGGTGCACTGGTTGATTTACTTCACAGAATACAAAATTCTAGTGTTAAGATAAGTGATGATTTTTTGAAGGGTGCGTATTCTATAGATAGTCAAAGAAAATTTGGAGAAATGATACTTGAAAAGATTGGATATGATTATGATAAAAGAGGAAGAATTGATGTGTCGGAGCATCCGTTCACAACAAACTTCGGAAATAAGGATGTTCGAATCACTACAAAGTATCATGAATCCGATTTTAGACCAGCAGTCTTTTCTATGATTCATGAAGGTGGTCACGGAATCTACGAGCAAAATATCCCAGATGATCTCTTAGGAACAACATTAGGTACGGGAGCATCTATGGGTATGCACGAATCACAATCAAGATTTTATGAAAATCTTCTTGGGAAGAGTATGGGTTTTTGGAAGAATTTCTATACCATTCTACAAGACCAATATCCAAACTTGAAAGAATATGATTTTATGTCATTTTACCGTGCAATCAATAAGGTAGAACCGTCTTTGATTCGTATCGATGCGGATGAGCTTACTTACAGTTTGCATATTATCATCCGTTATGAGATGGAGAAACTGCTCATCAATAGTGATGTTAATATTGATGATGTGCCAAAACTATGGAATGAGAAATATAAAGAATATTTGGGAATTGAACCAGACACTGATTCTGTAGGAGTTTTGCAGGATATTCATTGGTCTTTTGGAGATTTTGGATACTTTCCTACCTATGCGTTGGGAAATCTATATGGGGCTCAGATTTTTCATCAATTGAAACATGAAATGCCTGATTGGAATGAAAAAATTAATCAAGGGGATTTTTTGTCGATTACGGAATGGCTCAAAGATCATGTTCATCGATTTGGAGCAACGATAAAACCTGCTGAACTAATCAAACAGATTTCAGGTGAGGAACTGACTGCTAAGTATTTTATCGAATATCTAGAAGAGAAATTCGGCGCTTTGTATGAGGTATAGTGTTATGAAAAAAAGAGCTATTTATTATTTAGGATGGGATGTATTACTTTTTCTATACATATATTGTTATTCACTGATTGAAAGTCAGATGAGAATTTCATTTAACCAGTCATGGGATTTTACCCAATCAGTTTTATTAAAGCCAATCTTGATTGGGTTTGCAGGAGTTTTATTTGGAATTTTGGCATTATATAACTGTAAAGGAAACATTTCATTCAAAGAGGCGGTCATAGAGCTAGTGATGGTAGGGATTCCTTCCCTATATTTGGCTTCTATTACAGCACTTCCTTTTTTGATATGTATGGTGATGGGATCTACAGAAATCCAATATGATATTCCACAGATGCTTCTGAGAAGTCAATTTCCTATGACCTTAGGTGCGATTTTATTTGGATATGAAATATTGATATTCATTTTTAGATGGATCCAGATGACGAAAGATGCTAAAGATATTAATATGTTGGATCCGGAAAACGAAAGGTGTCAATGAAATTTAGTATAATAGATCGTAAAAGAGTAATTCAATCTAATCTGCAAATGTCAGAATCCCTTACAGTTGCTGCATTATTAGCAATTGTAGGTGGATTTTTTGACGCATATTCTTATATTGCAAGAGGGCACGTATTTGCAAATGCCCAAACAGGCAATATTGTGTTGCTTGGTTATTACGTAGCTCATGGACAGGTAGGAACAGCACTTTTATATTTTATTCCAATTTGTTCTTTTGCCGTGGGTGTATTTGTTGCTGAATTTATAAAAAGGCGGTATGGTGCCAATGAAAACTTCCATTGGCGACAGGGTATTATCATATTAGAGATTCTCTTTGTAATCGTGATTGGGCGGTTGCCCGTGGGCACATGGGATATTGTTGCAAATGCTATGATTTCTTATATTTGTGCTATGCAAGTAGAAGCGTTTCGAAAAGTAAATGGAAATGCCTATGCTTCAACTATGTGTACGGGGAATTTGCGAAGTGGAACAGAACATCTTTTTCGTTGGATTTACGACCACGATAAATCAGCTAAAGCAAAGAGCTTTCACTATATGTTTGTGATTTTTTGTTTTATAATTGGCGCGATTGTTGGAGTGGTTCTTACAACCACATACGGAGCGAAAACCGTTACGTATTCTTGTATACTACTTGTCGCAGTTTTTTTCCTGATGTTTACACGTAAGTAGAATAAAAAAAGATATGCAATTAATTTTTACTTTGGGAGGTATTTATGAAACGGTATTCCTACTATCAGTATTAGAGGCATGGTCTGCAATACATTACTGGTAATCTGTATGCTTCTGATAGGTCGCTTTATTTTTCATGAAATCGTTACCTTAAAACAATTTTTGGCGTGCTTCTATGTGTTGTGGGCCTGATTATTATTAATCAAGCAGCTACTAGCGGGGATACCACAAACAATATTTGCTAATTAGCAGCGCCGGCGCTTGTTGCAGCACTTGATTCTGCTGCCAGCACACAATCTATTGCTAAAGTCACAGATAATGCGATGATTTCGTCTTGTTCATTGGTAATATCAAGGGCATAACAATCGCCAAAAGTCATCCATTCTTTATGAATCGAAACAATGGGTAGCCCTTGTGCTACGATTGAATAATCGTGGGCCATAAAGCTGCCGTTGATTTCCCAGTCAAGACCTTTGATATGATATTTTGGTTTTAAAAATGTAAATTCCTTTACAATTTCAGCTATTTGGTTGCCTTCTACATAGACGAAGAATTTTGGCATTAAACTAAAAACCTTTTGCTGTATAAAAGCAATCTCTTGATCCAGTGTATTATAAATATGGAGCTTCTTGCCCCAAGAAAATAACTCGCCTTTTACATAATACTTATCTTCACCGTTTTCATCTTTGATTGTAAAATTGTCTGCCCAAGAAAAAACTTTTTGACGAATATATAGTTTCATAAGGTATCCTTTCTCTAACAAGCTTATAAAGCATCAATATAAATGTTTGTTGTATAAAACTATTATACCTTCTGGCTTTTATTTTGTAAAATACTTGCTTTTTCATTGCGTGGTAAGGGAAGATAGCGTAGTATTAGAGTGGGTAGTGACCTAAATTGTCATAACTAAGTGAGGAAAATAGATTGATATTATTAAATGCAGATAAAATTAAAAAAAGCTATACAGAAAAGCCGCTATTGGAAGGGCTTAGTCTTAGTATTCATGAAGGGGATAAAATAGGGTTCATTGGCGTTAACGGAACTGGTAAATCCACTTTGATTAAAATTCTTGCTGGAATGGAAGAGCCAGAAGGCGGAACTGTAATAAAAACCAAGGGCGTAAGGGTTGGGTATTTACCTCAAAATCCTAACTTTCAAAAGGAACTCAGTGTTATCGAACAGGTGATGCTTGATGTTGCAATCAATGAAAGGGATTCTAAAGAGTTTGAGTGCAAAACAATTTTAACCAAGCTTGGGATTACTGATTTTGATCAGCCAACAGATCAGCTTTCAGGAGGACAAAAAAAGCGAGTTGCTCTTGCGAGCGTTCTTGCAAGTCCAGTAGAAATATTAATTCTGGACGAACCAACCAATCATCTTGACAATGAAATGGCAGATTGGCTTGAAGACTTTCTTGTAAAATATAAAGGGGCAGTTTTGCTTGTAACTCATGACCGATATTTTCTAGACAGGGTGACCAATAAAATTGCAGAGCTGGATAAAGGGACTATCTTTACTTATGATGGAAACTATTCGACCTATCTGGAACTGAAACTGGCACGAGAAGAAAGCATTCTTGCCAGCGAAAGAAAACGTGCGACTTTGTACCGATCTGAACTAGAATGGATTCGTCGTGGTGCAAGAGCAAGAAGCACAAAAGCCAAATCGCGTATTGAACGATTTGAAGAATTGAAAAAAACAAAATTGGAGCAAAGCAATGAAAAGCTGGAGCTGCAAGCAATTAGCACAAGACTGGGCAAAAAGGTAATCGAAATTAGAAACCTAAGTAAGGCATATGGAGATAAAAACTTACTTTCACAATTTGAATACACAGTACTTCGAAATGATAGAATCGGGATTATAGGGCCAAATGGTTATGGAAAATCAACATTACTGAAGATGATTATGGGAACTGTTTTACCAGATACCGGAACCATTGAAATTGGTGATACGGTGAAAATCGGATATTTCTCACAAGAAAATGAAGAAATGGATCTCTCCCTTCGGGTGATTGAGTTTATTCAGAGAATCGCATATCAAGTAACCACTTCAGAAGGTACATTTAGTGCGTCACAAATGCTAGAACGATTTCTTTTCCCCTCATCTATGCATTCTGCAACCATAGGCAGGCTATCGGGGGGAGAGAGAAAAAGGCTTTCTCTGCTTCGTGTGCTTATGGAAGCGCCAAATGTCCTGCTTTTTGATGAACCGACAAATGACCTGGATATTCAGACACTATCCGTCTTAGAAGAATATTTGGATTCGTTTCCAGGGGCAGTTGTGGTGATCTCCCATGATAGATATTTTTTGGATCGGGTGGTATATCGAATCTTTGCATTAGAAGGAAACGGAATTTTGGGTCATTATCCAGGTGGATACACAGATTATTTAGAAATCTGCAAATTTGAAGAGCAAGAAAAGCGAAAAGATCAAAAAGAAAAAACCCAAAAGGATGATAAAAAAAATCTAAATCAGAATCCAGATGCAGATTGTATGGAATCTGGCAGGACAAAGAATACAAAGCTAAAATTTACTTTTAAGGAACAACGAGAGTTTGACACCATTGATGATGACATTGCAAATCTGGAACAACAAATCAACGATCTTTCAGCGCTGATGGAGAAAGAGACTTCTGATTATGGGAAAGTGCAGGAATTGTTTGGGAAAAAGCAAGAAATCGAAGAGGAACTAGCAATAAAAATGGAGCGTTGGGTTTATTTGAATGATTTGGCAGAACGGATTGAAGCGGAAAAGGAATAACTTGTTTTTGATGATAAAACATTTGGAGGGGTTCGATGAAAAAGACAAAGAGACGTTTTCCGTATTTTTCTTTTTGCATTATGCTATTCATGCATTTGATAGGGATTGGGCTTTCCATCGCCTTTTGCTTTGAATTAGAAAAAATGACCCCTGGATTTCCTTTGAAATTGCTGCCATTTCTTTTGCCTATTATTGCAATCTCTTATGCAGCTTTTGATATGTACCATCGTTTTAAGGATTAATTGTACATCTAAATCATGCTTCATTTTCATTTGTCTGAATTCATGAAGCAGATATTTTTCACTTCTATATTGTAATTCTATTCATTTCACCGTACAATTTAAGTGATAAAAAATCATTTGATTTTTGCAATAATTTATTGAAATATGAGGTCCTTATGAGAATTATAATTGTTGAAGATGAACCAATTACGCGTGTTGATTTAAAGTATATGTTGGAAGATGCTGGGTATGAGGTAATCGGAGAAGGCTCTGACGGTTTTGATGCCATTGCTCTGTGTAAAAAAATGAATCCTGATTTACTCTTAATGGATATCAATATGCCTAATCTAAATGGTATTGCAGCCGCAAAAGTGATACGAAAAGAAAAATCAGCAAGATCTATTGTTTTTCTAACAGCTTATTCTGATAAAGAATTTATTGACGAGGCGAAGAATATTGGAGCATCTGGCTACTTATCGAAACCTATTTCTGAAAAGAATTTGATTCCGACACTGGAAATAGCATATGCAAAAGTAAAAGAAACTGAGAAGTTAGAATTTGAAGCAGAGGTGTTAACAAAAAAATTAGAGGATAGAAAATATATTGAAAAATGTAAAGGCATCATTATGGCATCAAAGGGAATCAGTGAAGAAGCGGCTTATCGCCATCTGAGGTCCCTTAGCATGGACAAATGTTGCTCAATGCGTTTTTTGTGTGAAACGATGCTTCAATCTGGTGATTATAATTATGGTGTGAAAAGATAATGAAGAAAACTGCAAATACATCTATCAATCGCGACTATATCACACGTATGTGTCATGATTATACACTATTAAGCAACGAAGAAATTGAGACCATTGTTGAATTTTCAAAGATGCTCCCATATTTCAGCAGGGCAACAGACTTTGATTCATATATTGATATTAAGATTCACAATGAAGAAAAAGCGCTTATCATTGCAGAATCATTTACAAAAAATTCTCCCTACGCAAATGTGACATTTTTGGGGTATGAGGTACTCCGGTCAAACGAACCAGCTATTTTCAGATCCTTGGAACTGGGTGAAGATACCCATGATATGATTGGGATCAGCTATGGGAAAGATGGAAGTGAAATTTTAGCGAAGCAAACAGTTATCCCAATATTTCATGAAGAAAAGGCGGTAGCGGTGCTTTTGCTTGAAAAGCAATTAAGTGCGCAACCAATAGAAACGGTGAGAGAAAAAAAACAGACCTATGAAGATGCGGAATTATTGGAAACAATGTTATCTATTTTAGGTTTTTGTAGTGCAGATGAAAGTTTACAAATTAGGGAAGGCGTGCTTGCATTTGATGAGGATGGATATTTAGTCTATTACAATAGCTTTGCAGATGCGATTTATAAGGGTCTTGGATATCGCTCAATTGATTCGTTGCACTATGATAGTCTTAATTTTTCAAGGATGCATTTTGAAGATTTAATGTATTCTCGTATGAATATGGCATCAGATGGCGAACAAGAAATTTTAAGTAATGAAGAAAAGGTATCCATTGGCAATAAGTCATTTAAAATCCGTGTGGTATCTACAAAGTATCAGCCAATTAAGATTTTAGTATTTATTGATGATATCACAGAGATAATAAAATATGAAAATGAAATCAATAATTATTTGGTTACCTATCGAGAAATTCACCATAGAATTAAAAATAACCTTCAGACAGTGGCATCTTTGCTAAGGCTCCAAGGCCGTGTATGTGAAGATCCTGAAGCTCGTATTATTTTGTCAGAGAGCATTAATCGAATTTTAAGTATTGCGGTTACACATGATTTGTTATCTAAAAAAAATGGAAATCAAGCATCCATATTAGAGGTGTTTGAGTCTCTCACAAAAGGGATTATTCGCCCAAATGAACCGTCTGTTGATATTGTAGTGGGCGGGGACGATTTCTATTTGGATAGTGAAAAATCTGCGGTTGTAGCTTTGGTTGTAAATGAATTATTACAGAATTCTATGAAGTATGCTTTTCAGGGAAAATCAAATGGAAAAGTCGAGCTTAATTCGTTGAGTAATGGTGAAATAAGAGTAATTGATGTCATTGACAATGGAGTGGGTTATAACCCAGATTCAGTAAAAAAAGACAGCTTGGGACTCATGATTGTAAGAACTTATGTTGAAGAAAAACTTTCTGGAAGATTGGTCATAAAATCTGGCTGTAGTGGTACGAAAACATCTTTTGCTTTCAAACCATAGGACTGATTATAATGTATTTAGATGTGTCAAGAATATTATCAAGATAGGCTTGACAAATCAGATTTTTTTTACTATGATTTCATTGGAATTAAATATAAGTGCAACGGCGTACTTTATAAAGCGATGAAGCTTTTATGGCATCGAGAACGATGTCATAAAAGCTTTTTTTTGTTTCATAAGCTTTACTTTATAAACGAGTATATTATAGTGATTGGATTAGGAGATTCGTAATGGAAATAACACGGAATTATGATGTTGAAAAAGAGTATAGGAAATTAAATAATGCTGTCGCAAAAACAAGGATTCAATTAAAGGAGATAAAGAATAATGCAATCGCGATTGGCACAAATGAATCGGATCTTTTCGAATCACAGCTTGTTATTTTAAAAGGACATAAGTATTTAGAGGCAATCAAAGCGGAAATAAAGAATCAACATATTACTGCAATACAGGCAACAAAGAACGTTGCCAAAAAGTTTCATTATGTTTTTAGTAGTTTTGATCATGATGATATTAGAGAAAAAATTGTTACACTGAAAGATTTGAACGAACGATTGGTTCATAATTTAAAAGTGGAAGATTATGCGGATATCATACAGGAACAAGTGGAATTTGATGGAAAAATAGTCCGAATCACCGGAAATGTCAAGAAGCATACGGATGTTCATCAAGTAATTCTCAATGGTGGTGATGGTGTAGGGCTGTTCAGAACTGAGTTTTTATACAAAAATAGAGAGACAGAGCCTTCTGAACAAGAGCAATTTGAATGTTATAAATATGTGCTTCAGTATTGTAACAATAATCCGGTTGTTATTCGAACCATAGATATTGGCGGGGATGTTCCATTACCTTATTCGGATATCCCTACTAGAAATAATCATCTTTTGGGTTATTTGGGAGTACAACTAAGAAAAAACTCGAGATCATTGTTTAAAACACAAGTAAAAGCCTTGCTTCGAGCATCCTTTTTTGGGAATTTGCAGGTTGCTTTTCCAATGGTAACTGAAAGAGGCGATTATGAAGATATTATGGAAATTGTAGAAGAGTGCAAAAATGAATTAATAAATGATGGAATGGATTACTCTAATACGATCCAATGGGGGGTTATGATTGAAACTCCGGCAGCTGCTTTGTTTACACAAGAAATGGCAGAGTTTGCTGATTTCTTTTGTATCGGAATCAATGATTTGACCAAGCATGCTTTAGCAATTGATATCATGCAGAGTGACGATTTCTGTTTTGAAAAATTACTGCATCCAGCTGTTTTGGAATTGGTGAGAGTTTCTGTTACAGGTGCTCATAAATGTGGTAAGTGGATAGGAATGTGTGGAGACTTACAAGGAGATAGCGAGAAATTTGAATTTTTTGTAAAGCTAGGATTAGACGGATTTTCTGTGAATCCAACTACGATTTCGGATGCAAAAAAAGGCATTCATAGAATGATAAAAGAATTAAATAAGTCGAAATAAATATACAGCTTAAATGAAATAGTATAAAATAAGGAAAACAATACGTTGATTTGAGTGCAAATGTGATGGAGGTGACCGATGGGTACAAAAAAGTTTATGGAAAAGTGGGAACAGAAGAGAGAAATTGGAAAAAAGAAGTATATGTTGCAATGGAGCATATACTATGTCATTGGCATTTTCTTTTGTTTTGGCTCTTCTTGGCTGTTTTGGACGGGTTTTCAATTTAAACTTTATGATTTATTCTTGATTGGTATTCTCTATCTCATGATACTATTTATGTCAGCTCATAGTTGGAACGAGAAAGAGGATAAGTATTTAAAGCTGCTTCAAGTTGTGAATAATGACTAATCGTTATGTGACTGTATCACGTTATTTTTCTTTTGAACCAGTTACAATGAAAGAAAAAATAGTAAAAAGGAGTGATGAATTTGTCCCCAAAAACAAAAGTAATCCTAATCATGATTCTTGCACTTCTGTCTTTTTCTGGTTGCAGTGCAACCTCCAATGGAACTTCTGCTGCTTCTGCTTCTGATTCTGCTTATCATAAAATCACCGCTGAGGAAGCAAAGTCAATTATGGATGAGGGTGGGGAATATATTGTTGTTGATGTTCGAACTGCTGAAGAATATGACGAAAGTCACATCCCTGGCTCAATATTGATTCCAAATGAAACAATTGTTGATGAGCCCATAGAGTTACTCCAAGATAAAAATCAAAAAATACTAATTTACTGTCGCTCAGGCAATCGAAGTCATCAGGCAGCTCTAAAGCTTGTAGATATGGGGTATACAGATATCTATGATTTTGGAGGCATTATAGACTGGCCGTATGAAACTATCTCTGAACAAAACTGATAGTAATTCTGGACGCAACTGATACTAATTTGTTTTTATAAACTTGTACAAATGAATCTAATAAACTAAAAAGCCTGAGAAGAAAATTTCCTCTCAGGCTTTTTTATAGGCCGCATGGTGAATGAGCCTTCCAAGAATGTTTATTTAAATAATGCAACAAATCCGTTTGTAAACCAAGGCCAGTATGTTACAAGAGCCAAAGGAATGCATAGAATCAACGTGAAGAGAATTGCATATTTTGATAATCTGTCCACCGATATTTTTGAAATAGCAGAAGCAACGAATAAAGTAGTTCCATACGGTGGTGTCACGTATCCAATCGCCAAGTTCAGAACGATAATAACACCAAATTGTAACGGCGTAATACCTACACTCTGAACTACTGGCAGGAAGATTGGAGAAAGAATGATAATCGCAGGAATATTGTCGATTAACATTCCAACAATCATCAAGAAAATATTAATGATAAAAAGAATAAGAATCGGATTGTTAGTAACGGATAGGATTCCTTCGCTAACCTTTTGCGGAACGTTTTCCAAGGTTAGGAATTTTGCCATCGCGCCAGAAAAACCTATGATAAATACTATGACGCCATTTAATACTGCGGCTTGATAAAATGATTCTTTTAATTTTTTAAGATCTAATTCTCTATATACAAATAAACCGACAATCAGTGAATATACAACGGCTACAACAGCAGACTCTGTTGGTGTAAAAATACCGGAATAAATACCTCCAAGAATAATGATTGGTGCGAAAAGTGCCCAAATACCTTCTTTTAAGGTTACTGCGATATTTTTGATAGAAGGTCTTGTATCGCTTCCTTTATAGCCATGCTTTTTAGAAATAATGTAGCAGGCAACCATCAAAGCAACACACATTCCGATGCCAGCAGGGATACCTGCAAGGAATAAATCGCCAATGCTTACTCCAACTGTAACTCCATATACAACAAACGGGATGCTTGGTGGAATGATTACACCAATGGATCCAGCAGATGCAATCAATGTTGCACTAAATTCATCTCCATACTTTTTTCGCTTCATTTCCGGAAGCATAAGGGATCCAACTGCAGATGTTGTAGCAGCACCAGAACCGGAAATGGCTCCAAAGAATGTGGCAGTCAAAACTGACGCCATTCCAAGACCCCCAGTAATCCATCCGATAAATGCATCTGCAATATCGACTAATCTTCTAGCAACTCCACCAGCACTCATTAAAATTCCTGCTAAAATAAAAAACGGAATCGCAAGGAGTACGAATGAATCAATTCCAGTAAAAGCATTTTGCGCAACGATTCTGAGTGGGGTTGATGAAAAAACAATAAAAGTAATAATAGTTGATGTAGCAATGGAATATCCAATTGGCAAACCAAGTGCAATTAAAAGCAGCATAACGCCAAACATTACTAAAATTTCCATTAGTTAGCCACCTCGCTTTCTATGTTTGCTTTGCCAAATAATGATTGGATACTAACGATGATTTTTACAATTAAACGAATACCTACGACGGCACTGCATGCTGGTATGGATAAGTAGCCAAGCCATACAGGAAGCCTCATGGCAGGTGTGAGTACATGAAGATCCATTTGAGCTAGAACAACTTCTAGGCCGTTATAAGCTACGATTGCAGTAGTTGTTAACCAAATGAGAGATACTATAATGGATACAACCTCATTGGATTTTTTCAATCCTTTTTTGAGAAGGGCAGTTGATAATAGTTCGACCTTTAGATGTTCTCCATCTTTTAAGCCAGCACTTACCCCGATCCAAGAGAACCATACAAACAAATATCTTGCAAACTCTTCGGACCAAGACAAGGAATTGTTAAATACATATCGCATAATTACCTGAGTAAAAATAACAATTACCATAACAGCCAGTGCTGCAATCAATGCACCTGATTCAAATTTATTGAATATTTTTCCTATCTTACTTACCAATGTATTTACCTCCCCAGCAAGTTTCTCTTAGATCCTCATACCGATGGAACCAGAGTTACAATAGTATTGAAACTCTGGTGCTCCATCAGTGATGAGAAAAGAAAAAGAATGTACTTGCTGTTCTAATTATAGTCCAGCAGCTTCAAATACTTTAGAGTCAATTTGATCTCTATAGCCATCTACTACGGACTTAGTTGCTTCTGTCATTTGAGCGGTAAATTCTGCGGAAGGAGTGTCAATCTGCATGCCAGCAGCTTCCATTACTTCCATTGCTTTATCATCAACTTGTACAGCGATTTCTCTTTGTTCAGTAGTTGTTTTTGCAACTGCATCTAAAACTACCTGCTGTAAATCTTCAGGAAGACCATCAAAGAAATCTTGATTGATGAAAGTTACCATCTGTAATGCTGTGTGATTTGTCAATGTGCAATATTTTGCAACTTCTTGGAAATTTCCATCTTGAACATAGATAACAGATGTATCAACGCCATCAATGGTACCTTGTTGAAGCGCGGTATAAACTTCACTAAAGGACATTGGGATTGGGTTGTCGCCAAGCGCTTTGTGTGTGTCGATCATTAATGTGGATTCACCAACACGACATTTGATTCCATTTAAGTCAGCCATAGAAAGGATTGGTCTTTTTGTGTTGGAAATCGCTCTGAATCCACCATCAAAATAATTCAGTACTTTAACATGAATAGAAGTCGTTTCGTCTGCTAAGATAGTTCCAAGGTCACCATCAACTTTGGCAGCCCAATCAGCTCTATCTTTAAACACGAATGGAAGGTCAAAAATGTTCCAATCAGGAAGATATGTTGTGAAAAGAGAAGACATCGCCATTCCGGCTTCAAGATTGCCCATGGTTACGCTTTCAAGAATTTCTCTTTCGCCACCCATTGAACCACTACCAAGAACTTCAACTGCGATTCTTCCATCACTTCCTTCTTCAACATATTTTTTGAAGAGTTGTACACCTTGTGCGCAAGCAGTAAATTCATTTTCAATGTGTGCAAAACGGATTGTGTATTCTGGTCCATCTCCAGATTCGGAACTTGCAGATTCACTGCCACCACCACAGGCAGTCATCATGGAGAGTGCCAATACCACACATAAAATAATTGCTAAAAATTTCTTCATTTCTTAACTCCTTTCAGCGTGAGAAAAAATCATCCCCTATGGGATTTTGTTCTTTTATATTGCATATTTGATGCCAATTCGAAATATTCGAATAATTGTCGCAATTCTTCATAAGCAAAAAATGTTGAAAACACGAAGATATGATACGAATAAAAAAATATATTGTTTATTATAATAAGAAATCAATCACCATAAAATGAAAATTTGTTCCAAAAATTCAGAAAAAAACGAGAAATATTTTTCATCGACTGGTCAAAAATTTCACAATATACTTTACAGTTGGGAAATTTATTGCATCATTTTCTTATTTCCTTCAATCTTCATTTCCTTCAATCTTCATTTCCTTCAATCTTCATTTTGATATATAATGAGTAGATATCAGTATGGGGGTTATTGTCGTGGTTTTGTAAGTTGTTTCATAAAAGGTAAAGGACAGGGGAAAGAAATGGAAATGTTAGATATCGTCGATGAAAGTGGTCAACCAACCGGAACGACAGTTGAACGTAAAAAAGCGCATGAATTGGGTATTTTACATCGTACTTCACACGTATGGATTTTGCGGAAGGAGAAAGACCGCATTGAAGTGTTGTTACAAAAAAGAAGCTTTATTAAAGATTCTTTTCCAGGATGTCTGGATATTTCAAGTGCTGGTCATATTCCGGCAGGCTCTGATTATAAAGAATCGGCAATCAGAGAGCTGCAAGAAGAGTTGGGGATTGTGGCAAAACAAGATGAATTAATTCTGTGTGGTCAAAGGCGGTTTTGGCTTGAAAAAAATTTCCATGGAAAAGATTTTTTTGACAACCAAATTAGTAATATATATATTCTAAATCGTAATATGGAAGTAGATGAATTTATCATACAGAAAGAAGAAATTGACTTGGTACGATGGGTGGAATATGAGAAGTGCATCGACTTAGTAAAGAATAACAAAGAACTGAATTGTATTTGGCTTGAGGAATTAGAAATGCTCAAAGAGAAAATGGATACTGTATTGGTATAATTGTTCTGAAATTAACGATTGTCTAAAATTGTATATATAATGTAGATAAAAGTTGCAAATGAGGTGAAAACAGATTGGATTTATTCTGATGATTTTCGTCAGTGAGAAAAAACAAAAATTAATGGGAAAAATCGTTGACATAAGTATCTATCTTTGGTACTATCATAAAGCACCTTTCAAACAAGCAAACATGCTGAAATGAAAGGAACCCGAAAAGAAGGACTTCGAAAGAAGCTGAAAAAAACTTCAAAATAAGGGTTGACAAGAAAGCGTTGATGCGGTATGATATAAAAGTTCGCTAAACGCGGATGCTTCGGAAATAAACTGAAGAAGCAGGATGGAAAGATTTTGCTCGATTCATCCAGAACCTGCCAAATGCGCAGGTCCATGAACCTTGATAACTCCATAGTGCAGAAATTTAGTCAAAGAGAAACTTGAATGTTTCTCGGAAAACTAAAGTACAAAAGCAATCAGCAATGATTGGTAAGACAAGCAAATGCAAATTTGTGAGTCAACGTACAATTCTGAAAAAACAATAATTCTAGGATTTGCAATTGCAAAGAATAGAACAAAGCTAAAACGCAAAGCGTTTCAGCTTGAGTCATTTTATGGCAAACTTGATTTAACATTCTGTCCAAAGAGAGAAGCAATTTTCTCGACAGAATTTAGATACCATTTTATTAAGAGTTTGATCCTGGCTCAGGATGAACGCTGGCGGCGTGCCTAACACATGCAAGTCGAGCGGAAGATATCGGAACAAAGTTTCGGCAGAGTGAAGATATCGAGAGCGGCGGACGGGTGAGTAACGCGTAGGCAACCTGCCCCATACAGAGGGATAGCCTCGGGAAACCGGGATTAATACCTCATAACGCCGGAAGTCCACATGGACATCTGGTCAAAGATTTATCGGTATGGGATGGGCCTGCGTCTGATTAGCTAGTTGGTGGGGTAACGGCCTACCAAGGCAACGATCAGTAGCCGACCTGAGAGGGTAATCGGCCACATTGGAACTGAGACACGGTCCAAACTCCTACGGGAGGCAGCAGTGGGGAATATTGCACAATGGGCGCAAGCCTGATGCAGCAACGCCGCGTGAGCGATGAAGGCCTTTGGGTCGTAAAGCTCTGTCCTTGGGGAAGAAAAAAATGACGGTACCCTTGGAGGAAGCCCCGGCTAACTACGTGCCAGCAGCCGCGGTAATACGTAGGGGGCAAGCGTTATCCGGAATTATTGGGCGTAAAGAGTGCGTAGGTGGTCTTGTAAGCGCGGGGTGAAAGGCAATAGCTCAACTATTGTAAGCCTTGCGAACTGTGAGACTTGAGTGCAGGAGAGGAAAGTGGAATTCCTAGTGTAGCGGTGAAATGCGTAGATATTAGGAGGAACACCAGTGGCGAAGGCGACTTTCTGGACTGTAACTGACACTGAGGCACGAAAGCGTGGGGAGCAAACAGGATTAGATACCCTGGTAGTCCACGCCGTAAACGATGAGCACTAGGTGTCGGGGCCGCAAGGTTTCGGTGCCGTAGTTAACGCATTAAGTGCTCCGCCTGGGGAGTACGCACGCAAGTGTGAAACTCAAAGGAATTGACGGGGACCCGCACAAGCAGCGGAGCATGTGGTTTAATTCGAAGCAACGCGAAGAACCTTACCAGGACTTGACATCCCTCTGACCGCTCCTTAACCGGAGTTTCTCTTCGGAGCAGAGGAGACAGGTGGTGCATGGTTGTCGTCAGCTCGTGTCGTGAGATGTTGGGTTAAGTCCCGCAACGAGCGCAACCCTTGTCATTAGTTGCCAGCAGTTCGGCTGGGCACTCTAGTGAGACTGCCGGGGATAACTCGGAGGAAGGTGGGGATGACGTCAAATCATCATGCCCCTTATGTTCTGGGCTACACACGTGCTACAATGGCTGGTACAAAGAGAAGCAAGACGGTGACGTGGAGCAAATCTCAAAAACCAGTCCCAGTTCGGATTGTAGGCTGCAACTCGCCTACATGAAGTTGGAGTTGCTAGTAATCGCGAATCAGAATGTCGCGGTGAATGCGTTCCCGGGTCTTGTACACACCGCCCGTCACACCATGGAAGTTGGGGGCGCCCGAAGTTGGTCGATTAATAGATTACCTAAGGCGAAATCAATGACTGGGGTGAAGTCGTAACAAGGTAGCCGTATCGGAAGGTGCGGCTGGATCACCTCCTTTCTAAGGAGACTTAAATTTCTGCACTATGAGTTAATATATGGGCTTGTAGCTCAGGTGGTTAGAGCGCACGCCTGATAAGCGTGAGGTCGGAGGTTCGAGTCCTCCCAAGCCCACCACTTTACAGGAAGTGTAAAGCAAAGGGTGTTTGTTTTAGTGTCTAGAGCAAATACAGAATGTACCTTGAAAACTGAACAATGAAAACAAATTACAACGAAATCGAAGTGCACTTGTTTCGAAAGAAGCAAGGCAAAAAAGTTAAATAAACTAAGTAGAGTCTTAAAGGCAATGCTTAAGGGTTTAACTATGATTTCAACCGAGAAACCAGAAAAATTACAGAGTTAATTAACAATGTAAAACCATAAAGTTGTCAACGCAGACAACAATCACTTTTGGTCAAGTGAATAAGAGCATAAGGTGAATGCCTTGGCACTAGGAGCCGATGAAGGACGTGGCAAGCTGCGATAAGCTGCGGGCAGGAGCAAACATCCGTTGATCCGCAGATTTCCGAATGAGGAAACTCACTTACGGTAATGCGTAAGTACCCTATACTGAATCAATAGGTATAGAGGAGGTAACCCGGGGAACTGAAACATCTAAGTACCCGGAGGAAGAGAAAGAAACATCGATTCCCTAAGTAGCGGCGAGCGAACGGGGAAGAGCCCAAACCGGATTTATCCGGGGTTGTGGACCACTCACAACGTGAAGCGTATATAGTCGAATTGACTTGGAAAGGTCAGCCGTAGGAGGTAAAAGCCCTGTAGACGAAATGTACTAATCATAGAGTGGCACCAGAGTACCACCAGGCACGTGAAACCTGATGGGAAGCAGGGGGGCCCACCCCCCAAGGCTAAATACTACCTAGTGACCGATAGAGAATAGTACCGTGAGGGAAAGGTGAAAAGAACCCCGGGAGGGGAGTGAAATAGAACCTGAAACCTTATGCTTACAAGCAAAGGGAGCGCAAGTGACCTTGTACTTTTTGTAGAACGGGCCAACGAGTTATGGTATGTAGCAAGGTTAAGGTGCTGGAGCACCGGAGCCGTAGCGAAAGCGAGTCTGAATAGGGCGTCAAGTTGCATGCTGTAGACCCGAAACCGGGTGACCTATCCATGTGCAGGTTGAAGCGAGAGTAAAATCTCGTGGAGGACCGAACTCATGTCTGTTGAAAAAGGCTGGGATGACGTGTGGATAGCGGTGAAATTCCAATCGAACTCGGATATAGCTGGTTCTCCTCGAAATAGCTTTAGGGCTAGCCTCAGTATAAGATCCTCGGAGGTAGAGCACTGAATGTCCTAGGGGCCTTCACCGGTTACCGAAGACTATCAAACTCCGAATGCCGAGAAATTGTTTACTGGGAGTCAGACTATGTGAGATAAGTTTCATAGTCGAAAGGGAAACAGCCCAGACCAACAGCTAAGGTCCCAAAATGTAAGTTAAGTGGAAAAGGATGTGGAGCTGCATAGACAACTAGGATGTTGGCTTAGAAGCAGCCACTCATTTAAAGAGTGCGTAATAGCTCACTAGTCGAGTGGCTCTGCGCCGAAGATAAACGGGGCTAAAACTTACTACCGAAGCTTTGGAATGATTCTAACGAATCATTGGTAGAGGAGCATCGTATACGGGCAGAAGGTGTATCGTAAGGTATGCTGGACTGTATACGAGAGAGAATGTTGGCATGAGTAGCGTAAGGCAGGTGAGAATCCTGCCCACCGAAAATCTAAGGTTTCCTGAGGAAGGTTCGTCCACTCAGGGTAAGTCGGGGCCTAAGCCGAGGACGAAGGTCGTAGGCGATGGACAACTGGTTGAGATTCCAGTACCACCGAAAATCGTTTGAGCGATGTGGGGACACAGAAGGATAAGCAGAGCGCACCGTTGGTTGAGTGCGTCTAAGCGTCAAGGGAGTCAAGGTAGGCAAATCCGCCTTGGCAATTCTGAGGCGTTATGGGGAGGGAAATTAAAGTACCGAAGCTGCTGATTTCACACTGTCGAGAAAAGCCGCTAGCGAGATTGTAGGTGCCCGTACCGCAAACCGACACAGGTAGATGAGGAGAGAATCCTAAGGTGAGCGAGAGAACTATTGTTAAGGAACTCGGCAAAATAACCCCGTAACTTCGGGAGAAGGGGTGCCAGCGCAAGCTGGCCGCAGTGAAAAGGCCCAGGCGACTGTTTACCAAAAACACAGGTCTCTGCTAAAGCGAAAGCTGATGTATAGGGGCTGACGCCTGCCCGGTGCTGGAAGGTTAAGGGGACTGCTTAGAGCAATCGAAGGCATGAACTTAAGCCCCAGTAAACGGCGGCCGTAACTATAACGGTCCTAAGGTAGCGAAATTCCTTGTCGGGTAAGTTCCGACCCGCACGAAAGGCGTAACGATCTGGGCACTGTCTCAACAATAGACTCGGTGAAATTGTAGTACCGGTAAAGATGCCGGTTACCCGCAGCAGGACGGAAAGACCCCGTGGAGCTTTACTGCAGCTTGATATTGGATTTCGGCGTTGCATGTACAGGATAGGTGGGAGACTGAGAGACCAGTACGCCAGTATTGGAGGAGTCACCGTTGGGATACCACTCTTGTAACGTTGAAATTCTAACTATGCACTGTTAACCAGTGTTAGGACAGTGTCAGGCGGGCAGTTTGACTGGGGCGGTCGCCTCCCAAAAAGTAACGGAGGCGCCCAAAGGTTCCCTCAGCGCGGTCGGAAATCGCGCGAAGAGTGTAAAGGCAAAAGGGAGCTTGACTGCGAGACAAACAAGTCGAGCAGGGACGAAAGTCGGGCTTAGTGATCCGGTGGTTCCGAGTGGAAGGGCCATCGCTCAACGGATAAAAGCTACCCCGGGGATAACAGGCTTATACCCCCCAAGAGTCCACATCGACGGGGGTGTTTGGCACCTCGATGTCGGCTCGTCTCATCCTGGGGCTGAAGTAGGTCCCAAGGGTTGGGCTGTTCGCCCATTAAAGAGGTACGCGAGCTGGGTTCAGAACGTCGTGAGACAGTTCGGTCCCTATCCGCTGTGGGCGTTGGAAATTTGAGTGGAGCTGTCCTTAGTACGAGAGGACCGGGATGGACATACCTCTGGTGCACCAGTTGTCTTGCCAAAGGCACGGCTGGGTAGCTATGTATGGACGGGATAAGCGCTGAAAGCATCTAAGTGCGAAGCCCCCCACAAGAAGAGATTTCCTCCATTATATGGTAAGACCCGTGAGAGACTATCACGTTGATAGGTCGGAGGTGTAAGTGCAGTAATGTATTCAGCTGACCGATACTAATAGGTCGAACGCTTGACCAATGGTTTCAAGAAATTCCGTTTTCATTGTTCTGTTTTGAGGGTACATAACCTCAACAATTAAATACATGCGCTGAATTTTTCCAATAGAGCAAAGAGCGCTGACTGAGATTGAATAAAATGTACTTATGTACATGTATGAGATAGAAGGAAGCAGCAACATAGCAATATTGAAAAAAGGCAAGCATAAATCCGGTGATTATAGCGGAGAGGATACACCTGTTCCCATCTCGAACACAGTAGTTAAGCTCTCTAGCGCTGATGATACTTGGCGGGCAGCTGCCTGGGAAAGTAGGACATCGCCGGTTTTTTATGGCTCCATGGTCAAGCGGTCAAGACACCGCCCTTTCACGGCGGTAACCCGGGTTCGATTCCCGGTGGAGTCACCAAAAGCAACACACCTACGATGATAGGTGTGTTTTTATTTTGTTAGACAATTGAAGCAATAAGGATAATATCTTATGATAAAGGATGTTCTAATAACAGTGCTTTTAATGTGTATGATGGTAAACGGTAAACCAGCCGTACATGGAACTAAAACTTAAAATATGAGATACTAATCCAAAGGACTTGAAAAACTTGTAATAGTTTTTCGAGTAGGAATATATGTTGGAGGCAGTATCATGAATGTTACAAAAGTTAAGAATCAAATGCGAATGCAAGAATGGGCGAAATTAGTGGAGGCTCGCGAGGAAAGCGGACTAAGTATCAAACAATGGTGTAAGCAGAATGATTTACAAGAAGCTCAATATTACTACTATCTTCGCAAGCTACGACTAGCTGCTTGCGAAAACCTTCCAGTAGAAACATCAAAAGATTTGCAATTTGCAATTTGCACTTGTTCCCAATCCCGTCCGAGATATTAGTTCGGTATCTTCAGAAAAAAGCAATATTAAGATTACTTTTCCTAGTGCAATTGTGGAAATCGGTCAGGAAGCAGATGAGGCACAAATCAGATTGACATTGGAGGTGTTGCTTCGTGCTCAATGACGCAGTTGAATTTGAGCAGGTATACATTGCATGTGGATATACAGATCTTCGATATGGCATAGATGGTCTTGCAACGCTAGTGAAAAACAAGTTTGAACTTGATCCTTTCCAAATGAATACGCTTTTTCTTTTCTGTGGTCGAAAAAAGGACAGGATGAAAGGACTTCTTTGGGAGGGGGATGGATTTCTTCTCCTATACAAAAGATTGGAGTCTGGAAAATTCCAGTGGCCACGCACAGCAGATGAGGTTAGGGAAATGACGCATCAACAATATCGGTGGCTTATGGAGGGTCTCACAATTGAACCTCGAAACACGGTACAAAAGACATCCCCAGTATATCCTTCATAACAGGAAGCCTCTACTTCTAAAAGAATAGAAACAGCTAGAAATGGCTTTAAATCAATGGGTTTTCATGATATAATAAAGTCATGGAAAATAGATTTACAAAAGAACAATTACATACATTTGATAAAGATATTTTAGTTACTATGATTCTGCAACAACAGGAGTCCCTGATGGAGATGAACAAGAAACTGGACCTTTTACTGGAACAAATTCGCATCTCAAATCAGGCTCGTTTCGGAAATGCTTCCGAAAAATCCCTATTGCAGAATCAGCTTGTTTTTTGCTTCAATGAGGCTGAGGTAACTATTCAAGATGCAGATGAGATTGTTGAGCCTGTAATAGAACAGGTTATTCCTGAGCATAAGCGCAGTGCAAAGAAAAAGGGCAAGAGAAATGAGGATCTATCAGGTTTTCCAGTGAGGATTGAAACCCATGCTCTTTCTTTAGAAAAACTTCAGGAACTATTTGATGGTGATTATCGGAATCTTCCAGATGAAGTATATAAAAAGTTGGAATTTCATCCAGCCACATTTGAAGTAGTGGAACACCATATTGCAGTGTACTGTGGAAACAAAAATCAAAAGATTGTAAAGGCTGAGCATCCATTAGAATTACTAAATAACAGTATTGCTACCCCCTCCTTGGTAGCAGCAATGTTAAATGCGAAATATGTCAATTCTATTCCTCTTTATCGATTAGAGCAGGAATTTAAACGAAATGATGTGAATATATCAAGGCAGGTCATGGCTAATTGGGTTATCCGATCAAGCGAACGATATCTTTCCCTTCTTTACGATCGCATACATAAAGAAATCTACAAGAGCCACGTTCTGCACGCAGATGAAACACCTGTACGAGTAGCAAAGGATGGCCGTGATACGAAGGCCAATAGTTACATGTGGGTTTATCGAACTGGGGAGCATGGTGATGTTCCTCCAGCTATACTTTACGATTATCAGAAGACGCGAAAGGCTGACCATCCAAGAGAATTTCTGGTTGGATACAAAGGTGTAGTTGTTTGCGACGGATATCAAGTCTACAATAAGCTAGAAAAAGAGAGACCTGATGAGCTCACCGTAGCTGGGTGTTGGGCTCATGCTCGCAGGCGGTTTGCAAATGTCTGTAAATCCCTTGGAAAGAAAACATCAAAAGGAACCCTTGCAGAGATTGCACTTGAACAAATCGCTCAAATTTACCACGCCGACAATCAATTGGCAGATTTATCTAAAGAAGAACGTTTAACGAAGCGTCAACTCCTTGTAACGCCTCTTGTAGATGCTTTCTTTTCATGGGTAAAATCAAATGGGGGAAATGTACCAAAGAATTCAGAAACGGGAAAAGGATTCACCTATTGCATAAACCAGGAGAACTATCTCAAGGTTTTTCTCTCAAATCCTGATGTACCCCTTGATAACAATATAGCTGAAATAGCAATTAGAAGTTTTTGTGTAGGCAAGAATAACTGGCATTTGATAGACACAATCAACGGGGCAGAATCCAGTGCAATTGCGTATAGCATAGCTGAATCTGCCAAAGCCAATAATTTAAAACCGTATGACTACTTCAAACATGTCCTTTCTGAAATCCCAAAACATATGGATGGCGGAAATCTTGATTTCATAGATGACCTTCTTCCTTGGTCTAATTCCTTGCCAGAAACTTGTCGTAAGAATTAAATTGCTGATACTAAGAGCCGCTCAATTCACTTCTGGTGAATGGCGGCTCTATTTTTAACTAGTACAGCTGGTTTACCGTTTACGTATGATGGAAATAGGCATGATGTGATTACGGAATAACGGAATATACGAAAAAAAGACAACCAAAGCACGGTTGTCTTTTCTGAATTTCTGGATACTTTATATATTAAAACATTTTAATGATAAAGCCTGAGATAATCCATAAAAAGAATAGGGAATAACCAAGTGTGTATCCAACTGCTCTGCTCGTCATAGTAGCCTCCTTTTTGTAATTCATTTACACTCTCTTTTGAAAGAAAACGATTGAAATTTTAAATGTGATCTTGTGACAAATCATCTGATATAGTTGAAAAGGGAGTGTAATGAATCATTTAACGTTAATATATTAACAATAATAACTACGAAAATCAAGGCTTTTATGGTATGAATAATGTATACATTGAAGATACACGTAAAACATTGATAATTTACAGACAATTAGAAATATATATTATATTCAGTCTAAAAATCTTCTTTCAACAAAATGCGATAAACTAAAATATTCTATTTCATCTCTTTCAAGTTTTTCGCGTAGAGGCCAATCTTTTTATCTTCTGTGGATATGTGTTTAACAAGCCATTCGATAATCATTTGGTTGGCATCTAATATTACGATGATGTTTCCATCCGATTCGTAGAATTCTTTTTTGATTCTAGACAATTTCTCTATGAACGCCATATGCAAATTCTTTTGGTGTTCATATTCTGGATAGTGAATGCTGCGCATATATATTTCTTCGTCTCGAAAATGTTGTTTTGTGTAGTCGTCAAGAAATTCTAGCATTTGATCTATATATTCTCTAGCTTGTCCTTTTCGACCTGAATCAAATAGCTTTTCCGCTTTAATTAGCCATACCTTATGTTGTTTATCTATTTGTTCAATTCCGACTGATAAATCTTCTGACCAAACAAAATCCACGACAAATCCCACCTTTCAAAATTTATTTGTAATTTAATACCCATTAAAATCAGTTGCAATCGAAACAAGAGAGTATAAGTACTAGAAATTATGATGATGTTAGGATATAATAAACGTTGCAATCTTTAAGGAACAAGTAAGAATAATTGATAAAACGATATAGATAGAATTGAAAATAATAAAGTGAGGTAATTATGAAAAAGGTACTTATTGCAATGAGTGGTGGAGTAGATAGTTCTGTTGCGGCGGTACTTCTAAAGGAAAGAGGGTTCCATGTAGCGGGTGCTACATTTAAGTTGTTTGAAAATGAAGATATTGGTATTGATCGAGCAAAAACTTGCTGTTCATTGGAGGATGTTTTAGATGCCAGAAGCGTTGCTGATAAACTTGAAATTAGGCACGATGTGTATAATTTTGGACTTCAATTTGAAAGAGATGTTGTGATACCGTTTGCTGAGGCTTATAGCCGTGGAGAGACACCGAACCCATGTATTGAATGCAATCGTAGCATTAAGTTTGAAAAGTTCTTGGAGCGGGCTATTTTGTTGGAATATGATTATATTGCTACTGGTCATTATGCTAGAATCGACAAGGATGAAAAAACAGGTAGATATTTGCTCAAAAAGGGGTTAGACGAATCAAAAGATCAAAGCTATGCATTATATACAATGAATCAAGAGGAGCTGTCCAGAACCATATTTCCGCTTGGCGGTTTGAAGAAAACTGAGATAAGAGAAATAGCAAATAGAATGGGATTTGTCAATGCGGATAAGCCAGACAGCCAAGATATCTGTTTTGTGAAAGATGGTGATTATGCAGGGTTTCTTATGAACACATTGGGGGTAAGCCCAGGAGAGGGGAATTTTGTGGATCGAGAGGGCAATATATTAGGTAGACATAGAGGTATTATCCATTATACGATTGGACAGAGAAAAGGACTGGGTATTACTTTTGGCAAACCGATGTTTGTAGTCGAGATAAATAGTGAAAATAATGAAATTGTTTTGGGTTCAAATGAGGATTTATTTGTTGATTCTTTTTATGTAGGAAATCTAAACTGGATTTCTATTGATTCTTTGGAAGCATCTGTTACTGCTACAGTTAAAACTAGATATACACATGCTGAAGTTCCATCCACACTTTATCCTGATAAAGAGGGTATAGTAAAGGTCGTTTTCCAAACTAAGCAACGTGCTGTGACACCAGGACAAGCTGCGGTATTTTATCATGGTGATGTTGTTGTTGGTGGCGGAAAGATATTAAAAGTGTAGTTTGCGGTATCAAAATATAAATTGAAAAACAAAAAAACCCTGTAAGTATTACAGGGTAGTTTTTATTGGATGTTGATTAAGCCTTGATTTCAGTTTCTTCTGATGCTACTTCCTCAGCGATTTCAGTCGGAGCAGCTTCTGATGCGACTTCTTCTGTTACAGAGTCTTCTGATACAACTACTGTTGTATCTTCTGCTTCATCAGATTTCTTCATTCTCTTTGGCAGTGCTTTTTTTGGAGCTTCCTGTTCTGCATCTTCTTTCTTAGGTTTTTTAGATGGAGAAGGAGCAGGTTCGTCCGTAACAACTTTTGAAATTGCCCATCTCATGACTTCGAATTTCGTTTTATCCGCACCAACTTGGATAGTTAATGTTTCATCTTTGGTTTTTACGACTTTCCCACATATTCCACCGATTGTGATGACTTCATCACCGACTTTAATTGCATTTCTCATTGCTGTTACAGACTTTTCTCTTTTTTTCTGAGGTCTAATCAGCAAGAAATACATAATGACGACTAACAGAATTAAAGGCAAAATGGCTCCTAGTTGTTGATTCATTATTCATCCTCCTCTCAGGTTATAAAAAAAGTATATAGTAAATTTTTTCAAATGTAAATGGTTTTTTTTCTTGATTTTCTGTTTTGAATGTGTTAATATAAGTTTTGTTACGCCGGCGTGATGGAATTGGCAGACGTGCGGGACTCAAAATCCCGTGGTGGCAACACCGTATCGGTTCGACCCCGATCGCCGGCACCAAAAGTATTGAAATGAGTTTCAAATTATATTTGAAACTCATTTTTTTCTATTTCGTAGATTTCATAAAAATACAATGTTGTATCGAAAATATCATCATTGTTATGTCGTGCAGAATCGGACTTTGCTATAAAAAATAATAAGCTACAAACAGTTTAAGGGCATTTTAATGGATAAATCATGATTATGCTTGTAGGGAGAGCAAAAAAGTAGTAAAATATCCTGTAATATAAATTTATGATATTGCAATTACAAAGCTAAGAAGAGAAGGTGAAAATTACAATGAAGAAGGCATTGGCAGTCATACTGTCCATCATCATCGTCTTTGGCTGGTATGCAACTCTTATGGGGGTAGGATCTTTTGGACCGATAAAGGACCATATAAAATTGGGACTTGATTTGTCTGGAGGTGTTTACGTTGTCATGGAGGCGCAAACAGATGCTACAGGTGACGACTTAAAACAGCTTATGACGCAAACTCAAGCAGTTATTGAAAAAAGAGTAAATCAGCTGGGTCTTTCTGAGCCAGTTGTAACCATAGAAGGCACGAATCGTGTCAGAGTGGAATTGCCAGGCGCAAAAGATGCAAATGAAGCAATCAAAGCAATCGGAAAAACTGCACAACTCCAATTTGTTTTATCAGACAATACATTTGTATTAGATGGTAGTCAGGTAAAGGATGCAGGAATTACTACCGATTCACAAAATGGTGGATATGCGATTTCATTAGAGTTTACTGGTGACGGAGCATCTGCTTTTAAAACGGCGACAGAGAAGGCTTTGAGTGGCACTGTGCAATCTGCCAATGATGGTGTCGCGAATGGCGCGATCATGATTATTCTAGATGGTCAGATTATTTCAGCACCTGTTGTAAATAATGTAATCAGCAACGGGAAAGCCGAAATTACAGGCGGTACTGGCGGATTTAGTGAGGATGAAGCTACAAACTTATCTGCATTAATTCGAGGCGGTGCACTTCCTGTCGAGCTGAAAGAAGTTGAAACCTCTGTAGTTGGTCCAACTCTTGGGCTAGATGCATTGCAGATGAGTTTAATAGCAGGAATGATTGGAATTGGATTTATCTTTGTGATGATGATTGGTCTATATCGATTGATGGGACTAGTGGCAGATGTTGCATTGCTATTGTATATCCTGATTTTATTCTGGGTCTTGGTAGCTATGGGAGGAGTTTTGACACTTCCAGGTATTGCGGGTATCATTCTTTCTATTGGAATGGCAGTGGATGCAAATGTTATCATTTTTGCTAGAATCCAAGAAGAAATTAAAAACGGAAAATCTGTTCGTGTTTCTATTGCGGCAGGATTTAAGAGAGCCCTTTCTACCATTATTGACTCTCAGATTACGACAATTATTGCTGGTGTAGTTCTCTATCAACTAGGCTCTGGTCCTGTTAAGGGCTTTGCTATGACGCTGATGATTGGTATTGTTGCCAGCGTATTTACTGCGGTAGTTGTAACGAAGCTATACTTAGATGTGATTGCGGACAGCAAGAACATGACGAAAATCGGAAATTTTGCAATAAAGGAGGCTGATATCAATGCTTAAGTTTAACAGGCAATACTCCTTTATCAAGCACAGAAAGATTTTTTATATTGTTTCAATTTGTATCATTGTGTTAGGAATTGGTACTGGCTTTGTTAGAGGATTCAATTTTGGAATTGATTTTACCGGTGGTACCATGATGCAAATCGATATGGGAACAGAAGTTACTGTAAGTGATTTGAATGCTGTTTTGAAGGAAAGCGGTATTAAGGATGCAGATATAGTACATGCTGGAGATGGAAATAAAGAAGTTATTATTCGTACGACCCAGTCGTTAGATACGGATGCAAGAGAACAAGTGTTAGACCAAATATTTGAAAAATATGATTTAACAGATGAATCCGTTTTGACCGTAGAGCAATTTGGACCGTCTATCGGTGAAATGTTAAAGAAAAATGCTGTGAAAGCTGTTATCGTAGCAGCAATCGGTATGTTAGTCTATATTATCATTCGATTTGAATGGAAATTTGGTATTGCTGCGATTACCGCTGTTTTACATGATGTGCTTATTATGATTGCGTTTTACGGCTTTTTCAGCATACCGATTAACAATCCGTTTATTGCAGCGGTATTGACATTGGTTGGATATTCAATCAATGATACCATCGTAGTGTTTGACAGAATCAGAGAAAACCTCAAGATTATGAAGAAGAATAAGTTGGAGGAATTGATTGACATCAGTATTAACCAAACTCTAGTTCGTTCTTTGATGACTTCGATTACGACAATTGTAGCGATTATTCCACTTTATATTCTAGGAGGGCAGACAATTCGTGACTTTACTCTTCCACTGATTATTGGTATTTTAGCGGGTGCTTCATCATCTATCTTTATTGCCAGCCCAATTTATTATCAATTAAGTATGTTAACGAGTGGATCAAGATATCAGGGTAAAATGAAAAAAAAGTAGAAAAGAAATAGGATTGTGTTTATGGAATTGATGGAAACTTTTTTAGATCGACTTCTGCAGATCAACCCAAACATCAATATTGAGTTGATAAAACAAGCTTATTTAAAAGCAGAAGAATATCATACCGGACAAATGCGTAAATCGGGTGAGCCATATTTGGTTCACCCTATTGAAGTTTCAATTATTCTTGCAGAACTTGGTATGGATGAGAATACAATTGTGGCAGGCTTGCTACATGATACGGTAGAAGATACGGATTACTCAGAGGAAGAGCTTACACGTGACTTTGGTGAGGAAGTTGCACTTCTTGTGGATGGTGTTACAAAATTAGGATCCATTGTCTTTGAGAGCAAAGAAGAGAGACAAGCAGAAAATCTTCGAAAGATGTTTCTCGCCATGTCAAAAGATATCCGCGTGCTGATCATAAAATTGGCAGATAGACTTCACAATCTAAGAACCATCAATTACATGAGCGAAACGCAAATTCGCGATAAATGTAAAGAAACGTTAGAAATTTATGCACCTCTGGCAAGTAGGCTTGGTATCTATGCCATGAAATTTGAACTTGAAGATATTGCTCTGAAACACCTTGAACCTGAGGCTTATTATGATTTGGTTAGTCAAGTAAAAATCAAAAAACAACAAAGGGAAGAATATATCAATAAAGTAATCAATGAAATCAAGGAAAGCCTAAATGAATTGAATATTCCGTATGAAATAACAGGACGATCCAAGCATTTTTATAGTATATTTCGAAAAATGAAATATCAAAACAAACAGCTAGAAGAAATATTTGATTTAACTGCTGTTCGTATTATTGTAGATAATGTAAAGGATTGTTATGCAGTTTTAGGCATTGTTCATACCATGTGGAAACCAATTCCGGGCAGATTCAAAGATTACATTGCGATGCCCAAAACCAATCGTTATCAGTCACTCCACACGACTGTAATTGGTGACAATGGTGATCCTTTTGAGATTCAAATCAGAACGTATGAAATGCATAAAATTGCGGAATATGGTATTGCTGCTCATTGGAAATATAAAGAGGGCGTGTCTGAAGAAAAGGAAGAGGGTAAACTAGCGTGGTTACGCCAGACCTTAGAATGGCAAAAAGATTTAAATGATCCAAAAGAATTTATGGAGACCTTGAAAGTAGATTTATTTTCAAATCAGGTTTTTGTATTTACGCCAAAAGGGGATGTAATAGAGCTCCCTGCAGGATCAACGCCTTTAGATTTTGCATTTAAAATTCACTCTGCGATTGGAGTAAAGTGTATTGGTGCAAAAGTAAATGGGAAGATGGTTCCAATTGATCATACCTTGAAAAACGGCAATATTATTGAAATTGTCACTTCTTCGAATTCAAAAGGACCAAGCATTGATTGGCTAAAAATAGCTCAAAGCAGTAATGCAAGAAACAAAATAAGACAATGGCTAAAACGTGAAAACAAATCAGAGAATACGGACAAAGGAAAGGAAATGCTGGAAAAGTATGCAAAACGTAAAGGCTATGATAACCAGCAGGTTTTGAAAAACGCATATATTAACAAATGCGCCAAAGCATTTAATCTTGCGTCCGCAGATGATTTATATACTGCAATCGGTTCTGGTGGTGTGATTCTTAGTAAGGTGGCGAATACTTTGCTTGGATACTATCATGACGATAAGCAAGCAGAGTTAAGAAGACAAGAAAAAACTGAATTGGCGGAAGAGACTAAGAAAAAGACGAAAAAGAAAGAACAAACAGGAGTCACCGTAAAAGGTGTGGACAATCTTTTAATTCGATTTTCGAAATGCTGTAACCCTGTACCTGGAGATGAAATCGTTGGATTCATCACAAAAGGGAGAGGGATTTCTGTTCATCGAAAAGACTGTATTAACGTACTGACATTGCCAGAAGAAGAACGACAACGTTTTATTGACGTGGAGTGGGATACGCAAAAGGAAAATATGTCGTATGATACAGATATCAATATTCTTGCAGAAGATAGAAAAGGTTTATTTTCTGACTTATCTAGAGTTTGTGAAGATATGGATGTTCATATTACTGGTGTCAATGCGAAAAGTGCAAAAGATGGAATTGTAAATATTACAATGACATTATCTATCTCAAATACAAGTCAGATTGAAAAAGTTTTACGTTCTTTACGAAATGTAATGGGAGTTGCAGATGTTTATCGGGCAATTACCTAATCAATTACAAGGAGACTTACATGAGAGCAGTAGTTCAAAGAGTACTAAAAGCAGATGTAACTGTGGATCATTCGGTTACTGGAACCATCGAGAAAGGTCTGATGGTTCTTGTCGGTGTTGAGGATGAAGATGAACCAGGGGATGCAAAATATATGGCAGAAAAAATTGCAGGCCTACGAATCTTTGAAGATGACGAAGATAAAATGAATTTGTCAGTACAAGATGTTGGTGGTTCGATTCTGACTGTATCACAGTTTACTTTATTTGGTGATTGCAGAAAAGGGAAGCGACCAAGTTTTGTGAAAGCAGCAAGACCAGAGAAAGCAAAGGAGCTTTATGATTTGTTTGTTTCTCTTTGTAAGAAGCAAAATCTTATAGTAGAAGAAGGAATTTTTCAGGCCGACATGCTCGTAAGAATTTATAATGACGGACCTGTTACGATATTGCTAGATAGTAAAAAAGTATTTTAACAAATGAAGGAGAAGAATCGGAATGATGATACAAAGTTTTTTAAGTGGACCACTATCAGTCAATTGTTATGTTGCATATGATGAGACAACAAAGAAAGGCTTTATTGTTGATCCAGGTGGCAAAAATGAACAATTGTCTGCCTTCTGCAAACAAGAAGGTCTTACTATTGAGTATATCATTTTAACACATGGACACGGAGACCATATTGGTGGCGTGGAAGCGTACTTAAATGAATTTGCGGGATCTAAATTAGTAGCATCTATAAATGAAAGAGGTATGCTTGAAAATTCTGGTTTAAACATGTCTTCCATGACCCAAGGATATGCGATTTCACTTCATGCAGACCAGTATGTGGAAGATGGAGATACTCTTTCTGTTGGAAATCTTTTGCTTCGTTTTATACATACACCTGGACATACGCCAGGAGGGATGTGTATTTACGTGGATAATGTTGTTTTTACTGGAGATACTTTATTTCAGCAGTCCATTGGAAGAACCGATTTTCCTGGATCCTCTTTTGCAGAGATTCAATCCTCTATTCGCAAAAAACTGTTTCTTCTTCCTGATGAAACTACTGTTTTGCCAGGGCATATGGGAGCTACAACCATAGGCTTTGAAAAGGAGAATAATCCTTTTGTATAGAATTTATTTATCCCAAGAAATCAACCCATATGAAATCGAAGAATTGATAAAAGTATTTTTAAAACATGATGAATATCAATTGTTTGGAAAAATGGAACAATCTGTTGGCAATCAAATAGCTGATGATCTGGAAAATCAAGCGGTTCCTGGTGTTAACAATCATGATGATCAAGATAAAAAAGATGTGCTGATTGTTGTTCCTATGTTTGAGCTTTTAGAAAATGATTTGCTGGCAGAGCGAAAGCAAAAAAATCAAATCAAACGATTTCTATATGAAACTCTTGCAACCCATACAGGGAAGAGGCCTGATTGGGGAATTTTAACTGGTGTAAGACCAGTAAAGCTAGCAAGAGAGATTCTGGAACGAGAATCCAATGATTTTTCAAAGATGGAATCAGTTTTATCAGAAGAGTATTTGCTGCAAGATGAGAAGAAAAAGCTCATCAAACAAATCGTTTCGTGTCAAAAGAATCTTCTTCAGGGTTCCAAACCTTCAGCCGTAGGACTCTATATTGGAATTCCATTTTGTCCAACAAGATGCATTTACTGTTCTTTTCCTTCTAATCAGGCAAATGAACAGCAAATCGAAGCATACTTAGCTGCGTTGCATCAAGAAATTCAGTATTCCGCTGAAAATATGAAACGAATGGGTTGGTATCCAGAAACGATTTATGTTGGAGGAGGAACTCCGACAACGTTAAAACCCAAAGAACTCGATGGGCTTCTTACAAGGATTCATGATTGTTTTGATTTAAAAAAAATGCGGGAGTTTACAGTGGAAGCTGGTCGTCCTGATACGATTTCGGAAGAGAAGCTTATGGTCATTCAGGATCATGGAGTACAGCGAATCAGTATCAATCCACAATCGATGAATTCTGACACTTTAAAACGAATTGGTCGCAAGCATGAACCAGAAGAAATAATCGATGCTTTTCTAATGGCGCGTAAGGTCGGAATACAGATGATCAATACTGATGTGATTGCTGGATTGCCTGAAGAAAATGAGGCTGATTTTGCCCATACCTTGGACACGGTATTAGAGCTTTCACCAGAAAATGTCACGGTACATACCTTAGCAGTGAAACGAGCTTCAAAACTGAAAGAGATGGATGAAGAATATCACTATAAGCAAGGAAGTATCGTTAGAAATATGCTGGATATTGCTAAAGAAAAACTAGATAATAATGGCTACTATCCTTATTATTTGTATCGTCAGAAGCATATGACTGGAAACTTTGAAAATGTGGGATATGCCAAGGGGGATACGGCAGGGGTTTACAATATACGTATTATGGAAGAGGCTCAAACCATTGTTGCACTTGGTGCCGGAGGGATTTCAAAACGATTCTATCCTTCTGAAAATCGATTAGAGAGAATTGCAAATGTTTCAAATTATGAAATATATATAGAACGAATTGCAGAGATGCTAAAAAGAAAAGAAGAAAATTTATTTATATAGGAGGTAGAGAATGTTAACGAAAGCACCAAAAGGGACAAAAGACATTCTTCCAGGCCAGGTTTATAAATGGCAGTACGTGGAAAACGTATTTCGGGAAGCATGTAGCAGATACGTATTTAAGGAAATCAGAACACCGGTCTTTGAGCATACAGAACTTTTTGCAAGAGGTGTTGGCGATACAACTGATATTGTGGAAAAACAAATGTACACATTTGAAGACTATGGGAAAAGAAGCATTACTTTAAAACCAGAAGGAACATCTCCTGTAGTGCGAGCATTTGTAGAACATAAATTATATGCTGATGTTCAGCCGTCAAAATATTTTTATATTATTCCATGTTTTCGATATGAAAAGCCACAATCAGGAAGACTGAGAGAGTTTCATCAAATGGGGATTGAGGTGTTTGGAACAAACAATATGATGGCAGATGCAGAAGTTATTGGATTTGCATCTGACTTTCTTGCTTCATTAGGCATCAAAGAATTAGAGCTGAGAATCAATAGCATAGGTTGTCCAAAATGTAGAGAAACATATAGAGAGGTACTGAGAGACTTCTTAAAAGATAAATATGACGGATTATGTGATACCTGTAAAGGTAGATACGATAGAAACCCAATGAGAATATTGGACTGTAAATCAGAAACATGCCAAGCGCTTGTACAGGGCGCACCGTATATGTTAGATCACCTTTGCGATGAGTGCAAAGATGCATTTTCTGATTTGAAAACGAATCTAGATGCCATGGAAATTGAGTATATCGTAGATCCTGGTATTGTTCGAGGATTAGACTATTATACCAAAACCGCCTTTGAATTTGTATCTAACAAGATTGGCGCTCAAGGTACTGTATGTGGTGGAGGTAGATATGACCACTTGATTGAACAAATTGGCGGACCGGAAGTGCCAGGTGTCGGTTTTGGTCTTGGTATTGAGCGATTATTACTTTTGATGGAAGCAACTGAGCTTGAGATACCTGAGCAAGAAAATTTAGATGTATTTATCGCTGCATTGGGAGATAGAGCGAAAAAATATGGTTTGAAGCTAATGCGTGATTTGAGAAATGATGGAATCAAGGCTGAGATGGATAGTCTAGGAAGAAATATCAAAGGGCAGTTTAAATATGCAGATCGATTGCATGCAAAATATACCATCGTGATTGGCGATGACGAATTAGATCAAAATACAGTATCTATCAAGGATATGAGAACTTCTACTCAAAAACAAGTGCCGATAGAAGATATACAAAAAGAAGTAAGGGAATAGGAGAGAGAAAGAATGGCAAATTTAATGAAAAGAACCCATATGTGTGGCGTTTTATCAATGAATCAAATTGAAGAAACGGTTGTTTTGAATGGATGGATTCAGAAAAGAAGAAATCTGGGTGGTTTGATTTTCTGTGATTTAAGAGATAGAACTGGTATTGCTCAAATTGTTTTTGATGACACCATTCCACAGGAGCTTTTCAAGAAGGCTGATAGCCTGCGTGGAGAATATGTGGTGGGTATAAAAGGTGTGGTAAAAGAAAGACAGTCTAAGAATAAAGAACTTGCTACAGGTGATATTGAAGTATTTGTAAATGAACTCGTAATCTATTCTGAAGCAGATACACCGCCGATTTACATTAAAGACGATGACGATGTAAATGAAAATTTACGATTAAAATATAGATATCTGGATTTGAGAAAAACAAAAATGCAGAGAAATCTTACATTTCGTCACCAAATTGCAAAGGCAGCACGTGATTATTTTGATGGTGAAGGTTTTACCGAAGTGGAAACACCAATTCTTTGTAAACCAACACCAGAAGGAGCAAGAGACTATCTTGTACCAAGCAGAGTGAATCCAGGTGAATTCTATGCACTCCCTCAATCACCACAGCTTTTTAAACAGCTTTTGATGGTAAGTGGAACTGATCGATATTATCAAATTGCGAAATGCTTTCGTGATGAAGACTTAAGAGCAGACCGACAACCAGAATTTACGCAGATAGACCTTGAAATGTCTTTTGTTGATGTTGACGATGTGATTGAGATTCAGGAACGATTTTTAGAAAAATTATTTAAAGATGTGATGAATGTTGAGATTCAGCTGCCACTTCCTAGGTTTCCTTATCAGGAGGCGATGGAACGGTTCGGTAGCGACAAGCCTGACACACGTTTTGGATTTGAATTGAAATTACTGAACGAAACCATCAAAGACAGCGAATTCCCAGTATTTCAAAATGCTTTGGCTGCGGGCGGAGATGTTAGAGGCATTAATATCAATGGAGCTGCTGATAAATTTAGCCGAAAAGATATTGATAAATTACAGGATGCAATCAAACATTACGGTGCAAAAGGTATGGTTTGGATTAAGATTGGTGAAACAGAAACCACTTCATCTGTTAATAAGTTCTTTACACCAGATAAGATGAAAGAAATTACAGATGTTTTTGAAGGAAAACCAGGTGATCTAATCTTAATTGTGGCAGATAAGAAAAAAGTTGTGTTTGATAGCTTAGGATTCCTTCGTAGAGATTTGGCTGGAAAATTGGGATTATTGGATGATTCTCAATATAATCTGCTTTGGGTAGTGGACTTCCCATTATTTGAGTATGATGATGAAACTGGCGAATATTTTGCGATGCATCATCCGTTTACATCACCTAGATTGGAAGATGTACCAAAACTGGATACTGCTCCTGCACAAGTACGTGCAAATGCATATGATATCGTACTCAATGGTGTGGAGTTAGGTGGAGGAAGCATCAGAATCCATGACGGAAAGCTTCAGAAGAAAATGTTTGAAGTTCTTGGTCTTTCAGATGAAACGGTACAAAGTAAATTTGGTTTCTTGCTCGAAGCCTTCCGATATGGTACACCTCCACACGGTGGACTTGCCTATGGGCTAGATAGACTTGTTATGCTTCTTGCCGGTGAGCACAGTATTCGAGAAGTAATGGCATTTCCGAAAAATCAGGCGGCAGTAGATATGGTAAGTGAAGCACCAACTGTTGTACCAGTAGAACAGCTTGAGGAATTGTGGATTAAGACTGTGATTGATGAGAATAAAATAGTTTAGGAATCACGTTCATCTTTTCATTTTTTATGTGGGATTCAGCATCTTGTTACGTCGTTGGGAGTAATGATGAAAAAAATTGGTATTATTGGGGGAACTTTTGATCCTGTTCATTATGGACATTTGATTTTAGCAGAACAAGCTAGAGTAGAAGCAGGGATTGATGGCATTGTTTTTATGCCTGCCATGGTTCAGCCTTTTAAATTGAATAAAGAAATTGCGAACGGTGAGCATCGATATGCGATGCTTAAGGCTGCTGTTGCTGGAAATCCTTTTTTTTCTGTTTCAAAACAGGAACTGGATGCTGCAGGAATCTCTTATACAATAGATACACTAAGACAATGTGAAGCAGAATATGGAGAGGATACACAAATCTTTTTCATCATTGGTACAGATGCATTTTTAAATTTGGAAAAGTGGAAAGAATCAGAAGCGCTTTTGAGAGATTTTTCATTTATCGTTGGAACGCGTCCTGGATACAAAGAAAGGGAACTGGAAGAGGCACTGGAAAAGGTCAAAAGACAGTATCAAACCACTGTAATCAAGATTAATAATTCTGAGGTGGAAATCTCCTCTACAGATATTAAAAATAGAATCAGTGAAAACAAGAGTATCAAGTATCTATTGCCCGAAGCAGTCGAATCGTATATTTATGAAAACAATCTCTATCACTTTGAAAAAAAATGATGGTGGTTTGCTTGTACTTTGAGATAAACTGCAGGAACTGCTACTTGCCTTGTTCGATTCACTTAGAAATGAACAGGGATTCTGATTCCGTCGGTTTTTCTTGAAATATACGGGTATAAGTGTTAAGATGGTAAAGCTATGCAATGTACGGATAAAAATCAATTAGTTAAATATATTGAACGGAACATGAAAGAGAAGCGTAAGAAGCATATCTATGCTGTAGTTGAAGAAGCAAAAAAACTTGCACTTCAGTATGGAGAAAATCCGGAGAAGGCTGAGCTTGCTGCTTTGTTTCATGATTTTTTTCGTGGTGCTCCAGAAGAAGCATTGAATGCGTATGTGCGGCAACTTGGGCTTGCCCCAGTTTATTTGAATAACTGCAATTTGGCTCACAGCAAAATTGCAGCTCTTATTATGGAAAGAGACTATCATATTACAGATCAGGATTTAATTCATGCTGTGGCGTATCATACGACTGGACGAGCCAACATGTCTCGCCTTGAAAAAATTATCTATCTTGCAGATGCAATTGAGCCAAACAGAAATTATCCAAATGTAGATATCTTAAGAGAATTAGCCTATGTAGATTTGGACAAAGCATGTCTTTTCTCATTGGAACGATCCATTGAGTATGTTAAGACAAGAGGTTATTATCTCGATCAGGACACTGTTCTGGCGAGAGACAGTATAAAGGAAGAAATACAAAGAAGGGAGAATATGAATGAATAATAAGGAAATCGCATTAAAGGCAGCAGCAATTTTGCAAAACAAAAAAGCGATGGATGTAATGGTAGTTGATATCAAAGAAAAATCATCCTTTGCAGATTACTTGATTATTGCGTCTGGTGGTTCTGAAAGACAAGTAGGAACGCTGGCAGAAGAAGTAGATGATCAATTTGCAAAGGAGGGAATCCTATCTAAAAGTGTAGAAGGAAAAAAGACTTCTGGATGGATTCTAATGGATTTTGGAGATATTATTGTAAATATATTTACGACAGAGCAGCGTGGGCGGTACAACATTGAAAAATTATGGGGCGACTGTGAATTTATTACGATAGAAGAAGAACTGCAATAACAATACACGGAGGTTAGTTTAATGAACGAACGTTATGAATTCGGGGAAATTGAAGCAAAATGGCAAAAGTATTGGGAAGAGAATAAATTATTTCAAACAGATGTTGAGGAAGATAAAAAGAAATATTATCTGTTAGAAATGTTCCCTTATCCATCAGGAAAGCTTCATATGGGACATGTAAGAAACTATTCTATCGGTGATGTAGCCAGCAGATATCTGAAAATGAACGGATACAATGTACTTCATCCAATGGGATGGGATTCTTTTGGTTTGCCTGCTGAAAATGCAGCAATAAAAAATGGAATTCATCCAAATGTATGGACTTGGGATAATATTGCGGAGATGAGAGGCCAGCTAAAACAGTTGGGTCTGTCTTATGATTGGGACCGCGAAGTAGCGACTTGTCATCCAGATTATTATAAATGGATGCAATGGATTTTCATTCAGTTTTTTAAGAATGGACTTGCATATAAGAAAAAAAATCCAGTAAATTGGTGTCCATCTTGTCAGACAGTATTGGCAAATGAACAGGTTGTGGATGGAGAATGCGAACGATGTTCAACAGCTGTTGGCAAAAAAGATTTGGATCAGTGGTACTTAAAGATTACTGATTATGCTGACCGTTTGCTTACCGATATTGATAAGCTAGACGGATGGCCAAATAAAGTAAAAGTAATGCAAAAAAACTGGATTGGAAAAAGTGTGGGTGGAGAAGTTGACTTCGAAATCGAAGGCTTTGATGAAAAGTTAAAGATTTTTACCACGAGACCTGATACTTTGTTTGGTGTTACTTATATGGTTCTTGCACCGGAGCACCCATTTGTAAATAGCTTGATTGCTGGCACAACTGAAGAAGCATCTGTAAAAGGATTTTTAGAAAAACTTCAGTATATGACAGACATTGAGAGAACGGCTACCACTTTGGAAAAAGAAGGGGTATTCCTTGGCAGATATGCTATCAATCCGTTGAATGGAAAAAAAGTACCGATCTATATCGCAAATTATGTGCTGATGGATTATGGTACAGGTGCGATTATGGCCGTACCTGCTCATGATCAACGTGATTTTGATTTTGCAAAGAAATATAATCTGGATATCATTCCTGTTGTAGAACCACAAAATCCAGATATCGATGTGCATAATTTGACTGAAGCTTTTGAAGCTGACGGCGTACTGATTCATTCAGAACAGTTCAACGGTCTTGACGTGGATGCTGCAAAAGAAAAGATTGTTGCGTTTTTAGAAGAAAAACAAATTGGAAATGAGTCAATTAATTTCCGTCTAAGAGACTGGTTGATTTCCAGACAAAGATATTGGGGGACTCCTATCCCAATGATTTATTGTGAAGAATGTGGCTGGGTACCTGAAAAGGAAGAAAATCTTCCAATCATGCTACCTACCGATGTTGTATTTACAGGAAAAGGGGAATCACCACTTACTACGAGCAAAACTTTTATGGAAACGACTTGTCCAAACTGTGGCAAGAAGGCAACCAGAGAAACCGATACCATGGATACATTCCTAGACTCTTCATGGTATTATCTAAGATATACTGATGCAAAAAACAGCGACAAAATTTGGGATAAAAAGAATGCAGATTATTGGATGCCAGTAGATCAATATATTGGTGGAGTTGAGCATGCAATCCTACATTTGCTCTATGCAAGATTCTTTACGAAGTTCCTCTATGATATCAACATATGTCCAGTAGATGAGCCGTTTAAAAATCTTCTTACCCAGGGTATGGTTTTAAAAGACGGAACCAAAATGTCTAAAACAAAGGGTAATGTAGTAAGTCCAGAGGTAATTGTAGATAAATATGGTGCGGATACAGCAAGATTATTTATTTTATTTGCTGCGCCGCCAGAAAAAGAGTTAGAATGGTCTGATGCAGGGGTAGAAGGAAGTTATAGATTCTTAAACCGTGTGCATCGTCTTGTATTTGAACTCAACGAAAAAGTAAAAGATGCAAAAACAGAATACAAAGCAGAAACTGCTGAAGACAAAAAACTTGCTTTTGCAATGAATGCAACCATCAAGAAGGTATCTGAAGATATTGGAGGTCGATTCAATTTCAACACAGCGATTAGTTCTATTATGGAAATGGTCAATGAAATGTATCGATACAAAGAAACAGAGACTCCAAATTTAGGCTTGATGAAGGTTGCGATGGAAACTTTGATATTAATTCTGTCACCATTTACTCCGCATCTTTGTGAAGAAATGTGGGAGCATACTGGTCACAGTCAAGCCGTTTATATAGAACAGTGGCCAAGCTATGATGAAGCTGCCCTTGTAAAGGATTCTGTTGAAGTTGTCATTCAGCTTAACGGAAAAGTAAAAGAAAAGATTGAGGTCGCAAACGGTCTTTCTAAAGAGCAGCTGGAAAAAGTAGTTTTGGAAAGCGATAAAGTACAGGCATTATTGGAAGGAAAAGAAATCGTTAAGATGATTCTTGTTCCAAACAAGTTGTGCAATATTGTCGTCAAATAGGAACGGAGATTCAAATAAATAGAAAGGATTGAAATTTTGAAAATATTAGAAAATAATAAAGGAACGAGTCCGGTAAAGGTGATTCCAATTGGCGGTTTGAACGAAATTGGAAAGAATATGACCGTATTGGAATACAAAAATGATATTATGATTATCGACTGCGGACTGTCATTCCCTGATGATGAAATGTTCGGAATTGACATTGTTATTCCTGATTTTAGTTATTTGATTAAAAATCGTGACAAAGTAAAAGGAATGATATTGACTCATGGGCATGAAGATCATATTGGAGCAATACCATATTTATTAAAGGAATTAAATATTCCGATTTATGGTACTAGATTGACCATAGGTCTTGTGGAGAATAAACTGAAGGAGCATGGAATCACTGGAAAATTACACCGCATCAATGCTGGTCAAACAGTAAAGCTTGGTGAGTTTAAAGTTGAAACCATTCGTACAACACATTCCATTGCAGATGCGATTTGTCTTGCAATTGATACGCCAGCAGGGATGGTTTTCCATACGGGAGACTTTAAAATTGATTATACACCACTCGATGGGGAGCCCATTGATTTTCAAAAGCTTGCAGAGCTTGGAAACAAAGGCGTGCTCTTAATGCTTGCTGACAGTACCAACGCAGAACGTAAAGGTTACACTGCTTCAGAAAGAACAGTTGGTGTTGCATTAGAAAATATATTCCGTGGATCAGAAGCACGAATTCTGATTGCAACATTCTCGTCTAACGTACATCGTGTGCAGCGTATTGTTGATACGGCAGTAATGTTTGGCAGAAAAGTTGCTATTTCAGGAAGAAGTATGGTCAACGTTGTTAACCTTGCAATTGAACTAGGATATCTAAAAATTCCTGCAAATGTACTGGTGGATATTAATAAAACGAAAAATATACCTGACCGTGAATTGGTGATTATCACAACAGGAAGTCAGGGTGAGCCTATGTCTGCACTTTCCAGAATGGCATCTTCTGATCATAAAGCAGTACAGATTAAAAAGGGGGATATGGTTATTCTTTCCTCGAGCCCAGTTCCAGGAAATGAAAAAACGGTATCAAACGTTGTGAATAAACTCTTTGAAAAGGGTGCTGATGTAATCTACTCTGATATTGCTGACATTCATGTCTCTGGACATGCATGCTCGGAAGAACTAAAACTGGTTCATTCCTTAATAAAGCCAAAGTTTTTTATGCCAGTCCACGGTGAATACAGACACTTAAGACAGCATGCATTGATTGCAGAACACCTTGGGATGAAAACAGAAAATATTCATATTCTAAACAATGGACAGGTGTTGCACTTAAACAAATCAAGAGTAGTGAAGTCCAAAGAAACCGTTCCTGCCAACGCGGTCTTAGTAGATGGTCTTGGTGTAGGTGATGTTGGAAATATCGTATTACGAGACAGAAAATTACTTTCTGAATCGGGATTGATTATCGTTGTTGCTGCGATTGATAAAAGCAGTGGCATGATTTGCTCTGGACCAGATATTATTTCACGAGGATTTGTCTATGTCAGAGAAAACGAGGATTTGATGAATTCTGCAAAGCTTGCGGTAAGAGCAAGATTAGAGCGTTGTTATGATGATGGTCTTCGTGACTGGGCAGGTCTCAAAAATGCAGTAAAAGATGAACTCAAGAACTTTATCTATGAAAAAACAAAGAGAAGTCCAGTGATTTTGCCGATTTTCTTAGAAGTATAAAATAGTCATTGGGGGAAAAACAGTAATTGATTTAGTAGGAGGAGAACATGAACATACATGATTCAGCCCATGCTCTTGCAAGAGCCATAAAAGAATCTCCTGAGTATCAGCAGTATGCGGAGTTGAAAGCTTCTGCATCAAAAAATGATGAACTTGCTGCCATGCTCAATGATTTTCAAGCGAAGCAGTTTGAAATACAACGGAAGCAATTGATGGGTGAAGAACTGGGTGATGATTTAACTCAGCAAATCCAGTCTTTGTATCAAGTTTTGATGACTGATCCACTTGCTGCACAATATGTGCAGGCAGAAATGAGATTTTCGCTTATGATCAACGATGTGTATACTATCTTAGGGGAAGTGATTCAATTTGACAAATAAGATGATAAAGAATCAACATGAAATAGATTGCATCTCTAGGGCTGTGGCCTTAGGAGATCGCTGTTTCTCACATATCTTGGATTATATCAAGCCAGGAATGACAGAACGACAGGTGGCTGATGAAATTGAACGGTTTTTGTTTGATGGAGGTGCGGAAGGTCTTGCTTTTGATACCATTAGCGTTTCTGGAGAACGAACTTGTCTTCCTCATGGGGAACCAACAGACCGTATTATCCAAAAAGGTGAATTTGTAACAATGGATTTTGGTGCAGTGATTGAAGGTTACTGTGGTGATATGACAAGAACCATTGGAATCGGTTATCTTTCAGAAGAACAAAAGAAAGTATACGGGATTGTGCTGGAAGCTCAACTGGCAGCAATTGATTTTATCAAAGCTGGTGTTCGCTGTGCAGATGCTGACAAAGTGGCACGAGACATTATTGTGAATGCAGGATATGGGGACTTCTATCCACATGGTCTAGGTCATGGAGTCGGAACGCTGGTTCATGAAGCGCCTACCTTAAACAGCAAAAGTGAAGAAGTGCTAGCGAGTGATATGGTGGTTACTATTGAACCAGGTATATATATGCCAAATAAATTTGGTGTTCGTATTGAAGACTTGGCAATTGTGACTGATTTTGGTATAATAAACAAGGTTATGTCGAAGAAAGAATTGATTATATTATAAACGAACAATTTTGGAGGTATTAAAATAATGATTTATGCAAGCGATTTTAGAAAAGGGATGACCTTTGAAATCAATGGAGAGCCACATGTAATCCTAGATTTTCAGCACGTTAAGCCAGGTAAGGGTGCAGCATTTGTAAGAACAAAATATAGAAATATTTTGACTGGTGCTACGAGAGAAGAAGCCTTCAACCCAGATATCAAGTTTCCGAAGGCACACATTGAAACAAAGCAAATGCAGTACCTTTATAACGATGGTGAACTTTACTACTTCATGGATCAGGAAACTTACGACCAAGTTCCTTTGATGCAAGAGCAGGTTGAAGATGCGATTCTGTTTTTAAGAGAAAATGATATGGCAACTATTAAATTCTATAAAGGAAATGCCTTCCTTGTAGAACCACCAAACTTTGTTAATCTTAAAGTTGTGGAAACGGAACCAGGGGTAAAGGGAGATACTGCTACAAACGTAACAAAAGCTGCTACAGTTGAAACAGGTGCAGTAATTCAGGTCCCAATCTTTATTGAAGAAGGCGAAATAATTCAGATTGATACCAGAACTGGTGAATATTTATCAAGAGCAAAATAAAGCTAATCATTTCGCAGGATTCCGATTCTGCGATTTTTTTTGGTGTACTTGTCTGCTTCGTAACGTGCTAATGTTTGACAGGGGCGGCATCAGTTCACAGGGAGAAATATATGACCAAAAGACGAAAAAGTGGGAGACGAAGAAAGCGTGCGCTTATTCGAATGGTAGTGTTACTTGCAATATTGGTTCTTGCTGGAATTGGAATTTTTTCTTTCTATGTTGGAAAATCAGGGGTGCCAATTGACCCAGACAATGAAAACTTAGTCAGCATTGAGATTCCAATTGGAACGGGAACTTCTGGTATTGCTGCTATTTTGGAAGAAAACCAGCTAATCGATAACACCAGTGTATTTCGGTTAAAAACAAAGATGAAGGGATACGATGGCAAATATAAAGCGGGAGGGTATTCTTTATCACCGAGTATGTCTATGGATGAAATGATGGAGTTACTCTTAGAAGGAAAGGCAGATACTATTCGTTTTACCATTCCAGAAGGATACGATATCAAACGAACAACTGGGAAGTTGGCCTCAGAAGGACTTATCAATGCTGAAGTATTTCAAAATGAGATTGAATCAGGACAGTTTGAGTATCGTTTTCTAGCAGATACCCCTGCTGGGGAAAATAGACTAGAAGGTTTCTTGTTTCCTGAAACCTATGAAATCTATACCAATGCTGATGAACACGCGATTATTGATAAGATGCTTTCACAGTTTGATTATGTGTTTAAAGATGAATATTATGATCGAGCGAAGGAACTGAATATGAGTGTGTATGATATTGTCACATTAGCTTCTGTTATTGAAAGAGAAGCTAGGGTAGAAGCGGATAGACCAGTGATTGCCAGCGTTTTTTATAATCGTCTAGAAATTGGTATGCCACTTCAATCTTGTGCAACCGTACAATACATTTTAGGAGAACAAAAAGCAGTGTTAAGTATTGCAGACACGAAGATTGAATCTCCATACAATACGTATTTATACAATGGTTTGCCACCTGGACCAATTGCTTCACCTGGTGAAGCATCCATCCTTGCGGCACTTTATCCGGCAGAAACGGATTACCTTTATTTCTTAGCAAAAGGCGACGGGTCGCATGCTTTTTCCAGCACGTACTCTCAGTTTTTAAAGGATAAGGCAAAGTACATTAACTAACATTGACCGATGAGGAGTTCTATGAATATCGTAAATGATAAAGTAACGGAATATTTAGAGGGGTTTTATAAACCCCTTTCACCATTTCTTGGTTCTATGCGAATGCAGGCAGAAGAAAACCATGTGCCTATTATTCTCAAAGAAACTGAGGATTGTATGAGGAGTTATTTGCAAATCATCAAGCCAAATAGAATCCTTGAAATAGGCACAGCGGTGGGGTACTCTTCTATTTTTTTTGCAAACCTTCTTCCTGAAGTGGAAATTACTAGTTTGGAAGTCAATGAATCGATGTTTCAAACAGCAACAAAAAACATCAAGGATGCTGGTCTAGAACATCGCATTGAAGTATTACTTGGCGATGCGGTAGAAGGTTTAGTACAATTAAAAATAAGCAGAGAAGACAACAATCAATCACCATATGACCTTGTTTTTATTGATGCATCCAAAGGGCATTATAAAGAATTTTGGGATGGATGTTTACCTTTGTGCAAAAAAGATGCGATTATCCTTTCGGATAACGTGTTGTTCAAAGGTAAAACTGTATCAGATGAGTATGTGACAGATCGGCGTCAGAGGACCATGGTTCGTAGAATGAGGGAATACATGGAATATATTACAAATTTAGCGTATGCAGATACAGCAGTACTATCTGTAGGAGATGGACTTGCTGTTAGCGTATTGAGAGGATATCATGAATAAAATTGAATTGCTTGCTCCAGCTGGAGATCTAGAAAAACTAAAAGTTGCAATCGATTACGGCGCAGACGCCGTATATTTTGCTGGTGAAATGTTTGGCTTACGAGCAGCAGCAAAAAACTTTACAATAGAGCAAATCAAAGAAGGTGTGAACTATGCTCATGAAAGAGGAAAAAAAGTTCACATGACTTTAAATATTTTTGCGCATAATGAGGATGTTTCTGTTTTAGGTGACTATCTACAGCAGATCAAAGATATCCCAATTGATGCGTTTATCGTGTCTGATCCAGGAGTGATTATGATGGTTAAAGAAATCATTCCTCAAGCAGAGATTCATTTGAGTACTCAGGCAAATATGACTAATTATAAAACAGCGGAATTCTGGCACAAGCAAGGCGTAAAACGAATTGTTCTTGCAAGAGAGTTGACCTTTGATGAAATCAAAGAGTTGCGAAACAAAATGCCAGATACATTGGAATTAGAGTCTTTCATTCAGGGAGCCATGTGTATTTCTTACTCGGGAAGATGCCTTTTAAGCAATTTTATGATCGAGCGTGATGCAAACAGGGGAGAATGTGCTCACCCGTGCAGATGGAAATATAGTCTTGTGGAAGAGCAAAGACCAGGAGAATATTTCCCCATTGAAGAAGATGAAAGAGGGACATATATTTTAAATTCAAGAGACCTTTGTATGGTAGAGCATATTCCCGACATTATAAACTCGGGACTTTCGTCTGCAAAAATCGAAGGAAGAATGAAGAGCATTTTTTATGTAGCAACCGTGGTTTCCGTTTATCGAAAAGCAATTGATGCGTATTATGCTGATCCGCAAAACTATCAATTCAAGACAGAATGGTTAGAAGAATTAAAAAAAGTGAGTCATCGAGAATTTACCACTGGTTTTTATTATAACAAACCGAGTAACAAGGATCAAAACTATCAAACGAGTGCATACACGAGGGAATATACTTTTATAGGAATAGTAAAAAGCTACGAAGAAGAAACGGGATTGGCGACCATTGAACAGCGAAACAAAATGTCTGTTGGAGATGAAATTGAAGTTTTTGGACCATATCAAGATTATTTTTCACAAAAGATAGAAGTCTTGTTAGATCAGGATAATGTGCCGATTGAAGCGGCGCCACATCCACAGCAAATTGTAAAAATAAAGATGAATCAGCCGGTTTTGGAAAAATTTATGGTACGTAAACAAAAATAAGTGGTATAATAGACCTTGTACATTATGTAATTGTGAATATCAAATGATGATATTTTCTACACAATCTAAAGGAGGAACTGCTGGATGGATCCAGACCCGAGTATGTCATTAGCAATTGAGTTATTGTTTTTATTGGTACTGATTTTGATCAATGCGTTTTTCGCTTCGGCGGAGATGGCTATTGTTTCAGTCAATAAAAATAGAATCAAACTTCTCGCACAAGAGGGAAAGAAAAAAGCAAAATTATTACTAAAGCTCATTGAAGAGCCAAACAAATTCTTATCAACAATACAGGTAGCTATTACGCTTGCTGGTTTTCTTGCCAGTGCGGCAGCAGCTACAACATTGTCGGTGGGAGTTGCTTCGTTTTTAGAGCGATTTCATGTTCCTTATGGTACACAGATATCGGTTGCTCTCGTAACGTTGATACTTTCATATGTTACCTTGGTTTTTGGAGAACTTTATCCAAAACGAATGGCACTTCAGTATGCTGAAAAGATTGCCTTGTTTTCAGTTAAACCAATCTTATATATCTCAAAGATTTCAAAGCCTTTTGTATGGTTGCTGTCAGCTTCTGTTACTTTTTTGTTGAAAATAACGGGAGTCAAAGACGGAAATATTGAAGAGCAGTATTCAGAAGAGGAAATCAAATCTTTGCTGGAAGTTGGGCACGAAACCGGATTAATCAAAGAAGCCGGAAAAGATATGATTGCAAGTATCTTCGACTTTGATGACAAGCTTGCATATGAGGTTATGACACCAAGAACGGATGTCTATATGATTAATATCAACGATGACCTCGCAGATTATGTAGATGAGCTATTAGAAGAGCGCTATGCTAGAGTACCTGTATATGAAAAGGATATTGACAATATTATCGGTATTCTATATATGAAAGACTTTATGATAGAGGCAAGACATCATGGTTTTGAAAATGTCGATATCAAAGCACTTCTAAGAAAACCATTTTTTGTACCAGAGAGTAAAAACATTGATGATTTGTTTCGTGAATTACAGGCATCAAAAGTTCATATCGCAGCCTTAATCGACGAATATGGCGGGTTTGTGGGAATTGTTACCATAGAAGATATTATCGAAGAAGTTATGGGTAATATCAATGATGAGTATGATGATCATGAAGCAAAGCTTGTTGAATTAGGAGAAAATGAATACTTGATTGATGGCTTGTACTATTTAGATGATCTCAATGATGCATTGAATCTTAATCTCGAGTCAGAGGAGCATGAAACAGTTGGAGGCTTACTAATTGATCTTCTGGGAGAGATACCTGACGAAGATGAGACTGTTGCACGAGTGATCGAAGTCGAAAACTGTACCTTTACCATTGAATCAGTGAAAGATCGAAGAATCGATAAAGTGAAGCTGCAGGTTGAACCAAAAATTTCTGATGAAGACGAAGACGAAGACGAATAAATGAGGCAATCTGAAATACATTGCGAGCCTTTATGAATGAAACACTAAAACCCCGCGACAGCGGGGTTTTCCGTTTGTTTTCTCCGATTTAACCGGATTTAAAATCAGCTCTATGATTAAGTAAATCAGCCAGTTAGTCTGAAAAACCAGTTTCAAATAAAATTTGTAAGTAGACCATAGTTCTGTTATAATATTTCAGAGGTGAAATGAATGAATGTTGGATTAGATGATAAATTAGGCACTTTAAAAATATCCGACGATGTCATCGCGGTTTGTGCCATGAAGGCAACTGAAAAAACTCGTGGAGTTGCTGCCCTCAGTGGTGTGTTTTCGGATAATATCACAAAAAATATTTTCGGAAAAGAACCTCTTTACAAAGGGATTAAAGTAAATCAAAACGATGAAGGTATCAATATCGACATATATATTATTGTCCAATATGGCGTAAAAATTCCTGAAGTAGCTTGGGATATTCAGGAAAATGTTAAAAAAGAAGTGGAAGCTATGACAGAGGCTGTGGTCAAGGCCGTAAATATACATGTGCAAGGCGTACATTTCACAGAAAATGAGGAGGACTAAAGGTCATGCGAAGAACAGAAGCAAGAGAACTTTTCATGCAGCTACTGTTTCAGATGGAAGTACAAAATGATTATGGAAATACAATAAAAGAACGGTTTACAGATGAAAATCTAAAAGGTTCTAATCAGCTAGAATATTTTCACAGGCTGTTTGTATGTATTCACGAACATCTTGGTGACATCGATAACGAATTGGAGCGTTGGAGTGAAAATTGGAAGATTAATAGATTGGCGAAGGTTGATCTTGCTATTTTAAGATTATCCATTGCAGAAATCTTATATCTAGATGATATTCCTACATCTGCATCAATCAATGAAGCTGTTGATTTGGCAAAAAAATTTAGTGGAGATGATTCTGGAAAGTTTGTAAATGGAATATTAGGTAAGGTTGCAAAAAATCACAATGCAGAATAAGAGTTATGTGCTAGGAATCGATACTAGCAACTATACAACATCTCTGGCGTTAACGGATCAAAAGGGCAACATAATAGCTGATTCACGTAAATTATTGACGGTGAAGCATGGCGAGAGAGGGCTTCGGCAATCAACCGCCCTTTTTCAACACATGGAAAACTTACCGCAAATGCTGCTTGATTTATATGAACAGCACGAATCAAGTTCTATTGTCGCAGTTGCGGCCTCTAGCAGACCAAGACCCGTACAAGGATCATATATGCCTGTTTTTAAAGCAGGAATGAATTATGGAAAAGTGATGGCAGCCAGTCTTAGGGTGCCATTCTTTGAGTATTCTCACCAAGAAGGTCATTTGGAAGCAGTACGAAAGCACAGCCCTATATCCAAGAATGATACTTACTTGGCGTATCATATGTCAGGCGGTACAACAGAATTACTTGCAATGAGTGGAGAGGGATACCGATTGATTGGTGGCACAAAAGATATTTCTTTCGGACAAGTGCTAGACCGAATTGGCGTTTTGCTTGGGATGACTTTTCCAGCAGGAAGAGAACTTGATCAAATTGCAGTATCTTTTGCAGAGAGTGCAATATCTGGGTTTGATACACCAATGAACAGTAAGAACCAGATACGTACCAGCAAAAGATTGAAAAACATACCTCTGTCGGGGCTTACTTTCAATCTTTCGGGTATAGAAACTCAATGTACTAGAGCAATAGAAAAGGGAGAACCAAGAGAAGAATTGATTTATGAACTATTTTTGCGTATCAGTGAATCTTTATCCACGTTGACTAAGGCTGCAATGGAGGAAACTGGTATCCATAAAACTATGATGACTGGTGGTGTTGCATCAAGTTGCTTTGTACGGAACTACTTGAATGCAATTTTTTCAGAGAATATCGTTTTTGGAGAACCGAAACTATCTTCTGACAATGCTGTTGGAATCTCATATTTAGGAGGAGAACAGTTATGGCGATAAAACCAATTAAAGTATCTCAATTAAATGGTTATGTTAAGCGAGTCTTGCAGATGGATCCGCTTCTTGGCAATGTCACTGTAATCGGCGAAATATCCAATTTGAAATATCATGGGAGTGGCCATGTATATTTTACTTTGAAGGATGAAACCAGTAAAATTAATTGCTTTTTACCTTCAGAGTATCTGGAAAAACTTAGATATGAACTAAATGATGGTATGGAGATTATCGTCAATGGTTATATTTATCTTTACGAACGAGGAGGCACTTACTCTCTGAATGTGCGAGAAATTACCATTGAAGGAATTGGAAACTTATCCATTGCCTTTGAAAAATTAAAGGAAAAATTATCGAAGGAAGGGCTTTTTGATGACAAATATAAGAAGCTGATTCCATATTTCCCAAAAAAAATTGCTGTGATTACCTCTGAAACAGGTGCAGCGGTTAGAGATATTATTAAAATCATCAAAAGTCGAAATACCGTCGTAGACGTATTGATTTATCCTTGCTTGGTACAAGGTCCGGATGCAGCGTCTGATATTTCTTCATCCATTGATGCGGTAAACCGCTTATTCCCTGAAATTGATACGATTATTGTGGGAAGAGGAGGTGGTTCTATGGAAGAGCTTTGGGCGTTTAATGAAGAAATTGTCGCCAGAAGCATTTTTGCTTCCAGGATTCCGATCATTTCTGCAGTTGGTCATGAAACAGACTTTACCATAGCAGATTTTGTTGCAGATAAAAGAGCAGAAACACCGACAGCAGCAGCTCAAATGGCGGTACCAGATGTAAACTCATTGAAAGAGTACATACGTGATAAAAAGAAAGATTTAAATCAGTCTATGAACAATATGATTCGTTTGCTTGAAATGCGCGTTACTAACAACAGCGGGGAGCATATGGCACAAAACCTGAAGCACATGATCTCATATCACTTAATGAATACAGAGAATCAATACAAAGAATTAAAGCATTCTATGAATAATCGACTTCGTGATTGGGCAGTTCGTTTGGAACAAGAAAAAGCAAGTTTAGATGCCTTAAATCCTGCTAGTATCATGAAACGAGGCTATGCAGCAGTATTAGATCAAAATAAGCATTTAACGAGCTCGGTTCGTGCATTTGAAATCGGGGATTCTTTTACCCTGATGATGGAAGACGGTACAATTCGAGGCAATATAGCTGAAATATGGAGGAAGGAACATGGCAAGTAAGAAAGATAACGTTAGCTTTGAAGAGGCATTAAGCGGATTGGAGCGATCAGCAGAAATTCTGAAAAAGGATGGAACGACTCTTGAGGAAGCTATGAAGCGTTTTGAAGAAGGTGTGGCCTACTACAACCATTGCAATGATTTGCTCAGTCAAGCCAAACAGAAAATTGAAGTCTTTGAAAAACAAGAATCCTAAAGGAGATGATATCAGGATGCAGAACGGGGAATATTTAAGACTAAAAGAAATGGTGGAAGAACACTTACTATACTTCTTACCTGAGGTTGACCATAAAAGTTTTACGTTGCATGAAGCTATGACATACAGTTTGAACGCTGGAGGGAAACGGCTTAGACCTGTGATTTTACTTGCCGCGTGCGACTTTTGTGGTGGAGATGAAAAGCTAGCATTACCATACGCCTGTGCCATAGAATATATTCATACTTATTCTTTGATTCATGATGATCTTCCATCTTTGGACAATGACGATCTAAGACGAGGAGAGCCGACTAATCATAAAGTCTTTGGTGAAGCCATGGCCATATTAGCAGGAGATGGACTTTTGACCTCTGCATTTGAGGCAATGAATAAAGATATGCTTCTATATTTTGACAACATAGAGCTTCTCAAACGTAGAGTTCGTGCGATTTATGAAATCTCAAAAGGTGCTGGTTGCCGTGGTATGATTGCTGGACAAGTAGCAGACATTGAAGCTGAAAACAAGCAGTGTACAAAAGAAATATTAGACTACATCCACTTAAATAAGACAGCAGCTATCATCAAATCAGCCATTAAAGCTGGGGCATATTTAGGTGGTGCTGATGCAAATACACTAAAAAATATGGAAGAGTATGCGGAGAATATTGGCTTGGCGTTTCAAATTGTTGATGATATTTTGGATGTGAGCGGAAATCAAGAACTTCTTGGAAAATCGATAGGTTCTGATGCGTCAAACCAAAAAGCAACATACCCTTGCCGATATGGCTTAGAAGAATCCAGAGAGAAGGTATTTGCTTTGACTCAGAATGCAAAGAAAGCATTGGAAGAGTATTATGACAATGCGGAGTTTTTCATCTTACTTGCTGATGAGTTGGCTTACAGAATAAAGTAACAAAACAAGGAGCTTCGTAATATATGAAAAAGACAATATTAGATTATCAGTTTCCTGAAGCATTGAAAGATATGAGTGATCGGGAACTTGAGTTGCTTTCTTATGAAATCAGAGAATTTCTTCTAGACAAAGTATCAAAGTGTGGGGGACATTTGGCATCTAACCTTGGTGTTGTTGAGCTTACCATTGCTTTGCACCGCGTTTTTGAAAGTCCTATTGATAAAATTATTTGGGATGTGGGACATCAGTCCTACGTTCATAAAATTTTGACTGGTAGAGCAAGGTCATTTGATGGACTAAGATGTTTAGATGGTATGAGTGGCTTTCCCAAAAGAGAAGAAAGTGTCCATGATATGTTTGATACAGGACATAGCAGTAACTCAATCTCTGCGGCTATGGGTTATGCCGCAGCAAGAGATTTAGCAGGGGAGGATTATTCTGTTATTTCTGTTATTGGGGATGGTGCATTAACAGGAGGCATGGCGTACGAAGCGCTTAACAATGCTGGTTCTTCCCAGTCAAAGATGATCGTGATATTAAATGATAATGAGATGTCTATATCGAAAAATATCGGAGGTATTTCCCAACATTTAGGGAAACTTAGATCTTCTCAAGCATACATTGAATTTAAAAAACAGTTGAAAAAGAGACTGAAAGGCATACCTGGAGTTGGGGAAGGGTTATACACTGGTTTTGAGCATATCCGCGACTCAGTAAAATATGCTATCGTACCAGGTGCAATTTTTGAACAGCTGGGCTTTAAGTACTTTGGACCTGTAGATGGACATAACATACACGATATGATTGAAATTCTTACGTTTGCCAAATATATGAATGAACCAGTTCTGATTCATACAATCACAAAAAAAGGAAAAGGATACCGAAATGCAGAAAATAATCCTGGGAAGTTTCATGGGATTGGAGCATTTGATCCAACCACAGGAAACCTACTTTCTGAATCTCAAAATGTAAGCTATTCTAAAATATTTGGCAATAAATTAGTACAGCTAGCGAGTTGTGATGAAAAAATTATTGCTGTCAGTGCTGCTATGGTTGATGCAACGGGACTTGGCAAGTTTGCAGAAAAATACCCAAAGCGCCTCTTTGATGCTGGTATAGCGGAAGCCCATGCGGTAACTTTTGCAGCGGGACTTGCTGCCAGTGGATTAAGACCTGTGGTTGCTATTTATTCAACATTTTTGCAAAGAGCATACGATCAGATGATGATTGATGTTTGCATGCAGAACTTACCAGTTGTTTTTGCCATTGATCGAGCAGGCAACGTTGGCGCGGATGGAGAAACCCATCATGGTGTTTTTGACTTGTCCTATTTAAACCATATGCCAAACCTGACGATTTTAGCACCAAAGGATGGAAAAGAGCTTGCTGCTATGCTAGAGTTTGCTTTAAAACTTGATGGACCATGCGCAATTAGATATCCAAGAGGAGAAGCCAACGACTGTGTTTCTGATTTGTCAAATCCAATATTTGATGGTACTTGCGAAAGACTTTCTATTGGTAAAGAAATCGAAATCTTTGCGGTTGGCAAAATGGTATCTGTTGGGATTGCAGTATGCAAAAAACTGCATTCAAGAGGAATTGATGCAGGACTTTTCAATGTTCGATTTGTAAAGCCCTTTGACAGCAAGCAATTGATTGAGGCGGTACAAGCAGGAAAAATGATTGTAACTTTGGAAGATAACGTTCTGGAGGGCGGTTTTGGTTCTATCGTAAACCAAGTTCTTGCCCAATCAGACTTATTACATACAAGAGTATTGAATATAGGTTGGCCAGACAGATTTATAGAACAAGGCGGTGTCAGTGAACTGTTCCATCGATATGAGATGGATGAAGAAAGCATCGCAGAAAGGGTGTGTGACTTTTTTGAAAGAAAGGCTTGATGTACTTCTTGTGGAAAAGGGGTTTTTTGCGTCAAGAGAGAGAGCAAAGGCTTCTATTATGGCAGGAATCGTTTACGTAGATGGAATGCGAGTAGATAAGGCTGGAACACCGATTTCTACAGAAGCAGAACTATTTGTAAAGGAAGACACGTGCCCATACGTGAGTAGAGGTGGTTTAAAACTTGCAAAAGCAATGGAGGTGTTTTCTCTGTCTCTAAAGGATGCGGTATCTGTGGATATCGGAGCATCAACAGGCGGTTTTACCGACTGTATGCTGAAAAACGGGGCAACAAAAGTATATGCTATTGATGTTGGTTATGGACAGCTTGATTGGACGCTAAGAAATGATCCTAGAGTTGTAAATATGGAAAAGGTAAATGTTCGGTATCTGGAAGAAGATAGAATTCCAGAAAAAGTCGATTTTATTAGCATCGATGTATCTTTTATTTCGCTCAAATTGGTTCTCCCTGTGGCTGCGATGCTTTTAGCTGAGACTGGTTCACTGGTATGCCTTGTAAAACCTCAATTTGAAGCGGGCAGAGAACAAGTCGGAAAAAAAGGAATCGTGAGAGACCCAGCAGTCCATAAGCAAGTGATTATGAATGCGATTCGTTATGGAAGAGACAATGGGCTATATGCTCACGGTCTTGATTTTTCGCCAATGACTGGGGCAAAAGGAAATATTGAGTATTTACTCTATTTAAAAAAAGAAGAAGTAGAGATGGATTATGAAAGCTTAGTAGCAAAAATAGTGGAATCATCACATACGGTATTGGATAACCAATAAGTACGGGAGAATAGTATGCAATTAACACCAATGATGCAGCAATATATGGAAATCAAAGAAAAGTACAAAGATTGTATTCTTTTTTTTCGATTAGGTGACTTTTATGAGATGTTTTTTGAAGATGCCATTACTGCCTCCAGAGAACTAGAAATTACGCTTACTGGAAAGAATTGCGGTCAAGAAGAACGTGCTCCTATGTGTGGCGTTCCATATCATGCAGCAGATTCCTATATTGCGAAGTTGATCGAAAAAGGATATAAAGTGGCTATTTGCGAGCAAGTGGAAGACCCTGCTACTGCAAAAGGCATCGTAAAGCGCGATGTAATTCAGGTAGTGACTCCAGGTACGGTGGTCAGTCAATCTATGCTCAATGAAAAAGAAAACAACTATTTGGCTTCTATTTTTCTAGCAGAAAATGGAGCGGGTTTTGCATATTGTGATGTTTCTACCGGTGAAATTTGTACTACGGAGATTGTAGGCAGAGGATTTGTAGAAAAGCTGATGAATGAACTGGTTCGTATCAGAGTCAAAGAGATTATCACAAATGAAGCTACCGGGCTTGGTGAGTTTGCAGCGGATATTCAAGAAGTATCTGGTGCATACTACAGCGTGCTCGCCCAATCCTACTTTCACGAAAAATCCGCAGAAGAAGCTGTATTAAGACAGTTTCGTGTGAAATCGTTGAAAGGTATTGGCGTAGAAGAAATGCCTCTTGCTGTTGTGGCATTGGGTGCACTGTTATCCTATCTTTTTGAGACGCAAAAGCAGAATTTGTCGCATTTGGCACATCTTAAGGTTTATGATATGGCAGGTACCATGTCCTTAGATAAAGCAACCATCAAGAACCTAGAATTAACAGAAACCTTATTTGAAAAAAAAGTGCAAGGGTCTTTATTAGGTGTACTCGATAGAACTCAAACGGCAATGGGTTCTAGAAAAATGAAACAGTGGCTGAGAGAACCATTAAACAATCTGAAGAAGATTAAAGAACGATTGGATGCCGTTGAAATTCTTACAGACGAAGTGCTTCTGCGCAACAATGTGAAGGAACATCTAAAAAAAATATATGATTTAGAACGGCTTTCAGGAAGAATTGCTTGTGGCAACGCCAATGGAAAGGATTTGATAGCACTTAAGAACTCAATCAGTGTATTGCCTGATTTAAAGGCAGAATTAGCTTCCTGTGGGGATGTGCTATTAGAATCATTGGAACAAAAAATCGATGATTTGAAAGATGTTTGCGTACTGATTGAGCAGGCTATCGTTGAAGATCCTCCCTTTACAGTAAAAGAAGGGGGATTAATCCAAAGAGAATATTCTGAGCTACTTGACCAGATGAAAGATTCCATTGTCGACGGTCAAACATGGATAGCGGGCCTTGAATCGATAGAAAAAGAACGAACAGGTATCAAATCACTAAAAGTTGGATTTAATAAAGTCTTTGGATACTATATTGAAGTGACTAAATCATATTTTGATCTTGTACCAGACAATTATATTCGAAAACAAACACTTGCGAATTGCGAACGATATATTACACCAGAATTAAAAGAAGTAGAATCAGTAGTGCTCAATGCAGAGACTAAAATAAACCAGATGGAATATGAATTATTTTTAGAAATTAGAAATCATATTCAAGGATTTATTGGGCTGATTCAAAGCACTTCCAATGCAATTTCCATCTTAGATGTGGTAGCCTCCTTTGCAGAGATAGGAAGTAGACTTGGCTATACAAAGCCAAAAATTCATGACAAGGATGAAATCGTCATTCAAAAAGGACGTCATCCGGTCATTGAAGGAATGATTAAAAACGGTATTTTTGTTTCAAATGACACGTATATGAATCGAAGCGATAGCAGTATGCTCTTAATCACAGGACCAAATATGGCAGGTAAATCTACGTACATGAGACAGACTGCTTTGATTGTTCTGATGGCTCAGATTGGATGCTTTGTGCCAGCCGAAGAGGCTTCTATTGGATTGGTAGACCGCATCTATACAAGGATTGGCGCATCGGATAATTTAGCCCAAGGACAAAGTACCTTCTATGTAGAAATGAGTGAACTTGCATACATATTAAATACCGCAACAGAGAAAAGCCTTGTGATTTTAGATGAAATCGGACGAGGGACCAGTACATACGATGGTCTTTCTATCGCATGGGCTGTAACCGAATATCTGTGCAATCATAAATTCCAACTGCGAACACTCTTTGCGACGCATTATCATGAATTGACTGCGCTGGAAGGTCACATGGCAGGACTGAAAAACCTCAATGTTGATGTGCAAGAAAAGGATGGAAATATTATATTTCTCCACAAAATAGTTGAGGGAAGTGCAAGTAGAAGCTATGGGATTCATGTTGCAAAATTGGCAGGGGTACCACATACCTTGCTTCTTACTGCTGAGGAGAAGCTAAAAGAACTGGAACAAAATGGAGTGTCTATTGATATTAGCTCTTATGAAGAGAAAAGTAGCGAAAAGGATGGACCTCAAATGACAAATACAGAGCAGATTTCTTTTTTTAGCTTTGCACCAAATCCAGTGGTAGAACGTCTGAAATCTTTAGATCTGATGACCATTACACCATCTCAGGCGTTTGGGATTTTAGAAGAGTTGAAACAGGCCGCAGAGAAGTAACAGCAGAATGGATTCATTGGGGAGCAGGAGAGAAATGATATTGCACTGAGAAAGAGGATAGAATGATAAGAGAAATTCGAACAAGAAGAAGTACTCGTAAATATAAAGCTGACAAGGTGGATGATTCGATTATCGTCCAGCTCATAGAAGCTGGACGGATTGCACCTTCCGGCAGTAATTCTCAGCCATGGCATTTTATAGTTGTAAAAAAAGAAGAGATGAGAAACAAATTAGCAGAGTTATCTCATCAGCAAAAATGGATGAAGGAAGCACCTGTTCATATTGTTTGTATTGGAGATCTACGTGCTAGAATAAAGAATGATGAATTGATCAGAATCGATGAAAATAGTCCACAAATGGAAGTGAAGCAGATTATTAGGGACACTGCCATTGCTGTTGAACATATGGTACTTGAAGCAGAACATTTGGGTCTTGCCACGTGCTGGGTGGCATGGTTTGAGCAAGATGAAATTCGACCTGTGCTCAATATTCCAGCGGATAAGTTTGTAGTATGTATCCTTACGGTTGGGTATGCAAACGAAACGCCAAAAGAAAAATCGAGAAAGCAAATGGAAGAACTCCTCCATAATGAGGTGTGGTAATCGATGCTGTCTTTATCAAGAATCAGAAAAGAATCAGGTGCTAGTACTTATCTAAAAGGAGCAGATGTATACCGGGTCAAAAATATCCTTAGCTTTGACTTAACTGAAAATGATGATGTGGACATAATCTGGGCAGAAGTAAAAGGGAGTGGACGCCATATTTATGATGTCCGCTTAAAATATAATGTAGAAACAGATGAATTTGAAGAAACTCATTGTGATTGTCCTGCTTTTTCCTCATATCCGGGGATTTGTAAGCATTGTGTAGCTGTGCTGATGGAATACATTGGAGAAAAAGATTCCCGTAACAATAAAGAGCTGGAGTCCAAGAAACAGAGTTTCAAAAAAGAATTGAAAAAAAAACAACTGGAAGGTAAATTGGGGCGCTGGGGAAAAGAAACAACTCCTATTATCAAAGGTCTTCTGGCCAATCAAGTAAAAAAGAAGACTATGCCAATTCAAAATTCTGACTTCGGAAAAGTACGATTCCAAGGTGTATTGAGCATCCATCGTGGCACGGCACAAATGGATTTTAAGCTTGGGATTTCTCATATGTATATCCTCAAGGACATTTTTGAACTGGACCGTGCCATCGTCGAGAATGCAACGGTATCTTATGGAAAAAAGCTATCCTTTTTTCACGACATATTGGCATTTGCCAGAGAGGATAGACCCTTAATTGAGTTCTTACAACAATGGGTAGATCGAAATGAAAGCAGATTTGTTCAGAGCAGATATTATGGTTATGGCTATGGATATCGTCAAACTAGTATTCCTAAATCAAAAAATATGCCGCTATCTGGTGGCGATTTAGAACAACTGTTTGATGTTTTTCTTCCTAGTGGTTCTATGATTGTCAACTATGAGGACGAAGGCGAAGCTATTTGGAAGTTGAGTGAAGAACCTCTAGAAAGAACCTTAACAATACAAGGACTACAAGGCGGGATACAACTTGAAATCAATGATTTTGATGGAATTCAGTGTCCTAATAGCAATATATATTTTGTAAATGGGACTGTCCACCGGATTTCAAAGCATCAATTGGAGCCAATCCTTGATTTTCTAACATGTATGGCAGAAATACCAAATCGTAAAGTGTTTGTAGCGAAAGAAGATGTTCCCGTATTTTTTAGAGAATTGCTTCCTACTTTGGAGCGACATTTTGTTTGTACCAAAATAGATTTTGATATGGAGCAGTATGGTGTGTTAGAAGCCAAATATGAGATGTATTTGGATTCGCCAGATCATAATACTGTAACTTGCAAGATTATTGCTGTCTATGGGGATGAAAAATACACCGTATACCATGGCAATAACCATTCTGGTTCAAGGGATCAAGTGGGAGAGACGCAAGTTTTGCAAATCGTTTCATCTTGGTGCAATGGGACAAATCCTGTGGAAGAATTATTGCTCATCGAGTACGACGAAGACTTGACCTATGACTTTTTGACAGAAGGGATTCTAAACCTACAATCTATGGGAGAGGTCTTTGTTTCTGACAGATTAAAACGATTCAACATAGTATCTTCACCAAAGGTTAGTGTAGGGATATCTCTGTCAGGTAATATCATCGACTTAAAACTGACTTCTGAAGATATCACAAAAGAGCAGCTCCTTGAAATCCTGTCAAAATATAATCGTAAAAAGAAGTATTATCGACTCAAAACAGGAGAATTTATCCAAGTAGAAGAAGGGGAGCTGGAAGCACTGTATGAAATCAAGCAGGGGCTTCATTTGACTGATGCACAGCTGAAAGAAGAGTCCATACAAATCCCCAAATACAGAGCGCTTTATCTAGACTCAGAATTACGGGGCAAAGAATCCTTATCGACGGTTAAAGATAAAGAATTCAAAGCATTGATTCGAAATATGAAGACGGTTGAGGATAACGACTTTGAAATCCCGCCTTCTTTGGACCATATATTAAGAGAATACCAAAAACGCGGTTTTCTATGGCTGAAGACACTTCATTACAATGGATTTTGTGGAATCCTAGCAGATGACATGGGCCTTGGGAAGACGCTGCAAGTCATAGCATTTTTAGTAGATGAGCTTTGTGATGATCAAAAAAGAAATAAGCAAAATCAAAACTGGGAGGATAGTCAAAAACGAAAAGTGACTCAGAAACGTGCCCTAATCGTTTGTCCTGCATCCTTAGTCTATAACTGGAATAGTGAAATCAAACGATTTGCACCAGAGTTAGCCGCAAAAATGGTAGTTGGAACGGCAAGGGAGCGAAAATCAATTTTAGAAGATTTTACCCATTGCAATGTGTTGATTACTTCTTATGATTTACTAAAGCGAGATTTAAAGCAGTATGAAAAGATGGCGTTTTTCTGTGAGATTATTGATGAAGCACAATATATTAAAAACTACAATACTCAGGCAGCAAAAGCAGTCAAACAGATACAGGCAGAATACAAGCTGGCACTGACAGGTACACCGATTGAAAATAGGCTGAGTGAGCTTTGGAGCATCTTTGATTATCTTATGCCGGGATATCTTTATTCCTATACAAAATTTCGTGATGAATTGGAATTACCCATCTCACAAAATAAAAATGAATTTGCGATTCGCAGATTGCAAAAGATGATACAGCCATTTGTCCTGCGTCGTCTAAAAAAAGATGTACTAGCAGATCTGCCAGATAAAATCGAAGAAAACCTCCTTGCAGACATGGAAGGGGAACAGCAGAAACTGTATGATGCTCATGTAAAGAGGCTTCAGCTTCTTTTAGATCATAAGACGGATGAGGATTTTAACCAATCTAAAATTCAGATTCTTGCAGAACTGACCAAATTGCGTCAGCTATGCTGTGATCCGGCTTTACTATATGAAGATTTCAAAGATACCTCTGCAAAGATGGAGCTTTGTATGGACCTTGTGACAAATGCCATCAGTGGTGGTCATAAAATCTTGATTTTCTCTCAGTTTACTTCTATGCTGGAGAGAATCGAAGCGCGTCTGAAGGAAGAATACATATCCTACTACCTGCTGACTGGTGCTACAAGCAAAGACAAGCGGGCAGCCATGGTCGAAGCGTTTAATCAAGACAAAACACCCGTATTTTGCATTTCCTTAAAGGCTGGCGGAACGGGATTAAACCTCACTGCGGCGGACATTGTGATTCATTTTGACCCATGGTGGAACTTGGCGGTTCAAAATCAGGCAACAGACAGAGCACACCGCATCGGGCAGAAAAATGTGGTCAACGTCTATCGATTGATTATGAAAGACACCATTGAAGAAAATATCGTCAAGCTTCAGGAACTAAAGAAAGAAATTGCCGATCAGGTTCTTTCCGGTGAGGGTATTGGCGCAGGCAGCTTCTCCAAAGAAGAATTACTTGCATTGATACAGCGAAGTGAGTAACACGTGCGGTATTATGGATACGTTGAGGGGGTAGATGATCACTTGCTAGACCAAATGATGAAGAGAAAGGGGAATGTCCTTATGGCATATAGAAAGGTAAAACAATACAGCATCTTGATTGCTTTGGCTACGTTGTTATTTGCTGTGGGTAATATCACCTATGCATCATATCAGGCGATACCCGAACCTCTGTTTATACCAATCAATGATGAAGTCGTTTATCGTGAAAATTCTAACATCAGCATTGCAGTATCTTATATTACTAACAATCGTGATACTAGAAGATTAAATGCCATTCATTTTGATAACCTTGATACAATGCAGGATGTTAATTCAAATGGTTACTCTTATGTATTTCATATTGACAACAGCACAAATGATAATCCTTATAATGACGTTATCGGCAGATATTACACACTGAAACGTGGTAAAATTGATATATATTTGACAAAAATAGACCTAAACTGCATCGAAAGAAATGGGAGTATCACTTTTGGATCGGGTACAGCTATGATGGATGATGGAACGATGATACCAGTGGATTTAGGACAGATCACCATATATACTCAAGAATATTGGGACCAAGTAGGGTTAATAGAAGGCAGTGGAGGAAGTAACGATCATTTCGATGTTGACTTCAAAACAGGCACCCCAATTGAAATCAAATCATTAGAATTGGATTCTTTTGTACCACATCACGATGCGATAAATATGAAGCTGATAGTGGATGGGAATAAGGAATATCAATACGATGATTTAAAGGTAAATTCAAACCCTATGACAGTAAACAAAAATCTAAAAGCAGTATTTACCTCCAAGGAGCCGAATGCTTCAATTCGATGGCGATTTCCTATGATTTCAATTGATATGGAATACGAAAAAAATGGTTGTGCCTATAATACATGGATATATTACCCATTTTATGGTACAGAAATGGATGAGTATGATGTTGAAGCATATGTTGAATTTTGGAGGGCAGAAAATGAATAATGGTTATCATAAGCTGTTCAGTGGATTTCTCATGATATTGATTGATATCAATATCGGCAGTTTTGATATTATACCTGATATTATCGGATACCTTTTAGTCTTTTATGGGCTTGGCATGCTTAATCAAGAAACGGATATACCATCCTTTCGTGTGGCAAGAGTTTTTTCGTTTTGGATGGCCTTGCTTGCTGGTTATGCAATAATCATGGATACGTTAGGATTGATTCAATCTTTTGCATTTCAAAGCTATTTGGCAATGATTTTGACAACTTTAGGAGAGTTATTGTTGGTGGTTTATATGTATCATGGCATGGAAACTCATATGATATTGCAGAATGATGAACTTTTGGCAAGTCGGTTTGGCCGAGAAAGTAGATTATATGCAATTATACAAGGAATTAGTTTAATCGCAATGAGTTTTTCTATCAATCTAACTCAAGAAAAGTATGGCTTTTTCATCATAATTTTGGTAGTAATCGGCATCATTATGTACATAAGGATATTGATTAATCTACATACTATAAAGAAATATTTTGAAAATAAACCATTAGATATTATGGAATAATAGCGTTTCATTGAGCAATAGATAATCATTCTTCAGAGCAACGGATAAACAGTTTTCATTTGCACGGCTTTAACATCATCAGTCTTAACATACTGATGATTTTTTATTCCATTTGAGGTGGTATCATTTCAGATTTATATAGAGGAAGAAAACCGATTTGAAATGTGAGAGCAAGAGATATGAAGAGGAAAACCAAAGAGGAAATATTTGGGTTAAACGCTTTGACATTTCCTGATACAAGAGTCATAATTGGAGGTGGAATTGGGTGAGTAGGGAGTACATAACGAGTATAGATGATTGTTGTAAAAAACAGAATGGAAAATAGAACAATATGAAAACAATAAAAGTTGTCGCCGCAGTAATATGTGATTCTTTTCTTCAAAAGAAAAAGATATTTGCTACGGCAAGAGGTTATGGTGATTTTAAAGGCCTGTGGGAATTTCCTGGAGGAGGCCGAAGCGTCTAGATGGCTTACTAAAGAAGAACTATATAGTGTTCAGTGGCTTCCAGCAGATATCGCTTTAGTAAAAGAAATCGCAAAAAATATGGATTCTCCATAGAGGTCTGATAGTGAATATCACTTATAAAATGGATAATAATTGTAGCAAAGCTGAGAATGGAGGAAATTTTTTTGATTCAAGATGGAATTTATGAGCAAATTGTAAATAAAAAGTTACAGAACAAATTATATGAAATCAACTTAGAAGAATATGATATTGATTTAGAGATGTTAGATGCAAATGACGCGAGAAAAGTTTTGACCATCTATATTTCCTTTATTCTAGAAAAAGGATTACATTTTATTCGGGACGAATATGGCGCGTCAAAAGAGCAGGAACAGGAGGCTTTGATTGCTCAAATTCGTTTATGTAATGAGGTCATTGATGATATTCGAAATGCTTCTGGTGAAAATGATTTTACGGAATTAAGAATTCTGGAAAAAGGTGAAATTCTAAAATCCCTCTATCAGAAGATGAACACCGCAAGAACAATCTCAAATCAAAAAGTAGTCCGCCCAAGCACATCTTTAATGGAAAGCACATTATTCACTGGGTCTAAACAAGAACCTAGTATGCTTTCTGAGATCAAGAAAGAGATTGTAAGTTCAGATTCTGTTGACCTTCTTATTTCCTTTATTAAATGGAGTGCGATTGTACGTATATATGATGACTTATTGGAATTTACTTCAAGAGAAGGAGCAAGACTTCGCATTATCGCAACTACATATATGAAAGCAACAGATTATAAGGCAATTGTAGAACTTGCAAAATTACCGAATACAGAAATTAGGATGAATTATGAAACAAATCTAATGCGAATGCATGCAAAGGCGTATATTTTTAATAGAAATACAGGGTTTTCAACTGCCTATATTGGTTCTTCAAATCTTTCTAATCCAGCATTGACGGAAGGTCTTGAATGGAATCTTAAAGTAACGGAACAAGAATCATTTGATATATTAAAGAAATGTGCAGTTACTTTTGAAAGTTATTGGAATCATCCTTCTTTTGAATTATTTGATCCAGAAGATGAAGCGTGCCTCGAAAAGCTTGGTCTTGAACTGGCTAAAGATTTCAATCTGGAAAAATCCAAAATGCATTTGTTTTGTTCAATCAGACCATATCCTTATCAACAAGAAATTTTAGATAGTTTGCAAGCGGAACGAGAAAATTATGGACATTATAAAAACTTGGTTGTAGCTTCAACTGGTGTTGGAAAAACCATAATTGCGGCATTTGATTATAAACGGTTTTGTGATAATAATCCGAATGCAACACTTTTATTTGTAGCTCATCGTAAGGAAATTTTAGAGCAAAGTATCCAAAAATTTAGAGAAATTCTAAACGATTTCAATTTTGGTGATCTGTATGTTGATGGCAAAAAACCAAAACAGATCAAGCATTTATTTATGAGTATTCAGTCTTTTCTTGTTTCGGATTTTGATAAAAATACCTCAACTGATTTTTATGATTTTATCATCGTTGATGAATTTCATCATGCGGCCGCATCTTCCTATCAAGGTTTGTTGCAACATTATGAACCACAGATACTATTGGGGCTTACAGCTACACCAGAAAGACTGGATGGAAAAAATATACTCAATTATTTTGATGGGAGAATTGCTTCCGAAATGCGCTTAGCAGAAGCAATTGATAGAAAATTACTGAGTCCGTTTTCGTATTTTGGAGTTTCGGATTCCGTTGATTATAGCCATCTTTCATGGAAAGGTAAGTACGAGATTTCAGAACTTGAAAATATATATACAGCTGATACTAAGAGAGCTTCTCTTGTTTTAAATACTGTATATAAGTATGTTACGGATATAAATATTGTAAAAGGACTTGGCTTTTGTATCAGTATCGCTCATGCAAATTTTATGGCAGATTACTTTAATAAACACGGTGTTTCTTCCATTGCATTATCTGCACAAAGCGTTGATGATATTCGCAGTGATGCGAAGATTGCATTGACGGAAGGAAAAATTAAATTTATATTTGTAGTTGATTTATATAATGAGGGAGTGGATATTCCAGAAATCAACACGGTTCTGTTTCTGCGTCCAACTGAGAGTTCCACAGTTTTCTTGCAACAACTGGGCAGAGGTCTCAGATTGCATGAAAGTAAGGATTTTTTAACCGTATTAGATTTTATTGGTCAGGCACATAAAAAATACAATTTCGCTTCTAAATTTAAAGCAATCATTGGTTCTAGCCGAAAATCAGTGAAAGGAAGCATAGAGGACGGTTTTACCTCATTACCGAGAGGCTGTTTTATTCATCTGGAAAAGTTGGCTAAGGAATATGTTCTAGACAATTTAAAACAAACCAATTTGGATAAAAAGCATTTGATTGAGCAAATAAGATATTTTGAATCAGATACTTCGCTTCCTCTTACTCTTAGCTATTTTTTAGATTATTATGGAATATCATTAACCGATTTTTATCGACCAGATGGTACTCGTTCATTATTCCGTTTCAAAAAATGGGCAGAGTTATTGGAAGATGAGAGAGATGTTGAAAATCAAGTTTATAAAAAGTTTGCAGGTTTGCTTCATATCAATTCAAAACCATTATTAGAATTTTGGATTTCATATCTTAATGATATAAGCGTTCCTAAAGATGAAAGAGAAAGAATTATGAGAAATATGCTTTACTACTCTTTCTATCAGAAAGAACCTAAAAAAGAGGGTTTTGCTACAGTTGAAGAGGGTATTCGAGCAATGAATCAGTATGATTTTATTAAAGATGAATTACTTCAAATCTTAGATTATAATTTGAAGCATATTGGTTTTGTTCCCTTGGGCAATGAGTATTCATTTGATTGTCCTTTGGAAGTACATTGTAATTATAATACAAGACAAATCATGGCGGCCTTTGATTATTACAATGAAGAACAAGCTCCTGAGTTTAGAGAAGGAGTCAAGTATTTTGAACAAAAGAAAACAGATGTTTTCCTGATAAACTTAAATAAATCGGAGAAAGACTTCTCGCCGTCAACTATGTATGATGATTATGCTATTAATGAAAAATTATTTCATTGGCAGACACAAAGTGGGTTATCAGATAATAGCAAAACAGCAATACGTTACATGAATCATGATGAACTCAAGTCAAATATATCGTTGTTTGTTCGTGAATATAAGAAATCTGGATCCTATACGTCTTCCTTTGTATTTTTAGGCAACGCGTCTTATGTAAGTCATCAGGGTAATAAGCCGATTAGCTTTGTTTGGAAACTAAATCATGACATTCCAGCAAGCCTATTGCCAAAGGCAAATAAGAGTGTGGCTATATGATAAATCCACTTACTTTTTCGATCTACCTTTTCAAGTTAGGTTAATTACAAAAGTAAATTCCCCCTCTAGGTTTTTCAGTAGCCCCTAAGAACGTACCGAGAAAATATCAAAATGGAAAATTTCGAAGTATTATGGTCAGTTTAAGTATACAATGGGCAACTGGTGAAAAACTTTGAGATATTTTGAAGGTTGAAAGATACGATGGAGAAGAAGGGATGGACAATATTGATGATACCATTGAATTGTTGCAAAATACAATATCATTCAGTATACCTCTTTTGTTAAAACCAATATATGACATGAATAATACTGACAGCTGTTTTCTTACATGTATGCAAACGGGTACATTATACAACTTCCATATTGGATACATACACAACTCGAGTTTTTGGTATGATTTTTCATATTAAAAGAAGTTTCTATATTAAGTATACGATTTAGATTGATAAAGTATTGGAGGTGATGGAATTATGTCGAAATTGTTTGATATTAGAAAATTCGATTCTTACAAAGAAGATAATCGCCGCGAGGTGAAAAAAGCAAATGGTGGACTTCCTATTGCGCTCTGGGATACCTATTCATCATTTGCTAATACTTATGGTGGAGTAATTATTCTGGGGATTAAAGAAGTGGAAGATAAAAGTTGGATTACGACAGGTTTAAAGATAGAGGATAAAGAGAAGTTGTTGGATAATTTCTGGAATTTGATTCATAACACACAAAAGGTAAATATAAATCTCTTATCTGAAAATGATGTTGAAGTTTACGAGGTCGGAGAAGACTTAATTATTGTAATTTATGTACCAATGGCAAAGCGTGAGCAAAAGCCTGTATTTATTAATAATGATATGTTTGGTGGAACCTTTAGAAGAGATCATTCTGGAGATTATCATTGTACGAGACTTCAAGTAAAAGCTATGCTGCGTGATCAGACGGATAACACGATGGATATGGAAGTCTTAGATGATGCGACTATGGAAGACTTAAATCAAGAAACAATTCAGGGATATAGAAACCGACACAGGACATTAAAGGCTGGACATCCATTTGAAAGATTAGATGATACCGAGTATTTGCGTAGTATTGGTGCAGCAGCTATATCTGATGTAGATAAACAACTACATCCTACAGCAGCAGGCATGTTGATGTTTGGAAACGAATACAACATTGTGAGACATTTTCCGGAATATTTTTTAGATTATAGAGAATTACTTGATCCTACAATTCGTTGGACGGATCGGTTACAGTCAAGCTCTGGAGAATGGTCAGGTAATATCTGCGATTTTTATTTTCGTGTATATAACAAAATTACCAAGGATATAAAGGTACCGTTTAAAACTAAGGGAGGAGATCGTATTGACGACACTCCAGTACATGAAGCTTTAAGAGAAGCACTTGCAAATTGTCTTATCAATACAGATTTTTATGGCGTCAGAGGTGTAGTTATTCGAAAAGAGCCAGATAAGATCATTATGGAAAATCCGGGTTATAGTAGGACTGGGAAAGAGCAGATGAGAAAAGGTGGGGTATCAGATCCACGGAATAAAACACTTATGAAAATGTTTAACCTCATCAATATCGGTGAACGTGCAGGAAGCGGAGTTCCAAATATTTTTAATGTGTGGTATGACGAAGGATGGGTTGAACCTATGATTGAGGAGCAATTTGATCCGGATAGAATGATTCTAACACTTGAATTTAGGAAAAAAGAAGAGAAGAAAGCAAGTGAAAAAAAAGCGGCGAAAAAAAGCGGCGAAAAAAAAGCGGCGAAAAAAAGCGGCGAAAAAAAGGTGACGAAAAAAACACTAGAAAATTACATGGCAATTTTGGAAGAAATGCAACCGGATGTCTGGTATAAAGCTTCTGAATTTGTAGGTGTAGTGGAGCTAAAAGAGACTCGCATTAAGGAGTTACTTTCGGATTTATATGAACAGGGTAAGATTGAAACCACTGGCAATACAAAAGGAAAACTGTATAGAAAAGTGGACATAAAATAAGAACAATCAAAAATGCACCATCTCAGTTACTATTCAAGAAAAAGCTCGGGTCTTAAAAGCTGGCTGTTTTTTAGCGGAAGTGTTACCAGCTGAAAATGAGAATAATTATGAGTATTTATATCAAATCAAACAGTATGCAAAAGAGGCTGGATTATTATATTACTCTAAGGTTGCATGGAAGAAGGGCAACTTCATCAGCAATACAGGGAGAAAAGCAAAAAATATACAGGACATTATGATTTTTTCAAAAGGCAAGGCAAGAAATATGCGATATGATAAGCAAAAATCCGATGTCATGGGAAAATCTTGCTATATGAGCGGATGCAATGGAATGCTTCCTGCGATGTTCAATTTTCAGCCTGTACCGAAACAAAATCGAATTCATCAAAGTGAATTACCAGTTGGTCTTTGTGAACAAATTCTACATTTTTTGACCTATGAAGGAGAGGTCGTACTGGATTCATTTGCTGGAAGTGGAGTTGTGGGTGAGGCAGCACTCATTGCCAGACGAAGCTGCATCTTAATTGAAATATTGAAAGAAAATATTGAAAAAATTAAGAATAGATTAGGGAATAATATTCTATTTCATACAGTTTTGGAGTGAAATTATGAACCTTCAGATGAATCAAAAATTAGCGGAATCTTATAAAAACGAATCACAGAGGATTCGTGTAATAACGGAAAGTTGGGTTGGACAGAATTTATACTGTCCTTATTGTGGGCATCCTAATGTCAGTCAGTTTGAAAATAATAAGCCTGTTGCTGATTTTTTTTTGTTCAAATTGTAAGGAAGAATATGAACTGAAATCGAAGAATGGCTCAATTCGGAATAAAGTGAATGATGGTGCATACAAAACTATGATTGAACGAATTGCATCAATTCAAAATCCGAATTTTTTCTTCATGCACTATGATAAATCGGATTTTACGGTGAAAAAATTTTCTTATGATTCCAAAATGTTTTTTTCTTAAGAAATTATTGAAAAACGTAAACCTCTTGCAAACAGTGCCAAACATGCAGGTTGGATTGGTTGTAATATTTTTATAAATCAGATCCCAGTAGGAGGATGGATTCTTGATATTTTAAATTGTGTAAATAGCATTGATAATAGAGATTTTACGTTAGAACAAATGTATCAGTTCAAAGCAAGTTTGGAAATAAAGCACCCGAATAACAAGCATGTAAAGGATAAAATTCGTCAACAACTACAGGTGCTGAGAGATAAAGGAATGCTTGAATTCCGGGGCCAAGGTAGATATCGTAAGTTGTAACTAACTTAGTGATATTGCCAAAGGCAAATAAGAGTGTGGCTATATGATAAAGCATGAATAAGCTGTTTGTAGTACTGGCTTATCGGTTATCATTTTGATATAGTTAGTTGTATACGCATCAAGTGAAACAATAGAATCAGTGAAAAGGAGTACAAAAATGGCAGAATTCAAATATGAAATTACAGAAAAAATTGCAGTGCTATCTGAAAACAGTAAGGGATGGACAAAGGAGCTCAATAAAGTGAGCTGGAATGATCGGCCAGCAAAATTTGACCTGCGAGATTGGCACCATGAAGAAGGCAAGATGGGAAAAGGTGCCACCTTATCAGATGAAGAGGTAAAGCAATTAAAAGAAGTTCTGAATGGGATGGATTTGTAGTGAATAACCTTCGAACAATAGCATCCAAACGAAAGGGTTAGATATGGGAGATTACATTTTAACATTTTCAAAAATCAAGTTTTATCCGTTGGAACCAGTGATGGAAGATATCAGCATGAAAGATATTGCACACGCGTTATCGCTTATGACAAGGGCGAATGGCCATTTTGCGCATTTTTATTCTGTTGCACAGCATTCTATCAACTGTTTTCGGGAAGCGGAGTATAGAGGATATACGGAAAAGATACAACTAGCTTGTTTGCTTCATGATGCAAGTGAGAGCTATATTTCAGATATCACAAGGCCTGTTAAACAAAACCTACCTCAATATCATCAGATGGAAGAGAAGCTTCAAGGGATGATTTATAAAAAATTTGGTATCGATGATCTAGATCAAGAGGAAGAACAGGTGATTTGCGAGATTGATGATGCAATGCTTTATTATGAATTTTTGGAGCTGATGGGATATGAAATTTTTGATACGACTCCCTCTATTATAACCAAACCAGATTTTTCAGAAAGATCTTTTTTGAGCGTTGAAGAGGAATTTTTACTTTGCTTTCATCAATTAAAGGTGAACAGTAATGAAATATCCATCTGTTAGGTTATATGTTGATAATATAACCTAATAGATGAATCATGAATGCAAAATATAGATTTGATACAATGACCTGTCTTATAGTATAATGTACATACTGAGAAATGTACTGAAATAACTATCATGCAGGTTTTTTATTATGTAGAAAGTGGTATTGACGGAATATCAAAGTTATCACGAAAAGCCATATAACAGGAAGTGAACGATGGAAGAAAAGAACAACAATGAGATAAAACACATTCAGGAATTGCCCAAGCATGTAGCGGATAAGATTGCGGCGGGAGAAGTGGTGGATCGCCCCCTTTCAATCGTCAAGGAGCTGCTGGAAAACGCCATTGATGCGGGTTCAACTTCTATTGTGGTAGAAATCAAAAATGGTGGAAAATCATATATTAGAGTGACGGATAATGGCTGCGGTATTATGAAGCAGGATATTGATCTTGCTTTCAAACGTCATGCAACCAGCAAAATCAAGGCAGCAGACGATTTAGAGCACTTAGATAGCCTTGGATTTCGTGGTGAGGCTCTTGCTAGTATTTCGGCGGTTTCTCGTATTGAGTTGGTTACAAAAACGGCTGAGGATAAAAGTGGGATTCGTGTCAAGCTTGAAGGCGGAACGGTGCTGGAAAAAGAGGACACTGGTTGTCCTGATGGTACTACATTGGTCATTGAAGACCTATTTTTCAATACGCCTGCCAGACAAAAGTTTATGAAAGCAGATGCTACAGAAAGTACGGTGATTATAGACTTTGTCTCTAAGATGACGTTAGCTTATCCAGCGATAAAGATTCGGTTGATTAATAACGGAAATATTCTCTTTTCCACACCGGGAAAAGGTGATTTATATTCCAATATTTTGACCATATATAGCAAAGAAATTGGAGAAAAATTGATTCCTGTAACGGGTCAGCAAGGCGATATTACGTTATCTGCGTATGTATCGCCACCAAACCAAAGTAAAACAAATCGTAAGAGTCAGATTTTCTTTGTCAATGGCAGATATATTGGTAGTAAGCTTTTGGAAGCGGCGGTCACGGATGCGTATCACGAAAAATTGTTTGATGGTAGGTATCCGATTACGTTTTTATTTTTGCAGATTGCATCAGACCAGCTTGATGTGAACATTCATCCAAATAAAAAGGAAGTTCGGTTTTCTGATGAAAAAATGGTGCGAGAATTTGTTGCTCGTGTGATACGATCGGGATTGCAGACCAAAGAAGCCATACCTGAAATTAAAGAGAGCAACATATTTAAACGAAAGGATTTTGTTGGAACAGCAGAAAACCTAGTGAAATCAACCGATACTAATATGAGTAGAGGAAATCAGCAAGGTTTCTTACAGGGAAAACTGGTAAAAAGGGAAGAACAGGTTGACATAAAAAAATTATTGTCTGAAAAACGAAAGGAAAAGCAGGCGGAGCAGACAAATCGGGTATTTTCGCAGGAAATTCCCAATCAGAAAGTTCAAGTAGGTCAAGCAAAACCGCCATCATTTGAAAAAAGAATAGAAGAAAAAAAGCCAGCGGTACTGGAGCCGTCGTTAGAGATTATAGCGGAAAGCCAGTCTGAATATTTCTCTAAGATTCAAGAAAACCCATACACTGAGACTCAAACGAAAGCCAAGGTTGTGCTAGAAGACGATATGCAAGGAGTGCAAAGGGGAAAGCATTTTGATATTAGCGAGCTTCATGTGATGGGGGCCCTATTTGGTACGTATCTTGTTGCCTCTGACGAAGAGAGCTTTTATTTGGTGGATCAGCATGCTGCCCACGAGCGAGTATTTTATGAACAGCTTCTTGCAGAATACGAAAGAGAAGACAAAGATCAACAGTTGATTTTGACGCCATTTGTTGTTAATGTAACTCAGGCTATGAAAAATCAGATGGAAGGGATGTCTGAGTTTGTTTCGAATCTTGGTTTTGCTGTAGAGGAGTTTGGACCTACGTCATATATCATCAAGGAAATACCAATTTATATGGACTTAGAAGAGGCAAAAGAGTTTATCGAGTACTTATTTGACAACATCTCAGATCAAGAAGATCTGAAGAACCAAAGGAAGATTAATAAGATTATTACCAATGCTTGTAAAAAATCGGTAAAAGCCCATGATGTATTGGATCAAAAGGAAATTCATCAACTGATGGCTGACCTTGCAAAAACAAAGAACCCTTACTCTTGTCCTCACGGTAGACCGACTTTTATAAGAATGAGCAAATACGAAATTGAAAAAATGTTTAAGCGGGTTTAAATATGAAGAAATTAGAAAATACAGTACTGTTTATTGCAGGACCTACTGCGGTAGGAAAAACCAAATACGCCATCGAGTTGGCAAAGGCCTTTGAGGGAGAGATTGTATCTGCTGATTCTATGCAGATTTATCGGTATATGGATATTGGAAGTGCAAAGCCCACCAAGGAGGAATTAAGCCAAGCCAAGCACTATTTGGTGGATGAAATTGATCCAAAGGACCCTTTTTCTGTGGCAGAATATCAAACCATGGCAAAAGGGTATATACGGGATATTTTTCAACATGGAAAACAGCCGATTGTATCTGGCGGCACAGGACTCTATATCAATTCATTGATTTACGATATGGATTTTTCGGTTATGCCTGGACAGGAGAGCCTTCGCCGAGAGCTGGAAAAAATGGCGGAAGAACAAGGGGTGGAATCCGTACATGAAAAGCTAAAATCCCTTGATCCATCAGCAGCAGAACGAATCCATCCAAACAACCTAAAAAAAGTGATTCGAGCCATAGAAGTTTTTCAAACGACAGGAGAAGGAATCAGAGAATTTCAGGAATCTTTTGTTGATACAAAGGACTATCGATGCATTTTGATAGGGCTGACAAGGGACAGAGACGAGCTTTACAAGAGAATTGATTTGCGCGTCGATATGCTCATGGAAAATGGGCTTTTGGAAGAAATTAGGTTTTTGTTAAATCAAGGTCTTTCAGAAGAACATATCTCTATGAAGGGCATTGGATACAAAGAAATCATTGGTTTTTTCCATGGTGAATATGACCTTGAAGAAGCGATTCGCCTTGTAAAGAGAAATACGCGGCATTATGCAAAGCGGCAACTGACATGGCTCAAAAGGTATGACACGATGAAATGGTTCAATTTGTCTTTGTTTGAACGTGAAGAAGAGGCAATTCAGTCTATGATCTCTTGGATCAATAGGGTTTGCTAAAAATCAGGGGAAGTAATTATGGCAGTAAAAAAAGAACTAAGAATTCATAATAAGAGTGATAAACCAGATAATATTATTTTAAAAGAAAATGATATTATGGAAAAATGTCAGGGGATTCAAGATGAAATGCCTCGTTTTTTACATGGTTTTTTTATCTATCTAAAAGGCAATGTTTTGCCGATGACTAGGCTGGCATATCTTCAGGATTTAAAATTCTTTTTTCAATATTTAATGCAAGAAACAGACTTGACATGCGCTGAAACCTCAAAAAACATCAAAATAGAGGATTTGGAAGGGGTGAAAGCGGTAGATATCAATATATTTATTGATTATTGCCGAAGATATAAGGTAGAAAAAGAGAAGGCGGTGTATATTTACGAAAATGATAAGAAATCTCTTGCACGAAAGAAATCTTCCATATCGGTATTCTTTAAATACCTTTATCGAGATGAACTGATCAGCAAGAATATCACCGATGGTTTTGATCCGATTAAACTACCAAAACCGGGAGAAAGGGAAATCAAGGCACTTCAAGATGATGAAGTCATGCGGATGCTGGATGCCGTTTCCTCTGGAAGCAATCTGACGGAAAAAGAAAGAACCTTTTGGGAAAAGACAAAAAAAAGAGATAAAGCAATTTTAATGCTCTTTCTGACTTATGGATTGCGTCTTTCAGAGCTTCAGCAGCTTAATGTTTCTTCCTTTCACTTTCAACGTGGTGAGTTCAAAATCTACAGAAAAAGAGGAAAGGAGTCCCTTATGCCTTTAAATCATTCTGTATTAAAAGCAATCAATGAATACTTAACAGAAGAACGAGCTTCAGAAGAAAAATTGGATGAAGTAAATCGGGATGCTTTGTTCTTATCCTTGCAAGGAAAACGAATGACCGAGCGGCAAATTCGGGAGCTGGTTAAAAAATATACTTCAATTGGTCTTGCTACTTCTAGAAAACAAGGATATAGTCCACATAAGCTGAGAGCAACTGCGGCTACTTCACTGATCGGAAGGGGAAATTCCATCTTTGATGTACAGGCCCTTTTGGATCATGAACAGATAACCACAACTCAGCTCTATGCAAATCATAAGAAGAACGTAAAAGAAGATTTAGTCAGAAACTTTGAGTGGGATGAAGAATTTGAGAAATAGGAAGCATGAAACAAAAAGAATAGAGCAAACCAGAAATTTTCAATGGGAGCTCTGTAAAATACTATAACGATATTATGTAAATAAATGGAGAGATAAAATGCAAAAAAATACATATCAATTATTAAATCAATCTTTTGGAATCAATGAAACCGTTCTAAATGCAATCGATACTGCGGAAAAGCAAGTTTCTGATATCTATCAGGATTTGGATGACATTATGGCATATAATCAGTATAAGGTACTGGATGCATTCCAAAAACACCGTATATCAGACATGCATTTTAGCTGGAACACTGGGTATGGTTACGATGATCCTGGTCGTGAAGCTTTAGAAAAGGTATATGCAACAATCTTTAAAACGGAGGCTGCATTGGTAAGACCCATCATTGTGAATGGTACACATGCGTTAACTTTAACGTTAACAGGGATATTAAGACCAGGTGATGAGCTGATTTATTGCACGGGAAAACCATATGATACTTTAGAAGAAGTCATTGGGATTCGTGGAGAAGGGAAGGGATCATTAAAGGAATTTGGGATTACCTTCAAGCAGGTTGAATTAAAGGAAGATGGAACCATTGATTTTGATGCGCTAAAAGAAGCGATTTCAGATAAAACGAGAATGGTAACGGTACAGCGTGCCACAGGATATGGATGGAGAAAAGCCATTACCATTGATGAAATTAGAGAATGGGCCTCCTTTGTAAAAGGGATTCGACCAGAAATTGTTTGTATGGTAGATAATTGTTATGGTGAGTTTTTAGATACACAAGAACCTACAGAAGTGGGTGCTGATGTCATTGCAGGATCCCTCATCAAGAATCCTGGCGGCGGACTTGCGCTAACGGGTGGCTATATTGCTGGACGAGGGGATTTAATAGAAAGCATTTCTTATCGCATGACTTCACCTGGCATTGGAGGTGAATGTGGATTGACCTTCGGACAGACTAGAACCATGTTTCAAGGCCTTTTTATTGCACCAAAAACAGTAAATGGTGCAGTAAAAGGTGCGATTTTATGTGCAAAAGTATTTGAAAAACTAGGTTATGATGTTTGTCCGAAACCGGACGACAAAAGAAGTGATATTATTGAAGCCGTGAAGCTAGAATCACCGCAGGCTGTTATTGCATTTTGTGAAGGAATTCAAGCAGCAGCTCCAATTGATGCACACGTAAAGCCAGTTCCATGGGATATGCCAGGCTATGGTGACCAAGTTATTATGGCCGCAGGTGCTTTTGTTCAGGGTTCATCCATCGAGCTGAGTGCTGATGCACCAATCAGACCACCGTACATCGTATATTTTCAAGGGGGCTTGACTTACGAACATTCAAAGTTTGGGGTGATTAAGGCATTGCAGGCACTGTATGATGGAAATCTTCTAAAACAAAAATAGAACAGGTGGGCACAGAATTTCTGTGCCTTTTTTCCATGGTTGGGTAGAGATTTGAATATAAATACTTGATGTGGGGTTAGGGCAATGGATAAACATAAAAAAGAAAACATACGAATCAAGATTAGAACGCTTGTTTCTATCATCGAACTATTGATATTGTTTGGTATTGTAATCGCAGTACCTGTTTATGTGTATTTTACACAACCAGAATTAATTGCACGATTTCAAAGCTTGGATGAAATCAATCAATTATTGACCCAGTATAAGACTGCAAGTATCTTTATTTATATTGGACTTCAAATTATTCAAATTGTAATATCGATTTTGCCAGGGCAGGCACTTCAATTTGCGGCAGGATACGCATATTCTTATGTGTTTGGATTCTTGTATTCTATGGTCGGAGTCATTCTTGGCACAGCAATTACTTTTTATCTGGCTAGAATCCTTGGTAAACGAGCACTTCACGTCATATTTGGTGAGGAAAAGTTTGGCCGTTTTGTAACAACACTCAATAGCAAACGCGCGTTCTTTCTCCTTTTTATCATCTATTTAATCCCAGGAATACCAAAAGATTTATTTGCATATGCTGCTGGTGTTTCAGAAATGAAGATTGTACCGTTTCTTATTATTTCAATCCTTGGGAGAACGCCGGCAATGATTGGAAGTGTGGCTATGGGCAGAATGTTTTACCATGGCAGTTATGAAGGATTGATTATTCTTGGAACCATTGCAGCCATTTTATTTGTCGTCGGAATTTTCAAGCGGGAACGGTTGCTTGCATGGACTGACAAGCTGTATCAGCGATTTGCGGATCGATATTTATAGTTGATTTTGGTGAGTCGCTCCTACTATCTTGGTGAATCTGTCCTACTATCTTGGTGAATCTGTCCTACCATCGATTCGTGGAGGGAGGCTCATTCATGAATCATATGAACTTGGTTGACAACTGTGTACCTATGTGTTACTGTGAGGTATACAGTTGTTTACTTTTTTTGAGGGAGATGATGATGATGGGAAAAATGAATCAAAATAGAATTCGTTTATCAGATGGAGAATGGATTATTATGAATGTTCTATGGCAATCAGCACCGAAGACCATTACAGAACTAACTGCTATATTAAAAGAATCCACAGGATGGAGCAAGCATACCGTTATTACGATGCTTGGTCGGATGGAAACAAAAGGTGTGATCACATACCAGAAAAGTGTGAAAGCAAAGGAATACTATCCAGCTGTTGAAAGAACAGAAACCGTGATGGGGGAGACGGAGAGTTTTCTATATAAGGTCTATTCGGGGAGTTTAGGCCTGATGCTCAATACCATGGTGGAGAAAAAGAATATATCAAAGGCTGAAATCGATGAACTTTATGGGATATTGAAAAAAGCAGAGGAGGAATTAAAATGATAAATACATTTGTTTCATCTTCCGTTCTCATTCTAATGGTTTTAGTGATTCGGTTGATTTTCAGAAAACGTATCAACCCATTGTTACAATATGGACTATGGGGGATTGTAGCACTGCGTCTTGTCAGTGTTAGTTTTCTTTCAATATTTTCTATGGGTACTTCTTTTAGTGTAATGAATGTCGCAAAAAGTGGTACGAACTTAATCCACAACGCCTCGAATGTCAATCATGTGCTTGATGGAACGGCTCAGGCTAGTCTTTTAGACAATACCGTTTTTATTATGGACAATGTCCGTACTGGCGTTGTCGTCAGCGGAGATGGAATATCGAAGGCGGCGGCAATTGATTGGCAATTAGTATTGATGATTGTTTGGATTCTCGGAACGATATTTTTTGGAGCATGGCTTATTTATGTGAATCATCGATTTGGAAAAACATTGAGAAAAGGCAGTTCCTATTTGAGGAGTGTATTTTTAAATGGTGGAAAAGAACTTTCAATATATGTTGTCGAAGGGCTGAGTTCTCCTTGCCTTTTTCATATCTTCAGTGAAACAGCAATTTTTGTTCCGGAAAAAGTTGCTGAAAACGAAAAGCAATTACAATCTGCCATTGCTCATGAAGTGAGTCATTACTACCATCATGATTTACTTTGGTCAACTCTGCGCTGTGGACTGCTTGCAATGTATTGGATTCATCCGCTTGTATGGGTTGCGGCGATACTTTCGAAAAGAGATTGCGAACTGGCATGCGATTATAGTGTCATCAAAGAAATGAACAAAGCGGAGCGTCTTGCTTATGGGAAGCTTCTGGTGGATTTCATTCAGCATAGTGAAAAGAAAACCGACATATTCCAATTGGCAACATCTATGAATAGCAACACAAAAGGAATGAAAGAACGGATTACAATGATTGCAAACAATAGAAAAATGAAAATGACAAGCTTGATTATCGTAATTACAATTGCTGTCATATCTATTGGATGTACTTTTACAGATGCAGTAGACGGTTCCAATTTGAATGAAACGGAATTTGCAAATCAATGGGCTGATGCGTACTCTCAAAGAGATGCAAATACAATTCATACATTATGTGATTCGATGGAAGTTTATCTGACAATTGGAGACGTAGCTGAAAATGGAGCTTACTGGCTTGGTATGTCTAGCCCATGGCCGTGGAATGGCGACTATGTGATTGACATAATCGATCAGAATACCATCGATATTTACTACTATTTTAGAACGTCAAATCCATCCGTGTATGTGGCAAAAGAAACCATCACGATCAAGAAAAACCAAGGAGCATATAAGGTGACGGATGATTCGTGGCAGCATTATGACCAGATTCAGTCTAAGGCTGATTTTGAACAGGCATATCGCTATGGCTTTCCTGATTTCTCAGCCTTTGCTTCTGCATATCAAATTCAGGCAGATGGTGGCTTTGGAGAAGGGAAAGAAAGAGGTGAAATCTTAAGAAATCCTCAGTCCGCTGCCCTTGAGCAATTAAACCTTGCCAACGCCAAATTGACAGGAATCTATACGGATCCATATGCCAAAAAAGCCGTCGTGAAATTTGCTTGGGAGGATGGGGAAGTCACGATAAATCTAATCCAACCAATACTCCTTGATGAAAATGGAAACGAGCAGCAAGGTAATATTTGGATTGTGGTGAATGAATCAATGTAATCCATTGTATTTGTTTCGTTTATATGAATCAATGCAAAAAGAATGGGGATATCTGAGTTATCGATTTGGAGCATGTTAAGAACAAATGTTCACAAAACTCTTGACAAAGAACATACATTCCGTTATGATATAAAAAAGAACAAATGTTTGCATGTTCGGGAGGATGTCAAGATGAAGAAAAAGTATCGTATTAAATCAAAGTTTCGGTTTATTTTATTCCTTACGGTTGTTCTAATTGCTCTCTTTAGTTTTGCTGGCACAGCTTTTGGTATGACTGATTCAGAATGTCTCACAAAAGACAGCTATACACAAGTTTTGATTCAGTCTGGTGATACTTTATGGGATTTGGCATCTCAGTTTGGACCAACAGATCAGGATACCCGCGCTGTTATTTATGAGATCTGTCAAATCAATGATATTTCAGCAGATCAAATTTATCCTGGGCAAACTATATTGATTCCTAGATATCTATAAAGGCAACCATGATTCTTAGTGTAAGTCGCAGAACGGACATTCCTGCATACTTTTCTGATTGGTTTTACCAACGGATTTTAGAGGGATTTGTTTTGACACGAAATCCTATGAATACAGACCAGATTAGTAAAGTGAGTCTTTTGCCTGATGTAATTGATGGGATTGTATTCTGGACGAAAAATCCTATGCCGATGATGGAACATCTTCATTTGATTGAACGGTATCCTTATTATTTTCAATTTACATTGAATCCTTACGACAAAGATATAGAATGTAATTTGCCAGATAAAGAACAATTTCTTGTTTCTTATTTTCAAAGATTATCATCAGATATTGGCTCACATAGAGTCATCTGGAGATATGACCCGATTTTATTTACTGATCGGTATTCCGTGGCATATCATAAAGAGCAGTTTTATCGATATGCAGCCAAATTGTGTGGTTTTACAGAAAAAGTTATTGTAGGGTTTCTAAACCCTTATGAAAAAACAAAACGAAATATGAGGCAATTAAAATGGCGTCTACCTAATCGAGATGAAAAAATGAATGTTTTAGCGTTTTTTTCTGAGGTAGCCAAGGAATTTGAACTTAAACTCGAGACATGTGGTGTAGATTTAGACTGTGCTGAACATGGAATACACCAAGCAAGCTGTATCGACAAAGAGCTTTTAGAACGGATTGGACAATATAAGCTTGATGTGGTAAAAGACAAAAATCAGAGACTAAAATGTGCTTGTGATAGCAGTATTGATATTGGAACATATCACACATGCAAGCATGGCTGTAGATATTGCTATGCAAATGAAAATCTGAAGGTCGCGGAAAAGAATTATATGGGGTATGATTCTAAGGGGGATATTTTGTGCGGAACCATTCATCCAGGGGATATGATAAAGAATAGAAAAATGAAATCAAATAAAATAATAAAAATAGAGCAATTAAAGTTTTTGGATTAAATGTTGAGGACTTTACGGGAAGGTTCTTAGATGTGCTAAATCCGTTTATTTGGAACAAATCTAGGACCTTTCTATATTTTTTAATATAACTATTCCCAAAATTATGATTTTAGGAATAGTTATGACTCTCTACTTCCTAATACGAGACTCGAATGACATAGCAAGATGCATGATCTCCTAAATCAATTACTTGCAGATTTTTGAAGTGCTGATGCAATTCGTCTTTCACCGAGTGAATAAAATTAAAGTAATCCCCACCTTCAAGCGTTTCCAAAATGTTTGTGATCATTGATCGTTTTTCATTGTAATCATAGATGATAATCATATGTTTGGTGATTCGTTCCATCTGACGATAGAGTATATTTCTTTCTTCTTTTTTCAATCCATGAGCAACAAATGAAGTAATAGAAACATCAAAGGTTTTTTCTGCCAGAGTGTTGTCAATAAGAATATCTGAATGAATCAGATTGATTGCCCTTCCCTTTAGTTTATCCTTTGCTACGGATAGCATTTCTTTACTGCTATCTAATCCAGTTACGTTAAATCCCCTTTTGTATAATTCTTTACACAATGCACCAGTACCGCAGCCGACGTCAATGATCTCGCGATAAAGAACTAAATCAAGTTCATTGTAGACCTTATCAAATAAGCGACCATAGGTATTTGTTTGATAGGAGAAAAATAATCCATAGTATTTAGCGATTCGATCAAATAAATCTTTCTTTGCTATTTTTATCATATTATCACCAAATTCAACTTTCTAGTATTCTGAGTTAGGGTTGGCCTCTTCTAAAAACATCTTTTCTTGATTGCTAGTGCTACTTGAACCATTTGATTTTAATTGGAATTTATTAATCATATTTTTTAGTGTCTCCGAATGATTATAAAGTTCTTGACTAGAGGCTGCACTTTTTTCCGATGTTGCTGAATTATTTTGAACAACTTGGGAAACTTGATCGATTCCTTTGTTAATCTGTATGATTCCTGCGGCTTGCTCGCTTGACGAAATGGCAATATTATTGACAAGACTCGCTACCTTTTCGATTCCATCAACAATTTCTGTTAGTGCAGAAGCCGTTTCATTCGCAATCTTTGTTCCTGAATGTACTATTTGTATGGAACCTTGAATTAAATTGGTGGTATTTCTAGCTGCTTCAGCACTTCTACCAGCTAAGCTCCTTACCTCCTCTGCTACAACCGCAAATCCCTTTCCATGTTCTCCTGCTCTTGCTGCTTCTACTGCTGCATTAAGGGCCAAAATGTTTGTTTGGAAAGCAATATCGTCAATGACTTTAATAATGTTTGAAATATTGTTTGAGGAATCATTGATGTCGTTCATAGATTGAAGCATGTCCTGCATATGTTGATTCCCCATAACAGCTTTTTCTTTTGCAACAGATGTAAGTTCATTGGCTTGATTGGCGTTGATTGCATTTTGCTTGGTTTGGTTTGAAATATCTACCATAGATGTTGTTAAAACATCAATAGTATTTGCCTGCTCCGTAGCACCTTGGGCAAGTACTTGGCTACCTTCCGAAACATGTTTTGAACCAGAAGAAACTTGCTCAGCAGATTCATTGATATCCCTGAGAATATTGTTCAATGAATCAATAATGACATTCAGGGAATTTGATATATTTATAAAATCACCAGGATAGTGATTTGTATGGTTTAAATTCAGATTTCCTTCGGAAATATTACCAATGACCACCGTCAATTCCTCCACAATGTTGTGGAGCATGGCAGCAGTTATATTTGCTGACGTTGCTAGTTTACTGAACTCACCTTTGTATTGGCTAGAAACCGTTGTGCTTAAATTACCTTTTGCAATGTCATCCATAACTTTGGTGACATCTAAGATTGGTTTGGAAACTTCAACCAAAATTTTACTCATAGCAGTTACTAGGTCTTTCCAAGCGCCATGGAAAGAATCCGAAGAAGTTCTGTAATGTAGATTTCCATCTATTACGGCGGTAGAAAGCGTAGTAGCTTCTTGAATCAATGCATGAATATGATTTACCAATTGTAACATAGACGGAACGATAATATCATTATCACTTCTTTTCCCAATTGATTTTAATTCATCTAAATCAGATAAATCACCGATAGATATGTTTTCTATGATACGTACAATATTGGTGACTCGATCAGATACTCCGTTAATTGATTGAGAAATTTCATCATAAATTCCTCGATATGTTCCTTCTACACGTTTTGAATAATCATTTAAGTTCATGCTATATAATATCTGCTTTCCTTCAATTAACGCGCTAAGGCCATCAATACAGTCATTGATACTATTAACTATTACTTGAAAATCTCCAGGATATTCTCCCTCTATTTTAACTGGGATTTCTCCGTTTCCAATTTTTTTCATATAATTACCTGAAATTTGAAGTGGCGTTATCACGCTATTCAATGCTTCATTAACGCTATGCATGATATCGTAGTAACCACCTTTTAGTTGTGCTAAGTCTGGTTGATATGAGAAATTACCCTTTATATAAGCATTTGCCAGCTCGGTACTTTCTACATTTAAAAGTTCCAAAGAACCTTTGAGCATCATTAGGTGATTGATTAAATTTTTATATTGTCCTTGATATACGTTTTCAATTTCCTTTAGTTCTTTTCCATTTGCCACATCTTCAATGAATGATAATGCTGCATTGAGAGGACCTACAATCCCATCTAAAGTCACGTTAATACCAACGACGATATCTTTGAATCCACCGTTGAATAACGATTCATTTCCACGCTGTGTTAAGTCACCAGCGACTGCCGCAGTTGTTAGCTTTTCTGTTTCTTCTGTAAGAGAGCGCAAACTATATATAATAGAATTCATACTATATGCCATGATATCTTTATCTGATTTGGGTTGGATAAAAACAGATAAGTCTCCATTGGCAATAAGAGCTCCTGCTCCGGCTTGTTCATTTGTATTGGCAATTATTTTTGAAAATGAATGCATCAAATCACCGATTTCATCTTTTGAGTCAACTTGAATATCTAGTTCAGTGTCCCCGACTGCAAGTCTGTCTGCTAAATTTTTTAACCGATTGATTGGAATACTGACTGAATTGCTGATGCTAAATCCAAGGATAATTGTAGAACCTAAACCAGCAATCACAAGAATTGAAAGGACAAAAACGCTGAAGGCGATAGTCCTAGAGGCTTCTTTTTCAAAAGATGAATTATCTATATTTACTTGTGCAACAACCTGATTAATATACCCTCGATGAGTTTCAAAGATAGGAGTTAATTGTTCTGTGATGATTTTTTGAGCGGCCACATGATCACCGCTCAATACCATTGGAACTAGCTGATTTTGAGCAATTTCATAAAATTCGATGGCTGAAGAATAGGAGTCGGTTAAAAGTGATTCCTCGACATTTTTATTTTGTAGGTTTTCAAGCCAAAATGCGTGACGCTCATCGTATAGAGACTTTTGTGTATTTAAATCTGTTACCATTTTTTGAATCCGAGATTGATCTGTAGTAATCGCCATATCTAGTACTGTGGCATATGAATCAATGATATATTCTGGTGGAGGCAATATATCTGCGATTAAATCTTTGCCCGAAGATATTTTTTGATAAATGTGTCCATCGATTTTAACTTTGTCAATGACAAAATAGCTAATCATACTAATTAGGATAAGACAAATGACAAAAATACTAATCAAAAGTGACATCTTATTTTTGATTTTAAGATTACGAATCATGGATTCAACTACTTTCATGTTCAAGGACCTCCCTTTATCAATAATATACCATAGAACAAATTGGCAAATTGTTTTACCTCTGATGAATGAGAGCAAATGGTTAATGATTTTGTCTTTGATGCATTTAAATAAAATTCTTTGAATCTGACAAAACAATATAGTTAGTAAACCACGATAATTAAATTCCCAGATTCGGCTAAATCAATCTTATTTCTTGAAAAGAAAACAAAAAAATGAAAAGACCTATCCATTTATTTTTAATAGGTCTTTTCAAATTCTTTCTTCAGAATCTAGAATCATTGTGTTCTGTATCGATTATTCAAATGTTTTTGTAAATTTATTTCATTAGTACTTTGAACTATGAAAGTCATCATCTAAAAAGATATTCAGACTAGATTGCGCTTTCGAAGCATTGCCTATTTGCATCTGTTCTGATTGAGGTTTACCAAGCATGGCTTGACCCTCTTTTAGTTGGAATTTTCCAACCATTGATTTAAGCATTTCAGCCTGACTCGAAAGCTCTTCACTGGCAGCAGCACTTTCTTCTGCAGTCGCTGAATTATTCTGGATTACCTGAGATACTTGCTCGATTCCTTTGTTAATCTGAGTGATGCCAGAGGCCTGCTCATTTGATGCAACGGCAATATCTCCAACCAAGCTTGCAGCTTTTTCCACTCCATCAACAATCTCAATTAAAGCAGATGCTGTTTCGTTTGCTATTTTTGTTCCAACTTGAACTTTTTGAATGGATCCTTCGATGAGTTCGGTCGTGTTTTTAGCGGCTTCCGCACTCCTAGCAGCAAGATTTCTTACCTCTTCTGCAACAACAGCAAACCCTTTTCCATGTTGCCCTGCTCTGGCCGCCTCAACTGCAGCATTTAATGCTAGAATATTTGTTTGAAATGCAATGTCATCGATGACTTTAATAATATTTGAGATATTATTCGATGAATCACTAATGTCCTCCATGGAATGTAGCATTTCCTGCATATGTTCATTGCCTTCAAGCGCATTTTCTTTTGCAGTCGATGCAAGTTCATTTGCTTGATTCGCATTGATTGCATTTTGTTTCGTCTGATGGGCAATTTCTGACATAGATGCAGTAAGTTCTTCAATTGCACTGGCTTGTTCTGTAGAACCTTGTGATAAGCTCTGACTACCTTCTGAAACCTGTCTTGAACCTGATGCTACTTGTTCTGCTGCCTCGTTGATGTCTTTCATCACATCATTGAGGGAGTCGATAATCACATTAAGGGAGTCAGATAAGCTGACAAAATCTCCTCGATATTGTCTCATGTGGTTTAAATTTAGATTTCCTTGTGCAATACTGCCAATGACTTCAGTTAGTTCATCAACCAGTACGCTAAGCATATTAGCAGTGGTATTCACAGAGGTAGTCAGCTTCTCAAATTCACCAAGATAATTTCCCTGTAGAGAGGTATGCAGATTACCGCTTGCAATATCGTCCATCACAGAAGTAACGTCCTTGATTGGACCAGATACTTCAACTAAAATGTGATTCATACCATCTACGAGTTCTTTCCATGCTCCACTGAATTGTGTGTCGTCTGATTGGTAATCAAGATTTCCTTCTAGCACGGCATTACGCAGAGCATTGGCTTCTTCAATGACATACTTGATATTTTCAATCATTTGAATATCAGCTGGGATTAGAATATCATTTTCAGAACGTCTTCCAATTTCTTTAAGCGGTTCCAAATCAGAAAGATCACCTAATGCAATATTATTGATGATGCGTGCTGTGTTTTTTACCCGGAAGGATACCATATTGATTGCTTCAGCAATGTCTGCGTAAATCCCATGGTAGGTACCCTTAACCTCAGTGGTATAATCGTTAAGGCTCATCTTCTTAAGTACATCTCGACCTTCTACCAATGCACTTAGCCCATCGATACATTCATTGATGCTATTGAAGATATCTTGAAAATCTCCAGGATACTCATCGTGGATTTTTTCCGGAATTGCACCGTTTCCAATTTGCTTCAGGTAGTTCCCAGCGATTCTTAGTGGAACAACTATACTATTCAAGGCTTTATTGACACTATTCATGATGTCGCGATAGCCTCCACCAAGTTGGCTCAAATCTGGTTCATAGGAAAAATCACCATTGATAAAGGTCATTGCAAGCTCTGTTGATTCGGTACGAAGTAAATAAAAAGAGTTTCTTACTTTCATCAGATTTTCAATCAAAGTTTGGTACTGTCCTTCATATACATTATCGATTTCTTGTATGTTTTCTCCATTTGCAATCGCTTCAATAAATGGAAGGGCAACATTTAGAGGTTCTACAATACCTTCTATGGTTTGATTGATCCCTTGTACGATTTCTTTAAAACCGCCTTCAAAGATTTCTTCATTTCCTCTTTTGGATAAATCGCCTTCTACTGCAGCATTGGTTAGTTTTCTTGTCTCGGTAGTCAATGCGGTCATACTATCAAGAATAGAATTCATGCTAATTGCCAGTATGTCTTTTTCAGAGCGTGGCTTGATAACAACTGACAGGTCTCCGCGAGCGATTCTAGCTCCAGCTTCTGACTGGAGTTTTGTTTCTTCAATCATTTTGGAGAAAGATCTCATTAAATCGCCAATTTCATCGTTGCTACTTTCCTCAATTACAAAATCGGTATCTCCTTTTGCCAAACGGTCAGCGTATTCTTTCAAACGGTTCACGGGAACACTGATGTTTCTGCTAATCATGATACCTAAAACAATTGTAGTAATCAGTCCAAGAACAATTAAAATAAGTAAGATGATTATACTGGTGATAGCTGTATGAGAAGCATGACTTTCAAAGTCGTCATTATCTTCATTGACCAAACCTGTGATTTGATGAATAGCGGCTCTATGGGTTTCATAAATCGGACTTAATTTTTCCGTAATTAATTGCTGCGCAGCAGCCTGATTACCAGAAAGGACAAGCGGAACCAATTCGTTTTCTGCAACATCGAAGAACTGTGTAGCGGATTGATAGGAATCTTCAATGAGAAGCTGTCTAACATTTTCATCTTGCAGGTTTTCTTCCCAATAGATATGTCGCTCTTCATAACTTGCTTTTTGTGTGTCCAAATTGCCAACTAAAGTGCCAATTTTTGCCTGATCCGTCGTGTTGGCCATATCAAGAACGGTTGCATAAGAATCAATAATGAATTCTGTTGGAGGAAGTGTATCTGCAATGAGATTCTTTCCGGATATAATTTGATTGTATAGATTACCGTTGATTCTTACTTCATTTATAATGTAAGAACTTAAAATACTAACGCAAAGTAGGCAGATGACAAAGATGCTTAATAGCAATGCCAATTTTTTGCTTACTCTTAGATTTTGAATAAAATTTCCCAAGCTATGCATGTGTTTACTCCTTTTGTTGATAATATTTTTATGTCATATTCAAAATATTTGCTGAAAACTTGAATCTCTATGGTTTTATTTTTCTAGTTACTCATTTGTACCGCGAAGATATCTTAAGCGATCCAAATACCCTTGTAAAATAAGCACTGCCGCCTGTTTATCAATAACAGTTTTTCTTTTTTTGCGGCTGACATCAGCTTCAATCAAGACTTTTTCGGCCATTTTTGTTGTCAGTCTTTCGTCTTGAAATACAACTTCAATGGTGCTCAAACCAGTACTTCTCATTTTGTTTTCTAGCATAGTTTTGAATGCATAAACCTTTTCAGTTTGGATACTATCTGTTCCGTTTAAATTCTTTGGGAGTCCTACTACTACGGTGCCACAGTTATGTTCCTTTACCAATTCGATGACACGTCCTGTATCTTTTCTGATTCCGACTCGTTCAATAGTTAATAATCCATTGGCAATCAATTGTAGCTCATCACTAACAGCGACTCCAATGGTTTTATCTCCCACGTCAAGTGCAATAATTTTCATAAATTTTAATCTCCTATCAATATCATAGACAACATCATTTCATCTTTTTATGTGATGTGTTTTTATTATACATATGACAAAAAAAAGAAAGCGGACTATGCAGCCCGCTTTTCTCTATTTCTTTAAAAATGCTCTAAGTAACTCTTCTACAAGATCATCTCGTTCAATATGCCGAATAATATTCCTTGCATTGTTATGACCTGTAATATAAGAAGGGTCACCTGACAGAATGTAACCTACCATTTGGTCAATTGCATTGTAGCCTTTTTCTTCCAAAGCATTATAAACAGTTTTTAAAATATCTTCCGTCGTTTGCTGCTCAACCTTCTCAGGGCTGTTAAATAATATCGTATTTCTGTCCATTCTGCTCACCTTCTTTCTTACGGTTATTATAGCAAAAGAATTCCACCAGAAACAAGTGATTTTATAAAGTTTAATAATCTTGTAATATTCTTTTTGTTGTCATACGATTAGAGTAATGATTCTGCTACCGCGAAGGCATCTTCTATTTTGGACGGATCTTTTGCTCCTGCTTGAGCCATGTCAGCTTTTCCGCCGCCTCCGCCACCAGCTGCTGCAGCAATTTTTTTAATCATGTTGCCTGCATGATATCCTTTTTCTAAAAGATCGTCGGATACAGACACCATAAAGGTCACTTTACCACCATTGTTTGATGCAAATACGTTGATGATATTTTTTTCAGAAGCTTTAATTTCATCGGAAAGATTTCTCAGATCATTAATTTCATAATCTTGATATTCCTTCGTAATCAATCGAATTCCATTTACTACTTTTGCTTCAGCAATCAATTGATCTAGTCCGGAATTTATTGTTTGTTTTTTCAACTCTTCCAGTTCTTTTTTTACTGATTTTGATTCTTCGTTTAATGAAACGATACGGTTCATTAAGCCAGATACATTGGTTTTCAGTATATCTGCTGCATTCTGAATCGTTTCTTCTTCCGCTTTTAATTTTTGATAAAGTCCTGAGCCTGTGATTGCTTCTATTCTTCGAATACCTGCAGCTACCCCATTTTCACTGACAATACGAAATGCTCCGATTTGTCCTGAGTTTGTAATATGAGTACCACCACAAAGCTCTATGCTGTAATCTCCCACCGAAACCACACGTACGGTATCACCGTATTTTTCACCAAATAACGCTGTAGCTCCCGTATTTTTAGCTTCTTCAATAGACATTTCTTCCGTTATAACAGGTAAAAATAAATCAATTTGATCATTTACAATGGTTTCAATTTTGCCTAAATCTTCTTTAGATATCCCTTCAAAATGAGTGAAGTCAAAGCGAAGACTATCTGCAGTTACATTGGAACCAGCCTGCTCAATGTGATTCCCTAATACTTCTTTTAATGCTTTATGCAAAATATGAGTAGCAGTATGGTTTCTAGCAGTATTATTTCTTGCTGGTTTTGAAATCTCTGCTTTTACGGTTTCACCAATATGAAGTGTTCCTTCTGTTACGGTTATTTTGTGAGCAAAGATTCCCTTCGCTTTGGTAACAGCTGATACCAAAGCAACTCCATTTTGGCTTGTAAGCACACCATAGTCACTGGCTTGACCGCCACTTTCTGCATAAAAAGGTGTCGTATTCAACAGCAGTAATCCAGTTTGTCCATCTGTTAGTTCATCAACTGGTGCTTTTTCAAAAAACAAGCCTTTAATCACACCATTGCTTTCCTGTACCGAATATCCACAGAATTCAGTTGGATCTTGGCCAACAAATAGCCCGGCTTCGTCTGACCAACCTTCATCGTCGTCAGATTTTCTGGCTGCTCTTGCCTGCTCCTTTTGGTGAAGCATATTTTTCTGGAATCCTTCTACATCTGCTGTAATCTTATTCTCAGCAAGTATTTCTTCGGTTAATTCGATTGGAAATCCATATGTATCATATAATTTGAATACTTTTTCTCCAGAAAGAACCGTTTCACCGACATTCTGAAGTTCTTTCATATACTCTTGAATAATCGCAGTACCCTGATCAATGGTTGCACTGAATTTGTCTTCTTCAACTGTTAAAATCTTATGGATATAGTCACTTCTTTCTTCTAATTCAGGGTATGCCGAACCAGAAATTTCAATTACTTTTTTTGACAATTCCGCCAGGAATGCACCGTGAATACCAAGAAGTTTACCGTGTCTTGCAGCACGACGCAGGAGCCTTCTTAAAACGTACCCTCTTCCCTCATTGCTCGGTAAAATGCCGTCAGCAATCATAAAAGTTACAGAACGTATGTGATCCGTGATGATACGAATGGAAATGTCTGTTTTTGCTTCGCCATTTTGATACTGTATGCCAGATAAAGCAACGATTTCCTGTAGGATATATTGGATAGTGTCTACATTGAATATAGAATCGACATCCTGCATAATGCAAGCAAGTCTCTCAAGTCCCATACCGGTATCAATGTTTGGATGGGCCAGAGGAGTATAATTACCTGCCTCATCTCTATTGAATTGAGTAAACACATGGTTCCAAAACTCAATATATCGGTCACATTCGCAACCAGGTTTACAATCTGCTTCCCCACAACCGTATTTTTCTCCACGGTCAAAATATATTTCAGAACAAGGGCCACATGGACCAGTACCAATTTCCCAGAAATTATCATCTTTGCCAAGTGGGACGATTCTTTCTTCTGGTAGTCCGATTTTATCTCTCCAGATAGCCACTGCTTCTTGGTCTTCCTCATATACGCTTGCCCATAATTTGTCTACGGGCATATGAAGAACATCTGTAATAAACTCCCAACCCCAAGTGATTGACTCTTCTTTAAAATAATCTCCAAAAGAAAAACTTCCAAGCATCTCAAAGAATGTGCCGTGTCTTGCAGTATACCCTACATTTTCAATGTCACCGGTTCGAATGCATTTCTGACAAGTTGTCATCCGTTTGCTTGGGGGTGTCTCTAAACCAGCAAAATATGGTTTAAGAGGCGCCATTCCTGAATTAATGATAAGAAGGCTTTTATCCTTTTCTGGAATCAAAGAAAAGCTCTGTCTCGCATAGTGATCTTTACTTTGATAAAATTCTTGGAACATTTTCCTTAGTTCATTTAATCCGATTTTTTCCATATAATATATTCCTCCTATAGTTGTCTTTTATATTAATTTTCTATTTCACGATGGTATATTGTAAAGTGATTCTTTCCAGTTTGTTTGGAATGGTACATCGCTTTATCTGCTTTACGGTACAAATCGGAATACTGATAACCGTGGTCTGGATAAATTGCAATTCCAATGCTTCCTGAAATCTTTAGCACCTTATTATTCTCCATATCAATTTCTTTAAAGACACTTTGTATTTCTTCTGCCTTTTGTAATAACGCCTCATCAGAAAAAATGTTTTTTAACAAAATGATAAATTCATCTCCCCCAACACGGCCTTTTAAATCGGTTGTTCGTAGATGATGATCAATGCCATTTGCCACTTCTGATAATGCTCTATCTCCATAATAATGACCAAACGCATCGTTAATGTGCTTAAAATCATCAATATCTATAATCATTAATGCATGTCTACCATGTTTCCCATCTGTTGCAAGATAGTCCGCAATGAGCAGTTCGCTTGTTATCTTATTATAGAGCCCTGTCAACAAATCATTTTCAGCTTTAATTCGAAGGGTTTGATTGTTCTGCTCTAACTTATCATTTAATAACTCTAGTTCGATTTTATTTCTTTCCATAGAAACTCGATAACGAAATTGTTTCCATACAATATAGCAAATCAAAAGTATAAAGAGTAAAACGATTCGTATTGTTAGGATTATCAGTGGATTTTCAATGGAAAGCTCTTGTAGATTGATTCCGTTTTGCTTTGCAGCCACAATCAAGTACCAGTCATTGATCATAATTGGAATATAACACATGTCATACGCCTGATTTTGATACTGAAACGAGGAAACACCAGGTTGTCTATTGACAAAATGATAAAGATAATCATTTGGATGACTAAATTTTGAGTATTCTACTTTATCTAATAAGTCATAAATTGTGTCATAACCTTGAAAAATTGTAAAACCAGATTTCAGTAAAAATTGTCCATTTCGTTCTACAATCTGATAATCCATTTCATTTAAATCTCTGCTATGATACAGGATATTACTAATGTAATTCGTATAGTAAAGTCCCGATATTTTACCAATCAATTCACCGTCTTTATAGACAGGGGCTTCTAAAGAAATCATATCTCTGCCATATAATGCATTTTTATAAATCACAGCGATGGATTTGCTTGAGCCAGTTGAACCAATGAGGTAATGAGGTTCGCTCAGATTTATCAACCCGCCAGAATTGGTATAGTAGTTACCATCTAAATCAGATACAACGACGATACTAAAAGGCAATTCTAGTCCTACTTCATGTATCATATTTTTTGCCAAATCATCATCAATTGCATCATAGATACTAAGTGATTTGGATATGGAATAAACGGTATTTAAGTCACTGTCAATTTTCTCATGAATCATAATTGCACTAATATTAGCAGCTTGTAATAAATTTCTGTCGGCTTCATTTCTTACACTCTTTGTTAATATAGAATGAAAGTCATACAAAAACACGATTAGTATTATCGTAATCGTTCCGATTAACAATATCTCTATCCATTTATTGAGCTTCATCAGAATTTTCATGTTCGCGTTCCACTCCTTCTGATTTGTCAATCGAAAGCTTATCTATTGTGGCTCAAATCATTACAACACCGACCGAAGTATTATACCATAATAATAATGGAAATACTATCATTTCTTATATGAAACCATGTACCCCAAAGGATTCCGTTTAAACGAGTCTTAAAATATGGTATGATGTATAGAATATAAGATTTATTTATCTTAAGGGAGAAAAAGTATGAAGAAAAATCTACTTGGAAATACCGGTATATCTGTAACTGAAGTTGGATTTGGAGTCTTGACCGTAGGAAAAACCCAACTAAATTTGCCTTTGGGAGAAGGTGCAGCGGTGTTACGCTATGCAATCGAATCAGGCATAGAATTTTTGGATACGGCAGAGTACTATGAAACGTACCCATATATTCGAGAAGCCCTTCGAGGGGTGAATATTGAGCCAGTTATTGCTACAAAAAGCCTTGCTTTATCTTACCAATCCATGAAAACTGCCATCGAAGATGCAAGAAAATCCCTGAATCGAGATGTGATTGACATTTTCTTGCTCCACGAAGTACGCAGTGACCCAGACTTTCAGGATCGTGCAGGTGCTTGGGACTGTCTTCAAGAAGCCAAAGCAAAGGGAATCGTCAAAGCAATCGGACTTTCCACTCATCATGTGGATGTTGCAGCTAAGGTTTCATCTAATGAAGCTATGGATATCCTGTTTCCATTGATAAATATACAAAGTCTGGGAATTCGAAATGGCTCAAAACAAGGATCAAAAGAAGAAATGGCAAATGAAATCAAAAAAGCAGTTGATGCCGGCAAAGGTGTTTTTGCAATGAAAGTTTTTGGGGGAGGCAATCTAACTAGTAGATATTTAGAGGCGATCGATTATGTGCGAAATTTAGATGGAGTATCCTCCATGATGATTGGGTTTGGTTACAAACATGAGATTGATCGTATTCTCGAAGTAATGGAAGGTACCATATCACCTCACTATGTACCTGATGTTTCAAAAAAAAGAATTCAGATTGATCCAGGTGATTGTGAGGGTTGTGGTGCGTGTATCAAGAGATGCCCTAACCAAGCGATTTACTGGGGCAAAGATGGATTAGCAAAAGTCAATCATGATATTTGTCTCACTTGTGGCTACTGCGCGCCAGTTTGCCCCGTCCGTGCAATTATTATGTTTTAGAAGTAGAAGCTATCAGTTTTAACACATATAATGAAAAGCCCTTGGTTTCCCAAGGGCTTTATGTTACCGTTTATTCTTCTTCTTCGTGATCCTCATCAATTTCACAATTCGGATCAAAATCTTTCAAGCCTTCATATACGATGCCGTTTTTTTCAGCATATTCGAAGATTGCTCTTTTTACTGCTTGCTCTGCAAGAACAGAACAGTGGATTTTTGGACCTGGAAGTCCACCAAGCTCATCAATAAAGTTTTTGTTTGTTAATTCTAATGCTTCTTCGATTGTTTTCCCAATCACCATATCTGTTGCAACACTAGATGAAGCGATTGCTGATCCGCAACCAAAGGTTTTAAATTTCGCATCAACAATCACGTTGTCCTCTATCTTTAATGCGATTTCCATCATGTCTCCGCATACAGGGCTTCCATAAGTTCCAACAGCATCGGGGTTTTCCATAGAACCTGCGTTGTGAGGATTCATGAAATGCTCCATTACTTTATCATTGTACATTGCCATAGCAAATCACCATGTCCTTTCTTTACTAAATGCTGAAAAACCTCTTAACTTTTCAACAATCATAACTATTTCTTCTATCGCATAGTCTAAATCTTCTTTTGTTGTAAAATCGCCAACAGTGAAACGGATGGAGCTATATATTTTCTCCGATGGTAACCCTAGCGAGTTCAGAACATGAGAAGGCGTAAAGCTTGCTGAGGAGCAGGCAGATCCAGTGGAAGCTGCAATGCCTCTTACATCCATATATAGAAGCAAAGCTTCTCCTTCAACATAATTAAAAGTTAGATTGATATTACCTGGTAGACGCTTATCACAATCACCATTCAAATCAACATCTTCTATTTTTGACATAATCTGATCGATAAAATAGTTTCTCAGTTCAGTAATTTTTTGTATATGGCTAGTCAAATCAGCACCTGCTAATTCGGCAGCTTTACCAAATCCCATGATGCTTGCCATATTTTCAGTTCCAGCTCTTCGTTTGCTTTCTTGGGCTCCACCATGAATCAGATTTGGAATAACAACTCCTTTTCTGATATACAATGCACCCACGCCCTTAGGACCATATATCTTATGAGCGGACATGGACAACATATCGATGCCTAATTCGCGTACATCAATTGGTACATTTCCCAAAGCTTGTACTGCATCTGTATGGAACCAAATACCATGTTTTTTTGCAATTCCAGCTAATTCTTTAATAGGCTGAATCGTACCAATTTCATTATTGGCAAACATGATACTGATTAAAATGGTTTTATCGGTAATTGCTTTCTCCAAATCTGCCGGGTCCACAAAACCGTTTTTATCAACATCCAAATAAGTTACTTCAAAACCCTCTTTCTCCAAAAACTCACAAGAGTGTAACAGAGCATGGTGCTCTATTTTTGAAGTAATAATATGATTTCCTTTTGATTTTTTTGCACGGGCTGTTCCTATCACTGCCCAGTTATCAGCTTCTGTACCACAGGAAGTAAAATATATCTCTCTTTCATCGGCGCCAATGAGTTTTGCAACTTTTAATCTGGCTTCGTTAAGATCAGATTTTGCATTAAGGCCAATACTATATAGACTAGAAGGATTCCCAAATTTCTCTGTGAAATACGGAATCATTTCATCCAAAACTTCTTTTTTTACTGGAGTGGTTGCTGAATAGTCTAAATAAACTTGACGCATACTAACGCTCTCCTTTCAGCTTTTGTAGTAGTTTCTTGTTCTATTATACCAAGAAATTTCAAAAGATAAACAGTTATTTTTGCGGTTTTGGAAAATTTCCTAGTAAATCAATCGGGAATCTGTACTTTTTGATCTCTTGAGATACATTTATGAAAGAATATGACAGAATTGTCTGCATAAATATGGACCAAATTTTTTAATGAAATCAAAACAGTGCATCATGACGATACACTGTTTTCAAGATTAATTCTTTTTATTTTGATCGGCATCACATTCTTCGTCAACAAATTCTATGGCTTCTAATTGATTTTTAAAGCTTTCTCTAAAATTAACCAGATATTCAGCCCTGAGTTCTGCTTGCTCGGTTTTCTCTTGATCTGATAATCCGGTTGATTTCGATTTTCTGGCAAGTTCGTTGATACGATTGATTTTTTCCTTTGATAACATGGGTTCTTCCTATTCTAGCTGAATCAATGAATCAGCTCATTATTTTAACATATTATTTTATATAACTACTTTTTAATATTCAAAATAACAAAAGTAGTTTCGAATGCTTTAAATAGGATACCATTTTTAAGATCAGTTTTCAATGACTAGTTCTATGATTGTCCACTGTTCGTCGTGATAGGTCGATTATATGGTAATCTGGTCTTTGAATTTATCAAAGGTTTTATCCCCGATCCCACTAACTTGTTTGATTTCATCGATTGCATGAAATCTTCCATTTTCATTGCGATAAGTAATAATTTTTTCAGCAGTTGCAGGACCAATTCCTGTAAGCGTTTGAAGCGTGGTAGAATCAGCAGTGTTAATGTTTACCAGTCCTTTGGTAAGGTCTGATGCTGGCGAATTTACGGAAAGCGTTAGAGCCCCAGACATGTTTTCTTCTTTTGTCGGCACATAAATTTTTTCTTCATCGCTAAGGCGTTCTGCTTGATTGATGGCAGAAACGTCTGCATCTTCACTTAATCCGCCTGCTAAAGCAATTGCTTCAAACACTCTGCTTCCCTCGGAGACAGAAACGACAGAAGGACACCTAACTGCACCCGATACATCAACCATAATCATCGACGGGGTTGTGTTGATTGCAGTACTTGTCGTTTGATCATTATCGATCTCCCTATCATGATTCGTATCCTCAATTACAGATTCACTGGAAGAAATAGATAAATCCGTATCACGAAATAGGTCAATCGATTGCTTGGAATGGAACTCCTTGACGACATAGATAGAAAAGGCAATCACCAGAAAAAGAATTCCAGCAACTACCTTTATAACAAATTGTTTGTCTTGTTTGAAATCGTGAAAACTTTTTTGAAACATTTCATCACTTCCTATCCTCAATACAAATTCATCTGACATATATAAAGGATAGTACATGATATGGAAATAAATGTCAATAATATAATTCTAGTCTTTGTATCACCACTTCGCTTCGATCAAAAGGAATGCTACAATAATCCATAAACGTTGTCAATACAAATTCAGGATTCAAATTGGACTGACTGCCTGCATCAATGCGACAAGTTAACATAATACAATTATCGACAATCTTTCCGGACAATTCCTGTATCATGGGTCTAATGTCAACATCGATTTCTTTACCTGATTTTTTTTGCATTTTTTGAATCAAGATTTGATTTTGATTCAAAAAATTGAGAATCCATCCATCTATATTGCCGTGAATCAGTGGCATAGCATCTATTGGAATCTGAATTTTATAATCAGCTGCATGGGTAAGGGCAGCTAGTGTTTTCCCTTCTTGAGTCAGTTCTTGACACGTTATAATCCCAATACCTACTGGTAATATGCTGTTAATTTTTGACTGAATTTCATCTGTAGAGTGAATATTTATTGTTTCAAATTCTAAATATTCACCAACACTTGCAAATCCCAAGGATAATGGCTGTGCAAAACTCATCTTTGGATGGGGATTAAATCCTTGTGAGTACTGAAGTTTGATACCAACACGTTTGAAAGAACGTTTGAACAACCTCAATAAATCTAGATGAGAAATATACCGCATATCCTTTTCTTTATAAAACTTTATATAATATCGACTCATAATGTTCCCTCCATTGGACAATTAGCCATCTGATTGACTCCGCATCCAATGCAATGTAATCGACAATCTACACTTTGAATTTCTTTTGTAGATTTGTCATTTTCTGATAGTAAAAACTCTTTTGTTACACCTGAATCAATGATATCCCATGGCAATACTTCATCAAATTCCCTTTGACGGTATGCATAAAAATCACCATCTACTTTAGTATCTTCAAACGCCTGAAGCCACAAGTTATATTTAAAATGCTCTCTCCAACCATCAAATTTACAACCCAGCTCAACAGCTCTTTGTATGACTGGTCCAAGCCTTCTATCGCCTCTTGCAAAGACTGCTTCCATGTGGCTGGATTCTGTTTCGTGATAATGGAATGAGGCACCCTTGATTGTCCTAATTTTATCTTTAAGATAATAATGCTTTTCGCGAAATTGATTTTTTGTATTTTGCGGAAACCATTGAAACGGTGTATGCGCTTTTGGAACAAAGTTTGAAACACTTACGGTAACATTAAAACGTCCTTTTTTGCCAGTAATTTTATAGCTAATGTCTGTAATGTTCTTAGCGATTTCTGCGATGCCATCCAAATCTGCTACAGTTTCAGTTGGAAGTCCAACCATGAAATACAGTTTGATATTAGTCCAACCAAGTTCAATCGCTTGTTCAACAGCATGATAGATATCCTGATCTGTGATTGACTTATTGATTACATCTCGAAGCCGTTGCGTACCAGCTTCTGGAGCAAAAGTCAAACCAGATTTTTTATAGCCTTGTATTTCAGCTAGTACATTGAATGAAAAGGAATCTAATCGAAGAGATGGTAATGACAAGGAAACGTTATTGTTCTTACAAACACCCATCAATTCAGAGACCAATGGTTCAATCTCCGAGTGGTCACTGGTCGAGAGAGATAGAATCGATAGCTCTTCGTGTCCAGTCTCTTTTAACTGATTGTATGCTAGTTTTGCAATCACATCCTTAGAACGCTCTCTTACGGGACGATAAATCATCCCTGCTTGGCAAAATCTACATCCACGAGTACAACCACGGAATATCTCAACTACAGCACGATCATGAACTGCTTCTACAAGAGGAACAATTGTTGCTTCTGGAAAATCTATAGTTTCTAGATTTTGTACGATCCTTTTTTCAATTGGATATGGTGCATCTTGATTTAACTTGACCATCTCTTTCAAGGTACCATCTTCATGATAAGTTGGTTCGTAAAACTTTGGAACATAAATACCTTTGATTTGAGATAGCGCATTTAAAAAGGCATCTCTCCCTGCACCAGAATCCTTCCATATTTGATGAGCACTGCAAACTTCAGGTAGGATTTCTTCTCCGTCACCTATCATAAAGAAGTCCACAAAATCTGCTATCGGTTCAGGATTGAATGCACAAGGCCCCCCAGCAGCTATAAATGGATCCGTTTCATCACGATCACAACTTTTTACAGGAATGCCTCCTAGGTCAAGCATATTTATGATGTTGGTAAAAGACAATTCGTATTGAAGGGTAAAACCAAGGATATCAAGGTCTTTAACTGCCGATTTTGTTTCTAACGTAAAGAGTGGAAGTCCTGCTTTTCTTAAAAGCTCTTCCATGTCAGATGCTGGTGCAAATATACGTTCGCAATATACCCCTTCTAATCGATTTAAGATATGATAAATAATTTGCAATCCTAAATAGGACATGCCGATTTCATACGTATCAGGAAAAGCAAATCCAAATCGTGTATGGATATTTGATAATTCTTTTTTCGCGATATTCCATTCGCCACCTGTATATCGTCCTGGTTTTTCTACTTTCATATAAAGCTTTTCCAGTTGCTTTGTTAAAATCATAAAGTGCTCCGTTTCTTTTTTAATCTATTATTGAGTAACCCCTCAAATTCATTTTTGCATATCTTTTACATAAGTAAAAAGGTGGTTCGGTGAATCAATGCTTCAATTTACATCAGCGAATCGATAGATTGGTGAATCAAGGTTTCTATCTTTACAATGAAATGTTTATTGTTTTCGATCCGCTCGGTAATACGTTTTAATGCTTCAGGATTGTCTTGAAACTTATCTAATACATATTTCATACGAGCTTCGAGTCCAACATATTCATCCTCTTTTACTGTTCGATCTGCCAAACAAATAATATCAATCTCTTTGATGTCATCATCAAGATTGGTATTAAAAAACATATGAGCTCGAATGATATCCGCCAATGCTTGGTATCCTAATGATAAAGCGATATCTGCTCCAATATCCCAATGCTTGTCTTCCACTCTTGCAATATCATGTAAAAGCCCCGCAGCTTGTATTAATTCAAGATCTAGATTCAGTCCATTTTGATTTAAAGCACTGCCAATTTTTAATGCAGTTTCAGTCACCTTTACGCTGTGACGAATCACATGCTCTGGTGTCTGGTGTTTTTTCAGCAATCCAAAACATTCTTCCCTAGACGGATTCTTATTAGACATATTTTTCTCCCCATGAAAGCAATGATTTCATTGATCTCGATTTTGATACACTCACTGAAATTCAATGATATTCTATTATATCATAGAATTGGACATCCATTGACATTATTATTACTTACTGATATAGTTAAATTATTACTCAACACGTATCAAATCAAGTAAAACAAAGGATGTGTGAAATAATGACTTATGCAGAGATGTTGGATCGAATGATTATCGAAAGCGAGCTATCACTACGTCAAATTTCAAAAATGTGTTTAGAATTTGATATTACGATTACCCCTTCTTATATTTCTCAGTTGAAAAATGGTAAACTACCACCTCCATCGCCAGAAGTTTCACTTGCTATCTCGAAAGTATGCAATAGCAAAAATCAATCCCAGTTGGTTTTTCAAGGATATATGGAAAAAGCACCAGAAGTGATTAAAGAATATATGTTAGCCTCTTCTCAGTTAAATCGCTTGATGCTTGAATCTCTTTATAGAGAACAGAACAACGCAATCTCAAATGAAGCACTTGAATACCTAAAAAACCTAGACATTCTGTCATCCTTAGAGATGTCTTCTAGATATATCAATTCAGATGAAAAAATTGACACAGCAGAGCTAATTCGAGAAATTACACTATCTAGTGGAGGTGCCAGCAAAGTACAAGAAAAAGGTGATATGATAAACTTTTTCTTAGGAGATAATTCCTTTCATCCGACGATACCAATTCACTCATATGTTTATATCTTACCGACAAAAATTGACTTGCTTAAGGAACGAGATATTATAGCTCTTTATCCACAAAACAGAAGACAAGCAACCTTGCGTAGGGTTTTTTTTACAGATAACAAGATTCTGTTAATTCCAGAAGATAAATCTTTTCCAATTTTTATGATAGATCAATTTTCGGATATTGACTATATTGGCAAAGTAGTATCATATAAGGTGGACTTATAATCACAACTTAGCTGAAATATACAAAGAAAAAGCCTTTGCGTTTGCAGAGGCTTTATTCGTATGTGCTAGATGTACACGTGATTTCGTTTGTTTTGTTATTAAAACATCTGGTTGCTTTTCTCTTAGATTAGAACTCATCAAAGTATTCAAATTCATAATTAAATACTCTTATGGTATCTCCCTCGTCTAGCCCCATCTCTTTCAACTTTTCAATCACGCCTTTTTTCTCGATATATTTATATAGATATCGTAAAGATCCCATGTCGTTAAAGTTTGTGGAGTTGAATATTTTTAGCAGTTGCTTTCCTTCTAAAACATAAACACTGCCTTCTTTTGAAATTTCAATATCGCGATACGTAGGGTCCTCTTGATCTTTTTCAAAGTCATATAATTCGTATTGCTCTTCTTCTTTTGGTTCTGCTTCTATTCGATTGAGTTCAGCTGCGACAGCTGACATTAATTCATGGACACCTTGGTTAATTGGGGCACAAATAGGAAAAATTCGATATCCCTTTTCTTCCACATGGTTTTTGAATGCGATATATCTCTCATCGTCTTCTTCGATCATGTCCATTTTATTGGCTGCTACAATCTGTGGTTTTTGCAGCATTTTTTCTCCAAAAGAAGAAAGCTCATGATTAATTTTGTCAAAATCTTCGATTGGATTTCTACCTTCTGATCCAGATACATCAACAACATGAATCAGTACCTTTGTTCTTTCAACATGTTTTAAAAAGTCTAGACCCAAACCAGCACCTGTATGTGCACCTTCGATTAGTCCAGGGATGTCAGCCATAACAAAGCTTGTATCGTAAACTTCTACAACACCTAAATTTGGTGTGATTGTTGTAAAATGATAATTTGCAATCTTTGGGTTAGCACTAGTACTTACTGAAAGTAATGTTGATTTTCCAACGTTTGGAAATCCAAGAAGACCAACATCTGCGATTAGTTTTAATTCTAATAGTACATTTCTGCTTTGGGCAAAGCCCCCAGCTTCTGCAAAGTTTGGTGCTTGTCTAACGGAATTTTTGAAATGAACGTTCCCCTTACCGCCTTTGCCACCCCTGGCTGCGATGAACTGATCTCCATCGTTGACAAGGTCCATCATCACAAGACCGCTTTCTTCATCTATAACAATGGTTCCTGGTGGTACTTTGATTACCAAGTCTTCCCCTTTTTTTCCAAATCGGTTGTATTTCATTCCATTTTGGCCATTTTCAGCTTCATATTTTCTTTTATATCTAAAATCCATAAGCGTACGAAGATTGTTATCAGCTTGAAAAATTACATTTCCACCTTTACCGCCATCTCCACCGTTTGGGCCACCTTCTGGTACGAAGGGTTCTCTTCGAAAGGATACACAGCCATCGCCGCCTTTTCCAGATTGAATCGTTATTTTAGCTCTATCTACAAACATGGTTTCACCTCCTAATTATATTTCCCCTTTATTTCTCGTTTTCTCTTCCCAAACGAATCGTTAATTCCACTTGCCCTTTTTATCATATAGCTAAAACAAGCCCCTATAATAAATATAGGGGCTTAATTTTTTAGAATTATGCTTCTTTTGGATAAACGCTTACTTTCTTTCTTGTTTTATCATATCTCTCGAACTTTACAGCTCCATCGATTTTTGCAAATAAAGTATCGTCTCCGCCAATTCCTACATTGTTTCCGGGATGAAATTTAGTCCCTCTTTGTCTAACCAGAATGCTGCCAGCGCTTACATACTGACCATCTGCTCTTTTCACTCCAAGTCGTTTCGACTCACTATCTCGACCATTCTTAGAGCTACCTACTCCCTTTTTACTTGCCATAGACTACACCTCCTTTTTCCCTGTGCTGTCTCTGCTTTATGTGAATGCTAAAAACTACTCAGCGTCTTTAGCTTCAGCTTCTTTAGCTACTTTTGTTGTTTTTTTAGCTGCAGGTTTTTTTGCTTTTTCGTCTGTGCCTTCTGTAGCTTTTTTAGTAGTAGTTTTTTTCTTAGCAGGTGCTTTAACTTCAGCGTCAGCTGTAGTTACTTCAACTGCAGGTTTTTCAACTACTTTTTTTGCTGCTGGTTTTCCATCAGCTGACAAGGATTCAATTTTAACCATTGTATATGGCTGTCTGTGTCCTTGCTTCTTTCTGTAGTCCTTCTTGGATTTGTATTTGAAGATGATAACCTTTTCACCTTTACCATTTTCAACTACAGTTCCATAAACTTTAGCTGCTTCTACCACTGGAGAACCAACTTGAACTGTTTCACCGTCGCTCATCAACAATACTTTGTCAAACGCGATGTCATCACCAGCTGTTACATTCAGCTTTTCGATGGTAATAACGTCACCTTCCTGTACTCTATACTGCTTTCCGCCGGTTTCAATTACTGCATACATATTCTTCTTTACCTCCTCTATCCAGTCTCGCCATTAAGGGTAAGCATATTGCTTTTACAAGAACCCATTCTGAGCGGCTTACAGTGATACATGATATCACACAACACAATCAATGTCAATCGCAATCCTTTGTTTTTTTGCTTACAATTCCTTTTGCTTAATTCCCAATTTATTCCTTATGAATGATTCTTAGAGAATTGGAAAGGCTTTACTCGTCTTCTAAAATAACACCGTCTTCATCAACCTTCATAGGCGCAGCTTGTTTGATACTACTCATTAAACGCTCTTCAATTTGAGCCATGATATCTTTATTGCCTCCCAAGAAATTTTTCACGTTTTCTCGACCTTGTCCTATTCGATCTCCGTTAAAACTATACCAAGAACCAGCTTTTTCAACAATTTTAGCTTCAACAGCACAGTCAAGAACGTCGCCTTCTCTAGAAATACCATGACCGTACATAATGTCAAATTCAGCTTGTTTAAATGGAGGTGCAACTTTATTCTTTACGACCTTGACACGGGTTCTGCTACCCAAGACACTATCTCCTGATTTGATACTTTCAATCTTACGAACATCAAGCCGCATAGAAGCGTAGAATTTCAAGGCTCGACCACCTGTAGTGACTTCCGGGTTACCAAACATGACACCAACTTTTTCACGTAATTGATTGATAAAAATGGCTGATGTATTTGATTTATTAATTGCTCCTGCAAGTTTTCTCAATGCTTGTGACATGAGACGTGCTTGAAGGCCAACATGGCTGTCTCCCATTTCACCTTGAATTTCAGCTCTCGGTACTAGTGCAGCAACTGAGTCAACGACGATAATATCGATGGCATTACTTCGAACGAGCATTTCGCAAATCTCTAAAGCCTGCTCTCCAGTGTCTGGTTGAGAAACGATTAATTCGTTTACATCTACGCCAAGATTTCTAGCATATTCAGGATCAAGAGCATGCTCAGCATCGATAAATGCTGCTTTCCCACCTGCTTTTTGTGCTTCGGCAATGATATGCAGCGTCAAGGTTGTCTTACCTGAGGACTCTGGTCCATAGATTTCAATAATTCTTCCACGAGGAACGCCACCTATACCAGTAGCAATGTCCAAGCTAACCGCACCAGTAGAAATTGCTTCAATGCTTAGATTGGCTTCTCCGCTACCCAGCTTCATAATAGCACCTTTTCCAAATTGCTTTTGTATTTGGAGCATTGCAGCTTCTAGTGCCTTATCTTTATCCTCTTTGTTGATACCCATGAATATCCTCCCATATTTATCTTATAAATTAAATTCCAAAAAAGAACATTTGTTCTACGCTCATCATAATATATTTTTTTGGATTGGTCAAGTGCTATTTTGTATGAAAAAGGAGCAATATGGTAAATAATACCATAAATTACTCCTTTCGTAAAGCATTATTGATGATTCCGTTCCGATTTCTAATTGTTTCATTGATGGACTGGGTGTAGCCAATCTTACTGTGTCAGACTTTCATCAATCATGTGATTGATCATATCCAGCATACACAATACCGTATAGTTTCTATTCCATTTTCTGTTGATATTTCGAATAAGGAATTCTTTACATACTCTCCTTTGGTCGAAGATCGCACAGATATAAATCAGACCTACTGGCTTTTCTGCCGAACCACCATCTGGACCGGCAATGCCTGTTACTGAGATACAAAGACGTGACCCAGAAGCTTTCTTTAATCCTTCTGCCATTTCTATGGCAGTTTCTTCGCTGACAGCACCAAATTGATTTAATGTTTTTTCTTGAACCCCTAGTTCATCCATCTTAGCTCGATTGCTATATGTTACAATTCCACGATCAAAAACCGCTGATATTCCGGGCACATCCACCATAGTTTGCGCGAACATACCACCAGTACAAGATTCAGCACAGGAGAAAGAAATCTGATTTTCTAATAGCTTTTTTCCTACTACTTGATAGAGTTCTTCATCATCATAACTATAGATGAATTGCCCGACCTTTTGATCCACATTGTATATCATCTGAGTTACAGCATCTTTTGCTTCATTGAGCGTCTTCCTCTTTGATGTGATTCGTAGGCAAGCTTCACCTTCTTTTGCATAAGTAGCTAACGTAGGGTCAGTTTGACCATCGATCCATTCTTGTAATGAAGACTCTAACATTGATTCGCCAATCCCAAATGTTCGAAGCATCTGATAGTATATCACGTCCTCGGATTTGGATTCTAAATATGGACAAACACTTCGCTGAAACATTCTAGTCATTTCTCTCGGAGGACCAGGAAGACAAATAATAATTTTTCCATTCTCTTCTAATGCAAATCCAGGGGCAGTTCCCGCATCGTTATCAAAGACAATTGATCTGGATGGAAGGTATGCTTGTTTTTTATTGTTTTCTGTCATTTCTCGATTGATCTTCTCAAAAAAAACTGTAATTTGGTTTAAAATATCTTCATTTAAAACCAAATGATCGTGTAATACTTCTGCAGCAATTTCTTTTGTTAAATCATCTTGTGTTGGTCCTAATCCACCCGTTGTAATAATCAAGTCACAGTCTGTAAATGCTTGACGAATCATTTCTGCAAGCCGTAGGGGGTTATCTCCTACTGTATAGTGATACATGACATCAATTCCCAGTAAATTTAGGTTTTGAGATAGAAAAACGGAATTTGTATTTGTAATTTGTCCAAATAGCAATTCGGTACCTACACTTAATATGGCTGATTTCATCTTTGTCACTTCTTTCTTTATTTCGTTCCATTCATTTCATAAGGGAATGGATATTTACTACTCTTTATCAAGCGGAATCTTCCAAGTCACATGGAAAATACGTTTTTATTTTTAATGATATACTCTGTGCCTGAGAAAATTGTCATAACCACTGCTGCCCATAGCATAATTTGATCAAAAGGAATTCCAATGAGAGCAAATGGCCAATTCTTCAGCAACAATGCAGTAACGGCAACCATTTGGAAGATTGTTTTGATTTTCCCTGACCATCCGGCAGCGATAACAAGCCCCTGGGCAGCTGCTACGGTACGTAATCCTGTTATGGTAAACTCCCTTGCAAGGATCACGATAACCATCCAACCTGCAACCTCTCCAAGTTCAACGAGGCAAACGAGTGCTGAGACGACAAGAAGCTTATCTGCCAGAGGATCCATGATTTTACCAAAATTGGTTACTAGGTTGTATTTTCTGGCAATATGTCCATCCAGAGCATCTGTAATGGATGCCAGAATAAAAATTATAGCAGAACTATAATAATGGCCTGTCATCAGTACAACGATAAAAATTGGAATCAAAATAATACGTAGCATCGTTAATTTATTTGGTAAATTCATTTTATTCCTCCACTTTTCCTACTAAATCATAGTCAAATGCATCAATTATAACTGCGGTAACAAAATCTCCAGGTGATAGCGGTTTTGATGACGTAAATAAAACAGAATTATCAATTTCAGGAGCATCGTAAACCGTCCTGCCTATGTAGCTACCATCTTCATCTATTTCTTCTACAAGAACTTCCAGCTTCTTCCCAATCTTCTCTTGATTTTCCGATAAAGAAATCTCCACTTGAGCTCTCATCAGGCGTTCCTTTCGGCGGTCTTTTACATCCTGTCTGACTTGTGATTTCATTGTTGCTGCAGGAGTGCCCTCTTCTTTTGAGTAAGCAAAGACACCAAGACGTTGAAATTTTTCTTCAATGATAAATGATTCTAGTTCTTCAAAATCAGTTTTTGTTTCTCCAGGAAATCCAGTAATCAATGTCGTCCTAATATGAATATCTGGAATTGCTTTTCGCAATCTTTTCATTGTATTTTTGATAGATGCCTTTGTAGATCTTCTATTCATATTATTCAATACCGAATCGCTGATATGTTGAATCGGAATATCGATATAATGGCAAATTTTATTCTCAGTGGCCATCACTTCAATCAATTCATCAGTAATCCTATCTTCATAGCAATACATCAGTCGAATCCAGTGGATTTTTTCAATTTTACACAATTCGCGAAGCAAATCAGGCAATTTGAGAGAACCATATAAATCAATTCCGTATGCGGTAACATCCTGGGCAATCAAAATGAGTTCCTTGCACCCGTTTTCTGCTAAATCAGTTGCCTCTGAAATAACATCCTCAATCTTTTTGCTTCGAAATCCACCTCTAATAGAGGGGATCACACAGTAGGCGCATATATTATCACAACCTTCTGCTATTTTTATGGTTGCAGAATAAGAGGGCTCCATTCTCTTTCTATCTCCAATAGGCAGAAGCCCCTTTTCATAGACAGAAAGATGTTTTTCTCGTTGTCCAACACGATGTTTTTCAATGATTTCAGGTAATTCCGGATAGTCGTTGACACCTAAAAAGATATCTACCTCAGGCATTTCTTTATAGAGTTCTTCACCATATCGTTGAGATAAACAGCCTGACACAATGAGTAGCTTGTTTCCGTCTGTTTTACAATCAGCCATTTGGAAAATGGTTTCGATGGATTCTTTTTTTGCATCATTGATAAAACCGCATGTATTGACAATAATTCCTTCTGCTTCCTCTAAGTCAGAGACAATCAAATGTCCTGCTTTTTCAAGGATGCCAGCTATATGTTCTGTATCATTTGCATTTTTTGCACAGCCTAATGTTTCGATATAAAATTTCATAATACCTCTTTCGTTTATTTGTTTTCTAATTCTGTTTCATCGGCATCAGACAGACCTAGAAACTCTTCCTCTGTCATTAAGACAGCTCTTGGTCTGCTTCCATCTGCAGGACCAATAATGCCTCTGGATTCCATCATATCTACAAGACGTGCTGCTCGATTATATCCAATCCGAAAGCGTCTTTGAAGCATGGATACTGAGGCTTGTTTTGCGCGAACTACTGTTTCTATTGCTTCAGAAAGCAATTCATCACAGTCTTCATCAGTGGAAGATGTTTGCACTTTTTCGATGGTATGAATTACATCTTTTGCATATTCTGTTTCAGGAGATTGATTTTTAATAAAATCAATCACATTATGAACCTCAGAATCAGATATAAATGTTCCTTGTACTCGAATTGGTTTTGAAGTACCGATTGGATTGAACAGCATATCTCCTTTTCCCACTAATTTTTCTGCACCTGCCATATCAAGAATCGTCCGTGAATCAAACTGTGATGATACAGCAAAGGCAATTCTTGAAGGAATATTTGCTTTGATTACTCCTGTAATAATATCAACAGATGGTCTTTGCGTCGCTACGATGAGATGCATTCCAGCTGCACGTGCCATCTGAGCAAGCCTGCATATGGATTCTTCTACCTGTGAAGGAGCAGCCATCATAAGGTCTGCAAGCTCATCGATGATGATGACTACTTGAGGTAAGAAGCGATCCTTCTCGCATTTTTCAGTTACTTTATTGTTAAAGGATTCTAAATCACGAACCCCTTCTTCTGCAAATTTTTTGTATCGATCTGTCATTTCTGCAACGGCCCAGTTCAGTGCCGCAGCCGCTTTATTAGGCTCAGTAACGACTGGAATCAAAAGATGTGGAATTCCGTTATAATTTCCTAATTCGACTACCTTTGGATCGATTAAAACTAGCTTTACTTCATCGGGTTTCGCTTTATAAAGCAAACTGATAATGATACTATTGATACATACGCTCTTGCCTGACCCTGTGGAACCAGCAATGAGCATATGAGGCATACTCTTCAAATCTGCTACTATTGATTTTCCTGCAATATCTTTTCCTACTGCAAAACTAATTTTAGATTTTGCAGTTTTGAACTCTTGTGACTCAATGATCTCGCGCAGTGCCACAAGATTGACTCTTTCATTTTCAACTTCAATACCAACAGCCGCTTTCCCGGGAATTGGTGCTTCCATACGGATGCTTTTTGCCTCTAGATTGAGTGCAATATCATCAGATAACCTTACAATACTGCTTACCTTTACTCCTGTATTGGGTTGAATTTCATATCTTGTAACAGCCGGTCCTTTTGTCACTTGAACGACCTTTGCATTTACATTAAAATCCAAAAGGGTTTGCTCTAATTTTGCGGCTTTTGCTTTGAGATCATTGGACTCACCCTGCTGGCTTGTTTTTGGTGCCTTGATTAGCAGATCAATTGGAGGAAGCTGAAATGGCTTTAACGATTGACCTTCTGCGGTAATATGAAGCTCCTCAATTGGCCCTTGCGTTTTTTTATCAGCAGAAGCAGTTGTTTTAGTAGATTCAGCTTCGTCAACATGAGATTGTTCTGCGGTCAAAGCTGCTGTCTTTTTCACGGTATTGGGGTTGTCTTCCTCTAAACCAGTATGAGACTCAGGGCACTGGTTTATTCCGAAACCAGGTGCAAGGTTAGAAGCCTGATCGATCCCAATTTCAATTTTTTCTGGATCTTTAGGTTCTAATCCCATGCCGGGCGTATGCGTTTCTATTTCTTCTAGACCAAGCTTGCCCGATGCATGCTCCGCATAATTAGTATCAAATAATTGATCATCATTCATATAATCTAATATTTTTATTTGATTTTGAGTGATGATTTTTGAATCGAAATTGAGTTTTTCCATAATAGGAAGTTCAACCGTATCTCGTTTCAAGTCTTTTCGTTCAAAAGGTATTTCATCTCGTCCTTTCATTATTTCAGATGCGACTCGAGCGGTTTTATATTTATTGCTATTGTTTGGAATTAGAGTTTTTGCTGGGTCTTCGTAATCCTCGTCATAAGTATCTTCTTCTTCATAATCCATGCTCTCTTGTCTTTTTAACGCACGTTTTTCTTTGAGTTGATCAATAAATTGAGAAACTGGAGTGTTTATGATGAGCAAAACAGAAACCAGAATTACAACAACAGCAAAAATACACATACTAATCTTGCCTATGATATCAATGAAAAAGTATCCTGTTACCATACCGAAAGCACCAGCCGATTGCAGATTAATCCCACTAAAAAACCATTGACTGACATAGGATAATGCAAATGATTGTGATGGTTGTGATTCCAAAAACCTTGCGGAATTCAGTATTGTTAGCATAAGAAGGATTAAAATCAGTAAAAAAATAGAACGACCATTGATATGGTTTGTACGTTTGGTAAATAACAATAAGCCGTATAAAATGAGATAATACGGAAGCGCTAAGGCAATGATGCCAAAACAACCTTTCAGGCCCATGGAAATCACGCTGCCAAGTTCTCCAGCGGCAGTAGTTTGTAGTGCAATCACTAAGAAAATACCAAGCGCGATTATCACGATTGCCCAGATTTCATCCTTTAGTCTGCTCCCGGACTGCATATTTGCCTTTTTCCCTGCGCCAGCATTCTGCTTGCCTGAGTTTTTAGAAGCAGAGCTTTTTCTTGTGGGTGTTTTTTTTGTTGATGTATTTCTTGAACTTGTAGTTTTTGATTGATTATTTTTTGTTCCAGGAGGTCTTCCTCTCCCTTTTTTTTCTTCTGCCATAATAAAAATCCTTTTTACAGTAGATTATTTCTTTTACAATAAAAAATTCGTGTGAAAACCCTTTGCAGCGTCTTCGTCTACGAATTGATTGCTGAATCTAATTATACCATATATAAATTGAAAAAAAAGTATCCAAAAGCATAAAAAAAGTTAAACATTGCATCAAAAATGTTATATAATTATATAATTATAAAATTTCAGGAGCACGAAAGCCAAATTTTGTAGATTTCAGAAAATAGCTGAAATTTACACTGATATATTTAGGAGGAAGAAAAGATGAAAAAACCAAATTTAGCAATCGTAGGCGCAACAGGTCTTGTTGGTAGCACATTTCTTAAGGTACTTGAGGAAAGAGACTTTCCTTTTGAAAATCTATATATGATGGCATCAGCAAAATCTGCAGGAACAACCGTAACCTTTAAGGGCAAGGATTATGTTGTAGAAGAATTGACTGAGAATTCTTTTGATAAACCGATTGACATTGCATTGTTCTCTGCTGGTGGTTCTGCAAGTGAAAAGTATGCTCCGATTGCTGCATCAAAGGGTGTAGTGGTTGTAGACAACAGCAGTGCGTGGAGAATGGATAAAGGAGTACCTCTTGTTGTTCCAGAAGTAAATGCTGCAGATATCAAATGGAACAAAGGTATTATTGCAAATCCAAACTGCTCTACAATTCAAGCAGTAGTTGCTTTGAAACCACTTGATGATAAATATGGCATTAAGCGTGTTGTATATTCTACATATCAGGCGGTCTCTGGTTCTGGATTAAAGGGAATCAATGATTTAGAAGAAGGACTGAAAGGAAATGATGTCAAAAAAGCATATCCTCATGCAATTGCAGGAAACTGTTTGCCTCAGATTGATGTGTTCCTAGAAAATGGATATACAAAAGAAGAAATGAAAATGATAAATGAAACCCACAAAATATTAGGAAATGATAAAATTAAGGTAACCGCAACGACAGTTCGTGTACCTGTTTTTGATAGTCACAGTGAATCAATCAATATAGAATTAGAAAAGCCTTTTGAAGTGGAAGATGTAAAGAAACTTCTTTCTGAATCAGAAGGTATCGTTCTTTTAGACGATCCTGAAAACTCTATCTACCCTCTTGCAAGAGATGCTGCTGGAAAAGATGAAGTATTTGTAGGACGTGTTCGAAGAGATTTCAGTTTGGAAAACGGTTTGAATCTTTGGGTTGTTGCTGACAACATTAGAAAAGGTGCAGCAACGAACGCAGTTCAAATAGCTGAAAAATTAATTCAAGAATAAACAACTCAAATTGAAGCAAAGTTAAAAATAAGGGCTAATGGAACACTTGCATAAAGGCTGGCGTGATGATTAGCCCTTCAATTGTTTTTGAAACAAAGATTGAGAAATGGACCAATAAATGATAAATAATGATTAATAAATGGAGGATCTTATGTTAAATATTATATTGCATGGCTGTAACGGGAAAATGGGAAAAATACTACAGAATATTATTGGGCAAGAGCAAGACATGACTGTAATCGCAGGTATTGATCAAAGTATTAGTGAAGAACCAACCCCATTTAAGCTGTATATGTCTCCTATGGATTGTGAAACAAAAGCAGATGTCATCATTGATTTTTCTCACCATGAGGCAGTAGAAGAACTATTACACTACTGCGTCAGTGCTAAAGTACCTGTTGTCATCGCAACAACCGCATTGGGAGAAAAAGAATTACAGGAGATACAAGAAGCATCGAAAGTCATTCCGGTATTCCACTCTGCCAACATGTCTCTAGGCATCAATGTTCTTTCTAAAATGCTCAAAACGGCGGTTCCTATATTAGAAGATCAATTCAATGTTGAAATTATTGAAAAGCATCACAACAAAAAGATAGACTCTCCAAGTGGCACTGCTCTCCTTTTGGCAGATGCAATCAATGAAGCAGCTGAAATGAAAAAAGAATATATTTATGGACGTCATAGCAAAAACGACCAATGCAAAATTACTGAGATGGGTATACATGCAGTTCGAGGCGGTACATTACCAGGAGAACATACTGTAATCTTTGCAGGTGCAGATGAAGTGATTGAAATCAAGCATACCGCATATTCAAAAGAAATTTTTGCCCATGGAGCGATTAAAGCCGCAAAATTTATCGCCAGTCAAGAAATTGGACTATATTCCATGGAAGACATGATTTAGTATAAGTGATAAAACAGAAAAACGCCAGCATGTGCTGGCGTTTTTAGATTCCTGTCTTTATGCTTCTGCGGCAACAATTTCCTTACCGTCGTAGTAATTGCAATTCGGGCATACTCTATGAGGAAGCTTAGGCTCGTGGCACTTTGGACAAATTGATAGTCCTGGTGCTGCCATCTTCATATTAGGAGATCTTCTCTTGTCTCTTCTTGCTTTTGATGTTTTTCTCTTTGGAACTGCCATTATTCTACACCTCCTTCTGCTCGTTAAGTATATCAAAGATATTGTTGTTTCGTAAAACTAACTACTAAATTATATATGCAGAAGCTTAACTTGTCAACATTTATTTTACTTCGCTTTTTACAATGCTGTAAGTATCTCTAGCAATCATGAGTTCTTCGTTAGTTGGTACGAGTAAGATTTTAACATCAGAGTCATCTCTACTGATGATGGTTTCTTTTCCTCTTACTTTATTCTTAACAAGGTCAAGTTTGATTCCAAGATTACCAAGTTCGTTACAGATAACGTCTCTCATGCCGATATCATTTTCTCCTACACCAGCAGTAAAGACAATGGCATCAACACCGTTCATTTCTGCAATGTAAGCACCGATATAGAATCTTACTTTATGAGCAAATACTTTTAATGCAAGTGCTGCTCTTTCATTTCCTTCTGCTACAGCTTCTTCCAAGTCTCTGAAATCGCTGCTAACGCCAGAAATTCCAAGTACTCCAGATTTTTTATTTAAGATATTTGTAGATTCTCCTGATGGAAGATCTTCTTTCTGTCTGATGTAAGAAACGATAGCTGGGTCAATGTCACCAGACCTAGTACCCATAACGAGTCCTTCAAGTGGAGTGAATCCCATACTTGTGTCGATACACTTTCCTCTCTTAATTGCGGATACGCTGGCACCATTTCCAAGATGACAAGTGATAATTTTTAAATCTTCAATGTTTACTCCAAGGATATCTGCAGTTCTTTCTGCAACATATTTATGACTTGTTCCGTGGAATCCGTATCTTCTGATTCTATATTTTTCATAATATTCGTAAGGAATCGCATAGATATAAGATTCAGGAGGCATAGTCTGATGGAACGCGGTGTCGAATACACCTACCATTGGAGTATTTGGCATAAGTTCTTGACATGCAGCGATACCAAGAAGATTTGGTGGATTGTGCAGTGGCGCCAATTCAACACAGTCTTCTAATGCTTTGATGACATCCTCTGTGATCAATACAGAGCTTGCATATTTTTCTCCTGCATGTACAACACGATGTCCAACAGCTCCGATTTCATCCATTGAAGCGACTACACCGTGGTCTGCGTCCATTACAGCGTCCAACACGTGACCGATTGCATCTTTATGGTTTTCCATAGGTGTTGTAAGCTTGAATTTGTCCATACCGATTTTTTCATGAATAATGATAGAACCTTCGATGCCGATTCTTTCTACTAAACCTTTTGCTAATACCATTTCATGTGTCATATCAAGCACTTGATATTTCAGTGATGAACTTCCGCAGTTAATAACTAATACTTTCATTCAAATGTCCTCCATAAATTAATCAACTTATACTATTATAGTCTAATATTTGATTTTTTCAAGCTTTTTAAAGAAAATCTTTATAGGGGTTTCTAACATAATCCGAATTGCTATATATTTCATGATGATATGCCAGATTATAAATATCAGATGATAAAATATCAAATTTCAATGTTTTCTGTCCATTCCAATCTAAAGTTGTTTCCCGATTGATATTTGTTATAATCGGAATATTGTTCATTTTTTCTTTCTTGATTTGTTTGAGCAATGCTGCTCCTTTTTTATTAAAGCCTAAAACACGCGCATAGAGTAGTCTGTTTTCAACAATTTCAGTGAAACGCTTTTTATCAAGACCTATTAAAACATGTACCAGGAGTCTTTGAATCCTGGTTGCTGTATATCGCTTTGATATGATTTCCCCTATTAAAGAATTCAAGTCACGTGACCGAATTGCTGCTTTTATCACACGGTGCTCTAAACCTTCAGTTGCACTCAGTATGGCTTTGAGTGATTCTGGATTTGAGGTTAAAATTTTATGCATCACCATCATATAAAAATGCTCAGTTGAAGTAAAATAAGGTGCTTTCGAATCCATTAAAACCTTCCTTGTTACCTTTGGCAAGTAGGATTCTACGGATGATAATGATTGTTTTTCAAGTAGAGTCTCACGAATCATAGTAGCACTTGCAATGTCTTTAAAGGACTCTGTATCATGATATCCAACACCAAAACGCCTCAGAGTGATTGGCTGCATCTTGCTTTTTGACAGTATAATTTGTTTGATATATTCTACAGCTAGAATGTTGTTAGGTGTTTTCAAAATATCGGCACAACCAGCCTTGCCATATTTTTTCACTGCTTCATATCTTGCTCTTGGAAAAGAATAACCTAATTCTGAAAATTCTTTGATTCCAGACTGCAATGTTTCATCTTCATAGGCCAGATAATTTGCTGTCTCTTGAATCAAATCAATTTCACCAGATTCACTTCCAAAGGACAAATGGGATATACACCCTAGACCATTTAAAATCTCAATGGCTCCGTAGGAAAAATGTTCCGCATTGTTGCAAGCAAATACGAATGGCAGCTCAATCACTAAATCAACACCGTTTTTTACTGCAATTTCAGCTCTTGTCCATTTGTCTGTTAGAGCTGGTTCTCCTCTTTGGGTAAAATTTCCGCTCATAACACAAACAGTATAGTCGGGTGAAATCATTTTTACGGACTGGTTTAAATGATATAAATGCCCATTGTGAAATGGATTATACTCGGCAATAATACCTAAAACCCTCATGGCGTTCCTTTCTAAAAGAAAAAAAGGCAACAAACAGGAAAAATTGCTTTCCTGCATGAAATGCCTTTTGATTTCAATTTTCACAGTAAACTGATAATTTAATCATCACTTTCTATTTGTGCTCGATATATCATTTCTTTTATTTCGTTTCTATTTTCATTGATGGTTCCATTTATCTTCTCAAATGTATTTTGAAGATTGGAAAACATATCTTGAAAATAAATTGCATTTAGTTGATCCATTTTGTCTTGAAAGTTGTATAAAATACTATCGATATAATCAAATGTACTCATCTTTAACGCTTTTACATTTGCTTCTGCAACTCGAACAATTTCATCTGCTCTCATTTTTGCTTTTACCGTAATATCATCATTCTCAATCAACGCTTCCGCTTGAATCTTTGCATCTTTTAAGATTGTTTCGTATTCTCGTTTTGCTTCTTCTAGAATTCTTTGTCTTTCGTCTTTAATCCACTGAGCTTGTTGAATTTCATCTGGAAGCTCTACTCTTATTTCTTTGACAATCTCTAAAATTTCTTCTGCATCTACTAATATTTTCCCTGTAAGTGGGAATCCCGAACTTGTATCGACTATTTCCTCAATTTCATCTAATAGCTCTAAAACCTTCATCGAGTGATTTCCTCCCCTTATTTTTTACATCTTAGTTCCATGTATTCCAATACCTTGTCCGGTACTAGTCCACGAATATCTCCATCTAACGTGAAAACTTCCTTGACAATACTTGAACTTACAAAGGAATAATCAGGACAAGTCATTAAAAAAATTGTTTCTACATCGTCACTATATAGTCTAGCATTCATTTGAGCCATTTGTATCTCATATTCAAAGTCCATTGTAGCACGCAAGCCTCGAACAACTACATCAATGTGATTCGATTTTACATAATCAGCAAGCAACCCACTGAAATGATCTACAGAAATATTTGGAATATGTTCTGTTGCTTTTCGAATCATATCCTCACGCTCTTCAACAGAAAAGAAAGGTTTTTTTGAATGGTTTTCAATAACTCCAACGATTAACTGATCCCCTAACTTCGCTGCTCTATTCATCAAATCTAAATGTCCATTTGTAATTGGGTCGAAAGAACCAGCGTATAATACTCGTTTAATCATTTGTTATTTCCTCCGTATTTAAGCCATATATGCTAATGATAATCGTTCCATATTGCTTTTCTTTTATCTTACTGTATTGTGCAATTTGGTCTGGAAGAATTTCATCTTTTCCATGCTCCGCAACAATTACTCCATCCTCAGATAAAAGATTTTGCATGGCAATTGCATGAATACATTTCAGTAAAAGACCTCCGTGGTATGGTGGATCCAGCAATATGATATCTGCTTTTTCTTTCATTCTCTTTAATACAAAATCATAATCTCCTAAGATTGCAATGGAACGTTCTTCTTGCTTGCAATAGGCAATGTTTTGTTTTGTTAATTGCAGGCTGTCTTTAGAACGATCACTAAAATAGCATTTGGTTGCGCCTCTACTTAGTGCTTCTAGACCTAAATTTCCAGTTCCAGAAAATAAATCTATGATTACGGCATCCTCTAAATATGCTGCAATCATGCTAAAGATAGATTCTTTCACCTGATCTGTAGTTGGTCTGATCTTATTGTCCTTTGGTGTAAATAATCTCCTACCTTTAAAATCCCCAGCAATAATCCGCAATTTTATGCCTCCTTTATCAGTTTTATTTTACCATATGGTATTAAAAAAGCAAATGTTTGTTTCTAAAGGTTTAGTGCTGTTACATGACGAAAAATCCTGTCGATCTGATAGGACAATTCGATGTGCTCAGGTTGCTCCATAAGAAAGTCATTTTTTAAAACATTTTCTGCTTCTTCTTTAACCACTTGAAGTATTTTAATGTGTTTTACCAAATCTGCAAGTTTTAATTCAGGCAATCCATGTTGTCTTGTACCAAAAAATTCACCTGGCCCTCTAAGTTCTAAATCTTTTTCAGCAATTACAAATCCATCATTGGTAGATTTCATGATTTCCGCTCTCTGCTTCGCTACAGCAGAATTACCATCCGTGATTAATACACAATATGATTGTTCTTCTCCACGACCAACTCTGCCTCGAAGTTGATGAAGTTGTGCAAGACCAAATCTTTCCGCATTTTCTATCATCATGATTGTTGCATTTGGGACATTGATCCCAACTTCAATTACAACTGTTGAAATCAATATTTGAATTTCACCATGGTAGAATTCTTCCATAATTCGGTCTTTTTCCGGCTGCTTCATAGCTCCGTGGAGAAAAGCGACCTGAAATTCACAAAACTGATCTTTTAACTCCTCATAAAGACCAAGAGCTGACCTTGCATCTAGGTTTTCAGAATCCTCAATCAGGGGTGCAACCACGTAGGCTTGTCTGCCTTTTGCAACTTCTCGACGAACAAATTCATAAGAGGCAGTTCTTCCTTCAGCTTTCACCGTTCTGGTGATGATTTCTTGCCTACCGGGAGGCATTTCATCAATAATCGAAATATCTAAATCTCCATACAAGATGACAGCTAGGGTACGGGGAATTGGTGTGGCAGTCATTACAAGTATATCAGGGTTGTTTCCTTTTTTTGACAACACAGCTCTTTGATTTACACCAAAGCGATGTTGTTCGTCAGTGATAACAAGACCCAGATTGGAAAATACCACATTTGGTTGTATCACTGCATGAGTGCCAATAACAACTTGAACACTTCCATCTTGTATTTTAGAAAGTACTTCACGTTTTTCTTTAGCTGTTAGACTACCGGATAAAAAACCAGTTTCTATTCCATGTTGGAAAAATTGAGTTTTAAGCCCTTCGTAGTGCTGTCTGGCAAGAAGCTCTGTAGGTGCCATCAAAACCGCCTGATAACCGCTTTTTACAGCTTTAAAAAGGGCAGCAGCAGCTACTACTGTTTTACCGGAACCAACATCACCTTGAACTAAGCGATTCATCACAATCGAGGACTCCATATCACGATTGATTTCTGCCAAAACGCGACGCTGAGCATGGGTCAAAGGATATGGCAAGGTTTTTGTGTAGAGATCCATGGCTACGTCTTTTGAAAAAATAATTGCTGAGCCTTTTGACACCATCTTTTTTTTGATACGCAAAAGACCAGTTTGTAGAAACAATAATTCGTCAAAAATCAAACGATATTTTGATTCCATTAATTGTTGGCGGTCCAAAGGAAAATGAATATTGGTTAGCGCATAATGCAGTCCGCAAAGACGATTTCGAGCAATCATTCTATCCGGCAAGTATTCTTTTAACTCTGAAAGGAATGCCATTGCTTCTTTTTGCCATTTTCTCATCTCAGTTTGGGTCACTCCGCTTGTCAGCGGATATATCGGTAGAATTGCTTTTTCTTGTTCAAAAGAGTAAGGATGAATATCAGGATGAATCATCTGTTTTTTTCCCGCTTTTATACTTACTTTCCCATAGCAGACATATATCTGATCAGTTTTTAACGTTTTTTCCAGATATCCAGCACGAAAAAAAATGGCTTCTATGGTTCCAGTTCCATCTTCAATCAAGGCTTTCACGGTTCGTTTTTTTGGAAAACGTACTTTGGCTGCCTCAATTTGAATCAATTTACCCCTTACCATAGCGATTTCACCATCAATCAGTGAACGAATCGTTCTGAGTTCACGTCGATCTTCATAATCCCTTGGATAGTAGAACAAAAAGTCTTCAATTGTATAAATTCCCAATCTATTTAATGCCGTTTGTTTTTTAGGCCCAATTCCTTTCATCGTAGCAATCTGATTTGTTAAATTCATTGGGGTACCTATTATCCTTTTACCACTATATTTCTTCTTGCAGTCTGTTTCGAAACCATTCCCGTTACTACAACTGCGATGCTATTGACATTCATATCTGTCATCATCTCAACGTTTTCTTTTATTGTTTTAATTAAGGTATCTGTTGTATGATTGATGCTCGTTCCAAATCGAATCAAAATAAAAAAGCGAATATCTAATCCGTTTTCCTTCGATATAATTTCCATCGAACTCCAGTCATCCGTTACCCCAATTTTAGCAGCAAAGCCAGACACCTTTCCTTTATGATTGGAGATTACAACTTTCCCATGAAATTTACTAATTGCATCACTTATGATTTTGCCAACGACAGCCTTGTCTATGGATATGGTTCCATTTCGGGTTTCTCTTTGATAAAGCAATGATGTCACCTCCTCACTGTTGTTCATTTTAACACATTCTAGGGTAAAAGAGAATCTCTTTTTTAGGGTAAAAAAAAACCTGCATATCATGCAGGTCTCTCATCTAAAAACTAGATGGCGCGGTTAACTTTGTTGCTACGAATGCATCTAGTGCATACGTTTTTTCTGGAAACAGTTCCGTTTTCTTCAACTTTTACAGTCTGAATGTTAGCATTCCACTTTCTTCTTGTATGTCTGTTGGAATGGGAAACATTGTTTCCGGAAACCTGACCTTTACCACATACTTCACACTTTCTTGACATCTGCCGCACCTCCTTTTATATAGCAATGCTTATAAAGCTTACAATTTTTTAGTTCAAACAAAAGATATTATAGCACAAGGTATTTAACTTGTAAAATACTTTTTTTAAACTTTAACGAAATATAACAAATCATATCAGTTAAGCCGACGCTTCTTCTTCTTTCTTTTGTTTCAAATTAATTATTCTTTGGTTTCTGCTTCCACGAAATTCAAGAGATAAATCCCTTTCCGAAAGAATAAACGGACCATCAATTAAATAATCTGTAATAGAAAGAAGTTCTTTCACGCCTATACTTTTATGCTCCAGTGTTTGGAGTTCTTCCAAAGTATAACCGCTATATGTGACTAGGTCAAGACCTCTTTCTTTGATTTTTTTACCTAATCGACAAAAAGCTTCACTTTGACAGAATGGTTCACCACCAGAAAAGGTTACACCCGTCAGCAAAGGATTTTCATCAATTACTTTTAAAATCTTATCAAAATCACATTCGTATCCACCAGCAAAATCATGAGTTGCAGGATTATGGCATCCTTCACAATGATGGGGACAACCTTGTGCAAACACTACAAAACGTAAACCAGGACCGTCAACAATGGATTCTCTTATGATTCCAGCAATCCGAACTGAATTCTTTCGGTTGGTCATAGGATTTCAAGACCACCTTCAAGGTCATGCTTTACTCGTTGGCTTTCTTCCGAACGTTTTGCGTTGTTAAATCTGTCTACAGTTCCTACAAGATAGCCTGTAATACGACGAATTCTTTCAAATCCAATATCGCTTCCCATTTCTGTTCGGTGGCAGTGTGGGCACTCATTCTCAATAATACCTGTATATCCGCAAACAGGATCTCGATCAACAGGATGATTGATTGAGCCGTATCCGATTCCTTGCTCTTTCATGCAGCGAATAATTTTTTCAAATGCATCCAGATTTTTTGTTGGATCACCGTCTAATTCAACATAGGTAATGTGTCCCGCATTGGTAAGTCTATGGTATGGTGCCTCGATTTTAATTTTTTCAAATGCAGAAATGTTATAGTAAACAGGAACATGGAAGGAATTTGTATAGTAATCTCTGTCTGTAACGCCTTCAATGATACCATACTTTTTCTTGTCAATTCTAACAAAACGACCAGAGAGTCCTTCTGCTGGAGTTGCAATTAAGGTGTAGTTAAATCCAGTACGTGCTGATTCTTCATCCATTCTTTTTCTCATATAGCCTATGATGTCAAGTCCTAGGTTTCTTGCTTCAATAGATTCTCCATGGTGACTGCCAACCAATGCTTTTAGGCACTCGGCTAGGCCGATAAACCCCATGGTTAAGGTTCCATGTTTCAGAACTTCTCCAATGCTATCGTTTGGTCTTAATTTTTCCGAATCCATCCAAATCCCTTGCCCCATCAAAAATGGGTAGTTTTTTACCTTTTTGGATGCCTGAATTTTATATCGTTCCATAAGCTGATCAATAACAATAGAGATTTTTCGATCCAAATCTTCAAAGAAGATGTCAATATTGCCGTTGGCTTTTAGGGCTAATCTTGGAAGATTGATGGAAGTAAAGCTTAGATTACCTCTTCCACCTACAGTTTGTCTGGTTTTATCATTTACATTTCCAATGACGCGAGTACGACATCCCATGTAAGCGACTTCGGTATCATGGTTTTTGGGATTATAATATTGCATATTGAATGGCGCATCCAAAAATGAAAAATTTGGAAATAGTCTTTTTGCAGAAACTTTGCAGGCTAACTGGAATAGATCATAATTCGGATCGCTTGGATTAAAACTAATTCCTTCTTTTACTTTAAAAATATGAATCGGAAATATTGCTGTCTCGCCATTTCCAAGTCCAGCTTCTGTAGCTTTCAAAACCGATTCGGTAATCAGTCTGCCTTCTTGGCTTGTATCGGTACCATAGTTGATAGAACTAAATGGAATCTGCGCTCCTGCTCTAGAATGCATTGTATTTAAATTATGAACAAAAGCTTCCATTGCTTGATATGTTGCTCTTTTTATTTCCTTTTGCGCATAGTTTTTCGCAACCTGTTGTACCTTTTTTATTTGATCCAAAGACAATAATTCTTTTAGTACTTTGGCTTCTTTTTTCGCATAATCATTGTCATCGGCCATCGTTGGGAAAACACCAAACTCAGCTTCAATAGACTCCCCTATTTCTTTGGCTTTTGATTCACCATCCACAGTATCACAAAGGATATCCATACTTTTCCCAAGATTGGTCCAGTATAGTTTTTTATATGTTTTTTTAACTCCGTTTGCCATTCCATAATCAAAATTTGGAATACTCTGTCCACCATGCTGATCATTTTGGTTTGATTGTATCGCGATACAGGCAAGGGCTGCATAACTTTGAATATCATTAGGCTCCCTTAGAAAGCCATGGCCCGTAGAGAAACCATTTTTAAATAGTTTCTCTAAATCTATTTGACAACACGTTGTTGTTAGTGTAAGAAAGTCTAAATCATGAATATGAATATCACCTTCCTTATGAGCTTTTGAATGCTCTGGATGAAGAACAAACATTTCATAAAACTGTTTTGCTCCTTCCGAACCATATTTCAACATGGTTCCCATTGCAGTATCTCCGTCGATATTGGCATTTTCGCGTTTGATATCATTGTCTTGTGCTTCTTTAAAAGTTAAATCTTCATAGACCTTCATCAAACGAGTATTCATTTCCCTTATTCGTGTTCGTTCAGCACGATATAAAATATATTCTTTTGCAGTTCTTGCATGACCGTTTTCAATTAATACCTTTTCTACTGCATCTTGTACTTGTTCAACAGTAGGACAACCTGAAATTTCTTTGGACAATATATATTCTTCAACTTTTCTTGCTAAATCCACTGCCATATCATGGTCTTTCCCTCCCAGAATTGCAGCAGCTTTATAGATTGCATTTGCTATTTTATCAATATGAAACTCAGTACAACGCCCGTCTCTTTTCATAATTTGCGTAATTTCACTCACAACTATGTACCTCCAATATGATTCATTATTTCCATATTTATTGTGGCTTTTTCTTGCCTATACAACATATGGTGTTTTGCTAACTTAATTATCATAAAGGGGTTCCTGATGAATGTCAACTGCTTAGCAACATTTACATTGTACAAAATAAAGAACAATGTAAGAAAATATCACATGCAAGAAATATGGATTGCAATACCAGAGTTTTCTTTTATACGAAATACACCTTGTCTTTCAAAAGTAACACTACCACTAATGAAAAAGTCTTTGATGCTCTCTTTATCTTTCATGGCAAGATTCAATAAATGGTCTTGATTCCCTGCATTTACTGCTATCACAATTCTATCTGTTTCCAAGATTCTTTGGAAGGAATAAAACCCCCCCTCAGAAGTGCGTGGTTTATACTCAAATTCTCCAAGTTGCTGGATTTTTTTACGAAAACGAAACAACTTTTTAATAAAGAGAAGAATATAGGAATCTCCTTTTGTTTGATCAAAGCACATTCTATTGAGTGGGTCTTTCCCACCTCTCATCCCAATTTCATCACCATAGTAAATCGAAGGAATGCCTGGCATGAAGGATAAAATCAACATAGCTAAAAAAAGACGCTGGCGAGAATACTCGTCTCCCCAACTATTATCAGATAGAACAGATAATATGCGTGGCGTATCATGAGTTCCTAAAATATTCATCATAGATTGAAATGCAGGTTTCGGATAATGCTCCCAAAGACAATTGATTTTTCGTTCTAGGGCAACGCCGTCTTTATCATAGACCAAATAATCAATGATTGCATCTTTTAATGGGTAATTCATCACTGAGTCCAGTTGCTTTCCCCAAAAGTATTGACGTCTTTTCTCATATGCTATCTTTGTAACTGCATCTTCCCAAACTTCGCCTATCACAGCCCCGTCAGGATTTATTGATTTCACTGCAATGCGAAGTTCTTCTAAAAATTGATTTGGCAGTTCATCGGCCACATCAAGCCGAAAACCAGAAGCGCCTAATCTCATCCAGTGCTTCACAACAGAATCTTCATTTCGGATCATGTAGTCTAGATACGAAGGCTCAAGCTCGTTCACATGAGGAAGCGTGTTGATTCCCCACCATGACTCATATTGATCTGGGTATTCAATAAAATGATACCAATTATAATAAAGAGAAGATTTGCTTTGATATGCGCCAACTTCTTCGTAGCGACCATTTTTATTGAAATATAGACTATCGCTACCTGTGTGGTTAAACACTCCATCTAATAGGATTCTGATTCCTTTTTCCCTAGATTTTTGGCATAGTTCTATAAAGTCAGCTTCTCTGCCTAGTAATGGATCTATTTTTTTATAGTTTCCTGTATCATATCTATGATTGGAATATGATTCAAAGATTGGGTTTAAGTAAATAACGGAGACACCCAAATCCTGAAGGTAATCTAACTTTTCAATAATTCCTTGTAGATTTCCGCTGAAAAAATCATTGTTTTGAACAATACCATTTTCATCAGGCTGTCCATTTGGTATACCACCCCAATCATCTCTCAATACCATATTTTTAGATTGTGTAGGGCATTCATATGCTTGGCTTTTTGCAAAACGATCTGGGAAAATCTGATACATCAAACCATTTTTAAGCCAAGGGGGAGTTTGATAGGATGATTGATATACCAATAATGGGATTGGTTCTGTTTTCTCTACCTCTCCATTTTTATCAGTAACTTCGAAATGATAGAGGTAAAAACCAATTTGGTCTAACTGGATTGAAAAAAGAATTTGGAGCATTCCTTCCTTTTCTTCTTCTAATCTTCCATCTTTAGTCAAGTACTCATTTTTTTCTTCATGAAGAAACACCACTTGTGCTGTTTCAGCCAAGTGGTTCTTCATAATTTTTATACGTAATGTCATCTGGGTACGTTCTTCAATTGATCCAAAAGGACTTTTGTAAAATCCATTGTTTTCGTTAAACTTAATCATAAAGCGACGTAATCCCCCATATTCTATCTGCATATTCTCTGACTGCACGATCCGCAGAGAATACTCCTGATTTTGCAATATTGGTTAAGGACATCCCTCCCCAACGGAAGGAATCCTGATAAATGGAAGATACCCGTTGTTGTGTTTGTTTATAGCTTTCAAAATCAGCAATCACTAGATACTGGTCTGCTTCACCATTAAATCCTGTTGTTAGTGAATTAATGATATCACTAAATTGTTCTCCTCCAATTCCTGTTGCCAAGAACTTAATGATTGCTGAAATGTGCTTGTTGTCTTGATAATATCCCCATGGGCTATACAATCCTTCTCTTTTCAAGTGTTCCACTTCTTCGACGCTCATACCGAAGATAAAGATGTTATCTGGTCCAACAGCTTGATAAATTTCAACATTTGCGCCATCCATCGTTCCAAGCGTTACGGCACCATTGAGCATTAATTTCATATTGCCTGTTCCAGATGCTTCTGTACCTGCAAGTGAAATTTGTTCTGACACATCAGCAGCCGGCATAATCAGCTCAGACAAAGAGACAGCATAATTTTCTAAAAAAACAATACGAATCCTTCCTCTGACCACAGGATCCTTTTCTAGTTGTTCTGATAGTTTGCATGCCAAATGTATGATTTGTTTTGCCATATAGTATCCTGCTGCTGATTTGGCTGCAAAGATAAACGTACGAGGATGTAAATCCATATTTGGATTGTCCTTCAATTGATTATATAAATCAATAATATGTATTAGATTGAGCAATTGACGTTTATATTCGTGAAGTCTTTTTACTTGCACATCAAAAATAGAATTCGGGTCTACGATAATATTATTATGTTCCTTTATGTATATTCCTAGTCGTTCTTTATTTTCTTTTTTGATTGTCGCAAGTTGATCTAGAACACCTCGATCCTCCTTGTATTTCAATAGATTTTCTAGTTCTCTAGAGTCAGCTTTAAATCCGGGACCATTCAACTCTTCCAAGAGTTGTGATAATTTAGGATTCGACTGACATAACCATCTTCGATAAGCAATCCCATTTGTTACATTCGTGAATTTATTGGGTGTTATTTGAGAAAAACCAGAAAATAATTTGTCCTTAATAATCCCACTGTGAAGCCCAGAAACTCCATTCACCGTGTGAGACGTAGCGACACATAAATTTGCCATTCTGATTTTTCCATTGAAAATAATCGCCATGTTATTGCGGATTGCTTCTTGGTTTGGGTAAGTTTGCAGATAAAGTTCATTTTGTCTGCGATTAATTTCTTTTAATATAGAGTGGAGTCTTGGAAGTAAGCCTGCAAATAGACCTTCTGGCCACTGTTCTAGTGCCTCAGGCATCACAGTATGATTGGTATAGGAGATGGTTTTCGTTACAATTTCCCACGCATGATCCCATTGATAATCGTATTGATCAAGAAGAATTCTCATTAATTCTAGAATCGTCATCGTGGGATGGGTATCGTTTATGTGGATTGCATACACTTCATGAAATAAATCTAGATTACCATGAACTTTTACATACTTTTTCGTCAATGTCTGCATCGAGGCAGAAATGAAAAAATATTGTTGTTTCATGCGAAGTAGTTTTCCTTCATCATGGGCATCTTCCGGATAAAGAATTTTAGAAATAATCTCAGCTTGATGTTTTTCTTCCATAGACTTGAGGTACTCGCCCTTTGCAAATAGCTCCATATCAATGCTAATTGGTGAGGTAGACTGCCAAAGGCGTAACGTGTTAATGATAGGACTGTCATATCCGGAAATCAACATATCCCTCGGGATTGCAGTTACTTTCGTATAGTCAGAATGTATCACTCTCATTCGCCCAGCTTCATCCCACTCTTCTGATAGTTTACCACCAAAATGGATTTCTTCGGCTTCGTCTTCTTTTGTAATGAGCCAACAGTCACCCATATCAAGCCAATTATCAGGCTCTTCAATTTGCTTTCCATTTTCGATTTTTTGCTTAAAAATACCGTATTCGTAGCATATTGACATTCCCTGTCCCAACATTTTATTGGATGAGATGGCATCAAGATAACAAGATGCTAATCTTCCAAGCCCGCCGTTGCCCAGTCCTGCATCTGGTTCCATTTCAAAAAAATCTTCTAGTTTGTATCCGAAATTATCAAAAGATTCCCTAAACACATCGGTTAATCCTAAATTAAACATATTGTTTTTTAGTGATTCACCGGGAAGAAACTCCATGGAGAGATAGATAACTTGCTTTTTTTCTTGCTCATCGATGACTTCTTGATTTGCAAGCCACATTTCCGACATTACGTCACGCACAACAAAACAAGCTGCGCGGAACCATTGCTGTTTTGTCGCATTTTCAGGCTCTCTACCAAAATGACGCAGAAGTTTTCCTTCCATAAGCTTTGAGATTTGTTGTGGTTCATACGTTTTCATAGTTTTTAACCTTTCTATTTATTCACTTCAACATGCTTTTGTATAGCTTATTATATTCCCTTGATGAATTTTTCCATGAAAAATCAGTATCCATACCATTTTTCACAAGTTGATGCCATTGATCCTTTTCCCTATATAGTTCAATGGTTCTTTTTAGTGCACCAATCATATCTTGAGCATTGATTGACTGAAAGGTTACGCCATTTCCTGTTTGATCCTCCAAATTATATGGGATGATACTGTCTTTCAAACCACCTGTTGCTCTGACAATGGGAATTGTTCCGTAACGAAGGGCAATCATTTGAGCCAATCCGCAAGGTTCGCTGATCGATGGCATTAAAAACATATCAGCTCCAGCGTAAATTTGTGTTGCAAGTTGAGAAGAAAAGGTAGTAACCACTGCCAATTTGCTTGCGTATTCAACAGCTTTTTGTCGGAAAAATGATTCGAATTTTTCATCACCTGTACCAAGCAATACAAACTGTATGTTTTCTTCCATGATTTCATCAAAAACACTAACTACAAGATCGATTCCTTTGTGCTCTACTAACCTGCCAATCATGGCGACAAGAGGAACTGACGCATCTTCTCTGAGATTCAGCTTACTCTGCATGAATAATTTGTTATCTGCTTTTTTCTCAATGGAATTCTTTGTAAACCTTGTTGTAATATCCAAATCTTTTGCTGGGTTGAACTGATTGGTATCAATTCCGTTGATGATTCCTAGAAGTTTATAGCTGTTTTCCTTGATGATGTGTTCTAAACCGTTGCCGTAGAAGGGATAAGTAATTTCATCTGCATAACTTTGGCTCACAGTAGTGAGTTTATCGCAGGTAACAATTGCGCCTTTCATGAAGTTAATTGCTCCATTATAATCAAGAATGCCTCGATCTGATTCAGACAATCCAAGTAAATCATGAAGCACACTTTGATCGTATTTTCCTTGATATTCAATGTTGTGAATTGTAAATACTGTTTTTAGTTCCTGATAAATAGGTTCGTCTTTTAATATTGTCTTAAGATAAACAGGAACCATAGCGGTTTGCCATTCATTGCAATGTAGAATGTCTGGCTGACAATCAATATGGAGCAATGCTTCTAATGCAGCTCTTGAAAAGTATGCAAATCTTTCACCATCGTCATAATAGCCATAATAATTATCTCTATAAAAATACTGTTCATTATCTATAAAGTAGTATGTAATACCTTCGTGTTCCATTTGAAAAATTCCACAATACTGTGTGCGCCAAGATAAAACCACAGGAAAATTTGCAACAAATTTCATCTGAGATTGATATTGCTTGGTAATACTTTTATATAGTGGTAACATCACGCTTACATCAGTTCCCTGTTTTTTTAATTCCTTTGGCAATGAACCAATTACATCACCAAGTCCTCCTGTTTTTGCGAAGGGTTCCGCTTCTGTACTAATCATTAAAATATTCAAAAGGATCACCTGCCAATCTGATATTGCATTTTATATAATGCTGTTCTTTTCAATAACAACTGGGTATGTTTCGTGTCCAACAAGATGTCTGTTTTCCCTCACAATAACATCCTTATCGATAATGACATTATCTACTTTTACATTTTTCATTATTTCAGTATTCTGAAGTATAATACTGTTCTTCACGACTGCACCGCGCCCAATGATCACTCCACGTGACAAAATTGAGTTTGTTACAGTCCCTTCAATTCTGCAGCCGTCTGAAATAATAGAGTTAGAAATTTTACTACCGTTGCCATATTGAACAGGAACACTGTCTTTGACTTTTGTATAAACTGGTTTTTCAAAAATTTGTTTCCGCACGTCCTCAGACAACAAACGCATATTCTCTTTCATATAGCTAGATACGCTACTGATATCAAAATGTATCTTTTTGTGTTCATATCCTAAAATGTTTAGGTTACCCGCTAGTTTTTGAATGATATCCCGATAAAAATCATATCGACCGTATGCCATTGCATCAGCAACCAGTGACTCTAAAAGGGATTTTCGTAATACAAATGTATCTAAACAAATTGTTCCGTGATTTATCTTTGTTTCGTCATTATTAAATGTCACCTCATAAATGCGCTCACGATCGTCCATTTTTACCATAGCGACCCCGCTAGCCAAAGACTCTCCTTCATTTGTGCGTGAATAAATCGCAGTAATATCCGCATTCCTTTCGATATGACTTTTCATAACTTCCTCAAAATCAATATCGTATATCATGCAACTACCAGTAATTACCACATAGTCCCCTCTTGATCGTTTTAGCGAATGCATATTACGTGATAATGCATCTATAGTACCCAGATAATTTCCAGTATCTGCTGCACCTGGACTTGAAAAAGGAGATAAAATTCTCAATCCACCTATCTTACGTGTCAAATCCCATTCTTTACCAGTTCCTACATGGTCAATAAGAGAATGATAGTTGTTTCTAGCGATAATTGAAACATCATAGATACCAGAGTTCACAAAATTGGAAAGAACAAAATCGATGACTCTATATTTACCACCAAATGGTACAGATGAGAGCGTTCTAACTTTTGTAAGCTCTCTAAGATTTACACGGTCAGAATAGGAAAAAACAATGCCGAGAATATCCATTTTTATTCACCTTCCTTTTTTATAATGCTTTCACCAATCATAGAGCCAGCTGGAACAATGGTATCTGCTGCAATCAATATATTTTGACCTATCACGGTGATTTCAGGGTGTTTTCCTGTTTCTGCTGGTTCACAGCACCCTAGCCTTGCCTGTTCACCGATGATGGTATCAGCAGCAATAATGGAATATTCAATCATAGCATTTTCTTCTACTGTAACGCCAGGCATCACTATGGAGTTTTTGATGATTGCACCAGTTTTCACTGTTACGCCAGGAAAAATAATGCTGTTTTCGATTTCTCCATCAATACTACATCCCTCAGATATACTTGAATTGCTTAGTTTTGCGTTCATACCAATATATTGAGGCGGTAAAATACCATTGCGAGAAAAGATTTTCCAAGGTGGATCATTGAGCTCGATTGGAACATTTGGATTTAGTAAATCCATATTTGCTTCCCATAAAGACTCTACTGTACCAACATCCTTCCAGTATCCTTTGTATTCATAGGCATAAATCGTTTCATTTGCATCAAGCATTCTTGGAATGATATTTTTTCCGAAATCATTTTCAGATTTTTCATCCGCTTCATCTGCAATGAGATAGGATTTTAATTTATCCCAACTAAAAATATAAACACCCATCGACGCCAATGTACTTTTTGGTTGTGGTGGTTTTTCTTCAAATTCATAAATCCTTAAATTTTCATCCGCATTCATGACGCCAAATCTACTAGCATCTTCAAGAGGAACATCAAGAACTGCAATGGTGCATGCTGCATCCTTTTCTTTATGATACTCAAGCATCATCTTATAGTTCATTTTGTAGATATGGTCACCCGATAATATAAGTACATACTTTGGATGACTCATTTCTATATACTCTATATTTTGATAAATTGCATTTGCAGTACCTTTATACCAAACACCATCTTTTTCTTTCATGTAGGGTGGAAGTATGGTGATGCCTCCAAAAATTCTATCTAGATCCCAAGGTTGTCCGTTTCCAATATATGCATTTAATTCTAGCGGTCTGTATTGGGTAAGCACCCCTATCGTATCGATCCCTGAGTTCACACAGTTGGAAATGGTAAAATCAATAATTCTGTATTTACCACCAAAAGGAACTGCAGGTTTTGCAACGGAATTCGTAAGAACCCCTAATCGGCTTCCCTGTCCACCAGCTAAAAGCATTGCAATCATTTCCTTTTTCTTTTCATGGGACATTGTAATCACCTCCAATAGATTGTAGATAGACCTGGAACATCTACTTCAATTGAAAACCCATACTCATTTATTGCGATTTCTTTTGAAGGATATTCTTCGGTCACAAGTTGAACCTCACCACCATACTGCGAGAGGCTTGAGTGAAATACTATTTTATACATACCCAGCTTAGGTACACCTATTCGATATTTCTTTAACGGGACTGGTGAAAAATTACAGCAAATAATCAAATCATTTCCTTTTTTATCTACTCTTCGAAAACTAATGAAATTATGATCCTTATCATCAGGTTCAATCCATTGGAATCCATTCCAATCCTCATCTTGTTCCCATAAAGGAGATTGCCTAAGATACACAGCATTCAATTCTTGTATAAAGCATAAAAATTTTTGGTGCATTTCAAATGATAAGAGGTTCCAGTCTAGCTGTTTTTGATAATCCCATTCAATAAATTGTGCAAATTCAGATCCCATAAAGGTTAGTTTTTTCCCAGGATGGGCCATCATATAAGACAAATACGTACGCAAATTGCCAAATTTATCTTGATAAGCTCCAGGCATTTTGCTCAGCAACGAACATTTGCCATGGACCACTTCATCGTGAGAAAGAGGAAGAATATAATTTTCTGAAGAAAAGTAAGTGAGAGGAAAAGTTAGATTTTGATGACTGCCATTTCGAAAATACGGGTCGATTTTCATGTATTGAAGAGTATCATTCATCCACCCCATATTCCATTTGAAATTAAAACCAAGTCCGCCAACATCTACTGGTTTGGTCACCATTGGCCACGCAGTGGATTCTTCAGCAATCATCAAAGCGCCCGGAAAGGCTTGGAATACTGTTTTGTTCAAATCTTTGAAAAAAGAAACTGCGTCTAGATTTTCACGTCCACCATTTACATTTGGACGCCACATACCATGATCTCTGCCGTAATCTAAATAGAGCATAGAAGCCACTGCATCAACACGCAGACCATCAATATGATATTTTTCCATCCAGAACATCGCATTCGAAATCAGAAAACTTCTAACCTCGTTTTTCCCCCAGTCAAAGATCCTCGTACCCCATTCTTTATGCTCATTTTTCAAATCGTCGTCATATTCATAACAATTTGTGCCATCGAATCGATACAGTCCATCCCCATCTTTTGGAAAGTGACCTGGAACCCAGTCTAGGATTACGGCAATCCCCTCTTGATGGCACTGATCCACAAAGAACATAAATTGCTCTGGTGTGCCATATCTTGATGTGGGTGCATAATATCCAATGACCTGATATCCCCAAGAACCATCAAAAGGATACTCTGTAATCGGCATAAGTTCTAAATGAGTATATCCCATCTTCTTAATATAGGGGATTAATTCTTTTGACATTTTTACATAATTATAGTAATTGCCATCTTCATATGTTTTCCATGAGCCCAAATGAACTTCATATATATTCATTGGCTTATCATAAGGTACATTGATTTTCTGCTTACTCACCCATTCTTCATCATTCCATTGATATTGTTCAATGTCGTATGTCTTTGATGCCGTTGCTGGTCTTGTTTCCATATGGAAACCATAAGGATCTGCTTTTGTGAACTTTTGATCGCATTGATCTACAATTGCATACTTATAGTTGGCGTACATGGAAAGTCCTTCCACGAAAGCTTGCCAAATCCCCTGGGAATTGACTCGCTCCATTGGATTTTTTGTATCATCCCATTGGTTAAAATCACCGATTAAAGACACCTGTTTTGCATTTGGTGCCCATAGCCGAAAAACATAGCCTTTCTTATTATTTTCTAGGTATGGATGAGCTCCTAATAGTTCATATGCTTTGCTTGCGGTACCTTGATGAAAGAGATAAATTGGTAATTCTAGTTCCTTTTCCATGGATTTCCCCCTGTCCTATAAGAATAAACAGAATGATTTGTATTACCTTATAATTATATGTTATTATAGTGTCTAAAGCAATATTGGGAGGAAGATATATGAAACGATTTATAGCGGTACTGTCGGTATCTGTTCTATGCATTACAATGATGGCTGGATGTAATAGCAAAGAAGAGCCTGTTTTAGATGATACCACTGTTCGAGCAGAAATACTCAATGAGTTTGATTCCATTGGTAAAATTCCAAGAGAATCAGGTCATGAAAGAGAAATGAGTACTTATTTAAAAACATGGGCGAAATCTAATTCCTTTGAGGTTGTACGGGATAACGCAAACAATGTAATTATAGATGTTCCAGCAACACAAGGATATGAAAATGCAAAAACAACAATTTTGCATAGTAACATGGACATGGCTGTAGTAGTATCAGAAGGAGCTATTTTTAATGAATCACAGGATTCCATAAAAATTATCTCTGATGAGAAAACCATGGAGGCGATTGATACAAATTTAGGGGCAGACAGTGGGATAGGAATGGCCACTATTCTTTATGTCTTGAAAAATACAGAAAATCACGGGCCAATTCGAGCCATTTTCACCACTGGTGGAGATATGGATTTATCCGGTGCTGAAGCACTTAAGGAAAAATTCTTAGAAGCTGATTACCTGATTAACTTTGATTGGAATTCGGATCGAAGTATTATGACAGGAAGCAGTGGAAATATCAATTACACCATGACTCGTCAAATTCATTGGGAGCAACCTAAAAATGCGGTACCATATATGCTGTCTCTCACTGGATTAGATGGTGGATCTGCTGAATCAGATATGAATAAAGGTGGAGCAAATGCAGTTAAAATTATTGGTGACATCCTAGCTAATACGCAAGGACAAGGAATCTTATTTGAATTAGCAGGTTTTAACGGTGGAACTTCATCCGACACCATTCCAACTGGTGCACAAGCCCTAATTCTAGTGAATCCCTCAGATCAGAAAAAAATAAAGGCTGCTATCAATGAATCCATGAGAGCTTTTGAAGATGCCTATGGAAATACAGATGCAAATTATAACTTTTCTTTTGAAGAAACACTGATGCCAGAAAAAGTAATTTCCTTTGAAGATACAGGAAGTATTGTTAGCTTTATTTATAGCGTTCTCAATGGCGTTCAATCCTCAGAAGAAACTGAATATAGTACGGGACAAAGTGTTACGAACATTGGATCAGTTTCAACTACATCTGGAAATTTTGTGTGCCGAATTTCAGCATATAGTACGACAACGGAGGGATTGGCAGAAATAACAGGTGCCCATGAAGCAATTAGCAATATGTGCAATTTAGAATATACAAGTCAATCTGGAACTCCTGTTTGGTCAGGGCAGTCTGACAGCGATTTATACCAAGCTATGGCAGCCGCGTACAAATCCCTCTATGATTATAACCCTTCATCTATCACAGACTCAAAACATAGCGAGTGTAGTTTGTTTCTTCAGAAAAATCCGAAACTGCAGATGATATCCATTGGACCGAGTATTCAGAACATTGGAACCATTGAAGAGTCACTAAAACTAAATTCAGTTGAAAAAGCAGGTAAAGCAGTTATAGAGTTTTTGAAGCAGACTGATGGAACGATATAATTCCATCATAACAAATAAATAATTAAAAAAATGTCCTTTCTAATGTTTCATCATGTGTCTTTAGAAAGGACATTTTATTATTCTTCACAACTTAAAATAGCTTTAATTGCAATCGCACATTCAATTCTTTTCTTCTCAAGGTCACAACCCAATTCATATGGCTTGCGCATATCCTGATTCATATGATATGCGTTGGCATGACACCCACCACTACAGTAAAATTTAGCCCAACATTCATTACATTTTTCTTTGTTATAGATATGAGCTTGATTAAATTCATCATATAGCTTGTTTTCGAATTTATCATCTGTAAGATTGCCCAATCGAAAATCCGTATTGCCTACAAACTGATGACATGGATAGATATCTCCTTCGGGTGATACTGCAACGTATTCTGTACCAGCACCACATCCGGATACTCTTTTTACGACACAAGGCCCTTGATTCAAATCTACATTAAAATGGAAAAATTCAAAGGTTTTACCCTCTTTTGCATAGTCAAGGAATAACTCAGTCAACTTATCGTACTCTTTTAAAATCGAGTCTGTATCCTCTTCCTGCAAGGCATAATCATAAGACAAATCCGTTACGACAGGCTCTACTGATACATTTTTAAAGCCAAGATCAACAAGGTGTTTTACATCAGCTGCAAAATCTAGGTTATTTCTGGTAAACGTACCCCGAACATAGTAAGTTCCATTCCGTTTCTCAACAAATCGTCTATAGTTATCAATGATAATATCATAAGTACCTTTATCATTTACAGTTCTTCGCATTGTGTCATTTACTTCACGACGACCATCAATACTTAGAATCACATTATCCATATGCTCATTGATGTAATCGGCTTTTGCATCATCCAACAGAAGTCCGTTTGTTGTAATTGTAAATCGAATATTTTTACCATAAGGTTTTTCAGCTTCTCTTCCATAGGAGACAAGTTCTTTGATAACCTCAAAGTTCATCAATGGTTCACCACCAAAGAAATCAATTTCTAAATTTCTTCGGGTGCCAGATTGAGCAAGTAGAAAATCAATGGCTTTTTTTCCTGTTTCTATCGATAAAAGAAGTCTTTGACCTTCAAATGCACCCTTGTCACCAAAGCAATATTTACATGTCATATTACAATCGTGAGCTACATGTAAGCACATGGCTTTGATGATAGCCCCGCGTCCTTCAAGCATATCCATGGTTATCTGAGAATCATCTGTAAACAACATGCCTTCGTCCACAAGATATGCGATATCTTCCACTGCTTCCATTAAGTTCGATGAATCATATTTCCCATTTAAGGCAGAAACAATCTCTTCTTTCGTATGATCCTGATATAGGTCTAAAATATCATATACGATTTCATTGACCACATGAACCGCACCACTATTCACATCAAGAACAATATATTGGTCTTGATAATTATATTTATGAATCATTTTTTTCCCTCATATTGGTTAGTTTACTAAAAAAAAAACAGCAACACTGCTGTTTTTTGTCTTTGACTTATCTACGTTTTACGTTTTCGCATTCTTGATTTGCAACAGTACAAGATGTTTTACATGCAGATTGACATGACGTTTGACATTCTCCACAGCCTTTGCTAGCAGTATTTTTCAGCGTTGGCTTTGCAATTGTTTTAATGTTTTTCATGAATGTATTCCTCCTTATTCAATGCCATTATGGCTATATCTCTAAGTTATCTTCAATTGATATGAAACCCACGATATACGATACTAAAAAAAAGTCAAAAAGTCAAGAATACGATTGTTATTTATCAGCATTTTTCAATTAAATTTTCAGATTACAGCATACTATTTTTCAGTTTATTTGTCAATTTATATAAAAAGTCTTGGATATTTGAAACAATTGTTGTAACTTCAAGACTTCCCCTGTCTCGCAATTTATTTAATACAAATTCAGAAACATCAATTGCATAAATAAAAACAGGCCTTACTTCCCCATCAATAACGGTATAAGAAGGCGTTAAATTTCCAGTCGCAATCGTATGAAGCTGAGTTGCAAGACATACTATAGTAGTTGCCTTTTTCGTGTGATAACGCATCGCATCTTGCACAGCGCTCATCTCATCATAAACGCCATTAAGAGGACCATCGTCACGAATAGAACCAGCAAGTACCAACGGGATTTTGTTTTTAATGCAAGCATAAATGAGACCATTGTCGATTCCAAAATCTGAAATCCCTTTTTCAATCGACCCAGACCTATTCATCTGATTGATTGTATCCAGATGGTGATAATGTCCATTATGCTTGTTCTCTCTCGTACAGATATCTTGACCCAGTGCCGTCTGAAACAGAGCGCCTTCTAGATCATGTGTAGCCACTGCATTTGCCTCCAAAAACAGCATGTGCATAGCCCGAATCAATGATATATTCCATAGCGATTCTAGAACCAACATTAAATACGGAAGCTGGGCCTAGTACCCAAATAATATGTCCATTATGTTTATCATGCTTTAGCAGGTTTACTAGATTATCATAGTCAATATCAAAAGATGTTTCTCTTGATCTTCCACTTCGAAATGCAAACGTATCGATTTGGTTGGTTTCTTTTTTAAAACCATGACTATGTAAATAAATTCCTTCGGAGCCATCATCTGTTCTGCCAATAATTACTTGCTCTCCTATTTCTAGTCGTCGAAACTCTTTCGCCTCTAGAGCACCGTCTGGAAGTATCACTGGAACACAATCCATTCTCGATTCTTGCATTAAAACCCATTTTCCCATCTATTTTATAATATTCTGGGTACATGGATGTTGCATGATAGTAATCTGGCGCGACCCCTTGCATTGTAACCAGACTTGTTTTCACATTTGGAGCATTTTTGAACGCATTCTTTGAAAAATCTGGTGCATTATATTTTGGTAGTTCAAACATAGTGTCCTCCATCCGAAATAATTGATTCCAGTCTTATATATCCTATTCTATCAGAAGAGCTTACACCCTGCAAATTTTTAGTTGTTTTTAACCTATAGCAAAAATCCTTGCGTCTATCACAAAAACACAAGGATTATGCTAACATGCCTCAATATGATTCTGAATACACCTAATCTGTTAGAACTTATTCTGATAAGAATTCATCACTATCTTCATACGCCAATTCTTTTTTGCCAGTTTGCTCGAATAATAAATCCACTGATTACACCTGCTATCAGTGCAAAAATCACTGTAAATAAAATTCCAGAAATTTGTGCTTGAGCAGCAGATGGTACTACAACGATACCACATAGACCACCGAGTAATCCGGGCATACCATGTAAGTTATGAACACCACATGTATCTACATTTTTGAGCTTGGACTGAATTGCCGGCTGTATTATCGTATAACCAACCACACATAGCGTACCGGCAATTAGTCCAATAATGAATGCACCAACAGGGCTTACAAGATTACAAGTAGCACCGATGGAGACGCCTCCTGCTAAAGAAGCGTTGGCTATATCCGCAATCGCGACTTTTTTTCGAATCATGAGTCCAATTACATATGTACTCAACGTTGCGGCACATAGCGCCAGTACAACATTGATAACTGTTTGAGCAAATTGAGCTTCTGGAACAATTGCACTACAGAAACTCGGCCAGAAAATCCAAAGTATCATGGAACCTAACATACTGAATCGATCTGAAGTAGCATCACTTTCGATAGGAACTTCCCTGTGTTTTGCATTGGACAGTACAAGACTAAGGCCCATTCCAAAGTAAGCTCCAAATGCATGAATTACAATAGATCCACCTGCATCTACAAAGCCAGTAGTAACGCCAAGACCACCGTCGAGAACCATCCATTCATTGAATAAGTAAAAAGGAACTAATAATGCGCCAAGTATACCATATTGGTAAACTTTTAATCTTCCAAGAACGGCTCCCATAGCAATCAGTGCAGCTGCAGCAGCAAATTCAGCAAACAAAAAAGCCTCAATACTGTTTGCGTGAATAGACTCTGCGGACAGTATCCCTGTTGACCGCAACCCCAAATATACTGGAAGTGCAGCAGCAACAAGCAGATAAGTGCCCGTTAATGCGCTGAAGCCATAGTTTTTTACAAAGACCATGAGGAAACCAAATCCAACAATCAACATGGCAAGAATGCCAATAGAAAAATTGTACTGTTGGACTTGTCTGATGCCCTCCGAAGCGCTTTCTACAGCAGCAACGTTGACATCATTCGTAGCTAATAGTACTTGCATCATTTTTCTTACTCCTATAACCTCTCTGAATTTAATCTTCACAAAAGATCATATCCACCCTGTTAGTTTGTTACTTTTGTGAGATTATATCTAACAACTTACACATTTTATTCTATAATAGGAGCAGTGTCAATATGGCAATATATGTGTATTTCTTTTGAATTTTCACTCATTTCAGTTAATTGTCAAAAATTGATATCTAAAAGATAAAATACAAAAAAAAATCGAGTAAATACAAAGTTAACCAAAAATTAAATATGTATTTACTCGAAATGAACTATATTATGATGAAAATTTCAGCAAGGGTATTATTTTATGGGCTCTACAATGACATATGGTTGCAATTGGTAAGGTTTTGGAGCAACCGCTCTATCATGCCACATATAGAACCATCTTTCTGCAGGATAATAATAATATCCATCTTGCCAGCTGTCTGATGTATCATATGGATCTGCAAAAATAATCACATCATCACCGATTCCAGCTGTTCCATTTGTATCATATCCGATGATAGCCTGCCAATGTCCGTCCCAATCACTCCATTCTACCATAATTGGTCTGTTTGCATTCAGATTGGTAAGAACCCAGTTTACAAAGTAGGAATCTTTTGCATCATCTACCCAATTTTCTGTATTAGGATCATTGTCAGATGCGTATAATGCAACAGAATTAAAGGTTCCAGGTAAATTACCCCAGTCATTTTCTGGTGAGTTTGTATCTCCTTCTTGAATCAAATCGCTATCCTGATAATCTGTGGTATAGCTTGTTTCAACTACTTTAAAGCTGTCAATCGTATCAAAGAACCGAATGATATCATCGACAGAAGTTCCATACTCAGGATAATTGTCTGCAGAACCTGGTTCTGAATCCGCTGTATCTAAATCAACATCCGCACCTGAAATTGTCGCAATATCCCATTCACTATAATCTGTTACTCCAAAATTCTCTAAAACCATTAACAAAGTGGCGCTACCGCAAGACCATTCAGATGTTTGTTGAAACGTTTTAAAATTGCTGATAATTGTCAACTCATCATCTGATTTCATATTATAAAAGTCCGGATTCATGTAATACTTCGAATCGGAATGATCTCCTGCATTATCGTAGTAATCTGCTCCGCCATATTCGTCAATATCAGATTTTGGATCGATTACTTCTGGTTTTGCTTTTTCAGAAGATGTTGTAGAAGTTGCAGCTGGCAAATTGGAATCATTGACTGCTGCATCGCCAGTTGTCTTTAATACTTGTCCTGCATAGATAAGATTTGCATTACTTAATTGATTCCATTGGATTAAAGAATCCATAGACACATTCAAGTCTTTTGCTATCTTCCATAAACGATCTCCTTCTTTGACTGTGTATTCACCTGCAAAAACCGTACATGTTGACAAGGTAAATACAAGAAGAAACGCGACCAGTAATATTGATTTCTTTTTCATAGCTTCCTCCTTTTGGCGTACCAATTTTTAAATATTTAGAATTATCACAATTTATTGTATACTTTTTTCTCAATATTTTCAATAAAATCTTATTTTGTTCTGCCATGCATCAAATGCAATTAAAAACTGCGGAAGCAATCCGCAGTTCATTATTGTTTGTTATTAATTATTTATTTTACTACTAATACTGGTTTATTGACATGTAAAATCACTTTATGTGCTACACCACCCATTACAAATTCATGTATCATACCTTTTCCATGAGATCCAATGATTACCAAATCAAAGTCTCCTTGGTTTGCATATTGGGTAATCATCCTAGAAACGGTACCGTCGAGTTTTACTACTTTTACACGGTCACCTAATTCTGCCAGTTTTTCTTTTCCTTCTTTTAAAATATCTTCTGATAGTTCATTGAATGCTTCTACAAAGCTTTCTTCTAAACCAGTGTCATAGTGAAACATATGTTCACTAAAGTCATTGACATGGAGTAGTGTAATGTCTCCACCACATGCTTTTGCAAATTCTTCTGCTTTTTCTAGTGCAAGATTAGAATGGGAGGAACCATCAATTGGAACAAGAATCTTTTTCATCGTTTCACACCTCACTTCAAAAATATATATTGAAATAAATTGGAGTAGCTAGATTATTCTTTGTCGTCCACGTCTATCAAGAGAACCTTCTCTCGAAATGATCCACGTGCTTCACGACGAATCAACTTTAAATAGTCAATATGTAGTGGTTCATAATCTTTAAACTGTACTAAGCAATCTAACGCTTCAAATACATCCGCTAATTCTTCTTCGTTCGTGCTTACTCGAAACTCTTCTATTTCTTCTACAATTTTATCCAATAAAGCTTCGAAATATTCATTATCACTTAGAACTTTCGCATGGTATATTCTTCCACTTTCTTCAATTAGTTCAGGTATTTTATCTCTGACAAGTTTGTTATAAGAACGTTTCATAGTATCACCTCCAGTTTCATTTTTTATACCCCTTATTTTTTATACAAAACCCCAAAACCGTTTAAAATAGTGCTTTTTTATTCTGATTAACTCGTGAAAATCAATGGTAATATATGAATACTTAGTGTATAATATTAAAAAATAAAAGTAAGGAGTGTACTATTATGATTGAACATAAGATTGTAGCAGGTATATCAACAATCTATAAAACTGAAGCACGCCATCAAGACACACTGCCATGTAGTAGTGGAACTGGAATTATGGATTGTCTAATATCTACCCCAGCATTGATGACCATGGTTATCACCGCTAGTAGCGAATTATTAGACCCTTTATTACCAGAAGGGTATATTACCGTTGGTAAAAACATGGAGCTTTCTCATGAAAGACCAACACTAGTAGGAGAAATGATTACGCTTGCAATTACCGTAACAAAAATTAAAGGGGATACAATTCATCTTGAGGTTACAGGTCACGATTCCACAGGCTTAATCTGCAGAGGCAGCTTTGATCGTTCTATTGTCAACAGAGATCACCTGATCGATATCGCATACAGACGATCAAAACATCTACTCTAATGTTTCATCCTTGAAGAATCCTGAAAATTGCAATTGGATGTAAAACATATCTACGTAATAAAAAACAAGCTCGATTGAGCTTGTTTTTTATTTATCTAAAGTAAATATATCGGTTATTCTAACAGAAAGCGATATGTTTGAACTAGTAATATTTTATGAATGATACCATTGTTTTTACTGCTTCGTATTCATGATAACAAGAGAAAGAACAACCAACACAATTCCGATTGCATTATACCAAGTAAACAACTCTTGAAAAACAATAACACCTATCAAGGTAGCTGCTACTGGTTCAATGAATGTCAACAAAGCTGCTTTTCCTGCTTCCATATGCCTTAAACCATATGTGTACAGTAGAAATGGAAGAAGTGTTGAAAAAAAACCAAGTGCAATCACAAGAAAAACCATTGTAGCATTTTGATTCAATACTTTAACGATTTTCAGCGGTTCCGATAGGAATAATAAAAATATAGTGGCAAATAAAAAGGTATATAGAGTTACAGTCATCCAGTGATATTTTTTTAGTGCTATTCTTCCAAATATGCTGTAAAGAGCATATCCAAATCCAGATCCCAAGCCAATCAATAGGCCAAAGCTCCCAATTTTTGAATGTGCACTAAATACACCAACCGTAAATAAAGCTCCAACAAAGGATAAGATAACCGCACTGCCTTTTTTCCGTGAAATTTTTTCATGGAAGAATACGAAGGACATGATTACTACAAATGCAGGACCCGTATATAAAAGAATTGCTGCGATGGATAGTGTATTTTCCTGTATGCTTTTAAAGTAACAAAGATTGAAAAAAGCGATACTGCAGATACCTGTACCAAAAAAAAGCCAAAGATCCTTGACACAAACTTTCAGTTTTGAAGAGTGAAAGAAACTGATATAAGTTAGTAGTATTCCAGTAACAATGAAGCATCTCAAAAAAGTGATTTGTAATGAACTAAATTCTTGAGATAAGGATCTTGAAAAAAGTCCTATCATTCCCCATAAAGATCCAGCTAATAGGATTGAGATGGTTGCTGTCTTTTCTTGACTGATTTTTTGTAGCATCGTGTACCTCCAGATTGTGATTCTCTAGATGGTATTATATAATGAAATTATACTTAAGCATATTAATATATATTTCATATATATTAAGTATTGCTTAATATAAGCTATTGCTTATGAGGAAAGGTGGTTTGATATGGAAAATTCGAAATACAGGGCCTTTATTGTCTCAGTTGAATCTGGAAGCATAACGAAGGCGGCTCACTTATTAGGCTACACACCATCCGGTGTTAGTCAATTGATTCGTGCGTTGGAAAAAGAACTCGGGTTTTCTCTTTTGATTCGAAATAAGAAAGGGATTGAAATAACAGAAAACGGAAAAAGAGTTGAACCCGTGCTGAGAGAATTGATACGACAGGAAAATCATTTAGAGCAGATATCTTCTGAAATCAAAGGATTAAGAACAGGTCGAGTTACGATTGCTACTTATTCAAGCATTTCAAGTCACTGGCTTCCATCTGTAATCAAGGAATTTAAGGAATTATATCCAACTATTGAACTACACTTGATGGAAGGAATCAGACAGGAAGTGGAAGAATGGCTATTAGAAAGGCGTGCCGATATTGGTTTTTTTAGCTATAAAGATGCTATGCCTTTTGAATGGTTTCCTTTGGCAAAAGATGAGATGGTTGCCGTACTGCCATTAAGTCATCCATTGGCAGAAGAAAAATGCTATCCCCTCACGGCATGTCAAACAGAAGATTTTATTATGCCTGCATTGGGGCAGGATAATGATGTTCTTGAACTACTTGCGCGACATAAACTAACACCCTCCATCGTGTTTTCTACACTTGAAAACTTTGCCGCACTTACTTTGATAGAGCAAGAGCTTGGGATGAGCATTATGAACCAGTTGATAACCCAGCGCTGGGATTGCAATGTAAAGATGCTCCCTCTCGATCCACCACAATTTATTACACTTGGGATTGCAGTCCATTCATATGAAAAAGCATCTCCAGCCGTCCAAAGATTTATTCAACTTGCAAGAAAACGCTTACTTACAGACATCAACCCATGATTTATTTTTAGAAAATAGTTCTAATTCTTGGACAGATAATTTCACTACGCTGTTGCTACTTCCCGCTGCAGGAAAAACTGTATCGAACCGTTTTAAGGATATGTCCATAAATATTTCGACATCTTCATTTACTGCAAATGGACACACTCCACCTGGTGCATGTCCAATATAAGTCTCTACAATCTCATAGGGAATCATCTTTGACTTTTGTTGAAATTGATCCTTATACTTCTTGTTATCTATTTTCATATCTCCAGCAGCGATAATCATCACTGGCTTTTCTCCTTGTAAAAAAGTCATCGATTTTGCGATTCTCTCCGCCTTGCAACCAATTGCTTCTGCTGCTTTTTCCACAGTAGCACAGGATACATCAAATTCTACAATTCTATCTAAAAGACCATAGCTTTCAAAGTATTGTGTTACTTTTTCAATTGCCATATCGCTCTCCTCCATCCTATTTCATTTGCATTCAATAATAAGAAAACTCATTCATTTATTTATCCCGAATATTATATCATAGCGAGTAGATAAATGAAATGCGATGAAATATCGGTCATCCCGAATACTTCATCGCACCATGGAGATTTTTACTAAACAGCCATATATTTTTGATATAATTGATAGATGATCTGCGCTGCCTGAGCACGAGTTAAGTTTGCTTTTGGCTGAAACTGTCCATTTGGAAATCCATCCATGATTCCTTCTTGATAAACTGTTTCTACTTGATTTGCTGCCCATGAAGCAATTAGCTCACTGTCTTTATAACGTCCATCTAAAGCCTCATAACTACTGTATCCTAGATAGGATAGCGCATTGGCAATGATGGTTGCAGCTTCTTGTCTTGATATTTGTTTGTTTGGTGCAAATGTATTGGAAGACCAACCACTAACTATTCCTGCATCATAAAGTCCATTGACGCTATTTTGATACCAAGCACCTTCTTTGATATCTGTAAAAATATCATCATCCTCAGTTTCATCAAGGTCTAACAGTCTTGCGATTAATGATGCGAATTCAGCTCTGGAAATAGAACCATTTGGTTCAAAAGAATCAGTTGTTTTCCCATTGATTATACCTTGTCCTGCAAGCACTTCGATTTGCTGTTTTGCCCAACTATTTTGAATGTCATCAAAGCTCACATCAGAAACAGTAATAAAATACATACTAAAATGAGTCCTTTTTACTTTCATCTTGCCAGTAGCCACATCATACTGTCCTACGATTTTTTCAATGACACCATTATCATTGAGGAGATAAAAAGATACTTTTTCAGGATCTTCCCCATCTTTCAAAGTGTATGGTATCGATACTTCAATGGCTTGCTGAAACTGAGACACTTTTTGATTGGCAACGTATGCGTTTAAGTCAATTACTTCGCTTACCCCTTCTGGCAAGCTTTCTTTCAGATGTTCTGGTAAATTTTCTCGATCCAATTTGGACGCACTCAATACAATATCATCATTGCCTAAATCACCAAATGTATCTTTCTTTAGCTCAAAAGAAGCTAATTCTGATTCAATACTGACACGATCAAGCTTTTCGAAGATTTTGTCAAGATCAGGCAATGCAACTTCAAATTCTTTTGCATCGGAATCTACTGGGACTACGAGCGTTATTTTGTTTTCTGTCGTTCCATTTGGATTGAATTCACTGTTTTGTCCTTCTCTCTGATTTGCAAGATCATTGATATTTGATACTTCTTTTGTCAAATCTACTTTAGAAAGGTCTGCCACAACCTTGTCATCTGTCCGTCTAACGAGGGAACCGTTCACTTCATTTCTTGCTATTTCCACAATGGTAGTTGGTTTCTCTTCATTATCCTCTGATTGTGGCTTGGCATTGGAAGGTAATAAATTACCGTTACCTGCCGTATGATTACTGCCACCGGAGGATCCTGATGGGGGTGCTACATCTAAATAAAAAAAATAATTGGGAAGATCAAATCCGCTTACATTCAGATTGCTCACTACTTTTGTTGTGTATCCTGCGTGAGATATAGTGATCTCATAAGAGCCATTTTGCAAGAAAAATAGCGCCCTTCCATCTGTTCCAGTGGAGCTGGATTCATTGATATTCGTGCTAGTATTTTTTACGTTTATCGTTGCCTGAACAAGAGGATTTTTTGCAGAATCAAATGCATAAATCGGCATGTAATATTTTGTGCGATCCATGATTACCTCATAGGTATTTGGTGTATTCAAAACATCAAAACGAGAAGAAGTATATGGCACCGAGTATCCATCTTTTACAAAAGAAGCCATATAGATTCCTTTAGGAAGCTCGATGATGACCTTTCCATCTACATCGGATTGAAACGCTTGGACGCCAATATTCGTAAGAGTCGTCACAAATACCCTAGCATCACTCACAGGATTTCCTTCCGTGTCCTTCAAGATAAAATAACTTGTGAACAAAGGTGCATTCATTGTAAAATTTGCTGTTCTTTCCTCTCCAATGATAGTTACCCCTGATTGAATTGTTTCGTAACCGTCCTTCTCAATTTTGATAGATTGATATCCATTTTTTGTGTATACACTAATCCATCCTTCATCGTTTGTTTGACCTGTTATATTCTCATTATCATTGCCCAAAATCCTTACTGTGGCACCGTTCACTGGCTCTCCAATTTGATTCTTTACATTGATTGACAAAAGAAATTGGTTCTTGTTTAATTCAAAATATGCTGTTTTTTCCGCTCCAATGATATTCAATCCCGATTCAAGTGTTTTGTAAAGAGATTTTTCAATTCGTATGGAATAGTATCCATTTTCTAGAAAAACATTGATTACGCCAGTATCTCCTGTCAATACACTCACAATCTGATTGCCATTACTGTCTTTTACCGTTACGGTTGCACCAGTAAGTCGATTACCATCTTCATCGAGTACCACTATTGAAAGTATATATCCAGTCTTTTCTAGAATAATATTCTGAGCAATAGTTGCTCCATTAATCGTAAATGTAGATTCATAATCATTATATTTTGATTTTGTGACTTTGACTTGATAGGACCCATCTTTTAGATATACTCCAAATTGACCCAGTTCGTCACAAACTGAACTGATATTTGTAGTTGGATCATCCGCTGTAATCGTAACACTGGCACCTGACACAATCTCATTATTTTGATTCTTGACTGTCATAAAAAAGATATGTTGATCAGGATCTCGCGACATAGCATATTCTTGATAAACATCCGCTCCATTTACCGTAACCGCACCTGATGTCGTAAGATATCCCGCATATCTAACCCCCACTGAATAAGTGCCGTTTGGTAATGATAATAATACAACGCCACTACCAGTAGTAGTGTAGGGTCTGGAATTCATTATGACGGAAGCTCCTTCGCAAGGGGCTCCATATTCATCTACCACTTTAATGTTTACCTGATATTGTTCCTTATAATCCAATTCAAAGATTACAGATTGATCATCATTATCAACAATGATGATAGATTGATTTGTTGTATAACCATCCTTTTCTAACATGACATTGTAAATTCCGTTTTGCAACATTATACTAAAATATCCCTGATTATTTGTTTGTGAAGTGGCAATCTGGTTGCCATCGTCGTCTTTTATTGTGACAGTACCATCTGGCAATATGTTGTGAAGAACGTCTTTACTATAAATATCTAGAATAAATGCATTTTGGAGGAGATGGAGTTTGCTCGTAAGATTAGCCCCGTTTACAGTAAAAGTAGTATTGAAATCTTCATAGTTGGTTTTTGTTGCTTTCAAGTGATAATTTCCATCTTTTAAATATACACCCATCGTTCCATTTGCAATGGTTATTGATGTCGTACTTGTCTTTCCATCTTCTGTCGTAATTGTCACAGTTACGCCTTCTATGCCAACCTCATCGTAATCTAAAACAGACAAGGATAAATAATGCAAACTGGTATCTCTTGAAAGAGTAAATTCTTTCGTCAAATCAGAGCCTTTGACGGTTAAGCCATTCAACGATAATAAAGAACCATATCCTTCTTTGGAAATATTTACGCTATAGCTTCCATTAGGCAATGAAAATAATGCAATTCCACTATCTGTTGTTGTAATTTGTTCTGACCCAATTGTAACGTGCGCATCGGGCAGAGGATTCCCATTTTCATCGATACAACGGATTGATACCATATAGTTTGCGACCGGACTAGCCGTGATTTCATTGGAATAAAAGCTCTCTCCACTACCATTCAACGCTTTTACCACAAAATAATAGGTTGTACCATTGGTTAAGCTATTGATTGAAGCATTTACGTCTCCAGTTGACAACACCTCTTGATAAACACCAGATGCTGTGCCAATATAAACCTTATAACTAGTAGCGGTTGCAATCCCACTCCATGTCAAATTTACCGTCTGATTATGAGCAGAGCTTAAACTTAGCGTGGGAGCATTTAGCAAGTCTCCCACCACTGGATAATTAGCATGCTGCCACTTGAAATAAGGATAGGTATTGGATTGCTTTGCCCATACAGTTCCAAAATCCCAGGTATCGTATGTATCTTGGTCAGTCATTTCTGCAGTTGTTTTCCCAAGCCCTTTATCAGTGTCAGAAAGTCCAGTACTTTCTTGGTCATAATAACATCTAGATACAATGTTTGATACATCGTTATTGAATCCAATCAAACCTCCCGAATTTGTTGAAGTGTCCACAGCACCATATGCATAAGATCGAAGTATAGAACCTCCATTGTATCCTACTAAACCGCCTAGGTATTCCCCATCACTGGTATGATGCACGTTGCTAGAAGCATAGCAATCGTTAATGCTTCCGTTGTTATTTCCCACAAGTCCGCCAAGGGTCCAGTATCCAGAAACATTTCCTTTTGCAAAACTCGTTTCAATGGTAGCATCGTTTTCATTGGTACCGACAAGGCCACCACTGTATCCATAAGACTGAACCGTTACATTAGCATAGGAATCTTGAATGAGCCCATGAGTTGATCCATTTGAATTGATTCCTACCAAGCCACCTATATAATGATTTCCTGAAATACTTCCAGCTGCAGAGCATTTTTTGACGGTATTATAATTGACACCGACCAGTCCCCCTGCATTTCCGTCATTGTGTGATGCAGTTATATCACCGTCTACATGACAATTTATGATTTGACCATAATTGATTCCTGCTAAGATTCCGATGAAACTGGTAGCTTCAATACTTGCAGTTTCAATATCTAAGTCTTTTACTATGCCTGTGGTACCAATATTGAAAAGCCCAACGTAATAACTTGCTCCATTGGCACTAGCAGGATCATTTGGCCGATGAATGGTTAAGTTTCGTATTGTTTTTCCATTACCATCATACGTACCTGTAAATAATGCACCACCATTCCCAATGGTCGTCATGTCCGTATATTCACTCATATTAATATTTGCGGTTTGTTTATAATACTTATCGGGTTCGTTATAAATAGATATCAGGTCTTCAGGCGTCGATACCTCATAGGGGTCATTTATGGTGCCTGTTCCGCCTGAATACTTTTCATCCACTCGCCGAAATTCGGCAGTTAAGTCGATATCTGAAGTAATGGTAAAGGTGTATTTTGATGAAGTGCTCATAGTCACATTACTATTATTTAGCCATCTAACGAAAGTATACCCCTCATTTGCTACCGCATTGACCGTAACGTATGCGCCATCGTCATAATACGCAGTTCCGCATTGCTCTCCATCTTTTGCGGTTACATTACCAGCGGCACTTATGTTCGTATTTACATGAACAGTCCGATAATTGCTTCCAAAGGAATAAAAATCTCCTTGGACTCCTATACTAATAATGACAATAATAAGTGACAAAATCAATGAGAGAACGTTCCAATTTTTCTTTTGATACACACACACTTTTGTTTGCCTCCTAGCAAAATATTATTAAAAATCTATTTCTTCAATTTATATCGGAAGATACAATAATTTGTATAAATTATAGCATCTATTAAAACCTGCATCTGTCGAGTTATTTGCTCGTTTATATTGAAATATTTTCAGAATAAATAAAGATTGGATTAGAATCGAAGGAGTGATAGAATAAGCTAGTAGAATCAACAAAGTTATAATAGTAATACATTCAAGTGAAAAAGAAAGGTAAATTTCAATCGAAAACAAAAGAACAATATTGGAGGAATTTATGTTAAAAGAATTTAAAGCATTTGCTATGAAAGGCAACGTGATGGATTTGGCGATTGCGGTGATCATTGGAGGCGCTTTTGGAAAAATTGTTACATCGCTGGTCAATGATATTATTATGCCTATTTTGGGAATCATCATTGGCGGAATTAATTTTCAAGATTTAAAAATAATAATTACACCACAAAATGGTGACGTTGCAGAAGTTGCGATTCGTTATGGTGCATTCGTTCAGACAACCATTGACTTCATCATAATCGCATTTTCCATCTTTCTATTTATTAAGATACTCTCTTCGTTCAAAAAAAAGGAGCCTATTATTGTAGAACCAGCGCCACCTTTACCAACAAAGGAAGAACTGCTACTGACTGAAATCAGAGATTTATTAAGAGAAAACAAATAATCTTTCTATCGTTATCACCAACAAAGGGATTATCCTACCATCGTTTAGTAATGGAAAGATAATCCCTTTTCTAGTCTTTTCTAATAAAGAAATCTCTATCAAATCTTTTTTTTCATTCTTAGAACCTGATTTCTATATTCCGTTGGAGTCAACCCAGTTGCTTTCTTAAAAACACTGGAAAAATGGCTGTGATTTTTAAACCCACATTGCACTGCCACATCGATAACCCTATTTTTGGGATCATTCAATAATTCAAGAGCCCTGCCAATCTTTAATTCCATGAAAAAGTCATATGGAGTAATACCAGTATTTTCTTTAAATTTTCTAATTACTGAAGATTTACTCATCTGAAAAAGAGCTGAAATATCATCCAAAGAAAAGTCATTTTCAACATTTTGCTTCATATACTCAAGAATTCTTTCTAAATTGGTATCACCCTTTTCATTAGAATCTACAACAAGTCTAATCATTGATACTGCAATTGATATGCTAAGTTGCTTTAATATCAACAAATATCCAGATGCCTTTTTCTCGTATTCATCAATATATTGCTGAATAAAGCCCTGCAATGTGTCATCACTCATCACTGGGACAGTCTTTAAAGGTAAATTTCTTGTGTGATAGATTTCATACATAACTTGTTCAAAGAATTCTCGTTCAAATTGGATATTTGTAAATTCAACTTCTGAAAGAAGAAGTTCTGTACCGTGATTTTCTCCAGATTGTACGATAAAAACTTCATTAGGAAGAAGATCGATTGTTTGATCTGATACAACAAAGCCATGGATGGGACAATGGGCAATGACAAATTCATAATTGGTATGTTTGTGTTGTCCCTTTAGTACATATGTGGGTTTCTTTGAATGAAATATAGTCATCTTATTGCTTGGATATACACCTAATTGACTATCCTCAACAACAAAGTCTGGTAATGGTTCTTTAATAATTGTCTTATTCTTCAAACGCTTCAACTCCTATTTATTGAAATATTAAACTGTATCAATCCGATTTTGATATGCTATGCTTCTAAAAAACTTACTTACATATGAATCGTTTTGACAGGACGCGCCTCTATATAGCCTCGATAACCCATCGGTGCAAGCTGAAATCTTGGTGCAGATTCTGGCGACCACTCATAGCCATACACTGAGGGTTCGAATTTATCAATATGATCCCAAACTTCATTAATTTCCTCGATGAAATTATCATCATGATACGGTTCGCCTTGAAATACCATTAACTTACAAGGAGGTAATTCAATTAAATCGTAACCTTCTGGAACTTCATTGGCATAATCAGCTGGAACTTCAACGCCCTGTACATATTGAGATGTCCCCTGTTTTATCAGATGTTTCGGCAGCCACATTCCAATCGGTTCAAACATCGCTTCTTTTACACTGGATAGTACAGACCATACATCACAGCCTACCTCCTCACAATATGCAAAATACTCCGTTGCTTTGATTCCTCTCAGTAATAGAACCTTTCGAACCGGTCGTTCGATTACCTGAACAAAGATTGATTTGGTCATGTTTTTCTCAATCATTTTTCTCTCTCCTTTATGAAATGCTCGATAGGTATCAAAAACTTTTTGAGGCATAAATAATTTAATTGGCGGTGTATTCTGACTGTATTTACTTGGCAACATACCAAATTCCTTGGAAAAGGCTCTTGTAAAGCCTTCATGCGTATCAAATACAAAATCCATAGCTACATCAATTATCTTCTCGTTTTGATCTCGTAGTATCAAGGCTGCCTTTGTAAGTCTCAATGCGCGAATGTATTCAAAAGGTGCCCTACCAACATAATCTTTGAATAATCTAGCTGCATGCCATGGTGAATAGCCAGCGGCAACGGCAAGTTCTTTCAAAGTAATTTTTCCTAGAATATTTTCTTCAATATATTCTTGCATTCGTTGAACCGCTTTGATATTTTCAACCTCATTCATTTTCTTACCTCCTATTATCTCAATTATATTCCATAGAGGCATTTATTTCTTGACCACTGTTGCTGATATGATGTTTTTGCTCACATTAGATTCAGACGGAAAGTCTCGAGAGGATTTTTTGCTAGGATTCTTTATCAAATGAATGATATTTTGAACATGCAATTTCTTGGGCATATTCTTTTGGTGAAAAAGAGAAGTCACCTTTCACAAATGCGGTCACACCACCAAAACACCAGTTCCTATATACTTCTTGAGCACAATAGTCTAAAGGGTATTTTTCCAAACTTTCTTTTATTATTTCTTTGCATATTCGAATTGCTTCATCTAACGAGGAATAACAGCCAATCAAAGCTTGGCTGTTTCCTTCTTTATCGTAATTATCATCCATATATACTTCGTATAGGGTTTCATGATTGTCCATCTATCATTTCCATTGTAAAGTCCCCAATAATAATTTTTTCCATTCTTTCAAATCATCTGCCAATTGGCTGATCAAGTTCTTCTTGTTCAAATCATAATTCTATTATAACTTATTTTTTATAATTTGTGTATAACTAGCTGGTTATATTCATCTTTCATTGGAGCTTTCTAAAAAATCAATTTGTTCCCTTCTAATACTCATAGACATTTAAAAATAAAACCTTCCCTAACTATACAGATTCGGAAAGGTTATATACTATTTTCTATTTATTAATTAACTCCGATTCTACCAATAGATTCTTGATTGCCTGTGCGGATTCCGCATAAGTGAGAATTGACTTAGGTGAGATCGTTGTTGCGGTGGTTCCATTAAAGACATGTGCTGCCAGTACATCGTTTACATATGGTGTCGCCCATTTGCTTACCTGTCCATAATCGGTATAGCTTTGGTATCTGTTTGTATCGGTTCCGGTTAAGTCTGTTATCTTCATCGCTCTTTGATACATTGTCATCGCTTCTTCTCTTGTGATTTGGTTGCCTCCTCTAAAGGTTCCATCGGAATATCCTGTCACGATTCCATATTCATTTGCTATGAGTACGGCAAGTGTTCTATCTCCAGTCGCACTTACATCTTTAAATGTGTTTTCGTGCTCCCCTTCTCTATAGATTCCTAGTGCCCTTACGATGTATTCTGCAAAATCTGCTCTTGTGATTCCTTTGTTTGGCTCAAAATTTTCTGTGTCAAAGATTACTAGCCTTGATGCCATATCGTTTACGACCTCTTTTGCCCAGTGATTTTCAACAGATTTTACGGTAACAGGATTCCAAACCAAAGTGTAGTCTGAATTTGTAAGAGAATTTAGTCTTGCATACCATTTGCCGTTATTCTGGTATATGTCTGTAGGCACGTGGCTGTATGTTCCGTCGGCATTGAATACGATACCTGTCGTAATCTTGCTTGGATCAACTCCTGACGGGATTTCCATAACCCTCTCTACATAATTTGAGAATTTGCTTATCTTAACATCTTCTGTTTTTCCTGCTGCATTGGTTGTTTTTGCTACTACTTCAAATGCGGTTGGTGGAAATACGATGGTTGCTCCATTTTCCTTTGCTACTTCATTGTATTTTGCCACAATTGAATCTTCTAATTTTGTAATCTTAACTTCTACCTGAATGTCTTTTAGCGAAGTTTCAGCTACTCCCAGTTCTTTTGCGACATTTGATATCGTTAGTTCTTTTGCTGGAATAATGTATTCTACTGCGTCGCGCTTTACGGAAACATCAAAGGTATTTGTTTCAAGCTGTTTCACGATATCTCCTGTTAGTGCTACTTTCACAACCTCTGATTTCGTATCTGCAACCGGCACTTGAATCACATTTTGCTGTCCTGTTTGATTGGTTTTTACAGCTTCTTCAATCTTGCTTTCAATGGTTTTGTTGTCTACAGCAACGGTTACCGTCGATTTACCCGATTCTGTTGAGGTTGTTTCTGTACCTGCATTTTCAGTTTTTCCATTTACGACGATGTTTGCTGTACTTTGCCCTGTGGCAGTGGATCCTCCGCCACCGCCAGAACTAGAGCCGCTAGCTGTGGTGGTTACCGTAACATTTACTCTATAATGGTTTACTGTTGTTGTATCTTGAGCGATTACCTTGATAATAAAGAAATCGCCATTGCTAATTACCTCATTTACATAAGCTGTGTCTGTAGCAAAGTTTGCTGTGGAGGTACCTGAAGCATACTTGACAACTTTCACGGTTGCGTTGGCGTTGTTCTTGTCAAACAGCGTAATGAAGCTTCCGGCATTGCTAGTATCAGCAGCCTTCGCTGTCGTAATAGTCACCGCTCCTGCTATTTCAGAGCCAAGGGTTCCATTTGGTATTCCAAGGCTGGTCACAGTTTGCCCCTTAACCGTCGAGGATGCTTTTAGGGTTGCATCACTGGATATTAAATCTGCAACTACGACATTAACAGTGGCCTTCCTGTTCTCAGGGTTGTAGATATCAGCCCCTAAACTCAAAGTACCACTAAAAGTGTATGTGCCTGCTATGTTACCATCATATGCAGGTGTCCCACCATCCCATACCACTGCCGCACTGGTAGTTGATGTAGTAGAATTCCTCAAATTAACCGAAACCATTGCAGGTAACCCCACTGCACTCAATACGGTCCCATTGGACACATGAATGGTCGAAAGCGTCCCAACACTTGCCACACCCGTTATATGGTTTGTAATTGCTAAATTCGAGAACGCATCAATTTCTACACTCGTTCCTTGCTCAACAAGATTATTTGTGCCTGTTTTAGTATAGTTCACCATCACAGTTATATCTGTAGATTCAATATTAGAATCTAAGGTTAAATCAATCTCTGAACCATTGACTACTGCACTAGTCACTTGAGGGTTGGATGAAACACCACTTAATGTAAATGCCGATGGATCTGCTGTTCCACTGACCATATCATATAATAGAGTTATTTTTACATGCGTTCTGTCCACGGTATCCGCATAACCTAGAATTCTATTGACGGTTGTTCCTGAATGAACAAAATAAATACTACCACCTGTGTCAACTTGAGTTCCCCAAGGTGAAACGCTTCCCGTACTATAAGTTTCTATTTTATTGCCAGATAAATCAAATTTTTGAATTGTTCTATCACCTGCCGATGCATACACATAACCATCTTTCCCAACCGAAGCCCAATTTGGTGAACTCACGCTTGCAAAATCAGACTGAACGCCACTTGGATCTATTTTTATGATTCTACCATTAGATTTATCCGCTAAATAAAGGTTATCAGCCGAATCTATCCCCAATCCAATAAGTGATGAAATCACTGGTGAGACTCCTTTTAAAATTGTTGTAAATTCGGCGCTATTTGAGCCATCCGCATCCATTTTGTATATTTTACCAGTTGAGTAGCTCACTACAAAAATTTTATTATGGCTGTCCACCGCAACACCCGTCACAAAACCCAGACCACCTTTAATATACGTTGTATTTCCTCCAGAATCAACTCTTGTAATTTTGCTACCTGTGTGTTCTGCCACAATCAGATTGCCACTGTTATCAAATGCAACCCCTATTGGCTGCGTAACATTCGTCGTCATCGTTGTAAGATTTGAACCGTCTTTATCCATTTTAATAATTTTGTGCCCAGCGTAATCAGATACATATACTTTGTCATCTGGTCCAATGATAATCCCTATCGCTGAAGACAGACCAGAAACAATTGCCGTACCTGAGTACGACACATCCGCATACACAAAACTTCCAGTAAACTGTAATACGGTACACAACATTGCGACCACAAGAAATCTACTAATTTTATTCATTCAATTCCCTCCCATATTGAAATGCGTGATATTAAGATAGCTGTAATCTGATTTTAACCACCCAACAAACAAAAATGATAAGCGGTCTATAACCTAGTATGAATAATCCCTATGTTTTAATTTGGAATTATCGTTTAAGATCCGAAAGACTTTTTCGTTTAAAAATTGTATTTTAAAAGTTCATTAAGATTCATCATAACCTGAGCCGCTTGCGCTCTGGTTGAAGTTAACTTAGGCTCAAACATAGAATTCCCATTTGCGTCGTTGCCCATGCCTTTCATCAAGTTTTTTGTGGTCATAAACATGACTCCTTCATTGGCCCAAGAGGAAACCTTGTCAAGATCGCCGTATGTAATCTGAGCTGCCCATTCACCCTTTGGTCCCTGCTCTTTATATTTCATGTAATTGGTCATCATGACAGACATTTGCTCTCTTGTTACCGCTGCGTTCGGTGCAAATTTGTCTTTGCCTATTCCAGTCACAATTCCATTTTCACTTGCCCATGCAATATATGGTGAATAATACTGATTCGTATTCACATCAGTGAATACATTCTTATTGGCGTACAAAGCTGCATCTATTCCTTCCATTCTGCCTAGAATTGCTACGAACATACTCCTGGTCATTTCGTCTTGCGGTCCAAATGTGATATCTGTCTGACCCTTCATTAGACCGTTCTCATTCACAAAGGCTACTGCATTATAATACCATGCGCTGCTCTTTACATCTGTGAAAGAATTTGCCCAATCTGCCAAATCATCATATCCGATGATATACTTTGAGAAGTGATCTACCACGAAGGCAACCGTTTTGTTCTTTGCATCATAGTTACAGTTTATTTCGGTCAGGTTTCCGTTGTCAGCCATGTACCAAACCGTCAGATTTTCAATCGGTTCATCGGTCTTTATCTCATAAGGAATACTGACATTTACCCTGCCTCCATTAAAACTTGAAATGAGTTTTCCGCCAGAAATAACACTCAAATCATAAACCGTTTTGTCACCTACTTTTGTCTGCTGTACCTCTGTCAAGGTAGTCTTCACTACATCGTCTACAATTACCTTGATCTCCGTATCTTTGGATTGTGTGCCCATCGCTGCCACTGACTTGCTGTCAAAGGTCAGTGTTCCATTTTCCGTAACCACAGTTAGGCTATTGTTTTTACCAGCAAGTGAACCCAAACCAGAATTTGGCAAAGTTACTTCATTGGTTTTATTGGACTTGATGGTAACAGTCCCTCCGTTTTTGGTGATCCCCACTGCATTATTTAGTTGATTCCCTGTTATATTTCCTGTGTTGGTATTGATTACAGTTGTTGCTGAAGTACTGCCGCTACTACTTCCACCCGAACCACTACCAGTGCTACTGCTGGTAGCCGCATCAGTAACAACAAACTGTGCTAAAACACTTGCAAATGTACTGTTTGAACCAATAATGTTGATGGTCTCAGAGTATGTTCCAGCTGCCAGATTTGTATTCGGTTGTACCGTAAATGTTACCGAACTGCCTATTGCAAGTGTTGTGGAGGACAGCATGCCGATGGTATAATTCGTTGATGTAGGCTGTGATACTGTAATTACTTGATTTCCTGTATTTGTTATGGTTATCGTCTGTGATACTGGTGCTGAGGCATATCCAACAGCCTGTGAGCCAAAACTCGTCAGCGATGATGCCGTCATAGTGCAGATTTGCGTCCACTCCATGTCCAGCAAAGGATAGCCTCCATTCTCACTACTATTTGTCGCAGCTTTCCATGTATAATATGTACTGCTACCTTGATTACTAACCCAGTTGTTTAGCATTGTCACGAAACTTGAATCTGTCATACCGATTGAGTTCATACTAGTTGTACTGACTGTGACGCTACCAAATGTAGTCCCAATAGCTAATTTACTACCAATAGCTGCACCACTTATTGTATGGATTGCATCGTTATTCCAGTATCCGTTTGATATCGAATTTTCTTGATGATAACCAACCAATCCACCCGCACGAAAATTCGTTCCGAATTCTCCGCTTCCTGCTGTTATATTACCTGTAGCATAACAGTTTGATATTTCTGCTCTAATGTTTTGACCAACCAAACCTCCAATTAAAGAAGGGTGTGTATTATAATTACCTGCCGTTACATTCCCCGTAGCATAACAGTTTCTTATTGTTCCGTCTGAAGAGGAACCAACCAAGCCGCCAACGTATACAAAATCAGCTCCAGTTACTGCCCCTGTAGCATAGCAATTTTTTATTGCTGCGTGTGAGGAGGACCCAACCAAACCACCGACGAAAGTAGGAAGGCTAATTCCATTTTCTCCTGACAAATTAATTGTAGCAAAGCAATTATCAATGATTCCCCCATTGGTATACCCTACCAAGCCTCCAACATCAGCAGACATTCCTCCTGCAATATCGCCGGTAGCATAGCAGTTTGTTATTGTTCCATAATAGCCGTACCCTACCAAGCCTCCAATATTGGCAGAAAGCCTAGATGAGTTGATTTGTACACTAACTCCAAGATTTTTAATTGAGCTTCCTGAGGTATTCCCAAAAAAGCCGACATAGAAATTTGTATTATCTGGGGTATCCGATGTTCCAATTTTAATTCCAGTAATTTTAAAGCTCTTTCCATCAAATGTGCCTGAAAATGGCTTACCATTGGTCCCAATAGGTATCCAATTTCCAGTAATAACGATGTCATTTGTCAGCTCAAATGTGGTGTTTTCATATTTAATACCGCTATCACTGCTTACCGATGTTGCCAAATCACGAAGCTGTTCTTCCGTGGTTATCGCGTAAACAGTTGGTGAGCCGATTGTACCTTCTGGCGCCCCAATCGTGTATGCTGTAACTGATGAGTCAGCATACACCTCTTCCACCACTCCCTTTATCCCCAGAGAGCCGAATCCTCCGAATAGTGTAGCAAATGCCATTGCGAGAATTAATAGAAATGCCCACCTTTTTTTATAACTTTGTTTTTCCATTATTTTTTTCTCCTTATTTTTCAACAGGGGTAATAATACCCGATATTTGAAGGTGTCCTTCCACATCGTTCTGAGGGTTTATAACTACAAGAAATGATGTTCCCTCAGCGTCAACTCTAGCATAGGCATCAAGATCATTACCAATATCATAAGGTTCAAAACCATCTGCAATCAGTGCTTCACGATATGCTTCAATAGATGTATCCATTACATCTGAGTAGTCAACGGTCACAAGGCCCTCTGGGTTCATATATGCCTCATTCGGAGTATATCCTTGAAATGCAGTAATGCCATCTAGTTCAGTTGGCCATTGTACTGTAACTTTCCTAGGAGCCTCCTCGCCAGGTCCAGAAAGAAGAAATAAATTAATCCTTGTATCCTCTATATTCCAGCCAACTGCCAAGCTGCCTTCTTTAGAGACCTTCGTGTATGTATTGCCATTCATGGGTTCATATGTAAACCCCGCATCCACAAGTTCATTGGAATACGTTTCAAGCTGTTTTTCAGTTACATTCTGAAACTCCATTGAAATTGTGTCTTCATCAATTACCTCTAAGTTTTCAATGGGACTGGCAGTAAATGCTGGGACTTCAGAAAACTGAGCAGGCCACTCAGTACTTGCAACCTCTTCTGTACCTCCACCGCATCCTGTTAATGTAAATGAAAACATGAATAATAATACAATAATTGAAGTAATGATTTTTTTCATTTTGTTTCTCCTCTTTTTCTAATGCATTAACTTATTTGTTTATGTATAATTCACAGGTCTACACATCTATCTTCTCATCTAAACGTATTTTTTATGAATATTAACATTACACCTAACTGTTTTTAGGTAGTACTCCTATCAATTATAGGATTTTCATTTTCTTCTTCAAAATAAGCTCGCTTGGAAAAACCAAGAATACCTAAGCCTGCAGCAATAGAGGCGGGAAACAGACGAATAGAATAATTCAATTTTTTCGCACTATCATTATAAATCAGCCTGCTAGTAGCAATCATTTTTTCATATTGATTCACAGCATTCATTTTTTTGATATAGTTGCTATCCGTTTTTAAATCTGGATATATTTCCGCAGCTGCCATAATTTGTTCCTTAATCTCATCAATCATATTTGATTGCTTAATTACATCGTCAGGAGTAGAATCCTTCGTGATAGAGCTTCTTGCTTGAATCTTCTGATTTATCGTCTTGTGTTCATCTTCAGCAAATTCCTTGGTTAACTCCAGAATGCAAGTCAACGCATCCCATCTTGAAGATACCTGAACACCAATTTGTAACATAGCATTATTTATGTTTTCATCCAATACCACAAGGGCACGCTGTACAAAAATGATCCAAGAAACAAGTGCCACAATAATGGCTCCAGATGCAATTATGTAATACATATTTTCCTCTTTTCCTCCATTTAGCTTTATACAAAATCATAGCAGGTTTTTCAGTAATAAATTGCAATTTGTACGAATTGACGCTTTTTCGTCACGAAACGACTTTTTCATAGTATTGCTTCATGGTATACTATGATTGTAGAATTATAGAATTAGGCGGGTTTTTATGTTAAAAATAGCTATTTGCGATGACAATATTGCTGATCTGTCCAATATAGTTTCCATCATAGAAGACTATCAGGCTCTGCAAAGAGATAAAAATAGTATTAAATATACAGCATTTCAAAATTCGGTTGATTTAATTGCCGTAATGGAAAGCGGACAAGAATATAATCTAGTGCTACTAGATATTTTAATGCCTTTTATGACCGGTATGGATGCTGCAAAGGAAATACGGCAATTTAATCAGGATGTCAAAATTATTTTTATGACTTCTTCTCCTGAGTTTGCTGTTGAGTCTTATGCAGTGGATGCGTATTATTACGCGCTAAAGCCTATTTGGAGGGAGAAGTTATTTATCCTGTTGGATAAGTTGATTTTGGAGACCGAAATTCATTCCAATGCAAGTTTTTTAATAAAAAGCAAAAATGGATTGACTAGGATTCAGTTTAATCAATTAGAATTTGCAGAGGTAGTTGGCAGAACCATCCTCTATCATCTAGCGGATGGTTCTATCATAGAGGCGATTGGTTCCCTGCGTGAACTCGAAAAGGAACTTTTATCTAACCCAAGCTTTATTAAGACACATCGTTCCTATATTATTAATATGGAACTTATAGACACCCTCGGTCAAAGGGAAATCAAAATGCAGTCGCAAGCCTTAGTGCTAATATCAAAGGCGAATTACAACACAGTTAAGTCAGCATATATCAAATTTTCATTTAAGGAGTAAACATGCTCGATTATATACGGTCGATTCTAAGTTTTATTTTTGCAGTCAGCGTGATGTATATGTTGTTGGATTGTGAAATAAAAAACAAGAAGAAAGCCTATCAAATAGGATTTTTTACCATTTTAATCATTACTTTGGATGGGTTTATTCTATTCTATTATGATTATCCCTTTTTTATGAAATTTTATCCACTTCTCGTCCATCTTCCCGTATTTTTAGCCTTTCTGTTCATTTCAAAATTTAAAGCTACCAAAGTGTTTTTTATTCTTTCTACTCTTATAGCAATCAGTACTTCATTCTCTATGGTGGGCTTAAGTATTGCATTTATATTTAACTTCAACAAGGATGTGGCAAATATTATTTGCTATATCCTGTATCTACCAACATGGTTTATGCTTTATAAATATCTTCGTCCACCATTTCTTTATGTGTTGCGCAACTCGAATCAAGGTTGGTTAGGATTTTCTATCATTCCTATTTCATACTCTGTCCTTATCTATTCTATTGGTATGTATAATCTCAACGAGGTGATAGACAAATTCAGTGTTAAGTATGGTGTGTTGTTATTTATTATGGTTTTTTCAGTTTATTTTTTATTTCTACGATTCTTCAAACAAATCAGAGAGCAGCTCATTTTACAAAATGAGCAGAATTTATTAATCAATCAAATTGCTGCAGCACAGCTATATTTTGAAGCATTGGAAGAATCACAAGAAAAAACAATCTTATATCGCCACGATATGCGTCATCACTTGAATCTAATCAATTCCTATCTTGCATATAACAACAAGGACGCAGCACAAAAATATATTGCTGAGGTAGATCAAACAATAGATAATGCTGTAGTCGAGAAATATTGCACAAATTATACGGTTAATCTGATTTTATATTCTTATATTTCACATGCCAAAAAAGAAGATATTGAAGTGGACGCTCAAATTGAGCTTCCAGAGCAAAACATTATATCTGATATGGATCTTTGCGTTATTTTTGGAAATACAATTGAAAATGCCGTCAATGCATGTAAATGCATTAGTAGCATTAAAGATAAGTACATAAAAATTGTCTGCAAAAATAAAAATAATAAGGTTTTCATACAAATTACGAACAGCTACGAAGGCAAAGTTGATTTTTTAGATGATATCCCTATAAGCAATAAAGAGAATCATGGTCTTGGTACGAAAAGTATCGCCGCGATAGCACATAAATACGGCGGCGTCTATTCCTTTGACGCTGAAAGGGGAGTCTTTACGACAAGCATCATCTTGTAACGCAAAAAATAATACCAACAGAGCATTTCACACGAAGCTAGAAGCTGCTGGAATAGCTCAAAGCACGTCAAGAGTAGCCAAAGGTATTGATAACGGTCCAATGGAGAAAGATGAAATTTATATACAAGCAGCAAAAAAATCCAGCAGGTGTCGTCCTGCTGGATGAAAAAAGTTATATTTTTTTTATTGTCTACTCGACGGGGAACGGTTCATAATCAAAGGCACTCCATATACATCATTCCTGATTAATTAATTTCGATTCTATCAATAGATTTTCAATCGCCTGTGCGGATTCCGCATAAGTGAGAATTGACTTAGGTGAGATCGTTGTTGCGGTGGTTCCATTAAAGACATGTGCTGCCAGTACATCGTTTACATATGGTGTCGCCCATTTGCTTACCTGTCCATAATCGGTATAGCTTTGATATCTGTTTGTATCGGTTCCGGTTAAGTCTGTTATCTTCATCGCCCTTTGATACATTGTCATCGCTTCTTCTCTTGTGATCTGATTATCCCCTCTAAAGGTTCCATCGGAATATCCTGTCACGATTCCATATTCATTTGCTATCAGTACAGCAAGTGTTCTATCTCCAGTCGCACTTACATCTTTAAATGTGTTTTCGTGCTCCCCTTCTCTATAGATTCCTAGTGCCCTTACGATGTATTCTGCAAAATCTGCTCTTGTGATTCCTTTGTTTGGCTCAAAATTTTCTGTGTCAAAGATTACTAGCCTTGATGCCATATCGTTTACGACCTCTTTTGCCCAGTGATTTTCAACAGATTTTACGGTAACAGGATTCCAAACCAATGTGTAATCTGAATTTGTAAGAGAATTTAGTCTTGCATACCATTTGCCGTTATTCTGGTATATGTCTGTAGGCACGTGGCTGTATGTTCCGTCGGCATTGAATACGATACCTGTCGTAATCTTGCTTGGATCAACTCCTGACGGGATTTCCATAACCCTCTCTACATAATTTGAGAATTTGCTTATCTTAACATCTTCTGTTTTTCCTGCTGCATTGGTTGTTTTTGCTACTACTTCAAATGCGGTTGGTGGAAATACGATGGTTGCTCCATTTTCCTTTGCTACTTCATTGTATTTTGCCACAATTGAATCTTCTAATTTTGTAATCTTAACTTCTACCTGAATGTCTTTTAGCGAAGTTTCAGCTACTCCCAGTTCTTTTGCGACATTTGATATCGTTAGTTCTTTTGCTGGAATAATGTATTCTACTGCGTCGCGCTTTACGGAAACATCAAAGGTATTTGTTTCAAGCTGCTTCACGATATCTCCTGTTAGTGCTACTTTCACAACCTCTGATTTCGTATCTGAAACTGGCACTTGAATCACATTTTGCTGTCCTGTTATATTGGTTTTCACAGCTTCTTCAATCTTACTTTCAATGGTTTTGTTGTCTACAGCAACGGTTACCGTCGATTTACCCGATTCTGTTGAGGTTGTTTCTGTACCTGCATTTTCAGTTTTTCCATTTACGACGATGTTTGCTGTACTTTGCCCTGTGGCAGTGGATCCACCGCCTCCGCCTCCGCTACTTCCACTAGATGTCCACTGGGCATACAAGGATACATTGCTACTACCCATAGCAAATGTGTCACCACCACTGTAGACCGTTCCACTGCCGTTGGCCGCTGTATTCCATCCGGTAAAGGTGTATCCAGCTTTCACAAGGCTTCCTGTATTGCCCAGAACGGTAACGGTATCGGTGATGTGATAAGTACTACCATCGGTCGGAACGGATCCTCCCGTATTTGTATTGCCGTTATATGTAACGCTATAATTGACTGCTGTCCACTGGGCATACAGCGTTACATTACTTGTTGTAATGCTAAAAGTATCTCCACCACTGTAGCTTGTTCCACTGCCGTTGGCTACGGTGTTCCAGCCTGCAAAAGTGTATCCGGCTTTCACAAGACTTCCTGTATTGCCCAACGCTGTTGCTGTATCACTGTTGTGGTAGCTTGTTCCATCAACAGGAACCGAACCACCCGTGTTGCTGTTACCGTTATATGTAACGCTATAAGTATTCTCCGTCCACTGGGCATACAAGGATACATTGCTACTACCCATAGCAAATGTGTCACCACCACTGTAGCTTGTTCCACTGCCGTTGGCTAGGGTGTTCCATCCGGTAAAGGTGTATCCAGCTTTCACAAGGCTTCCTGTATTACCCAGAATGGTAACGATATCAGTGATGTGATAAGTACTACCATCGGTCGGAACGGATCCTCCTGTATTTGTATTGCCGTTATATGTAACGCTATAATTGACTGCTGTCCACTGGGCATACAGCGTTACATTACTTGTTGTAATGCTAAAAGTATCTCCACCACTGTAGCTTGTTCCACTGCCGTTGACCGCTGTATTCCATCCGGTAAAGGTGTATCCAGCTTTCACAAGGCTTCCCGTATTGCCCAACGCTGTTGCTGTATCACTGTTGTGGTAGCTTGTTCCATCAACAGGAACCGAACCACTCGTGTTGCTGTTACCGTTGTAAGTAACGCTATAAGTATTCTCCGTCCACTGGGCATACAAGGATACATTGCTACTACCCATAGCAAATGTGTCACCACCACTGTAGACCGTTCCACTGCCGTTGGCTAGGGTGTTCCATCCGGTAAAGGTGTATCCAGCTTTCACAAGGCTTCCTGTATTACCCAGAACGGTAACGGTATCGGTGATGTGATAAGTACTACCATCGGTCGGAACGGATCCTCCTGTATTTGTATTGCCGTTATATGTAACGCTATAATTGACTGCTGTCCACTGGGCATACAGCGTTACATTACTTGTTGTAATGCTAAAAGTATCTCCACCACTGTAGCTTGTTCCACTGCCGTTGGCTACGGTGTTCCAGCCGGTAAAGGTGTATCCAGCTTTCACAAGGCTTCCTGTATTGCCCAGAACGGTAACGGTATCGGTGATGTGATAAGTGCTACCATCAACAGGAACCGAACCACCCGTGTTGCTGTTACCGTTGTAAGTAACGCTATAAGTATTCTCCGTCCACTGGGCATACAAGGATACATTGCTACTACCCATAGCAAATGTGTCACCACCACTGTAGCTTGTTCCACTGCCGTTGGCTAGGGTGTTCCATCCGGTAAAGGTGTATCCAGCTTTCACAAGGCTTCCTGTATTGCCCAGAACGGTAACGGTATCGGTGATGTGATAAGTACTACCATCGGTCGGAACGGATCCTCCCGTATTTGTATTGCCGTTATATGTAACGCTATAATTGACTGCTGTCCACTGGGCATACAGCGTTACATTACTTGTTGTAATGCTAAAAGTATCACCACCACTGTAGCTTGTTCCACTGCCGTTGGCTACGGTGTTCCAGCCTGCAAAAGTATAGCCGGTTCGAACAAGGCTTCCCGTATTCCCCAACACCGTTGCTGTATCACTGTTGTGGTAGCTTGTTCCATCAACAGGAACCGAACCACCCGTGTTGCTGTTACCGTTATATGTAACGCTATAAGTATTCTCCGTCCACTGGGCATACAAGGATACATTGCTACTACCCATAGCAAATGTGTCACCACCACTGTAGCTTGTTCCACTGCCGTTGGCTAGGGTGTTCCATCCGGTAAAGGTGTATCCAGCTTTCACAAGGCTTCCTGTATTGCCCAGAACGGTAACGGTATCGGTGATGTGATAAGTACTACCATCGGTCGGAACGGATCCTCCCGTATTTGTATTGCCGTTATATGTAACGCTATAATTGACTGCTGTCCACTGGGCATACAGTGTTACATTGCTACTACCCATAGCAAATGTGTCGCCACCACTGTAGCTTATTCCACTGCCGTTGGACGCAGTATTCCATCCGGTAAAGGTGTATCCAGCTTTTACAAGGCTTCCTGTATTGCCCAGAACAGTAACGGTATCGGTAATGTGATAAGCATTACCATCGGTCGGAACGGATCCTCCCGTATTTGTATTGCCGTTATATGTAATCCCATGTGTGGGTGGAACGCCAGGGGAAAAATCTATATCATCAATATCGATATCCAAATCTGATCCAGTGATGCGAATTTCATCAATATATTCCCAAGTGGAATTTGCAGAAACATTAAAGGTAGTATAGCTTGCGGTAGTGATCGAACCAGACGCCACTTCAGAATTATCTCTGTAACCTTTTATAGTAACTGTCATACTTCCCAATCCAGTCGATATCACAAAGCTGTTGAGTTTGAACTCAGAGCCATCCGAAGTTCTGAAAGTAACTTGAGTTGTGTTGTTAACACCTGAAGATCTGTATCCAAGGGAAAGATCTCCCCCCGAAGCGATGTTCCCATCGTTAACAATGTTGATGTTAAGGCCACCACTGTCATTAGTGGTATAGGTTACACCATTAAGAGTATAGCTCTGCGTCCCTTTGTCACCTGCGCCTGCACTATCGAAATTTTCATCCGAAGGAGCAGCATAAGCCGTTATTGAAATAATCATTAACACTGCAAGAACTATAAGAGCTGTACACAATCTGGATATACTATTTATTTTTGCCATATGTTCAAATCCTTTCTCTCTTTTTATTATAATTGATTTCGATAATTTGCTTGTAAACTGTTCTTATGGAATCTTTAAATAAACTTTTGCATTATGATAGTTTTTTTTAAACTAATAATTGATATTATTGGTCTGGCAACACTTTTCTGGACAGAATAATTAGTTCCATTTCCGATCAACTCTCATACCTCGATGGAGATTCATATCCTAACGCTGAGTGTAGTCTTTTTGTGTTATGGTAAATTCGATATATTTAAAGATTTCAAGTTTTGCACATTCGAAATCATCATAATGAGCTCCGTTTATCAGTTCTCTTCTAAGGTTTCAAAAAAGCCCGGCCTTTTTGAGATTTCGCAAAAACATGGTATCGAGCAGTCAGTACTAAGACGATAGAAATCAGAGTTTGTAGCAAGTATGGTTACTGCCTTTGATAAGAATGGCGAAGATATTGAAAAACTCAAACAAGATTACTAAGATGAGAAAGAGGTTCTTATCAAAAAATCGGTCAGCTTACTATTGATGTGGATTATCTAAAAAAAGCACGAACAGGTTCTACAAATGTGGAAAATAAGAACATGATTGAATTTTCTTGTTCATGTTTAACGATAAAACATCATTGTTACTTGCTTGGATTGTCACGATCAACTGCGTACTATCTATCAACTGAACCATCTGTATCCCAGAGGAAAATTGATATTAAGAAATAGGACCAAATATAAGTAAGAGAGCAAAGCTGGCTAAAACGATGAATCTATTAAGAAAGACTACATTTGACACTACAATTTTGAAAGAGGTTATCAGCGTTTCGACTACAAAACACCTGCAGAAATTTATTTTCATGCGAATGAAGATGTTTCATAACCAGGAAAGGAAATCATAACTAGTGTTTTCTGATTTTGTGTCTTGATATGCATGTACATTATGCATTTTAAATGTCTCATGAAACTCTTCCGTTTTTCGTTTCGATTATTTAATATTCAAGATCATAATAATATTTCAATAACATAATATCCTATATTTTATATATTTTAAAGCTAAAATTTAATATTATTACAATATTTTCCTTAAACCACTACATATTGTGCTCAGCTTCTACCTTTTCGGTCCAGAACTACATTCCTCCATCTTTTTTTGTCACCTCAAGTGTTTCCCATATTCTGAATATATAAATCTCTTCCCGAACCCATTATTTTTCAACGTTTTTGCCACATTACAACAAACAAACTACCTCAGTAACATAAATATCATATTCCCCAGTAGAATAGAGGCGGTTTATGGTCAGTTCAAACTGCTCACACATTTAAACTTCATCAATAAATATATAGTTTTCTTTTTATTTATCATATCTATCTTCAATGTAATTATTAAATGCATGATATTCTTTAAGTTCTTCAACCTTAAAATTCGTAAGGTCTATAGAAATAATATTGGATTTTGGGTCCGACTTTTCAATTTCATGACTGTTTCCATATGTCTTGACCAGAAAATAATGAAAACCTAAAATGCTGGTGCTTCCCCAACAAAAAAATATTGGAGTGCCCGAATAATCAAAGGCACTCCATATACATCATTTCTGATTAATTAATTTCGATTCTACCAATAGATTCTTGATTGCCTGTGCCGATTCCGCATAAGTGAGAATTGACTTAGGTGAGATTGTTGTTGCGGTGGTGCCATTATTAGTATCCTAATGCTTTTGCCACGATAATCACTTTTATCCTGTCCTTTACAAATTGACCAGTTATAGTGACAAAATCATTACAGATTCGATTTGGGCTTTTACAATCCACACAATGACCCAATTTCGTGCAAGGGGTATCTTTATTTAACCTATTTGCATCAATTGGAGCAGCATAGTTTCTTACTCTTTTTTCAGCCTCTTCTTTGTTTCGTACCAATTTATTTATACCTGCTACAATGATAACTTGTTTCGGTCCGTATATCATCGGTGCAACTCTGCTTCCGTTTCCATCAATATTATATAATTCGCCCTCCTCAGTTAAAGCATTGGTACTGCACAAAAATGTGTCGGCCGAAAAGTTTTGTATATAAATCCTCTTTTTCTCTTCACTCGTAATACCTTTTCGGTATTTATCTAAAAAAGTATAGTTCCCGCTACGTAAAAATTCCAACACTCCGGTTTCTTGTAAGGTTGCCGAATCTCCCACTCCTATAACAGAACCTTCCTCGATAAGCTCCTGAATAACTTCTAACAGCTCGTCTTCATCCTTTACAAAAATACCTTTCATATTGTTTTTTTCCAGTGAATCGATAACTTTTTCAATCTGTTTATTGATGAACCAAGAAATATTTTTGTCCATAGCTTTCTCCATAACATTCTTTGTAATTTATATTTTTCATATCTTAGCACAATAAAGGCTGCAGAACAAGCGTTCTGCAGCCTTTTCGTATTTTTTCTCTTATATTTATTAGTTCTAACTCAAAAATTATTTCTTTTCCAACAAACAAACTACCTCCGTGTGCCTTGAATGTGCAATAATGATGTCGTCAGAACCTAGTGGTTCCTTGGGGAAAGGATAATCTTCTATCCTTCATTAAACTTTCACTATGCTCCAACACATTTTAAATTATATTTATTCATACTTTTCATCTGATTCTGAGCTAACGCCTAACAATTGCAACATGAAATCTTGATTTTCATTTAGTACACGTACAATCCGAATTTTATCAAATTCAATTTGATAAAAAACATAATTTTTTGAGAAAACAAATATCGGTATTCTGTGGATACCTCAATTACTTTTCCCAAATCAGTTCCCAACATTGGATAAAGTTCTAATCTCCTAATATCAGCTATAATCTTTTTTATAATTTTCTGTGAAGTGTTTTCACCCCAATTTACCGAAATAAAGTCACGAATCCGCTTTAAGTCCTCTAATGCTAAGGGAGAATATTCAACTTTTAACATACTTATAACCCTAATGTCGCTTCAACTTCATCTGCTGACAGCCACCCTTTCTCTCTTGCCGACTTCTCTCCTTCTTGTAAACTGGCTAATAATCTTACCGTTGCTTTCAACTTATCAAGATCTCCTAGCTTTATAATTGCGTACTCTCCTCGACCATTTCTAGTTAAATATACCGGGCTATTTTCTGATACTTCTGTAAGTACTTCTGTATAATTTCTTAAATCTGAAATAGGTTTTATATTTGGCATACTCCTCATCCTCCTTATAGCAATATTATAGACCTTATGTGGTAAAATATCAATGTATATTAGCGTGTTAATTTACAGCATATTTACGACAAATTCGCCATAACGTTCTCCATTTTAAAAAACATACATTGTAGTTCTACTGACTTTTTTCAACTAAGCTTCCTTAACAAAAAATATTGGAGTGCCCGAATAATCAAAGGCACTCCATATACATCATTCCTGATTAATTAATTTCGATTCTACCAATAGATTCTTGATTGCTTGTGCTGCTTGCGCATAAGTCAAGTTTGTTTTTGGTGCGATCGTTGTTGCTGTGTTTCCGTTAAAGACATGAGCTGCCAGTACATCGTTTACATATGGTGTCGCCCATTTGCTTACCTGTCCATAATCGGTATAGCTTTGATATCTGTTTGTATCGGTTCCGGTTAAGTCTGTTATCTTCATCGCTCTTTGATACATTGTCATCGCTTCTTCTCTTGTGATTTGATTATCCCCTCTAAAGGTTCCATCGGAATATCCTGTCACGATTCCATATTCATTTGCTATCAGTACAGCAAGTGTTCTATCTCCAGTCGCACTTACATCTTTAAAGGTGTTTTCGTGCTCCCCTTCTCTATAGATTCCTAGTGCCCTTACGATGTATTCTGCAAAATCTGCTCTTGTGATTCCTTTGTTTGGCTCAAAATTTTCTGTGTCAAAGATTACTAGCCTGATGCCATATCGTTTACGACCTCTTTTGCCCAGTGATTTTCAACAGATTTTACGGTAACAGGATTCCAAACCAAAGTGTAGTCTGAATTTGTAAGAGAATTTAGTCTTGCATACCATTTGCCGTTATTCTGGTATATGTCTGTAGGCACGTGGCTGTATGTTCCGTCGGCATTGAATACGATACCTGTCGTAATCTTGCTTGGATCAACTCCTGACGGGATTTCCATAACCCTCTCTACATAATTTGAGAATTTGCTTATCTTAACATCTTCTGTTTTTCCTGCTGCATTGGTTGTTTTTGCTACTACTTCAAATGCGGTTGGTGGAAATACGATGGTTGCTCCATTTTCCTTTGCTACTTCATTGTATTTTGCCACAATTGAATCTTCTAATTTTGTAATCTTAACTTCTACCTGAATGTCTTTTAGCGAAGTTTCAGCTACTCCCAGTTCTTTTGCGACATTTGATATCGTTAGTTCTTTTGCTGGAATAATGTATTCTACTGCGTCGCGCTTTACGGAAACATCAAAGGTATTTGTTTCAAGCTGTTTCACGATATCTCCTGTTAGTGCTACTTTCACAACCTCTGATTTCGTATCTGCAACCGGCACTTGAATCACATTTTGCTGTCCTGTTTGATTGGTTTTTACAGCTTCTTCAATCTTGCTTTCAATGGTTTTGTTGTCTACAGCAACGGTTACCGTCGATTTACCCGATTCTGTTGAGGTTGTTTCTGTACCTGCATTTTCAGTTTTTCCATTTACGACGATGTTTGCTGTACTTTGCCCTGTGGCAGTGGATCCTCCGCCACCGCCAGAACTAGAGCCGCTAGCTGTGGTGGTTACCGTAACATTTACTCTATAATGGTTTACTGTTGTTGTATCTTGAGCGATTACCTTGATAATAAAGAAATCGCCATTGCTAATTACCTCATTTACATAAGCTGTGTCTGTAGCAAAGTTTGCTGTGGAGGTACCTGAAGCATACTTGACAACTTTCACGGTTGCGTTGGCGTTGTTCTTGTCAAACAGCGTAATGAAGCTTCCGGCATTGCTGGTGTCCGCAGCCTTCGCTGTCGTAATAGTCACCGCTCCTGCTATTTCAGAGCTAAGGGTTCCATTTGGTATTCCAAGGCTGGTCACAGTTTGCCCCTTAACCGTCGAGGATGCTTTTAGGGTTGCATCTGAACTGATTGCCGCATTTATTGAAATTGTATAGCTATGGCTATCTGTTACTGGCGTTGAAGCACTATCCGTTACTGTCACTGTGAAGGTAGCGTTTCCTGATGCCGTTGGCGTACCACTCAAGGTTCCATTGCTTGCTAAGCTTAATCCTGCCGGAAGTGTTCCCGCTGTCACTGCGTAGGTCTTAGCACCCGTTCCACCTGTTGCTGTAAAAGTATGACCTGCGTATGCTGTTCCTACCGTACCAGCTGAAGGATTTGTCGTATCTATTGCAAGAGCTGCTGGGTTAATCGTCATACTATAACTATGGCTATCTGTTACTGGTGTTGATGCACTATCCGTTGCAGTCACTGTGAAGGTAGCGTTTCCCGCTGTGGTTGGCGTCCCTGTTAAGTTGCCATTCGCTGCCAAACTTAAACCTGCTGGCAATGAACCCGCTGTCACAGCATAGGTCTTGCTGCCCGTTCCCCCTGTTGCCGTAAAGATATGACCTGCGTATGCTGTTCCTACCGTACCGGCTGAAGGATTTGTCGTATCTATTGCAAGAGCTGCTGGGTTAATCGTCATACTATAGCTATGGCTATCTGTTACTGGCGTTGAAGCACTATCCGTTACTGTCACTGTGAAGGTAGCGTTTCCTGATGCCGTTGGCGTACCACTCAAGGTTCCATTGCTTGCTAAGCTTAATCCTGCCGGAAGTGTTCCCGCTGTCACTGCGTAGGTCTTAGCACCCGTTCCACCTGTTGCTGTAAAAGTATGACCTGCGTATGCTGTTCCTACCGTACCAGCTGAAGGATTTGTCGTATCTATTGCAAGAGCTGCTGGGTTAATCGTCATACTATAACTATGGCTATCTGTTACTGGTGTTGATGCACTATCCGTTGCAGTCACTGTGAAGGTAGCGTTTCCCGCTGTGGTTGGCGTCCCTGTTAAGTTGCCATTCGCTGCCAAACTTAAACCTGCTGGCAATGAACCCGCTGTCACAGCATAGGTCTTGCTGCCCGTTCCCCCTGTTGCCGTAAAGATATGACCTGCGTATGCTGTTCCTACCGTACCGGCTGAAGGATTTGTCGTATCTATTGCAAGAGCTGCTGGGTTAATCGTCATACTATAACTATGGCTATCTGTTACTGGTGTTGATGCACTATCCGTTGCAGTCACTGTGAAGGTAGCGTTTCCCGCTGTGGTTGGCGTCCCTGTTAAGTTGCCATTCGCTGCCAAACTTAAACCTGCTGGCAATGAACCTGCTGTCACTGCATAGCTTTTGCTGCCCGTTCCCCCTGTTGCCGTGAAGGTATGACCTGCGTATGCTGTTCCTACCGTACCATCTGAAGGATTGGTCGTATCTATCGCAAGGGCCGCTGGGTTAATCGTCATACTATAGCTATGGCTATTTGTTACTGGCGTTGATGCACTATCCGTTGCGGTCACTGTGAAGGTAGCGTTTCCTGATGCCGTTGGCGTCCCTGTTAAGTTGCCATTCGCTGCCAAACTTAAACCTGCTGGCAATGAACCCGCTGTCACAGCATAGGTCTTGCTGCCCGTTCCGCCTGTTGCCGTAAAGATATGACCTGCGTATGCTGTTCCTACCGTACCATCTGAAGGATTTGTCGTATCTATCGCAAGAGCCGCTGGTCCTGCCGGTTCAGGTAAGCTCACTGTTGTGCTGGTTACCTTAGCAAGTCCTGTTGCCGTGAACCCTAGCTGCGCATTGCTAACTGCTGCTGTATTCGTTGCTCCAAGGTTTGTGAAGCTCGCTACACCGCTGCTTGCTGTTGCGGCTGTTGTTCCGGTCAAGGTCCATGTTCCTGCATCTTCCTTGGCTGCTGTTATAACGGTTGCATTGTCGCTGGTACAGGTATTGCCGTAGGCATCCTTGATGCTAATGCTTGGTTGCTGCGCGAACTGTCCGCCATTGCTTGCTGGTGCTGTGATATCTTGTGTAACTGCCATTGAGGCTACAGTGCCGTGAGTCGGCGTGATGGTCAGTGTATTGGTTGCTGGGGTTGTTACTGTTGCAATGCTAAAGCCGATTGTCTGTGCATCTGCTTTATTAAGCTTCAGATTCGCCGTTGCCACACCATGGGTGAAGGTCACGGCTACATCGGTTGATCCATCTGACTCCAATGCCGTTCCGTTAAAGCTTCCATATGTATTATCCGGTGCCGCTTCATATCCTGTTATAGTCACCGTCTTGTCGCCGTCAAAGGCTGTATCTGTATTGCCAAGGCTATCCTTTACTGTCAAGGTTATCGCATCATCTACACCTACTACCGGTGTCAACGTAAATGCACTTGCTGTTGCTGTACTCGCTCCTTCTATGAGGGATGTACTGATATTGCTCAATGCAATGGAACGGAACTCAAAATTGGATGTAGCTTCACTGTGAGTATAGGAAATTTCAATTGCACTAACATGGTTATACCCGCCGCTTGGCCACGTTGAAGAAAATGGCAGGCTGCTGATGTTGAAATCGGCAGTCGTTAACGATTGTGAACCAGAGAACGTGTGAGCACCCAGTACGTTCCCATTATAATCCTTCAGAGTTATATTGAATTGATTCATCAAAAATGAAGAAGTAGGAGGAGCATACATTCCAATTGTGAGATCTGACAAACTGAATGTCTTCATTGTGGAGCTGTTTTCGGCCTTAATCACGATATTCCCACTACTGGTATTATTTAAATAGAGGGTAGTTCCTCCGGATAAAAGACTGTTGCTGACAACGAACTTATCCCCTTGTGTCTTAAAGCCCGTACCGCCCGAATCCACAGCACCTAAGCTTCCGAAATCATAGGTACCATCTCCTGTACCAGTAGTTTGAGCATACGCATCGATTTTGTTACTTACAAAAAAGGTAGCAACTAAAACAAAACACAAGAAAAAACTTAATATTCTCTTATTCGATTTCATTTTCATATGTAAACTCCTCCTCAAATATTTCGGTTTGTAAAGCTACAATCATCAATTTGCCCCTTACAGACCACCTATAGGACCCTTCAAATCAGACCTCTTCCCAATAGAGTATGTGGTTTTTGAAAAGTCTAACTGTGATAAAATTAGTTCTAACTGCGTTTCCTTTTGGAATTTTATTGTTTAATTAAAGGAAAATATGGTTTCTTGTAGTATATACATAATGAGGTGCTTTAGTCTGACGCAGGCTTAACCACCAATTTGAATAAATGAGTTTCTCAGTAATATTACAGACAAACAACTATAATGACCTCAGTCATTTTTATCATTTAATAATACACTGGTTTCGACATATTTTCAATAGAGGTGAACAGAAATTGCAAAACAAAAAGGCATTAAGCAATAAAAAAAGATCTGCAGAAACAAAAGAAAAAATTTTAAAAAGTGCTGAAGCATTGTTTAAAGAACAAGGCTTTGAAAATACAAGCGTGGATTCAATCGTGAAAAAAGCGGGCATCTCAAAGGGTTCCTTCTATGTTCATTTTGATTCGAAGGACGAAATAATTGCCTATTTCATTAACGCTGTAATTAGTAAAATAGATATGGATCTTGACTCAATCATAAATTCAACTCAAGATGATATCTCTGTTACCACCACTCTTTTAAAAATTTTAGAGAAGGTCTCCTTTAATAAAGTAGACGAGCTGGGTTATCCACTGAATAAAAATGCAGCAATGATTCAGATTAACAAAACCCTAAACCATGACCTGCTAATAAATTATAATAAAGCGCTCTATCGCGCGGTTTTTAAACTGATTACGCTTGGTATCGAAAAAGGGGAATTTAAAACAACATACTCCGCCGATGCGATTGCAAGTGATTTTGTCAAAACTATCAGAGGGTTTATTTTCGAATGGATTGCCAACTATCCAAATATGGATTTGAATTGCAGCTTACAGGAACACTTTAAAATCTACTTGGCTGGATTAAGCGTGTGTAAATGAGAATGAGGCAGAGTTTTAGGTCACTTAAGTTGACTTAAAAACTCTGCCTCATAATTATTCACTCATTATTTCTACCCTTTTTTCAGATTCAAAATTCTTCATTTTTTCGTCTGTTATTTACCCCAAAACCAGACCATACCGCTACATATTGTGCTAAGATCCTACCTTTTCGTGCCAGAACCACATTCCTCCATCTTTTTTGTTACCTCAAGGGTTTCCCAGATTCCGAATATATAAATCTCTTCCTGAACCCCTTATTTTTCAACGTTTTTGACACGTTCCAACAAACAAACTACCTCAGTATGTTTTGTGTTTGGAAAATTATCATATGCTTTGACCGTTTTAACTTGATACCCGTAATACTGCATAAAGCTTAGATTTTCAACGAGTGTCTTTGGATTACATGATATGTACAAAATTTGATTAACCCCATAGTTTACTATTTTTTCGAGTGCTTTCGGATGAATTCCAACTCTAGGTGGATCCAGTACAATCACGTCTGGTTTCTCAGTAAGTTCATCTAAAACTTTTAGCACATCTCCAGCAATAAATTCACAATTATCAAGCTTATTTAGTGTTGCATTTTCTCTGGCAGCATCCACAGCTTCTTCTACAAGCTCAACTCCAATTGCCCTTTTGGCCTTTAGCGCAAGAGTTTGTGTAATCGTGCCTGTGCCGCAATAAAGATCAAATACCGTCTTGCCATCTACAGCATCAATCATGGAAAGCGCCTCTGTGTATAGTTTTTCAACCGCTGGCACATTAGTCTGAAAGAAAGAAAATGCACTCACTTGAAACGTAAGTCCCATGATTTCTTCTTTGTAATAATCTCTTCCCCAAATCAAATTTAATTTGTCGCAGTAAACAAAATCAGCAAGATTATCATTGATCGTTCTTAATATTCCAACGATTTTGTTGGTGAGAAATAAATTTCTTAGCATTTCAGCAAAAGCAATTTCATCAAAATCTTCTTGTGATGTTGTAACAATATTAACCAAAAGCTCATTGGTACGCTCGCCTTTTCTAATAATCAAGTTTCTCAGCAACCCTGAATGTGATTTTTTATGATAAAAACGATACCCTTTTTCATTACAGAATTGCAAAACGCTTTTCAATATTATATTAAAGTCTGAATCAACCAATTGGCATTCATCTACAGTAACGATGGACATAAAACGACCTTTTTTATGCATACCCAGAGTCATTTCTCCATCTTTGATTTCATCACCAAAGGTGTATTCCATTTTATTTCTGTATTCAGATGCTTTCGGACTTCCTTCGATGCCGTGATAGTGATCATATTGAATCTTTTTCTCTTCTAATAACCGTAAAACCTCTTTCCCCTTCATCTCAACTTGTTGCTGATAGGGAATTCCTTGATAAATACAGCCACCGCAATGTTCGTCATGTTTGCAGATTTCCATGTATTCCTCCTCTGCCTTATTTTTTATTTAAATCTTCCAATTTGCTTAAATCATATGGTGTTTCTTGATATACATAGTTGAGCCAGTTGGCAAAAAATAGATTGCCATTTCCACTCCACTTTACGACAACACCTTTTGATGGTTTATCTTCTTTAAAATAGTTTCTTGGAACTTCAATTTCAAGTCCTTTATTGATATCTCTTTCATACTCTAAACGAAGGGTATCCCGATCATATTCCATATGACCCTGAACAAAAATTCTACGTTTGTCTTTTGATGAAATAATATGGGGACCTGTTTCTTCAGATTCAGCCAAAATCTTTAGTTCGTGTACTTTTTGGACATCCTCCTTTAGGACTTGTGTATGCCTTGAATGTGGTGCATAAAACTCCTCGTCAAATCCTCTTGTCAGCTCAGATTTTTTGTCCTTTAGCTGATGCTTAAAAACACCAAATAACTTTTCATCCAAAATATGCTTTTGTATGCCATAATGATAATAAAGACCCGCTTGAGCGCCCCAACAGATATGCAGCGTACTAAAAACGTTGTTCTTTGTGTACTCCAAGATTTCAGTCAGCTCCTGCCAATAGTCAACATCCTCAAATGGCAAAAACTCTACCGGAGCACCTGTAACAATCATCCCATCATACCGTTGGTTTTTAATCTCCTCAAAGGTTTTATAAAAGTTATCCAGATGAAGTTTATCTGTATTTTTTGATTCGTGAGAATCCATAGTAAGCAATTCTAGTTCCACTTGTAATGGTGTATTTGCAAGCATTCGTATCAACTGAGTCTCAGTAACTTCTTTCGTTGGCATCAAGTTGACAATGGCAACATGAAGCGGTCTGATGTCCTGCTTTGATGCTCGCTGTTCATTCATTACAAATACATTTTCTTCTTTTAATGTTTTATATGCGGGTAAACCCTTTGGTACTAAAATAGGCATACTATCACTTCTCCTTAAAATTTTCCGTATTTATTGTAAAATTCTCTTTTATATTCTAAAAACCGATCTTCTTCAATGGACTGTCTGATATTTTTCATCATATTGATTAAAAAATGCAAGTTGTGATTGGTCAAAAGCATGGATGACAAAATTTCATTGGATTTGAACAAATGCCTCAAATATGCCCTTGAATAATTTTTACAGGTATAACAGTCGCATTCTGGATCAAGTGGAGAAAAATCTCTTTCATGGGCTGCATTTTTGATGATTACTCTACCGTGTGAAGTCATTGCTGTACCATTTCTTGCGATTCGAGTTGGTAAAACACAGTCAAACATGTCAATTCCACGCTCAACTCCTTCAAAAAGATAGTCTGGACTGCCTACACCCATTAGATATCTTGGTTTATCTTCTGGCAAATAGTCTGCGCTATAATCAAGAACTTCATACATGATATCTTTTGGTTCTCCCACACTAAGTCCACCAATGGCATACCCTGGCAAGTCCATTTCCACAATTTCCATAGCACTTTGATATCTCAAATCTTTGTACATGCCGCCTTGCATGATTCCAAATAGTGACTGCATTTCAGTATTTTTATGGGCTTCCTTGCATCGCGCAAGCCATCTTGTGGTTCGCTCTAGCGAATTCTTCACATAGTTTCGATCCGCAGGATATGGTGCACATTCATCAAATGCCATAATAATATCAGAACCCAAAGCATTTTGTACTTCCATAGATTTTTCTGGAGACAGCATATGCTTAGATCCGTCAATATGGGAACGAAAGGTTACGCCCTCTTCTGTGATTTTACGCAAATCTCCCAGGCTGAACACCTGAAAGCCACCGCTATCTGTCAGAATAGCTCGATCCCAATTCATAAACTTATGCAAACCACCTGCCGCTTTTACGATATCATGCCCCGGTCTTAAATATAGGTGATACGTATTCGAAAGGATAATCTGCGCACCCATTTCTTTGACTTCATCCGGCCTCATCGCTTTCACTGTTGCAGCTGTTCCAACAGGCATAAATACAGGTGTTTCAATGGAACCATGAGGCGTGTTGACTCTTCCGCGCCTCGCTCTTGATTTACTATCTTTTTTTATTAATTCATATGTTACTGCTGTCATATTTCCCTCATTATTAATCTATTTTTACAATTTATCTACCACTTTCAATTTCAATCTTTGTTGAAATTTTATCGATTCACCTTTGCATCACCATGACACAAAATTATAATATCAACATTGCATCGCCATAACTAAAGAATCGGTAAGATTCGCCTACTGCTTCCTTATAAATCTCAAGAATAGCTTCTCTATTATACAGTGCAGAGATTAACATTAGCAAGGTGGATTTTGGTAAATGAAAATTTGTAATCAAACTATCAATGATTTGAAATTGATATCCTGGATAAATAAAAATGTTGGTATCTCCGTGACCAGCTTTTACAAGTCCATCTTCAGTGACCGCACTTTCCACGGTTCTGGTAGAAGTTGTTCCAACTGATACGATACGCCCTCCTGCTTTTTTTGTTTCGTTGATTAAATTTGCATTTTTTTCATCTATCTCATATTCTTCAAAATGCATCTGATGTTCTTCTATGATATCACATTTTACTGGTCGAAAAGTACCGATACCCACATGGAGCGTTACATATGCAATGTTTACCCCTTTTGCCTTAGCTTTTTCTAGTATTTCTTCAGTAAAATGCAATCCTGCAGTTGGTGCGGCGACAGATCCTTCTTCTTTACAATAAACTGTCTGATATCTTATTTTGTCGTCCTCATCACTTTCACGATCAATATATGGCGGCAGCGGTATTTTACCAATCTGGTCCAATACTTCCAGAAAGTTTCCTTCATATTCAAAATGAACAATTCGTGTGCCATCAGGGCCGTAACCAAGTATTTCAGCCACTAGAATGTTGTCTTCGGAAAAAGATACACGATCGCCGATATGAAGGCGTTTTCCTGGCTTTACCATGGCTTCCCAAGTATCGTTTTCGATACGCTTAATCAATAAAAACTCGATTTTTGCGCCGGTTTTTTCTTTTGTTCCAAATAGTCTAGCCGGAATCACCTTGGAATTGTTCATAACAAGACAATCTCCTGGATGGAGATAATCTAAAATATGATAGAAATGCTTGTGCTCTGTAGTTTTATTTTTTCGATCAACCACCAGTAATCTAGACTGGTCTCTTCGATCAGTCGGATGCTGTGCGATCAATTCTTCTGGTAAATGATAATCAAATTCATTAATATGCATGTTTCGTTTCCTTTTTATAATCATCTATTCTTATACCGTTTCGAGCCTTGTGACCCTAAAGATTTTCTCTTTATAATTTACTGAACTACAATATTGGTATAAAAATATTGTAATATCTGATCATATGTAAATCCTTTTTCGGCCATTGCCATAGCACTATCCTGAGGCATTCCTACACCATGACCATAACCGTAACCTGAAAAATATACAGTTCCGCCCGTTATGACTGTTTTTCCACCAAGACTTTGACCAAGAATGACAGAGGTAGTTCCATTGTAACTATAAATATTAGAGTCAACTATTTCACTGATGATTCCTGATCCATTGATTACATAAACAGAATCCGATATGGTTTTTGCTGTAGTACCATTGGATATCATCCAACCATCTTCTTGGGCAGTAGATTGATCTGCCAAGGAAAAGCGAGTAGACTTTATCGTCGTAGATCCTAAAACAGTACGAATTTTTTCTTTCGATAAGCAAATTGAATCATTCTTACGTTTTATCGTTAATTCTGCAACCGATCCGTTGGTATTATGTTCTGTAATCGCGACAGATTGTACCACACTATCTCCATATCCTGCTGATTCCAATTTGGATTCAATGGCATCAAAAGTCAAAGTAGCAGTCCATGGATAGGAAGGTGAATATTCATCCTTGACGGCTTTTAAATAAGACTGGCTAAACGACCAAACATCTTTAGAATCCTGCGTATATCCACCGCTGTTTTTATAGTAATATCCAGTAACTACGTTTCCATCTGAATATAATAATTTACCCGCAGTTTCATCTATAGCTTTGTTTGTTCTTTCATGTTCATCTGAATATCCTTTATACACTTGACAATGGGTGGAACAACAAAGGTCAAATCCATCAGCAGCATGTTTATCAAGATTCATGATAGCAAAGCTCCTAGCTGCTACAGCTTGTGCTTTGAGTGCTTCTATCGGTGCGGTATACCCCATTTCAGAATTGAGAACACCATATAAGTAATACTCCATAGAGATAAAGTTTATCACTTTCATCGTACCGTTGTTGCTTGATAGAAGCATAATACCACCACGGTAAGGAGTACCGTTATAATACAAGATACCTCCACTTCGATAATCGGTAGGCATAATACAACCAGTCGTGCCTAAGTCGGTGGAAAGAGTAGTGCCAGAAGCATCCCTTATCACTATATATCCATTTTCATATGTTGCAGTAATGCTCTGATAGCCTGGTAAAGGCATACCTTCTTGAAAGGCGTCACCTACTACGGTGCCCAGAACAAACCCAGTGTTTGATGTTATAGTACAACTGGATACTGAATTACTACCATATTTCAGTCCAATTTTAAGATATTCATCGTCGCTATCACTTGCAAAAACATAGGCGAATGAGAACAATACAAGCAGAGTGGTTAACGATAATATTCTTATGGTATCTTTTCTGTTTTCCATACAATCACCTAGCATAAACAATAACTACATACTGATTTGATCTTCATTTGGGTTTGTAATTCCCAAATGCTTATACGCAAGATCAGAAACCATCCTGCCCTTTTGGGTACGATGCAAAAAACCTGCTTGAATCAGATATGGCTCGTATACATCTTCAATGGTAATGCGTTCTTCTCCGATTGCAGCAGATATGGTATCAATGCCCACTGGACCACCACGAAAACGATCAATAATCATTTTAAGAATCTCCCGGTCTAAGTTTTCCAATCCTTCTGCATCAATACCTAAAGAGTTTAATGTACTTTGGGTGATACCCATATCGATGACTCCATCACCTTTTACTTGGCAAAAATCCCTGACTCGTTTCAAAAGACGATTTGCGACACGCGGAGTTCCTCTTGATCTTTTCGCCATTTCAGTCAGTGAACTATCATCAATCCCAACATTTAAAATATCTGCTGAACGCTTTATGATCTTTTTTAATTCATCTATGGTATAAAGCTCAAATTTACTGACAACACCAAAACGGTCTCTCAATGGTGCGGATAAGCTTCCTGCTCTTGTTGTTGCACCGATCAGAGTAAATTTTGACAAATCCAATCGAATCGAACGCGCAGAAGGTCCCTTTCCGATAATGATATCGATCGCATAGTCTTCCATAGCCGAATACAATACTTCTTCTACCGAACGATTCAAACGATGAATTTCATCAATAAAAAGCACGTCATTCTCATTAAGGTTGGTCAATATAGCTGCCAAATCTCCAGCTCGTTCGATAGCAGGACCTGATGTAATTCTTAAATCAACACCCAATTCATTGGCGATAATCCCTGCCAATGTGGTTTTCCCAAGTCCGGGAGGTCCATAAAACAAGACATGATCAAGTGGCTCGTTTCTCATCTGTGCAGCTTCGATAAATACCTGAAGATTTTCAGTTACAGATTTCTGACCAATATAATCAGTTAGCTTCTTGGGCCTGAGATTCAGTTCGATTCCCTCATCCTCTTCATTTAGTTGTGATCCTGTTACTCGTTCATCGAAATCCATGTTTTATCGTCCCATTCCTTTCAACGCGCGTTTTATGTACTCTTCTGTAGTCAATCCATCATCAGAAACAGAAGCCATTGCCTCAGTTGCTTCACTCTTACTATAGCCCAAACTAATGAGTGCATTCATCGCTTCAACTTTTTGAGAACCTTCAATAACTACTTGTTCAGGCATCTCTGTGATACCAGAAATGGCACCAACTTTATCCTTAAGCTCTAAGGTAATTCTTTGCGCTATTTTTTTGCCAATTCCATTTGCTTTTGTTAGTGTTGCCGAATCATCAAAGATAATCGCTTTTTGAATTTCTTGAACCGGCATAGAAGAAAGAATCGCCATTGCTGCTTTTGCACCAACACCATTTACAGTCATGAGCTTTCGAAACAGGTTGAGTGATTCTTTATCTGAAAAACCATAAATACTAACATCATCTTCTCTGACAATCATTACAGTAAAAACAGTGATGATTTCTTGTCCGTCGGACAAATACATTGATGAATTTTCTGGTACATGGAGTTCATATCCAATTCCTCCGTTTTCAAGGACGATACCTCCATCAAACTTCATGGTTACTTTTCCCTTGATGTAATGAAACATAAAAAACTCCTTTTTGAAAGAATTTATTTCAATTTTTTTGTTTGTTTGATTATTTTTTCCATTTTGCTTAAATGTCCAACACAGTGTCCATGACAAATAGCCGCAGCCAAAGCATCAGCTGTATCATCGGGTTTCGGTACTTCTTTTAAATTTAGAATCGTTTTTACCATAGCTTGAATTTGCTTTTTTTCAGCACGGCCATATCCAACTAATCCTTGCTTGATTTGTAGCGGAGTATACTCCCTTATTTCAAGTCCTGAGTTAGCACAAGCGAGAATGACGACACCTCTCGCTTGACCTACTAAAATTGCTGTTTTGGCATTGGTATTGAAAAACAACTCTTCGATAGAGACAACATCGGGTTCATATTCTGCTATAATATTCATAATTTGAGTATATAGATGCTTTAACCGATCTGCCATTTCCATAGAAGAATCTGTGGTAACAGCTCCATAACCGCAAACAGAGAAATGATTACCTTTCATATCTACAATGCCATAACCTAAGATTGCATACCCAGGATCAATTCCTAAAATTCTCATTCTTGACTCCAAACTAATTTATTAATTCAATTATATATTGTACCATGAAAAACATATGTTTGTCCACGGTGTTTGTGAATCTTCAAGATATTGTAAATCAAAGGTTCTTAGTGGTTGATTAGAATTTTTGATGTGGTATAATAATTATAATTATATATCAATAATTATTCATTTGAAAGGACGTGCCGCATGAGATATTCACGACAAAATAAGATATTAGATCTTATTAACACTTACGAAGTCGAAACACAAGAACGCCTAGTGGCGCTGCTACGAAAAAGCGGCTATAAGGTTACACAAGCAACCATTTCAAGAGACATCAAAGAATTACAACTTGTAAAAACACTTTCTTCTACCGGAAAATATAAATATACAGTAGCTAACACCATAGATCAGCCAATCTCTGATCGTTACGTAAAAATCTTCAGAGAGACCATACAAACGGTTGCAGCTTCTGGCAACATCATTGTAGTTAAAACGCTAAGCGGTTGTGCAAATGCGGCAGGAGAAGCAATCGACACCTTAAATTTCCCAAATATTGTGGGATGTATTGCTGGCGATAATACTCTCTTTCTAGTAATCAATGACCCAGCCAATGTTCCTTCTTTGGTCAGCCGCTTTAATGATATGATAAAATAGAGGTTAAAAGATGATTACTCATATTCGAATAAAGGATTTTGCAATTATCGATACTGTCGAATTAGACTTTCATGAAGGCTTAAACATAATAACTGGTGAAACCGGAGCCGGCAAATCTATTGTAATTGAAGCAATCAGCCTTGCTCTTGGTAGCAGGGCTGATACTGCATATATACGTAATGGAAAAGATAAAGCTGTTGTTCAAATGATAGCTGAATTTGAGAATGAAGAGTATATCATTACACGAGAATTGAGCAGCAATGGAAAAAACGTGTGCCGCATCAATGATGAAATTGTGCCACTCACAAAACTCAATAAGCTTTGTAAAAAAATAGCTGACATTCATGGGCAATATGATCATCAGTCATTGCTCAATCCAGATTTTCATTTAGAATTAATTGATTTGTGTTATGAAAAACAATTGGCAGAAACGAAGAATGCGGTTTCTGATTTATATCACCAATATTCTAGTTTGAAACATGAATTATCATCTCTTCTGTCTTCTCAGGAAGAGACAGAACGTAAACGAGATTTTATGAGCTTTGAATTTTCAGAAATCCAAAAAGCAAATCCGATTCCAAAAGAAGACGAAGAATTAGAAAAGAAACTAAATTTGTTGCAAAATAGTGAGAGAATCTATCAAAATTTATCTACGGTATATGGTATGATTTTTGGCGAATCTCCTTCTGCAAATGACCTTATCGGAAAAAGTCTTCATCTTGTAGAAGAAATTAGTCAATGCTCCTCGGAAATCGAGCATTTTCATCAAGAATTTTCTGAAGTTTACTATAGGCTAGAAGATCTTGCAATTGAAATCAGACACTTTAAGGATTCCATTTCTTTTTCTCCTGACCTTCTTGAAGAAACAATCTCAAGATTAAATGTTTTAGATGGGTTGAAACGTAAGTACGGCGGATCACTTGATTCGGTATTTGAATATATGGAAAAAATCTCGTCTGATTTAGATCGAATTGAAAACATTGATTCCATCAAAGAAAAACTATCTCGAGATTTGTCAGCATGTGAGGAGAATCTTTTAAAAGAGAGTAAAACCCTTACAGAACTTAGAAAAAAAGCAGCATTTGAAATTGAAGTAAAAATGAACACTCAGTTAAAAGAATTGAATTTTAAAGATGCCATCTTTCAAGTGTACTTTTGCGAGTCAGATACTCCATCCTTTTCAGAAAATGGTCTGGATCGAATCGAGTTTTTAATCACAACCAATAAAGGTGAAAGACCAAAACCTTTAGTCAAAGTTGCATCTGGCGGAGAAATTTCAAGAATTATGCTCGCATTTAAGCAAATCATTGGGGATTTTGATACAATCCCCACAATGATATTTGATGAAATAGATGTTGGAATCAGCGGTATCACTGCAAGCATCGTCGGAAAGAAGCTACTTGATATTTCAAAAAAGCATCAGATCATTTGCATCACCCATCTGCCTCAAATCGCTGCATTTGGTGACTATCATTACAAGATTGATAAAGAAACAAAAGAAGATCAAACTCATACAACGGTTCTTCCTCTTGATGAAAAGGAACAAATTCGAGAAGTCGCAAGACTCTTAGGTGGAATCAATATCACAGACACCACTTTAAAAAGTGCAAAAGAATTGATAGAACTTTCAAAGTCATCATAAAATCAAAAAAGAAAGCCACGCAATTGCGTGGCTTGTTCTTTAGCAAATAATCAATTAATATTTATAATACGTAAGATTATTCCTGATCTTCAGCAACTTCATCAGCTACTTCTTCTTCCATTACAGCTGGTGGCTCTAATGTTTCTTTGATGCTTAAGCTGATTCTTTTTCTTTCCTTGTCAATTTCAAGAATCTTTGCAGATACTTCTTGACCTACAGAAATTTCATCAGCAATGTTTGTTACTCTCTTATATGCGATTTCGGAAATGTGTACCAATCCATCAAGACCTGGTTCTAATTCCACGAATGCACCATAATCTTTAATCTGTACTATTTTTCCGGAAATTACCTGTCCTACTTGATAAGTATCATCAATTACAGTCCATGGTTCTGGAGTGTTCTGTTTTAGGCCAAGAGAAATCTTTCCTTTTTCTTCATTCATAGAAAGAATCTTAACCTGTACTTTTTCACTAATTTTCAGTGCTTCTTGTGGGTGCTTCAGCTTGCCCCAAGAAATTTCTGAAATGTGAAGAAGTCCATCGATACCACCGATGTCAACGAAAGCTCCGTATTCTGTAAATCTCATTACAGTACCATCAACTACATCACCAACATGAAGTGAATCCCAAATTTCCTGAACTTTCTTCTGTCTTTCTTCAACTAAGTAAGCTTTGTGAGAGAATACGACTTTGTTTTTCTTCTGATCAACTCTAGTTACACGAACTGGGAGAGTTTTTCCCATAAATTCGTCTGCTTTCTCCAAGAATTTGTCAGAAAGCTGAGAAAGTGGAATAAATCCAGATACTTCTTTATAAACTGCGATAACTCCACCATTAACGGCTTTTACGACTTTCGCACTTATAATTGATTTATTATCAAGAGCACTATTAATTTCATCCCAATGCTCATTTACTTCAAGCTTTTTCTTGGATAGCAAAATGTTTCCATCACCATCATCAGTTTTTAAAACTTTAGCCTGAATTTCATCGCCTTCTTTGAATAAATCAGTAAGATCCTGGTTTCCTTCCAGAGTAAACTCATCTCTTGGAATAATTCCATCTTTTTTGCAACCCAGATTGACTACGATTTCTCTATTGGAAACCTGAATAACCTCTCCTGTTACAATTTCTCCGCTGCGTGGCAATCTCAAGGACTTTTCAATTTCGTCCATCAGATCATGCATCATATTATCTTTTGTGTTTTCAGTGAATAATTCACTCATGGTAGCAATAACCTCCTTAATAATACGTTCAGGGGTCGAAGCCCCTGCCGCTATTCCTATTCTATTACATTTTTCGATTTCTTTCAATGGTAAACTTTCTTTATTTTCAACAAAATACGAGTTTACGCAATATTTTTTTGCTATTTCGTATAGCTTTTTTGAGTTTGAACTCTCACGACCTCCTATAATCACCATTAAATCAGATTCCATCGCCGTTTGCTTACAGCTTTTTTGTCGTTCCTCAGTAGCATGACAGATCGTATTATGAACGATAAGTTCTTTGCCTTGGCTTTCTAAATAAGCCACAACATTCTGAAACAGCTCTGTCGTAATGGTGGTTTGTGCTACTACAAAAAGATTATTTTCACAAATATCTTCTGCATCAGAAACACTGGACACAATTTTTGCTTCGTTATTGCACCAACCATTTATGCCAATCACTTCTGGATGAGTGCTGTCCCCTACTACAACAATATGATACCCATTATTTTTTGCTTTTCTAACCAAATGTTGTATTTTTTTTACGAAAGGACAAGTTGCGTCAATTACTGTAATATTTCGACTTTCTGTTTTCTGGTAAAAGGCCTCTGGTTCTCCATGCGAACGTACAACAACAACTGATCCAATTTCAGCATCTTCTGGATCTTTGATGATTGAAACTCCTTTATTTGCAAGCTCATCTGTCACTGTTTTATTATGAATCAGGGGTCCACAGGTATATATACTTACTGAATTATTCTTGTACTGCTCGATGGTTTGTTCCGTTCTCTTGATTGCTTCTTTTACTCCAAAACAAAATCCAGAGTATTCAGCTAACGTAATCATCATTTTTTTGAATTGAGACTTTCTAAATATTTTTTGAAAGCCCCTTCCTTTCCATTTTCTGTTGGTTGGTAGTATTTCACATTCTCTTTGTATAAATTATCCGGTAAATACTGTTGTTTTACAAAGCCACCATAGCTATGGGGATATTTATAGTCAATACCTATTCCTCTTTTCGCAGCACCCGTGTAGTGAGAATCCTTTAAGTGACTGGGCACATCATCAATTTGTTTTTTATGTATATCAGAAACAGCGTGCTCTAGTGCCATAATGGATGAATTGGATTTCGGACAGGAGGATAACAAGATAACGGCTTGAGAAAGGTTGATTCGTGCTTCAGGAAGACCAATCATCAAAGAAGCCTGCACACAGCTTGTCACAATAGTAATCGCCATAGGATAAGCCATTCCAACATCTTCACTGGCAATCACCATAAGTCTTCTCCCAATCATTTGAATATCTGCGCCACCTTCTAGCAATCGTGCTAAATAATGCACTGCAGCATCTGGGTCACTTCCCCTAATTGACTTTTGCAATGCAGAAAGCAAATTATATTTGTCTTCGCTTCTATCATAAAAAACAGTCTGACGTTGCATTGCTTCACCGACCAACGTTTTCGTTATACGGCTATCCATTTTCATATTGTCACTGATAAAGCCCAATGTATCCAAAGCAATTCTAGCATCACCACCACTGAGTTGAGCTAGCAAATCAATGGCATCTTCATCCCATTGAATGTTTCGATTGCCAAGACCCCTAATGGTATCTTCCAAACTCCGAATTAGTATTTGTTGGATTTCTTCTGTTGTATGTCTTTTAAACTCATAAACAAACCCAACTCTGCTTAGCACCGCATTATTAATTGCAAAATAAGGGTTTTCTGTGGTGCTGCCAATAAAACGAATCACCCCTTCTTCTAGGGCCTTTAGCAAAGAGTCTTGTTGCAATTTATTCCATCGGTGAAATTCGTCAACATAAAGATAAGTGGTTTCCTTTTGTAATCCAAAAAATTTCGACTTTGCATTATCTAAGATTTCTTTCAGTTCCTTTGTCCCCGAAACTGCAGCATTCAGTTCATGAAAATTTGCATCCATTTCTCTTGCGATTATTCTGGCCAAAGTTGTTTTTCCTGTACCGGAAGGACCAAAAAAAATAGCAGAATCAAAAGTTTTATTACGGATTGCATTATAAAGCAAAGACTCTTTATACATAAAGTGCCTTTGCCCGATAAAGTCATCTAATGTTGATGGCCTCATTTTTGTTGATAAAGGAATCATTCTAATCAATTACCTTTCTGATATGCATCAAACGCAAATCATCAGCGAGATTACTTCAGATATTCATTCTTGGTCTACGCTTCAAATAATAAACGATTATCATTGTAAAGACATAGTCATAAACCAAAAAAAATACTTGTAATGCCGCAAAAATAATCGGCATGCTGAAATCTGGCAAAGACACTGCTCCGAATATCATAATACCTAGGAGTCGATATCCAGTGATTAAAATAATATTGAATACCGCTAGTTTTATGATAATCTCAATAGCAAAAGGCAATCTTTTCTTATTCTCTATGTAGAATTTTAAGATGGGATATAACCCGAATAAAAATCCGTATGGAATCACTCCAACCTTATTTGGAATGAGAAAGAAAGACAATATTATTGTACCTAAATAAAATAGCCAACCAAACTTCGGTGATGTTTCTATCATAATAATCCCAATAAAAAGAGAGCTGAGCAAATATAAAGTTAACTCCACCCCGGGAATAATGGAAGCTCCGAAAACTGTAGCAACAGAAAGGGCCAATAATACGCCACCCATGGCAACCATTTTTGTATTTGATTTATTCATGTTTTACGTACATGCTCCTCTATCGTATGATTAATATTAAATACAATCACAAAGTGCATCGGCACAGCAATAACATTGTAACAGCCTGCATAAATCATCATTGTTGGAATAACCTCGACCAAATGCAGAAGTACGATATCCATTTCCAGATGACATAATACTGTTCATTGCGTTACGGTATTCCATATTAGATGGATCCATAGAAACCGCAGTTTGAAGGTTATTCATAGCATTGTCATACCAACCCTTACGTAAGGAAATCATCCCTGAAAGAAAGAACCATTCGGCGCTTCTATTTCGACTGTTGTTTAACATCGTTTCTGCACCTTGTAGATTTCCTCGGTCAATCATTCGTCGAACTTCAACAAATTCACTGTTATTTCCGTTCTGATAGCTATTTTGATTACCACCCGTATATTGATTATTTTGACCACCCTTGCTTCCATTCTTTGTTAGATAATCATATGCTTCATTTACCTCTTGTAATTTTTCTTCCGCAAGCTCATAAAGTGGATTGTTTTGATATTTATCTGGGTGATATTTTTTTACTTGCTCTCGGTACGCTGCCTTGATTTCCTCCTGGCTTGCCCCTTCTTTTACACCTAATACTTCATATGGATTCTGCATGATCTAAATTTCCTTTCTTCAATATATCTTCTGTTTGTCTCATCAATCCAAAATATATAATATTCTCTATCAATCCTTGATTCTTTTTTAAATCTAATTGGTCACATGCTTTTGCAATTTCTGCCAAATAAAGAATCAGATTCATCTCTATTCTTTCTTTGATTCGCTCTTTAAAAATTTGAGCTGTTTCTTTTTTTTGTTCAAATTCGAACTGCAAAAGGAGTGGGTTAAACCCATGGTCCTTGATATTGTCTTCGATGTCATCATATGCATCAATAAGATAAATCCATTTACCTAAGTGGTATCCAATCCTTCTATATAGAGAAACTACTTTTTCTTCCTGAAAAGAAACCCACCCTGGAAAAGCTAATAATTCCTCCATTATCTTTGCAAAAGGTTCCGCCGCTTGGTCTATGGAATCACATTGGTTTGACTCCATCATGCTTAACTCATCAAGTTTCCTTTTAACATAATCACATTGGGAAGGAAGTTTGCTTCTTAACTTCCTTATGCTACCTTTTGAGAAAAGAAGTCCAATAGCAGCTTTGATGCTTTTGTCATCCTGATAATCATCCTTTAATTTATAATATGCTAGCAAAAGCAATACATCTGCCGCATAATCAATTGCTTCACTATTTGATACAATTGTTCTTTTTTTCAAAGGATGCACAATACATCGTTCTTGCTTAATCGTTTCTTTTTCATCTTGAATCCCTCCGATTAAGATTGCTAAAAAAACCGAATCATAGCTCAAGGCTAATCTTGGAAACTGTCCATATCTTCGACCGATTGATTTACAAATTCCACAATAGTATCCTCCGTAAATCTCAAACTCTCTTATTTTTAAGTCCGGTTTATCCGGTTTGATGTACCCGAGCATGAATTCCTTCCTAAAAAACAGCACAATGTGCTGTCTTTATCTAATCATAGTTTCGCCTCTGTACTCATATCATAGTCCGCGTATGAGATGAATCTATATCTATATTATGTTTTTCGTGATATTCTTGAAACATTTTTAAAAAAATCATTCTATTTATACTGTTTTTTAAAGTGATTTAAAATATAGTATGTCAGACTCATATCAATGCTATATAATCCAGTCAGTACTCCATTGAAAATCCATTGTTTTGTTGTTAATTGCTTACAAATCGAAATAGGATTGAGTGTTTTCTCGTCCTTCGGAACTTTTTTGCCTAACATTGCATTACCAAAAATTGAAATTCCTAGGTACATACTAGTGACAGCTACCGCATGTTTTTTATAATTCCAGTTTTCTAAAAACTTTCTCATCCGCTTCGCCTCCTATGAAAAAAATCTATAATATTATTCTATTATACTTTATTCTATCCTAAATTAAAAGCGATAAATGCTCATTTTTCAGATAATTCAATACTATTTCAAAATTTTAGTAGACATTATCTCAAATAACCATTATAATAACCTTGAGGTATTTAAAATATTCAATGGTCGATCATCTTTTTGGAAAATCGTCTCCATACCTATTTTAAATATTTAAAAAAATTATATTTGTTTTAAAAATCTGGAGGAAAATCATGGAAGACAGAACACTCGTATGTCAAGACTGCGGCAAAGATTTCGTATTCACTGTAGGAGAACAGGAATTCTACAAAGAAAAAGGTTTTGATAACGAACCAAAAAGATGTAAGGAATGCAGAGACAAGAAGAAGAACGAAAGAAGACAGTTCAGAGATCGATAGTCTGCTAGAATATCTCACCTAACATCGTAAAATAGCCGAGTTCTACTCGGCTTTTTATTTTGTCAAAGTGTAATCAACTTCAATCTCTTCCCTATAAATAGATCAACTGCTACAAAAATCAGTACAGCCCCTATGATACTGAAGATGTCCATTCTTAATAGAATCAAGCAAGCCAATAGGATTAAAGCCAATAGGATTTGTATTATAATATAGATTTTCTTTTTCCCTATTTTCTTATCTTTCTCTATCGTTTTCTTCTCAGTCAAACTCAAAGATTTCGGTTTTACATTATAGAATTTTTGTTTCTCAAGAATCTCGTCACTTTCCATGTTTACGGCGTTTTCATTTATTACTTTGTTTGTTTCTGTTTCTCTAAGTTCCCTAGTATTGCGTCCGTATATGTATATCGTTTCACGCATTAAGATACCTAGGTGTACTTTCATTGTTTCATATTCTAAATTCTTGTCATTGATTAACGAAACAAACCGATTACACATTTGATTCACCTCTGAATCTAAAAACAGGTCTTTCATTTCTGTCAATAGGTTGATGAATTTTTGATGTTTTGTTTTTTCCAATTGGGCATTTGAAGGTATATAGGTAAATACCATCTGTTCTTTTTCCCAATTATAATAGAATACTTGAGTGCTTAAATGCATTTTTTGAATATCTAGCATATAGTTTGCCGCAGCTTCCATACAATTGATTACTCCTTCAATCAGCCTCAATGCAAAACATATCATATCACTGTAATCCCTTTCTAATGCAGATGACGTATTTGAGGATGCGATATATTGATGTAAAGATTGGCAATTGTTTAAATCGTAGAATGTATGAAGACAGTCACCTTCCCTTATAAACTGCATAGGCACAATCTCAGTGCAAGCATTTCGTTGTAACACCTGCAGTTCATAATTCATAAAATCATTTGTCAAAAAGACATGCTCCATCACTTGCCTACCAAATACAGATTCGGTATCAGCTAAATACAAAGAACCTTGATCCTGATTATTATGAACCTGTTTTATGTTTTCCATAGTCTGCTCTCCTTTATTTTGAACATTTTGTACAAGGAAGATATCCCTTCTCAATTGCTTCACTTTTTTCCATCGGGATTACATATTTTTTAATGACAGAACACTCTGATGTATGATATGACTCACCATAGTTTGGAAAACAGTATACCAGGGAACCATTTTCTATTTCTTTAGATTTGCATATTTCACAAGGATGATATCGATGTCTAATGTCTTGAGAAAGTACAACTTCCCTTGGTTGGGAGGTAATATAGATACAGTTTTGCTGATGATACTTCGTGCCGGAATTAGGAAAAACCCATACAATCTCGAATTCGACTTCTTTTTCTAACTCCTCAAAGCTCATCGGATTTTCATCTACACGATGCCCAACAAATCCGCGCATCAAAAGTTTTTCTTCTAGATGAAGGTCATCAACAAACTGTATGGGAAGATTGACACGTACATCATATTCGAGATTCATAAAGATTAAATTTGTGGTATCGTCTTGGTATAGATATTTGAATTGAGATAATTCTAGATTTTGTATTTTTTCCCCACAGTCATCTTGAATTCGATTCATTAAATGAGTCTCAAAGCCCAATGGATAATGGGGTTGATTGATAGCATTTGCAGCAACAAGCTTTGCTTCATCGGATAAATCATGAAAAACTTGTTCTTGAATAATGAGAAATTTCAATAGATAAGCAAATGTTAGAAGCCCTACAAGAAAAATCGGCAAAAATATGGCAGCTTCTATTGTTACAATGCCTCTTTTTGAATAGTATTTTTTAATTTTATAGCAATTACCTAATTGATGATTACTCATATTTTTCCTCATAAAAATAAGATTCTCCTGATACAATTGCAGTAAATGAGAAACCACTATAATATTCTCTCAAACTAAAATGCTTATCGTATGACGTTTTCATATCAATCTGTATCAAGTCCATAGTTCGAAGCAATTTGATTTCTCTTTTTTCAAGGTATAGCAGCATCCTCAAATAAGATTCATAATCCAAGCCATCTTCATTTTGTGGTTCAATATAACTCTTTTTATTATTTATATTATTCTGTAACTCGTGACTCAATCCAATGTTTTCATCTATCTCTCCATTTTCAATTCTCTCAGAATAATGATTAACTCTACCTTTATCCTTTTGATTTATAACATTTTCTAAGGCTAATGCCCATTGAAATTTTGTTTTAAACAGTGCAACTTTTTTTCCATCTTCAATTCTGCAAATATCATTTTCAGCTTCTGCTGCCGCCCAAATTCCACTAATAACTCCTTGCGTTATAGCAGATGCTGGTCCAGGAGTCAAAATTTCAGCTAATGTAATCACTTCTGTTCTTTTTTCAGCATCAGAATAAATATGTGTTAAATTTAGCAATGTTCTCAATATTTTTAATTGACTTCTTACCGTATGATATGAGTCTTCATCTTGAAACTCACCGGAAATAATATACTCTACTTCATTGTTAAAAAAAGTAGGAGTATGATTCCTTGCGTTATGATTTTGATGATGTTTAAAATGAGACAGGATATATTGATCTACAAGAAACATTTCACCTGATGAGCAAATTACTTTATCAAAATCTGGGATACCTTTTTCATAGAGATTTTTAATATCTAAATATTTCGCTTCATAGCCATATGATGGTAATCCCTGAATAACTTTTTGGTTTAACAATTTATGGTTTTCTTCTGCACTGCTCCCTGTTTGATTCATATCCTTTTTTGACATCACATTCTTTACCATATCAAATTCAATACTTTTGACGATTTGTGTTTGAAACACATCCAAGTCCAACAAAGAAAATCCTTTTAAATCCACTTCAATCGACTCAACAGAAAGATGCAGTAAATCAATGCTATTATTTTGATCGAATGGACCCTCTTTTTTTTCAAATGAGCTTGACGCGTATTCTATAATTTTATGCTCAGCTATACGTTCATCTAGATATACACCAAATATTCCATATCGGTCTAGCAATACCGTATCATATTCTGACAAGACAGATCTCCCAGACATTTCAAGAACTGCATCCGCATAACTCCTTGAAGCCAGTTGAACACCGTGATATAAAAATACTCCAAGCACCATTAACATACAGGAAAGAACAAGGAGCAAAAATACAGATACGGTACCTTCTTTAGAATTTTTCATCTTAATTACCTATTACTTTTTAAACTGTCCACCAAGTATGTGTTATTCCACATCCAGAAAACAATGAACACGAACCAGCATAGTGTCATCCACTACATATACTTCACCATATGCATTACTCATAAAATGCTGAGAAAAAAGTCCTGGCGATTGTCCACTGATTTGATGCTTAGAGATAAGCGTGGGGAAGAAATTTCGAGTCCCTTTTGTTGTGGGATAATGCTTCTCTTCCTCCATTCTTAGAATTGTCTCACTTTGTTCCCCACTTTCCTTTCGTATAGACAAGTGGATTTTAGATTGTTCATATAGCTCCTGATAATACCACATTGTAATATAGATAATAAGAAGAACTGCTCCAATTATCAGTGGAAAAATCAATGCTGCCTCAACCATCACGCTACCCTTTCGATTGTTTCGTTTTCTGTTGCCCATTGATTCGCCTACACTTGATTTCCAAAATCAGTATCATTTAAGTTGTTAAATGTGTTTGAGATAAACTCTCCCAAACTTTCACGGAAAAGAAGTCCCAATCCAATCGCAATTGCTACTAATATAGCAACCTGGACCAATTCCATTCCCTTCTTATTATTCTTCCAGCCCTTGATTTTTAATTCCTCTACTCTTTGTTTGCTGTTTTGGCACATACCATTTCTACAGATTCTTTTATGCATTTCCTTCATTTCCTTTCTTTTTAGTTTATTTCTAACAGCGCAGGCGCTGTTGTAATCATAATTAATACAATTAGTAACAACATCATAGGAAACACAAGCTTTGATTCTGCAATCTTTCCTTTTTCTTCTGCCTTCTTTTTTCTTGCAAGCCACATCAGCTCACGCTCTATTTCTAATTTTGATGAAAGACCACTTCCTCTATTCCAATTATCTGAAATAATCGCAGTAAAACGGATTAACTCACGTAGCCCAAGTTGTTGAGAAAGATTTTTTAATTCTGTAATAAACGAATACTGTGATTCATCCACTTTTTTTTGGATTTCCAATAAACTATCATACAAATACCGATGCTTCCCATTTCTTATTCTTGATTTCTCATAATCAAGAGTAATTCTCTTAAAGGCTGCACTTACAACAAAACCTGCCTCAAGGAGTAATAATAGTTTATGAATTAAGTCTGGCAAATCATTGAAAACTTGATCCTTTGTCTTTCTCCAAGAAAGCTCAATCATTCGATACCGATTAAAATATTGGTACAATAGTGCAATGCCTCCAAATATAAAAAGGGATACCATCCCTTCATAACTGCCTGTGCTCCATTTTAAAGAGGTGTTATTCCCAATGATTGATGGTAAGGATATGGAATCTTGATATTCCATCTTTCCTACATTGGAAACAATCGCTTCCAACTGATATTCTGTGGTTTGTGCCCAGAGTTCTTGGCTCGGTTGGTCACTCATTAAAATAGAATATGTTCTCTTTTCAACAATTTCTCCTAATTTCAGACTGGCTTCCAGTTCAATTTTTTCACCTGGAAGCCAGTCCAGAAAATACGATTTTTTTTCTTCATGTAGCAATTCAGGATAGCTGCAGTTCCAGTCAATATGAATCCCATAACGCTGATCGTTCTTGATTAGATGCAGAGGTTTGCTTACATCAGTAAAGGAATCGTTCCCATTCAAAACAAACGTATCAAAATCAATTAAAAACAGTTCTATCCGTTGTCGATCTTCATCTTTCGAGTAAGTTTTCTCATTCAGGTGAAAGGTAACTTGTTTTTCTATTTTGTAGGTACCATTATCTGCAGTAATCTGGAGTGGAATACATTCTGAATCGACGCCAACATTATCACGAGAAATGGAATCGACCGGTTCAATGTGTTTCGAAACAAGAAAAATAACAACCAAAAAACATAATATCAATAAAATACTAATATATTTTATTAGTATTGCGATTTTATAATTTTGAAAAGTACTATCAAAGTTAGAATGGTTATAATCCCATTTTGATTTTTCTTTCAATTTTTCTTGACTTCCTGTAAAGTCATCTGGAATCCACTTTAATATGCTATTGAGAATATTTCCCAAATAATACATAAATATTACTATCAGTTTTTTCATTATATTTCAACCTTTGTGATTTTATGACTAAGATAATATGAAACACCTATCATGGCCAACGACAATGTCATGATGATCCTTCCTATCATGGCATGATATAAAACACCTATATATCCTTGTGAAGAGAATTGCAATAATACTAAAACCCCAATAGGAATCATTACCAATATATTTGATTCCATTCTTTTTTGTGCGGTTATAACTCGAATCTCTTTTTCTATTGAAATTTTCTCACAGATCATGTCCGTTGCCTTTTCAATTACACGAATTAAATCGCCTCCTGTCTTTCTGCAAATTAAATATATTTCGATAAAATTACGAATATCATCAATTCCACTCCGCTCTGCAAAATCATTCAACACTGATTCTTCAGATTCTTTTGATAGCACCAATCGTTTTACCATTGCTTTGACTTCCAATGTAATATGACTATTTTCTTTATATATTAATCTCATGTTTTCTTCCGCTTCTTGTAACGCTTCAGTCATTTGTCTGCCCACTGAAAATGAAACTGAAATAGAGTATAGTAAATCCCGAAATTGTCCTTGTAATTCGTTCTTTCTTTTTTCTATGCGCATTTTTTTATAAAAGCGCAAACAAGGAATCGATAATAACGAAGCAGCCAACGCCATAAGCATATGATGATAAAACAGTACTCCCAACAAAAAAAACAATATCCCACAGCAAGAATAATACTGAATGAGTTCACGTTTACTAAATTGATATTCATCGTATGACCTTGGAATTTTCATAAAGCATTACCTTCATAAAATCCATTCATTTTTAGTTTTAAATTATTTTTCAAAGAATTCCCTGTTTTAACTAATTTCCCAGACTGGAATTTATTCATACTCATATCCTTCTCATTATGTTCCGCTGATTCAATTTCATTGATTTGGTAATCAAATAGTGGATTTAGTAGAATGCTCCCATTCTCAAAAGATTCTATTTCAGCAATCTCCAGTATTTTTCTGCTCCGATCAGGTAATCTCCCCAAATGCACCATAATGTCAATTGCTTCTGCTATCTGGCTGCGGATTGCTTCAATGGGAAATTCCGCAGCCTGCAAAAACATTGCTTCTAAACGTGATAACATACCTGCTATTGAATTTGCATGCCCTGTTGAAAGTGATCCGTCGTGCCCTGTATTCATCGCTTGTACCATATCAAGAACTTCCTCTCCCCGCACTTCACCAACAATAATGCGATTTGGTCGCATTCGAAGTGAGGATTTAATTAATTGCTTTACATTGATTTCACCTTTTCCTTGCACATTTGCATTTCTGCATTCGAGACGGACAATATTGTCTATTCCAGAAATTTGTAGTTCAGCTGCATCTTCAATTACTATCACCCTTTCATCTTTTGGGATAAATTCTGTCAAAACATTTAGTAGTGTTGTTTTGCCGGAGCTGGTACCCCCTGAAATAAAAATATTGTATCCAGACTGTACCATGAGCTTCAGAAATTCTGCTGCTTCTTTGGTGATGCTCCCACTTCTTAAGAGGTCACGCATAGTAATGCGACTTTTAGGAAACCTCCTGATGGTTAAAATCGGGCCATTGAGAGCAATGTTTTTGTATACAGCATTGACACGTGATCCATCTTCCAGCCTTGCATCAACGATTGGATTCAGTTCATTGATCTCTCGATGAACTTTTGCCGCGATCCTTCTGATTATTTCTTCTAACTCTTCCGTGGTGTCAAAAGAAAGATCCAATTTTTCCAATACACCTTTTCTTTCAACAAATATATGGTCTTTTCCATTTACCATAATCTCACTAACTTCTTCATCGTCTGCATATGGTTGCAACAAATCTAAGTCCTTTCTGGTTGCATTGAAAATTGCTTGAATGAAATGACTTTTTTGACGAAATGAAAAATGCTGCATTCGTTCATCTTGGAAAATAAATTGCTCAATCATTTGATAAATTTGAGAATCCTCTACCCTATCATATTCTTGACTAATTTTCTGTCTTACATCTTGTATCATTGATTTCAGTATTTGTTTTTCAAAATCATCCATATCATCAAACTCCTATTTTGGGTTCAACAAAATCCCGTTTTGTTCAGTTAGATTCTCGTATGCTTGTTCCATCATGACTTTTGAAACAATTTGTTTCATAGATTCATCAAATTCATAATTCATGCCAAACGAAGTATTTACACTCTCACCATCCAATATGCCAAGGAAATTTGAAAAGGTAATCCAGTTGTTTTTGTTTTTTTCAAATCCCATTGATTTCAAATAATCCATAGTATACTGATTGATTTTTTTAGAAGCCTTATCTTTTTGTTCCACAAAAATCATAGTTTGACAAGACGGTACAATTGATATATTTTCTGGTGATAAATCAGATCCAAATTCCAAGATAATTACGTCATATTTTCCCAATGATTCAATTGTCTTGATGACTTTGATTAATTCCTCTTTTTTCAGAGAACGCAAATCATTTCTCCCAGAATTGAAACGAAAAAAGTCCACACCATACGAATCTGAAACAACAAAGCTATCTATTCTAGAATATATATTTTCTTCTTCTTTTTCAAAAAGATAATAAAGATAGTCACCAATATGTGGCGTTCTTCCCTCTTTTTGATGAATCAAATCAAGGATAGGGGCATCGTTCAATGATAGAATGAGCACTCGTTTTTGATAGAACCGTTTTAGCTCTCTACCAATTCCAACCGTAACCATAGACTTTAAATAAAATTCGCTTAAACTAAAAACTCCAACCAACAAGGTATTACGATAATGGATGAATGGTTTGTCTTGATTTTCCAAACAGGATACAATGAAATAGATATTCTGTAATAGATTCGCGATACCACCATACCGTTCAATACTCCAATAAGCTTTCTCTTTGTTTCTATGTTGCTCTATCAGTGAGGGAACTGGATTTTCAGTCAAGAATACAAGTCTTTCTGGACCCATTTCATTTTTCCAGTGAATCATTGCCTCAACAGATAGGTTCGAAGAAAAAAAGAGCAAATCGGACATGAAATCGTGCTCCCTCGCTTCTAATTGAAAATCACAATTGTCACTCACGATTTCTATTTGAAACTCTCCACTTTTTAAAGAAAGCAAGGTTGAAAGCTTCTTAGCATAATTCATATCATCTGTGATAAATATTATTTTTATCATAAACCCATCCCGCCATTGTCATTATTTTACATTTTTATGCATTTCAAATTATATTCCATTATTTACCATTTGTAAAGCGATTTATATCAGCTCATTTTCTCAGCTTGAAAATTGAAAAATTTGAAGCTATCCCCAAAAAGCAAGAAAGCACCTTCGGATACAATCCAAAGATGCCTTCTTGCAAATTCTCAATTATTTTCTATTTCTGTTTTAAAGCCGCTTGGGCTGCTGCCAACCTTGCGATTGGGACTCGAAATGGAGAACAGGATACATAATGTAATCCAATATTATGACAGAACTCTACAGAAGAAGGATCTCCTCCGTGCTCTCCACAAATACCAAGTTTGATATCTGGCCTTGTGGCGGTACCAAGTTCTACTGCCATTTTTACTAATTTTCCAACTCCAGCTTGATCTAATTTAGCAAACGGATCGGTTTCATAAATTTTCTTTTCATAGTAAGATCCTAAGAAAGATCCTGCATCATCCCTACTAAATCCAAATGTCATTTGAGTCAAATCATTTGTCCCAAATGAGAAGAATTCAGCTTCCTTTGCAATCTCATCAGCGGTCAATGCTGCTCTAGGAATTTCAATCATAGTTCCTACTAAATATTTCATCTCTACTCCAGCTTTTTTCAGAATTGCATCTGCCGTTTCAAGCACAATATTTTTAACGTATTGAAGTTCTTTTACTTCACCAATAAGAGGTATCATAATCTCTGGGACAAGATTCCACTCTGGATGATTTTTCTGAACATGGATTGCTGCTTCGATTACCGCAGTGGTTTGCATTTCTGCAATTTCTGGATAGGATACTGCCAATCTACAACCTCTGTGCCCCATCATCGGATTAAACTCATGCAATGAGGAAATAATTGTTTTTAATTCAACCGTTGATAAATCCATATCCTTTGCAAGTTCTTCAATATCTTCATCTTCAGTCGGTAAAAACTCATGCAGCGGAGGGTCAAGAAAACGAATGGTAACAGGATAACCCTCCATCGCTTCGTAAATCGCCTCAAAATCACTTCTCTGCATAGGAAGTAGTTTTGCCAAAGCAATTCTTCTCTGTTCTTCGGTTTTAGACACAATCATTTCCCTGATCGAAGAAATTCGTTCCGAATCAAAGAACATATGCTCCGTCCTACAAAGTCCAATACCTTCCGCACCAAAACGCACCGCTTGAGCAGCATCTTGAGGGGTATCTGCATTGGTTCTAATTTTTAGAACTCTATACTTATCCGCCCAAGTCATGATAGTATTAAAGTTGCCTGAGATTGCTGCTTCAATCGTCTTAATTGCTTCTCCATAAATATTTCCTGTCGAACCATCAAGTGAAATCCAATCTCCTTCGTGAAATTCTTTTCCACCAAGGGTAAAGACTTTTTTATCTTCGTCAATTATGATATCTCCACAGCCAGATACACAGCAAGTTCCCATTCCCCTTGCCACAACTGCCGCATGAGAAGTCATGCCGCCTCTGACTGTTAATATACCCTTAGCATAATGCATTCCTTCAATGTCTTCTGGTGAGGTTTCTAGGCGAACAAGGATAACATCAGCCCCCTTGTTCACAGTCCATGAAGTAGCATCGTCAGCCGTAAACACAACTTGTCCACAAGCAGCTCCTGGTGATGCAGGCAAAGCCGCACCAATGGGATTTGCAGCTTTCAATGTAGCCACATCAAATTGAGGGTGAAGCAATGCATCAAGGATTCTTGGATCAATCATTTTCACTGCATCTTCTTCTGTAATCATTCCTTCTTTCACAAGATCACAAGCAATTTGCAATGCTGCTGCTGCGGTTCGTTTACCGTTTCTTGTCTGAAGCATAAAAAGCTTGCCTTCTTCAATGGTGAATTCCATATCTTGCATGTCTTTGTAATGCTTCTCCAGAGTATATGCAATGTTAAAAAATTGCTCATATACTTCTGGGTTTTGTTCTCTTAATTGGTCAATTGTTTGCGGAGTGCGGATTCCAGCAACTACGTCTTCTCCTTGGGCATTCATCAGGAATTCGCCATATAACTTCGGCTCACCCGTTGAAGGGTTTCTAGAGAATGCAACTCCAGTACCAGAAGTGTCACCCATATTTCCAAATACCATGGATTGGACATTGACGGCTGTTCCCCATGAAGACGGAATATCATTCATTCTTCTATAGTAGATTGCCCTCGGGTTGTCCCAAGATCGGAATACGGCCTTTATAGCTCCCATCAATTGTTCCACAGGATCGCTAGGGAAATCAACTCCTACTTTGTTCTTGTATTCTTCCTTGAACTGTCTTGCAAGTTCTTTGAGGTCTTCAGCGGTAAGCTCTGTATCGTGCTTAACACCTTTTCTCTCCTTCATTTCATCGATCAGCTTTTCAAAATAAGCTTTCCCGACTTCCATAACCACATCAGAATACATCTGAATAAAACGACGATAGGAGTCATATGCAAATCTTGGATTCCTCGTCTTCTTTGCAAAACTTACTACCACTTCGTCATTTAAGCCTAAGTTTAATATGGTGTCCATCATTCCAGGCATAGAAGCTCTAGCACCAGATCGGACGGATACCAGTAGCGGATTGTTTAGGTCTCCAAACTTCTTACCAGTGATGTTTTCCATCTCGCTGACGTACTGCATTATTTCTGCTCTAATTTCATCATTGATTGATTGACCATCAGCATAATATTGCGTACAGGCTTCTGTTGTAATTGTGAAGCCTTGCGGTACTGGCATTCCTAGATTGGTCATTTCGGCAAGATTGGCACCTTTGCCGCCAAGAAGTTCACGCATTGAACCGTTTCCTTCGCTGAAGAGGTAGACAAATTTTTTCCCCATCATTTACTCTCCTTTTCTTAAATTTTATTTTTTATGAAAACAAAGGACAAGTCCCTCGCGAAAGGTGCTTGTCCTTTGTTACATATTGAGTAATCCTAAAATACCAACTTGTCTTCAATATACTGCTTAACTTCTGAAATAGGTATTCGGATTTGTTCCATTGTATCCCGATCTCGAATCGTTACACTTTTATCTGTTTCTGTATCAAAGTCAACAGTGATACAGAAAGGTGTTCCGATTTCATCTTCTCTTCGATATCTTTTCCCTATACTTCCAGGAACGTCATAATCCACCATAAAATGTTTAGAAAGTTCCTCATATAAAGCTTCTGCTTCTACACACTGTTTTTTTGTAAGCGGTAGTACAGCTGCCTTAAACGGTGCAAGGGCTGGATGGAATCTCATAACGGTACGTACATCTTCCTTACCATTTGCATCAGTCAGTACTTCTTCATCATATGCATCTACCAAGAAAGCAAGTGTAACTCGGTCCGCACCTAAAGAAGGCTCGATACAGTATGGTACATATTTTTCATTTGTTTCAGGATCTTGGTATGACATATCTTGACCTGAGTGTTCGATATGTTGTTTCAAATCAAAATCGGTCCGATCCGCGATACCCCAAAGTTCGCCCCAACCAAATGGGAAACGATACTCAATATCAGTTGTAGCATTGCTATAGTGAGAAAGTTCTTCTTGGTCATGATCTCTCAGCTTTACATTTGCTTCATTCATTCCTAGCGCTTTTAGCCAATTTACACAATAATCTTTCCAATATGCAAACCATTCTAAATCGGTTCCTGGTCTACAGAAAAATTCCAGTTCCATTTGTTCAAACTCTCTTGTACGGAACGTGAAATTGCCAGGCGTAATTTCATTTCTAAAGGATTTTCCTATTTGTGCAATACCAAAAGGCATTTTTTTTCTAGAAGTTCTTTGTACATTCTTAAAGTTTACAAAAATACCCTGAGCTGTTTCTGGTCTCAAGTAAATTTCGGCTTTTGAATCTTCTGTAACACCCTGAAATGTTTTAAACATCAGATTAAACTGACGTATGGATGTAAACTCACTTTTTCCACATTCAGGACATTTGATTGCTTTTTCTTGAATGAATGATTCCAACTTATCATTGGACCAGCCATCTACAGTAACACTCATTTCATCTTGCGCCTGTATATAGTCTTCAATTAATTTGTCTGCTCTAAATCTTGCCTTACAGCTTTTGCAATCAATCAGTGGATCTGCAAAACCACCTACGTGTCCAGAAGCAACCCATGCTTTTGGATTCATTAAAATTGCTGCGTCAAGTCCTACATTAAACTTGGATTCCTGTACAAATTTTTTCCACCAAGCTTTTTTGACATTGTTCTTTAATTCAACACCTACTGGACCGTAATCCCATGTGTTGGCAAGACCTCCATAAATTTCAGATCCTGGAAACACAAAACCTCTAGATTTTGCAAGTGCTGTAATCTTGTCCATTGAAAATTCTTTGCTCATAAATACCTACCATTTCTAAGTTCAATTTTGATCGCCGTTGCATCCGCAGGAGCAGTTTTCATCACAATCTTCATCGCTTCCACATGTGCAAACGTGATCGTCGTCTTTCTTTGTTTTATGTATCGCCTCAGAAGTTTTTGCTTTTACACTAGCAAAGACATCTGCGCCTTTCCCTTTCATTTCATCTGCAATAGAGGTACCTTTTTCAACTACACCATCTATTGTTTCTGAAGCCATTTCACTAATATCTATAATTTCTCCATCATCTTTGACAAGTTCAATCACACATTTTGTGCCAAACGCAGCAATTACGCCAGCAACAGCAGCAACAGGTGCAAGAACCGTTCCTACCAAGCCAATACTTAAAGGTAGGTTCATAATCATTTCATCGTTTTTCTTGATGATAATTCTAGCAACGTTCCCCTTTTTGATCGCCTCTTTTATCTTTTCGATGATATGTGAACTTTGTTCTGCAATTTTTCCTTTTCCTTTGATGTCTATTGATTCTTCAATGTCAATGATTGCATCTACTACGCTTCCATCAGCAGCTTCTAACGCTTCCTTAGCTTCTTTGTAGCTAACCCCGGTTCTGTCCTTAACCAGTTCGATTTTTTCTAACGTAATCTCCATAATCTTACCTCCATTTAAAATTTAATCAAATAAAAAGCTTTCGCTTTTCAATTCCCCAATGTCAAGATGATACGCAATGTAGCTTCGAATCATCTGGCTCAATTGCACCTCAACCTTTTCATCCAATGCCAAATGTTCCAGTCTACTCAGTGGATTACTTAAAATAAAACGCAATATATTCACTATACCAAAGTTTATTGGATAAATCAATGTATCATTCGTAATATTAGGTAGATTAGGATTGCATTTCCTACAAACAATACCACCTTCTTTGATACAAAAGAAAGCAATATCATCTTCTTTTCCACATACGACACATTGATTCACTTCTGGCATATTTCCAACTTCCTGTAAAGCTTTAATCTGGTATGCCAATACCAGTGAATGATATCTTTTCGTTCTTCTCTCAATCATCTCAAAGAAATCTAGCAGCAAACGAAATAGTTTTGGAGCTGGTTCTTCTTCTTCCAGTATCTTTTCAGTGAATTCTAAAACATACGAACAAGACATATATTTTTCAATATCTTCACCGATTCGATAATAACTTTTTACCACCTCAGCGCTTTGAATATTTATAATTTCTCTATTTTTTATAACTTCATATTTCCCATACGTAAATGGACGAAGTGCCAAAGAGGACTTGGTTTTCCCCTTCTCATTCATATTTGTTCCTGCGCTAATTTTTCCATATTTTTTAGAAAACAGCAGCAACATCCTCCTACCATTTACAATTTTAACTTGTTTAAAAATGATACCTTCTGTCTCTGCAAACATGTTTTACTCTTTCTATTTCCAACAACTTTTTTCGGATTCTTGTTTACAGAAACAAGGCTTTGAAAAAGCATATGGTCATTAATCGTTATGATATCCAAAGTGATTTAAAGCAAAATCGCTGTCTCTCCAGTTTTCCTTTACTTTTACCCAAATTTCCAAGAAAACTTTCGTACCAAGCAATGCTTCAATCTCCAGTCTTGCACTTTTTCCAATACCTTTCAGTTTTTTACCTTCTTTGCCGATAATAATTCCTTTATGTGACTTTCTTTCGCAATAAATCACAGCTCCAATTTTGGTAATGCGAGGCTCTTCCTTGTAACTCTCAAGTTCGATTGCTACACCATGAGGAACTTCTTCCTCTAAATAAAGCAACACTTTTTCTCGAATAATCTCACTTACAATAAAACGTTCTGGATGATCTGTCACCATGTCTTCAGGGAAGTACATCGGTCCTTCGTCTAAGTATTTTTCAATTTCCTTTACTACGGTATCTACATTTTTTCCTTCTTTTGCAGAAATACCTATTATGCTTTTAAAAACATTTTGTTCCTGATACTCATCATAAATTTTACGATATTCTTCTGGTCCTAGTTTATCTATTTTATTAATCAACAAGATGACAGGAGTATCAACTTCTCGTAATAATTCAAGAATATATTTATCTCCTGGACCAGCAGAAAGAGCGTCATCCACGAGAAACAGAATCACTTCTACTTCCTTAAACGTACCAATTGCCATTTCCGTCATATAATTTCCCAGCTTGTTTCTTGGTTTATGGATCCCTGGTGTATCGATAAAAATCATTTGGCAGTCATCCGCTTCCCCATTTTGTCGAGTATAAATGCCTCGTATACTATTTCGAGTGGTCTGAGGCTTGTCGGTTGTAATTGCTATTTTTTCTCCTAAAACAGCATTTAATAACGTCGATTTGCCAACGTTTGGTCTGCCAATAATTCCAATAAAACCTGATTTCATTCTTTCTCCTAACTATCTTTGAGCGTTCTAATATTTGATAACAGTGCTATTTCCTACAAAACTTACTTATAATCGAAAGCCATACGGCAAAAGTTGCTGAATCGAAGCAATATTGAGATGTTCTTTGTCTTTTCCCGTTACAATTTTCAAATCATCTCCAAATTCGAACATAAATTGTCTACAAATCCCACAAGGATAAACTTCCCCTTCTGAGGATACGACTGCTATTGCTTCAAATTCTTGGTGCCCCTCGGATATCGCCTTCACAAAAGCAGTTCGTTCCGCACAAATGGTTGCACCGAAAGATGAATTCTCTACATTTACACCAGTATAAACCTGGCCTGATTTGGTTAATAATGCGGCTCCTACTTGAAAATTAGAATATGGTGCATACGCATAATTCAACATATCTTTTGCAGCTTGATATAGTTCTTGATACTCCATCTTTCCCCCTCCTTGCATTAACGAACGACTCCAATTTGATTCATCACTTTTTCTTCTTGCCTGCGCATCTCTTCTTTTTCTTCTTCCCCCATATGATCATATCCAAGTAAATGAAATACACTATGAACTAGCAAATATACCAATTCTCGTTCTCCAGAATGACCATATTCATCTGCTTGAATCAATGCTTGCTCTGGGCAAATGACTACATCACCTAAACAAATAATTCCACTGTCCTGTAAATCTTCTAAACTTTCATATTGTGGAAAAGAAAGAACATCTGTCACACTATCTTTTCCGCGATAAATACGATTCAGTTCGTGGATTTCTTCAGTACTTACAAAGGTTACACTAATTTCAACATTTGCTGGATTGATTCCTTCTTCTCTTACGCACAACTCTGCTGCTTGGATCATATGCTCAATAACCCCTTGCCCTGGCATTCTTTCGTCACTAAAGATTAGATTCATGATAACCCCTCCTGTTCTGGATTTTCTTTTGCATACGCTTCGTATGCAACAATAATTCTTCTTACAAGAGGATGACGTACTACATCAACATCTTTCAAGAAGCAGAAATCCACACCCTCAACTCCCTGAAGAATTTTTACTGCTTCCACTAATCCTGATTGTTTTCCTCTGGGTAAATCAATTTGTGTTATATCTCCAGTGATAACTGCTTTTGAGCCAAAGCCGAGCCGAGTCAGAAACATTTTCATTTGTTCTTTGGTCGTATTTTGTGCCTCATCTAAAATAATAAACGAATTGTCCAGCGTTCTGCCTCTCATATATGCCAGTGGTACGACTTCAATGACTTCTTTTTCTTTTAACCTTAATGCGCTTTCTCTGCCTAAAAGATCATAAAGTGCATCGTACAAAGGCCTTAAATAAGGATCAACCTTTTCTTGTAAATCTCCTGGCAAGAAGCCGAGCTTTTCTCCTGCCTCAACCGCCGGTCTGGCAAGAATAATCTTCTGAACTTCTTTATTCTTATATGCATTGATGGCCATGGCAACTGCGATATATGTTTTTCCTGTTCCAGCAGGTCCAACTCCAAATACGAGGTCATGCTTTTTGATGCTTTGAGTATAAGCCGTTTGTCCCAAGGTTTTTGGTTTAATTGGCTTCCCACGGTGAGTAAAGCATATCGTATCTTTATTCAAGTTGCTTTCTTTATAAGACAAGCCTTTTTGATTCAAACTAATTACGTAATTTACCTTTTGTGCATCCAGTTTCTCTCCAGAATCTATGATACCCAAAAGTTCCACAATTACTTGTCTAGCTTTTTCAGCTTCCATACCGCGTAAAATAATTTCATCCTGACGCTGTAGAATTTCTACATCGTAATTGTCTTGTATGATTTTTAGATTTACATCCAAATTTCCAAACAACTCGGTTGTGATTTGCTCATGATCAATTTTGATTTTTTGTTCTTCGATTAGTTGGTTATCCAATCACAATCTCCTTTTCCATGGTTTTTCAAACCTATCCTCATTTTAGTTACTACTTCTATTATATTTACTATTCAACAAAACTTCAAACTTTATTTCGTAAAACCCAGAATATTTCCTGTTCTATATACTTTTTTCAGCTATATTTAATACAGAATAAAAAATAACCTGGTTGCTATGCAACCAGGTTGAATTTCTTGGATATACGTTTTAGAGTAGACCTTCGATTACTTTGCGAACATCCCCACCATCAGCGAGTCCTTTCACTTTTGGCATTACTGATCCAATCAGCTTACCCATGTTCTGTTTTCCACCTTCAATTCCCATTTCTGCCATCGTTTCCTTGACTAAATCGGTAATTTCAGCTTCTGATAACTGTTTTGGAAGATACGCCATCAAGATCTCAATCTCTTTGTTATAGGCTTCCAACAAATCCGTTCTTCCTGCTTTCTCAAAATCAGAGAGGGCATCTTTTCTCATTTTTACTTGTTTGGTCAAGATTGCTAAGATACCTTGATCATCCATTTCTACTCTATTGTCTACCTCATACTGCTTAATAGCTGCACGAGCTAAATTTACTGTGTTCTTTTTGACTTCATCTTTCGCTTTCATAGCTTCTTTGAAGTCATTTAACAATCTGTCCTTTAAAGACATTGAATGCTACACCTTCTTTTTAGAATTTCTTCGCCTTTTTCCTTGCGGCTTCTGACTTTTTCTTTCTTTTTACGCTTGGCTTTTCATAATGTTCTCTTTTTCTGAGCTCAGACATTACTCCGTCTCTTGCGCAAGAACGCTTAAACCTTTTCAGCGCGCTTTCTAAACTTTCGTTTTCTCTTACAACTACTTGTGCCATTTTTCATTCCCCTCCCTCCATATTCTGATATCTCTTAGATGCTTATCAAACGGAATTACCTATAACGAAAACATTATACATTCTTTTCATATACAAGGCAAGGTTTTTTTACATATTCGTTACAAACACAAACAGAACATCAACCTGGAGGCCATGTCATTTTTCGTTTGCCAAGGAGGTGGAAATGTAGATGTAAAACGGTTTGTAGGCCATCTTCGCCACAATTATTTACCACCCTATACCCATTTTCCAGTCCCAATTCTTTTGCAATTGTTTTTATTTTAGTCATCAAATAACCCACTAATTCTCCATCTTCATCTGATAATTGATCAAGGGAATCAATGTGTTTTTTAGGGATAACCAATACGTGTACCGGTGCCTGTGGTTCTAAATCGTGAAATGCAATCACACGATCGTCTTCATATGCGATTTTGGAAGGGATTTTTTTGCTTGCAATCATACAAAAGATACAATCACTCATACATGTACTCCTATTCTATTTGTTATTGTTATTGTTATTTTCATTCTACTTCAGACTGATGCCCTAAACACTTCACAGTCTTTTTAGACTTGACTTTCAGTATACCATCTTGAGGCCAAAATTCATAGCGTACTTTTTCCAATGCTTTTGTTTTACAAACATTCAAACAATCTCCACATCGGATGCATTCTGGACTATTCGGGTGTTTCTTAACGTTAACGTTCATTTTACATACTTGAAGGCATGCATTACAATTGGTGCATAATGATTCATTCAAACGAAACCGGTAAAAGGAAATAGGGTTAAACATCCCATAAATAGCTCCGAGCGGGCAGAGATATTTACAAAATGGACGATAAACAAACATAGATAGAATCAATAAACCAATTAGTATCGCCGTTTTCCAAAAAAACAAAAACCCAATGGTTTCCCGAATGCCATCGTTTAGAATAGATAGTGGCCATCCCGCCATCAAGGTACCTGAAGGACAAATCCATTTGCAAAACCAAGGTTGTCCCTGTCCTACAAAGTCCAAAACAAACATAGGTAAAAGCAAAACAAAAACAATCAAGATACCGTATTTTATAACGCGAAGAAACTTGTCTGGCCTCGATGGTACATATCTTTTGATCACTGGTACCCGAAAAAGCAGATCCTGGGCAAATCCAAAAGGACAAAGCCATCCGCATACGAATCGCCCTAGACCAGCACCAAGCATGGTTAGATAACCAGTTATGTAATATGACAACTGAAAACTTCTTGAGGAAACGACAGCTTGCATCGCACCAATTGGGCAAGCACCAAGCGCTCCTGGACAAGAATAACAATTTAGCCCAGGTAAACATACTTCTTTTCCACTTCCCGTATAAATACTACCATCCAGAAAGCCTTTGTAATAGCTGTTTGATATCAGCATAAAACATACTTGAACAGTAGTTCTAATCCGCGACAAACCGTTGTGAAACCAATTAACCAATTCCTATACACTCCAAACAAATATGTATCGCCTTCTGAAATACAAGAGATACTTCCCCACGAAAAATTCCGTAGGACAACAAGAAAACACCCACCAGGAAAATCACTGCTGGGTATACTCCAAAATTTTGTGTTCTATTGATTTGCCATATTTTTTTCAATGAGATCAATCCAATCTTCTTTCGATTTTGAGCCGATATAAAACTCACTTACGATTTCCCCTTTGCTATCCACAAAAAAGCTTGCTGGTATTGCATCAAATTGATTTAAGATAGAATTTACCATTTCAGATGAAACCAATAGATGCGTATAGTCTGCATTGGTTTTCGTTACAATTTCTTTTGCCAATTGTATTTGGTCCTTATTTGGTTCTAGATTTTCATCCTGAACGTCAATCACAATCCCTATTACATTCAGCCCTTGCCCTTGGTATTTCCGATGAAGTTCTCCCAAATCGGGCATTTCATTTAAGCACGGTGAACAAAATGTCCCCCAGACATTTACCAATGTCAAATTATAATCTTCGAATATTTCAGGAGTCACTTCATTGCCATCTAGATCGGTAGTGTAAAAATCCGTTAACCCTAATCCATCAGACAGCATAGCAACGTTATTTTGAGTTCCCTCAGATTCATCTACAGAATTCTTGTCGCCACATGACATTAAAAATAGCAAGCTAAACATGATAACTACAATTAAAATTCGTTTATTACTCATAGTTCTTAACTCCATTCCCTGATGATTTTACCTTTTACCCCATCCTGATAAAGCTCAATCAGTTTCACTTCCACAAAAGTATTTAGATCAACTTCTGATCCTTCAAAAAATGCTTTGATATAATTATCCGTATAACCTTCTAAAAGACCTGTGTCTCTGTCCATTTTTTCAACTAAAACAGTTCTGCTCCGTCCAAGATTGTTTTCAAAAAAGAACCGAGAAGTTTCTTCGGCAATCTGAATCAACGTTTCGCTTCTTTTTGATTTTATCTCTGAAGAAACTTGCCCATTCATGGATGCAGCTTTTGTCCCATTTCTCTTTGAATATTTGAATACGTGAACTTTACTAAATTCTGCCTTTTTTATTACATTTATGCTATCTTCAAAGTCAGATTCAGATTCTCCTGGAAATCCAACAATAATATCTGTGGTAATGCCAAATCCTGGATCAATTTTCCTCATATTTTCAACGATTTTAAGATAGCCATCAACAGTATAAGATCGGTTCATTGCCTTTATAATTTCATTGCTTCCGCTTTGCAATGACAAATGCAAATGTGGGCATAGCTTCTCATATTTCATCAAACGAGTTGCATATTCCCCGTCAATTACATTGGGTTCTAATGATCCGATTCGGATTCGGAAGTCACCTGCTAAATTGTTGATTCGGTTTACAATAACTTCAATACCGTAAAGTTCATCATCCGCTTTTCGTTCCACTTCCATCCCATAAAGAGCTGTATTAATTCCAGTTAGTACAAGTTCTTTAAAGCCCTGATTGATTAAATTTTGAGCCTCAGAAACAATATCTTCGATGTCTCTACTTCGAACCGATCCTCGTGCATATGGGATAATACAATATGAGCAAAAACGATTACAGCCTTCTTGCACTTTGATGAACGCTCTTGTTCGAGAGTCCATGGCGGTAATCACACCTGTTTCTTCATATTCAGAAAGTGAATCCCATTCTTTTATGTGACAATCCACCCCCGCATCCATACTGTAGTTTTCAATATAATCAAGTATATTATTTTTTTGATTTGTACCAGCCACAATATTAACACCAACAATACTCGCAGCTTCTTCTGGACTTACTTGTGCATAGCATCCTATCACTGCAGTAATGCTGTTTGGATTGAGTTTCTTTACTCTGCGAATAAACTGTCTAGATTTTCGATCTGACAATCCTGTCACGGTACACGTATTGATAACATAAGCGTCTGCATATTCGGTATCTGCAACAATCTCATGACCGCGAGCAATAAATTTTTCCCTTAACGCCTGTGTTTCGTATTGATTTACTTTGCACCCAAGGGTATGAAAAGCAATTTTCATCCATATTCCTTCCTAGTGGTTCTTACTATATATATTCTTGCATCAATTCTTTAAACTTTGGAATAGCCGTTTCAATTGTTTGTGGTGATACACAATACACTAGTCTAACATATCCAGGGCATCCAAAAGCAGAACCAGGTACAATTAGAAGTTGAAACTCTTTGGCTTTTTTTACAAAATCCATCTCGTCTTCTGTTGGAGTCTTCACCCAAAGATAAAAAGCCCCATCAGGATAGATGCAAGTTAATCCTGCTTCTGTCAAACCATTATATAATGCTTGTCTATTTTTATCATAATAATCAATATCTGCTTTTTCATCGATACACTTCGCCACTGCTCTTTGTATCAACGATGGTGCATTTACAAATCCAAGAATGCGCGTAGCAACATTGGCTGCCGCAATCACGTTATCAAAATCGCTGACTTCATTTGGAATAACCAGATATCCAATACGATCTCCTGGAAGTGATAGTGACTTACTAAACGAATATCCTACAATCGTATTGGCATAATACTTTGTAATAAACGGAACTTCAATGTCACCGTACACAAGTTCTCTATATGGTTCATCAGAAATGATATAAATATCTGTGCCCAGTTCCTTTTGTTTTTTGTCTAAAATCTTAGCTAACGATTGAATGGTTTCTTCTTTGTAGATTACCCCTGTAGGGTTATTCGGATTATTGATAATCACAGCCTTTGTTTTTTCATTAATCATATTTTCAAAAGCAGCTAAGTTCAATTGAAAATCAGGAATACTTGCTGGTACAGCAACTAGTTCTGCATCAAAATTTGCCACATAATTTTTATATTCTCCGAAAAAGGGCGCAAAGGCAAGAACTTGCTCACCTGGATTAAGCAATGTTTTTAGAATCACATTCATGCCACCAGCTGCTCCAACTGTCATTACAAGGTTGTTCTCTTGAAATGCTGTATCAAATCTTTTATTGAGCGAGTCAGCTACAATAGCCCGCACATCTTCATAACCAGAATTATTCATATAACCGTGAACTAATGTTGGCTCATCTTCATTTAATACTTTGATAATAGATTCTTTTACGATTTCAGGAGGAGGCAGATTTGGATTTCCTAAACTAAAGTCGCATACGTTTTCAGCACCATATATTTCGGCAAGTCGCTTGCCTTCCTCAAACATTGCTCTGATGAGCGAACTACCTTCAACCAATGCTTTCATTTTACTTGATATCATTTCTTGTTCCCCCTTATAATTCTTGATGCTTCTTATTGTAGCAGTTTCTATTTCTTATGTAAATCTTATAGTTGCTGTACGAAAAGTTATAATTCCAATTCATACATGGTCATTGCAACCGCTGCCATCCCTGCGGTTTCTGTGCGAAGCACAGTTTTTCCCAGTGTCACGCAATGTGCTCCCATTGCTTTCAATTTTTCTGCTTCCTGATCTGAAAACCCACCTTCAGGACCTATAATAATTCCTACCTTGTTTGGCTTTACTGTAAGATTTCGAAGGCAATCCTTGATCGTATCTTTGTCCTCATTTTCATAAGGAAATAGAATTAAATCGAATTTCTGAAGTTCATGAAGCGCTTCATCAAAATCCAATTCTTTGTATATTTCGGGAATAATTCCTCTTTTACATTGTTTTACTGCTTCATCTGATATTTTTTGCCACCGATCAATTTTCTTATAAAAATTGCCATGGTCCACCACAACAGTTCGATCTGTAAAAACAGGGACAATTCCAAAAACACCGAGTTCCACATTTTTTTGAATAATGGTTTCCATTTTTCCTTGCTTTGGAATACCTTGGAACAATGTGATTTTCAATTCAGGCTCTCTTGCAAATTTTTGTTTATCTAGTATCTTTGTCTCAATATAATCTTTTTCTAAAGCTACGATTTCCGCTAGATATTCAAATTCGACGGTATCAGAAATACCAATCGTATCGCCTACCTCCAACCGCAATACCTTTTGCAAATGCTTTCTGTCATTTTCATCTGTGATTCGAATAGTACTTTCAAGTATATCACTCGCCTCTACAAAAAATTTGCTCATTTTATTTCCTCCGAACAGCTTGCAGCAATAGCACACCATTCTCCCTCTTCCAAGATTTCTAGAATTCGAAAGCCACTTTTTTCAATGGATTTTGCCACTAGATCTTTTTTCTCACAAAGAATCCCCGACGAGATATAAATTCCTTTGCCACATAAGTGAGCCGCAACATCCTTTGAAAGCATCATCACCAAATCAGCCATAAGATTTGCCACAACGATTTCTACTCGTAAATCAAGACCTTTTGTTAAGTCGCCTTCCATAATACAAATCTGGTCTGTCATATGATTTAGTTCAATATTCTCTTTTGATACTTCTACTGCCACTGGATCAATATCAACCCCAGTGATTTCTTTTGCACCAAGCAAAGAAGCAGCAATAGAAAGAATACCAGAACCACATCCGACATCTAGTACTCGGTCTTTGTTTTTTTCTATAAATTTTTCTAATAGCCGGACACATAAAAAAGTCGTAGGATGCGTGCCTGTTCCAAATGCCATCCCTGGATCAAGTTCAATAATCATCTCATCTGATGCAGCAGCATAATTCTCCCATGTCGGCTTAATCACAATATGCTCTGTTATTTTAGCAGGTTTAAAATACTCTTTCCAATTGTCCTTCCAGTCTGCATCATCCACAACTTGAGATTGTAATGATAGGCTTCCAAAGCGGTTGAAATCTGTATCATCATCTTTTAGCTGAGCAACGACTTCTTTTAGTTTTAAAAGCAATTCATCATTTTCAACAGATTCCTCTAAATAAAAGGAAATATTGGTTTCTACTGTTTCCAAAACAAATAAGCTTTCATCTACATAATCCCAATCGTAGGAATTTTTTTTATTCATGAGGTCTTGAAAATCTTCTGCATCTTCAATAGCAAAACCCGCTATCCCCATATCCATAAGAATAGAGGTCAGCGGGTCGAGGCCCTCATGTGTTGTATAGATTTTTATTTCTATATATCGCATTATGCCTTAAATATCTCCTTCATCGTATCAGCAAACTTTTTCTTCTTTGCATATCCTTCTTCGTGATTCAAAGTTTCGCCTAATTTGCTAATTAACTTCTTTTGTTCACTTGTCAGCTTGGTTGGAACTTCAAGTGTCACTTTCACATACAAATCGCCCATTTTATTGCTTCTCAGTGATTTGACACCCTTGCCTTTTAATCTAAATATTGTTTCGGGCTGTGTTCCTGCTGGAATTTTATATGAAACTTTTTCCTTTAATGTTGGAACTACGATATCGTCTCCAAGAGCTGCTTGGCTAAATGATATTGGTAGATCAAGCCACAAATCAGTTCCTTTTCTTGTAAATAATTGATGTGGCTGAACAGCAACAACAACATATAAATCGCCATTCGGACCGCCGTTTGTTCCAGGTTCACCTTGTCCTCTGATGGAAATAACCGAATCATTATCAACACCAGCAGGAATATCTACTGCGATTGTAACTAATTTTTTTACCGTTCCTGACCCATGACATTCATGGCATGGATTTTCAATTACCTCACCAGTTCCACCACACTTCTCACATCCTTGAACATTCGTAAACTGACCAAAAGGAGTACGTTGCGTTGTACGAACTTCTCCAGTACCATGACACACATCGCAGGTAACTTTTTGTGATCCTTTTTCAGCACCAGTTCCCTCACAGTGTTCACAAACAACATGCTTATAGATTTGAACTTCTTTTTTTGTACCGAATGCTGCTTCTTCGAAAGTTATGCTAATGCTCTTTTGTAAATCTTGACCTTTTCTTGGCCCATTTCTTCGTTTTCCAGCAGCTTGTCCAAATCCACCGCCAAACATTCCTCCAAAAAGATCACCAAATATATCTTCGAAGCCGCCACCAAAGCCGCCGCCGAATCCACCGCCAAAACCAGCATTTGGATCCACACCAGCGTGTCCAAATCGATCGTACTTATCCTTTTTCTGAGGGTCAGAAAGAATGCTATATGCTTCATTTACTTCTTTAAAATTTTCTTCAGCTGTCTTGTCTCCAGGGTTACGATCCGGATGATATTCCATGGCTTTTTTTCGAAATGCTCGTTTGATTTCATCCTCTGATGCACCTTTCTGAATGCCAAGAACTTCATAATAATCCCTTTTTTCTGCCATTACTTTAACCCTCTCCTAACTAACTTTTGCGGCACACCATAAGGCGTACCGCAAAATTATACTTCTTTTATTTATTATCGTCAACTACTTCATAGTCTGCATCTACAACATTATCTGGTTTTGGTTCGGAGCCGTCTTGATTGTCTGCTCCTCCCATTCCATTTGGATCAAACCCACCAGCTGCTCCTTGAGCTTGCTGTGCCTGCTGATACATTTTAGCTGAAATAGTGTGGAATTCTTCAGTCAAAGCTTCTGTCTTTGCTTTGATTTCTTCTGTATTTGTTCCCTCTAATGCTGCAGACAAATCATCCTTCGCAAGATTAATTTTAGCTTTCTCTTCGTCACTTAAGCTTCCTTCAATATCTTTTAAAGATTTTTCAGTTTCATAAACAAGAGTCTCTGCTCTGTTTCGAACTTCAATTTCTTCTTTCTTTTTCTTATCTTCATCTGCATACTGTTCTGCTTCTTTAATCTTAGACTTAATTTCATCATCAGAAAGCTTTGTAGAAGATGTGATAGTAATACGTTGTTCCTTACCTGTACCCATATCTTTTGCACTTACATTTACGATACCGTTTGCATCAATATCAAATGTAACTTCAATTTGTGGGATACCACGAGGAGCTGGTGGAATTCCAGAAAGCTGGAATCGTCCAAGCGTAATGTTTCCAGCTGCCATTTCTCGTTCACCTTGCATTACGTGAATGTCTACAGCAGTTTGATTGTCTGCGGCAGTAGAGAAAATTTGGCTCTTCTTGGTTGGAATCGTAGTATTTCTTTCAATAAGCTTTGTCGCTACACCACCTAATGTTTCAATGGATAGAGAAAGTGGAGTAACATCTAAGAGCAATACGTCTTTTACTTCTCCAGTCAGTACGCCTGCCTGTACCGATGCACCGATCGCGACACATTCATCCGGATTGATACCTTTGAATGGATCTTTTCCAGTGATTTTCTTTACTGCTTCTTGCACTGCAGGAATTCTTGTAGAACCACCAACTAAGATTACCTTTGCAATATCGTTGTTTGTAACACCCGCATCTGACATGGCTTTTCTCATTGGTTCGATTGTTTTTTCTACCAAGTGAGAAGTCAACTGATCAAATTTAGCTCTTGTAATATCCATATTTAAGTGAAGAGGGCCATCAGCATTTACAGTGATAAATGGCAGATTTACATTTGTAGTCTGGGAGCTTGAAAGCTCTTTCTTTGCTTTTTCAGCTGCTTCTTTCAATCTCTGGTGAGCCATCTTATCTTTTCTTAAATCAACACCATTTTCTTTTGCAAAACTATCTGCAATGAAGTTCATAACAACTTCATCAAAATCATCTCCACCAAGCCTGTTATTACCATTTGTAGCAAGTACTTCAAATACACCATCGCCTAATTCAAGGATAGATACGTCGAAGGTACCACCACCTAAATCGTATACCAAAATCTTGTGGTGTTCATGTTCCTTGTCAAGCCCATATGCAAGAGAGGCTGCTGTTGGCTCGTTGATAATTCTCTTAACATCTAGACCAGCAATCTTACCCGCGTCTTTTGTCGCTTGTTTTTGACTGTCTGTAAAGTATGCAGGAACTGTGATAACAGCTTCTGTGACTTTTTCACCAAGATAACTTTCTGCATCAGCTTTCAGCTTTGAAAGAATCATTGCAGAAATGTCCTGAGGAGTATATGTCTTTCCATCAATTTCAACTTTGTGATCCGATCCCATGTGTCTTTTGATAGAAGCAATTGTTCGATCAGGATTCGTAATAGCCTGTCTTTTTGCTGTTTCTCCTACCAATCTTTCACCATTTTTTGCAAAACCCACTACGGAAGGGGTTGTTCTATTTCCTTCTGCGTTAGCAATAACAACTGGATCTCCGCCTTCTAATACAGCAACGCAAGAGTTCGTTGTTCCTAAGTCAATTCCTATCACTTTTCCCATTTTCATTTCCTCCTATTTATTGATTTTTTCTCATTTACATTCAATACTTTATTCTGATACTTTGACCATAGCTGGTCTGATAACTTTTTGATTCAGTAAATACCCCTTTTGTAATACTTGAAGAACAGTTCCGCTTTCATGCTCATTTGAGCTTTCCGTCATAACTGCATGATGGAAATTTGGATCAAAGCCCTCACCTTCAGCACTCATCTCTTCAAGACCACTTTTATCAAGTACTCCTTTAAACTGCTTGAAGATCATATTCATGCCCTCAGCAAACCCCTCGTTATTATCCTTGCTGTGAGCAAGTGCACGTTCAAAGTTATCTATCACATCAAGCAATTCCACAACGATTTTTTCGTTTGCAAATGCATAAATGTCACTTTTTTCTTTTTCAACACGTTTTTTATAGTTCTGAAAATCTGCTGCCAATCTTAAATATCTTACATTCAGCTCTTCTTCATCCTTTGTAAGCTCTTTTTCTGGTTGTTCTAGCGATTCAGCTCCTTGCTTTTCTGTTTTTTCTTGATCTTTTTTCATATCGTCCCCTTCCGATGCTTTTGTACCCGATGTTGATTTTTTAACATCCTCTACATTCTGATCAATACCATCTCCGGGTGTTTTTTTCTTACTCATCTTCCTCATCGCCTCCCGTTATCTTAAAACTCTGACTGATATTATCTGTAATATATTCAATGACAGACGTTACTTCATCATACTTCATTCGCATTGGTCCGATTACACCTAGTTTACCGACGAGCTTCCCGTTAATATGATATGTTGCAGTAATCAAACTACAATCTTTCATGATATCTTCTTGGTTCTCATTACCAATGGTAATAATCATACCGTTGTCTCGATTAATTAAAACATCTGTAAAATGTTTCTTTTTCTGAATCATTTCCAAAAATATTTTCGCTTTTTCAATATCATTATATTCAGGTATCGAGAAGATGTTTGTGAGACCATCCATATAAAGATCCACATTCAACATGTTTTCTAATGTATTGACAAAGTTTGGCCTGATGGTATCAACCAATTTGCTCATCGCTTCAATATCTGACTCAAAAGCCTTGATAATGTCTATCCTTACGATATCACTCAGTGCTTTTCCTTTATAGTTGTATGTCATTACTTTTGAAAGAAGTCTTAGATTATCCTCTGTATATCCATGACTCAACTTGATAGCAGTATTGGATACCTTTCCACTCTCGGTAACAATCATTAATACCACGGTTCGATCATCCACCGGCAAAAAATTGATGTATTTTAGGCGATTTGCTTCCTGATTCGGAGTAATCGCAAAAGAAGTTAAATTTGTCAGTTCGGATAATAAAGTTGCAGCATGCTGAATTGTCTTTTCCAATTCACTAAGATTCTTTGTCAATTTTTCTGAGATGATTTGCTTTTCCATTTCAGGAAGCTCATATCGCTTCATCAGATTATTGACATAAAGACGATAGGCTTTGTCAGACGGAACTCTACCAGCCGATGTATGTGGATGAGTTAAAAAACCCATTTCTTCTAAATCAGACATCTCATTTCTGATGGTTGCAGGACTAATACCCATATCGTACTTCTTTGAAAGCGTTCTAGAACCAATGGGCTCTGCTGAACTGATAAAATCCCCAACGATTGCTTGAAGTATTCTTAATTTTCTTTCCGACAAATCCATCACTATCACCACTTTTCATTGGAATGCCTTTTGTGTTGTTAGCACTCTTTATCAGTGAGTGCTAATTCATATTTTTAATTTAACACCGTTGGACAATATTGTCAACAGTGTTTTTGCAATTTTTTTCTTAGAATATGATATAATCATTTCATCAATATGCTTTCATAATGAAAGGAGCGTTTATCATGAATAAAAATATGATTATTACTATCGCAAGGCAATTTGGAAGCGGGGGCAAACAAATTGGAGAAATAATTGCAACAAAACTTGGTATTGCTTTTTTTGATCGAGATTTGATTCATTTATCTTCTCAGGAAAGCGGTATTGATGAGGATTTATTTGCCGCAACAGATGAAAGCATAGCCGATCATTTCTGGTCTTCATCAGCCGGCTCTGTATCAACTTATACCAATCCCCTGTCATACTTTCATGAAATGCCCATGAATGATAAATTGTTTGTCATTCAGTCAAACATAATTCGCAAAATAGCAGAAGAAAAGCCATGCGTTATCGTAGGCAGATGCGCAGATTACATTTTACGGCAGAACCCTAATGTCGTTTCAATATTTATTCACGCTCCTGTCAAAGACCGGATGAATCGACTCATTCATTCTTACGGATTTTCAGAAAAGGATGCAAAAGATATCATGCTAAAAACTGACAAAAAAAGAGCTGCTTACTACAATTATTATTCAAATGAAAAATGGGGTCGAGCCGACAACTATGACCTTTGTGTCAATTCTAGTTCTATGTCCGAAGAGGCAATAGCCACCTTGATTATAGAATTTGCCGAACAAAAGACAATGGGATAGCAATCACCATTTGATAAAGGATTCCCATAAACTCTTGATAAAACTTAGCAACTTTTGGTCGTGATAAAGCCCAAACCGTAAGGATTGTAATCGCAAACAATATCATATATGCCATCACCCCAGTTCCAATATGGTATCCTAAGCCTTTAATACTATAACGTATTACAATATGAAGTACATATATGGTCATGGTATTTTGTCCAATTGTCGTAAGCAAGGTTCTCTTGCGCGGAACAAGAGCAAGAAATACGACAACCCAAAGCATTGAAATGATGGATAACAAAATTCTAATGGTGACCCCTTCAAGATTTGATAGTCCAGTTGATCCATAAGATGCTTTATATAGGAACGATTCAAGAGGAATCACACCCGTTTGAGATAGAAACAAAGCAAAACCAATCAGTCCTGCAAAGAGCAATACATAGATATGCTTTGATAAGCTTCTAAGAGAGTCAATCCACTCTGATTTAAAATAGTATCCAAATAAAAAGAATGGTAAAAATCCGAAAGTTCTACCAATGGAAAGTGTTGAATCTAAAGCAGGGATGAAACCAGCCAGTAAAGATAAACCAATACTAATTGGTGCAACCTGTTTAATTCTTATAAAATCGATTAATAAGAACCGATATACGAATAAAGTCACCAAGTACCATAAAGCCATAGTTGGCAATGTCAAATCTAGCTGTGCATGCCCAAAAATAGAGTCTCTAATGCAAAACATAAATGGCATCAATACCAAATATGGAAATAAAAAGGATTCAAATGCTGTCTTTCTGCATTTCATTGGATTTCTTGAAAAGTAGCCTGACACAAACAAGAATCCCTGCATGATATATGAAAATGATATAATATATATCATACCGCTGAAACTAGCCCTGTCAAATATTACGGATGCTCTCATAAAATGCGCAGCTACCACTGAAATGATTAAAATTGCTTTTATATTGTCAAACAAGTAGTCTCTTTCTATGCCATTTCCCAATGATTCAACCTTGTAGCCGCGCTTCATAGTGAATGATTCACCCTTGTTGCCCAAATGCTCAGTCATTTTTCTTCTATATCCTCCAAATGTTTCTAGTTCTATGTTCCTTAATTATATTTCGTTTTATATCATTTCAATATCTTTTTATAAATTTTTTTATTCTGGTTTTGCCCATCCGAAGGAAGTCTTAATAGCTTTATGCCAACCTTTCAACAAATGCTTCCGCATCGATTCTTCCATAGAAGGTGAAAATACTTTAGCAACATTCCAATTGGATAATATTTCGCCTTGATCCTTCCAGTATCCAGTTGCTAATCCTGCTAAATAAGCAGCTCCCAGCGAAGTAGTCTCTATGGATTCTGGTCTTTTAACTTGCCCATTTATGATGTCAGCCTGAAATTGCATCAATAAATCGTTTTCGCACGCACCACCGTCAACCTTCAAGGACCCCATTGAAATCCCAGCCTCTTCTTCCATGACTTTCAGGACATCGTAGGATTGATATGCCATAGATTCGAGTGCAGCTCTAACAATATGATTTTGATTTGCACCTCTTGTGAGTCCTACCAAAGTCCCTCTTGCATATGGGTCCCAATACGGGGCTCCAAGTCCAACAAAGGCTGGAACCAAATAAACTCCATTGGTATCAGAAACCTTCATCGCCATCATTTCAGAGTCAGAAGCACGATCTAGTATTTTCAATTCATCACGGAGCCATTGAATTGCTGCACCAGCCACAAAAACCGAACCTTCTAATGCATAATTGACCTCATCTCCAATGCCCCAAGCTATGGTAGTCACAAGTCCTTGCCTTGAAAATACAGGTTTTTCTCCCGTATTCATCAAGAGAAAGCATCCTGTTCCATACGTATTTTTCGCATCTCCCTTCGAGAAGCATACCTGTCCAAAAAGTGCTGCTTGCTGATCCCCTGCCGCTCCTGCAATGGGAATCGGGCCTCCAAAGATACTACTATCTGTCATACCATATACTTCACTGCAAGTCTTTGGAGTTGGCAACATCCCATCTGGGATGTTCAGTTCCTCCAATACCTCCTGATCCCATTTTAATTCATTGATATTGAATAACATGGTTCTGGATGCATTAGAATAATCAGTGACATGAACCGTTCCTTTCGTAAGCTTCCAAATCAGCCAAGTTTCTATGGTTCCAAATAATAGTTCTCCTTTTTCCGCTTGTTCTCTGGCACCATCAACATGTTCTAAAATCCAACTTAGTTTTGTTCCAGAAAAATAGGCATCGATCGGCAATCCCGTTTTTTTTCGAACGAAATCACCAAGTCCTTTCTGAATCAACCGATCACATGCATCCGCAGTTCTTCTGCACTGCCATACAATAGCATTATAGATTGGGTTACCTGTATTCTTATCCCATACAACGGTTGTTTCTCTCTGATTGGTAATGCCAATTGCTGCAATGTTTCCAAATCCAGCATTGATCTTATACATGGCTTCTTGAGCAACACCTATCTGTGTAGACCATATTTCCATTGGATCATGCTCCACCCAACCTGGTTTTGGATAAATCTGCCTAAACTCTTTTTGTGCAACACTAACGCTTTTCCCATCCTTACCATATAAAATGCAGCGACAGCTGGTCGTTCCTTGATCAAAGGCCATGATATACTTTTTCACTGTGAACAACTCCTTCCTCATTGAGTGCACAAACTGCAAAATCATGTGAATTGCTCTTACAATCCACATGATTTTTTTACAAACATCTTTATTTGTATTTATAAATTTTGTTTTAAATACTATTTAGTATATCTTTTGTTACTGAACAGGAGTAGCAAGCTCGCTCGCTGGTTCGTTCTTAATTTCCTTTTCTGCTGTTTTTGGGCTACCAAGATTCACATTATCTGTAAAAGCTTTTTCATCTTTTACATCCACCGCGTCTTCTTCAATAATGTCCTTGCCAAGATAAGAGGGAATTTCCATCCCTACTTGCTGAAACAATTCATTCATAGGCGGAATTGATTTCATCATTCCTGATAAGAAATTCGCGGTAGCTGTTTTTCCCTGATCGCTTCCTCCATTATTATCCCAAACAGTAACTTTGTCAATTTTAATATTCTTGATTGCTTCCACTTGAATTCGAGTCAATTCTTCCAGCTTGTCAGCAATAATTAATTTCACAGCGGCATCGGCATTGTTTCCTGCAGCCGCAACGAGAGATTTCATACCTTCGGCCTGTTTTTCCAAAATCTCACGAGAGCCTCTTGCTTCTGCTTCCATCTTCGCAAAAATTGCATCTGCTTCTCCGCGTGCCTTGCGTCTCATTACCTCCGCTTCCGCTTCTGCTGCGATTTCAGCTTTTTCCTTCATTATTTGTGCTTGAATGATGATATCTGCTGTTTGAGTGGCTTTTTCAAGCTGTGCACGAGTTTGTTCCGCTTCTTGCTGAGCAAGATAGGATTCTTGTTTCGCCTTTGCCGCTTGAACAGCCTCAGCTGCAGTAGCTAGTTTTAAAGCTTCTGCTTCTTTTTCTCTTCTTCGAGACTCTGACTGCGCAATTTCTATCTTTGCTGTATTTTCACCGTCAATTGCACGTGCATCAGCTGCTGCAACCTCGATTCTTTGATCCTTATGAGCATTTGCCTGACCAATCTCACCATCACGATTTTTTTCTGCAACGCTTTTCTTAGCGTCATTGATCGCCTTGGCTGCTGCTTCTTTTCCTAACGCTTCTATATATCCAGACTCATCATTAATGTCAGTGATATTTACGTTAATTAAGCGAAGACCTATTTTCTTCAACTCAATTTCCACATTATTTGATACAGCTAAAAGGAATTTATCACGATCTGTATTGATTTCCTCAATATCCATGGTGGCAATGACAAGTCGAAGCTGACCGAAGATGATATCTTTAGCAAGCTCTTGAATCTCATGTAGCTTTAATCCTAGTAAGCGTTCTGCGGCATTCTGCATGACCCCTGGTTCTGTAGAGATCCCAACAGTAAATCGAGATGGAACATCAATTCGAATATTCTGTTTTGATAATGCTTGAGCCAAATCTACACTGATAGAAATCGGTGTCAAATCCATATATTGATATGACTGTAATACTGGAATGATAAATGCTGCCCCACCATGAATACACCTTGCACTTTTGGTTTGTCCATTTTTTTCAGATCCAACCTTACCGTAAATAACCATGACCTTATCAGAGGGACATTTCCGATAACGAGATAATATAACGATTATGGTCATCAATAACACAACCGCTATAATACAAACTGCAACTAATACCTGAATCCCCATTTAATACTCCTCCTCGACTACCAAGATGTCATTACGAACATCAATTACCCTAACTAAGGTTCCTGTTTGAATTACCTTATCAACTGTACTGATTGCATTGCATTCAAGCAAGCTGCCTTGCAGTTGAATGCTGATTTTTCCTTCTCCATGACCAGATTCAGGTATTGAAAGATAAACCCTACCTGTTTCTCCTATCGCATTTCGAAAATCCAATGTACCACTTTCAGTTAGTTTTTTTGAAGCATGCATCAATCTTGCAACCCCATACATGGCGATAAAGCCTAATGCAGCGCCAACGATAATACTAATCGAAGTTGGCGTACCTGTACCTACTGATACGATTGCACTCCAACCCATAACCGTTAAAAATGTTACGATACCTTGTAGCGTCAACATGCTCATGATTGAAAAATCTGCAGGGTTTCCTCCGTCTCCAGAAAAATCTGGACCACCGATATCCGCATCAGCAATTTCACTTATATCTGAACCCCCATGAAAATCTAAGCCCGATGTATCACTGACATCAAGCCCACTTCCGCCTTCAAATCCCCCCATTAGCGAAAGTATAGTTTGAATTACTAGAATCAATGTGGCTGGCACCGCTATGCAATAAAGAACCTTAGAAACCATACTCAGCCCATCCCACCATTCTACCATTTGTCTCACCTCCTAACCCTTTTTGTGCTATTTACTATCAAAAAGGCACGCTCAATTTATAATTGCCAGATTTAAACAGTAAATATTATTTACCTCGATTTTATCCCCCATTCCACCAAATGTCAATATGATTTTACTCTTTCATAATTTTCCAAATATTCAGCGCATCCTAGACAATTAAACAATCCGATTGTAAAAAAAGTGTTCTTTTCATTTGTGTATAAATAGATGGTTGCCAATTTGACTTACTTTTGTTAAAATAATAGTAAATAATATTTACTTCCGGAGGCTCATATGAATTCTATCGAATTGGGGAAAAAAATTAAAGAAGCACGTATTTCCAAGAAAATGACTCAGAATGAAGTTGTGGGCACTTTTATTACTAGAAATATGTTAAGTCAAATAGAAAACGGAACGGCTACCCCTTCCGTCAAAACGTTGCAATATTTATCTAGTAAGTTGGACGTTTCCTTTTCTGACTTTATGCCAGAGCAAAAAGATGATTCTTTATATCAATTAGAACTAGTAAAAAATGTGTATCGAGAAAAAAACTATGCGCAAGTGTTAGAGTTTGAATCTAAAGTTCCTGAGGTTTTTACAGATGAGTTTTACGCACTCTTCTCGTACGCATACTTAGAAAAGGCGAAAGAACTATTTCAATCAAACCAATATGCAAAGGCTGCAGAATTTGCCCAGAAATCGATTCATTATGCCAGTTCAGGCATCTATTCCAATTCTACCATTCAGTCTGAGGCAATTATGATTCTGCACCAGGCAGCTCAAAAAGTTTGATTGTTTATTGTATTCCTATACAAATTCCGCCAATATCCGATTAGAGATATTGATTCCCTTTTCAGTAAAAGACAGATAACCATTTTTTAATACCAAATATTGATCTTGTATGTATGGTTCTATTCTTTCCAGCCGATCTGAAAAAATATCCCACAAAGACTGGCCAAATCTATTTTCGAATTCAGCGAGGCTGATTCCCTCCGTTTTCCGCAGTCCAGTAAACATCCATTCACCAATTTCATCTTCCCATGAATTTTTATGATTCCAAGAAGTAAGTGGACCAAAAGAGTTGATTTTCGAATTTATCAGTTCTTGATTGAAATAATCAGATAGCTCTCCTGAATTGCTAAACCGTACACCATCAATATACGAATGAGCGGAAAGGCCAAAGCCAAGATAGTTATCCATGTTCCAATACTTAAGATTATGCCTACTTTCAAATCCATCTAGCGCTGCATTAGAAATTTCATATACTCGATATCCACTTTCAGCAAGTATTTTTCTTGCTCTGTGGTACATGATGCGGTCTAGTTTTTCCTCAATCAAATCCATTTTCCCACTCTTCACCATCTGATAAAAAGGTGTGCCTTCTTCTAATTGAAGGCTATAAAAAGAAATATGTTCTGGTTTGAGTGCGATTGCCAAAGATAACGAATTAAGCCACGAATCTAGCGTTTGACCCGGTATAGAAAACATCAAATCAAGATTTATATTCTGAAAGCCACATTCTCTTGCCATCTTGAAATTGTATTCGATATCTTTATCAGAATGAATTCGCCCCATACAGTCAAGTAAATCTTGGTCAAACGACTGTGCACCAAGACTAAGTCGATTGATTCCCATCTTAAGATAAGCGACTAACTTTTCTTTGGTCATGGTTTTTGGATTTCCTTCCATAGAAACCTCAGCATTTTTATCGACGTAAAAAGATTCTCTAATTGCCTCTAACACATCTTTCAATAGTTCATGATCGATATAAGAGGGAGTTCCTCCCCCAATAAAAATGGTATCTACCTTGTGTTCCGATGCGTATTTGATTCCAAGATCCCGAATTTCTAGTTTCAAGCCATCAACATATTTTCGATGTTTCTGTGTTTCTGGGATTTCAAAGGAAGAAAAGTCACAATAATTGCATTTTTTTACACAAAAAGGCACATGAACATACAATCCCATGGATTTCCTTGGGATTGATTCGTATTCAAAATCATTTGTGTTTAGATCATTTGCCATCATAAGCATCCCCTTTTCTCGTTGTCGCAACTTGAATTTGTATTATATGCAAACCTGATAATTCCATCTTCTGTTCTTGAAATATTTTATTCAAAAAACACTCAGCGAAATCAAGTTCGCCGAGTGCCAAAACTACAAAATGATTATTTATTGTCATCGTACTTAAGAACTGCCGTGAATGCCTCCTGCGGGACTTCAACAGAACCAAACTGTCGCATTCTCTTTTTCCCTTCCTTTTGTTTTTCTAAAAGCTTTTTCTTTCGGGAAATATCACCACCGTAGCATTTTGCAATTACATCTTTTCTCAGTGCCCGAACAGTTTCTCTTGCAATGACCTTCTGTCCGACTGAGGCTTGAATTGGAATTTCAAACTGGTGCATTGGAATGATTTCTTTCAGTTTTTCACAAACAAATCTACCACGGTAATACGCTTTTGATTCATGAACAATCATAGAGAATGCATCTACCAGATCCTTATTCAATAAAATATCGAGCTTGACCAGATTTGATTTTTCATATCGAACAAACTCATAGTCCAAAGATCCATACCCTCTTGTTTTTGACTTTAGTGCGTCAAAGAAGTCGTAGATTACTTCATTGAGCGGCATTTCATAATGTAACGCCACTCTGTTTTCCGTAATATATTCCATATGAAGCATCTTTCCTCGTCGTTCTTGACAAATCTCCATAATCCCGCCTACATATTCCTTTGGGATCATAATATCAGCTTTTACAATAGGCTCTTCGATATGATCAACCAAAATTAAGTTTGGCAGGTTCGATGGATTCTGAATCATTTCTTCTGATCCATCATTCATAACAACTTTATATATTACACTTGGAGAAGTTGTTATGATGCCTAGGTCAAATTCTCGTTCCAAGCGTTCTACGATGATTTCCATATGAAGAAGTCCTAAAAATCCGCAACGGAATCCAAAACCAAGCGCAACAGATGTTTCTGGCTCAAATAAAAAAGCTGCATCGTTTACCTGTAGTTTTTCTAGTGCATCTTTCACATTTTCATACTTTTCGCCTTCTGCTGGATAAATACCGCAATATACCATTGGCTGGACTTTTTTATAACCCGGTAGCGCTTCTGGTGTTGGATTGCTATCTAGCGTAATTGTATCTCCTACACGAGCATCCGCCACTTGCTTAATACTAGCACAAATATACCCTACCTCACCTGCTCGCAAAGAACTAACAGGCATTGGACCTGGCGAATACACACCAACTTCTGTCACTTCATATTTCTTTTTTGTATTCATAAGGCGAATCATATCACCCTTTTTTACCGTTCCATCAAATACTCTTGTATAGATTACAACACCTCGATAATTGTCGTAATAAGAGTCAAAAATCAATGCTTTTAACTTACCTAAAGCATCGCCCTTTGGTGCAGGTACCTTTTGTACGACTGCTTCTAATACATCAGTAATGCCGATTCCTTCTTTTGCTGAAACCAATGGGGCCTCAGAAGCATCAATCCCAATAATATCTTCCACTTCAAGTTTTACTTCGTCAGGTCTTGCACTAGGCAGGTCAATTTTATTGACCACCGGCAAAATTTCAAGATTTTCATCTAATGCTAAGTACACATTTGCCAGAGTTTGTGCTTCTACCCCCTGCGTTGCGTCTACAATCAGTACTGCACCCTCACAGGCAGCTAAACTCCTTGAAACCTCATACGTAAAGTCTACATGACCTGGTGTGTCAATTAAGTTAAATACATATTCATTGCCATCTTGTGCTCGATAGGAAAGCCTTGTAGTTTGCAACTTGATGGTAATACCACGTTCACGTTCCAAATCCATATTATCTAAGTACTGTTCTTTCATTTCTCGATGTGAAACAAGCCCTGTATTTTCAATAATACGATCCGCTAAAGTTGACTTTCCATGATCTATATGTGCAATAATGCAAAAATTTCTAATATACTGCTGGTATGAATTCATCGTTCCTCCATTATAATCTCTATTTGTTTTTTCATTATATCATACGAGTAAAGGATATTACAACATTTCGGTTTTCCTACAATTCATATATCAAGCGTTTTTGTTCAAACTTCCGTGAAAATCCATAATATTGCACTACATTCGCTCTTCGTCTTTCTTTATTTTAATCGATTTACCTTTTTTTCTTGCATTTTAAATCTGATTCGTATATAATTCATGTTGCTATATTTTGCGAAAGTGGGGTGAAAACATGGCAAATATTAAATCTGCAAAGAAAAGAATCAGCGTTATTGCAAAAAAGACAGCTGCAAACAGAAGAGTTAAGTCTCATCTAAAAGCGATTATCAAGAACTTTGAAAGCGCAGTAGTTTCTGGAGATCTTGAAACTGCAAAAGCGAAGCTGGCTTTAGCTGAAAAGAAACTAATGCAGGCTGCTGCAAAAGGAACTATCCATAAAAATGCAGCTTCCAGAAAAGTTTCTAGACTTGCTGCTAGATTCAACAAAGCGAAAGCAGAATAATCTCACCCGTCCCCACCGTGCATAAGTTAAATGCACAAATTTAAGACGAAAATTAATCAAGCCTAAGCTGGCGGTGTCTCCCAGTTTCGGCTTGATTTGTTTTTTGTCGAAATATATTATAAAAATATTTTTTTGAGATTGAAACTTTGCTGTCCTTTCAGTGCATAAAACTAAACATTTTTATGTCTTTGTATTTTTTTTGTCGTCGTTTTAATGAATTCATCTTTTCTAACGCTGATGTTGCGGATGCGTTTATAAATCGGCAACTTTTCATTGATTTCGTGGATAGCTCTTTTGATGAGGGTCTGGACTTCTTCTTCCCCAAATTCCGTTCCAAATTCTTCATAAATCGCATCGTAGTCTGGTCTAATTTGTGCACTGACTTGCGTATCGTCGCCATCGTTCTCAATCATACCATGAACAAGGCATTCTTGAACGTATTTATTATGGTTAATGTAATCTTCTAACTCTTCGGGATAAATATTTTTACCCGTTTTGGTAACAATGACATTTTTCTTCCGACCAGCGATATATAACCAACCCTCTTTATCAAGAAAGCCAAGATCGCCAGTATGAAACCAGCCATCCTTTAGGACTTCCGCTGTTTTTTCAGGCATATTATAATACCCAAGCATTACATTTGACCCCTTATAGATGACTTCTCCTATCCCATCTTCGTCAGGATCTAAAATTTTGATTTCACCACAATCCACAGCAGGACCTACCGATCCAGCTTTTTTATAACGATCACAAAAATCGGGTGGCCCAGAAACAAGGGGTGCACATTCAGTCAATCCATATCCCTGCATCATCACGAAGCCTAAATCCTCAAAGCCTCGAAGCACATTGGGATTAATGCCAGCAGCACCAGTAATTAGTAGTCTTAGTTTACCTCCAAATTTTTCATGGATACTATGAAAAAGTTTTTTACTGAGATTTATTCCAAAGCCTTTCATTCTTCGATTCCATTGAATGGCTTTCCTAAGGGTATTTGCCTTTCCTGTCTTTTCTGCTTGTTTCCATAGTTTGTCGTAGATTGATTCAAAGATAAGCGGTACACAAATCAAAACTGTGGTCTGGGACTCGACTATATTTTTGTTGATGTATTTTAATCCTTCGTAAAATGCAGTTGATGCACCTCGATACAGAATCAACGACATTCCCATTGTTGATTCAAAAGTGTGATGAATCGGAAGAATAGAAAGAGATCTATCTTCTGGTGAAATATATGCGATTTTACAGGTATCCATAACATTACTAGCAATGTTTCTGTGACTTAGCATAACGCCCTTTGCTACATCAGTCGTACCAGAAGTAAACAGTAGAATTTTCATCTCATCTGGATCAATCACCGCATCTACAAAACTTCTATCTCCATTTTCCAGTCGTTTCTCTCCCATACCAATCAATTCTTCCCAAAGATGAATTTGGCCTGGAATAATGTCTGTATTTTCATCTATGTTGAGAGACTCTGATAGATCCGTACGGTCACCATACACTTTCATTTTAAACTTATATTGAATATCGAATTCTGTAAAATAAGATTCATAGCTTTGTGTAAAAAAGATTGCTTTACAATCTGCTATCGAAAGAAGATTATATATTTCTTCTCTACTTAATTCTTTATCAAGCGGCACAACAACACCTGTACCATTGGTAATAGCATAGTATGAGACAACCCATTCATAACAGTTCTCACCAATTACTGCAATTTTTTCATTTTCAAGGCCCAACGCAAGCAGAGCAGTCCCAAGTGAATCGACTTCATGCTTTAATTGTGAATACTTAATCTGTTGATAGACACCGCCTTTTTCTTTTTTTATGTGAAATGCCGGTCGGTCACCATATAATTCTGTACTCGAATTCAGCATTTCTTTCAATGTTTCAATTTTTCTTACCTCATGATATTTTTCTTTAATATTCTCCATATCTTGCTCCTATATTAAGAATATGATTACGCGATAACAAGGTATACATTATCCCGTAACGTGCTTAACAATATAATGTTTTGCATTACTATCATACATGAATTGTATCTTGAAGTAAACAAGAATTAAGTATTTTCACCTTTCCTCTTGATATGATATACTATATAAAAAAACAGGAGGTCACAACAATGACTGCACATATTTATGCCGCTCAAAAAGGTGAGATTGCAGAATCCATCTTGCTACCAGGAGATCCTCTTCGTGCCAAATTTATAGCAGAAAACTTTTTAGATAGTCCAAAATGCTACAATGAAATACGAGGTATGCTAGGATACACTGGTACCTATAAAGGTGTACCAGTTTCCGTTCAAGGAACTGGAATGGGCATGCCTTCCATTGGGATTTACAGTTATGAGCTCATCAAGGATTACGGTGTTCAAAATCTGATTCGAGTTGGTACAGCTGGTTCTTTTTCAGAAAAAATTAAAATTAAAGACATCGTTTTTGGCTTAGCAGCATCCACTGATTCTAACTATGTTCATACTTTTGGCATCAATGGTTCCTATTCTCCTTGCGCAGATTTCGAATTATTGATGAAAGCAAAGACAGCGGCAGATGCTTTAGACATTCCAATTCATGCTGGTAACATTGTGTCTTGCGATGTATTTTACGAACAGCAAGAAGGTTGGTGGCAAAAATGGGCTCAAATGGGCGTATTGGCTGTAGAAATGGAAGCCGCAGCACTGTATATGAATGCTGCATATCTTGGTGCAAAAGCACTTTGCATGGTTACTATTAGTGACCACTTTATTACCCAAGAACAATCTTCCTCTGAAGAACGTGAAAAAACCTTTACAAATATGATGAAAATTGCTTTGGAAGCTGCCATTGCATAAAAATTTTGAATCGCAAATTTGAAAATCACACTGATTTTTAAATTCAAATAGCAAGTAAATCTATGCAAAAATACCATGGTTTTTCGCCATGGTATTTTTTAATATGCAATATTGATGTGACAGACTGCTTGGTCAACTATTTTTAATTAATTGATGAATTACAGTGACTTTGAATTCGCACTAATTTCCACCTGATTTTTTTCTCGATGCGAAGTCTTATTAGTTAAGACTAACTAACCTTCAAAACTTTAAATTTCAACATCTTTACGTGGTTTTTTGCAAAACGCCTAAACTATTTTCTCATTAATACGAAAAGAAAATTAAGAGACAGTTCAAAAGGGTAATATAACGATACAAGAGGGTGAAGAGAAAATGAAATTTACATGTTACTTAAGATTAAGAATGCATAATCGTTGGGTCTATGCTGGAAAAACGCATGATATTCCATGGAATTATCGTGCAATAATCAAGGAAACCAGCGGATGGGTTTTGGAAGAAGAATGTCACTCAAGGAAAGTTTCTGATTTGCTTCCATTGATTGAAGCAGGATTAAAATCCATCAAGGAAAAAAAAGGCCCTACTTCAAATCTGACAAAAATATATGATAAAGAAATGCTTGAAACAGTACAATTCTTTTATGAGAGTCTTTTAATAGAATTTAAAAAGTATCCTTATACAGAACTTTACGGATATAGTACCAATAAAGATAAAGAGCCGGCATCATAGCCGGCTTTTGTTTTAACAAATGGTGTTGCATATATTTGAAATTTTTTCTTGAATCTCCTTTGCTTCCATTTTACCAACATTATAAAAATCTACCGTTGCAACCACTTGATTGCCTTTCAACATTTCTTCAAGTTTTGCAAAGCAACGCTTACCTCCACTACCCTTATGTGTAGCAAATAAGTATACATTTTTATTTGCAAATTGATTAAACTTAAAAAATGAGTTGAGTGGAGAGGCATAAGTTCCCGCCCAAATCGGAGTGCCTATAAACACAGTATCATAGGATTCTAAGTCAACGGTCTCTTGCGTCAATTTTGGGAATTCATGAAACAGCGTACTCTTTCCACCTTCAATATATTTTGCTATTCCATTCTTCGAAAATTCATGTTCTGGTTTTAATCGGAACAAATCGGCGCCCGTCTTTTCAGAAATCATATTCGCAATGAGTTGTGTGTTGCCTTCTAATGAATAATAAACTACTACCGCTTTCATCATAATCCTCCTCACATGATTCATAAACAAGAAGAAATCCATTCTTCAGATTTACTACAAAGTGAAATAAACTGATTCATTCTTTTCGTCAAATATTTATTTTTATGAAATACTATTTTAAACATTCTTTTCATCAGGATTCCTTGAATTTCTACTTGATGAAGTCTTCCTAACTCTACTTCCCTTTTTACTGCCATTTTTGATATGGCAGAAACGCCTAAGCCCAATTCCACTGCGTTTTTTATGGTATCGGTATTGTTACAAATCCAAATGGGATTTGATGAAATTTGGTGATCCAAAAGTAAATCTTCAAATAGCTTCCTAGTCCCACTCCCCTGCTCTCTTAGAATTAATTTTTCGTCTCGTATTTGGTCTAATTGAATAGATGAGTGAGATGCAAAAGGATGATTGTTTCCACAAATCAATATTAATTCATCCTCTAAAAATGGCTCCAGTATTAGATCTGACGATAACATTTCACCTTCAACAAGCCCAATATCAATTTCATCATAAAGAATCATCTGTTCAATGCGATTTGTATTATCTTCTATTACTTTAATTTCAGTTTCTGGATACTTATCCGAAAAAATATATGCTAAGGATGGCATGATATGAGCTCCTACGGTTACACTTACGCCTATCCGGAAAGAGCCCATTTCTTGTAAGACTTTCATTTCCTGCTCAGCTTCCAAACTCATTCGTATTATATGCCTTGCATATCCAATCAATTTTTCACCAGATGATGTTAAATAAAGCTTTTTGGATAAACGTTCAAATAGCTTACACCCATAATATTCTTCCAGTTCTCCAATTACCTGACTAACTGCGGATTGAGAGATATATAGTTCCTTTGCAGCCCTTGTCATATTTCCAAAATCACATACGGCAAGGAATATTTTTAAATGACGTAACGTCATAGAACCCTCCTATCAGTTTTACTTATGATATTTATTAATTAATAATATTTTACTTATTATATCAAAAGATTTATCATAAAGAAAGAACAAGGAGGCAATTATGAAAAACACATTGACTAAATATTTCCCTGGAATCTTGCTGACAGCAATCATAGCACTGCCAGCTTGGGTGATTGGAACCCGTTTTCCTATGATCGGGAGCCCAATTCTCGGTATTCTTTTTGGAATCATACTTACTTTTTGGAAGCGACCAATTATATTTACTGCAGGTCTTTCTTACACATCAAAAAAAATACTCCAATATTCTATAATATTGCTTGGATTTCAAATGAATTTATTTCAAATTTTGCAAGTTGGAAAACAAACTTTAGTTTTGATGGTATTTACCCTTACTGCAACTTTTCTAACAGCATATTTGGTTGGTAAACTCCTAAAAATCAATCCAAACACGAATATATTGATCGGTATTGGCACTAGCATTTGTGGAGGATCTGCGATTGCTGCGGCGGCTCCAGTCATCGATGCAAAAGATGATGAAGTTGTTCATGCAATATCAACCATATTTTTATTTAATGTAATAGCAGCATTTCTCTTTCCTGCTCTTGGACATATTTTTAATATGAGCAATTACACCTTCGGCCTTTGGGCTGGTACGGCAATCAATGATACTTCTTCTGTTGTTGCTGCTGGTTATTCTTATAGTTTTGCTGCTGGAAATCTTGCAGTCATCGTAAAATTAACAAGAACACTGATGATAGTTCCAGTTACAATCACTTTGGCACTGTATCAGTCAAAAAAAACTCACAAAAATGGGACATATCATATCTCAAAAGTGTTTCCATGGTTTGTGCTAGGGTTCATCTTTGCCGCACTATTAAATACATTTTTACCATTGATTTCTGAATTTAGCGTTGCTTTAGCACAGATTGGAAAATATATGATTGTCATGGCAATGACATCCATTGGACTCAACACAAATCTGCACAAGCTATTAAAAAACGGTAAGGCACCGATTCTACTTGGTCTCATCTGTTGGGCAGTCCTCTCATGTGTTTCCATTATTATTCAGCATATACTCTTTTAAATCACACAAAAGCCTGTCCATGATAAATCTTGACAGGCTTTTGTTTTGGCTTTATGCCATAATTTCAATTTCATTATTTTCCGGATCAAGAACACAGCTCTCGTAATATCCATCCCCCGTAATTCTTGGAGCATCCTTCAATAGAAATCCATCACCAACAAGAACCTCTGTTAAGTGGTCAACTCGCGCTCTGGTTCCTAAATGAAAGGACAAATGGGTCAACCCAGTGACTCGTTCACACTGAATGCGGTCAGAGATTTCTGGTCTATACATAATTTCCAGCCTTGAACCTGATTTGAACGTAATAAAGTATGACTCTAATCCCGTTCTTTCATTGCGATACTTTTCATTTGAAACACCACCAAAGTATTTCACATAAAAATCTCGCATTTTGTCTAGATCATTTGTATAGATTGCTACATGGTCTAAATACATAGTTTTCCTCCACATAAAATCATTTACATTTATATTGTACTCTATTTCGTGCAAGATGTCGACCAAAGAACGCTAAGATTTCATAAAAAATAGCTACCCGTTCTGCCCTTCTCATAAACACATTGCGAGAAAATCACACCGAAAAATTGTTGTTATACATAATTCCATATAGATCTTCTACTTTTTCATTCATATACTGTTGCGCATCCGTAACTGCCTGATTATAAATGGCTGGTCCAATTTTTTCTAGAAAAAATTCAAGCAGCATGATTCCCTGCAAATTTCCTATTTCCTCATCAAATTCCTGCTCAAAATAATGAATCAATTCCAAAACGGCTAACTTCTCTTCTTCTATCTTCAGCTTTATCTTTCTTACTTCTTGTTTTCCTGCCATTTACCTTACCTCCATCAAATATTTTTTATTTATGAAGCAATTTTGCCTCATTTCTATTCTTATGTTATAATGTCACCATTCCATATCATTGTAACATAAAGGAGGTTTCACATTGAAAGATTTTTTATATGTATCATATTTAAACAATACCGTTCAAGACTATTTGATGTTTGCAGTTTACTTTTTGATTGGTTTTTTAGCAATCAAACTGATTAGCCATATTGTCATCAAAAAACTTCACATCTGGGCACAATCTACAGCAAGTGAATTGGACGACCTCTTTGTTAGTGGTCTGAAAAAATATATGGTTCCCATAGCCTACCTATTGGCACTATATTTTGATACAAAAACACTTACCTTTACACCTACTCTATCAAAAGTAATTCACACCACATTTCTCATGGCAATCATGATAATAGGAGCTCTTTTACTGAACTCCATATTAACTTACATGATGAAAAGATACTCTGAGACAAAATTAAGCGATCAAAGCAATCAGCATGCATTCCATATGATGACTAAAATTTTAAAGGGACTCATTTGGGGAATTGCTCTCATTCTGTTCCTCGATAACATTGGAGTTAAAATCAACTCCCTGATTACGGGTCTTGGGATTGGTGGTATTGCCATTGCTTTTGCTGCACAATCAGTTCTTACTGATATTTTTTGTTTTATCACGATATTTTTTGACAAACCATTCGAAGTGGGTGATTTTATCATTTCTGACACTCAGATGGGAACAGTAGAGCACATTGGCTTAAAAACCACCAGACTTCGCTCCTTAAATGGAGAGTTACTCATTTTCTCAAATACTGATTTAACAAGTTCTCGCATAAGCAATTATAAAACGATGCAGCAGCGCAGAGTACTATTTACCCTTGGAGTCACCTATGATACCGAGGTAGCTCAATTAAAAGCCATCCCTTCTATTTTGAAAGCAATCATAGAAGACATTCCAAATGTGGAATTCGGAAGAGCACATTTTAAGTCATATGGTCCATATAGCTTAGACTTTGAAATTGTGTATTTTGTATTAGATGGTGATTATGATTTATATATGGATTTGAATCAATCAATCAATCTAAAAATCAAGGAATCATTCGATCAGTTGGGGATAGAATTTGCATTTCCAACCCAAACGCTTCAGGTTCAGAATGTTTCAAATGCAACCAATACAATCCATCATCCCTAAGTTGATCAAATTTGTTTAATTTTAAATCTATAACAGGAATGCGATACAAACCAAAAGACCGCTGTCAATTAGGGCACGGTCTTTTCATTTTTGTCGAAATATCAAAAATATTTATTGATACTTAGGATTTATTTTTATTTTTCCTCGAAAAGAAAACTCGTCATTGACAATGCTCCCATGGTGCAATCCTTATTAAATACATGAATTTTATCATCTGAGTTTGATGCTCCGACGGCATATAATAAAGGATAATAGTGATCCGGTGTAAAAAAGGCATTTTTTGAAGTAGCGCCAGCACTTTTATAGTCTACGACAGATTCGAATTTCCTTTGCATTATTTTATCATGAATATAACCATCAAACGCTTCGGCCCATGGATAACCATCTTTCATAGACCAATTGACCATGGCTAAGTTATGAACTACGTTACCACTTGCAAATATTAAAATACCGTCATCTCTTAAAGCACTGATTTCGTTTCCAATCTTAAGATGCTCAATAGGTGCAGCTTCTGAATCAACACTTAATTGAAATACCGGTATATTAGCATCAGGAAACATCCAGCACAATACCGACCAAGCACCATGATCTAGTCCCCAGCTGTTATCAATCTCTACATCTTTTGAAATCATACTTTTTGTTTTATGTGCCAGTTCAGGTGCTCCTTCTGGTTCATATTTCAGTCTATATAGCTCATCTGGAAAACCATACATGTCATATACCGTCTTTGGTTGAGATGCATCTGTAATTTTTGTTCCTTGGGTAAACCAATGTGCGGAAACTGCTAAAATCGCTTTGGGTTTTTCAATTTGATTACCAATTTCAATCCATGATTGAGAGTACATATTTTTTTCTATTGCATTCATTGGAGATCCATGTCCAACGAAAATTACTGGCATTCTTTTTCTCATTTTTGGTTCCTTCTTATTTCTATAAATTTTATCATTAGAATGATACCCATTTTTGAATAGAATCCTTATTACAAAATTCAAAGCAATGAAAAAGTGATTCCTTCAGGTATCACCATTGGAATCACTTTTTTCGTTGGCGGAGAAGGAGGGATTCGAACCCTCGTGGGATTGCTCCCAAACTGATTTCGAGTCAGCCCCGTTATGACCACTTCGATACTTCTCCGAATATGATATCCGAAAAACGGACAATTTTGATTATACCACAAATTCACAGTTACTCGCAACCCTGCGGAACAGAAAATTTCACACTTTCTGGAATGATTTCAAATGTAAACCGATTACCGATTGAGATTTCACCATCAGTACATATTTTTAGCGGTGATTTTGATGAAACAATCATTCGTTTACATTTCCTATATATCACTAAATCTTTCGTATCCTTTCGATTGAGATGAGTCCCTTTTCTATATTTACCTAGTAGCGAGATGAATTTTGTTCTACTTGTATTGTTCACAATACCAACATCCATCATCCCATCCGATGGACTTGATAATGGCAACGCTTTAAACCCACTTCCACAGTATTTTCCATTTCCTATAGCAATCAGCATGCGTTGCCCAATTAACGTTTCATTCTCATCAAGCATGATTTCTACATCGATGGGTTCTTTTTTTGCTAAAACAACTGCTACACCAATGCCATATGCCATCAATCCAGAAACAAAAGAATAAGTTTTGACCTTTCCTACTTGATCCACTACTTCACAATCCAAACCGATGTTAAACATATTGATACCATATTGAGTAGTTATCTGATCATTATCAATGAAATTTTCTCTTGTCATTTTGATGGAATCAATCCATTTTTCTTTTCCTAAAATCTGCTTTTCAATATTCCTAAAATAGATAGAATTGGGAAAATTTCTCGGAAAATCATTTCCAGTACCTGCTGGAATCATAGCAACCTGAGCAAAGGTATATCCAAAAGCTCCATTTACAACTTCATGAAAAGTACCGTCACCTCCGCAGCTATAAAACCGGAGCTCCTTTTGTTCAAAAGTTTCTTTTTCATTTTTCTGGCATATTCTCTTCACGTACCGTTCTGCATCACCAGTAGATACGGTCCGATGAATTTCGTAATCTATTCCCTGATTTTTAGCAGCTTCAATCATGCGAGGTAAAAAATAGGATTCTGATTTTCCATTACCTGCCGCAGGATTTAAAATAAATACATGCTTCATTCGATGCTCCTTAATCGAAAAAATCCTTAACTTAGATTCACTTATTTTACCATAATTCATCAATAGAATACATCTAATTTCTGCGGTTTTCTTTTATCATTCAGTGTTTTAGGGTATAATGAATTATAATATAAAAATTTCATTCTTAAACAAAAGGAGATATTAATATGGATTCGAGAATAAAAAAACTGGCAGAAGGTTTGGTTCAGTATTCATGCAATGTGCAAAAAGGTGAAAAAGTACTGATTTCATATGAAGGAGAAACAACAAAACCCCTAGCGAAACAACTTGTACGCCAAGTGTATGCTGCTGGAGGTTTTCCATTTGTAGAAATTCGAGATTCTTCTCTGACCAGAGAAATATTAAAAGAATGTGAAGAAAATCAAATCCAATTCATGAATGACTATCAATTGGCTCAAATGAAAGGAATGGATGCATACATCTCAGTTCGCGCAAGCGATAATACTTCTGAATTATCTGATGTTCCGTCTAGTAAAATGAATCTTTACAATAAAATGTTACGTCCTGTACTGGATTATCGTGTCAACAATACCAAATGGGTTGTACTGCGATATCCTAATAATGCGATGGCTCAGCTTGCAAACATGAGTTTAGAAGCCTTTGAAGATTTTTATTTTAATGTTTGTACTCTAGATTATAGAAAGATGTCGAAAGCCATGGATTCACTTGTAGACTTGATGAATAAGACAGACAAAGTAAGATTAACCGCCAAAGATACAGACCTGACCTTCTCCATCAAAGGGATCAACGCGATTAAGTGTGATGGTGAACGAAATATTCCAGATGGAGAGGTATATACTGCACCAGTAAGAGAATCCATGAACGGAGTAATCTCCTATAATACCCCATCAGAAGAACATGGCTTTACATATGAAAATATTGTCTTTGAAATAAAAGATGGCAAAATTATCAACGCGACTTCAAACAATACAGAGAGAATCAATGAACTCCTTGATACGGATGAAAGTGCACGATACTTTGGAGAATTTGCAATCGGTGTGAATCCGTTTATCTTAGAGCCTATGAAGGATACCTTGTTTGATGAAAAAATTGCAGGAAGTATCCATTTGACACCTGGATCCTCATATAAAGATGCCTTTAATGGGAACAAATCGGCAATTCATTGGGATTTGGTTCTCATTCAAAGACCTGAATATGGAGGTGGCGAGATTTGGTTTGATGATGTTCTCGTTCGTAAAGATGGACTATTTGTAATTCCAGAGCTTGAATGCCTCAATCCAGAAAACCTAAAATAGCCCTGTAGTATCATTAAGAAAATCTTTAACATCATAATACAAAACATATAAAAGCTTTCACTTATGAGAATACAATACTCTAAAGTGGAAGCTTTTTCGCACTAGTTTTTTTACTGGATAATTCTTTTAATCAACGGCTCTTCTTTTGGCTTTTCACTGCCAATTTGGAAAGCTTTTATCGCCTCTACAGCACCAAGGTGAATTTTTTCCGAATCATTGCCCAGTATTACTGCCAACACGTCACCTATTTGAACTGCATCGCCCACCTTCTTATGCAAGACAATACCTGCTGACAAATCAATATCATCTTCTTTTGTGCTTCTCCCTGCTCCCGTGTGCTGTGAAGCAAGCCCAATTGTACGCGCCGCTATGCTTATGATAAATCCAGACACTTGCGCTTTGACTTCTTTCTGACAGCTTGCTTGAGGGAATAAGGAATAATCCTCAATGACATGGGAATTACCGCCCTGACCTTCAATAAATTCAGCAAGTTTTTTAAGAGCAGTCCCATTTTCCAATGCCTTTTTAGCTAGTACAAGCCCCTCTTCTGGTGAAGCAGCTTTTTTCCCTGCATAAATCATATACGCTGACAAATGAAGAGAAAGAGCTTCGATATCTTTAGGGCCTTTTCCCTTTAATGTATCAATTGCTTCCATCACTTCGAGACTGTTGCCAACGGCACAACCTAAAGGCTGATTCATATCCGTAATAAGAGCAATGGTGTTTTTTCCGTCTGCCTTTCCGATTTCAACCATGAGTGACCCTAATTCACATGCATCATCAAACTGCTCCATAAAAGCACCATTTCCACACTTTACATCTAGTATAATTGCATCACTGCCAGAAGCTAATTTTTTGCTCATAATGCTGGATGTAATCAAGCTCAAATTATCTACGGTAGAAGTAACATCCCGCAATGCATATATTTTTTTGTCTGCTGGTGCAATATGTGCAGTCTGTCCGATTACAGCTAATCCGACTCGATTGACTTGTTCCATAAAGGAGGATGCTTCTACTGTCGTTTTAAGTCCCGGTATCGATTCCATTTTATCAACAGTTCCTCCCGTAAAACCTAACCCCCTGCCGGACATTTTGGCAATTGGAACACCACATGCTGCGGCAAGGGGTCCTACGATCAATGTTGTTTTGTCACCTACTCCACCAGTACTATGCTTATCAACTTTAATGCCACAAATTCCTGACAAATCGACCACTTCTCCAGAATCCTTCATGGCTTTTGTTAATTGATAGGTTTCCTCTTTTGACATCTTTTGAAAATAGATTGCCATTAGAAGTGCTGCGATTTGATAGTCTGGGATAGATCCTTCTGTATATCCATTGACAAAGTAAGTGATTTCAGCTTGATTCAGTTCACCGCCTTGTCGTTTTTTATAGATAATATCATTCATATTCATGACGTAATCTCCTTTACCTATGACTATTGAAGCTCAGATAAAAAGCTCTCCCCTATTTCCGATTTTGGTACGGCTAAATATTCTGCAATGGTCGCACTGATATCTGCAAAACTGTTTCGAGTGCCAAGATTGATTCCAGATTGAATATTCTTGCCAAATACAACAAATGGAACATATTCCCTTGTGTGGTCCCATCCAGCGTGAACAGGATCATTCCCATGATCCGCACAAAGCATCAACACATCATCTTCTTTCATCGCACTGATAATCTGTGGTAGTCTCTGATCAAATTCTTCAATGGCTTTTCCATAACCGACAGGATCTCTACGATGACCAAACTTGGAATCAAAATCCACTAAATTTGTAAAAATGAACCCTTCAAAATCAGTATGAAGTGCTTCTATTGTCTTATCAACGCCATCCATATTGCTATCCGTATGAACTGATATATTTACACCTTGTCCATTAAAGATGTCTTTTATTTTTCCAATGGCATATACAGTTTGTCCCGCATTCTTTACTGAATCTAGAACAGTTTTCCCACTTGGTGAGACCGCATAGTCTCTACGGTCAGAAGTTCTAGTTCTTTTCCCGTCTTCTAATTTATAAGGTCTTGCAATAACACGACCCACTTGCACGTCTCCCACCAGCATATCCCTTGCTATCTGACAAATTTCATAAAGCCTCTCAAGAGGAATAATATCAATATTTGCTGCAATCTGAAAAACACTGTCTGCAGAGGTATAAATAATTGGTTTCCCTGTTTTTTCATGTTCTGGTCCAAGATTTTCGATAATTTCTGTACCTGATGCAGCATAATTCCCAATGGTTCCCACACCAATTGCTTTTTCATAAGCATCCATAAATTCTTTTGGAAACGCAGGGAATGTCTTAAACGGCACCTGTGTATATAAGCCAGCGATTTCCCAGTGGCCAGTGATGGTATCTTTTCCTTTTGAAACCTCTTCTAATCTTGCATATGAACCCATAGGCTGGCTTTCATGCTCTATTGCTGTAACTCCATCTATGTTACCAAAACCTAGTTTTTTCAAATTTGGCACGTGAAATGGATTCATATGTTCTCCTATGTGCCCAAGTGTATTGGCACCTTTATCACCATAAAATTCCGCATCTGGCATTTCACCAATTCCCAAACTATCTAATACAATTAACGTTACACGCTTCATCATCTATTTCCCCCTATACAATCCGATATGGTTTACACCTTAAAAAATCCACAGATGTCAAAATATATTCAATTTTGTTATAGATACCCTGAATACCATTGCTATAAGCATCTTTTCCATGTAGATGCCCATATAAGACTTTCTCTACGCCATACTCCTCAAACAATTGAGTAAATCCTGATATTCTAGCTGTATCGCTGGCAGGTGGAAAGTGTATCATAACGAGTATGCCACCCTTTTCGCCTGCATACTTATTTCCATACCCAGATTTAGCGGCAGCTTCAAGTGATAATCGAAGTCTCATAAGCTCTCTTTGATAAATCTTATCATCTTGCTTTGTAAAGTTATCGTCATCTGGACAGATCCAACCTCTTGATCCACAAATCGCATACTGCTCTGCTATGTAAAAATTATTTTGCAAAAATACCATATTTTCAAATAATGCATTTAGTTTTGTAAGGGAATTCCACCAAAGATCATGATTTCCCTTTATCAATATTTTTCTTCCAGGCAGCTTGCTAATCCATCTTAAGTCTACCACTGCATCATGAAAACGAAGAGCCCACGAAGTGTCACCAGGTAACAACACCGTATCCTCTTCTTTCACGAGTTCAATCCAATGGTTTTTTACTTTTTCTGTGTGGTTAATCCATTCTCCACCATAGATATCCATTGGTTTTTCCGCTGAAAAAGAAAGATGTAAATCTGATATGGCATATATGCTCATAGGTTTATCCTCTCTTAACTCCTATTCTCCTACGTCCTCTTCTGGCCCATTTATTCCTAATATTTCAACACTTTGCGATTCTGGTAGGCTTACCACATTCCGCAGCTTACTCTGTATTTTACGTGTCCTTATTCCAACCAATTTATCCAGTTCTGCATTCGCCTGATTAATTCTTTGCTGAGTAGCAGACAATGCCTCTCCAAATTTATCAAATTCAGTTTTAACTGCACCAAGTATATTCCAGACCTCACTGGAGTGTTTTTGGATTGCTAAGGTTTTGAATCCCATTTGGAGGCTGTTTAGAAGGGCTGCCATAGTGGTAGGTCCTGCAATATTAATCTTATACTCTCTTTGAAGCGTTTCTATCATACCACGACGAACAACCTCTGCATATAAACCTTCAAATGGTAAAAACATAATGCCAAAATCGGTAGTGTAAGGAGGTTCAATATATTTGTCATGAATACTCTTTGCAAATCCTTTCATGGTGCGTTCTAATAATTTTGATGCTTGTTCAATTTGAACGCCATCACCTGTTTCATATGCTTCCATCAAGTTGGAATACGTATCTCCTGGAAACTTTGCATCGATTGGCAGATATACAAATCCATCCTCATCTCCTGGTAATTTGATTGCAAATTCAACGCGTTCGGTTCCGCCCCTTTTCGTAACAATATTCTCCTCATATTGGTCTTTTGCAAGTATTTGCTCCAAAATTGCATTGAGCTGGACTTCACCGAGAATCCCTCTGGTTTTTACATTGGACAGCACTTTCTTCAAATCTCCAACTCCAGATGCAAGGGTTTGCATTTCTCCTAACCCTTTATAGACCTGCTCTAATCGTTCATTGACCAATTGAAAAGACTTACTAATTTTATCTTCCAATGTTTTTTGCAGTTTTTCGTCAACCACTGCACGCATCTGCTCCAACTTCTTATTATTATCTTCCTGCATAAAAAGCAAGCGTTTTTCCATCATGGTTCGGATTTGTTCCAGCTTTTGTTCATTCTCTAGTGCATTACTCTTCAGCCTAGATTCCATCTGCTGTTGCATATCATTTACGGTTTTTTGAAGGGTATCATTTCTTTGAGTAAGCTGCTGGTTTAATTCAGACAATCTTTTGTCCTGAATTTCCGTACCTTGATTCTGTGCATGGGTCAGCATTTCTCCCAGACTCCGAAAGCTATTTTGTATGTATTGCATACTCTTCAACTGGGTATCTTCACCTACATTTTTTTTCAATTGAGAAAGTGATATCATATTGAGTAGTAGCAAGGCGATTATAATTAACCCCACCATCACAATCAATAACGATGATAATTCTATCATGATTCCTGATCCTCTTTGTATCTTTCTATGAGTCCCGTATCCTCATCTTTAATAAAACAAATACAATCTGCATTTGATAAAATCGTTTGATACTCTTGCTCCGCTTTTTCTTTTGACATAATAATCGCTGGCACGTGATTCAAGTCAAGATACGTCAAAATTTGTTCTACTGTGTTATCTCCAACATTGATATTTAAGACTGCCGGATAAAGACCAGTATATTCCACCGTACCTTTGGCAACTGCAATTAACCGATCAAAAAGTGTTTCCTCATAGCTACCCATAACCTTCATAAAATAGTCTGCACTTCGCTCTGGTTCTGCTACAATTGTCACATCTGGGTGATTTTTCATCCATGCAATCAAGTCTATAGAATCCATAGAAGTTAATTCGTCGTTTCTTTTCAGGCGTTGAAACCGCTCCAAAGAAATTTCTTCGCTCTCTTTTGTATTATATATCTGGGGCAAGTCTTTCCATGACGACAACAAAACAGCTTCTTTATCCTCTGTCCAGCAAATATCAACCATCATCGTTCGATATCCTGCATTGTACGAAGCATCTAATGCTTCCAAACTATTTGATCCAATTAACTGATTGTTTGGGGTTCCAGCTACCACCATCTCATCCGGATATGTTGTCGTTTGAGGCCCTAAAGAAAACACGCTAGATGTATCTTCTTGGTCTAAATATATCTTTCTCAACACATCATTTTTCAATATATACTCAGAAGTGTTGACGATTCCCATAGATTTTAGATATCCCTCATAGCAATCCTCCAAAGGAACTTTTTCTCCAGTTTTTGGATTCCAAGCTCTACCGTTTTCAAATACACCATCACGCGACATCTCATAGATAATATTATTTGATATATAAGAACCTTTTGTCATATATGTCTGTTCTGCCACAAAACCTTCATCCACAGTAAATAGATTATGCCCAAGATAAATTGTATCTAGGGTATCAAATCCCAAAAGATATGCCATAGTGGGCAAAAAATCCAGTTGTCCACCCGTCGTTTCTATGGTCTGGTGCAAATCTCTCTCTGAGTCTGGTATGCTAATGATAAATGGTATATTCATCATAGTATCATAGTCATAATCTTTCCCTATAAATCTTGAAACCGATTCGTATATTTCTTCGTCACTCTTAGGAAGTCCCATATGATCTCCATACAATGCAATAATAGAATTGTCATATAAACCTTCTTCTTTTAGCGAATCCAAAAATTGACCGAGTGCATAATCTGTATAGGCCGCACTGTTGAGATAGTTTCCAAAAATCGTATCTTCATCCGCAGGAAGTAAATCAATAAAATCATATTTATCTAGCATTTGAAACGGGTGATGGTTGGAAAGAGTAATGAAAAAGCTATAAAATGGCTGTTGCATATTAGTCAAAAAATTCATACTCTGTTTGAAGAATTCAGTATCAGTTAGCCCCCATCCCATCCACTCTGTCATATCGTACATACCACCTTCATTTCCAAGGAGGCCGCCGTAGTAGGTATCAAACCCCATAGCAGGGTATGCTTTTTCCCTGTTCCAGAAGGTCCTATCTTCATGCGCATGATAAACAGCAGTATTATAACCTTGTTCTTTAAGCAAAACCGGAAGACCGCGAAAATAATTTCTATAATACAGCTTATATGTAAAGCTGGCTAACGTGCCATAGATCGAATTGTTTGTAGCAAATTCAGCATCAGATGTGTTTCCGCTGCCAAGTTGTTGATAATAATGATCAAAATAAATCGAATTGCCTGCAATCAGTTTATTCAGATTTGGTGTAATTTCCTGTCCATTATAAGTCTGGTTAATCACTAAGTTCTGCAATGATTCAATTTGAATCACAATGAGATTTTTACCTTCAGCTACACCAAAAAGTGGTCCATATTTTTCGGTTAGATAACTATCCGTAAAAGAATACTGATGATCTTTATCATCATTGCTATTTCCTGTAATCTTATTTACAACATCCTTGATATGAAAACTATAAATTTCCTGATTTGAAAGTGAAGTTACTAAATAGCTGCCAGTCACATTTGTCACCAATAAAAATAAAATCAATAATCCCGCTATCGGTTTCTTGTGATTAGAAGCCCACTGTCTTGTTCGTTTCTTTCGCTCTCTTCGAGCAATTCTTTCAGCTCTTTTTGAAATTTTTTCTTGTGCCGACGTATCATCCTCCGTTTCTTTGTCATTCTCTAAAACGGCTATGGTATCTTCCCTTCCGTCTGGCAGTTCATCAATGCTTACATCCAATATGAGTTCTTGCGTCTGAAGAATGCCTTCCTCTTCAAAGATTACTTTCGCATCCTGGATTCCTTGTTCTTCGGATATTGCTTCCTCATCTAAAATGAATGTATCATCTACTCCATTTTTTTGAAAAAACATCTTCCGTATTACCATACCAAGAACCATAAATGCATCCACAAGTATCAAAAAGAACCATGGTTTTAATACTGCTTTGATGCTCTCAGTGATGTCTCCTAAAAATCCAGCAGCACCCAGCATATTTACCGAAAGATAACGGTTAAAAAAGCTACTATATGTCACATCACAAAACATCAACAATGATAATAAAAAGTAGATTATGGCTGGAATCCATTTTTTTTGAAAGGATGCAAACAACAAATAGGTTAATACTAAGGTGAGCATCCAAACAAGCAAAAAGTTCGAGCTTACACCAATAAAATGGTAGAATAATAGTAACTTAATTAGAACTGCCGCCGACGCTGCAACCCCTAAAATACCATATTCTGCTCGAACTCCTTCTATTTTATGTTGTAATCTGCGTTGTAAACGGTTTTTGTATCGTTTTACTGTGTCAATTATTCTTTCCATATTTCACCCCTGCTTCATTAATAACCTATATATTATAGTTGAAATGAACAGATAAAACAAGAAATTGGAACGTAATTTCACACAAATGTCTTATTTTGATACAGTACTTTCTATGTAATCGTCATATGTACACATACGATCCACAATCGTTCCGTCATTTTGAATTTCAATAATCCGATTTGCTATCGTCTGAATAAACTGATGGTCATGGGATGAGAAAATAAGATTTCCCTTGAAATCAATTAATCCATTGTTTACAGCTGTAATAGATTCTAGATCCAGATGGTTTGTTGGTTGGTCAAGTAATAAAACATTTGATCCAAAAAGCATCATACGAGAAAGCATACATCGAACCTTTTCTCCTCCAGATAAAACCTTTACGGCTTTAAATACATCATCCCCAGAAAAAAGCATTCTTCCTAAAAATCCTCTCATAAAGGTTTCCGTTGTTTCTTCTGTAAACTGCCCAAGCCATTTTACCAAATTCAAATCACAATCATTGAAAAATTCCGAATGATCCATCGGGAAATACGATTGCGAAGTACTGACTCCCCACTTAAAGGTTCCTTCATCCGGTTCCATTTCTTCCATTAAAATTTTGAATAAAGTAGTATTGGCAATTTCATTTTCACCAACCAATGCAATTTTGTCACCTTTGTTGAGACGAAATGAAACGTTGTCCAGCACTTTAACACCTTCAATCGTTTTGCTAATTCCATCAACAGTCAATATTTCTTTTCCCGGCTCTCGATCCATAGCAAATCCAACAAATGGATATCTTCTGGAGGAAGAAGGAAGCTCTTCTACAGAAAGCTTATCAATCAGTTTCTTTCTTGACGTCGCCTGCTTTGACTTAGATTTATTTGCTGAGAATCGCTGAATAAAGCTCTGTAATTCTTTGATCTTATCTTCATTCTTCTTATTCTGGTCTTTTACCATTTTTTGAATCAATTGACTGGATTCATACCAGAACTCATAGTTACCAACAAACATTTTAATTTTTCCGTAGTCAACATCAACAATACTGGTACATACCGTATTTAAAAAATGTCGGTCATGGGATACCACAATTACAGTACCCTCATATTCCAGCAGAAAATCCTCAAGCCAATTGATTGCAAGAATGTCAAGATGGTTGGTCGGCTCATCTAAAAGAATAATATCTGGATTACCAAACAATGCTTGAGCAAGCAATACTTTAACCTTTTCTTTTCCTGTTAAGGTCTCCATCTGTCGATATAGATAATCACCACCAAGGCCTAAACCTTGCAATAAGCGACTTGCATCAGATTCTGCTTCCCATCCATTCATTTCAGCGAATTCGCCTTCTAATTCAGATGCTTTGATTCCATCTTCATCAGTAAAGTCCTCTTTTGCATATAGTGCATCTTTTTCTTGCATAATATCGTACAATCTCTGATTTCCCATAATAATTGTATCTAGAACATTAAATTCATCATATGCAAAGTGATCCTGCTTTAATACAGACATTCTCATATGAGCAGGAATGCTTACATCCCCAGTAGAAGGATCAAGATCCCCAGAAAGAATTCTTAAAAATGTTGATTTTCCGGCACCATTGGCACCGATTATTCCGTAGCAATTTTGCGGAGTAAATTTTAAATTAACATCCTTGAACAGGTTGGTTCCACTAAAATTTACACTGACATTTGTAACTGTTATCATTCGTACTCCTCTAAACTTCAAAACTAAACTAATTTAAATTTAAAACTTTTGCTCTCTTGCCTTCCAATGATTTTGGAAGTTCACCGATTTCCCAACCAAGCGAAGTTGTTTCAACATAATAATATCGTTGGTTTTTGTACTCAAAGTAACTTCCTGGCAATGATTCATCTCCTTTTACACCGACTCCCATATGATTCTGAAACTGCACCAGTACGGCACCATATCCTAATTCACGTAAGAGAGATGCTAAGAGAATTGCACTATCTTCACAATCGCCGCCAAGATCAACCAGGGTTTCTAAAGGAAACTTGGGATACTCATCGTACCCTGTTCCTACTTTATCATCTAAATACTCAAGGCTTTGAACAAATAAGATTACGTTTTTTACCATATCCAAATCAGAATAAGAGCCTTCCTGAAACTTATTTGCTAATGCAGCAAGATAAACGTCGTCGGTTGGATCTTTCACATAATAACTATAGTTCTTAATCATAGTGCGGTCTACATTTTGATAATATCGATAATCTTCTTCTGGTATCTCTAAATGAAATGTCCAATTGGAATACTTGTAATTCCATTCGTAATCTACATTGTAAACAGAAATACCTTCCGTATTAGTCATTTTTTTCAGGTCAGGTTGTGCTGACTCTTCTTGGAGTTTCTCATGATTTGATTTGCTTGAGGCTTCATTTTGATGATTCATATTGCCAATCACAATAATCATAAATACTGATACAATCAGAATCATGAGAAAAGGAAAAAACAGGCTATTTTGATAGAACTTTTTCTTTATTTTTTCTTGCTTTGGAATTGATTCATTTAGAAATTCGATATGAACCTCTTCTGGATGAATCAGAACTCCGTCTGCATAAATCAAGCAATCGCTTGTCTTTTTTCCACCTAATACCACTTCTATTTGTTCTTCTTTTCCTCTTGGAGTTATTAACGTTCCAAAGAGCTGACCGTTGCTCGAGTCAAAATTTTGGCTTTGTAGCTCACCGTTAATATAGAGGCTCTCTCCCTCTGCGCCATCATTACGCACAAGAATTTTGCTTCCCTTGTATGGAAACTCAAAGTCCGTGTCGAAGAAATCTGTATTTAGTCGCATACCTATCTCCTATATCATCCCATAAAAAAAGTGTAAATGTCGAAATCACTGATTTCTATTTTTACACATTGCACATGAATTGCAACAGAATAACTACAATACCGACTTCATAGTTTTCATGATAAAACTAGGCTTGCTTCACAATATAATCCATTCTATTATATCAAGACATTTGAAATATGCAAACCCTAAATTGTTCATTGTTCAAATATAATTCATTTCATTTGATAAAACGATCATCCTCCCCTGATAAATCAGTTTGGTATTTATTGATTAAACTAGGGGCAATCTTTTCTAAAAACAGCTTTACTACAACTGGATCAAACTGTTTGCCCGCATTGTTTTCCATCTCATCAAATGCATCTTCTATGGACAAAGGTGCTTTATATGGTCTCCATGAAGTCATCGCATCAAAGCTATCTGCCACTGCAAGCATTCGCGCTTGCAATGGGATTTTTTCACCTTCTAATCCTTGCGGATATCCACTACCATCCCATCTTTCATGATGACACCAGACCCACTCTGCCATATCACTCATTTCTCTAGAAGCAATCAAGATCCGATATCCAATTTCCGCATGACGCTCCATTTCAATTCTCTCTTGAGAAGTATATATACCTTCTTTTTTCATAATATCATCTTGAATTGCTATCTTACCAATATCATGAATCAACCCCAATACCTTAAGCCGATTGGATTCTTTATCAGACATTCCAAAATGAATCCCCATATCATAACACATATCACTTACCCTTCGAGCATGGAGTTCCTCCAATTCATCTTTTGCATGGTATGCATTGATGATGGTGTTCACAGTACTTTTTCGTATACCTTCTGTTTCTGCATTTTTATTTTGATACATTGTGTTTTCGGCTATTTTCAGAACCGCCATTATGTCATCATCATCCTTATATTTTGTGGCAACGCCAAAAGATATGCTTATTTGTACCTTATCTAAAAATACTGTCTTATATTCATTTTGAATCTTATTTGCGATTTGCTCCGCTTCATCCATCTTCGTATTTGGCAATAATATTACAAACTCATCTCCGCCCCATCTAGCAGCCACATCATTCTCTCTGATTTGACTATCGATTGCACGTGCAGCTAAAATCAAGACTTGATCGCCTTGTACATGTCCAAAGGCATCATTAATCAGTTTTAAACCATTTACATCTCCCACTACAATGCTGAGAGGCAAATTTTCATTTTGATCCATCCTTTCCAGCATTAACTCATAATATCTTCTGTTAAATAAACCAGTTAAAGCATCATGATAAGAAAGATAGAGGCTCTCTTGTTCGGCTCTTGTCCTTTCTTCTATTTCTGCAGCAAGGTTCGAATTATACTGTTCTAGTTTTTCATTGACTAACGAAAGCTTAATCTGTGCTATCGTCTTTTTTCTATTTATTCCAATTAGAAGTCCCGTCAATACGATGAAGATTAGAAGAATAGCGCCGAAACAATATAAATATAAGGCATATCGTTGAAAGGTAGATTGTAAAGCATAACGAATATCTGCGTTTTGAGGAAGTATTTCGCCATCAATATGATATTTATTTAATACCCTATCATCATAGATAGGAATAAATGCTGGCGGTATTCGTTTTGCTCCTTCCCACGATTCTGGATTGTTTACTACCTGATTTGTTTGTATTGCGGCTCTCTTTCCTTCATGTTCAAGGCTAAACATAGATCCGCCAATACATCCTGTATCCAACATCGTGTCTAAAAACGAAAAGATAGGAGCATTTGTATCCTCAGCTATCTCACGAAGAACTGCTTTCGGTACATAATTATTCATCTTTCCATCTCTAAAAAATGTAATATACATAATAATTGTAAAGTCAGGCAGATTGCTCACTTCTTGTAACATACTCTCCTTACTATCATTCTGTATATAAATCAACTTAGTATTCTTTTGATGCGTATTTATATAGTTTTCGATTCTGTTGTTCTCTTTTTGCTCTGTATGAATAATTCCTTCAACCACGGCTACTGTATTCGTTTTGGGAAACAACAAAAAGGCCTGATCCAGGGTCCCCTCAATATCATACCCACCCCCAAGAATCACAATTTTTCTACCATTTGAATTGAAATCGAACTCAAGTTGCCCTATCGTTGATGCAATCACGGGTACATCCTTTCGATAATTTAGCCCTTCATTGCAGATAAATTGTGTTGCCATATCTCCTACAGTTACAATGGCATCAAGTTCCGTATTTCGATATTTTTTATCCAAGTATTCATAAAATACATCAAAATAATCGTCATCCAGATTCAAATGTTTATCAATTGTTTCATTATGAATTTGTGTTGCTTGATATCCATAATCCTCTAAAGTAGCAATGAAGCCTTCTGAAAACAAAGAAATAGCAGGAGTATAGATACTTCCAGTATAAATCACTAGAATGTTACCCGTTTTATTCTGGATTTTTTCTTCTCCAATAGAAAACGGGGTGATAAAAAGTATCATCCACAGCACTATCATGCTCACTAAAATTCTTCGTATCGTAGGCCAATACTCCATTCTATTGAACTCCTCAAATAACTAATGGTCGTCTGTATTTAACCACTCTAAATACATTTCATAGCCTTCTTCTTTCATGGATTCTGCAGGTATAAACCGCAAGGAAGCACTGTTAATGCAATACCGCATTCCTCCCTCTTCTTTTGGTCCATCAGAAAAGACATGGCCGAGGTGTATATTTCCAACTCTGCTTCTTACCTCTTCACGAATTAGGCCATGTGTAAAATCTTTTCGTACCGTAATTACCTCGGGATCAATTGGTTTTGTAAAACTTGGCCATCCACAAGCATCAAACTTATCATTGGATGAAAAAAGAGGTTCTCCTGTAATGATATCAACGTAGATTCCTTTTTTTTCATTATTCCAGTATTCGTTTTGATATGGTGGTTCCGTTCCATTTTTCATTGTTACTTCAAACTGTATCGAAGTTAACATCATTTCCAGATCCTCCTTTTCTGGTGCTTGATATCGAAATGGGTCTACAATTGTTTTTTTTACACGTTCAAAAGCATCAGTCGAAATATGACAATACCCCATAGGATGCTTATCAAGATATTTTTGATGATATTCTTCTGCTTGATAATAGTGGTCTAGTGGTTCCACTTGGATTTGCACCTTTTGTTCGATCTGTTTTTCAAGTTGTCTCATCAATTGCCGAATCGCCTTTTCATCCTCAAAATCTTCAAAATAGATACCAGTGCGATACTGAATACCAATATCATTGCCTTGGCGATTTATTGAGACTGGATCAATTACCTGAACAAATAGTGTTATCAGTTGCTCCAAAGAAACCATGCTTTCATTATATTCCACTCGAACCACTTCTGCATGACCAGAATCTTTGCAAACCTCTTCATATGTAGGTGTTTCTGTCAAACCGTTCGCATATCCTACCTGGGTTTTTATTACTCCATAAATATTCTGTAAATATTTTTCTAATCCCCAAAAGCAACCACCTGCCAAATAGATTATCTTAGCACTTTTCAAATTATACCTCCGGTTTCAATTTAGACTTTCTTTTGACTATCAATATAATTTATAGGTATAGTACATTTTTTATTGCATTTCTATCTGATAATTTACCCATTCACAAGACAATAAACCGTATTTTTACCCAAAAAAACGAAAATGAGGTGCTATCTTATCCAAATAGCAATCATTTTCGTCTTGTACTGACCTTATAAGTTTTACAAAACAATCATTTTCAAAATTGTTTATACTGAATGCTTTTCTTCCAAAGGAAGTTGAAATGTAAACTGTACTCCTCCGTGATTCAAATTAGTAGCTTCTAATATACCTTCATGTGCTTTAATGATAGACATTGAGATAGCAAGCCCAAAGCTTCCTACTCGTTTTGGCCCATCCACACTCTGATCATCTTGATATAAACAACCATCAAATACATGTGAAAGCTCTTCCGAAGCAATGGGTTTTCCTTGGTCTTGCACTTCAAATACTGCAAATCCGGCTCCCAGTTTTGCTCTAATAATCACTTGATCCTGATCCATAGAATACAAAATAGCATTTTCCACAATGTTGATTAATACTTGCTCAATCAAAGCACGATCCATAGGAACAATAAAATCTTCCTCTGGGAACTCTAGTACTAATTTTCTTTCTGGATGACGTCGTTTTAAATGATTCAATGCATCTTCCAATACTTTGATAGCCCATTCAGGAGATTTCATGATGGTCGTTTTTCCTTCATTTAGCTTTGTAATCGAAAGAAGATTTTCAACCATTCGAGTGAGCCATTTCGCATCCTCACCCATTGCAGCTATCATATGATTTTTCGTATACAAATCCATCACTGATTCTTTTTCCAACAATTCTGTGCTGGCCTTCGCAATACCATTGAGTGGGCATCTTAATTCTCTGGAGATGGCACGGAGCAAGTTGCTTCTGACTTTTTCTCGCTCTGAGTCAACGAGTATTCTACGTTGCTCGTCTGATAGTCGCTGTCTTTCTAACGCCATAGCAGCATGGGAAGCAAGCATTCGTAGAAATTGACGATTGTCCTGATCTAATTTCCCCTTCACACAAGAAACACCAATTACGCCTAAGATATTTCCTTGGGATAGAATCGGATAATAAAACGCCATTGCATTTTTTAGAGTATCCGTACCAGCACCAGCCCGTTTTTTATTTACATATACCCACTGGGCTACAGCTCGTTCCTCAGGCTCCATCAGGTTTGAGGTATATGGATCTGTCATCGATTCCATAAAATATCCAGCGGAGGTGTGATTTGGATCATCCGTATAAAAAACTGCTGCTCGATCAAATATCTTTGTGATATACTCGTTGGTCAGATTTACGATATTATCAAGACCTCTTGTCACTAAGAATTTCTTATTGATTTCATATAACAGCTTCGTTCTATGTTCTCGTTCTGCTGATAATTTAATCTGGGTTTTGATTCTCACCGTTAGTGTGCTCGTGATAAATGCAGCAATAAACATAATTGTAAAGGTAATAGGATATCCAGATTGAATTACATTGAATGAATAAAGCGGCATGGTAAAGAAGAAATTAAACAGCAATACACTTAAAACCGATGCTGCAATACCATAAAGGTATCCATCTGTAATTCTTGATATAATCAAAACAGACAGAATGTATAGCATGATTGCAGTTTGATCTTCTGTATTGAGTGATCCAAGCCCCATTGAAAGTAATGTAGCTGCCCCCATAATTGCAATTGTCTTTCCAGTATCTGCCCAAGTAAAAATCAGATTCTCAGATATTTTGATTTTCCTTTGTTTACGGTATCGTATCCTCGGTAGTTCTGGAATAATATGAATTTCTACATTTGGCAAAAGTGTTACCAGTTTTTCTTCTATGTTCGTTTTCCACAGCTTGCTCAGCGAGCTTTTTCTGCCAATATTTCCGATAACAATATTTGTGATTCCTGAAATTCTAGCATATTCAGCTAATGTTTCTGCAATCTGATATCCATTTAGTCTTACCGCTTCAGCTCCAAGTCTCTTTGCTAAATCGAGATTATCCTGAATTTCAGCTTCATTGTCATTTCCATTATTATCTACATACACTGCAACCCATGGTGCATGAAAAGCATCCGCTGCTCTTGCTGCCCACCGTATCGACTTAGAAGATGACATCGATGGATCAATATACACCAAAAACTTAGTGCTCACAATCTTATCTTTTACAATTTTTTCACTTTGATTATCATGACTGATTCTGTCTGCCGCTTTCCTCATGGCAATTTCACGTAATAATCGAAGATTTTCTTTTGTAAAGATAAATTTTATCATATTAAGCGATCTTACTGGTCTAGATATCTTACCCTCTTCAAACCGCTTCAACAATTCATCTGGTGAAAAGTCAATGATTTCAACCGTATCTGCGCTGTCAAAAATGTAATCTGGTATCGTTTCATTCACATCAACTTTTGTGATTCTTTGTACTACGTCATTTAAGCTTTCCAAGTTTTGTATATTGAGCGTGGTATATACATCAATACCTGCATTGAGCAATTCCTCAATATCCAGATATCTTTTTTTATTTCGCATTTCAGGTGCATTAGAATGTGCCAGCTCGTCAACAAGAAGCACCTCAGGCTTCCGCTCTAATGCTGCATCTAAATCAAATTCTTTGACCTGTTGACTGCCATGCTTTATTGTTTTCATTGGAATGGATGGCAAACCTTCCAACAAATCCTTTGTTTCCCCTGTTGCATGTGGTTCCACATACCCTACAACCACATCGATCCCACTTCTAAACTTTTCATGGGCATCATCAATCATGGAATAGGTTTTTCCAACGCCAGAAGCATAGCCAAGAAATATTTTCAGCCTGCCCCTTTTTCTTTTTTCACTGGTATGCGTTGTTGTACCTGTTGTATTCCTTATGGTCATATGATGATATTGGTTCATTATTTTTCACCGCCTTAGAAGGATATATTACCCGTTTTCGGCGAATACTTCAAGTGTTTCTCCTGCTTTTCTCAAGAATGCTACGATTTCATGACTTTTTTCTCAAAAAAAACACGTTCTTTGATTTCTTGCATCAAATCATCGAATTCATCCAAGCTTAAAGATTGCGCCCCGTCAGATAACGATTCCTCTGGATTGAGATTGGATTCAATCATTAATCCATCTGCCCCTACTGCGATTGCTGCTTTGGAAAGTGGACCCACAAGGCTTCGAATTCCAGCAGCATGGCTGGGATCCACAACTACAGGTAGGTGTGTTCTCTCCTTCAGAATAGGAACAGAAGATAAATCAAGGGTATTGCGCGTCAACGGTTCAAAGGTTCTGATGCCTCGCTCACAAAGTATCACAGAAGGATTTCCCTCAGCTAGAATATATTCCGCACTATAAAGCAATTCTTCTATTGTGTTTGCAAGGCCTCTTTTCAAGAGAACTGGTTTTTTACCTCTTCCCACTGCCTTTAACAAATCAAAATTCTGCATATTTCTAGCTCCAATTTGAATCAAGTCGATGTGTTCCATCATTGATAACTGAGACTCATTCATGATTTCAGTTACAATTGGCAGTCCACTTTCCTTTTTCGCCGCCAATAAAAAGTCCAAACCTTCCTCTTGCAGGCCTTGAAACGAATATGGCGAAGTTCTTGGTTTAAATGCACCGCCCCGTAATATGGATGCGCCACTTCGTTTTACTGCGTTTGCAGTGGTAATAATCTGTTCTTTGCTTTCCACCGAACAGGGACCTGCAATCACCGTAAAATATCCATCACCTATGATAGTTTTGCCAACAGAAACTCTTGTTCTTTCGGCAGTTTTGTCTTTTATCGCAAACAGCATCGTCTTACTCCTTTATTGCATCTGTTAGACCCTTGCCAAATTCATATAAATAAGCTCCCGCATTATCTTTATGCTCTTCGATGATTTTAACAATGGCACTGCCAACAATAACCCCATCTGCAAGTTTCGCAATCTTTCTAGCTTGTTCAGGTGTATTGATTCCAAATCCAACAGCAGTAGGTACCTTCGTAACCTCTTTGACCGTTTCTATGATGCCAGCTAAATCTGTAGTTATTTCACTTCTCATCCCAGTCACACCCATAGACGAGACGATATAAACAAATCCCTTTGCAACCGATGCAATTTTTCGAATACGCTCTTTTGAAGTAGGTGCAACGAGAACAATCAAATCAATCCCAAATTTGTCCGCTATAACGGATACTTCGTGTCTTTCTTCGAATGGCAGGTCTGGAATAATAATACCATCTACACCAAACTTCTTACAGTTTCCAAAAAAACGCTCATATCCATATTTGAAAACAGGATTTAAGTATGTAAGCAAGACCACTGGAACCTCTGTTTTGTTCCTAATATTTCCAACAAGATGAAAAATGCTATCGGTGGTAGTCCCCTCTGCTAACGCTCTTAAATTTGCAGATTGAATCACAGGACCTTCCGCAATGGGATCTGAAAACGGTACGCCAATTTCGATTAAATCAACGCCGGATTGAATCAGTTGTTCGATAAACTCTTCACTGCTTTTCATACTAGGATCTCCACCAGTTACAAACCCAATGAATGCTTTACCATGATCAAAAGCATTTCCTATTCTACTCATGTAAGTCTACCCCCTTATATCTGGCAATGGCTGCCACATCCTTATCACCTCTACCCGAGAGGCAAATCACAATACTCTGCTCATTACTCATATTGGGCGCAATCTTTCTTGCGTGTGCCACAGCATGCGCACTCTCAATTGCACAAATAATTCCTTCTATTTTTGCCAAATAATAAAATGCATCTACCGCTTCATCATCGGTGATGGGTACATATTCTGCACGGCCTAGATCGTGAAGATTTGCATGCTCTGGTCCAATCCCTGGATAGTCCAATCCTGCCGAGATAGAATATACTGGTGCAATCTGTCCAAATTCATCCTGACAGAAATATGATTTCATGCCATGAAAAACTCCCAGACTACCTTTTGCTATGGTCGCAGCATGTTGAACGGTATCTACCCCATGGCCAGCAGCTTCGCACCCAATCAATTTCACATCTTGGTCGGGAATAAAGTGATAAAACATTCCCATTGCGTTGCTTCCGCCTCCAACGCAAGCCATTACTACATCTGGCAGCTTCCCTTCCTTTTCCAATATTTGATTTCTGGCTTCTCTGCTGATGACGCTTTGAAAATCTCTCACAATTGTAGGAAATGGATGCGGACCCATCACAGAACCAAGCACATAGTGGGTATCATCTACCCGAGAAACCCATTCTCTCATGGTTTCATTGACAGCATCCTTTAATGTCCTTGTCCCGCTTATCACTGGGTTTACTTTTGCACCTAAAAGCTCCATACGGTATACATTTAAGGCTTGCCTTTCTGTATCCTCTTCTCCCATAAAGATTTCACATTCCATTCCAAGAAGTGCTGCTGCAGTTGCAGTAGCAACTCCATGTTGTCCTGCGCCGGTTTCAGCAATGATTCTTGTTTTCCCCATGCGTTTTGCAAGCAGTACCTGTCCTAGTACATTATTAATTTTGTGTGAACCAGTATGATTGAGATCTTCTCTTTTTAGATATATTTTTGCGCCACCCAAATCCCTTGTCATTTTATCTGCATAATATAGCAAGGATGGTCTGCCTGCATATTCATCTAATAATTGCTTTAATTCATCCTGAAAATCCTGATCATTTTTGTAATATTCGTATTGTTCCTCCAGATGGATCAATTCATTCATCAATGTTTCTGGAACATATTGTCCTCCATGGATACCAAATCTACCTTTCGCCATGTTTTACTCTCCTTACAATTTCAACAATTTTATCTTTATCTTTTTGTCCATCCGTTTCTACTCCACTGCTTAAGTCAACTGCATATGGATTCACTTTTTCTAACGCCAATGCTAAATTATCCAGTTGAATTCCTCCAGCTAGAAAAAATGGTTTCTCACAAGGTTCAATCAAACTCCAATCAAAACTTTGCCCCGTTCCACCTTTTCCCTGATCCAGCAATAAGTAATCGGCAGATAATTCCTGTGCTTTTTTAATATCTTCCGATGTGTGTACTTGAATAGCTTTGATTACTTTGCACGGATATGCTGCCTTTAATTTTTGAATGTATGCTTCACTCTCATTGCCATGGAGTTGTGGAATATCAATCACACCTTCAGATAAGTACTTTACAACTTCCTCTATCGATGCATCTACAAAAACGCCAACTGCTTCAATATCTACGTCCAGCTCATTCTTTAAAAAATATGCCTGCTCAAATGTAAGTCGCCTTCTGCTTTCAGCCAACACAAATCCAATATAATCAGGTTTTGCCTCATTGACGGCAAAAATATCTTCTATTCTCATCAGTCCACAAATTTTAATTTTAGGCATGGTTGATTCCTCTGAATCGATTAAGTAATTCAAATTTGTTTTCACTTTTCATCAACGTTTCTCCAATCAGAACCCCATCAACCCCATATTTCATCAATAGCTTAATATCATCGGCTGTCCTTATTCCGCTTTCAGAAATAAATGTGATAGACTTTGGAATGCGATTTCTAAGGTTTATCGAATTTTGTAAATCAACTTCAAATGTTTTTAAATTTCGATTATTTACCCCAATAACAGACGCGTTACAGTCTATTGCTTGATATACCTCTTCTTCGGTATGGGTTTCTACGAGTACAGATAGTCCTAGTTCCTTGGCGATATCCATGTATTCTTTCATTTGCTCTTTTCCAAGCAAAGAACAAATAAGAAGAACACCATCTGCCCCGATTGCTTTCGCTTCGTATATTTGATAGGCATCAATCGTAAAATCTTTTCTCAAAATCGGAATCGTAACCTGCTCTCTTATTTCCATCAAATGATGATCTTTTCCCATAAACCAATCAGGCTCAGTGAGAACAGATATTGCCGATGCTCCTGCCTTTTCATATTCTTTGGCAATTGATACATAAGGGAATTCCTCTGCCAATACACCTTTTGATGGAGATGCTTTTTTTACTTCACAGATAAAGGAAAGCCCCTCCTTTTTCAAAGCTTTTTCTAGCGCAAACGATTCTCTTCTATATGGATTATCATGAGCCATTTTTAACATTTCAGCCATTGAAATTTTTGCTTTTTTTTCTGCTACTCTTTCTCTTCTCTTCAATGCGATGGTATTTAAGATATCGCTCATATACTTACCTCATTCGATACTTTTTTCATCTGTTCTAATTTTGAAAGTGCGGCTCCAGAATCGATTAGCTCCCCCGCTTTTTTCACTCCATCTGCTATACTCTTTGATTTTCTGCCTGCATAAAGTGCTAGACCTGCATTTAGTAAAATGATTTCTCTCTTAGGACCCTGAATGGTTCCATTTAAAATCCCCCTTGTAATTAAAGCATTTTCTGCACCATCACCACCGAGCAAATCCTCTTTTTTGCAACGTTCTAAACCAAAATCTTCTGGTGCAACCAGATACTTTGTCATGGTACTTTCATTGATTTCAATGACCTGCGTTTCTTTCGTCAATGTTGCTTCATCAAGACCATCTTTTCCATGAATAACCATTCCTTTTTTTACACCTAGATTCATCAGAACTTTTGCCAACGGTTCTAGTAACCCTTCGTCGTATACACCCATCAGCTGCATGGATGCCCCTGCAGGATTTGAGAGGGGCCCAAGGATATTAAAAATCGTTCTGATTCCCAGCTCTTTTCTTACAGGAGCCGCATATTTCATTGAGCTATGATAAACTGGGGCAAACATGAAACAAAGTTGAATTCGATCTAATAGAATTTTACTCTTTTCTGGCGACAACTGAATATTGATTCCTAGATGTTCCAGAACATCTGCCGCACCACTCTTGCTGGAAACACTACGGTTTCCATGCTTCGCTACAGGGATTCCGCTTGCCGCAACTACAAAAGATGAAGTGGTTGAAATATTAAAAGTTCCAGCTTCATCACCACCAGTTCCAACAATATCCATAACATCATAAGAAGGAACAATCCGAAGTGCCTTTTCTCTCATGACAGAAGCACATGCTGTAATCTCTTCTATACTTTCGCCTTTCATGCGCATTGCAGTTAAAAAACTGGCGATTTGTGCTGAAGATGCGATTCCTTCCATAATTTCATCCATTGCACCTTTTGCCATATCATATGATAAAGAATTGCCTTGAACGGCGATTTTGATTGCTTCATGAATCATATTTGATACCTCCCAAAAAATTCTTCATAATCGTTCTTCCTTCTGGCGTCAAGATGGATTCTGGATGAAATTGCAATCCATAAACGTCAAAGTCTCTATGTTTTACTGCCATAATTTCACCATCCTCCGTTCGTCCGATGATAAAAAGTGTTTCTGGCATGGTTTCTTCTATTGCAGCAAGCGAATGGTATCTAGCACCTAGTAAAGTAGGCTCCATATTCATAAAGATTAAGCTATTATGATCCACATTTATCAATGACTGCTTACCATGCATTAATTCTTTTGCATATGACACAGTTGCACCAAACGCCTCACAGATAGCTTGATGTCCCAGACAAACTCCTAGAATTGGTATACGACCTGCAAAATGTTTTACGGCTTCAACACAAATTCCTGCATCAGATGGTTTTCCTGGGCCAGGAGACAAAATAATTGCTTCTGTACACATTGCATCAATTTCTTCTATGGTAATTTGATCATTTCGTTTTACCACAATGTTTGGATTGATAGAACCTATCAGTTGATATAAGTTATAAGAAAAACTATCATAGTTATCAATTAATAAAATCATTGTCCAAATACCTCCTCTGCCTTTGCCAGCGCATTGGTGACTGCTTGTGCTTTGTTTAAGCATTCTTGATACTCATTTTCTGGGACACTGTCGGCAACAATCCCAGCTCCCGATCTTACGAATACTTTGCCATTTTTCTTATATGCAATACGTATTGCAATGCAGGTATCCAAATTCCCTGTGAAATCGATATATCCAATTGCACCACCATAAATTCCTCTTTTGTTATTTTCTAATTCATTGATAATCTCACAAGCCCTAATCTTCGGTGCTCCCGACAAAGTCCCCGCTGGCAACACAGCATCCACAGCATCTAAAGCATCCTTATCATCCCTTATGAGCCCTTTTACGGTAGATCCAATATGCATAACGTGAGAAAACTTCTCAATGGTTAGATACCGATCTACTTCTACCGTTCCAAATTTACTGATTTTTCCAATATCATTTCTTCCTAAATCCACCAGCATGTTATGTTCAGCCAATTCCTTTGGATCTTCTAAAAGTTCCTTTTCTAACGCCTCGTCTTCTTCTATTGTCTTTCCCCTTACTCTCGTACCAGCTAATGGGAACGTATATAAAACACCGTCTTGTAGTTTTACTAAAGTTTCTGGGGATGCACCAGCGATTTCCATGTCTTCTCCAGAGAAGTAAAACATATAGGGAGATGGATTTGTGGACCGCAAAATTCTGTAAGTATTCAGCAAGCTCCCTTCAAATTCTGCTTCCAATCGATTGGACAGTACTACCTGAAAGAGATCCCCTTCCTTGATATATTCTTTGGCTTTATCAACCATATTGCAGTATTCTTCTTTGCTAAACAAAGGTTTAAAATCAGACTTGATGATTGCAGGTTTTTCCTCACATCCTGTTCCTTCCTGAATCAACCTTATCATCTGTTCCAGTTCAAGAATACCTTTCTTATAATTAGCTTCCAGTTTGTTCGTTTTTACATTTACAATTAAGATAATTTTTTGTTTTAGATTATCAAAAGCAATGACTTTGTCAAATAGCATCAAATCTACATCTTTAAAACCTTCTTGGTCGTCTGCATCTAGCTTCAGTGTTGACTCACTATATTTGATATAATCGTAGGAGAAGTATCCAACCAGACCTCCCGTAAAAGGCGGCAAATATGAAAACTTAGGGCTCTTATTCTCTTTTATAATCCTTCTGATATACGCTCCAGGTTGCTCCGTTTCCATAGTAATTGTCGTACCACCATTTATTTTTACTGTGCCATCGGTACATGTAATTTCCAGTTTCGGATCGTATCCTAGAAAGGTATATCGACCCCACTGCTCTGGATTCTCGATACTTTCTAACATGTAACAATGTTGACTAATACTTTTCAGTGTTTTTAGGACCTCAATGGGTGTTTTCACATCTGATAAAATTTCACAACTAACTGGAACAACCTGATAATCCTCCATAAAGGCTGTGGTTTCTTCAAGACTGGGTCTAAACATTTCTCTACCTCCAAAGTTTAGTTATGGTCAAGGTTTTTCTAAACAATACAAAAAACCCGTCCTCAACAGAAATACTGTCAAGGACGAGTTCAAATACTTAAAACCCGCGGTGCCACCTTGTTTTGTGGAAAACCACACACTTAGCAGGATACCAACATATCCTCGGCAACTGACGTATGCCTACACGTCGCAGAATACTAAGAATTGCTTCTTTTGACTGCGCCCTCCGTGGTCCATTTAACAAGCTGCGTTTACCGGTTCTCAGCAATCCCGGCTCTCTGTGAATGCACGATTTGTTTTTATCTCCACTTCATCGGTTTCTTTTATTGATTTTGTTCATTATATGAGATTAATTATATTCTGTCAAGGACTTTACGATTTTTTTACGCATGCGATGATTCTTTCTTAAGGTTCCGCGTAGTGTTTTTCATTTGCTCTCAGTAACCCAAAAAGAAATATAGAGATTCCATCAAATACGGTTGCTGGTATTTTTCCGTTAACTTCCATAGATATTTCTTGATTTTTTCAAAATCAGAAAAACCACTGGCTTCTTCTATCATTTTATGAAACCGTTCCGATTCCTTTTCGGATGCCTTTCCTCGGAAATATCCCCATACATGCTGGGCCCCATTGACTAAATATCCTTTATTTTCAGCCGTTAAAAATGCATGCTCTATCAGTTCATAAAATGCTCTTGCTGGGTATTTTGTTTTATCTTGTAAAAGGATTCTTATTTTTTTATAATCAGATGGAGATCGTTCTAAAACACTATATTTATACCGGCTCCATTCTTTTTCTAAGTATTTCATCTCACAATTTTTTCTGATTAGGTTGTTGCATTTTATTGCTGAAAGGTTTTTATCCTTTACTTCAAGCATGATATCTGGATTTAAATCTGTTATGTGTCCATAGAAATCCAAAAACTCAGATGCAAGTATTGTATCTGAGTGAGAGCCTGCCCTTTTTCCTGCTGCTTGTTGAGAATAATGGATTTTTTGATTCCCATCTTTTTCAGTCCATGTTTCCTTGCATCGCTTCATCCATTCTGCCTCAGTATGTGGTTCATCTGAAGGCAGTACTCGATTATGAAGATTATCAAAAACAACTGGAATCCCCATCAATTCTCCAATGGAAAGTACATCAGCTATGGTATATGATTTGTCATCATTTTCAATGATTAATCTTCCTTTTATCTCATCAGACAGTGCCTCATATTGCCTACAAAATCTTTTCATGGCCTCTTCTTTATCTTGATAAACGCCTCCAATATGGAGAATAATTTTATGCTGATTGTCTAAACCCATAGCCGCCAGTATCTTTTCATGATATTCTAAATCCTTAACTGCTCGGTAAACTACATCTTCATCTTTTGAATTCAGCACGGTGTACTGACCAGGATGCATGGATACACGCATTCTGGATTTCTTTATTTTTTCTCCTATTTTTTGAAATTGACTGGCAAAAATATCATGCCAAGGCAACGAGTTTATTGGACTTGACCCAAATGGTATCAAGTCAGATGTGATTCGAAACATGGATATCCCCTGAGAAATATTATACTCAATGATTTTATCCAAAACACCTAAGTTATAGGTAATTAATTCGGTTAAATTTTCATTGGTAGCATTTTTCTGGGTACAGCTTTTAAAGTTTGAACTTCGTACGCCTATCGTAAGGCATGCATATCCTATTCTCATTTTTTCCCCTATCGCACATTATTCCATTGGTCATTTATAATTTTTCCGTCTTTCATTTCTATCATATGATCTGACAGATTCGCGATTCCAATATCATGGGTCACGATACAAAAAGCAATTCCCATTTGATGGTTAATAGACCGAAGAAGTTCAAATACTTGTGCCGTTGCATCCGAATCTAAATTTCCTGTCGGCTCATCAGCTAAGACCAATTGTGGATCATTAATCAATGCTCTTGCAATAGAAACTCGCTGCTGTTGTCCACCAGATAGATTGGCGGACATATTATTCATACGATTCCCCAGTCCCACTAATTCAAGAAGTTCTATTCCTCTTTTTTCTTTTTCCTTAGTAGCAAATCCTCGATTGATCCAAGCAGGCATTAGAACATTCTCTAAGGCTGTAAATTCAGGTAATAGGTGATGAAATTGAAAAACAAATCCAATAGAATGGTTTCTATATTTTGCAAGTTTTTCTTCGTCCCATGAAGCCATGTTTTCACCTTCAAACAACATACTCCCTGATGTAGGAAAATCCAAAGCTCCCACCAAATTTAATAATGTAGTTTTTCCACATCCAGATGCCCCAATGATACTCATGAATTCACCTTTTTGTATTTGAAAATCAACCCCATCTAAAGCTCTGGTTTTTACCATTGCACCATATTCTTTTACTAATGCTTCACCATATAATAATAAATTATCCAATTTTAATTGCCTCCATTGGGTTTAAATTTGCTGCTTTTCTTGCAGGAATTAAAGATGCAAGCATTCCACATATAGTTGAGAGTAAACAAATCATCCATGCACTGCCCCACTTTATTTCAACAGACAAGGCTTGATTTGCTTGATTCATATATCCAAAAAAATCTATTAGAAAAATGCCTATCCCAAGACCTAACATGGATCCTATTATTCCAAGTATCAACCCTTGAAACAAAAAAATTTGCCCTACACTTTTTTTCGTCGCTCCCATCGCCTTTAGAATCCCAATTTCCTTGGATTTTTGAACTGCTGATATTGCCAAAACGCTTGAAATTCCTAATGTAACTGCTAAAATTACAAAAAACTGAATCGTATATGATGAACTGCTCTGGCTTGATAATGCAATCAGTAATTGTTTATTCTGTTCCTTCCACTCTTCCAAAACCAGATTTCCAGGAAGAATACGCCAATCCTCTGTAACCAAATCAGATAAAAATGGATCAAATAGCTGAACTTCCAGCATGCTGATTCCACTACCCATTCCAAACAATTTTTGAGCTCTTTTCAAATCAATAAATATCGTATTCTGATTGATCTGCTCATTTTCAAGATCGAAGATTCCATTTACTACCAGCGGAATGGAAACTCCCTCCGATATAAATAATTTTATACTATCTCCATACTCTAGTCCTAATGTAGCTGCAAGGGAATTTCCAACAAAAACATAATTTCCCTCTAAACTTAAATTTCCTGCGATCAATCGTGGAGAAATCTGATATATTTGATCCGCTTTTCCAAGGAGAATGCCTTTGACCATTACAGACTGACTCTTTCCGGTATTATTAACGATTCCGTTACCTTGAACCAAGGGAGAGCTAACCTTCACACGAGAGTCTTTATCTATGATTTCTTCAATCATCCGCCAATTTTCCAATCTAGCTTCCCTTTGAATATAATTGCCTCTTAAAACAGCACCCTCCTTAGGCTTCTGCTCTTTCACATATTCATCTAGATTATATTCATTGCCTTTTATTTGTATTTGTGCTGCATTTCCGACCGTTTGTTCAATTAGACCTGCTTGTAAACTGGTTACCAATGAACTCAGAAAGATTTGAACCGCAACACCAATGGCGATTCCAAGAAGGATTAATACCGTTTGCCCTCTTCCTTTTTGCAAAAAACGCATTGCAATTTTCCATTCATATTTCACGAGCTCACCTCATCTCATTTCAGTTTAACCGATTCCCCATCTACCAAAAATTCATCTGGTAAAATAATTTGATCTCCTGATTTGAGACCCTTTATAACCACCAACTGAGAAGATGGCATTTTTTGATATTCAATAGCTGTCAATCTGGTTTTCCCATCTAAATACAGATATACATGATTCTCATCATCTGACAAATATTCTTTTGGAATAACAATCGCATCATCCATTTTATAGATTGGCAGCGTAACCGTAACAGTTAGATTTGTTGCCTGATACTGAAACGTTTGGGGTAGCGAAATAATTACCTGAAAAGAACCCGTATCCTCATTAATCAAAGGTGTAATGGATGAAATGACGCCCTGAGTATTGCTGTTTTCAATACTGTTTTCTAAAGCAACTGATGCATCCATCCCTGTTTTCAAAAAAGGATAGTATTTTTCATCAATGTCAACTACAACTTCATACTCTTCAATTTTTCCAATTTCAGCAAGAATATCGCCTTTTGACACAAAATCTGATGGATTAACATATGCTTTCAATAAAATTGCATCCCAAGGAGCAATAATTTGATATTTTTGTTGATTATTTAACACATTATCATATGCAGCTTTCGCATTTTCCAGCTTTGCATACGCATTTTTCCGAAGAGCTCCATTGTCTCCTAAAGATCTTTCTTGATACAATGCTGATTGGGCCTCGGATAAAGCTAATTCATACGCTGCTTTTTTCTCTAATAGTTCTAATTCTGATATAGCCCCTGTATCGTATAATAAAATGGCAGAATCATAGTCCTTCTTTGCTCTTTCTTTTTCAGTAGATAAATAATTGCTATCTTGTACTGAGGAAGGATATTCAAAGGATATTAGTTGTTCATAGTCGGAAGAAGCCTGTATATAAGCTGCTTCTTTTGATTTAAGCTCATATTCCTGATCAGCATTATATATCGTTAAGAATTGATTTCCATTAGGAATTATCTGCCCATCACGGCTAGTAATGGATTGAATTCTACCCTCTACTTCTGCAAGGATTGTGATTTGTGTTGCATATTGAGCCTGTCCTGTTGCAACAATTTTTTCAACGTAGTCATCTGTTGATATTGCCAAAGAAGAATATTGTTTATCACCAGAAAAAACTCCAATGAAAAAATACAGAATCAAAGATACTACAAGGATTATTATCAGACCTATTATTTTTTTATCATAAATAAACTCTTTTAACTTCATATGTCTACGCCCCATTCTTATTACTAGTAATACAGTATGATATGATATTTCTATTAATACCCAATGATAAAAATGATAATCATTCCCATTTTTGATAAACAAATAACAAAACTTCTATTCTATAAGTGTATGTAAATATATTGTGCTACAACCATCACTACAAACAAAAAATAGTGCCAGTGGCACTATTTTTTGCGTGGTTGATTAACTTTTTTTATATTGGAGTAGTAATTTGCTATATTATTCGTTAGCTACCTTGTATTTCTTCAAAGCTTCTGTTAGCTTCGGAATGATTACTTTTACATCGCCAACAATACCGATATCAGCTACATCAAAGATTGGTGCTGTATCGTTCTTGTTGATTGCGATAACGCATTCTGAGCCTTCCATACCTGCTACGTGCTGGATTGCTCCTGAGATACCGCATGCAAGGTATAAGTCCGGTCTTACAGTTTTTCCGGTCTGTCCTACCTGTCTGTCTTTAGCTGCCCACCCTGCATCTACGTTTGCTCTGGAGGAAGAAATATCTCCTCCAAGTACGTCTGCAACTTCTCTGAGTTTTTCAAAGAAGTCTGGGGAACCAATTCCACGTCCGCCAGATACCAGTACTTTCGCTTCTGTAATATCAGATTTTTTGTGTGTTTCTTTTACTACTTCTCGAATCACTACATTCATATCGCTCGCTTCAAATGCAACTTTGATTTCTTTGATTTCGCCTGTTCTTGTTGTATCTTTGTCCAGTCTTTTCATTACTCCTGGTCTTACCGTTGCCATCTGTGGTCTGTAATATTTACAAAGAATGGTTGCCATGATGTTTCCGCCAAATGCTGGTCTTGTCATGAACAATAATTTCTGACCCGGATCTTCCTCATTTGCCTTCCATACATCGATGTCAAGCTTTGTGCAGTCTGCAGTGAGTCCTGTGTGTACTCTGGATGCTACTCTTGGTGCTAGGTCTCTTCCAATGGAGGTTGCTCCAAACAGTACGATTTCCGGATCGCATTCTTTGATGACTGCTGTCAATGCTTTTGCATATGGTTCTGTTACATATTCTGCTAGCATTGGATCTTCTACGTATACTACGGAATCTGCTCCATATTCGATGACCTTCTGTGCCTGTCCTTTGATGTTATCTCCTAGTAGTACTCCTACTACTTTTTGTCCTAAATCTGCAGCGAGCTTTGTTGCTTCTCCGATTAGTTCCAGACCAACCTTCGCAATATTGCCATCTCTTTGCTCTACTACAACGTATATATCTTTACTCATTTTCAGATTTCCTCCTTATGATTCTGTTCAAATTCACAAGCGCTGAGAAATTTGTTTTCGGCTAGTCATGCATCCAAATGAGAGCGGAGCGTACTTTTGATACGTGAACCGATTGCAGGTTGCATGACACGCCATGGGCAAATTTATCAAGCTTACTAAATGATGTGGCGTTCTTCCATCTTATCTATAATAATCTGTACAAACTCATCCACACTCAGATCTGCATATACGGTTCCTTGTCCTTTTGCTTGTTTTGTGAAGGATCTGAATACGTTTGTTGGCGATCCTTTCAATCCGATGTGTTCTGGGTTCAGCGCATCTTTTAGCTCTTCAAAGCCATATACTTTGATTTCTTTTTCATATGCTTCTACAACGCCTCTTGCATGCATGTATCTTGGTTCTGCTAATTCTTGTAGTGCTGTAAGCAGGCATGGGGTCTTTACTTCGATCATATGGTATCTGTCTTCGTACTGTCTCTTTACGATGACTTTATCTCCTTCTACATCGATTTCTTCTGCATATGATACCTGTGGAATTCCTAGGTTTTCTGCAATCTGTGGTCCTACCTGTGCTGTGTCTCCGTCGATTGCTTGTCTTCCTGTTAATACCAGATCGTATCCGATTTTTTCTAATGCGGCTGCGATGATGGTTGCTGTTGCATAGGTATCAGATCCTCCGAATTCTCTTGCGGATACCAATACTGCTTCGTCGCATCCCATTGCCAGCGCTTCTCTCAATGCTACGTCTGCCTGCGGTGGTCCCATACATACTACGGTCACTGTTCCGCCTACTTTTTCTTTTAATTGTAATGCTGCTTCGATTCCGGATTTGTCATCATGATTGATAATGCTTGGTACGCCTTCTCTGATTAGTGTATTTGTTACCGGATCAAGCTTTACTTCATTTGTATCTGGTACTTGTTTTATACATACAACGATTTTCATCTTTCTTCTCCTTTTGGCATTTTTACCGGCGCTTCTTCGCCCCGTGACGATACGTTTTTCTTTAGCTGATTTTCATGGATCCTGCGATTACCATCTTCATTGCTTCAGATGTTCCTTCGTAGATTTCTGTAATCTTCGCGTCTCTCATCGCTCTTTCTACTGGATATTCTCTGGAGTATCCATATCCACCCATCAGCTGTACGCATGCTCTTGTCACGTCATTCGCTACGTCGGATGCAAACAGTTTTGCCATTGCTGCCATTGGTCCGTAGTTTTCTCCATTGTCTTTTGCTACGGCCGCTCTCCATGTCATTAGTCTTGCTGCATCTATCTTTGTCTGCAGGTCGGCAACTTTAAATTGTGTATTCTGGAAGGAAGAAATTCTCTTTCCAAATTGTTTTCTTTCTTTGATATATTTGATTGCTTCGTTTAATGCTCCTTGTGCGATTCCTGTTGCCTGTGCTGCGATTCCGATACGTCCCCCGTCTAGCGCCTTCATTGCAATCTTAAAGCCGTCTCCTTCTTTTCCTAGTCTCTGGCTTACTGGGATTCTTACGTTTTCATATGCTACTTCACAGTTTGACGCTGCTCGGATACCCATTCTTGGGATATTCTTTCCTACTGTCAATCCTGGTGTGTTTCTATCTAGTACAAATGCAGAGATTCCTTTTGTTCCTTTGGATTTGTCTGTCATTGCAAACAATACAAAGGTATCTGCAAATCCTGAGTTTGTTGTGAATATTTTTGCACCATTGATCACATAGTGGTCACCATCTAGTACTGCTTTTGTCTGCTGTCCTGCTGCATCTGTTCCTGCATTTGGTTCTGTCAATCCATAGCATCCTACTTTTGAACCATCTACAAGGGGTCTTAACCATTGCTGTTTTTGCTCTTCTGTACCAAAGCTATCGATACAGGAACAAGCAAGGGAAGTGTGTACGGAAATGGTGATTCCTGTGCTTGCGTCTATCTTGGAGATCTCTTCCATGCAAAGTGCATAGCCAAGGTAATCTCCACCTACGCCGCCATAATTTCTGGAATACGGAATGCCCATCAATCCAAACTGCTGAAGCTTCTTCACCAGATCCAAATTGAAAACTTCTGTTTCATCCATTTCTTCTGCGATTGGCTTTATTTCTGTCTCTGCAAATCGGCGGAATAATTCCTGCTGAAGCAAATGTGTCTTTGAAAGTTTAAAATCCATTTTTCGTTCTCCTCCTACATGGTAATCATTTTTCTATTCATCATATTGATTCCATCACATTCTACAGATAACACTTTATCTTATTGTTAATAAATAGTCAAACGATATTTGCAAAAAAAATCAAGTATTTTGTATACGCATTCTTACATCTATTTTTTCAAAAACAAAATCAATATCATGAAAAAAGTTATATTTCAATACATACCGCATTTCGTTCCTTTAAAACATTTCGTATCATTGGCTCTGCGTTTAGCAAAAATGCCTCTCTTGGTTGTTCTTCACGACGGATACCTACCCAAAATTCATTTGTATATTCTGCAAGAATATCTTGAAAAGACTGAGCATCTTGAAATTTCTCTATAATATAATTCGCAGTTTCATTAAGAGCGTGATGGCAAAGAGACCAAAACTCCAATTGATCCTCTAACTGCACTCTTCCATAATGCGGTGCAATGATACCATTGATGGAAAGGTTACTGCACTTTTCTATCGAATCAAGTGATTGTCTATAGCTTTTCAGCATGCCGCTATGCATTTCTTTGTATCCTGTATATACTCCTGTGGATTCGCTGGGAAACAAAATGAAATCCGGTTCCAACAGAAATGATAAAGAACAATTGGTGTGTCCAGGTGTTTCAAAAACTCTTAAACTCCTGTTTCCCAGAAGTATGATATCATTTTCACAAATTATTTCATCAATTCTCATACCATCCATCAAAACATCTGTTGGTTGTTGTCCTTTGTATTTTTCCCATGAAATGCTAGATAGTTTTTTAATTTGATTCAATGCAGAAGTCTTTTCTAAAACAGCTTTTCCATATGCAGCACCATAAGAAATTAAATCTGGCCAAGAAGCCCTTAGATAGGGCAGTGCTCCCAGATGATCATAATGAGTATGGCTTAAAACCACATAATCCAAAGTTCTGTCACCTAAAGCACTTCTAATATTTTCAATTAATTGAATATGCGAATATGCCATTCCACAGTCATATAAAACAGTTTTCTCTGATCCTATGACAAGAAAAGCTTCTCCGCCTTTTCCTCCACTGACTCTCATCATATCTGGTCCAAGATCGAAACGATTCCATTCTTTCATTTTTCTTTCCTCAATACAAATGAAAGGATTGCTTTCGCAATCCTTTACAAATATTTTACTCCATTCGATACCCTAGACAAGCGGCTCAGTCAATAGCTGATTGTTGATTGCTTCACCAGGAGGAACAATTGGTGCCACATTTTCATCAATGAAAATTTCACACGCGATAACAGTTCCTTTTTTTGATTGCTTCGCACGATTCAACGCATCAATAAAACTGTTTCGATCTCCAACCAAAGATCCTTCCAGACCAAACGCAGAAGCTAATTTACTATAATCAATTACATCAGCTAAATCTGTTGCGGAATATCTTTTTTCGAAGAATAATTTCTGCCACTGCCTTACCATGCCAAGCGTATTGTTTTTGATGACAATGGTGATGATTGGAAGTTTTTCCGCTGCTACTGTAGCCAGTTCATTTAGATTCATCCTAAAACTTCCATCTCCACTAATGTGAATAACTTGCTTGTCTGGGTTCCCTATTTGCGATCCGATTGCCGCTCCAAGACCAAAACCCATGGTGCCAAGGCCTCCAGATGTAATAAAAGTTCTTGGTTTTCTAAAAGGCCATTTCTGAGCAGTCCACATCTGATGCTGTCCAACATCTGTTGTAATTATCACATCATCACCGAGGACTTCATTTAAAATCTCAAAAATAGAATCTGAAGTGAGCTTATTTCCACTTTCCTTCGGTGCCTTCTTCCATGCTGTAATACGCTGATTCCATTCCTGACGTTCCATTTGTTTTACATATGGAATTAAAGCTTGCAATGCACTTTTTACATCACATTTTACACAATAATCATATCTTATATTTTTCCCAAATTCAGCTGGATCAATATCAATATGAATAATTTTTGCACCATTTGCAAAACGACTGGTGTCACCCGTTACTCGATCACTAAACCTTGCACCAATTGCAATGATTAAATCGCTATGATGAACCGCCATATTGGCTTCTTTCTGCCCATGCATTCCAACCATACCAAGAGACAAAGGCTTTCTTCGATCATAAGTACCTAAGCTCATTAAGGTAGTAATCACTGGAATATGACTTTTTTCCGCTAATTCAGACAGCTCATCAGATGCGCCGCCTAAATTGATACCCCCACCAGCATAAATCACAGGCCTATCCGCCAGATTGATTTCTTCTGCAATCAGCTTCATCATATCCATATCTTCTGATAAGCAAGAGCAAGCTTCAGAAGGTTCTTGTGGTGGCTCATATTCACCCATCTCAACCATTAGATTCTTTGGCACATCAACAAGTACAGGCCCTGGTCTTCCACTTGCAGCAATCTGAAATGCTTTTCTTATGGTTGGCGCAAGTTCTTCTACCGTTCTGCAAAAATAACTATGTTTTGTGATGGGAAGCGTAATACCGACAATATCCACTTCCTGAAAGGAATCCTTGCCAATCAGGCTAACAGGAACTTGTCCTGTTATGACAACCAAGGGACTTGAATCCATATATGCGGTAGCAATACCTGTTACTGTATTGGTTGCACCTGGCCCACTAGTGGCAAAACAAACACCAACTTTTCCTGTTGATCTGGCATAACCGTCTGCTGCATGAGAAGCGCCCTGTTCATGGCTGGTCAAAACATGCTTGATTTTGTCCTGATAGTCGTATAGAGCATCATAAAGAGGCATAATCTGCCCGCCTGGATATCCAAAGATTGTATCTACACCCTGCTCTACCAAACACTCCATTATGATTTTAGATCCCTTTAACTGCATAACATCACCTTTTTCTATTTTTCGTCATTCCAAGAGTACATCTTTCTTAGTTCTTTACCAACTTTTTCCAACTCGTGTTCAGTACCAAGCTTTCTTGTAGCAAGGAAATGCGGTCTTCCAACTTTATTTTCAGTAATCCAGTTTCTAGCAAAAGTTCCATCCTGAATTTCTGCTAATACTTTCTTCATTTCTTTTTTCGTTTCTTCTGTGATAATTCTCTTTCCAGTTTCATAATCACCATATTCAGCTGTATCAGAGATAGAATATCTCATTCTAGAGAAACCACCCTGATAAATCAGGTCTACAATCAGCTTCATTTCGTGTACACATTCAAAATATGCATTGGCAGGATCATATCCAGCCTCTACAAGTGTTTCAAAACCAGCCTGCATCAATGCAGTTACACCACCACAAAGTACTGCTTGTTCACCAAATAGGTCTGTTTCTGTTTCTTGTCTAAATGTAGTCTCTAAAACCCCAGCTCTAGAACCACCAATACCAGCCGCATATGCAAGACCAATTTCAGTTGCCTTTCCGGTTGCATCCTGATGTACAGCGATTAAAGATGGAACCCCTTTTCCTGCCTGATATTCGCTTCTTACAGTGTGTCCAGGTCCCTTCGGAGCGATCATTACTACATCAACATCTGTTGGTGGAACAATCTGTTGGAAATGAATGTTGAATCCATGAGCAAAAGCAAGTACTTTCCCAGCTGTAAGATTCGGTTTGATGCTTTCATTGTAAAGATCTGCCTGTCTTTCGTCTGGAACAAGAATCATGATGAAATCCGCAGCTTTTGCAGCATCAGCAACAGTTGCAACCTTTAAGCCTGCAGCTTCTGCTGATGCCCAAGATTTGCTTCCTTCATACAAGCCGACAACTACATTTACTCCACTTTCTTTCAGATTCAATGCATGCGCATGACCCTGACTTCCATAACCAATAATCGCAACGGTCTTTCCGTCTAATAATGCTAGGTTACAATCACTCTGATAATAAATTTTTGCCATTTTAATATTCACTCCTTTGTATTATATAGATAATTTTTAGCGTTTTTATTTGTTTTCAGAGCACAATTTTTTGTGCTGAAAATAATGCATTAATCTATTGTACTACTATGAACCCATCCAGTCAAGCAAAGCCTCTGATTCACTTCCATAGTTTTTCGCTTGTATTAATCTTTGATTTTGTTGATTAGAGCTTCCATGTCTTTCGGAATAGGCGCAAGTAAGGTTAGCCTTTCGTTGGTCACTGGATGGAAAAAGGAGAGAGATCTGGCATGAAGTGCTTGACGTTCAATGAGCCAAACAGATGCTTCTCCATATAGCACATCACCAACTATCGGATGTCCAATGTGAGATAGATGCACTCGTATCTGGTGAGTTCTTCCTGTTTCCAGCACAAGCTCCACCATGGTGTATCCCTTTTCAAATCGCTCCAGTACCTTGTAATGAGTAACCGACGGGTAGCCACCTTCAACGACAGCTCTTCTTACTTGGTCTTCTGCTTCTTTGCCAATTGGTAAATCAATCGTTCCTTCCTCTTCTTCAAGAATTCCCTTTACCACAGCCACATATTTTTTTAACACCTTATTTTCACCCATTTGCTTTGAAAGATCATCTTGACAGTGAGAATTTTTTGCTACTGCTAATAAACCAGAGGTATCCATGTCCAATCGATTGATAAATCGAATTTTGAAATTCTTATTGTTTTCAATCATATAATTCATAATCCCATTTGCCATGGTATGAATCGGATGCCCTTTGGTAGGATGAACCACAAAACCTGGTTGTTTATCAATGATAAGCAAGTCATCATCTTCATATACCACAGAGATTGGTATTTGCTCGGGTTCGAAGTCACTTTTCTCCTTTGGCAAACAAACAGAAATCCGATCTCCCGGATTTCCTTTTACATATAATTTTACCTCTTGACCATTGAGTTTCACACAGTTATGTACTTTTAGCTTTGTCATCAATCGAGAGGAAAATCCAAAATTACGTTTTAAGAGCTCCTTTACTTGGAGCCCTACTTCACTTTCTTTGATATAATATTCAAACTTATCTTGGTTCATTTTATTTCCTTATATATTTCCTTCGTTTCTGAAAGAAATACCCTGTTTCTTTATAAAAATTTTGTTTTTACTTTGCTCCAAAAATCATAGTTCTCAAAACGCAGCAACTTCACAATAGAATCAGAAAACTCCAAGTATATTTCCTCTGAACCCTCATGAAGATATTCCATACCATCTGGGACAATCAAAAGTCCTCTTTCTCCGTTATATTCAGGGTTAATTCGAATTGACAAATCTGGCGGCAATATTAAACTAGACGTAAAAGAACGATAAGCCGTCGTATTCATCGGAGCAATTGGCGTAACCTGAAGTAGATTTAATCTGGGGTCTACAATACTCCCACCCAACGAATAGTTATATGCAGTACTACCAGCAGGTGTAGATACAAGGATACCATCGCCACTAAAACGCTCTATGAAGCTATCTCCAATAGATAGATTCAAATGTATAGCTCTTGACATTTCACCTTTAATCAAGATCTCATTCAATCCCTTATAAACAAATCGTTCCGACCCTACTGTAACTTCAGCCTTTACTGTTTTCAAATGCTGAATTTCGTATTTCCCATGCTTGTACCTGAAAATAAATTCGTCCAGACCTTCTGGGAGCAGCTCTTGAAAAAATCCTAAATGTCCCGTATTGATACCAATAAACGGGATATGTGGGAATCGATATTTATGCAAGGTTTCTAAAAAAGATCCGTCTCCACCAATGCAAATAATCAACTCTGCATTGGGGTCATACACTTCTGGTACAATAAAATCACTGTTTTCCAGTTTTCGTTTTAGAAGTGCTTTGGTTTCCTTAGATAAAACCGTATCATTGGCAAAAACATTGATAATTCGCATTCTAGGTTCTCCTTCTTAAGGGATTCGTACCAATTTTAAATTTTACACCAATTTTTCCAATTCTACAATAAGCTTTTCAAAAGCATCCATTGCTTTTTCAATGGTTCTGGTGTACTCATATCTACACCTGCAATCTTCAAAAGTTCAATTGGATAATCACTTTCCCCAGTCTTCAAGAAAGATAGATAAGCGTTTTTAGCATCTTCTCCCTTTTCCAGAATTTTTTCTGAAATCGCTGTTGCCGCAGAGTACCCAGTCGCATACTTATATACATAGAAAGCACGATAAAAATGTGGTATCCTTGACCACTCCATGTCAATCTCAGCGTCGTATGTAACTCCTTCTCCATAATACTTGCGATTTAATTTGCCATATTCATCGCTAAGCCATTCAGCCGTCAAAACTTCTCCTGCCTCAACAGCTGCATGTGTAATTTTTTCAAACTCTGCAAACATAGTCTGACGGAATAACGTAGTTCTAAATTCTTCAATATAAAGGTTGAGTAGATACTTTTTCTCTTCCATATCTTTGCATTGTTCAAGCAGATGATGCATCAATAAAGATTCATTTACCGTAGAAGCCACTTCAGCAGTAAAAATAGAATGCCCCCCATATACAAAAGGTTGCGTGCTGCGCGTGTAATAAGAATGCATCGAATGACCCATCTCATGAACAAGAGTAAATACATCTTTTAATTTGCCATTGAAGTTCATCATAATATATGGCATGCTATCGTAGCTCCCAAAAGAATATGCTCCACTGGTTTTGCCTTCATTCTCATAAACATCAATCCACCGAGATTCGATTCCTTGATTCATCGATCGAATATAATCGTCTCCAAGAGGCGCAAGACCTTTACGCATCAATTCTAAACCTTCTTCATATGAAATTTCCTTTTTTGGCATTTCTACTAGCGGCACATACATATCATACATATGCACCTCTTCTAAATTTAGCATTTTTTTTCGAAGTGCCACATATCGATGCATCACATCCAATCGTCGGTTAACTGTTTCGATTAAATTATCATAAACTGAAACAGGAATGTTATCTCCTGACAACGCCATTTGTCTTGCCGATTCGTATTTTCTGATTCGTGCAGTAATCACATCAGTTTTTGTATTGTAGTTATACGTGGATGCCAGCGTGTTTTTCAATTTTCCATATGCATCATAAACATGCATAAATGCATCTTTTCTTACTCTGCGATTATGAGATTCCATCATACCAATATAACGTCCATGGGTCAGCTCAATCTCGTCGCCTTCTTCATCTACGATGGTGCCAAATTTAATATCTGCATTATTTATCATTCCAAAGATATCATTGGTAGCGCCAGCGATTTCACTCATTTGTGCCATTAAATTTTCTTCGGCCTTGGTTAGAACATGAGCCTTTTGTCTAAGAATTTCCTGAATGCTATGAGCATAAATCTTTAAACCTTCTTCCTTATCCAAAAAATCATAAATTTTCTCTTCTGGAATCTCTAAAAATTCTGGTGTAAAGAAAGACATGGCAGAAGATGCCTTTGCAATCAAAGATCCTGATTTATCACTCATCGCCTGATACTTTGTGACACGATTATCTTCATCTTTTTTCATCCTAGAATAGACATATACCTTTTCTAGCAACAACCAGATGCTATCCTTTTCTTCTAAAGCCTCTAGTAATACTTTTGGGCTCTCTGCAAGTCGTCCTGAGTAAGATTCAAACTCTTTTGCTCTTTTCTCTACAGCCTTGTAATCCTGTTCCCACAATTCTTCTTGCTGATACATATCTTCAATATTCCATTTATATTTTTCATTGATTTGATCTCTCTTCTTCATTTCTTTACTCATTGTCAAATCTCCTTTTTCTAAATTTCTATTTACATTTTATACTGAATTCATTAATATTATTATAACAGTAAATCAATTTACTTCAACAAGGAAAGGACACTTAATTTTTATGGATAACAGACCCATAGGGTTTTTCGATTCGGGCTTGGGTGGCTTAACATGCATTCCCTATCTGATGAAAGCATTACCCAAAGAACGAATTATATATTTTGGCGATACAGCACGTACTCCATATGGTTCCAAAGCACCATCAACCATTCGCTTGTTTTCCAAGCAAATAGCTGATTTTCTTGTAAAAGAAAATGTAAAAATGATTGTAATTGCATGCAACACAGTGAGCGCTACATGCCTCACAGAATTGCAAGAAAAATACCCTCAGATTCCCATAGTTGGTATTATTCAGCCAACTGCTGAAACAGTGGCAAAGAGCTGTTCTAATGCAGATCAAGTAGGAATTATCGGAACAAAAGTAACCATTCGAAGCAAGGCATATGAGGATTTAATTCACAACATCCGCCCAGAACTTAGTCTTCATGCCACTGCCTGTCCAACTTTTGTCCCTTTGATTGAGGAAGGAATCATCCAACACGAAATTATGGATCTTTCCATAGAATACTACCTCAATCACTTTATTTCATACAATAAAATCAATACTTTGATTCTTGGTTGTACACACTACCCTCTGATTCGCAAAAACATAGAAAAAATTTACCCAGGTATGCGCATCATCAATCCATCAGAAGAAATTATTGAGCACATTACCTTACAACTTGACAATCATGATTTATTGGCAGAAGAACCTACCTATGATAATACATTTTATGCCAGTGACTTATCCGAGAACTTCGTCAATATGATTAACAGGATCTTTGAAAACTCTGAATTTAAAGTTGCTTTTAAAAGTTTTGATTTAGATACATGTAAATGAGGTGACTAAGATGGAATTTGATGAACTACTAGACTTACTCGAAATTGACTCTCCAGATGAATTTGGAGACTTCGAACAATTTGCCACATTAATTGAAGCTGACCATGAAATACCGTACGAATGTATTTTTAAAATCCTATCCACATTGGAATCTTTCACTTTAGTAGAATTGACCGATATGTATTTTGAAGACATTCTCCAGTCCATTCCAAATGATGGTGTAGAAATATATACACTACTTGATACCATTCGAAAAGAATTGATTGGCTTGGCGCAAAATGCCATAGCCAAAGACGAACGTGTTGCTTATGTAGATGAATTGGTACGCTTTCGCAGTTGGTACGTCTTTGAAAGCATCGTTCATATTCGAGATCAAAAAACAAGAAAGAAGAAAGAGGTATCCGTTAGTGAATCTCTTGCATTATACAGATTGGAACAATTGAATGAAGCTTCCTACCAATATGATTATTCGGACTGTTTGGATTATGAGATTGACGAGTACTCCCTCTCTTTTGAAACAGAAATTGATGAGGAGTATGAAGAGATACTCGAAGAGGACGAAACACTATATGAGAATGGACTGATAAACAAAGAATATCCAGTCATCGATGGCGATGTATATGACGGCGATGATATAGATGATTTCGATATAAATTACCACGAAGACCACTAAATCAGAATCAAACCATCCGCCTCACGAGGCGGATGGTTTTTTGAAAGGATAAATAGTATGATAAAACGTTTTAGTATCTATATGCTTGGATTATTTCTAATGACCATAGGAATTGGTTTTTCCATCAAAGCCGATTTGGGAGTATCTCCTGTCAGCTCCATCCCATATACCATTACACTGATTACAGGCATAGATATGGGAAAATCCACAATCATGTTTCACATTGCATTAATCCTCATTCAGGTATTCTTGCTGAGAAAAGCATTCCACCCTAAAAATCTTGGACAAATTCCCGTGGCCATTATATTTGGATATTTCACAAACTTTTCTTTGTTTTTAATGCAATTTATACCCGCACCAGAAAGCTATATTTTAAAGCTTGTTTTTCTGCTGATTAGTATCATGTTTGTCGCCTTTGGTATTTTTCTATACTTACCCCCAAATATTATTCCATTGGCTGGTGAGGGTGCAATGCAGGCAATTTCAAGTGTAACAGGTATATCTTTCCCTAAAGCAAAAATTTCCTTTGATGTAACGATGGTGGTGGTATCCGCTACCGTTTGCCTACTTCAACTTCGCAACCTTGGAAGTGTTGGTTTAGGTACTATAATTTCGGCAATTCTAGTAGGGGTGGTCTTAAATATAATCGTAAGATTCATGCAAAAAAAACTTGATTGTATTTTATGTGATACTGTGGTATCATACAAAAGTTAATCCATTGATTTCTCAATTGAGAACAATCCAGAGAAAATAAAAGACAGTTCGCAAAACCATCCTGTCTCTAAACAAAACTAGGTATTTTTTTGTGCAATAAAATAATCACACAAAAATTTAGGATGGAACGGCTTCTTTTATCAATGAAAGGAGCATTTTTTATGCAAAAAAAACAACACAAAATGATTCAAACAAAAAAAATCACTTTATCCGCTATTGTCATTGCCCTTTACATTGTAATTATGTTTATCACACAAAGTTATGCATTTGGGCAATATCAAGTTCGAATTGCCACTAGCCTTTATGCCCTTGCTGCGTTAGAGCCCTTCTTAATTGCACCTCTAGGAATTGCAAACTTTTTAAGCAACACATTGATGGGTGGTCTTGGTTGGCCAGATATGCTTGGCGGGTTTCTTGTCGGAATTTTAACCGCATCGACTTGCTATCTAGCCAAAAAAATTCACATTTATCTAGTTGCTTTACCAATTTTGATATTCCCTACTCTTTTGGTTCCCCTTTGGCTCTCGTATCTTCTGGGAATTCCTTATGGCCTCCTAGTCATTCACATAGGAATTGGTCAAATTGTACCTGCAATCCTAGGAGTATTCCTTGTGAAATATCTAGAAGCTCCATACGCAAAGCTTACATGAAACTAGATGATTTTTCAATCATATCAACTCATGCTTTGATGCTGTTATCATATCAGAAGTAAATAAAAAAGATAAGGAGATTCATTGATGAAAGATCACAAAAATTCAAAACTTTTTCTACTTGGAAATCAACAAGTATCATACCCCCAGGACTATGCTCCTCAAGTGCTTGAGGTATTTGAAAACAAAAACCCTGACAACGACTATTTTGTAAAATTCAACTGTCCCGAATTTACTAGTCTTTGTCCTATTACTGGACAACCCGATTTCGCAACAATCTATATCTCCTACGTTCCAAGTCAGTTGATGGTGGAGAGTAAATCCCTAAAGCTTTATCTTTTCAGTTTTAGAAACCATGGAGATTTTCATGAAGATTGCATAAATATCATAATGAAAGATTTGATTTGCCTAATGGATCCAAAGTACATTGAAGTTTGGGGCAAATTTACTCCTCGAGGAGGGATTTCCATCGACCCATATTGTAACTATGGTAAAAAAGAAACAGAGTGGGAAGCAGTGGCGAAAAAAAGACTTCAAATGCACGATTTATACCCGGAAACAATAACAAACAGGTAACATAAAAGCCTCACTGAAATAGATTGTTCAAAACGACAAGATCATCCTGTCGCGAAAGCTTTCATCTATCATGCATAAAGTGAGGCTCATATTATGCTCGATATCAATTGAAACGCAAATAGGATCAAGTATTATTTTTGACTCAAATATTTTTGTACATAATCTACATCAGATGGTGTATCAATATATTGAGTACCTCTTTTTTGTCTTGTCTCTCTTCCTTTGCCAGTCAATAACACCACCGTATTTTTATCTGCACTTAGGATAGCCCTTCGAATTGCTTCCTCTCTATCTTCAATGATTTCATAACTACACCCTTGTTTTGCAACATGCTCCGCAATTTCATTTGAAATTTTCAATACAGGTTCTTCCCCCGCGTCCTCTTCCGTGATATATACTTGATTTGCATATTTTCCAGCGATTTCGCCCAGTTCTCTTCTTCTACCAAGTGCTTTTTTACCTGGGCATCCAAATACAATCGTAATCTTCTTCCCAGGATACTCTTTGAGGGTCGATTGAAATAACGTCTCAAAACTCATTTTATTATGAGCATAATCTACAATGGCATAGATTGTTTTGCTCTTGTTTGTATATACCTCCATACGTCCGCTTACTTGAGCTCGTTTTAGACCAGCAACAACGTGTTTCTGCGGTATATCAAGACACTGGCACATTGCAATGGCAGCCAAAGCATTCTGTACATTAAATAAACCTGCCATACCGATCTCATATTGAGTCACACCATTTTTTGTTCTTACTTGGAAGGTGATTCTATCCTCCGATTTCAGAACATCATACCCATATACATCTGCAGTTTCGACTTGTCCAAACGTCACCACATGAGGACAGGCTTTAGAAGCTTCTAAAATTCTGTCAACATCATCGGTCTCCAAATTAACACATGCTTTTTCACATTGTGAAAAAATCCGGAGTTTCGCAAGCAAATAGTCTTCATAACTACTATGCTCTACGTCACTGATATGATCTTCGCCAATATTTAAAAAGCATCCTACAGCAAAATGAATCCCCATTGTTCGATCGTATTTTAAAGCTTGGCTGGACACTTCCATAGAAAGATACTCCATCCCGCTTTTTACCGCATGATAGAAGTGTTTATGCAGCTCCATGGCCTCTGGAGTCGTTAAGTGAGATTCCTCATTGATAATGCCATCGAAATTATCAATTCCTGAGACAACGGCACAAAGAGGTTTCTTTAAAGACTCCATATAGTCATCTATGATATGCTTCATAAAATATGTTGTCGTTGATTTCCCTTTGGTTCCTGTTATTCCAATCACAGAAAGGTCACGCCATATTTGGTTATAGTAAAAATCAGCAATGAAGGCCATTGCTTTTCGAATGTCTTTTACGATAATATATGGGATTACCTTATCTCCCGTTTGGTATTTTTCTTCACTGATGTAGCAAACAGCACCTTGCTCAAGGGCTGAAACCAAATATTTTTCATTGAAATGGCTTCCCTTGCAAACAAAAAGAGTCCCTTTTTTGATGTCCATAGAGTTATAGGATATATATTCTATTTTGTTTTCCTGCTGTGCCTTCTCTAGATAAGATTCTGCCACAAGATTCTGTTTTTCTAGCAATTGATAGTATGCAATCATACTATGTCGTGTTTCTTCCATCGACGTTATCCTTTCAACGTTCCGCCACATGCTAAAATAGATTGCTCCGTTAAAACATCCATGGCATCCAAGTAAAACATAGGTAATTGATACATTTCTTTGAAACAAGATAGCTCTGTACAAGCCAAAATTGCAGCCTTGCAATTCTGCCCTAAAATATCTCTTTCAATCGCCAAAAAATCCTCATATTCAATGTTTCCACCTTTTTTTACGCCATCGTATATGATTTTCATCACTAATTTTTGAGAATCAGTATTTGGAACTACTGATTCAATATCATATTTTTTCATAGTTTTCTGATATAGTCCAGTATTGATGGTTCCATCGGTGGCAAGAATCGCAACACGCAAGTCTTCATTCTGATGTAGGTGACGAATGCGTAGCACAGCTTCTTCTATCATATTGACGATAGGAACAGACGATGCCTTTTGTAGTCTTTCAATCAGCACATGAGAGGTATTACATGGAATCGCTATGATGCCAGCATCATTTCGTTCAAGCATTTTGATATCTTCTAATAATAGCTGAAACAATTCCTCTGTCCTTCCAGCCAATATTTCTTTTGTACGATCTGGCATAGTTGCATGGCTCAGAATAATCATGTTTAGATGATCTTGATCACAATTTGCATCGGTTCGTTCAATAATCATTTTATAAAAAAGCTGTGTAGCGAGAGGACCCATTCCACCTAGCACACCAAGCACTTTTTTGTTTTCAGTTTTCATTCAGTGTTTCCCCCGTTATTTTTGCTTCCCTAAATATTTTTTGTATTTATAATAGTGACCAAGTTGAGATTTCATGAGCTTTAGATTTCTTAAAACACCAGCATCCTCTCTATAAAATAGAGGATTCACAGATTTTCCTGCATCTAAAAGTTGCTGCATTTCTTTCCGATAGATTTCTGGTGTAATATAACGGAATGCAACGCCTTTAGGTACAACCATCCAAAGAGACTTTTCCGTAATAATTTTCAATTCCATATCTTTTTGTTCAATATAATCTTCAACTAGATATTTTGCAATGTTTGCTCCTGCACCCGTTACATAAAAGTTGCTACGCCCTTGCCTTGTGTTGATTTCAAATACCTTGAATTTCCCATCGCGCTGATCATATTTAATATCAAAATTAGAAAAGCCAACAAAATGAAGTTCTTCTAACAACTTTTGAAACTGATCCCCAACCTCTTGGTTGTGTTCCGTAATAATAACTGCATGATTCCCTATACCATGTGGTGTATGCTCTTCTAGAAGAACATGACCAAGAGCCATTAGTTTTACTCTTCCATGACGATCCGAATAGTTGGTCAGTACACGCATAAAGGTATCATCTCCAGGGATAAAGTCTTGAATGATAATGGAGTCTTCATAACCAGCGCGATAAATATCATTAAGTATACCTTCCAATTCTTGTCTTGTATCAGCCTTATACACCTTCTTTTGTGTTGGAAACGGATGTCTCCAATACGCAATGCCATTAGAAGGCTTCACGATAAATGGAGCCTCAAAAGGAAGTTCAAAGTTAACACCCATTTCATTTTTATGGACAAAAGTATTTGGGTAATCAACTCCCACCTTCTCGCAAAGTTCATAAAACTTTTCCTTGTGAATCAGATTATTCATCAACTCAATGTCGATGTAAGGTGCAATCACATTGGATGGAAACAGTTCTTTATTTTGGCTTAATAGCTGAACATAGCTATCACCACATCCAATTGCCAAAACAGTAGTATCCTGATGATTCACAGCAAAGGTTTTTACAACCTCCAAAAATATATCTTGATGGTCTATTTTAGGGTTAGCCGTATAATGCATAATCTTGCTATCGTAGCAAGGACCAGTACTATACTTTCCAAATACATACGGTTTTATATGATATTGCTCATGAAAAGCACGAGCTACACTGTAAACATTAATGTCTCCTGCAAATAAGAGCGGGATAAAATGATTGGTCATCTGTATCTCCTTCTAAAAACTTAATTTATATATTATAATACGTTTCCCATTTCATCGCAATGGGAACACCATGTTTTCCCAGTCTAAAAAGAAAAAAACACCCAAATTTTGTCCATTGAAGTCCAATGAAAATTCAGGTGTTTTAGTACTAGATTATTACCATTTTATATCCTTTTATCTGGTTCTGTTGGTTTCATATCTTCTAAAGGATTCGATGCTTCTGGTTCAGATAATTTCATATCTTCCAAAGGATTCACTCTATTTTCTTCCTTTTTTTGATCCTGTACCGTTTCAGACGATATTTCTTCTGGTGCTAATTTCCATTCATTTGGAGAATTGCTTGCTGACTTCAAGGATCCATTTGCAATATCATAAAAAGCAACGGTGGAAACCAAAATATATGGCAAGACCCATATATTGCCAATATTTGCGATCAACGACAATATGCTGATTCCAATTCCCTCCACTTGATTCATGACAGCCCATACATTTAATATACCACTTGGAATGGCAGCTAAAAGCCCCCAACCGAAGAAGGATAAATTTAAGCAAAAGAACTTCCATTTATTTCCTTTCGTCATCCGTTTGCTCTCTTTTAAGATATCCATGACCCCCATATCCGGATGATCTGCCAGAATATAAAATGCCATTGAATATCGATATCCTGCAATAATCCCTGGTATGACCAAAAGAATCGTCCAAAGGATGATAAAAAATATCATGACAATCAATAGTCGAAATGACTTTCCAAACTTCTCAAAGCCATAAAAAACTTCAAGCGGCGAAGTTTCTTTTCTTCTAAATAAAGAAATCATAAAGGTTGTAATTCCCAACGTAAGAGGCCCGGAAATAAGAACTGTATATAAGATTTCTACCCACGATACTTCACCGACTCCCTGGGGTAATATGTATTCCAATATAATAGGAGGCACTGATGACAATAATAAATAAATAAATGCGCTAAGAGCTGCCAGTCCCCATTTTCCCCTCAAAGAACTTCTTCCTAGAGCTCTCAGTGTTGCGCTTCTTTCAGTTACAATAATGTTCTGATTCATCTTAATCTCTCTTTCCACTCTTTAATAAATATGACTCTTATTTATTGTCAACTGTTCCAAACGATTTGTCAATGTTTTATTGGATAACTGGTTTGCTTATTTTTCCAGATTAGTGTATACTACAAATTATTATTACGATTTCAGCAGACGATTCTGAAAATCAAAAAACTATGATTGCCGTTAATGTAGAATTAGAAGAATGCGATGGGAGGTTTTCATATGAAATACACACTCAACATCAATATGAACAGTAAAAAATATCCGGTTATCATTGAAAGCGGTTTGTTCCGTTCACTAGGTACTACACTGGGAGAACAATTCCCACAGAAAAAAATTGCATTGATCACCGATGAGAATATTACAAAGTATTATGGTGATTTCCTATCAAAACAATTGGATGCTACCCAATGTGAATGGGAAATGATTGTATTGCCTGCAGGAGATAGTAGCAAATCGTTCTCTTCTCTTTCAGAAATTTATAAGCGGTTAATTCAATTCGAACTCACTCGTGACGATGTCATTGTAGCACTGGGCGGTGGAGTTGTTGGAGACGTCTCTGGCTTTGCTGCTGCGACGTTTCTTCGTGGAGTAGATTTGGTACAGATTCCCACCACATTGCTCGGTCAGGTCGATAGCAGTGTAGGTGGTAAAAATGCCATCAATCTTCCAGAAGGAAGGAATATGGTTGGAACCTTTTATCAACCAGCACAAGTATATATCGACCCTGATTTTGTGAAAACTCTTTCAGATTTTCATATGGCAGAGGGAATGGCCGAGGTGATTAAGTATGCTTGCATCGCAGACGCAGACCTTTTCTCTGATTTAATCCGTATGTTTAATTTTAAAGATGCAAATCTTATTGAATCCATCATCTACCGTTGTTGCCTCGCAAAAAAACAATTGATTGAGCAAGATGAAAAAGACTATGGGATTCGAATGCTTACCAATTTTGGACATACCATCGGGCATGCCATCGAAAATCTTTACCAAGACGGAACCTATGCTCATGGACAAGCAGTTGCAATGGGAATGCAAACAATTACGGAGCACAGTGAAAAAATGGGGCTCACAAAGATTAATACCTCAGCAATGTTAAAAGAAATTTTAATCGAATATAACCTTCCAACCCAATTGCCACCAGGGATTGAAAAGAGTAAGCTTATAGAAGCTGCAATGAAAGATAAGAAACGACGTGGCGATAAAATTAATCTCATACTTATCGAAAAAATTGGAAGCGGCTTTATTCATCCAATCGAAAAATCAGAATTAAAAAGCTTTATAGAATAGACTAAAATTGAATCGCTTCACAAATGGAGGACTTATCATGCTAAAACTTGGTCTTGTGGGAGAAAAGCTCTCGCATAGTCTTTCTCCGCAAATCCATGAAAAAATCATGAAAGAACGCGGCATAGACGGTACATACGAAATCTTAGAATTTCAAAAAGAAACTTTTGCAGAAAATTTCAATGCATTAAGGACAACTGGATTTAGAGGCGTCAACATCACAATCCCTTATAAAGAAACTGCCCTTCCTCTGCTTGATGAAATATCGGAACAGGCAAAGTATATCGGTGCAGTCAATACCGTATTATTTCAAAATGGAAAGGCAAAAGGCTTTAATACTGACTACAACGGATTCATAGCCCTTCTTAACCATAACAACATTACCGTCAAGGGAAAAAGTGCCGTGATACTTGGTTCTGGTGGTGTAGCTAAAGCAGCAGTAAAGGCTCTCCTAGATATGGGAATATATGATTTGACCATTGTGAGCAGAGGAAAGCAAAATTTTCATGGAAACTACACAGTTTCTTACGACTTCTTTCGAGAAGCTAGTAGTACCAGTGATATTCTTATTAATTGTACTCCTGTCGGTATGTATCCAAACACCGAGGCATCACCAATTCCTAAAAACCATATCAAAGCCCAATCAGTTGTAGATATGATTTATAATCCGGAGCAAACACTCCTACTAAAGTATGCTGAAGAGCTTGGATGCAAATCCGTAAACGGCAGCCTAATGCTTTATGAGCAAGCAGTGAAAGCTCAGGATATTTGGAGAGAAAATCTACCCTTCTAAAAGATTTTCCCATAGGTAACTTACAACAAAAGCCCCTGTATCGAGATACAGGGGCTTTTCTTCAAATTGGATCACCAGTTGGTGTCAATTCTATTTGTGTCAATTTTAATAGAGATTTGCAAAAATTTCTCTAATCTCTTCGTCAGTTAAGAATACATAGTTGTTAGCAAGTAATCTCTGCTGATTATCAACAGTAGACTTTGTGAATTCATCAATTTGTGCTTCAACCATACCATATTCTTTGAGTGGTTTTTTCATGATTAATTTGTTCAAGAAAGTCTCTAATTCGCCATATACATCCCCGTTTGGATCCACGCCTAATGCATCAGCGAATATTTTTGTTGCTTGTTTGATTTTTCCATCAGGATTCTTTCTTGTATACATTTTAAATACTTCAGTAAAGAACTGATAGTTTGCTTCGCCATGTGGCACATGAAATGCACCGCCGATAGAATAAGAAAGTGCATGTACTGCTGCACAACCAGCATTACCAAAAGCAATCCCTGCGTAGTTTGATGCAAGAACAAATTCTTTTAAGTATTTTAGTCTTTCTTCTTCGCCCTTTTCAACAATTTCCTTATAACCGTCCATAATCATTTGAATTGCCTGCAAAGAATACATTTCTGTAAAAGGAGAAGCTTTTGGCGATAAATATGATTCAATTGCGTGAATCAGTGCATCAACTGAGCTAGTAACAAAGAACTTATATGGAAGCCCTTTTACTGTTTCAGGTACCAATACTGCATAGTCAGCATAGGTCTCTTCTACTGCAATACCTTTCTTGGTATGTAATGATTTTAATTCAGCAATTGCAACATTTGTTACTTCACTGCCAGTACCGCAAGTAGTAGGAACAACAACCAATTCCTTTACTTTTTTTGGTGGAACAGCTCCAGTAAATAAATCAATTGATTTTTCAGGAACATCAAGTGCCAGCACTTTACAGATGTCTACAATTGTTCCTCCACCGAAAGCAATGATTCTTTTAAAATCATATTTTTTCATTTCCGCAGCAATTGCATCAATCATTTCGTCAGATGGTTCACCTGCCCCAAATTTTTCCTGGAAAATAACATTTGTCTCTATTCCAAGAGGAGCCATGTACGGGGTGTACATCCATTCGTTTGTCAAAACCATATCGTCTTTGCCGATTTTGAATTCATCATTGAATTCTTTAAAAGTATCAAAATAAAATACCTTAGGAACCACTCTTAATGCTTGCATTTTAAATCCTCCTTAATAATTGGGGAAATTCCCCTTCATTGGTTAACTGTCTTGGATATGAAACTAAAATTTAGCATTGAATCTTTTTTCAAATTCTTCTTTCAATTCTTCTCTAAAATCTGGATGCGCAATATTGATTAGATTTCTAGCTCTCTCTTTTAATGATTTACCCTTCATTGGAGCAATGCCATGCTCAGTAACAATGTAGTCAACATCATTTCTAGAAGTAGTAACAGCTGCACCATGCTCAATGAACGGAGTAATTTTTGAAACCATAGAACCATCTTTTTTGTTTGCTACTGATGGCATTGCGATGATTGCAATTCCTTTTCCGTCTAGAGACATTGCCGCGCCTCTTACAAAATCTACTTGTCCACCAACTCCGCTAAACTGTCTTGTTCCAATACTGTCAGACACAACCTGTCCCATGAAATCTACAGCCAAACAGGAATTGATACATACTAACTTTGTATTTTGCGCTACAACTACCGGATGATTTACATAATCAACTGTTCTCATTTCTAGTGCTGGATTTTCATTCGCAAAATCATAAAGTCTTTTAGACCCCATCAGGAATGTAACAGTCATTTTACCTTTGTTAATCCCCTTCTGTGAGTTGTTTATTACACCTGCTTCGAATAGATCTACAACGCCATCCGAAATCATTTCGGAGTGTATTCCTAAATCTTTTTTACCTTTCAAAGATTGTAAAACTGCATCAGGAATCGCACCAATACCTAGTTGTAATGTAGAACCGTCTTCAATCAACTCGGCACAATGTTTTCCTATTGCTAATTCAACTTCACCAAGCTTTGGAAGTCCAAGTTCTGGTAACGGATGTGATGTTTGAACAAACTTATCGATTTGGCTTACATGAACAAATGTATCACCAAAAACTACAGGAACCTGATCGTTGACTTCTGCTAAAACAATCTTTGCAGATTCAATCCCCTGCATTGTATAGTCTGAAGAAACCCCTACACAACAATACCCATGTGCATCTGGTGGGGATACCATAACCATAAAAACATCAAGATCAAAAATGCCTTTTCTGATATAATTAGGTACCTCATGGAAAAACACTGGTGTAAATTCTCCATGTCCCTGTAAGATAGAATCTCTTGTAGCAGGACTTGTAAACCAACCATTAAAAGTGAAATGGTCTTTCATTTCTGGCTTGGAATATGCTCCTTTGCCAAGAGTAACCATGTGACACACTTCTACATTTTCATATTCTGCTGCGTTTGCCACCATAGCATCAACTAGTACAGGTGGTTCTGCGACTGCATGTGCAAAAGCAACTCGGTCACCAGACTTAATGCTTTTTACAGCTTCTTCAGCTGTGCACAATCTGCTCTGATATAATTCTTTCCAGTCCAAGTGTCATACCTCCCATTTACTCACATTTTACTTACATATTTTTTATTTTTTCAATCGTCGTCTCAATATGGCTTTGATCCCACATTAAAAGGATTTCACCTTTTACAGTATACTGATTGTAGGATGCACAGCAATTGGTACAACCTCCAATCACCAGTAGGTGGTCATATACCATTCCTTCTTCTGCTATCACAAAGTCTGCTTTTCCTTCTAGCTCTTTTTTAATGATTTCGAAAGCTTTCCCTCTGTCATACCGGGGATTGCAGCCTCCGCAAAATTTAATACCGATTCGCATAGGGAGCCCTCATCGTCTGTTCTGCCCATCACTTTTCAGTGTTGACAGAAGTCTATCTTCATACTATTAGAACCGCCGGAATACACCCGACGGTTCTTTTAGCTATTTTGTTAATCAAGCTGATTACTCAATAATTATTCTTTGATTCCCGCAATCACTTTAGCAAGACCTTTTTTCATTTCCATATTTCCCTGACGAGCAATCATAATTCTCTGAGCCTGTGGAGAACCTGCACCGTGAAGAGATTCTGTTCTGTAACCAACTGCAGAAGAACCTAAGCAGATGTTTTCTAAGAATCTTAAGATTCTCATTCTGTTTTCTGTAGAAACATTAGGATTTCCTGCGTACAGTTTATTACACCATTCACCAATAGATTTTCCAGAAGTTCCAACCTTTAAGTCAGATTCAAAATCCTTCTGTGAAGGCATTGTTACCATAAGACCACCCGCGATATCTTCAGCAAGTCTTACGATTTCATAAGGGAATCTAGTTACGTTCTGCTTACATACGTTTGCAAGAAGAAGATCGATTTGATAGTTGCCAGCCTGTGTTGGGTGGCCTTCAGCTGAACATGCAATACCGCAGCAGTATAAAGTTTCATTTAAATGCGTCATTTCGATGAGCTTATCTTTGATATGAGAAGCTTTGCTTGCTCCATTGTAGTCAGCAGCTAAAGCAGCAGCACCGATGATAACATCGCCTACACCTACTTTACATCCACCGTATGACTGTCTGTGATATCCAGCAAATCTTTCTACCAGCATACCAGCGAAATCATATTCTTCACACATAAATACTCTGTCGTTTGGAATAAATACATCATCAAATACTACCAAGGCTTCCTGACCACCAAATTTTTTGTTTCCAAGATCAATGTCAGCGCCTTCTTCTAATTTTCTAGTATCACAAGACTGTCTTCCGTAAATCATGAAGATACCTTCTACGTCAGACTGAATTGCAAAAGATACAGCAAACTGCTTGTCAGCTTCGCTCATAGCAATTGTAGGCATGATTAAGTGTTCATGAGAGTTGATAGAACCAGTCTGGTGACATTTTGCTCCCCTTACAACAATACCATCTTCTCTTTTTTCTACAATACGAAGGAACATGTCCTGATCAGGCTGCTGGTTTGGAGCTAATCCTCTATCACCCTTAGGATCAGTCATAGCGCCATCAACAGTTAAATCATTTTCCTGTACGAATTCTGCATATTTCTTGAAACGTTCATGATAATCAGTTCCGTACTTTTTGTCTATTTCAAAAGTAGTAGAGTATACAGCATTGAATGCATCCATGCCTACACATCTTTGGAAACAAGAAGCTGTCTTCTGTCCAAGAAGTCTCTGCATTTTAACCTTCTTTACAAGGTCTCCTGCTTCTTGATGGAAATGTGTGAATCGGTTTACAGTATTGCCAGTCAAGTTTGACTTAGCAGTCATTAAATCTGCATACTGAGGATCCACTGCCAACTCATATGTCATTGCTAGACATTCGATAGAAGGTCTAATCATTGGATGATCCACCCAGTTTGTTACCTCTTCACCAAACAAATATACTTTTGTCTTCAGTTTTCTTAAGCTCTCAATATATTGAGCTCCATTCATTAATGCCATAATACAACCACTCCTTACATATAAAAATATTATTCGGACTTTATGATTCCGAAAAGCCTAATTGCTTTCATCGTCATATCGTCTCAGAAAACCACTTGAAAAATATCGCAAAATCCATGCCAAACAAATACAACTATTTCTTTTCCCTGTTTAGGATTTGTTTTGCCAAGTCAATCATATCTGAGCTGATTGAAGTATCAAGAACCACATCTTTTACCTCAGGCAACTCTGATAACACAACTTCCTTTACCACATCTTCTATGGTATACTGAGCTGACGGACAAGTGCTACAAGAACCAGTCAATTTTACATAAACAATTCCGTCTACAAACCCAGTCATCACAACCCCTCCAAAGTGAGAGGCCAACAGAGGGTCCACCTTTTCCTTTAATACACGAATTATTTCTTCTTCCACAATTACCCCTCCTTTGCCAGACAATATATTCTAATTTTAGTATAATCATCGAATTGTTTATTTACAAGAGTAAAATGGCAGATTTACAATACACGGAATTTTTAGAATTTTAGTGATTTTAATGTTTTTTAACAATCTATATGCTATAATTTAAAACAAATTTTTGTTTAAATTTAAAAATACAGAAATTATTTTGGTGTAAAACTAGTTTTCATACTAGGAAACCGACTTTTCAGGCTGAAAATAGAGACTCTTTTAGAACACATCCCACCATTTTACTATTCTTATTGTGCGAAAATGATTCTCTATTGTGCGAATTCGAACAGGTCTTATATCATGAAATGAGGTGAACACATGAAGCGTTGTGTCATTATTACTGCATATCACTCTGCTCCAATCCACAAATATTTTGATTTTCACGAGGGTGACTTTATTGTATGTGCTGATGGTGGATATATTTATGCAAAAAAAGAAAACATTATTCCTCATGTGCTGATTGGCGACTTTGATTCTTTGAATCTAGACAGCAATTCCCTTTCCATACCTTCAAGCACTGAAGTAGTCCAACTGCCTGTGGAAAAGGATGATACGGATACAATGTTCTGTTTAAAATACGGAATTGAAAAGGGATATGATACGTTTATGGTACTTGGAGGTCTTGGTGGTCGATTAGATCATACAATGGCGAATCTGCAAACAATGAACTACGCCATCGAACAAGAAAAAGAAATCCAGTTTATTGATGGGAAAAATCAAGCTACTTTGAGAAATCCAGGAAGTATAGAGATAAAAAGAAAAGACGACACAAAACTTTCTATCTTCTCCTATTCAGACACCTGCGAAGGGATTTCCCTTGATGGAACAAAATATCTTCTTACCAATTATTCTCTTACCAATACATTTCCTCTTGGCGTCAGCAATGAATTTGCCAAGGATACTGTAAAAATTACCCACACAAAGGGCAAGCTTTTGATTATTCTTTCACAGGATTAGTAGATTTTTTCTTGCAGTCTGGAATCATGATCCAAAATTATGATTTCAATTAACATTTAGAGGCAGTTCAGATGACTTATTTCATCATTCAAAAGAAATTGACAGAATAGAAAGTACAGTGTAAAATTAACATCAATTAATTTATCATTTTGCTAGGGGAGCTTTTTGCTGAGAGTTTTTTCGACCCTCATTACCTGATCCGGGCAATACCGGCGTAGGGAAGCAGTTTGATGGATAACGGTCTTTTATATTGGTCCTTATTCCATCAAAATATCCCCTCCTGCAAAGTTACACTTCGGTGTAAGTAAAAGGAGGTTTTTTTATGTCCGCAGACCAACTGCAAAGTTTTTTTGAATCAACAAGTGGCCAAGTTGCAACACTTCTTGTGATTGTTCTTCTTTTTCTGGGCATTCTATTGTCTGGAAAAAATAAAAAGATAGACACAAAAGCTATGGTCACATCTGCCGTCTTAGTTGCACTTGCTATTGCTCTCAATCAAATCATACTATTCCGAATGCCCCAAGGCGGTTCTATTACTGCATTCAGCATGCTTCCAATTGTAGTATGCGCCTACTTTTTTGGGATTCGCCGTGGTTTGATGGCGGGTATGTGTGTTGGACTCATTGATTTGATTTTTAATCCATACGTCATTCATCCCATTCAAATGCTTCTAGATTATCCACTCGCATTCGGTGCGCTTGCTTTTGCTGGTCTTTTAAGAAACAAAAAGTTTGGACTGATCATCGGGTATATTCTCGGCATATTCAGTCGCTATATCTGTGCTGTTCTTTCAGGAATTATTTTCTTTGGTGCTTATGCTCCAGAAGGTTTTAATGCAGTAAGCTGGTCCTTATATTATAATATTACATATTTAGGTGTAGAAGGGGTATTGACAGTCATCGTGCTTTCAATTCCTGCCGTACACAAATCAATTGAACGATTGCGCATGCAGATTGTATGATTGAATTCTTTCTATCCTATATATTTTAGAAAAATTTTGATGAGTATTATAGCTTTTCATATAATAAGATGAAAAACAGGAAAACGGAAGGGACACCCTTCCGTTTTCCTGTTTGAATGAATTTATTAGCACATATTGACATTTTTTATGAAAAGACAGGAGTACTTCTTCTCCTGGCATGTGAGAATGCCTAGCAGTTGCACTTTTCCTCTTTTTCCCAAAGTTGTTTATACAGTTCCATAATATCTTCTTTGCTTGGTGTACGTCTTGTATTCAGAGGACTTCCACTAATTAGAGCATCTTCAGACATTTTAGGAATCTGCTTAAAGAATTCGTCTTTATCAATTTCGAATTCCTCTGGTGTTTGAATATTTAGAGTTCTAAGAAGCGCTTTTGTTGCAACAACGAAAGCATCTGCTCCTTCCTCTGGAGTCATTCCTGGACGATATACACCAATTGCTTTTGCAAGCTGATTGAGGCGTTCTACTGCACCAGGTTTCAAATAATCAAGGCACACATTTAACAGCATTGCATTAGAAAGCCCATGAGGAACATGGAACAAAGCACCTATCGGTCTGCTCATTCCGTGTACAATCGTAACAGAAGCGTTGCTGAACGCAATACCAGCTTCTAGTGCTGCAATGGCCATTTCTCTTCTTGCATTCACATTGGATCCATTGGTATAAACTTCGTAGATATTTTCGAAGATTCTTTTTACCGCTGAAATAGCATAAATATCACTCATTGAAAAAGCCTTTAAGGATGTATACGCTTCAATTGCGTGAGTCAATGCGTCTACACCAGTCGCAGCAGTTACTCCTGCTGGTACTGTCAAAGTGAATACTGGATCTACTACAGCAATATCTGCCATTAGCTTAGGATCACTCAAAAGCATTTTTACACCAGTATTTGTATTTGTGATGATAGAAACTTTTGTTGCTTCTGAACCTGTCCCTGCAGTAGTTGGAATCGCACAGGTAGGCGGAAGAGCCTGTTCAATTTTCTTGCCCATATATTCTGTGATGCTTCCACCGTTTGCTACAACTGCTCCGATTGCTTTCATAGAATCCAGTGGGCTTCCACCACCAATTCCAATCAGAAAATCACATCCTTCTTTTTTGTAAAGATCAACTCCATCATCAATCATTGTATGCGTTGGTTCACTATTGATGTCTGCATAAATAACGTAAGAAACCTCTATTTCATCTAGTGCATCTGTCAATTTTTTAACGTTGCCCAGTTTCACCATGATTTCATCTGTTACAACCAAGGCTTTCTTGCCGAATGATTTTAAGTACTCAGTGCTCATTTTTAAAGCATTTTCCCCTGAGATGATGTATTGTGGAATAAAGAATAAATTTGCCATTTTTTTACCTCCAAAATACTATTGTTTATACTTTTGTTCTTGTATTAGGCACATGATAGCATAGGAAAATATCAATTACAACACTTTTTTGATAAATATTTAACGTTAATTGTCTGACAATTTGAAAGTGCTGTAAAACAATTGATTAATGGAAACGTTAGTGATAATATAAATTTGTAGCTTAAATTAATTTATGTCCTATGGACAAAATATAACTAATTTGAAAGGAAGTATCTCAATGTATCAGCACTTAAAGTACGAATTAAAAGAAGGTATTGCTTATGTAACCGTAAATCGACCAAAATCTATGAACGCACTAAGCAATGAAGTTTTGGACGAATTATATCTAGCATTTACCGAAGTCAACGATGACCCTGAAGTACAGATTGCAATTCTCACAGGAGAAGGAAAAGCATTTGTTGCTGGCGCAGACATCTCTCAAATGGTAGACCTGACTACGCTAGAAGGTCGTGCTATGATGATCAAAGGACAAAAAGTAATGAACCACATTGAAAGCATTGATAAGCCAGTAATCGGCGCAATCAATGGTTTTGCTCTTGGTGGAGGATGCGAATTAGCAATGGCTTGTGACATCAGAATCGCTTCTGAAAAAGCAAAGTTCGGACAACCAGAAGTAAATCTTGGAATTATCCCTGGATTTGGTGGAACCCAAAGACTTCCTCGTTTGGTTGGTAAAGGCATGGGCAAGTATCTGATTATGACTGCTGAAATGATTGATGCCCAGGAAGCATATCGTATCGGATTAGTGGAAAAAGTTGTTCCAGCCGAAGAACTGATTGGCACTGCTGAAAAAGTAGCAAAAACAATTATGTCTAAGGCCCCAATTGCAATCCGTGCTGCTAAAATCGCAGTCAATAATGGTATCAGCTTAGATATCCAGACTGGTGTTGCATTTGAAGGCGAAGCACTTGTTGGTCCATTCAGTTCAGAAGATAGACTAGAAGGTATGCAGGCATTCTTAGAAAAAAGACCTGCTGACTTCCAAAACAAATAAACAAAAACCAAACCGGTTGCACTATGGCTTTCCTATCGTATCACCAAGAGGATATGGAAGGCCAAGTGCTTTTTTTCATATAATGGTTCTTTTGGGATTCTGATTCGATTATGCTTTTTCCCCTACAAAGCAGATTTTGATTATACAACTTCTCCCTGCAAGGACCAACGATTTCCAAATAAAATCGCATCAGTCCCTTTCTCATCACAAATCCATGTCTCAATTTGCTCTTTGAGCAAGACAACTGGCATACGGTCATGTATCTTTTTCATCTCCCCTTCAGACTGAGTCGTTAAAATGACAAATCGAGGTTTTTGATAAAAAAAATCATAAATTCCTGCCATATATAGCACCTCTTGTCCTATCGCACGAAATAAATATTTTTGCTTTTCTTTATTCCATTCATAAAATCCAGTAGAAGGAATCACACATCTTCGATTCTGAAAAGACTCTGAAAACATCTTTTTTTCTCTCACCGATTCACTTCTTCCGTTGATAATCACTCCTTTCCCTGTCCAGCTAGGAAATCCCCACTGAATTAGTTTGGGTGCAATGACATGATTTTCTGCTAATAAAACGGGAACCGTATCTGTTGGAAAAATTTCACCAGTCTTTAGATTTACTTTCTCTGCCTCTCTACTGACTTGTTCTACAATTTTATCAATCTCTTCCAGCTCACGATCTGTAAAAAAAGTATAGCGCCCGCACATCCTACTCCCCTCCTTGTTTGTTCTATTATACCCAATATTCTATAAATACTTATTATTTTAAATTTCATATATTGCTTTTAGCAATGTGATTATAAACGTGCTTCCTTCCTCACATTTTATAAAGTTCCCAGCGGCAATCTGCAATCAAATACTTTAATTCATATAGCCTCATTTCTCCCGAAAAGCTACTTTGACAGCAATAAACAATCGCTCTGATTCCTGCCAATTTTATCTCCTCCACCATGATGATTTTATCTATTTTAATCTCATGATACAGACCTTCTTTATCTGCATAGCGAAATTTATACGGCATTGGCTTGTCTTTTCCAATAAATTTTACAATGGCATCAATAGGTTCTGCTAAAATTTTCATTGTGAATATCCTCCCATCATAATAAAGTGACTGTCGTTTGTACCACCCTGCACTGGATTGATTAATCCATTTGCAAAGGCTCCACGAATAATGGCTCTCGTTCCATATTTTTCCCGAATCGCATCAATTACATGGTCTAGCCGATTGTTCCTCTCCTTATTGCATCCATCAAAAAAAGATAATTGTCTCGTATCAAGCGCAGAAAAGTTAGAAACCGAAACTCCAATCTGTCTGATTGGATCACCTTTCCAGCATTGACCAAAGAGTAAACAAGCAAATTCATAGATTTCAGTTGTGGCCTGAATACTGCTTGGAAGGACCATCTGATGACTGCATCTTTGAAATCCATCGGTCTTAAAAGAAATCGAAACAAGAGATGCAAAGTATCCTAACTTTCGAAGACGCATCGAAACCCTCTCTGTCAAAGCAAGTAAAACCAAATGTACCTCTCTCTTTTCCACCACATCATAAGGAATGGTAATGCTATTTCCAACACCCTTTTGAATGATATCCCGATTATTGATTACTGGCGAATCATCTATCCCATTGGCAAATTCCCATGCCAAAAGCCCTGGTGCTTTCAACAGCGCTTTCATATGATTGGGATCAGCACTAGCAAAATCTCCAATGGTATTGATATTAATTCGCTTTAATTTTTCCGATGTAGCTCTGCCTACCATGAAGAGTTCTCCAACTGGCAATGGCCACAGTTTGGTAGAAACTTCTTCTGGCCAAAGGGTATGAAGCTTATTTGGTTTTTGCAGTTCAGAGCCCATTTTTGCCAAAAGCTTATTGGTTGACACTCCTATATTTACAGTAAACCCTAATTCTTTGTGAATTCTATCTTTTATTTCAAAGGCCATATGGATAGACTCATCCCTTGTCCTGGTTTTATTTGAAAAATCAACAAAACACTCATCGATGCTATATCGCTCTACCAATGGTGAATATTCCAAAAGAATTTGATACATGGCGTTGCTACACAGCATATAAAGGTCATAATCTGGTGGATACACTGCTAAATCCGGACACTTTTGCCGTGCTTCCATCAAGCTTTGGCCTGTCCCAATCCCATATTTTTTTGCACCCATTGACTTAGCCAAAATAATCCCATGACGGTTGAGCGGATCTCCAGAAATGACAGCTGGAATCTCCCGAATATCCACACTAGAACCTGTCTCTAACAGATGAACAGCGGTCCAGCTTAAGTATGCAGAATTTGCATCAATATGAAATATGATTCTCATGTTCTCCACCTTCTTTTTTCTCTGAAACCATCATAACAGAACATATGTTCTTGTTCAACAAGAAAAAAGTGGAAATCACAGAATTAAAAAGCGACCCTAAAAAGTGTCGCCCATTGATTCACACCGTTCTTGATTTTTATGTGGTTCCATTTTTCCCAGCATCCACAATGGCAAAAGGAATCAGCCTGAAAACCAAAACCATTAGTCCAGCGATAAAAAACATCGCGCCGGCTCCATAAAAAAACTTTGTATAGATTGAGCTAGTCCCAGCAATCTCAAAAACTCCTTGCAGAAAGCTACCTGCTGTCATTGTCACAATTCCAAAATGATGAAGCAAGTAAAACAATCTGTATTTCTCTTTCCCACTCACCTTTGGCACGATCAAGTCCAACAACAAGAAAAACAAAGCGCCACCCACTAGCGGATAAAGAAACATCCATGTCATCGCTGCTGATGAAACACCGTGGCCAAACATACCATAAATCCAATTTACTAAAATCGTCCCCATGGATCCAATCAAATAAATCAGTGCTGTTTTACGCAATTTCCAACACGTTTGATTTTTCTCAATACCCAATATAGACAATATCGCTCACCTTCCTTTCTCCATTTGATCTTCCATCCGTAGGCGTATTGATGACTTTCCCATTAAAATAGAGCGTCGAAGAACCTCCCCCATCTAAGTTATACGCTGTGGTACATCCTTGTTCTTTCATAACTTGTGCTAATTCTAAAAGCGATAGTCCTGCGCTTTGGCTGGTTCTGCCATCAGAAACCACAATCACATAATGAAGTGCGGAAACTTGACCAATTGCAGTACGCGGATTACTTGTCTTAGACTGAGATACCTCGCTGCTCTCGTCCACCTGAATCATTCCCTCTTCAATCAAGGATGGACCAAAAGAAAGAATTTGCCATATTTGGTCTAAATCCAGCGATGCAAGTGCCGTATCACTTTCACTTAAAATAGAGAAATCACCATTCTCATCAATTACAAGAGCATCATTCCCTTGGTCTTCTGTATCTCGATAGAGGATTCCATTGCGCAACACATATCCATAGTTTCTAAAACCATAGTAATCTCCATTGATTGCTAAAATAGCCTGATGTTCCTCTGCCATAGCTGACGTGGTCTCCTTAACATTTCGTCCATAAGTATTCTCTGCCAATGCTGTTTTCAAATAGCTTGGATCTGATACTTGAATATCCGCAATATAGATGTCCGTATCGTATTGTCGAATTGTCTGAATAGAAATTTTAATATTTTCATCTTTATAGGTCGAATCAGTAATATTGGCATCACTACTTTGTGCTATCTGAGTATTTTCTGTTGCTGCCGCAAGTTGGCCTGCCACGGTGGTATTCTCAGCCGTTGTTTGCTGCGCCACCATTGTCTTTGGTATGACAAAAGCATCCAAAACAGTAAAAACCATGGCACCAATCAAAATCAAAGAAAAAAATATTCCGTACCGATATGGCCTCATAAAAAACTGTTTCATTAAGAGATTAATTTCCTTTCTTCTTTTTCCGTAAAAATAAAGTTTTTCTGAATTTGATAACTGATAAAAAACAATCCCGTATCCACAAGTACTTTAATCACCGTTAAATTCATAGGGAAGCGGCTTAAAGCCGAAACAAAGAGCCAACTCATCATCATCTGTACACAGAAAAGAGAGAAGTATCCAATTGCTTCAGTGGCACTGTGTTTTTTACTTCCAAATACCCAAAATTTATTGATTGTAAAATTCAAAGTTCCAGACATCAGCCTTGCAATCACAGTTGCAGATAAAATCCCTGATGTAGAAGCACCAAATACATATGCTGCGAAAATTGTAAATAACGATAAATCCGCGATAGCAGAAACGAGAGAAGAGAAACTGTACTTTACAATATTCAAATAAATCAAAGCCGAATCTCTAAACGGATGAAAATGTGAAGATGCATTATTTTCCTTATAAATTGTCTCGATTGGAATACAAATAAATGGGATTTTTTTTCTCCCAAATTCCAGCAATACATTCATCTCATACTCATATTTTTCCCCTGAAACAGACAGGCATAGCGCCTTATGCGTCTTTGAAATCCCACGAAGACCTGTCTGTGTATCTTCACACTGTTTGCCAGTGCTTAGAAGGTATACAAAAGATGTGATTCGGTTTCCGTAATAACTCTTAAATGGAATATTCCTTCCATGAAAATTTCTGGTTCCCAAAATCAGTGCATCTTGATTTTTTTCAAGATATTCTGCTACTTCTGCAATATCCTCAGCGCGATGTTGCCCGTCTGCATCTGCTGTCACATATCCACAGGCTTCTGGATAATGATATGCAACATATTGAATTCCTGTTTTTAATGCTGCTCCTTTCCCCCTGTTTTTACTGTGACTGCAAATATCGCAGCGGGTCTCTTGCTTTAGATATTCAAAAATATAATCATGCGGTGAATCACTTCCATCATTCACAACAACAACTTGTAAATCCAATAGGTTTAAACTTTTTACCAGCTGAATCAATTCCTCATCTGGGTTCAGTGCAGGTATAATCACAATCGGCTTCATCTATTGATCCCCCTTTTTTTTCTAATCCTATCCTACCGCTCCCATGTGATTATTTGATGAAAGAAATATGTTGCTTTTCAAAAAAATACGCCTCGAAGGTTGGTTCCATTCAACCTCGAGGCGTATTTCTTCTTTATTCTAATTTTATTCTTATGCTATTTTAATCCCATGATTTCGTCTTTAAAAATTCTAGCATCCATCAATTTTGGGGTTCCATCCATCTTAGGAGCAAAGTCCATCAAGTCTAAAACCTGTGTCTGAAGGTCAATTCCTGGTGCAATTTCTGTTAAATAAACGCCATCCTGACGTAATTCAAAAACAGCTCTTTCTGTAATATACATAACTGGCTGTCCGATTTTTGCAGCGTATTCACCACTAAAAGTAATCTGCTCTACTTCGTCTATGAATTTTCTTTCAGAACCTTCCTGCGTAATCTCAATGGTACCATCATGCACCTTCATTTTTAATCCATTTGCAGTAAATGTGCCACAGTAGAAAACTTTTTTTGCATTCTGCGTGATATTGATAAATCCACCACATCCAGCAATTCTAGGTCCAAACTTACTTACATTGATATTTCCCTGCTTGTCAGCCTGAGCCAGTCCAAGGAATGCAAGATCAACTCCGCCGCCATCATAAAAATCAAATTGTACATGCTGATCTAAGATACATTCTGGATTTACAGAAGCTCCAAACTGAGAACCACCACAAGGTACTCCGCCAATCGGACCTGCTTCCACAGTCAGTACCATATAGTCACCAATACCTTCTTCATTGGCAACAGCGGAAATATATTCAGGACATCCTATTCCAAGATTTACTACAGTATTTTCTCTTAGTTCCATTGCAGCTCTTCTACCTATAATCTTTTTTGCGCTCATTGGAGGGGCTTCCAAAGAATCAACTGGAACTACAAGTTCACCAGTCAAAGAAGGATCAAATGCATGATCGAAAGATTGCTCATGATCGCATGGTTCAGAAATGACGAGTGCATCTATATATATTCTAGGAATCTTTACAAGTCTCGCATCTAAAGTTCCAGTTTTTACAATTTTTTCGACTTGCACAAAAACTTTACCACCACTATTTTTAGCAGCTTGAGCCAGCGCAGTTACTTCATGAGATCCAACTTCTCTTTCTAATGTTACATTTCCAAGTTCATCTGCATAAGAACCACGTAGAAACACTACATTGATTGGAAATGCTTTATATAAAAGTTTTTCTTCTCCTAAAATATCAACCACTTCAACCATATTTTCTGTGGTGATATCATTTAATTTTCCACCTTGTTTTCTTGGATCAACAAAAGTATTTAAACCAACATGAGTAATGGTTCCAATTTTGTGTGCTGCAATATCTCTACAAAGCTGAGACAACGTCCCTTGAGGAAGATTATATCCTTCCATTTCATTGTTTAAAATACACTTTCCAAGAGCTGGAGCAGTATTGTAATGTCCTGCAATTACTCGTTTTGTCATTCCCTTATGTGCAAAGTGATCTGCACCTCTTCCATCACGATTTCCCTGTGCTGCTGCATAAAAATAAGTCAAATCTTTTGGGGATCCAGTTTCCAGAAATCGTTTTTCTAATGCCTTCGTCAAAGACTCTGGGATTCCACTCCCTACGAATCCGCTCGAAGCGACTACTTGCCCATCTTGTACGAAGCTAGCGGCTTCTTCTGCGGTAATCACCTTCATGTTTTTCATCCAAGTTCCTCCAATATATTTCATAAATAGATTATATTAAGCTACATTTATTATGGTATCACTTCGTTATATATTTGTCAATATATCTAACATGTATACATGATTCATTATAACAATATCATTCCAGTATATTTTTTATCCAAACATACGCAAAGCCTTTATTTCAATGGGTTATTGCCTATCAATCACATTTATGTTTTATATTGTATTTATAAAAACAAGTCCTCTTAATATTAAAAGCTTATTTCAAAGTAACTCAGTTTCCTATTAGTATGTTAAAAGGGAATCAAAATTCAGAATCAAGCTTACTAATAAATACCCAAAAAAAAGCCGATAAAGAATTTTGATATTTCCCTATCGGCTTTTCGTTATAAATTGTTATTGCCCGTATCGTAACCTATGAAACGCAAGAACCCATAATCCCCTTGCTTCATTCTAACTAATACTGGTTTTGGCAATCTTATTGTTTTACTGGTTTTGGCAATCTTCCAATAATCATATTCATTAGATTATCTGTTGATGCCATAGGAGCAACAAATGCCCCATCTGCAACACTGCAAAGAACTGGTTTTTCAGCAGCCAATACACCACCTAAAATTTCCCCTAACTCTGCATATTTGTATTTATACAATTGATCATCCATTTCCATAGAAATATCATAAGTATCATCAAATGGCATTTCTACTTCAAAGACATGAGCAAGCTCTGCTGCAATTTCCCAGTTATTGAAAGAAACTTCTTCTTGGATTGCCTGACGAACTGGCTGCATTCTTCTTTCTGTATTGGTAAAGGTTCCATCCGTAGAAGCAAATCCAGTACCTGGAAGAATGACATCTGCTTTTTTAGCCGTTTCTGTCATATGAGTATCTGATACCATGAGGAATTCCAATCCTGAAAGATCAACTTTTGGATCTTCTCCAAAGATTAGAAGCGCTTTCACACCTTCCATCGCCTCTGCTCCTGCACGGATACCAAGATCAATTAATCCCTGGCTGTTGTTTTTTGCTTTTACCTGCAAAATACCGTCTCTTGGAGAACCAATATGCCCAGAAACAACTGCAATATCAGTAAGCAGTGTTGCTGCATCAACAGTCGCAAAGTTCTGCTGGAATACAATCATTGCTTTCTTTGCATTTCCATACAATTCAGCAATTGCTTTTGCATCTGCACTTACCGATACGTTGGCGAGGCTTGAAGCAAATTCATCCAATCCATCTGCCTTGGCTGTTTTACCCATATCAAGAAGTCCTTTTGCAATTTCCTTGAGGAAGCTTAGGTCATTTGCTGTATAAACAACCTTGGTTGCATAATCGAAGTCCTGTTCAAACCCAGTCGGATTTACAAGAACAACTTTTGCACCAGCATCTGCTGCCTGACGTAATTTCAATTGGATTACTGGATTTAACGCTGTATTAAAACCTGCTACCAGAATCACCTCTGTTGCAAGAAGCTCATCGATGGTATTTGGAGAAGCATCGAAACCAAGTACTTTTGCAAGCCCACTTGCTCTATGATTAAAGCAAAGTGTTTTTGCACCAATTTCATCTGCAAACTTTTTCATCGCATATGCTTCTTCATTGGTATAACGATCAGAGATTGCTACTGCAACAGAATCTTTTCCATATTTTGCACCAATAGACTGTGCTTTTTTCGCAGTTAAAACAAAGGCCTCATGATAATCTACGAAATCCAGCTGACCTTCCTTTTTAATCATCGGTTCAATCAGCTTTTCGCCCTGAATAGAGCAATCAAATCCGAATTTACCTTTTCCGCACAGAAGGCCCTTATTCACAACGCCTTCCTTATCTGGAACGGCTTTAATCAGCATATCTCCATAAGTTTCAAGATGCATACTGCATCCTACCGAACAATAAGCGCACGTGGTATCTGTTTCTTCTGTGTCCAATGGAACAGACTTTGCGATAGAAAGTCTTTCACCAAGAGCACCAGTTGGACATACACTAACGCACTGTCCACAAGACACACAGCCAGACTGTTCCAGTGATTTTTCCAAAGTAGGTTTCACTACTGTATCAAATCCTCTATGAACAAGACCTAACGCTCCAATTCCCATCACTTCATCACAGACTCTGACACAAAGTCCACAAAGAATACACTTATTTGGATCTCTTACGATAAACGGATGGTTATCTTCATACTCAATTTGATTGACATCTCCTGCAAGACGATCTGGTTTTACATTGTACTGATTTGCAAAATCAATAAGCTTACACTCAAAGTAGTCATGGCATCCACACTCTAAGCATCGTTTTGCATCTTCCATCGCCTGCTCTTCATCATATCCAAATACTACTTCTGTAAAATTATCTTTTCTTTCTTCTGCTTCCAGCTGATCCATTGACGGACGACATTGTCTTTCTCTGTCTTCAAAAGTTTTTTCAGTAATGTCGTGGCGTTCTACTGTATATGGTTTTTCATATTTGATACTTTCCCCAGCTAGGTACGCATCGATAATATCGGATGCTTTTTTCGCATCTGCAATTGCTTCTACTGCAATAGAAATCTTGTCATTTCCGCAGTCTCCACCAGCAAATACGCCCTCTAAACTCGTCATAAAGGTGTCGGGGTCATATGCGATACCGCTCTTTCTCGTCAAGTCCACACCTTTAAATCCAACTGGATCTACTGCCTGTCCAATGGCCAAAATAACTGTATCTACATCAATCAATTCTGTTTTGCCTTCTACAGCAACTGGAGCTCTTCTTCCGCTTGCATCTGGTTCACCCAGTTCCATAACCTGAAGAAGCATCTGTTTTACATGACCATTTTCGTCTTTAATGACTTCAATCGGATTGGTCAAATTCTTGAAAATAACGCCTTCTTCTTCCCCTTCTACGATTTCAATCATATCAGCAGGCATTTCATCTTTTGTACGTCTATAAATATTGTATACTTTATTCGCGCCTAATCTTACTGCAGTCCGGCAAGCATCCATTGCAGTGTTACCACCACCAACGATTGCTACATTCTCACCTAATTTGATTTCTTCATTTCGTACAACTTTTCTAAGGAAATCAATACCACCAATTACGCCTTCTGCATCTTCACCTTTGCATCCAACACCAGTAGAAACCCAAGCGCCAATACCAAGAAGTACTGCATCATAATCATTTCGAATGGATTCAAAAGAAATGTCTGTGCCCACCTTTGTATTTGGAATCAAAGTAACGCCCATCTTTTCAATCATATAGATTTCTTCATCCAACACTTCTTTTGGCAATCTGTATTCTGGAATTCCATAACGAAGCATACCACCAAGTTTCGGCATGGATTCAAAGATAGTAATATCATGACCCATCTGACGAAGGAAATATGCTGCGGAAAGACCCATAGGACCACCACCGATAATCGCTACAGATTTTCCTGTTGCTGGCGCCATATCTGGCATGAACGGATCTTCACCAGCCAAATCCATATCAGAAGCAAATCGCTTAATCCATGCGATGGAAATCGGTTCATCGATTAATTTTCTTCTGCAGTTGTCTTCGCAAGGATGCGGACAAACTCTTCCGATTGCACCTGGTAGTGGAATTTTATTTTTGATTAGTTCAATGGCTTTTTCAAATTCACCATTGGCAATGAGTCCCACATATCCCTGACAATCTGTTTGTGCAGGACATGCTAATACACAAGGAGGTCTGCAATCACCAACATGGTTGGATAGGAGCAGTTCCAGGTTTGTTTTTCTGGATTCCTTAACACGCTCCGTTGTAGTCTTGATAATCATATTTGGTGCAATTTCAGTCGCACACGCTTTGACCATCTTAGGATTTCCTTCTACCTCTACTACGCAGATTCCGCAAGAACCGTAAATTTCAGTTCGTTCGTCAAAGCAGAGAGTCGGAATATATATGTCATTTTCCTTTGCAACATCTAGGATTGTTTGGCCTGGTAGTCCAAACACTTCTTTTCCATCGATATTTAATCTGAATTTTTTCATCTAATTCACCTCTCTCCCTTAGTCTCTAAGAATCGCGTCGAATTTGCAAGATTCCTCACATTTTCCACACTTGATACAAAGATTCTGATCAATTACGTGCTTTTTCTTTACTTCTCCACTAATTGCATTTACTGGACATTTCTTTGAACACAGTGTACATCCAATACACTTATCAGTGATCGTAAAGGTAAGCAATTCTTTACAGGAGTGAGCCGTACATTTTTTATTATAGATGTGATCTTCATATTCATTTCTAAAGTACTTAATTGTAGTTAATACTGGATTTGGAGCTGTTTGACCAAGACCGCACATAGAACCATCCTTGATTTTCTGAGCTAGTTCTTCAAGCAGTTCGATATCTCCGTCTTTTCCTTCTCCAATCGTAATTCTTTCCAAAATTTCAAGCATTCTCTTTGTACCAACACGGCAATAGTTACATTTACCACAAGACTCTTTTCTTGTAAAGTCAAGGAAATATCTTGCCATGTCTACCATGCATGTTGTTTCATCCATAACAATCATACCGCCAGACCCAACGATAGCACCTGTTTTTGTAATGCTTTCATAATCAACTGGAGTATCAATTAGGGATGCAGGAATACATCCACCAGAAGGTCCACCCATCTGAACCGCTTTGAATGCTTTTCCATCTTTGATGCCATCACCAATTCCGTAAATAACATCACTCAAAGGAAGACCCATTGGAACTTCAACCAATCCACCTTTTTTAATCTTTCCAGCTAATGCGAATACTTTTGTTCCTTTGCTCTTGTCTGTTCCAAATGCAGCAAAAGCCGCACCGCCATTTGAAATAATCCAAGGAACATTTGCGAAAGTTTCAACATTATTAATATTAGTAGGCTTCTGCCAGTACCCTTTTTGTGCAGGGAACGGTGGCTTTAAACGAGGCATTCCTCGTTCTCCTTCTAAGGAAGCAATCAATGCAGTTTCTTCACCACAAACAAACGCTCCCGCTCCAGCCTTAATTCTCATATCAAAGCTAAAGTTAGTGCCGAAAAGATTTTTGCCCAAGAAACCCTTTTCTCTAGCTTGAGACATAGCAATTTCAAGACGATGGATTGCCAAAGGATATTCCGCACGAACATAAATAACGCCTTCGATTGCGCCCATAGCAAACCCGCCAATAATCATTCCTTCAATCAAAGAATGTGGGTCACCTTCTAAGACGCTTCGATCCATAAATGCACCTGGATCTCCTTCGTCTGCATTACATACCATATATTTTTCTTGTCCTGGAGAAGATTTGGCAGCATTCCACTTAAACCAAGTCGGAAATCCTGCTCCGCCTCTTCCTCTTAGACCGGAAATTTTCATTTCTTCAATTACTTCGTCTTGAGACATTGAAGTAACTACTTTTTTAGTGGCTTCATATCCGCCCTTTGCAATGTATTCATCAATACTTTCTGGATTGATGATACCGCAGTTTCTCAGTACAATTCTCTGTTGCTTATCAACAAATGTCTGATCAATATCAGAAATAGAATGTTCTGTTGCAACTTGGCCACCTACCAAATGTTTTTCTACGATGTCAGCAACGATATCTGGTTGAACTTTTACATATCTTGTTAGCTCACCTGCATCATCATAGATGTCTACAATCGGCTCCAAATAGCATGTTCCGACACAACCTGTCAAATCAACTGGAATATTGAGGCCTTTTTCTTTGATTTGTTTTTCAAATTCAGCAGCAGTTTTTTTCGCACCTGTGGCGACACCGCAGCTTCCCTGTCCTACAACAACCTTCATACTATTTTTCACCTCCTACGCTTCTTTCTGTCTGATTTCAGTCAGAGCTTTCTTTACGCTGTCCTTTGTTAAATTGCCGTATGTTTCGTCACCAGAGACACTCTTAATCATCATGACTGGTGCCAAACTACAGCATCCTAAACAAGCCACATTGTTCAAGGTAAAGATTCCGTCCTCCGTGGTTTCTCCATCCTTGATATTCAGTTCTTCGCTAATTGCTTCCTCAATCATGTCAGCACCATTTACATGGCATGCTGTTCCCTTACAGAGCATAATAAGGTACTTGCCGATTGGCTTCAGCCTGAACTGGGAATAGAAAGTAGCAACACCATAAATTTTAGCCGGCTTAATTCCTGTTTGTTCAGAAATAAAATTGATTGCGTCCATAGACAAATATCCGTAGATATCCTGGGTCTTCTGTAAAATTGTAATCAGACTGCCAGGAGTTTTTGCATACTTTTCCATCACTGGAGCCAGTTCTGAAAAATCAATGCAATTACACTGACAATCACCGTTTTTACATGTCATAATTTTGTTCCTCCCCTAAATCAAATTCGGTTAAAGTGCTCTTCCCTTAAACTCATACAACATCTTCAATATAACAAATAACCTGATAAAGCACAAGCAATTTCAGGCTGCAACCCTCTTTTTTTCACAAAAAACAGAAAGTTCTAATATTCAGTTTTTTTGGAAAGATTCAATGAATTTAGAAATTTTAGATTTGAAACCAGTTACATGTTTTTCCCATTCAAGTTCCATAATAAAAAGGCTTGAAATCAGTAAAAACGCCCCAAAATATGCAGGAATCGAAAGCACTTCTCCTGCAAAGATAAATGCAACAATACCAGCAAATACTGGTTCTAAAGAATAAATAACACCTACATGCGAAGCTGTGGTATATTGCTGCGCTACTGATTGAACAACAAAAGCAATTCCCGTACAAAAAATAGCTAGAAATAGGACAGATGACCAAGCTGAAATAGAATGAGGCAATCGATGCGCTTCCGTAAACCATGCAAAGATAAAGTTAAGAACACCTGTAACCCCCAACTGAAATACACCCAATTGAAACGCATTGACTTCCTCTTTTTTCACGGCAGATTCAGTGATAATCAAGTCTATCGCATAAGCAAAGGCCGCCATGATGCAGAACCAGTCTCCCAGTGCAAAATGAATTCCTCCGCTTTTTAAAGTCAACAACGCAATCCCAATCAAACTGAGTCCTACCGAAATAGAAAGCTTGGTTCCGGGTTTTTTCTTATTAATCATAAAGGAAAGGACTGGAGTAATTACCACTGTCAGTGCACAAAGAAATCCAGCGTTAGATAGTGAAGTATATTGGACGCCAAAGGTAGCTCCAATATAAACAAATAGTAGCGTAACTCCAATAATAACACTGTATTTTAAGGTAATAAGATTTACTGTCCGAATTTTCTGAAAAGCAAAAATCAATGCGATTCCAAAAGCAATCAGAAACCGAAGTGCATTTAGCATAAAAGGAGCAACCTCTAGGAGGCTAATTCGGGTAAGCCAATAGGATATGCCCCAAAAAAGAGTAATTAAAACCAACATGGAATCTGCTTTTATTTGCCTTGTCATATTTATATCTCCGCAAGATAAAGTTCCAGTGCCAAAGATCCTTCCATCAGACCAGTCTTTATCTTTTTATCAATTTCATAAGTTTTTTGCAAAATTTGCCGCAATGCGTTTAATGAATATCGCTCTACCATAGGAAAAGCCTTTTTGATACGAAACTCATGCACTCCCAAAATATCTTTCATCTGTACCGAATTTTTACCTTCTTCTTTCAATTCTTTGACGGAAAGTAAGAGTTCAAAATGAGAGCAAAGAAGTCCTATCAGCTTATATTCACTTTCTCCTGTGCTAAGCAAGTTATGAAGCATCTGATAAGCTTCTTCTTTTCGTTCTCTTCCCACTGCATCGATCATGGCAAATACATCGGTATCAATATTTCCCGAAACGACACAATCGATGGTGTTGCCCTGAACCTCAGCGTCCCGTTCATAAGCTATGGCTTTTTTAATATCATTTTCCAGGTTATAAAGCGTATAATCCGTATTCCTATCATAATATCCTGAGGAAGAAATCAATTGAGCCAATGCGCTAGATCTTATAGTTTTTCCAGATTCGCGAAATCGTTTTTCAATATACCCCTTCAAGGATTTTTCATCTAACTCACCAAATTCGTATACGCTCCCATATTCTGTGATCGCTTTATAAAGCTTCTTCCTTTTATCTGCTCCATCTGCAATCATAACCAAAAGACAGCTATCTGGTATTTGTTTGATATATTCAACAAGCAGTTTTTCTGAATGTTCGTCAAAACCTTTTGTTTTCCCACCTTCAATCAGTTTAAAATCTCGAAGGATTACCACTCGCTTCTCAGAAAGAAAGGAAACCGTTTCACAATGATTTCTAATCTCCTCAAAATCAGTTACGGTCCCGTCGATCTTGCAAAGATCCATCTCTTTACTCGCATCATTAACATACTTTTTGATTAATGTATCCACAGCCCAATGAATCAAAAAAGCTTCTTTTCCATAGAACAAGAGTACATTCTTGATTGAATTATTTTTTATTTCTTTATCAATTCTTCGATAAGCATGCTCTTGGGGAGCAGCGTTTTTATATGCCATGTTGTATCCTCTTTATTCAAAACTATTGCACCATTCATATCATTTCTGTAAATAATTATACCTTTTTTTGCACATTTATCAATAACAGTTGGATGGGGGTGTCCAAAATTGTTCTTTCCAACCTGAAAAATCGCTATATCTGGACTCGTAATTTTAAGAAATTCATCACTTGTGGAAAATCTACTCCCATGGTGCCCAATTTTCAGCACATCTACATCCATTATTTCAGAAGCTTTTTCGTAGCAAGAAATCAATTCCCTTTCCCCTTCCGTATCCATATCTCCAGTCATCAATACCGTGAGCCCATCATAATAAAGTTTAAGAATGAGGCAACTCTTGTTTTCGTCGGTTTCATCTTCTAAAATCTTTTGATATTCTGATTCTGTGCCCCCAAAAGGATATAGAACATCAAGATAAATATCTTTTTCAATTTGAATTCGGTCGCCAGCTTTTAAATATAAGAAACCATCTGCACCGACTTCAAAACAATCTAAAATCTCCTTTTTACCCAATTGGTTTCCTTCGAATACTCCAATCTGTTTGACGGGAATCAAAGAAGAAAGCTGTGAAATTCCAAGGTAATGATCGGTATGCAAGTGAGTAATTAGGGCCAAATCGATGGTACTTACTCCATTTTTCAACAAATATGGAAGTAAAACATTTTTTCCAATATCATAATTGACATTACCACCTCCATCGATTAATATGTTTTTTCCTTCTGGGGTGCGGATGTGAAGGCAATCTCCTTGTCCCACATCAAGAAAGACTAGATTTGCATCCCTTCCCCATTCATTTGCAGGAATAGATAGTAATCCAGCAATAATAACTAAAATAAAGGCAATACCAATATACCGAATCTTTTTTCTCCTTTGAATCAAAATTCGAAACGTTTCAGATGCAAAATAAAATCCAAAGAAGTAAATGCAAAGAATCAAAAAAAGAGGAGGTCCTGGGATATAAAAGAAGCTTTTCCCCGGCAAATAAAAGAGTTGGTTCAGAAAGACGAGGCGATCAATTAACCATGCCACTGGTTTTGCTCCGAAAGAAAAAATAACTTCTCCTAAAAACGAGAGAGGAATTAGACAAAGTCCAGCAGGAACCAAAATACTTGCAAGAAAAATTGCCACAGGATTTATAAACAGTGATACAGTAGAAATCGAATCAAACAAATAAATGGTTAAAGGCAACATCCCGAATTGCACTACAATCAGCGGTAAGAAAAATCGCCATATCTCCACAATCCATAAGTTGGTTCCCTTTTGTTCTAATTGACATAATCCACGTTCTCCAAGAGGCATAAAAAAAGCCAAAGAAAATACAGCTATAAAAGAAAGCTGAAATCCGGCATTGAGAAAAGAGTATGGCTGATACAAAATCATTGCCATCCCACTGGCTGCAATACAAGACAAAAAGTCATAGCGACGATACGTAATCTTAGACATCATATGGATAAAAATCATCGTAACAGCTCTTACCACAGAAGGAGAAAATTCGGATAACGCAGCATAAAAGATTAAAACCAAACCAGTTATTATGTAAAAAAGCAGTGTTTTCTTCCTTCCTAAAATCATGCTGACATAACAATAAATTATTCCTACATGAATCCCTGAAACACTTAATACATGGGCAATTCCATTTTTTTGAAATGCTTCATACGTCTCAGAATCCATCATGCTGTTATCTCCAAGAAGAATTCCAGCTAAAATTCCTGCTTGTTCAACCTCCATCACATCGGTTAAACGCTTCATAAAACCATACTTTAATTTTGCAGGATAGAATAAGAACCGATTCCAATGGTCTGAGCCTTCTACTATCCAGTAATGATCCGCCAGCACAATGACATCGATCCCTCTTGTTTTTAAATAGAGATTATAATCAAAAAGTCCTGGATTTCTTTGGTGCTGAGGTAATATAATGGTTCCCTGGACCACAACATACTCTCCTGCAAGGTTTTCAGGATCAGTACACGAATCATAAATCTTTATGATTCGTTTTTGAGCAGTTTCATCCCTTACAACCATTTGAAAGTAAGAATCAGATTTGACTTGTATGGATAATACTCTTCCCGATATATGACAGGATTGTCCTTCTTTCGCTACAAGTAAATCCGGGTGAGAAGATACAAAATGAAAATAGCCTGCACCAAGAAAAGAAATCAATAAAAAAAGTCCTGCTATATGAAAAAAAGAAATTCCACTTTGTTTTTTCAAACAGTAAAGAAGAAGAACCGATGCTGGAAACAGTAAGATTAAAATAAGAGTGAGCGATATCATTTGATTGTATTCCAGTATGATTCCAAATAAAAAAGAAAGAAAAAGAGAAAGTCCTGGTCTTCTCATGATAATTCACTCCTAAAACAGTTTCTTTCTCTAAAATACTATATATTTACATTTAAGTCAACATTTATCATTCCGGTAGTGATCGATGGCCTAATCCAATGACAACTTCATTGAGATGCAAAAGACCTATGCTCATAAAAATACAAACACTGAGATGCTCTTTGTGTCTGCAAATCGCAACCTTTCCACCTCCATTCAATCCAGTAGCTTTTGCTGCTATTTGCATAATCGCTTCCCGTGACGCACCAGCAATTGCGCCATCTTGTACATGACACTCTTTTGTGACACCACTCTTTCTAGATGCAATAATTGCTCTCTCAATGACGACATGTATTGAGTTAACAATATCACCGCCGATATCGACTGCAGCTCCATAAATCTCTTTTTCACGTAATTTATTAATCAACTGCTCTTCTGAGCTTCTGCTTGATGTAATTGCGAGCTTTATTGCTGCTTTTGCTACATCAGTACTATCATACATTCCGAATTCCTCCACCATTGCTTCAAAAACACAAGCAACTTCATCTATCTATTCATGTTCATTATACTTCTGAAAATCACTGAAAGCAACTGCTACAAATATTACAATTCCATGTTTTAATAAGATTTTATTTAACACTCCATCTACCTTATGCTATAATATGGTGGGGTTTCATAAAATAAATGAATAGGCAGGTGATAAAATTGGCCGATGAATTTGATAAATACGATAAAGAAAAAGAAATTGATGATTTTTTTCAGAAATTTGATAAAATCAGCGATGCTTTTGATAAAAGCTTAAATAAATCGGAAGGTTCAGAAACTGTAAAAAAGGCAGACTTAGAAATAAAAAATTCGCAACTACCAGAGAACCAAGTGAAATCCTCAAGAGAAAGTTCCAGCATATCCAGACTGGAACGACTTGCCAAATCAAAACCGCAATCTAGACTGACAAAAACAAAATCCATGTCCGATTCGCGGAACCAGAGTGAGGAAAATATGACAAAGAGAAAAAAAAGAAAAAAATATTCGATAAACAAAAAAAAGCTCTTTAAATTTATATTTCTAACAGGGCTTTGTATTTTTCTAATTTTGTGCGGCATTGTTGTGTCTATTATTGTCAAAACTCCTTCTATAGAGCCAGACAATATCTACTCTCGCCTCTCAGAAAACTCTACCTTATATGATGATAGTGGTAATGTAATTGACAGTATCCTAACTGCTGATGGGTTGCGAACCAACGTATCTTATACAGACTTACCGGATAATTTAATCAATGCTTTTGTTTCCATAGAAGATAAAACCTTTTGGGACCACCATGGTTTTAACTTTATTCGTATACTAGGAGCAATAAAAGAAGGAATTTTACAAGGTGATAATATTAGCGGTACCAGTACGATCACCCAACAGCTTGCAAGAAACCTATACCTCGCTGAAACAAAATCAGATTATTCTTTTACCCGAAAGATAAAGGAAGCTTACTACACGGTACTATTGGAGCGTCATCTTTCAAAAGAACAAATTATTGAAGCATATCTGAATACCATTTTCCTGGGTTATGGAACAAATGGTGTAGAAGCCGCATCACAAGCATATTTTTCAAAGGATGTACAGGATTTAACACTGGTTGAATGTGCTGCTTTGGCAAGTCTTCCCAAAGCCCCAGATACCTACGCTTTGGTAAAGCGTTATAATACAGAGCAAATCACAGATGATACGCCAAATATTATTCGAAAAGGCGATGTCTATACATTGGTATACAACGATACCGTCACAGATCGAAAAAATCTTGTCCTTTCCTTTATGTTGGCACAAAACAAGATTACACAGACTCAATATGATGAAGCAATGGCTGTGGATTTAAAGGATTCCATTAATCCTAGTGAAGATACAACAGCTGAAATATCTTCCTATTTTGCGGATTATGTGATTGATTCTGTTGTTACCGATTTGATGGAAGAATACAATCTAACTGAATCAGAGGCGAAACAGAAAATATATAATAGTGGTTTACAAATTTACACTACTATGGATTCCGACATGCAAAAGATTGCAGAAAAAGAATTTTCAGATAACAGTAACTTCCCAAAAGTTACTGATTTAAAGAAAGATTCTGCTGGGAATGTGTTGAATTCAAATGGAAATGTTCTCTTATATAGCTACAATCATTACTTTGACAGTGATGGGACATTTGTCCTCTCACCAAATGAATATACTGTAACAGCAGATGGTGGAATCAGCCTTCTAAAAGGTCATCGCTTGAATTTTTATAAAACTGAAGTGCAAGGCAAAATCGACTATAGTGTAGAGTTTAAAGATATGTATGTTATAGAAGATAACATATTTTACTGTATTAAAGGTGGTGTGATATCCATACCACAAGAATATAAAACCAGAGATGAAGACGGCAATTTGGTTATCAGCGGAAGTTTCTTTGAAGACTATCCTGATTTCTTTAAAATTGTAAGCACTGGTATGTCTTTAAGCAACAAGCACTATTCATTAAAACAACATATCGTGCAACCTCAGTCAGCAATGGTTATTTTTGATTATGAAACTGGCGGTATCAAAGCGATGGTTGGAGGTCGTAATATACAAGGGCGACTTTTATTCAACCGCGCGACAAGTCCAAGGCAACCAGGTTCCTCAATTAAGCCAATGGCCGTCTATGCTCCTGCACTTGAAACAGGTCTGAAAAAAGCAGCGCAGGGAATTTCCAACGGTACCTCGGAAGGCAATAGTTATGGTGATTTGTGGACCGCAGCAAGTGTGATTGATGATGCACCACTTACGATCCAAGGGAAGCTATGGCCAAAGAACTGGTACAATGGTTATCACGGACTATACACCATGCGTGAATCTTTAGAGCAATCAGTCAACGTAAATGCCGTAAAAATATTTACGAACATCGGTGCGTCCACATCCTTAGAATACCTAAAGAAATTCGGCATTACCTCTATTGTTGAAGAAGGCAGTATCAACGATATGAATGCCGCTGCGCTTGCACTTGGTGGGATGAGCAAAGGGGTCTCCCCTCTCGAAATGGTTGCTGGATATGGAACATTCCCAAATCAAGGAGAATATACAGAACCAATTTCATACACCTCCGTCACCAACAAACAAGGAGAAGTCATTCTTGAAAAAACTCCATCTACTAGTAGAGTGCTTGATTCAGGGATAGCATTTATTATGACAGACCTTCTACGCTCCACTGTTTCTGATGGCATTGCTGGCTCCGCTGCCATAGGTACCCAGCCAGTAGCTGGTAAAACAGGTACCACTTCCGACAACTATGATGCTTGGTTTGTAGGCTTTACACCGCAATATGCCGCTTCTGTGTGGATTGGAAATGACGTGAACATCGAATTGAGCCAAGGCAGTGTTGCAGCGGCAAAACTTTGGAGTAAAGTGATGAAACAAGCGGTATCTGGTTTGGATCGTGGTAGTTTTCCAAGTGCACCATCCAACGTTATCAGTGTGAACATTGATACAAAATCTGGTCGCTTACCTTCCGAATTAAGTGCCCTAGATCCAAGAGGAAGCACAATAAGAAGCGAATACTTTATCAAAGGCACTGAGCCAAATACAACAGATAACGTGCATGTAGCTGCCGAAATCTGTAGCGATAGTGGCTATTTGGCTACACCATACTGTACAAACACAGTTTCAAAGGTGTTTGTGAAACGTCCATATACTGCAGATTCTAACGTTGCAGATTATATTTATGAATTGCCTGCATACTATTGTAACCTTCATAACCCAGATGCATCTAAGTATCCAATCAATCCATCAGAAACATTAAATACAGACTTTGTCTGGAATAATGACAGTGACTATAACGAATGGGATGCATGGGACAAAGCCAATGGCAATTCTTCTGGAAACAACGATTCTGGAGCCGGAAACACCAATACAAATAATCAAAACACAGATAATACCGACGGTTCAGGAAACGGAAATACAACTACTGACGACGGCAGTGAACCTCCGGCATGGTTGAACTTTAATAAAGATTAAAAATATTTAGGAGAAACATGATGCATCAAATTTTAGCAATTAACCCGGGGTCTACCTCCACAAAGGTAGCACTCTATGCAGATGAAACTCTAATTTTTTCAGATTACATTGACCATCCAGTTGAAATACTATCCCAGTTTGATGACATTCTTGATCAACTCGATTACCGTTTTGAAGAAATAATAGTGTTACTCCAAAAGCATCATGTATCACTTGAAAAACTATGCGCTGTGGTGGGCAGAGGCGGCTTATTGCCCCCAGTCCACCCTGGCGGTTATTGGGTTGACCAAACGATGAAATCTATCTTGATGAGCAGAAGTTTATCTCCACATGCATCAAATCTAGGCGCACTTTTGGCTGACAAAATAGCTGCCCCTCTTGGGATTCCTTCCCTAATATACGATTCCGTCTCTTCTCATGAATTTCCAGACATTGCAATGATTACTGGCATACCAGAATATCAACGTTATAGCCAGTGTCACGTTCTAAATTCTAAAGCAATGGCAAGGAAACTGGCTATCTCCATCGGAAAAAGATATGAAGATTTAAACTTTATTGTCGCACATCTTGGTGGCGGTGTCTCTATCAGCATCCACGAAAAAGGAAAAATTGTAGATTCCATTGGTGATGATGCAGGTCCTTTTTCCCCTGAGCGTGCTGGCGGACTTCCTTTAATGTATGTAATAGAAGTTTGCTACTCTGGCAAATATACGAAAAAAGAAATGATCAGGAAAATTAGAGGCATGGGCGGTTTAAAAGCTCATTTAGGTACTTACGACTGCCAATCGATAGAAGATATGATTGAACGCGGCGATCAGCATGCAAAACTAGTCTATGAAGCAGAAGCATATCAAATCGCGAAAGGGATTGGGCAACTCGCACCTATATCAAGTGGTGCCATTGATCATATTATTCTAACGGGTGGTATTGCTCACTCTACTATGATGACCTCCCTGATTCGAGATAGAGTTCAGTTTATTGCTCCAGTTTCCATTATGCCTGGTGAAATGGAAATGGAAGCCCTTGCACTTGGTGCATTACGAATTGTACGCGGTGAGGAAAGTGCATCTACTTTGCCTGCCTCCCATCAAGAAAAGAGCATTGACTGAAGTATTTGACATCTTCATTTTTCCTGTAAAAGTTTTTGAGATTCATAGGATAGGCAAAACGTAGATGAGAACAGATTATGGAACCATTTTAAATACTCCCATATTCCTTGCTTTAGAAAATCCAATTTATAAGAATCGGTGTATTGAGAAAAGTTTGTAGTATAGCCAGTAACAGTGAGGATATGATTTTCATTTCTTCCTCCCTAAATAAATCGCTTCTACACCAATAAGATATCTTGTCAATATAAAACTTATTTTAATAGGAAGTTAAATACATGTGAATTATTTGTAAAAATTTGAAATACAGGAGCATGCTGCACGTAGCTCACTCTTTACAAAAATAGAAGCCACCATATAGGTGGCTTCTATCTTGTATTTTACCAATGCGATTTCTTAATGATTACTTAGTAGAAGCATCAAATAAAGCTTCTGCATTGTCCCACTCTTCGACAATTTGAGGGATAACCTTATAAAGGTCTCCTACGATTCCATAGTCTGCTACTTCAAAGATTGGTGCATCTGGATCTTTATTGATTGCTACAATGATGTCAGAGGTCTGCATTCCTGCTAAGTGCTGAATTGCTCCTGAGATACCACATGCAAAGTAAATTTTAGGTTTTACAGTGGTTCCCGTTTGTCCAACTTGATGAGAATGATCAATCCAACCTGCATCGACTGCCGCTCTTGAAGATCCTACTACGCCACCTACTTTATCTGCAAATTTTTTAATTAGTTCAAATCCAGATGGATCTCCTAATCCTCTTCCTCCAGAGCAGATGATTTCTGCATCTGTCAGAGATACGATTTCTTTTGCAGATTTTACGATATCAAGAATCTCGATCTTAATGTCGCTCTTGCTGATTGCTGGCTTGATTGTGATTAATTCTCCTGTTGCTCCTTCAGCTCTTTCTCTCTTTTGCATTACTCCTGGTCTTACAGTAGACATCTGTGGTCTTGTCTTTGGACAAATGATGGTTGCCATCAAATTGCCTCCGAAGGCTGGTCGTGTCTGCTTCAATCCTTTGTCATCAGAGTTTGGATCAAGGGTAGATACATCTAGTGTGGTATTCTTTACTGCATAATCAATGTAGCTTGATACTTTGATGTCCAGTCTTGTACAGTCCGCTGTCAATCCTGTGTTCAATCTAGCTGCTACTCTTGGTGCAAGGTCTCTTCCGATGTGTGTTGCTCCGTAGATTACGATTTCTGGTTTATATTGTTCTACTGCGTCTACAATTACCTTTGTATAGCCATCTGTTGTATAGTTTTCAAGAAGCGGATCTTGAATCATATACACAGCATCTGCACCATACTCATAGCATTCTTTTGCAAGATCATCAATGTTGTTTCCTACTAACAATGCACATACTTTCGCTTCTTCTCCGATTTCTCTTGAAAGTCTTCTGCCTTCTCCTATCAGTTCCAATGCAACATTGAGAAGCTTTCCTTTCCTCTGCTCTGCATAGACCCAAATATCTTTATACGCTGATAGATCCACTGGTCCTGCTTCTGTTTCTGTCTTTTCGATGGCATCGAACGGACATGCAGCGATACACTGATTACATGCAGTACATTTTTCGTTGATAACCGCCAGCTTTCCATCCATATCGATGGCATCAAACGGACACGCTTTAATACAAAGCTTACAGCCCTTACATTTATCTTTTATTACTACAATTGCCATTTCAATTCCTCCTCCTTCTTAGATTACATGCTTAGCTTTTAATCCAATTAAAAGCTTTTGAGCAACGTCTTTGTCTGTATCTCCTTCAATCATAGTACCTTTTCCTTTTGGAACTGGTGTGAAAGAACGATATACATTGGTTGGAGAAGCATCTAATCCTACTGTCGCAAGATCAACTTCAATGTCCTTTGCGTTCCATACTTTAATTTCTTTGTTTTTCAGTCCAAAAATACCATTGATGGACATATATCTTGGTGTGTTTAATTCTTTGATTGCAGTCAGCATGCAAGGTGCCTGAATCTTGATTAGTTCATATCCATCTTCCATTGCTCTTTTCACTGTAATATCTTTCATGTTTTTATCGATTTTAAATTCAGATACATACGTAACCTGAGGCAGTCCTAATTTTTCAGCAAGCTGAGGTCCTACCTGTGCAGTATCTCCATCGATTGCCTGTCTTCCTGCAAACAGAAGATCACATCCACCTAATTTGTGAATTGCAGCAGCTAACGCATTCGAAGTGGCCCACGTATCAGAACCTCCTACTGCTCTATCACTTACTAGTACACCTTCATCAGCTCCCATTGCAAGACATTCTCTGAGCATATCTTGTGCCTGTGGAGGTCCCATTGTGATAACCGTAACAGAAACATCTGGATACATATCTTTTACTTTCAAAGCTTCCTCTAAAGCATTTGCATCGTCATGATTTAAAATGCTTGGAACGCCTTCTCTAATCAATGTTTTTTTGATAGGGTCGATTTTGATTTCATTTGTATCTGGAACCTGCTTTGCGCAGACAAAAATTTTAAATGCCATATCTATTTCCTCCCTCTTGCTTATTTACCGAATACAGATGCTGCAATAACGATTTTCTGAACTTCTGAAGTTCCTTCATAGATTTCAGTAATCTTTGCATCTCTCATCATTCGTTCTACCGGATAATCTTTCGTGTATCCATAACCACCGTGAAGCTGTACAGCTTTTGTAGTTACATACATTGCAGTTTCTGCAGCAAACAATTTTGCCATTGCAGATGCCGGTCCGTAAGCAAGGTGTTTATCTTTCATGTCAGCTGCTTTATAAATTAATAGTCTAGATGCTTCGATTCTTGTTTTCATGTCAGCAATTTCAAACTGTAACGCTTCCATCTGAGACAGTTTCTTCCCAAACTGTTTTCTGGATTTCATGTACTCTACCGTTACATCAAATGCACCCTGTGCAATACCTAGTGCTTGAGAAGCAATACCAATACGGCCTCCATCCAAAGTAGACATCGCTACTTTGAAGCCTTCACCGACTTTTCCTAATAAGTTTTCTTTTGGCACTTTACAGTTCTGAAAAATCAATTCTGTTGTAGAAGATCCGCAAATACCCATTTTATCTTCTGTTTTTCCAATGGAAAAACCTTCGAATTCTTTTTCTACAATGAATGCACTGATTCCACCTTTTGTACCTTTGCTTTTATCAGTCATTGCCATAACAATAAAGGTATCTGCAAAGCCACCGTTTGTGATAAATACTTTTGCTCCATTAATGAGCCAATGGTCTCCCATGTCAACGGCTCTTGTCTGTTGACCACCAGCATCAGTACCAGCATTTGGTTCTGTTAATCCAAATGCACCAAGTTTTTCACCTTTTGCTAAAGGAATCATGTACTTTTGCTTTTGTTCTTCTGTTCCCCATGCCCAAATTGGCCAAGTTCCTAGAGATGTGTGGGCTGAGCATATTACTCCTGTTGATGCACATACTCTTGATAGTTCCTCAACTGTAATTGCATAGGAGATGTGATCTCCTCCTGCTCCTCCTAATTCAGTTGGAAACGGTACGCCCAGTAAGCCATATTCTCCCATTTTCTTTACATTTTCAACAGGGAATCTGTGTTCTTTGTCAATGTCAGCAGCAATTGGTTCTACATCATTAACAGCAAACTCTCTTACCATTTTTCTTACTAATTCTTGTTCTTTCGTTAGTTGAAAGTTCATGTTAAGCCTCCTTAAATTAATTTATCAGATCATTTTTAGGATAATTTATAACGATTTCTTGTTATAAAAATAACATTATATACATAAAGTAAACTACATTTTAACCATATTTGCAACCTAAAATTGTCATAATTTGATGTTTTTTTTTGGATACTTTGATCATTTGAATATACTGAAAATTCAGATGTTTGCGATATAAAAACGTTTTAATGAAATGCTCCCACTGTGAACTCACTTAATCAAGTTATAACAATAAAATAATCAAAATATTCCTATAATTAACAACAGGAGCACTCCTGAAATTACAGAATATGCTCCTATTTTTTAAAAACGTATTTGATACACTTCTTGCTCATTTGAATAAATCATTGTTAAAAATTCTAACATCTTTTCATTATATTCATCTCATGATACAAGAAGTCTATTCTACTGGAAAGATCGTAATCGTTTCTTTTGATGCGACTGCATCTTCAATTAGTTTATCTACATCCAGCTTACTTTCTGATTCCAAAATCTTAGCTAGCTTCGGTTTTGTAGTAGGATGTTTTGGCAAAAACACAGTACAACAATCCTCATAAGGCAGAATTGATGTTTCAAAGGTACCAATATTTTTAGCCATGTCCATAATATCCACTTTATCCATAGCGATTAAAGGTCTCATGACAGGCATCTGCACTGATTGATCGGTAACCACAAGCGCTTCAGCTGTTTGACTTGCAACTTGACCTAGATTTTCCCCTGTGATAAGCATGTAGCAGTCTGTTGAGCGTGCCACTTGTTCTGCAATTTTCATCATAAACCTTCTCACTAAAATAGTAGTTTCTTCTTCGGGGCAATTTTGAACAATCATCTCTTGAATCGGAAGAAGGTTAATGGTATGCATCTTAAATCTTCCACAGTATCCTGCTACAAGCTTGGCCAAGTCTTCCACTTTTTCTTGTGCTCTTTCACTGGTGTATGGATAAGAATGAAAATGGATAGCCTCAATGAGCATACCTCGCTTCGCCATCATCCATGCTGCTACAGGACTATCAATACCACCAGATAGCAGTATCATACCTTTTCCATTCGTGCCAAGAGGCAATCCTCCAAAGCCCGATATTTTTTGTTCATAAATATATGTTTTGTCGCGCCTTACATCAATAAAAAGCATACACTCAGGATGATGAACATCAACTTTAAGAACCTTACAGCCTATGAGAATTTTAGCACCCATTGCTCTCGCAATGTCTGGAGATTTGACTGGAAAGTTCTTATCGGCTCGTTTTGCATCCACCTTAAATGTTTTAATTCCTTTTCTTTCTATCAAATCTAGCATATATGAAACCGCAGCTTCTCCAATCTGGTCCATATCAGATTCTGTTTCCATAGCAGGGCTAATAGAAGCCACACCAAAAACTCTAGAAATTTCACCAACGATCAAATCGGTTTCTAAATCTTTTGGCGCCTTTACAAAGATAAGCCCCTCATTTCGCTTTATTTCTATATCATGGTACTTTTTAAGAACCCTTTTTATTCGATCCACTAGCATTCTTTCAAAATATGGTTTATTCAGACCTTTTAGTGCAACTTCTCCGCAGCGAACTATAAAAGTATTTTTTTCTTCCATCATCTAAACTTCCCTAACTTTCTAAATTTTAGTACAGCATTTTTTAATTGGATGAGTACAAAATCCATTTCTTCCACTGTATGAAACTCATTGAAGCTAAATCGGATTGCTCCTTCTATTTCATGATCTTGAAGCCCCATCGCTTTTAATACATGGCTTTGCCCTTTTTTTCGAGACGAACATGCAGAACCTGTAGATACATAGATCTCTGATTGCTCTAAAGTATGTAGTAAGACTTCTCCTCGAACCCCAAGAAAACTCACATTTAATATGGAAGAAACCGAGTTTTCCAAGCTATTCAAACGGACATCAGGTATTTCGCTTAGGATTCCATCTTTCAAATATTGTTTTACCCTGTTCATGGATTTTAATCGAGCAATTTGATTTTTTTTCGCCAAATCTGCCGCGATTTGAAATCCCACAATACTAGGAACGTTTTCAGTCCCCGATCGAAGTCCTCGTTCTTGACCTCCACCATTCATGATTGGTCTCAATACGATTTCTTTTTTGCAAAAGAGGGCACCAATTCCTTTCGGTCCATGAATTTTATGACCACTAATGGATAAAAGATCAATTCCATTTTTGCTAATCTCCTGATCCATTTTTCCGTATGATTGAACAGCATCTGTATGAAAAATGATATCTGTTCCCATTCTTTTATTTGCATGTTTTTTCAGTTCCCCTATCTGATATAGAGGTTGTATACTTCCTGTTTCATTATTGGTTTGCATGATAGATATCAAGATAGTCTTTTCATCTAAGGTTTGTTCAAAAAGACTCATATCCAAAATACCATTTTGATCAACAGGAATATACACTACTTCAAAACCCTGATTCTCAAGACTTTTACAGGTTTCCAATATCGCAGGATGCTCAATCACAGTAGTGATAATTTTATTGCCTCTACGTTTTCTTGCTTGTGCCGCACCCACTAAAGCTAAATTGTCTGCTTCTGTACCACCAGATGTAAAATAGATTTCTTCATCTTTTACTAGTAGGGAAGAGGCAATACTTTTTCTTGCATTTTTCAATGCCTTTTCCCCAGTCATCCCCATACGATGTAAGGAAGAAGGATTCCCATAGTCTGCCGTCAGATACTGTGTCATACCTGCTACTACTTCCGTATATGGTTTTGTAGTAGCACTATTATCTAAATAAACAAACATTTTTTTCTCCCATGAAAGAAGAGGCATAAGCCTCTTCTTTATTTTGCATATTCGATTGCTCTTGTTTCACGAATTACATTTACTTTTATCTGACCAGGATATTCTAACTCACTTTCAATCTTTTTACTGATTTCACGAGCTAAGAATACAATTTCGTCATCATTCATTTCATCTGGTCTTGCGATGATACGAATCTCTCGACCCGCTTGAATTGCAAACGATCTTTCTACACCAGGTGTAGTGTTTGCGATTTCTTCAAGCTTTTGAAGTCTCTTGATATAAGTTTCAAGCGTTTCTCGTCTTGCTCCAGGTCTTGCTGCTGATAAAGCATCTGCAGCTGCAATTAGTACAGCTTCCATGCTCTTCGGTTCATAATCTCCATGATGTGCGGCCATACCGTTGATGATAATTTCGGATTCTTTGTATTTTCTCAGCAAATCAATACCAATATCAACATGCGTTCCTTCTACTTCGTGATCCACTGCTTTCCCTATATCATGAAGCAGTCCCGCACGTTTCGCAGATTTGATATCAAGACCAAGTTCGCCTGCCATAAGCCCCGCAAGCTGTGCAACCTCTACCGAATGCTTCAGTACATTTTGCCCATAACTTGTTCTATACTTCAATCTACCAAGAAGTTTTATCAATTCTGGATGAAGATTATGGATTCCTACTTCAAAAGTAGCTTGTTCTCCCTCTTCCTTGATGATATTATTAACTTCTTTTTCAGCTTTTTCAACCATCTCTTCAATTCTTGCTGGATGAATTCTTCCATCCACAATGAGTTTTTCTAAAGATAGTCTCGCAATTTCTCTTCTAACTGGATCAAATCCCGAAAGAATAACAGCTTCTGGAGTATCATCAATAATTAAATCAATTCCAGTTAAAGTTTCAATAGCTCTAATATTTCTTCCTTCTCTTCCGATGATTCTTCCCTTCATTTCATCGTTTGGTAGAGGAACTACAGAAACAGTACTTTCTGCGACATGGTCCGCAGCACAACGTTGAATCGCACCAGTAATGATTTCTTTCGCTTTTTTATCAGCTTCTTCTTTGGCTTTTGATTCAATATCTTTGATCATAACAGAAGCTTCATAACGAATTTCCTTTTCTACGTTGGAAAGCAAAATTCCTTTTGCTTCTTCCGTCGTATATCCAGATATCCTTTCCAATTCTTCCATTTGTCTCGCAATGAATCCATCTAATTCCTGCTGCTTGTCAACGAGTCCCTGTTCTTTTTTTGTAATGCTTTCTTCTTTTCTCTCTAAATTCTCAGTTTTTCGATCAATAGCCTCTTCTTTTTGTATTAATCGTTTTTCAGATCTTTGAATTTCGCTTCGTCTTTCTCGAATTTCTCGCTCAACCTCACTTCTCATACGGTGAGCTTCTTCTTTTGCTTCAATGGTTATTTCCTTCTTAATGGTTTCCGATCTGTTTTCAGCATCGAGGATCATATTCCTTGCTTTCTGCTCAGCGCTTCCAATTGCTTTTTCACCAACAGTTTTTCTGAATATATATCCAACCAATAGCCCAAGGGCCAAGGCAACAATTCCAATGAGTATTCCAATTCCTATTCCTATCTTAATACACCTCCCTCTTACTTAATATTTTTACTTTTTTAACGCCCGAATACATCGTGGCGACTTACTAAATATCAGCATTACGTAATTAAATATTGATATAACTACACAATATATATTATAATGTTTAGCGGGATGTTATGTCAAGTTGAATTCACTTGGAGCAACAGTGATATTTTGTAAAATTCCACTGGTTGTGGAATTTATAGATGCATTCAAAGAAGGGACTTTTATGGATTATTTTAAGAATTTACTCAAAAATATTGACAAGGTATTATTACTACTTCCAATTTGCTTTGCCGTAATCAGTATCATTATGGTAGGAAGTACCTCATACGAAGGAAAATTCATTATAACAAAGGATATTACAGTACAATTTACCGCTTACTGCTTAGGAGCTTTTCTGCTACTCTTTGTCCTCTTATTCGACTACAAAACATTTGAAACTTTGGAACGTATTTTGTTTGGTATCTCGATTCTATTTCTATTAACAGTATATATCCCTGGTCTTGGCGTGGAGCATTACGGTTCTAGAGCATGGGTAGATCTTGGACCTATTGACATGCAACCATCTGAGCTTGTAAAAATCTCATTTGTACTTGTTTTTGCATCCTATCTCACGAGGAATAGAGCTTCACTGATCACTTTAAAAGGAATCTTTTTTGCAGGCTTGTATGCTGCACCTTTTATACTCATTATACTCAAAGAAGATTTAGGCACCGCTGTAGTCATGAGCTTCATGACGGTGGTCATGCTCTTTTCTGCTGGTATTGACTATAAAATCTTTGCTAAACTTGGCGGTATCTTTTTAATTAGTATGCCGATACTCTACCGATTCATGGCAAGCCATCAAAAGGAAAGAATCGATGCATTTTTACACCCCGATAATCTTTCACTCGCTGGAAACTATCAAGTTTGGAATTCTAAGATTGCAATAGGTTCTGGCGGTATCTTTGGAAAAGGACTTTTTCAAGGAACACAAAAGGAGTTAAAATTTCTTCCCGTACAAAAATCCGACTTTATATTTTCTGTTATTGCAGAAGAGTTAGGGCTGATTGGTGGCGCGGTAGTAATATTACTCTATACTATTTTTCTCTATCGAATGCTAAAAATAGCTCATAATGCAAAGGACCTTTATGGCTCATTAGTCGTCATAGGTATTCTTTCCATGTTTTGCTTTCAAATATTTGAAAACATCGCAATGGCTATGGGAATCATGCCTGTAACAGGAATCACGCTTCCATTCATCAGTTATGGTGGCTCTTCCGTTGTTTCCAATATGATCGCATTAGGTATCGTTCTCAATGTAGGAATCAGAAGCAAAATTATCAATTTCTAATCCAGCCCATAAGGACAATGCTACTTAGTCCATTGGATAGCTACAAATACATTAATCCATGAAAAAAATAACCCCTCTAAGTACCAAACAGTTGGCATTTAGAGGGTTTATTTATGTGCTTTTCATATGAACATTATTCTATCACAAATTTTATATTTCCAGGCAAGTTTTACATTTTCTTAATGCGTTCAAGAATTCTATTGAAATTCTTCTCGATATAAGTTCCTTCTTTGTAGACAATTGGCAACCCATTATTTGCTGCAATATGAATGTTATCGTCATATTGTATGATTCCCGCCATATCAGGGCGCATCATTTCAGCAATTTCAGGAATTCCTGGAACCAAACCAGATCGAATCAAATTTTCTTTCACTTTGTTAATAACATATGTTCTTTTTACGATTCCCATTTCTTGTAATATCTGATCCAACGCATCTGCATCGCGAAGTGCCGCATATTCAGGTACTGTGACGATTACCGCAGCATCTGCACCAGCACCTGCCAAAACCAAGCCTTCATCTAATCCAGATGGAGCATCTATAATTACGTAATCAAAATTTCGCTTTAATTTGTTGCACAGTACTTTCATATGAAGAGGAGTAATTTCCGCTTTTTGCTTGTTTTGCGGTGCTGACATGAGATATAGCTCTGGAAAACGTCTGTCTTTTACTAGCGCTTGCTTAATACGACAAATCCCAGACAATACATCTGCCACATCATATACGACCTTATTCTCAAGCCCCAGGCAAATATCGAGATTTCTCAAGCCTATATTCATATCTAGCAAAACCACACTGTGTCCCTGCTGTGCAAGCTTTGCACCTGCATTGGACGCAAATACAGTTTTGCCTACGCCTCCTTTACCTGACGCTATCACAATAACTTTACCCATTTTATTCTCCTCATTGTGTTATTTTTGTATCTAGTTCATAGTCATGATAGACTTTATCGAGTTGCAAATACTTACCAATTACTTCCCTTGCTACAGGGGCTGCATAGGTGGATGTTCCACCTTGAAATAAGAGAACACCGACAGCAATTTTGGGATCATCAGCTGGTGCCAATGTCATAACCCATGCAAACGGATCATAGCCACTTTTATAGGCATCAATTTTTGCGGCAGTAACTTTTCCATTGCTCAGATTAATGACGGCCTGTCTTACTGCATAATTTTTTGTAGAATAGATATCTGGATATTCTTTGAGCAATCGCTCCATTTCGGCCTCAACCGCACTCCAGCTTAGGCTTCCGCTAATCTTTGGCAAATATTCTTTGATATATTCAACTTCATCTGGTGGGTTAATTTTACCAGCACGCTCTGCAGTACCACTCTTTGCTGCCACTTGAACGGGAAAGCTTCCAAATGTTCCCTTTAAGCTTCCTTTTGATCCTGTCGCAACAAGTTTCATTCCTTTAATAATTTCTTTTAGTTCCGCTGGATTAGATATATCAATTTTCGTTCCTTCTTCTTTTTCAATCGTTCCCTTACCTTCTATTGCTTTGATCAGACTAACCGTATTATGCGTACCTCCATTTCCTATTGTTGCAACGTAGTTAACCATTTGCAAAGGAGTATAAGCATTTTCTCCTTGACCAATTGAAATATTTAGTTCATCCCCGGTACTCCAATTTGCTTGATTAAAATATGTAAACTTGCATAAATCTGCTACAGTCTCAATCATATCTTCTTTGATACCAATTTTTCCCAATCTACTAATCAGCTCATTACGCGTAGGATTTTCTTCCGTCCATCCAACAATGGTCATAATATTATCGTCCAATTTATCCTTGTCATCGATTATGTTTTTTTCAAAATACATTTCGGCTCTACCGTACAACACATTTTTTAACAACGTTTTAATCTGTGCCAGTTTTCGTTCTTGACTCGGTACAGGAATAACCGTTTCTGGTATTTCAATTCCAGTAGGTAAACCAAGTCCATACTGCTGCGCAAAAGACATGATTTTCTCGATATTCATCGGCTCTTTTAATCCCAATGACGTTTTTTTATAGAAGTCACGCCCCGTTGCAATATCGAAAAAATAATAGTTGCAGGAAACTTCTAGTGCTTCTGCAAGGTTCACATATCCATGGCTTCCTCTTGTTCTATTCCAAATCAAGCATGCATACGTTTTATTACCTAGCGTTACAGCCCCGCCATCGTATAATTTCCGCTCTGGGTCGAGTCCACTTTCCAACGCAGCTGTAGCCGTTACCATTTTAAAAATAGAACCCGGCTGAACTGCGGACCTTGCTGCTACGTTGTAAAGTGGCAGTGGAGAAAGTGGATCTCTTGGATTCTCTGCTTGTAGCGAGTTCCAAGCATCTTTACTAATTCCAGTAGCAAAGAGGTTGGGATCATAATCTGGATAACTAGCCATCGCAAGTACATCACCCGTTTCCACATCCAATGCCACTACAGCTCCTACATTTGCATTTGGATAGGCCGTTCCATATTTAAAGTTTCCCCATTGACTTTGGAAAGTACCACCTCTTTGTATTTCAGTTAAAGCTTGCTTCAAGGCATCTTCAGCAGTTTTTTGAAGTTCCAAATCAATGGTTAGATAAACGTCTTTTCCTTTTTCAGGTTCTGTCTCATTGATAACACGTACCAATTCACCAAAAGCATTGACTTCAACATTTTTTGTACCATCGGAACCCTTTAGTGACGATTCAAATGCTTTTTCAATTCCTTCTTGCCCTACCATATCAGTAGATTTATATCCCATCTCATCCACATAGTAGGCTTTATTACTTTCAGAGATTTTGCCTAAGTATCCCAATACATGCGCCGAAGTATTTCCATTGGGATAATACCGTATGGATTCTGCAACCACTTCAACACCTGGTAAATTGGAGTTCGTTTCCTCTAGGATAACAATTGTTTTATCCGACACATTACTCGCAATTTTTGCTGGCATATATTTTCGGTAACCCTGAGAAGACAACTCGTTACGTACAACCATGATTTTCCTTGCTTCTTCATCTGACATTACAGCAGAAATCTCAAATTTCTCACGAAGTGCCTGAAATGCTTCTTCAGCAGTTAAAGATATATCCAAGTAATACCTCTGCAAAAAGCTTTCTTTATCCATTTCCTCTAAAAATTTCATATTCTTGACCGATATCGGAGGAAATATATTGTAGACATTTTGCAATTCAGTTTGAGCATCGTATTTATCTAGTCGTTCATCAATATTTTGTCTTGTTCGAATCTCGGCAAAGGCTTGCTCCGCTGTGAAAGTGATTGGCATTACTTGGGTTTGTAGCCAATCCTCAATATCCTTCTGATAAGTATAATAAAAAGATCCATTTTCCATCTTAATCGGAAAGTTATCAAAATAAGTATCCCCGTTGTTTTCTAAAACACGAATTAAGTTTTGCGCAACTTGATTGATTTGCTCATCTGACAAATCTCCTGCACTAAATTGTACTGTAAAACTAGGCACATTTCCTGCCAAAACACGACCATAACGATCTAATATTTCTCCTCTTGGTGCAGAAGTGTTGATACTCTTTATACTAATACTTGAAGCTGCTTCTTCCCATTGCTTTCCTTCTAGAACAGTCAGTGCAAATAATCGAATTCCCAATATTGCCATCATAATCATGAACAAGGCGAGTATTTGATTGTTTCTATATTTTATCCATTTCATGATTTATATAAGCTCCTTGCTTCCTGAAGGTTTCCTCTGTACATATAACGATCACTTCTGTGTTTGATAACTTTTCTGCTCAGTATCAAATACAAAATCAGTGTAATCATCATATTATATACAATCATTACACCATTCTTTTCTAAAACGTAAACAAAGTCATAAGCATATCCTAGCATCTTATAAAGTCCAAAATATACGAGTGCATATACACTTGACCCCCCTAATGAAACAAGAAATAAGGAAATCAAACTATCTTTATATAGGTACCGCTTCATTTCAATACAGACCAATGCTGAAAGGAAATATGAAAAGGGCCCAATCCCTATAATTTCACCAAAACAAAAATCATTCAGTAATCCAAATAATATTCCAAATACAACACCGTGATACCCATCAATTAGAAAAGAAAAGATGACTACCAAGCATAGCATTAGATTTGGTGACATCTGAAACACTTTAAAATGATTCATCACTGTAGATTGAAGAATGAATGCAATGAAAAATATGATGAATGTATATCTATATTTCAATACAGCCTCCTATGATTCCACCAATACAGTTACCTTTTGTAAATTTTTAAAATACGCACTTGGCTCAATGGTAACTGTTTTTAATAACGTATCATTGTTCCAAATAACCTTATCCACCTTACCAATTGGAATACCTTCTGGGTACATTCCGATTCCTGATGTGATCAAGATATCTCCTTCAATGACTGCAGCATCAGGATCTAGCATATATCCCTCTAGGCCTCCCGAGCCATCACCAGACAAAATACCTAGCAGTTTCATATCGCGAAATACCATAAAGCTAACTGAATTTTGTTCATCAATCACAGAAATAACCTTTGACCAAGCATCTCCTGCTTCCAAAACTCTTCCAATCAAACCATCTCCATTGATCACCACATCATCTTTAGAAACACCCTGTTCCGTTCCAGCGTCTATGGTAAAAATATTAAACCAATTTGATCCATCCATGCCAATCACATCCGCTGTGACTAGGTCATAGTTTTGAGTCACATTTTCATATCCAAGTACATTGGACAAATTTCTCAGCTCGGTCAGTTCTGCACCAGAAAGTTTCGCTTGCGTTAGTTCCCGTTTCAGCTGAAAAACCTCTTCTTTCAACGCCTCATTTTCTTTCATGATAGAACGAAAACGGAATAGTCCCGAGGCGCTGGTTTCAATGGTATTCCCAGCACTCGAAACGGGTCCTTGAACAAAAGATACTATTTTTTGTACCCCTTTCCCCACCGGCGTACTATTACCTATACTATTGTAAGATATGACAATCACAATAATCATGATAAACAATATCGATAAAATGACTGTCAGTATTCGATGTTCTTTTAGCCAATTCATACTCTTCTTTTGGTGCCTCTTCCTGCATATTTTTGTATTTTTTCAATGTTTGCCAAGCTTTTTCCTGTGCCTTCTGCAACTGCTTCCAAAGCATTTTCTGCAATCGTAACATCTAACCCAGTTGCATCTTCAATTAATATATCTAATCCTTTTATCAAAGCGCCTCCGCCAGAAAGTACCAATCCATTGCTTACGATATCCGCAGCAATTTCGGGTGGTGTTTTTTCTAGTGTATTGCGAATTCCATCGATAATAATTTTGATAGGCTCTTCTAGCGCTTTTAAAGCATCTTCCGATGTAATCGTTACGGTTTTCGGTAGGCCAGTTAAAATATCTCTACCGCTTGCCTCCATTTCTACTACTGCATTTTCATCCGAAGGATCAATATAAGCACATCCGATGGACATTTTAATAGCCTCTGCGGTTTTATCCCCAATGAGCAAGTCATACTGCTTTCTCATATAAACTACAATGGCATCGCTCAGTTTATCCCCAGCATGACGCAAAGAGGTACTTGTCACAATCCCTCCTAATGCAATAATTGCAATATCAGAGGTACCACCACCAATATCAGCAATCATACAACCCATGGCACTCTCTACAGGCAAACCCGTTCCAATCGCTGCTGCCATTGGCTCATCCAGTATATATACTTCTTTAGCCCCCATCTGCCTAGCAACTTCTTCTACCGCTCTTTTTTCAACTTCTGTAACTCCAGACGGAACACCGACAACGATTCTTACTTTCGTAAAAAAATTAGTTTCTGGCATAACCCTCTTAATATATTCTTTTAACATACTTGCCGTCATATCGAAATCAGAAATAACGCCATCTTGCAGTGGTCTAACTACCTTTATATGCTCTGGAGCTTTACCGATCATATCCTTTGCTTCTTTTCCAGTTGCAAGTACTTCCTTAGAAAACATGTCCATGGCAATTACCGATGGTTCATTTAAAACGATTCCTCTATTCTTGATATATATTAATGTATTTGCAGTGCCTAAATCAATTCCCATGTCTCTTACGAATAAGCTCATTTTGAGATTCTCCTTTTGTTTTGCATAATTTATATTGTTCTATCGTCCTACATCAATCTTTTTTCTTTTAAACTGACATACTCTCCATCACCTATAATCAAATGATCAAGCAATTTGATTCCAAGCAGCTCACCTGCTTCTACCAAACGATTTGTGATATTGATATCAGCATCACTTGGCGTTGGATTTCCACTGGGATGATTATGGACAGCAATCAAAGCACAGGCACTTTTTTTAACTGCAGTACAAAACACCTCTCGAGGATGAACCACAGAGCTATTTAAATTGCCCACGGATATGTTTTCAATCATTATGATTTCATTTTTGGTGTTTAAGAGCAGGACCTTGAAATGTTCCTTCTTTAAGTATCTCATCTCCTCCAAAAACAAAGACGCCACCTCTCCTGGCGAAGAAATGTTGACTCGTTGTTCTTTTGGTTTGGTTGCAATTCGCTTTCCTAGTTCGATGGCAGCAATAATTTGACATGATTTTGCCATTCCCATTCCAGGAATTGCTGATAATTCATCAGGAAGACAGTTGGTTAAATAAGAAATGCCTTTTTTTTCTAAGGCCAAAATTCTGTTAGCTAATGTAATAGCTGAAACGGATTTCGTTCCAGTTCCAATTAGAATAGCAAGTAATTCTGCATTTGATAAAACGCTTGCACCATGCTGAATCAATTTTTCTCTAGGTCGCTCATCATTGGGAAGCGATTTAATCGTGGCATCTTTCACAACAGGATTCATTTTTCCCCCATGGCATAATTGCCAGAATTTTCTCCTCTTCTCTCTATCAATGTTTGACAAGAATTGTCGTTTGCCCCTATTCTCGTTACTTAAACAAGTTCCTATATTTTATCATTTTACATGGCTTAATACAATTACAATTCTCAAATTTCAGAAAACATTTCGTTGAGATTCTAATATTTGAATGCTAAAATGGACACAGAGAAATAAGCAAACTATATATAGTATTCAAATAGAAAGGAAGTACATCTTTACATATGAAAAAACAAATCATCTTGGCTTCTTCATCACCCCGAAGAATTGAAATGATAAAAGTCAATGGCATTGATCCGATTATATGCCCCTCTAATGCCGAGGAAACCGTCCCAATTTGCCTATCTCTTGATCAAACCGTCATGTATCTTGCCCTGAAAAAGGCGCTAGAGGTTGAGCAACAATGGAACCAATCCGGTCAGACCGCTCACAATGATATGGTGATTATTGCTGCCGATACTACGGTTTATAAAGATAGAATCATGGGAAAACCGATAGATTGGAATGATGCAGAACAAACGTTGAAGTTCCTTCGCGGAACCCATCATCTCGTTGCAACCGGAGTAGCGCTTGTTAGTCCAAATAAGCAAAAACGGACCGTATTTTATGAGGTAACAAAAGTGTTTTTTCACCAGTATACCGACGAAGATATTATTGAATATCTCAATACAGATGAACCCTGGGATAAGGCAGGCAGCTATGCCATTCAAGGTATTTTTAGCAAACACATTCAAGGCTATGAGGGAAGTTATGAAAACGTCATCGGTTTTCCTTGGGATCGAATCCAATCGGAGTTAAAGGAAAATTGGCCAGAAATCATTCTATAAACAATATGTTTCATTAAGATCCACCCCAAACGAGACTCCATATAATAAAAAAACTAAAACCCTCTGACGATTCCATTGGAATCGTCAGAGGGTTTTATCATCGTATTCACATCATGCTAGTAGAAGCACAGTGATGCTTTCATCAACTTTAGAGTTCGTGCATAAACAATCCACTGCCTAGTTTTGGTTCAAACCAAGTGGATTTTGGTGGCATAACCTGATTTTGATCAGAAACAGCAAGTAGCTCGGCAATAGACACTGGATAGAGAGCAAATCCAACCTTCATATCCTTATTGATTCTTCGTTCAAGCTCCCCAAGCCCTCGTATACCACCTACAAAATCAATCCGTTTGTCCGTTCTAGGATCCTCTATCCCAAGCACTGGCTTCAAAAGATTCTCTTGCAAAATAGAAACATCAAGACTTCCGATTACATCACTAGGAACAATTTCTTCTTTTGCTGTCAACCGATACCACTGGCCATTTAATATCATTGCAAAAGTATGCTTTGCTTCTGGACGATAAGGACTGTTGATTGCATCAATTTTATCTAAAACAAATTTCTCTGCAACCTTAGAAAGAAATGCATCTTCTTCGTATCCATTTAAGTCCTTTATCACACGATTGTAATCAAAAATCTTTAAATCTGAGTCTGGGAAAACAACCGCCATAAAGTAATTGAATTCTTCATCACCACTATAGATTGAGTTTTCCGCTCTTCGTTTTTTTCCTACTTTTACTGCTGATGCAGATCGATGGTGTCCATCTGCTATATAAAGAGAATCGACTTCAGCAAACAACTCAGTCATGGAAGAAACCACTGACGGATCTGTGATTGCCCAAAGCGTATGGCCAATTTGATCATCTGTTACAAAATCATATTCTGGCGTATGATTTAACATCCAGCCTTCCATTATCATTCTAATTCTTTTATCGTCTCTATATGTTAAAAAAACAGGTTCCGTATTGGTATTACATATATCAAAGTGATTGATTCTATCCAGTTCTTTTTCTACTCTAGTAAATTCATGTTTTTTGATGGTATTATTTTCATATTCATCAATAGAGACACAACCAACAACACCTACTTGCGCTCTGCCATTCATCACCTGTTTATATAAATATAGTGATGGTGCAGCTTCTCGAATCAATACTCCTTGATTGATAAAATCACCAATATTACTCTTTGCCTTTTGATAAACAGCTTCTGTATATGGATTTGCTTCTTCTGGCAAATCAATTTCCGACCTGCATATATGTAAAAAGCTATACGGATTCCCTTCTGCCATTTTTGTAGCTTCTTCCCGATTCATTACGTCATACGGTAATGAAATCACCTTCTCCGCATATTTTGTATTCGGTCTAATTGCCCGAAATGGTCTTATGATTGCCATTTAATTACCTCCAATATTTTATTTGTCACATCCTCTATAGAAAGTCCTGTGGTATCAATTTCAATTGCACCCTCTGCTTTTCTGAGGGGATTTAATACTCTTGTCGAATCATCATGATCTCTTTTTATGATATCAGCTTCCACTTGATCTAGTTCTACCACTTCACCTTTATTTTTTAGTTCAAGCCATCTTCGTTGAGCGCGTTCTGATGAGGAAGCAGTCATAAAAAACTTAAACTCTGCATCTTTTAGCACATTGGTCCCAATGTCACGTCCATCCATTACGACACTTTTAGCCTGACCCATATTGCGTTGTAATACAACAAGTTTGTCTCTTACTTCACCTATAGCTGAAACCGCCGACGCCATCTGCGATATCTCATGCTCTCTAATTTCATCATTTATAATCTTTCCATCCAGTAAAATATTTCCATCTACAAAATCAATCACTGTTTGATCCAGCATTTGTTTTAATAAACTTCGATTTTTCAAATCGATTTGATTCATTAAAGCCTTATAACCAATGGCACGATACATTGCCCCTGTATCGATATAATCAACAGACAGGTACTTAGCAACCATTTTGGCTATGGTGCTCTTTCCAGCGCCAGAGGGTCCATCAATGGCGATTCTGATTTTCTTCTCCATGAATTCTTTCCTTTCCCAGAAGTTTTTCAATCTCTGCGATGAAGGTATTCACATCCTTAAATTGACGATAAACAGAAGCAAATCTAACATATGCTACTTCATCGAGATCTTTTAAATGCTCCATAATAACCTCTCCGATGAGTTTGCTCTCCACTTCCTTTTCCATCATATTGTTGAGTCCTCGTTCAATATCTTCCACAATTTTTTCAATCGCAGCAATTGGGACTGGACGTTTTTCGCAAGCCTTGATGATGCCGTTCATGACCTTATTACGATCAAATGCTTCTCTGCTACCATCCTTTTTAATGACCATGAAAATCATTTCTTCTACTTTTTCATAAGTAGTAAATCGTTTATTGCAGCTATCACATTCTCGTCTGCGTCGAATCGCATGTCCTTCTTCTGTTGGTCTTGAATCAATTACTCTTGTGTCTGCGTTTTCACAAAATGGGCACCTCATTATATTCCCTCCAATTTTCGAGAATAGCTATAAAATACTAATACTATTATATCTTTGCTTTATTTTACCTATATATTGTATTCGTTGCAAGTTTTTTATGATCAGACAAAGAAAAAGTGTACACCGAAGTGTACACTTTTTCTTTGTTGTTAGTATTTCAGAGTAGGTAATAGCTCACTATTTTTCCCACCTAGATGTGATATGCAATTTCCTTATGAATAGAAACATCTAATCCTTCTCGTTCTTCCGCTTCAGATACACGTACCGGCATAAAGATGTTGATTACCTTCAGAATCAGCATGGTTACAACAAATGCGTAAACAGATGCAATGATGACTCCTGCCAATTGGATTAAAAATTGATGAACATCACCATACAGCAATCCATTGATACCATTTACAGACTCAACTGCAAATACACCTACTAAAATGCTTCCTAGGATACCACCTACGCCGTGAACTCCCCATACATCAAGAGCATCATCCCAATCCAGCTTAATTCTAAGCTGGACAGCATAGTAACATACAAATCCAGATAGCAAACCTATCAAAACAGCTGCCCAAGGGTGTACAAATCCAGCAGCTGGAGTAATAGTGGCAAGACCTGCTACCGCTCCAGTCAAGGCTCCAACAAAGCTTGGTTTCTTTTCTTTTACCCAAGAAATAGCAAGCCATGTGACCATTGCAACAGACGCTGCAATATCCGTATTGATAAAGGCGATAGAAGCAATTGCGTTTGCACCTAGTGCACCACCTGCGTTGAATCCAAACCAACCAAACCAAAGAAGTCCAGTACCAAGAGCAACATATGTAATATTATGTGGCTCTTTTTGATCATCAGTAAGATTTCTCTTACCTACAAACATTACAGATGCCAATGCTGCAAGACCTGCGCTGGCATGCACTACGATACCACCCGCAAAATCTACAACTCCAAGTTGCTGAAGGAATCCACCACCCCACACCCAATGGGCAAGTGGTACATAAATCAGAAAACTCCAAGCAACTAAGAATACCAAATAGCTTTTAAAATTAACACGGTCTGCAAATGCACCTGTAATCAACGCTGGCGTGATGATTGCGAACATTTGCTGATAACTAAAGAATGATAAAAATGGAATCGTAGCTCCATAACTTGGATTCGGATCCATCCATACGCCATTTAGCATCGCGTACTTCATACCTCCAATAATCCCTCCGATGTCTGGGCCAAAAGCCAAAGAAAATCCGACTAAGAACCAGATAACGGTTACAACACCCATCGAGATAAAACTTTGCATCATAATGGTTAATACATTTTTTCTAGATACTAGACCGCCATAGAAGAATGCTAGTCCAGGTGTCATCAGACAAACTAGAGCTGCGCAAATAATCATAAAAGCGGTATCACCATTGTTAATCATAAATTCACTTCCCTTCCTCTCATTAAGACAATTTCATTTATAATTCCTATCATCATAATAATAGAATAGGGGCTTTACGAAAATACCGCAAAACCCCTATTTTATGGCGGGAAATTCCTGAATGATAATGGTTCTACTGATTCATTCCAGGGTAAGCCATACAATCCATATTATCAACAGAAGAAATCAATTATATTTCAATCAAATGATTTCTAGCAGCGTAAAGTACTAGCTCTGTAATGTTTTTAAAATTATTTTTTCTCATGATGTTTGCTCGATGTGTTTCCACCGTTTTTATGGAAATCATCAACATATCCGAGATTTCCTTATTGTTAAAGCCTTCCGCAAGAAGTTTCAACACTTCACGTTCTCTGACCGAAAGATCGCTTCCCCGCCTTTCATTGGAAAGAAATCCATGGAGTAGTGTAGGGGATAATTCTGTAGAAACATATAAGTTCCCATCCATCACGGTATGAATTGCCTTGATCAACTCTTCAAGGGCATTTTCCTTTAACACATATCCTTTTCCACCACTTTCAAAGGCTTCCGCTAATATCTCTTCGCTTTTGTGCATGGTCAAAAAGATGATTTTTATATCAGGGTATTCTCGTATCATATTTTTCGCCACATCGAGACCACTTCGTTTTGGCATCGAGATGTCCAGAATCAAAACATCTGCTCCAGTCATTCGAATTCCTTCTTCTACTGCAATACCATCTGCTGCATCACCTACAATTTCTATGTCTTGTTCTTGCCCAAGTAGTAGATGAAGAGATTCTCTCAAAATCTTATGATCATCTGCCAAAAATATACGAATTCTATCACTCATCATCAATTGGTACCTCCATCAAAATTTTTGTGCCTTTGTTTTGCTCACTTTCAATATAGAATTGCCCTCCTAGCATTTTTACTCGATCCGCCATAGAAGGAATCCCTACACCATACTCCCGGGCTTCCGTATCAAAACCCACCCCATTATCTGCAATGGAAAAAATATAGTTCTTGTCATCAAGGGCATCAGCTACAATCGTCACCTTTTGTGCTTGTGCATGCTTTACAATATTAGTAAGTGCTTCCTGCATCACACGATAAATATTCAATGCAACCGTCTCATCAAAATGAGGAATGGGTTTTCTAACTTCCAACTTGCAGCTTAATGCATCGATATGGTTCAAGTCTTCTGCTAAAGCAACCAGTCCACCCTCTAATCCATTTTCTTTTAATTGCTCTGGTTTTAGATTGTTTAAGACATTTCTGATTTCACTAATGGAAGTCTCAGTCAAAGTCACAGCTTTTCTCGCATTTTGAATCAGCCTTTGATTTTGTTCTGTGAGTTCCTCTGTCTCAAGTTGATTTTTGGTCATTCCAAGGATTAGCTTTAAGGCCGCTAAACTCTGTCCAACACCATCATGAAGATCTCTGGCCAGTTTTGTTTTTTCCTGCTCTTCTGTAACAGCAAGCAGCCTGGATTGTTTTCGAAGCAAATCATTCTTATCCTTAATTTCTCTTTCATATCCGCTAATTTCCATATATTTTTCCCAGGAATAAATATCAGCAAATTCAACTATGTTTAAACCCTTTTCTTCTTCTTCTTCCGTGACACGCAATCCAATGGTGATATCAATCAATTTAAATACTAAAAATCCCATGCCAAATGCCCAAATAAAATTAACCGAAAGACCCAAAAGCTGCACCCAAAATTGTGAAAATCGATCACTTGTATGCAGCATCTCTGCTTTCATAAAAAAAGGAAGTAAAAGTGTTCCTGCAATACCTCCAAATAGATGAACTGGTACTGCACCCACGGCATCATCAATTCCAATTTTCTCCAAAAGATAGCTTGATAAATCCACAATCATACCAGATAAAAATCCAATCACAAGTGCTGACAAAGGATCAAGATAATATGATGCGGCAGTAATTGCTACTAATCCACCTAATACACCATTAAAAATGGAAATCAAATAACTCCCATTTCTAGATAGCAATAAGTTGACAGAGAGTGCTCCAAGCATCCCTGTAGCCGCCGATAGATTTGTATTTAATAAAATAAGTCCTACCTTATCATTGAACGCAAGAATACTTCCACCATTAAATCCAAACCATGCAAACCATAAAATGAAAACACCTAACACTGCGAAAGGAATATTTGACCTTCCTTTTTTCGGTTTATTTCTCTTCCCTACAGCCATTAGTCCTGCTAGGGCAATGAATCCAGCCGTGGTGTGAACTACGGTAGCACCAGCAAAATCTATAAATCCGAGGCTTGAAAGCCATGTTTCCTGATTTAAAAATAATCCACCCCATACCCAATGTCCATAAATAGGAAAGATTACTGTAGCACTGACAATGGCAGCAAGTTGTAAAGGGAAAAACTTAGTTCGTTCAGACATGGAACCAGCAAAAATCGTGACTGCCGCCGCTGCAAACATCAACTCGAAAAAAACAAAAGCATATCCCATAGGTGACGCTTCCGCAATCCCTTCAAAATGCCAAAAGCTATTGCCTACAACACCCAAATATGTTTTTCCAAACATCAAAGGAAACCCTACTAAGCAAAACCCAATGGTGGTGGTCATAAAAGTCATGAGGTTTTCGATAGCAACCGCAATTACGTTTTTACTTTGCACAAAGCCTACTTCATAACAAATGAATCCAGCTTGCATAAAGAAAACGAAACTTGCGCAAATAATAATCCATAAATTATCTATGGTCTGCATGATGGGTCACCTCCAAAAGTGATTAATCAATCAGCTTTGATTAAATCAGTGCCATACTCTTCAGGATAAAAATCCAAACAGTAATGGTTACTGGTGATATCAATAAGGATAATACAACAATGCCTGACGCCAAAGAAGCGTCATTGCCCATATTTTTTGCCATAATATAACAAGTAGGTGTCGATGGTGCCCCCAGCATTATTAAAAGAGCAATCATTTCTTGATTGCGAAATCCTAAAGCAACAGCAATAGGGAGAAAGATAATTGGTTGAAGCACCAGTTTAATTATTGTTGCAACCGACACCAGACTGATTTTCCCAAGTGCCTTGCCCAGTTCAAATCCAGCTCCAATGGTAAGCAGTGCCAAGGGAGTAGCCAAACTTGCAAAACCATTTAAGGTTTTCATCAAGATACCCGGTATCTGGATGTGAAAATAGGAAAATGGTAATCCCACAAAAATCGCAAGAATAATTGGATTGGTCAAAATACCCATGCTTGTATATTTCAACCGTTCTTTTATCTGACCAGCCAAATGCTCACCTTTCAAAGTTAGCACGACTACTGAAAAAATATTATAAAGAGGAACGGCCGCAACAATCATTAAAGGAGCAAGACCAGCATTGCCATATATGTTTTGAATAAAAGCGATTCCTAAAACTGCCATACTACCACGAAAAGAACCTTGCACAAAACTTCCAATCGCTTTTTTATCCTTTACCAACCACTCAGCCAGCGACCAGATAATCAGAAAGCATAAGGTTGTTGCAATCATACAATAGAGAAAAAAAAGTAATTCAAAATCTTTTCCAATATCCATTGTGCTAATGTCACGAAACAGTAGAATAGGAAGTGTCACACGAAAGTTAAATCGGTCGCTAACAGATACAAAGTTTTCATTTAGCATCCTTCTTTGGCGAAAAAACCAACCAGCAACCATAATTAAAAATACAGGCATCGTAGCATTTAAGCTAAAAATAAAGTTTTCCATACATTGCTCCATTTAGAAATAGTAACGATGTTAATTATGACATTTTCTGCTTCAACTTACAAGACTCCCATTGAAAATGATGTTGTTATCTTGCAATAATGTCCGTATGTAACCTATCGAGGGAAAATAAATAAAAACCCTAACTTCTACATTTCTTCAAAACATAGAAACTAGGGTGTCTTACTGATTATATATTGAATCAAATAATCTATTTCGCGTTAATTGCCTTTTTAGCAGTTTCTGCAAGCTGAGTAAATCCAGCTGGGTCATAAATCGCCATTTCAGAAAGCATCTTTCTGTTGACTTCGATTCCAGATACCTTTAATCCATTCATCAATTTGCTGTAAGAAATTCCGTTCATTCTTGCACCAGCGTTGATTCTAGCAATCCAAAGTCTTCTGTATTCTCTTTTCTTATTTTTTCTACCAACGTAAGCAGAACGAAGTGCTCTCATTACTGCAGGGTTTGCAGCTCTAAAAATCTTGCTCTTTGCACCATAAAAACCCTTTGCCAGCTTTAATATTTTCTTATGCCTTTTTTTAGCATTCATTCCCTTTTTAACTCTTGCCATTTTTGTTACCTCCTATATCCTTACACGCTTAATACAGATTTAATTCTCTTGTGGTCCGCACTTCCAAGAAGAGTCGCTTTTCTAAGTCCTCTTTTTCTCTTAGCGCTTTTCTTTGTAAGAATATGGCTCTTGTATGCCTTATTTCTCTTTACTTTACCTGTGCCGGTCAACTTAAATCTTTTGCTTGCTCCTCTATGAGACTTCATTTTTGTTTTTGCCATTTTAACAAATTCCTCCTAAAATAATTCATCGAGCATATCTTCGACTCGCTATTTATCTGTCTTTGGTGCTAAAATCATGATCAAACTTCTTCCTTCGAATTCCGGTTTTTTCTCCACAACTCCTGTTTCAGAAATGGCTTCCACAAATTTAGCCATAACAGCTTGACCCTTGCTTGCATAATCCTTTTCTCTGCCCTTAAAACGCAGGCTAACTTTAACTTTGTCGCCTTCTTTTAAAAACTTAGCAGCATTATTAGCCTTGACTACAAGATCATGCTCTTCTATAAAAGTGCTCAACCGTATTTCCTTCACTTGAGTAATCTTTTGCTTTTTCTTTGCTTCTTTTTCTTTTTTTTGAAGCTCATATCTGTACTTTCCATAATCTAGAATTTTACATACCGGTGGCTTTGCCGTCGGAGCAATATTAACTAGATCCAACTTTTTTTCAATCGCTAGATTCATTGCATCTTCTAAACTCATAATCCCAAGTTGTGTTCCATCACTATCGATTACTCTTAATTCTTTGTCACGAATTTCTTCGTTGATCAGATTTTCCTTGCTAATGATTCGCACCTCCTAAATAATAAAACGGTACTTTTTTTTAATGTCTTGGAAACACTATCAAGTTATGTTTCCCACATATAAAAAAAAGCGGACATTCATACCCGCTTCACAATAAACATATCGAATAATCGATGTGATTCCTATTGTTAACCCTAGCAGCCCTTGCCAATAAGGTGAGAAGCGGACAACTTCTTCTTCATTACTGAACTATGTTACCATTATTCAATTCCCCTGTCAATACACAATTTTGAAATTCAGAATATTATGTTGTGTATACATGCAAGAATCAATTGATAATTTAATACAACTATTATATGATGAAATTAAGAATTTTTGCAACAGATTATTCATAAAGAGGAGCATACAAATATATGGTCAACACAAAAAATGCCCTATCAGAAGTATCCATTGAAGAATTAATACCTATATTAGATAGTATCAGCGATGCTATCTTTATCGATGATGCACAGGGTTATACCATATGGATTAACAAGGCCAGCGAAGAACTGTATAAAATCAAAAGGAAGGATATTATAGGAAAGCATGTATCCTTTCTAGAAAGCGAAGGTATTTTTACACCTTCCGTTGCCAGAATCGTTATGGAGCAAAAAAAGGAAGTTACAACGATTCATGAAAACAAAGATGGAAAAAGACTTCTTACAACAGGCATCCCTATTATGGATGCTGAAAAAAATATGAGCAAAATTATCACTACGACCCATGACATTACTGAATTAATCACTCTTCAAAATGAATTGGAAAGCGTACAAAATACCTTATATGGATTGAAATCCCAAGATAGCTTTCATGATATTGTGGCAAATAGTCCTGCTATGTACAATGTCATCCAACTAGCTGGCCGATTGTCTAGTGTTGATTCCACCGTATTAATTACAGGTGAATCTGGAGTTGGAAAAGGGGTAATCGCAAAATTACTTCATGAGAATGGTAATAGAAAAACCCATCCATATGTGAAGGTTAATTGTGGTGCTATCCCTGATAATCTCATTGAATCTGAACTCTTTGGATATGAAAGCGGTGCTTTTACTGGCTCCAAAAGAGAAGGGAAAAAAGGACTATTCGAAACAGCAGAAAAAGGTACTATTTTTTTAGATGAAATTTCTGAGCTTCCCCACAACCTGCAGGTCAAACTATTGCAGGTCATTCAAGAACGAGAAGTAACTAGAGTAGGTGGTGTTAATAGCATACCTATAGATGTAAGAATTATATCCGCTACAAACAAAGATTTAATCACATTAGTCCACGAAGGCAAGTTTAGAGAAGACCTCTATTACAGACTAAATGTTGTACCAATTATGATACCGCCATTAAGAGAACGGCCTGAGGATATTATCCCGATGATTCGAATCTTTTTAAATCAGAATAATAAAAAGATGAAAGATCATAAAGAAATTGATTCGAAAACAATCGCCATGCTAATGAAGTATTCTTGGCCAGGCAATGTCCGAGAGCTTCAAAATATAGTAGAACGGCTGGTTATCACAACAAAAGGAAATACCATACATCCAGAAAACCTTCCAAGCTTCATATATGAAGAAGCTTCTGTCAGTCTAGAACCCGTTGATGTATCCGCAGGTAAAAGTCTCAAAGAAGCATTAGATAATGCCGAAAAAGAAATCCTACTGCAGGCACTAGACAAATTCAAAACGACTCGGTCTATGGCCAAGGTTTTAGGGGTTAGCCAACCAACCATCGTTAGAAAACTGCAAAAATATCACATCACCGATACAATTTAGTATCGGTGATTCTATTTTGTATCAGACGCAACCTCTATTTTTTGGGCTTTTTACAGCCTTTCTTCGTTTTGGTACTGGTTACACGATTCATTTTTGCATCATTTTCACGTTATCATCACAATTCCAGTTTTATTTTTTAAAATTCATCTGTCTGGCAAAATTATTTTCGAGTCTCGCCACCTTTCATTTTTCAATGTTCTTAAAAAAATGCAAGATTTTTTATCTAAGTTTTGGGTTTTGGCACAAGTATTGCTTATTAAGAGTGATGTCGATTAAATTAATTTATATTCTTAAGGAGGAATCTACACAATGTCAATTAATTACGGAGAATACGTAGCAGATTTAGTAGCAAAAGGCCGTGCCGCACAGCAAATCGCTGAAGGATTCACACAGGAAAAAGTTGATCAGCTTACAGCTGCTGTTGCATACGCTTTAACACAACCAGACGTAGCACTTAAATTTGGCGAAATGCTTGTTGAAGAATCCGGCATGGGTATCCCTGCTGACAAACAAGGTAAAATGTTTGGTAAAGTAAAAGGTTCATACTTCCAGATGAAGGGACAAAAATCAGTAGGTCTGGTAGAAGTTGACGAAAAAATGGGAATGGAAAAATACGCTAAGCCAATGGGCGTAATCGGCGCTATCATTCCTGTGACAAATGGTGAAGCTACTCCGGTAGTAAAATCCCTTATGGCTCTGAAAACTAGAAATGCAATTATTCTTGCTCCACATCCAAAAGCAAGAAAGACAAACTGGGAAGTTACTGCTTTAATCAGAAGTGTTCTGAAAAAATTTGATGCTCCAGAAGATTTAGTACAAGCAATTGGTCCTGATTATGTAAGCATCGAAACATCTGGCGAATTGATGAAGCAAGTTGATTTCATCTTAGCAACAGGCGGAACACCAATGGTAAGACAAGCTTACTCCTCCGGAAATCCAGCGATTGGTGTAGGAACAGGAAACGTTGTTTCTATCATAGATGGAACAACTGATCTTGACAATGCAGCAGCATTAATTGTAAAATCAAAGACTTTTGATAATGCTACTTCTTGTTCTACTGAAAACAACTTAATCGTATTGGAAGAATGTTATGATAAATTCATGGAAGCTATGGCAAAGCAAGGTGCTTATCTAATCAAAGAAGGTACTGAAGATAAGCAAAAGCTTTTAAAGACTTTATGGCCTGAAAGCCCTGCAAATCATGACCTAAACAGACACATCGTTGCTCAGCCTGCTGCTAAAATTGCAGAAGTTGCTGGTATCGAAGTTCCAGAAGGAACAAAAATGCTGATGGCAGAAGAAAATGATGGTTACGGAAATGACTTCCCATTCACTGGCGAAAAACTCTCTCCAGTTTCTGGGGTTAGAAAAGCAAAAGACTTTGACGATGCAGTTGACAAGATGCTTAAAATTCTTGATTACCAAGGAAAAGGACACAGCTGTGGTATCCACACTTCTATCGATGAAAGAGTAACAAAGCTTGGCGATTTAATGCCAGTTTGTAAAGTTTGTGTAAATGCACCTCAGTCACTTACAAACAGTGGTTCATGGACTTCTGGTTTCCCTATGTCTATGACACTAGGCTGCGGAACTTGGGGTCACAATAGCATCTCTCACAATGCTACTTGGAAGGATCTTTTAAACTTCACATACGTTTCAAGACCAATTCCTTCCTTCCAGCCTAAAGACGAAGATCTATTTGACGAAGAAATCAGAAACGCATTCAAATAAGATTCCCAAATCGGTGGTTTTTTGCCCCACCGGTTAGAAAATATTAACCACTCATGTCAGCGGGGCTGCATGCAGCCCCATATATATTATTTGCTTAAAGGAGAGAAAAAAATGTCAAAGATCAAAGAACAAGGTCTAAAGTATAACCTTTATTCTTGGAGTGCTCAGAAAAAAATCAACCCTATGGTAGTATCCAAAGCGGAAGGAATTTATTTCTGGGACGAAGATGGAAAAAAATATTATGACATGTCCTCACAGCTCGTTAACTCCAATTTAGGTCACGGACACAAAAAAATTATTCAAGCAATCAAAGATCAAGCTGACAAAATGCCGTTCATGGGACCTGGCTATTCTGTGGACGTTCGTTCCGAAGCTGCTCAAAGGCTTGTTGAACTGTCAGGACTTGAAGGCGCTAAAGTATTCTTTACAAATGCCGGTGCTGAAGCAAATGAAAATGCAATCAAGTTTGCAAAAGCTTATACAGGAAAATGGAAGATCTTCTCTGCTTTTAGAAGCTATCACGGTGCTACTTTCGGTGCAAGCGCACTGACAGGAGAACCAAGAAGATTTATTGCCGAACCAGGCGTTCCAGGATTCATCAAGTTTGATGGACCTTATGCTTATAGAGCACCAAAAGCTTGTAACTTCAAATCAGAAGCTGACGTAACTGCTTTCTATCTTGAATTATTGGAAAATCAGTTCTTATATGAAGGTCCAGATCAGATTGCTGCCATCTTCTTCGAAACAGTAGTAGGATCCAACGGAATTCTGATTCCACCTGCTGGTTATTATGAAGGAGTTAGAGCTCTTTGCGACAAATACAATATCGTAATGATTTGTGATGAAGTTATGGCTGGTTTCTACAGAACAGGTACTGCTTTTGCGTTCCATCAGTTTAATGTAACTCCTGATCTTGTAACATTTGCAAAAGGCGCAACTTGCGGATACGTTCCTCTTGGCGGCGTTATTGTATCCGAAAAGATTGCCAAAGTATTTGACGAAAAGAAAATGTTCAACGGACTTACTTACAGTGCTCATCCAATGGGTTGTGCAACTACAATTGCTACTCTTGATGCTTACAAAGAAGAAAACATCGAAGAAAACGTTAAGAAACTGGGTAAAGTTCTTGCTGATATTCTTGACGAATTTGAAAAAAAGCATGCTAGTGTTGGTCAGGTTAGACATATCGGATTATTTAGTTGCGTAGAACTCGTTAAAGACAAGGCTACTCGCGAACCACTCGTTGCCTTCAATAACGATGCTGAAGGTTTAATGGCTAAGATTGTTGGAATGCTTAAAGTAGAAGGATTCTCTACTTACTCTCATGAAAACATGATCTTAGTTACACCTCCACTAAACATCACAGAAACAGAATTAAGAGATGCTATGGCCATCTTAGACAAAGTTCTTGATTCTGTAGACAACATGATTAAATAATTAACCACTGCTTAAAAGTTTTCTTTCAAAAAAAATTATGGGGTTACTTATCAAAGATAGGTAGCTCCATTTTTGGATCTATCCTACTGGTGCATCGTAGAAAATGATTCTTTCACGATACACATAATCAATTGTTTCATACCATGAAAAACCCCCACCTAGGTGGGGGTTTTTATACTATAAATATCGAAAAACGCCTTTTACAAGTCCTAAGATTCGAACATCACTAACAATAATTGGACTCATTTGCTTATTCTCTGGCTGCAATCTTATATGTTTATCCTCTTTATAGAAGGTCTTAACTGTAGCTTCGCTTTCAAAACCATCTACCATAGCTACAACAATTTCTCCATTTCTGGCAGTATTTTGTTGTTGAACTAAGATATAATCTCCATCGAAAATTCCTGCTTCAATCATGCTTTCTCCCTTGACAGTTAGCATGAAGCTGTTTCCTTTTGATAAAAAGCGTGCCGGTACTGGAATATATTCTTCAACATTTTGATCTGCAAGAATCGGAGTTCCAGCTGCGATTCTTCCTACTACAGGAATATCAACAATATCAGGTCTTTCCCTTTCTTTCGTCTCTAGTTTGCTATCTAAAATAGAAGTTTCTGCTTGCTCATTAGGATCAATAATCATCAATGCACGTGGTTTGGATGGATCTTTTTTTAAATATCCCTTTCGTTCCAAGTTTGCAATATCCTTGTGAGTTGTTGATGTTGATTTTATGCCAAGCGCATTACACATTTCACGTACAGTTGGCGGATATCCCTTTTTTTTGATTTCATCCTGCATATATGTCAAAATCTTTTTTTCTCGGTCTTTCAATGGCTCCATAAAAAATCCTCCCTAATTTATTACTATATAATAAACGAACATATTATCTCTTTTTATTAATAATACGAACATATTATCACATTTTTCAAAAAAAGTAAACAGATGTTCCGTATTTTGTTATTTTAGCCAATGAAAATGATACCCTGAAGCTGGATTTTATTACGATAATCTAAAAAAGAGCCATCCAATTCGTTAGACTGACCGCACAAGATTTACATTTTTCTAACACTTGCGAGTTGCTTCTTACATAATCAGATGGCTCTTTTATGATAGCTTCTTTTATTTAGACACCAAAAGCTTTTTAATTGCAGTTTCCAAACCATCAATGGTCAGTTCATACATTGGAAACAATTCTTTTATTTTCATTAAGGTTCTTGTTCCATATGTGTATTCCCACTCTCTCTCTGGAATTGGATTAAGCCAAACATGCTTCGGATATCGTTTGATAAATCGCTTCATCCAGTCAATTCCTGGGATTTCATTGTATAAACCAATGAAACAATTACCGCCTTTGCTCATAAGCTCGGATGGTGCCATTGAGGCATCACCCACAATGATTACCTTGTATTCACTATTTAAATTTGATAAAACCCATTCTGTATCAATCCAGTCACCTCTCCTGCACTGAGGTGTCGTATATAGATGCTCGTAAATACAATTATGAAAATAGTATACCTTCAAATCCTTAAAGTGATTTGATTTGCTAACCGCTTGAAACAATTGACTGCACATATTACTATATGGCATCATCGAACCGTCAGAATCAAACAAAATCAATAATTTAACCGTATTTTTTCTTGGATGATCAAATACTAATTTTAAGTTACCTGCATTATCACATGTTTCATCTATGGTTTTGTCAATATCCAATTCTGTTTTTATCCCATCTAATCGAGAAGAATATTGACGAAGCTTACGGAATGCCATCTGAAATTGTCGGATATCAAGAATATTATCTTGTCTGAAATCCTTAAAATTTCGCTCTCCCGCTACTTGTACTGCATTTTTATGACGGCTTTCACCACCAACCCGGATTCCTCTTTCGTGGAACCCATTGTATCCCATAGTAGAGGTTCCTCCCGTTCCAATCCAATAGTTTCCCCCATCATGCTTCTCTTTTTGTTCTTCAATCCGTTCTTTTAGCTTTTTCTGTAATTCTTCAAGTTCTAATACAAAATCATCCAGCATACTGGTATCGTTGATGTCTTTCGTCTTTACATCTTCATTCAGCCATTTCCAAATTTCTGATGGAATATCTTCTGGTGTTACAATGCCTTTAAAGTATTCAGCAAAAGCCAAGTCAAACTTATCATATTCTGTTTCGCTTTTTACCAATATGCTTCTACATAGATGATAAAAGTCCATTAGGCTGGACTTGCACAAACCCTTATCCAGTGCCTCTATCAATGTCAGCCATTCATTGAGGGATATGGAAAGCCCTTTCGCCCTTAATAAATAGAAAAACGATATAAACATATTACAACCATCTCTTCAAGGAATAACCCTTTTCTTTTACTTCGTACATCGCATCAATATCTTGGTTTTTCTTTAGGAGTACACCAGCATATGGGATTGTCTCTTTGATTTGCTCAATAGAAATACCACTCAGCATCAGCGCTTGCAACCAATCAAGCAATTCGGATGTACTAGGTTTTTTCTGCACTTCTTTCAATTCTCTAATCCAATAAAACGTCTCAAGAGACTGTCGAAGCAAGTTTTCTTCCACGGTACCGTAATGAACCTTGATAATTTCTTGCATTTTTTCTGCATCGGGGAAAGCGATATAATGGAAGATACAACGCCTTAAAAATGCATCTGGGAGTTCTTTTTCCGCATTGGAAGTAATGATAACAATCGGTCTATGTTTTGTCTTAACAGTCTCTTTTGTTTCATTGATATAGAACTCCATTTTATCTAGTTCCCAAAGTAAATCGTTTGGAAATTCTAAATCCGCCTTATCGATTTCGTCAATAAGAAGTACAACTTGTTCTTCGGCTCTAAATGCTTCCCCTAGTTTTCCAAGCTTAATGTACTTTTTGATATCAGCTACATCCCCTTCTCCAAACTGGCTATCATAAAGACGCTGAACCGTATCATAAACATATAATCCTTCCTGCGCTTTCGTGGTTGATTTGATATTCCATATGATGAGTTCTTTACCCAAAGCTTGCGAAATTGATTCTGCTAGCATTGTTTTGCCTGTTCCTGGTTCCCCTTTTATCAGAAGCGGCTTTTGCAGGGCAATTGACACATTAACCGCATGCATCAGTTCATCAGATACGACATAGTCACTGCTGCCCTGAAATTGATTCATTTTATTTGACATGTTTGCTTCTCCTCTTTTACAAAATTCTTTCTATATTATATCATGCATTGAACATTTTTTTATCCAGATTTTTTTGCGTATACATTATTATTCTTCTACGCTTTCATTTAATACCTGTATGATGGATTTTGCAGCGGCACGTGCATATTGTTCTCTAAATTCGTCGGTTAACATCAACGCCAAATTGTTGCTATTTGACAGGAATGCTCCTTCTATAATGACAGCCGGCATATCTGTTTTGTTCAATACCGCATACGCTGGTTGGCTTTTTGCCCCACGATTATTTAATCCAAGATTCGCCACCATTTCCTCTTGAATTAACTCTGCCAAATGTTTACTACTAATGCCATAATTATTCTCTGATGACTTTTCATAATAATAGGTTTCCGTACCGCTTGCGCTAGCATTCTCAGAAGAATTATTGTGAACAGAAACATATAAGGAACCATTGGCTTGATTTGCAAGAGCTGGTCTATTTAGCAGTGAGATTGAATCATCACCATCTCGAAGCATATAAGTATTAACCCCGGCTTCTTGTAGCATACGATTCAAACGTAAAGCAACATCTAGATTAACATCTTTTTCATTTAAAATAGTGGTGCCGTTTTGTATTGCTTGAGAACCAGTATCAATACCTCCGTGTCCAGGATCAATCACCACAAGCATACCAGTTGCTCGCCAATCAACAACATCAAAACCATCCGCTGTCACATCACCTAGATTTTCATAGTTCTCTACTTGATCTTTGTTAAAATCCATATAAATAATTTTTTTGTCTTCCGAATAACTTACACGTCCTGCAATTTTTCCTTTGAGATCCACAACGATCCTAACAGTGTCCTGATCAAACTGCGCATATCGTACGTTGACCATCATAGCTTGATTCACAGTGATACTACTACTAGAAACAATGAGCTCACTTCCATCAATATCGATTCCAAATCGTTCAGGCTCTTCATATGCAAATGATTTATATGTGCCAATCGATCCATCACCTTCAATTACCACTTGGTAAGATACATCCGTTTCATTTACTGTGATGGACGAAATCTTTGTTTTTTTCAAACCGGTATCCGATTGAATGAAAACGGTTCTAGTGTCGTCTTCCCATCCAACCTGACATTTTAATGATTCTGCAACAAAACGAACTGGGATTACAGTCCTTTCATTGACAATCAGCGCAGGGACTTCCATTGGAACCTGCACTCCATTAACAAAAGCAGTTTTCGAATCAATCGTAAGTTTTACAGTTGAACTCCCTAGGGAAATCGTAACAAGTCTTGCCGACTCTTCCCATTCTACTGTAGCACCCAAGTTTTCAAACACTGCTCTTGCAGGAATCATCGTGCGTTCCTTGATAATCACTGGTGCCACATCAGATATGACAGAAGCTCCATTCACATTTAGCAAAACAGGGTACTCTTGACAAAAAGCAAGTCCTTCATCAATATCCGCTTGTGTTACAATATCATCTTCAGCGCAAACCCATTGGCTGTTTCCCATCACAATTACAATAAACAAAAAAAAATAGAACAACACTCTTTTCATATCTCAATTCCCCTTTGGTGAGTCAATATAATTTTAAATTTCTCTCTCGTTTCATTATAATATATTTTATTTTTAAATTGAGGATTTTTTTATTTTGTAATATAAATGTAACGAGTGATTGCAATGAATTTTGCTGTTCTAACTTGACGAAAAAATTGGAACACCTTACAATGAAAGTGCAAAGATAAAAACACAGTTCCGGTTGGTAGTCCGGGCGTAGTGAAATAGTCTATCAGTAACCTGCCTCCTTTGGTTGTCCATTCTTTGTTATTTTTATTATTAAAGGAGGACAAAATGAATACCATTCAGTCTCAGCTTACCATTTTATTTGTTGATCCCTACTGGATTGGAATTTATGAACGATCAGAGGGCAAAAAAATGGAAGCATGCAAAATCATCTTTGGCACAGAACCAAAAGATTATGAAGTATACCAATACCTAAATACCCATTGGTACCAATTAAAATTTGGCCCATCTGTCGAAGTTGAGGAATCATCAAAATTAACAATCAATCCCAAAAGATTGCAAAGGAAAATCAGCAAAGAACTGAGAACCACAGGGATTAGTACAAAAGCACAGCTTGCGCTAGCCGCACAAAGAGAAGAAAATAAAATCATTCGAAAAGCCAAGTCAAAGCTTGAAAAAGAAAGAGAAAAAGAAAAACAATATGCTTTGCACAAGCAAAAGAAAAAAGAAAAACATCGAGGTCATTAAAGTTTCAAATTTAAGTCCAATTTATCGTCTCTATCATCACACAATACAGGAGGTGGATTATGAGTTTTCTTTATTACATGCCAACAAAATTACTTTTTGGGAAAGGCGCTTTAGAAAAACTACACAAGCAACAATTACCGGGGAAACGAGCGCTTATCGTTATTTCTGCCGGAAAATCCATTAAAAGCAATGGATATTTAGAACGATTAACTGCTCAACTTGAAGTAGCAGAAATATCATATGTAGTATACGACAAAATATTATCAAACCCTTTAAAAACCCATGTGATGGAAGGGGCTGCCATAGCAAAACAAGAACAATGTGACTTCGTGATTGGTTTCGGCGGAGGAAGTAGCATAGATTCAGCAAAAGCCATCGCTGTCATGGCTTCTAACGAAGGAGATTTTTGGGATTATATATTTGGTGGAACAGGTAAAAAGAAACCCGTTTTATCAGATCCGTTACCAGTTGTTGCAATTACAACAACTGCTGGAACGGGTACAGAAGCAGATCCTTGGATGGTAATTACCAACGGCCAAGAAAAAATAGGTTTTGGCTATGACAAAACTTTTCCCGTGCTTTCTGTTATAGATCCAGATCTTATGATGAGTATACCCCCAGATTTTACTGCGTATCAAGGATTTGATGCACTGTTTCACAGTGTAGAAGGATACCTTCATACTGGCGCAAATGAGATGAGCGATCTCTTTGCTCTAAAATCAATCTCACTGATTGGCGAAAGCATCACAACAGCAGTCAATGACGGTTCCAACGAAATTGCCAGAGCAAATATGGCCCTTGCAAACACGTTAGCAGGCATTGTAGAAACGACATCCGGCTGTATCTCCCAGCATTCTATTGAACATGCTCTCAGCGCACATCATCCCAAATTACCACACGGTGCCGGCCTAATTATGCTCAGCAAAGCATACTTTACATTCTTGGCTCAATCAGGTAGTTGTAATCAACGTCTTATTGAAGCTGCTAAAGCATTGGGGAAATCAGATGCCTCTTCTCCTATGGATTTTGTTCTCCAGCTTACCAATCTTCAAAAAGAGTGTGGCGTCGACCAATTAAGGATGTCATCTTATGGCATCACCGAAATAGAATTTGAGAGTATTGCAAACAATGCAATCGATACAATGGGGAATTTATTTCGGTTTGATCCTTGCAAGATTACAGAAAAAGACATCGTTGAAATTGTAAGACAGTCTTACCGATAAGCTTTTATCGTTTGAAATCATCTTATAGCACTAAAACAAAACGGCCTCCATCTGTGGAAGCCGTTTTTATCATTGTTTTATTTTTAATTGCGCGTTCCTTTCCAAAAAACATCCCAAAGTGGAACTGCATACTGCTCTATTTCGGTGGAGCTTAGTCCTAAGAACAATTTTAAATCAAGCAATCCTTGGACTAGAATAAAAAATGACATTAACGCATTCTGATTCCCTTTTTTATCTACAGCTCCAGTAAATTCAGGATGATTCATCTTACGTCTAAGTTTCTCAATGATTATATTATCACCTTCTTGCAGGAGGCCTCGATATCTTTCTTGTATCTCACGATTATCAATCAACGGAATCCTTTTCCAAATTTTTAGTTTGCCTGGTGTATCAAAATACACCAAGATATCCACCATCAATCGTTTCAGGGTTTCTTCTACTGTTTTTCCCGCCAAACTGTCAATCATAAAATTTAAATATTGATAAAAACGAGACAACTCTTGCTCAATTGCAATACTTACAATTTCTTCCTTGCTGTTAAAATGACTATATAACGAAGGTGTTTTGATTCCTACCTGATTTGCAATTTCTGCCACTGATAAGTCAAGACCTTTTTCAGAAAATAAATCGCTGGCAGCACTGATAATGTCATCTTTTGTGCTCATACCGTATACCTCATATCTTAATATACAGTATTATATCACAGATACTGTCAATCAGGCATGTAAAATCTTAGTATTTATCGTATTCGTCGTCACTTAGAAGAATTTTAGGTCCACCATCCTGATGCTCTGTTCTACTATGATTGTCATTTTCTCGGATAAGTCTCATATCACTGCCCTGTAATCTAGCATTACTATTTCTCAAGCTAAACTTACTCACCATTTCCTTCAGGAGTTCTGCTTGACCAGATAGTTCCTCACTAGATGCTGCACTTTGCTCTGCTGTAGCCGCATTGTTTTGAACAACTTCTGATACTTGAGATAGTCCCATATTGATTTGTGAAATTCCCATTGCTTGCTCATTAGATGATTGGGCAATTTCAGAAATGATTACAGCAGTTTTACTAATCCCACTTACAATATCAGCTAATGCTTTTGCTGTATTATCGGCAATTTGTGTTCCCGCAGAAGATTTTTCTATAGAACCCTGAATCAAATTTGTAGTATCTTTTGCTGCTTCAGCACTTCTCGCAGCTAGATTTCTAACTTCTTCAGCAACAACAGCAAATCCTTTTCCATGTTGACCTGCTCTGGCTGCTTCAACAGCCGCATTCAACGCAAGTATGTTGGTCTGGAATGCAATATCATCAATTACCTTGATAATTTTGGAAATATTATTTGAGGATTCATTAATCTCTTCCATCGCCGTGAGCATTTCCATCATGTGCTGGTTGCCCTGCTCTGCACTCTCTTTTACTTCAAGCGTCAATTCGTTTGCCTGATTTGCACTCGTTGCGTTTTCTTTTGTCTTTGCTGCAACTTCCGATACAGATGCATTTAATTCTTCAACAGAACTTGCTTGCTCGGTTGCACCTTGTGAAAGCACCTGACTTCCCTCAGATACTTGTTTTGATCCTACTGAAACTTGTTCAGAAGCGGTATTGATATCACCCAATACCTCATTGAGGGATTCTAGGATTAAGCTTAAAGAATCAGAAATTGTTTTAAACTCGCCAGGATACGCTTGAATTGCACTCATTGCAAGATTTCCCTGTGAAATTTGACCGATTACGGTTGAAATTTCAGCCACTACTGTCTTTAGTCCAGTGGCTGTACTGTTTACTGCATCAGCCAATACCCTAAACTCACCTTTGTAATCACCGCTTACCGAAACATCCAAAACACCTTCTGCAATATTGTGCATTGCATTCGTCACTTCGTGAACTGGCGAAACTACCGTTTCTATCAAATCATTGATTCCTTTTACCAGATTTTCCCATTCGCCATCAAAGTAAGAAACATTGGCCCTTTCATCTAACATACCTTGTCGTGCTGCACCAATCAAATTGTTAGTTTCATGAACAAGACCTGACATAATATCAATGCAATGATTTAAATTATTGATAATTTCATTGAAATCACCACAATACACATCCGTTATTTTTTCAGGAATATCTCCTTTGCTAATTCGATCTACGTATTCTGCGGTTACATTAATTGGTCTCACAAAAGCATCAACCAATTCATTAATTCCACTAATCAATTGACCCCATTCACCATAGAAACCTTCCTGTCTTCCCCTAACTTCCAATCTTCCGTCTCTAGCTGCTTGAATTAATAGGTTTGTTTCTCCAATAAGATTTGTCATAACATCAATACACCCATTGATATTATTCTTAATTTCATTAAAGTCACCATAATAATCATCTACTATTCTTTCAGGAATATCTCCCTTGCTGATTCGTTCAATGTATTCAGCTGTCACATTGATTGGAGAGACAAAGGCGTCAATCAAATGGTTAATTTCAGTCACCAAAGTATTCCATTTACCATTATATTTATCTCCATTACCACGAACGTCTAGCTTTCCATCTTGCGCTGCTCTAATTAAATAATTGGTATCTGTCAAAAGACCACTCATTACATCAATACACCCGTTGATGTTATTCTTAATTTCGTTAAAATCACCAAGATATTCATCTGTAATTTTTTCAGGAATATCTCCCTTACTGATTCGTTCTATATATTCTGCTGTCACATTAATCGGGGAAACAAAGGAATCAATTAGACTATTAATCCCATCAATACACTCAGCCCATGCTCCTTTTAACCCTTCGGTTTCTCCACGCATATCCAATTTACCTTGGGTAGCTGCATCGATGAGCATGCACACATCATTCTTCATTTTTTGGATGGATTCAACTGTATTTTTCATTGCTGGAGTAATTTCATCTTTTTCATCGCCAATTTCAATATCCATTTTTATATCTCCATCAGCAATTCGATTTAATATGCTAACTACGTTAGTCTGAAGTGCATCAGCAAACGAATCCATGGCCTGAGCCATTTGTCCCACTTCATCCTTAGAATCTATATTTAATCTTTCGCTAAAATGTCCTTTACTCATTTCATCTATCATATGAACTGATTTTTTCAAAGGCCTAGTTATTAAAAGAGAAATCCCTATACCGATTGAGATTGACAAAATTACAGCAAAGAGGATAACCGCTATCATAACTTTCATCGTTTTCTTTGCTTCATCAGTATTTGATTCAGATTTGGCACTTGCTTCAGCAATCTGCTGTTGTACCATTTTTTCGATTAATTCCTGTTCATGAGATGATACCATTCCAGCAGATCCAGTAGACGAAATCATCTGAAATGCCTCATAATCCTGATTTTGTTGTGCCAATACCATCGCCTTTTGCAGTTCCACACGCATTTCTTGTCTCACTGTTGCAAATTCTTCACAATATGCCTTCATTTCATCGGATAACACCTTGCTGCTAAAGGATTCTGCTATCGCATCAATCGCATCAAATTTTTCATTGATAATATCAATGCTTTTTTGAATATCCTCAGGAGTCGATGCAATTATCATATCCCGATCACTCACTCGAATTCTTTGAAATTCCGTTGAAATCTGTCCGATTTCAGCCAAAGGAACGGTAATATTTGCATAAAGCTCTGTGTCTGAATCATCCAAGGATTTTAAATTGTACATTGCATACAATCCCATAATGCCGCCTATGATTGCGACTAAAATAAAACCTAAAATAAGTTTTTTGCCTATCTTCATATCCAGATACCATTTCATTTTCTCTGTCCTCCAAATAGTGTTGATTACTGTAACTATCGCTTACTGTAACGACTGCAATTTAAAAAAATATGAGCCAAGCTATCCCCCCTAAAATTCAATACCAACCAGCAGAAGCATCTTTTAATTTTCACACACTTTTCACATTATCTGTTTTTTCATTAAAAACTATTTCCGATCCAATTCCATTGAACACAAACAAAAACTAACTGCATTATATTTTTATGATTCAAAATTTAACAAGCTAACTAATGCACGTTAGTCTAATATTTCTTATCGACAATTATATATCATACTTTAGAACAATGATATTATTTTTTTGAAATTTTTTACTATTTTTTTCAAAAACTTAACAAATATTATGATATATTTTAGAAACAATTGCTACTACTTATCCACAACATAATAGTTAAAAAAGCATATGCCTATAACAAAAACACATACCTCCATTTTTCAATGAATGGTACGTGTTATAGTTATCGATTTTCAAGCAAATGAAATGAAATGAATGTTTATGATTCGTTTTCATTCTCCTCTTCATCTTCTTGATTGATCTTGTGCATTTCTATGATTAGCGTAAATACGACAATCGAAACTGCAAAAAGTAATAGAATCACCTCATTTACCTGAGTAGACTCTGTCAGATGATTCCAAAGTATTCGCATAACAATTGCATAGATTAATAAAAAAATGGTCAATTTCTTAATCTGGTTCATGGTTGCACCCCTTAGATTGCATGAAAGTCAATTCCTTATAAAACCCTATGATTTCAACATTATATACACATTTTTTATTTTATTCTTGTCTTTGATATTATCAAAATCCGTTTTTCTTGTCTAGTATACAACGTGAATTTTTCTTATTATTTATTCAAAATAATATAAATATTATGGCGACTTTTTACAGGGTCCCGCCAAGAAGAATCAGAACGCATCATCTAAACTTCTTGGCGGCAAAAGGTTGTATGATTCTCAGTTCAATAAACATGAACCATTTCACTTGTTTACTTTGTGGAAGCGTCAAATATAACTTCTGCATTGTCCCACTCTTCGACAATTTGAGGGATAACCTTATAAAGGTCTCCTACGATTCCATAGTCTGCTACTTCAAAGATTGGTGCATCTTTATCTTTATTGATTGCTACAATGATGTCAGAGGTCTGCATTCCTGCTAAGTGCTGAATTGCTCCTGAGATACCACATGCAAAATAGATTTTAGGTTTTACAGTGGTTCCCGTTTGTCCAACTTGATGAGAATGATCAATCCAACCTGCATCGACTGCCGCTCTTGAAGATCCTACTACGCCACCTACTTTATCTGCAAATTTTTTAATTAGTTCAAATCCAGATGGATCTCCTAATCCTCTTCCTCCAGAGCAGATGATTTCTGCATCTGTCAGAGATACGATTTCTTTTGCAGATTTTACGATATCAAGAATCTCGATCTTAATGTCGCTCTTGCTGATTGCTGGCTTGATTGTGATTAATTCTCCTGTTGCTCCTTCAGCTCTTTCTCTCTTTTGCATTACTCCTGGTCTTACAGTAGACATCTGTGGTCTTGTCTTTGGACAAATGATGGTTGCCATCAAATTGCCTCCGAAGGCTGGTCGTGTCTGCTTCAATCCTTTGTCATCAGAGTTTGGATCAAGGGTAGATACATCTAGTGTGGTATTCTTTACTGCATAATCAATGTAGCTTGATACTTTGATGTCCAGTCTTGTACAGTCCGCTGTCAATCCTGTGTTCAATCTAGCTGCTACTCTTGGTGCAAGGTCTCTTCCGATGTGTGTTGCTCCGTAGATTACGATTTCTGGTTTATATTGTTCTACTGCGTCTACAATTACCTTTGTATAGCCATCTGTTGTATAGTTTTCAAGAAGCGGATCTTGAATCATATACACAGCATCTGCACCATACTCATAGCATTCTTTTGCAAGATCATCAATGTTGTTTCCTACTAACAATGCACATACTTTCGCTTCTTCTCCGATTTCTCTTGAAAGTCTTCTGCCTTCTCCTATCAGTTCCAATGCAACATTGAGAAGCTTTCCTTTCCGCTGCTCTGCATAGACCCAAATATCTTTATACGCTGATAGATCCACTGGTCCTGCTTCTGTTTCTGTCTTTTCGATGGCATCGAACGGACATGCAGCGATACACTGATTACATGCAGTACATTTTTCGTTGATAACCGCCAGCTTTCCATCCATATCGATGGCATCAAACGGACACGCTTTAATACAAAGCTTACAGCCCTTACATTTATCTTTTATTACTACAATTGCCATTTCATCCCTCCTTCACATTGCCTTCTAAATCGCATATTTTGACCTTAATTCCTTTAGAAGACATTGAGCGACATCCTTTGCATTATCTCCTTGAATCATCTTACCTTTTCCTTTTGGAACAGGTGTAAATGAACGATACACATTGGTAGGAGATGCCTCAAGGCCAACAATACCAAAATCTACATCAATGTCTTTCCCATTTAGTATTTTTATTTCCTTTTGACGCAATGATACAATGCCAGGAATAGACATATTTCTTGGTGTGTTTAATTCTTTGATTGCAGTCAGCATGCAAGGTGCCTGAATCTTGATTAGCTCATATCCATCTTCCATTGATCTTTTCACTGTAATATCTTTCATGTTTTTATCGATTTTAAATTCAGATACATACGTAACCTGAGGCAGTCCTAATTTTTCAGCAAGCTGAGGTCCTACCTGTGCAGTATCTCCATCGATTGCCTGCCTGCCAGCAAACAGAAGGTCGCATCCGCCTAGCTTGCGCACAGCTGCCGCCAACACATTAGAAGTGGCCCACGTATCAGAGCCTCCTACTGCTCTATCACTTACTAGTACACCTTCATCAGCTCCCATCGCCATGCATTGCTTTAACATAAAGCTTGCTTGTGGAGGACCCATGGTCAAAACCGTAATCACAGTATCTGGGTATCGATCCTTGATGCGTAATGCTTCTTCCAGAGCATTTGCATCATCATGATTTAAAATACTTGGAACACCTTCTCTAATCAATGTTTTTTTGATAGGGTCGATTTTGATTTCATTTGTATCTGGAACCTGCTTAGCACAAACTATAATTCGAAAAGTCATATCATTGTCCTCCTACACTCAATTCAGATCTTACATCATGCCGATTACAAACTTATCCCAACGGTCCACTCTTCCACAGCAAGGACAGGATAGTTCCTTCTCAAAGGTATAAAGATTTTCCTGTTGATCGCCTTCAGTTACTTCCAGTTCAGAATCGCAGTGAGGGCAGATTGCTTCAAATCGAGCTAATTTATCGTTTAATATTTTCATACGACAGCTCCTTTCAACTTCTCATACAGTAACTTCAAATTATAAATTAGCGTTATCAAGATGTTTCTTTATTAATTAGCAAGTAATGTGCCAATATGATTGTATTTCATATTTTCTTTCTCATTTTTTATAATATGACTCTAAAAATATGCTATTATATTAGATTTTTATACTAACCGCCACTTAAAATGTAGTTATCCTCTTATTGTGTTTGTTTGGATTGCCATACACCTGTACGAATTTCGAGATACATGATTACATCAAAAAACCCAGAAGAAAGTAAAGTTTTCATTCTGGGCTTTGTATTATTTAAATGATATATCAATCAATTCTTGTTATGATTCATTACCAGCTTTGGTGAAGATATTTTTCAAGGATTAAATCAACAACTTCGCGTAGACATCCATTTCCTCCAGTTACCGAAGTAACGAATGCGCCACTATTTCTTACAACTGCATGTGCATTTGGTGGTGCAAAACTGAGACCACACGCTCTCATTGCAGGTAAATCATTTACATCATCCCCGATATAAGCACACTCCGTTAATTCAATTTCATGTTCCTTACAGATTCCTCGAAGAATTTCAAGTTTATCATATTCTCCCATAACAAGATGATCCGCTCCTAGTTTTTCTGCACGTGCAGCAATCAATGGATTGTTTTCACCAGATATGATTGCTGTAATGATTCCATATCTTCGAAGCATTTCAAACCCCATATCATCTAACACGTGAAAACGTTTCATTTGTTCACCATTTTCAAGATAATATACACTGCCATCTGTCAGAATTCCATTGCAGTCCATCGCAATTAGTTTAATTGTTGCCATAAATATATCCACATCCTCTCATGTATCCTTAAATCAGTATACTATTTTTCCCAAAGACGGGCAATATATTTCGAACAGTTAAAGCATGAATTTTCATTCCTCTTTGATATAAGGTATCTCTTCGAATCACATATCAATCCGTAGTCCATCTTCGCTGGATGCACTAACAATGAAAAAACTCTTCACAGTATAAATCTGTAAAGAGTTTTGTGGTGAGGCATGAGGGACTCGAACCCCCAACCTGCAGATTCGAAGTCTGAGACTCTATCCATTGAGCTAATGCCCCATAGGTTGGCGCAACCATTAAAAGCGCCAATTAATATAATACTTGTTTTTCATAAAAATGTCAAACACTAATTTTACTCTTTCATGATATCGCGGAAGCCTTCACCCTGACCCCATACATTATCAACATGAATCACTGTAACAAAAGCATTACGATCACGCTTCGCAATGAATCTTTTAATCAAAACACTTTCTCTTGGAGAACAGATTGTAACAATTTTTTCACTTTGTTTTTTTGAATACTCACCGGTAACCGTAACATTTGTAATTCCTCTTCCAATATCTTGCATGATATAGGATGCCAGTTCATCATGCTTTGCCGTAATAATTTCCATCTGTACCGATTTTGTTTCAAATCCATACATAACAAAATCAACAGTCTTTGAAAAAATAACCTGAGTTACCAAAGCATATAAAGCTATGTTGCGACCAAACAAAACACCGGATCCAAGAATAACACAAGCATCAATTACCATTAGAATCTGACTCAATGCAATATGAGGCATCAGTTTTCGCTGTATTATTTTTGCAATGGTGTCGGTTCCTCCAAAAGAATATCCTCTGGAAAAAACCAAACCAGAACAAATTCCACCGAGGACACCACAGTAGATTGCTCCAAGGAACAAATCCTTTTCTTCCAGCAAGGAAAATTGAAAATGCTCAAAGATAAATAGTATCGTTGGATAAATAATCGTCATAACTAAAATCTTTCTCGCTTCTCTTATCCCCAACAAAATTGCGCAAACAGTGAGTATTGCAAATGAAAATGCATAATAAATCACTGAAAAATCAAGAGGAATAAACCCCTGAACAATTCGTACCATCCCTGTCACACCACCACTGGTTAACCCATTTGGAATTAAAACCCCTATGGTGGAAACTGCACTGATGGCACATCCAATCAGAATGAAAAGTAAATCTACCCCTATTCTTTCCATATCTTTTTTCTCTAATTTCATACCTTACCCCCTTAAATCTATCACTTGGAATGAACAATTGCCAAACACATCAAAGCAACGAATTCCAATTCTTTCTCCATGATGACCATCCCATTTACAGTGGGTTTTGTAGTCCCCTTCTCCCTTGCAAAAAACATAAGTTGGAATATAATTTGTTTCGTCATAAGAAAAATCAATACTCCAGTAATCTATGAGTTCTAGTGAATCTTCATCAATTAATTTTTGAATCACAGGCAGATGTTTTTCATCCACTGGAAAGGAAAAATCAGAATGTGGCTGATAAGCAACTAATTCCACAGCGAGATTTATTGTATCAGAATCACTCTCCTCATGCAAACTTATTTTTACTTCCAAACAGTTTCGATTCTTCTCTTCCAAATATTCAGTATAGTACATATAACCATTGGCAGATGATTTTGATAAACGCTTGTGTCCATTGACAGCCGCCAGGTTTCCTTTATCACAACTAATCCAATTGCGATTCATTCGGTCTGCAACCGCAGCAAGAGTACACGATCCGCCAAAAAAGTCAGCGCAAAGATCACCTTCTCTGGTGCAGCTCTCTAAAATTCGTTCTAGGAGCTGCTCTGGTTTTTGGGTAGCATACCCGGTCCTTTCCTTTGATGTTCTTCCAACCATATTAATCTGCCAAACATCTTTCATGTTGACCATGGTATACCAACCAAGGTGATCTTGAAATTCTTCTACTCCTTTAAATCGGTATGCTTTAAAATCTCTGTTATATGATTTCTCTAGCTGTGGTTTAAAGTAATATCGATTCGTCTTTCCATAAAACAAGAGGGTGTCATGCTTTCTCGCAAAATATTTTTTACTAACACCACCAGATTTGTATTGCCAAACGATTTCGTTTATAAAGTGCTCCGCACCAAATATCTCATCTAACATTATTTTGACGTAGTGTACACTGTGCCAATCCAGATGGACCCAAAGGCTGCCTTCCTCCGAAAGAAGTGTTCTCATCAGAAAAAGTCGTACTGCCAACATTTTTAAATACGTTTCCATACCATCTTCCCAAACATCAAGGTATGCTCTCTGTTTCATTGTAGGCATAGCATCCAATTTTGCTGAATTTACCTTCACCTCTGCTTCGTAGTTTGCCTTTGAAAAAAAAGGTGGATCAATATAAATCAAATTCAACTTACCAGCCATCTTCTTTTCTTGGAGTAAATACTTCATAAAATGAAGATTATCACCATGTGCAAAAATATTATCTCTAGAAGTTCCGATCATTTCAGCTTCTGAAAAGTTATAATGCACCATAGCATCACTCATTTGTTTTGCTTCTTTCAGTATCAAGGGCAGTTTTAAAATTAAGCTCATTTTCTTTTTCCTACTGTCTTCCTGTTATGATGATTGAATAGCACGGGTATGAGTTCTTCTCTCTTCCCAATCTTTAGAGCTTTTATTACCAAGCCCTTATTTTCTGGTTTATTAAAATGCATCAAAGCTCTTTGCATCTTCTTTTCTTCCATATCTTTTGCAACGTGTATCGTTTCTCCCGTAAAAGGGTCCATTTCCGTATAATACATGCACGTAGCCAGTGTTCCCGGCGTTGGATAAAAATCTTGTACTTGATCGGGGACAAAACCAGTCTCCTTTAAAAACAAGGCTAGCTCTATAGCATCTTGAAGTGTTGACCCTGGGTGAGATGAAATAAAATATGGAATCAAATATTGTTTGCGACCTAATTTTTCATTGGTCAGCTTATATTTCTTGCTAAAGTCTAGAAATACGTCTTTTCCTGGCTTTCTCATCTTTGACAAAACGCTTCCGGAGATATGTTCTGGGGCAACTTTTAAGGTACCACTCACATGATGCATACAAAGCTCTCTCAGAAAATCGTCCTTTTTATCTGCCAATAAATAATCATACCGTATTCCAGATCGAATAAAGACTTTTTTGATACCAGGAAGGTTTCGAACCTCCCTCAATATTTCTAGATAATCATCATGATCGATGTCCATCTGGCTACACGGTTTAGGATACAAGCAATCCTTATTTTTACAAATACCAACCTTCAATTGTTTTTTGCATGCTGGTTTTCTAAAGTTTGCAGTTGGACCTCCAACATCATGAATATATCCTTTAAAATCCTTTCGCATCGTAAGTCGTTTTGCTTCAGAAACGATAGATTCTTTTGATCTACCTCTAACTTCGCGTCCCTGATGATACGTCAACGCACAAAAGCTACATCCACCAAAACACCCACGATTGGCTGTAATACTAAATTTTACTTCTTCAATCGCAGGTACTCCACCTAATGATTCATACATTGGATGATAAGTTCCTTCGTAGGGCAGTCCATATACATCATCCAATTCCAACGTGCTTAATGGTTCTTGCGGCGGATTCTGAACAATATAAACTGAATCTTCATACCGTTCTACCAATCTTTTTCCCGAAATATAATCATTATTTTGATATTGAAGCAAAAAGCTTTTTCCGTATTGTACCTTTGATTCCTTTTCTTCATTGGCCGATGAAGATACCGGCTTTTTTAACAAATCAAAAGGAGGAAGCAAAATAGTATCTTCATCACCAAAGGCTTCTTTTTCAAAAACATCCATAGAAATCCCTGTTTTTTTCGGATTGTTGACCACTTTACAGGTAGTACCTAAAATCCAACCGATATCTTCTATAGAAATCCCACTATCCAGTGCTTCTGCAATCTCAATGATGGCTCTCTCACCCATGCCATAAATCAAAAGGTCAGCCTTTGAATCCAGCAAAATCGAACGTCTTACTTTATCATCCCAATAATCATAGTGAGCAAATCGCCGAAGGCTTGCTTCAATCCCACCGATGATAACAGGAACGTCTTTATAAGCTTCTTTTGCCTTACCGCTATATACGATTACTGCACGGTCTGGTCTCATTCCAGATTGGCCACCTTTAGAGTAGCTGTCATTTTTTCTTCGATGCTTAAATACAGAGTAGTGATTCACCAAAGAGTCAACATTACCAGCATTAATCAAAAATCCAAGCCTAGGTTTTCCAAACCTGCGAAAATCAGAAATTGACTTCCACTGCGGCTGTGATAAAATTGCGACTTTATATCCACGGTTTTCTAGCACGCGGCTGATGATAGCCGTCCCAAAAGAAGGGTGGTCAACATAAGCGTCTCCTGTAATCAAAACAAAATCTACTTGTTCCCATCCACGTTGTTTCATTTCTTCAATTGTAACTGGTAAAAATGACATGTACTCTCCTTGTTCAAACGTTTATACGATTCATTCATAAGCATTTTTTCAGCCTTATGATTGTTGTTGATTAACGGCTTCCTTTATCATAAGGCACTCCAACTGCTTTTGGAGCTGCTGATGCCTTTGAGCTAATCGCTAAAACAACTAGAGTCGCGATAAAAGGAACCATTTTATAGATATCACTTGGTATATTTGAAGTTGAAAGCAGCGGAATTACTGAATATGCAGAAGCAATGGTCTTCATCAATCCAAAGAATAATGCTGCAAAGAGAATCCTTACAGGCTTCCACTGACCAAAAATCATAACTGCCAATGCCAAGAATCCATATCCAGATACCGTTGCGTTAAAATTGGTAGAGGTTGGGACAACAAAAATCAAGCCACCGAGACCCGCCAATCCACCAGAAATCATAACTCCAATGTAACGCATCTTATAGACATTGATTCCAACAGAATCTGCTGCCTGAGGATGCTCCCCACAGGATCGTAGTCGCAGCCCAAATCTCGTTTTATATAAAACAAACACGGAAACCAACAAAATGGCAAAACCCAGATACGTTGTGATATACGCATTTTTAAAGAATAATCCCCCCAAAACCGGAATATCCCCTAATCCTGGCACGGATGGTATACGAAAGGTATTGTTAAAATTAATCTGCTGTACGCCATTATCTTGTATCATACGAGCAACAAAAATCGCACAAGCTGGAGCAAACATATTTAATGCGGTACCACTGATAATCTGATCAGCCTTTAAATGAATGGCCGCATATGCATGGAGCAATGAAAAAATCACACCAGTGATTACCGCGACCCCAATGGCCATTAGAAGAAGCAATTGGCCACTCATTTGATCTTCCATTTGATTGATGAAGAAAATACTAGTAAATCCTCCCATGATCATCATTCCATCTAATGCAATGTTGGTGACACCTCCACGCTCTGTAAACATACCTCCAAGGGCAACAACAAGCAAAGGTATGGCAAAAAACATGGTTTGTTGAAATATCAAAAATAGAATGTCCATTATACTCCACTCCCTTCTTCCTTATCTTCGTGTTCTTGCCCTTTTCGTTTCTCAATGCGATACTTTAAAAAACGAGGCAATAGCGTTCGGAAGATCAGGGAAAATGCACTGAAATAAATAATACATGCAATGATAATATCTATGATCTCAGGAACAAAGTCTAATGTTTGAAGATAGTTTCCACCCTGAGTGATGTATGAAATAAAGATTGCTGAAAAAATAATCCCAATCGGATTAGAAAGCCCCAGTAAAGCAACAGGTATTCCATTGAAACCTTCTGCTGCCAAAACATCAACCACTTTGATGTGTCTTCCATTGATTCCTGAAAGGTAAAGCAATCCACCACCTAAACCAGACAACATGCCAGAGATTACCATAGCCAAAACAATATTTCTTTTCGCATTAATACCCGCATACTTACTTGCACTTGGATTGAAGCCACAGGCCTTGAGTTCGTATCCAAACGTAGTTTTGTTCAGCACCAAATACATCAAAATGGCAATTACAATCGCAATCCAAATTCCGCAATTTACAGTGGACTGATCCTTGACGTTACCAAGGGAATTGTAAAAAACGTAATCCAATCCTCCTTTCGGGAGAGAAGCAGTAGAAGCAACACTCAACGACAAGCCTTTCGTAGAGTCATAAACATATAATTTCACTAAGTAATTAGCTAAATACATGCCAATATAGTTCATCATAATCGTAGAAATTACTTCATGAACATTTAGATACGCTTTTAAAACACCTGGTATCAATGCCCAAAGCCCCCCAATCAGTGCCGCTCCTATCAAAGCAACAATCCAATGGAATGGCGCTGGTAAAAAGGTCCATTTGACACCAATATACACAGCTGCAAAAGCGCCCATAATAAACTGTCCAGGAGCACCAATATTAAATAGCCCCGTTTTAAATCCAAACCCAACGGATAAGCCAGTTAAAATCAATGGGGTAGCAAAATACAAAACCTGTCCCATTCCTTTCGCCCCAGTACTAAATCCGCCTTTTAAAATAATGAGAAATCCTGCACCTGCTTCTGATGGATTACTAATCATCAAAATAACAAAACCAAAAATAAGGCCTACTATGATTGAAAAAATCGAGGAGTATGCATTGTTAAAGCCATCACTCACAATCATTTTTTTGAGTCTGTTCATAGCACCACCTCACTTCTTTTAGAGCCTGCCATATAGAGTCCAAGCTCCTGTACTGTTATTTCTGCTGGATTTAAGTCTCCAACAATTTCACCTTCATAAATCACTAAAATGCGATCACTGATATTCATTACTTCATCCAATTCCAGAGAAACAAGGAGAACTCCTTTCCCTTCATCTCGCTGTTGAACAAGCTGTTTATGGATATATTCAATTGCACCGACATCCAATCCTCTTGTAGGTTGCACAGCAATAAGAATATCTGGATCCAAATCAATCTCTCTTGCAACAATAGCTTTCTGTTGATTTCCTCCAGACATGCTTCTAACTTTTGTTTTCGCCCCTTGACCGCTTCTGATATCAAACTGCTTTATCAACCGGTCTGCATATTCGGAAGCTATTTGAAAACGGATAAATCCATTTGATTGAAATTCTGGAGTAAAGTACTTTTTAAGCATCAGATTTTCTGTCAAGCTATAGTCTAAAACCAGTCCGTCCTTATGACGATCTTCTGGAATATGACTCATTCCAAAAACATTTCTTTGCCTCACAGATGCTTTCGTGATATCCTTCCCTTTTAGAAGCACTTGCCCTCTTTCTGATGGAATCAATCCCGTTAAAGCATATACCAGTTCGGATTGTCCGTTGCCATCAATACCAGCAATACAAACAATTTCTCCCCTTCTTACTTGAAAAGAAACGTCATTGACAGCTTTTTTCAATCCATGTTTTGCATTTACTGTCAGGTTCTTTACTTCTAACTCTGCTTCGCCTGGAACGGATGGTTTCTTATCTACTGTAAAACTGATTTTTCTTCCAACCATCATTTCCGACATTTCTTCCTTTGAAGTATCGGCAACCGAAATGGTGCCAATATATTTCCCTTTTCTCAGCACAGTGCACCGATTGGCCACTGCCTTTATTTCATTTAGCTTGTGGGTGATAAACAGCAAAGATTTACCCTCTGCCGCCAAACTATTCATAATCTTCATTAATTCTTCAATTTCCTGAGGTGTCAATACTGCCGTTGGTTCATCAAAAATTAGGATTTCATTTTCTCGAAACAACATCTTTAGAATTTCGACGCGCTGCTGCATTCCCACTGTAATATCACTAATCAAAGCATCTGGATCTACCATCAAGCCATACCGATTGGAAAGTTCAATAACTCTTTCCCTTGCGGCATCCATTTTTAGCATTCCATGCTTTGTGGATTCCACACCCAGAATGATATTTTGGAGCACGGTAAAATTATGAACAAGTTTAAAATGCTGATGTACCATACCGATGCCCAATGCATTTGCATCATTAGGGTTTTTTATCTTCACTTCTTTTCCATCTTTTTTTATCACGCCTTTTTCTGGCTGATAAAGACCAAAGAGGACACTCATTAGAGTAGATTTCCCCGCACCATTTTCTCCCAGCAATGCATGAATCTCGCCTTTTTTTAGCTGCAATGTGATATCATCATTTGCGATGATTCCTGGGAATTCTTTGGTGATATGTAACATTTCAATGATGTAATCCATATCATTTCTCCTTTGATTGCGATTTTAAACACTTATATTATATCCCATCCCTAAAAAAAAAGAAATAAAGAATACCCTTTCCAGATTCCCTTTTTTCAAGGTTCTACACATAGTTTCCCCTTGGCACGAAAAATAATAATTCCAAATGAACTGAAACAAAAAAAAATAATAATGAAAAAAAACAGGCGGTAAAACCACCTGCTTTTATGACGATCTTTTTATAAACTATTCAACTACAGTAACTTTTACAATTGTAGTTCCAAGTTTTGTAGCATCTTCTGCATCAGTATCTTTTAGTAATGTAACATCACCAGCGGCAAGCGTCTGGAATGCAGCATCATAATCAGCCTGTGTAAAGGTTGTAAACTTAGAAGTTGCCATTGGCAATTGCACACCGTTTTTATCTGCAGCATACACGAGATTTTCTCCACCTGGGAAAGTATCATCATAATATGCAGAAAGAGCATCTTCTACAGCCGCAGAAAGGCCTTTCATTGCAGAAGTGACAACAGTTTCTGATTCAGAACTCTGATCTACGTCAACACCAATTACTTTTGCATCAGCAGCTTCTGCAGCAGACATAACTGAGTTTCCAACAGCTCCGCCAGCAGCAAAGATTACTTCGGTACCTTCAGCATACCAAGATGCAGCAAGCGTTTGATTTTCAGGTGTTGCGTCAAAGTTTCCAGTGTAGTGATATTTCATATCAATGTTGGAAATCCCCATTTCCTTAGCTGCAGCTTCTGCGCCTTGTACAAATCCGTATCCATAACGAACTACTGCAGGTACTGCCATACCACCCATAAATCCGAGTTTTGTATATCCATCTTTTACAGCTGCATATCCAGCAAGATAGCCAGATTGTTCTTCCGCGAACTTAATACCAACTGTATTTTCAGCAGTTTTTTCTACTAGATTGTCGTAGTCTCCATTGTTTGGATACCCATCAATCAGTACGAAATGAACATCTTGATAAAGATCTTGTGCTTGGAAGATAGGTGCTTCAAACAAGTATCCTGGAGTAACGATTACTTTCGCACCGCCTTCAACAGCAAGCTGAATTGCGGCCAAATATGCATCGGTACTTTGTTCTGTTGGCTTGTAATACTTGTGGGTTATACCGTTTTCTTCCGCATAAGCTACAACGCCTTCCCAAGTACCCTGGTTGAAGGATTTATCATCTATGGTACCAATATCGGTTATCATAGCGATATCATAAGTTTCTGTTGCGGCAGGTTCAGTGCTTTCTGGATCAGAACCACATGCCACTAGAGCAAATACGAGTACAAAAACTAGTAATAATGCTGCTACTCTTTTCATCATTCTTCTTCTCCTCCTTAATAATTCTAGAAAATAATCTGAGACAATTATACCCCATTCACTTGCTTTACAAAAGTATTTTTTCAAAATTGTTACAATTCAAATGTTTATTTTGATTTCATACCATATAATTCTGGTTTTCTATGCTTAAGTAAAGGCAACTGTTCTCGAATAGAATCTACAAAATCAAAATCAATACTACCAAGGACAATCGATTCTTGATAGTCTGTTTTACCACAGAACTCACCCCATGGATTGGCGATGCAAGAATTACCATAAGCCTGATATGGTCCACCAACATCTCTAGCCGGAGATACTGCTGCAAAATAAATTTGATTGTCCAAAGCTCTTGCACGCATGGTCAATTCCCAGTGTGCAGGACCAGTTGTCATATTAAACGCACCCGGCAAAACCACAAGCTTGACACCTTCTAATGTCATAGCTCGAAATAATTCAGGAAATCGAACGTCATAACAAATCCCAATACCAAACTTTCCATATTCTGTATCATAGGTTGTGATAGATTGACCTGGTGATAAGGTTTCAGATTCTTTGAAGGAAATACCACCTTTCACATCAATATCAAAAAGATGAGCTTTTCTGTGTTTTCCAAGGATGATTCCCTTCGGGTTAAATGAAAAGCTGGTATTATATATTCGTTCTGTATCAACTTCACGCTCTGGTATAGATCCACCGATTAGATAAATTTGATGCTTCTTTGCCAAGGAAGAAAGAAACGAAACCGTTTCGCCATTTTCAGTCTCGGCATATTCCCGAAAAAACTGATTAGAATAAGGGCAGTTAAACATTTCAGGCAACGAAACCACGTTTGCACCTCTCGACACCGCATCGCCAATCATCCTTTCCGCTTTTTTCAGATTCTCAACCTTGTCCATTGCAACATTCATTTGACATAATGCTAATTGAAAAGACATAAAAACCTCCTTCTAACAAATCCTTATCATTTTAATCCAAGAACTACACTCAATATCTTCTAGCAATTTCTTTTGAATTTACGAAATCAACACTGCTTCATCTATGGCAAACAAATATAAATACATTTCTTTTACTTTGATGCCTCTGATTCGCTCCAGTGCTTGTTTGTAAAACTCCAATTGTGATTTATACTTAGAAACAACATGGTTAATTCTTTCCTTATCATCATCATTATAGATGTAATTTGATTTATAGTCCAATAGGACGAATTCATCTCCTTCTTGGAAATAGCAGTCAATGGTTCCTTGCACAATAATCGTCTCGCCGTCCATTTCTTGTTTCATGTTAAACGAAACCTCTTTCCAGATAGTTGTTGCTCCTATCATTCGGTTTCCAATTTCTGATTGGAAAAATCGTAATATTTTTTGATAGGAGATCTGAGTAGATTCTTCTTTTGTCAGCATATGATTTTCTATCATTCGCTCCACTTCGTTGAATATAATATTCTTTAGTACGCCAATTGGTCCTTTTTGATTCCATTCTGATTGAATCCTTGAAAAATCTAGTAGCTCCATGACTTTATGTAAAATAGTTCCTCGTTCCGCACTCGTAAATATATTTTTATCCTTTAAAAACATTGGCGTAGCCAAGGTTGGAGCATCCATGCTAGATGCGAGGTTCTCTCGATTGATTCGATTGAGTTCGGTTACAGAGAACTTAGACTTTAATCCAATTGATTTTTGATAAGCATACTGAAACCCAAGTCGCTTTTCAATGCTTTGTTCTATGGTTTCAGGTATCCGAACAGTGGCAAATCCATCCATTAAAAGGTTCCTAATTTCTTGTTTCTGTAAATTAACTTCTTCATTTGCAATTTGAATATCATTACGAGTAAAGATATGGCTTTCAATTCTCGTATTACTTACGACTGCTAAAATAAACTCCAAAAAAGACTTCCCATTGAGTGGTGTTCCAGTCATTCCAGTCTGAGGTTCAAAAACAGACTCAACATCTTTTGTTGTTCCTAATAAGATCAAGTGATCCATAGCTCTTGTAAATGCAACATACAAAATTCTTAATTCTTCCGCCAAGCTTTCTCGTCTTTTTTTCTGTTCAATGACCATTTGCAATAGAGTTTTTTTATAGCAAGAATGCTCTGGATCATTCATCCTAATACCAATTCCAATATCTTTATGCAGCGAAATCAAAGACGAATCACTATCCCGATTAAATCTTCTACCTAAACCAGCAACAAGAACAACTGGAAACTCTAGACCTTTGCTCTTATGAATTGTCATGATTCTTATGACATCATCATTTTCTCCAAGCATATTGACTTGCCCTATTGGAACCTTTCTCTTTTTCATTTCATCAATATAATTGATGAAACCAAAGATTCCCTTCATCTGGTTACTTTGATACGCTGCTGCCTTATCAACCAAAGCTCTTAAATTTGCCTGTCTTTGGGATCCACCTGGGATACCTCCAATATATTCATAATACCCCGTCTCCCGTATCAGCATCCACAAGAAATCTTCCATCGGAGTAAAAGTAGCTTCTTTTTTCCATTTTCCTAGCAAGGCTAAAACCTCGCTGCATTTTTGACTCAATTCGTTGGTTTCCTCTAATGATGCATATTCTGAAAAAACCTCATAATATGAGCCTTCTCGATTGGCGATACGGATTTGTGACATTTCCTCAATAGAAAAACCAAAAACGGGTGAACGCAATACACTTAAAAATGGAATGTCCTGCCTTCCATTGTCAATGATTCGAAGTAAATTCAAAAAAACTTCAATTTCAAGTGTGTCAAAATAGCCATCACTATTGTCTACATATGTGGAAATCCCCTCTTTTTTCAGCGTTTCACTATAGATATCAGCATAACCTCTTACACCACGAAGCAAAATCACAATGTCCCTATTTTCAATGAGACGTTCTTTGCCTTTTTTTACATCATAGATGAATTTTCCTTTGGTCTGGCGAATTACAGTTGCAGCCGCATACGCTTCCATTTCAGCTTTCTTCATTTCATTAATTTCATCATCCATCTGAAGATCTTCCAACTTAGATTCATCAACTACATAAAGATCAACAGGGTAATCAAATTCTCCCGTATAAGAAACTCCTTGATAAAGCGCTGCCGCCTCATCGTAAGCCAACCCAGAAAGGTCTTTGGTCATGATTTGTGAAAACACATCATTAACCGCGCCTACGACATTTCCTTTGCTTCGAAAGTTTTTGTTCAAATCAATTTTTTGATTACTTGAATCTTTTTCTGTTCGAAAGGCCTCATATTTTCCAATAAACAACTCTGGTTCTGCAAGTCTGAACTTATATATACTCTGTTTTACATCTCCAACCATAAACAAGTTGTTTTCTCGTTTTATTTTAGAGACCAAGGTTTCTTGAACAATATTGCTATCCTGATATTCATCAATAAAAATATATTGAAACTTTTCTCGATATTCCTTTGCCGGTTCTGAAAAATCTAAAACCTTTAGCGCATAGTGCTCAATATCATTGAAGTCAATGACTCCGCGAGTTCTTTTTTTCTCTTTATATAAACGATCAAATTCCTTTACAAGAAACAGTAGCGAGATACCGTCCTGATATGTACAATTTATATCAGCCAGATAAGAGGAGAGCGGTCTGCTCAAATACATCAAGCTAATTTTTTTAATCCCCTGTTTTCCCTGATCCCGAAGCCCTGTAATGATATCCTTGACTTCGGCATAAGCTTCTTTATCTCCTTTGCTTGCTGCAAAGGTCTGAAATTTTATGGTTTGAAGCATTTCTCCAATCTCGTCAAATTTCAAAAAATCCAACTTATCGATTAATTCAGAAACCACTTCCATATCAAGCTTCCATTTTGGAATAAGACTTTCAATTCCTTCCTGCTCAAGGATTTCACCAACCTGCTCAAAACACTGTTTTGTCTCTAGGAAGGTTGCCCTTATATCTTGACGAATACACGCATAGCCTGCCGAAATCAAAAAATCATCTTCCTGCATTCTTAAAGATTCCACTTGTTTTTCAAACCAACCAAAAGAATCAGGAATACTCTGAATGAAGCGATGCACTTCTAAAATCAATTCTTTGACTTGATTATCATTTTTCGTTTTGCCAAACTTTCGTAAAAAATCAAGAAAATCCTGATTGCAGGATTCAAACAGTTGTTCGAACAACCATTCCATTGCCTCTGCTTGCAGGATTGTCTTTTGTGCTTCATCACATATTTTAAAATTTGGTTCAATATCAATCAAATAGAAATATCGTCTGATTACTTCCATTGCAAATGCATGAAACGTGCTGATATTTGCTCTATGTATCTTATTCAGCTGTTCTCGTAAAAAGGCAGACTTTTTCTGATTGAGTGGTTCTTTATCCATCCAGTCCAATTGTTTTGAAATAGCATTTACAATTTTTTCGCGCATTTCAGATGCTGCAGCATTGCTAAATGTAACAATCAGCATTTGATCGATAGGAATGTAATCATCAAGAATCAAAGTTTTGATTCGTTCTACTAAGACGGCAGTCTTTCCGGATCCTGCGGCAGCTGAAACGAGAATATTCTTATCTCTAAGTTCGATTGCTTCCTGCTGTTCTTTTGTCCATTCCATTCGCTTCACCTACCGTTTCATTAAATTAATTTTACCTTTTTCAGAAGCTTTTCAAGCTGATCACCCTTCGGCAACATTTTAATCTCACTTGCCTCAATTGCACGTGTTTTTAAAAGCATAATTCCATAAATCCCAGCACCAGCAACAACTGAAAGAATGGAAGAAATACTGTTGCCTAAAATTCCAGAAATTGGAATATAAATTCCAACTACAACAACACACATCACAATTCCAGATATCATTGGTTTCCAAACAGAAAGCTTCATATCAAACTTAGTTCCCGTATATTTTTTTACAGCTGCAAAGTTAAGCATTCCAATTACGCCAAAGGCTATAGTACTTCCTATGGCTGCACCTTGTACATTTAGCGTTGGAATTCCTGTGAGAATATAAGTAGCAACTATTTTCACCACGACTCCTGCTCCTAAAGAAACAACTGCAAGATAAGGTCTGCCTAAACCTTGCAAAATACCAGCCATAGTCTGAGAAACCGATAGAAAGATAATACCAATAGCCAAATAAAATAGACAAGGTGCTGCGCTCGATGCACTCTCAGCTTGAAGAGGATAAAGCAACAACATAATCGGTTCTGCAAGTGCCATCAATCCAAAAGTACACGGTACCCCTATGATCATTGAGGTTCTAAGACCTAGTCTCACATTGGTATCTAAAAACCCCGTATCACCCACACTGTTTGCTGACGCAATCGCCGGTACCATACTCAAGGCAATGCTAAGTGCCAATGCCATCGGTATGTTTATGATAGGACCCGCCATGCCTGTCAGTTGTCCATAGAGTGCATTTGCCTCATTCAGCGAATATCCTATATCCTGCAATCTTCGCATTACAATGGCAACATCTACAATATTCATAATGGGAACGATAGAAACACCAATTGTGATTGGTACTGCAATTGCAGCTAACGTTCCAATAATCCTTCCTGCGCTTTCTCGTTCTTGTGTCTTATCCTCTTTCATAGTTTCATGCAATTTTTTTCGTTTCATCCAGTAGATAACAAGAAGCATCAAAACCCCGGCAATTGGCCCGACACTAGTACCAATTGTGGCTCCTGCGGCTGCAAACTCAACACCTTTAGAAAGCAATATAATAGCTAACGAAAGTCCAATTGCCACCCGAACAGCCTGTTCAACAAGCTGAGAAATCGCGGTAGGCTCCATCTGTTGTAATCCTTGGAAGTATCCACGATAAACCGCCATAATTGGAACAAACAATAATGCTGGGGCAATAGAAACCATTGCATAATATGCACCAGGATTTTTTAATAGTTCAACAATTGGTTTTGCTCCAAAGAAAAATACTGCCGAAGCAATAATGCCAAGTCCAAACATTAAAATAAATGATAATTTAAAGACGCGATGCGCTTCCATGTATTTTCCTAATGCCACACGTTCCGATGTCATTTTTGAAATTGCAGCTGGTGCACCATTGGTCGAAAAAACCAATAAAAACACATAAATTGGATATGCCGTTTGATAATAACCCATACCCTCGTCTCCAATAATATTGCCAAGGGGAATTCTAAAAACAGCCCCCAAAACCTGCACCATCAGCCCTGCGATGCCCAATACCGCGGCTCCCCTTAAAAATGTTTTTTTGCTCATATTTCCTCCAAATACCTGCCTTCTAATTTTAATCCGTCTCTATTATACCAAAATTTTAAAGCAGTTCTATATATTTTGCATTTTAATTTTGATATAATGAAAAAATATGTAAGAGCCTTTTCGTTTGAACCGATGGTTACGTGTTATAAATATGATAGTAACAATAATTTGATAAATGTTGGATTCTAAATGAATCAATAAAGGAGAAACAAAATGGAGTTAAGTGTAAAACCAAATTTAATTATGATACTTGACGGATATGGTGTAAATCCTGTGTATAAAGGCAATGCCATTGCTCACGCTCATAAAGAAAACATAGACAAGTTGTTTCAGAAATACCCGAACACAACAATTGGTGCAAGTGGAATGGATGTAGGACTTCCTGACGGACAAATGGGAAATTCAGAAGTAGGTCATCTCAACATGGGCGCTGGTCGCATAGTATATCAAGAGCTGACAAAAATCACAAAAGAAATTCAAGAAGGCGGGTTTTTTCAAAATACAGCCTTAAAAGAAGCAATGGATCATGTGATAAAAAATCAATCTTCATTACATCTATTTGGGCTATTATCCGATGGTGGTGTTCACAGCCATATTACCCATCTTTACGCTTTAATTGATATGGCAAAGAAAAAAGGGATTGAACGTTTGTATGTACATGCACTCCTTGACGGACGAGATGTTCCTCCTCAAAGTGCAAAAGTATATTTCGACATGATAGAAGATTACATGAAAAAAGCTGGATTGGGAACCATTGCCACCATATCCGGAAGGTATTACGGCATGGATCGAGACAACCGTTGGGAACGCGTTCAAAAATTCTATGATGCGCTCACGATTGGGATTGGTGAGCAGGCCTCTTCTGCTACCGCTGGTCTTCTTGATTCCTATGATAAGGGTACCAACGACGAATTTGTTCTTCCAACACGGATTCATCCAGATGGAGAAACGCCGGTTACAGTGAATGATAATGATTCTGTGATTATGTTTAATTTCCGTCCTGACCGTGCAAGAGAAATAACCAGGTGTTTTGTCGATACAGAATTTTCTGGCTTCCAACGATCTAAAACGATTCAAAACCTAAATTACGTTTGCATGACTCAATATGATGCAACCATGCCAAATGTCCATGTTGCATTTCCACCTCAAACTTTAAACAATACGCTCGGTCAATACATCTCGAAGCTTGGCCTAAAACAACTCCGTATTGCGGAAACAGAAAAGTATGCTCACGTAACATTCTTTTTCAATGGTGGCGTCGAAACGCCAAATCCATTGGAAGATCGAATTTTAATACCTTCTCCAAAAGTAGCCACTTATGATTTGCAACCAGAAATGAGTGCCTATAAGGTCACAGAAAAAATTCTAGAACAAATTCAATCAGATAAATATGATGTGATTGTATTGAATTTTGCAAATCCTGATATGGTTGGGCATACTGGTGTGATGGATGCTGCAGTAAAAGCAATTGAAGCTTTAGATCAATGTATTCCACAAGTCATTGATGCCGTTTTAGCACTTGGCGGTCAAGTTATTCTAACTGCCGACCATGGAAATGCTGACCAGATGCTGGATGATCAAGGAAATGTGATGACAGCGCATTCTCTCAATCCCGTTCCGTTCCTTGTCATTTCAAAGGAGGATGTTACACTAAAAGATGGTGGCGTTCTCGCTGATGTGGCACCTACCCTTTTAGATATGATGGGCCTTGAAAAACCGACTGAAATGACAGGTCATAGCTTGATTATCAGAAAATAAGATAGGATACTACGAACCATTGATAAAATCAAGGCAGGATATTACAAACCATTGACAAATTCAAGACATAAAATGAGAAAAAGCCGAAATCAAGACGAGCTCCTGATTTCGGCTTCATTTTTATTGAATGAACACTTCCATACTACTACCTATAAAAATAGTCAGAGTGCTATGCCAAGACATCCCAAAACAGAGGTTTTGCATTGAGAAGTTCCCGAAACGTATCTATTATTTCTTGTGTTTCGTCAATGAAGTATGGTCTTGCTACATTTCCTTCTGCATCCCAATCACAACCATCCCACCAGATTGCAACCTTTATCATCGGATACATTTCCATTTGAGCAAACATATTTCGAATCCATTGATTCTTATCGCCTCCAACACTACTAGAAGCAAATTCAGTAATCATCATTGGCTGAGAATACTTTTCCAAATACTCCTCATAAATCGGATCGTATAGATCAGCAAATTCTGTCCAGTTTTCCCCCTCGTAGTAGGTTCCTGTATTATACGCCGTAAGTCCAATTATATCCACATATTCATCTCCCGGATAATACATCAGCTCATTGTTCCAATTAAAATTTGGGAATGATTTTCCGTTCGGATTCCAAATCCAAATTACATTTTCCACTTCTGCCTCTTCAAAAAAACTGTAGACGTAGTGGTAAAATTCTTTAAAAATTTCAGTATCTTTTGAGGTATTGTAACTGGAATAAGGACACCAGTCTCCATTCATTTCATTTCCAAGGCGAAATAAAACTGGATGACCAAATTCCTTTATGGTATTTACGTAATCCGTCAAAAATGCATCGTATTCACCATCAAGCACGTCATAGACCATATTACTCTCGCCTGTGGCAGTCCATGCTGTTTGTAATGTTAATTCCAATACAACATTTTGGCTATATGCATTATCTAATCGATATTCTAAATTTGGATGCTTATACTTGTTCTCAAAGTTGGTATAATTCAGCAAAATCGGAAAAGTGTAGTCCATCTTACTTTCAAGCCAATGCAGTTCATTAAAATCATCTGGTGCCTGTGGCTGAAATATCCCCCAAGTCAAGCTACTAGCTGGACCTAAGTACATATCATAAAAATCTTTTGTCTCCTGATTCCAACCACGTTCCTCAGCAGAAACTGTTGTTGATTTTAATGTGATTGGTTGTTTTGTAGGAGCAAGTACTTGAAAATTATCTAATAAAGTATCATACCGATTTGAAGAATCAAAAGGCTTGCTGGATTTCACAAAAATTGTATAAATTTCTCCTGATCCTCCTGCGATTTCCATACAGGCATAGTAATTTTTATCCTCTATGACACGACTTAATTTATCCCTAGACCACTGAAGAAGGTGAACCTTTCTGCCATTGATTACAGCATCAGCTTCATATTCCTTATGATGATCCTTATCATTAGCTAGAAATTTATTAGAATAGTTTACATACGCATTCATCCCTACGGTTCCTTGAAAATCGTCTTTGTAGATTTCGATCCTCTTTGTGTCTGATTTCAAAGTAGTGCAAACTGCTGAATAGGTCATATCTACCTTCATCCCTGGACTTACACGAAGAGAGTATCCGTCTACATAATTAATAAATTCGTCATAATTACCATAAGAGGTAAGTTGAAACAATCCCCCAAGCTCATTCTTACCTAATTCCGAATCGGTCGTTCCATATGCTGCTGCCGGCAATGCAAAAATCATACAGATGCATACAACCACTGAGCAAATACTTTTTATGATTCTATTTCCCACGATAAAATCCCTTTCTCATCTCAAACTATTGATTGTCCTATTTTGTTCTGTGCTATTTTTCTATACCCACCCTTGCCTGTACACCAGCTTCATAATAATGCTTAATTTCTTTCATTTCCGTAACCAAATCAGCATATTCTTTGATTTCTTCTGGTGCATATCTGCCAGTTAGTACGACCTCTGTTGTTTCAGGTCTTTTTTCTAAAACATCAAGAACCTCTTCTACAGAAAGAAGTCCAAAAAACAAGGAGGTGTTTATTTCATCGAATACAACCAAATCATATTCTCCCGAAATCAGAGCGGCCTCCATTTGAAAAAGCCCCTTTCTGGCATCCTCTATATCCTTTTCTCCTGGTTTACCACTGATAAAATAACTCTCGCCAAATTGGACCATAGTCAAGCCCGGCAGATGCTCTACCGCTTTCTTCTCACTATAATCCTGCCCTTTCATAAACTGGCCGAAAAAAACTTTATTTCCAGCACAAATCGCGCGTAGCGTGATGCCAAGTGCCGCTGTTGTTTTTCCTTTTCCATTTCCAGTGTAGACTTGGACGTACCCTTTCTCAAGCATAATCGTTACTCCTTTTAGATTCAATAAATTCTATCTTAAACTACAGAATCCTTTTACAATTTCTTCTGCAGCTTTGATACCATCCACAGCTGCTGACATAATTCCACCTGCATATCCGGCACCTTCTCCAGCAGGATAAATTCCTTCGACATTTCCCATCAAGCCTTCGTCACGCAGAATACGTACAGGAGAAGAACTTCTTGTTTCAACACCTACCATAACACCTTGTTCCCCATCAAATCCTTTTAACTTTCTACCCAATACAGGGAAGGCTTCTTTCATAGCTTCTACAGCAAACGCAGGTAAACACTGGGTCAAATCAGCCCACCGAAAACCTGGTCTATAAGAGGGCGATGATTCCTCATTCATTTTCTCAGGACTACTTTCACAAGTCGGAAAATTGGTACCATCGTTTTTTTTCATAAAGTCTTGAATCTTTTGAGCTGGCGCAGAATAATCAGATCCTCCCGCTGCAAATGCTAGTTTTTCATATTTTTCCTGAAAATCCAACCCAGAAAGTGGATGGTCGCTTTCAAAATCTCCAGGGTTTACATCCACTAAAAGCGCGCTATTTGCATAATCCGCATCACGATTATGATAACTCATACCATTTGTTACAACACAATTTTCCTGAGAGGAGGCCCCAATGATATATCCACCTGGACACATGCAAAAAGTATAAACCCCTCGCCCATTATTACAATGGTGGGAAAGTTTATAATCTGCCGCACCAAGATGATATTCCTCCCACTTTACACCATACTGAGAAGTATTGATCATTGACTGTGGATGCTCCACTCTTACCCCAATTGAGAAAGGCTTTTGGCTCATGACAACACCATCTTTATGTAGTTGACGAAACGTATCTCTTGCGCTGTGACCAATAGCTAAAATCAATTGTTCTGTTTCAATGTATTTGCCAGACTCAAGAGATATACCTTTCAGCTTTAAGCCTACTGCTGTTTGTTCCACATCCAGTCCGTTTAGTTTTTCTTCAAACAGAATCTGCCCTCCGTTTTCCAATATTCTTTTACGGATTGATATTACCACTTTTCGCAGAACATCCGTTCCAATATGTGGCTTTTGCTTATAGAGTAGCTCTTTTGGCCCGCCTGATTTTACAAATTCTCCCAACACCTTTCGGACGCGAATATTCTTTATTTGCGTTGTCAGTTTTCCATCAGAAAAAAGCCCAGCACCGCCTTCTCCAAATTGAACATTAGAGGATTCGTTTAGCACGCCATTTTGCCAAAAATTCTCTACATCGTGTATTCTTTTTTCTAATTGTTTGCCACGCTCCAAGATAATAGGTTCATATCCAAGCTCCGCCAGTAAAAGTCCTGCAAACATACCACAAGGCCCAAATCCAACGATTACGGGTGGATGTTTGAGTTGCTTGCTTCCCTTTGCTGGAGCTTCATATCTCGTATCAGGTGTCTGTTCTAATTTCACTTTTGTACAACGAGACAACAAAAATGCCTCAGCATCTGGTTCTGCCATGTTCTCCAGAATTGGTTGAAAATCAACGGAATACACATATTTAATCTCGCTTTTATTTCTAGCATCAATAGATTCTTTGATCAATTGATACTTCTTAATTTCTAAGCCTTTGATGCCTAACTTTTTTATGATTTCTATTGGAATTACGTCAATTGATTCTTCTACGCTTCTTTTTACTTCATGTATTCTGAGCATGTTCATTCCTAACTTTCTGTGCTGCAGCACTGCCAGCCGCATAGCCTGAATGCCATGCCCACTGCAAATTATACCCGCCACATTTTTCGTCTATATCTACTACTTCTCCAGCAAAATACAGGCCTGAAAGAATCCTTGATTCCATACTGTTTTCTTGTATCTCATCAAGTAAGATGCCCCCAGCCGTCACTTGTGCTTCTTTCCACCCTTTTGTACCATCAATGATAATATCCCATTGTTTTAAAATTTTACTAATCTTTTGAATCTCTTCGGATTCAAGCGTTGATGCAAGCCGTTGCTCCGAAAACCCCAATCGCTCTATCAAGACAGGAATTAGCTTTTTATGAATCGTTCCTTCAAAAAAATCGATTAGATTACGATTTCCAATCCATTGTTTTCGCTCTGCCAGTCTAACATTTAAATCGTCTTCTGTGTATTCTGGGAATAAATCCAACCGAACCCAATCACCCTTCTCATAATTCTTACTGAGATTTAATACACAGATACCAGAAATTCCATCTGCTGTAAATTGAATTTCTCCTTTTTCACAATCAACAGCACTGCCATTTCTGAATAACGTTACTACACCTTTCGTTCGAACACCTTTCAACTGCTTAAACCATTCAAATGGCGATACCATTTGTACTAAGGAGGGCATGGTCCTTTTCAGTGTATGCCCGAGTTTCTTCCCAAATCCATATCCATCCCCTGTACTTCCAAATTGTGGACCTGCCTTACCTCCTGTAGCAATGATTAGTTTTTTTCCTTGTACAACACTACCATTGGATAAAAGAATCTGGAATACATCTTTGTCGTAATTTACTTCCGTTACCAAAGATTTCAATTGGATTTTTATTCCTTGATCTTTCAGTTTATATAATAATATATTCAAAACAGAGGATGCTTGTTCCGAATAAGGATATATACGCCCTTCTGCCTCTTCCCTTGTTTCTAGTCCTAAATGCTGAAAAAACAGTAATGTATCTCCTGCTCCTATTGCATTTACATTGGTAATGTTACATCTCCCATTTCCTGTAGCTAGCAACTTTTTTCCCATTGAGTCGTTTTTCTCTAATATGCAAATACTGGTTGCACCAAAATTTGATGCTGCAATCCCAGCCATCATACCCGCAGCACCTCCACCAATGATAACAACTTCATATAGGCATTTCTTTAGATCCATAATACCTCCAGGATAATCTATTTCTCACCATATCATACCATCGAAAGAAGCATTCTGCAATTTAAAGATTACACAATAAAAACTGCAAAGAATCACTGTTCAAGAGGTGATATCTTTGCAGAATATAATGCAATCTAATCTTCTATACCATTCATTTTACTGCGTTGTTTTTTAATCTTTTTCCCTCTTTTTTGTAGAAATACTCCCGTAGTCCACTTCAAGTGCATTCATCAAGAAGATAAAAATCGGAACACCGATTAGCAATCCCCAAACTTTTAGGTAATGTTCTGATACTAAAAGAATAATAAAGACAAAGCAAACGGGAAGTTCGGTCTGATCTGACATAAGCTTTGGATTCAGTACATAAGCCTCTAATCCATGGATAATAATAATCATTAAGACAACAGCCAGCACTTTACTAAACCCACCGATGTTAAAGGCGATAATCGTAAGAGGAACCAGTGAAATCACCATGCCAGCTACAGGAATCAGACCAAGGAAGAAAATCATAACACCAAGTCCCATAATCTGAGGAAATCCAAGTACCGTTAGAATAATCATAGAAACCAATGAATTAATCATTGCAATGGTAACTTGAACTTTCATCACTTTTCCAAAAGTTTTTACAAAGTTTCCACCAAAGGTCATCCAGTAAGAGTACATGAAAGAAATCCGACTGTCCGCTAGCATTTCACCAAATTTCTTTATTTTATTCTTTTCTAATAACAACAAAAAGCTTAGCACCAAAGATAAAAAAAGATTAACTCCAAAGCCACCAACCTTGGTCACACCAGAAGCAAGCATTACGCCAGCTTCAGCAATATATTTATTGAAATCAATGTGTTGGATTGCTTCGGCAAGTCTTGGATCTAACGCATCACGTACGGAATTGATATCAAAATTCATAAAGATATTTGCTAGTTCGGTAAATTGTTCCGCTAATTTAGGAACAATTTCAACACTTGCAACCGTCATGATAATAATAAATGCAATATATAGTACCGTCAAAATGAAGCTGTCAGGTACTGGAACGGACAACATTTTCTTTCGTCTTCTTTGGATTATCTCTATCAAATGGTAAAAGACAAAAGTAATAATGAAAGTAAGCAATACAATATTTAACATATACCAAATGGTAATGAATATAAGACCCATTCCAATTAATGATACAATGCGTTCCTTGATATCTGGTTGTCTTGGTTGATTGTTTTCTTCTGTCATGTTTACACCTAAATAAGCTTATTCCTTTCTGTTGATTACAAGCTTATGGTAGCATATCCAGGGCTAATTTGCAATTGATTACTCATTGGTTTTTGATTCTTTGACATATTTATGACAATAGGAACAGTTCTTATGATTTGCAAGACAATTATCGCAATCTGCCTCTAGAAAATATTTTTTCTGATTTGTCAAAAGAAACATCCCAACACAAGATTTTTGAGGTATCATCATCCCACTTTCGTGACATGAAAGGCCAATTTGATTTCCATCTACGAGCGTGAAGAAATCTTTAATCTGGGATAGTTCCATACCATAAAAACCAGGTCCAATAGAATCTGTCAAATAGTAATCAGCTAAACCCTGACTCCTCATGTTCTTTCGTTCTTCCACTCCCAAATAGTCAATAATCTTCTTTTTTAATATATCAAGAGCCGCATCAATGTATGAGGTGCCCCAAATATCAGCGTAAAACTGGTCTAGCATTGGCCAATCGGATGGAATCTTTATATTTCCTCCAGTGAGAAGATAAAGATAGACGGTATGAATCGTGTCATTAGAAAACTTCCTAAACTCTGGGCAAACAAACGCAACATGGTTCATGGTCAATGAGTCCTCATGTAGTATAAATGACTGGCTCGAAAGAATGATTGCTTTCAGTTCCACCTGAGTCTTTAACACTTCATGTACCAAAAGAGCCTGTTCCATCATTCTTTTGCTTTTTTCATTATCTCTATCCATTCCAACCATCTTATTGAAATAGGTCAAGGCAGAAGCATATGCCTCCGCCTTGGATATGGTTTCAATATGATAATTCGTTTGTTCTTTTTTATAAGAATCACTTTGCATGCTTTCTTACTTCCTCTAATAACTCTTCTCTGCTTGGAATAATCGACTCCCATTTCACGACACCATTGATACACATAGATGGAAGCTTTGCAATGCCCATTTTCCTTGTTCTTGCAATGTCTTCCTTTCTAGTATACTTATACACATTATATTTAGCAATGTCTTTCATTTCTTCATATGCATCCACAACACTACTTTGCATATACGTACATGCTGCGCATTGTTCTGGATCTAGTAAGAACAGCTCAATCAGAACATGGTCTAAGTTTTCATAATCAGGTAGTTCTACATCAATATCATCAACAACTACCTGATAATTTTCCAACAGTTTTCTTGCATCCTTAGGATGTTTCACCGCATTGGAAACAGCCACAGAGTTTTCAATTGGCGTATCATATGGCATATCGCATCCTGGGCTTACAATCAGGTTAAAATGGTCGGTTACATCCATAAGATCAATTACAAACTTCATGTTGTCTTCTTGTGTACCATAAAGCATTGTTGTAGTCAAAGGGATATTGCCACCAATAGAGATATTATAACGATCAGTTACTTCTTTTGCTGTTCTCAAATCTACATTTTCATCGATTGAAATACCATCCGGATTCATCTTACACATTGCTTCTATTTGTTTGGTTGCATTTCCACATACAAAGAAGCATGAATACGCATTTTTTGCACGTATAAAATCAAAGACCGCACGAAACGGTTCAGTAAGAATTTTCTCGATATGTCTTGGTGAAATCTGACTTACCAATGGATCTACGACAGCGATTACATCCATACCTGCTTCAATATACATCTCAGAAACTCTGCATGCTACTTCAGCACAAAAACCAACAAGTTCTTTCACATAATCGGCATTACGCATCATATCCATGAAAATATTACTGCCACGCAAATGAGATGCTAACGTAAACGGTCCACATACAAGCCCATATAAAGCAACCTCATCACCAACTTCTGCTTTCATTCTCTTCATCGCATCTAAGATCACTGGAATTCGGCCTGATTCTTCCGTAGGCATTTTGCATAGGCAGGGAATTTCATTTCCCTCTGCGAAAGGGTGGGTTTTCACGGAAGGTGGGTTGTCTTTTGCCCACACCAATTCACAGCCCAAGATTTCAGCTTCAATTTGTAAATCAAATACAATTGGCATTCCATCTGGCGTATATATCTTTTTTACTTCCAATAAAGACTCTACTAATTTGTCAGCATCTGTCAATATTTCTTGTGCACTATATCCTTTCAGCTTACCTGCATGAATCCCAGCAAAAGGAACCCATGGTAATTGATCTGTTTTTTCATGCCTTAGTGTCTGTAAGACAAGTTCTTTACCCATTTCCGATCCTCCAATATTATTCATTGATTCTACTTGATATTACGATATCTCTATTATAAGAAAAGCCTTCTTTAGAAACAAGAAGACTTCTTAGATAATTTTGTATATATTTTGTTTTTTTGTAGGATGCCAAGGTTTTTAATCTTTATTTTTATAATGATATTTTGTTTTTTTGGATTTTATTAAGTTTATTGGTTTATCTACAAAGTCATTCCTAGCATGGTTGCCGTCCCGATTTCAAGAAAATCATGAATCAATTGGTTTTCATGAAACAAGTATGCTTCCTGATCAAGAGACAATGGAATCCCAGGTGCAGCAATCCATGCATCTGGATGAAGCATTCCAGTATGGATCCAATTGCCCTGACTGGTTGCATCAATCACAACTTTAAAACGTTGCATCTCTGAAATATCGGAAAGAGCCGTAGCACCGCTCCATCCCATGGCTTTCATTCGTTTTTCGTCGGTATCATATCCAGTCACTCGGATCCCTTTTTTGAGCAGACGCTTCAAGAATTCTTGTCCCAAAACACCAAAACCCAACAGTAAAACTTCTTTTCCAACAAGTCCGCCTTGGGCTTCTTCTAAAGCAGTTAAATACCCTGCCGCAGTAGCCACATTATTATCTGCTATTTTTTTCTTATTGAGACTAAAGGAAATATAGCGCTCATCATCAGCCATAAAAAGGATATCTGCATCTTTTCTATGAGCTTCATAAATTCCATTCATATCACTACATTCGGCGACAAAGCTAGTAAAATCCATGATGCGCGCCACCGCAGCTACTGCCTCTGAAAAGGTGTCGCTCACACCTTCACCAGACGAAATCGGTACAATTCCTACTTTAATTTGTTGTGCCGCCCTTTTCAAATCAGATACAGACCATCCACTCGCCTTCGCAGCTAGTGTAATATAGTCCAATCCAGTCTTGTCTTTTAGTTTGCTCTCGTTTGCTTTTATGCTGTCTTTCATATCATGTACCCACTCATTATTTTTCATCTAGCAATCTCCTGCTGTAGTTTCTGGGAAATACATCCCTAGAAGGTATTCTTTTTCAAATTTTGGATGTGAAGCAAGTTCCACATGCCCTACACTTTGAGCAATAAAATCCCCTTGCTTTCTCACCGCAGAAGACAATAATGCCATACAAGAACCTACACCAGCAGCATTTCCAATATGTTCTACCTTTTCAACAGATACCGCTGGTAAAAGGCCAATGTCTAATGCACTGTTTTTATCAATATAGCTTCCAAAAGCTCCTGCTAATAGAACCCGATCAATTTCTTTCGTACTACTTTCCAAAGAATGAAGCAATACCTGGACCCCAGCCCAAATTGCACCTTTTGCCAGTTGCACTTCTCTGATATCTTTTTGATTGATGACAATATCTTTCCCATCATCACCAAAGTGCAACACAAATTCATTGCCATTCTCTTTTTTTCGAAATCGATTAAGCATTGCAGGAGCAAATCCTTCGCTTTCAGCCGTATCACGAGTTATTAGGTTTCCTCTAAAATTGATGATTCCATTGTTAAACAATTGTGCCATTACATCAATCAAACCGGAGCCGCAAATACCGATTGGCACCGTATTTCCAATTACCTTCAGTGTAACAGCGTTTTTATTTATTTTAACATTTTCGATTGCTCCATTTGATGCACGCATTCCATGATAGATGCGAGCCCCTTCAAATGCTGGACCAGCAGCCGTAGAGCAAGAAAGCATTTTTCCATCTTTACATAAAACAATCTCGCCGTTTGTTCCTACATCAATGGCAAGAATTAAACCTTTCTGGTTCTGCAAATCTGCAGCTAGAATCATACCTACGATGTCTGCTCCCACATGCCCAGCAATATTTGGCAAAACATGCACAATAGCAGACGGATTACAATTCAACTTCATCTCTTCCGCATTTTTTGTCACAGCCCCTTCATATGCAGGTTCAAAAGGAGCCCTGGCAAGACTGGATGGATCTATTCCCAGCAAAAGATGCCCCATGGTTGTATTACCTACGATTGTAATTCGATGGATTTGATCTCTTTTAAAACTATATTGCTTTGAAAAAGTATCCATCATTTCGTTGAGGCATAAAATGATTGCTTGATGAATACGATTTAAATTTTCATCAGAAGAAGAAGCATATGTAATCCTAGAAATAACGTCCGCGCCATATTTCCCTTGAGGATTTGTTTTAGCAATAGAGTCCACCATACGGCTCTGATTCAAATCCCAAAGCATGCCAACTACCGTAGTTGTTCCTATATCGAAAGCAACACCGTAGGTTGTTTCACTATATTCTTTATCATCAAAAGGTTCTGGAACAAAACCTTCTGGCAAATTAGTCAATTTCTTTTTTCTTGTTGTTGTATCAAATAAATTGCATCTGCCACAAAGCTCACAATTTCCACCGCCGATGCATAAACCACCAGTAACACTCATACCAGTTTCCTTTCATTTTATAAAGCATTTGTACTATTTTGTATATTATACATGAATCCCCTTTCTTCGAAAAGCAATTAGCGCAAGAATTCTTGTTCAAAATCGTATTTTATGCTACTATTTTCGTATTCAAACAATATTCAACTTGGAGGTATCAATGGGAAATTCAACATTACCGGCAATTATAGTCCAATGGTTCCCAGATAATATAGAACAATTAGAAGAATCCCTTCGTTCTTTTTGTGAAATAACAGACGTTTCGGTCACCTTCTACAATATGGACCAAGAAATTCTATGGGAACAAAAAAAAGATAATAAGATTTGTCAATTTCTTCATGGTTATAATCAATTGGGCACCCCTTGCCGCAAAGGACTTGAATCTGCAATCAAGTTGGCGGTACAACTAGGAGAACCCTATGTTTTTGTTTGCAAATCAGGTTTTATCTTAATTGCCTTCCCGCTGATTGCTCACGGAAAAGGACTTGGTTGCTTTATGGCAGGACCAATCATCATGGGAAATCCAAAAGAACCTATTATACAAAACCTGTATTCAAAACGACAAATAGAAGAAAATTCCGTTGGAAAATTCACCTTGCTAATTCGTGAATTAAAAGCTTGGAAACCAAAGGAGGTCTCATATCTTGCCACTCTCTTTGGCAACACCATTCTATCATCAATCACTCCAAATATAGAGTATGAAAATCTGAAAATAAACTATAAAAAACAAAATAACCCAGGTATCTATCATACAAACTTTAGCCAGACCCCACAATCAGTCTTATATCCCTATGCTTTAGAAACTGAATTTCTAAAGCATGCAAAAGAAGGACACGCAAGACAAGCGTTAGAAACACTCCAACATCTCTTTTCCGAAATGACCCTTTTGGAAGAAGAGGATCTTTCACAGCATGCCAAAGCTTTTATTGATACTATCACCAACTCCATTTCAGAAAGACGATATGAGGGTTCCTCACAAATGATTCAATTGGCAATCAAATATATCCACCATTCCTACTCAAACAAGATTTCTCTAAAAACCATTGCCGATGAGTTACACCTTAATTCATCCTATCTATCTACTTTGTTTAAACAAGAAATCGGCGTGACATTTACAGATTATTTGAATCAAGTTCGTATCAATCACAGTGCTTTACTGCTAACTACAACCACACTAAATCTGGTAGAAATCTCATCTCAATCTGGTTTTGATGATCAAAGCTATTTTTCAAAGGTTTTTAAGAAAATCAAAGGTTTCACTCCCAAAGATTATCGTAAACAGTTTATAGCGGATAAAAGCAAACAGGTGGTTTTATAAACCACCTGTTTTTATTCTCAAATGATATTCAATTGCCTCATAAGAAATCCTACGCTGAATGCATTGTAACTGATTCTTTACTTCTACCGTTTCTTATTTTTCCGCCTATGCTGATGGAAGGATAAATTCGCACCGACCAACAAAACATCAACACCTTGCATCATAAACAAGATTCCTACCAACTTCACAGTAGAGTAATGAAAAAATACAGTATTAAAGAATGCATATAATCCAATCATCACACTGACCGAACCAAGTACAACAAGCCATCTTAAAAACGGCTTCTCTCTCGTCTTGTCAGGCAATCCTTCAACTGCACTCATAACCCCAGAATATATCACCCAAAGACCAAAGAATACCGGTATTGCAGCATCTGCCTGCAATTGATTCGAGACAACCAAGCTTCCAAGAATCAGATTCATAACTCCTTCAGCCAAAAGCAAATCGTTGATATCGTTCTTTCTACGAATCCAAATGTATGCAAGAACACCACTTCCTCCTGAAATTAGCATAGTACACCCAAGTACAAACGCAATGGATAAAAAGGTAACTCCTGGATTTGCAAAACAAAAAATCCCCGAAAAAATCAGGATTACTCCTGATAACAACTTAAATAATCTCACGCTGTTCCTCCTGATAGTTCAAAAATCTACCTTTTCATTATAGTATGCTGCAATTGGTTCGTCAAATCATATCGATAGGCTTACATCATATCTCTTCTTCCAAAACCTCTTGGTGGTCTAGTTCTATTCCGATATCATTTTTTAATATTCCTCCAAAAGTCACTGCACTTCTACCGTATTTTTGTTTAATGGTATCTAATGTTCTCTCAATTGATTCACTTTTTTCCTTTTGTGGATCTGCTAATTCAAATAATGATAATTGTTCAGAATCATTTTCATCTACCAGTGAAATTCCTGTAATGGTAAGCATTCTAATAGGCTGAGAAAAGTTCCAAGCATGTTTCAATATCTCATAGGAGCCTTTCCCGATATCTTCAGCCAAGTTGGTTGGCGTAAAAAGTTGTTTTTGCCTTGATATGGTTCGAAACATTGGATCTTTTATGTCTACCTTGACACCGGAACATTTCATTTGATATTTCCGTAATCGACCGGCCACTGTATGTGATAAAGACAATACAGCTGTTTTGATATCGATTTCACCACAAAGATCTCGCTTAAAAGTAATCCCATTTCCCACTGATTTTATTTTTTGGCGTTCTTGGTACAGGCACACTGGGCTTTTATCAATTCCATTTGCATAATCATGAATCAATTCTCCTTGTTTACCAAGCATAGCGATGACAAACTTTTTATTTGCTAATGCCAATTGTCCAATGGTTTGTATCCCAGCCTTTTTTAATTTTTCAGCTGTCGCACCACCTACAAAAAATAATTCCGAAACTGGCAACGGCCATAATATAGACTGGTAGTTTTCTTGAGAAATAAGCGTAGTGGCATCTGGTTTTTTATACTCACTACCCATTTTTGCAAAAACTTTATTATAAGAAACACCAACAGACAGCGTCAACCCAAGCTCTTCTTTTACCGTTTTGCGGATTTGGTTACCAATCTGGACTCCTGTTCCAAAAAGCCGAAGGCTTCCTGTTACATCTAACCACGATTCATCAATACTAAAAGGTTCCAATCGGTCTGTAAATCGACTATAGATTAGATTGATCTTTTCGGAGTATTCTTTATATTTATCATGATGCGGGCGCACTAAAACTAAGTCAGGGCACTTTCTTTTTGCTTGCCACACGGTTTCTGCAGTGATAACCCCCATCGCTTTCGCTTCTTCACTTTTTGCCAAAATAATACCGTGCCTATGATTCGGATTACCACAAACCGCCATTGGTCTTCCTTTTAACTCTGGTAGTGACAATAGTTCAACCGCCGCATAGAATCCGTTCATATCACAGTGTAAAATTGTTCGTTCCATCCTTTTTCTCCCCGATTTATTTTACACTAGTAAACTCAATTGTGCTAGTGTATAATAGTTAGAGCATAAGTATATGTTTAGGGGAAAAGGAATAGAATTATGAAAAATGTAATGGTCTGTGTCACACAGCAAAAAAACTGTGATCGATTGATTCAGTATGGCAATGATTTTCTGGGTGATGAAGAAGGCGAATTATTTATCATACATGTTGCGCCATACGAATTCAACTTTTTAGGAAATTCAAAAGAAGGCGAGGCATTGGAGTACCTTTATGAAAAAGCTTTAGAATTTGGTGCAAACTTAACGGTTGTTCGATCCAATGATATCATAGATACCTTGTCAGATTTGGTCGTAAAAAATCAAATCACCCATATTGTTGTCGGCCAATCTGGCGCAATAGAAAGCAACAGTAACCTTGTAAAAAAATTAGAAAAGAAAATATCCGCCAATGCAGACTTGGTAGTGATTCCATCGTAAACCATGATAATTAAGATACCAAAAAACAAAACCCACGTTTTCCACGTGGGTTTTTGATTTCTAGACAAATAGCTCTGGCTCATTTCGCATTTGAAACTGCTCTTCTAGTTCGTATTGGTGTCTTAGATAATTCCCGTCATCATAATACTTTGCATTCTGAGGGCATTTTTTGATACACGCTCCACATTTAATGCAAATACCATTCAATACGGCTGGGTTTTCTGCATCGATGGAACCCATCGGGCAAGCGGCAACACAAATACCACATTGATTACATGATTCATTTGTTTTTGGTGTAACTTTTCTGATATCAACAGGATTTCCCTCTCTATCTTTGGGCATATAATATGGCCGATATGGCTCATAACCTTTCACCATGAGTTGTTCTTCTTCACCATTTTGATCTAGTTTATCACAAATTTGATCAGCAAATCGAACCGCTGTTTTCAAATCGTCCGCATCAGGACGACCTTTAGCTAGAATTTTTGAAAAAGAATGTTCTCCAATAAACGCGCCTGCGGCAATCACTGAAAAACCTTGTTCTTTGGCAATATTTCTTAGTTCAATCAAAGCATCATCATAATTCCGGTTGCCATAAAGCACAATACAGACTGCTTTTGCACCATTTCCTTCTATCGTTTGTAAATATTTCAACAACACATTTGGAACTCTACCTGCGATTACAGGTGTGCCAATGACTACAAGATCATCTTTTCGAAACACTCTTCCACCATTTCTCACTTCTTTTGGTGTGAAGTCAAAGGATACGTAAGCACCTCCCGACTTTTCATTGGCGATAGTGGCACTGATTGTTTCTACAATGGTCTTAGTCGTGCCAGTTGGGCTAAAATACATTCCGCTAATATTCATCATTCGTCTCCTTTCCACGAAAGCAACAGTTGTTTCCCTTTTGAAGGTCGACTTCTTATTTTAAATGATACTTTGCCAGTCTGTCATAAAAAGCCGATCTGCTAAGATTAAGCATGCGGGCGGCGGCACTTCGATTTCCATTTGCTTTCTTTAAAACATCTAATAACATTTCCCGTTCAAAATCCACAAGAGAATTTCGATAATCGTTTTCCTTTGGTTTATCCATAGATTCTCTTTGAATGATTTGAGAAGGAAGATTGTCTTTTCCGATTTCCCCTTCCCATACATAATTGGCAGCACGCTCAATGGCGTTTTCCAGTTCTCTAATATTGCCTGGCCAAGAATAGGCTTCTAAAGCTTTTTTTGCTTCGTCATTGATACCAGTCACCTTAGAACCCAATATCTCATTATACTTTTTAATGAAAGATTCGGCCAATGCGATGATGTCCTCAGCTCTTTCTCTCAATGGAGGCAGATGAAACTCTATTACATTCAGGCGATAAAACAAATCTTCACGAAATGTTTTTTTCCCAATGGCGTCTCTTAAATCCCGATTCGTTGCAGCAATGATACGCACATCAACTGTCTGTTTTGAGGTTCCGCCTACCCTCATAAATTCTTTTTCCTGAAGAACCTGCAATAACTTTGCTTGGATAGACAGTGGCATATCTCCAATTTCATCAAGAAAAATAGTCCCTGTATTGGCTCGCTCAAAATAACCTGGTTTTCCATTTTTCAACGCACCCGTAAAAGAGCCTGGTGCATATCCAAACAACTCCGATTCAAAAAGTGTCTCGGGAATTGAAACACAATTAACCTTTACAAAAGGTTTTTTAGTTCTTGGGCTGGCTTCGTGTATGCCTCTTGCAAACATGTCTTTTCCCACTCCACTTTCACCAGTAAGCAAAACCGTAGAACTACTTCTAGCAATAAACTGAGCCTCTTTTTTGATATTTTTAAATTCCGGATTATTGGTTACAATCCGATCGAATCGGCTCGAACCGGCTCCCCGCTTTTCCAGCTCTTCACGATAGTATTGAACTTGTTGTTTTAAAAAAAACCATTTTCGAGCAATTTCTTCAGTGACTGCATTATCATTGAGATATACAGTACTAACAATCCCTGAAATTTCGACCTCATCTTGATTGGTCTTTCGATATGGAATATGGGATACAATTGATTTTTTACCAGATATATCACAAGAATCTACCTCTGCAGAACCGGTTTGTGCCACTCTGATTAAACTATCAACTTGAAGAAGTGCCTGAATTGGTTTTCCAACAATTTGTTCTGAAGTTTGAGAAATCAATCCGCATGCTCTCTCATTTACATATTTTACAATTCCATGAATATCAGATACAAAGACACCGTCCGATGAAGCTCCGAGTACTCCATCAATAATATTTTGAAGACCTTTTACTATTTCCAATTCTTGTGCAATCTTTTCCATGTCAGAGATATCTAAAAATGCAAAACTAGAACCGATCCGTTCTCCGTTTTCAACAATTGGAACTTCATTTACGATAACTGGAACTGAATGCACTGTCTTTTTTAATCCAATGGTTCTCTGTTCTGTTACCATAATCTCAGGAAATACCACATTGATATGTTTCCCTTTTATTGCAGCGCATTGTAATTGAAACATCTTTTCTGCTGCTGGATTCACTCTCAGAATAAATCCAGTTCTATCCACTACAACAATGCCTTCATAGTTGACTCGAAAGACAGATTCCATCAATGCAGAAGAAGCCATAATTACATTGAGGCTTTCTCGCAAATACTCGGCTGTGCCAATCATACCAACCACTTTATTGCTTTTGTCCAAAACGACAACATTATCAACCTGGCTTTTTGTGACTCTTACTACTAAAGAATATTCATCATAGGTTCGCTCCACAGAAACGAAAACAGGATCCCATGCAATATATGGTTCTATACCATCCTCTAAAGACTGTCCTTCTAAGAGTGCTTTGTACAGCCTTTTTTTAGGAAATACACCAATCAAGTTTTCATTTTCATCCACAACAGGCAATGTATTGATTTTAAATTCCTGATAGTATTCAATGACCTTGCGCAGAGTATCTTGCTTGTGCAGAACTTTAAAATTTGTGTTCATCATCTGTTCGACAGTTAACCAGGTGTGAGGGTTCAAAGAATTGGAAACATCCATTTTTTTACTTCCTTTCATTATGGCATCATGCTATGTGAAAATTTTTCCTATTTACATTATTATACACGAATGCAAAGAGGCTGACCAGTATGCGATTGGTCAGCCCCTTTATTCATATTACAAATATTTGGTGGTGGATCTAGAACTCCCTGTCTTTGAGGATCATTCGGTTTTTTTGTCTAAGACACCAAACACTTATAAGTATGTTACTTCTTCACATTGGCATGTCGGGTCTAACCTTTGATGATACGTGGGGTCAGTAGCTGATGCACTGCGCAGATACTGACTGGGTTTTGATAATAGGAACCAACAAAAGCTTTGCAATAATTCCTAATGCTTGGTAAATCAACAATTTCATCAACAAATCCTTTTTTTGCACAATATGCAGGACGAGATTTGTCATTATATTGTTGAATCATATCATTCATTTTCTCGATGGTTCCATCTAGTGGTTTCCCGTCATCTTTATCCTTAACCAGTCTTCTGGCGTAGGATGCCGCTGCTGCAGTTTCGCCATGCATAACATAAATTTCAGTTGCCGCTGTTCCCAATGTAAACGCATTGTTATTGTTTGCTTGCGGTCCACCTAAAACATAATGAGCTGCTGCGGTACCTTTTCTTAAAACAACGGTCATCATTGGATTATCAGATTGTTCTATTGAGTAAATCAAAGCCATACCTAACCCAAGCATTTCAGCACTTTCAGCAGTATCACCAACATCAATGCCACTCGTATCTTGGACCCATATTAGTGGAATTCTATCTCTTCCACAGAGGGTCACAAATTCATTCATCTTAATGAGACCTTCACGGTACAATTTACCGCCGATCCCTTCATATTCTGCATACTTTGGATACCCAGCACCAAGTCCACCTTGGTTATTTGCAATAAACCCGCAAAGATACCCATCTACTTTCGCAAGACCACAGTACATCTCAGGTCCATAATCCGGTCTAAACTCCATGTGTTCACTATTATCAAACAGTCTGGCCAGTACCTCCTGCATATCATATACACGTTTCTGATTGATTGGTATAAGACTGTAAAGATCTTCTGCAGGGAATTTTGGTTCTGCTGGTTCAGCAACTCGGAAAAACTTTGGATCATAAGCAGGCAACGTCTTCATATAAGCTTTAATATCATCCAAAACTTCTTCCTCTGTATCACAGACGTCTCTGATAAATCCAGTTCCATTATGATGGATTTCTACTCTTCCCGGAGGTGTGGATTTAAACTTCCTCGTTGCATCAATTAATGCCTCTGCGACTTCTTCGTCAATATAGCCTTTTGGTGCCATACCACTGACAATACCTGCACCTCCCACTGCCATGTTGCACTTTTTATGACCAATTAAAACCGTTGGGCTGATGGAATGGTACCCTCCGCCTGCTGGATTTGTACCATATATCCCAACAATAATAGGCACACCAAGTTTTTGTAATTCTGCATGTCTAAAAAATGGCGTTCCACTACCCCTTCTATTTGGATAAAGCTGTTCCTGTTCCATTAATTTTGCGCCGCTACAATTCAATACCCAAACAAGAGGTAAATGGAGGCGTTTTGCGATATCCGTCACACGAAGAACATTGTCAGCCTGACCGGAAAGCCAAGCGCCCGCCATAACCTTGTTATTGGAAGCAATAATAATAGCCCATTTTCCTGCTATTTTACCGATGCCATCAATAACTCCAGTATTGCCTTCTTCATTTCCTAACGGATCATAAATGGTGTGAAGCGGACACCAGGTTCCTGGTTCCACAAGGTATTCCAGACGCTGCCACGCAGTCCATTCTCCCTTTTCGTTCATAGCTTCTGTGGATTTTCCGTTATTTTTCACACGATCAACTTCCGCTGCAATAATCGCCTCCTGATTTTTTAACTCCTGTGCATTTGGTTTCAATGTTCTAGCAAGTTCTTTTCCGATACCTGGCATTTCTGTAAAATATGGATGTAAAGGATAACCATAATCTGACATTTCATACTCCTTTCTGCTCAAACAAACAGCAAATCATAAACTCACAACAATTCATTTTTGGGCCAAAGCAGATATTTTGTACACGATCTTAGCTGCTTTCACTCCTTACCTCGTCTTTTTTCTTTCACTATCTGTTAGGCTGATATCCCAGTTCAATTCCTGCCACGATACCCATATGGATATTGGACGTACCTTCTAGCGTTTCAAATTGCTTTGCATCTCTCAGCCATCTTCCACAAGGATACTCTGTTGAATATCCATAAGATCCGTATACTTTCATCGCCATATTTGCTCCATGTACCGCGGCATTGCACCCCATCAGCTTTGCCATCGATGTCGCTTGTTGGCTTGGCAGCTTATTTTCTTTTAGCCATGCTGCTCTGTATACCATGTATTTTGCCGCTTCATCTTCTAATTTCATTTCTGCAATCTGTTGCTGCACCATCTGGAACTTTCCAATCGGCTGTCCAAACTGGGTTCTTTCATTGGCATAATTTACTGCACCTTCTAAACACGCTGCCGATAATGCCGCTGCCCCTGTTGCACATCCCATTCTTGTATTGTTCAGCATCCACATACAAATTTGGAATCCTTTATTGACTTCTCCAAGTATGTTTTCTTTTGGTACAATTGCATTTTCAAATACCAATTCTGATGTTGGCGCCGTCCACATTCCAACTTTCTTTGTGATCGGTATTCTTGTGATTCCTGGTGTATTATTGTAATCAATGATAAAACAGGATAACCCTTTTGGTCCGCCTCCTTCTGTTGTCACAGCATACACAAGCCCTGTATCCGAGGTATGTCCTCCTGAAATCCACATTTTGCTTCCATTTAGCACCCAATGATCTCCCTTATCTGCCGCAAATGTTTTCATACTTCCTACATCCGATCCAGAATTTGCTTCTGTGAGTGCAAAGCTTCCTACTGCTGTACCGCTTACCAAATCAGGAATGTACTTCTCTTTTTGTTCTTCTGTCCCCCATTGATTGATTGTCATTGCTGGTCCCCAACAATTTCCACTGATAGATAGTCTCCAAGAAGTATGTACCTTTGCGATTTCATACAGTGCTGTAACGGCTTCCATCCAGCCCATTCCATTTCCACCATACTCTTCTGGTATGCTGAATCCCAAAAGCCCCAGTTCTCCCATCTTTGTCAAGATTTCTCTTCTGTAGTAGTGATTTTCTTCATCCTCTTCTACGTAAGGAGCGATTTCTTTTTCTGCAAAGTTTCGGGCCATGTCCTGTACCATTTTTTGTTCTTCTGTCAATCCAAAGTCCATCTTGCTCTCCTCCTTCTATTCGATAATCGCCAATTTGTCGTCTTCTTCTACTTTATCTCCTACTTTGACGAAAATTTCTTTTACTACCCCAGGATCCCCATAAACTACGTTTTCCATCTTCATTGCTTCGATGATAAATAGTTCATCGTCTTCTGTGATCATCTGTCCTACCTTGATATTGATTTCCTGAATCTTTCCAGCCATTGGGCTTGTTAATTCTGCCATGTTTCTTACCTCCTCAAATCACGATTTATTAAAGATGCCTTATTAAAACGCAAGAACTATGCCATTTTCATCCAATTTCTTTGTAAAACACGCTACATGTCATACAGTCCCTGAAAATCATGGGTTTTTCGCTTTAAATTTATTGTTTTTTTTTAATCTCTCATATTTATTTCTTGTTTTACTGCCCATCACGCCTTGAATGTTGTACGGTTCGCCGTACACCTGTATGGGTTGACTGTATACCTGTATGGTACGGATCAGAAACAAAAACCTCTGTCGCTATTCAGCAACAGAGGTTCCTCTTGACAGTCTATAAAAGTGGAACTACAGAGACATAAATTCCTGTGATAATTGCAGAAGTAATTACACCACATATACTTGCACCCATTGCAAATTGCAATATGATTGCCCTTTTGTTGGCTGCATTGACTTCGTGCTGTGCTATTTTTGCCGTCGAAGGAATACATGATACTCCTGCAATTCCAATCGCTGGATTGAATTTCTTACCATTGATTAGGTAAACAACGTATCCTCCAATAATTCCACCAATTCCTGATAAGGCGAGTGCTACAATACCTAAAATCAGCAAAACCAATACTTTTGGATTCATTATGGTACTTGCCTCACAAAGAACACCTAGCATCAATCCTAAGAAAAATGTTGCCCAGTATAAGAAAACGTCTTCAATCATCTGGCTATATTTTATAATTCCTGCTTCTCGTATCCCATTGCCTAAGAAGAAACTTAAAAACAGTGGCGCTGCTACTGGGAATAGTAGGCTTAGTACGGTACATGCAATGACATCAAAAGCAATCTTTTCACCTGAAGAAATATCATTCTTTTTGGAAGTTTTCACTGCGATGCCTCTGTATTCTTTTGGAACAAGAAGCCTTACTAAAAATGGATAGCCACCATAAGTTAGACTGAGATATAAATATGCAATCACAGTAATCGGAACAAACAAGTCTGGTGCAAGCATCAAAGAAGTAAACAGAACCATTGGTCCATCAGCAGTACCGACAATTGCAATGGCTGCCGATTCTCCATAAGTTAGTCCCATTGCATGTGCAATTGGAAAAACTGCAATGGTTCCAAGTTCTGCGAACAATGCGATCAACATACTGGTGTAAGGATATTTCAAGACATTTCCCACATCAGTAATAACACCAATTCCCATAAAAACAATACATGCAATCAAACTGTTACTAAAAGTAAGTGTATATATTGGTTGCAAAAAATCTATTTGTAAAACACGCATAAGTCCATCGGTATCAGACATTAATGGATCAACAAAAAGTGTTCCTGTTGTTGTAGCCGAGAAAAACAAAACACCTGCATTGACAGCCAACATACCAAATCCCATCGGTATCATGATCAACGGTTCTAATGTTCCTTTTTTTCCGAGATAAACCAATAGCATACCAATAAAAATCAAAACAATTCTAGCAATTGCAATTTCAGGTTCTTGATAGAATAAAGTTCCAATTCCCTGAAATAAAGTAGATAAATTCATTACAGCACCTCCTTATTCCTTCTCAGCCACTTGTTTTTTAGGGGTAATACGACGAATTACAGCTTGCATTGCTTTAATGGAAACTGCTATTAAAAATGCTGCTATGAAAGCAACCCAATATGTTTCTAATGCAATTATGATTGATTCTTTCATCTTCTTCTAACCTCCTCCAGCTTACTGCACCTCCGCACAAAGTTATTTCAGTTCCCTTCGAATGCAGATAGCAAAAGTAACAAAAACTGCGATAAATACAACTGCCATCAATACAATATTCATTGGTGTTAATTCAAACATTCTGCTCACTCCTTTATCAATTGAAATCGCCAAGCACAAAACCATTCTTCTGGATGATGATCCGGAGGACATCCGATACATTCAGTTTTAATCCTTGCATCAATTGCCTTGGCAAAAGTTGAATACTCAACACAACCCGCGGATTTACAAGGATAATCATCCAGTCCTTTATTCTTTCTAGCCCATTGCACCCTGCAACGATTCATCTGAAGAACAATACTTTCTTCAGTCTCTTCAATAATAGATTGAATATTGATTTGTGCATAAAGACGCATAGGCAACGCCTGTTTTAAACCCTCTAATCCTGGTTGTTCTTCCATCTCCAAAAGCCGCTTGATAGACCATGCTTCAAACGGTGAAAACCATGCCCAACAAGAATCATTACATCGTTTTGCAGAAAACATCCCGTGTTTTCCTTCAACAGCTTGAAACCATATACCATCTCCTGCAAGCCAGTTTGAACTCAACCCCTCCATCAGAGAAAGCATTTTCTCCCTAGGCATATCAAGTAGCACCTCAGGAATACCGCCATTCATCTTAAATCCCATCAATTTACTTAATCTGTTCAGTTGATTCCCAACAGTCGTATCATAAACCTGATCTAAAATAGAAAGGGCTTCTTCAAATCCCATTTGGTGTTCTATTTCCTTTAGCCAAAAAATATGATGAGTCATGGTTCGATGGATCAGGTCCATTGCCAGTTTTGCAAGTTCTCTTTGATCCATATCTTCCGGTTTTTTAACCGCTATATCCATCTTATGTCTCCTCCTCATCCCTATTGAAGTCGCAACGCGGAGCCGAGTCGCTCCGCGTTGCTTGTGGTTGTATGGAGAGCTTAGCGCTTATGCTATGCAAGCTTTTGAAATTCTTCCGTTAGAATCGGAATAATCTCAAATAAATCGCCCACGATACCATAATCTGCTAAGTTGAAAATGTTCGCTTCCGGGTCTTTGTTAATTGCCACGATTACTTTTGAGGAACCCATTCCAGCCACATGCTGAATTGCGCCAGAGATTCCGCATGCAATATATAACGTTGGAGATACTGTTTTACCAGTTTGACCAACTTGAAATTTCTGATCGATCCAACCAGCATCGACAGCGGCACGTGAGGCCCCAACTGCCGCACCAATAGTATCTGCACAATCTTCCAGAATTTTATAATTTTCTGGCCCTTTCATACCTCTTCCACCTGAAATAATAATATTTGCTTCAATTAATTCTGGTCTTTCAGATGCAGCAAGAACAATTTCTTTCACGATTGCCCTTAAATCCATCGCATCGATTTCAGCTTTTTCTTTTACAACTTCGGCTTGCCTTGTTTCATCCGGCACTCCAGCAGCAAAAGTATTTGGCCTAATGGTTGCTAAGACAGGTCTCACAGTGGAAGTTACCTCCGAGAATGCTTTTCCACCATAAATTGGTCTTTTAAATTTCAAGTATGCTTCTTCGTCTGATTCCATACCAGTACAATCTGATGCCATACCAATTCCAAGTCGCTGAGCCAGTCTTGGCGCCAAATCTTTTCCAACGGCTGTATTGCCAAGAAGAACAGCTTGAGGTTCTCCCGCTCGAATCAGCTTGTTTAATACAGAAGTATATGCACCTGTTGTGTAATCAGTCAATTTCTCATCTTCTACAAGAATCACTTTATCTGCTCCATAAGCAGCTGCTTTTCCAGAAAGTGCTTCAATACCATTTCCTAAGATTACTGCAACAAGAGGTTCTCCCTTTTGATCTGCTATGATTCTTCCTTGAGTGAGTAGTTCTAAAGAAACATTTCTAATTTCTGATTTGCTCTGCTCTATAATTACCCAAATTCCGTTTGCCATTTTTCTTCCTCCTCCCTAGATTACCTTAGCTTCTTCTCTTAACAATTTTGCCAACTCACGAGCTACATCTGCTGGTTCTCCATCAATTTTTCTTCCACCCTGACGTGCACTTGGCAATGAAAATTTCGGAGTACTCATCTTTCTTGGCATTGTAGTAAGGTCAAGTCCAAGATCATCCAAAGTCGTTATTTTAATTTCTTTTTTCTTTGCTTTCATAATTCCCATCATACTAGGATAACGAGGAATGTTAAGTCCTTTTTGTGCGGTAAACAAAGCTGGTAATTCTACCTCAAGACTTTCCGTGCCGCCGTCTATTTCTCTTACTACAGTCGCCTTGTTTCCATCCACATCGAGTTTTAAGATACTGCTTACAGATGGCAAATTAAGAGAATCTGCCATTCTTACTGCTACTTGGCTAGACCCATCATCCACTGCTATGCGTCCAGTCAAAATTACATCATACGGTAATTGTTCGATTGCTTTTGACAAAATTTCTGCTGCCATCCACTCATCAGGAGATTCAATTGCAGGATCACTAATGAGTACGCCTTTATCACATCCCATTGCAAGTGCTGTTCGAATCGCCTCTGTAACACGTTCACCGCCCATACTCACAACAGTAACTTCCCCACCAAACTGCTCTTTTAGCTTTAGTCCTTCTTCGATTGCAAATTCATCGTAAGGATTTATCACTAAATTGACACCAGTACTATCAATGTTACCCTTCCCATCCAATACGATCTTTGCTTCTGTATCAAAGGTTTGTTTTAGACAAACAATAATATTCATCTTTTTTCCTCCTTATTTCAAAATACTTGCCGCAATAACCACACGTTGAATTTCGCTTGTTCCTTCATAAATTTCAGTTATCTTAGCATCTCTCATCATACGTTCTACAGGATAATCTCTTGTATAACCATATCCACCTAAAATTTGAACTGCCTGCGTAGCCACTTGGTTTGCAGTTTCAGCGGCAAATACCTTCGCCATAGCTGACTGCTTGGAAACAGGTTTGTGTTGAGTCGCAAGGTCACAAGCCTGATATACCAGAAGTCTAGCCGCTTCAATCTGAATTGCCATATCTGCAAGTTTAAATCGAATCACGTCCATATCAGATAGAGATTTTCCAAATTGAACTCTCTCTTTTGAGTATTTCAGTGCCTGTTCATATGCGCCTTGCGCTATTCCCAGAGCCTGAGAAGCGATTCCGATTCTTCCAAAATCTAGTGTCTGCATCGCTACTTTAAATCCCTGTCCTTCTTGTCCTAAAAGGTTCTCAGCTGGAATTCTGCAATTTTCAAATACCAATTCATATGTTGCAGATGAACGAATCCCCATCTTCTTTTCTTTTTTGCCAAAAGTAAATCCCGGAGTTCCTTTTTCAACGATAAATGCTGCAATTCCTTTGTTTCCTTTGCTCTTATCCATCTGTGCTGTTACCACATAGGTGTCAGCATAATAACCATTTGTGATAAATATTTTCGTTCCATTTAGAACGTATTCATCCCCTTCACGAACAGCAGTAGTTCTCGTGCCAGATGCATCTGAGCCCGCCATATTTTCAGTTAAACCAAAAGCACCCATTTTTTCCCCAGTTGCTAAAGGAACGAGATACTTTTGTTTTTGTTCTTCCGTACCAAACATATAAATCGGATTGGCACAAAGGCTTGAATGAGCAGAAATTGTAACGCCCAAAGAAGCATCTACACGCGATAGTTCTTCAATGGTTATTGCGTAAGAAATATAGTCTGCTCCAACCCCACCATACTCTTCTGGAAATGTAATCCCAGCAAGACCAAGTTCAGCGCACTGATTCCACAATTCAAGTGGAAATTCTTCTTTTTCATCTCGTTCTTCGGATCCTGGTGCAACCTGTTGCTCTGCAAAATCTCGCACCATTTTTCTCATCATGATATGATCTTCGCTATACTCAAAATTCATAATTTACGCTCCTTCCGGCAACCAACAACGTTCTTAAACCAACAACGTTCTTAAACCAACAACGTTCTTTAAAACAACAACGTTCTTTAAAACAAACTCCATCAAACTCATACATTAACAACTCATAATAAACTCACAACAATTCATTTTTGGGCCAAAGCAGATATTTTGTACACGATCTTAGCTGCTTTCACTCCTTACCTCGTCTTTTTTCTTTCACTATCTGTTAGGCTGATATCCCAGTTCAATTCCTGCCACGATACCCATATGGATATTGGACGTACCTTCTAGCGTTTCAAATTGCTTTGCATCTCTCAGCCATCTTCCACAAGGATACTCTGTTGAATATCCATAAGATCCGTATACTTTCATCGCCATATTTGCTCCATGTACCGCGGCATTGCACCCCATCAGCTTTGCCATCGATGTCGCTTGTTGGCTTGGCAGCTTATTTTCTTTTAGCCATGCTGCTCTGTATACCATGTATTTTGCCGCTTCATCTTCTAATTTCATTTCTGCAATCTGTTGCTGCACCATCTGGAACTTTCCAATCGGCTGTCCAAACTGGGTTCTTTCATTGGCATAATTTACTGCACCTTCTAAACACGCTGCCGATAATGCCGCTGCCCCTGTTGCACATCCCATTCTTGTATTGTTCAGCATCCACATACAAATTTGGAATCCTTTATTGACTTCTCCAAGTATGTTTTCTTTTGGTACAATTGCATTTTCAAATACCAATTCTGATGTTGGCGCCGTCCACATTCCAACTTTCTTTGTGATCGGTATTCTTGTGATTCCTGGTGTATTATTGTAATCAATGATAAAACAGGATAACCCTTTTGGTCCGCCTCCTTCTGTTGTCACAGCATACACAAGCCCTGTATCCGAGGTATGTCCTCCTGAAATCCACATTTTGCTTCCATTTAGCACCCAATGATCTCCCTTATCTGCCGCAAATGTTTTCATACTTCCTACATCCGATCCAGAATTTGCTTCTGTGAGTGCAAAGCTTCCTACTGCTGTACCGCTTACCAAATCAGGAATGTACTTCTCTTTTTGTTCTTCTGTCCCCCATTGATTGATTGTCATTGCTGGTCCCCAACAATTTCCACTGATAGATAGTCTCCAAGAAGTATGTACCTTTGCGATTTCATACAGTGCTGTAACGGCTTCCATCCAGCCCATTCCATTTCCACCATACTCTTCTGGTATGCTGAATCCCAAAAGCCCCAGTTCTCCCATCTTTGTCAAGATTTCTCTTCTGTAGTAGTGATTTTCTTCATCCTCTTCTACGTAAGGAGCGATTTCTTTTTCTGCAAAGTTTCGGGCCATGTCCTGTACCATTTTTTGTTCTTCTGTCAATCCAAAGTCCATCTTGCTCTCCTCCTTCTATTCGATAATCGCCAATTTGTCGTCTTCTTCTACTTTATCTCCTACTTTGACGAAAATTTCTTTTACTACCCCAGGATCCCCATAAACTACGTTTTCCATCTTCATTGCTTCGATGATAAATAGTTCATCGTCTTCTGTGATCATCTGTCCTACCTTGATATTGATTTCCTGAATCTTTCCAGCCATTGGGCTTGTTAATTCTGCCATGTTTCTTACCTCCTCAAATCACGATTTATTAAAGATGCCTTATTAAAACGCAAGAACTATGCCATTTTCATCCAATTTCTTTGTAAAACACGCTACATATCATACAGTCCCTGAAAATCATGGGTTTTTCGCTTTAAATTTATTGTTTTTTTTTAATCTCTCATATTTATTTCTTGTTTTACTGCCCATCACGCCTTGAATGTTGTATGGTTTGTCGTACACCTGTATGGGTTGACTGTATGCCTGTACAGTGTTGTGAGAGAAAACACAACATGGATATTGCACATAAGAACCATTGCTATCGCCCATAATTTATTGGCTTGAAGGCAAGAAAAAACTCTGCTGCCATCTGTCAACAGAGTTTTTTCTTTTATAATATCATTTGTTTTTCTTTCTCCATATTTTTAATTCTTTCGCTTCTGCTATGAGATCATCTCTGAAGTCAGGATGGGCAATTGAAACCAAAGCCTCTGCTCTCTGCCAAGAAGACATCCCCTTTAGATTCACCTTGCCATACTCTGTTACAACATAATGCACAGTTGCACGCGTATCAGTAATGACAGATCCAAGTGTCATCATGCCTTTGATTCTTGAATGAATCTTCCCGTTTTTATCAGTAAAGGTAGATGGTAAACAGATAAAACTCTTGCCTCCTTTTGAATTATAAGCGCCTTCAACAAAATCAAGCTGTCCGCCAGAACCACTGATAATACTTGGTCCTGCCGTCTCCGAACAAACTTGACCTGAAAGATCGATTTCCACCGCACTATTGATGGACATCAACCGATCGATTTGTGATGCTATAAAAGGGTGATTCGTATAATTTACAGGATATGCAGCCAACGCTGGGTTATCATGCATAAAATCATATAGTTTCTGAGTTCCTGCCGCAAAAGAGAAAGCCATTCTTCCTTTGTCGATATTTTTTCTCATGCCAGTTACGCGTCCAGCCTCCACCATATCAACAAATCCGTCCACAAGCATTTCCGTATGAATACCTAAGTCCCTTAAGTCAGAATCTGCAAGCATCTTTCCTAATGCATTTGGCATACCGCCAATGCCTAATTGGATGCAAGATCCGTCTTCGATTTCTGTAAGAACATAATCAGCAATCATTTTATCAATATCAGTTGGAGCTGCTGACGGAAGTACTGGTAATCCAGACCTTCCACCTTCAACAATATAATCCACATCAGAAATATGAACTGCATGCTCATATCCACCATGAACCTTTGGCATATCCTCATTGACTTCAACAATAACAGTCTTTGCTTTTTCAATCGCTGCAGCCAAATGTGAGATGGAAACACCAAGGCTAAAATATCCGAATTCATCCATTGGAGCCACTTGAACCATGACAACATCAGTTTGACAGTTTTCTCTGATAAAACGTGGTACCTCTGAGTACTTAATCGGAATATAGTAAGCCATCCCCTTCTGTGCAAGCTTTCTTTCATAGCCACTTAAATGCATACTATTCCATGTAAAATGTTCTCCAGTGGGATCCTCCTCGATAAATGGCATTGGCTTCATAATGACACCGCCACGCATGTTTACATCAAATAGTTCGTCTTTTCTCTTCGCCAGAGCCTCTCCTAACAATCCAGGATAGCTTGCACCCCAAGCAAATTCAACCCAGTCTCCGCTTTCTACAACCTTTACAGCCTGTTCTGCAGTTGTACATTTTTTTCTGTAATCATCCATAAACATCATGATTTCTCCTCTGTTTTTTCATAGTATTTTCGATTTTACATATTGAAAGCTATCTTTGCAAGAATTATTTAAGTTTTCTTCCTTTTCTTCCCTTTCAGCCTTCTGACAAATGCCTTCACTTATAAATAAAGCAAGATGTATGCCAAAAAAAGAATACTGCACCGCCTACCTTAGTAAACGATGCAGCGTTCTATAGAATGAGAGCTACCCTTATAAACTTAGTTCCAGATTTCCTCTGGTGTAGGAATATGTGCGTCTGGGTTTGTATATGCAATACGACTAATATTAATCAGATGTCTGTAGTTCAGATTCTCACTGATACTGTTGTTTCCCCATGAACCACAACCAAGGGTTCCTGTTGGTGCTAATCCATTGGTATAAGCTCCACCCAGTCCGCTTGAACCGATTCCGTTTACTAGAAATCTTGATACAGGAATGTTTTCAGCGGCATATTCAATGTTTTTCTTGGTAAAGGAATGCATTACCATGCTGTGTCCCTTACCTTCATAATCCAAGTTTGCATTCACAATGTCCACGCCTTCTTCCCATGACTTGTATGTGTATGCTGCTAAGATTGGGAATAGCTTTTCCTTTGCAAAAGGATCTGCTCTGCCTGGACCATCTGCTTTTACAATGAGAAGCTTAGTATCTTCTGGAACCTTAATTCCAGCCATTTCTGCGATTCTATGCGCAGTCAAGCCGACGCAACCTTTATTCAACGCTCCATCCGGAAACACCTTATTGCGCAGCGCAATGACTTCCGCTGGATTTGAAATATAGGCTGCTCCTTGTGACTTAAATTCCTCAATAATTTCATCGAATCTGCTTTCTGGACAAATAATACTTTGCTCACAGGTACACAGTACGCCGTTGTCATAAATTCTTCCTCGGATAATTTTCGGCACGGCATCTTTGATATCAGCGTCTTCATCAATTAAGCATTGATTATTTCCAGCTCCTACTCCAAACGCTGGTTTTCCGCTACTGTAAGCAACCTTTACCATTCCTGGTCCACCCGTAGAAATACATTCATCCGTCATTTTCATAACCAAGTTAGAAAGATCCAACGTTGGTTCTGGAATAATCTGCACCAAATTTTCCGGTGCTCCTACTTCTTTCAAGTATTGATTAATGTATTCAACGGTTTTGACTCCGCACTCTTTTGCACTTGGATGTGGGCATATGACAATAGCATTTCGCCCCTTCAATGCAATCATAGCATTGTGCATTGGTGTCATAACTGGATTTGTAACAGGTGTTACCGCTCCAATGATTCCGATTGGTTTACCAACTTCAACAATACCTTCGTCTTCAAAATACTGAAGTACGCCAACACTCTTCTTGTCTTTTAGGTAGTTCCAAACGGCCATTGCTTTTCCTTTGTTCTTCATCACCTTATCTTCATAGCTGCCCATTCCAGTTTCATCAATCGCCATACGAGCTAGTTCTTCGCCATTGTCATACACAGCCTTACCAACCGCCTTAACAACCACATCTACTTGCTCTTGGTTATAAGATTCAAACTCTTTCTGTGCTTTTTTTGCCTTTTCGATGATATCTGATACATATTCAATCATATCCATATAATCCACATCTCCTTTTCATGATTTGTTCCATTTACAGTATCGGGAGCTTACCCCTTCCAACTATATGATTCTATTTGAAATGTTTTTCGTATACTACTGCCATAGATTCATCTAAAATTTCTAATGCTTTTCTAACATGCTCTTCTGTAATATTTAGTGGTGGTTCGATACGAATTGTTTTGGCATTAATCAAGGATCCCGATAAGAGAAGTCTTCTGTTGAATGCCTCATAGACAACTTCATAACCCATATCACCATCACTGAATTCCATTGCTATCATTAATCCTCTACCACGATATGTAGGAAGAAGCTTTGGATATTTCTGATGCAGTTTTTCAAGTCCTTCCATGAAAATTGCACCCGATTTCTGTGCCTTTCCACAGAGATCTTCACCCAGAATAACATTAAATGCTGCAATACCAGCAGAAGTTGCCAGAGGATTTCCACCCGTGGTAGTACTATGAAGCAATGGATCTGGGAACATACCTCTGAAAGCTCTTTCCGTACAAACGCATGCACTAAGAGGAACCACACTACCTGAAATAGATTTTCCAAGGCAAAGAATATCAGGTGCTACGTTGGAATAATCTGTTGCAAATAAGTATCCAGTTCTTCCCATACCTGCTTGTACTTCGTCAGCAACCATCATAATATCATACTTATCACAAAGCTCTCTGATACCAGGGATAAAATCATCTGGTGGAATCTGTACGCCACCTTCACCTTGAATTGGTTCATAAACAATAGCAGCTGGAAGTTCTCCTGTAAATTCCATTACATCCAGCATCTTTCTTAAATAATCAAGATCCCCAAAAGGTGCGTGTCTTGTTCCTTGCAATAATGGTAAGAAAGGTCCTCTGAAATGTTCTTTTGATGTCAATGATAATGCACCCATTGTTTTTCCGTGGAAATCATTTTTAAATGCCACATAATAATGTCTTCCCGTAGCTAGTGTAGCCATTTTCAATGCACACTCGATGGATTCAGTTCCTGAACTTGTAAAGAACGTATACTGCAAGTCTCCAGGAGTTACATCTGCCAGAATTCTAGCTAAAAGACTTCTATTTGCGTCGATTAGTTCTGCACTAGAAAGCGGTTGTTTTGCCAACTGATTGGTTACTGTTTCTACAACAGTTGGATGCCTATGTCCACAGTTAAATGCACCGAATCCACCAAGACAATCGATGTAGGTATTTCCGTGCAAATCAGTAAACGTATCCCCATTTGCCATCCATTCCATTGCCATAGCATCTTCACCAGCTGATTTTCTGTATTCTAAAAATCCTGGATTGATATGATTATTGAAATTATTTCTAGTTTCTTTAATGAAATACTCCATTTCTTCATCATTCATTGACTTTTGGGAAATGGTTTTCATTGCATATTCGGTGTATTTTAAAACCTCATCAAAACTTTTTCTCATTTCTTATTCCTCCAAAATAATCATAAAATCAAAATTGCCTCTCTGTTGATTGGCTAATTCTTAGCAGCTGCTTCTTCTACTGCTTCTTTCAAAACATCAAAGGCTTTGTCACAATCTTCTTTCGTTGCAATTAGCGGTGGTACCATACGAATAATTGTATTTCCGATTGCTGTGACAAGAAGTCTACGATCGATACAACCATGCTTGATTTCTAAAGCACCGTTGAAATCAAAATCTACTCCAACAATCAGCCCCTTTCCTCTCACTTCTTTTACATGAGGAAGCGTAGCCAATTTTTCCATGAAGTATGTACCAACGTCATCAGCATTTTCTGCCAGTTTATTATCCAGTAATTCTTTTACTTGCGCATATGCCGCAGCGCAGCATACTGGGCTACCACCAAAGGTAGTACCGTGCGCACCTGCATTAAATGCAGAAGCCACTTTGTTAGTTGCACAGATAGCACCAATTGGCATGCCTCCGCCAATTCCCTTTGCCATAGAAACGATATCGGGCTTCACATCATAATGCATATAAGCCATAACCTTTCCTGTTCTGCACCAACCTGTTTGGATCTCATCCATTAAAAGAAGCAATCCCTTTTCATCACAAAGCTTACGGATTCCCTGCAAGAACTCCATTGTTGCAGGTCGTACGCCACCTTCTCCCTGAATCGGTTCAAGCATGATTGCAATTGTGTTTTCTGTAATTGCATCTTTAAATGAATCAAGGTTATTAAAGTCAGCATAAGTAAAGCCTGGCAACATTGGTTTGAAACCAACCTGACATGCATTATCTGGCTGACCAGTAGCAGACATCCCCCCGTATGTTCTACCGTGAAAGCTACTTTTTGCAGTTATAATATGATACTTTTCTGGACCAAAATTATCAGTTCCGTACTTTCTGGCAAGCTTTATCATCGCTTCATTTGCTTCAGTACCAGAATTCTGATAGAAGATTTTATCCATTCCGATTGTTGTACACACAAGCTCAGCCAATACAGCCTGTGGTATGGTATATGGATAATTAAAGGCATGCATGATTTCTCCAACTTGTTCACGAACAGCAGCTACAACCTTTTCATTGCAGCTACCCGCATTATTTACAGCAATGCCACCGTAAAAATCCAAGTATGGTTGATCATTTTCGTCATAAAGATACATTCCCTTGGCTCTTGTGGCCACAAAAGGGAAGCGCTGGTAAGTTTCAATCATGTACTTATTGGTAAGATCCATCACTTCCTGCGCAGTTAATTTGACACTTTGTAATTGCATTTTGCAAAACCTCCATTCCTCAACAAGCAACTTTTCTGTCCCCAATTGGCAGATTCAGGAAATCTCGTTTGGTTATGCTCATCTTAAACCTTATAGCAATTACAAAGTCAATAGGCTTAAATTATTTTTTTCTTTTTTTGCTTAATTGGAACCTGAAGCTTGAAAAAAGCGTTCCTGTCATAATTGTTAAACGTTGGGAATTCAATCAGTATTTCGCTAATGCAATCCCCCCGAACCTCAAAATTGTGTTCGGAAATATAATCCATTAACATTTTTAATGATTCTTCCTCTTTGTTAAATCCGTAACAGTACGTACACAAAAACATGCCCTCTGGAATTACCTCTATTCCATCATCAGATTGGAAATCATCTTCCACAAACAAAATAACCTCAGTGGCCCACATATTCTTCTTTTGGAAGTGCTCCCGCCGTATCATACTTCCAACATTACAGAAATAACACATCGGTAAGTGATGCAATGCATAATTCTTTTTCAAAGATCGTAAAATATGTTCATAATAGTCCATCCCATAACTATAACAGTTGATTTTTGTATCATAACAGAAAATCCTTCTCTCTTTGATATATTCCATGATGACCGTGCATTCTTCTGGTGCAGATTCATATCGTTTATAGTTTTCAATAGAGCGTTCGATTGCCTGTTTCGCAAAATGCATTTCCAACATCTGGTTTTCTATGTTTTTCTTTTGCAATTCGAGTATTTGCTTGAATTTTCTAATATCTTTTTCATCCAAGCATTCCTTAATTTGAATCAGATTCATGCCCAATGCTTTCATATGCTGAATCATATCCAGTTGGGCACATTGTTTAATATTATAATACCGATATCCAGTTTCTGCGTTGATTTCACTTGGTTCCAGCAATTTCATTTTGTCATATAAACGCAATGCCTGTTCTGATACGCCGTTGATTTTTGCCATTGTACCAATGGTAATATGATCCATAATCTTATCCAACCTGCTACCTCTTTTCTTTCCATAATTTTGACTAAATTATAACAAAAAACCTTATACCTACCACAGAGTTTTTTAGAATATTCAGAATATTACTATTGTTTTCGCATTTACTTTCAAAAAATACGGGCATATAATGTGCCCATAGATGCGGAAAAGTGTCTCCGCACCAAATATTATGAAGGAGGTTATTTTAATGGAAGTAGGATTCTGGGCAGTCGTTCCGCCTCTTCTTACCATTGTTTTGGCAATCGCTACAAAAGAAGTGCTCCTTTCACTGTTTATCGGTGTGTATACAGGATGCCTTATTATTGTAGGCGGTAATCCACTCGGTGGTTTTGAGAAGATGATGGAAATTATCCTTGCAAAACTAACCGATCCATGGAACATGCAAGTATTGATTATTGTCATACTCCTTGGTGGCATGATTGGACTTTTAACAAGGTCTGGGGGCTCAACTGCATTTGGGAATTTGTTGGGTCAAAAAATCAAAACGAAGAAAGGTGCTCAGGGCACGACATGGCTAATCGGTCTTCTCATTTTCTTCGATGATTATTTCAATGCATTAACCAACGGTGCTATCATGCGGCCAATCAGCGATAAGTTTGGCGTATCTAGAGAAAAACTTTCATACATTATTGATTCAACTGCAGTTGGAATCTGTTTGGTAGTACCACTCTCCAGCTGGGTCGCATTTATTTGTTCGTTGATTGCAGACAGCTATGCCAGTGCTGGCGTAGAAGAAGATTCCTTCAAAGCGTTTCTTATGTGCATTCCTTTTAATTACTATGCATGGTTATCTATTATTATGGTAATTGTCGTTGTTTATCTTGGACTAGATTATGGTCCGATGGCAAAAGCTGAAAAAAGAACAATGGAAACTGGCGCACTTTGCGATAAAACATTTAGCGGTGGCGGTGCTGATGAAGATGATTTTTCATCAATCGAACAAAAGAATGGTGCAGCAATTGATTTATTAGCACCGATTTTATTGCTCATTATCTGTGCACTTGGCTTTATGCTCTATACAGGCGGCTTCTTTTCCAGCTTTGATTTGATGGATGCAGTCAATAACATGGACGGTATGCTCGCTCTATCATATGCGGTGTTTATAGCCGTTCTATTTGCAATTATACTCTATGCAGTTCGTGGCCTTTCCAAACTAAGCGATTCAATCGCTGCGTTTGTTATTGGTACCAAGTCTATGCTGTTTGTAGTTATCCTCTTAGCCTTTGCGTGGAGCATAGGTGGTGTAGGAGAAGAATTAGATACGGCTGGATACATTTCAACATTATTTGTAGGAAATGTTCCTCCATTTCTTATTGCATTCATCATCTTCGTATTCTCCTGCCTCATGACATTCTCAACAGGAGCTACTTGGGGAACTTACGCAATTATGATTCCTTTAGCTGTACCACTTGCTCTTGCAATGGATGTTAGTGTGTATGCATGTGTCGCAGCAGTTATTGGCGGAGGCGGTTTTGGAAACCACTGTTCTCCACTTGCTGATACAGCAATCTTATCTTCTGCCGCTGCAAATATCAGACACACTGATCATATTAAAACGCAGATTCCTTATTCTGTTACATGTGCTGGTGTTGCCTGCGTTGGATTCTTGATATCTGGATTTATGGACAATTGGATTATACCAATGATCGTTGTTCTAGCTCTATTTATAACATCTGTGTTTGTTCTAAACAAGATATTTGGAGCAAACAGGTACGTCATATCAGAGGTTGCCGTCGACGAAGACGACATGGAACATCAATCCGTGTAATTATAACACTAAAAAAAATGGAGAGTAAGTACTTCTCCATTTTTTTTTTGCAATTCAAGATATTTATATTATATTTGATTTCCCACAATATGGATTCGGAGCATATTTGTCATTCCGCCAACACCAACCGGAGCACCTGCAGTAATTACGATGGTATCCCCATTTTTAATATAACCTTCCTTTGTAGAAACAGCGATAGCATTGACATATACTTCTTTTTCCGTATGTACAAAAGGAGAAAGAAGCGGTGTAACCCCCCATACTAGAGACAAATGTCTTGCAACCTGATCTGAGGATGGAAATGCAAAAATTGGTGCCCTTGGTCTAAATTTAGATACAACCTGTGAAGTATGACCCGATGCGGTCGGTGTTAAAATTGCTGTCGCCTTTAATCCTTGTGCACTTGCACAGGTAGCATATCCAATTGCGTTGGTAATGCTGATATCCTTTAATTTGTTTCGATCTTTCAAGATGGCATCATAGTTCAAAGAACCTTCAGTAGCAATAGCAATATCAACCATCTTTTTCACAGCTTCTACTGGATATTTACCAGATGCGGTTTCTCCAGATAGCATAACTGCGTCCGTTCCATCGTAGATTGCATTTGCCACATCCGCAACCTCAGCTCTAGTCGGTCTTGGATTTCTAATCATAGAATCCATCATCTGAGTAGCGGTAATAACTGGTTTTCCTTCTAAATTGCAAAGCTTGATGATTTTTTTCTGTATCATCGGAACCTGTTCAGCAGGAATTTCAACTCCCAAATCACCTCTTGCAACCATCACTGCATCAGATGCCAAAACAATGTCTAAAATATTATCAACGCCTTCCATATTTTCTATCTTCGCGATGATTTTAATATGGCCGCCACCATTTGCTTTCAAAAATTCACGCATCTCTTTGACGTCAGTACCTTTTCTGACGAAAGAAGCTGCAATAAAATCAACCCTCTGTTTGATGCCAAAAATAATATCTTCTTTATCTTTTTCAGTTATCGCTGGCAATTTCACTTTGACTCCAGGAACATTAATGCTTTTATAATTTTTTACAGGTCCTCCATTATTGATATGGCAAACAATTTGAGGTGCTTTGATTGCTTTGACAGTCAGACCAATTAATCCGTCATCAATTAGAATCTGATCTCCCACTTTTACATCATCAATAAGACCTTTATAGGAAACGGTACACATGGTGTCAGTTCCATCTACCTCATCCATGGTGAGAATGAATTCTTGCCCTTCCACAAGATTCACTTCCCCTGCTGAAAAAGTACCAGTTCTAATTTCAGGGCCCTTAGTATCTAAGATAATAGAAATCGGCAAGTCCAATTCTGCACGCAATTCTTTCACCAAATCGATTTTGCTTTTTTGTTCTTCATGACTACCATGAGAGAAATTCATGCGGGCAGCGTTCATCCCTGCCAACATCATCTCTTTTAAAATCTGTCTGTTTTGACTTGTTGGACCAATCGTACAAATGATTTTTGTTTTTTTCATAATAATTTCTCCTATATAGAAAGAATTCCTGCTAACTCCATCATCTCTTTATCAAATTTTCTTTTCGCCGATAACGCTTCTTCCAAATCGTAATACACGATTTCATCGCCCTTAATGCCCACTGCTTTGCTGGTCATGCCTTCTTCCAAAAGAAGCTCCACCGCCTTATAACCCATTCTGCTTGCAAGCATACGGTCACGAGCAGTTGGTGAACCACCTCTCTGAATATATCCAAGAACAACAATTTTTGTTTCCATTCCTGTACGTTCTTCAATGGTCTTTGCCAATTCTTCCGTGCTCATACAGACACCTTCCGCACGAAGAACGATGCTATGCATGCGCCCTCGATTTTTACCCTGAATTAGGTTTCGACAGATCTTATTGATATCGATTGGTACTTCTGGAATAAGAATACTCTCTGCACCACCAGTGATTCCCGCATGGAGTGCAATATCGCCGCATTGTCTGCCCATGACTTCAATAACCGTACTTCTTTCATGTGAAGAAGAAGTATCTCTGATATTTCCAATTGCAGATAGTACCGTATTGACCGCAGTATCAAATCCAATGGTATAATCAGTATATGCCAGATCATTGTCAATGGTTCCAGGAAGACCTATTACAGTAATTCCGGCTTTTGTCAACTCTAAACCACCGTGTAAAGAACCATCTCCACCAATGACAACCAGTCCTTCAATTTCAAAATTTTCAAGCATATCAACAGCTCTTCTGAATCCTTCTGGCGTCATAAAACGCTTGCTTCTAGCTGTTTTCAACCAGGTCCCTCCACGCTGCAATATATCTGACACAGAAGAAACTTCCATTTCTTCTATCTCTCCATTAATAAGTCCTTCATACCCTCTTTGAACACCATAAACCTCCATTCGATGAAAAAGTGCGCCACGAACCACTGCTCGTATCGCAGCATTCATTCCCGGTGCATCCCCACCACTTGTTAGAACTGCAATTTTTTTCACGCTGATTCCCTCCCATAAAAGATTCCTTTTCTAAATAACAAGGTTATCGTATGTAATCGTCTCCAACCAAATCCGCAATTTCTTTTCGAAATGCATCTGTTGGGTTTACCCATAAATCAGATTTTGTTTTATATTTCTTTTTTGAGGCACTACCTATTATTACCACTGGAATATCGCCAGGATACTTTGTGAGAACTTCTCGAATCCTTGCTAAAATCAAAGATTCCTCTAGATCCTCTGGTATTGTGATTTTTATTGTGGCAGATGGTACCGCGCCGCTGAAATCACCAATTGCAAAAACCTTGTCCGCCAATAATTTAGGCGCTTCATCTTCTTTAAAATTAATAATCCCTTTAAAAACCACTACCTTATCATTTTGAATCAAATCCGACGAGGATTCATAAATATTGGGAAAAACAATTACCTCAGTGGTACCAAACAAATCTTCAAGCTGAACAAACGCCATCATTTTATTCTTTTTTGTCAGCAAAGTTTTTTTGCTGCTAATCATACCAGCCATAATAGCACTCATTCCGTCTCGAATCTCAATATTGCCCTCAGCATGCATCAAATCTTCAGAAGTAACCGTGGCAATTTGTTTTATTTTCTCCTCATAATCAGAAAGAGGATGTCCCGTTAGATATACTCCTAGCATTTCTTTTTCCATCGCCATAAGAATTTCTTTTGAGAAGTTTCCGATGTCCGGAAGTCTCCCCCCCATTCCAGAGCTCTGCATACTCTCAGCATTCATCTGAAACAATGATATTTGTCCCTCAATATTTTTTCGAGAATTGTTTTGCTCCGATTCAATGAGCCCCTCATATACAGCCATATGCTTGGCTCTATTTTCATCAAGACAATCTAGGGCGCCTGCTTTAATCAAGCTTTCAATTGCTTTTTTATTGATTTCATGAATGTCAACCTGACTGATAAATTGAAAAATATCAGCTGGAGCACCTTTTTCTTTTCTCATACTGGTAATGGCGTCAATCACACCTTCGCCAACATTTTTTACTCCCAATAATCCAAAACGAATCTTTCCGTCTTTTACCGTAAACTTCTTACTGCTCTCATTGATATCAGGTGGAAGTACAGGAATCTTCATTTCACTGCAATTCCTAATATATTTAGCAATCTGCGTAGAGTCACCGATTACGCTAGTCATCAAAGCAGCCATAAATTCTACAGGATAATACGTCTTTAAGTAGGCAGTTTGATATGCCAATACTGCATATGCAGCAGCATGAGACTTGTTAAAAGCATATTCTGCAAAGCTTATCATTTGGTTATAGATTTCTTTTGCCGCCTGTTCTGAGATACCATTTCTGACACATCCTTGAATTTCAACTGCGCCATTTTCCCCATCTTTACCATGAACAAAATATTCCTGTTCTTGCAACATGATATCCATTTTTTTCTTACTCATAGCTCTACGCACCAAATCACTACGCCCGTAGGTATATCCTGCTAAATCCCTTACAATTTGCATTACCTGCTCTTGGTATACAAGACAGCCATAAGTAACCGATAGGATTGGTTCTAAACTCGGATCAATATAAGTGATTTTATCTGGATTTTTTTTGTTTTCAATATAAGTTGGAATAGACCCCATTGGACCTGGACGGTAAAGTGAGATTCCTGCAACGATATCCTCAAAGCAGTCAGGTTTTAAGCTTTTCATAAACTGTGTCATCCCAGAACTTTCAAGCTGAAAAACGCCTTGTGTATTTCCACAGCTAATCAGATCAAAGGTAGATTTATCATCATATATCATTTTTGATAAGTTTATCTGAATACCATGATTCTGCTCAATCAACTCAAGAGCATCTCGGATTACAGTCAAATTCCTCAGTCCCAAAAAGTCCATCTTGAGTAATCCTAACTCCTCGATGGTTCCCATTGGAAACTGAGTACTGATACCTTTATCTGCTAAATATAAAGGCACATATTCATGAATGCTCTTTTTAGAAATCACCACACCGGCTGCATGTGTTGAAGCATGCCGTGACATTCCCTCAAGGGCTTTTGCTGTATCCAGAAGCTCTTTTACTCGTCGGTCTTCTTCATATGACGCTTTTAACTCTGGATTGAGATCTAACGCTTTTTGAATGGTCATCTTTAAGTCAAACGGAATCGCTTTTGCAATGATATCCACCTCGTTATAGCTCATATTCATAGCCCGACCCACATCTCGAACAGCTGCTTTTGCTTTCATGGTACCAAAGGTTATAATCTGTGCAACCTTATCAGCCCCATATTTTTCAACAACATAATTGATGACCTCTTGCCTTCTCTCATAGCAGAAATCAATATCAATATCCGGCATACTAATACGTTCTGGATTTAAAAAACGCTCGAAAATGAGGCCATATCTGATTGGATCGATATCAGTTATTTTCAATGCATATGCAACAATACTACCTGCAGCAGAACCTCTTCCAGGTCCAACCATAATGCCATTGCTTCTTGCATAGTTGATAAAATCCCAAACGATCAAAAAATACTCCACATATCCCATGTTTACGATAGTGGATAATTCGTATTCCAAACGGTCGTAAAGTCCCTTAGTAATCGTTCCGTAACGATCTTCCATGCCCAAATTACATAGTTCTCTGAGATATGCCTCATTTTCTTTTCCTTCTGGTGCATGAAATTCTGGTAAGTGGATTTGCCCAAATTCAAATTCAACATTACACTCTGCTGCAATCTTTTTTGTATTCTCAATAGCTTCTGGAAATCCAGCAAAAATACGAGTCATTTCATCTTCAGATTTTAGATAAAACTGGTCATTTGGAAACCTCATACGGTTTTCATCGTCTACTGTTTTTGCCGTTTGAATACAAAGCAACACATCATGAGCCAAAGCATCCTCTCGTTTTACATAATGAACATCATTTGTCGCAACAAACGGAATATCAGTTTCATCATGCAAACGCATCATGCCTGGTAAAATTTGTACTTGCTCTTCCAATCCCTGATCCTGCAATTCCAAATAAAAATTGCCTGGTCCAAATATTTCAAGAAGAGAAAGTGCTTCCTGTTTTGCGCCTTCATAATCACGGTTGTAAAGCTTCCATTGGACATCCCCTGCCAAGCAAGCACTTAACGCAATCAAACCTTCACTATATTTTTCAAGGATGGAATGATCAATCCTCGGTTTATAATAGAACCCCTCTGTATATCCAGCAGAAACAATCTTCATCAGGTTGTGATACCCAATATCATTTTTCGCAAGAAGAACCAGGTGACCTTGATGTTTGTCCTTCTCTGCATCTTTATCTGTCATTTTTCTAGCTGCAGTATACACTTCGCATCCTATGATTGGCTTGATTCCATTCTTTTTTGCTTCTTTATAAAAATCAATGACACCAAACATCGCACCATGGTCTGTAATCGCCACGGCATCCATGCCTAGCGCTTTCGTCCCAGCAATCAAATCTTTGATTCTGGCCGCGCCATCTAAAAGACTGTATTCCGTATGTACGTGAAGATGTGTAAACGTCATATGCTATCCCTTTTCCTTATCCCTTTGTTTTTTATTGACCAATATATTTTACCATAACAAGTGATAAGATTGTACAAAAATAACATACTTTTTACAATAAATTAACAACCAACAAATAACCAAAACATAACCAATCTATCAACTAATCATAAATCAAGTTGGTTGTTGGAATTACAGTTCAATCCAATTTTTTAATCAATTACTGTAAAAATTGCATCTTCGACGGAAACAAATTCGTCCTCAATACCCAATTGAAAAACAAATTGGTAGTTTCCTGTTTCTTCAAAGTCTAAGCCTTCCATATATATTTCTCCCATCAAACCTTTTTCATCAATCATATCTACAAATGTTTCCGTAGAACTGATTTCTTTTCCTTCTGGATCTAACACGATGATACGGTAATTCCAAACATCACTTTTCATCGGACCAAATTCATAATAAATATCTACATTTTTATCAAAACCTGCCACATCAAAACTGGAGCCAACGCCTTTCAGCGTTAAACTTCCATCATCCTCTTGCAGCACATCCTTTACAAATACCATGTTGATTTCAGGTTTTACGATAGAGACCATTTTATCTTGATTATCCCATACGACATATGCTTTAAACTGCTCAGCTGCTTCTCTTACAGAAATCATTGCTGTTCCATCATCTAAAAACGAATACTTATCCTCCCCTAAGATAGTATCGTTCATCATAATTCGAATTGCAGATGATTTTTGTGTCTGATTATCTGATCCTCCAAAAGAAACCACTGAAGTCATGATTAACAGTAACGCTATCATGATGACCATAGCCGTTTTTCGTTTCATAAACTTATTCATACAAGCACCCCCCTTGCATTGCGACTGAGAAAATGGCAAATATTCGATTATTTGACGAATTTCTATGTAAATTCATCAACCCCTTTATGTTTGTTGTTTTATTCCCACTACAAAGTATCCGAAACAAGGAAAAACCAGCCATAGCTGGTTTTTCCTGAAAAATAATACGATTCATTTTTATAATGCCAAACGTCCGTCTTCTAATTTATTTCGTGGGTTATCATGACTCACTCTATATCTGACTTATTCCGATCTCACACAATACGCTTTTAAGTATCCTTCAATCCGTTCTTTCATCTGGTCATCAATGAATACCTTTCCATCGATTTCCTTTTGATGAAGATGAGTCAATATTTCTCGAATGTTGACAATCGAATACGTATTGATGCCGTAGTCTTCTTTTAATTCTTGAATTGCTGTTTTATCACCACTGCCACGTTCCATCCGGTCAACAGACACGATGAGACCTTCTATTTTTACGTCAAGGGCAGTAAGAATTGGGACACATTCTCTCATTGCAGTCCCAGCTGTGATTACATCTTCTACAATCAAAACAGAATCACCCGGCTGCAACTGATATCCTAGCAAAGTACCACCTTCACCATGATCTTTTGCTTCTTTTCTATTGGAACAATAATAAATATCTTTGTCATGGTTTTGTGCAAGGGCGATAGCGGTCGCTACGGATATTGGAATACCCTTGTATGCAGGACCAAAGAGAGCCTTCACATCAGAAGAAACATGCCCTGACTGCATTTGATCAATAATACAATCCCCATAAAATCCACCGAGTCCTGCAAGTTGCTTTCCTGTTTTATAATTTCCAGTATTGATAAAGTACGGTGTTTTTCTTCCACTCTTTGTCGTAAAATCGCCAAAGGTCAATACACCTGAACGTACCATAAATTCTATAAAATCCGTTTTATAACTCATTCATGCTCTCCCTTATTTCCTGTAAATTTTGATACCCATTTCCCTCCATAAAGGAAATCAATTCATTTTTAATACGTACTGGAGCAGTTGGATCCACCAAAGCTGCCGTTCCAACGGATATTGCCGTAGCACCAGCCATTAAAAACTCTACAGCATCTTCTCCTGTCATAATTCCACCAAGTCCGATAATTGGGAGCTTGACAGCACGTCTTACCTGATACACCATGCGAATGGCAACCGGCTTAATCGCGGGTCCTGAAAATCCTCCCATTTGATTCCATAATACTGGTTTTTTCTTTCGAATATCAATTTTCATTCCCAGAAGCGTATTGATTAAAGAAATCCCATCGGCACCTTCTGATTCCACTGCTTTGGCAATTTCTGTGATATCAGTCACATTAGGAGTCAGTTTCATAAAAAACGGCTTTTTACTCACTTTGCGTATTTCCCTTGTTACTTCAGCTGCCATATTAGCATTTGCGCCAAAGCTAATCCCGCCTTCTTTTACATTTGGGCAAGATACATTCACTTCCAGCATATCTACGTCCGTCTCACTTAATCGCTCTACAACACGGCAATACTCTTCTAGTGTCTTTCCCACTACATTAGCAATTACCTTGGGCTGAAATCCTCTTAGATAAGACAATTCTTCTTGAATAAAGGATTCTATCCCTGGATTTTGAAGACCTACAGAATTCAGCATTCCACCATAGGTTTCTGCAATTCGCGGTGTAGGATTTCCATCCCATGGATCCATGGCAACCCCTTTGGTTATCACTGCGCCTAATTCATTGATATCATAAAAGGCACCACTTTCTCGTGCTGAAAATGTACCTGATGCAGTTGTAATAGGGTTATCTAGTGTAATGCCAGCCATAGACACTTGAATATTTGGTTGGTTTTTACTCATTCCAAGCCACCTCATTTCCAAAGAAAACAGGACCGTCTTTGCATACTTTTTTTTGTTTTATTTGGGTTTCTCCATCCTGAACTTCTTTTGTTTTGCAAGTGCACCCTACGCAAGCGCCATATCCGCATCCCATACGTTCTTCAAGTGAAACTTGAAAAGGAATGCTTTCCATCTCACAATATGTCGCAAGTGCCGTAAGCATGGGTTTTGGCCCACAAGATAAAATATAATCCGGATGAATCCCCTCTTTTAAAATGCAATCCAGCACATTGCCCTTGAAGCCTTCTGCCCCATCATCGGTTGAAACATAGACAGAATCACAATATTCTCCCAGTTCTTTTGTTAAAAAGGATTGATTCTGAAATCCAAGTACCGCTAAAAGACCAATGGAATCCTTTCTCTTATTTAATCTACATCTAAGATTTTTTGCTAGTTCAACCATAGGAGGAACACCTACACCACCAGCTACCAAGCAGATTGTTTTATGGCAGTCAGGTTCTCTTTTTTCAGCAGCAGCTTCGTCTTCTTCTCCGCAAATGGATTGAAAAATCGCATTCAAATCATATCCGTGTCCAAGAGGAGAGCTAAAGGATATAGTAAAACCTTTTTCATAAGTTGAAAGTTCTTTTGTCCCGTCCCCTACTATTTTATATACTAGAGTCAGTTGATCTTGACTTACATTACAAATACTAATGGGCCTTGGCAGCAGTTTACTCTTGTCATTTAGGTACACATTTACAAACTGTCCTGGTTCTGAATCAATCACAGAATCTTTTCCTTGGATTACCATTTGAAAAATCTCACGACCAATCATTTCATTGGATAATATAATTCCTTGGTTCACTTTTTTCATCATAACGCACCCTCCAAGTCCAATCTCATAGCCATCGCAGCATCTCTTGCTGCATCAGCCACATTATGGTCTTGGTACTTGCCGTCCTTTTTGTACGCACCAATAATTCCTCGTGATGAATTGACGATACAGCCCTTTCCATCTTGATCAAAATATCCTTTTAAGTCTGCCGCAGTCCCACCTTGAGCGCCATATCCCGGAATCAGGAAAAATGTATGTGGCATTTTGATTCTCAGCTGTCGTCCTTGTTCTTGATACGTAGCACCGACAACAGCCGCTATCTTGCTATATCCATTTTTACCCATAGCTAAGGTTCCCCATTCACTGACCAATTTTGCCACATGCTCATAGATTGGCATTCCATCGCAAATTAAATCTTGTATTTCTTTTCCTGATGGATTACTTGTTTTCACTAATAAGAATAATCCTTTATCATATTCATTACAAGGCTGAACAAATGGTTTGATTGCGTCAAATCCCATAAAAGGATTCAAAGTAACTGCATCCTCATTCCAAAGATCAAAATGTTCTCCTTCAATTTCTACCCCATTGATATGTGCAGCATAAGCAGTAGCCGTAGATGCAATGTCTCCTCTTTTGATGTCACCAATGACCATCAATCCCTTTTCTTTTGCATAGTAGATTGTTTCCATATACGCTGTCAGTCCATCAAGACCATATTGCTCGTACATTGCAATCTGTAACTTTACAGCAGGTACAATATCACATACCCCATCTATGATTTCTCTATTAAACGAAAACAGCATATTTGCAACCGCCTTCGATGTTTTTCCATATTGGTTCAGCATCTCTGACTTTAAAGTTCCTGGAATCATCTCATAAGTTGGGTCCAATCCAACCACCGTTGGATTCTTTAGAGAGTCTATTTTTTCCATCAACCGATCTATCATCAATTACCTCCTAATTTCCACTTCATAACAACTTCTTATATAACATAGCATTACATAACTTGATATACCTTTACATCCAATGACATTTTCTATACTTCATATACAATACGACCATTTACAATGGTACAGGCTACCTGACCGAATAGGATTTCTCCAATAAACGGAGAATTCTTTCCTTTTGACACAAATTGGGATGGGTCTACCTTATAAGAACGTTCTATGTCAATCACTGCAACATCTCCCACAGCTCCTTCTAGGATGCCATAGTTCGAGTATCCTAATATTTCAGCTGGTTTTGTACTCATCTTTTCTATGAGCTCCAATGCACTGAGTTTTCCCGTTTTAACAAGAGCCGTATAACATGCCGCAAAACTTGTCTCAAGCCCCACCACTCCGTTCGGTGCTTCCTGATACGGTTTTAGCTTTTCACCCTCATGATGAGGAGCATGATCTGTGGCAATTGCGTCAATTGTCCCATCCATCAGTCCTTCTATCAGTGAAATTTGATCTTCCTCTGACTGGAGCGGGGGATTCATTTTTTTATTGGTATCACCCTTGACATCCTCACATGTATGAACCAAATAGTGTGGAGCTGTTTCTGCAGTAATATTGGCTCCCCGCTTTTTCCCTTGGCGAATCAATTCAACACTTTTCTTCTCACTGATATGGCAAAAGTGTACTTTACATCCTGTTTTTTCTGACAAAGCAATATCACGAGCAACAATTTCTGATTCTGGTTCAGCATGAGAATATACCGTTAATCCAAGTGCAGCTGCTTCCTTCATGGCTGACTCCATTACGTCTTGGTCTGTTACGGTTTTTCCATCTTCGCTGATACCACAGATTCCACTTCCAAGAAGCTCCTTGGAGCAAGATGGTGTGTTCATCAATTCTTCATAGCTCACAAGCTCTTTGCCAGCTTGTCCTTTTGTGATGGCTGCCACACAAAAGACATGAATGCCACTGCCAGTAAATGCTTTTTCGTCAATCAACGAGACAACATCACTTGTATCAATCACTGGATTGGTGTTGGGCATACAGCACACAGTTGTAACCCCACCACGTGCTGCACTTTTAGATCCACTCACAACATCTTCCTTATATTCAAAACCCGGCTCTCTAAAATGTACATGCAAATCAATCAGGCCTGGCACTACCCATTTTCCAGTTGCATCTATCACCTTGCAATCCTCCACCTGAAGCAAGTCAGTGGGTATATTGTCTTCACGCCTGACTATCTTTTCAATGATTCCATTGTCAATCAGTATGTCTCCCGTACCATGGTATCCAGTGGTTGGGTCAACGATTAAGCCATTGGCGATGAATAATTTCATTGCTGTAACCACCTTCCATATTGATAATCTCATCACAATAATCACAACGATACTCCCTGGTATCTTTGTCGATCAAGAGGAAAATTTGAGGTGCTGCTGGTTCGATGGAAGTAACACATCTTGGATTTTTACACTTGATGATGTTCACCACTTTTTCAGGTACTGTCAGATGTATCTTTCTACGGATGATATGATCTTCAATCACATTCACCGTCGCTTTTGGATCAATTAATCCAAGTGCTGTTAAGTCGATGTCTATTACATTTTCAATTTTTACAACATCTTTTCTGCCGTATTTATTGCTAACAGCATTCATGATAAGCGCTACTGTATTCTTTGAAGCATCCACATTCAAATATTTTAAAATCTGCATCCCAAGCCCAGCTGTAATATGATCTATTACAATACCTTGTTTTATACTATCAATCACTACCATAACATTACCCCCTTCTTTCTACCCCTAGCAAGCTCATGATGAGAGCCATTCTCACATACATCCCGTATTTTGCCTGCTTAAAGTACAGTGCTCTTGGATCATTATCTACTTCAACAGCAATTTCGTTTACCCTTGGCAGTGGATGAAGCACCATCATATTCGGACCTGCCAACTCCATCTTTTTGGTGTCTAAAATATATCGATCTTTTAATCTCAAATAATCATCCTCATTGAAAAAGCGTTCCCTCTGGACACGTGTCATATACAATACGTCCAGCTTTGGAAGCGCTTCCTGCATGTTTTGGACCTCTTCAAATGGGATATTATTCTTGAGCAAAACCTCTTTTCGCACATATTCAGGTATTTTTAGTTCTTCTGGAGAAATTAGTATAAATGAGATATCCTGATACCTTGACAATGCTTTAATCAAAGAATGAACAGTTCTTCCAAACTTTAAATCTCCGCAAAGTCCTACCGTAAGATTGTCCAAGCTACCTTTTTCTCTTCGAATTGTTAATAAATCAGTCAGCGTCTGAGTTGGATGCTGATGCCCACCATCTCCGGCGTTGATAACAGGCATATCAGTACATGCAGCGGCCACTTTGGGCGCACCTTCTTTTGGATGGCGCATCACTGCCACATCAGCATAGCATGCCACCGTGCGAATGGTATCTGAGATGCTTTCCCCTTTTGCAACTGAGCTAGAGTTAGGTTCCGAAAAACCAATCACCTGTCCACCAAGTCTAAGCATAGCCGCTTCAAAACTAAATCTAGTTCTTGTACTTGGTTCGTAAAACAGCGTTGCCAACAATTTCCCATCACATACTTTAGCATATTTCTCTGGAGTTTCAATTATATCATCTGCCAATAAAAACAGTTCTTCCAATTCTTCCTTCGTAAAATCAAGCGGTTCCAATAAACTTTTTCCTTTTAACACGCGATCCCCTCCTCTTCCAACGCATTGTTGCGTTTTAACCTTCCATAAAAAAAAAGCCTCCCAAAACGGAAGACTCTATTTGTGAAATTGAAAACAAAAATGGAAACTAGCACCCTCAGAATAAAACAGTTGTCCTATAACAGGTGATTTCATCATTTTATTCTTAATGCGGTATCTCTTCAAAATCATTTCCACGTTTATCCTTTCATATTTTTGCTTAAATCTCCAGTATAGTACCACAATATAAAAGGTTCGTCAATCGATTTTGGAAAAATAAAAAGATCATTTTTTCTTCTTTTTTTTATGATGTGGATATCCAGCTTTCACCGTGTCTCTTGATTCTCTTTGTTTTTGAACCATCTTCTTACCGCGGTTTAAGGTAATCATTACAGCACCAACATATAAAATTGTTACCACAATAATAATTTTAATAATTGCCGCATCATTTTCAGCCAAACCCATCGTACGTGCAAAAAGCAATACAGACGCTACCAAAATCCAATAATACAATGCAACACTAACCTTTGTCATTTCCATTCTCCATTTCTATTTTTTCTTATTATAATACTAGTTTCATTATACAATAAACAGTTCCTCCCTTACAAACAAAAAGAATGATATTCCATGAAAATATTCTGAAAGTTATTTGTGAACCAATGACATTCTTCTGCTATAATAGGATGGAATATAAAAACCTTGAAAGCAGGAAAAGATGAGAAGCGAAAAGAAAAGTTTTCAAAATAAAATAAAACCCTCACATATCAAACTGCGTATTCCAAAATATTTGATGGATTTTCATTGCATCGGTGGAATCTGTCAAGACAATTGCTGTATTGGATGGCAGGTTGAAATCGACCAGGTTACTTTTCAAAAATATCAAAAAATACAAGATAAAGAATTACGCCAATTGATTGGGCAACATGTTTATCAAAACAGTGAGTGCTATGATCCACAAATCGATTTTGGATGTGTCACCCTAAAAAAAGAAAACAGATGTCCATTTTTAGATCATGAAAATCTATGCAAAATACAAAAAAAGCTTGGACACGATTTCCTTTCTAATGTCTGTGCCACCTACCCAAGATATACAAACCAAGTCAACAATATATTAGAGTGCTCAGCAAATATATCATGCCCAGAAGCAGCCCGTTTGATTTTGAATGAAAAAGACGGAATTCGTTTTCTGGAAATCGACTTCATTCCTTCCCAGCGAAATATCATCAATATCAGCCTTGATCAAAAAAAACATCAGGGAAATCTTATGATTCAATATTTTGAAGAATTTCGGAATATAACCATTTCTGCTTTACAAGACCATTCCCTTCCCCTTTGGAAACAGCTCACCCAACTAGGTTGTTTTTATGATACAGCAGACGCATTCATCAAAAACAATAATCAAAAATCTTTACATGCTTTCCTAGTAAAAACAATAGATACGCAAAACCAAAAGAAGACCAAGTCACAAAACCAAAAGCCAGCACCTAATCGCATCAAAAACCAAAGCCTAGGACAAAATTCCAGTTTATTACAAGCTCAACCTACAAATAAAACGAAACCCAATTCATATCTGGCACTTTCAAAGCTGTTGAAATCATCAGAACAAAAAACAAAGATTGACAGTGCTGCATATCTAAAAATGGCAAAAGAATGGAATCTAGTCACAGAAACGGAATATGAAAATGCATATCGCCATTGGTACCTTCCCTTTCAAGAAGCACATCGTTATCTGCTCGAAAACTATTTAGTGAACTACGTTTTCGGTGGACTTTTTCCCGCGTCCGAGAGCACATCTCCTTTCGAGTCATTCATGATGCTACTATTTCGTTATGTTCTCATTCGACGACGTATCATTGAGTTGGCTGCTTTTCGGGGTGATTTGAATATAGAGCAATGCATATCTCTAATTCAAACGTTTTCCAAGGCCATTGAGCATCATTACACCTATTTAGAAATCATGGCAAAGCAATGCAAACAAAATCATAACATGAATCTATCTTTTGCCCAATTATTATTAGCAGAACATTAATTTTTGATTTTTTTGATGATATTTTGCAATTCATTACGCTCTTGTTCCGAAAGGTTACTGTCCTTAGTCATTGTGGATACCAACATGGACAGTGATCCTTCAAAAACACGATTCAAAAATCTACTTGCCTCTTTCTCTTTGCAATCAACCTCAGATATTCCAGCACGATACCGAAACGTACCAGCAGTCTTTGTTTCTGCAAGAATGGCTTTTTTTTGTACCAAACGATTTACTAACGTACGTATTGTGGTATAGCTCCATTTGGACTCGGCCAAGGCAAGGGAGATTTCCTTCAAAGTCAAATCAGGCGTTTCCCAAAGCACCTGCATCACTTTCCACTCCGATTCACTAATATTCAACTGCTCTTTTTTTTCTCTAGGCATATCTTTCCCTTTCATTTATAGCTTTGATATTCAATTCAATTTAAATTTCAGTGTTACATCTTTCTCAAATACGCCAAATACTGCTGAAATGTGTCTTGCTGCTTCATTGTTTCTCTGATACTTGCTCCCCAGTCTTTTTCTATGCTTTGTCGGTCAATACAAATGCTATGCTTGTATGAGACTCCATCTGCAATTCCTAGAACCTGAAATTCAACAGAATCGCAATTGTCAACCAGCGCCATAAAGATCATACCATTTATCTTGAGTTGGCGTTTTATCATAGGAGAAATTTCCCAACCACTGCTATCCGCCAAAGCCTTGTCTGGTCTGCTTACAAATACGCCATTACCGGCTTTTGTCATATCATATGAAACCGTGATACCATACGGTTCAGCTTTGGTATGAAGCTCTACCCCATTTCCATATTCATGTAATGGAAGCGCACCAATAATTCGTCCATCAGCAGAAGCATCACCAATATAAGGGGTACGCAAATCATACAAGAATAAAGCACTTTGACTTTCCACTCTATTTTCTAGCGTATTGATGATGGTATTTGCAGTAAAATCCTGATGATACATACTCTCTGAATTTTGGTTTTGCCCTTCAATTCCGCTATCCGGGACGATTCCAATCAAACGAATTTTGCCAAAAACATCCTTATCAAAGACAGCCAATTGATTTCGATATTCAATTTGCTGGTTATCTTTCTTGACGATGGCACCACTTTTTAAATCGTTATACCAGTCTGGATAGGCAGGTTCCAAGGTATAATTTAATCTATATATAAATACGCTAGGATAGATAAATGACCAGATTTCACGATTGCTGCCCACCGCACTGAGTTCTTCAATTTGAACCCCTGATATATCAGAATCCATTGGCAAGTTAGCATCTTCATAGCCCTTAAAATATGCTGTCAAAAGGCTCTTAGCATCCTGCTTCTGATCCTCTGACGCGTTTTTCTCCGGTTGATATCTATCAGGCTGGTCAATCTTTTGAAAAGACTCGGCTACTTGAATTATTTGTTTCTCAGATACCACATTCTCCTCTGCCCAGATTTCATAGACCCATTTTAATTCTGTGTGTGTCAGAACAAAAATGTGAATTTCGTTGCTAGATAAAACAGCATCATCCTGCTCCTTGTCTGTTCGTTCTATAAATTGAGCAGCGGATTCTTTTTCAGCTCGGATATGGTAGATTAGAAAAGTCAAATCACCTTTTTCTTTTTGAAATGCCTCCAAAACTTCAGAATGATTGGGTAAAAAAAGCTCTCCTTTTGTTAGCAAAGATTCCCCATAAGATGACTCTGTTTGTTCCAAATCAATGCCTTCTGCAGATTGATAATGCACACCTCCAAAAACTTGATTATTTTCCAAACAAAATTCATCTTGCTCATTCATTTTTGCCGTGTAGGAAGCAGGAACTTCAAAAAAATAATCCCCTATTCCAACTCTTACGACAGCTTCCCGTCCATTGGTCAATGTGATGAATCCAATCCCTAAAACAAGAATTACCATTAGAGCTACAAAACCAACCCCTGTCCTTTTTTCAAAGGACAAGTTTTTAATTCTCTTCGCAACTTCCTTTTTTCCTCTAAAAAAACCAAGACTGCCAAAGGTGAGAGGTTCACCAATCGAAGTTGTCTTCAACAGTGTGCTCGCATAAGATTGTCGTTCTCCCGTCTGTGCCACAACCTGTTCATCACAAATCAATTCCAAATCTGTAGAAAAGGCATGAAAACAATACCACATCAAAGGATGAAACCAATAAATAGTAAGAAGCGCACATCCGACGAATCTCAATAGCCCGTCTTGATGTTTTATATGATAGCATTCATGCAAAATCATATGCTCTAACACTTCTAGATTTTCTTCTTCTGGAATCACTACAATTGGATGGATGCTCCCAAACACAAAAGGTCTTGTACTCCCTTTTTTCAAGGTAATCCGATCGGATCTCACGCTGGCTTTTGTAGCACATTCATGAAAAATTCCAATCACACGGGTATCTGTCCAGTCTAGAAAACATAATAGCTTTCTTTTGATGCCAATGGCTGAAGTAATAAAATATATGGCAAAACAAAGAGCGCCAATTGCCCAAATTAGAATCACATAAACAAGAATCACGTTCTTTATTTGTTGTTGCCGCTCATATGATTGCATCTGAGAATTCAAACCATCATTTGATATCATTTGATTGTCATTTGAGTTTTCAAATTGGCGAGTCCCATCCAGATTTTCCGATTGACTATCCCCAATATTTTCAACGGAGTTCAAGGAAGCTTCCAAATTCCCAAAACCATCAACCCTTGTTTTCATCAGATCTCGGTCCACAGAATAGTGGTAAAGAAAAGATTCTGGCAAATGATTCATGAAACTAAAATCACTTTCTGGCATAATTGGAAACATCAATCGTATGGCTAAAATCAACCATAGCCACAAATGCCACTTTGATTTCACTCTCCCTGTGATAATAAATCTAGCAAACAAAACCAATAAGGCAGTGATTGTACTTCCAACAATAATCTGAATCAATAGCTCCATCACATTCTCCTTTAAACAACAAAACGACTACAAATGTAATCCATCATTAGTTTACATTTGTAGTCGTAATTTGTCAATTGTTTTTTGTTTACATTTGTAGTCGTATTCTTATCGCAACTATCTTCCGTTTCTTCTACGTTCTAATTCTTTTAAGTATTTCTTTCGTAGTCGGATATCATCTGGAACAATTTCAACCAATTCATCATCATTAATAAACTCTAACGCTTCTTCCAATGAGAAAATTCGAGCTGGGGATAATTTAATCGCATCATCACTTCCTGCCGCTCTCATATTTGTAGTTTTCTTTGCCTTACAAGCGTTAACCACCATGTCCTCATTACGACTGTTCATTCCAACAATCATGCCTTCATAGACTTTTGTTCCTGGTTCAATAAACATGGTTGCACGCTCACCAATGTTGTTTAGCGCGTAAGGGGTAGAAACTCCTTCTTCTTGAGCAATAATCGCTCCATTCATTCTCTGAGGAATATCACCTTTATGCGGTTCAAAACACTCAAATCTTCTGACTAAAGTACCTTCGCCTCGCGTATCATTGATAAACTCAGTTCTGTATCCCAAAAGACCTCTTGTAGGTACTAAATATTCTAGTTTTGTATAACCATCCTTGCCCGACATACCAGACATTATTCCTTTTCTGATATTCAGTTTCGAGATAACTGGTCCTGAATATTCATCTGGAACAGAAATCACTACTTTTTCGATTGGCTCTAAAAGTTTGCCTTTTTCGTCTCTATGCATAATAACTTCAGGCTTAGATACTGCAACTTCATAGCTTTCTCTTCTCATATTTTCAAGGAGAATGGAAAGATGCAGCTCACCTCTACCAGACACTTTAAATCCATCGGTAGTTTCCAGCGGTTCCACCAAAAGACCCACATTAACTTCTAGTTCTTTTTCCAATCTCTCTTTTAAGTGACGAGAGGTTACATATTTTCCAGACTTTCCGGCAAACGGAGATTTATTAACCATAAAATTCATAGAAAGTGTTGGTTCTTCAATATGAATTGTTTCCAGAGGAAGAGGATTCTTATCCTCACAAACAGTTTCCCCAATGGAAATATCGGCGATACCAGCAAGCACAACAATGTCACCACATTCAGCCTCTTCAACTGGAGTTCTAACCAGGCCCTTATATACGAAAACCTGATTGATTTTTCTTTGGACCACAGTTCCATCTGCCTTGCAAACAGATACAGTCTGACCAGTCTTGATTCTGCCTTTATAGATTCTTCCAATTCCAAGCCTACCGATATAATCATCATACCCTAATGTAGATACCTGAAGCTGCAGTGGTTCTTCATTAAAATCGGGATACAGACTTGCATGTTCTACAATTGTCTCAAACAAAGGAGTGATATCTTTTCCTTCATCCTCAAGTTCTCTCTGAACAATACCGTGTTTTGCAATACCATATAAGATAGGGAAATCAAGTTGCTGATCGGTGGCATCCAGTTCCATAAATAGTTCGTATACCATATCGACAACTTCAACAGCTCTTTGATCTTTTTTATCAATTTTATTGATAATCAAAATAGGGTTTAATCCCATTTCAAGTGATTTTTGAAGTACAAATCTTGTTTGAGGCATCGGACCTTCGCTAGAATCCACAAGCAAAATTACTGTGTCTACCGTTTTAATAATTCGTTCCACTTCAGATGAAAAATCAGCATGTCCTGGAGTATCCACAATATTTATCTTTACGTCCTGATACATTACGGAACAGTTTTTGGAATAAATCGTAATCCCACGTTCCCGTTCAATGTCATTGCTGTCCATAATGCAGTCCACTACTTCTTCATTTTCTCTAAATACGCCGCTCTGTGAAAGGAATGCATCTACCAATGTTGATTTTCCTGCATCAACATGGGCGATTACTGCAATATTGATTATTTTCTGTTTTTCTTTCATTATTTACCTGCTTTCTCTTTTTTGAACCTTTCTATTATAACAGAAAAAAAAAATAATGAATAGAAATTTTTTATACCTATAGATTATTTCTACCTCTTTTTATGATATAAAAGCTCTGTTCAAATGCAACAAAAACTGATAGAATATGGCTTATGGAAAGATATATTGAATTATTAAAAGAAGCATTCGAAAAAAAATGCGTCATAAAAATCATTTTTAGTGGACTTCGAAAAAAAAGCAACCCCTACCAAAAGGTGGTCATTCGCCCACTTCTTTTGCAAGGGCAACTTTGCTATCAAATCGAATATCACTATCCAAAAAAGGTAACTCATGAAAATGTGTCCCCATCCCAGTGTCTTGATTTATGCAAAGAATTGTTAAAAGAACAGTTTAAGCAGGTTAATCTATTTTGTTCGAACGGAGACTACCAAATTATGGCCGCCAAACCAGATAAGCCTAAAATCATCAAAAAACCAGCTTCTCGAAGCATCCCTTCCCTTGACCATAATCAGAAAAAGCAATATATCATACCAGATCACAAACCTTGTGATTTTTTAATTCGTCTTGGTGTGATGGATCAAAAAGGGCAGGTCGTGCAAAAACACTATGCAAAGTTTCGACAAATCAATCGATTTCTTGAAATCGTATCCGATGTAATCGATTATCTTCCCAAAAAGGAAGAAAAAAAACAACCTATCCGTATCATCGATTTTGGATGCGGAAAAGCTTATTTAACATTTGCTTTATACTATTATCTGAAATTAAAACTTGGCATAAACGTTGAAATTATAGGATTAGACTTAAAGGAAGATGTGATAGACTTCTGCAATCAAGTAGCACAAGATCTTCAATATCTGGAGCTAAAGTTCTTAAAAGGCGATATTGCTGAATATACAGGCAGCAATGAGGCTGATATGGTAGTAACGCTTCATGCCTGTGATACAGCAACAGACTTTGCTCTTATGAAGGCAGTTGGCTGGAATGCCTCAATCATCCTGTCAGTCCCTTGTTGTCAGCACGAACTATTTTCCCAAATTTCCAACAAGCTACATCAACCAATCTTTAAACATGGCATCCTAAACGAACGCTTTTGCGCCATCTTAACAGATGGCTTAAGAAGTTTAAAGTTAGAAACAAAAGGCTATGATGTTTCAATGATTGAGTTTACAAGTCTAGAGCATACCTCAAAAAACATCATGCTTCGTGCAGTCAAAACTGGAAAATTCCGAAAAGAAGCTCAATCAGAGTATGAAGAACTAAAAAATTTCTATCATGTTAATCCGACCATCGACCAGATATAGTCAGCCATTCGGCTGACTTTTTTTCTACCAACTGCCTCCTCCTCCGCCAGAAAAACCTCCACCCGAAAAGCCTCCACCCGAAGTAAATCCACCACCATCAGCACCGTTTCCAGATACAACTTGTGGTATGATAATATTCTGCTGCATCATATTGGTATAGTGATGAAAGCTATGTAAGAACACCATACTATTAAATGCCGAATGGTGATATGAACTGCCATACCACGTTGGAGGTTCCAGCGTCAACGCTTCAAAGTGCTTCGCCCATTTACTGCTCAATCCAAAAACATAGGCATATGGCAAAACATGATAAAAATAACTTGGATTTTCTTCTACTAACTGTTCAATTCGGTCCAATTCCGCAGTGCGTATGAACTCCTTAAAGCCCAGGAGTTTACCCATTTGTTCAGCGCTTTTCTTGGTCCTCTTTTTCATAATTGTCGTTAAAAACAAAGTGATACCTGCAGAAAAAACACCAATGATCCCGATCAGACTGCTTTGAATTGTGTAGATACCATATGCAATGATTCCGATTCCGCCCACTGAAAACAGCAAAAGACCACCGAAACGATGAAGGATCAACGATGAATTTGTAAGGCTTTCCTTCATATCGTAGCCTCGAATCCATAATATAAAACCCAAGATTGAAAATAAAACCGCTGGAGCACCAAGGAAAATCGCTCCATTATGCTGCCGATCCAGTATCGAACAAAAATACAGAACCGATATCATTGGTATCATCATGAAAAGCAGCCCTAACGCCCTAGCACTCAGGGAGCTTTGGGTAAAAATTCGGTTTTCACGATTCATGGTGAAGTGGGCGCGAAGTTGACTTTTCACAGCTTCGAAGGTACCATAAAATTCACCCTTTAGTTCGGATAAAGCCACAGCTTCTTTCCCGCCAAACAATCCATGATACATCGTATACTCATATGTTTTTGCGTCTGGTTCTAAGTCTTTCAATCTTTTTAAAATATACTCTTTACTATTTGATTCAACAATTTCTAAATATCCCTTGTTCGCCCAATTGATAATCAAAGAAACAACATCCTTACTATCCACAACACCATCAATAATATAGCCTACTTCCGCCGAATTCATCTCGTCGGGTGGATAAAATTCTACTGTCTTTATTACTTTCGGATCTCTCCCAAACAAGAACCATAACAGAATACTAACCAGCGGTGCTCCCGTCACAAAAACCATCATCAACCAGTATGCCCATGTCATAGTTTTTTCCATGACAAAGTAGCCTTCAGGTAAAATTATATTTGCAGTAATACCTTCTCCTACAGAAAGTGGGGCAATGGTACTGCCTGTGATTTCAAGACCATCAACATTCCACTGAACTGCATCTTGATCCGTTGCTCCATAGGCACCTGAAATCCATTCCACTCGGTTCTGGTCAAACTGTTTTGGCATATGAATCTTGATTGTTGCATGGTTGATTACTGTAGCCCAACCATTTGGGATTAAATTCCAATAAAAACTGTCGAATGCTGCGTTTTCATCATCATACAATGTGCACTGATAGGAAATTTCATAATTCATGGGACCTTCTAATACATAGTCAGGACTCCCGATTTTTATGACAAGATATCCATTTTCCCGATATGTTTCAAAATCATATCCAGGTACTTGCATATTAGATATATCCATTTGATAATATTCCTGAACGATTTTTCCATCCACCTGCCTTGTTACAGTTCCTTGATATGGGATATATCGATAAATCCCATGTCTTGATTCAAGAAAATCAACCGAGATATCTTCCGTAACATGAACAACATTGTTTTCGGTCAAATCTACTGTCACATCGTATTCATCTGTTAGAAACCCATTGTCTTCAGTAACAATACTCTCATCATTCTCAGATGCCGCAAATGCACTGATTGGTGTAAACAATATACCAATTGCAACCAGCAACACCAGAAAAGCCATTCCCCATCGTCTCATTATATTCTCCTGTCATTCCAATTGAATCGCACCACGATAGGCAGCCAAACAAACTATCTAATACACTGCTAAAAATACTGCCAAATATGCTATTCAAACGATTACTCAATATGATTCAGTCCATGAAATGCTTTTAAAACTGAACTTTAACGGTTTCTCTTTCTACTTGATCTTTCACTTCAAACATTGGCTTTCTTTTAAATCCGAACATACCTGCAACGATATTGCTTGGAAAAGACTCCGTTTTAATATTATATTCTTTCACAACAGCATTATAATACTTTCTGGCATTTGCAATATCTTCTTCCAACCGATTCAACTGGGCTTGCAAATCTAAAAAACCGGTGTTTGCCTTTAAATCAGGATATGCCTCAGCAATAGCAAATAGGCTCTTCAAAGTACTGTGGAGCATATTTTCTCCTTGAAGCTTTTCTTCAACCGTATTTGCACCAGCAGCCATATTTCTTGCTTGTACCACTTTTTCTAACGTACCTGCTTCATGGACTGCATATCCTTTGACTGTCTCTACAAGATTTGGTATCAAATCATATCGCTTCTTTAAATAGACATCCATAGTTGCAAAGGCTTCTTCCACAGCATTTTTCAGTTTTACAAAGCCATTGTACATGCCAACAAATCCAATGATTCCTAGGATTACAACGATCCCAATGATGATTCCGATTATTGTTCCTGTTCCCATTTCATACCTCCAAAATTTTACTATATCAATTTATATTTGCCAGTCTATGGGTTCTAACCCATTGGCAATCAAAAAATCATTTGCTTTGCTAAAATGTTTGCACCCAAAAAATCCACGAAATGCAGACAATGGGCTTGGATGCGGTGCTTCCAAAATCAAGTGATTTGGATTGGTCAGCATTTGTTTTTTCATTTGAGCAGGCTTTCCCCACAGAAAAAACACAATGGGACGATTCTCCTGATTGACAGCTTGAATGACAGAATCGGTAAAGAGTTCCCAACCTTTTCCTCTATGAGAATTGGCTTGATGTGCACGAACCGTCAACACAGCATTCAGTAGCAAAACACCCTGATCAGCCCACTTTTTCAAGTATCCATGATTTGGAATGCTGCAACCAACATCATCTTTGAGTTCCTTGTATATATTTACCAGCGATGGTGGTATTTCTTTTTGACTCATAGGAATCGAAAAGCTAGCACCCATAGCCTGGTTTTCATTGTGATAAGGGTCTTGTCCAATCAGCACCACTTTTACCTTGCTCAATGGCGTAAAATGAAATGCATTAAAGATATCATCTGCTTTGGGATAAACAGGATACGTGTTATATTCTTGCAATAAAAACTTTCTTAATTCAAGATAATATTCTTTTTTAAATTCTTCCTCAATTGCAGGAAGCCAGTCATTGGTTATTTTAGGCATTCTTTTACTCCATTCCTTAGATGTGTATAATTTATTATACCGAATTCCCCTATTTTATCAACCCTCTGTGATCCCAACCTGAAAATCAAAACAAAGTTCCCAACTTTATCCCTCAAGCGTGAACCGATACTGATCACAGTCAAAAGAGGATAATGAATCTGTTTTCATTATCCTCTTCCAATATATACACACGATTAAAATATGTTTTACTGATCAAATTGGCTTCTCACAAAGTCCCCAATCTTTTTATCCTCATGAGAGATGTGATAACGTAGCCATTCCACAACCATTTTATTTGCTCTTAGCACAATTAATACATTCCCGCCAGACTCCTTAAAGTCCTTTTGTATTTCTTCTAGCTGGTAGACAAACTTACTATGTAGCTCCTTTTGATTTTTATAACCAGGGTAACCAATCTGCACCATAAAGCGCTCTTCATCATAAAAATGCTTTTTCGTGTAATACTCCATAAAATCAAGCATTTCCCCTACGTACTCTTTTGCTTTCCGATTTCTACCTGCTAAAAACAGCTCTTCAGCTTTTGCAAACCAAAGCTTATGTTGATTATCAATTTTAGTTAAACCCACAGATAAATCTTCCGTCCACCAATCAATCATAGCAATCCCTCCTTATGGATTAGATTTACCCCCTACCGATTCTTTTAATCAAATCCTGATAGATTACTTGTTTGATATGTATTATTAACCTTTGAGATTCATTCATCCCAACATAACCTTAGATATATTTTTTTGAAAAACTCATGTATAATCTTCATATGAGTACATTATTAATATCCCAAAGGGCAAACCAACAATTAAAAAACATGCTACAAGAGGAAGGTCATAGACTAATTGAAATCAAACCCACTTCGTTTGTTTATGATGCCATTTCCTCTCATCCAGATATCTATGCCTGCTTTCTCGAAAATCAACTCATCATATCCCCACAGCAATATCAGTTGATTGGTGAGCAGTTAAAATCAATAACTGCAGATGTATCCATTGGAAAAACACAGCTAGATAAAACCTACCCCGCCAATATACCTTTTAACGGGGTTCAGGTCGGTTCCTTTTTCATCCACAATTTGAAACATACGGACTCAAAAGTGTTGGAAATTGCAAAACTGCATCAACTCACCCATATTTCTGTAAAACAAGGCTATACCAAATGCAATTTAGTTGTGGTAGACCAAAACAGCGTAATTACATCCGATCTAGGATTATCAAATGCCTTGATTCATTTCGGCATAAAAGTGCTGGTCATCCAAAAAGGTTTCGTCTCCCTATCCGGGTTTCCTTATGGATTTTTAGGAGGTGCGTCAGGACGAATCGGCGATAGTGTCTTTTTTTCTGGTAATCTCAGCACCCACCCAGACCATACACAAATACGCTCTTTTATTGAAAATCGAGGTGTGGGTGTGGTGGACATACCCAACATGCTTTTAGAAGATATCGGTTCTATCATTGAAATCCCTTGTTAAAACTCTATTTTCCTAGCCACTTCAATGAATCAATAACATGTAAAACGCAGACTGAATACAATCAGAGTATAGTAGGAGCAATCATATGAAAACCCATGCAATTATTCCAATTTTCATTCCCCATCTAGGCTGTCCAAACGACTGCGTATTTTGTAATCAAAAAAAAATAACCGCGCGTACTGGGCCATTGACCATACAGGAGATGAAATTCAAAATCGATGAATACTTAAAAACAATAACCGGCAGAGGAATACAAACAACAGAAATCGCATTTTACGGCGGCAGTTTTACCGGAATCCCCAAATCAGATCAGGAAGCTTATCTTTCTGTAGCAAAAGAATACAAAGAAGCAGGTAAAATTCAAAAGGTACATCTATCCACAAGACCTGATTATATCGATGACCAGATACTTGCTCTTTTAAAACAACACCAAGTTGATATCATAGAATTGGGTGTGCAGTCACTTGATGAAGAAGTCTTAAAATTATCTAATCGTGGTCACAGTATTCAGTCCGTTTACGATGCATCCCTTCTGATCAAAGCGTACGGATTTGAGTTGGGTTTACAGCTTATGATAGGGCTCCCGGGAGACACCCCAGAAAAATCAATTGCATCTGCAAAAGCAGTAGCTCAAATAGGACCTTCCATTGGAAGATTATATCCAACTATCATCATTGAAGATACTGAATTATATTCAATGTACCAAAACGGAAGTTATAAGCCCTTTACGATGGAAGAAACCATCTTGACTACAAAAGAAATGTACCGTATCTTAACCAATGCTGGTGTCAACGTCATCCGAATCGGATTAAAGAGTACGGACCATATCGCTACAAACGGTGAGATAGCAGGTGGTTATCATCCCGCATTCCGCCAACTTGTAGAAGCTGAACTTGCAAAGGATCAAATGGAAGATCAATTGACTCAAATCCTTTTAAAAGATCCAAATACCCAAAACATCGTATTTGCTTGCAATGGCACATCATTTTCGAATATGATTGGAAACGGTCGTTCCAATAAAATATATTTTGAAAAAAAATATGCTCAGATCCGTTTTCAATTTCATGTAGATTATTCAATCCCAAACCTGACATATCAGATCAAATTAGGATAATCGCCAAGTTTATGTCAGCGCTTAATCTTGATGGAACAATATAAAGTCAAAAGCTAAAAAAGCACACGGAAAAATCCGTGTGCTATATTGATTCGACCAAAGAATTAATTTTTCAAGCTTTGAAGTGGTGCTGGAATACGTCCGCCCCGTTGTATCATTTTAGCTGGAGACTTTTGATTGATCTTCATCACAGGACCACTTCCGAGAAGTCCTCCAAATTCAAGTTCATCTCCTTCTTTCTTTCCAATTGCAGGAATGACTCTTACCGCAGTAGTTTTTGAATTGACCATTCCGATTGCTGCTTCATCAGCAATAATTGCAGAAATAATTTCTGCTGGCGTTTCACCAGGTATTACTATCATATCAAGCCCTACAGAACAAACTGCTGTCATAGCTTCTAACTTTTCGATGGAAAGAGCACCTTCTTTTGCTGCCGCAATCATACCTGCATCTTCAGAAACAGGAATAAATGCACCAGATAGTCCTCCAACATTAGAAGAAGCCATAACGCCACCTTTTTTCACTGCATCGTTGAGCATAGCAAGCGCTGCAGTAGTACCATGAGCTCCACACATTTCTAGCCCAATTTCTTCAAGTATATGTGCCACCGAATCTCCAACAGCAGGAGTAGGTGCTAAAGAAAGATCCACAATTCCAAAAGGTACTCCTAATCTCTTTGAAGCTTCACTTCCTACAAGCTGACCCATTCTCGTGATTTTAAAGGCTGTTTTTTTAATAATATCCGCAACTTGTGTCAAATCACAGTCATTTCCTGTTTTGGCCAAAGCAGCTCGAACCACTCCTGGTCCTGATACCCCCACATTAATCACACAATCAGGTTCTCCTGGTCCATGAAATGCACCTGCCATAAACGGATTATCATCCGGAGCATTACAGAACACCACAAGCTTTGCCGCTCCAATACACTGCCGATCCGCTGTCAATTCCGCCGCTTCACGAACCACTTGCCCCATGGTTCTAACTGCATCCATATTGATTCCTGATTTTGTTGAACCAATATTGACAGAAGAACATACAAACTCTGTATTTGCTAGAGCTCTTGGAATCGCTTGAATTAGTTCACGATCCCCAGGTGAAAAGCCCTTATTTACTAAGGCTGAAAATCCACCGATAAAGTTCACGCCCACATCCTTTGCCACACGATCTAAAGTCATGGCATATTTTACTGGGTCACCGCCAGAAGCACCTACGAGCATAGCAATTGGCGTAACCGATATTCTTTTATTAATAATCGGAATTCCATACTGTTGTTCAATGTCACATCCAGTCTTAACCAAATCCTTTGCACATCGATATATTTTTTCATATACCTTTTCGCAAGAACGTTCAATGTCATTGTCACAGCAGTCCAGTAAGGAAATTCCCATCGTTATCGTCCTAATATCTAGATTTTCTTCCTGTATCATGGTGATGGTTTCCATGATATCGGTCATATTGAGCATATTCTACCTCCCAGTGTTTCTTCCATATTATATACGATGCATAGAATTAAAAATATCTTCATGCATCAAGTGAATTGTCATCCCAGGTGCATTCCCTTTCAGCTTTTCTTGTAGCTGTCCTAGCTCGCAATTCATTTTTTCAATATCAATTAGCATGACCATTGCAAAAAACTCTTGTAATACAGACTGAGTTACTTCGATTACATTGGCATTTGCATCTGCACATGTTGTACTTACTTTTGCTAATATACCTACCATATCTTTACCGATCACAGTGATTACCGCTCTCATTTTTTATCGTCCTCCATCTATAAATTTTTTTTATACTAATCAGTCTATTCTATCACAATACAATGAAACAACACAATAGTTTTCCGATTGTAAAACCTCCCTGTTTCAATGTCTAAATAATGGGAAATAATACAATATATCATACTTTACAGTGAAGGAGACCGTACGATGAACAATGAACAAAAAATGAATGAAATGCTATCAAAAAAAGTATGGGCTGTCATAGGAGCTACACCGAATACAGAAAAAACAGCGAATCATATCTATCATACTTTTGTTGATAACGGATATGAAGCATATCCCGTAAATCCAAACTACACAGAGATGGAAGATGGAACAAAATGCTATCAAAGTCTTGATGAATTGCCAAACAAACCTGATTGCATTGATTTTGTCATACCACCAGCAGTAACGATGAAAACTCTAGAGAAAATGGATCCGGCGGTATATCCAAAAATATGGTTGCAACCAGGTACATATAACGATGAGATCGTCGCCTACGCACAAGAAAAGGGCTTTCAAGTAGTCCATGAAGGTGCATGTGCTATGGCAGCAATTCGATTAAAACCTTAATGAATCCCTGCATATGGTTCATATTGAATTGTGATACATATATCCAATTATGATTCAAAAATATTTTCACTATTCAATTAATTACAAAACAGAAGTAAGATAAAAAAGATGGGTTGAAACCCATTTTTTCGGATTACTTCTGTTTTTTTATTTTTCAATTCTGACAATTGAGTATCACTTTTGATACTCAATCGCAATGATATCCCAACAAAACAACAACTTAGTCATAATTAAATGTGTAAATTTACCTGTTTTTTAAATAATTCTATGACTGGCACAAAATTTGCTTTATTTTTTATCTGTCAAGAATTATTATAATATTCATAATCTTATTATTCTTATGCAAATTTTAAAACCGAACAGGAGGAGAAACTAATGACTGAGCAAAATCTTAATGTTAATGCTTCAGAAGAAAGAACACTACAGCGAGGCATACGCCCATGGCATGTGTCACTCATCGCTTTGGGAGGAATCATCGGTTCCTGCTATTTCCTTGGTCTGGGCTTAACATTCTCTGAAATGGGTCCCGGAGCTGTACTAATCGCTTATATCATAGCCGGTATCACCATTTATGGCGTTATGCAGTCATTCGCGGAATTACTTGTCAACATTCCGAGACGTGGTTCTTTTGTTTCCTATTCAAGAGAGTTTATGGGAGACACAGCAGCTACAGGTATAGCCTGGGCTTATTGGGCAAACTGGGTGGCTTATGTTCCATCCGAAGCACTTGCTTGCGCGGTATTTATGAATTACTTTATTAAACTACCATTTGACAATCCAGCATGGAGTACCTTTGTATGGGGTATTGTTGCGTTGGCATTGCTTACCCTTGTTAACGTATATCACGTCACATGGTTTGGTCACATCGAATCGGTTATGGCCATCATTAAAATCCTTGCAGTTGCTGTATTTACACTGTGTGGTTTTGGAATCTTCTTCGGACTGATTGGTTCGAACTTACATCCTTACACTGCTGAAGGTGGTTTCATCGGAAGTCAAGTATTACTGGGTGGTGAAGGAAGCGTATTTGAGCAGTTATTCCCTGCAGGTACCTTTATTATTATCACTTATATGATTTGGACTCTTGTTAACTTCCAGGGTTCTGAAATCGTAGGTCTTTCTGCTGCTGAAACACAAGATCCAGCGAAAAACGTACCACTTGCTTGTCGAAGAGTAGCATTCCGAATTATTTTGATTTATCTCATCCCAGTATTTGTTTTAACCTTAATCGTGCCATATGCAGAGGCAGGTTTGGACGAATCCATCTTTGCATACACACTTGGTATTTATGGCTTGAAATGGGCAGCAGGACTCTTCACATTGACAACTCTCATTGCTGCATTCAGCTGTGCTAATTCAGGACTATATGGAACAGTTCGTGCTTTATATGGTCTTTCTGTTGAAGGTATGGCACCAAAATTCTTGTCTAACTTAAACAAATTTAACACACCACAAAATGCAACTGTGTTTACAATTGTTCCAATGTGGATTGTATTCCTTCTTGGCTTTGCATCTGACGAGTTAGGACTTTGGGGTGCAGATGGACTTCCACTATACGCAAATCTGCTTGGAATTTCAGGCTTTACCGGAACACTTTGTTGGGTATCCATTTGTTGGTCTCAAATCGTATTCCGTAAAAAGTTAAAGGAAAGAGGCTATATTCCTGATGAAGTTCTGACTGTGAAAGCGAAATGGTATCCTGGACTAGCTTACTTCTGTTTGGCAATTCAAATTGGTGCCATGATACTTCTGTTATTTGAAGATGGTGGTATTCCAGTATTCATTATTTCTGTAATCTGTATTATTGTACCAGTGATTATCTACGTAATGCAAAAACAACGTGGTAAGATTCGTACAAATATACACTATGGAAAAGATGAAATTACATTTGATGAAAAATACCCAACTCTGAACAAATAATCTGCAAATTACATCTCTTAACAAAGGGGCTGTTGCAAAATTCTATTTTGCAACAGCCCCTTCTAATTCAAGCAGTTCTCTTGGGTTCATACCTAGGGCATCTGCAATTTCTTGATATCTTACATCAAGTTTAGTGTTTACACGAAACTTGAAACAGCCCCGACCCCATTCACATTGAGTGCACATAGTTCTTTTTATTTGCCTCTGAACTTTTATTGTTTCGATTTTTCTAATTCTAGTGAACAAAGTTGTTCTTGTCGATTTTGTCTTTCTTATAGTTTTCGTCCGTGATTTTGATAGATGCATCTTTTAATAAAACATCTCGATCTACATTGTTTTCTTTTTGTGATTTTAGAACTTTACAATGGAGAAGGTAATTGTAGCTTTCTTCAACTTCAAAATCATTCCAATACTCATCTTCGGTCATCCCTAATGCTGAAATATACTCCGTTAAAACTGCTTTGACTTCACTGTCACTCTCGTTTTCATATAAATCCCGCTGATATGCCACGTATTCCTGAACTTCCGTATCTGTTACAGAAATATCATTTTCTTGTGCGTATTGCAAATCAAGAATTCTTTCTTCTGTACTTTTAATGGCATCTCCATAAGGATCGTCACTGCCAAATTCCACAGCCTTGATATAGTCTAATTCAAAATTCTTATTATAGATTTTTTCTCCATTTACTTCTCCGATTACGGTCTGTATTTGGTTAACATCTGTATTCTTATAGTCTTTAATTGCACCTGCAACTTTTAACATTATTTCCACTCCCGAACGATTAATCTTATCTGAACCGATGTCGGAAGAAGCAAAAGAAATAATGGAGAAACAAAGTACAAGCGCCATTGCTATACCTATAGAAATTCTTAAAGTCTTTTTCATCTTACATAACCTCCTTTTTTAATATATTGAATTTGTTAATGTGTTAGCCCAAGAATCTACTGCGATCCAACCTGAGTTGTTGAAAGCGAAGTATCCTACAACTTTACCAGTATTAATTGCTGGAATCCTATAAGATACAGTTTTTGCTTTAGCAAAATACAAATAATCCGAAGGATCTTTTATTACAGAATAAGTGGTGAAAGAGTTTGGATAATCTGTTCCTAATTTTGTAGATCCCGCATATGTTTTTATTCCACCAGTAAATCCATAGGTTCCATTTCCCAAATCGTCATCACTATGGTCGTAATCATTAATCGCAGAAGTCCAAATTTTTGTTATCGTCCTAGCAGTAGACGACGTCCCTGAATAATCAACGTCCAATCGAGTGGTAATTTTCCAAGCTTTAGTGCCGTAATCTGTGCTGTAACCCCAAAATGTTTCAGTATTAGTGTAATTGTCCGAGGTTGCAAATACAGGAAAAGCGCTACAGAGTATAAGCACTATAACCAAAACTAATGAGCAAATTGCTTTTTTGTTTTTCACTTTAATATTTCCTCCTCTTTGTTTTTGTATTAAGGCAAATTAATTGTACACCATAATTAATTATACTCTTAATCCTTGCAAAAAAAGGTAAATAATTGCATTAAAGTTATTAATTTCAACAGATTTGCACTAAAATTGCGGCTAAATCGATGACTACTTATTTTCTAATATTTTCTTATAACTATGGTAGTATATATATAAGTGACTCGTTCATAACGCGCAGGTAAGCGGTTCGATCCCGCGCGGGAGCTCCATTGAAAGAGGCTGTTTCAAAATAGATTTGCTTAGATTCTATTTTGTAACAACTCCTTTCAATTTATCCTATCCTCGAACTCCCAGTTCTCTGATTCTTCTATATAATGTCGATTCACTAATTCCAAGCTTTTTCGCAGCAAGCACCTTGTCCTCTGTGGAACGACCCGTTTCATCCAAACAACTTTCAATCAGCATTCGTTGATATGCGTCCAGTTTTTCTTTTAGTCCTTCCCCGCCACATAAAATGGGTGTTCTTCGAAAAATCTTGTCTGGCAGGTTACCTGTACGGATTAACTTTCCGTCCTCCATATTGACAGCGTATTCAACAACATTTTCAAGTTCTCTAATATTGCCAGGCCAACGGTAGGAAAGCAATGCTTTCATGGCATCCTGATCAAAAGCTTGAATCGATTTCTTCATGATTCCATTAAACTTTTCCAAAGCGTATTGGAGAAGCAATGCCACATCCCCGTCACGATCACGTAGTGGCGGAACTGTGATGGGAATCACATTTAAACGAAAAAACAAATCTTCTCTAAATTCTTGCACCTCTATCATATTTTCCAGATTTTTATTTGTAGCAGCAATAATACGCACATCAATGTCAATTGGGCTAACACCGCCAACTCGATCAATTCTCCGATTTTGGATTGCATGGAGCAATTTCACCTGCAAGTGAAGTGGCAAATCTCCGATTTCATCCAAAAAGATCGTCCCTTGATTTGCAATCTCGAACTTGCCAGGCTTTCCTCTCGAATCAGCACCTGTAAAGGCTCCTTTTTCGTATCCAAACAATTCACTTTCTAAAAGCATTTCTGGAATTGCTCCACAATTAACCGCAATAAAAGGATGATTCTTTCTTAGGCTTTCCGAATGAATTGCTCTTGCAAACAATTCTTTTCCCGTCCCACTTTCACCTGTAATCAAAATAGTTGAATCACTTGAAGCAACTTGAACCATCCGCCTCTTCGCCTTCTTGATAGTTCCACTTTCACCAATGATATCATCAAACGTAGTATGCTTTTCATTTGCCGTCATACGGTACATCCGTTCCCGTACCACAGACAATGTTTGGAATAGTATTACAGCCCCAGATGATTGGCTTTCAAAACCTTCTTGATTTTGACCATCTAAAGGGATAAAAGAGCAAAGCAATCGACTTTCTTCATGATTATTGCAATAAATCACTTCCTTATCCCTCGTTGTAATCCCTTGTTGCACTGCACGTTCTGCATCTTCCATCGGACAAATCTCCGAAAGTTTTTTTCCAATGATTCCATCCCGTTTCCTCTGCAATAATTGTTCACCCTGATAATTGCACGAGCGTATCACGCAATCTCGATCTATGGCAATCAAACCCTCATGCATTGATTCTACAATGCCTTGAAGCTGATTTTTTTGTTCCGTTTCTGACAATTTACTAGCCAATAATTCCGCCATTCTCTCTAAAAAAAGTTGCAATGTTATTTTGTTTTTAATTATTTTTTCTCTTTGTTCTTCAGTAAAGGCTACCAAGCCGATTAAGCCTACAATCCGAGTGCCTAATTTGATGGGACAACATATTTCCCCCAATTCTCCTTGACTCGGAGCGTATTCTGGATCTTGTTCTGGATTGATACAAATATAATTACCCCCAGTACGAAGCAATTTTGAATATATAAACCCTGATTCCAGATTGCCATCCTCCTCATAGGTCCCTATTCTTCTAGTATATCTTCCTGTACCACCAATAATTTCTAGATGTTCATCCACAATTTCTGTTTCAATTTCAAGGGCGGCAGTAATCGCATCTGCCACGTTTTTTACAGTATCTTGTATTGCCGATAATTCAAGCATAAAAACAATCCCCTCTACGACGCAGAATAAAACGAAATGAAGTGCAATCATCGATTTTGTTTCACTTCATTTCTCAATTATATCCTTCTTTTTCAATTATAACAATTGCCTTTTCAATATTGAAAAGGCAATTGGATTTTGCTTTCATCTCAGATTATTTTACTTTCATCTCAGATTATTTTATTTTTGTAATTTTACTTAACAAAGGTGTTATTGTTTAACTCTCTCATGGCCAAATCCAATTCTTCTTGCGTATTCATGACAATAGGACCACCCCAAGCGATTGGTTCTTCTAGTGGTTTTCCCGCCAAAAGAAGGAATCGGACTCCTTCATTTCCACCGTGTATCTCTAGCTGTTTACCATGTTCAAACAAGATAACATGCTTGCTTCCAATTTCCATTTTTGAATTCTTTTCAAAGATAGCGCTTCCATCACATACATATACAAACAAATTATCTTCTGGATCAGTTTCCAAAAGCCAGCTTGCATTTGGATTGATTTCAACGTCTAAGAACGTGGGTTTTACATATTCCCCCTGCATCGCGCCTTCCGTATCTTTATACTTTCCCGAAATAACATGGATTTTTACAGTTTCCTCTTTCACAGCAGGAATCATCCATCTTTGGAACCCATGGTACTTTGGCGCCTCCATTTTATGGGCAGCAGGCATATTCAACCACAACTGTACACCAAGTATCCTCTGAGTAGCTTTTGGCATTTCTTGATGTATAATCCCAGAACCGGCAGTCATCCACTGAAAATCGCCATCTAGAATCGTACCCTTGTTTCCCAAGCTATCCCCATGTTCGATATTTCCGTGAATTAAGTAGGTTATGGTTTCTATTCCACGATGGGGATGCCAAGGAAACCCCTTAACGTAATCATCTGGGTTCGTAGAATCAAATGAGTCCAACATTAAAAACGGATCAAAATCCTTTGTGTCATCATAGCCAAAAATTCTGACCAAATGCACACCAGCCCCATCAATCGCTGCTTTTCCAGTTATAACTTTTTGAATTGTTCTGTCTTGTTCCACTTCTACCTCTCCCTTCCATCTTAGCCTCGTATCATGAATACTTTGCTCTGCTCAATAATGTTATGCATATCCTGCTTTTCAAAATCATACCACTTCATAGCCTTCTTCTTCGATTGCTTTTTTCATCATTTCTAATGTCACCATATCCTCATCAAAATCAACGGTTACTGTTTTCAAAGGTAGGTCCACTGATACTTCCGCAATCCCCGAAAGCGCTGTAAGAGCATTGGCAACTGCATTGACACAATGTCCACAAGACATGCCTTCTACTATCATGTTCATTTGTTTCATTTTTGTTCTCCTTTATTTCCTATATCATATTAACCCATTTTATGGGGCTTAAAACCTTTTAATCTTAGTGCATTTGTTACAACCGATACAGAGCTGAAAGACATTGCCGCCGCAGCAAGGATTGGATGGAGTAAAGGCCCCCCAAACAAATACAATAGTCCAGCTGCAATAGGAATCCCCACAACATTGTATCCAAACGCCCAAAACAGATTTTGCTTAATATTTCCTATGGTTCGAGTTCCCAGCTGAATAGCAGTAACCACATCTAAAAGATTGCTTTTCATCAATACAATATCCGCCGACTCCATCGCCACATCCGTACCCGTACCAATTGCAATACCAACATCCGATTGAGCTAGCGCCGGTGCATCATTTATTCCATCCCCCACCATAGCAACTGTTTTTCCTAGTTGCTGTAGTTGCTGCACTGCTTCTTTTTTGTCTCCGGGAAGTACTTCAGCTAAAATTTGCTGTATACCAGCCTGTTTTCCAATAGACAAGGCAGTGTTCCGATTATCACCTGTAATCATCACCACTTCAATCCCCATCTTTTGAAGCATTTGCACCGCCTCTTTGCTCCCATCTTTCATCCGATCCGATACAGCAATCATCCCCGATAGAGTTCCTTCCACCGAAACAAACATCGGAGTTTTTCCTTCTTTTGAAAGCTTTGTCGAAAACTCAGTTTCATCCCTTAGGAGAATCCCCTTTTCTTCCATCAGTTTCTTGTTTCCAACCAAAACATTTTTCCCCAGTATGGTTGACTCTATCCCATATCCAGTGATTGAGTGAAAATGGTCAGATGGAACTAATTCTAAACTCAAATGCTCTGCCTCTTTCACAATCGCTTCACCCAGAGGGTGTTCAGAACCTTTTTCAGCGGATGCAGCAAAAAATAGAACCTCTTCTTTTGACTCCTCCCCAAAGCATTCAATGTCAGTAACCATTGGCATTCCCACGGTAATCGTGCCAGTTTTATCAAGTACTACCGTATCCACCTTATGGATCAGTTCCAAAGCAGACCCACTTTTTATCAAAATCCCGTATTCGGCACCTTTCCCAGTCCCAACCATAATTGCCGTAGGAGTCGCAAGACCCAGTGCACAAGGGCAAGCAATCACAAGGATTGAAATCATAATCGTCAACGAAAACGAAAACGATTCACCTTGAACCATCCAAAAAACAAATGCAAGCACAGCAAAGCCGAATATAATGGGTACAAAATACCCTGAAACAACATCAGCCAATTTGGCGATAGGTGCCTTAGACCCTTGTGCCTCTTCTACCAGTCTAACAATTTGAGCCAAAGCCGTATCTGTACCAACCTTTTCAGCTTGAAAACGTATCACACCGTTTTTATTCAAGCTAGCCGCAAAAACTTCGTCGCCTTTTGTTTTTTCAACAGGTATACTTTCACCAGTTAGCATGGATTCATCAACTGAAGTTTTTCCATCTAAGACAATCCCGTCTACAGGGATTCTTTCACCAGGTCTTACTAAAATCACCTGACCTTTACGAACCTCCTCGATTGGCATTTGATACTCTTTTTCGTCTATGATCACTGTGGCCATTTTTGGAGTCATGCTCATAAGATTTTTGATTGCTGCCGAGGTCTTCCCTTTAGAAACCGCTTCTAGTGATTTCCCTAGTAAGACTAGCGTAATAATCATCCCCGCCGTTTCAAAATAAAGACTTTCCACTCCAGAATGTTTTCCTATTCCAATCAGATAAATTCCATAGATACTATAAAAAATCGCCGCAGTCGTACCCATCGCCACAAGAGAGTCCATATTAGGGCTTCGGCTTAAAATAGCCGAAAATCCCACCGTATAAAACCGGTAGCCAGAAGCCACGATTGGTAAGAGCAATAACAATTCTAATATGCCGTAGTGCATCGGCTCCATCATCGGATTGAAAAAATCTGGTATCGGCAATAATACCCATGAAATCATCGGCGCCATAGCAAAGTATAAAAGAGGAAGCGCAAAAACAACAGATATCAAAAATTTCGTCCAAAGTATCTGAACTTCTTTTTCTTTATCGGCTTGATCCTGATCGAGCAAGCGCGTATCTTGATATAATTCAGCCCCATATCCCGCTTTTTCAATTCGATTGGTAATGGCACGCAAATCGATTACGCTTTCGTCAAAAATAACCATAGCCTTTTCAGCAGCCAAGTTGACAGAAATTTCTTCAACCCCTTCCATCTTGCCTACAAGTTTTTCAATTCTAGCAGAGCACGCAGCACAAGTCATACCTGATATTTGCAGCGTATTTTTGCTCATTTCACTCACCTTCTTATCTCATTTTTCCAATGGTGACCAGAAGCTCATCAATGATATGTTCATCACCCTCTCGAATTCCGTCTACAAGGCATCCCCGAATATGGCGTTCTAACACCAATTTGCCTACAGAATCCAAAGCAGATTGAACTGCAGAAATTTGGATCAGCACATCATTACAATATGCATCTTTGTCAATCATTCCTTTAATTCCACGTACCTGACCTTCAATGCGGTTCAAACGTTTTGTTAGATTTTCTTTTAGTTCCGTCTCTCTGACTGTCTTTTTACCACAGCATGTATCCTTAATTGCCACCGGATTGCCTTGGCAAATATTCTGTTTCATACTACATCCCTCCCTAAAACAAAATATACCCCTACGGGGTATATTCAATCATACCATATTTCATTTATTTTGCAATTAGTGAATTGCTCTCTTTCTAAACTTTCTACCTTCAACTTCTACACTCGAAATCGTCATCAATGCATTATCGTCAAATCCATTGACAATAGATTTTAACTTTGAGATTTCCAATCTAGTTACCACCACATAGATGGTTGGGCTAGAAGCTGTATATCTACAATTTTTGCTTTCAAAGACCATAAAATCACGTCCCAGTCTATCTCTAATGGCATCAGCAATATCCACATACTGATCCGAAACAATAAAAATCCCCTTTGTCTCATTAAAGCCCTCTATCATCACATCAATTGTCTTATATGCAATGAAATAGGCCAAAAGAGAGTACATTGCTCGATCCCATCCATAAAGAAGCCCAGCACTTCCCAAGATAAATAAATTAAAAAACATTATGATTTCGCCGACAGAAAAACCAGTTCGACGGTCAAATAAGATTGCCAGAATTTCTGTTCCATCCAAAGATCCACCATTTCTGATAATCAAACCTACCCCAGAGCCGAGAATCACACCCCCAAAAGCAGCTGCAAGGATCAAATCATCTGTAATTGGAGGTATGCTGTGCATTACAGTAACTCCAGCCGATAAGCATACTAAAGCAAACAGTGTTTTCATAGCAAAGGTTTTACCAATTTGAAAATAACCCACGATGATAAACGGAATATTTAAAGCCACAAGAAATGCTGCCAGAGGAAGCTTCGTCAAGTAGGCCGCCATAATCGAGATGCCCACAATGCCTCCATCAATCATTCGATTTGGTATCAAAAATACTTCAAGACCAGCAGAAACAAATGCAGTACCTAGCATCATCATAAAAATATTCATTGATGAATTTATCACTTTTTTTTTCTTTTCTAGCAATGTTATACCTCCAACTTTTATAATCATAAATCTATTCTGTTGTAAACTCTTTAAAATGAGTACTATACGATACACTGCCATCGGAAAACGCCCATAACGCTTCTGCATCGGGTATGGTTTCAATCAGCTTAGCACCTTCCTCATAAGACATATTAAATAATGCTGTAGACAAAGCATCTGCAAGTCCCGAATCATTGCATAATATACTTACAGAGACAAAATAATCTGCAGGGAACAACGTTTCTGGATTAATAATGTGATGATACTGCTTGTGATTCACAGTATAGTATCGTTCATAAACGCCGCTAGTCACAAGAGATTGATCATCCAACCCTACCAAGCTCAAAGTTCCATCGTTTTGATCATATGGATTTCGAATTCCTACCTTCCATACCCCACCGTTGTTTGCCTTTTCTCCAATTGCCCTCACATTGCCTCCTACACTAATCAATGCAGAAGAAAACCCATACTTTTCTGCGTTCTCACAAATTGCTTCTGTAGCAAAGCCCTTTGCAATCGCCCCCACATCCAGCCGCATTTGGGCATCAGCCAAATAAACAGTACTCTTTTCTTGGTCAATCACCACATCTTCAATGTCCACATGTCGAGCTGCTGTTTCCAGCTCTTCCTCAGTAGGCAAAGTAGCATCCTCAGGATTCTCAATACCATCTTCCCGATGATCGTGCCATATTTTTAGAACAGAACCAAAGGCAACATTTACCTTGCCATCCGTCAGTGCATACGCTTCTTTTGCAAATAACAACAAATCTATGATCTTTTTATTTACTACAATCGGTTTGATTCCTGCATTGTCATTGATCATTTTGATATTGTTTACACCAGGATAGTCTTCGTAAATATTATATAGCTCGTGGTACTCTTCAAGATCATCATGTATCAGTTGCGCTGATTTTTGAAACGATTCTTCATTATCCGCATATCCTACGATTTGAGTCATTGTATCAAATAACGTTAAAAACTCTGTCTCATATCTGTTCTGTTTTGGTTTCATACATCCCGTTATAGAAAAAACAATCAATACACAAAGCCAAAGGGCTATTATCCTCTTCAAAAATGAAACCTCCACTTACTCAAGCCTTGCAAAAGCTGGTAACACAAATCTTAATAGCATAGCAGTAAAGATACCAGCAACGATACCAGCGATGATTAATACAGGCAAATATGCCCAAATACTCATACCAGTATACAGCACCATAATTCCTATAAATTGACCCAGATTATGAAATACAGCACCAAATATACTAAGAATAACATACGTTATTTTTTTTCTAAAAAGAATCAATAGAAGTATCATCACAGAAACCGAAAGGATACCACCTATTAGACTAAGCAAAGATCCAATGGCTCCACGTGTCACAAATACAAAAAAGCCTTTTAAAACTGCGATTCCATACGCTCTCTTCCATCCTACGAAAAAAAGAGCATACATGACAGCTACATTGGATAGACCAAACTTTACCCCTGGGACAGGAATTGGCAAAGAAGGCAACATTGTTTCAACAATGGCCAGCACAATGGCTACCGCAAATAAAAGCGCTGTCAAAACCAATTGATGAGTAGCATCTTCTCTTCCTTTTACCACATCCCAATTGTTTTTTTTCACTCCTTTTGCCCTCCCTTAGTATGACCATTTCCAATGACAAGGTCTGCACCTTCATTGGTTTCATCGTTGAAAGGTACAATTTTAAGTACAATTTCATTTGGTAAGCAAGCTGCAAACTCACCAGCAGAATGTAATTTTCCAGCATGTACACAAATTTGGTCTTTACAATCAGACTCCTCAAAGGCAATGGAACCATCCTCATAAAGGTGAAACACCACCTGTGGCTTTTCTGGAATCGAAAAAGTTTCATCTTTTCCCTTATCCAACGCAATCGTTTTTACAAGCTGAGATTCATAATATATTTGTGCCACAACTTGTTCATCCACAGCAAAAAAGTGGTATAGGGAAAGCCCAATGCCACTTATTGCAATCAATATCCCAATGATAATGAGATCCGTTTTTTTGAAGAATTTCATATTACCGCCTTTTATCATTCAGTAGATTTCAATATTGGCAATTTTATGAGCTCTTATCCTGATAGATTTAAGCTTTCAAGTGCCCTTCATATCATATCATATTTACGCATAAAAGTGATAATAGTTCTCCACTTAATCATGATAAAAATACATTTTTCGGACAGCAGGAATACTTTTCCATGCCCTCTTTAAAACTGGCATCACATAATAATCAAGACCCAATGTACGACCTCCTCCTATGAGTACTGCGATGGATGCGAAGATCATCCATGTAAAGTTTGAGTAAAACCCAGAATGATTTGCAATATAGCAAAGGAGAATCATTGACAATAACGCTGCCAGAAAATTAAACAACCCCAGAACCAGTGCAACTCCCGTAAATATCGCAATAGATGAAAGAGCAGATTGACTTGTCATACCTGCTGTAATCCAAACAACTCCAAGCCAAACCCGAAGTGGTACCATCAGAAAGCTTGGCGTACGATTTGACAAGTGACCACCCAAAAAGCTCCGATTGTTTCGTATCGTAAAGAACTCATGATGCATATAACTAAACACCTTATTCCAGCCTAATACCTGACAAAAATATATGACATTAATAAAATGCTTGCTAAACATAGCAAAAAAAGACGGTAAACTAATCATCCGATTTGGGAGTCCAATTCTTGCAACACCATATCTGCCCCCAATACTTACCATAATCCCATGAAAAGCAGGTCTATATGCCTTCATGGTTCCCTGCCCTGTAATGGCACAAGTCAAGTTATGCGCAACTGTTGCTGCACTATGTTCACAGTTTTCCACAGTCTGAGGCAATGGTCTTTCTTCTCCTTCTGGGATATAAAACATATCATCACCTACGACAAAAACATCCTCTCGATCCTCTGATCGCAAGAATGAATCTAGCGCAATACGACCACGTCCTCCAGATTTTAGGACTTTTGCAGATGAAGCGGCAATATCAGCACTTTCAATCCCTGCTGCCCAAATTACGGTGTTTGTTTCGCGTCGTGTGATCACATCACTTTTTTTCGTCTCAATGAATCCAACCCCTACCTGAACCACGCTGGTTTCCATCTCAGTCTGTATGCCCATCTGATTCATACGACGTTCCACTTTTTCAGATAGTTTTTCAGGTAAGTTTGGTATCGTTCTGCTCATCGCATCGATATTACAAAGAGTCACTTCTTCTTTTTCAATCTCAAATTCTTCGCATAGAATTGGTACATACTCAGCCAGTTCTCCTACCATTTCAACTCCGGTAAACCCTGCGCCCACAACAAAAAAGGTAAGCATTTTTTTTCTTTTTTCAAAATCAGGTTCGACTGCCGCATCACGAAACATCTGACGAATTTGCTTTTTTAATACAACCGCATCCTCATAGGACCAAAGTCCAAATGCATGCTCAGCAGCACCTTCAATACCAAAGTATGTGGGTTTAGAACCGGCGCTCAATACCAAGTAATCATATGAATAAGAAGTGGTCTTCCCGATTACCTGTTTCTCATCAAAGTCTATAGAAACCACAGTATCCAGCTTAACATCCACCTTTCTCCCAGAAAAAACCTTTTTCAAGCTAATCTTAATACTTTCCTCATCAACTCGATTTGCAGCAACCTCATGTAGCTCAGTCATCATTGTGTGAAACGGATGTTTATCAATTATAGTAATGGTTATTTCTTGATCATTTTGAAATCTTTTGGCCAATTTTTTTGCAGTAAGTATTCCCGAATATCCTGCACCAACAATAACAATTCTCTTTTCCATAGCTGTTCTCCTCTTACATCTAGAATGATGATACGATTTACATCCAAAGGATGTATACCTCATATACAAAAGTGAAAATTCTCGAATCATAGATTCCAATTTCCTTGTCAGAAAAAACAAAAGATGCGGTCTATATCCGCATCTTATCGATACCCTTAAATAAGGTTTTTCAATCACAATTATGGCTATTCATCTACTAGGATATGTTGATTTTACTAGATTTCGATTCATATGGTTATTAATATTCTGTTCTCAGCCCAAATTCTGCTGACTCCACCCACTCATTGGCGTTGGTTACCAGTTCTAACAATTGTTCCAAAACTTTGCAGTGACCTTTTTCTTGTTTAATCAAATAATGAAAAACCTTCTTTTCATTTTCATCATCGGTTTCTTGCGTCATTTTTTCATATAGTTCTATGCTCTTTTTTTCATTATCCAAAGCCAACGTATAAGCATCAAAAGCATCTGGTATTTTTTTCACTGCGCCTTGATATTGTCCAATTCCAACAAAAATATTTTTAATCTCAGCAAAGGTGTCATTTAGTTCATAAGGAACTGATTCCATTTTATTTTTTAGGATTCGCGCGTGGATACTTTCTTCTTCTGCCAGCGTATGAAAAATTGATTTCAATCCACTGTTATCGACTCGTTCCGCTTGCTCTAAATAGAACCTTTTATTCTCCTTTTCCATGTTTATTGCAAATTCCATGCTATTCATACGCATTCACCTTTCAAAATTTTCGAATTTTTCAAACTATTTAATTTAATTATAGCAGAAGATTTTGTAAATACAACAATATTCTTGTGAAAGAAAGTGAAAAAATATATGATTTTTTTGTGAAAAAAAGCAGATTCCAAAGAATTGGTCATCTGCTTTTTTTCTTACTGTTATATATTGTGTTAAATGTGTGAGGGCTTCATTCATTGATTCTCAAGGAATCAGTTTTTACTTGGTCCATTTCCATGGGATCCATTTCCATTGTTTGTTTTTTCACTTTTATCCGGCTTAGTTGAGCCATTCTCAATTGGAGCTTCTGTTATACCACTTTCAGTAGTAAGTTCTGGTTTGTTCTTTTCAGGATTCGTTCCATTGCCTTTTTCACCAGAAAAACCAAATGTATTTTCATTTTGATTTTGAAAAAGTTCAATGGCACCATCACTGGTCTGATTGGCTTCTCTTTCTTCTTCCTTTTCTTGCACACGATTGGTCTTGATTGCTTGATTGATTTCTTTTACAGAAACACCAACCCAATCTTCTATTACGATTGCGCCATCAGTACTTGCTTGCAGTTTTTCAACTAAATTGAGCTTTCCTGGAGATATGCCCATTTCCATAGCTTCTTCTCGTCTTGCCGGTTCAATTGCTTCTGCGTCTACTTCTGCAACAATCCCTGGCTGTTTATCTAAATATTGTTGAATATTTTCTTCCAGTCGCTGAGCAAGCAACTCAGCTGCATCCATATCATCATTAGATGTCGTAATCACCACACCACCATCTGGATCATCAGTCAGATAGCCTTCCAATATCAATTGATTTAAAGTTTCTAAAACAGCATCCTCAAGCTTCATGTTGGAAAGATGAAGCGTTGCTAAAATTTCTTCTCCATCATCATTGATTGCTTCTGCTTTTAGAATACGATCAAAACGATTGACTGCATATTCAATGGATGGATTTACATCCAAACTCACATAATCAGTTGGGATGTAGTACGCTGCAGCACCAATGGTGCAAATCATCATCGCAGCTGCAATGCTAGCCACAGTAGCTGCAAACCTAGAGATATTAATCCGAGCTTTTTGCTCTTTCAATACGATGGATTGCCCAATCTCATATTGGTTGTTTTTCATTTTTGTAAATTGTCCATCTTCTGTCATTACAACAGAATCTTGATTTTTAATATCTACAACAATCCCCTTCATTTCATTTTCACCTCTCTTACAAATCTTAGATATTCCGAGAGGATCGGATAATCTCCGGATAATATCTCCGCCCCTGCTATTATATACTTTCTATGTCGCTCTAGAACTTTTCGGGGTACCTTACAATTTTTTTCGATTATCTTAAGGGGCAACAGTTTTGTTTTTTTCATTTCTGTAATGAAAACCGGATTATCAATTAGATATCCTATGGCCTTTCCACAATACACTTTTGTCTTTTCTGCCTTTGGCGAAACTTCAGCCAATTGAAAAAAAGAAATTCCATAGTGCGCAAGTACGCTAGATAATCCCTGTATTTCAAGCTTTCCATCCATGTCATCCACTACTGCAGTCTTTTTAACAACTTCAAATTTGACAGGTAAATCAACCTCGTCCATAGAATCCTCTGCCGTAAAAGAATCAATTAGGATTTCTTGCTTCTGCTTACTCTGTTTTCTGTTCCAATCATATAGCCTTCTACGAATTACGGTTTCTGCAAATGGTAGAAAAGCTCCCTTTTCATAAGAATAACTTTTAATCGCCTCATGAAAAGCCGACAAAGATACAGACCACCGCTCATCACTAATGGTGATATATTGTCCCGTCACCTTATGGGTCGTATGCAATATGTACGATTCATATTCCTTGATAAAAACTTCCAGATCACTTTGATCTTGGTTTGCTCTTACTGCTTTATCATCTATTTCTCTCATCACAGACACCTCTTATATCAATTCGAAAAATGATTCTAAAAAAATGGGGTGGACTATTTTTTTAAATTTTATGATTTCTTTTTGATGAAATGTTTATTGGACAATAATGAGGGTATCTTAACATCATACTCAGTAAAAAGAAATACCAGGAGTAAAAGAATACCAGATGAAATGCAGATGCATAGTAATTAGGATTACTTCAAAATTGGTTTCTCTTCCCAATGAGTACCTCTGTTAATCGGTAGCGAGTAGCTAGAATTACCTGAAATAATCTTAGATGGAATAGAAGGCATCAGTGCAACCCGGACAGCCAGTCCGATTCTGAAAGCCAAGGGCAGATCAGAGATAGTGCATATTTCCTAATACAGAAGTTTAAGAAAAGCAGGAATTAATAGCAAAAACTTTCTTCAAGATTAACAATTTGTCACATGATAAGTTGTTCTAATCAAGAAGACCGGTTAGACCATATGAAGCTTCGTTTCATTTATGGTAAGAGGAAGTTTAGAAAGGAGGACGTACTCCATTGTGGTACACCTCAAAAAAAGGGTAGCCAAGTTCCGTAGGAATTTGAATCTACCCTTTTTACATGCCATCAATACCAGCTGTATACCGTTCTATTCAGCTATTATAGTATTTATCATTATATGCCATTCATATTATATTTATCATTCATACGCTATCCATATTTAATATGTCCTATTTCTTCCAATACGCTATCCATATTTAATATGTCCTATTTCTTCCAATGCGCAAAATAATAAATAGTCCTGCAACAAAGGTAATCAGACAATATAGGATGTCCAGCCCTTGAGGAACCCCTGGAAATACTTCCAATAGAGAACCTATCATAAAACCAATAATCAGCATATATGTAAATTGAGGATGTTTTTCCATTGCATTGCCAAGTATTTCAGTGGTAAGTAAAGTTCCTCCAACCACACCGATGGCCAGAGGCAGTAAAAACAAAAGATTTAGATCTTGAATTGCAACCAAAGTAATATCATACATTCCGAGCATCAACAAAATATATGACGCACTGATGCCAGGAAGAACCAAAGCAACTGCGATGATCAATCCAGCAAACAGAAGCATCAAAACACTTACCATTTGAAAACTATCGCTCAATGTAATTACTCCAGCAGGAAGAAATCGAGTGGAAACACCGAGCAAGGCCCCAAGTCCTGCCACAACAACATTGATAGGTTTCAATCGATCCGTTCGTACTTTTCGGTATAAAGGCGGTATACTTCCAAGGATGGCACCCAAAAAGAAAAACATTGTTGGCTTTGGCCACATGGTTATGGCGGCAAGCATGGGACGGGAAAAAAGTAGAATCCCAATCACACCTGCACAGCCATACGTTCCTAGTAGAATTGCATTTTCCTTAAAATGCTGTCGCAGTGTACTCACAGCATGAATCAAGTCATCATATATGCCAAGGATAATTGCCATGGTCCCCCCGCTGGCTCCAGGTACGAGCATCGACGCACCAATGATAAACCCTTTGACTAATTTTATTATGAGATTTCCTTTATCCACGAGAACTCCTTTGAAAATTCCATGCATCCTTACACATAGACTCAAGATCTTTTTCTGCGTTCCAACCCAATTCCATTTTTGCTTTTGTCGGATCTGCAAAGCAAACCCCAACATCTCCTGAACGTCTATCTACAATAGTATAAGGGATCTTTATTCCGGTCGCTTTTTCAAATCCACCAATCACATCCAAAACACTATACCCAACACCTGTGCCTAAATTGTATACTTTAGTACCTTCTTGATATCCGATGCGTTCCAAAGCTTTCAAATGACCTTTTGCCAAATCAACTACATGAATATAATCTCTTACACCTGTTCCGTCATGGGTATCATAATCATTTCCAAAGATCTGTAGTTGCTCCAGCTGACCTGCTGCAACCTGTGTAATATACGGCATCAGATTATTGGGGATTCCTTTCGGATTTTCACCAATCAGGCCACTTTCATGGGCTCCAATCGGGTTGAAATATCGAAGCAGTATCACCTTAAAATCCGTATCCGCAGCAGCCAAATCAGTCAAAATCTGTTCAATCATTCTTTTCGTACTGCCATAAGGATTGGTAGTAGCAAGCGGCATCTCCTCAGTCAATGGTGAGGGATTGTTCATCCCATATACCGTGGCAGACGAGCTAAACACCATATGATTGACCTGGTATTGTTTCATCAACCTACAAAGGTTTAAGGTTCCAGTAACATTATTTTCATAGTATTTTAAAGGAAAAGCAACAGATTCCCCTACCGCCTTCAACCCAGCAAAATGAATTATCGCATCAAAGTGATGCTCTGAAAAAATCCGTTCAAGATCAGAATAATGAAGCAAATCCGCTTCATAGCATACACACGTTTTTTTACCTAGCTGCTCAATCATCCCTACTACAGACCGCTTGCTGTTAGAGAAGTTGTCCACCATGACCACATCATGTCCTGCAAGCAAAAGCTCCACACAAGTGTGGCTTCCTATAAACCCAGCACCACCAGTCACAAGTACTTTCATTATGCCTTGTCCTTTCTAATCTCTATGATTTTTTCTAGTTCTGCCCTCAGGTTTTCTCAATCTGAAAGCCATAAAGCATTTCATTCTATTATATACTAGGAAAGACTATCGTTACAAGGAGTAACAGTAAATTCTTACCAACAAAACAGTAAACGCTGGCCAATAAAAAAGTAAGCTCTGACCAGTTGCGTTCTATAGGGTTGACACCATTCTAGTCATAACGCGAAAAGCAGCGGCAATGCCGCTGCTTTTTCTAAACTTTTTTGTTTTATAGCTTTTTCTGTAATTCTACTTTTCTGCTCGGATTATTCCGCCAGCAGATTATAAAGTACTTGTGCCATTTGCGCTCTCGTGGACGCACCCTTTGGATCTAATTTTCCATTGCTGCCAGATACCACAGTAGCACCCACAAGTGCATTCATTGCTTCTGCCGCATAAGAGCTTACAGAAGCGCTGTCTTGGAATGCCGCAATCGTCGTGGATACTTGAGCTGCTGGGATTTCACCCAATACATCTAGTGTACGATATAGTAGAACGAACATATCTTGTCTTGTGATTGCTTGATTTGGCAAGAAGCTTCCATTGCCATTTCCATTGGAGATACCAAGCGCTTTTGCTGCTGCCAAATACCCCGTATAGTAAGTATTTCCAGCATCCAAGAAGTTGTCGGCTCCAGCTTCTAATGAGTCAATTCCATAAGCACGCAGTATCATTGTCAAGAATTGTCCTCTTGTTAGATTTGCATTCGGGCTAAATACGCCTTCGCTTGTACCTGTGGTAATGCCACGTGCCGCCATAAAGGTTACCGCATCATTGTACCAAGCGGAATTGCTCACATCTGCAAACGCCACCTTGTTATATCCTACCGCATACTGAGAGAAGTGATCCGTTACAAAATCAACTGTCCCAGTAGCTGCACTATAGTGTCCTCTCATTGGCTCCAGTTCACCAGTGCTATTGACATAGTAAACAACGATAGCATCCGCATCTTCACCAGCCTGCAACGTATATGGAACACTTACCGTAACGTTTCCGCCAAATTGAGAAACCGTTGTATTTCCAGTTTTAACAGAGAAATCATAAACTGGTCTGTCACCAACTTTTGCTTTTACTTCATTGGATAGGTTAGTTGTATCTACCTTTGAAATATTGATACTAACATCGCCACTACCTGCACCATTGACAGTTTCCACTGCTTTTTGGTCAAAGGTTAACGTTGCTAAATCTGATTTTACCATTACATCTGCTTTGGATTCGGTTGCAATCTGTTTCAACGCCGCATTTGGAATATCAAATACAACTTGATTGCTTCCAGAAGCACCAGTTCCTGCAAATTCCATCACTGATTTTTGTCCTGCCGCTTCTGCCTTCTTTGCAGATTCCAGCATTGTCGCAACACTATCCACTGGTACAGTCATGGTTGTTTTGCCGTTTAATGTTTTTCCTTCAACCGTTGTGGATACAACTGTTCTACCAGCCGTATTTTGGGCTTCCGGTGCAGTTGGGAGCTTTACGCCAACTCCACCGCCACCACCGCCACCACTGGTAGAAGTAGAGCCTGTATTTCCAGTAGTTACTGCTGATACAGTAATGCTGCAAGCAGCTGTCAAATCAGCAAGGGTATCTCGATCAAAGACTGCTGTAATCGTTACATTTCCTGCTGCTTTTGCAGTTACCACACCAGCTGCATTGACTGTGGCAATATTTGTATTGCTAGATTCCCATGTAATCAAGTCTTTATTTGTTGCATTGGATGGATTTGCAGTGGCTGTCAGCTGTGCCGTATTCCCTGCCGTCATATCCAACGTATCGTGATTGAGAATAATACTTGCCATTGCCACACTTGGAATCATTGCAAAATCAATATCTGTTCTGACTGGCAAAATAGTAATGGTATTGATATTGGCATCAGTACTGTCTGTGGTTCTAAATGGAGTATATCCTGTTTTCGTTGCTACTACCCGATAAGTTCCTTCTTCAACATTCCATCCATAATGTCCCGTTGTATCAGTAAGCTGAGGATTTGCTTGGGTAGGATCTGTCGTCCATGTGGTCCATATTCCCGAAGTAGTGATATACTTTTCACACGTAACCGTAGCTCCTACGATTGGATTTCCAGTCTCAGCATCCGTTATGATACCGCTTGGGTCAATGAGTACAGTTACTTCTACGATGATATAAGTTAAAGCTCTTCCATCTGTTGTTCTTACAGTGGCAGTTACTTCTTTCAGTCCACTCCCACTCCAGCTATTCAGTTCTGCATAGAAATATCCAGCTTGATCTTTTGTAGCCGCATAATCATTTCCAGAGAAATGGTATGTAACCGAGCTTACTTGATTGTTTGGATCAAACATCGCCCCCAAAGAAATCGTTCGTCCATTTAATTGACTGTCTACCCATGCCATCAGTGATCTGACGCCAGTAGCCGCATTGACACTGAGATCAAAATCACCTTGATTGTAATCCTTAACCTTTGAAAGCGAAATCTGATCTGCAGTTACAGCAACATCCAGTTTTGGAGACACTGCCGTTACCGCCCCACCCGAAGTGGAAATCTGAGCAATCAAGGAAGTCGTGCCTTCTTTCGCCAAAGAAACCTCTGCAGTATAGAATCTTCCACTGGTTTTTGCAGTTGCATAAATCTGCCCTGTTGCAACATCTTTGATAACAACCGTGCTGTTTGCAGTAGCTTCTCCAAATACTTTAAATGGAGTATTTAGTTTAACTGCCCCTGGTCCTTGCAAAGTCACGCCAGCCACTTCTAAGCTTACCGAACCAAAATCATAATCAGTACCACCAATATTTACTTTGACTGGAACCGAAAGATAGGTGCTTGTTCCTGTATCTCCGATAGCCAGTGCAATGGTTTTTTGTCCGCTTGCACCTGCCGCAAGATTTTCTACATGGAATGCAGTGCTGGTTGTGCTTGTTACTCCAGAAGGAAGCGTTGCTGTAAAGTCAGCCGTTACACTGGTATTTCCATTGTTCTTATATTTAATGGTTAGATATAAATTGGATCCGTTTCTTACTAAAGTTTGTGTAGCAACAACATTATTGCCTGTCCCTTTAAATGCTTCCGACGCATTGGTTGGATCTGCATAAAACAAATTCTGTGAAACTCTTCCACTTGTGATGTCAGCATTGGTGACCGTAAAGTCTACATCGTTACTCACATACATCGGATACGTTCCATTCTTCTCACTAATATACCCTAAATGCAATCGGTAATCTCCAGCATCTTTCAAGACACCATCCATCTGGAATCCAGAACTTCCGGCAGTTCCACCAGTATAGTACTGATAATTACCACTGCCATCTTCTTTCATGAGATACACATATGCTTTGTAAACATCTGTCGTACCATTTTTTAGTACATGTCCTACTAGGTCAGCACCTTCTGTCAGAACTAAATTCTGACCAGATACATCTCCAGTGGTACTATTCACGGTAACACTCAAAGGATTAAAATTGTACTTTGATCCATCATACGGCTCAATCGAATATGTGCCCTGTGGGAGCCCATTGATTTCATATGTTCCATTTCCGCTTTCATCGGTGTATCCGTAATACCAATTCCAATCACCATCCTTGATTGCCTTCACACCAGTATAAGCTGGTACTCTTGAGTTATCGCTCATTGTAATCGTACCACGAACACTGTATCTGACTGGCACCCCGAAGGTTACCGTTTCATTGGCATTCGTCACATTGACAGAAGTATAATCCCAATATCCAATGGTATTGATACTTACATCATATTGTGATCCGTTGCCATCGTAACAAATCCCTCCAAAGGTAATGGTTCCAGTTGCTTTTTCCGCATCGGTCATTTCTCTATAATAGGAAATGCCCGTCTCGTAGCTGTAAACTGATATATATATATCACCAGTCCCAGTATACGGTGTACCAGGATTTTCAGCATCTTCTAACTCTATGGTTAGCACCGATTGATTCGGATACTGGCTCGTAAAGTTCAGTGCTCCAGCATCAATATTGCCATCTCCAGTGCTCACAGTCACCGTATCGGTTGCATCCTGATATAAATTGTCATAAGAATAGGAACGAACCGTATAGTTTCCAACTGGAATATAGCTGAAGCTGTAGGTACCGTTTGTCGCAGAGCTGGTTCCTGCAACAAGACGATCATTGCCGTCATACAAGTATACCCAAGCACCTGCCAGCGGTTGATTATCCTTTTGAACAATACCAGTAATCTTGACGCCTACAACCACTATTGCACTTGTTGTAATGTTTGTCACAGTTGAAGTTGCTGTAATTGTAGCACTTCCCGCACCAATCGGTGTGATTGCGCCTGTGGTTGTTCCAATCTGTAAAACGCTGGTATTGGAAGATGCCCATGTCACCGTCTTGGTTGTCGCATTATTTGGATAAACCACATAATATGGCGAAAGTTGATTTTCTCCTACCGTCGCCAAAATCTGTGTTGTTGGTATCACAATACTTGTTGGCAATACTGGTGTACCACTGATTTGAAAGGACATCTTAAATGTTGATTTTGCAGTCGTTCCGTCCATCAAAGTAAAGTCAAATACATGGACTGTATCGTCCCCAACATAGGAAGGTCTTCCCATAGGGACAAGGTAGCCTTGACTCAGTTCCAATCCAGATATGGTAGTTATACCCGAATCCGAAGTGTTGTATATGGTGAATAGCGTATAATCCTTGTTTAAATCAAGTTCTGTCCCATACGCGCTAAAGGTAAGTGGTAGAATGCCTGAATTGGAAGGATTCTTAAAATCCATATACTGATATTTTGCACCATCGATCAGATATACGCCTCCTGCACTTGGGATAGCAGAACCATCTTGATAAGTCATAGAAGCAGAGAATTTGATTGGTGTCTGCACAGTCACTTGACAGCTATCTTCATAGCTTCCATCTTCTGCAATTGCAGTAATATTTGCTGTTCCTGCACTGATACCTGTTACTTTTCCGTTCCCATCTACAGTTGCAACTGAAGTTGCATCTGAGCTCCAGCTAATGGTTTTAATGGATGCATTGGTTGGAGTATAGTTCACTGCCAAAGTTTCCGACGCACCAACTAAGATAGAGGTGGATTCTTTTACCAAGGTCATGCCAGTCAATGGGATATCCGTTCTCAGAACCGATAACACTCCATCAACAAGATGAAGATTGTAATTTTGTCCCCCACTACCTCCCGAAAGCACAATCGAATAGTTTCCGGCTAAAGAAGTAAGGGTTGCTGCATGTGATGCAGTTGGTGTAGTAATGCCCGCATTGGTAGCCGTTTCACCACTCAAAAAACCTTCATATTGAATGATTGGCGTAGGATTTTGATCTCCTTGATTTTTGATCAAATCAATTGCTGAAGCGGTTAGCTCAAGCTTAGAGATATTTCCTGTCAAATTAAGAGAGGACAAACTATAATCACTGGCATCGGCACCAGTCAGGATGAATCCTGTCACTTGTACTGCTTTCCCATTTCCAGCATTTTTATCTGCGAAAGTAGCAAGCCCGATTCCCACCAGCGTGACATCGTCTCCATTGGCAACACCAGAAATTACTGGCGTTCCCAGGATTGTAGCTTGATTTGTTCCATCATATACCTTATCTGCAATGGACAACCCCGTAATGACGACTGCATTTTGGTTGACCGTCACGCTGCAAGTAGCTGAAATCCCTCCATCTGATGATATCGCTGCGATTGTTGCTATTCCAGCAGAAATCGCTGAAACCGTTCCATTGTTCACCGTAACCACATTTGGATTCGAAGAAGCCCAAATGATTTCTTGGTTGTCAGCATTGGCCGGGAGCACATTGGCAGTCAAATGTTGTTGCTGTCCAATCGCCATAGTGAGCATTTCATTAGAAATCTGAACTCCTGTTACTGCCACTGGAAGATTTGCAAATGCAGGTACCACTACCGTCACCGCTTTACTTGGTATTGCAGTCGCAGTTGCTGCATAACGAACATAGTACGTTCCAGGAGCTGCCAGTGTTTCGGGTACCTGACAAGGGGCATAATCGTTGTCTGTAGCAGAAGCCAATCGGTACTCCATCGTACTGTCAGTTTTTAAAAGTTTTCCGTATTCAGCATTTTGTGATTCAGGAGCTTGCCCCGTCACACTCGTTGGTGGTGTTTGCACTTGAGCTGTTGAATTCACATAGAATTCCAGTTCAACTGACCCCCCAATCGTATAATTTTCAAGACTACGGGCGGTTAATTTTACATAGTTATTTTCTACTTTCGTTCTGTCCCAATAAGGATCAAAATACTGATTGCTGTTATTCGTAACATAAGTATCGTCCGTATATTGGCCATTGGAATCCTGATACTGCCATTCTAAGGCAACAAAGGCATGATCTGTCGTTGTCACTGCCCGATCAAATACAGGGACTGCCATCAGTTCATCTTTCAGGTCTATCGCTGTCATTGTGGATGTGACAAGAATATCATATCGGTTTGTCTGTTCGTTATATTGATATAACTCCACACCTTCCAAGACTGGCCATTGGGATTGATCAGGAATCGCTTCTGTTGTGATATCTATAGTAATATCACCCCATGGCATCCATGTCGTATGATTACCTTTTGAAACAAATTGTAACGTTGTATCATAAACATTTTCAAACCCAAAGTATGCTTCAGTAATCTTTGCAGCCGCAATACGCCACGTTGTATCACAATTCAAATCAATCCAGTGGTTCATTCCTACTGGGATTGTATCTCCACTTGAAATCGCTTGTCCAAATTGCTCTTGCTGATCCTGCTCTGACCAAGTCACTGGATATACATAAGTTGTCCCGTTGACTGGCGTATTGAATGTTATGTTAGAGGTTTTAGGCAAAACATATAAGTCGACTGAATGCCAGAAATAATCATCCCGTGGTCCCACAGCAACCGTCAATTCATACTTTCCTGGCTGTAATGAGTTTAGATAATCTTTGTCAATGAATAGTTCTCCTGTCGCATCTGTATAGATAAAATCATCACCTGAAACCAACATGGAGTTCACCGCAGTTCCAGAAACATTGACAGAGAGAGTTCCTAATGATAATGGGCTGCAAGGGTTGCCTTGGTTATCATCTGCATAGAATTCCATGTAGACTTCCTCGCCAAGCTCCACTTCACCTTGATAAAAAGTATCGTTACCCCATTCTTGCAATTCGAATCTTCGAAGGTCTTCTGTTTCAACGACTAGATGCTCAGTAGTCCAAACATAATCATCTGGAGCACCGATGCAAATCATCAAGTCATATGTCCCAACAGCCAAACTATTCAAATAATTAGTTTCAAATAGGATATGACCTGTTTGATCATCATAATAATACTGCATGTCCGGACCTAATGTTTCGATAAGCGCACCGCCACTGCTAATTGTCATCCACAAGGTACCAATGGAAGCAGGGGTACATAGATTGCCATCTTGATCTCTTGTGATGATATCCATCCAAACTGGATTATTTGGATCCACTGACCCAATAGCAAAATCATTGTATGACATGTCCCCTACAACGATTGTGTTTTCTCCAGCATTGCTAGTGGTAGAATTAAATAACACTTCATAGGTGCTAAAGTGATAAACATCAAAGGTCAAAACTCCGGTATTGGAATCATATGCTGCTGTAGTTTTTAGAGCAGCACCGCTAACGGAAATAGAGCCACCTGTCAGTTGCCCACCAAAATAGGAATCCAATGAATTGAGTCCCGTCAATGTGATTTTTGCTGGATTTGTCTTCAAATTATCCAATATCAACTCGTTCATCCCAATCTGGAAGCCTTCCAGTGGATTGGCCGCATCCTTTGGCTGTAAAATCAGACCTACAGGCAAAGCCGACAAATCATGATAATCTTCCATCAGGTTGATGCCATCAAATGCAATGATGCCAGAAATACTAGTAGTCAGTGGTTTTGTAAAGGAAACCGTCGCATGATATAGGTCATCTATGGTAGACAAAGCTGGGCTGACCGTAATCACTGGCGGCAAAAAGCTATCCGACATAAAAAAGACAGGTTTATCGTCAGAAACATCAGCTGTCGTATCATTGTCATCAGAAATCAATGCCAAGCTGGAAAGCACTGCAGTTCCATCTCCACTAACGATGACCGCACCAACCTGAGACGGAGCAATTCCATCTGCCAGAGTGCCAGAAATACTTACTTTTCCATCTCCATCGATTATCTGAGATGAATAATTGTAAATATGATCATTGCCATCTAAAGTTGCTGTATTGGAAAACGTTAGTGGGACATCGCTTCCAGATGAAACAAACGGCATAGCAATCCCGCTACTTGTAGACTGGTATGGGTAAATCGTAGTACTTGACACCGATGAAAGATACCCAAGAGCTACACGCACCGTATCTCCCACATGTAAACTACTTTCTGCCATAATCTCATTGAGATCCAGCGTCATGGTGAAGGTGTCACCACCAAAATAAACACGATCTGTATCAGAATCCGTTATTTTCACTGCGGGTGATTTCAAACCCATCATACCCGTTAGACCATTGGAATCATTGTTTCCAGTAGGCGGTGGTGGCATCGGCGTAAAGACGGTCCCAATTAAGACCCCTGGTTTTGCACTAGAAAGATAAAACAGCATATCAGAAGCTGCACCAGACAAATCTGCTGATACATGATATTGATAGGATTGAGAATCAATAGGCATTATGCCTGTAATCTGATAGGGAACACCATCATAGTCGTACAATTCTAAATCAGATGCCACAAAATCCACATCTGATTCCATGATCAAATCAAATCCCGAATCGTTTGCATTGCAAACATATGATTCAACGGGATAGGATACGGCTTCAGCACCAAGTGGAAACGTTTGTACAAACCCACCAATCTCATTGGCGCCAGAAATACGGCACATAATAAGGTATCCTGCATCAGCTTGGGTAGATGCATAAGTGCTATTATTCGCTCCATTGATCTCTTGACTTTCATAAGTATACGGATTTACTCTCATCCACTGGTATGTATAATTATCATCCGTCAAGGTTAGCGCAGATAAGGTACTGACAGTACAACCGGTTATTTCCATCCCACAACCTATCTGAGGAGACATGATACCGGTTAAAAACATACTGCTATCCATGGATGGGGCATTCCATTCAGCATAACCGCCCCAGTCTCCATTTCCAAAAGTAGGATATTCCGCTTGTACTGCATTGGAATAAATCGGATTTCCACTGATATCCCCTTTCAGTCTATAGTAGACTTGATTCGAGGAAGCATCCTCTGAAGCTGGCTCCACACAGAAGTTATCGTAGTCAGTTTCAAACAAGGTGGAACCCTCAGAATAGTCAGAGTAGTTATTTCCACCGTCAGTAGACTTCTGTAAAATCCAGTTTCCACTAATGCCTGCTTCATCTGGAGTTGGAAAGTTAAATTCCAATTGAGGTTCAATCACTGGCTGTCCGTCAAAAATCATGACATAATCATAATGACATTTTGCCAAATAAAATCCAGGCACAATGCTCAGAGGCACTTCTGGCGGCAATACCAAAGACCCACTGGCGCCTGCTGTAAATGGCACCGAACTAGGTGTACTTCCGTTGTCCGCTTTTGTAAAGCTCACTTGCCTTTCAAACTGTTCAAAAGGCAATGCACCATCTGCATACGAAGTAACCGCTGCACCAGCAAACGTCGTAAAAAGCATCGCCAAACAGAGCACAAATGAGATCCATTTCTGCTTTAACATAAATTGTGTTCTCTCCTTCCAAATTAAATTCACACTTTTTCTTATTTTTTTACTAACTATGTTGGACAAAACATAAGTTCCGCTTATAAGGAACATGCTTGAGGAAATTATATCTTAAATGGGAAAAAATGTACACAAAAAAAAACGCCCAAAAGGGCGTTAAAAATTGTTTATTTTTGTAGGATTGTATACAGTTCCAAAAGCCTTAATTTTGAACACTCTGGAGTATCTGCAAGTTGAAATGTTTTTCCCATTTCTTCGTATTTCGTCATGCATATTTTACGAAATGGCAACAGCTCTATTTTTCCCAAATTGGAATAGGATTTTGCAATGCTCCCAATCACCTTTATGTTCTCTTCTCCATCCGTCAGACCAGGTACTACTACGTGACGAATCCAGATCGGAATCTTCCTATCTTGGGTCAAATCCAAAAATCGTATCACCTGATGAAAGTCTCCGCCGCAGTGCATTTCATACCCCCTTTGATTGGGAAACTTCAAATCACACAGGACCAAATCCGTATGATCCAAAACTTTTTTTGCTCCCACAAAAGCTCCAATCCCAGAAGTATCCAGTGCCGTATGGATTCCTTCCTGATGAAGCAAACGAAAAAGCTCTGCGACAAATTCCCATTGAGAGAGAGGTTCTCCTCCCGATACCGTTACGCCCCCATCCTTACCAAAATACGAGCGATAACGTAGGATGATTTTTACCAATTCTGCAGGAGCATAGCGTGTTGCCAACACTGGCACGCGCTCATCCTCTTGCTCATTCTTAATGACGGCTGATTCCCTATCCTCTTGCTCGTTCTTAGGGGCAGTTGCACACTCCGTTGCAAACTCCCAAGTATCTGGATTATGGCAATACACGCAACGCAGCGGACAGCCTTGCATAAAAACAACAAACCGGACGCCAGGTCCATCTACCGCTCCCATAGTTTGAAAAGAATGGACAAAACCGAAAGAATCGGCATTTTTCGGGTTTTCTCCTCCTCCGCCATATTGCAGATCCAGTGAATGCTTCATTACATTGCCTCATGATAAGTTCGTGCGATGACCTCTTTTTGTTGACGCTTGGACAGCTTGTGAAAGTTTACTGCATAACCAGACACGCGGATGGTTAGATTTGGATGCTTACTTGGATCTTCATGGGCTTCCATCAAGGTTTCTTTATTCAGTACATTGACATTCAGATGATGTGCTTTTTGATCAAAATACCCCCGCATGATTGCCACTAAATTGCTGTATCGTTCCTCTTCTGTATGTCCGAGTGCTTGAGGCACGATGGAGAATGTATTCGACACCCCATCTTTGCAATAGTCATACGAAAGCTTTGCCACCGAATTCAAAGATGCAAGGGCACCATTTTTCTCACGATTATGCATTGGATTTGCTCCTGGTGCAAAGGGTTCTTCCGCTTTTCTGCCATCCGGCGTTGCTCCTGTTTTCTTTCCATAAACCACATTGGAGGTGATGGTCAAAATAGAAAGAGTATGCTCCGCATTTCGATATAACGGGTTCTTCTTCAGTTCCGTTACAAATAACTGTACTTGTTCTTGCGCGATTGAGTCTACACGGTCATCATCATTTCCAAACGCAGGATAATCACCAGCATGTTCAAAATCAACGATCAAACCTGTTTCATCACGAATCACCTTTACTTTTCCGTACTTGATAGCAGAAAGTGAATCTGCCAGCACAGAAAGCCCTGCTACACCAAATGCCATAAATCGATGTACTTCTGTATCATGGAGCGCCATTTGAGTCTTTTCATACGCATACTTATCATGCATATAGTGAATGATGTTCATGGCACTAACATATGTCTTTGCCAGCCACTCCCTGTAAAATACCATCTTTTCCAGAACGGTATCGTAATCTAAATAGTCCCCTTGATACGGTTCCTTTGCGGGTGCCACTTGGACGCCGCTTTTCTCATCTCTGCCACCATTCAAGCTGAACAGCAATAGCTTAGGCAGATTGGATCTAGCACCAAAAAACTGCATGTCTTTTCCTACTTTCATAGCAGATACACAGCAAGCGATGGCATAATCATCCCCAAAACCAGCCGGTCTCATGATGTCATCATTTTCGTACTGGAGCGCATCCGTATCACAAGATACTTTTGCGACATAACGTTGAAAATTGTCAGGAAGCGCAGAGGACCAAAGCACAGTTAGATTTGGCTCTGCCGACGATCCCAAATTATATAATGTATGTAGCATACGATACGAACTCTTGGTTACTAATGTTCGGCCATCTTCTCCCATACCACCGAGAGCCTCTGTAATCCACATTGGGTCTCCCGCAAATAGCTCGTTGTAGTCCGGGGTACGAAGGTGTCTTGCCATACGAAGCTTCATGACAAAATCATCCATGATTTCCTGAGCACCTGCCTCAGATAACATCCCTTTTTTGATATCCCGTTCAAAATAAATGTCCAGAAATGTGCTGACACGGCCGAGGCTCATTGCAGCGCCATTTTGCTCCTTGATAGAACCAAGGTATCCAAAATACAGCCACTGCACCGCTTCTCTCGCATCGACAGCAGGCCGTGAAATGTCAAATCCATATAATCCAGCCATCTCCTTTAATTTTCCAAGAAAATTAATCTGTTGATATAGTTCTTCCAGCTGACGGATATTATCTACATCCATGGCATTGTCGCCAAGGCGTTTTTTGTCTTTTCGTTTTTCTTCGATTAGAAAATCAACACCATATAGCGCAATTCTTCGATAGTCTCCGATTACTCTGCCTCTTCCGTATGCATCAGGAAGTCCAGTGATAATCCCGCATTTTCTAGCAGCCTTAATTTCATCTGTATATACACGAAAAACCCCGTCATTGTGAGTGGTGCGATACTGGAACTCATCGTCAACTTTTTGAGAAAGCTGATATCCATATGCTTCGCATGCTTGTTTCGTCATATTGACACCACCAAAAGGATTTACACCTCTTTTCAGTGGTCTGTCGGTCTGAAGCCCAACTATAATTTCTTTCTCTTTGTCCAAATAACCTGCCTTATAGCTTGTCAAAGAACTTACGGTCTGAGTATCCACATCAAGTACACCGCCAAACTCTCTTTCCAGTTCAAATAGATGATTGAGCTTTGTCATCAGCGCGTTGGTTCTTTCTGTAGGCCCTGCCAAGAAATCTTCATTTCCTTCATAAGGTGTATAATTTAACTGAATGAAATTCCTTACATCGATTTCATTCTTCCAATTTCCATCAACAAATGTTTCCCATGCTTTTAATTCCATCTTATTTCTCCTTCCATAAAGCAAAAAATATTTGGCACACCCTTGCTCTTTTTTGTTTTCCCTCAAACCATGGTTCCCTAGTCCGTAAAGCGATCTCACAGTGGTCGAAGGAGCAAAACCATCTGCTTTTGCAAATGATTTTGCCTCCATTTATCAACCGTTTGCAGCAACTGCAACATGGAAGAAAAACAAAAAAGAGCAATACCGGTTGATACCAAATATTGCCCAGACGGTCGGCTGTCTTAGACATTCATTCCCCTGTGGTTATCCCACAATTATCCGTCAGTAATGAAGTCCGCTATTCATTTCTATACGCCGATTATAGTATATGGAGCTCCCCTCTGTCAAGGATAAAATCTCTATCAAATTTACAAGGTTCTTTTTTTTGTCAATAACATATGCATTTACTGCATTATTAAATAATTCACTATCCATTTTAGTTCTATATTTAAAGCAATCACATATTGTACGTTCTCTGTCATACACAGGCAATTTGACTCCATTAAAGATCCCTTCTGTTTTTCCTATCATAAACTTTTCATTCTGCACAAAGTATACCTTATAAGCAAAAGTATCTATTTTTATTTTTGGAGGAGTAATGGTTCTTGGCACTGCAATCGTCCATACCAATTACCAGTGAAACTACGACGCGTATTAATATTTATCATATGCCTCATCGAGTAGTATCTGAGGCCCATTGGTTTTAGATGCTTCCGTTTTACTGTGCTTATCTTGATTCATCCCGTTGGTTCTTCCTGTACCAAGATAAAGACTGTTGCCGTTTCTAGGCAGGGCAGTTGCAGCGCGCAGTTGGAATCTTCCCACCATTCCTTTTAAAAGCTCCGCTTGACCAGAGAGTTCTTCACTGGTGGCAGCACTTTCTTCTGCCGTCGCCGAGTTATTCTGCACCACCTCCGAGACCTTCTCAATCCCTTGATTGATTTGGGCAATACCAGACGCCTGTTCATTGGAAGATGCTGCGATTCCTTGTACCAAGTCAGCGGATTTTTCTATACCAGCTACAATCTCAAGGAGTGCCGATGCCGTACCGTTGGCAATGCTCATACCCGCCTGAACCTTTTCTAAGGAACCTTGAATCAAAGCAGTGGTATCCTTTGCCGCTTCTGCGCTTCTCGCCGCAAGATTTCGCACTTCCTCCGCAACCACCGCAAAGCCTTTTCCGTGCTGTCCTGCTCTTGCCGCCTCTACCGCGGCATTGAGGGCTAGGATATTTGTTTGAAATGCAATATCATCGATGACTTTTATAATCTTAGAAATATTGTTGGATGACTCATTGATATCCGTCATAGACACCAGCATTTCGTTCATCTGCCCATTTCCAGTTTCTGCTTGAAGCCTCGCTTGTCCTGCCAACTCACTGGCTTGATTAGCATTGAGTGCATTTTGCTTGGTCTGAGATGCCACTTCCGTCATAGATGCCGTTAACTCTTGAATAGAGCTTGCCTGCATCACCGAACCAGAGGAAAGTTCTTGACTGCCTTCCGATACCTGTTTTGAGCCGTTGGCCACTTGCTCTGCCGCCTGATTGATATCCCCAAGCACCAAGTTTAGCGAATCCAAAATCACATTGATCGAATCAGAGATACTCACAAAATCTCCTGGATATGGTTCTACTTTTAAAAGCGCCAAATTACCGCCAGCAATCTCCTTTAAAGTACCTGTAATCCTTTCCATCACCTGTTCCAATAAAATTGCCGTACTATTTACCGCTTGAGCCAGTTCCTCAAAATCACCTAAATATTGATTCTTGATTTCTGTGTGTAGTCTTCCTTCTTTGATTTCATTCATCACATCGATAACATCCCGAATCGGCTTGTCAACCTCACGCATAATCCGATTGATGCCTTCCAGCAACGTTTTCCATGCCCCACTGTATCTACTCAAATCAGCTTGTGCTTCCAATCGCCCTTCCAAAACAGCTCCAGCCAAGCCCCCTGCATCTTTTGTCAAGCTTTCAATATTCTCTATCATTTCCGTCATCGCAGGTGTCAACCCATCATTATCACTTTGCTTTCCAACCAGCTTCAGTTCCACTAAATCGCTCAGGTCTCCTTCTGCAATATGGTTCAGTACTACAATAGCCTCCTGAATACGCGCGGACACCGTATTGATAGCAGTGCCAATTTCAGCATAAATCCCTTCATATTCTCCCTGAACCAAGACTGTATAATCATTGGTGCTCATGCGCACCAAAACTTCTCGACCTTCCTTCAAAGCCCCAAGACCCAAAATACAAGAATTGATGCTATTTTTGATGTCATTGAAGTCACCATAATACGCATCCGTGATTTCATCTGGAATCTGTCCATGACCAATACGATCCATGTATTCTGCCATCATATTGATTGGAGCTACAAATCCATCAATCAGAAGATTGATACCACCAACCAATTCTCCCCAGCTTCCAGAATATTGCTCTGCCTCTCCACGCATATCAAGTTTTCCTGCTGCAACAGCAGAGGTCATTTTTTGAGTTTCCCCAATCAATCCATTCATTACATAAATACAGCGATTGATATTGTTTTTAATTTCATTGAAGTCCCCTTGATATTCGTCTGTGATCTCTGGTGGAATATTGCCTTGTCCAATCCTCTCGATATATTCTGCCGTCATATTGATTGGGGCTACAAATGCATCAATCAAATTGTTGACCCCAACAATCAGTTCTTTCCAAATGCCGTTGTAACCACTCATATCTGCTCTTGTATCCAGTTTTCCTTGAATCACTGCAGCAATATGCCCTTCCACTTCTTGATTTAATTGACGAATGGTCTCCAAGGTTTTTTCTAATGCCGGAGTGATTTGATCCTTTTCATCTTTTCTGGAAATCACCACATTTACATCACCTTCAGATATTTTATTCATGATACCTACCACGTTTTCACTTAAATCATCTGCAAAACGATCCATGGTATCTGCCATTTCCCCCAGTTCATCCTTCGTTCCAAGGGAAACACGTTGATCCAAATGTCCTTTACTCAATTCTGTAAGCAACCAAACCACTTTGGAAAGAGGTTTGGTAATCATATTGGATATGGTAAGTCCAATCACAATGGACGCAATTAAAACAATCACTGCAATCAGAAGGGAAATCAGAATCGCACGATTTGCAGCATCTGTATTGTTTTCAGACATTGCTTCCGCTTCTTGTATTTTCATTTCAACCAGTTGATTGATTTTTTTTTGTTCCGCTGCTGCAGCAATACCAAGAGCCCCTTTATCTCCTGCCAAATCAAGCGCTTCCGCATCCCTATTTTCTGCTGCCAGAATTAAGATTTGATCCATGGCTTCCTTGTATTCTACCCTTGCCGCAGTAAATTCTTCATAGACAGCTTGCATCTCTAAGTCCACGATACCCGCTTCAAATTCACCTGTGATACTCGAAACCTCTGCTCTGATGGCATCAATATCTTGTCTTTTTTCCTCTACGATCTGTGGATCTGTGGTAGCAATGGCCTCGTAGATATCCACTCTGGTCCGCTCAAACAGTGTCGAAATATATCCGATATCTGCAATGGGGACTGTCATTTCCTCATACAATTCCGTATCAGACTTTTCCAGCAGCTTTAGGTTCGTGCTTGCAAAAATACCCATAGCAAGACATAGTACTGACAACCCAAGAAAACTAAACATCAACTTCTTCTTCACTCTCAAATTTCTAAACCAATCCATACTTCTTTACATTCTCCTTCTCCTAATTTAAAAAAATTGATTTTCATCAATTTACAATCGACCAATCTTATTGTAAGAAAATGGTTCCCTCAATAATAAAACCCCGGCAAAACCGGGGCTCACTTCTTAGTACTCACTTTGTTGTCAATCCGATTCTAAGATGCCAAAGCTGTAATCTCTTTTTGCCATTCCTAACATCCTACCAAGGGGTGACAATCTCTACTTATATAGCATGCGCCAATACGCAGTGTTTTTCAATACTACAATTGTTCCATTCTTGTTAAATATTTATGGTAATTCACTGATATCAAACTGAAAACGATCTGCAAACTCCCTTACCAATCCTTCATCCATCAACGAATGATGCAAGATTTTCAAGAAAACTTCATAGCACATAAAACGTCTTGCCTCAAACTCTTTATGATGTGCCAAAACAGTCCAAAGAGCTTGCTTGCAAAAGTCTACGGCTTTCACGTCCTGCCCTAGTCTGGCATATCCGGCCATCACCATAAATAAGGTACAGTGAATTCTTTCAAAAAGATTGTTGTCACGTTGAAATCCCAAGAGTACAAGTCCTTCTTGAACTGCATCATGATACTCCTTTGTCAGTAAATAATAATAAATAAGTTCTAATTTCATCAATATATATACCTGATGAAATTGGCTCATATTTGTCTTGTTATGAATCAATACACCTGCTGCGTCAAGTACACGAAAGCATTCTTCTGTTTTTCCGATCAACAAATAACATCCCCCAAGGAGACAGTAAAGCTCAGCAATATGTTTGTCACAGCAAACGTCTAAATCGCACTCTTTAAGTAAAACTAGAATTCTCTCAATCCCCTGTTCTGCTTTTCGCTGTCCTACAATAAGACGAGTCAAATCATTGATTTCAAGTTCACATTTCCATGGGTATACAAGAAAATCAGGTTCCGTTCTTAGTTGGTTTGTTAGGTCCTCTAGATTTTTGTAATCGTATCTTCTTTTATATTTATCAAAGCTTTTGATATGAGAAAAGACAGCCATGGGATCCTTGCATTCCAAATACTCATATAGCTCAAAAAAATCAATACCTAATTTATTGCTAAATTTTCTCAGCAAATTGGACGACGGGGTTCGTTCCCCTTTTTCGATTAGATAAATATATTTTGTAGAACAATATTTATCGGCCAACTCTTTTTGGCTCATTCCTGCGGCACTTCGGCACGTTTTGATTAAATCTCCTATATGACTCAACTTATTTTTCTTTTGCCCCTTCCTCGCCTGATGCTCCCATCTTGCTCCCTTTCTATTTTAGTAAAAATTCAAACTTTTTTCAATCATTTGCTCATAAAAAACAATATTGAGAATATTGCTAGAATTACTTTTAAATGCTACGAGTCTCCTAATTAGGTAATTATTATCATAAATAATCAATTATTAGTATAATTTAAACTGTAATTCAATCACAATTTGATTATTTAGTAAAATACTGTAAAATCCCATATTTTTCAACGTTTATAGCTATCAAAAAAACACAATTTGTACATGTTTATGTACGTTTACAATCGATTCTCAAGGGTATTTAGTAGCTAAATTAAATTTTAAATCAAATATATGCACAATTTCAACCAATAGTTTATTTTTAAGAGTATTTATCAGAAATTACTACACTTTATATCTATTTACATAGATAACCTTCAGAAAGGAGGCTCCCATGATTTCTTTATCCATTAAATTATTATTCATCACACTCATCCTGTTTTTTCAATACCATCATAACAGCATGTTTGTATATGCCGATTCGCAGCAGTCTATCGTCGCCTCCCCAGTCAATTTTAATCCTGAACTGCAAGGGGTTCGAATCACAGATCAAGGTGATACGTCAGAATGCACCGTCAATGCTGTAAGCAATGGGGTCGAACAACAAATGATCATAGAAGGCATGGAAGTTCCTGAAGATGGTTTTTCAACCGATTGGCTTTGGGATATGGCAAGAATCACAGACAACAAAGAAGCCGGCCTCCATATCGAAACCGTACTTGAGATTGTAAAACAATATGGTATGATACCAGAAGGAATGTACTCAAATGATCAAGAAAAGAATTTAGAAATCGCAGCACAATACAAAATAGATAGCTATGAACTGGTAAAAAAGGCAACCTATGCAGATACCCTTTCTGAAGGTTCCATCATCATATTAAATACCACATATCAAAAACAAAATTGGAAGGACGGATTTTTGACCAGTGAATCGGAAAATATCAATGGTCTCCATGCCACATATCTAGTAGATTACAACCCAGAAGAAGAACTCTTTATCGGCGTCAATTCTTGGGGTACCAAATGGGGGTATGATGGGCTTTACTATATGACCGATGATTACTTGATGAGCGATGTACTGGGTGGCTACTCCATAAAACTAAGTCAGCCCGTAGCGAATGCCTTAAATTAGAAACAAGAACACATCTGGAGAAAAAGTGTCCCTTTCACATATACAATGTGAACTCCTACATCCACTTTTTTCTCTTTATATCCGCCACCTTTCTGTCCGATTGCTCAGGGCCAAGGTGGCGGTTTTATGATTGAGATTGATCAAGGCGGTACCGCCTATAGACCATAAATACACTGATAAAGCACACAATCCCAAGAAGCGAACCACCACTATCAAGCATCACATCAAAGATGCTTGGCTCCCTTCCTGATACAAAGATTTGGTGCATTTCATCACTGGCAGCATAGACAATACAAAGTACCCAAGCAAGAATCACCCTGCCTATGCCGATTTGTTTTCTCCCTCGCAGCATATAAAAACAAACCAAAATGCCAAGCACAAAGTACAAAATGAAATGGGCTAGCTTGCGCATGAAATGATTCCACCCAGCTACGTCCTCCATCCACTGATCGATCCCAAGCTGCACTGCCAGATGATTTCCCCATATGGTCTTTGTCACAGCCATGCTCAGGCTATTGGTCTCATCCCCCAGCTGAGAGGAAAAGAAGAAAATCAGTACCATCCAAAGGATGAGTATGACAAGTTTGAATATTTTTTTTTGCATTATAAAACCTAACAAATTACTTTTAGTAACTGTGCACTCCCATGTATCTTCATCGCCACAGAATCCGCAGGAATAAAAATACAATCTCCTTGAAAAAAATGCAGCGATTCATTTTCTCCAAATAATATCACACCGCATCCTTTTGTGCAAAGCAATACTTGAAACGAACCAGAATCTGTCGCAAAGGGCACTAAATCCCTGCACCGTTCTGTATTGATCAGCATCCGTTCTGCCTGAAAAGACTTACATCGACAAAGAAGCTCCGTGGCACAGCCAGGTTTATATCTTAGTACACGAAGCGGTTGTTTTGGCTTTGCACTACTAGTGCGCTTTGCCACATCCAAAGCTTTTTTTATGTGAAGCTCCCTTTTACAACCATTTTTATCCGTTCGGTTGTAATCATATAGGCGATATGTCAAATTTGAATTTTCCTGAATCTCTACCACCAAAACGCCAGCTCCAATGGCATGTACCGTTCCTGCTTCAATATAAAAAACATCATCCTTTTTGACAGAAACATGTTGCACATACTTCTCCACATCGCCTCGTTTTAAGCCTTCTTTTAGATCCTCCAAGGATAAATCACGGTTAAAACCACAAACCAACTTTGAACCTGGGGCTGCATCCAGCACATACCACATTTCATTTTTACCGCGCTGTCCATTTTCATAAGTAGCTGCATATGCATCATCTGGATGAACCTGTATCGATAAATCTTTTTTCGCATCGATAAACTTGATAAGAATAGGTAATTCGCCGCATGTTTTTGGATGAGAGCCTAAAAATTCTGGATGTGACAGTAAGACATCCTTGAGTAGCATACCTTCATATTCTCCACTGGCCACCGTACTTGGTCCGTCTGGATGAGTAGAACACTCCCAAGTTTCCGCCAGTGGTTTAAGCGCTATCCCTTTTGAAAAATCATCATTGAGGCGATTGCCACCCCAAATATAGTCTTTACCCGCTGGCTTTAATAAAAACGGTCTATGATTCCAGTTCATATTTCTTTTTATCATGAACACTTATCTCCTTGCCTATTTGGACTTCCATCACATGAAGCTCTGTATCCGCTATAATCGTATGTCGGCAACCAGCGTCGATTGTCACAACATCTCCAGGCTTTACCCTTTGCTCCATCCCATCCACAATGGTTCGCCCCTCTCCAGAAAGAATGGTCCAAACCTCGTCACGAAAAGAATGAGCATGATAGTTCATACAATGTCCCGGATTCAAGGTGACTTTTATCGTCATGCTATCGTCTTCAATATCTAAAATACGAAAGCTCCCCCATGATTTTTCCGCAAACATCACTTGCTGCTTGAGTTCATCAACAAAAGGCTTGATATAGCTAGACTGCTCCTTGTCTGATATCAAAATTCCTTCTGGGCTGGCAGAAATCACAAGATCCTTTAATCCCATGCATAAAATGGGCACATTGAGCTCATTAATAACATGTACATTGTCACATTGGTCGTTGAAAATTGCCTCACCAACGCAACATTCCTCCATCGCCTCCGTCAGCGTATTCCACGTTCCTAGATCCTTCCACATTCCAGAAAAACACATCACCTCAATCACAGGCTCATGCTCAACCACCGCATAGTCAAAGCTAATCTTTTTCAGAGACTCATACTTGTTATATAAATCATCATAATCTTCAAATTCAATCAATGCATGTGCCCGTTCCAATACATATCCCAATCGAAATGCAAAAACACCACCATTCCACAATGCACCTTGTGAGATATATTCCTCGGCAACTTCCTTTGTTGGCTTTTCTTTAAACAAAGAGACTTGGCTAAGTGGTTCTTTGGTTTTGGGGATAATATAACCGTATTTTTCGCTTGGATAGGTCGGTTCAATACCCATGAGCACAAGATTGGCTTCGCTAACCGCAGCCTGTTTTTCCAAATCCTTCAACGCGCCAAAGTAGTCTACCTCAACAAAAGGATCAACAGGACAAATAATAATCGGCTCATTTTCATCTACGTTCTTTACATCTTTCAGATATGCAGCAGATAAAGCGATGGCCGGAAAAGTATCTCTACGGCATGGTTCTACACTGATTCCTACCGCTTCTCCCAATTGATGGTGTATGGTAGAAACCTGAGATTTCGAAGTTGCAATGGTTATCTTCGCATCAGAATCCACTTCTCTAATCTGGCGATAGACACGCTGCACCATAGATTCATATTCTCCATCCTCAGTTCTAAATATCTGAATAAACTGTTTGGATCTGATATCATTGGAAAGAGGCCATAGCCGTTTGCCAGAGCCACCGGATAACAAAACGATATTCATTCTTAATTCCTTTCAGCTTTATTGGCGTTCTTCAAAAAATCCTGATAAGACAGCGCAATTCCTTCTTCAAGTTCTGTTTGATACGTCCATCCTAGATTTGCCGCCTTTGAAACATCCAGCAGTTTTCGAGGAGTGCCATTGGGCTTACTTACGTCCCACCGAATCTCTCCATCATATCCGATGACCTTTGCCACAAGCTCAGTCAACGCTCTAATGGTTAGTTCCTTGCCCGATCCTGCATTCACCGTTTCATCACCACTATAATGATTCATCAAATATACACATAGATTTGCCAAGTCATCCACATACAAAAACTCACGAAGTGGTGAACCATCTCCCCAACAAGTCACAAAAGAAAGCCCCTCTTCTTTCGCCTCATGAAATCGACGAATGAGAGCTGGCAGCACATGACTTTTTGTCGGATGATAATTATCGTTAGGACCATACAAATTGGTCGGCATCACGGAAATATAATCCGTACCATATTGTTGATTCAAATAAGAACAATACTTTAGTCCTGATATCTTTGCCAGCGCATAAGCTTCATTACTCTTTTCAAGCTCAGAAGTCAAAAGATAATTTTCCTTCATTGGTTGTGGCGCCATACGAGGATAGATGCAAGATGACCCCAAAAACTCTAACTTTTTACAGCCGTTGGTCCAAGCCGAATGAATCACATTCATCTCCAAAATCATATTTTCATACATAAAATCAGCCAGTGCATTCTGATTTGCCATAATGCCTCCCACTTTTGCAGCCGCCAAGAATACATAATCTGGTTTTTCACTTTCAAAAAATGATTCAACTTGCTCCTGACGACAAAGGTCAAGTTCCTTGTGGGAGCGTGTAATCAAATTTTGATAGCCTTGAGCCTGTAGTTCCCTGACAATGGCAGAACCTACCATTCCATTATGTCCAGCCACATATATTTTAGCACTTTTCTCCATCATATTACCTTCTCCTCATTCTCTACAAGCATGATATATCAAGCCTTCGCATTCTTGATCGCTCGTTCGCGCTTTGCCAAAATCCGATCATGCTCTGCCATAATTCTAACGAGCTCAGGATAGCTTGTTGTTTGAGGATTCCAACCCAACACCGTTTTTGCCTTTGTGGGATCCCCCCACAGGTTGTCCACATCCGTAGGCCGAAACCACTGAGGATTGACACATACCAGCATTTTACTGGTAACCGCATCATATCCCTTTTCATCCATCCCAGTACCATCCCAACGAAGGGTAATGCCGTTGGCAGCAAAAGCCCTTTCAGTAAAATCACGCACCGTATGCTGTTCACCAGTAGCGATCACAAAATCCTCTGGCACATCATGCTGAAGCATCAGCCACATACATTCTACATAGTCCTTTGCATAACCCCAGTCTCGAAGTGAATCTATATTGCCAAGTTCCAAATGATCCAAAAGTCCTTCTGCAATCCGTCCTGCTGCCAAAGTGATCTTGCGCGTCACGAAGTTTTCCCCACGACGCTCCGACTCGTGGTTGAAAAGAATCCCATTGACCGCAAACATGCCATATGCTTCACGGTACTCTTTTGTAATCCAAAAACCATACTGTTTGGCCACCGCATAGGGGCTATATGGATGAAATGGCGTAGTCTCTTTTTGAGGAACCTCCTCGACCTTGCCATAAAGCTCCGAAGTAGACGCCTGATAAATCTTGGTTTTATCAGTTAGTCCCAAGATACGAACTGCTTCCAAAACTCGAAGCACTCCCATAGCATCTATGTCACCAGAATACTCTGGCACATCAAAAGAGACCTGCACATGAGACTGTGCGGCCAGATTGTATATCTCGTCAGGCTGAACAAGATTAATAATTCTAATCAAAGACGAAGAATCAGACAAATCTCCATCATGGAGCTTGATGGCGTTCTTCTCTAGCAAATGATCAATCCGCCCTGTATTGGATATCGAAACACGGCGTATCACCCCATGGACTTCATACCCCTTTTCCAACAGAAATTCTGCCAGATAGGAACCATCTTGACCAGTAATACCTGTAATTAATGCTTTTTTCATATGTAAACCTCTGCTTTCAGTTGTTTGTACGCCCTTATTAATATATAAAATCAAATCCTGTTATTCTTAAAATCAATAAATTGATTATAGAATAATATTACAATACATATTAGGTATACGACAATGCTTATTCCGATATTTAATATCAATCGACAAATAAGACTATAGTCCGCTATCCAAAGCGTATTCAAACAAAGAGTTATCATCATGACGATGCTTGCCAAAACTATTTTTAATGAATTCACAGCAACAAATTTTAAAAACCAAGAGTTCAATTTTGTCACCATTTTTCTAAATAAAAATGCAGCTCCTATTATTGCAGAAATGCTTGTTGCCAATGCAAGCCCTTTTTCTTCAAAAAAATTTATTAGAATGAAATTAAGAATTATATTGATAGTAACTACTAATACACTATTAACTACTGCAAACCGCTGTTCGTTAATTGAATAAAGACATTTGCTTAATAAATCTCTAAAAACCAGTCCTGCCAAGCCTATCAGGTATAACTGCAGTAATCCCGCAGTTACTATAACATCGCCGTACTCAAATTTCCCTCTCATAAATATGAACTCGGTAAGGTCCTTAGCAATAACATACCCCCCTAATACAATCGGTATAATTATTCCTATTAGTCCTACTACTGCCACTCCCATTATAGAGCTTAGTTTCTTAATGTCTGCATTTAATGCATACTTTGCAATCTGTGGGTACAGTACAATGCTGGTCGTGACTGACACTATCCCATATACAAACTGATTTAACTTAGTTGCATAGTTCATACATGCAACTATACCCTCACCCAAAGTTGAAGCCATCGATCTGTCAATTACTAAATTAATCTGATATGCTAAATAAACTATAAATACCGCCAAAACCAACGAAATAACTTCCCGCAAATTTTCATCTTTAAAATTAATGTAAAAATAATGTTTATAACCACACTTATAAAGTGAAGGAAATTGTATAATCACCTGAAACACATAGCCTGCCAATAATGCATATGAAACCCCTAAGACTCCGATTTTATCAATATAAAATAATGCAATAATAACAAAAACACTTGAAGGAATATTGACTGCGGCAGTGATCGCTTTATATCCATTTGATTGTAGATATCCTGAAATCAATTGAGCTATTGACAATATCACAATAATAGGTAATAACACCAATGAAATTTGATATGTTAAATTTAAAGTATTTTCATCGAATCCATATCCAATTATTTTGACAATAGATCTAAGGCAAAATAATGAAATTCCAAATATAATCATCGAAAATATGATAAATATATTAATTATATTATTTGTAAATCGTTGGGCCTCTGTATCGCCAATCTTCTGAACTTTGGCATAGATTGGAATGAATGAGGTTGTTATCGCATAACCAAATCCAGAAAAAATAATGACAGGTAACTGTGACGCCACAATAAATGCGTCCGCTCGATAGTCAGTACCTAACGAGCATGCAACAGCAATTTCTCTATAAAATCCAATGAATTTCGACAGGAATATAACTAGCCCCACTATTCCAATCGACTTTATTATACTTTTATTCATTTCTTTAGTCTTCCAATCCAACTCCCATAACTCATATAATTACTCGTTAAAGCCAATTTCTCTGCAGTACTGTATAAACACTAATTATTGACGTTCAATCTTATCTCTGCCTGCTTCCAATATTAATACCGCTATATTATAAACTATTTTTTCTACTGGTTCGCTGATATCAATTATTTGAGAATTATGGTATTTCTTTTTGTACATTAACATATGATCAATTTGTCGTTGCTTTTGATTTGATACAATTTCTTCTTTTAGTTTAACATCTTTATTGGCCTCTCCGACAAGCAGAAATGTAACATCTGGTTTTATAAGAACAAAATTAAACATATCAATCAGACTATTATATTTGGGGAATCGACTATATGTATACAAATAATAATTATTGTAATATCGTTCCAAAATAACCAAATGACCTCTTGCAATTTGCCATCTATATTTTATCCAATATTTTGGAACAAAATAAAAATTGACAAAAAATGAATTTATAAACATCAAAACATTACGACGATATCCATTTTGTATAGATAATAATCTATACAAATTTTGCTTTGCATTTTTTCCCCTTACTTTGGATTCAGCGTTCATCTTAGACGGGTTGTAATTGATATCACCACTAGAAAAACTCCTTCCTAATACATCCGGGAGCTTTGCAACAATACTACTTGGATCATTTCCAATAGCTGTTTCAAAATCAACTATTGTTCCTTGTTTTTTTATTGCTTTCTCTATTAAGTACTTTTTCCGATTAACAATTCTAGTCCTTGCATTTTTTTTAATCGATTCGATTATTAAATCACGATTTTTCTCAATGGCTGACCAGTTTTTATTTTTAACCAAATCGGTTATGTACACGCTAATTTGTGAATCTAAAAAACAGTTTAATTTGCTATTCACCTCAATTTCATACAAGCAAAACACATTGAATATGTTTTGCTTGTAATTTGATTTGATACATCCCTTATGTAAGAGGCTAACAAATAGGTTCATAATTGCTTCTATGGGTTTAGAAACTTCATGATAAATTGTTTTATAATTTATGGATTCTAATATTTCTTTGTTTTCAAGCAATACGTAGTTCTGCCATACAAATGCTGGAAAAAAATCAAAATGAACGATATGAATTAATTCTTGTTCTGAATCAGCTTTATAAAAATGATAGCTTTTTATATTAAGCTTATCTTTGCACGATCCTAACCTTAAATGTAAATTCCAACCAAGTACGTTTGCAACATTCAACACAGTTGCTTCAGCTTCAATCAGTTTTTTATCATCAATAGACATATCAACATCGTGTGCAATATTCTCTTTTACTTCTTCAGCATTTCTTAATATGGCAAATTCGATACCTTCTTTTTCTAGGTAGGAAAAAAATAATTCTATAAAACGAATATCATCATGTAACATTATATATCCTTCCTTTTGATTTTATAATTAATTTATCAATTGCTGGTTGACGTCTTTATATACCTTTGCAGGTTATCAGTTATTGCTATGACAATAACCAATAAAAAGGTATGGACTCTAGCCTTACATCCAAATGAAGGAGAAAGTAACGCATGAAGTAGAATAATAACAAATATAAAACCATATGTTTTAGAAACAAAAAACAGATTATAGTGTACACGTTTATTTATGCAGCTTCTAAAAATACGATTAAATGTAATTACCAAAATGCTTGCAACAATTAGAAATCCCAAAATCCCTGTATCTATCAGTATCATAAGATATGCATTGTCAATGCCATTTGAATATGAACTAAAATAATACTGCGAATTAGCTAGCAATTCATATGAAGACGTATATCCATAGCCCAATAGAGGTTTTTCTAAAAACAGTTTGATACTGTACGAAAATACATCTGCCCTCCCGCTTAAAGTAATGATATTTCTAATATCACCTCTACCAAGTGCCGTAAAAAGTTCCTCTCTCGATATATCGAAAAGTAAAAATACAAAATATAATATTAGCAATGATAAGAATAATAATAAAATCACCTTAACCTTCGACTCTCTTCCTCTACTGAAGTAAGCTAATGCTACTGCGATTATTGTAGCGACAATCCCCGCGCGACCACCAGTTGAAACAAGAGATATAGTCATTATCATCAACATCAAAAAATTATTACCGCCTCTATTCTTAGCCTCAAAATGCAGGATGTAGAAATAGAGTACAGACAGTCCAGCAAGTAAGGCCATGGTAGTCGGATGTACAATCGTACCACCAAATCGATATTGCATATTTCCAAAACTAATCTGACTAAAGCAACGATTGAATAATACTAAACTTAGAATCCAAATTATAATGATTCCCGTATATATTGAAAAAATTATGGATTCTAAAAGTAATTCAAAGTTATGTTGATTTGTTATGTTATCAACAACATAGCTGCATAGTATAATTATAAAAATAAATTTGCAAACCCAAAACAATACATCCACGGTTAGATTATGAGATCGTATGGAGCTTATTGCAATGATTAATAAGTACAATGTTAATAATATGGATAGTATATTTATTTTAATATTGACATTTATATCCTTGCAATCCAAACCCATATTAGCCAAAACTACTATGATAGGAAGAATTTCAATAACGTAAAGATTATCAGAAAAAAAAGGACAAATAAGGCATAGTATTAAAAACCAGTATACCGTTTTAGTGTAGTGATTTTGTAAAACACGTTTGATACCACTAATTCCTGCTCCAAGAGAGCCAACAATTAGAATTAATATAATTATCTGTACAAAATGAATATGGTTTGTCAAATATGCCACCACTGCAAAGAGTGATAATAAAAAAGCGCCCATATTTTTGATATTAATTCTTAGACTCGATAAACGCATTGATTTTCTCCTAGCAATGATAATAGTAATATGTTTTAAAATTCTTGTAGTTTATCGCAAATAATATCCCCAAGATAAAATAAACACTTAACAATAAATTTTCGTTTTTGTTCAAAAAAACAAAACTAAATCCGAGTAGATTTATAATTAAGTAGTTATGTAACCTTTGTATAACAATAAATCCCTTTATTTTGTCCAAAAAATATATTATGGCAATGGTGATAACACCCGTTGCAAAAATTCTAATATTATTATTTGTGTAATTATTAATTATCATAGTTCTTACAAATATATGTGTAAACATAAACAACAAGGAATAATTACTAATAAAAGTAATTACATTTTTCAATCTCATATTTACAGATATTCTTTCATTCATTTTTTCTGCAAGCGATAACATAGTAGCATAGAATAAAAGTCCCAGTACAATATATCCAATTCCCATCGAGGTTCTTGTAAATCCAAATGTTTGTATATTTTCAAAACTAAGTTTTAAAACTAATATCACTAGCCCAACTATTGTCAGTACAATTAAAAATCGTATCCGGTAATTAATTTCTAATTCTGTGATGAGCAAACCCAACAGAGTTATAGTTAACCAGGGTAATAATGCAAAACCTGGTTCCGTTAATTCCAAATAGGTTCTCTCAAAAAAAAACAATGTGTAGCAGGTTATAGCACCTAGTACTAAAAAAATCATGCCAAATCTTCTATGTATTTTTTTTAACTCGGGTGAAATCAAAATTACTATTGCCAACATCTGCATAAAGCCCACCTCAAATGACCCTGGCAGATTCTGTACAAAAGAAGTATCAATTAACCCCAAGTAGGAGGATCCAAAAACAAAAAGACACGCGCAATAAATAAAATGCTGCAACATTGATTTACTTATGCGCGAAAAATGAGCACTGACCGAAAAAAAGAAAAATGGCGCCATGCTTCCAACAAAACGTAATAATCTATCAAACTGATTTTCAACCAACATAACATGTGCAAATAGCATCAATATACATGCAAACACTTTAATATAATCGAACTGTAATTCTCGTCCATTTTGTTCCGCCATTTGTTCTCCCATTTAATCAAAATCCAGTACTATAATATTATTTTAAAAATATTTTAATGATAAATTTTTAGTTTACATAGCGTACGATACTTATTTGCAAAAGAAAACAAAGTGCTCTCCTCCAAAATTCTGTTTGAGATTTGATGTCGTAACAATGGATTCGTAATAAGTAATTCTAATTTCTGCACAATTCCAGCAATAATTGCTGTATTTTCCTGTGGTTCGACTTGTAATTCCGATATATTGTTTGTTAATACTTTTGGACCGCCAGTTGCAATACAAATGCATGGTAATCCAACACTCATCGCTTCTAGCATTGCCATACAGCCTGAATCTCGAAGAGAAGTATTTAAAAAGATATCATACTGACTATAAAACTCATAAATTTTATCATGTTCAATTGGTTCAAGAAAAAAAATGCTTTCATCTAAATATTTACCCGCTACTTTTTTTAATTCTTCTTTATTTTCCCCTTCTCCCAACACATATAATTCAATATTGCCATATCTATCTACAAGCGTTAAAAAAGCCTGAATACCGAGTTCAAACATCTTCCAATAAATTAACCGTCCAACCATAATAATCTTTATTTTATGATTGTCCCTTCTGATTTCAGTAGTATTTTTTAAGTTTTCATCGATACCAATTGCCAACATAACATAGGTTTTATCCAAATACTTTTTAGGTATAATTTGTTTTGTTTCTTCAGTAGCCACAATAATAGCCTTACTTCTCTGCAGGGTTTTAATCGTATTTGGATAATAGAAAGCCAATTGTTGAGACCATTTTCTGACTTGCTCTAATGTACGTTCTTTCATTGTCATTTTGCAGGTAACAGTTTTCGGTATATTTTCTGCCCCAGCTATCGGCCCCCAGATAAAAGGTATCCCTAACCGATACATATATGTTGGTTGTGTAACTGATACAAAGGTTACATGGTGTACTACATCAAAACATATTTTCTTTTTCCATTTTTTTGCTACCTTGTACGCTTCCTTTTGCCATAACCAATAATATAATCGAACCCCTCTATTGCCTTTCTTCCAAAATGTTAATATCTTTGATAATCTTACATAAACAAAATGACATCTCTCCATATTGAGTTCAGGATGATCTCTTAGATATGATTCAATTGAATCTCTATTGTTATCTCTAGTCAACACCCAGACGTTATGATGTTGAGAAAGCTCAATTGCCCAACTCCATCCAACCCCTGGCTCAGATCCTTTATTCGGTTCACATGCATACGCAGATAATAGAATGTTCTTCATATATAATCTTTCCTTGATTTAATTTCGATTATTTCGTAAACTTTTATTGTGCATACATTCAAGTATTTTTTTGTTAATTTCAAATATAACAGTCTCAATATCTTGGTTCACATCTATTTCATTGGGGTTATTGGTAAGAGTTTTCATCATTTTTAAACGTTCTACTTGATTAATAATCTCTGTATAAGATAATTCTCTTTTTCGTTCAAATAAAACTTTGGCATCGCCAATTAATATAAAAGTAATCTCTGGCTTTGGTATAATTATTTTGAAAAAATCCAAAATCCTATCACTAATGTCTAACCGATAACGAATTTTATCAAGATAATAATCATAATAATATCTGTCAAATACCACTAAATTCCCCCTAAACAATTGTGGTCTAATCTTAAAGCAATATCCCAAAACATAATCTAGATTAAAATACAAAAACTTTCCCAAAGAAATAAATTTGTTATATGGAGGGTATTTGTGGGGTTCGGTGCAGGGCTTTTTATTATTGTTATTTTTGTCTTTTTTGGGGCTTTTAATGAAATATGGTCTCCAATGATAATATTTCATGTTTTGGTTTGCATAAGGCAAATATGGAAGTTCTTTGAGACCATCAATAATGGTAGTCTTTCCGCTGCCATCAGTTCCTTCAAAAACTATCATAATTCCCCTTGTTGTATTACTCCATTTAATACATCTCACAGTTAAAAACCTCACTCCCATGAATGTATTTTGAATATTCAATATATTTTTTATATAAGGTAAATGAATTCTCACTCTTTAAATCAATTTTCAAATCAATAATGTGCGATATTGCTTCGGATAATGCTTCTTGAGGTTTCATGTCTTTTAATTTATTGTTAATTTGATATAGAAAATGAATCAAATCATACCCATAAAAACGAAAACCACAATATTCCCAGTCAAAAACGATGTAATCACCTTCTAGTTGTCTAATATTCCAAGGAGCAAAATCTCCATGTGAAAAATATAAGGATTCTCCATCCACTTCAATTGATTCTTTAGATATTTCTTGTGCTATTCTCACAATATTTATATTAAGTTCTGCTTCAATTATTTTTCCGGAGAACTCTTCTGTTACAAGGATATTATACGGAATAAACTGATTTATTCTATTTGCCGATACAAATTTGGGAATAGCAAAGCTTTTAAAACTTGTTTTTTTCTTTAAAAACTCTATTTCTGATAAAATTTCAGAATTAGAATTCATATTCCCAATTTTAAAATATAGATTGACATCGTTATTACTGCACTGCAAAACCAATTTTTGTTTTGGGGTATATGTTCCAACAAGAACATTGTATTCATTTTCTAATCCCAATACTTTTACATCTAGAGTGCTATTGATAAAACAAGAGATTGGTATCGACAGTGACAATCTACAATAGTAGCCTAACTTTATCAACAAGAGTAAATTCAAGGGAATCCATGGTAGCATCCGTAATAATATCCGTAATCCTATGGAAAATCCAGTAGCATGCTTCGCTAAGTTCCGTTTACCATTTCTAGACAATGAAACAAAAAATCTAGCTTGACCAGATTTTTCTATTACAAAATGCGTAGCATCTCTTTTTTTGCATCGATTTTTTCTAATTATATCATCCACTAATAAATCCATATTGCTACCTATTGCATAAAGTTATTCACTAATAATAACATCCCAATACTGCTTTGACGAAATTGACCATGAAAAACGTTTAATATTTTCATAGCCATCTAACACCATCGATTTTTTTCGGTTTTCATCATTAATTAATGACTCAAGATTCCGAGCTACTTCAGTATAATTCTCTGGATTAACCTTTAATGCAGCTTTTCCCACCACTTCTGGTAGTGAACTCAAATCAGAACAAATAACTGGCACACCAAGTTGCATTGCTTCTATTGGAGGAAAGCCAAAACCTTCAATTAATGATAAAAACAAAAAAACAGTAGCATTAGATATTAGTTGATGTAACTGATCATCTTTTTCAATATATTTGAAACAGGTAATCATTTTTTTTACATCTTCTGACAAGTTATATTCGTCCGTATTTTCAATACCGATTATATATAAGGGTAACGGTTTTTCAGAAACTTGAATATATTCAACATAACTATTAATAATTCCTTCTGCATTTTTATGCGGCAAATGTGAAGTTACTGCAATAATGTAATTAAGATCAATTTTATCTCCATCATATGAAATCCTGTTGTACCCATTATTAATCACTGTAATTGACGCTTTTTTTCTTTTAGTTATTCGTACTATATCGTCTCTAGAAGACTCTGAAATGGTAACTACTTTTTTACTTGACTTAATAGAATCTTTCAAGCGCCTCATTATATATATGTTTTCGAATTTGTTAAAATAATTTGGAAAGTTCTCTTTATAATAAAAAGGAATCAAATCATGCACAATAATAATATCTTCAATTCCATGTGAAAGGGCAGAAAATCCTCGTGGAAAAATCACCTTATCTGCATGTAACATTTTGCAGTATTTTGTAACTAATAGTAATTCCCAAGCAACGCATACCAGCTTGTTTCTTGGATTATAATTAACAGTATAAAATTCAGTTCCTCGGATTGAAAAATCAGCTTTATTAAAGATATTTCCTAAAACTACAATTTTACAACCCTTTATGATTTCATTATCAGAACAATCCCGTTCCTCAACTAGAGCTCTCACCAAATTCAATGCTAAATTATATATACCAATACTTTTACCTTCCCCTTTAATGAGTTTAAAGCAGTCAATAATTAATATCATGATTTATATCTCCTTTTTATAGATTAATGATTGAAAGATATAAAAAATAAACTTTGTATTTGTTATCAAATACCTCTTAAATAACCTCCTCGGATCTTGAATAAGACGATATAGCCATTCTAAGTTCCTCTTCTGCATCCACTCAGGAGCACGTTTTATGTTTCCTGCGAAATAATCAAATCCTGCACCAACACCAATCATTAATCCATCAAGCTTTCCTTGGTGTTCGGCCATCCAATTTTCTTGCTTTGGTGCACCCAATCCAATCCATATAAAATCTGGCTGTAATTCATTGATTTGATTGATAATGTTTTCATCTTCTGCTCTAGTCAAAGGCCTAAATGGTGGGCTATATAAACCTACAATTTGTAGACCAGGATATTTTTTGTTCAGATTTTCGTCTAGCTTCTTGAGCGTCTCCTCTGTAGAACCATAAAAAAAATGTCGATATCCTTTTTCAGCAGAAATCCTAAATATTTCTTCCATCAATCCAGGTCCTGTAATACGCTGCATATTCCGATAGCCACGTTTTCTTCCAATTGAACTCAGCGGACCACCATCTGGTATTGCCATGACTCCACCATTTTGAATCATCCGATAATCTAAATTCTCATAAGCCGTAACTGTAGTATGTACATTTGCTACACAGATATAGTCCCCTTTGAGGCTCTCGATATTCTTATCCATGTACTTCAGAAGCCAATCCATATCAACAGCAGCAATCTCCACCCCCATAATTTCGCAAGTCGGAATTTTACTCTTATCCACTTTTCTCAAATATCCAATATCCAGCATAGAAAACAAATCCTTTTCCAACCCCTTACACCGATCCAACCCGGTGGACCACCACTCCAACGGTTCTAAAGATTATCTTGAGATCTAATCCCAAAGTCCAATTTTTGATGTATTCGGTGTCCAGTGCTACAACTTCTTCAAAATTTGTAATATCACTTCTTCCGCTGACCTGCCACATGCCAGTAAGTCCAGGCTTTGTAGCCAGTCTTTTTTTATGATGCAGCTCATATTTTTCATATTCATCTACTGTCGGTGGTCTGGTGCCTACAAGGGACATTTCGCCTTTTAAGATGTTGATAAACTGCGGCAATTCGTCGATGCTGCTTTTTCTCAAAAATCCCCCGATAGGGATAATCCTCGGGTCATTATCAATCTTAAACATCAGCCCCTGCATCTTGTTTTGACTCATCAGCTCTTTTTTTCGAGCTTCTGCATCCAGATACATGGTTCGGAACTTGTAGATGCGAAAGCGCCTTCCATTTCGTCCAATCCTCTCTTGGGAAAAAAGAATCGGTCCTGGCGACTGTAGATAGATCACTGGCGCAAAAATCACTCCTGCCATCAGCATAAGCATCAATCCTACCAAGGCGCCACAGATATCGATGGTTCTTTTAAAAAACAATTGTCGTAGGGTCGCAACCTTTACGCTGCTTGTAATGACCGTCGCTCCGCCCATTTCCTGAACGGACCAGTTGGGTAGCTCTGCTGCCCCCCAGTCGATGCTGATATGCATGGTGATCCCCATCTGAGAGATAGCCCTCATGAGCTGATCGAGTTTTTCATCTTTGCGTGCAACATGGATAAAAACTTCATCTACAGTATTGATTTTAATATATTCAAGTGCCGTTTCTCTATTTGCCACAATGGGCGTGTCTTGTACCCATGCGTTGGTCATATCTTCATCCATCACCACAACACCACTGATGATGTACTTTTTATACTTCAAGACCTGCAGCTTATCCATGGTGCTCTCCAAGAGGTCTTTGTCTGTGATCACAAGCATGACCGAACGATGCTCCCCTTGGCTATAGGAATGAAGTAGGTATTGCTTTAAGAGGATACGTCCCATATAGAGAAAAACGCAGCTTAACTCTAAAAAGATCACAATCATAATACGGGAGTAGTCATCTGACTGCTTTGTGATAAACATGTAGAAAAGAAGAATCCCCATCAAGATGAAAAGATATTTGATGACGGCTTTAAATTCTTTTAAAAATCCTCTTAAAAAGAAATTGATATATTCTTCTGTACAAAACACAATAAAAATATGGATGACTGGAAGCATCAACGCAAATCCTTCGTATGCAGAGATTGTTTCTGGAAAACGATAACCAAATCGAAGCAAATACGCACAAAAAAATGCAAGCTCTAAGCCCAAGATATCTACCAGTATAAAATTTGCATATTTACCCCAGTTACTTTTCGCTTTGATGTACATTGTCTCACCTGCTTCCTCATAGAATAAGGTTATTCTCCTTGAAAGGCTTTGATGGCTTTTTCCATCATGATTTTTCGATTTTCTTCTTTTACTTGCTTATATTCTTCTCTGTATTGTTTTATAATTGGTTCCGCATCGATTCCTTCTGCCTCCAGTTGCTCTTTCATCTTTCCAAGAACTGTTTCAAAGCTCTGATCGGTATTGTTCTCCATAATACTGACCATGGACAGGTATTCTGAAATTTTTTCTCCTTTGACGATAGGCGTATCCTCTCCATTTTCTTTAATGACTTCCCACTCAGCTTGTCCTTGTGCGATAAGATCATCCAACATACGCAGTGTTTCCTGCTTTTGTTCATTCATGATTTCGTTATAGCTTTGGATAAAGGCATCAACAATCTGTTCTTTGGTCACAACTATAGTTTGGCTCTGGGGCTCATACAGTAAGCTCTTTTGCTCTTCTGAAGCCTTGATTTTTGACTTCACCACTGTTTCATCATCTGGTGCTGTGGTACTTTCCTCGGTTTCCGCTTCCATAGCAATTTGAAGAGTACTAGAATCAATCTCACTGATTTTTTCTATAGATTTTTCTGTTATCAGGTTGACTTCTTTTAGATTCTTTTGTGCATATTCATTTTTTGCATTAGAATTTGCACCGACCATCCAAAAAAAAGTCAATGTAATCAAAATAAATCCCAAAAGCAGTAAAAGGATAAACCATATGAAAAATGAATTTTTTTTACTGTTTTCCATGTTTCTTTCCACCCATCCTTATTTTCGTAACGAAAGCATGGTTTGATTTTTGTAGTTCCATCCAAACAATTTTGATGACAAAATACAGGGCTGCAAGGAGTATAAATACAAGCGCTGGATTTACGGTTTGATTCATTTGATAATGCAAAGGAGAAACCGATACTTTGTTTCCAATCGCCTGATCGTAGTATTCGTCTGCCATTTGTCTTGTAGTGTCTTTCAAAGTATCGATATGCTCAAGCACTTCTTTGGCTCCTTGTTCAATTTCAGATGTCATATCAGCATACGCTGCCCCAGACAAACTGCTGGTCATTAGCTTGTCGATGGCTTTTTGAATATCGTCCTTTTCATACCTTGCCGATATGGCATCGGCTTGTTTGTCCACCAATCTTCCTACCAGGTCCCCATAAAACTGATTTTCCACTGGCGTCAATGGACTACTTTCATCTCCTGATGCAAAAATATAGTTGCTGCTATTGTCATAAATACTAAGAATATCCGCTACTGTATATTGGGCATCCTGAAGCTTGCTTGCGGTGACCTGTGCTCTGCGAAGCATTGCTTCTTCGTATAAAATCCGACTTCCTTGATCCCTTGTAAGCTGGTAGTAATCCACCAAGCTCTGCATATTTTCCACGTCAGCAGCTTTGATCAGTACTGCTTGCTGCTCTAAATCCGCAAACGAAATCCCTGTGGTATTGGAGACGTATTGAGGCTCATTTTCACTATATATCCTCACATAACGAATCAATCCATCAATTTCTTGTCCTATCATCTTCATCATCTCAGGATAGTCCATCTGCAAAATATCCTCTTTTTCGTACGCCGGTTGGCTCAAAGAAGTGGAGAGATATTTATCCTTTAGCTGCGCTTTGTACGCAACAAACACTTCCTCAAGCAAGGTTCTATCACTGATAAACGAGGGTACTCCCATATCCTTGATCCCAATCACAAAGCTTGTGGGATAAATAATCTGCTCCTTGATGGGCTGTGTCTTTCCACTGATCTCTGTCAATGTCAACAAATCCTTTAATGCGTCTTTTCCTGCAACTGGTAAAATATATAATCTGGCTTTCAGCTCCGAAGCCGTAACGGTATCGGTAAGTCCCGCCTGATCAATGGCAGTCTGCAGCACTTCATCTCGTTTTAGCTCGTTGACATCAAAGCGTTCTCCTTGAGGATCCAATCCTTTGCCTGCGCCCTCAAAAGAGATGACCATGCCTGCACTGATCTTCCCCACTTGTCCTGTGGTCAGCCATGGCAATCCATAAGAGATGGCCAATGTGAGGATGAGAAGAATCACAAGTACCTTAATGGCTTGTTTTTTATTTATTTTCATCTTCGTTCTCCTCCTTGATTGCCAAAATATCTTCCTTCATATAGGCTTGAAAGAGAACTGCCATCACGCCGATTACGAGTCCTAGCATCAATCCTACAGCCGCAATTTTCTGTAGGCTTGGACCCGTTTCTAAATCGTTATAGGATTTTGCCGGCATCAATTGCTCTGCAAACTGCTGATAGGTGGATTGGTCTAGGTAATCCTGGGAGGTATCATTGATAATCCCTGTCCAGTACACCAGCTTATCCTTTAAAAGTGCCATGTCCTCCGTCACTTGCTTTGCTTGGGTGCTATTGACGCTGTTTTGCGGTACTGTCGATTGAAACCGTAAGGCTTCTCCTCGGTAGTATGCAGCATCCTCTGATGCATTTGCAGATTTCACGCCTGCTTCTACATATTGATTGACCAACTGATTGTAATCATCATTTTCGCTGGTCAACGTAATCTGTTCCTGCCCAGCATTGCCAAGTACGATGGTTTGATCATTCTTTTTATATCCCAAAAGGGCTATCCGTATGGCAGCTGCTTCTTCTTTATACTTTGCAGATTCTTTTTCCTTGTCTTCTGCCATCTGCTCATATAGTGCCACCACCTTAGCAGGGGATTTGGTCAAATAAAATGCACCGATTCTTGTCAAAATCCCTTCCATGTCTACCGTTCGAAGGGATGATAATGCACTGCTGATATCTGCAGGATTGACCCCTGTCACGGTAGAGGTTGAATCCGTATCAGGCAGATGAAATGTCACAAAGCTTTCCATACGAGTGAGCTGATCATTTAAAATATTTGCTGCCTGAATATAGTCATAATCCTCTAAATCCAGATGAAAACTGTCTGCAAATACATCTGCTAAGATGGTATCATCCCCATACGTATCGATAAGCTGCGCTTTATAGACGTGTATGATGCTATCCAGCAGTATTCTGCCACCTTCTAAGTCCAGTCCCAAATCGTCAGCCAAATTGAGCTTTACGATATATACGTTGGAATAGCCATTGAGTGATTCAAGAGTTTCCATTCTGATTTCGTCATCTTTCACATCTTCAAGCTCTTTTAACGTTTTTGCCACTGAATCCGGAACCACCGCTTCTAAGGTAATATTTTGTTTTAGGAGTTCAAGATTGACTTGCTTCGAACCGAAATCATTGCTCTCTAGTGCTTTTTTCAATATGTCCGTTGATTTGATTTCATTGACATCATATTCTGCACCAGTAGGAGTTTGTCCCAATTCAATCCCTGAAAAATATAGCTTAACAGCGGTCTGAACTGTCCCCTTGGTTCCAATATGTATCTGAGGCACCGCGATGGCACCAATCATGGTAATCAGAAAAATCACAGCGGTCACCAATGCGATGTTTTTCTTGCCTCGATAAAGTACTAAAAAAAGTTCCTTCAAAGAGATTTCATCCTCATAATAGGGTTCTTGATGCATCATGTCTTTGGACTCCATGATCTGCTTCTTCTGATAGGGAAATTTCCCAGCCATAGCTACCTCCTGCGATTATGTCTTTGCGATGTATTCCTATATCCATATGCTGCATTCTTAAAATTAAAGGGCAGCCATTACTTTCGTCATCAATGCATCTTTATTCTCTTGTTTTATGGTTTCATACTGTGCTTGGTATTCTGCCACCAGACTAGCAGAGTCGATGCCTTCCGCTGCCAGCTGCGTCTCGATGGTATTGACAAGACCAGCAAAGTTCACATCCATCTGCTCTTCTAGCACATTTGACTTTGCCAGATACTCTGTAGCCAATCGGATTTTATTTTCTGTGGTTGCTTCACCTTTGCTTTGAAGTGCTGACCACTCTGCCTTTGCTTGGGCAATCAATGCATCTACCGATGCAAATGCGTTTTCTTTCTGTTCATTCAGCGCCTTACTATAGGCTACCGAAAGGGTCTGAAGAACTTGTTGCTTTCTTTCATCTTCGAGCTTTGCCAGTTCTTTGGCCACCGCTTGCTGTTCCGCTTCTGTGATGACACCCTTTGGCACTTCAGTACTGGTTTCTACTTGTAGCACCTCATCATCTTGTTCCAAGCCTGCATCAGAAGTATCCACAGCTTCTAGCTCCTTAGACTGTTCTTTCACAAAGGTCTCGCCTTCTTCTTTCATCTGAGCTTCATACCGCTGTTTTGATTCTGAGTTTTGTCCTATGACGTAAAAAGCTGTTATCGCAGTAGTGATAACAAGGAGAATTACCAATATGAATATAGTGATGATTTTTTTCTTTTTCATGTTTTTTTCCATTTACGTTTTGATTCTTTTAGATGATTACGAGGCGTGTTTGAAACCACGCCTCGTACTAAATTTTCAAACTTTTATGTAGGGTAAGTACCATTTTATGGTCCAATATGAATTGCTATCTTGTCAAGGTAATCGTAGAACTTGCTGCACTGCCACCTGATGGAGTCAGTGTCACAACAACACGATATGTCACGCCTGCTTCCATCGCTGTAAACATTGCATCGATGGAGCCTGCAAAAACTCCGCTTGTGCTTCCAGATACTTGATGACCACCAATATCATACCAACCGGTATGGGTTGTGCCAAGATGGTCAAACATATCTGCTAGATTGGCAAAGGATACCGGTCCATATGTATCCAAGGTAGTGATATATGTAGCAGGGATTCCTGCAGATACTGCATTTGCTACTTGTGCCCCTGCCCCATTATAGATGTTGATTGTTCCTGTATAAGTAACTGTAGAAACGATATTTCCAATGGAAACATCGATGGTTGTATTATTTTTAGTCGATGCAGGCAAAATCGTATAATCTCTTCCATTTGCCGGCGTTAAAGTAACCCCATTTGATACCACCTGTGTGATGGAAATAGTTGGTGTTGCAACTGTTGTGGTTGTGCCACCACCGCCGCCACCGCCACCGCCAGTGGTTCCCGTATTAGAGGCCTGTGAAGTTGTGGTAACACTTGCGCCGGTGCCACTGGTATTGTTTGTACCTGTGCTTCCTGCTGAAATTGCAGTACCGCCGCCTCCAGTAACTCCGCTAACACCACTTGATACTGTTGTAGCTGTCTTTGGAGTCGTTACAGTAGAATTATCAGCACCTTCATTGAGTGTTACTTTCGTAACCGTACCTTTTCCGTCTACCTTGACTGCTGCAGAAGCTACTACGGAGCTGACTACTGCACCGGCATTGGCATTGATTGCCGTTCCCTTTGCTTCTGTATCAACACTGACGGTACCAATGGTTGCTTTTGCACCTAGGTTTAGTGTAGTTCCTTCACCCTTTACAGTTAATGTATCAATGGTGGCATTGTCTGCTGTGATTTGGAGACCGTCTACATCGGTTTCAACTGCACCAAAGTCTCCTTCTAGTACAATGTCTTCCCCTTCATCAACAAATGTTTCTGTTACGGTAGCACCATCTGCCACGACGACTCTGATTTTATTACCAACTTTTTGGATCGTAATTTTGGCAATGTTTGATTTTCCTTCAACGTGGAAAGAATTTTCACCACCGCCACGAACCACTGCTTCACCTTTTACGATTACGCTGTCAAGGTACGCATCTCCATCGCCAACACCTTCTGCTATGATGAGGTTGCCTGTGATGGTCATATCCTTTAAGGTTACTCCCGTCACTTTGATGACTGCGGTACCATCTACATCATCTGTATAAGTGCCCGCTTCTGTATAGTATGCTTTTACAATATTGTGAAACATTGTAACCGCTTCCGCTCTTGTGATATTCGATTTTGGATTGAAATATCCACCATATCCACTGACATAATCAGCTGCTTCCATACCGTAAACATAGGACTGTGCCCACGAAGATACAGAAGATGCATCTGCAAATGCTGTAGTCTTACCAGCTTCTACCGCAAAAGCTCTGCCAAGCATCACTGCCGCTTCTTCTTTTGTAATCTTGTCGGTCGGTCTGACAAGTCCGCTGTCACCTTTGATAATCCCCGCTGCATTGGCTTTTAGTACAGCTTCTGTATAAAACTGCCCTTTGGCCAAATCAGTAAAAGTATTATCCGCAGCTACTTGGTAATCCATCATATTGTCCAGTATGACTGCCATCTCACCTCTGGTGATGGAATCATCTGGTCTGAATTTTCCTTCATAGCCATTGATAATACTATAGCCAGACCATTTTTCGATTGCAGCTGCTCCCCAATGTCCAGTTACATCCGTAAAAGTAGCAACCGTTGCTACCGAAGTCGTTGTCATATCTTCAGTAGTTGCTTCTGTCGTGGTTGTTTCACTTGTGCTTGCATCAGTTGCTTCCACGTCGGCAAAAACTACCGAAAATGAGGTAAACACCATAGCAAGAGAAAGCACGACGGAAAGAATCGCTCTTCTTTTCATTTTTCTCCTCCTTTATTGGAATATGTCACCATATTTCAAATTAAATATCAGTTTAAAAAACAGATACAACACATATAACTCTAGGATATCGACAAATGCACATTTCGTCAAGATAAGAAATAGAATTTTTTTACATTAAATCTATATAATTATATTATCACAATATGTTGTGATATTGTCATTTGCAATTACAGGTTTAAATTTCCATGTTTTGCAATTGTATTCAATCACAAAAGCAGTTTCATATTCAACTCTTTATTGCAAACACTCTTTTAATTTTTTTTCACGCACAAAAAAACCAGTCTATTCGATGAATCAACATCTACATCTAGACTGGTTTTTAAAAATGTTCTATTTTTTTGCGATCAATTCACAAATTGCATTGGAAAAGGCGACTGGATCTTCAATGGTCAAGCCTTCAATCAACAGCGCTTGGTTATAGAGAAGTTCGGTATACATCTTTGCTTTATCTTGATCTGCTGCAAATGCCTCCTTCAAAGAGTCTAATACTGGGTGAGTCGCATTGATTTCCAGTATTTTATCAGCCTGCACTTTCTCTTCACTTGGAATTGCATTTAGGATTTTTTCCATTTCGATAGAAATACCACCACCGGTAGCTAAACAGACCGGATGGGACTTCAATCTTTGAGAAAGCTTTACGCCGCTGACTTTGCCAGCTAGCGTTTCCTGCATAAATGCGAAGAGATCCTTGTTGTCCTCTTCTTCTTTTTTTGCTGCCTCCTCGTCTTTGTTTTCATCTTCAAGTCCAAGGTCGTTATCTGAAACAGATTTAAACTCTTTTCCGTCAAAATCTCTCATGACACGAATGGTAAATTCATCGATGTCATCTGTAAAGTAAAGAATCTCATATTCTTTGTCCTTGATCAGCTCCGTCTGTGGCAGCTTGTCGATTTTGTCCACAGAATCTCCAGTTGCATAGTAGATATACTTTTGATCTATCTTCATACGTGAGACGTATTCTGCCAGACTCACAAGTTTTTTCTCAGTGGAGGAATAGAACATCAATAAATCCTTAAGATTATCTTTGTTTGCACCATACCGATCATACACGCCATATTTAAACTGCAAGCCGAAGTTCTTATAGAATTCTTCATACTCTTCACGTTTTACATTCATGAACTCAACGAGTTCACTTTTAATTTTCTTTTCCAATCTTGCAGCGATTGCCTTTAGCTGTCTGTCATGCTGAAGCATTTCTCTGGAAATATTTAAGGATAAATCCTGAGAGTCCACAAGACCTTTGACAAAGCTAAAGTAGTCTGGAAGTAAATCTGCACAACGTTCCATAATCATCACGCCACTTGAATAAAGCTGCAATCCCTTTTCATATTCCTTTGAGTAGTAGTTATACGGTGCCTTTGCTGGAATATAGAGTAAGGAGTTATACGAGACCATACCTTCTACATTGGTATGGATTACCTTTGCTGGTTTTACAAAATCATAGAATTTTTCTTGATAAAAGCTATCGTATTCTTCTTCTGTGATTTCACTTTTATTCTTTTTCCAAATTGGAACCATGCTATTGATAGTTTGCTCCTCGATAATGGTTTCAAACTCTCCTTCAGCACCTTCCTTTGGCCTTCTTTGCTCTATATTCATCTTGATTGGGTAACGAATATAGTCGGAATATCTCTTGATTAGACTTTGGAGCTGATACGTTGTTAAAAATTCATCGTAGTTTTCATCTTCTGTATTTTCTTTTATTTTCAGCGTAATTTCTGTACCACAAGTATCTTTGTCACATTCCGTTAGCGTATAGCCGTCTGTTCCTGTGGATTCCCACTGGTATGCCTGCTCTTCGCCGTATGCTTTTGATTTTACCGTTACGTCACTGCTCACCATAAAGGCGGAATAGAAGCCAACACCAAACTGTCCAATGATATCAATATCTTCTTTCTTTTCGTTTTCATTTTTAAAATTCAAAGAACCACTTTTTGCTATGGTACCTAGATTTGCTTCCAGCTCATCCTTGGTCATACCAATCCCGTTGTCTGTAATGGTCAAGATTCTTTGGTCTTTGTTTACATCAACACGAATTTCAAATCCCTCTCTTGAAATACCAGTGATCTGATCCGTAAGGCTGCGATAATACAATTTGTCAATTGCATCACTTGCATTGGAAATCAACTCACGTAAAAAGATTTCCTTATGCGTATAAATTGAATGAATCATAAGATCCAATAGTCTTTTTGACTCAGCTTTAAATTGCTTTTTTGCCATGTTTTAAACCCTCCTTAATTGATGTGTTTTGATTGTACCACACTATTTTAGTGGGTCCCATCCCAGAGCCCCATGTTAGCACTCATCTATATCGAGTGCTAACAATACTAATATACCCCAATTGAAAGGAGAAATCAAGAGGGATTTTTTGAAAAATCTGGTCCACTGAAACTCCAGTGGACTTTAGGCAATCAATTGTCTTTAGGTTAATTCAATGTTTTTTCTCGTTTTATATAGAGCTATATATATTTTACAAATAACGATATTTTATATATTGTATTATGCATTATAAGGAGGGATGCCCCTGTGAGTAAGCAAGGACCAACGATTATGCCCAAAACCACCAAAATACTGGAACAAATGGGCGAACAAATTAAGCTTGCAAGACTGAGAAGAAAATTGTCTTCTCAACTCGTTGCAGAGCGTGCAGGAATCAGCCGCCAGCACATTTTTGGTCAAACGATTTGATCGGCGAGGGACAAGAAGAATACACTATGCATCTGCTATGACTTTACTAGGAAAAATGAATGACGCATCCGCCTCAGATGGCTCAAGCTACCTTAAATTGGTTGAGTTCATACGCTCTTTCGGTGCGAATTCCACAGAAGACTTAATCGAACTTTGGAAACGCATTATCTTTAGTATGGCAGTTTCAAACACAGATGACCATTTAAGAAATCACGGTTTTCTACTCTCCCGTTCTGGATGGATACTTTCTCCTGTTTTCGATGTAAATCCAGTTTCTTATGGAAACAATTTATCGTTAAACATTACCGAAAGCGATAGCCGAATCGATTTTTCATTAGCCTTCGAGGTAGCAGATTATTTTGGAATCAAAAAAGATCTTGCATATCAGCTATCCAAAGAAATAAACACTAATGTTGGAGAAAACTGAGTTTCTTTAGCAGAAAAATATAGCCTTAGCCGTGGTCAGATAGAACAAATGCGTCCTGCCTTTTCTCTTGAAGTATTATTGCAGTAGTATCCCCAGATGCTCTAGTAGGATTTTTATACCGATGAAAATCAAAATGATCCCACCTGCGATTTCTGCTCTTGCTTTGTATCGCATCCCAAACAGGTTCCCTATCTTGACGCCTGCTACGGAAAAGCAAAAGGTAGTCAACCCAATGACTGAGGCTCCAAGTGCAATATTTGCATGTAAAAATGCAAAGGTAAATCCAACTGCTAATGCATCGATACTGGTAGCAACTGACAAAGCCAGCATACTTTTTAATCGAAAGACCTCGCAATGATCTTCCTCGTCTACTTGATTTGCTTCTCGGATCATGTTGATCCCAATCAATAAGAGCAGCAAGAAAATAATCCAATGATCGATGGCAGTCAAATACATTTTAAACTGCACACCTAAAAAGTATCCGATTACAGGCATAAGTGCCTGAAAACCACCAAAAAATAATCCTGTTAGAAGGGCAAATCGATACTCCATCTTTTTGAGACATAGCCCTTTTCCAATTGCCACTGCAAACGCATCCATAGAAAGCCCTACTGCGATTGCAAATAATTCTAATAATCCCATCTAATGTCTCCTCTATTAAATCCCATGTTTTTCCATTTTTCTACGCAATGCAAACCGGCTAATTCCAAGTTCTTCAGCTGCTCTTGTTTGGTTCGATCCGCATCGTTCTAATGCATCCAAAATATATTTTTTTTCGATAGAATCAAGCTTATAATCCAGCGAAAAATGACCATCGATTGATTTGTGATCAGCTTCTTCTCTTTGCATTTTTGCCTCTTTTCCATAATTTTGAATCTCAAGAGGCAGTTTTTTTGTCGTAATCCACTGCTCGTTGGTTAGAATAACGATTCGTTCTATGACATTTTTCAGTTCTCTGATATTTCCTGGCCATGGATAAGACAAAAGCTTATCTTTAGCCTCGTCATCAAATCCTTCAATCCCCTTTTTAAAGCAGCAATTATATTTCAATAGAAAATGCTCTGCTATAGTGACGATGTCGTCGCCTCTTTCCCTTAGAGGTGGCACTTCAACTGGAACCACGTTGAGTCGATAGTATAAATCTTCTCGAAACTCTTTTTCTCGTACTGCTTTCTCCAGGTCTTTGTTGGTGGCTGCAATGACTCTGATATCAACCTCAATATCTTCCACTCCACCGATTCTACGAAACTTCCTTTCCTCTAAAAAACGAAGGAGTTTGGATTGTATATCAAGCGGAATCTCCCCTAGCTCATCTAAAAACACAGTGCCCCCGTTTGCGATTTCAAAGAGACCCTTCTTTTTTGTACTTGCTCCTGTAAAAGCATTCTTTTCAAATCCGAACAGTTCACTTTCAACCAGATGACTTGGAATGGCACTACAATTGATCTTTAAGATTGGAAAGTCTTTTCGGATACTTTTATTATGAATGCCATCGGCAACAAGCTCTTTTCCCGTACCTGTCTCTCCTAAGATTAAAACGGTAACACTATCATTTTTTGATAGGATATCCATCTTTTCAAAAACATCCAGCATTTTATCCGAGTGACCAACCATATCCCCTCTCAGATTCTTATTTTGCTTTTCTAAAATCAACAGCTTATTTTTGATGCGATATTTTTCATAGGCCCTCTCTAATATCAAACCAATTTCTTCTAATTCGAAGGGTTTGTTGATATAATCAAAGGCGCCTTTTTTGATAGCAAGTACTGCACTTGCTATATCGCTATATGCAGTCATTACTATTACCTCAATGTCATTGTCAATTTTTTTAATATGATCAATTAATTCAATCCCGTTGTCTGTACCAAGACGCATATCAGTCAAAACAAGATTTGGCTTAAAAGAGCTTACTTTTTCAAGGGCTTCCTCTTTATTTTGGGCATCTTCTGTGATATACCCCATATCAGAAAGCCCAGCCTGCAGTGATTTACAGATCATCTTTTCATCATCAATAATCAGTACTTTGCGCTTCACCATGTTCCCTCCTATACTCTGGCAGCAAAATCGTTATTTTAGTGCCTTGATTTACTTTACTGTCAATAGAAATCTTCCCTTTATTTTCTTCAATCAGCTTGGCAACGACTACAAGGCCAAGTCCTGTTCCTTTTGCTTTTGTCGTGAAAAATGGGTTAAATATTTTATCAAGATGCTCTTCTTCGATTCCTTGTCCATCATCGATAAACTCAGTTTGAATCATTTGCCTTCCATTTTTTACAATGGATGCAATGCGAATCAGCAAAGTACCTTTTGGTTCCATGGCTTCAATGCCATTGGTGACGATGTTGAGAAAAATCTGCTCGATTTGTCCTTTATCTGCAAAAACGTATAGTGGTGATCCTTCTGGTCTGACTTCCACTGTGATTTCTTTCGTAAAAATTTCTTTCTTTGCCAGTTCTAAAACCTTGCGAATCACTTCCATAATGTTTTCTTTTTCTTGCATGGTTTGCTTTGGTTTTGAAAAATCCAACAAATCAGTCACCAGGCTATTGATTCGGTCGATTTCGTAGGTAAGCCCTTCCATCAATTCCGAATTTTCAACCTCTCCTCTTGTTTTTTCTCTATTTTTGATGACCTGAATCCCTGTTTTAATACCAGTCAATGGGTTTCGAATCTCATGTGCAAGTCCTGCAGCAAATTGCCCTACAGATGCCAGCCGGTCCATACGCACCAAATTATTTTCCAGCACTTTTCGCTCTGTAATATCATTAAAACTACAAATGGCACCATAATAGCTTCCGTCTTCTTTTTTTAGTAGTGAAGTACTTAAATCCATATAGATTGTCTTGCCTTTTTCTGTTTTTACCGATATCACTTTATTTTCATTTTTCTTACGCTCAATGGTTCGAATGGTCGCCATTTCTAATTCTTGCATCAATGCGGCGTCCTCATGGCGCTTGATAATGTCCTTTCCTGATTGATTGATGGAAAGAAGTAATCCATTGTTGTCTGTAGTCATAATCCCAATATCAATGTTTTTTAATATATCTTCATGAAATTTTGTCATCTCGATGAGTTTTTCTGTACTCATATTGATTTGGTCTATCATATGATTAAATGATCCAGCAAGAACTCCGATCTCATCACTTCGATTGATGTTGACCTTTTCATTGAGATGTCCAAGCTCAATTTTCTTACACACCTCTGCAAAATACTTGATTGGTTTTGAGATATGGTGAGCAATAAATATAATGGACTGCATAGACAATACCAAAAAAATAATGGTTAGAAGCAACGCATATTTTTGTATTGATATCAATTCCTCTGGAAAGAAGGATTTGCTGATGCCCACAATGACAGTCCAATTCCATGGAGAAAACTCCTCATATAAATATCGTTTGCTCTTTAAATCCAGCATATTGTCTGGATTCGTGCGGATTCGCTCAATGGATGATTCTGAAATCCAATCTTCATCACCTACCACCAATCCTTCCTGATCAATAATCGCCAAATTATCTCTTCCAATGGATTGAAAATATGCAATAGCTGTATTCATAGCCTCCTCTTGACTGATTTCATGGGACTGAACTTTTTCATCTTCAAGTGCTAAAAATGCTACTACTTCTGTCAGCAATTGATGTTGACTGTTTGTACGATCATGCACCAAAAGCTGATAACCATTCCAATAAGATACGATCCCCAGTATGGTGATGGGAAGGATGGCTAAAATCATAAAAGGAATCAGTATTTTATTTTCGATATCTAGCTTCAATTTCATGCCTGCTCCTCCGGTCGATACGTTTTCAAACTTACTACGTAGAAAATAGCCAGTGAAATTAAAATGCTTGGAAAAACCGGATGGATCTCTGTGGTTAAAAAACCTGCATGTTTGGAGAAGTATATCAAAGCAACAGCTGCTATCCCACCCGCAGAGGAAAGCACAGCACCTTGTCTGGTCGCTTTCTTCCAGTAGAGTCCTCCATAAATAGGGCACAAAAAGGTAACTGCCACAACACTCCAGATATAACTACCATAAATCAGTAACGTTTCCAGAGGATGTACCGACAACAAAAGGGATACAGTACCTGCGATAAAAATAATCACCCGATTGATATTTAAAAACTTTTCATGAGAAATATTTTTATGAAATGCATTGATGTAAATATCATATGTAAAGCTACTGGAAAGCAGAAGTAATTGTGAATTTGCAGTTGATATAGCTGCCGCAATGATACTGATAAACATAACACCACTGATGTAGGATACAACCTTGGTATTGATGATATATGCCAATATTTCATCCACTGATTCGACAGATTCTACGGTTGGTGCCATGACTCTGGATCCCATGCCGATTACAATAAGACCTAAATAGATGATGCTCAATACAAAAACGGAAATGCAAATCATCTTAATTCCCGTTTTTCGATCTTTTGCAGAAGCAATACGGATAATATACTGTGGATTTGCAGCAGTTCCAAGGCCCCACGCCATACTGGTTGTGATAATCATAACTGGGCTAAATAGTCCCTTTGCAGTAGGGTCTAGCGAAGCTCCTTGTGTGATGGCTCCCACTTGATGGTGAATCTCTGTCATACCACCTAGATGAAACATTACATTTCCAGCTACCAACAAAACACCCACTATAACTACAAATACGTTGAGTGCATCGGTTTTTGCTACCGAAAAGAGTCCGCCAAATCCAGTGTACACTATAAAAAGGTAGATTAACAAAATTGCAATATTATAATTGATATCTAAAAGTTCTGATACAACGATACCAAAACCTTTGATTTGTATAATAATGTAGAGAATATAGCATACCACTGTAATGACGCCAGTAAACGCCTGATACCCTCGGCTATTGTATCTTATCCGCAAATAGTCAGAAACAGTGACAATATCGTATTCTTTTATTCTATGCGCTAAAAAGATTAAGCAAGACCCTCCTAAAAGCCAACCCACAACTGAGTAGAGAATTGGAGCATAACCATATTCATATACAGAACCTGTCACACTTTGCATCGAAACAGCACTAAATAGGGTTGCTGTAAAGGTCGACACACTAATCACCAATCCAAGACTGCTTCCAGCCACACAAAAGTCTTTTATGGTATTGGTTTTTTTGAACCCACTCTTCCCCCAGAATAGCAGAATAATGGTATACAGCATAAAGTAAACCATATAGATGATAACTCTACTCATTGGACCTTTTTCCTTCCCCGCTTTTTTTCTTCAAAATCAAAGCAATGATGGTTGGAAGAAAAGTAGCAGTAAAATATAGTCCCCCTACAATCAGCCACGTTCCCATTGGGAGCCCCAAGAATTCAAATGCATGTTCCAATTTAACGCCCTTCCTTCTTTCAAATCTACTATTATTTATAAACTACAAAACCACATCAGTTCAGTTATGCTTCATTTCACATTCAATTCCACTGTTTTACTGATTATAGTATTACACATTTTATAGCGTTTGCCTATGGTATTTTGAGGAGTGCGATAATGAACACCTTCCATCCCTCTTTTCCCTTTTATTGTGTGCGGTATTGCACTTTCTATTTCTTTTCAAACCATCCTATCCGCGTAAACCCATGTTTTTCAACGTTGGCACAGGAATTGCTTTACATGTTAAGTGTTTAACAATATTAATTCTATTTAATATTTTAAAGGAGGAAAAAAATATGTCAATGAAAAGAGAATATGGCAAGGAACATCCTTATCTTCCTGCCGGCCCATTTAAGGTTCGACTACCGTTTATCCACTACCGCTTCGAGGTAGCAGATTACATTCAAGGACTTCTGATGTGTGCAGTATGTCTCAGCGCGATTCCTATGTTGCAGGAATATCTGGGTATGCCATTTGAAGTTGCTATGGCTGTAGTTGTATTAAATGGATTTTTGTATTGTCTTCATGTCCTGCTTGGAGATCCAGTTGTACCAGGTTGGGTCACTCCTGCAATTCCCCTCTTGATGCTTTATGTCAGTGGTTTTGAGATGGGACCGACACGAATTCAGGCGCTAATTGCATTTGAACTTTCCTTGGGAATTTTAGCAATTATTTTAGGTATTACTGGTCTTGGGAAAAAAATCATCTCCCTTGTACCAAATGCAATGCAGGCTGGCTTAATTCTTGGTTCTGGATTTGCTGCTGTTATGGTTATCTTCAAAGAAGGCCAACGTTTTGACACGTTCCCGATTTCCATCACAATCTGCGTCGGAATCGCATTCTACTTATTGTTTTCCAATCATTTTAAAAGTATTGCAAAAAAGAATATCGTTACAAGAACATTATCAAACTTAGGAGTTCTGCCTGTCGTTCTATTGGCTGTAGTGGTTGCACCAATCGTGGGTGAAGCAGAATGGCCCGTAGTAGAATGGGGTATCAACATCCCTGCTTTCGGAGAACTTTTTAGCGAATGGACGTTTCTAGGTGTAGGCTTTCCTTCTATCGGAATGTTTATCAGTGGTCTTCCAATGGTTCTTTCCGCATACATCATTCTCTTTGGAGACATGATTCAGTCTCAGGCACTGCTTGAAGATGCAGGCAAATTCAGACCAGACGAAAAGATTGATTACAATCCAAATAGATCCCATTTAATCTTTGGTATCAGAAATGCGATTATGTCTATCATCGGACCAGATATCACCATGTGTGGACCTTTATGGGCTGCAATGCAAGTTGTTGTCTGCGAAAGATATAAGCATGGTGAAAAAGCCATGGATACCATTAATTCTGGTGCTGGATGTTTCCGTTTTGGAACATTGACTGGATATTTCCTACTTCCAATCATTACTTTAGTAAAACCAGTACTGGCAGTAGCACTTGCACTTACCATGCTGATTCAAGGTTATGTTTCTGTACGTGTTGGTGTTATGAAAGCGAAAACATTCAATGACCTTGGAATTGCAGGAGTTATGGGTGCTGTACTTGCAACACGCGGTGCCGCTTGGGGACTTGCAACTGGAGTAGTTTTATGCTTACTGATTAAACTCGGGAACAAAAAAGAATACGATGATTACATCTTTGAATCACATGAAGATTGATATCACCACACAAGCCGCCCAATACTTGGAACGGTCATCTACAAGGCGGATTCTGATTGACATGAAGCCTGATATGACTAGTTCCGGGTGCGGGTGCGGAAAGTCTAAAAAATATTATACACCGTACATCAGGCAGATGAAACAAGAGGAATTCTTTAAAAACTACAGACAGGAAATAGTAGGCGATATTGAAGTGTTCCTTTCTCCAAAAGCGCTGGAGGCTGCGCAAGAGCTAGTGACGATACGACTGGAGAAAACCTTGTTCATCAAAAATCTAGAAGTAGATGGCATCCAATTTATCGTTGAATAATCGACTGGAATGCTTGCAAAAAGAATCTCCCTTTTAACTGTCAGGGAGATTCTTTTTATTTTATATCTTATTTTTTTGATTTCTTTCATACTATTTATTGTTGCATAATATTTTCACGCCATATCTTTTCTCGAAGGATTTGTTTCAAGAAAACCTTGACCACATCCTGATCAAATTGAGAACCAGCATTTTCAGTTAATTCTTCTATGACTCTTGTCATAGTTAAATCCTCTCGATACGGTTTGTGCGTCGTCATGGCATCAAAGGCATCCGCAACACTGAGAATCCTTGATTGAATTGGTATTTCACCAGTCTTTAAGGTCCCTGGATACCCTCTTCCGTCTACTCGTTCATGATGATGCAGAACGTATTTTGCAATAGGGGCAAACTCATTGACAGATCTTAAAATATGGTATCCTATTTCAGGATGACGCTTCATATCTTTCCAGTCAGTATCAGTCAGAGCCCCAATTTTCGTCAAAAGACTTTCATCGATTCCAATCTTGCCGATATCATGCAACTGCCCTGCCAGCTTTAATTCTTTTACAGAAGCTTCTCCAAGCATCATTGCATTGCCGATCAACTCACAGATACGTCCAACTCGTTCACAATGAAGCTTGACTGCTCGATTTTTTTGATACAATGTTTTAGTAATCAGTTTAACCGTTTCGTTATGCTTTGTATTGCTTTCATCTAATTTTCTGCGATACATCTTGCTTTCCGCTCGCATAAAAACCTTTTTAATATCTTCCTTGGAATCACTCTTTGTATCCCATCCAAAGGATACAGAGCAGAAAACACTTTCTTTTTGTTTTTTTGCAATACGAGCATTGATTCGTGTGATGATGACTTCCGCTTCTTCACTTGTGGTTCTTGGCAGAAAAAATACAAACTCATCTCCGCCAATTCTGGCAATCATGTCTTCGTTGCGACATTCACTTTTAAAGATTTGACCAATCTTTTTCAACATGGAGTCTCCAAGCATGTGCCCAAATGCATCATTGGTCAGTTTTAAACCGTCCAAATCGGCCAAAACCAATGTAATCGGCAGATTTCTACCAGAATCAATCCGACGCAATTCTTCTTCATAGTATCTTCGATTATATACGCCTGTCAACTGATCATAATAACTTAGGTAAAGAATCTCTTTTTCTGCTTTCTTTTTAGCAGTAATATCCTCCAAAAGGCAAAGATGGGTTGATACGTCTGATTCTGCTGATTGAAACGGTTTCACGGTCATATTGACCCAAACGACTTCTCCACCTTTTTTGAGAAACCTTTTTTCCATAGAAAAGCCTGTCCGCCTGTGCACCATCATAAGTGCCAACCTATGATTATTCTCATCTACATCTTCTGGATGAGAATATTCACGCCAATCCATCATCATGACTTCTTTTTTTGTCCGTCCTACGATCTCTACAAATCTTTCGTTTACTTGATACGCCCTACCATTTTTGTCATCAAACAATGCGATTCCTACTGGTGCCTGTTCAAAAATAGCCTCCAACTGAGCAATTCGCAATAATAACTCCTCTTGGTTTTTCGACATCAGTACACTCCGTCCATTCAAATCATACAATAATTGAAAAAATATACCATATTCTATTATGGCTCTTTTTGAACATAATCTCAAGAGCATTTTTATGATTTGAAACGATATTTTTCGCACTTATACCCAAAGAAAATGGACAATAACAATTAAGGCTTATTCTTCTTTCACGCAGATATCACCATTTCCGATGGCTTTTAATGTATTTCCAAGCAGAATGAGAATAAAGAGAGTCAAAAGCGTCAGCAATGCAAAGAAAATCGGTAAATACATGGATTCCTTGGTCTGAGCATACATTAATGCGGTAGCTATGGTTGCAGAAGCAATTGGAAAAGAATATGCCCACCAAGACAAGTAGAATTTAATCTTATAGAACATCTTAAACTGTGCGATTAAGAACACTACTAAGAATAAAGCGAAATAGTAAAGTATTCGGCTAAAACTATCAACCATACCATTTAGTTTTACATATGATATGAATCCCACTGCCGGCGGTGCAATTAGAATAAAAAATGTTGGCAATAGTTTCTCTGGTAAGGCTTTATGAAAGATAATGCGATACAAAAAAATGGTGAACAAAACAATCCAAAATACAATCCCAATGCTAAAAAAGAACCAAGACAAGTCTGCAGCAAAGTGTTTTGTACCTGCGATGGGCACAAGAATATTCCCAACGATTGGAATAAACCAAGCCGGATTAAAATGTTGTATTTCAAACTTATCTTGCCTGACCCACTTGGATAGAATCACAACTGTGGCAACAAAATGAAGTACAGTACCAAGACTCCAAAGATATTTTGATACCACCATATTCACTTCTAAAAAGCCAATACTCAATAAGAGTAGACTAATGGAAATTGTAGGGAAAAAGCTCAATCGAATGGGATTGTTAAACTCCTTTTTTACCTCATTCAAATATCGAAAGGTCTTTATGCTATATCCCAAAAGCAGAATCAAAAAAACCAATACCGCAAAATACAGGACAACAGTGCTAAGAGAATGGGGTTTCATCAGGATTCCCTCCGCCTTTTGCAATGCAATGGCATATCCGCTCAAACCCATAACCATGGAAAAAAAAGAAACAGGAAAATTTTCAATTCGTGAATTCATCACAACACCTCCAGTAAATCAATATTTCTTTACAGAAACTTAACGAAAAATACATCATACCTTAATAATACCAAATTATAATGTGATTGTAAGCAAAAGATAGATAAATAATCATGCAGGAGCATGATAGGAAAGAGGAACTATGTTAAATTTGAAAAAACCACTTACTGGGATTGTCCCACCAGAATGGATAAACCATCCATTTAAAAAAGCCGAAATAAAGCAACTAAATATTTGTATTGATATTGATGGTACCGTGACAGATCCTTATTACTGGCTGGAAAAAGCAAATTGGTATTTTAATATGTCAGTGAAACCAGATGAAGTTACTCAATATGATATTCATAAAGTCATGGAAATCGAGGAGGATGATTATTTAGAATTCTACAATTTATATGGAAACGCAATGCATCGAGATGCTAAGGTACGTTTTGGAGTGAGCCAAATCATACAAAAACTATACCCGAACCACAAGATCCACATCGTAACCGCAAGAGAAGATAAGCTGGAAAGAACAAGTATTGAGTGGTTTGCAAAACATGATATTCCAATTGATACCATTGCACATCTTGGCACTCACTATAAAGTGGATAAAGCCATAGAACTAGAGTCAGATGTATTTATTGAGGATTCCTACAACAACGCCATGCAGTTATCCGCTGCGGGATTTGAGGTTCTTCTCATCGATTGCACTTACAACAGAGGGGCACTGCCCACCAACGTAACGCGTGTAAAAAATTGGTTTGAAATATATCAGATTGTATTATCCCTTTCTCACAATCATGGATCTCAGCAGGAGAAACTGTTGGTCTAGCAGCTCTTTAGAAAGCGACATAATCCGAGTCGAAAGTTTTAATCCTTCTAAAAAAATCACCATGTGCTCTCCAAGGTCCTCTGCTCTGCCATCATGAAACTCTCCTTTATCTTGTCCATAAGCAATGAGCTTGGCAAAAATTCGTACCATACTGTCAAAACGTTCACTAAGATATGATTTTTGGTCTGGATTTGCCATAGCAAATTCATATACAGCCATTTCTATTCTGTTTTTTGAATTGGCAATATCGTTTTTTTGTAATTGAAAAAATCCATCTATTAATCGTGTGGGGGAAAGACCCATAGAAATTGCTTGGTTGATACTATCCTCAGCATCATTCTTGTCCCGTTCCAAAACCTCTAAAAATATCTCTTCTGTAGAACCAAAATGACGATAAAGGCCCCCTCTGCTTAGCTTGCAAATCTCACAAACATCTTTCATTGTAACTGCAATATAACCTTTTTTTGAAAAAAGACTTCTTGATAACGTTACTATTCTTTGCTTTGTATTTTCACCTTTCCCTGCCATAACAACCCTCCTGTACGCGACACCTATGTCTTTTAATCATTATGAAGGAATGGTGGATTCTTGTCAATAACTCACTCGGTTCCTTCCCTTGGCTTTTGCCTTATAGAGCTCTTTATCTGCTTGGTTGATTAGGTAATCCAGCTTGTAAGATTTTGTTATTTTCTCTAATAAAACAAGTCCGATGCTAACGGTAGCAGAAAGTGTTTTATCCTGAAATTCGATTTGCGCTGCTTCTATGGTAGAACGAAGTTTTTCCGCAAGCGTTAATCCCTGTTCTTCGGTGATAGTCGGCAATAGGATCAAGAACTCTTCACCACCGTATCTTCCAACCATGCCTAAGTCTCCAATTACTTCCTTACAGTGCCTAGCAATCTGTCTTAAAACCTCATCACCAGCCATATGTCCAAATTCGTCATTGATCCGTTTAAAATGATCCACATCCAGCATGATTGCTCCTATAGATTGACCGGAATGCTTGGCTTTCTCTAAGATTTTATCGCAAAGATCCATTAGTTTTCTTCTATTATATAAATCAGTCAGAGCATCATAAGAAGCCATATAGTTTAGCGCCTGAAGCGTTTCTTTTTGTTTTGTATTGTCATGAAGAAAATAGACATATCCTAACAAATGGTTATGCTCTCTTAACGGCGTTTTTCGAATTTCAATGTATTGGGTGCTATCATAATCATTGAACTGAATTTCAAATTGCTCTTCATTTGCTTCATAAATGCGAGCTGCTCCAGAAAGGTGAGAAACATCCTTTCCGATTAAACTTTGAGCAAGCCATGGAAGGATGGCTTTTGCCGCATGATTATAATCAACTAAGAAGCCTTTGTCGTCAATCACCATAATCCCTTCTCCAATTTCCAAAAAAGCAATATCCTTTATCATTTGTTGTAATTCTAAAAAATCATAATGAAATAATGCAACACAAATGAGCAATGCAGACGCTATCAATCCAAATGGTGTCAAGTCTGGCATAATCGTATCTTTTTGAAAAAGATAAATCAAAAGTACTCCGCTTGGAACAAGAGGTGACATAAGCATGATAAAGCTATTGCTTTTTAACGCAAAATGCTCTCTTTTCCATTCCATAAAATACACGTAGACACCAAACAAAATAATACAATAAAACAGTGCCACATGGACTATGTACCAGATTCCCTTTTCAGATACCGCAAGTAAATATCCCACATCGGATACCATTACTGCATTTAAACTTTTATAAATCAAATGATGGTAATCATTTGTTACTTGAAAAAACAGAGTTAAAATTGAAAATGTCATCAAAGGAGCTACATAATAAATGGGGATTTTTCTCTTAAAATAATATTTGTAAGAAACAAAAAACCATAGAGTAGGAATAAATGAAATACCAAAGTACTCTAGCTTTAAAAAAAATTTAATTTCCTCTATCGAATTAGACTGTAACTCTAGCCCATAGCCAATCAGGTAAACACTCATAGCAAGGCACATGGCTGCAAACGACTCAGAAAGGCTGCTCTTTTGCTTTGTAATAGAATAAATAAACAAAAGAAGAAAGAGGATACCAAAAAAATATAGAATTGCAGAACCGATCGCAGCAATCATTCATTCCCATCCTTCCTGTAAACTAATCGAAACCCGTTTTGATCGAACCTGTAAACTAATCGAAATCCGTTTTGATCGAATCATTATAATACAATTCAATTATATACCCTTCTAATTTTTAATTCAATCGATGGAATAATTAATTCTGATTTTATCTGCATATTTTATGATATATTATGCTTATTCTAATTTTTTTATCGAATTTATCGATTTATGTTTATTATTATCGAATTTTACAATATAATTAATCGATTATTCAATTCACTATACGTTTTTTATCGAAAGCTATTGACAGAATATTGATTAAGTGTTATAAGTATCATACTATAATATATGATATGTTAAGATGATTCGGAGGAAAAAATGGCAATACAATATGCAATATTGGGATTACTTAGTTGGAAGCCATCCAGCGGATACGAATTAAAAAAGGTATTTGAAGAATCTTCTTACCTATATTGGTCTGGAAACAACAACCAAATTTACAAAACCTTACTTCAGTTACAGAAGGAGGGTCACATTACATATGAAACGGTTCATCAAGATGGTGCACCATCAAAGAAAATTTACACTGTAACCGAATCAGGCAAATTGGCTTTAAAATACTGGCTTATGAACAATTTGGAATCACCAGATTTTAAAAAACCTTTTTTGATACAACTTGCATGGGCTGATATACTCTCAAAAGATGAACTGATTGCCCTGCTTACAAATTATGAGAAAGAAATTGAAGAAAATTTGCGTCAGCAAAAAGAAAAATACGATTGTGAAAAAGATTGGCCTAATCGTTCTGTACGAGAGACCTTCCTTTGGAATATGATTTCAGTCAACTTAATGTCCACCTACCAAAGTGAATTGGATTGGGTTCGAAAAGTACGTCAGCAGTTGGCGCGCATGGAAGAATAATCTTTTAGGCCTTATCTTGGAGGAGTAATCGATGATACAAATGTTCGCAAGCATCCTTTTTATATTTGGCTTTGCTTTTTTCATCTTGTTCATATATGCTCTTTCAAAAAAGAGAAACGTCTTAGCCGTTCCGTTTTCTTTTATGTGCCTTTCAGCGGCCATTTATATTGTTGGATATGGATTTGAGCTTTTGTCTACAAATGTGTCAAGGCTCATTTTTGCATTAAAGGCAGAGTATTTTGGCGTTCCTTTTATGGTCGCCTTTTGGCTGGTCATGACACTTCAATTTGTTGAAAAAAAACAATTATCGTCAAAGTCCATTGGCTTCATCATGGTAATTCCCATTATCACGCTTTTCTTAAGCGCAAGCAACGAGTACCATCATTTGGTTTATAAAAGCATTACCACCATTGAATACCAAGGATTCTTGCTTTCCCAGTTTATACGCGGTCCATGGTATTTTCTTCATGTTGCATATTGTTATGGAATCATAGCTTATAGTATGATTATCTTTTTCCGCGCATGGTATTTTAAAAAAAATCAATACCATACTCAGGCTTTTTGGCTTTTTGTAGGTTCCATCTGGCCTTTGGCTGTAAACATAATCTATATAGCTGGTTTTGTTCCTTTCAATCTTGATTTAACTCCTTTTGGACTTGGCATTGCTGCTTGCTTTTTCTATATTGCCATCTTTAAATATGGTTTCCTTGATTTTCAAGATTTAATCAAGGATGTAACCTTCCTTGATATCGATCAAGGAATTCTTGTATTGGATTCTAAGAATCGGCTCATTGATTACAATCATGCATGCGAAAAAGTCTTTCAATGGTTGAAATCGATACCGATCGGTACTCATATTTCTGTTGCTGCAGAAGGCCAAGCACTCCTTGAGCAGTCTATGTATTCTCGATTCGAAATGAGACTTTCTCGTGAAAATTCTCTCCGTTTTTATGATGTACAAAAAAATATGCTTCATCAAAATGACCACGATTATGGTATGGTTTACTTCATTCAGGATGTTACAAAATCAAATGAGATGATTAGGGCTCTAAACCAAGCTGCCAACTACGATTACCTTATGGACATTTATAACCGCAGAATGTTAATTGAAGTCGTAGAGATCGAGCTAAAAAAGTTAAAAAAATATAGTGGTTGTCTTTCTGTTTTAATGATCGATATTGATCACTTTAAGATTGTCAATGATATCTACGGACATCAAGCTGGTGACGATGTACTGAGTCAATTGGCAAAAATGTGTAAAACCGCAATCCATCGTTCAGACGTAATTGGACGATATGGAGGAGAGGAACTTCTAATTCTCCTACCAAAAACTGATGAGAAAAAGGCATATTTAATTGCAGAAAACATTAGAAAATCAATAGCTGATTGGGATTTTTCATCTAACAAGGAGCTAATTCATATCACTGTCAGCATTGGTATTAAAACGATTCATAGTGATGATTCGAATACTGACTTGGAAGAACTGATCCGCGGTGCTGATAAGGCTTTGTATCAGGCAAAGAATGGTGGCAGAAATAAATCGGTTATATGGTCCATTCCCGTTTAGTGGAATTTCCTACACTTAATTTCTCGTTTCAGACGATGGACAGCGGGTAGTAAACTATCAGCAATTGCATCTATCAACATTTTTTGATTGAAGATTTTGGGTAGGATTTCACAATATCCTAAGATTTGGAGGGATTAAAATGAGAAAACGATTTGTATTTAGTCTAACAATTGGATTTTTCTTGCTCTGGCAATTTAATTTTAACTTAGATTCAAAGGACTTCTCTATTGACTCAGTTTCTGCTGCAACTTCAAAATCCCCAGCAGCACTAAATAGTGCGCAAGGTTACGGAAATGGCCAAGCAAATGAAAACGGTCAATCTGGAGAAAACGAAAATCATGCCGAGATGGACCACAACGGTACTCAGGAGAAAACATGGTCTTCTAATCCAAGTAGTTGGGCTACTGAAGGCATTGAGAAAGCAAAGGGCTATGGGCTCACTGTTGATAGTCTTTTAGATGATTATGACAAACCGATTGATCGAGAAGAGTTTGTTCAACTTATCATGAAGCATTATGCAGCAGCAGGTGGTGTTTTGCCATCAGATTCAGAATCACTGCCATTTCATGATACAAGCGATGAAAACGTTGCTTATGCTTATGCCCTTGGTATTGTAAGCGGAGCAGGCAATGATCAATTTAACCCTACTGGAGAACTAACCAGGCAGGAAGCTGCAGTCATGCTTTATCGAGAATGGGTTCTTCTAAACGGAGATACCAACCTATCCTCATCGGAAGCTGCAGTTTTTGCTGATGCCGATCAAATTGCCACATGGGCCAGAGAAGCGATTCAATTTATGAATCAAAATAAGATTATGCAAGGTGCCAGCGATGGTTCTTTAAATCCTACAGCCAATACCACAAGAGAACAGGCTATGCTCCTTATACTTAGAAGCTATCAAGTAGAGTTTGGACTCGAATCATCAGATGCAGTAAACGAACTGGAGGATTCAATCGAGACGGATGCTTCAGTTGATGGAACGAACACAGAAGAATTAGATGATACAGATGGGACAGATGATGGGGATGGAACAGATACGCTAGTTGATTAGAATTATATTTGTGACCGTTTGGATAATTCCACTTTGATTTCTTCATATTTTATCTTGGTGATTGGATATAAAAAAATCATAGCGGTAGTTGCAATCATAAAAATTGCCGGAATGACGGTGAGCATATTTTCCACCCATGAAAGCGCGGACTCTGTTTGATGATGTATCGTACCATCAAAACCAGCTAACTGCAAGACAATGCCTAAAGTCTGCATGGCAATTGCGCCTGCAAAGGCTTCGGATACAGATTGAAGAGAGACAATGCTGCCTTCTCTCCGTTTACCAGTGTGCAATTCATCGTATTCACAAATATCATAGAGCATAGATGGAATGAGTTGCCAATACGCTCCATTGCTAATGGCAAACACAAAAGTAAAAATAAGCATTCCAGAAAACGTTGCAATTCCAGTAAATTTTGCACCCGTCACAAGTGCTGCTGAAAGCATCATCATGAGAATGAGAAGCGTTCTCTTATCAAACCATTTGGTCAATCCAGTGACAATTGGCGAAAAAAAGATCCCATTGATTGAAGCAAACACCAATACTGCGGTTACTTGCACTGGACTCAAGCCAAGATTGTAGGTATAAAAATACAGTCGATCTGCACCAACAATTGTGTTTGCAATCAAGTAAAAAATACTGGCCGCAAGGAGAAATCGAAAGGGTTTTAACCGAAAAATGCTGATATAGTCTTTGAGAATCTCACAGGAATGATGCATTACAAGGCGAAAAGTAATTTTCGCCTCTTTTTTTTGCTCTAAATCAACTACTCTTTCTTTTGTCGTATCAAAGGGTTTGGAAAGAAAGACAGTAATATAGATTGAGATGCCTGAAGCGATTCCTACCAGCGTACCCGTTGCATGCCATGCCCCTTCCAAGGTAAGTCCATGATTACAAAAAAAATCAACAATAACAGATGGAAAAACAATCCCGATAAATGTCCCTAATATATTGAATCCATAAGCAAAAGATCTCAGGCGAGTTCTTTCATTATAGTCGTCTGTAAATTCTACTCCTAGGGCAAGAAATGGGACATAGAATGTGCTAAATCCCGTCCAGAAAACAAGAACCACCACTGCATAGTACATTATTTTTAGTGTTTCAATAGAATGAATCGTGAGAAACATTAGACTACAGCAAATCATAATGAGCGTTCCTCCGATTAAAATAAATGGTCTTCTTCTACCCATTTTGCTTGTATTTCGATCAGACCAAAATCCAATCAAAAGCGACCAAATGGCATCCCACATGGACCCAAGACCTATGATCGTTCCTGCAACAGCCGGATTGATATGTACAACTGTCGTCAAGAAAAACATCAAAAAAGTACCAACAATACAATAAGACGCCGCATCACCGATGGATGCGGAACTATAGGCAAGTTTGCTTTTGATTGGTAATCTCATAAATCCTCCGCAAATAATTCTGGCTCATTAGATTCTCTCAATCTGTAATATTCATAAATTCAAATGTACTACATTTACATTTTATCACAAACAAAGAAAAGATTGATTATTTTCTTTGTTCAATCTTCCATGGTTTGATATTGATCATTTTCATCAATCTTCTACAGTTTGGTATCATAATTTGGTATATTGGTTTCAATTTACCTTCTTTTTATCATCACGTCAATCATTTCTTTTTCAAAAAAGGGATATAGCGAGGAAACACCCTCGCTATATTTGAATTTTGCTATTTATTCATTTTTACAAAACATTTTTCATCGAATCGCTGAAATCACTCACTAATACTTATCATTGGATTCATAATCCATTAGAATTTGTGGTGCTTGGTTCGTGTTTTTTTTGTTGTTCATTGAATGTTCATCCGTTAATCTCATCACTTTTTTGGCGCCTTGATTCTTTTGTGTTTGCCTCAGTTTAAACTCACCGACCATGTTTTTCAGCAATCCTGCTTGTCCTGACAATTCTTCACTAGATGCTGCGCTTTCCTCTGCGGTAGCTGAGTTATTTTGAACCACTAGGGATACCTGTTCGATACCCTTATTGACTTCTGCAATGGCGGATGCTTGGGAGTTGGATGCTTCTGCAATACCATGAACCAATGTCGCCGCTTTATCAATTCCTTCCACAATTTCCCTTAGTGCTTCAGCAGTATCATTTGCGATCTGTGTTCCGGCTTTGACTTTATTGATAGAGCCTTCAATCAAATCTGTAGTTTCTCTTGCTGCTTCTGCACTTCTTGCGGCCAAAGTTCTTACTTCTTCTGCAACAACTGCAAATCCTTTTCCATGTTGCCCTGCCCGAGCTGCTTCAACTGCTGCATTTAATGCAAGGATATTGGTTTGGAATGCGATATCATCTATGACCTTAATTATTTTGGAAATATTTGCAGAAGATTCATTGATATCGGTCATTGCTGTAAGCATATCGCTCATTTGTGAATTGCCACTCTGGGCGTTATTCTTAGCAGTTTCAGCTAGGTCGTTTGCGGTATTTGCATTGATCGCATTTTCTCTTGTTTGGTTTGCAATATCTGCAATGGATGCCGTCAATTGTTCAATGGCACTCGCCTGTTCTGTGGATCCTTGTGATAATGCCTGACTGCCCTGTGAAACCTGATTGGCCCCCATATTTACTTGCTCTGCTGCCTCATAAAAGTCTACCATCACTTGGTTCAGGGATTGGATAATCACCTGTAGTGAATCCGTGATTTCGGAATAGTCTCCTACAAAATCTTCAAGATGTTCAATTGCAAGATTCTTTTCTGCCATTTGCCCTAATATATCTGTAATTTCTTGAATAATCTCTCGAAGATGATCAATGGTAAAGTTGATTGCCTTCTTCAATACATCAAATTGCCCAGAATAAGAACCGTTTACGGATACTTTTAAATTTCCTTTGGAAAGCTCGTTTAATACCGAGGTGACTTCATTTAATGGTTTTGCCGCACCTTCAAGAATACTATTCATCTTAATAATCAAGTCTTTCCATGCACCCTCAAATTTTTCATCATCAACCTTGGTATCAAGTCGTCCTTGTAATGCTGCCTCTGTTAAGACAGATGCTTCATCAATTAGATTCTGAATTCGTTCACTCATGGTGATAATTGCAGGCATCAACTCATCATTATCGCTACGTTTCCCAATTGGTTTGAGCCATTGCAAATCACTTAGATCACCTGTCGCGATATGATTTAAGGTTTGAATGACATGCTTTATCGTTTCCGATACTTGGTTGATGGATTCTGCCATATCTGCGTAGATCCCAGCATACGATCCACTTACTGCCTTTGAATAATCATTGTTTTTACCCATCAATCCAAGAATTTCAATGCCTTCTGCTAGTCCTGCCAGTCCATCAACAGAGTCATTGATGCTATCTTTAATTTTCGCAAAATCACCACGATATTCTACTGTAATCTTTTCAGGAATTTGTCCTTTTCCGATTTGATTCAAATATTTTGCCATCATATCAATCGGTTCAATCAATGCATCGATGGAATGGTTGACGCCATCGATAATCTTTGCAAAATCACCTCCGTGTCTAGATGAGTCTGCCCGAACGCTCAAGTTTCCTTGTAGTGTTGATTGAGATAGCAAATATGCATCTTCAACCAAAAGATTAATCGCATCAATACAAGTATTCAAGTTGTCTTTCATTTTATTAAAATCACCAGAATACGCTTCTGTAATTTTTAACGGAATTTCTCCCTTACTGATTTTTTCAATATAATCTGCTGAGACATTAAATGGTTTGACAAAGGAATCGATTAATCCATTGATTCCTGAGATCAGCTCTTTCCATGAACCAGCATAGTCAGCCTCATTTCCACGCTGAGACAATTCACCTACGGTGATTGCTTGTGTCAAAGACTGGGTTTCAAGATTCAGCTTTCGAATGGTATCGACCATGTTTTTCATAGCTGGACTAATTTCGTCATTTTCGTCCTTAGCGATAATCTCCATAGAAACATTTCCTTCCGAAATCTGTTTCATCACTTTGACCACATTGTGCTGAAGATCATCTGCAAATACATTGATTGCTTGGGACATCAGCCCTATTTCATCTTTCCCTTCTACTTCCAGCCGTTCACCAAAATGGCCTTGGCTCATTTCTTCCACAACGTAAGCAACACGTTTGAGTGGATTTGCAATTTTTTTTGAAATGGTAAAGATCAATCCTACCAAAACAATTAAAACAATTACAAGAATGACAAATAAGAGGATACTCATGGTGACAGATGTCTCATTAAATTCTTTATCAGGTAGCACCGATGTGAGCATCCAACCAGTGTCTCCAATTTCAGAAATGTATCCCCGTGATTTCTCACCATCAAAGGAAAACTGCAACTCACCAATTTGTTTGTTTTGAACTGCCGCTTTCAGTGGTTCTGTTGCATCAATCTCTGAAATATTTTTCCCAATATAATCTTGATTTGGATGGTAAAAGATTTGACCAGTATCCGTGGTCATCATATAATTACCTGTTTCGCCGAGTTTTTGTTGCCCAACCATTGTTGCGATATCCGTAATAGATATATCCACACATGCTGCACCAATAAGCTCACTTGTTCCAGCTTTAAAAATTGGAGAAACAACACTTACAATCGTGTCATTCGAGGTGTAATCCTCATATGGCTCCGATACAAAAGGTTCTTTTTTTTCTTCCAATTGTATATACCAAGGGCGCTGAGTAATCTGATAATCATCTGGCGCATATTGTTCATCTGACTGAACATATTGACTGGCATCCGTATCTGCAATCCAAGAATAAAGAATAGAACTATCTGTTTCAGCAACATTATCCATCGTCATGGCAACGTTTGGATAATCGGGCATCAGGTATACCTTTTGGCCTGGCCCAGTTTCTTGAATTAAATCCCGAACAGACTGATTTGCAGCCAATTGGTTGGCGATTTCCAAGTACTTTGTAAATACCTTGTCAAGTAATTGAGTCGTGTATGCAGATGAATTGTCTAAATCACTTGTTCTAAGATCGGAAATTGCATTTTTTACAAAAAATTGAGTAACTCCCATGGTTAGAACAAAAGCAATGATCACCGGCACACCAATCATGACTAGTATTTTCTTTAACAAGCTTGCATCCTTCATAATAGGCTCCTTTCTTCAATGAGCTGTACATTCATCCTTATTATTCCCTATGAAATATTCTGCAATTTAAATTTACCCGAATATTATTTTGACAATCAACAATCTTCTCATAACAAAAAAAACCAATTAAAAATGAATTCCTTCTAATTGGTCTTTCTTGATATCATTCAAAAACTACATGTTGCTATTCACAGGTTGCCCCATTTTCCTGTCTCTCGCCAATGATATCCACAAGCTCGCTCATTTCTTTTAATGCCCCCTGAAGCCGATTGAGTTCAGGTTCTTCCAGCAGTGCCAAACGGCTATGAATGAATTCCATCACTCTTGCTTTATGACCTTCTAGGTACTGATACCCCTCCCTTGTCAGAGCCACATTGACTACTCTTCTATCATTTTCATCATTGAATCGTCGCACATATCCCTCTTCGCAAAGTCTATCAATCAATGATGTTAGGTTTGGCTTTGAAACGCAAGTAATAGCAGATAACTCTTTCATGGATACTGATCCATTTTCTGTGGATTTAATCCAAGACATAGTATGCACATGACCAGGAGAAAGGCTATTATGATTTTTTTCTACTTCCTTGATAGGTTTCATAAATTGATTCCCCACTTGCATACGTAAATGGATCAATTGCTCTCCTACTGTTTTCAGTAATGCTTCATTCATGTTTTTCCTCCTAGGATGCTGACTTTGCAGCAAATTGACTGTTGTATAACTCTTCGTAGAATCCTTTTTGCTGTAGCAGTTCTTTATGGGTTCCCTGCTCGATTACCGTACCATTTTTCATCACCAATATCAAATCTGCATTTTTAATAGTTGAAAGTCTATGAGCGATAACAAAGCTAGTACGATCTTTCATCAAACGATTCATTGCTTCCTGAATCAAAGCTTCTGTTCTTGTATCAACACTGGAAGTTGCCTCATCCAAAATCAGAATCGGTGGATTCGCAAGCAATGCTCTTGCTATAGTCAGCAACTGCTTCTGCCCCTGGGAAATATTTGACGCTTCTTCATTGAGAACCGTATCATACCCTTCTGGCAGAGATCTTATAAAGTGATCTGCATGGGCAGTCACCGCCGCTTCTATGATTTTTTCCGAATCTAACTCATTCAAGCTATATCCTATGTTTTCCATGATGGTCCCTTTATAAAGCCATGTGTCCTGTAGTACCATACCAAACAATCCACGTAAATCACTTCTGCTCATCTTGGTAATATCCACTCCATCAATTTTGATTGTTCCACCGTTAAGTTCATAGAACCGAAGTAAAAGATTAATCATTGTGGTTTTCCCTGCTCCTGTTGGCCCTACAATTGCAACCATTTGGCCTGGTTTTACATGAAGATTCATATCTTCAATCAGTGGTACCTCTTCTTTATAACGGAATTTCACATGGTCAAAGACTACTTCGCCATGAACGGATTCTTTGTTGACGGAGATTGGCTTAACGCCATCTGGTATCTGCTCTTCTTCATCTAATATTTCAAATACTCTTTCAGCACTTGCTACGGTACTCTGTATGATATTTGCGATATTTGCAGTCTGTATAATAGGCTGTGTAAATTGTCTCATATATTGAATAAATGCCTGAATATCCCCGATATCAATGGCTTTTTTTGCAACCAACAGCCCACCAATGATGCATACAAAGACATATCCAAGGTTGTTGACAAAGTTTAGTGCCGGCATGATGATACCTGACATAAATTGTGCTTTCCAACCGACATGATACAATTCTTCATTGACCTTTTTAAAGGTCTCAATGGATTCTTTTTCTCTTCCAAAGGCTTTGACAATCTTATGGCCAGTATACATTTCCTCAACATGTCCGTTGAGTTCTCCAAGAAATTTTTGTTGCTTTGCAAAATATACTTGTGATTTTTTTGCAATTAGTACGGTCAAAATCCCACTTGCAGGCAAAGTGACCAGTGCAATTATGGTCATAATCGGACTGATGGAAATCATCATAATCAAGATTCCCACAATGGTAACCACAGAGGTAATCAGTTGGGTCAAACTCTGTTGCAGCGTAGTTGCAATGGTATCCATATCATTTGTAACACGGCTGAGTATCTCTCCATGTGTTCTTCCATCAAAATATTTAAGAGGTAAATGGTCCAACTTTTCTTTCACTTCATTTCGCATCGTGTAAACAGTATTTTGTGCCACACCAGACATAATATAGGACATGGCGTATCCGCACACAAAGCTGATTAAGTATAGGACTACCATCATTGCCAAAATCTTACCAATATAACCCAAATCGAACAGCGGTATTTCAGCATTTCGCAAGCTTTCTACGGTTGATGCTGGTGCATTTTGCTGTATCGCCGCCTGTACCTTATACCAATACGTATATTGAGCAATTACGCCTTCCGAAAGCTTTGTTGTAGCTTTTCCCAATACCTTTGGACCAAAGATAGAAAATATCGTACTGATAATCGCCAAAACCCCTACGGCCATAAACCTTTTTTTCTGAGGTGCCAAATAGGATACAAGACGCTTTAAGGTACCTTTAAAGTCTTTTGCCTTCTCCGCTGGTCTACTCATGGCACCGCCAGGTCCGCCTCCAGAACCAGGTCCCCCTGGACCTGCCCCTCTAGCCGCTCCAGGACCTTGCGCTTGCCCTCGTGTCTGATTATTTTCATTACTCATATGCTTTTATCTCCTCTTCAGACATCTGGGAAGCTACAATTTCCTTGTACACAGTACAATGTTTCATTAGTTCACGGTGGGTTCCCCTCCCCACCATTTCTCCATCATCCAATACTAAAATCTGGTCTGCCTCCATTACCGTGCTGACACGTTGTGCTACAATAATCACAGCCGAATCTCCCGTTTCTTGTTTTAATCCAGCTCTAAGCTGTGCATCTGTTTTAAAGTCCAGAGCCGAAAAACTGTCATCAAAGATATAGATTTCCGGTTTTCTGACCAGGGCTCTGGCAATAGACAATCTTTGCTTTTGTCCTCCCGACACATTGGTCCCCCCCTGTGCGATTGCCGTATCATATCCATCTGGCATCTCATTGATAAAGCTGGATGCCTGCGCCACTTCTGCTGCATGCTTTAATTCATCTTCGGTGGCATCACTTTTCCCATATCTGATATTTTCTGCTACTGTTCCAGAAAATAAAACCGCAGATTGAGGTACAAATCCTATTTTTTCACGCAGCTCATTTTGACTGATTGCAGAAACCTCTGCACCATCTACCTTTACTTTCCCTTCAGTGGCTTCATAAAATCTAGGGATTAAGTTGATTAGCGTTGATTTTCCAGACCCGGTCCCCCCGATAATCGCCGTTACTTTTCCAGGCTCGGCTTCAAAACTAATCTTAGAGATAGCAGGTCGCTCTGCTCCAGGATAGTAAAACGTCACATCCTGAAAAGCAACATGACCTTTCATGTTTTCCGACAAATCCATCGGAATCTGCGGATCGATGATTTCCGGTTCCATTTCCAAAACTTCATTGATACGCTCTGCAGAAGCCTGAGCTCTGGGAACCATAACAAACATAACTGCTACCATGATAAACGCAAACATAATCTGCATTGCATATTGAATAAATGCCATCATATCACCAAGCTGAAGGTTGTTTTGTGCAACCCGAATTCCGCCAAACCATACGATTGCAACAGATGTAATATTCATCATCAAAATCATAGCAGGCTGCATTGCTGCCATGGTTTGATTGACCTTGATTGCTGTTTGGGTTAAATCCATGTTTGCATCATCAAATCGCTTGTGCTCATGGTTCAGTTTATTGAATGCACGAATTACCCGTATCCCTGTCAAGTTTTCTCTCAGCACCATATTAAGTCGATCCAGCTTTTTCTGCATTGCTTTAAAGGCAGGCATGACCTTGATAGCAAGTCCTCCAATGATAATTACCATCACTGGAATGGTCACTAAAAGTACCACTGTGAGGCCCTTATCCCTTGATACTGCCATGAAAATACCACCAATACACATAATAGGAGCATAAATCATAAACCGGAGCATCATCACAAGGACAGTCTGCACTTGGACGATATCGTTGGTAGTTCTTGTAATAAGAGATGCCGTTCCAAGGGTATCAAATTCATGAAGAGAGTAGTTTTCAATTCTTGTAAACGTACTATCCCTTAGGTTTCTACCAAGCCCAAGTGCAACCCTAGCAGAAAAAAACGAACCAATAATGGATGCGATGGAACTGGCTAGGGCGACAATCAGCATATATGCACCATACGTAAGAATATATCTTGTATCCCCTTGAATCATCCCGTTGTTAACCACATCAGACATAAGTGTGGGCAAAGCAAGCTCTGCCATAGCCTGTCCCGATATAAATATTAATATCAGCAGTATTACCCCTGCAAAAGGCTTTAGGTTCAATAATAATTTTAGCATACTCTCTAATCTTTCACTATTTGCACCGGCATATCATCAAACAAATGGCTCGCATTGGTGATTGCCACCTCTTCATCGCCGGTCAACCCCTGAATAATCTCTACTTGATCGTCATTTCTTAGTCCTGTAGTAACCACTTGTTTTTTTGCAACGCCATCTTGTATCACAAAAAGATATGTCTGCCCGTTGTTTTCAACAAGTGCTGTGATTGGTACCAATAACCTCTTTGACCCTTGTGCTGTGATGTCAGCATGAGCAGAAATACCAGAGGATAGATTTTCATCGTTGGTCAAAGAAATTTCTACTGGAAAGTAAGTACCTGTGCTGACGGACATGGCCCCAATATTCGATACAGTCCCCTGAAACGTTTTATCTGGATAAATATCAACTGTTACATCAACGGAGTCTCCCACTTTGATATACGGCAGTGCTTCCTGGGGAATCGTCCCTTTTAACACTAAGCTACTCATATCTGCCACAGTTACCAGGGTGCTTCCCACCGTTGCAGTTTCTCCAATGCTGATATTTTTATTGATTACCACACCTGAAATGGGACTCTTGATTGTTGAATTTGCAATTTGGACAGAGATGGAATCTAAGGATGCTTTTGCCGCATCCGTACCTGAATTGATACTGGACTCATATTTGCTCTTTGCCAAATCATAAGCATCTTGGTCGGTATCAAGCTGTACTTTTGACACCGCCCCTTCTGTATAAAGCATCTTGGTCCGTTCCAATGCAGCCTTTGCACTTTCCATATTGATTTTGGCTTGTTCTTGACTATTTTGGCTACCCTGATACGTTGCCTGTGCTTGGCTAAGCTGCGCCGTGAGTTGAGAATTGTCCAGCTGAACCAAAACTTGTCCTTCTGTCACAATATCTCCTTCCTGAAAGTCTGCCGAAACGACTTTTCCTAGCATCTGTGTTGAGATTTCAGCAACCTGGTTTGGAACAAGGGCTCCTGTAATGGAGTATCCTGCACTTAATGAACCCGTTTCTATTTTTGAGGTTTTTACTTGAATCTGATTATTTCCCTCACCACATCCAGCCAGCACACTGATCATCGCCAGAGAAAGCAGTAAAGCTACTATTTTCATTTTATTGTGTTTCATCATTGTATCCTACTCCTTGTCATCTATTTGATGCTGATTTTAACAGTTGCATTCATACCAATCATCACGGGTAAATTATCATCATTGATTAATGTAATTTTTACTGGCACTAATTGGGTCACCTTGCTATATGTACCACTAGTATTCAAAGAGGTTGTCCCTGAAAAAGCGGTTTGGGTAGCGGTACTAATGGATTCTACATAGCCGGTAAAAGTTTTGCCTGGATATGCATCCATTTTGATTCGAACATATTGTCCGACTTTGATTTTAAATATATCAGTTTCTTCCACATTGGCTTTGACATACAAATTTGAAGTATCCGCAATCATTGCCACTGTCGCTCCAGCAGCTGCATTTGCACCTTTGATCACATTTGACTGAACCACAGTCCCATCAATAGGTGCTTTGATCTGTGCATTGGATAAAATCGAATCAGCAGAACTGGACAAAGCGGCTTGATTGATTTCATTGCTGCTGACAAGAGATGAAACATCTTGTCGCCCCAGAACTTGATCTTTCTTTACCACATCACCTTCCTCTACCTCCCAACTTTCGACGGTTCCGGATACGAGAGGCATCACTTTGACGGTATCTGCCGATATGGTTGCATTATTTGTTTTAAAATAGCAGATGGATTCATATATAAAATATGCTCCTGCCAGTACACCAACGGCTAAAACAACCGCTGCTACTATAATTCCAATTTTCTTTGCTTTTTGCATCTTAGCTGCTCTCCTTTAAATATTGACCTTCTATTTCTGATTGATAACCACAATATGAGGTGGGCAGATAGGTGGACAAATCAATCATTCAATCTTTTTTCATAATAATTATTAATTTATAATTATTCTCGATTTGTAATAGTTATAAAAAAATAATAGTTATGTTAATATAACTATTATACTCGTGGAACGATTCTTGTCAATCTATTTTCTCATTTATTCTTCGAATCTCTTATTTTTTTCACTGAAACCGATCTTACTTATGTTTATGCTACAATTGGTGATTCAAACTGAATTGAAGCATTTCAATCGAAGCGCATACCGCAGTTACTCGCTAACACTGTTATTCAATGTTTTTATGATGCAATCTGCCACAGACTTGGCATATAATTGCCGAAACTCGTCGGTCATCATATATTGGAGATCATTTGGATTTGACAAAAATCCACCTTCTACGATGACGGCCGGCATATTGGTTCTTCTCAAGACTGCCAGTTTTGGGCTTGCTTTTGCACCACGATCGTATAACCCTAGATTTTGAATGAGCTCTGCTTGTAGATTCTGTGCCAAATCATACCCTGAGATTCCGTCCATATCTGGTTGACTTGACGAATAATAAAGAGTCTCTGTGCCATGTGGTGTAGCCGTATCATAAGAATTGTTATGAGTAGAAACATATAGGGAGGCACGCAAGCTGTTTGCCATGTCCTGACGATCATAAAGGGCAATCGTTTCATCTGTCGTCCTTATCATATATATATTTGCACCAGCTGCCTCTAGCATGGTTTGTACTCGCAAAGCGATATCTAGGTTGATATCTTTTTCGTTTATCGCTACCCCATTGAGGTAACCAATGGAGCCTGTATCAGCTCCTCCATGACCTGGGTCAATGACCACCAATTTATCTTTTGCCGCCTCTACAACAGGAGTGAGCCCGTATTGGTTTAATATAGCCTGAGCTTCAGAAGTCAGACTACTATTTGCAGTTGTATTATCGATCATATCGTCATCAGAAAATGAAATTCTTCCAATGGTTTTATCTTCATTTTTATAAAAAAATCCATATGATGAACCATTCAAATCAATTACGATTCGTACCGTATTCTCATCATACTGTGCATATCTTACCCCTTCCAGAAGGGAATCTTTATCTAAAATCAACGTATTTTCTTCTTCTGTTAAAATCCCACCGATTGTTGTAAATTTACCATCTCCATTGGTCAAACCAGCATCATAAAGATCTAAAACCAGTCTATCTGGATCCGATAAATAAAATAGGTGGTAATCCTTGATTGGCGATGCTGTTTTCACTTCTAATGTAGTACCATCCGTCATTGAAATGGATTGTACTAAAATGGAAGGAATCACCACTTCCTCCACAGCAGGCTCCGTTTCCGTTGTTTGTGGCGAAGTTATGATGACGGTTCTATTCACATCATCCCATTCAACACTACATCCTATCGATTCGGTCACAAAGCGAACTGGGATTAAAGTTCTTCCATCTATAATCTTTGCTGGTACATCAATTGTTGTCTCAATTCCGTTGACGCTGGCAGTCTTTGAATCGATGGTTAAAACAACCACCTTTTCATCAATATGAATCATGACCTCTCTGGTCAATTCATTCCACTGGAGTGTTCCATCCATAGCTTCAAATAAGGCTCTCACTGGAATCAACGTCCGCCCATCCTCTATCACAGGGGGTACATCACACACCACTGGCACTCCATCAAGTAAGATACCAATGGCATCGCTTGATCCTCCACTGGTTACTGATTCATTCCCCTCTGTATCAGCAAATACGATTCCAGCTGAAATCACACAAAGCAGTACAATCATCATTATCATTTTTAATGTTCTTAACATCTCTGCCATTCCTCCATCTCCCAATTCCGTATCTCTTCCTATTGTACTTCATTTGATAAGAACATTCCAGTCTAGGAATGTTTTTTTGAAAGGATTCCGAATGAGCAGGGTGTTCCCAAACAAAAACGGTGGTTCTGATAAGAACCACCGTTTTCACTCATTATGTGATTAGGACAATAACGCTCTGTCATTGGCAAATACTTCACCACTTGCTTGACCAAATCGTTTTAGTAAGTCCTCAACCGTAAGTTTATTCTTTTCTTCACCCTTGATATCAAGGATAATCCGTCCTTCATGCATCATAATCAATCGATTGCCATATTCGATGGCGTGAAGCATATTGTGCGTCACCATCATCGCTGTCAGATTATCTTGTTTGATACACTGGTCGCTCAGCTTTAGTACTTTTTCTGCCGTCTTAGGATCTAACGCAGCTGTGTGTTCATCTAGCAGCAGTATTTTAGGTCGAATCAAGGTAGCCATCAATAAAGTCAATGCCTGTCTTTGTCCACCGGACAATAATCCGACTTTTGCACTGAGTCTGTTTTCCAATCCCAGTCCTAGCTGACTCAACGACTCCTTAAAAAGTTCTCGCTCTTTATGACTAATGCCCCACCTCAAGCTTCTGTTTTTTCCTCTGCGATATGCCAATGCCAAATTTTCTTCAATCCCCATATTTGCAGCAGTTCCCATCATGGGGTCTTGAAAGACACGTCCAATAGAACCCGCTCTACGATGTTCCGAAAACTTTGTCATGTCTTCTCCATCAATCAAAATCGTTCCTTGATCGATGGTATGAACCCCAGCGACACAGTTTAAAAGGGTTGATTTTCCTGCTCCATTCCCACCAATCAAGGTGACAAAATCCCCTTCTTCCAAGGTGAGGCTTACATTTGTCAGCGCTTGCTTTTCATTGATTGTTCCGATATTAAATCTTTTAGATATGCTATTTATTGCTAACACGCTACGCTTCCCCCTTTGTCGATTTCATCAGTGGATTAAGATACGTTCGAAATACAGGAAGTGACAACGCTACAGCCACTGTGATTGCAGTAAAAAGCTTTAGATCATTGGCAGGCATTCCCATTTTTAGAACCGCAGCAATGATAATACGATAGGTAATCGCACCAAGCACCAAGGATAATAATCGATTGAAGAAATTCTTCTTCCCAAAAAGCACTTCACCAATAATAACAGATGCCAATCCAATTACGATGGAGCCGATTCCCATCTGTACATCAGCAAAGCTCTGACTTTGTGCAATCAAAGCTCCACTGAATGCTACCATCCCATTGCTAATTACTAGGCCCAATATGATCATGTTGTTTGTATTGATCCCCTGCGCTCGCGCCATCTGTGCATTGTTTCCCGTAGCACGAACCGCACATCCAATTTCTGTTCCAAAAAACCAATACAAGACTCCAACAACACCAACCACGCAAATCAGTCCGAAAAAGATAACGGCATTGGTGTGTGCAATTCCCATCTTTTCAAAGCCAGAATACACCGTATCCATACGCAGAAGGGAAAGGTTCGCCTTTCCCATAATGCGTAAATTTACAGAATATAAAGCAATCATTGTTAAAATACCTGATAAGAGAGCCGGAATTTTCAATTTAGTATGTAGAAGTCCGGTTATCAAACCAGCTGCCATTCCTCCCAGCAAGGCCATGAGCGAAGCCAAAAATGGATTCACGCCATGATAAATCAAGTTGGCCGCAATTGCAGCCCCCATGGCTATGCTGCCCTCAACAGACAGGTCAGCGATATCCAGGATACGATATGTAATGTAGACACCAATGGTCATTATCGCCCATAAAAGACCTAATGATATGGCGCCCAATAATATTTGAAGCATTCTTTTTTCCTCTCTCTATTGTTCTGGTCCTATCTTATTTTGCAGTTACATATTCTTGCAATTCAGCAGGAATGGTCAAACCAATTTCATCTGCAACAGTACCATTGATTGCAAAGTCAAACTTTGCGGAAGCTTCAATTGGCATAGTAGCTGGATCTGCTTCCCCTTTTAATATTTTAACACCCATCAAACCGGTTTGGTATCCTAAATCGTAGTAGTTGATTCCTAATGTAGCAAGACCGCCATTATCAACCATTCCAGACTCTCCACAGATAACAGGAGTTTTTGACTCTTGTGTTACACCATGAACCACCGGCATAGCTGAAGCAAAAACATTGTCTGTTGGTATATAGATTGCGTCACATTGATCAACGATTGATTGTGTAGCTTGTTGTACATCATTTGAATTTGTAACAGTCGCTTCTAAATAAGAAAGACCCAGTGCTTCAATTGCTTCTTTTGCAACTTCTGCTTGTAAGATTGAGTTGTCTTCACTTGAAGTATATAAAACACCTACCGTTTTTGCGTCTGGTACCAACTGAACAAGAAGATCAATCTGCTCTTTGATTGGGTTCATATCAGTCGTTCCAGTTACGTTTCCTCCTGGTTCTTCATTTGAATCTACCAGTCTAGCTGATACGTAATCTGTTACTGCAGTTCCCAATATAGGAATTTCAGTTGTTTTACCAGCGATAGACTGAGTTGCAGGTGTTGCAATGGCTAGAACCAAAGCTTCATTTTCACTGACAAAACGATCACTAATGGTAGAAAGATTGCTCTGATCTCCTTGGGCATTCTGCAAATCGATCACAATGTTATCTCCATCAACATAGCCATTATCATTTAACGCATCTACAAAACCTTGACGTGCAGCATCCAATGCTACGTGATCCATATACTGAACGATACCAACTTTAATTTGTTCAGAAGCCCCTTCATCAGAAGCCGCTTGATCTGCACTTCCACATCCTGTGCCTGCTACGGCCATCATTGCGGATAATGTGAGTAATAACACTAACTTTGCATATTTTTTCATTTTCTTCTCCTCCATTATTTTACTTTATAGTTACGTTTTCACGCGCTATACCTGCACAATAAGAACTTTATTACCAAGATAAACCATTTTAAAACAAAAAACGCCCCTGCAATAACAGGGACGAATTAGATTCGCGGTACCACCTTGTTTTCGCTACGAAACGTAGCATCTCATCAAGCGACAACCATCGCTTCTCCATGATAACGGTTGGAAACCGGTACAGCCTACTTCATGTTTTCAGTGTACAGCTCTCAAGATGAATTCGCGGTACGTAATTCTGCTTTGTTTCACCAGTTCAAAGCTCTCTGTAAGAAATTCGCATCCGTTACTAGTTCTTGGTCATTGCTTTTCAAAAGTTCTTTTTGATTGTCTTATCATTATATGCATCAAAATTCTGTTTGTCAACACGATTTTAGGATTCAGACCTTACCATGGGATTTTAGGGTTTAGTCCCACCATATTTTATTCTGTAACCGCAGCTTTTAAAACCTTTGCTGCAACTGCACCTGCAACTTTGCTCCCTGCGCCGCCATTCTCTACAATTACGATAAATGCCAAGGGATAATCCTCTCGATCCATAAATCCCGTGAACCAAGCATGGGGCGTTTCATCGCCGCCAACCTCTGCGGTGCCTGATTTTGCTCGCAGCTCTAGATTTGCATAGTTGTTGACTCCATATTCGGATACCACATCATTGCGCATCATCTCTGCTAACGTCTTAGCAGTCTCTTCTTTTAATACTCTTGTTTTTTTGATTCCACCACCAGGCAATAAAGCTTCCACCGTTCCTGTCTCTAAGATGCGAGGTGTCACCATCACCCCATTATTTCCAATGGCGCCCACATAGGCAAGAAAGGAAAGCGGATTTACCATGTCTTTGTATTGGCCAATTCCTGCCCATGCCAGATTTGCTCCTTCTGCCTGAGATAAATCAATATTCCCCTGAGCCGTACGAATTCCATCCACGCTAAGACTCTCTGTCAGTTCCGCTTTTTCTGCATAGCGTTCTATGGTATTTGCTCCAAGTTCCATTGCAATCTCACCAAATGCAACATTGCAGGATTTTGCAAGAGCCCCGCTAAAATCCAAATCACCATGAGCAGACAAGCAAGTAACCACATCGCCCTGTATTGTTTCCTCTCCTTCACAATGAAAAGTCCGGGTCTGAATATCTTTCATATTGTCAATTGCTGCCGCAGCGGTCACCAACTTAAAAATAGATCCTGGTGGGTATGTGGCAGAAAATAATCGATTGATATATACCCCTTCATATCGCTGTGGATTCCCTTCTATGTCTGGTCTATTTTGTGGATCAAAAGATGGAGAGCTAACCATGCAAAGGATTTCACCTGTTTTATAGTTATAGACGCCTACCGTTCCTTTTCTACCATTTAAGGCTTCATACGCAACAGCACAGAGCTTACTGTCCAAGGTTAAGGTAATGTTTTGATTTGAGCTGCTTTTTGTCTGATCAAAGCGATAAGCACCATTGACAAAGTCCCATCCAGCCAGCTTATCTGCAAAAGCAACTTCTATACTTGTGCCAATATTTCCATAGGAATCTCCAATGGTTTGCATCAGTGCTGTCCGTACAGTTTTTGACTGGTGATACGTTACCTGCCCATCTATAAACTGCCTTAAAATTTCTCCATTACGATCATAAATCGTACCTTGCGCCATTAGTTTTCCATTCTCATAGTAATGCTTATTGGTGGGATATTGTGCCCATTTCCCGGCATTATGAACATATTCAAAACTAAAAACCACAAGTCCTAGCACCAGTAATCCAGCGAGAATCAAAAGTGCTGCTGCTCTTCGTGTCAATAATTTCATTTTCCACCCCGATTATCAGCGCTTTTAATAAATGCCGCCAACGCCCAGCAAGCTACCATAGAGGACCCTCCATTTGAAACAAATGGCAGCGTCACGCCTGTAAGCGGCAGTAAATCTAACGATCCAAATACATTGAGAGCAGTCTGTGTTAACAAGATGGATGAAGCACCACATGCTGAGATTACGTAGAAAGAAGATTTACAACTTTTCATTAAAAATAAAGCATAAAATGCAAATGAAATCAATATCAGTACGCTGACAATAGCCACAATAAATCCCCATTCTTCACAAAGAAGCCCAAACACCAAATCAGTATCGGCAGCAGGTATTCCAGTCAAGAACCCTCTTCCTCCTCCAACACCTAAAAGCCCTCCGCTTGCTGCCGAAATCAAGGTTCTTGTCTGTTGATATCCAATTGAATCTGCAAACTCCCAAACATGGCGATATGCGTGAAATCGAGATGCGATATATGGTAAAAAAGAAACAACTCCTATGGCACCAATGACTGCGCCCGAGCAAATAATCGCAATGGTTCTAACGTCACCAGACCGCATGAAAGATATGACAAGAAAGGAGACAAAGAAGATGACAGATGTTCCTAAATCATGCATCAATACTAACGCACCAATACATACACCTGAAAAAGTGAGAAATGCCGTCAGATTTCGTGCTGTCAGCAATTTATCCAAGGTGGCGGTTCCCGCAAGAACAAAAGCAATCTTAATAAATTCCATAGGTTGGAAGGTTATAAATCCAAGATTAATCCAGTTTTTTGCACCAAATCGGGCTTCTCCAATCAAAAGGTTCAGCATAATCAAAATCAAGGCACCAACTACCAAAACATACTTTAGCTTTCTTCCTCTATTTAAGTCTTTTATAATCCATTGCAACACGAGGTAGCCAATCATCCCAATAAAAATTGCCCCTATCTGAATTTTCATATGACTTGGTGCTGCTGAGCCAACTACAAACAAATTCAATCCACAAAGAAATACTAAAAAGAGTTCCAATTCCAAACTCTTTTTGCTAAACTGCATTAGAGCTAGGATGAATACGCTTTCTCCAAGCATGTAAATCGGAATGGCATAAATCAACATGGATTTCACTTCATCTGCCACAAACAAAGAAAGCTGCAATGTACCAAGAACTTGAAACACTAATATCATGACAAAGGTCTGAAACGGCTGAAATCCATGGCTCCACTGGGTTAATTTTTGTAGGCGACTATGGTTATTTTTGATGGAAGCATCTTTTTCAGGCTCCAAAAATTGGAACGCGGCACCACCAAAAGAAATTTGATCTCCGTATTCTACACACTGAGAATGAACGACAGTCTCACCATTTACAGCAACTCCACCTTTTGATGCCAAATCAATAATCTGCCAACTATTTGTGATATATGATAGAACTGCATGACTTCTTGATACAAATGGCAGATTCACTACAACATCTGAAAGCTTGCTTCGTCCAATGGAATTCTCCCAACGAAAAATAGGCAATCGAAAATTGTTTTCAATTGCCAAATATCCAAGTATTTTATCCTCACTGCCACCTCGAAAAAGTGGAAGCAGTAATCTCACAAAAATAATAACGGCAAGCAACGGAAAAATCCATCTGACGATGAATGTATAAAGCAGTGCTGTTTGGATATTCATAATACTTTCCATCGCCGTTGTCCAAACTGTTTGAACTATACTTTCCATATCGGTTCCTTTTCTATAAGCTTTCCATGTTAGTTCTATTCCTAGTCTGTTGCTTTAACCCATCCATGCACTAGCAAAAAGCATGATATTGAGTACAGTTAGAACCAATGCTATGGTCCACAAAATCACATTGTGTATCTTTGAATTCTTATATTTGCCCATAACCTTTTCAGACGCGGTCAAATAAATCTGCAAAAACACAGTAATCGGAAGTTGAATACTCAAAAGCATTTGACTATAAATCAATCCCATAAAAGGATCTTGGATCAGAAAGATCACAATAGTAGCGGCAGTGAGAATGCCCACAACCCCCACTTTCGTATGTCGATCTTTAATATCATAAGGTTCTCCATACAGACCCGCAAAAATTGATCCCCCTGCGATACCTGCTGTCATGGTAGAGGAAATACCTGCAAACAGTAATGCCACACTAAATACAACTGCTGCTAAATTACCAGCGATAGGAGCAAGCATCTCTCTTGCTTGTCCTAATTCTTCAACCTTAATGTGGTTTTCATAAAAAGTCGCCGCCGCCAAAATAATCATGGCACTATTGATAGCCCAGCCGATCAACATGGAAAAGAGTGTATCTGCAAATTCATACTTTAGTTGCTTTTTAATTACCTTTTCATCTTCTAGATTCCATTGCCTACTTTGCACTACCTCCGAATGAAGGAATAGATTGTGTGGCATTACAACAGCTCCAAGAACAGACATAATGATTGGCATAGATCCTGAAGGAAATTGGACGGTTGTCCAACCAACTGCCGCTTCATGCCAGTTCACTCCTCCCAGACTGATTTCATAAAGAAATGAGATGCCAATCACAGATACAAAACCAATAATCCATTTTTCCAATTTTGAATACGTATTGGTAAATAAGAAAAAAATAATTAGAATCAAAACCAATACAGATCCTAATTTGATAGGAATATGAAATAGCAAATTCAACCCAATAGCTCCACCCAATATCTCAGCCATGGCAGTCGATATGGTTGCAAAGATACCCGTTCCTAAAATGGTATTTGCTACCCATGGTTTCAAATGTTTTTTTGCCGATTCTGCAAGGCAGTCCCCCGTTACAATTCCCAAATGGGCTACATTATGTTGCAGTAAAATCAACATAATTGTTGATAAAGTAACCATCCACAGCAAGGTATATCCATATTCAGAGCCTGCCGCAATATTGGACGCCCAGTTTCCAGGATCGATAAAACCTACGGTAACCAACAATCCTGGTCCTATGTATTTTAATAGTTCAGACAAGCCAAAACTTGGTCTGTGATCTGTTGTTTCTAAAAACTTCTTAAAATCAAGCATTTCCATTTCTCCCCTAATCGTAATCCCATGTTTTTGATGATTGAATATCTATCATTATTGAAATTCATATGCACCACAGTCGATTGCTGCACCTGCAAGTCTTGGATTCCCAATAAAATCAGTCGCACCTTCTCCAATAAGCTCCTTTGAATTTCCGCCATCGATTGCGGGTGAGCGTTCTGACAGCTGAAAATCCTTTTGATCCAAATCGATAAATCTTGGATTCATCAACTTTGAATAAATATCTTGCTTGGTTGCTGCCTGCCATGCTCGTAGTCCCAATTCTTTTCCAGTCAAATCGAGAAAGCGTATCCCATTTGGTCCACTTGGACCATAATATAAATTGTAGGTGAAGGTAGTATTGTAAATATTTTCTACTCCCAATTGTTCCAGAACAACAACTTTGTTTTCCTTACCTGCATATACAATATTATTTCCAATTGTAATATCGTGACTTTTTCCCACGACAATTTCTCCTGTCCCTAGTTGTTTTAAGTCATTGTTGTAGAGGGTATTGTTTGTAAAAGCTGATTGAATCAAAAAACCAGTGGATTTCTTCTTTGATCCCAGCTCAATTCCCCATCCGTTATTTTGATAGATTAAATTGCTGGTCACCTCGATAGATTTACTTGGATAATGAGTATCTAAAGAATCTACTAAAATCCCATAATCATTTTCATAACAAGCATTGCCATGAATGAGAATGGATTCACCACCAGAAATATGGATACCGCTAGCAATCAACGTATCTTCACCAAAACAGATATTAGATCCTCCTTGATTCTCATAAATCTCATTATTTTTAATAACACCGTTGCGAACACGATTCTGCTCTTTATCCCCACTGATTGGGGTTCCATCCTTTTCAATGCCGGATAATAAAGCCAAAGCAGTTTGATTTGCATCATGTATTTCATTGTTCTTGACAGAAAACCCATCGATGTTTCCTGAAAACAAAACAGCCGGGCTATTTCCACATTTTATGTCCCAAATTTCGTTACCTTCTAACAAAATTTCGCTCATCGTTTTCTTTGCATCAGTCCCATAAATTCCAATTGCTTGCGCTTCTCCCTCAGTTCTAGATCCAGTGTACCAGATGTGATGGATTTTGCAGTTGACTATTTCTATATTGCTACTATTTCCGACAATCCCTATTCCACCGATACGGTATTCTTGATTTTGATTGACATTGTTGGTAATATCAAGATTTTCTATTCTAATATAGTTTTGGTTTTCAATTCGAACCATTTCTCCTTGTTCTTCTGGTGAAGATTTTGTACCATCCAAAACCACTTGTCCTTCATTATAATTGGTAAACAAAATAGGCCCTTCTTCTTCTGTGCCAGAAACCTCTATATTGATTCGTTCAAAATAAGTACCCTCCTCAATAAAAACGGTGCTTCCAGGTCCTACTGAGCTAGCTGCCTTTTGGATTGTCTGCCAAGGTTCTTCCAGTGTTCCCGGATTATGATCCGAACCATCCTTTGCTACATAAAATTCTCCTGACGGAGCACTCTGGTTTACAGTTGGTACGGACGACTGGAAGCCTCCTGAAAATACCAGTATAAAAAATATTGCCAAAACGATATTCACAACAACTATTTTTTTCATAAATGCCTCCTTGGAACGAATTTGCCCTTTTTCAAACACTACAATCTGCCAAAATGATTCAAGGTATCCATCATTTATTTTATTCGTTTCTCATAGAGAATACAAGTAAAATCAAAACCCGACCGAAGTCGGGTTTGTGAATTTTTACAAGCTTTTTTTACTTTTTACTACGAGCGCCCAATAGAAGCCGCACCCAATGTACCCATCAGCGAATCCAAATAATTTTGAGACTCATAATATGTCAACGCTTCTTTTGCCTTTTTCAACTTTTCATTATAGCCAAATTCTTTGATTACAGATGCATTCAATGGATTCATCAAAAAGTGTTCCAAATTCGCAATTTTTTGTCTGGTTAAATCACAATCCACATCCTGCTTATTCTGCAATCTCTTCTTATACCAATCACTTTCCATGACAGTTTTCTTCTCAAAGAGGCGTCTAACTTCTTCGGAATCTAGCTTATGTCCTTCATACTCCCCGTACGCCATGATGTGTAATAATGCTTTCATTGGAGGAATCGCTTCGTCAATACTTCCATCTTGGAAGTAATTCAAAGCCGCTTTTTTGTGTCCATTGGCGATATTTAAAATACCATCTACAAAGGCCTCCATAGATTGCAATTCTGGTTTTAGGATTTCTTCACCGAAAATAGCCCTAGGTTCATCAAATATTTTACCAAGATACTTATAACAGAAATTTACAGTCATTCTGTATCCTAAAATACTTGCAGGCACAGTCTCCCCGTTGTACTCAAAGTCTTCCATTTTTTCAAAGGAACCTTCTTCAATCAGTACCTTTGGATCTCTTTCACTTTCTTTTAATCTTGACCAAAGCTCTGGTACTAGAATAGAAATGTCGTGATCCACTCTGATATCTGGGCCAATGTGTCCTGCTGGAGTCGTAAATACGTTATAGTCACCTAAAATATAGGATAACAATGCATTATTCAAATCGTAGATAGGAAGCAACATATTGAAAGGTCCCTTTGTCAATGCGCCTTCCGAACCAGCACCAGTAGTAGAGGGAGATTTCCCTGTCAAGCTACTAACAAAATCCATAAACAGCTCTGGCAATTCTTGGTAGTGAATTGGATTATAGACACTAAGCGGTGGTATTTTCTTTCCTTTTTCTTCCCCTGGTGGGTTATTTCGTCTACCTGGCAGTACCGCATTGACTGGCATCAACACTGCTTGATCCAAAGGAATCTTTCTAGCCAAACGTTCACCCACAGAAGCAAGGTATGTCTTCACAGGATTCATAATGTCTGCTCTATTTTCAAGGTATCGAGGATTTTTGCTCGGAGCACCGTCCACGATTCTCGGTTCAGAAGACACCACGCAATACTCATCATTCCCTTTTAAAAACATTTCAATATGATTTCTCACTGGTTCTGTATAGTTGATATATCCCATGACATCATTTTTAATGTTGAGAACATCTTCCTTATTTAAAGGCTGATAATTTGTAGCAAATAGTTGACTGCTAGACAAATCTTTTTCTGCTTGACGATCAAATCCTTTATGTACCGCATCATCCGGTCTTTGGAAGAAGCGATATTCACAATTTGCTGGGAACTTATAACTGCTATTATGATATTCTGGATTAATATGTTCTAACTGTCCGGCAGGAATCAATACAGATGCTGTGATATCGTCCTCCATTTGTATTTTTTCACTTGGCATAAAATCCATCCTCAGCTTAAAAATTCTCCATGCCTTTTCATCTTGGAACCCTACACGAAGATAACTTGGTCGCAATTTACGATTATCAAATTTTAATTCGTTGCCAGGTTTACCATTGAGCATATCAACGGTAAAGTGTTTTCTCCAATCATCACCCCAAGAAGGATGGTAGAACCTTTTGACCATAAACACCAATGCTTTAACATGATTTGGAATCGTATCGATATATTCATTGAAAGTATCACTATATGCAGGTGATGGTGTCAATAATTTAATTACAGAGCCAAGGGTACGGTCAATGGATAAAATTGGTCTTGCTGGTCTTGTTCTATCTGGATATTCCTTCCATCGGTATCGGTAATCATAATCGAGTATTTCTTGAACCAAATCCAGATCTTTTTCCAGATCATTGACATAATATGTACCATAGATAATAGAATTACTAATTGATTTGGATATTTCAGATTTGCCTCCACCCGAAACAGTGCATGGTTTATGACAGAACACACCTTTTGCCTCTGCACTTACTAATTTCCAAATTGGTGCTTCTGGATGCTTCTCAATGTATATTTTTTCTCCATTTGGCAACACATAAAAATACCCGGGAAGCAATTTCAAGTGGCGCATTTTGTAATCATAAAACCATTGAATATCATTTTTCTGTAAATCAATCTTTACGTTTTCTGGCAAATATATAATGGTATCACTATATTTATCAATTCCATAGTGATCTGGTTGGAGTATCATCATATCACCATAATCACGAATGACATCTTCAAAGCAATATCCATTTAGGCTTGCATCTTCTAAAGCATTGTAGCTGATACCAAGATTTTTTTGTGGATACGCTATCGTGCCTCCTGCATGCTCTTCTTCCACATTTCCATAAAGATTTGCAGCAAATCCAATCTGTGTTTTGATTTCTTTTTTTGAATATCCATAATAATTATCTGCAATTAGCGTCACCGCAACACCACGATGATCTCTGCATGTAAGCTTAAATGCATTTCCATCATTGTAAAGATCATCTTCATTTTGATAGCACATGCCATCCCTTTTTTGACGTTCTGTTGCTTCATCATACGGAGGTAATCCCAAATCAATTTTTCTCATACGACAGAGGTGTGGTGCCAGTAAGATATAACCTGTGTGCCCTGACCAATGTTCCACATCCAATCCGGCATCATGACTGTGAAAACTTGGATCCCCAGTATTTCCAAATACCGATTCAATAAAGTCGAGATTTGAAACAAAACTTCCTGGAGCAACAAAAAGAACTTCCATCCTTTTTTCTTCCAAAACGCCTCTTACTTTTGGTGAAACAATTGGCTTAATCATTAAAGACACAAAAGTTTTTGCCGGTTCTTTTTGGTTTACCGTAAAAGGAAGAACCATCAAATCCTCAGGCGGATTGATTGCAGCATGATAAAGCTTTGTAAAGGTTTCTTTTGGAACTTCTTTTTTATCATTGGGAATCGGAAGTCCTCCTTCTACAATATGAAAAGATCCTTCTGTCGTTCTTCTATCATTTTTCGGATTGTGCAGTACGCCTTGTTTGATTCTATAGCTGCTAATAAACTCATTTGTAAATGTATTGCTGTCTGGTGGAAGAGACATTTCCCTTGCCAATCCATAATGATCTAGAGTCAAAGATTCATTGACTACTTTTGGCACTAGAGATGTTTCCTTAAAATATCCTTCAAAAAAGCCGTTGATTCGCTTATAAATACCTACTTCGTTTACATCAACCATTCTCTTCTTTTCTTTGTAATCTTTGATAATGTCGTCAAATAGGTCGATAAAATAAGTGCCTGTTTTTTCCTCATCCTCAGCAGAACTGTATATAGGCAGTCCCATGGATGCCAATTTAAAGTTAATATACTGGATTCTATCCTCGTGGGATGTAATCGGATCAATATTTCCATAATCAATACCAAGTTTTTTACGAATTGACATCTTAACCTCCTAATTGGTTTATTTTGTTACAGTATACCTTGTATTCTAAGATTTTTCAAGTTTGAATTGACAACATAACAATGTATTAACCTAAACTTGACATATTAATACAATAAACTTAACAAATTAAAGCGCAACATTTAACAACACTTAACAACACTTAACAACATATGTATAATTTTCTTGGAAAAAAAGACTGCATTGCTGCAGTCTTTTCAAACAATTGCTTATTTAGTTATACCCACTTATTTCGCTGTTAACGCCGCCATCGTAATATAATTATATGGCTTGTTAAAATGTGGTAAGAAGAAAATATCTGTCAATGCCAATTTATCAATAGTAACTTTTTCTTGAATCGCCAAGGAAAACATATGGATTCCCATAGAGATATCATAGGTTGATGCCATCTGTGCACCAATAATGACACGCGTTTTCGCATCATAAACAATTCTAATCTTTACTGGAGGATTGTCATGCTCAATAAATTCTGGTTTTTGTAAATCCGCATAATCAGTAGCCTTAGCATCCATTCCTAATTTCTTTGCTTTATTTAGTGTCAACCCGGTCGAAACCATTTTCAAATCGTAAATACTAATTCCGTTTGATCCCTGTACACCTGCAGATTGAATTGGTGTGCCAAGTACGTTGTGGGCAGCAACAACTCCAGAGCGAACTGAATTTGTAGCCAATGCAATATAATTAGTGCTGTCAATGGAATTGTCATAAACAGTTGCACAGTCTCCAATTGCAAAAACGTCAGGAATAGATGTCTGTTGGTTTTTGTTTACTAAATATGCACCATTTCTGAATAGGTTCAATTTTTCTTTTCCCAAATCATTGTTTGGTCTAAACCCAATACACATTACAACCATATCAGCCTTATAACGGTTAACATCAGTGATTACTTCTTCAACTTTTCCATTTCCACGAATTTCCATTACCTTTTCGCCAAAAGCCAATCGGATACCATGAATTCCAAGATTTTGCTTCATCAATTCTGTAAAGTCATCATCATAGTATGTTGAAAGACACGTTTTTTCAACATCTACCATGGTAACATTTTTGCCATGTCTCTTAAATGCTTCTGCAAGCTCAACTCCAATATACCCTGCACCCACTACAACTACATCGCGAATATCTGGATTTTGAAGTTTTTTGATTACATCTTCAGCATGCTGATACAGTTTTACAAGCTGCACATTTTCAAGATCACTTCCTGGAATCGCAGGAACAATCGGTTTTGATCCTGTGGCTAAAATTAGCTTATCATATGCTTGGGCAATGGTATTTCCAGCTTTGTCTTTTGCATAGACGGTTTTTGTATTGAAATCGATGTTTGTAACCGGTGTTTCCATGTAGACTTTGGCACCACCTGCTTCTAACGCCGCTTTGTTTGAATAAAATAATCCTTCTGGACCGGAAATCTGATTTCCTATCCAAAGTGCCATTCCGCATCCTAAAAAGCTTATATTGGAATTGGAATCGAAGACAGTTACCTCATGTCCTTTCGAATTACCTAAAATAGTGTTTGTAGCCGCTGTTCCTGCGTGATTGGCTCCAACTATTACAATTTTGCTCATAAATAAACCTCCCTGGTATGATTGTCAATTATACCATTGATTTATACCCTTTGTCCTTCGGTGAAACACAGAAAGGATAGGACTATATCTGGCATTTTCTTGTAATATGTCCAGAAAGGAAATTGGATTATCACCAGCCAGCCTGAGAAAATGCCATTTCAACTACGTATTGTCCGCCTCCATTTCTTTTTGCCTCGTACATCGCTTGGTCACCCGAACGAATCACTGTTTCCAAATTTTCAACATCTTTGGCTATTTCTGCAATGCCAATACTGACGTTAATATAGATCGGTTCATCTTCTTTGTAAAATGGCTCTTTGATTGTACGAATGATTCGATCTGCCACTGCTTTCACGACGTCTAGTTCTCCATTGATTAGGACAACAAATTCATCTCCGCCATACCTGCAAATCATATCACTATCTCTGATTAACCGTTTCAGCCTTCTCCCGGTCTCTTGCAAAACAAAATCACCCGTTTTATGTCCATACGTATCATTGACAGCTTTAAAGCCATCTAGGTCTAAAAACATCAGATACTGCTTGGCGTGCATGTCTTTACTTCTCCAATCTGAAGTATTGATTTCAGACAAATAGTTACGATTGCAAAGCCCCGTAAGTGGATCACGTATGGCTTTTGTCCCAAGTATCTCATTTTCATGAATGATATTTAAAAATTTGTGTAACGTTACAATGCTGAAACAAATTGCAAAGTTCAGTGTTGCTGCAGGAAGCCAAGACACTTGATTACCAAAGAAAACCTCTTTTATCATTGCTATCACTGCCACAGACAAGGCAAACAAAATTAATTTTGCATACTGCTGCTTTTTTGACACACACTCTATTGATATGGCAATAAAAAATAAAATATATAACAAACCCATAATTTTATAGGGATACAGGTAGACAGTATATACTTTGTGAGGAAAAAAAACGATCACAGTCCCCAAAACAATCATACCCTTGAATACCAATCGTTGTCGGATGGCATTTTTTTGATTCTGAAAAATATGGCTGATGAGCAATCCAAAGATAGGTAGTAATAAGAACCCAAAGAAATACTCAATCCGATTGAGTACCTGCCAGTTATCCATGGAAAAAAAAGAAAGAACCAATCTTTTTCCCGTCATAAATAGATAGAAACTCATGACAATCGAAAACATAGAAAAGTAAAAAGTAGTATATGATTTTCTCTGGTGCAAAAAGAATAAAACAAAATTTATCAATCCAATGATTAATAGAGACGAGAATAAAAACATGCTAATTAAGATGCCTTCATCCCCTTGTTTCAAGATACTCGATACACTTCCAATTGAAATAGCATTCCAAAATCCACCTCGATAATAATCAAAATTCGAAATTTCCATTAAAAATCGGGCATTGCCGCTTTCATCCGCCTGAAAACACCCTTCTATTGGCTTCCATTGCGGAATACTCTTTTCACGTTCTTTCCCTACCACACCATTTTGAACGATTAATTTTTCATTTACATAAAGGCGATAGGCAGTTACTTCATCTAATATAGATAATCCATATAACTCCTCTGGAATTAATCCACTTATCTCCAATTGATAGGTTCCATAACCATATGGAGAGAGGTCCATAATGCCATCAGTCTCCCAAAAATGTGGTACTTTTCTTACAAGGGTTTTTGAGGGGATTTCACCTTCGCTCAGAAGTGCATTAGGAGAAAATAGCCATTCGCCTTCTAATGTAACAATTTGATTTCTTTCGCTGTCCCATTTTTTTAAGTCAATAGTACCATTTTCAGCAAAGAGATGAGTCTGCTCATAGGGATGTTCATAGGCAAGAAAAATGCCAATGATTAGAATACACGTAACCATTGCAAAAATCGGAAGTTCGGTTTTAATGAATTGCTTCATTTTATTCATTCCCTTTCCAAAACCTCGTCTTGTTTTCAAAATCTCTGATTTATTTTGTTGAAAACCCTATTACTTTTATTTTATGCGGATTTTTCATTTACGTCAATGGAAAAGGTTGAAATTCCAGTATTTTTTCATTCTTTTCAATTATTTGTCTGTCTTTTCAGTCAAATGGATTCTTTGCATACATTGCATCCTAAAGACTATTTATGTTATAGTAATACGATAGAATTAGGAGGGATATAAAAATGTATCAAAATATACTCGAAACCATCGGTAATACGCCTTTGGTTAAAATAAATCATCTGAATCCAAAGCCACAGATTCCACTTTATGCAAAAGTAGAGGGTTTTAACCCAACCGGAAGCATAAAAGACCGTATTGCATTGAAAATGATTGAGCAAGCAGAGGAGTGTGGTGCTCTTTCTCCTGGCAAAATTATCATTGAACCCACATCAGGAAATACCGGAATTGGGCTTGCAATGATTGGTGCTGTAAAAGGGTACCCAGTGGTGATTGTTATGAGTGAAGCAGTATCTATAGAAAGAAGAAAAATGATTCAAGCGTTTGGAGCAAAGGTCACATTGACAGATCCTGCTCTTGGTACAGACGGAGCCATTCAAAAAGCACACGAACTAGTAAATCAGAATCCCGATTTGTATTTTATGCCAAATCAGTTTTCAAACAAGTATAACAAACTCGCTCATTATGATACAACCGCCAGCGAAATATGGGAAGAGACAGAGGGAAAAGTGACCCATTTCGTCTCAGCTCTTGGCACATCAGGTACAATCATGGGAGTTGGCATGGGTCTAAAGGATAAAAATCCGAAAATAGAAATCGTGGAAGCGCATCCAGTAAAAGGTCACTATATTCAAGGGCTCAAAAACATGGAAGAGGCCATTGTCCCAGAAATCTATGATCCGTCTAAAATTGACCGAACCGTGATGATTGAATCCGAATCTGCTTTTGCAATGGCAAGGGAAATCGTTTTGAAAGAAGGAATTTTTGTCGGTATGAGTAGTGGAGCTGCAATGGTAGCAGCCTTATCATGCATCGAAGAGATAGATCAAGGTTTTGTTGTTGTAGCTTTTTCCGATCGTGGAGAAAAATATTTAAGTACTGCTTTATTTGATTAATACAAGATTGATTTTCAGAAGTTCCACCGTTAGCATGGTTTCAAGAGAAAAAGCTATGGAATGATATCCATAGCTTCTTCATTTATCTCACAGTCTACACATCAGTTACTTTTGTTTTATATGTTTCAACATCCACTGTTACGTTCATGTTATTTCATCAACATCACCGCATCGGTTTCTTTTTTAAGAATTATAGCTAATTCAAGCTATCTGTTACCACACTACTGAAATCTTCAACCATTCCATTTGACTCAGGCAACTGAGAAGCTGAAACTAAGGTTTTCAGCAAATAATCAATGGTCGTTTTCTGCCGAGCAATACTCTTTTCTAAAAATTCTTTTTCCCTATTGTTTTCTTCTTCAATACGATGAAGAGTATGAAATATATTTGCAACTTCATCATGAAAAATCTCTGATCGAACGTAATCTAAAACCAAATTAACCTGTCCAATAGTAGCCATATTTTTATGAACATCATAGTTTTTCATCATTCGGTTACGAATCAATGCCGCTGCGACTTTGATTGCATCACGATCCACATGAATCGCATTTCTATATGCTTTAATTAATCTACCATCCATATAAACTGGTGAAGTGACCATAATCACCAACACACCTTCTCGTCCAAATCCAGTTTCCATTTTTGACGTACTTGTCTCACTTTCTTCAAGGCTCGATTCATAGCCATCTAGTTGCCAGACAATTTTTCCAACTGCCTTTCCTTTCTCTTTCAAAATATGGACAACATCAAAATTTTCAAGTTCGCAGTCGATATCATCTTCTGGAAAAAGGTTGCATAATTCTTTTACCATTGCCTCCTCCATCAGATAACCTGTTCGCTGTTTTTCCAATTCTTGCTTATAGACTTCAATTTTCCCATACAGATTTTGAATCTCAGAATTCTTTTCCACTATTTCTTTTTCTAAGTTCTTAATTAGTTCCTTGTTAAAATTATATGTCAAGCCTGCCTTTGCATCTTTATGTGATGTTCTTTTCGTATTCATGGTTCCCTCCTACATACTAACAAAGTAATAATCTTTCGTATTCAGGCTTCATTAAAATAAGTCAAGTGTTTTCATAAAGTGATCTACAACATTAGGGTCGAAGCGTTGCTCTCGTTGACTTTTTATATAATCAACCACTTCTCTCCTTGGATATGGTTTTTGATAAAACGTGCCATGAAGCATGGCATCATAGGTATCCAATACTGCTAACACCCGGGCTTGCAAAGGAATTTCCTCACCGACCAACCCTTGAGGATATCCACTGCCGTCCCAGTGTTCATGATGACTCAGAATGAAAGGGGCAATGTTGGACAAATCAGAAGATGCATTAGCGATACGATATCCAATCTCACAATGATTTTTAACGATGTCCCATTCATTTTCCAAAATATGTCCTTTTTTTTGAGTAATTGACTCTGGTACCCCTGTAATACCAATATCGTGAAGTAATGCTAATTGAGTGAGCTGTTCTTGATTGGCTTGACTAAATCCCATAGATTCACTGATTTTTATTGCCATTTGAGAAAGCCTCTTGCAATGTTCATCGATATCAGGATATTTCACTTTCAGGTTTCTTTGCACCGATTCAATAATTTGGTTTCTGATTTTTTTACTTTCTGCAAGTTTCAAGCTATACATACGATCTTCAGCGACCTTCATCACCTCAGTTAATGACAACTCAGAGTCTCCCTTCACAGCGATTCCAATTGACACACTTGGTTTTACGGGCATTGCCTCCTGTTCTTCACACTGTCTGCGAATTTGATTTGCTACGACCTCCGCTTCTTGAATAGATGTATGCGGCAGAATCATTAGGAACTCATCCCCACCGATTCTAGAAGCCATTTCACCATTGCCACAAAATCCAGAAAGGATTTTGCCTATTGTCAGCAGTAATTGATCTCCAACTTCATGTCCATATGCATCATTTGTTAACTTGAGCCCATTGACATCTCCAAATAGAATCGCTATAGGAAATTGTTCCAACGAATCCAGTCGTTTTAATTCTTCTTCACAGAATCTTCGATTATATAGTCCAGTCAGTTTATCGTGATAGCTTAAAAACTCGATTTCTTGTTTTCGTTTGGTGAAATCTATCGCATTTTTTACTTTAAGTGGAAGTGATATCTTCATTACTTCTTCTGTCAATGGTTTCGAAAAATAATCATATGCACCTAATCGTAATGCTTTTTCGATAGCACTTCGATCTTCCATCCCAGTGCATACAATAATGGGTATATCCATCAGTTCTCGGTTGGCTTTCATTTCCTCCAAAACCTCAAACCCGTTTTTCCCTGGCATCATAATGTCCAAAATACACATATGGATTTCTTTACCGGAAAAGATGTTTGGAATACCGAAACCATCGTCTGCTTCAAACACAACTACATGATCAAGACTGCGTTCTAGAATCTGACGTATCATCCGACGATCCACCGGAGAGTCGTCAATAATCATTATATTCCCAATGTTACCTCACCTCTTCCCGATAAAAATCATCTTTTAGCAGGGTAAAAATCCATTTGATTCTTTCGACAATCTGCACCAGTTCTTCTCGGTTTTCGGTTTCCAAAGCAATTTCCGCTTTTCTTGCTACCTCAACCAACGAGTTGACTCGAATATTTGCCGATGTGCCTTTTAGCTGATGGATCAGGTTAGATATTTCCCCTTTGCTTGCATCTGCCTCTTTGAATACTTCTAACTCTAGTTTTTCTAACAACACCTCTGTATGTTCAAAAAAGATCTCCAATAACTCTTTGCACGTTTTCTCATCAAATCCAGACTCCTGTTTTAAAAGCATAATAACTCGATTGACATGAGAATCTGATTTTTCTTTTTGGATGTTTTCTTTTTCTGTTTCAGCACGATTGCTTCTTACTTCAGACCCATATTTTTTAAGAAGCCAAAGCATTTGTTCTAAATCTACTGGCTTACCAAGATAATCATCCATACCAGACTCAATGCATTTCTTCTCATCGCCTTCCAAAACAAATGCAGTCATAGCAATGATAGTAGAGTTTCGTTTACCTCTTTGAAGCATTCTAATCTGTTTTGTTGCTTCATATCCATCCATGACAGGCATCTGACAATCCATAAAGATGATATCATAAAATTCTCTTTCGCAAGCCTGCACCGCCTCGACGCCCGTTTTTGCTACCGCACAATCAAGCTCAATAAGACCAAGATATTTTATTAAGAACTTAATATTGATTTCATTGTCTTCCACCAAGAGTATTTTTAGTTTTGGGTTGAAGGTATTTCCCAATGCATCTTGTTCTCCTTTGACACAACATGCATAGTCCAATGAATCTCTTTTTCCTTCTAAAACCCGAACAATACAATCTGTTAACTCTTTTCTTTTGAGTGGTCTGGTTACAATTGCATCAATATCTAATTTCATATTCTTCTTCAAATTAGAACGCATTACAATGGACGTCATCATGATACGAGGAATGCTCTTTTTTAAGTTGAGTCCGTTTAGTTCTTTAAAGAACTCCCCAGAATAGTGCTGCATCGTTCGATGTCCAACTAGCAACAAGTCATATGGTGCATCCTCTTCTGACCACTCCAATATTTGCAACGCTTCTTCGCACGAATTTACCCACTTCACATAGCAATCGGTAGCTTCTAGATATTCCTTTACGACACTCCAGTTTAAGAAATTGTATTCAACAACCAAAATTCGATATCCATTTAAATCTGCAATTTGGTCAATATGTCTTGTTTTATCTCGTGTTTTATCAAACCATATGGTTACACTAATCTCAGTACCAACTTTTTTGTGACTGTCAATTTTAATCTCGCCGCCCATCAACTTTACCAAATCTTTGCAAATCGTAAGTCCAAGCCCTGTTCCTCCATACACTCTTGTAGAGGAAGAATCTGCTTGTGTAAATGGTTGGAATACCTGAAGCTGTTCTTCTACTGACATTCCAATGCCCGTATCCTTCACTGCTATTCGTAGAAGAACCTTATCATCAGTTTCTTCTAATTTTCTGGCCTCCAAGAAAACATCTCCACGATCAGTAAACTTAATCGCATTGTTGATTAGATTCCCAATGATCTGACGAATCTTTGTAGGGTCACCAATCACCTGTTTTGGCACTTGAATGCCTATTAAAGTGTTCAATTCAAGTCCTTTTTCTTCTGCTTTTACAATATACGCCATTCCTAATTCTTCTATCAGTGCTCGAAGTGAAAATGGTATTTTTTCCAGCTCAACCTTTCCTGATTCTATCTTTGAAAAGTCGAGAATGTTGTTGATAATATCTAGCAAAGAGGAAATGGAATTCTGTATGGTTTCAATATATTCTCTTTGCTCATGGTTTGCTTCTGTTTTCTCCAGTAAGTGTAAAAAACCTATCATCCCATTCATTGGTGTTCTTATCTCATGACTCATATTTGCCAAAAACTGGCTTTTCGCCAAATTCGCTGTCTCCAAATCAATGGTTCGTTCTCTCACCTTGTTTTCTAGGTTTTCTACCAACCCTTCAATTTCATCTGCCATATTATTGAAAGCTTCTGAAAGTTCTCCTATTTCATCTCTCCGAATGACCAACGCCCTTGATGACAAATCTCCAGCAGAAAATAGTTTTACAGAATGGATTAGTTCAGTGATTGGATTAAGAATTATTTTTGTCCTCTTTACGTACGCAACGATTGAAATCAATAATGCAAAAAGCGAGAGCAATGCAGATACTTTTAAGGTATGCTTCAGTTCTACCGTAAATGTACTTTCAGGAATAGAAGTAACGACTATCCAATCCAATCCTGATTTCTTATAATCTACAAATTTAACATGATATGTTTCTCCAAAAGAACTCAGTATCATGTTTGCTTGGTGATCATTCTGGTACTGCTCATAAGCACGTTTTAGAATCGGATCTGGAAAATCATCCAGTGAAATACGCTCATATTGGGAAAGACCAGAGGACTGAAAATTCTGTAATCCGATAGAATTTCCAACAAGATATCCATCAGATTGATTCAGTATTACAGCAACCGCATTGTTTTGTACCACTGCATCGGCTAAAACATCATTGAGATCCGATAAAATCAAATGGGTGCCAAATACGCCTAATAGATTCCCATTTTGATCATATATTGGTCTAGAAACAGAAAGTGCCAAATCAGATTTTACAAAATGTTTATACACACTTGAAAAAACTGGTTTTCCCCTTTCTTTTGCCGCAATATACCAATCTCGTGTCCTCGGATCAAATGCTCCAAAATCTGTGAGAAACTGGTTTTCTGTCAAGTCATCCTTAACAGAATAATAGAAGGAATGGTAGTCCGTACTCCCATCGCAACGATAAATTTCTACCTGATTATCATTGTTTCTTCTGGCACCATAGTATTCTCCTTTTTCCGTACCAAAGCTGATGCTATAAACTTCTTCTGGCTGGGATTGGATTGCAGATGCAAAAAATATCTCACGCTCATTTTTATCCGATAAATCTATCATTTGGTTCTCTAGCATCTTGGAATATGTTTCATTGATATTCATCGGTACATCTACCATGCTATTGATCTGCCGGTAAATTCCTTGGCTGGCAGTATCTTGCAAGCGATCGATTGTTTTATCCACTGAGTGTCCCCAATTATGGAAAACTACATACGAAACCAAAACGATTGTAATCGCCATTAAGACTGTAAACCATAGTATAATTAGAAATCGAAGTGAGATTTTTCCATGACCCATTGTAGACCTCCGGTTTAAATATTTTGCACCAGTGCTTCAATCTTTTCACTAGACAACGGCTTGCTAAAATAGTATCCTTGAATCTCATCACACCCATTGTCTCTTAAAAAATTCATTTGCGCTTCCGTTTCAACACCTTCTGCAATCACCTGAAACCCCAGATTGTGTGCCATATCAATAATCGTTTTCACGATCAGCCTGCTATCGATATCCTGGTCTAAATCCTCTACAAAGGATTTATCAATTTTTAGTTTATAAATTGGCAACTGCCTTAAATAATTTAAAGAAGAATACCCTGTACCAAAATCATCTATGCTGCAGCGAATACCATTGTTTTTCAGTTGTATCAGCTTTTCTACGGTGCTATCAATATCTTCTATAATTGCACTTTCTGTGATTTCCAATTCAATTCGATGAGGTTTCATATTATAGTGGCTAGCAAATTTTAGAATCCGCTCAGCTGCATTTGCTTTGCCTAACTGATGTGAGCTAATATTCATACAAATGGATAAGTTGATTTCTAATTTTTCCCACCTGACTGCTCGTCGACAAATTTCCATCAAAACCCAATCTCCTAGTTTATGAATTGCTTCTGTTCTTTCAGCAATCGGTATAAATTCTGAAGGAGGAATCATTCCCAATTTAGGATGGTTCCATCGGAGCAAAGCTTCTACTCCAACAATCTGACCAGTGCGTAAATCAATTTGGGGCTGATACACTAAAAACAATTGTTTTCTGCCAACGCAATATGGTAAATCAGCCTCAATTTGTTGCCTTCTTTGTATCATTTTACTCATTGCATCGTTATATTCATATGCCATGCTTCTGCCTCCTAGTTTTGCTTGCATCATGGCTTCTTCCGAATTTTTAATCATCGCTTCTGCATGGTTGTTTTCCTCTGAGTAATAACAAATTCCTATACTGCAGCTAATGCGAATTGTATGTCCTTCAATAATATATGGTTCTTTTGCCCGCTTTATGATTAAATCAACAACAATATCAATACTTTGACTGGGAAGTATATTTCCAATCATAACGCCAAATTTGTCGACTCCAAAATATCCAAGTAAGGAATCATCTTGAGAAACAGTTTGCAGTCTGGCTGCAAACTCTCTTAAAACCATATCTCCAGCTTGAAATCCATATCTATCATTAATATGTTTAAAGCGATCGATGTCTATATATAGCATGGCCAATCGATTCTTCGTATTCTCTATCTGCTTTATTTCCTTTTTTAAGCGAATCTCAAATAACATCCGATTTGGCAAATTAGTCAATGCATTGTACGTTGTTAAAAATTGAATCTGCTTTTTGTTTCGCTTTAGATCACTGATATCTTCCACTGTTGTTACTTTAAATTTGGATCCATCCTCAGTAACTAATAATCCTTCCGTTACAAGAACATCAATTTGCTCTCCCGTTTTTTTTACGATAACCCATTCTCTTTCTAATTCAGGTTCCCCTTGTAAAAAGTTATGATACTTTTCCTTGACTTCTTCCACATGAGAATTCTGTACTACAACAGAAAAATTTTTTCCAATAAGTTCTTCCCTGCTATATCCATAAAGCTTGCAATATGAATCGTTTACTAATACAAATGTGCCCGATTCATCTGTTACACAAATACCTACATTTGCCACTTGAAAAACAGCATCCAAGAGAAAAGGTCCCTTATCCGTCACACTTTTATGGTTATTAGAATCTGATCGGTAGTTGGAACATTTTTTTTCTTTCATCGGTATGCTTCATTCCTTTCTTATTGGCTATTGTGAAAACCAAGTTCCTCTAAGATGCCAGAAAATTTTTCTGTATCAATGGGTTTCCATGCATAAGCTTCACAACCCGAATCGTATGATTCAGTAACAGTTTTTTTGTCATTTAATGCGGTAGTCATTATAATCTTTGCTTTTTGTTCTCCAAAAATCCCTCTCTCTTTTTCTATGTTTCTTATTATTTTCAGTGTCTTCATTCCATCTAGCTTTGGCATCATAATATCAAGACATATCAGCCTGTATGGATTGTTGTCCTCCATGGCTTGTAGCACCATATCTACTGCCTCAAGCCCATTTGTTGCAGTTTCACAAGAACCATATCTTGACAAATATTTTTCCATAAATCGCCTGCTTGCCAGATCATCTTCCACAATTAGTATTCTCATCGAGTGCCTCCTGTTTTCAACTTATTTTGACCCACAAGGGATTCTTATATAAAACGTAGTCCCTTTTTCTTCATCGGAATGAAATCCTACTGTTCCCTGTAGATATTTTTCTGTAATTAATTTCATTCCATATGTGCCAAATCCTCTATTATTTCCTTTGGTAGATACCATCTGGGAAAACAAGCTGTTTTGTATTTCCTTTGGAATCACTGCCTTATTATGGGTCCAAAACTCTGCGGTCAGTTCTTTTTTTCCAATCAACTTGCATCCAAGTGTGACTCTTTCTTTTCTGTTGCTTGCTTCCAGCGCATTTTTTAGCATATTTCCCAAAACTCTTCTGAGCAAAGCCAAATCAGTATGTATGATAAAATCATCTATATGTTTATCGATTTGTATACTCTTGTCTTCGGCAGCTTTATGATTTACAAATAGTTCTTGAACTGATTTTAAGATTACCAATGCAGATTCTTCCTCCATCTGAAGTATTAACTGATCATTTTCAGCATCGGTTATTTGTTTCTGCGCTTGTATCTCATTGATCAAATATTGAAACGAATCATACACAAAATCAATATCAGGCCTCATGTCATCTGGAGCTTCATCCCTAAGTAATTGCAAGATTCCCTTTAGTGCACCTGTCGTATTGACAATATCATGGTAGAACAATCGTTCCAACATTCTTTTTCTTACCGTATCTGTCACATTGTCTACGGTAACTACAATCAGTTCCCTTCCTTCCATCTCCAATTTGGAGAGATGCTGTTTTACATGAATCGGTATGGTATAATTGTCTTCTTTTTTATAAACAACCTTTTCCAATATGACGTCTTCCTGACCGTCTAACCGATTACTGATTTCACATTTCTGACACCAAATTCCTTCATCACAAAAGAACTGTTCTGGATTACCGCATAGCATCAACTCTTTTGGGGATTTACCAACCACTTCATCTCTCGTTTTATATCCTAGCATTTCAATGAGCATTTGATTTGCAAAAACAATACGTCTTTGATTATCAACTATATATATGCTAGTCCCAACTGCATTGAATGCTTGATAGAAAACTTGGGTTTCGCTAAGGTTTTCATCAATTATTTTGACTTCCTCTCTTTGATTTTTCATATTAACCAACGGTCTGGCTAGATAACTTTTATTCTTTTCGATATACTGCTGGCATCACATATTTATAATCGCTTTCATCTCTGTTTATCGATTCAGAATGTCCAATGAAAAGGTATCCGCCTCGCTCTGTCCTTTCATAGAATTTTTGAATTAACTTCGCCTTTGTCGGTTCATCAAAGTAAATCATTACATTTCTACAAAATATAGTATGAAACTTTTTATGAAATGGAAATCGTTCATCCATTAGGTTAAACACCCGAAAAATCACTTCTGATTTTATGACTGGATTCACTTCACAAAATTCTGCATCTTTTGTCTTAAAATATGCTTTTTTCCATGTTTGTGGTACATTCATGATAGAATCCAATGGATAAATTCCTTTTTCTGCCGATTCTAATGCTTTCACAGATATGTCCGTTGCCAGTATTTTTGTATCCCAATATGCCTTTTGATGCATAAAATAATCATTGAGAATCATAGCCAAAGTATAAGGTTCTTGGCCGGACGAGCATCCGGCCGACCAAATCCTCAAATCTTTATCTGTTACGGATCTTTCAAACTGAGGTAGTGCAATGCTCCGAAAAAAATCAAAATGCGCTGTCTCCCTCATAAAAAAGGTATGATTCGTAGTGAGCTTGTTCAGTAAATCCGTAACCTCTCTTTTGGAAGAATCTGCAAACACTTGATTGAAGTATTCCGAATAGGAATGGTACCCTTTCTCATTTAAGTAGTTTCCCAAACGCCCTTCAATCAGGTTTTTTTTGTGAGACAAATTGATTCCATAATTCAATTTTATGTAATTAGCAATGTCATGGAATTCTTTTTCGTTCATCGCTAACATGTAATCACCTTCTAGTTGTATTTACCAAACTCTTTATCACTAAGTGCGATTCTCGGTTCTCCCGATGATTTTTCCTGATATTTACTATGTCCTTTGAAAGATGCTGGCTCCTCATCTAAATCGATGGTCATCGAATCTCTTCCTCCATCCCGCAATCTGCTTAATTGATTGATGGATGTCCTTTTTAGGCGGAATTTCTGTACCGTCTCTTTGAGTAGATTTGCTTGACTGGTCAATTCTTCACTTGCAGCAGCACTTTCTTCGGCTGTCGCGGAGTTACTTTGTATAACTTGGGATACTTGTTCAATCCCAATATTGATTTGGGATATCCCTGAGGCTTGCAATCTTGAAGCATCAGCAATTTCACCAATCAGACCAGAAACCTTTGAGATACCATCTACTATTTTTGCCAAAGCTTGAGCCGTGTCATTTGCTGTTTTTGTTCCAGTTTCAACTTTTTTGATAGATCCTTCTATTAGTTCGGTGGTTTCTCTGGCAGCTGCTGCACTCCTTGCTGCAAGATTTCGAACTTCTTCTGCAACCACAGCAAATCCCTTTCCATGTTGTCCTGCTCTGGCTGCTTCCACTGCCGCATTCAGAGCCAATATATTAGTTTGGAACGCAATCTCATCAATTACCTTAATGATTTTGCTAATATTTGCTGAGGATTCATTGATTTCTGACATAGAATCCAACATATCATTCATATGCATATTTCCTTGGTCTGCATTTTCTTTTGCGTTAATCGCCACATCATTTGCTTCATTCGCGTTCTCTGCATTTTGATTGGTTCGTACTGCGATTTCGTTAATAGATGCAGTTAACTGCTCAATAGAGCTGGCTTGCTCTGTTGCGCCTTGAGAAAGTCCCATGCTGCTATCTGCAAGCTCCCTCGACCCCGCTGCTACTTCTGTAGATGCAATATTGATATTCATCATCACATCATTGATGGTCTCAGACATTCGTTTAAAGCTATCTGCCAGAATACCAATCTCATCTTTAGAATTAATATCAATGTCTACATCCAAATCACCTTTTGATATTTTATCTGCCGCTACCATGAGTGTCTTAATTGGTCTGTTGATTGTAGCAGAGATGATCAGTCCCAATGCTACGGAAAGAACCATACCGAAGGCCAATAGTCCAATCATCAAAATTGTCGATGATTTCGCTGTTGCTGCATTGTCTTTATACGATTGGCTGGCAAGATTAATCTTCATATTTGTAACTTCACCAATTTTGGTCTGAGTTTCTTGACGAATGGTTTCCTCCTGAGTGCTGAGCAGATTAAGTGCTTCTGCCATTCTTTGCTGTTTTGCCAGAGACACAACCTGAGCTGCCACTGCATCATACTCTTCTTTTGATGCTCTCAAATCCCTGATTACTGCTTTTCCTTCGTCGGTAAGCAGTGTTTTTTCAAAACTGGTTAAATATGTCTCAAACTCTTGATTTCTCGTGTTTATTTTGTCCTCAATTTCAGTCTGCGCTGCATAATCGGTTGTCAGCAAAACCTCTCTTACATTTCCTCTCATTCGTTGGAATGAGTCTGTGATAAATACCATTTCAGAAAGAGGAACCGTCATCTTATTGTATAGTTCTGAATCCATATCAGTAATCTTCTGAATATTTAATACACCAATTAATCCAATACCACCTGCAACAATGGCGACGATGATAAATGCCCCTAATAATCTTGCACTAATCTTCATGTTGTTTAACCACTTCATAATGAACCTCCACGTTCTTTCTCCCTGCGGCCAGCCCGCAATCCAATACCATTCCTAATTTTTATGGTTCAACTAAAGTTTCAACGGAATACACCACCTTTTAGAATCTCAAAATTGAAGATGCTCCCTGGAGTACTTTCTCTTTTAAAGGATAACTGCACCCCGCCATTTTCCAATTGTATACATAGGACCATATCAGACCTAATACCCATTTCTGCAATTTCCTCGTTGGATATTTCCTTTGATACAATCCCCTTCTCCTGTGCGCTTTTTATCAAATCTGAAAAAAATCGATGCCGATTTGATACGATACCCTGCATTTTTAGATTCAGTTCCTTTTCATAACGATAAACATCAAAGGAAAACATCACCGTAGTAATTTGAGGATAGTTTTCATAATATTCTACATAGGAGTTTAAGTAGAAACCAATTGCTTCCTCTGGCTCCATTCGATTATCTATTACCGTATTTTTGATAAATTCATCGAAGATAGCGAATCGGTCCAAAATAGTCAGGACGATATCTTTCTTGCCATCAAACTGCCTATATACGGCAGGTTCTGTAACACCTTGTCGTTTGGCAATCTCTTTTGAGGTGAGCCCCTGAATTCCAAGCTCATCTAAGATGTCAATCGCACTGATAATAATTTTCTCTTTCCTGCTCAAATAGTCATCAATCATGGGGGTTCTCCTTTGGTGCGTTAGTACTAACTAACTATATTCTATCAAAAATTTTTTTTGGTTCAAGTTGAAAAACAACAAAAACCCATTGATTTTACCATGATAATGGATAAGCATTTCATAAATTACCAACTCTTTCCTCGAATGTATCAAAGTCTTTCTTTCGCTTCCTTACCGAATATCATCCGCATTCTTCTTCCACTCTTTCCAACACGACATACAATGTGAAGCATGTGCCTTTCCCAAGCTCACTTTGAACACTAATCTTAGCATCCATGCGCTCTGACAGCTTTTGACACAGGGCAAGCCCAATTCCTGCACCCTGATATTTTTTGGTAAAGGACTCGTCTGCCTGCGAAAACATATGAAACAATAATGGTAACATATCCTGGCCAATACCGATTCCCGTATCTTCTACACAAAATTCCACCATTGACGTTCCACGCTCACCGCAATAAGTTCTTACTTTTTTTGCTGTGAGTTTTACCATGCCTGATTCTGTGAACTTCAATGCATTGCTAACAAACTCCTCAAAAATTTTGCGAAGCCCAATTTCATCTCCATACAGTAAGTCTGGCAGGGCTGCATCAACTTCAGATATGATTTCAACTGGTTTGTTTTCAGGCATGGTACCTCGCGCGTTAAATACCACTTCTTCAACCAAAGCTCTTAATTTGAACACGGTTTTTTCAATATCTGTAGATGATTCCGCTTCCACCAAGTCCATAATGTTTTTGATCAAATTTAACATACGGTAGCTTGCTTCTCGAATAAATAGAACCTCTTCCTTCTGCTCCTCATCTAAATCAGTCATTTGCAGCAATTGAAGCATACCTACGATACCATTCATTGGAGTTCGTAGCTCGTGGGTTATATTATGCAAAAACTTACTTTTCAACTGATTTGCATCTTCAGCAGTTTCTTTTGCTCTTTTGAGTTGCTGTTCTATTTCGATTTTTTGGGTTACATCGGAAATAAGTAGGCCTAGCTTATCCTCATCAAAAGGATAGACATGAATATCAAAGAATTTCCCAAAAAATGCTGAAAAGCGTTCCAATTTTCGGCTTTCTTTCTGGCTTAAAATTTCTTTATATTCCTCAATCCAAGATAAATCATAACCAGGAATCCCCTCCTGTAACGTTTTGCCAATCAGAGTTTCGCGTTTTAATCCAGTGAGTCTTTCATACCCCTGATTCACTTCTACAAACTGGAAAGTCATAGGATTATCTTGAAAATCCTTTACAGCTTCCAATACCACAAACCCTTGATTAATACTATTGAAAAGCTGATTATATTTAAAGAATTGCTTCTCTTTTTCTTCTTCTGCATAGATTCGGTCTGATACATCCAATGCGAATCCCTCTAATCCATTTGATTTTTCGTTGTCTTGACTTGGTACCCATATAATGTGATATCGAATATCTCCATCGCTTAAGGTTCTACGTAGCAATTTCCCTGATAAACAACTGGCTTTCTGTGCCATATCGCACTTTTCAGGAATACAATTACAATCCTCATTTAATATGCTGCATTTTTTTCCAGCCATTTGTTGTGGATTTGATAGATCATACATGTCTAGCATTGCACGATTCATATCGGTTATGGTGCCATTTTCGTCCAAATAAAAATATCCTACTGGCGAATTTTCCATAAATAACTGGAAGTGTTTTTCACTTTTGCTCAGCTCTGCTTTGATATGTTTTCTATCGTATACATTCATGAAAAAGTAGGATACTCCAATGATATAGATGGATAATAAAATAATTCCGCTGTCTTCAAGATTTCTGATTGCCCAAAGTATAATAAAGAGAATACTAAAAACAAAGGAAATCAGTATCAATTCTCGGAGTCCATCTTGAAAAAGCGGAGTCAACAAAACTGCGGCTATCACTAAGAAAAATAAATAATGCTGCGGATTTTTTGTTTGTAAAATGGAAAAAGTGGATGCGATAATCATTAGAAAGAACAAGATAAAAGTAATAGCTGAAATTTTTTTCTTTATGAAAGCTATTCGATTCGATAAAATGTATATCAGAAAAAAACTGGCAGTAAAAAAGAATCCCATTCCCCATGTTGATCGATTGCCATCATCTAAGATATAAAACAATGCCATATTGAGGGGAATCAGAATGGAAGCAAGCAAATAGATTGCACGAAACTGTTCCAACCTATGATATTCTCTTTTTACGGTATTCTTATGAGCAGAACCAGTCATTATTCAACCCTCTTTCAATACAATCAACCATGTGTAGCAAAATCTTATCTTCGTAAGTACATAGTTTTTTGGCCATGGATTCAAGTGTTCAACAATTTCTGATTTTAGTGGCGTGTTCTTTTATTTTAACGAATATCTTTTTTACTTTCCATACTATTTTATAGATTGCTGTTTTTTTTATACAAATTACAATTTATTAGTTTTATAAAAACAATTTTACATTTCACATCATATAATTACAGATTTTTCTGTTAATTTAGTCGTTGTTGAGATATAATGATTCCCAAAGTGCTATTATAAAGATTGAGGTGATAACATGTTGCAAATTGCTATCTGTGAAGATGATCTATGTTGGCAAAACAACCTGGTAAAAATTATCAACAATATCATTGCCAAAAACAAAATGGATGCCTCGGTTGTTTTACAAGCCAGCGATATGGATACGGTGAAGTCTTACTTAAAGAAAAACTCAGCAAATGTATTCCTACTAGATATTGATCTTCATGGTACAGAAAATGGACTCCTGCTAGCGCGAACCATTCGAAGGAATGATGTCAATGCATATATCGTATTCATTACTGCTCACCTAGAGTTTCTTTTACTTGCTTTCAAAGTTCAGGCTTTTGATTTTTTACCCAAGCCCGTCACAGCCGAAATTCTCGAAAAGCTTTTACTCAACATATCCTCCCATTATCTCCAAAAGCAGGAGGCAAGCCAATTCGAATCAAAATTACGAATCAAAAGTGGTTCTTCCATATTCGCTATTCCAATTCATTCGATCCTTTTTATTGAACGCGTTGGCTCTGACACCTATATTCACTTAATTGATAAAAGTATAAAAACATGCCGGCTATCTCTTGATTATTTAGAAGGCGAGTTCGGGAACAATGAATGTGTTCGTTGCCACCGAGCTTTTATAGTCAATCAAAGATATATCCGTGAGATAAACCTGAAAGAAAAAACGCTGATTTTGGACAATGGAGAAGCATGTCCTATCGGAGGCAAATACAAGCAGCTTTTTTTAGATAATTATCAAGATCAAAAAGCAGAATAATTGTTTCTCTTTTCAGAAACAAGCAGCGAATGAAAAATTTTCTTTTTCAATAACACAAGCCAAAATAACCGTTTTCTCTATTTTTTTGATGCGAAGAAAGCTATAGGTATTAAGATGGATTTACAGAAAATACCCAATTTCATGTTTGCCACCCTTTCTTCTGATGGCAACTTTCTTACAGCTTCTATGGATTTTTGCGAGCTCATAGGATATACCAAAACAGAGGTTTTATCCATGAATCAGAAAGACTTAATTTCACATAATGATTTATTGAATCTGATAGAAAAAGAATTGGAAGTCCTATCGAAAGCAAGGGACTCTTTCCAGTATTCTTGCCAATACCGATCCAAATCAGGTCATAAACTTTGGTTTCAAATCAATTGTATTTTGGACGACGTTAAAGCTCAAAATGCTTCTGGTTTTTTTTGGTACATCCAAGATAATTCAAAAGAAAAAATGCTTAGGAGCGATTTGAATCAAAGAATCAGAGAATACAGAAAACTGATGGATTTCTTTCCAATCGGAATCTTTTTAGTACAGCAAAAAACTCTTTACTATACCAACAAAGCTGGTCTTAAAATCATTGAAGCTCCAGCCAGATATTCTATCAAGGGAATCGATCCATTGATTTTCATTGACGAACCGTATCATGAAAAAGTGAGAGAGGCGATCCGAGCTGGCATTGAAGACAATCGAACCATATCTTTTCAAAATGTATCCATTCATACCTGTATGAATCACAAGAGGTTGGTAGAGATAGCCTTCACTACCTTTACAACTCGAAACAATTTAGTCGGAATGGCCATTGTCAATGATGTCAATGACCGCTTGGAAAAAGAATTCGAGACAAAGCTTAATTTTGAGATGCTTCAAAATTATATTCACTATATGGATGGGACCACCTCTGAATTTCGTAAAATAAGACACAAATATCTGAATATTCTTCAGGGTATCTCTGGATTTCTTGATTTAGAAGATTTAGATGGAGCAACGAGCTATTTGAAAAATATGCTTGACGGTATGAAAGACACACCTGTCAATCACATATTCCGTCTATATATGATTCATCCATTTGCATTACGCGGACTAATCGCAACCAAATTAAATGTCGCAGAAGCGGTAGGTATTTCTTGTTCTTTGGTTGTAACCGAAGAAATCAATGTGACTTTATCCAATTTGCCTTTGTCTAAGCTAAGTGAAATTATTGAACTATGTCTAACGAAAGCCATCAATCTTGCTTCAAGTGCACCGTTGAAAATTTTAAATATCACAATGGCAGATTATCCGGATAAGAGCATTGTGATGATTGAGAACACCATCGATGAAAAGGACAAAGATAAGATTCTAAGCATCCCGCCAAAAGAATTTTTCATTGAACGAAACATATTACAATCCCTCTATCCAACTGTCATTCGAAAAGAGCATCAGTTAGATAAAATTTATACGCAGGAAATTACAATTCTGAAAAATCATAAGCCACATGCTTCAGTAGGCGTTCAATTTCCTTTAGATTGACTGGCTTTACTAGATAGTCATCCATCCCTGCTTTTTTGCATCGTTCTACATCATTTTTTGTTGCATTACCAGACAATGCAACTATAGTAGAATGCCTTGCTTCTGTTTCCATTTCTCTAATTTTTGAGGCAGCCTCGTATCCATCCATAATGGGCATCTGGCAATCCATTATAATCAAATCGAATGGATTCTTGAAATAAGCATCAACTGCTGCTTTCCCGTCGCCCACGATAAGAAGGTTACGCACTCGATTGGAAAGCAATTTAGTAAAATACTGCTGATTTACATAGTTGTCTTCGGCAACGAGCAACCGAAGATCATAAGACTGCTTGCAACAATGCTCCTGATAGATGCCTAGGACAGTTTCTTGAACCATTTGCACTTCTGACTCAGTAGAAAGAGCTGCCCCAATGAGTTCAAGCAATACGGACTTTCTATAGGGTTGATATAGAATCGGATATCCACCCATTTTTTCAGATGCTTTGCCAAACGGAATCACATTCATATCACCAGAAAGGATTACCGGAACATTCTTTCCTTGTACTTTTCCAGCCACTAGTATTTCTGGTGCCAAACCCATGTAATGCATTAATTCAAAGTGTTCTTGAGAAATGATCAATAAATCATATCCCTCCCGATCTCCTCTTCCAACTGCTTCTGTGAGACTAATGGCATCCATCACAAGACAGCCCTCATCTTCTATAAAAGAGCGTAACACGACTTTATTCTGATAATCCGAATCGATAATGAGTATTCGCTTGTCCTTGAGAAATCTATATTGATTCATCTTTGTATTCTCCTGTTACTTAATATAAAAAAATTTCGTTATAGATTCGTTCCGTTCATACCCAGTATCAATTCGATTTAATCATTTCAAACAAGTTTATAATTACATTATATCTATTTTATTCCTCATTATCCAGTACGTATCCATATGTTCTGACGCGGTCTCCTTCTGCTTCTAGGTAAACGCCTTGTATCTCTGGCGCAAATCCAGGAAACTGGTTGATTCCTTCTTCCAGAATTAAAAAATATTTTTGTGCCGTCTCATTCCAACGTTCTCCTGGCACAACACAATAAATGCCTGGCGGATATGGCAGTGCCCCTTCCACCGCAATTTCACCCACAATTTGATCGAGTGGCACCAACTTCGTATTGTTTTTTAGGAATTCCCAGTGCGCTTTTTGTGGGGATATGATTTTTTCCGGGAAGTATTCCGAACGAAATAACCGTTTTTGATAAAGCTTTGCATCATTACTTTTATAAAAATCATGCATTTCCTGACAGAGGGTTCGAATGGTATAACCTTCGTATCGCTTTTCATATCTTCGGTACAATTCTGGGAGGACTTCACTAACTGGTGCGTCCGATAGAATCATCTGCTCAAACCGCTCTAATTCTGAAATTAAGCGTTCCATTTTTTCAAAAGATTCTGCGGGCGTCATCAAGAACAAAATGGAATTCAAATCATTCTTTTCTGGAATAATCCGATGTTCTCTTAAATAATTTGCAAGTATTGCGGCTGGAATCCCAAACTCATCGTATTCTCCTGTCTCGGATATAATACCTGGCGTAGTAAGCATAAATTTATTAGGATCTACAAAATATTGGTCGTTGCCATATCCTTCAAAAGCATGCCATTGTTCACCTGGTTGAAACCGAAAGAAATCTATGGAAGATTGGATTTCTTCTGTTGTATAATCCTCCCAATTTTTGCCACGAACGGTTGGAGGTATGAATGGACGCAGTAATTGACATCGGCGAAGCACTTGTTTTCTCGCTTCAATGCCGATTCTTACACACTCTGCCCATAGATGCCTGCCGGCTTCACCATCTTGCATCCTTGCATTGACATCTAAAACTGCAAACAACGGATAGAACGGACTGGTACTTGTGTGAAGTCTAAATGCGTTATTAAACCGTTTATGGTCAATATACCGTTTTTGTCCTTTGATATGCTCATCCTTCTTATGGATATAAGAGGATTGTGAAAATCCGGCTTGTTGTTTATGGACTGATTGAGTGACAAATATCCCCGGATCATTTTCTGTCAATTCTAATAGAAGAGGGGAACAGTCTCTCATGATTGGGATAAATTGTTCATAACCTACCCATGCAGAATCAAAGAGAATGTAATCGCAGAGATGACCAATCTCATCCACAACTTTTCTTGCGTTATAGATGGTTCCATCATAGGTTCCCAATTGAATTACGGCCAAACGAAATGGTCTTTCTTGCTTTGCCTTTTCTGGATCAATTTTTTTTGCTTGCTCACGAAGATAATCCTCATCAAAACAATGTGCATCTATTCCACCGATAAATCCATATGGATTTCTGGCTGTTTCTAAAAACACAGCATTACCACCAGCTTGTGATAGAGCAGAATTATAGACAGACTTATGGTTGTTTCGGTCAAACAACACTAAGTCCCCCTGCACAATCAACGCACTTATGGTAATACTATTTGCTGTACTCGTTCCATTCATAACAAAATAAGTCTTATTTGCATTATATACTCTCGCCGCATTCATTTCTGCATCAGCAGCGGGTCCTTCATGAATGAGTAAATCTCCTAATGCAACATCTGCATTACAAAGGTCGGTTCGAAAAATATTTTCACCATAAAACTCATACAAATACCTGCCTGCGGGATGCTTCATAAAATACTGACCACCTTGATGCCCGGGACAGTCAAATTGTAAATTATGTATTTCCAAATAATTGATCATCGTACGAAAAAACGGTGGAAGCACTTTTTCCTGATATTCTGTAGCCATAGACTCAATTTCTTCGCTGATTTCTTTTCGATTTATACTAGTGCAATCATATATTCTTGAAACTTCCTGTTTCATCTGTTCTGGAATCACTTTGCAGGTTCGCAATATCACGATGATAGGAATTTCAAATTTTGTTTCCCTCGCTACTGTAATCCATTCGACATCCAAGTCTGCAAGTACCACTGCTGCAACATCTGTAAAATCCGTCTCATCGACTAAAACAATACTTCTTCCAGTAGAAAAATAAGATTTTGATGTCATGGTGCATGCAATTTTTAATGGTTTCATATGGTTCCTCCTGTTCCTTTTTTTCATAATGCTACTTACTATTGACACTATAATACATGGATTTTATCTATGCACTTGCAAATTTATTTGCACCTATATTGCAAATAAATTTGCAGTCTGTTTTCAAAAAATACCCTAGCCTATTTTTGCAAATAGACTAGGGTATTGAATAGCTGCACTTTCATACCATTTTGGCACGCTTCTAGGAAGCCTCGGCTGCGGCAGCAATTGCATTCTAATATTCTCTATACTAATTTAACATGCTTCATCAAATCTTCATAGCCCTCCATTTTTTTAATCATACTCCATTTCCGCTTAACACGCTCTGATGATTCCTCTGGATTACTGTTATTTTTTATATTATCTATTGCTACTTGCAATTCTTCCTTTAAATCTAACATAGCAATTTCTATGGATTTTCTTTTAAAATCTAATCCCAAAATTTCATTGGTAAATCGAAATGTTCCTTTTTCTTGCTTAACGATAATTTTAATATCTTCCGACTGATACTTTCGGAGGCGATTTGCTAAATTGATGCTAGCAAGCAAGTCAATTGGATATGCAGCACCACAGGAAACACATAGAAACATATCCTTCGCCACACGGTTTTTTTTGGTGTTCTTGCCACAATGAGGGCACGTAAAAAACAATCCTGCCGGGCTTACCTTGATTGGCTTAGGAAGCCCTACACGTTCTAACTTGTACGATACAATTTGTTCTAAACGTATATACCGAGCGGGTCCGATGGCTAAGGTATCTTTCACATCTTTTCCTTTCGGAAAATCATCTCTCATAAGTCGAACATTCTCCAATACCACCTGCGCTTTATGCTGATGTGCTTTTGCCACGATCTGGTTTGCTGCACGGTGTAGCCCAATTTCAACCTCTTCTTTTTTGATTGGCAACGATTCTTTTTTTAATTTCACTACACTGGTTTCTTTTTGATTTCCCATTTCATCAACAATCGCGTAGAAAATCGGTTTTTTCGTACCTCTTGAAACTCCCATCCAGGTTGCTGTTTTCACTGATTCTGGCACTTTCATCTTCATTGTAACCGAAAGATAGAAATCACCGTTGCGCTGAAACAACCGACCCGTTTTAATCATAGTTGAGTCTTCATGCCAGAGCTTGATATATTGTTCTTGCCACGCGCCAAAAGAAAGAGGCAATAAAATGTATCTTTGTCTTCTTTCATTTTCTTCCATCATCCGGCCATCTTTATGGATATATTGCAATTTGGTTTCAGTATCTTCTTTATGATTTTTTTGTTCGATTGCATTCTTCAAACTCAATAGATAGACTTTAACATAGTATCTTTTGGTCTCCACATGCTGTAAAAAACAGAAATTCCGTTTTTGGTCATATCGGCAGAAAAAAATTGGGCGAACTCTTTGCAATACACCATCTTTTTCAGGATAAATAAAAGGGAAAGCATCTTGTCCTCCAGCTTTTTTCCTCTTTAAAAAACTATCAAGCGCCATGGCAAAATCTGATTTCAGAGAGTCTTTAAAAGGTTCTGCATAAAATTCATTTAGACTTTTACTCAAATCCTTATCAATCCAACCAGACAATTGTAATAAGCTCCCACTATGGTTTTGTTCAATATCGTCCAAATTGGGTTTTGCTTCTTTCATTAGTCGATCAAAAGATTTGGTGTAACGTTCCAATGCCGTTGATAGCACTTGGCTTTTGCCTTGTCCAGGATTATGAATTTTTAAAGTTATTGATAAATACCCCACCAATCTCTCCTTTATGTTTTCCGTGTCCCGATATCACCTATGCTTGATCAAGATTAGACCTCAACGACTTGCTGCTAATGATATTCTAAAGAAACAGCTTTCCCTTGTTCTCTCAAATATTCGGCGATTTCCTCAATCAACTTTAATTTTAAATTGAGGTTCAGTGGAAATTCTGGGCTCTGATGAGCTGGATTGATTGCACATCCTATGATAAAATGAATATCACTACTTTCTTCCAAAAGCATCTTTGCAAGCCTTGATGCGCCATCCTTATTATTTAGATTCGAAAAACTCTGCATGGTTGCTTCTTTTGAAGCGCAGGCCTTAATCAACTCCAAAACCCTTCTCAGTGTTAAAACACCTTCAGTCGTCAAATCAATCCCGTCGATTTCGGCTACAGGTGGAATATCTGGATTAATATAGTCAAGACACGTTTTCATATTTCTCTTTGAAATCTTAGTGACGATCTGAGATGTGGTACCACCACAAACTACTTTTTTGCCATTTCTTGATAAAAACTCTTTTACAACTGCTTTATCTTCCGTTTCATCTACAGGTGGCCCAACCATCACAGTTAGTTTGACAGGTTTCTTGATTTTTACTGCAACAACGGTTGTGTCGTCACCTGGTTTTTGGTTATACAAATTATCACATGCTGCCAACAAGAGTTTTGTAAATCCTTTTGCCGACAAATCATTGTGATAGGTATTTTGAATATACTCTTTGACCCGATCCCATTGCCAGCCCAAGTTCAAAGTTTCACCGATTCCAGCATGAACAACCCCATCTGTAACCATAACGAACAAATCATCAGGATACAGCTTAAAACGGCTTTCTTTGATTAGTTTTCCAGCAATCGTTCTGGTTTTTGACTCAACCGCTGATGCTTTTCCCTTTTTCAATCGAAAAACAGAAGGATTGTCATATTCCACCAAATATCCTTCTCCTGATGTAAAAAGCTGCAAAATTGAAAAAGTAGAATAGGCAACATCTCTCGTCTTGCATACGGGAAGTGTACTGGCAATCGTCTCCACCGCTTCATCAATATTTAGACCGTTTGCCATAAAAGTACCAATAATCTTTGATGTTAGTGTCGCAAGTATATTTGCCTTAACACCACTTCCCAGTCCATCGGCAAGAACAATCACCAGTGATTTCTCACTTCTTATAATTTCAACTTTGTCACCACAAAGCTCTTCATTAAATTTATTTAAACTCTCATAAGCTACATCGATAAAAAAACTCATGTTTCATCACCCAGGTCGGTGAGCATTGTTGCCTTCAATTTCGTCAATGTTACTTTAGTTTCAGCTGTTGTTTCTCCTAAAAGGCTTGCTATTTCTTGAGCAACTCTCATTTGTTTTTCAATCACTTTTTGAGTGATGTCAACCGTCTCTTTTCTCATTTCCATCAAGTCTTTTCGTCTATTTTCTTCTTCGCTTATGTCTTTTAGTACTAGAATCGCAATATTTTGCTTTTCAACAAAAACAATTGACTGCATCACCGTAATATTAAATTTATCGTAATAGTATTTTTTGTCATAACTATTATCTTTGTGCCTTAAGAGATCATAGAATTCTTCCATAGGCAATAGGTTCCAAATCAAAGCCTCACCCACATCTTTTCGATCTAGGTGGAATAGTTTCTGTGCCGCAGTATTAAACTGCTGGATTTTCCATGTGTCATCAAAAGCTATAATCGCATTTGGTGTTGTATTTAGAATCAAATCTGAAATTGATTCAGCTCGTTCACGCATATATGGCAAGCACATATAAAGCTGCGCTTTTTGTTGATAAACAGCGATAGCTTTATCTTTACAGCTCGCATAACCACACGCACCACAATTTAATTCATCGTCTGTTGTAAATTTCCCAATACTGTTTAAAATCCCTTGAATCACTGCATCAGAAGGAATATCATTTTGTGGTGATCTATTGATAAAAGTTTGATGTAAATCCAGACGCAAATTTTTTGGATATTCACTCAAGCTTCCCGATAATCCACGCTTTGTATAGTTCATCACTTTTTTTCGAGCCTCTAAGAATCCTCCAGAAACCCTCCTTCGATGTTGTCCTCCAATACATCCACCATCGCAACTATTCATCTCAATAAAAAAATTCGTTAATTTATCATTTTTTATAGAGTTCAACGCTTCAATACATCGTTCCACTCCGTCGATGGAAACACAATGATAATTTTTTTTACTATTTTTATCTAATGTGGTAATGATACCACCGGGCATCGGATAGATTCGTGCAATACTATCCTGCATCGCATCAAGCTCTTCACTCAAATCAGTATTCTCATCAATTCCTTCTTCTATAATCCATTCATAGAGTTCTTCAAAGGTTAAAACCGCATCAACGAGTCCCTCATTTCGTTCATCCATACACTCATCAATTTTGGAAATACACGGCCCAATAAAAACGATGCGAATCAGTTCTCCATAAAGTTCTCTCAGTAGTTTTGCATGTGCAATCAGTGGAGAAACCACTGGAGCCATCTGAGGAATCAACTCCGGATAATATTTTTCAATTAGGTTATTTACAGATGGGCATGCTGTTGTAATAATGTTCTTCATCTTCTTTTGATTCATGAGCTGAATATACATCTTGGAAACCAGGGCTGCCCCAACGGCTGTTTCTTCCACAAAATAGAAGCCTAGTTTTTTCAGCACTGCAAAAACCCATTCTCTCCCTTGATCAAATGAGGAAATGAAAGATGGTGCCAAGCTCACATAGACTTTCTCTTTTTTTCCAATATATCTTTTTACTTTTTGAACATCATTTTTTACTTCTTTTGCATTTTGAGGACATTCAGAAAGACATCTACCACAAATCAAACATTGATCTTCTAGTATTTCTGCCTGACCATTTTGAAAGGTAATGGCTTTTACAGGGCAACTGCGAAGACACTTATAACAGTTTTTGCAATTTGCTTCTTTAAATTGAATGGTTTTCATTTTAGATCCTCTTTACAATTTTCTCTAGAAATATGTCTTTTGCATTTGACACATTAACATTTTCTAAGGATTCATTTGCAACGGTGATAGCAACACCTTTTGTACACAACCCCAAACAAAAAGACGCTTTCAGCTCAATGTCATCTTCTAAATCCATATCCTCTATCAGCTGCTCAAACAGTTTAATAATTTGATACGACCCTTTTAGGTGGCAGGAACTTCCTACACAAATTGAAACTTGAACCATACTGCGATTACCCCCCTTTTGTTTTATCTAATCTTATTTTAATATAAAGAGCGTCTTTTTTCAATCTAATCTGCTATAAAAGAAACCGACCTTCAAGGGAAGATCGGCTTCTTTTGTATGATTTTATGATTAAATTGTTTAGAGAATTTCGTTAAGAATTTGTACCTGACAAATTTGTTATCGTTTGATTGAATTGCTAAGATGAAATACTTGAATCCCAATTGTCGATTCTGATTCTGACTAGATAACTCTTTTTTCCATTGCTGCTGTTTCGACTACTGGAATAAAATCTTTCTTAGCAACTATCTTTTGACTATTTGCCTTCACATAATCTTGGAAAGATACATTTGTGCACGGATATTCAATATCCATTGCATCTGCATCTGCAGCAAAGATATAATTTGTAAACTGACATACATAAGCGTTTCTATCACCAGCTTTGTTTTTTAATTCGTTATAATAATCACAGTATTGGCAATTCATCTTAATACCCTCTTTCTTTTATACTTGGTTCCAACCTTTCACGTTAACCTTTTCACAATTTGATTCTACTGCCGTACGGGTATAGATTCAATGTTCTGCAAAAGAAATAATACAAAGGGTTTTATTCATTTTATTATTAATACGGTTTTATATTTTGATTTGAATATCAAGCACTAAAATTGGCGATAATACTTAATTTCAGCTCTTAATCCTCGTGTTTTGCAAGAATTTTACTTTATCAAGTTCCTCACGTATAATAAAAATAATTTTGTGTTTTTTTTATCAATACAATTTATCAAATAAAAAAAACAAGGAACGCAGTAACATTCCTTGTAATCCTATATTTTCAAACAAAGCGGTCAGCTCACAGCAAAAAACCTTATTAATAATAACTTTGTGAAATGATTTTCACTGTATCTTGCTGTTTATCACTTCTGTTCCAACACAATTGGAATCAAAGAAGCCGGCATTGGAGGAGAAAAATAGTATCCCTGTATCACATCACACGCCATATTTATAATCAGTCGATACTGGTCTTCCGTTTCAATACCTTCTACCACGATTTTTAAACCTACACTCTTTCCAATTTTCATCACACTATCCAAAATCTCTCTTGATACTGGTTCTTCTAAAATATCATCAATAAATGTCTTATCCAGCTTTAAGGTGGTGATTGGTAATCTTTTTAACACTGTTAGGGATGAATATCCAGTACCAAAATCATCCAAAGCAATGCTGATATTTTTGCTTCGTAATAGATTCAATGTATCATATACATTGTCCAGTGAGTGAATAAATACCGATTCTGTTAATTCAAGTTCCAACAAAGATGGATCCAAACCGCTTTTCTCTAATGCATGGTTCACATCATCAAGAAACACATCGCTAAGTATTTGTATTGCAGACACATTAACCGCCACAGAATAAACCTTCTGTGAAGTATCATTGTACTCTTTGATGAAACAACATGCTTCTTCTAAAATCCAAGCTCCAATTTCGTGAATCAAGTTGGATTCCTCTGCAATTGGTATAAATTCTGTTGGTGATATGATTCCCTTTTCAGGGTGATTCCAACGCACCAAAGCTTCGACGCCAATATATTTTTCATCAGAAAGTGAAAATTTCGGTTGATAATATAGTTCTAGATCACCATTTCGCAGTGCTTTCACTAAATCCTGCTGTAGCCGCGCTTTTGTCCGTAACGCTTCGTTCATAGAAGGAGTAAATATAAGATAACCATTCTTTCCATTGGCTTTGACTTGATTCATGGCAGCCTCTGCTTTTTTCAGAAGCAAATCCAAATCATCTTTACATCTACCCGTACATAATTCACAAAATGAACCATCGCAGTAATTACTGCTGGATACACCAATGCTGGCACTAATATTCACATGTTGCTGTTCCACCAAAAAAGATGGCACAATGATTTGTATCAGCAGTTCAGACAACTCAATAATTTCATTTTCATTGAAGTAGCCTTCTTTGCATAAAACAAATTCATCGCCAGATACGCGATATGCCATATAAGAGGGCCACTGCTTAATTACTTCTTCTAACCGTAACCCTACTTGCTTTAAAAGCTCATCACCAATTCGATGACCAAAAAGATTGTTGATATATTTTAAATTATCCATATCAATATAGAACAAAACAGATAAGGCATGTGGGTTTTCAATGAGTGTAATGGATCCATACCGTTCATAGAGCATGGTACGATTTGGAAGTCCGGTCACACGATCAAAGTACGCTTCCTGCTCTAATTTCTTTTTTGAAGAAGAAATTTCATCAACCATGACCTTCATATTGTGCTGAAGCATTTCCACTTCGTCACTTTTTGCATTAGGTAAATCCTGAAGATTGGGAAATGAGCCCTCTGCAATTTTCCTCATTTTCTCAACAGTCCATATCATCGGTTCTGTGATATGAATATAAAGCCATCGATTAGAAACCAAATAGGAAATAAGTAGAAGAACTGCCCCTAATACCATGATTGATGCTACGATATGATTTCGAATTAAATTCATTGAAGCGAGAGATTTGCCAACAAATAAAATACCTACAGGTTTATGGTCAGGATTGAAGACTGGAATATATGCTACTTTATACTTGCTTTCTAAGACGGTAGCTTCCCCAAAATAGGTTTTTCCTTGATTGAGTAAAACTTCTGCTATGTCTTTATCTAATCGTGTCCCTCCCAGATTGGTACCATTTTCAACAATGGTTGTAACAAGTCGTTTATCACCAGCAAAAATAGTAGCCTCCAAATCTGAAGTATTCTTTAAAAACTCTACTGTATCTTGGTTATCCAGTTGCATACATACATCAATGGCACCAATGGCATCACCAACTTGATCGAAAAGTTGTCTTCTGCAAAACATGTAGAGACCTAGCTCATCTGAGCCATCCACCCATACTTTAGTTTCATCTACTGTTGTATCAAACTGACGGTCTGCCAACGCTTGTACTGACTCGTCACAGGACAACAAAGCAATAATCTGCTCTTCTTCAAAAGTAAACCTTACCATCTCAATATTTTGATTGTGTGTATTCCTCATATATGACTTCAGCAGAGGACTAATTTCATCCTGATTTGTAAAATGATACTCATGAAATAACTCTTCGATTCCTTTTGTATACGACCTAAGATATCCTTCATTATGCAACAATACTATTTCCTGAAACTCAAAAATGCCAGTATTCACGTCTTTAGACACTTCATCTTCATAGACTGAGTAAAAAATGCTGATTGCAATGACGCATCCCGTGATAATTAAAGTCAATATCATGGTTATCATAAACGTATTTAGTTTTGATTGTATCGAATTGCGGTTATGTATCATACGTTTTTCCTTTTCATACTTATGCTGATATTATACCAGAATCCAGTTGTTTTGTAACGAGAAACGTTTCGAACCATTTTGGCATTTTTATTATTTCCGTCACCTGATAGAACGTATCAAAATATACGAAAAGTAACCCTGATTAGATATCAGAATCCCGTCAAAGAAAACCTGTTGGCTGCTCGCTTTTATTGGCCATTGGTTTTCTAAAGCATTTTGCCTGTAGGTGACATATTATCTGCTGGCGGTGTTCCTTTTGCTTTCCGATATTTTTTCCGTTCGCAACCCTCTGATTTTTCTAGATTCTGGCAATACATTCTAACCCAACCTTGTTTGACAACTTCAGGATTCCCCTGAAAATTATTAAAAAAACCACACTTCTCCAGAAATTGACATCCTTCCATTTCACTTTTTCCTTTCGTTTACTCATAAAATAAATTTAACTTCGCTTTATCCTTGACAAACCGAATTATGGTTTTATCAATAGTTGATACAGTTCTTCCAGAAAAATCACTCTAATAGTTCTCTGCTCTTATTTCAAAATGACTTTGAGGATGCTTACAAGCAGGGCATGTTTTAGGTGCTTCCTTTCCCATAGCTAAATACCCACATACTCTGCACTCCCAAATCGTTTCTTCTGTTTTTGCAAAAACTTCTTTCGATTCGATATTTTTTAGTAGTGCAAGATATCGCTCTTCATGGGCCTTTTCGATTTTAGCGACCATTCTAAATTGTTCAGCCAGAGAAAACAAGCCTTCTTCTTCTGCATCCTTTGCAAAGTCCTCATACATTTCCGTCCACTCGAAATGCTCTCCTCGTGCCGCATGAAGTAGATTTGCCTGCGTATCTCCAATCCCGCCCAAAGCTCTGAACCATTGTTTTGCATGGGATCTTTCATTTTCTGCTGTTTTTTCAAAGAATGAAGAAATTTGATCATACCCTTCTTTTTTTGCCACTGCTGCAAAAAATGTATATTTATTTCGAGCCTGAGATTCGCCGGCAAAAGCGATTTCCAAATTCTTTTCAGTTTTTGTTCCCTTCAAGTTTATCGTTTCTTGTTTTCCCTCCTTTTGAAAAACAGTTTTTCCTGCCCCACACCAAGGACATAAAAAATCATGAGAAATCTGACTCCAGGTCGTTTCAGGTACGATACCTTTTTCGGGAAGACCTGCCTGCTCATCATAAATAAAACCACAAATGCTACATTGATACTTGTCCATTCATCTTCCTCCTTTATCTATTTGCCATAATGATACCGCTTTGACCTTCGAATAATCAAAATTCTTGACAAACACCTTTGGGATATATATAATATTACTGTTTTTAACACCATACTGTTTTAGACACATATATGTCATGCGCCATTAAATTAAAATGCCATACACAGAATAAAACAATTCATATTAGATATACTTTTTTTATCAAATGAGTCCTTTGGAGGAGAAAATTATGGAACAGAGACACGGGAGACATACCCCAGCTTTTTTATTATTAGCGCTTGCAAAAGCCCCCGCATATGGAAGTATGCTGGCAAAACAACTAGAAGAAGAGCTCCCCTTTTGCTTTTCAGATAGCGCAATTGTTTATCGCAGCCTCAAAGAAATGGAAAAAAACGAACTTGTGAGTGCGACTTGGGAAACGCGCGATAGTGGAAATCCAATCAAATGGTATTCCATCACAGAAAAAGGTATAAATGCCTTAATTGAAATGGCCGATGATATCAAAAAAAGACATGATAATTTTCATTATTTTTTATCTCAATATGAATTGATAAAATAAATTCATATAACCTATGGAGGTATCTATGACACATCATTCAGACAATCATATCCCATATCACAAAATTGGGATAATTTCAGTTGCCCATTTATTGAACGATTTATACAGTAACTATCTGCCTCAGATGATACCATTTTTGGTCGTAGCATATCACGGCTTTTCAGCAACACAGGCAGCTATTCTGGTTTCTGCGTTTTCCATTACATCTTCTTTTACACAGCCTTTCTTTGGCTATTTTATGGATCGACAAGGAAAGCGTTGGCTTGCATATTTCGGAACATTTTGGATGTCAACTATGCTAAGTCTTACTGGATTTGCTCCGAATTATTACGTCCTTGTATTGCTTGCTTCTCTAGCTGGATTAGGTACAGCGGTATTCCATCCACAAGCCTCTACCATGGTCAACATTCTAAGCAAAGAACGAAAAGCCGTTATGCTATCCGTATTTGTAGCTTTCGGCAACTTTGGATTTGCATTGGGTCCGCTTCTACTCGTCCCATTGTTTGAAGTATTTGGTCTAAAAGCAACGAGTGTCACCATCATTCCAGGAATCATAGTTGCAATTTTATTGTTTTTCTTCTCCCCAAAAGATCAAATTGCGTCCAAAACACCACCTACACTAAACGCTGTATTCCATTCTTTGAGAGCCTCAGGGAAAGAGCTCGGTGCAATTGTGAGTGTCATTGCAGTTCGCTCACTTGCCTATACTGGATTGCTTACCATGCTTCCTCTTTACTTTAAATATGAAAGCTACTCCAATATTCAAGCCAGTCATTTTGTCACAATCATGCTAGCTTCAGGGGCAATCGGCGGAATTCTTGGCGGTATCATTTCCGATCATTTTGGAAGAAAGCAATTGATTATCGCATCCTTATTTCTTGCCACGCCTTTGTTTTTTGGTTTCTTCTTTACGAGCGGTGTTGTCAGTATGGTCTTTCTTGGATTGGCTGGTGCTGCATTGCTCTCTAGTTTTTCAGTCACAGTTGTTGCCGCACAAGAAGCAATTCCGGACAACAAAGCACTGGCAGCTGGACTAACTATGGGATTTGCAAATGGATTAGGTGGTCTTGCAGTTATATTTATCGGTCGTTTTGCTGATGCTTATGGCTTGCCAATGGCCGTAGGTCTCATTTTCTTACTTCCAATTCTTGCTGGCTTCATCGGGTTTTCTATGAAGCACAGAATACCTACAAGTCAGTCACGCACTATGAATAGTTAAGAATTGTTTTCCCATTCTTCATTTTGTAGAAAACTACTGTAAGATGCCTTTTCAAGGATGCCGTTCAGTAGTTTTTTCTTTTCATTGTGATTGCAACATGTTAAAATCAAATTTAGTAAAAATCGAAAAATAGTTTTTATCGAAAAAAAATGATTTTATTCAAGTGTAGATAGTGTATATGTTATGGTTTGTTGAAGGAGATTTTATGCGTATTACAAAAAGTGTTATCAAGGATCTTTCCATCTTTATGATTGGATTTGGTATTATCATTGGAATAGTATTTCCTTTTTTTGTGATGATTTTTGGAATTGAACGTTCTGTCGCTCTGTCTCCATTTTTTGTTGGTTCCTGTATCGCTGCAGGTGCTTGTGTTGGGTTTGTCAATATCGCCCTGTCCCGCAGTATTGTAATCAAGCGTCTGAAAAACACAACAGACAAAATGATTATGATTACAAAAAACGTAAAAGAAGTGGCACAAGGAAAAGCCCATGAAAAATGTGAATTTGAGCATTGTCAACTACGAGTAGACTCAGAAGACGAAATTGGACGAAACGCAAAAGCATACAATGCATTGGTTGAGACTTTAGCCATCAGTATGAGTGGCGAAGAGTTAATCAGCCATTTGGATCATGAATCGATTGTCACGAAATCTTTAGATCAAATGATTGAAGCAACAGGCTCTTCTGCCGGTTGTATTTTTATTGAAAAAGAAGGAGATTTGGCAGTTGCGCAATCATTTGGGATTCGAGATGTAGAACTTTTATGCCGAAACGAAACAATTTTGTCTGTGGCATCCAAGCACAATTCTGCCCATATAAAATTTCCACCCGATATTATTATTGATAGTATCTTAGTCAACTCTAGGCCAAAAGAAATATTGGTAGAGCCCTTGGAGTTTAATGGGGTTCGTATTGGTGTCGTACTTGTTGCCAGCACCACAGAATACGACCAGTCAAAGATTGAAAAGATTCGTATCCAACTTAAAAATCTGTCGTTGGCACTCCACAATGCAATTATCCACGAACAAATCCAAGAGCTTGCCGCAATCGATCCCCTCACTGGGATCTTTAACCGTCGATTTGGCCTTGGCAGATTGAAAGAAGAATACTCCCGAAGTATCAGAGCAAACTCCCCTCTTGGAATAGCAATGCTTGATTTGGATCATTTTAAAAAGGTCAATGATAATTATGGGCATCTTGCAGGAGACAAAGTTTTAGTAAATTGTTCGAAACTAATGAAAAACCTGCTTCGAGACGGGGATGTTCTCATGAGATATGGCGGTGAAGAATTTTTAATGTTGCTACCTGGCGCGTCTATGAAAGATACCATGGAGTTAGCTGACAAGATTCGTCGCGTGATAGAAGATAATCATGTCCCTTATGGTGATTTCGAAATCAAAATTACTTGCAGCATGGGAATTGGATCCATACCAGAGTGCAGTGTCTTGTCAGAAGATGATTTATTATATAAAGTAGACAAAGCCCTTTATTTATCAAAGGAAAACGGTAGGAATCAGATTACAAAGGTCAAGTTTATTGGGTAATGCGTGATTGCTTTCACCAATTGTTTTGTATGAGCATGGTGATGCGCGATTTCAGCCTTTCAATTGAGCCACATCAGTAATTTTGGAAAGTAGATTATTTTATCTATCTTTTTTCAAGCTGTTATGATAAAATTCATAGTCTATGATATTTTTTTATTTAATTTTGGGGGTTTCTTATGAAAAACTTTTTTGATGCATGGAACCGAATTAGCTTGGTAAAGAGAATTATCCTGGGTTTGATCATCGGAATTGTACTTGCGGTTACAATTCCACAAACAGCTCAGCCAATTACCATACTCGGTTCATTATTTGTTAGCGCACTAAAATCGGTTGCGCCAATACTCGTATTTTTCCTTGTAATGACAGCTTTGGCCCAGCATAAGCCTGGACACAAGACGAATATCCGTTCTATCGTCGTACTCTATCTGATCGGCACTTTCATCGCAGCACTTACAGCTGTTATCATCAGTTTTGTTATGCCTGTTGAGCTAACACTTTCCGCTGGTGCAGACAGTTTGAGCCCACCTCGAGGAGTTTCTGAAGTATTAGGGAAACTTCTTAGCAATCTTGTTGACAATCCAATTCATGCCCTTTTGGAAGCAAATTATATTGGAATTTTAGCGTGGGCTACACTTCTTGGAATTGCTTTAAAGCATGCGGGTTCAGAAACAAAAAAAATGATTTCCAATATAGCAGAAGCACTCTCTACCATTGTGAAATGGATTATTAGTTTTGCTCCATTAGGCATTATGGGTTTGGTATTTGATGCAATCAACTCCAATGGCCTCGAGGCTATGGTCAGCTACGTAAAACTTCTGATTCTACTGGTTGGCACCATGCTGTTTATTGCACTGGTGGTCAATCCAATCATCAGTTTTGTCATGATCAAACGAAACCCATACCCGCTCGTATTGAAGTGTTTAAAAGATAGTGGAATCACAGCATTTTTCACAAGAAGTTCAGCTGCTAATATACCTGTCAATATGACGCTTTGTCAGGAGCTCGGTCTGGATAAAGATAACTATTCTGTTTCTATCCCACTTGGGGCTACCATCAATATGTCTGGCGCAGCAATCACGATTTCTACTTTAACGTTAGCGGCGGTTCATACATTAAACATTCCAGTTGACTTACCAACTGCTCTGATTTTAAGTATTCTTGCTTCCGTCAGTGCTTGTGGTGCCTCTGGCGTGGCTGGAGGTTCACTTTTATTGATTCCTCTCGCTTGTTCCCTGTTTGGTATCTCGAATGATATTGCAATGCAAGTTGTTGCTGTTGGCTTTGTCATCGGTGTCATTCAGGATTCCTGCGAAACAGCACTGAATTCTTCTACAGACGTTTTATTTACTGCTGTATCAGAAATGCGGCACTGGAAAACAAAAGGCAAGTATTAAGGTCTCAATTGAATATAACAGAATCATAAGAAAAAAGCGGTTGCCATCAGTTTCAAATTCAACTGATTACAACCGCTTTATCATTCTTAATGCTATTCAAACTCAGGTATTAACTCTACGTAAAGATCAGGAAACTCTTCCTTCAATGCAGATTCTAACTCTAACCTTACTTTTTTAATCAGCGATACCGAAACCATATCGTCTTCACTGTTAAAATAGATACCAATCCACAGTTTTCTACCAGTCTTAACAATATCATATACAGTTTGTTTCATTGGATATGAAGATAGCGTTTTTTCTGTAATCTCTTTAACCACATCAATTGTTTCTTCATCTGGAGCCCAAAGAAACAGGTCTCTCAATCCTGATAAAGCAACCTTAATCGGCATAGGTAAAATCAAAGCAGATAGAATAATCGCTACAACTTGGTCCAGATATGGCGAAAAGGATTCCATCCATTCTGTATGAATCACAGATGGCAATATGAACGCAATGGTCAACCCAACGCTGGCAACACAATCAATAATCCATGCTTGAATCTCAACTTTAACAATATTAGAATCCACCTTTCGATTCAATCGAATCATAAAAAACAGTATAATTCCACAACAAATCGCTGCGACGAATTCAAAAACAGCTACATCAGAAAATTCAATTTGATTTCCGCCTTTTAGGATGATTTGTATATTATTTAATACCAGTCCCACGGTAACCGCAGTCAGCATGGCACCTTTGATGGTTATAAACATGGCTTCCATCTGAGCAAATCCAAAAGGGTGTTTCTCTGATGTGGGTTTGTACAAAAGCGGTATCAGTTTGATCGAAATCATGATTGTAACAAAATCAGCAGCACCATATACTGCATCCATCAGGATGGATTGAGAGGATGTTCGCAGTGCCATAAAACCTTCAACAGCTATAAAGAAAACAACTCCCAGCATGGACACGTTTAATGCCCTTTTTTCTAATACAATTCTTTTCTCTTGGTTCATGATTTCACCTAATTTCTTTTTCAATATGAATTTTATTAACAATCAATATGTTACATGCAATCAAATACTTTCTACCATATATAACCAGTATACCTGAAATTAAACTATTTCACAAGAAAGAGAGAAGTCAAATGCTTCTCTCCAGAAAATTTATATTCGGATGATTATGCTGATACAATGTCATTTTTGGTATGGTGTTCCTTTGCTTCTTCAAAGATGTGATGTAATATTTTTTTATCTTCTACTGCCTTATATTCTGAATCCATTTCAACAATCCCGTATTTATACCCTGCTTCTTCCATAATCTCCAGATAAGGAATCGGGTCAAAGTATTCCGGACTATAAACACCTGTATCCTGCCAGATTTCTTTTCCAATTAGCTCAATGCCGATAGCTGCACCAAATCCCGTCTGGGCTACAACCGCCTGCATGCCCCACTTTTGAACGGATTCTTGGTTATCAAAAGGCTGATACATAAACAGTTCTCTTGTCATTCCGTCTTTGATTCCCACACAATGGACACCAACCACCATTTTGCCTATCATCTCATTTCCAATATTCTTTGGTTGGGGTGCCGCAGCTGCAACCACATCTCTTGGTCGAACCATCTTCCCATCTACTTCTATTTCTTGAAGGCTTCGAAGCCCAATGGCATCGATGACCTTTAATGCATTGATTAAATTATGATCCAGTGCAATTTTAAAGGAACATTTTTTCAAGCCAAACTCTTGCAGATATCTTGGTATGGTTACGGTTTCTTCATGTTCAATCTTAATTAAGGTATTTAGACCAACGCCTGCAGGCATTTCAAAGTTTTCTTGTCCTGCAAATGGTTTGTCAACAAAAAATCCTTTTTCTTTATTCCACTCAACATTCGGATTTAGCACTTCATCTAAAACCGTCCACACATTAAACCCAAATATAACATCGTCTTCGCCAGCTGTCGGTATTGTTAGATTGCCTCCATCTTTGACATGTACCTCATGAATTTCGTCAAAAAGATATTCTGCCGCAAATTTAGCGAAAACATTTACGACGCCAGGATCTATCCCTAAGCAAATCAGTCCCATCAGTCCTTTTGCTTTCCATTTCTCATGGTTTTTAAAATTATAGTCTGTCATGACTTCTTGAAAGCTGTTTTCTAATCCATATCCGTATTTTGGATTGAGATAAGGTACCGACCATGTTCCCATGTTTGCATAGTGGGCACCTGCCTCATAAGCTGCATCAAATATGATATTTGTTACAAAAGGTGCCGCCGCATCCATGACAAAATCACATTCATATCGTTTGATAAGCTCTACAATATCACTTTTATATTTTGCATTAATTTTTTCTGCTATAAAGCGTCCATCATCTCCAAGGTGATCTACCACCTCACATGCGCGATTGATATCGTAATCAGCGACCACAACTTTTTTTAGCCATTCCCTCTTTGGATCTCGCTTCTGCAGTATTTTCAGAATGGATTCTCCCACTCCACCTGCACCGATTAACAGCATTTTCATAAAAATTCCTCCTTCATAAATCACCACAAAAAATTTATTAGAAAGGGCAATACCCTCTTCTATCAATGTTTGCGCATGTCGCATCAAAGGCGATATGCATAATAATTCTTTCCTTGACAGTTCCTACACATTATAATGCGATATTTCTTACAATAAAAAAGCAAAAAGATGAAAGCGACTCCATGACAAAATAAATGTCAAGTATCGCTCTGTCCTTTTGCCTGTTGGTTCTCTCCTCGTTGGCTCCGCAATGCGGTATCTCCAGAGTTCTATCAAGTAACGTCCCCGTGCCTGTCAGTTTCGTTGCGGGTAGACGACCCAGCAATTTGCTTCTTCGGCTTGTATCGAAACAATCTCCGCTACTCTCATCTAGAATATTCAATTGTTTTTATTATCATACCCTTTTTCTTATCATTAATCTATAGTTATATTGCTTTTTTGAAGATTTTCTTGCTTTATTCGACTAAACGCGATAAATGTAGTTTTCTTTTCGTGGTTTTGCTTCTGACGTTCCAGCAGCATAACCTAAAATGCAATGTCCAATACCTACATAATCACCAGTGATTCCCCATTGAGCTAAAAGTGCTTTCCCCTCTTGGCTTTCAAAAACTTCTTTTGCTCTGTGGATCCAGCAAGAACCTACACCAAGAGCATTTGCTGCATGCATCATATTTCCAAGAACCAAACTTCCATCTTCAAGGTATGTTGTGCGTCCTTTGTCTGCCAGCACCACTACCACAGTAGGTGCTCCATAAAACGGATCAATTTCTGCGTTCCCCATTACAGCGGCATTCAAATTTGAAAGTTTTTTGATTGTTCCAATGTCTTGGACAACAACTATGATTGGACTCTGTGCTCCCATTCCAGTAGGTGCATATGTGCCTGCCTCCAATATGAGATTCAGTTCGTCATCTGTAATTTGTTTCGGCTGAAACTCTCTGCAACTTCTGCGGTTCATGATATCTTGTATTGTACTTTTCATATGACTCCTTCTTTCTTTACCCGTTTCTTCACCACACAATTATGTGGTATTTCTATTTTCCGCCCATTGCTGCATTCATTAATCTTGACCCCATCTTACCTAAGACGATTGCTAGAATCATCGATGCAAACGTCAAAACAATCAGGACCAAAATCACACCTGTTGTCAATGGCATCGTCAACACTATGATTGCAGCTATGACTGAGAGGACGGTATATAAAATTCCTAATTTCATTTTTATTTTGAGTACTGGTGTTTTTACACTTTTAAATCTTAATTTCCCATCGTAAAGACCAACAGCTATACTAGCGATTACACCGAGCGGTAAAAATACGGTGTTAATTTGAATTCCAGCAACGATAGTTGGATACAAATCGCCTCTTACAAATAATGCAAGGATATCAAAAAATAGTGCCAAGACAACAAATGCCTGTGGAAAATGAACCATGATTGGGTGCATGTGCAAAGACAACATCTTTTCTCTCTCTTCAGAAACTCTTGATTTGTATGGTTCGAACGCTTTTGCAGGAACACCACATGCTGGACAAACATCCTTTAGTTCGTCCTCAGTCATAATGTAGCCACATGCTTTACAAATTACATAATTCTTCATAACCAAACCTCCATCTGATTGAACCTTTCTCAGTTCAATCTGTCTAAATACATCGTCATTGATTCCTTCTTATAGCAAAAGTACTCCCCAAATATCTGTTCTATGATAAAAGATAAGAAAGAAGAAGTCCAGCTACCACCAACATATGATATTGAATTCCTAATCTCCCCATAATTCCCATCATTTTTTCTTTTATGAATTCCTTCTGATTCAGCTTTCTCAACGGTAAAATCCATCGATAGTTACCTAATGTCAAGAATGTGAAAAGAACCCAATCAGGATAGAGTCCTGCTAAAACCAATCCTAGCGTTGCCAGAAACAAGATTAGGCTGCACCCGATCCAAATTTTTTGGCTCTTGGTAAAACCAATCAAACTTGGCAACGTATTGCGGCCTGCCTCCTTGTCTTTTTCGATATCGCATAAATTGTTGGTAAACATGATATATCCAATATAGATTGCCGTTGGCAACGAAATCAGAATGTAATTCCATTGAAACTGACCGGTTTGGATAAACACCATGGTTCCAGTAATGCCAATACCCATTACAATCCCCGAAATAATCTCTCCAAAAGGGGTATATGAAATTGGAATCGGTCCCGTTGAATAGAGAATTGCTGCCAACAAACCTATTGCCGCTACAATCAAAATTCCCCAACTTGTATTCATCGCTATCATACTGCCGAGGAAAATTGATGTTACCAAAAATATTATCATTATTACAAGAACTTGTCGAGTAGTAAACTCTCCGCTCACCAATACCTTTTCATGGGTTCGTTCTGCCCCATCTATACCTCTTTTGTAGTCCATATAATCATTGAAAAGATTTGTCGCTGACTGCAAAAGAATCATTGCAGTCAGCGTCATCATCATCAAGAAAACATGAAAGGTTCCATAGGCCTGCAATGCATACGCAGAGCCTAAAAGAACAGGAAGCAAACTGGCGAACAAGGTTTTTATGTCTACTAATTTTATAATTGCCTTGATACTCATCAGAGCTCCTTCTAATGCCACTATATTTTTTTTGCAATCCCCATAATCCGTAGCGTATTGCCAATAAATTTAAATAGCTGGACAATTGCATTTTTCATTAGAAATTTTTGAAATCCGCTTACTTGAAATTCTTTCATCGTAATTACCTCCATTGTTCATCCACTTATTCAGGAATAATTGTCCAGCCAGGAAGTCCTTTAAACTTATACATAAACCCAGTATGCAGCGAACGTTTTAACCAAGCATTGCCTTTTCCTAGGTCAAAGAATGTTTCGTTTAAGTTTCTACCGCCATCTTCTGCTGGATATTTAGAAAAATCTGGAACAGCAGGATTTAACACCATCGTCAGTGCACTGCCGCTCACTATGGATTTATTGAGTGATGCAACACAGGCTGCAGGCATTTGTGACATAGAAAGATGCTTTTTCGGCACATCTGTTTTTTCTAAAACCAAATCCGAAATATTTTCTGCTACAACCTTTCCAATAATACCAGAAGTCATGCCAGTCCTTGGTGGTGCTGCTTGAATTTTAATACCACTTTTTGTGGTTCCGCTTGGAGGTGAAATCGGATGCGGCGGCGCAAAAGCAATTCCTGCTGCAAATATAGATGGATCATAAGTGGATTGATACGTAGAAGGCCAATCCGCTGCGCTCCACTCTGCATATGGTTTTGTACCCGATGAATAATCTCCGTCAACCTTAATAAAACCAGCAGGGTTACAAAGCTGGCCTGCTACATCTTCTCCCGCATTGTTCACATATTCAATTCTAGCACCTAAAAATTGTGGAATCAACATTGAAAAATCAAACGGTAATTCTCCTCCTTCATCTCTTGTGTTCTCCCAATGAAGTACATTTCCTTCAATTTTAACTGGAGCAGCACTATCAATCACCCTAATTCGAGATTCATCCATAAGCCATTTTACTAATTCTCTGGAATGATGCTTCGTACCACCAAAATTTGCTGTGATTCCTCCCATACCAAAATCACCACTATAAGGCTCATTGGAAAACCATACAAGATCACATTTTTCACGAACCCCTTTACGGATTAAATCACTATGTACATTATGAATATATTCAAAAGCTGCCCCCTGACAAGTGGAGCCAGCATGACCAGTACCAATTACAATCGTCTGCTTTTCTCCATTTCTCATCTTTTGCACACTCTTCAAATATTCATTCTTTGCATGGGTAGCATGATCTGCCGTACAAATTGATACAGTATCTCCACCATCCGGACCCAAACCAGGTGTTCCTGGGAAGTTTAAATACGGACCAGTCGCAACGACAAGATAATCATAGGAAACCGTCTGTTGATTGCTCAGCAGGATAGATTTTCCTTCAACGTTTACAGTCTGTGCCTTTGCATTGATAAAATCAATGCTTTTACGTTCATAAACTGGTGCCAACGGAAAATATGTGTTTTCAACGTTCATAGCATCGATGCCAACCCAAACGAGAGACGGGGTGTATTGAAAATAGCTTCGGTCACTTACGACCGTAACGGAATGGCCTGCACCTACCCATTTTTTTATGTATAGTGCGGCCGTATGCCCTGCAAATCCACCACCAAGTACGACTATCTTTTTCATACCAATACCTCCTTAATTAAAATATGATCTGATTCAATTGATTTCCATGAATGATTGCCCCGGTGAGTAATGAGTAATACTCCTCTTTCTTCTGCAACTTTGAGAATTAACTGAAAAATAATCTGTTCATGATACGCATCCAACCCAGCTGTTGGTTCATCCAGTAAAAGAAACGGGGCATCTCGCAGCAAAGCTCTCGCAATGCTCAGTCGTTGAAGTTCACCTCCCGAAAGATTCATGCCGCTTTCGTAAATTTGAGTATCCAATCCAAGTGGTAATCCTTCAACAAATTGAAAAAGTCCAACTCTTTTCAGCACATCCATCATGCGTTGATCCTGATTTCCTCCGAAAGATGTTTCGTTTTCTTGAAACATATTTTCTCGTATGGTTCCATGAAACATATAGGGTATTTGATCTGCAACGGAAAAAAGGGTTCTTCTTTTCATCAGGGATATCCCTGATAAGTCAATGGAATCTGCTAAAACAGCCCCTTCCTGTGGTGATAAAAATCCTAAAAGTAATTGGATTAAAGTAGATTTTCCTGCTCCACTTTTTCCTTTTACGATAATGATGCTTCCCTTTTTCAATTGAAATGAAACATCTTGAAATAGGACTCTTTTATTTGGATAGGAAAAGCTCAATCCCTGACATTGAATCACATTCACTTTCATCGGATTCAATAAGTCATCCAAGCCTTCCAGGTCTTCTTTTTTCTTCTGTTTTAATTCAATAAAGATATTTCCTGCTGCTTTTCTCACTTTTTCAAATTTTGCTGGAATTAGAAAGAGCTGAGACGCACTTTCAAATAAGTAAGAAAAACCAATGACTACTGCTGTAAAATATACCCATTCTATTCGGCCACTAACACACAAATATGCTCCAATGCATAAAAGTGCCACTGTTGCACTTCCTAAATACAAGCTAGCAATGGCATCTGACAATGCGGCCACTTTTGCTGACTGTTTTTGAGCTTGATTTGCCTTTTGTACAATTGTTTCAAACTGTTCTTTGATAATTGGTTCTGCTGAAGTGGAAGAAATGTCTGAAATACCAGATGATATCTCGATATATTTTTGATACATCTGCTCTTTTTTTTCAACTTTTACAATATCTTTAGTCTTCGTCATACGAAAAATAAAAAAGATAACCACGCTTAAAATTGGAAAATAGAAAAGAAGAAAAACCAGTGCTAGAAGTGGATGAAAGAATTCTGCAATCACACCCCCTGAAATTCCAGTTAGCAATACGATGAGCACAGGGTATACCACTCGCAAAATTCCATCCTGTAATATCTCCACATCACTAATCAAGAGTGATAGAGACTTTCCTCTATTTTGGGTATTTAAATAATCCAAAACTGCTGGTTCCATTAACTCATACACGAACACTCTGATTATTTGGAGTAGTTTGAAAGTCTCATTGTGAGAAATTAACCGTTCACTGTAGCTTAAAACAGCACGCCCCAATCCAAAAAAGCGCACAGCAACGGCAGGAACCACTACCATATCGTAGGTCGGATGTAATGCTGCTAAGGAGATGATAAAAGACGCCACACCATATAAATAGCCAGCAAAAAATACTGCTAACGTGCCAACCAAACATGCAATCCAATATGACACGGATTTTTTCTTATTCAAAAATTTTAAAAATGCTAAAAATCCACTCATATCCTACTCCCAAGTACAAACTAGTTTTTTATAAGCACCATCACAAGCCATTAATTCCTCATGTGTACCCATTTCAGTCAGCACACCATCATCTATCAAGCAGATGGTTGTAGCTGACTTCACAGTTTCCAAGCGATGACCTATCAATAAAACTGTTTTTTCTCTACTTAAATTTTGAAATGACTTTGTGAGTAACTGCTCATTCTCCAAATCTTGCGCAGACACAGCCTCATCAATCACCACAATAGGTGCATCTTTTATGATAGCTCTTGCAATGGCAATTCGTTGTCTTTCTCCAACACTAAAATTTTGACCTAAGTCTGAAACCATTGTAGAAAGTCCCATAGGCAACGATTCTATCAATGGTTCTAAACAGGCGGCTTGAACCGCTTGCTTCACCTCTTGGTCTGATGCATCAGGATTGCCCATAATCAAATTATTACGCAACGTATCTGTAAAAACATAAGGTCTTTGTGGGATATATCCAATCTGCCTTCGCAATGCTTCTCCTGAAATTTGGGAATAATCAACATCGTTGATTCTAATCGTTCCACGGTCAAGCAAAAGGTACTTTAAAAGACAATATGTAATCGTTGTTTTACCCGCACCACTTTTACCTACCAAAGCAGTAATCGTTCCCGGCTCTAATTTCAAATTGATATCGCGAAGAACTTGTTTTCCACCCTCATAGGAAAATGAAACGTTTTCGAAAGAAACAGTAGGTTTCAAAAAGGCAGCTGTATCAAAATCAATTGTTTCAGCTTGACAATCAGCTGGCTGCACTAGCAAATCAATCATCTCATACGCAGCTCCCGCATTTTGGGCCACATGAAATTTTGCACCAAATTTTCGAATTGCCTGAAAGTAATCTGGTGTTAATAGTAGAATGAAAAAACAAGAAAAAAACTCAATATGGTTTTCCATCAGGCGAAATCCCAATGTAACTGCAATCATTGCAGTGCTAATGGTCGCAGCAAGTTCCAGCACAAAGGCAGATAAAAAAGAAATCCGAAGTACCTTCATAGTTTCTTTCCGAAATTCATTGCTGGTATCATTTATTTTTTTCTGGTACCGCTTGCTCAAGCCAAAAAGCTTGATGGTTCGCATGCCATTGATTGTATCAAACAAGCTACCTCCAAGGCGGTTGAGACTTTTCATCCGCTCTTGATTTGACTTCTGAGATTCCTTTCCTATCAAATATAGAAAAAATGGCAGAAAAGGTCCTGTCAAAAGCATGATAATCCCTGAAATAAAATCCAGATAAAAAGTTACCAAAAGAATCACTGGGATAGCCATTGCCAATTGGAACAAAGCCGGAAGATATTCGTGGTAAAAGGGTTCCATATAATCTGCTGCTTCACAAACACCAGCGGAATCGCCTCCAGTATTTTTGCTCTGATGGAAAACGGGTCCTTGGTCTAGCAGATAATTCATATGGTCTTTTAGAATTCGATCCTTGATGGACAACCCATATTCGCGAAAGGCAGTACCAAAATAGTAAATAGCCAGTGCTCTCATTCCAATTAGAACAGCAAGAATCAAAGGGAATCGTAAGAATTCATGAAAATCAGAAATCCCCATATACACCACATCAACTGCGCTTGCAAAGAAAAATGCGATACAAAGAGAAAAAGAGGTTGTCACACCTCCATAAATCAATAAATGAGCCAGAAAACCTCTTTCTCTTTTTACTTCAATAAACAGTTCCTTCTTCACCATCTGCTTCACCTTCTGCCGATACTCTTAATTTCCAGAAAACCCAGTGTGCCCATACCGTGTATAAAATTACAACTGGTAATGCAATACACGTAACAATCGTCATAATCCGTAAGGTATATGGGGACGAGGAAACATTATAAATTGTTAGGTTGTATGCTAGGTCTGTAGAAGAAACAATAACATTTGGAAACATTCCAGCAAATATAGATCCAGCCCCTAGCAAGATCACAAGACAATTTAACACAAACGCTGTAATTCTTGTGCCTCTTCTTGAAATCCAATAGGAAATCAACAGCAGGATAAACGCCAAAAATCCAAAGACAACATTGACTGGTCTTATGACTCCAAATCCAGATACTGCAATGGTCAGTATCAGCAAAACAAGGGATGTCAAACCAAATTTTTGTATCATTTTATCATTGCCCTCAATGGATCCTTCGGTCTTAAGAAAAAGTACCACTGCGCCATGATATACGAAAAAGGCTACTGTTGTCACTCCAACCAAAAGTGTAAACGGAGAAAACAAGGTAAATAATCCTCCTGTATAGTTTTGGTTTTCATCGATTGGAATTCCTTGGAAAAGATTTGCAAACGCTACTGCAAGAAGGAGTGGTGTTAGCAAGCTTCCGAAAAAAATAAGTGCTGAGCTCAACTTTCTTGTCTTTTCAGTAGACGCTTTATGCCAAAATTCTATCCCCGTACCACGAGCAATTAGTGCAGCTAAAACTAAAAACAGGGCTGGATAAAAGCCACTGAACATGGTGGCATACCATCCAGGAAATGCGGCAAACATGGCACCCCCAGCAGTAATCAGCCAAACTTCACTTGCACCCCATGTTGGTCCGATTGCAAAAAGCATTTTTTCCTTTTCATGGTCTGTTTTGCCAAGCAACGAAAATAACATCCCAACACAAAGTCCATCCCGTCTAAGATAAAGTAAACGCAAAATAAAACTGTGACAAATATAAACCAGAGAATGTTCAGACTCATGACTTCACCTCCATTGGTTCTTGTTTTGCGTATCTGGTAATCAGAATCACATCAGCTATCGTCGCTGCTGTATAAATCAACAAGAATCCGATTATACTAAATAGAACCCAACCTGGATGAACCGTTTCCGAAACAGCTTGTTCCAGAGTTAATAATTTATATACAATCCAGGGTTGTCTTCCTACTTCTGCCAACAACCATCCACTTGTATTGGACAAATATGGCAAAAATAAAGATAGAATTAAAAGTTTTAGCATCAATTTCGATTCGACCAACCGATTTCTCTTCCAGATGTATAATGCGATAAGGCAAGCAAGCACCATGACTCCTGCCACGCCTACCATCACCCGAAAGCTCCAAAAGCTAACTGCTACAGGTGGGATATAGTTGCCAGGTCCAAATTCATCTTCAAACTCGGCTTGCAAATCTTTGATTCCTTTTACTTCACTATTGAAGTCACCATATGCTAAAAAGCTTAGCATCTTTGGTATCACAATTTCAAAACTATTTTCCTGATCTTTTTCGTTGATTGCTGCAACCACTGCAAATCCTGCTGGTTGTTCCGTTTCCCAAAGAGCCTCTGCTGCCGCCATCTTCATAGGTTGTTCTTTCATCAAAAGCTTTCCTTGAATATCTCCAGTCATAGCGACTAAGAAAATCCCGATAAATCCAACAATCACCGCCATTTTAAATGCTTGCTGAAATACGTGAACCCTCTGTTCTTTTAATAGCTTGTAGGCAGAAACACCAATGATAAAAAATGCTGCTGTTACAATGGCTGCGATAACAGTATGCGCAAATTGTGCAAAGACATGTTCGTTAGCAACGATTGTTCCAAAATCAACCATCTGTGCTCTACCATCGACGATTTCATATCCTGAAGGACTTTGCATAAATGAATTGGCAACCAAAATCCAAAAAGCGGATAAACTGCTGGCTATGGCAACCAGCCATATACTAAGCACATGAATTGCGGGAGCAATTCGCCCTCTTCCAAAAATCCAAACACCGATAAAGGTAGATTCTAAGAAAAATGCAACCAGAGCTTCAATCGCCAAAGGCGCTCCGAAAATATCTCCCACAAATCTCGAATATCCTGCCCAGTTCATTCCAAATTGAAATTCCTGTACAATCCCTGTAACAACACCCACCGCAAAATTAATGACAAATAATCTTCCAAAGAAGATTGACAATACTTTATACCGATTGTCCTTCTTCACATAAGCTAATGTTTCAAACACAGCAATAAAAATAGAAAGACCAATGGTAAGGGGCACGAAAAAATAATGGAATACTGTGGTCAAAAAAAACTGAAAACGACTTAAAATTACAATACTCATAATTATCGACAGAAACCTGTCTCATCACCTCTCATTACAAAACTATGCGCAATAACGTATCACTAAAACATACGAATTAAGTCCAAAATATTTTGTTGTTTTGTACTACATTGTGTTTGCAAAAACACCCCCTCAATCTCACTCAAAGCTGATGCGATATATTGTTCCAATGAAATCCCTGATGAAAGATTCAAATCGTGATCCTTAATATCATCCTTCATCTGATAAATAAATCCGATCAGTTCCCCTATTTGCCCCCATTGTTCCTGATGGATACTACCAAGTATCTCGGCTGTACCTTTACATGCCAGTTTTGTTAGCGCCGCAGTTTTTGCTTTTATGATAGAGAAATACTCCTCTGTTGGGATTGACTGATTTTCATACTTGGCTTGCATCATCTCACCAAGACACATATTGTATGCCGCTTGAAGGATTTCTCCAGTTAGTTGTTGCGTCAAATATGTGTTGCTCACCTCCAGCGACTTTATATAATAGCAATTTCCTGCTAAGATTGCGTTGCGATATCCATATTTTTTATATAAGCATTCCTTGCCACGCCTCAGTTCTTCATTATCTAACATATCATCATGAATGAGACTAGCATTATGGAGTAGTTCGACGGCAGCGGCGAAGCAAGTAAGTTTTTCATATTCTTTTTGTATTTGTTCTTCTGCAATAGCTTGCGCAGTTAAATAAACAAGCAATGGCCTCAGCATATGCCCTTTTGTTTGGATGGAATAAGAAAGAATCTCTCCAATTTCTGGATCACCACCCGCCAGACTGATGTACTGGTTTGTCTTTTCTGCAACGTGATCTAAAAACCCAGAGGACTCTTTTATCAAGTTATCTATAAACGTATTCAAATTATCACAGCCTTCTCTTATGTTTTTCTGTTTGCCAATGCATAACATTTTTTAACAGATTGTTACTAATATACCCAATAAATGCTGATGTTATAACATTATATTTTCAAATCAAAAAACTGATATGATTTTTTCTTCAATTCCTTTGTGCTGTACAACACCTCAAAATTTGAGATATTTGTATAGGTAGCCAGCTTATCTATTAACTCATCACATGCCGCTTTCGACTGGGCATGCAACATGGTATATAGATTATAGGGCCACTCCAAATATCTTTTTCTAACATAGCAATGACTAACTTCCTTTTGTTGTGCCATGTACTCTCCTACCTCTTGCAGACGATCTTCCTGCACATCCCAAACAACCATAGCATTGGACTGATATCCTACTTTCCTATGGTTGAGAACCGCTCCAAATTTGCGAATGAATCCTTTTTCTTTCATTTGATTCAATCTAAAAACAACCTCTTCATCTGTAATTTGAAGATTCCTAGCAATTTTTTCAAATGGAAATTCCTCAATCGGAAAATCTTTTTGTATTTCTAATATGATTTTTTTATCGAGTTCTTCCATGGATGCTCCCTTTCCTTAAAATTGAAATTCAACATTAATTTTAAACATCTGCTCCGTCGGAAGGTTTAGAATTGCTCCGCAGTCAGCGGTGTTTTCTATTTGAGACAGAACTTGCTCTAAATGTTCTTTTGATGGTGCCGTTAATGTAAACCACAAATTGTAATGATGCGTTCGAATATAGTTATGGGTTACCTCTGGAAAACCACTGATAAATTCACCTACTCGACTCAGTTCTTTCTCAGGAACAGACAAAGCACAAAGTGTACTGATATACCCAATTTGTCTCGTATTCATAGTTGCGCCAATTCTTCTGATATCACCATCTTCTTTTAGCTTTTTGATTCTTTCCATTACCTCTTGCTCAGAGATTCCGAGTTCTTCGCCTATCTTTTGGTATGGCCTTATATGAACAGGGAAATTCTTTTGTATCAAGTTCAATAATTCCCCATCAGCATTACTCATTGCGCACACCTCTTTCTTTTGTGCCGTATGAGCACCAAGGTTCTTCAGCCATATAGTCACCTTTGTGGTAGACTGCTGCCCTCGCTCTACAACCACCACAAAGTGTTCGATAACCGCAATCACCACAATGACCAGAATAGGATTCCGTTCGCAGCCTTTTTAAAATTTCACTATTGTTCCAAATGTCTGTAAAAGATTGTTCTTTTACATTCCCTGCAGACTCCTTTAAATACGCGCAAGGTTGAACATCTCCCACTGGGTTAATGATACAATAACTAATTCCAGCCAAACAGCCCTTCGAATAACGCACTGGAACACCTTGCTCCTTGGCAATTCGCATAAATTGTGGCGCACAAGTTGGTTTGAGTTCAATCTCAACACTATTTTGTTTTTGCATGATATCCGTGATAAGGGATTCATATTCTGCAGCACGTAAGGATTCTTCTTCCAAATCAACAGCTCTTCCTGTAGGAACCATAAAGAAAATATGATGTCCTCTTGCTCCTGTTTCAACTGCAAAATCAGTAATTTTCAAAATTTCATCTTGATTCCAATTTAAAACAGTTGTGTGAATCTGAAAGGGTAATCCGACTTCCCTACAATTCTTCATCCCAGCAACAGCTTCATTCCATCCGTTTTCATATACTCTAAATTCATCATGCTTTTTGGGGTCAAGGCTATCTAAGCTGATTCCCATAGCCATGGTTCCAGCCTCCTTTAGTTTTTGAGCCATCTCCAAAGTGATAAACGTCCCATTGGTGCCAAATACCGGTCTCATTTTTAGCTTTGAAGCATACGCAACCAATTCTAGGATGTCTGGTCGTATCAACGGCTCTCCCCCTGAAAAAATAACAATTTTAAATCCAGCTGCTGCAATTTCTTCCAATAGTTTCTTGCCTTGCGCAGTTGTTAATTCTTCTTCGATTTTCTTTCCTGCATCACGGTAGCAATGCTTGCAATACATATTACATTGATTTGTTACATTCCAAGAAACAATCATAATTGTCCTCCAATTTCTTGTTCTGTAAGGTAGCAAGCAGGGTCTGATTCCCAAAAGTCTCCTGTTACTGCCTCAGCTCTTGCTCTAAAATTGCCATTGCAAACATCCTTCCACTGGCACGATTTGCACCTTCCCTTTAACAGCGATTTTCTGTCTTTCAAGCCTGCCACAATCGGATTGTTCATATCAGTCCAAATTTGTGAAAAATCTTTTTCTCTGATATTGCCCATCACGTGATTTGAAGTGAATTGGTCAGGATGAACAAATCCTCTGTAGTCAATATTTCCAATAGCGATTCCCGATCGATTCCCTCCATTTGTTTGCAGAAGTTCAAATATTTTTTTCGCTTTCTCTGGATTTTCTTTCTTCATTTTCAAATATAGATACACCCCATCTGCATGATTATCTACAGTCAATATCTCTGTCTTACTGCCAAATCGTTTGGCTTGTTCAACAATATAGTCTATTGTGTCCCGCATCTGTTCATGCGTTAAATCCCCGTTCATCAACTCACTTCCTCTTCCTGAATATACAAGATGATAAAAACAAACTCTCGGGATATTTTCTTGCTTGATCAGATAAAATACATCCTCTAACTGATCTACGGTATCCTTTCCAATGGTAAAACGAAGCCCGACTTTTTGCTCAACTGCGATACAATTTCTGATTCCCTCTAGTGATTTCTCAAAACTTCCTTCTACACCTCGAAACAAATCGTGTTTTGCACCAATCCCATCAATACTAATTCCTACATATCCAACCTCATGAGCCTTTAATGCTTTCGCCATATCTTTATGAATCAACGTGCCATTGGTGGAAATTGTTGTCCTTATTTGATACTGTTTGCAATAAGATACCAACTCTAACAGATCCTCTCGAAGCAAGGGTTCTCCTCCAGAAATCAGTAAAACTGGAACATGAAACTGGCTTAAGGATCGAATCATATACTTCGCTTCTTCAGTTGATAATTCATCAGGGTATTTTTTACTATCTGAACTAGAGTAACAATGCTTACATTTTAAATTGCAGGTTTTGGTACAATTCCAAACCACAACTGGTCCTCTGCCTTTGCTTACTCCGTTTCTTTCTCCTTTTGTGCCATGAGAATACCGAAGCCCATCTCCATAAAAGTCTCCCCCACACACTAATTTTGTAATATCAAGCATTAAATCGCTCCATTTCCGCTGGAATGCTATTTTCCTGCACCATAACACATATATTATCCCATATGATTTTTCAAGAGCAAACATCATCATATTTCCTTCAAACCAAAAGGAATACATAATCAGTAATATATTTACCCTTTTCCAAATAATACAAACTCTTCCTCATCATCTGTCTTGTTTGTGCCTTACTCCTTATGTTGCGTCAACTTTTCCAATTGTTTTTTATTTTGGTCTCCAATCACGTCTTCTAACAGATTCTTATTTGATAGATTGAAATTGTACTGACTTCTTAAGTTCTTAACTGTATCCTCAATGATTTCTAATAATTCTCTTGCAGAAATCAGTCTGCATCCTTCTCCCCTTACGATTAGTTGTTGCAATCCATCGGAAGTTGCTACCACAATTTGATAGTTTCCCTTTTGATCATGGGCAAATTTCTCAATATACTGGTCTGCTGTCTGCGCTTCTTTTGTATAGACTACCTGCACACCATGGTGTTCCTCTATCTCCTCACGATGACCTTCTTTTTTATATGCATCAAACACAACCATCATTTTCCCACTTCGAATCCCTTGATAGTTGGTTAAAACATCCAAAAGCTGAGTTCTTGCACCATCCAGGTTAGACGCAACAAGAGCCTTTAGCTCTGGCCAACTATGAATAATGTTGTACCCATCAATTAGCAAATATTCTTCCTTTTGATTGACATTACTATAGGAAGCTGTGTATCTGAGATCTCCTCCTTGGGTATATTCGGTTTCTCTGACTCCGTTGGTTTTCTTTTTCATTCCTCTCTTACCTTGATTTGCAAAAAAGGTTTGATTCATAATTCGATTGATTTCTTCCAAGCTAATATTTTGAGTTGATGATAACTGAGAATTTGTGTCCCCATGCTCCCTTTTATTCGTATCTGTTTGTTTCAGGTACGGTTCCACATGCATATATTGTTTTACCTCATCCCATGGTACGAAAAATCCAGTTCCACTCGAACAGAAGACGGAAGCAGATGAATGTTCCGTGTCATGCTCTGGTTCGTACGCTAATTGGCGCACTATTTCTTCTGGATTAGAGCAAGGTTCATAGCCAGAAAATTGACAATTTAACCTACCAAGCCCTTTGGTATAGGCTATTACTTCCCGCTGATAGTTTCTCATATTTGACACTGGTGCTTTTCCAATCAGGAGAACAATCTCACCGTCTGTTGTTTCGATCTCACTATTTCCACCCATAGATTCTATATCCATCATCGCTCGTCCCACCATCTTTTCAGGGATTTCCAGTTGAAAAGAATAATATGGCTCCAAAAGGACAGAATCAGCTTCCATTAGTCCCTGCCTTACCGCACGATAGGTCGCCTCTCTAAAATCTCCACCTTCTGTATGCTTCGCATGTGCCTTTCCACCAACAAGAGTCATTGTTATGTCCGTAATCGGGGAACCTGTGAGTACCCCCTTATGCATTCTTTCTTCTAGGTGACTCAGTATCAGCCGTTGCCAATTTCTACCCAAAAGATCTTCGCTACAATTTGTTTTGAATTGCAACCCACTACCGTTTACAGCTGGCTCCATAAGAAGGTGCACTTCGGCATAATGACGCAGTGGTTCAAAATGGCCGATCCCTTCCACCGTATTACCAATCGTTTCCTTATACTTGATATGGCCTTCCCCAAATGATACCTGAAAGTCAAATCGTTCGCGTATCATATCTGCCAAGATTTCCATTTGTATTTCTCCCATCAATTGGGCTTGAATTTCATTGAGTTCTTCATTCCATACGATGTGGAGTTCTGGTTCTTCCTCCTCTATCTGCCAAAGCTTGGGAAGAATCTGTCTTGGACTGATTCCCTGCGGAATATCAATCCGATAAAATAAGACTGGTTCTAAAAATGGAGCTTGTCGATCATGCTCCATTCCAATACCATGGCCAGCCAATAGTTTACTAGGTCCAAGAACGGTACATATCGTTCCAGCACTTGCCTCACTAACCGTTTCATATTTATGGCCGGAATAAATTCTGATTTGATTGACTTTTTCCTCTATCCCCTGTCTCGAAAGTGTATCTTTTGTTTTTAGGGTGCCACCAGTTATCTTCATATGAGTAAAGCGATTGCCTTGCTCATCACGAGTTATTTTATATATTTTACATCCAAATTCATTGGAGTATTTTGGAGTAGTCACAAATTGCTCTATCCCACCAAGAAATGTGTCAATGCCTTCCAATTTTAACGCAGAACCAAAATAGCAAGGAAAAATATCTCGAGATAAAATTCCATCTTTAATCTGTTCCTTTGAAACAAATCCATTCTCTAAGTATTCTTCCATAAACTCTTCTTTGCACATTGCAAGTTGTTCGTTTTGGATCTCAGTATCATCTTGATCAAAGTCAATGCATCCATCACCAAATTGTTTTCTAATTTGTTCCATCAACACTTGTTTTTCAGCCCCTATTTGATCCATCTTATTGACAAATATATAGACTGGTATCTCATAAGCTTTTAACAAATTCCACAGCGTTTTTGTATGGCTTTGAATCCCATCGGCACCATTAATCATCAAAATTGCATAATCAAGAACCCATATGGTTCTCTCCATTTCAGCTGAAAAATCAACATGTCCTGGTGTATCTAATAGCGTAAGCTCTATCTCATCTAACTGAATCGCGGCTTGTTTTGAAAAAATCGTAATGCCACGCTCCCTTTCCAGTGCATTGTGATCAAAAAATGCATCTTGATTATCGACTCGCCCCATTTTTCCTAGCTTTCCACCCAAATATAGCAGTCCTTCGGATAATGTGGTTTTTCCAGAATCAACATGAGCTAGAATTCCCATCACTACTTTCTTTTTCATCTATCTCAAATCCTTTTCTTTCATAATATGAAACCATTATATCAGATGACCCCCATATTTTTCATCCTTCTATGATAATTTCCAGAAAATGTTGGTATAAATAATACAATTGAATTGGTTCATGCAATTGGAAGGAGTGACGAAGATGCTAAATGAAATCACGTTGGAACGGACTATTGATGATAGCACTTATAAAAACGACTTGGCTCTATTAAAGGAAAAGCTAGCGCAGTTGCAAAGAGATGCAAAGGATCGAAAAATACCAGTTATTATTGTTTTTGAAGGATTTGAAACGTCAGGGAAAGGAACAATGATTAACGAACTTCTTCTCCCCCTTGATCCTAGAGGTTTTAATGCCTATTTTATTCACGATGAGACAGAGGAAGAGAAAATGAGACCATTTTTATGGCGTTACTGGCTCAAGACTCCTTCCAAAGGACGAATCGCTATTTTTGATCAAAGCTGGTATCGAAGAGTATCGGTTGAAACCTTAACCAATACTCTGGCTTTATCATCCTACGAAAAATCTTTTGAAGATATTAGCTCTTTTGAAAAACAACTTGCCGATGATGGCGTTTTGATTATCAAATTGTTTCTTCATATCAATAAAAAAGAGCAAAAGAAAAGGTTAGAGGCTTTAGAGGCGAATGACTCAACGGCATGGAAGGTCAATAAGGCTACTTGGAAAATGAATAAGGATTTTGAAGTGTATCTTGACTTGTTTGAAAAGATGATTCAAAGAACTGATACAGAATATGCACCTTGGACTGTTATTGAATCCAATCACAAAAAATTTGCCAAGCTAAAAATGTTCTCCACCGTTGTCGATGCGTTGGAACGAAAAATCGCATCTGTTGATCAAAAGATGTCAAGCAAAGAAAACGCTTCCACGATTGTGTCAGCCTCGGATGAAAATCGGGTTGCATCATCAATCCTTAAGGAAACAGATCTATCCAAATTCCTCACAAAAGAACAGTATCAAGAAGAGTTAAAAATCTGCCAAAAAAGAATACGTGAAATTGAGTATGAAATATATAGTAAAAGAATTCCTATCATGATTGCATATGAAGGTTGGGATGCGGCAGGCAAAGGTGGCAATATCAAACGGATGGTTGAAAATTGCGATCCAAGAGGTTATGAAGTCATACCAATTGCTTCCCCAACATCGGAAGAGAAAGAGCACCACTATTTATGGCGTTTTTGGAATAAAATACCGAAAGCTGGACATATTTCTATCTTTGATCGGACATGGTATGGTAGAGTTCTCGTTGAAAGAATTGAGGGATTTTGCACAGAAGAAGAGTGGAAAAGAGCTTATAGAGAAATCAATGAGATGGAAAAACAATTAACAAATTTTGGTGTTATCCTTGTAAAATTTTGGCTTCATATTGATCAAGAAGAACAGCTGCGTCGATTCGAGGAGCGTCAAAACACACCTTCTAAAAGCTACAAAATTACAGAGGAGGATTGGAGAAACCGTGAAAGATGGAGTTCTTATGAGACCGCAGTAGATGAAATGTTATTGCGCACTAGCACCACATATGCTCCATGGATTGTGATAGAATCCAATGACAAATATTTTGCCAGAATCAAGGCGCTCAAATCAGTCATTGCGGCAGCAGAGAAACAGCTATAACACCCCAAAGGGTTGTTCCTGCCCACGCCAATAATGCGTAAAAACCAAGTTTCCATATGACATGCTTTGTGTCATATGGAAACTTCTTTTTTATCATCTTGTGGTAAGGAAGAATCAATAGGATCAGCAATGCCCACGGGCTCCACTTTGGAAGGAAAAAGAATCCAATCCAAAATAATAGAGAAAACAAGCTATCTACCTGACGTTCTCCTTTCATAAAAAACGGCAGTTCTCTAACTTCATCAAATAAATCCCGTACTAACATCTTGCACATAATGGTGGCAATGAAGGTTGCAACAATCAAAATGAAGAAACCACAAGCCAGAGATAACAAACTTGGACTCATCAAAAAGGATGGATTCCATATGGATCCTAACCAAAAGATGATTCCAATGTGAACCCCTTGGTCAACAAGAAAATAAAGGAGAGTGAATCGAATCAACCACTTTCCAGTATATAATTTCACTAAATCAATCAAAAAGTGAAGACTTCCACTGATGAGCGCTGGTACAATCCCTTCCATACCAAAGGGCGCCAACAACAAAACCTGCACAAGTCCTACGACGCTGCAGTGAATCAAAACACCTCGAACACTTTCCGATTTTATTTTAGCAATGGTATTTGTTTGAAATACAAAATCACCCAAAAAATGTGCCAAAACAAACACAAATACAAATTGTGGATTCATTGTTTTCCCTCTTACAAAGGCTCCATCCTTTTTCTTTATTTCGTTACAATAACAGTCTGATTCGTTCCATCCCACGTCAAGAAAAATCCCAAATCGGTTGCCAATTCTCTAATATGGATCAAGGAACGTCCGTTGATGACTTTGATGTTTTCCGCGTTTAAAGAATAGCTTACCGTCTTACCTTGGTATGCTATGGTTATGACTCGTGTTCTACTATCATAAGAAACCGTTGCCCCCATTGACTCAGCAATTCTTCGGATCGGGAAATAGGTTTTCCCACCGATATTTACAGTGGTAACGTCCTGAAAATCTACAAATTCATTATCAACAACAACATTGACAATGCCAGGATATTTTTTAGAATAATCCACATTAGACGTCGCATACGCCAAACTCAAATCAAAGACGCTATCGCCGTAATTCATTGGTATTCTTTTTATTTCATTGTTCCACATATCTGATACATACAGGCTTCCATTCTGATAAGCGAGTCCCGACGGGGCATTATATTCATTGCTGCCAACCAATCCAACTTGATTTCCTGCTTTTCCATTACCACTCAAGGTTACGACAGTCCCATCCTTTTTTACCATTCTAATCGAATGATTCCATGTGTCTGCCACAAGAATCAATCCGTTATCTAGTACGCAAATTCCTTTCGGGAAGTTGAAGGTTGCTGAAGCTGCATCTCCATCTTGAAACCCACTGGCTCTATATCCATATTCATCAAGTACTCCAATACCACCTGCAACTTTAGAGATCACTCCATCGATTACTTTTTTAATCATTTGATTACCACTATCCAAAATATACAAGGTCTGATCTGGTCCAAATGCCAAGTCGCTTGGTTCATTTAACTTGCTGTAATCGAAGGAAGCATCAGAAGAGATAAATTTCATGGTTGAAACGTTACCATCTTTGGAGATCACACGGATGGCGTTATTCTTTGTATCTGCAACATATAATAATCCATCCTCATTCATAGCCATACCGGCAGGTCCATTAAACAGCGCGCGTGTTCCCGTTCCATCTTGATAACCAGCGGTTTCCTTCCCAGCCAATGTAGTGACATTTCCATTGCTGACTTTTCGAATCACATTATTGCCAGTATCAGCAACAAAAAGTTCTCCGTTCTCATTCATCAAAACATCCCGTGGTTTATTAAAGTATGCCGTCGATACGGTGCCGTCTAAGTATCCTCCCAATAGAAATCCCATCAAGTCAGTGGTTTTGCTTGTCCCCGCTATCGTTGATACTTCTGTTCCACTAATTTTTCTAATACAGTTATTATAGGTGTCTGCCACCAAAAGATTACCTTGATTATCCACACAAATTCCATAGGGCTGATTGAATGCTGCCTCCGTCAATTCACCATCAATATAGTTGGGTTCTCCTTGTCCAGCATATTCAAAAACCGACTCTGCACCATAAGCACTTTGCCCCAAAGCAAATATCATTAGAAATGAAACGATGATTCGTCTCCGAAAATACTTCATTTTAAATCCTTTCTTATATCATCCTCGCAAGATACAATATCATTTATTGATTGTTTGGATTTCACTCATCGTTTAATGATTCCAGCACAATCCATCATACGAATACACCACCTGAGATAAACTATTGCCAGAAATATCTTTTCCTTCTATGGTAATAGTATCTCCCGAATTCAAATTCACCATTTCCACATGAGCTGTCTTATTACCCGCAATTAAAGATATCCCTGCAATGGAAACTGTCCCTGATGGTGTCACAGATATTGTTGACGAATCCATAAACTCACTGAAGGCAATATCAGTAAAACCATTTCCTTCATCTGTTACGCCAGTAACAACTGGCGGGGTCGTGTCTACGGTGTGAGCTTTGCATAACTGCAATGACTGATTTTGATACAATACAGCTGAATTATAATTCCCATCCATTACGGCTCCAGAATCCATTTTTATATAATACTTCCCATCAGTTGGTTCTAGGGCTAAAATACTTTCTGGCGTTTCAGAAGAATCAAATACGATGTCTACAATAAAAGAGCCATCTCCCTCATCCGTTCTTGAACTAGTAACCGAGTTCCCAATTGGAATCGCAGTATTACCACTCTGATCTGTGATATATATTTTACTGGTATCAATGGCAGCAGAAGTGCAAAACTCTTCCGAGAAAACAAGTTCTACGCTTTTTTCAGCGGCACCAAAATTTAAAATCCAAGCAATTAAGACAGGAGGGGCCCCATCAGTAATACTTTTTTCTCCAATTTGGGCTGAAGCATACTTGAGAGAGTGAACTACACCTTCGTCTCCAAGTACCATGCCATAAATCCCCGAATTGTATCCAATTGGAGTACCTTCATTGTCCTCTGTCATTTCCAAATTTAGTATGTTTCCTGCCTCTGTATCAATTGCAGATGAAGAAATTTGCCCAAAGTACAATTCAACATTTGGGTTAATACTTAACGAACTTACATCTATAGAATCTTTCTTTATGGTATCCGAAAAAGTCATTGCAATCCGATCAACAAATCCATTGTAATCGGTATCCATTGTTTTACCAGTGGTCATTTCCATTGTGAAACTGTCGTTGTAAACTACAACATTGGTTGTTCCAGTGACCAATCCATTAGCTGAAATTGCAGAAATCGTAGCATATCCAAGGCCTACACCCGTAATGGCTCCTCCGCTAACGGAAACAATTTGTGAATTGCTCGTTTCCCAAGTCAAGGTCTGGTTGGTTGCATCTACCGGTAATATAATCGGACTAAGCTGAATTGTATTTTCTCGCAACAGAATAATATTCTGTTGTTCTGAAGAGAATGTGATGCTGGTAGGATAGACTGTGTTCGTCGTGCCAGAAGAGGATCCCGAAGTTCCGCTACTCGTTGATTTTTCATATATAATTTTCGTACTATCTGAAATACTCTCAATCAGCGTTTCTTGCTTTTCTTCTTCTTTTTGTTCTTCTTCAGAAGTAGTTTGATACAATTGTTTTAAGTGTTCGATTAAATCTACTACTTCATCTGTTTTTTCTTCAGTTTCTAATTCCTCTAAAATGGTACTAAGCGAGAAGGAATCTAGCTTGTCAAAATCGATTTCCTCAACATTCATTGAGTCCATATCTTCCTGAGAAATTCTGCTCGTCACTGCGTTTTGAATGTCTTCAAGAGATATCTCTCCTTCTTGGTCCTTTTCCTGAATTTCATCCGCAATGTTTTGTAATTCCGCTTCTATTTTTGCCAGTACCAGTTCGACATCTTCGCCAGCTTCTACACTAACAGCAATCGTTAATTTTTTTTCTATAATATTTCCGTTCTCATCTTTGACTTTCACGGTAGCTGTTGCTACCGCCTGCACTACGCCTTCTAAAACCGTAAGGGTAGATTTGTTCCCTTCACGCTCCGTTCCATCAGCAGGCATCTCATCATAGGATACTAGAAATTTTGTTCCTCTCGCACCCATAATCGCATTTGGAGTCTTCACTTCAAACTCATCATCTTTCCCAAGCTTTTGTTCGATATTTGTCCAAAGATCTCCATTGAATAATCGAATGCTTGTTTTTTCGCCTCCGTCTTCATAGGTTAGCTCTTCCAAGGAGATGTAGGTTTTTTCACCAACTTTTAATTCTTTGTCTCCATCAACATCAAGTTTAACCCAAGAATCTTTTCCTGTAATAATTCGATCCCCGTGGGTGAGTTTCATTCCTTTTTCTGGTGAAAAAGCTTTTTCGCTCCCAGATTTCATAATGCTTACACTACCTGAAAACCCAGTGATTTTTGCGGTTCTTACACTGGTGCTACCATAGGCAAATAGATTCGGAACACAAAGCATACATATGAGCAAAAAAGCAATAACTGATTTGAAAAACTGTTTCATTGAGAATACTCCTTCTAATAGATACTTTTGTATTGCAACAATAGAGTTTTTACGCCCTGTTGTACTGTAACAGTAAATTTTTACACACCTTTATAAATATGATTATTTTATAGTTCTAACTTCTCAATCCATCAACCTGATATACTTCCAATTCTTCTTCTTTTCCCTTCACTTTAATCCCACCAAGGGCAGTAGCCGTTATCCTGTCTTGAACCAAATCATAGGTCTCCTTACTAATCAGTATTTGACCTGGTTTTGCATTACTTTCTAGTCGCGCAGAGGTATTTACAGTGTCGCCAATTGCAGTATAATCCATACGCTCGTTTGACCCGATGTTACCGACTACTGCATATCCGGTATTGATCCCAATACCAAATTGAACGATTCTATCATATTTTTCTTGAAGCTTTTTCATCAAAGGTTCTGCACCTTGCTTCATTTCCCATGCGGTTTTGATTGCTGCAAAAGCATGGTCTTCCAAATCCAAAGGGGCGTTATAAATCGCCATGGTAGCATCACCAATAAATTTATCTAAAGTCCCGCCATTTTTAAAAATTGATTTTGCACATAAATCTAGATATGCATTTAATATCTCCACAACCTCTTCCGGTTCTGCTTTTTCTGATAACGGCGTAAATCCTCTAATATCCACAAACAATACAGATATGTATCTTCTCGTGCCACCAAGCTTTAAGCTTTCTTCCCCATCAGACAAGATTTGTTTTACTACTTGTGGTGCAACATATTTTCCAAAGATCCCAGTAATCCGTTTTCTTTCTCTCAATTGCTCTAGATAGTTGAAACCCAAAGTTAGAATATATAGAAATACAACGGTGATAATCGGATAGATTACTTGAAATACGATTCCAATAGAATACAATTGCTTTCCTGCCATCAAAAGTGCAATAACCAAAACTCCATTGATTATCAATGCAATTGCTGGCTTCATTCTTCTTGCTACAAGAAAAGATACCACACCAGCTATTATTATAAAAGCCAGCTCTCCAAAGCCATTGAGACTATCTTTGAACCGATGATCCATCAAGCATTGAAGAATATTCGCATGGACTTCGATTCCAAACATTTTTTCATTTTTATCCAAAGGCATAAGATATTCGTCCTGCATCCCTAAACTGTACGGGCCAAATAATACGATTTTACCTTCAAAAAAACCTTCTGGTATCATGTCGTTATATACTAAATAAGCAGATATATTTGTAAAACTCATTGGAGATCCAGCATAATCAATATACAACGGGTGATTGGTCAAGTTCATTTTCCAAAGTGGTTCAGTTATTCCAGAATTATTTTGTATATATTTCTGAAAAATTCGATAAGAAAAGCTATCATATGAGGATCCATCAAATTCTTTTCTAAGCATAGTTCGCCTTACGACCCCGCCGTCACTCTGCTCTGTATACGTATTGATATATCCAGTGTCAACCTCTTGATCCAGTGCAGGAAACGGCTTGATATACGTGTTTTCAGACACATATCCCCATTGTTCTTTTCCAGAGACTAAAATACTGGCGCAAACCACATTGTTCTGATCCAAGGTTTCTAACAGCATATTATCGTTTACGTCGTCCGTTTTCGCATCATAAATCACATCAATCCCTAGCACTGCAGGATGATCTCTTAAAATATTTTCAAATATCTTGCTTTGAGTTTCTCTAGAATACGGCCACCGGCCAATGTTTTCATAACTCAGATCATCGATGCCTACAATGACAATATTGTCGTTGATTTCTTGTTCAGATTCGTAAAAGGAATCATATATGATGTTCTGAAAAGGTATAAAATAGTCCATAAAATATGAAAAAACAACAAAAATAATTACAGCTACTGCAAGCGTTACAGATTTCTTATTTCCCATAATCACACTCCTCACATTTTTCCCAAATACGACCTTCTATAAAACTTTCGACTAAATCTTTGTCTAATTTGCCGTCGCCAGCCATCTGGCTTAAAATAAGGCAAGCTTTACTACATTCCATACCAGGCTTATAGGGTCGGTCCACTGCTGTCAGTGCATCATAAATATCTAAAATAGTAAGCATTCTGACTTCGATAGGGAGCTCATCCTCTGCAAAACCATTAAAATATCCTGTTCCATCCAAAAATTCATGATGTTTCATCGCCCATTCCGGAACAAACTTTAGGTAATCAGGAAAGGTCATCTTGGACAATATTCTAGCTGTGGCTTTTACGTGATTTTCTATGACTGCACGTTCCTCATCGGTTAAAGTTCCCTTCTGAATGCAAAGATTTTCATATTCAGAATCGAGCAGGAGTGGTTCTGTAATCTCTAAAAAGCTGTGGTGTTTCAGTTCATCCAGCCGTTCTCTTTTCTCTAAATCCACAAAAGTAGCAGGCTCATTGAGATGAAGTACAAATTCCCTCGCCTGCCGAAGATAATTAGAGTCAAAAATCCATTCTTCCTCCAAAGTCTTTTTTTTCATTTCGGTTAAGCCATTGCTGCAAATTTGTTCTAAATAACGAAGCCTTAGTTTCGTTTCAATTAAATCCCATCGAAGAAGTAGTTCGGTTAACCGCTCTCCCATTCGAGTTGGTTTGTCCAGCACCTCAATCGGTACTGCAATTTTACCAATATCATGAAGCCACGCTGCTGTGACCATTTCATTCCGCTTTGGACCATCAAAAAAAATCTTCTGAAATGGTTCCTTTCGCGAACGATTGATATACAGGGCAAATTGATCCATTAGTTTGGCAATATTTTTCGAATGACTCGCATTATACGGTGTACGTTCATCAATGGCTGTTGCCATGACTTCTACAAATGAGTCAAAAAAACGTTTAATTTCTTCCACATATCGCATATTTTCAATAGCGATTGCTGCTTGAGATGCAAGGGAAGCAATGATTGTTTCAAGATAGGGCTCAAAGGAAACTGGTTTGTGATTAGCGTCCAGCGCGTTGATTAGCTGCAAAACGCCAATTACTTTACGTTCTCGATTGGTCAATGGTATAACAAGCATTGACTTTGTCACATATCCTGTGGATTCATCAAACCTTTTTGGACCTGAAAAATCAAAGAGTTCCGAGTGATATACATCTGGGATATTAATGATTTCATTTGATAGGGCACAGTATGCAGATACATTGCTCCGGACCATTTCCACTGGAGGGATAGAAATCACAGCTCCATCACTTCCCTTAAAAAAATCCATAGATTTGGTCTGCATTATTTTATAATGCAGCTTGTTATTTTCAAGAATATATAAGGTTCCGCCATCTGCATTGGCAATATTTCTGGCCTCAGAAATAATTTTTTCCAAAAGCTTGTTATAATCTTTTTCTGCAGTTAAAGCAATACCAATGTCTAGAAGTCTGCTTATATTTTCATCAATCCAGAAATTGTCTTTCATCCTACTGCCCCTTATCTTTTTACGCTAATTGCAATGAAGAAAAAGCCTGCTACTCCTTTAGCGAATAACAAATTCATTGAAATCCAAAGACAATACCATATCAATTTCATCTGAATTTGCAGGCGTTTCTATAAAATAAAACCCGAATACGGGATACTTATGATAGTCAATTTTTCTGACTTCCATTACTTTTTGAAATTTTGATGACAATGCATCATATTGAAAGCCTAAAACATCTTCGGCTAACATCCCATGTGGCATATCTACTAAAATCATACAGTATCGCTTTCCCTCTTTTTCTTTTATGATTTTTTCCCAATCAGGTTTCTGTCCTTTAAAATAGTAAATATATGGATTCAAATCATAAGCAAAAAAGGCAAGGTCCGTTACACACCATCCCGCAAAGCGCATAGGATTTAATTCAATCGGTACGACATGCCCATTCTCGTCGACACGCACTTCTGCATGTACAGGAAAATCAACAAGCCCAGTACATGCGCCAATGTCCTTCAAGACCTGTTGAAATGGAACCAAATATTGAGAAATCAAATCCACAGACGTATAGTATATGCGATCGCTTACATCCGTTGATGAAGAAAAAGGATGTTTGAGTATGTTCAGAATTACCGGTTCTCCAGTATGATCATAATACGCATCAATGGCAAACTCTTCTCCTACGACACACTCCTCAATGATAAAGCACGAAGCATCCATTACCTCCTCTGGATATAACCCTTTGGCGTTCTGTATGTCTGTTATCAGGTTTGCAATGATTTCAGGCCAATCTTCATCTTTTTCAACTTTATATACTCCAATACTAAAAAAACCTACGGATGGTTTTATAATAAATGGCTTTTTTATTTTAGTCACATCTAACTGAAAAAGAATCTCATTGTTAATTTCCTGATAATAAAAATCAGGGTAAAGTGGTTTGATTTTTTCTCTAAATTTCACCTTATCTTTGCAAGTATCAATAAATTCTGGAATTCTGGTTCCTTCGAGATTCTTCATCATCCAATTGATTGCATTTTCAGAGTTTGAATACAGCTTATGGGGTGATTTTTTTTCTAACATATCGATAAACGATGTTTCGGAAAGCAAATTAATATTTTTATTCCATAGCATGCCCTCCAAGCTTTCCTTTTTTAGAACAGGTAATTCTAATGCTACTGCAGTCTCTTGAAGTAGATTAGATATATATGGTTTATCTAATAATAGCATTGCCAACTCGTCTCCTTTTAATCTATGACCAAACAAGCGAATCATAAAAACATCACTGATAGTCTACGGAAAAAGCACCTTGGAAGTATTTCCCTTATCATAACAAAAACCCCGATGCCTTTCAAGGCTCGGGGTCATTTTAGATTAATTTCTTATTCTATCTCAAAATCACAATGCACAATTGCGGTGATTTCTTTTTCTAAGGAATACGTATCATTCATCCCATAGTCAGAAACCTCATTGGAATAGAGCGGAGTAATCTGAATCACTCCCATATCGGCATATTTCAAATCACCTAGTTTATTTCCCGCATTTTCTGCAATCATCTCTGCACGTTTTTTTGCATCCTTTGTAGCTTCTGCTAGCATAGTAACCTTCATATCTGCAATCTTCGTATACATGTATTGTGGTGAAAAAGACTGAAACTGTATTCCTTCATTGATAAGTTCTGTCACATTTCTCGAAATATCTGTGATTTTATCGATTTCTTCAGAACTGATGGTAACCGTCTGATTTAATTCATAATAATCCACATCGCTGGTATACATGCCATTGGGCAAGATAATATAGTATGTATTGGTATTAATAGACGAAAAAACGATGTCGTCTTTTTTTACCCCTTGCTTTACAAGATAATCCATAACCTTATTTTTATCAGCTTCCAGTGCAGTATATGCCTCTTGCAATGCTGGTGATTTGGAAGAAAAGCTTCCACTCCATACGATTAAGTCAGAAGTAATCTGCTGTTTTGCTGATCCAGTGACTGTAATCTTGTTGCTTCCACCCTTTACGGCTTTCACACCATCCACCAAAATAAAGGAAGACCCAATAACTGCTAAGGCAAGAATCACCGCAACAATAATGCTAGCCGTCACTTTGCTTTTCATTTCATTCATAGTTTTTTCTCCTGTTCCATTCTTTTTCAATACCCTTTATCTGTTACTTATTTTTAGACGTAAGGAATACCAGAAAGTTCCATGGAATGAAAAAAAATAATGATGTGGGTTCTAATTCTTCTTTTTTGTTGCCTAATCAGCCAGTTTCAATCATCTACTGTTTCCGACAAATCTCCTTGATTGCATCAATTGCTGCTACTATTTCATTCTCTGTGGTTTCATAACCGACACTGAGCCGAACGGTTCCCCTCTGGAGTGTTCCAATCGTCTTGTGAGCCAAAGGTGCACAGTGTAAGCCCGACCTAGAGCAAATATCAAATTGGCTGTCCAGTAAGTAAGAAACCTCTGTGGATGGTAAGTCCAAAAGATTCAAGGATACGACACCAGCTCTCTCTATATCCTGATCATTTGCACCATACAATATTACACCTGGTATTTTTTGTAATTCTTCAATTAGAAATTCAGTCAACTTTTTTTCGTGAAGATATATTTTTTCGCGATTTTCTTTTACGTATGTGATGCCAGCACCAAGCCCAGCAATCCCAGGAGTGTTAAGCGTTCCACTTTCAAATAGATCGGGCATAATGTCAGGCTGCGTCAATTCTTCCGAACGACTCCCTGTTCCACCTTCTTTGAGTGGACGCAACGGAACTCCCTCTGCAACATAGAGCAAACCAGTTCCTTGTGGTCCTAAGAGCCCCTTATGACCCGCTGTTGCCATCATCGATAGAGAAAGACTTTCCACATCAAGGGGAAGGACACCTGCTGTTTGCGATGCGTCTAATAAAAAGTGAATTTGATTCTCTTTACAAATTTCGCTGATTGCATTGATTGGCATTATTGTACCGGTTACGTTAGATGCATGGGTCATTACCACAAGTCGAGTGTTCTCGCCAAGCGCTTTTCTGACGTCTTCCGGATTAAGTCTGCCTAGTTGGTCACAAGCAACAACGGTTGTTTCCACACCAATTTCTTTTAGCCGGTAGAGGGGCCGAATCACGGAGTTGTGCTCCATCGCAGATGTGATTACATGGTCCCCCGGCTTCAAAATTCCTTTTATGGCTAAATTGAGTGATTCTGTTGCATTGCTGGTAAAAATCATGCGAAACGGATCTTTCGCATGAAAAAAATCGGCGGCTTCTTCCCTAGTCTGATAGATTTCTCGGCTTGCTTGCAGCGCCATTTTATGCCCTGACCTTCCCGGATTTGCCGCGAATGTTCTCATGCAGGTATTTACAGCTTTATATACCGCTTCAGGTTTTGGATGTGTAGTTGCCGCATTATCTAAATAAATCATAATCCTATTCCTTTTTTAATCAGGCATACTTCACGGCCTGCCTCGGTCTTTCGATGACTAAAACGATACAGGTTTGTAGGCACTTGCAATGCTTCTACAAATACTTCTAGTCTATCAAGTTCCTGAGAATCCACCTTGATCGATAGACCACAGTTGCTTGTTATTTCTCTTGGAGTCGGTATCACGGCTATATCAAAAACTCCCTTGATACGCTTTTCCGTTTGGATTGCATGACTTGTTGAATCAAATGATAGCACGTAGAAATAACCCCTGTCCATAATCGTCCTCCATCTTATATTCGAATTACCCGTTCAGCCTGGTTCATCTTTTCTGAAATCGTATACATGTTTGATACTTTTCCAGCAATTAACTGTTCCGATAGTCCGTAGTAGCTTAAGCACGTACCACATGAAATAATCTCTACACCAGCTTCTTCCAGCTGCTTAATGCTGTCTTTCACTTCTGAAATTTCTGTGGTAAAGATAACACCTTTGTTCATAAAGATGAGCGTCTGAGGCTTTGGTTCTACTTCCGTCAATGCATAGATATAGCTCTTCATTAGATTTTCTCCTAGCTCATCCGAACCCTGTCCAAATACGTTTGATGCAATAAGAATCACTAAACTTTTACTATTCACAGCCAGTTCGCAAGCAGACAGTTTTCTTTTCTCGATGGTTACGTGATACAAATCTTCTATCTTAGTATGATTTGCAGTATACCCTGAATTGCGAGAAAAGACCATCAAATTTTCCACTGCATCTGGATTATCAACTATGGTGGTTACAACACCTTCCTCCATAGCATCCAACGCTTTTTTTGTTTCTATAATAGGCTGTGGGCAACGAAGGCCCGCAGCTTGTATTGTTTTATCCATGATATGTTCTCCTGTTTAAATCATTTCCAATAAGGCTTTGATTCGAATCTTCAGTGGTTCCCAATCTGAAGAAGAATAGTCTGTTTCAATATGTAAATATGGTAGTTCCAGTTTTTCTTTTACTAGCTTTTCAATGGAATTTGCCTCTACATTATAGGTATGGCACGCCTGCCACGTCAAATCAATGACTGCATCCACTTGGAATTCCTTAGCTAGTTTTTCTAGTTTTTCTTCTCGTTTCTTGTTTGGTGACATGATGGAGCAAGGAATCTGGATATAACGATCCGCCAAGGCCTGATATGGATCAACTTCAGCCATGGTTTCATCCACAAGCAAATCAACTGGTTTATACCCTGTACAATTCTCAAATACCACTACATTTCCACCGCATTCTTCTACAATAGCTAAGATCTTGTCACATCCCACACCGGTAGGAACCCCTGTTAACAAAATACGAGGAGTACTTTCACTGTCATGGAATGCACCCGCTGCCTTGTTTTCTTCCAGCTCCACAATTAAAGATTTCAGCATTTCAATGCGTTCATTGCGATTAAGGTGAAATCCGCTTTGCCAAGAAACTTTTAACATTTCAGTTCCTGCCATAAGTGCTGGTTTGTTTTGGTTCATATCAAATAGCTTTTTTAAGGTTTTACGTTCTTCATTCAGTAATGAAATGGAAGCTCTCAGGCTATCATCCGTGACCTTATTCCCCGTAACCTCTTCAATTCTATCTTTGAATTTAAGAATTTCCTGCTTCATCACAGCTGCAGACTCATTTGTCTGATTCGGTAACATCTGCATAATGTGAATATTTTTAAAATCCCCCATCATTTCATACATTTTCTTTTTTCCATCACAAGTGGTTTCTCCAACAATCATGTCAGAAAAGAAAAAATACGGACACTTATCAGTTACAGCAAAGCCGTATGAAGATTTAATCAACGGACATAAATTTCGTGGCAGATCCTTTTCTGCATCAGCAATTGGATCTTCTTTTGTACCGCAGAGTGTCACAGAATAAGCTCCAGCAGCATCTGCGATTTCCTGAGGTCCATAGGTACAGTAGTACCCGATTGTTTTTTTTCCGTTTTCATTGGCATTTTTCAAAATCAGCATATTCTCGTCTCTTAAATTGTCAAATTGTTTTGATGCTTTGAGTTCCATGTTTTTCCTCCAATTTTTTCGCCAAGAGCATTGCGCCCACTGCTCCCGTAAATTCTGAATACTGATTGGTTTGTAGATTTGTTCCCAGTTCTCTTTCCAAGGCAACTTTCAGCGCTGAAAAATTAGATCCACCTCCGACAAGAGCACCCTGCGAACCTTTTATTTTTAATGCTAAAGAAGAAATACGCCTTGCGACTGAGAGAAAGATACCTCCAATGATATTTTCCTCTGATTCTCCTTCTGCGATTAAACCGATAACTTCTGTTTCTGCAAATACCGTGCACATGTTACTGATTTTTGCTGGTCTCTCAAGGTTAGCTAATGCAGAAAAGTGGTGCATATCTAGTTTCATGCGTTCGGCCATTATCTGAAGAAATTTTCCCGTTCCTGCTGCACATTTATCATTCATAGCAAAATCAAGAACCCTTCCATCTTGGTTGATTTTCACCGCCTTACAGTCTTGTCCACCCACGTCAATAATAAAATCAATCTTTGGAAATAGATGCGCACTTCCAAGGGCATGACAGGTAATTTCTGTCACTTGGTCGTCGGATGAAAAAAGATTTCTCCCATAACCCGTACTGACAGAATAACGAATCCTATCCTCTGATTTTCCTACTTTTTGAAGAAGCTTTTGCACGGCCTCTTTCGCATTACTCTTTGGATTCCAGCCAGTTTCTATTTTTTCGTAAAGCACCTCCGACTCATCTAATAGAGCAGCTTTAATATATGTAGAACCAATGTCAATTCCTAAATACAAAACAGAACCTCCTATAATACGCGTATCGCGTATTCTTCCCGTTCCACTGCAGTTCCAATGATACGGTATGGAGTTGGACATATTTTCAGTTCCTCCATCAACCATTCCGCTTTTTCCGATGATACAGCAATCAGTAATCCTCCAGACGTTTGCGGGTCAAAAAGACATGCTTCAACCTCTTGAGAAATGTTCTGATGAATCTTGACTTTGTCTCCAATAAATCGTTTATTATTATAAGCACCCCGAGGAATCATTCCCATTTTTGCCATTGTCAATGCGTCCTCAATGATTGGAATTTGATCCGCAATGAAATGTAAGGAAACATTGCTGCCTTGAGCCATTTCCAGTCCATGTCCCAGCAAACTAAATCCGGTTACATCAGTACAACTATGGACGCCAACTTTCATCATCGCGTCTTTCGCATATTTGTTCAGCGTTTTCATAGAGTCCAGTGCCTTCTGATACGCCTGTTCCTCAATCATCTTTCCCTTATAAGCAACGTTCAATATCCCGATGCCCAACGATTTTGTAAGAATCAGGGTGTCTCCTGGTTTTGCGTTGCAGTTTGTTAAGACTTGATCAGGATGAACAAACCCGGTGACAGCCATTCCATATTTTGGTTCCACATCATCAATCGTATGCCCACCAACAATCATGACACCTGCCTCTTGAGCTTTATCCCAACCACCTCTCAAAATATCTCTCATCACATCTTCCGGAAGTTCTCTTGGAAAGCAAGAAATATTCATAGCTAATTTGGGTTCTCCACCCATTGCATAGACATCACTGATCGCATTGGCTGCTGCTATTTGCCCATATAAATAGGGATCGTCAACCATAGGCGTAAAGAAATCTAAGGTTTGAATCATAGCTGTATGCTCATTGATTCGATAGACGGCAGCATCATCTGAGGTTTCAATACCAACCATAAGATTTTCATCATTATTTTTAGGCATTTGTCCTAAAACCTTTGAAAGCACATCAGGACCGATTTTTGCAGCACACCCTGCATTCCTGACAAGTTCCGTTAACTTAATTTGCTCCATTTGCTTATCCTCCTTCAACAAATGACAAATATGCGAAATCAAAACATAGAAAAACATAGAATAAATCCATGAACAGGATATTTCTAATTACACTATGCTTTAACTTGATTCAATTTTATGTTGTTTTTCATTGTGATGATTTTGTTTACGAATACATTGGGATTAAAATCTATAGATGTTATAAAAGAATATAAAACCAAAGAAATGGCGAGAGTATGTGGGAATCGAACCCACCCAAGAGGCTCCTAACCCCTCGAACTGGTTTTGAAGACCAGAGGCAACACCAGCCACCATCTACTCTCACAATAAGTGTTGACAATATATTATTATAACAGATTTCATCTACAAAGTAAACAACATTCTTGCATCTTCTACCTTTTTTGTAATTTTATTGTTGTCAAAATACTCTAAAATCAATAAAGCGTATTTTCTAGATGTTTCAATTAAATCTCTAAATTCAGCAATGGTAATTGTACCATTTTTTTCTAAAAACAACTCTAATTCATCTCTAGCTTTTTGATACCAAGACTGATGCAAAAATGTCTGCAAATCTAGTTTAATTAAGATGCCTTCTTCCCACATACTTTGTAGAATTTGAAGAACCTCTTGCTGGTTTTTATACTGTCTAGCAACTTCTCCATTGGTCGGAGCAGCATAACCACTTTCTAGATATAGTTTTTCTAACTGTTCTTTCATTTGTGATTGCTCTTTGCTAAATTGAATCTTGAAATCAGCCATTGCAATCATTTGCTCTGTAATTTTTATAAATCCCTCTTCTAAAAAGTAGCTTAGCATTGCATCAGCCCATTTGGATTTACCTGGGTACAATTTATTTCTTAGTTCTTCCTTGCTGATTCCTTCTTTCAGAGGAAACTTTTCATGAAATCCTCGGATTATTTGTCCTGTTTTTTCTCTTAAAAATTGGATTGTTGTTTGATGTACAACATATTCTTTTCCCAAAGGGACAACTTTTTTTTCACAAATCAATTGTTCTAAATCTTGCTCTGCAGCAGACTTCCCATTACCAGTTAGATGAATCAAAGATTCTCTGGTTTGCAAAGAATCATGATGCTTTTTCAGAATGCATTCCATCAAATCTTTTGAAGATCCATGTTCACGAATGGATAAATCATCAAGAATTTCTAGCTGAAACCGCTTGTGTTTTAGTGGATTAGGATCCAGCACAATTCCCCCACCAATCGTTTCCATTGGCGAATAAAATCGTAAAACAAAATAATCATGAATACGCGCTGCGGTTTTTTCTTCGAGACGTAGTTGTGCAAAACAACTTTCCCCGGCTTTGAGAACTTCTCGATCTAATAGAATTACACGGCACAGCACTTCACTGGTACCATGATATAATCGAACCCTAGTCCGATTAGGAAGTTCTCTATCTGTATTCTTAAGGAGTTCTAGCTTCACATCCAACATCATGGTTTCTTCCATAGAATTCTTTTCTGCTAGGATACAACCACGCTCTAATGCATCTTTTTTAATATTTGCTAAGTTGACAGCAACTCGCTGCCCTGCATAAGAGGTCGCTACGTTATTGCCATGAACCTGTAGGTTACGAATTTTTGCGTTCTCCCCAAACGGATATACAATGACTTCGTCGCCCACATTCAATACTCCTTCAATTTGAGTTCCCGTGACTACCGTACCAAATCCGCCAATGGTAAAAACACGATCAATAGGCAATCGAATGGGTGTTTCACAACTTTTTCCTGCCGCCATCATTGCCATCGCAGTGATTTCATTTTTTAGCTCCTCTATACCGTCTCCAGTTAAGGAAGAGACAGGTATAATCGGAGCATCTTTTAAGAAAGTATTCTCAATTTCTTCATGGATTTCTTCCTTGACCATTTCCAGCCAGTCTTCCTCCACCATATCAGTTTTCGTCAGTACGACAATTCCCTGTTTCATATTTAAAATCGTTAAGATATCCAAATGCTCACGAGTCTGTGGCATAATACCTTCGTCAGCAGCGATGACCATCAACACCATATCCATGCCACCCACACCAGCCAGCATGTTTTTTATAAACTTTTCATGTCCTGGAACATCAATAATGCCAGCCTGTTCTTCATTGTTCAAAGCAAAATAAGTGAATCCCAAGTCGATGGTGATTCCTCTTCTTTTCTCTTCTTCCAACCGGTCAGTCTCTCTTCCCGTCAAGGCTCTAATCAGTGATGTTTTTCCATGATCGATGTGTCCTGCTGTGCCAATAATAAAATTCTTCATCGCTACTTTCCTTCATCTGATATCTGCTCTATCGCTTTTGCAATATATAAAAAATCATCTGGTTCAATGGTTCTTATGTCCAGTATAATTTCATCTTTTCTAATTCGTGTAATAATCGGTTTTTCTAAATGTCGTAATCGTATTTCCATTTCATTGACGCTCATCCCTTGAGGTTTGATACGAATCACCCAACTAGGTAATTCATAGAGTGGCAATGATCCACCACCTATTTGTGATACATCCTCAACTAGGTCTAGCTCAATTCCATTATGCTTGCCTATAAGGGTTAACAATTCTTCCGAAAGAACTTTTGTTTGTTCTTTTGAAAGGGTCATCATTTTCAAGGTAGGAATATGTGCAATTGCCTGTTCTTCCTTGTAATAATGGAATAAAGTAGCTTCCAGAGCTGATATGATTAGTTTATCAACACGGAACGCTCTTGTAAGAGGATTTTTTTTCATCTTCTCAATCCATTGTTTTTTGCCGATAATAATTCCTGCTTGTGGTCCACCCAGAAGCTTATCTCCACTAAAACAGATGATGTCAGCACCGCTGTCCACACTTTCTTTGATAGTTGGTTCATCATAAATCCCATATTTTTTTATGTCAATCAAGCAACCACTTCCCAAATCATGAATCACAGGTATATTTTTTTCTTTTCCGAGCAAAACCATATCGGTCAGAGATACTTCCTCGGTAAAGCCAAGAATCCTAAAGTTGCTGGTATGCACCTTTAAAAGCGCACCTACGTGATCTGATTCTGCTGCTCGTGCATAGTCCTGAAGGTGGGTTTTATTGGTTGTTCCCACTTCTTTTAAAATTGCACCACTCTGTTCCATAATCTCTGGAATACGAAAAGAACCCCCAATTTCCACCAGTTCTCCTCTAGAAACAACCACTTCTTTTTCTTTGGCAACAGTACTTAAAATCAAAAGAACAGCTGCCGCATTATTGTTCACAACCATTGCAGCTTCAGTGCCTGTCAATTCAGTTATGATTTGCTCTACATGGTCATGTCTTGAGCCTCGTTTTCCTTCTTCAACCCTATATTCTAAGTTTGAGTAACCAGAAGAGACCGCCAATGCGTTTCGGATGATTTCCTCTGACAAAGGTGCCCTACCAAGATTGGTATGAAGAATAGTACCTGTTCCATTGATTACAGGTCGCAAACTCATTTTCGCCTTTTCTTTTAATGCCCGGTCAACACTGTCTAGAATGTGGCTTGACAGATGGGAACTATGGGAAAAATGAAACAAAGAATTTCCAGTTTTTATTTCAGAACGCAACTGTTCCATATGGTCTCTTATGATTTTAACCACAGTATTTCTAGCAAACACTGTAAAATATGGTTTTATCCGCTCCTGTTCAAGAAGTTCATCTACCTTCGGTAAAAGTCGAAGCAATTCGTTTTGTTCCATGTTTTGATCCCATCCTTTGTTTTATGAATAAGAGCGGCTGAGCAAGCGCTCAAACCGCGCTTATCCATAGGTGCATCTATTGGGTTATAAATTCGGATTTTTGTAAAATATCAATTGATTTTTCAATATTCATATCGCTTACGCGAACAATTGGTCCAGTACATCCCATGCCACTTTCTGCATAAATACCAGATTTCCAGAGTTCTGCAACTGCATCTTCTAGATCCATAATGTCAATTCCTGAAATTTGTCCCGTTACTGGTTCTTTAGCTGGCATAACCACTTTGTCAGTTTCTTCTTTCGCTTTTTTGTTATCCTTGGTCAAAGATTGTAAGATTTGCTCCAATCCTGCATCCTTCGCTTTTTTTAGCTCTTCCTTGCAGGTTTTTGTCATTTCACCTCTGACAAGTTTTGCTGCATAAGCAACAGCATTGGCTACAACAGGCATTCCAGATGCTCTTGACAAGATTAAAATCGTTCGATCAAAATTCTCTCCAATTCCTGGTCCATATCCATAGCCTGTTGCTTCATAGCTGCCTCCCGTGTTGAAAGAGGAAAACATTTTCATGAGAAGATTTCCTGTCAAAGTGTCTGTCACCATGATATCCGCTGCGCCGCAAAGTAGGTCATTTCCTCTCATAACTACTCCGCCGTCGGCCCTCATGGATTCTGCAAACGTAATTGGATATCCACCTGCAGCCAGCTCTTTCAGAGCACGTTCAACCTGTCTTGCTCCATCCAGGTTTAAAATACCAACAGTAGGATTCTCAATTCCCATACTCTTTGCCGCAATGATTCCATAAAGTGCATTTTTCACCATTGCTTCACTTCTGTGGGCTGAAGATGTTCCAGTCGTCGTTGCAAGAAGCATTTCTCTCCCCATTCCAGGAGTAATCACTCTGCCTACAGTTGAAACGCCGATTGGAAAGTTGTAGTGATGGGTGACACAAGCTTGTATCTCACCTGTATCCAGTAATCTTTCCATGACACAATGCATTTCGTCTTCCGAATTGACTTCTTCAATCTGAAGCTTAGAGTCTACCTTTGGTCCAATCAGGACTACTTGAATATCTGGGTTGTTTTTTGCAGCCAGTTCAGCACCTTTTACCAGATTATCTACACCATGCTCGCTTCCCAAGGTTGTAACACCAATCTTAATTTTTGATTGGAACTGTCCGGTTTCGATTGCAGCAGCAACTTCCAGCAATGAATCGCCAATCATTTTTTTGATCTGCATGTTTTCTTGCATTCTGTTCACCCCTACTCTTTTAACAAAAGGGCTGCCAAATCTCTCATTGCTTCAGCAATCATTCCTTTTACTTCTGTTTGGGTGACAGAACCTTCTGAAGTTGTCTCCCCAGTATTTCTTTCCAAAATAACTGATACACCATCAAAAAGATTCGTCATTCTTCCTAAGAACAAACTTCCTTTTCCAACAACCATAGCACGATTTAACGCACCTGTTGTAAGGTCTTCCCTTGCAAAACCAAGATATGGAACACCCGACGGAATATGTCCCTGTGTAGGAGCCCATCCTTGCATACCGTGTTTTACAACAAAGCCAGCCAAATCTTCTCTTGCCAATTCTTGACGTTTCACACCAAGTGCAGCAATCATCTTATAGTTTGCTTCAGGAACATCTCCCGCACCTGCTGGTTTTGTAATATCTGGATTTTGCATTTCAACGGAATACTTATCGATGTCAGTAATCTTATATCCCGCTTTATCAAGAGGCTCTGTAATCAGTGAAGTGATGACAGCCTGTGGTGAAGATCCTGTTCCAACTGTATGTCGTCCAACCAAATCTGTTCTCACAATTGGACTCACACCATCATTTTGGCTTACTAAAATCGCAAATGCTCCAAGGACATCTTCTAGAATTGGGGCACCCTTCTTGACATGATCTTTTCCATTCATGCCAAGTTTTGCTGTAGCACCACCAGCAACGATGACTACGTTTTTGTATACACCTGATTTTACCAATGCAGATGCTTGAATCAATGCATGCACTGGAGCAGCGCAGAAACCTCTTGTGTCAGATCCAGTGGCATTCATAGCGCCACATCTTTCTGCTATTGACTTAGCAAAGTTGCCTCCACCACGTTGATTCATATCTCCACATGCTTCTTCAGAGCATTCAATAACATATTCAATGTCAGTCACCGAGATATTGTTCTTTGCAATCAGATTCTGAAATGCTAAAACACCAGATGCCTTCACAACCAGATTTTCAAAAATGATATGAGAGGTTAGATTTGCGTCAATATCATGTGCCTTTTTTACACAGCCAATCAGTTTACCATCTTGGTAAAGACCTTCTGCATGTTCTGCCAATGCCTTTTCAATCAAATCAATTTCCACACCATCTTTGATTTCTTCTGCCATATTTGAAAACAAAGGGTGGGCTTGTAATCTTGCCTTTACATGGTTGCTATATTCAGCTTCCAGTAAAACCAAATCAAACGTATCAGAAAGTTTCATCAATCCAATAAATTCGTCTTGTGGCATGATTTCGCCCAGCTTACCAAACCGATCTTTTGTAGCAGCGTCTTTGTCATACCAAGGCATCTCATAAGTTCTTAATTCTTCTGGATGCATGTTTCCAATATATACTTGATTTGGTGCATAGCTAAGCACCTTTTCATAATTTCTTATATGATTCGTAAGTCCCTGTAAATATTCTGAGTTGGGATTTGTTATTTTTTCTGTTGTCTGCGTTGTCCCATTATGAAGAATCATATCAGGGGTATGCACCAATGCATAACCAGCAGCCTTAATTACCGGAAAACTCATTTTTCTTCCTCCATGAATTAGAATCATCTATATCCACTACCAAATTTACTCTAAGGATGAGTGGCACAAGGCCACTCATCCAAGATGTTAAAACTTGCAGAATTGTTCTCTGATAGACTGCATTTCAGAGATGATTTCTTCGGTATTCAATACCATTTCCATCATTCCGATTTGTTCGTCATAAACATCAGCATCTACAGCTTCTTTAAATTCTGGTTCAACTACGTGATAAACTTTGAGTCCTAACTGAACTCCAGCCAATGAACCTGCAAAAGTTGGGTCACCATTTGTAACAGTTTCCGCAGCAAGACCTGCTGCTTCTCCCTCTGCTGCTCCTAGTAAAACTAGAAGATTTTCAGCACCGAAGTTTTCTGCCATTGATTTTACCCTGTTTTGATTTTCTAGGTCCATTGCACCTGCCGCAGTTCAGACAAAGCATTCCGTCGAAGAGAATACGACTTCGCAGTCTTTGTCTTTTAGGCATTCCACGATAGCTGGACCAGGTATGCCATCTCTATCGCCGATGACAATGACCTTTTTGCCGTCAAATAAGCCCATGATTTAATCCTCCTTTTAAAAAAAATATTTTATTGATTAATCAAAACAATAAGCTAGCAGTGACACTCACTTACTATTTTGTTAATACCAAATGAAAAAAATTAAAGATTTTTGTCAATCATTGCTTTGATGTTTGCAACAGTTGCATCATCTTTTGTTACTTCATCAATTTTCTCTCCATCTTTATAAAGAGCAATTGTAGGAAGCCCAAGAATTTTTTGTGATATAGCCAATCTTCTAGCTTTTCCAGTATCTAGCTTAGAAAAAACAACTTTTCCATCATAATCTGCCGCTAATTTTTCTACATCAGGTAAAAGTGCCTTGCACGGCTCACAACCTTCGCTCCAATAATCTACCAGCACCAGTCCTTGACTATTTAGTACTGCTTCTTCAAAAGTGTCCTTATCAACCATTAACATAGCTTTCTTCTCCTTTATTCAAGATTCTCAATGTATTTTTCTGCTTGTACTGCCGCAATCGCACCATCTGCAACGGCAGTAGCAACTTGTCTTAATGATTTCTCACGAATATCTCCTGCGGCAAACACACCACTCACATCTGTTTTCATATCTGGATCTGTAATTATATACCCAGTGTCATTCATTTTAATTTTGCCTTTATAAATATCACTGAGAGGAATATATCCGATGAATGGGAATACACCAAATGTGCCATCTTCTTCGTCAGCTTTATATTCGGTAGTCTCTCCAGTTTTTAAGTTTTTAAAGATGATACTCTCTACAATACCGTCTCCTTTAATTTCTTCCACCGTCGAGTTCCACATAAATTCCAGTTTTTCATTTGCAAAGGCTTTATCCTGAATCGATTTCGCTGCTCTCAGTTCTTCTCTGCGATGAATTATTGTAACTTTTCTTGCAAACTTGGTCAGATACATAGCTTCTTCTACCGCAGAATCCCCACCACCGACTACAAATACTTCAAAATCTGTAAAGAAATCGGCATCACAAGTTGCACAATAGGATACGCCCTTTCCAACAAGCTTATCTTCCCCTGGGCAACCAATCTTTTTTGGTTTTGCACCAGAAGCAATGATGACTGCTTTTGCCTGATAGGTCTCTCCTTCACAGATAACTTTTTTTATCGTTTCTGTAAAATCTACCGAGACAACTGGATCTTTTTTTCTTACTGCTCCAAATTCTTCTGCTTGTGCTACCATTCTAGCAATTAGAGTCGGACCCGTAGCATGTTCAATTGATCCAGGATAATTTGCCACTTCATCTGTAGTGACGATTTGCCCACCAGTTTTGTCCTTTTCAAGGATCAAAGTACTCATTTTAGCTCTTGCTGCATACAAACCTGCAGCCAGTCCTGCTGGACCAGAACCAATAATGATTACATCGTATAAGTTGTTCATTTTGTTCTCCTCCTACATTCTCAAAGCGATTTTTGATGGTATCAGGATAGTCGTTCTGCAACAATCGTTGCAGAACGGCTATCCTTGCTGTTTGTGTTAAAGTTTTTCTGTCTTTAATGCTTTGAAAATGGATACGCAAGCAAACAGCATAATGAAAATAAATGGAAATGCTGCTGCAATCGATGCAGTTTGCAGTGATACCAGACCACCAGAAATCAGCAAAGCAGTTGCCAGAAGTGCCTGAACAAGACCCCATAATACCTTTTTGCTTGTAGAAGGGTTTAAATCTCCGTGAGATGTAAACATTCCAAGTACAAAGGTTGCTGAATTTGCACTGGTTACAAAGAACGTAATCAACAGGACAACGGTAATCAGTGATAATACCGTTGATAAACCATACTGACTATATGCGACAAACAAAGCAGTCGCAGGATCTGATACAACCTCAGCAAGCTTATCCATACCAAGTTTGTCAACTAGGCTGATTCCAAGTCCTCCAAACACAGCAAACCAAAGCATGGATGCCAGTGCTGGTGCCACAATTACACCAAGAATAAATTCTCTGATGGTTCTACCCTTGGAAATACGTGCAATGAAGGATCCAACAAATGGAGCCCAAGCAATCCACCAAGCCCAGTAAAAAACAGTCCATCCATTAACCCAAGAATTGTCTCCCATGATGCTCAGATGGAAGCTGTCATAAATAAAGTTATTTAGGTATGAACCAAGACCTTCTGATAATGATTGGAACATAATCAGTTTAGGTCCTACGATGAAGGTAAGAAGCACAAGTGCTCCCGCAATGTATAAGTTAATATCACCCAACAATTTAATTCCCTTTTCAATACCGGAAACAGCTGTTCCAATATACAAAATGGTAATCACAACAATGATAATAACTTGAACCGTAGCATTAGCCGGAATACCAAATACGAAGTGCATTCCGCTATTAATCTGCATAGTTCCTAGGCCAAGGGAAGTTGCTACACCTGCAACGGTAGCAAAGACCGCCAGGATATCAATTAACTTTCCAATCGGACCATTTACGCCTTTTTCTCCAATCAGCGGTACAAAGATACTACTGATTAATCCAGGATAGCCCTTCCTGAACTGAAAATAGGCTAGAGCAAGACCGATAATCGCATAGTTAGCCCAAGGATGAAAGCCCCAGTGTTTAAAAGAAGCCCCCATCGCAAAAGATGCTGCTTCACTTGTTCCAAGATCAGCATGGGAAACAAGATGTGAAATGGGTTCTGAAACGCCCCAAAATACGAGGCCGATTCCCATACCTGCGCCGAAAAGCATAGCAAACCATGACTTTGTACTAAACTCAGGCTTAGAATCATCTGGCCCCAACTTAATGTTTCCATATTTGCTAAATCCAAGAAGCAGTGCGACTACCACGAAGGCAAACATAGACATCAAATAAAGCCACCCAAAATTGACGGTTAGAAATGACATTAAGCTATTAGCCATTTCTGCAAACTGATTGCTAAAAAGCAATCCCCAGCCCGCAATAATGAATACAATAATTAAAGAGATATAAAATACACTTTTGCTTGTCTTATTTGTGACCATTTTTGATCCCTCTCTTACTTCTTAACTTTAAATACGGTTTGTTCCTTTACATCTTGTGTCAAAGCGTCAAGCGCTACACCTACACGGTGATGTCTCAGCTTCCACTGTTCGTCTTTCGAAGTATTTGGATCCCCTAGAGGATATGGGATTGAAATAGTCGGTACAATTTTATTTGCTCCAACAGTTGTTGCTACAGGAATTAGATTACACATCTGAACAATTGGGAAACCTGCTTTTTCCAATTCTTTTACCATTGTTGCACCGCAACGTGTACAGGTTCCTCAGGTTGATGTGAGTATAATAGCATCCACAGCATCTTGTTTTAGGAAAGGAACCATTTCTTTGGCCATTCTTCTGGCTTCTGCTTCGGTTGTTCCTGTCCCAACTGTTGTATAAAAATAATCATCCAGTTTTCCAATTACACCATTTTTCTCAAAATCACGCATTGCATCTACTGGTACACATACATTTGGATCTGCATCTGCTGCTGCTGGGTCATATCCAGCATGAATTGTTTTAAATACACCGCCTTCAAGACGATCCATTTTGCTAATATCATATCTTCCCCATCTTGTAGCAGAAGCGGATTGAATACGATCTGGATTGTCAACCGGAACGATACCACCAGTTGTTACAAGTGCAATTCTTGCTTTAGATAAATCTGCAATCGGAGGTGCGATAGGAACACGATCACTCTTTGGAATCGGAAGTTCGCTCACAAATGGTTCTCCATTTAGCTTCTTTAAAAGCATTTCAATTGCTCTGTCTGCAGCTGGTCTTTGATCATCAAGCCATACTTGGTGACGAATACCACGAACAAAGAATCCTTCTTCTTCTGCAGAAAACATAGTCTGACCATCAAGAATTTTATCTCCTAATTTAGCCATCACTTCTGCATCTTTTTTCATGGCAGCTGCACTTTTTCCTCCTGGGAAGATATATACGTCTTTTTTAAACATGTCAACGCCAGGGTTTTCAGCATGCATGGATGATACTACTTCTACGCCAAACTGTTCTTTTACGTGTTTTGCAATCGTTCCGCAAGCAACGCCATAACGTCCTGCCTGGAATGCTGGTCCAGCAAAGAAAATATCAAATTCAATATCTTTCAACATGTTTGTGATACGCTCTACTGCTTCATCAGTGCGGGAACCCATAAAATTGTCTCCACAGATAACGGTATGTGTGATTTCAGCATTTTTTAAGTAACTATTCAGCGCAAGTGCTGGACCAACAAGACCTTCTCTGATTTCTGGTTCATGATCAGCAAATTCTTCGCCGCCGATGCTCGCAAAGAACTGATTGATATACAATACTGCTTTTTTCATGTCTCTTATCTCCTTTCCTAGAATTCTCTCATTGTTTTAGGTGACCATCCACAAACACGGTCTCCACAGAACATTGAGTTGTTTTCCAAAATAACACTGCCATCAGGGCGAACAGACGGTCCTAATTTTTCATCGCCTTCCCATCCACCAGATAATCCATCACGGCTCAGAGATTGAAGTTCACCAATTACAGTTTTCATTGGAGGAAGATCAATAAGCTGCGATACGTTACCGCAGGATACGATAGCATCTGCCAGTTCATCCAACGCAACAAGAGGTTGAGATTGACCATCTCTACCAGTACATTCATTTGTAATACCGATTGTCTTTACTCCTGCTTTTTCCAATTCTACAAAGCAAGCAATAAAGTCAGCATCTGGATTTCCATATCCTTCTTCTGCAAGTACAGCACCATCAGCACCAACCATAGTGGCTAATTTTGATACAAACTGTGCAGATCTCTGCTTTTGCTCTAAGGATACATTCAGGTTAGACATAATAACACCTAAGAAGTTAATGGTCTTTCCATGTTCCTGATATAATCTCTTAATAGTTGGGTTATTCTGGAAATCATATGTGGACCATTTTGAGGAACACGGCATAAAGGATCCAGAAATCAAGGCTCCATCAAGAACTTCGTTCGGATGCATTAATGTTGGTACAAAATGGTTTAGATCCCATCCATAAAGCAGATCATTGTATCCCATTTCTTCCATCTGAGATTGAGGCTGCATTACATATACGATTGCAGGTAAAGCTTCAACAGATTGTTCTCTTTTGATTATTTTACCCAATTCGTAACATTCTACTTCCTCTGGTTCCATGTTTTTTACAATACCACCAAGGTATTCTGCCAATCGATGGGCACCCCATCTGATTGCACGGTTTTTCTTCTGTTGTTCATATCGTTCGAATTCTTCATCAGTGTTTGCCACAAGACAGATGTTAATCAGTTCTGAAAACAGCGTATATTTTGCGCCCTCTCCAGCCATATCGATTAATCCATCTCCAAAGCTTCCCCAATGCATACCTACAGCTAACACACTGCAACCTTTTAGTGCATGGGTTCTTCCTTCACCGACCTGCTTCACTTCTCCTGTCACTCCAGGGAAAGAAGGGATTCCTTCACCAATTTTTACTCTTGGTTCGATGGCCTCCTTGACAGGTACGATTCTTGTTTCGTCTCCAGGTTTTGCAATTACGAGGTCTGCCTCAGTAATGTGCTCATCCTCGAAAACGACAGCCAGTGCTTCTTCCTTGTTGATCCAGAGCGTACCATTTTCAAATTTTGATTCAGGTCCAAACTGTACGTCTTTCACATAAAAATTGCCAAGCTCTAACTTCATTTTATTTCTCCTCTCTTTGATATTTTATGGACAACATCATTATATTCATTGTTAGTCAAAAAGTAAACATGTTTATATTGTAATCGTGATTTTTTAGTTGTTTTTTTTTCATTGCCTTAGAATGGCACGAAAAACCGACGAAAAACCGCATTTACCCAAATTTATTGAGGCAAAGCGGTTCAAATCAACACTGTATTTTTCCAATTATTCTATGATAGATGATGTAAAGGAACAAAAAAAACACCTTGGATAATTATTTTTTTAACATTAATACCAAGGTGTTTATCTATTGAGTTTTTGATCTTTGATTTGATTTGTTTGCCATTCAATTGGCTTGATTAAGGCGTCCCGGCCTTCAAAAAAAACGGTTCACTTCATGAACGATTTAATAATTCGTTCTACATAGTAAACGGTTTTCTTAACTTCTTCGTCGATCGATTTCTCTCCGGATTCTTTTTGTTCAATCATTTTTTCTAGTATCCCACGATAAGTAAAGATAATCATCTCATTGACCTCATCCAAATCTGCCTCATACAAATAGCCCTCTTCTACCAAAAATTCTAAGCTCTTTCTATTTCTTGTGAAGATGTTGTGTTCTGACAGCATTGGAAGTGTTATAAAACTGTGTTCTCCAAATTCAGCAGGAAAAATCTCATAATACTCAGTAAAAATGTCATATACCGAATGTCCCGAAAAAAATATAATCCGGTAAATTTCTGGTCGTCGATAAGAATGAATGCAAAATTTTTCCCAAATCAGTAGAAAACGTTCATACGCATTGTTAGCATTCTGAATATATGCTTCTAGGGATAAATAATAATCTCTCAGATACTTGATTGCTGCATAACTAATCAAATGATCTAAATTAGAAAAATAATTGTATATCGTCGCACTGTTATATCCCGCTAAATCCGCAACCTTTCTAACAGTCAAATTCTCAATACCCTCGGTTTCGATAATGTCATGGGCAGCATTGATAAAATACATCATTTTTCTCTTTCGCTGTATTTCCTTTTTTGATATGCTCATAGCTCTCCTTTCTATCTATTTTAAAGTCCATCACCCTACCTTACATAATATATTTGGAAATGTCAACCAAAAAATAAACACGTTTACCATTCATGATTGCCACAAAGAACACAATTTCGGCCACTTTTTTTTGCAAGATAAAGGGCTCGATCTGCATATTCAATCCCTTTTCCAATATCCTCTTTTTTCGCCAAGGGCATTATGTACGTTCCAATACTAACCGTCACATAAGAAGTTGAGGATTTTTCATGTATGATCTTTAATTTTTCAACTTCACTACGGATTTTTTCAGCTAAGGTTTCGAGCGATTCGGCAGAAGGATCTACAACGATATAAAGGAACTCCTCCCCTCCCCACCTTGCAAAGAAATGGGAATTTTCCGTTACTAAATCATTGATTTGATTTGCAGTATCATATAATGCCTGATCTCCTTTTTTATGACCATATGTATCATTGTATGATTTGAAAAAATCGATATCGATCATCAAAAATCCCATGGTTGCTTCGTCATCCAAATACTTTTCAAAAATCATATCCACATAGTTACGAAAGCTTCTACGGTTGGGGATTCCGGTCAATTCGTCTATTAAAGCAGCCTCTTTTAACTGCAGATTCGCTTTTTCAAGTTGTTGATTGATTCTACGATTCTCTTCACTTTCTTTCTCAAGCAACAGATTAGATTTTTGCAACAACATCTTGCTGTGAAAATCGCGATAAAAGCTACAATAGGTTAGCCGTGAGCCAAGGAACGCTACCAGTATCATTACCGCCAAATTAATATAATGCCCAATTAAAATATCACTGGATTTTTGAATGAAGGGCAAACCAAAAATCAAAACAAAGGAAGATAGACCATAAAGAAAAATCATTTTCTTAACATCAATATAATAGATAACCGAGCAAAGAAACAGATTGATCATGAAAACACTAAGATTGCCGTAGAGAGTTTGATCTATCAAGGATACAACTCCGCCCCAAACCATGGTAAAACCAATATATACAGTAAACAAAATACTTTTTAATCTTGAGTTCTGACTTCTTAAATCTTGATTGTTTTTGTAATTTGTAATCATTAAAAAAAACAAACTAACCACAATCATGATTACGTACATTATTAAATATAGATTAAATTGGAACCTGGTATCAACCTGGAGCTGAAAAGAGAGAATATCGGCAGAGCTTAACAATATATCAATCCCTATAAATAACACTGCCATAATTCTGCTTCTATGTAAATTTTCATGGAGTGCATACTTTCGAAAGCTTTCCAATTCAAAGCGCTCCATTTCTGGCATCATAATGATTTTCCAATTCATGATAATTTTCAATCCTTTTCTCTTTTTTTCATATTAAATGTTGACAAATAGTCTTGTTGGCGTTTCGTTTTCATATGTGCGTTTCCAAGTCGTTATATCCGATTTTTCTTCTTAATAAACTCATAAAAAAGAGTACCAAACAAAGCAAAAATACTAATGTTTAATATATGGGCTATAATACTCTCTAAGATTATCATCGTCTTGATTACAGATCCTTCTGGAACAATGTCTCCGTATCCAATGGTAAAATAAGTAACTGTACTAAAATACAGAAAATCATTTTGCTCTAGGGCACGCAGCTCATCTCCTGCCATCACTGGGCCGCCTATTCGAATCGGCGGTAACAACTCTTGAGAGTCTGCATATACCAATCCCAAAACAGATTCTGATCCTTCATGCATGTAATAAGCGTTTGCTGAACTATAAAGACCCGAAAATGCAATGACAACAGCTAACGTCAGGATAACTGGATAAAGTGTAGCCAAAACCACACCCACTACGCGGTGAAGCGCATCTAATTTGAAAAGCAGCCACCTACCCCATGCGTGTTTTGAGGAAAAAACAATTTCTGATTGTTTATCCTCTAAGGCAAACACTCGAAACAAAATAACAAAAACCTGAACTGCAGCAAGCACTAAAAGAACCACTGTAATACTAGTATGTGTCATAATTTGCTGTTCGTTTTGAATGGTATGCATGATACTGTTTGTTAAAATCGAATATAGAATAATCCCATTTACCACCGCAATTACAAGGATGTTTCCCACAAAAAAAGCACGCACAATGCTGTATAGAAGTAAAAAACCGGTCAGCATAATATCTGTTCTACAAAATGTAATTAGTACGATGGCTAAAATAATATCTATTCCAACTCCAAGTAATCTTTTCATTAATTTCATCTGACATCACTTTCCATTACGCTCATTTGATGATACATTTTGTATCATTTTATCATATATATTCTGGAAAAGAAACAATTGTGCATGCTGGAAAAGCGATATCAATTGCAAATCCAATAGATAGATAACAAAGAAGGTTTTGTTTTTCAGATTAATTTGTGTTTTGGGAAATTTCAGATAAATTTGACAACTGCATTCAAAAATGCCACACTAGAAGTAATCCCGCTTATATGATTGACAAAATATAGGAGGATATCAAATGAGTAAAATTGTTATTATTTCAAATCGTTTACCCATAACCGTTCAAAAAAATTGTGATGAATTGCAGTATATTAAAAGCATTGGCGGCCTTGTTACTGGCTTGAAGCGGTACCATGAGCATGGAGGATGTATTTGGGCTGGTTGGCCTGGTATTGATTCTGATCATCTTGATCAGTTGGAACAAGAAGAAGTCAAAAGCGAATTATACCACAATCACCAATACCTGCCTGTTTTTCTTTCAAACGATGAAGTTGATTGTTACTACAACGGATTTTGCAACAAAACAATTTGGCCTTTATTTCATTATTTTTCCAGTAAAACTCAATATAATGCGGAGACTTGGGATTCCTATTACGCAGTAAACAAAAAATTCATGGATGCAGTTGTTCCCTATATCGAGGAAAACGACACCATTTGGATTCATGATTATCAGTTGATGCTTCTTCCTCAAATGCTTAAGGAACAATTTCCAAATGCACAAGTCGGCTTTTTTCTTCATATTCCTTTCCCTTCTTTCGAAATTTTTCGATTGCTGATCTGGCGAGAAGAAATATTAAGAGGTCTGCTTGGCGCAGATTTAATCGGTTTTCATACCTATGATTATGTGAGACATTTTTTAAGTAGTGCCAGAAGACTCCTTGGTCTTGAAAGCAATATGAATCGAATCAGCTATGAGGATCGTTACATACAAGTTGAAGCATTCCCTATGGGAATTGGTTACGATTTTTTCGCTAGCAAGATAAACGATGATGCATTTGAAGAAGAAGTTAGGGACATTATTTCTAAAGAAAACAACATGAAAATGATTTTGTCAATCGATCGGTTGGATTATACAAAAGGAATCCCGGAAAGACTCAAAGCCTTCGAGCGCTTTTTAACAAAATATCCAGAATTCCGTGAAAAGGTGCGTTTAAACTTGATTGTTGCTCCTTCGAGAGTTGATGTGGATTTTTATGAAGATTTGCATCGTCAGATCAACGAACTGGTCAGTGAACTCAACGGAAAATTTGGTACATTTACTTGGATGCCTGTTTGGTTTTTCTTCCGTTCGTTTTCACAAGAAAGCCTTATCACACTGTATCGAAATTCAGATGTATTGCTAGTAACTGCTTTGCGAGATGGAATGAATCTTGTTTGCAAAGAATACATTGCATCTCGGACTGATCATAGGGGCATGGTTGTCATCAGTGAAACAACGGGTGCCGCTAGTGAGTTGGGAGAGGCGGTTATAGTAAATGCCAACGATTATGAGGCAATTGCAAACGGATTAAAAACTGCTCTAGATATGCCAATTGATGAGCTGATGGAACGAAACCAAGTCATGAATCGACGTATCAAACGGTATGATATCGATTTTTGGGCAAGTGAATTTTTGAGTACCCTACAAAACACGGTACATTATTCCACTCAAACCATATCACAAAGAAGCATTGAAAAAACCAGTGCTTTTTTAGAAAACGCATATCAAAATGCACAAAGAAGAGTGTTATTTCTGGACTATGACGGTACCCTCGTCGGCTTTCAGCCAAAACCCGACTTAGCCAAACCCGATGATGCATTAAAGCTTATTCTTCACAAGTTAATCTCTGATCCTAGAAATACCGTTGTTCTTATCTCTGGAAGAGACAGAAATACATTAGAAGAATGGTTTGGAAATTATAATATGAATATTTTTTCTTGTCATGGTCTATGGGCAAGATATCCTGGTGAAGATTGGGTAATGACACTACCACTAGAAAACACTTGGAAAGAATCTGTACGTCATGTTTTGGAGCTTTATACAGATCGGGTACCAGGTTCTTTCATTGAAGAGAAAGAGTATTCACTTGCTTGGCACTATCGACAAAGTGTTCCCGATATGGTCGATGTCAAACTAACAGAAGTCAAGGAAACCATTCTTGCAATGACCCAAAGAAATACCATCGGATTTCAAGAAGGAAATAAAGTTTTAGAGATAAAAGACAATCGGGTTAACAAAGGTTTTGCTGCTTCAAGTTTCATCAATAATCAAGATTATGACTTTGTCTTTGCTGCAGGTGACGATTACACCGATGAAGATTTATTTAGTGCATTGCCACAAGATGCTTATACCGTAAAAATTGGCCTAGGCAATACCAATGCACAATATTTCTTAAAATCATGGCAATCTATGCGTACAGTTTTAGAAAAATTTGTACAACTTAGTAATTCCTGAATCAATGATGCAGGCTTACATTCATTTTTAGGAAGGAGAGGAATCGCGATGGCAAAGAAAGAGACAATCTACAAAAAATCAAATTTAACACCAAATCAATACGAGATTTCTTTGAATGAAGCTCTTTTTCACAATGCCAATGGGTACATCGGCGTAAGGTATGACTTTGAAGAAGGATACCCTGATGAATTTCACTATGTTCGCAGTCAATACATCAATGGATTTTATGACTATACTCTCATGAAACAGGCAGAAAACTTATATGGACTGAATACGCAAAAGCAAACCATGCTCAATGTAGCAGATACGCAATCCATTCAATTATATCTTGATGATGAAAAATTCAATCTATATACTGGTACAGTTCTTTCTAGCGAACTGTGGCTCGATATGGAAAAAGGGATTACCGTTCGTCATGTAGTTTGGCGTTCTCCTTCGGGAAAAGAGGCAGAGATTAAAATCACCCGAATGGCATCTTTTCACCAGCTCACGCTCTTCACCATTGACTATGAAGTTACGCTCCAAAACTGTTCTTGCAAGGTTCATTTTGAATCTTGCCATGATGGCAATGTTCGAAATTATGTGGATCCAAATGATCCTCGCCTTGCCAATGAGTCCGTTCAATATCTATCACCAGTTAGTTGTGAAATCAAAGATGATGCATCTTACGTTACATCGGCGACTTCCCGATCCAATCAAGAAGTATGCAGTTGTGTCTTTAATGTACTGATAGAAGAACATCAACGGCAATTTCAGGTTGGAAACCACATTGCTGTCTGCAATCTATATACGAACGCAACCGAAGGTCAAACCATACGCCTGATCAAATATGCAACATTTTGCGATACAATCAGGTGTGATAATCCGCGAAAGCGAACAGAATTTGAAATGAAACGCGCTCGTAATCTGCCAATCAGTGAATTGTATCAAAAGCAAGAGGAATATCTCAAATCATATTGGAATAACTCATTGATTGAAATTGATAGCGAAACGGAATCGAATCTTTCCTTGCGCTATAGTCTTTATCAAATTATCCAATCTGTCGGCAAAGATCATTATAGCAACATTCCACCAAAAGGCCTTAGTGGTGATGGATACGAAGGTCAATATTTCTGGGATTCCGAAATGTATATTCAACCATTTTTAACAATTACAAATCCTGCACTATCAAAGAAGTTACTTGAATATCGTTATGAAACCTTAGACTTGGCCAAAGAAAATGCTCATATACTTGGGCATCAAAAAGGAGCGCTTTACCCTTGGCGTACCATTATGGGAGAAGAATGCTCGGGTTATTTCCCATCAGGTTCTGCTCAGTATCATATAAATGGCGATATCGTCTACACTTTGATAGCGTATTACCTTGCAACAAAGGATCTTGCCTTCTTGTTGAATAAAGGCGCCGAAATTGTTTGGGAAACTGCTCGTTTATGGATGGATACTGGCTGTTTTTACAACAATCAGTTTCATATTAACGATGTTACTGGACCAGACGAATATACCTGTATTGTAAACAATAATTTCTACACAAATCTGATTGCCCAGTATAATCTATTATGGGCTGTAAAAATTTATGTTCTGTTAGAGCCCTATGCTGGATTTCAAAGTTTAAAAATGAAAATGGGAATCACCAAGGATGAAATTCTATCCTTTCAAGAAGCTGCTCAGAAAATGTATTTACCTTATGATGATACGTTGCATATCAATCCACAGGATGATTCATTCTTACAAAAAAGAAAGTTGGATTTATCCAAGATACCATCAGAAAAGTATCCATTATTACTTCATTACCATCCTCTGCACCTTTATCGCCATCAAGTATGTAAGCAAGCAGACACTATCATGGCACATTTTATTTTGGAGGATGCCCAATCGATTGAAACCATGCGGCGCTCATATGAATTTTACGAAACCATAACAACCCATGACTCATCCCTCTCTTACTGCATTTTTGGTATTATGGCAGCTCGTCTTGGGCTACAAGAAAAGGCATTTTCTTATTACGAACTTGCCTCTAAAATCGATTTGACCGATCAATACAAAAATACAGATGACGGCGTACATGTTGCCAACATGGGGGGAATTTATATGACTATCGTCTATGGTTTTGGTGGATTCCGTTTAAAAGAGGATTCTATTTCAATTTTTCCATTGCTACCAAAACAGTGGAATGAGTATAAATTTAAGATAACGTATGAAGGAAGTAGAATCTTAATACACGTTCGCAAGGATGATTGTCTCTTGATACTTGAAACAGGTGAACCAAAAGAAATTGTGGTTTTTGCAAAACCGTATCTTTTGGAAACAATCTTACAAATCCCACGACCAAAATGATTGTTGTTCAAAAATTTCATAAACCGCAAGCTTGATCAAAATAAGATTGGAGGTAATCATGAAATATCAAGGAATTATTTTCGACCTGGATGGTGTCATCTGCAGTACGGACAAATACCACTATATGGCATGGAAATCCATTGCCGACAAGGTAGGAATTGCATTTGATGAAGAAAGTAACAATCAATTGCGAGGTGTTAGCCGAATGGAGAGTTTAGAAATATTACTAAGTAAAGAAGCTGATCGATTTACGTTGAAAGAGAAGATTGTTCTGGCAGAAGAAAAAAACCAATATTATCAAGAATTGTTAAAAAAACTGTCTCCGGCAGATTTAACAAGTGAAGTGAAAGCTACATTGGATCAAATAAAACAAATGGGGATTTTGATTGCAATTGGATCTTCAAGCAAAAATGCCAAATTCATTTTAAAGCAAATTGGATTAGAAGATTACTTTAATCAAATTTCAGACGGAACAAACATCACCCATTCAAAACCAGATCCGGAAGTCTTTCTGTTGGCAAGTGAATATCTTCACTTGCCAACAGGAGAATGCTTAGTTGTTGAAGATGCATTATCTGGAATCGAGGCAGCCACTCTCGCTGGAATGGATTCCGCTGCAATTGGAAATGCTTCCCACCATTCGCCAGCTACATATCATTTGGATCGATTTCAAGATTTAATACAATATCTCTAAATCAAAACCTAGATTTCTTTTCAGTGAAGAATCAACCGCTACTCTTTGGTTGGTTCTTTTTGATCTTCGGATACTTCTACTTTTTGATAGCCATATTTGATACGCTTTTGAAATAGTTTGTCGCGTAAGAGTATGATCAAAATCAATACAACAAGGAAGCAGAAAACACTCAATATGATTAGCCAGTTTTTCATTGAAATCTGATTCAAATTGAAGCAGCGTATGTTAATCCACATTTGATTCAATGAGCTATTTACCTCGTCGGTAAAATATCCCATCACAGCACTGCACGCAAGAACATCTTCAGTCGGATACTGGGCAAAAAGTTGCCTTTTTGTCTGTTCTACTGGCACTGTCAATCTGTAATTTCCATCTTCATTATCTCCACTAAAAAAATATCCCAGCGGATACTCTGCTGTCTCTTCGGTTTCCTGGTCTGCACCATAGCACCAATCAACATATTCATAAATCAGTGGATTTGCACCACCTGAAATGGTTGAAGTATATCCTACATAGTACATATTCCGGATGACGTTATCTGGTCTTGATATAAAATTGATAAATGCTTCCGCAGCTTTTTGTTTTTCCTTATCGTTTTCAACGCCTGATTTCAGCATTACCCAACCATCAAACCAGAGGTTCGTACATTCTTTCGGCACCGCATAACTCAAATATAAATCTTCTTCTTCTGCCTGATCCAAAGTATATGGCCCATCTCCAGACCACTGAAGATTTGCAACCACTTTTCCTGTCACCAAATCTGATTTCCCACTATCCGTCTCAAACGAATAACAGTTAATCCTCATCTGACGCAACACAACTTCGGCTTTGGAAAGGCTAGTTTGACTTGTATCGTTCATCAACCGCCCCAGCTGTGTTTGATAATCTGGTCGGGCGCGAAAATCATCATCCACCAGTAACTCACGGTTTACAATGGCTAAAGCAGGAAAATAGGATTCTCTCACACTATCTTTTATTGTAACCTGTTTTTCATACTTCGGATTAATCAAGATAGACCAAGTCGAAGCATCTTCCTCGCTCACTTCTTCTGGATTATATACAATTCCAATCACGCCCCACATATAACCGGCTGCATAACGGCTCCATGGTTTTCCATCAATTTCATTGGTATCAAAAACACCTTTTATATATGGTGAAACGCCATTGGTATAATAATTATTTTCTTCTGTGGTATTAAAAAAATCATCCGATAACGGCTGTAGCATATCTTCTTTCATCAGCTTCATAATCATATAGTCCGAGGGACAAATCAAATCAAAGGAATCTCCAAGTATTAGTTGACTGTACAAGTCCTCATTGGTTCCAAAAGTTGAATATTCAATTTCTACATGCTTTCCATAGGTGTTATAGTACCATTCTTCAAAATCTGAAACAATGCCGTTTTCGCTGGTTATGCTTTCACTTTTTAGGTCAATTGTATCCTTATCATCCCAATCGCCTTCGTCAAGGTATTCCTCCCAATTTGAGACTTTCAAGACAATCGTATCGTCACTTGCATCAGCATAAGATTGTTGTGGTTTTACCATCTGAAATAGGATAAGAGAACAACAAACCAGAGCAAATATGGATAGACGCGCTGAAAAGGAGATGCTTCTTCTTACACCGCATTTTATTTTACGTTCTTCTCTTTTTCGCACGGTAGTCGCCTCCTTTTCTACTTGAAATCAGATTGCTCGTAATGACAGTCAATAAAATGACCAGAAATATCACTGTGGAAAGGGCCCAAAGCGCTGTTTTTATTTCTGTTTGCGCACCCTTCGTTGCATTTACAACATACGTACTAATCGTATCAAATGTGGCAGGTTTCGTGTATGTTGCAATGAAATAGTCATCTAAGGAAAGAGTGATTGCCAACAAAAATCCAGAGATTATTCCTGGTATGATTTGTGGCACCACAATTCGGATCAGTGCCTGCGGTGCCGTAGCCCCCAAATCCAAAGCCGCTTCATACAGGCTGTGGTCCATCTGTTTTAGCTTTGGTACAACAGATAAATAAACAAATGGTGCTGCCAAAACAGTTTGCCCGACAATCAAAGGAATAAAAGTATCCTTATCAATACCGAAGGTCACAATTAGTAAAACACAAATCGAAAAACCAGTGACAACATCAGCATTAACCACTGGAATCTGATTTGATGCTACGATCAAATTTCGTATCCCCTTTTTAGAATAAAACGCACCGACAGCGCCTAATGTTCCAAGAAATGTTGCTAGCACAGCACACTTTAGAGCCAAAGATAAGGTGCCCAAAATCATTTCCAACAATTCTGGCGTCGTAAACAACTTGATATAATTGTCCATAGAAAAATCACCATGGGTTCCAATAATTGGTGTATCAGTAAAGCTATAGACTGCAAGAACTAGAATAGGAAAATACAAAAACAATATCATGATACCAAGCCAAGCAGATCCAACGATTCTTCTAATCATATGGTTGTCTCCCTTCCTTTATCTTCTTGAAATCCATTTGTCATCCAAGTTATGATAAAGATAATCACAAGTAAAACAATTGAAATCATAGATCCACTATGCCAATCATAGGCATTGAAATAAGTTCCAATTAAACTTCCCATAATAAATGTGCTATTGTAAAGCATGTCTAGTATGACATAATTGGTCATAGCAGGCAAAAAAATCATCGTTACGCCACTCATAATGCCTGGAACAGAAAGGGGCAAGGTCACTCTTAAAAATGCCTCTACTTTTGTAGCGCCCAAATCATATGCTGCCTCCAATAAGCTTGCTTCTTGTTTCATCAAAGTGGTATACAAAGGTAAAATCATGAATGGCAAAAAATCATATGTCATACCAATGATTGTATTTAGAAAAGGATGGTATGCAAGGTTTCCTTCCATCATCGTTAATATTTCTTTTAATGCAACAATGCGAAGCGTAAAGTTAATCCACATAGGAACCACAAAAACTGCCAACAGAACGTTTTTCCTTCTTATCCTGCTCATAGCCAAAAAGTAAGCAACTGGATATGCAAGAATCAAACATACAATGGTTGTACTCAATGCAATAAGGACACTATAAAAGAGCGTTCCCATTGTATTCGCGCTTGTAAAAAACCCAATACAATTGACTACGGTGAATTGTCCTTCTCCATTGGTAAATGCATAATAACAAACAAAGAGCAATGGAACAATTACAAAGCATATCAAAAAAGCAGCATAAGGCAGGCAAAGTTGCTTTCTAGAAAACATTATATTCATTGCGCTCACTCCTTATCTGTTCCCAAGGTAATCCGAATCGATTCTTTCGGTATTGAAACACTAACATAATCATTTTCATTCCATAAATCTTGATCATGAAGATGAATTTCTTCTCCCGTTTTCGTTCTAACGATATAATGATAATGATCCCCCTTGTATATTAAGGATACAATATGCCCTCTGGTATTTCCCTTTTCAGAATCATCACTCATTGTTGGTGATGTTGCCGGCACTTTCACCAGAACTTTCTCTCCTACCCGTAGACCCTTATCTGTCATCATACTAGGAGATTGATCAATACGTTTCATTTCTTCTACAAATTGTGTTGGATTAAATTCAAACTCACCATCTGCAAATAAAACTTTATTTTCTGCGGTAATGACTCCGTTAAAATGATTGATACTTGTATCGGCATGGATGACATGGATACCATCTGGTTCTATAGTTAAGCCTATTTCTATCCCTGTATTCACCATTTTTGTGGTTTTTACAACAATTTCATTGTCACCCGATATCACAGTAATTTCATAGTGCATCCCTTTAAATATAACAGATTGGACCGTTCCAAACAAAGCCGCTTTTTCTTTTTCGACGAATTGAACATCTTCTGGTCTCACCACCACATCCACTGCTGCACCGATTGGCAAATCATCCACACATTGAAATTCCACACCACAAAACTGCACAAGCTTTTTCCCAGTCATCTTTCCATTAAAGATATTGCTTTCACCAATAAAATCTGCTACAAATACTGTTTTCGGTTCATTGTAGATTTCTTCAGGTGTTCCGATTTGCTGAATCATCCCATTTGACATCACAACCACTTTATCAGACATGGTCAACGCCTCTTCTTGATCATGGGTCACATAAATAAACGTAATTCCCAATCTTTCATGCATCGATTTTAATTCAAGCTGCATTTCCTTTCGCATCTTTAAATCTAAAGCGCCCAAAGGCTCATCAAGCAATAAGATTTCTGGTTCATTGACGATTGCACGAGCAATTGCGATTCTTTGCTGCTGTCCACCAGATAACGTAGATACGTCTCGCTTTTCAAAACCCTCCAAATCAACAATTTCCAACGCCCGTTTTACTTTTTCACTGATTACAGTTTTTGAAAGCTTTTCTTTTCTAGTTTGCGTTTCTCCTGTTTGGTTCTTATAAGTAACTTCTTGAATCTTTAACTTTAAACCAAAGGCAATATTTTCATAAACATTTAAATGTGGAAAGAGTGCGTATCTTTGAAAAACCGTGTTAATCGGCCTTTTATTAGGTGGAAGAACACTAATATCGTCTCCATTTAAAAGAATGCTTCCTTCTGAAGGTAATTCAAATCCTGCAATCATTCTCAACGTAGTAGTTTTCCCACATCCGGATGGCCCAAGTAGGGTGATAAATTCACCTCTCTTCACGGTTAAATTAAATTCATCCACTGCCAAAAAACCATCAAAGCTCTTCTTGATTTTTTTTAGTTCTATCATATTATCTGTGTTCTTTTCCATCGCAACCTCTTGATTCCTTATTCCAATAAATTATTTTATCCGTATCGAAAGCGATATTTCTTCATATAAAAAGCAAAGTAGTCAAGTCCATTTGCCCTTGCCCCTTTGCCTTTTGTTCCATCACTGTTCTTCGACATCATCATATGCACTGCTCAGCACAATGATATCAATTCTTCTATTTTTGGCTCGACCTTCTTCTGTAGAATTATCTGCAACAGGTCTAAATTCACCATACCCCACTGCAATCAATTTCTCAGGCTTCAAATTACTTTTTGTAGTAAAAAGTCTTACCACATTTGCGGCCCTAGCCGCAGAAAGATCCCAGTTTGAAGGATATAAATCAGAATGCATCGGAACATTGTCTGTGTTACCTTCGATGCGAATATAACTATCACTCATCACACTAACCATATCTGCAATTTCCAGTAGTGTATGTTCATTTTCCGCTTTTATCTCCGCACTTCCAGAATCAAAAAAGATTGCATTGCTTAAGCTAATCACTAACCCGCGCTTATCCAATCCTGTTGAAACAGAAGCTGATAAATGCTCTTCTTTCAATTTTTCATCGAGAGCTTCCTTTAAATGCTCCATCTGTTCTTCTTCACCCATACCCGCAATGGCCGCACCCGTCGTAGTAATGGAGCCGACGCTAGAGATTTCCATCTGCAATTCTTGCATCTTTGCTGCAGCATAACTACCATTCATCATCGACTCTGTGAAAGACTCTGACATAGCTAAGGCTTTTTGCTCATCAACTTGACTCACTGCAAAAAGAACGATAAATACAGCAAGCAATAAAGTCATCAAATCCGAATATGGCAATAACCAAGCCTCACCTGCTTCTTCTTCATGAGGTGCATGTTTTTTTCGTCTAGACAAAGAAATCCCTCCTAGCTACTCTTAATTTCCTCTGCTATCCCTTCCTGTTTTTTGGAAGGCAGCATCGCTACCAGCTTTTCTTTTAACATAAATGGCGCATCACCCTTTTGGATTGACAGCACACCTTCAATAACCATATGCTTCAGCATAACTTCCTGCTGACTTTTCACTTTTAATTTCTTTGCAAATGGATTCCAAAGAACATATCCAGTAAAGATACCTAATATAGTTGCAATGAAAGCTGCAGCAATCGCTTCAGCCATCTTATCTGTATCATCAATATGAGACATCGCTGCAATCAAGCCAAAAACCGCACCTAATACACCAAGTGTAGGTGCATACATACCAGCAGATGAAAAAATACTCGAATTGGTCTCGTGACGTTTTTCCATGGCTTCAATTTCCATCTCAAGAAGTTCTAAAACTACATCTTCTTCCGTTCCATCCACTACCATGCGGACTCCTTTTTTAATAAAGGGATCTTCAATTTCACCAATCATACCTTCTATGGATAGCAGCCCATCTCTTTTTGATTTTGTGGAGATATCTACCATCAATTGAATCAGTTCAACCTCAGTCATAAGGTCCTGTTTTGTAAAAAGGATTTTGAACAACGCTCCTAGATTCTTTAATGTAGAACCTGGATAAGAATTTAGTATCGTGGCAGCAGTTCCAACAAAAATTACGAAAAATGCTGCGGGATTTAAAAACACCGTAAAGCTAATATGCTTAAAAATCATCGCTCCTACTACTGAAAGCAGACCGATAATAACACCCAGCAGTGTAGTAAGTTCCATAGTTCCTCCTTAATTATGACGTCTCAAAAATTTGTTTATATATTATGCCATATTATTGTACCATTATTTTGAATTTATTCAATTACCAAATAGTGTCTTGCAGAATATTTTACACGAAATACATATGATTTCACAACCATATGTTATGCATCATAAAAAGCAAGAAGAGCAAGGATTAAAAAAGACACCTTTGTTCTTTTTAATTCCTGCTCTTCTCTAAGTCAAAACAATTGTTATATTTCAAATTTGTTATAGATAACACATGCCTTTAAAAACTTATGTTAGCACAGGTAACTATTTTGTACTCTTCCGGTTAGCTCTTTTTTCTCAACTTCCCAGCCATAATAACACCAACAATAATTACAATCGTCAATATCCATTTCATAATCATATATTGTTCGAAGAATTCAACCAAAAAGGTTTCGTGAACAATCATCTTAGCCGCAGTCCAAGCCAGCACTCCAGCACCAATATATATGATAACTGGGAAGCGTTCCATCCATTTAAGAATCACAGTACTGCCCCATACCACAATTGGCACACTGATTAATAATCCCAATACAACCAGCAGAAAATCACCATGTGCGGCTCCAGCCACACCCAATACATTATCCAGACCCATCACCGCGTCTGCAATGATAATTGTTTTAATCGCACTAAACATGCTATGAGAGGCCTTTATTTCATCATGCCCTTTTTCTTCCACAAGCAGTTTGTATGCAATCCAGATTAATAGTAAGCCACCGACTAAATGCAGCCCTGGAAGGTTCAAAAGCCATACTACAATTAACGTCATCAACGTTCGTATTACAATAGCGCCTCCCGTCCCCCATAGGATAACTTTTTTTTGCTTGTCGGAAGGTACATTTCTAGCTGCCATACCAATTACAATAGCATTATCACCTGCTAAAACCAAATCAGTTATTATAATTGTCAGTAATGCCGACCAAAAATCGGCTGATAAAATCTCCATTTCTTAACCTCTAACTTACTTTCCAGCCACTTAGCAATATTCCAGTTTTGCTAATGGCCTCAATTTAATGCTTATCCAACTCATAGTTTCATTCGTAATTTGACAAATAATTATATCACAACAAACAAAATAGGAGAATCCATATTTCTAAGATTTCTCCTATTTCAGATCAAGTTTTAATCGGTCAATCATACGATTAACGATCGGTTCCTATTGCTGTGGCACTTGATGTTCCATCTCCATTGTCAGGTCTTTGGTGCATACCACCTTCACCTGGGCCGCCAGCATTTGGTGGATTGCCACCTCCACCTGGGTTACCGCCACCTCTAGGCCCAGTTTCAACAATCTCTGTAATCACTTCTCCGTTCACGGTCACAGATCCCCCATTTAGTGTGGCTCCACCATCCGAATCAAAGGCTGAATTTCCTTCAATTGATATGATGCCCCCATTGATTGTAATGGTTCCATTTGCATCAAATCCATCGGTATCTCCACTTGCCATCGTCACAGAAATCGTTCCGCCATTCACTTCAATCGCTACTTCTCCGCTTACTTTTTGTGCTGCGTTAATGCCATCATCATTCGCTGCGATTGTTATATCGCCATCATTAATTTGCACAAATGTACTTTCAATACCTTCCATACAAGTTGTAATGTTGATGGTTCCACCGTCAATTTGAACACGGCTATTTCCTTGAATCCCATCATCCGTAGCTGAGATGTTCAAAGTACCACCCATGATAACGATATATCCTAGTGCTGCATCATCAGTTTCAGCATGAAGGGCATCTTTACCAGCTTCTATGGTAAATGTTCCATCATTGATTAAAATAGAAGCATTGGCTTCTAAAGCATCTTCACCCGACTGTACTATATATACTCCTCCAGTAATTTTTAAATGATCTTTTGAAGAAACACCATTTCCTTCTGCTGAAATAATTTCTAATGCGCCCCTACCATTTAAAGTCAAATCAGATTTAGAGAAGATAACTGCATCGAGATTCGTATCTCCATCTGCCACATAGGTTCCAGTCACTTCCATATGATTATCACTGTCTGTTGTAGTAACAAACACTTTATCCGCAGATTCCACATAAACGACAGGTGCGTCAGTATTTGTGATATCAACGCTGTCTAGGACCAATTGGACCTTTTCACTATCATCCACATCAACGATAATTGTTACGTTGGTTGCAGTTCCACTCAGAACATACACGCCTTCGGTATCAATGGTCATATCCTGATTACTTACAACCTTTATGGACTTAGCCCCTGATGTATCTGCTGTCTGTTCAAGATCTCTGTCACTAAACAAATCTGTGGTATCTATTCTTGCACTTCCATTGGTTGCAACAACCGATTCAGCCGAAGTGGTTGTGGTTAGTGTGGTTGAACTGGCGGTTTCAGCACTGGAACATCCTACTGCAAATGCACCAAACATCAAAACGACCACAACCGTACTAATGACTTTCCTTAATTTCTGATTCATATGATCAACTCCCTTTTTTCTCAATATATTTTATTATTCCTCTGTACCAACATGGTCTTTGTATCTGCATCCCAGCTTACAGTAAGGCCAAGGGCTTCAAAACTCCCTCTCAGTGGTGCCAGGGTTCTTCCATCTTTGTTGCAATTGCATCTGCTTGAGATTGGGTTATCATACCAACATCGTTCCTAATACAACCAGCGTAATCACTCTATTTTTTGTATGTTTCATTCCATTCACCTTTCACTCTTACGATTTGTTTTCTGCTAACTTATGCTTTGATTATAGAAAAGAATTGTGGTAATTGTGTAAAGGTTATATGAACAACATCTAAATCAAACGTTCACCCGCTAAACAATATTTCGAAGGTTAGGACCTGCAATTGCCAACCGCCAAAACATTACCGCAAGGCGCGTTTCCCCTTGACTGCTTTCATTTGATATTCCGATTCTCATAATTTCTCTCCTTGTTGAGATATTTGCCCATAAAAAAATCAACATACAAATGTTGATTTAATACGCAGAACGATTCAAGAAAACAGTTACTTGTCACCCAGTTGTTTGCTCATTTTTTTAAAAGCGACATATCTGTCTCTTAATATCCTTTCATGTTCTTCTTCCTCTAATTTCAACTGTTCAAAGAACTTTTTAACCTTTTCATCATCCGAATTATCCGCTAACATTTGATAGTGCTTTTGGGCTTTCATCTCATCTTCAATTGCTTCTAATATGCCATTCAATATTAATTCCATCTATGTTTCCTCTCCTATATGTTTATATCATATGTTACTCAAACACCATTACAGCCTTTTAGCAATAACCAACGTGATGTCATCTTTAATTGTCTCATCTCCAACAAATTCAATAAAATCTTCTCGGATGTAATGAATCATCTCTTCTGGTTTTTTCTTTGCTGCGCTTGACATAACCTGTTTTAGTCGTTTCTCATAAAACTCTTGTTGTGACCTTTGCTCCGGAAGTCCATCTGACATCATAAACAGTGTCATATTTGATGTAAAAGGCAAAACTGTATCTTCATATTGAAACCACGAATCATCAATCGCTGAAGTAATCGGAAGGCCAGCCTTACTCAATTCCATCATCTGGTTCGTAGCACTTACTAAAACGGGACACTCATGTACACCTCCATTGCAATATGTCAATTCTCCTGCTTTAATATCAAATACAATCAGAAAAAGACACACTAAATATTCTTCAGGGTACCCTTCTTTTTTATATTGTTCAACAAAATAATACATGATTTCTTTGGGGGAAATTACTTGACCCGGAATATGTTTCAAACTAAAATAGCTTCGAATTGTATCCTTCACGAAAATCGAAAGCATTGCGCTGTCAAGTCCATGTCCTGATACATCTGCTACAAATCCAAAGTATTGCTCAAAATAATCGTCTAAAAGCCCATTATCAATTTGAAACACATCAAAAAGATCTCCACCAATTACATCAGCTGGTAAATACAGTGACGCAAATGAGACACACTCTTCATCTGGCAAAGATTTTGGCAATGCACGGCTATGAATTTTCATTGCATTTTTTAGTTCATAGTCCAATTTTTTTTGTATTCGTTCAAACTCAACGTATTTTTCATTTCCGTAAAGAAAAACCAACTCACCTTGGCAAAACAATTTAAAGGGCAGCTTACGAATTCCATAACTACCATAAAAAATAAATTCTTCCCAGTTGGACGGTTCCTCTGTCACATTACGAAGAAAAAAGGAAACCTGCTCTCTATGAATTTCAGAGGTAACATCAAAAATACTCATGCTATAGAGTTGAACATCTGAATACCCAAGAAAAGTCTGCATCTTATGGTTCGCATATGTGATTGTTCCATCTACAGTACATACAAGAAAATAATCTTCGATGAGATCAGCCATTGTCTCATATATTCTCATTTTGTCGTGCTTCTGCTTCATCGGCTTCCTCCAGTTTTGCATGCTGCGAATTAGTTTAATATGTATAGTATACTCTTTTTTCCCAATATCCGCATTAGAAAATCATAAAATGTCCCGCCACATTTCATTTCAGGACGAAAATAATATATTTGTTCAAAATTTCAAACATATCCCACTTGAAATCCCGATTAATTTTGTCCAATTGAGGTATAGATATTTTTATAAGTAGCATATGTCAATATGATGACAAAAATAACATTAATGGGAGGTATTTACTATGTTAATGGACGAAAAAACTCGTGAAGAAGTTAAAAAAATGTTAAGTGGTCTGCAAGAGGAAGTCAAGCTGTTGGTGTTTACCCAGAAGTTCGAATGTCAATATTGTAAGGATACACGCAGCATTGTCCAAGAAATTGCAGATTTATCGGACAAAATCAGCATGGAGGTTTACGATTTTGTTGAAGATAAAGATATCGTGGAGAAATACCAAATAGATAAAATACCAGCAATTGCTGTTTGTGGCAAAGAAGATTATGGCATTCGTTTTTATGGAATTCCTGCTGGCTATGAATTCACATCCCTACTAGAATCAATTAAAACGGTCTCCATTGGCACTACCACGCTTTCCGAGGAAACAAAATCTTATCTCGATGGATTAAAAGACCCTGTACATCTAAAGATATTTGTTACGCCAACCTGTCCATATTGCCCAGGAGCAGTGGTCCTCGCACATCAAATGGCATACTCTAGTGAATTTGTAAAGGCTGAAATGATTGAAGTGAGTGAATTTCCTCATCTCGCCAACAAATATGGTGTTCAAGGAGTTCCTCGCACGGTAATCAATGAGGATGTCTACATGGAAGGGGCTGCACCAGATCAGCTTCTGACTGAAAAAATACAGGAAGCAATAGGCAGGTGATTATATGGACTTTAATTTATTTAGCCTTGGCAGTACAACAGAAGTTGATCTATCTCAAGTATTTGACGTCGTGATTATAGGAGGCGGTCCTGGTGGCTTGACTGCGGCTCTTTACACTGGCAGATACCGGTTAAACACACTGATCATTGAACGAGAACTTCTTTCTGGCGGTCAAATGATGGCTACTGAATGGATTGAAAACTATCCTGGTTTTGAAGAACCCGTTATGGGAAGTGATCTTGCAAAGCAAATGGAAGCGCAAGCCATAAAAGCTGGCGTTCAAATTTTACGTGCTTCTGTTAGCCAAGTTACACTTTCTGAATCTATCAAATCCCTGGTTACAACCAAGGGTGAAGTGAAGTCAAAATCCCTCATTTTTGCAACAGGGACACATCCAAGATCCTTGGGGATTCCAGGAGAGGAAGCATTTCGCGGAAAAGGAATTTCATATTGCGCAACCTGTGACGGACCTTTTAATGAGGGAAAAACAATTGCTGTTATAGGAGGTGGGAACACAGCCCTGCAAGAATCTCTTTTTCTCACCAAATTTGTAAAAAAACTATACCTAATACATCGTAGGGATGAATTTAGAGCAGATAAAATACTTCAAGAAAAAATATTTCAGAATCCCAAAATTGAGGTTGTCCTAAACGCAAAACCAACCGAAATCAATTTTGAAGATCAAAAGGCGCGCTTCATTCAAATTGAAAAAGAAGGTCTTGCAGATTCCATCCCAGTGGATTCCATCTTTATATTTGCAGGTATTATTCCAAACAATGAATTGTTCAAAGAAATGATTGCTTTGAATCATGACGGATATGTCATAACCGATGAAAATATGAAGACGAATATTGACGGAGTTTTTGCCGTAGGTGATATCCGCACAAAATCTCTAAGACAAATTGCAACTGCCATTGGAGATGGTGCTGTTGCCGCTCATAGCGCAGAGATGTATTTAGCCGAACAATCGATTTAGAAAAGCATCTGTAACTTCAGGCGAGAATTGGCTTCCACTTAGTGAAATCAGTTCTCGCTTTGCTTCATCTTTGCTTTTCGCTTTTTTATAAATTCTTTCCGATGTCATTGCATCCCAAGCATCCGCAACCATGAGTATCTGTGAACCGAGAGGTATTTCATCCCCCATTAATCCGTGTGGATACCCATTGCCATCCCATCTTTCATGATGATGTAATACAATCTTAGCAATTTGATTGAGTTCTTTTGCTTCGATCAACATATCAAATCCAAATTGACTATGCTGCTTCACAAGTTCATACTCTTCTCCAGAAAATGTTTCTGGTTTATTCAGCAGGCTCACTGGAATTAGAATTTTTCCGATGTCATGAACAAGACCGCTGAGCATAATCTCATCAATTTGTTCTTCCTGCAAATTCATCTCTTGTGCAATTCCAACTGCATATTCAGCTACATTATTGGAATGCCCTCTTGTGTACGCGTCATAATACTCCAAAACTTTTACCAAGGTTTTTATAATATCCGTTGTAATGCAGCGTTCCGTATCCCTGAGTTGCGCTACTGTGTGAAACAGTTCTGCAGATAAAACCTCTTGCTTGTCTTTCAGTTTTTCACTCATTAAGAATCGTTCTATATATTGAAGAAAACACAATCTAGCTAGAAAAAAAGCCGATGCGATCAACAAAATTGGAGAAAAAATTTTCGGGGCGTAATCCCATGCACTATTTCCATATGGGGTGAAAAAGAAAAGATAAACAAGCCCTCCCAAATAATAAGAAAGTAGCATTTGATATTTTGTCAAAAACTGAAATGCCAACACAAAGATAACAGTTACCATGTCAACAATAAAAACTACACTATCACTTTGGTAACCCGCCATATGCATCCCCCAAAACAAAAGCAACGCATACGCAGTATACATTATAAACCTGGAAATCTTTCGATATTGATTTGCCTCACCAACTGGACAACGGTAAGAAAATAAAAAAAGAAGAAAACCGATCGTACTCATAATTCCATTCCCCACAATAACCCCTTGTGAGTCTTTTATCAAGATGGAAAGTACAAGCATTACAACCGCTACTGGAACCAAAACTCGAATCATATAATAAACTGTTTTATAATTTGACTCTAACAGCTCCATATGGAAAATCGGCTGATGTTCATTTGGCTCATTTTGAAAAAGTTTATTCCTGAATTCCTTTTCTGCCCTTCTCTTTTTCTTTTTTTCTGGCATGATATCCCCAACCCATCCTTAGGTCTAGTTAGACCAGATTTAACATAGAAAACTTCACCTTACTTTCTTCTTATTACCCTAAAAATCAATGAATTAATTACTCGATTTCATATTTTCTTTTTCACACTCAGAATACCAACTGGTTTTTACATAACGACATAGTTTTCGCTTCGCTTAGAAATAATCTATTGTAACATTTGACTTGTTCTCATTAAAATAGATTTGATCTCCCTGAGGATAATGCCACGCCGAATATAGCACTGTGGGTTTTAAAACTCCTCGATCCATCTGATAATCTTCATAATACGCAGACCAATTTACTTTTCTTTCCACACCGTTTACGTCCACCGCAGTACGGTCTTCTGTCAAAAAAGATATCGGAAGACCCTCCATATCAAATGTAAAAAGACCCTTTGCTGATGTACCATTCCAAGAAATAGAAGCTTTTGCGTGGATGTCATCCATAGCCTCCCATGTAATATATTTTTGAAGAGCAACACTTGGAACTAAAAAACACTCCGCTAATATTGTCGCCAAGCAAGATTGATTGAGAGATTCTCCTGTTTGATGAAATAAAGGAATAATCTTGGCTAGTTTTCCTTTCATACTCCCAACGCCGTTATGATAAGAATCAAGTCCCTCAAAAGGAATCCCAAATACAGAAGATTTTATATATGCAAATCGCACTGGTGTCTCTACAAAATTATATTGGGTATAGTCTATTTTAATTTTTTTATCCTGTGTCATCATAAAATCCACATCATAAAATTGTGCCTTCATGTAGTCCATTTGAGATTTTCCAATCCATCCACTTTTATGAAAAAAACGATTGACTGGATTTGGTAAAGATTTCAGTTCTGACTCAGAGAATACCCCTTTCAACTTTTGCTTGTTCCTCAAGGATTTCATTTCTTGAGTTATCTTTCGATTCAATTTTTTTTTCATCTTCAACAACCTCTTTCCTGATTCTTTTGGATTAGCTGAACCATACCATATTTCCCGTCAATTAGCCAATTTCTATCTTCTTCATAAAGTTCCTGTACCTTTTTTTCTGACAAGCCTACCATCACTTCAGACTTTAATGTCCGTAGGATGAGAAGATTGGTTGGGAAATAGCTTGTGATTTCCTCAGAATTTGCTGTGAAATTCCAGTTTCGGTCTTCTACCAGCCTGCGATAATTCAAATCTCCTTTACAAATCACCAGATTCGATTTTTTTAGATGTTTTACCATGGATTCCGGAAATTCAATAAAGGGCTTGGGCAAAGACCAGAATGAATCCGTCTGAAACTGAATTTTCCCTTCATTGAGTTCAGCCTCTATCTGCTTCCCCATTTTCTTCAAAACAGGAGACTCGGATTTTTGAAATGTGTTTATCGTATATTGAAAATCCTCATAAGTCACATCAGATATAAACATAGGGGATGGTTTGCCGTGAAACACAACAGTATGTGCCAATTTCCTTTCTATTAGAAATAATCCAAGCATGAAATCAGCTGCAAGCTCTATCCCTGCATTGTCAAGAAAAAAATCCACTTGTCTTTTTGGTGTTTGAAAAAAAGCCAAAGCATCTTTTATATGATTGATAATAATTTTATCTATTTTATTTATTCTCAGATTCTCATCTTCTTTATAAAATTGACTTAAATCTGCTTGATTCCCCCAAAGGTTGAATAGAATTAATTCTTTTAATGGTGATTCTGAATCCTTGATTTTTATGGCAGAAGTTTCAACTCTGTCAAGATTCTCAAGAAGGGCTTCTTCTTTTAAGAAACGAAACGGATCGTTTCCATTTTGCCAATATGCAACACCGTCCAATATCTTTTTGTAAAAGAAGAATTCAGCAAATAAAAATGGCACCTCCAACCAATTTCTGTGATACTGATTGATTATTTTATTGCCATCATTCCAAAAAGAATAAGCTTCACGAAGATATTCCATTTCGCCGTTATACAAAGAAGCTTTCAACCCCAATAATTTTTCTCTCTTCTCCCTTGACAATACGTTGCCTTTGTATATTTCATCCACGATTCTTGGTAATCGATGCTTGATTGTATAGTTTGCAAAGGAATTGTCTTCAGTTCCATTGATTTCACTTGGCTTATTGATTATTTCACATGACTTAATGGACATATTATATTCATCATCCCTTCTATTTAAGTGATATCATCAACTATAACCGTAAACGCTCCATTTTTAAATTTTCATTGCCCGCCGTATTGATAAATCAAACTTGGTCAAATATTTTCACTATCTGTAAAATTCAGCAGAATATCATTCATATCAGCAGATCATACTTTTTCATAAACAAAACCTTTGGCAAAAAGGGATTCCTGATTTGCCAAAGGCCTCATTGTTTGTTATGAATTTACTGTTACCAGGCTATTCTCTTGGTGATTCCGATAGTTGACGGATACTGTCCATCATTTTTTTCATAACTTCCTTTTGATTTTTCTCTCGATACGCTTCATAGTCCAAATCCACTCCCCCAACACCGATCAATTGACCATTGATTAGCAGTGGAACCGAATAAGAGATCAGTTCTTTTTTTGCATATGGATCGTACGAAACTTTGCTCCATGTCCCTTTTTTTGCTCGTATCGGCCCATAATACCACGATAAGTATTCATTCGATGACTTCATATCACGAATTCTTAGGATATTTTCCTTCACCTGGCGATTCTCTTTCCAAAAAGAGTATATCCCCACCGCATAATCATCTTGAGACAAATGCTTTACTAACGATTCATCGACATAAAAATAGGTTCCTAACATACCTTTGAATTGCCGAATTGCCGTATCGCAGATTTTCTCGATCTCTTTTTGAAGTCCATTATAGTATGCTTTTGGATTAGCCTGGGCAGTTTCTAGTTTAAAGCTCTTTTTAATTTCATTTAAAATATATCCTGCAACTTCATCCGCTTCTTTCCCCGATAGCTGTTGAATGTTCTTATCTTCAAACTTTAATTCTCCTAAAGATTTACTGATTTCATCAATACTCTTTTTGGAAATATCAATTTCAGATTGAATTCCATCCACCAGCGCTTTGATATTAGAAGCAAAATTTGAAGTCTGTGCTGATAATTTTTGAACTTCATCGGCAACCACCGAAAAAGTTCTACCATGTTCCCCAGCCCTTGCCGCTTCAATGGAGGCGTTCATGGAAAGAAGATTTGTTTGGCTGGCAAGCCTAGTGATTAGCTCAACAATCTGCTGAATTTCTCCCGACTTTTGAAACAGTGCTTCTATACTTTCAAAAATCGAATTAAAACCAATGTTCATGCTTGAGGATTGTTGTTTGAATGCCTGTATCGCATTTAAGTTCTGTGCTTCCATGCTTTCAATATCACGAATGGATTGTTGTACTTCTTCTAAAAGTTTGTTCCTCTCCGTCATTCCTTGTCTCCCTTCATTCAGCGTTATACGCCTCAGAAACTTCAGCTCATAGTTAAGACGTTCTGTCTTTTCAAGAGATCACTTTTATATCAGCTACTTATTATCCATTTTAATACGATTTCAAGCTTTGTCAATAAACAACAAAGGATTTACATGGAGCAAAGAATGTTTTGCAGTTTTATTCCACATTTTGTTTTCGCGTCACATTATAAATCCAAAAATAACGTACAAGACTGCAGTAATAGCACATGCGACCATTGCATATGGAAAAAGACAAACAGCTTGATCAGTCGGTCTAATTTGCACCGATGCAGAACTCATAATCATCTGCTCAGAGAAGAAGCATGCCATTCCTCCAAATACAGCCCCCGATACCACCGCACCCAAAGCCAAATAAACGTTAAATTCAGCAAATTGCCGTAACATTTCAATTTAACGCTAAATTCTAACTTTAACGCACTCTGGATTTTTATTCTCATAAAGCCCTGCAAATAGCTCATAGATAATTTTTAGACCAGCCCAGGAAGTAATATCGTTGACATCTCTAGGAGGTGATATCTCAACAAGGTCAAATGCTTTCACCGGAAGTTTTTTCACAAGTTCTCTGGTCATATACATCATTTGCCGACTGGTAAGCCCTCCTCCCTCGGGAGTACCCGTACCAGGAGCATACGCTGGATCCAGCACGTCAATATCAATGGAAATATAAATCGCATCATAATCCCCGTATGCGCCAGCTAACTGTCTGACTACTTCTTCCACACCTAGTTGATCCACCTTTGATGCATGATAAAATCGTATTTCACTCTCGTTGATAAAATAAACTTCTTCTGGTTCAAATGAGCGCATTCCAACTTGTGCCAAGTCCCTTGTTTCAACGCCTTCCAACTCCAAGAATCTTCGAAACGGGCAAGCATGCGCCCACTTATGGCCCTCATATTCGTCCATCAAATCAGCGTGACAGTCAAAATGTATCACTCCAATTTTTTTCCCTGCATATGCATTTCTAAATCCCTTTAACAATGGAATAGATACCGAATGATCTCCACCTAAAAAAAGAGTGAATCGATCTTTTATCAGTGCTTCCGCACTGACTGCAATATCACCGTAATATCGCTCCCAGTTCAAATCTAGAGGCGCATCTCCAGCGTCATATATTAAAAAATTCTCCAAAATAACGCCTTCTTCTGTTGTCGGTGGCAAACCCTTTGATAATAACCTGATTTTTTCTGGTCCTTCAGAGGTTCCTTTGCCAATGCTTGCAGCCCCATCAAAAGGAATTCCATATACGTTGATATCTGCCTCATTTTGATTTGTAGTGGCTAGTTCAGCCCAAGGTAAATTATGCATTTTTTGATTCTGCGTTTCATAGATGAAAGCAGTTCCTCCTTTCAAGTATTTATTCATTGGAATCATCATAGTCTAAATATTCAGATTTCAAAACATACCAAGGTAGTATTTTATACACAATGCAATACTACTAAAGAAGTATCCTTTCATCCATGTTCTCATATCGTCACCTTCTATTGCCAGCATGCAAGGTACTTTCTTTGATATTTCCTAAATAAAAAAATAGCATAGCAGCTAATATCTACTACGCTATAAAGTCTAACTTATTGGGGTCACATCAATTCTCTACTAAGAAGGTCTTTATTCTTTCTTCTTTGATTTGGCTGGCTTATTTCTTTTTTATCTTCTGAAGGAAGGAACAGCGGCTACGATTCTCCTCTGTCATTCTGGTCTAAAAACATTGTGATAAGCTGAGTTCTGCTTTTTACTCCAGTTTTCATAAATATATTATTGATATGTTTTTTAACCGTTGTCACAGAAATGGAATTCTTTTCTGCTATTTCAAGGTTGCTCAAACCCCTACAGATATGCTGAAGCATTTCACATTCTCTTGCCGTCAGCTGGTATGGTTGCATCTTTTTTTGTTCCCTGTGTTTATGCACTTCAATTTCCTCTATTGACTGAAATCTCTGTTCTAAATGTGGCAGAAGTTGTTTTAAAATATACAAATCACGATCCGAAAAATCTTTTTTCATCTGTGTATTGTAAAACGTAATGCCACCAACAAAGCCGCCTTTTTCAACAATGCTGATACCTGCCAAATATATAAGGCCATGGGGTTCTAAATACTCGATATAAAACGGTGCTTTCTTACGAACGGCTTCATTGATTAAATCAGATTCTCTATAGACTACAGACTCATAATTTGAGAAAATCCACCTTACATAGTCCATTTCCCCATAACGAGACTCATATTTTTTCATGAACGCATCTTCAAATGACTTCGAAAAGTTGCTTACAACCACTGGATCTACCAGTTTGATATGGGCATGCTGCACTTCTCCCAATGAAAACTCTGCGAAATCATAATCGATTAATTTTTTAAGTTTCTGCAAAAATAATAGTCGGACATCATCTAAACCTTTGATACAGTTCATCTGATTTATTATATCAGAAAGAATTTCCCATTCAAAATCCTGCAAAATGCTCATACCAATCTCCTTCAGCATCACTGAACGTTTTTATATATGGGTATCATAATCAATTATAATCATCTTTTCAAGTAAATATTTGGAATTATACTTTATATACCATCCGTTCATATTTGTGATAGAACCCCATTTTTTCATACAGCTTCTTGGCGCCTTTATTTGGTATGTCAACGTGAAGCGATAAATTTCCGTCCGTTTTTTCTATTGCTTGATTGATTAATTCTGTCGCAACTCCACGCCCTTTGTTGCTTTTTTTAACACCGATATATGCCAGATGATAAGAAGGAATGAAGTTGGGAAAGCCAGTGTCCACAACAACACAAATCCCATGAATTTCTTCCTTGTGTTTTGCCATAAAAATAAATCCATTCTCTGTAGCTTGATTAATAGCATCTATGGTTTCCTCTAAACTGTCGTTATATGGCTCCAATAGGCTCATGGTCAGGGACACAATCTCTTCTTTATTGAGATTAGGATCTTTTGAAATTTCTTTGATTTGGATATCTGTTTTACCATCATTTAGAATTACGATATGGGTTCCTTTTTTCCCTTTTGCTTCCTTCAACATTGCTGCCAGAGAAAATGCCTCCTTAGGACTTATATTAAGGTTTTCAATTTTTTTAATCATTCTTACAGTTTCTTTTAGCTCATCTGAATCCATTAAGTGCAAAGTCGCTTTTGTTGTTTGCACAATTTCCTCTAGCTCTGGTCGAATTGGAACCTCATCCAATACAGCTTGATTGACACCACAATGGATTTCTGGAAGCTTTGTAAATTTACCCTTTACCCAGCTCCTCATCAATTCATGATATACACTTCGTAATGTGTACCCCCCATTTAGCTGGGTCCAGATATACGTAGGTTCTTCTACCTTAGCTAGTATTTCTTCTGTGATTCCCTGCATAGCCAGATTTCTAATGAATGGCTTTTTCTCCCACTCACATACAAAAAAAAGTTTCTCTTCTTTTGCATAAATTTCATAAGCATCTTGAGGTTCTTTTTTATTAATCACTCCAATGGTTACCCAATTCACCTGGGGATAACGTTTTTGCTGTGCTAACGTCTCCTTTGATTTTGGAGCAAAGATTTTCATTTGCTTTGCATTCGCAAAATACAGAACCGACTGCATGTACTGGGTGGTCCCATACAACAAAATCCCCTCGTATCCTTGGTCAGAAGCAAACTGGATCAAAGACTCTGCAATTCTATCATTTTTGTGTCCGGTGGGATTGCTCCCCTCCAGCTTCAGATAAATTGAATCCATACCAAAATGTTTTTCTAAGTTTTTCGCCCTTAATAATGGCGTTTGGCCGCTTAAATGCATATTATACCCTCCTAAAATACATTGCGTTATACTTATTATGGCTATAGAATGCAAAAGCTCACTCACTTTCACATTGTGAACATGATCAATCTAAAGGATTGCTTATGACAGAAGATTGCACGAAAGCAAGTGATCACTTCGTAAAATACATCGACTATACGAAATAATCCCTTCATTGAAATTCTATTTTGTAGTAATGTAACCAGTGAATACGTTGACAATATAGATTTTTTCTCGAATGAAAATTCCAATCACTGATGAAGCAAAAGCTTTGCTATAGAAATGACTCATGTTCGGAAAGGCCTGATACCAGTATACCACAGTTTCAGTTATTTTTCAGCACCACACCACAAATTAGTACATTTTTTCCAAAATCAGCTTATGCTTAGCAATGAAAAAAAGACGCCAAACCCTCTTATCATGCGTCTTTCATCGTTTTTACTTCTATTTAATTTTATTTTCTACCTTCAGTGATTTAAGCAGACTAGTACAACCAAGATGAATGTCTTTGTACGCAGTATCAAAACGATTGCTGTACCAAGGATCTGCAACATCAGCATTGCTATCCGCAAATTCAAGTAACCGATGTATTTTTTTATCCATGTCTCTTCCAAATATTTGATTTGCATTCCTTATATTATTGCTGTCCATGCAGACGAACAAATCATATTGATCATAATCGCTTTTTTTAAGCTGAACAGCGCGTTTCCCATCACACGTTATTCCATGTTTTTTTAGTTCTGCTTTTGCCGGAGGATACACCGGATTACCAACACCGTTCCATATTTCCTCTCGGCTTGTTGCACAGGATGCAATTAGGAACTGATCTTCAATTCCATTCTTTTTTACCATGTCTCTAAAGATAAATTCTGCCATTGGTGAGCGGCAAATATTGCCGTGGCAGACGAACATTATTTTTACCATAATTTTTCTCGCCTCCATGCTCCTCCAAGCTTTCTTTTTATTATAAACAACTTGAAGGAACCAATCTTAGTGTCAAATATACCATATTATTGCCCGCAATAACATTACTGTAGGGTAAAAGATTTCTATTATATACTAAAAAATGAAAAAATACCTTCGTTTTTCTCCATCTATTTTTGATAAAAATATATCATTTTCTTTTCCGTTTAAACAAAATTTGCTTCCTCAATTCCTAGTACAAACGTTGCTAATTCGGTTTTCTTGATTAAAATCTGTTTGTTAAAATGAGAACAAAATACAACCGTCTATATATATCAGAAAATTCAAACAACTACTTGACTTTCATGTAACACAAAAGTGTATAGTGGTGCCAATAAGGTAATTTTCATTAATATTGGAAAGGAGGGTAATCAATGGATTGCATTCTAGTCAAAGAAAAGGACATCGTAACAGAATATTTGGACTGTGGTGAGGGCAATGATTTTAAGATTGTAGATATAATTGATAAAAGTCATGGTGCTCCCTATACGTTCGGCATGGTAGAGATGAACCAGAGCAAAGGAGTAGAGTTTGAATATGATGACGATGCAGGCTGTTGCTATATGGTGGAAGGAACCATTACTTTAACAGAAAACCTTTCTGGTACTGTTATGCAGTATCAGGTTGGTGATGTAGTCTATATTCCTCAAAAAGAAGGTCTGGTCTTAACTTTTCAAACAGATGATTATGCAAAGTTTGTCTTTGTCACCTATCCCCATTGGCGCTAGTAAGGAAAAATACATCATGGAAATAACGATTTAGTAACATCATGTTTTAGCAAAAACAATTATTTCTGGTTATAATAAAAAGGAGGCTCAAAACTATGTCAAAGAACGCAACAGATAACACACTCAACGAAGCTCGTCTTCAAGGAAACATGGGAGTAGGCGCTCTTGTGATGTCCGTTCTTGCTTTTTCAGGACCACTCCTAACTACGTCTGGGTTTATTCCCGTTTATTTTCCTCTATTAGAATCAGATGCATCTGGAGTTCCCATGGTATTTATTTTTGTAACAATTACCTTGGTTCTATTTGCCACAGGCTTTTCAAAAATGGGGACGGTAATGGAACGTCCAGGAGGATTCTATACCTATGTAACCGATGGTCTTGGGCGCAATCTAGGTCTAATGACAGCATTTCTTCTGACTGCTGGTTATATGTCTATTGCACTTTTTGCACCACCATTGATTGCAATCTATACGCAAAATGTAGTAGAAAATATTTTCCATGGGCCACACATTCCTTGGTATATTATTGCAATTATTTCAGTACTTTGTACTACTCTTCTTGCGTATCGTAGAATAGATCTGTCTGCTTCCGTTTTATTCTGGGTCATGGTTTTTGAAAGCGCATCTGTATTTGTTTTTGATGCAGTTTGCTTTATCAAAGGTTTTGCAATCAACGGTGGTGTTGTTGGATTTACAGTTCCGTCCATTGCAACAAGCGCATTTGGGGTTGTTCTTCTATTTGTTGTTGGCAACTTTATGGGTTTTGAGGCAACGGTTATTTACCGCGAAGAATGTAAAAATCCACAAAGAACAATTCCAAGAGCAACGTTTGCTGCTGTCATTGGTATCGGCGCTTTCTATTTTCTTGCTTCATGGGCATTTCTTGCCTATTATGGTGATACTGCTGCAGAAGTTCTAGGAAATGATGCAGCCATCGCGTTCATGAATATTTTAGGAACAGCTAGCAAAGTCTTTGGTGACATTGTTTCGGTTGTTGTCATTACATCCTGTTTTGCTTCTCTGCTTTCTATTCAAAATGTTTCTTCAAGATATTTATTCTCATTAGGCAGCGATGAGGTGTTACCAAAGGCGCTGGGTAAGGTACATCACAAGCACCATTCTCCATATATGGCTGCATCGACTGTAGGTATTATTTGGTTTGTTGTATTAACGATTTTCCTCTTAACTGGAAAAGACCCTGTTTATTTATATCTTCTTTTTGCAGGAGTCGGTGAATTTCTAATAGTAACAGGCATCTTCATGGCATGCTTGGCTGTTATTATGTATTTTCAAAAGAACAATAAAAAATATAATTTCTCTACATGGACAACTTTTATTGCTCCAGGGTTGGCACTGATAGGTCTTGCCTTTGTTTTAATAAAAGCTGTTATGAACTTTGATGCACTTACAGGGGCACCTGGCATCGTGTCCGTCATATTGTTCTCGGCAATGGTTGCACTTGGATTAGGCGCCTTTATCTACTCTAAGTATTTGCAAAAAAACAAGCCTGAAGTTTATGACCGTATCGGCCGTCAAAATTCTACAGATATGTAAAGGTTCACGACTCACATAATTTAATTGATTCTAATAGATAATTTGATTGATTCTAATAGATTCCTTGATATCATCGAGATAATTCATAACTATCTAATGTCCGTGAAAAAAGCCAGCATATCAACAATGCTGGCTTTTCTTAAGAAACGTCTTTGGATCCAGATGAAAAATCTTATCAATTAATTGATGGAATATTCAAAATTATATAGAAACTCAATGGGTAAAGGGATTATAATACAGGTATCATTTTATAAAAATTATAGAGACACGGAGGTCAGTATGGATATTCAAAAGCTTACGATTGGCCAGATGGCGGAGCTGAATCAAGTGACACGGCAAACCCTTCGTCATTATGATTCTGAAGGGCTACTTACTCCATATTATACAGAGCCCGAAAGTGGTTATCGATACTATCATATCAGTCAAAGTGCCAAATTAGATATGATTCAGTATTTGAAGTTCTGTGGTATGTCTCTTCAGCAAATCAAATTAGAATTCGAAGCGGCTAATACAGATGAAATTCAAGAGTTCCTTATGTCGCAACTAAACTATATTGATGATTCCATACGAAGGCTATATCAGAGTAGAAACACAATTGCTAGAACAATAGCAAACTACAAAAGATATAAATCACTACCTCAAAGTCAAATGATTTTTCATGAATTGATGCCAGAACGAAAAATATATGTTCATACCTCTAGTATGAATTATTTTGATCACAATGATTCTGGTTATGAAATGATGCTACGCGAATTAAAAACAAGCTTAATCGCAAAAAAACTTCCCACCAATTATTTCTGCAATGTTGGAACCATTGTACGAAAATCATATTTAGAGAAAAACGAATTGTTTGCAAATGAAGTATATATGTTTATCGATGACAGCATCAACAACTACGATTCTATAGAAACATTGCCAGAAGGCATGTATGTCGGTATTTGTGCAGAAGACTTTTATCGAGAAAGTGAGTTTGCAGAAAACTTGCTTCAATATATCAAAGAAAATAACTATACCATCGTTGGTGATTATATCTGCGAAGTAATTGTAGAATTCCCCTTATTTGAAACGATGCCACGCAGCATGCTATACAAAATTCAAATTCCTATTCAGTATTAGTACCTTTCTATCCGGTTTGAATAATTGGTTTTTGAATAATTCATCTTCTGAGCATATTTTACAAACTCCTGATTCAGGTGGGCTACTGTCAATTCATCCGTTTTATTCCCAACTTTCCCAAACCTCTGGATGATACCCTACAGTCGCCTTATTTCCGTTTCTCACAATTGGTGTTTTTATTATCTTTGGATTATCCAAAATTTTTTCGATTTGATCTTGCTCTCGAAGATATGGAATCAATCCCATCAGCTGTTTGTCTTTACAAGTCATATCAATTAAATTCTCATGACCCCCAATCGCTTGTTGGATACGATTCCATTCACCTCTGCTCATTCCTTTTTGAATCAGATCAATCATTTGATATTTGATACCTCGTTCTTTAAAATATCGTTCTGCTTTTTTTGTGTCAAAACACTTTGACTTTCCAAAAATTTGTATATTCAAGGTCATCCCTCCAAAACCATTTTTTTAATTCGCTAATCATTGTATCAAAATTCAATCCTCTTGGCTACCATGGGAATACTGAAACATGAAATCCTGCTGCCTTTTCATATATATTTTCACTTCATCGTTATGAACCCAAAGCTGAATGTTAGATTCTGATAAAACAGGGAATAATATAGGTATAGTTTGTAATAATCTATCAACAACTTTGTCTCAGAAAGGAGATTATAAAATGAATACCGACCAAATGAAGAAAATGCAATCGGGAAAAGGCTTTATCGCTGCCCTTGATCAGAGTGGTGGCAGTACGCCAAAAGCATTGCTACAATACGGTGTAGCAGAAAACCAATATACAAACGATGAAGAAATGTATGCACTTGTACATGAAATGCGAACCAGAATTATTACAAGTCCCGCATTTACTTCTGAACATATTTTGGCTGCAATCTTATTTGAAAACACCATGGACCAAAAAATCGAAGATCTGTTTACTGCAGACTTTCTCTGGGAGAAAAAAGGTATCGTACCAATCTTAAAGGTTGATAAAGGATTAGCGTCACTAGAAGATGGTGTTCAGCTGATGAAGCCAATTCCAGATTTAGATGACCTTCTCAAAAGAGCCGTGGAAAAGAATATTTTTGGCACAAAAATGCGTTCTGTTATCAAAGACGCTAACGCAGAAGGTATTAAAAAAGTTGTAGCACAACAGTTTGAAGTTGGCAAACAAATCCTTGCCGCAGGTTTGATTCCAATTATCGAACCCGAAGTTGATATCAACAGTCCTGACAAAGAAGAGTCAGAAAAGATTTTAAAAGAAGAAATTTTCAAAGCGCTGGATCGTCTTGGCGAAGGCCAACAAGTGATGCTAAAGCTTACCATTCCAACCGTAGATAATTTTTATAGTGATATCATTGCTGATTCACGGATTATGAGGGTAGTAGCACTGTCTGGAGGATATTCTCAAGATGATGCCAATGAAAAACTTGCCCGCAACAATGGACTAATCGCTAGTTTTTCTCGTGCCCTTTCTCAAGGATTATCAGCTCAACAATCGGACAAAGAATTTGACAATATGCTTGCAAGCTCCATAGATGGTATTTACAAAGCTTCTATAACATAGAATATAGCACTTTTCAATCATGGTTCTACATGCTATAGATCCACGCACGAAATCAAAAGGCGCAGCTATCATTTCATGCTACGCCTTTTTTATTATGTAGGAAATATCGCTTTACGATATTGACGGAATATCAAGAAAAGAACCTTAATCGCTGTCGCCCTTGCGGTGACATGTGGAAATAGGAATCTTGAATTCCGTCATTTCAACTTTTTTTACATTTTTGCTTAAAGGTAAATTTTTCTTTTCTGCAAATGCCTATTTGTCTAATCATGCATCTAGTGTGATTCGTTTCAAAGAGTTCTAGTCTCTTATTTGCTCACTATTTTATCTGGATTTAACGTTCTCAAATAAGATCCACATAAGTTGTTAGGGTTTATTGCATCTCTAATTTTATATTGATACGCATAGACCCAAGGTTGTGGTGCATTGACAAACATTGAATCATGCTCTTCTTGTGTAAAGCTATAACCATTCATATGTCTTACGTCAGAGTTCCATCTACAGAAATCCGGTCCAAATCCATACTTATTGTGGAGTTCTTGATTTCCGTTGACAAATTCGTGAGTTCCTCTAATCGATTCTTTGTCATATGCATCAAAGTTCATAAAGAATTCCCAACCAGTTGCTCCGCCTCCACCAATACCAGATAAGCTACCCATTGCCGACTCACCACCGTTGGCAACAATGTGTGTATGGTTTTGTTCCCAATCTTTTTTTCGTGCAGCAGCTTCTTCAGCTACCTGTATTGCCTTCCACACATTACTGGATAAACCGAATGTTCCTTCGTAAGCACCACACATAACAAAATTCAAGTTTTTATGTCCCATTCTGGTCAAATACAATAATGCGTAGTCATGCATATCTTGGTCAAGCATCATCTCGCTTTTCCATCCACCAGTTTGTTCTAAAATATACTCTACAGCCTTCTCTTTATATTCCATATCTCGTTTTGAATAACCCGCAATAATGATTTGATAATCATATTTCATTTTCTCATTTTGCTCTTGCAGATATGAATCTTTCATAAGCTCTTCCAAGTCAGCAAGCTGTCCATCTGGATTCGTAATGATTTTCAACATATAGGCCTTTAAATCTCTTCCAAACATGTTGAATTGTCTGTGGCCAGAATATATTACATCGCATTCATAGAAATATTGGAGGCTGCGTGCCCAAGCTTCCCAACTTGGATAACATAATGTGTAGCATTTTAAATTGTCTCCAAAGTCCGCTTTATAAGCAGGTGCTTCTCCTCTTGACGGCAAATCAACTGGGCCTGGCCATGGATGAAGTCTGACGGCCATCTTGGTGCATACCCCATTTGTTCCTGCCGCACCAAAAATACCTCGCAACATTCCCCTTTGGCTTGGACCAGGTCCTTCGCCACAAAACCATCCATCTCCAGAACCGAACGATCCAGTTCTCATAACTTCACCACTAGGGAGTACCCATTCCATTCCAAGAATATTCTCTGAACCTTGCCCCATCGAAATTGAGTTTGGTCCAAATGCTGCCCAAGAAGAAAAGTTTGCCAATGTTGAGCAGCTACTTCCTGATCCAGGAATATTTAAGTTGAGACCTACTTTCATGGCTTCGGCCTGAACTGTTGCACCGATTGCAAAGGGTTCTACTACAGCCGTCATGTTTTTTGCATCAATTTCAATGCTTTTCATTCTTCTTAAGTCCAGCTGGATTCCATAATCGCTGCCAATATACCCCATTGTCGACCAAAAAGTAGTTGATCCTTTGAATTCAATTCCATATTTATTACACAACTTGATGATGTTTTGTACTTCCTCTGTATTCTCAGGCAAAACAACAGCCTGTGGCAGAGGAGTCCAATGCTCTGACGGACCATAATGTGCAGAGCCCTGAGCAGGAATGTTTCTATAGGTTTCAAGTATTCCTATATTTTCTGAAATATTCCTTTTGCCAACAATCGCTTCCAGTGCCTTATAAATCTCTCTTGATAAAGCCATCTGCTACCTCCTCTCTCACATTGCTTGCTTTACAAGCTCAATGATATCCAATACTTCAATCGTCTTACCATCTTCACCTGCTGCATTTACAAAATTGTCTTTGCACCACGGACAAGCGGTAACCATTGCCTCTGCACCAGTTGCATTTGCTTCTGTCACTCTTTCTCCAGCTGTCCAAGCAGAGAAATCAGGATTTGACTCGCTACATCCCCCACCAGCACCACAGCACCAGGAATACTCACGGATCCGTTCCATTTCAATAAGTTTTATACCTGGAATTGCTTTTAAAATATTTCTTGGTGCATCGTAGATTCCATAAATTCCATTATATCTAGGTTTTTTCGGTTCCCAAGTATGCACTTGATTCAATATTTTCTTTTCTTTTCCTTCCCAAGGAACGTAAGGTTCGCCTAACCTGCCAAGATGACATGGGTCGTGATATGTCACAGTCATATCAATATTTTTTGTCAATTTTATTTTTCCTTCTCGAATCAATTGATCAATATACTCCACAACGTGAAGCACAATCACATCCAATCCAAGTTTTGCATATTGACGTTTCAATGCATGATAGCAGTCAGAGCAAGGTGTAATGATTGTTTTTACTCCTGCGGTTTGAAATGCCTTAATGTTTGTGGTTGCACTTTTTTCAAATTCATTGATAAATCCCATCTGTTGAGCTCTTCCAGCACAACAATTGTCTGCTGCACCCAAATAGCCCAAATCCACACCAGCATCTTGCAATAGCTTTACTGCGCTTTGTGCAACCTTTTGTAACTTTGAATCATAACTGTATTTACACCCAGGGAAAAAAGCTACTTCTCCTTTTTCTTTAAATAAGTCCTTCAAAGCAAGATCTTTTGCCCAATCCGTTCGATTTGCTTTTTTAGTATTGGGAATCATACTATTTTCCTTTTGAAGATTCTCCATCACTGGTTTTTGACCTTCAAGTATTTTTCCATTCTCCACAGCGTACGCTTTTTGTTCTATGTTGTGATCGAGCACATCCAAATTGTATCTCGTTACTTTGCATCCCGTGTCACAATATCCGCAAGAGGTGCAGGAATGGATTGCTTCTGTAATGGTGTCATCCAGCACAGCTCTTCCATCTAGCAAACTCTGACTTAATTGAAATCGTCCACGGGCTGAGTATGTCATAAAATCATAGTAACCAATGCTCGGACAATTTTCAGCGAATCGTAAACTTTTTACTTTCTCAAATGGAATGAATTTGCATCCAGCACAAGTACTGCAACGTTCCATCATCGGTCTAAAATCTTGTAGAGCCATTTTTATTCCTCCTTTTTACATATTTATTTAAGAGTAAGTTTTCCAGTATTCATAATGTTGCTCGGATCAAATATATTTTTCATTTTCTTCAATAGTTCATAAGAGGCCGCATCTTTATTCAACTGAATGGATGCCCAGATATCATATGGTCTTGCATAATATCCTCCAAGCCTTGACATGGATTTACTTGCTTTTTCATACAGTGCTTTGACCCTTTTCACTTCTTGTTTATTTGCTGCGTCATAAGGGATATTGAACTCCAGATGAACTGAAGTACCCATGTGCTGGGGTTGAATATAGATTCCTATGTCACCTGTAGGATATCCTTGCTCGATAGCTAAATCATACATTGCTTCAATAAAGGTTTCTGTTTTATCAAGGGTTGTAATAAAGAAAATATCCTGTGATGCGCCTTTATATGTTTGCTTCCAAGAATGCTCACCAGACGAAGTCGTCGATTTGGAAAGCACCGCTTTACCCGAAACTCCGCCAACCGCATTTACAATGGAAACTCCTGTTTGTTTTGCAATATCCGCGATATCTTTTTCTTGGCCTTCTACCTTTAACTCCGGTAAAATAATATCTCCAGAAATTCCTACCGCCCCAATCCATTGAGGAAGCTCTGTTTTCAGCGCTGTAATCATTTCACTGGTTTCACCCATTAGTCCAGCTAAATATGCATTGTTCATCAGGTACAACTTGTCTCCAAATCTTGACCAAATCACTTTGTATGCAAAATCTTCTAACTCAGTTGATTTCTTTGCTGGAACTAAATACATTTTATTGATAGTTGGAAGTAATTCACATTTTAGTGATGCCCATGTAACAATCCCCATTGTTCCTTGCGCTTGCAATACCATTCTAAGCATATCCGTCATTTGCGGCCCATTAGAATGCACTTGCCATTTTTCCTGCTTCCATTGTGATTCCAAATCCTTTACGCCATTACCCGCTTCACCAGTATAAATTTGATTTCCGTCACCAAATGTCACTTCCGTACATCGTACTGGTTCTGTGTAATTAAACTGATGCAAGCAGTTTAGTCTTGGTTCCACTTCCAATACGCTAGTTACTACGGATTTATTTTTTCTTGGTCTTAACGAAGTTGATAACGTCATGCCCTCTTTTGCCAATGCATCTTGGAGCTGCCCATAGGTTACTCCTGGCTCTATGACAACCATTCTCTGCTGACGATTGATATGAATAATTTTATTCATAGAGCTCAAGTCAACAATAGTAGCTTCTGGTACACTTGGCACCGTATCGCCTTTAAAGTGAGGTGCCCCAGAGCTGACTGGCACCAGTGGAGTTTTCGTCAAGTTTGCCCACTGAACGATTCTTTGAACTTGTTCTGCATTTTTTGGCTTTACAACGAATTCAGGCATCATTGGTGATGTAAAACTTTCATCTTTTGAATATGATTCGAGAATGGCTATATCGTCTATCACATTCTGCGCACCAACAATGTCAACTAAATCTTTCTTTTTGTTTTCCAAAGTCTTTTCCTCCTCCTTACACTTGATTATGCTCGAATGATATTCGCAGAATAATATTCGGCGAATTTTATTCATTATATTACAGCTTTTTTGTCTTGTAAACAGTTTTTTCATATTCAAGTTCTATTTCAAAGCAATCGTTGATTACAAAAAAACAACGAGTCTGGAATCCTATCCTTTCTCGTTGTCATTGCTATGCATTTCAATTGCATATTGTTTAGTTTTTGGAAAAATGAATTATAATACTGGAAAACGCCGTCTTCGTCTTGGAAAATCAACTAAGACTTCTTTGAAGATAGTCAGCGCTGTTTCCATTGCTTCCAATGAATCTGGTGCACTTACTGCAAGCCTTATCATTGGTTTATCAGGTTTTGAACCCACACAAAATCGATTCGCGGATAAAATTTGAACCCCTTTTTCCTGTGCCAAATATTCTAATTCCAAATCATCATATTGTTCTGATAGTGATAGAAATCTATAACACGATGTGGTTGCAGGCAACACGTCATATCCAACCATAATCTCGTCAAATCGCTTATTCCTCTCTGTCAATCTTTTTACTTTTTCTTCTTCAATTTGTGCATATGCACCACTTGACTGAAAAAGCGAAACGATTTCAGAGGTATAAGGAGATGCCATCCAAATAATATTATTCAGGCCATGAGACAGTTTTTCAACTAGGTTCGTAGGTGAAACGATATAAGAGATACGAAATGCTGGGCTAATCGCCTTTGAGGTTCCCATAATATAAAGACTTTGCTCTGGTACATATGCGCTTACTGGTTTCAGTTTATCTACCACACTAAAACTGTAAGTTGCATCTTCTATCAGCAGCAAGTTATACTGATTGATTACTTTTGCCATTGCGATTCTCTTTTTCTCATTTATAGAGATGGTAGTCGGATTCTGATAATCCGGCATCAGATAAATCCCTTTCGGCTGTTCCCGTTTGCATGCGGCGTGTAAGACTTCCATGTCCATTCCATTTTCATTTCCCAGAACTGGGATCAAAATAATATTCATATAAGAAGCCAGACTAATCAACCCAGTATAGGTATATTCATCTACTAAAATACGATCACCCTTTTCAAAAAGGGTCATTAGAATAATCGACAAAGCATTTTGCGTACCTGAGGTAATCAAAATGTTTTCTGCTTCTACATCAAGTTTATATGATTTTAGCCAATTTGCTGCCACATATCGATGCTTGATATGTCCCTCCGGAGGACAATACCTCATTGTCAGGCCATAATCCATGGAATCCTGCAATTGTTTTGCAAAAGCTTCAATGACTGGATTGCATTCATAAAGAGGGATTGCCATTCCCAATGAAATTATTTCAGAATCTTTTCTGTCCGTAAGCAATGAAATAGGCAAACCTGGACTGGCTGCAACAAACGTACCTTTTCCCACAATTCCCTTAAATAGACCTTTCTCTTCACAGATTTTATAAGCCCTAGTGACAGTTCCATGATTGACCTTTAATTGATTTGCCAAAACTCGTTGGGGAGGCATTTTATGTCCTCGCGTTAAAATGCCCTGATGAATATCATTTTGTATTGCTTGCACCAACGCCTGGTAAAGCGGCATATCTGTTTGTGAGTCCAATTGGGGAACCCATCTAATTTCGTTGCCATATTGATCAAGTTTCAATTTCGTTGTTCCTCCCTAAGATCTTTTTTTATAGAAAAATTTTGCTGTATTTTCATTTCACTTAGATGATCCATTCGCCATTTGCAAAAAAACAATTGTACCTCATACAATCGACCTTGGTTGTAATCAATACAATCACACTATTGTATTGTTATATATGTTAGTAATAAAATATATTGTATCACCAGCAAGGAGGTAATACAATGGTAGAAATGATACTTTATTCAATTACAATTATGTATACCCCAGGTCCTGTTACCATCACGGCTGCAAACCTTGGATTAAACCGCAAATTCAAAGAAGGAATCCCTTTTTATGCCGGTGTTAGTTTGGCAATTTTTGTACTATATATCCTCTTTGGTTTTTTTGGCAGTATGATTCTTCCCTCCAATTATTTGTGGCTCATTAGCTTAATTGGTGCCTTGTACATGCTTTACCTCGCTTACAAGGTCTATCATTCCAATACCCGATTCAATTCTGCTTCAAAGTCAGAAATCGGTTTTACTGGCGGATTCTTTATGCAATTTTTCAATCCAAAAGCAATCATTGCAGTCATGCCGGTGATAACAATTTACTTTCCTCAATTACATATCAATGGCATACAAATCATATATATGGCTGTTTTTTTCACATTACTCGTCTTTGGAGCGCCTGCCTCCTATGCTTTCATTGGTCAGTTTTGCTCTCATTTGATTGAAAATGAAAAAACCATTCTTCTTTTCAATCGAACAATGGCTCTTATTTTGGCATATATCGCGATATCCACATTATATCATTATGTTTTATTGTGATTTATCTAGAGGGATACCATGTTATTTAGATTACACTTTTTCCGTTCCAATGATTGGCATAATGGCTTTATACTCTGGACACAGTTTTCCGACTAATCTCCAAAAGGACCTGTCGTGATTCATATGCATCAGATGGCAAAGTTCATGAATTACAACATAATCAATAGCCTTCTCTGGAAACACCATAAGCTTCCAATGAAAAGTCAGTTCACCCTTTGAATTGCAGCTTCCCCATCGGGTCTCGATTGATTCTATGGTAACTGACTTATACTTTTTTCCAATCATCGGCTGGTAATACCTTAAGCGATTCTCAATATGCTTCTTTGCCAGTTTTTTATAAAAGGTGATTAAGGCATTTGTATAGTCCACTTGACCTGCCTCTTTGGATTCTAATAGAATAAAATCTTCTTTGAGCACACATGTTATTTTTTTTGCATCCGGGTTAATTGTTGCTTTAATCGGCCACTTTTTTCCAAGATACATTATACTTTGTTGTTCCATAACTTTCCATTCCACTGCTGTTTTACGCGTTAGAGTATGCCCATTTTGAGCGAGCGAATAAAACTACCGCAAAGGTAATATGCGGTAGTTTTATTGTTATTATTTCTAATTGAATTCTAGCATTAACCCAACCAAAAAACAATATACATACAAAAAGGTGCTAAGTAGAAATGATTAAATCCAAGGCATTTTTCCTAACTGTGCTCGCAATTCTGCCCTAAATTCGGGGTGTGCAATTTCAATCAATGACATTGCCCGTTCATGCATAGTCTTGTAACGAAGATTTGCCACACCATACTCCGTAACAACATATTCGATGTCATTTCTTGGAGTTGAAACAGGTGTTCCCGCAGCCAATTGTGGAACAATCCTCGAAATCAAATGACCAGGTTTGCCTGCTGTCGACGGAAATGCTAAGAATGACCTTCCACCCTTTGAATTAAAAGCACCACGCACAAAATCAACTTGACCTCCTATCCCACTAAACATTTTTCCTCCTATGCTCTCAGAGGAAGCTTGTCCTAAAAAGTCAACCTCAACACAGGAATTAATACTAACCAAATTGTCATTTCTGCCGATTACGTCAGGATTGTTACTGTATTCTCCTGGCACTAGCATAATCATTGGGTTGTTATCCAACCATTTATAAAAATCTAGTGAACCCATCACAAAACCAGTAACCATCTTTCCCTCATGGTAATTCTTCCGCCTGCAGTTAATGACACCTTGATTCCATAAATCCATAATGCCATCAGAAAACATCTCCGTATGAACGCCTAGATCTTTTCGATCTTTTAAAAATCCCAAGACGGCATCTGGAATCGACCCAATTCCAAGTTGAAGACAGTCTCCATCCTTGATATATTCGGCAATGTAACCGCCTATTTCCTCTTCCACTGGCCCAATTTCTGCTCTTGGCAATGCAAAAGGTGTTGTGTTGGATTCAACAAAATAATCAAACTCAGATACATGATAGTGGCTGCGTTCTCCTTGGGTTCGAGGGAAGTTTGGATTCACTTCAGCTATTTTTATTTTTGAGTTCTTCATTGCTTGATAGATATACAAGTTAAAGAGAGATAATGAGCAAAATCCAAAGTCATCTGGTGATGCTACTGTAACAATCAATACATCTGGCTTTAGTGCTGGTCCAACTCCAAACCCCCAGTCCTTCAAGTAAATTGGCAAGTACTGTCCCGATTCTTCATTAATATGTTTTCTTATGCCACCTGAAGTAAACACAGTTCTAAGCTTCACCTTATGCTTCACATCTTCTGCCACAAACGGGATACACAACGGCAATCCAGTTACAATAGTAACCTCATTGATATCCTCATCCTTGAGCCGTTCTGCTAATGCATATGCAGATGCGTTTGGACTAGCGGTGGCTCCACTCATTAAAATGACATCTCCATCTTTTATTTGTTTAAAAATTTGAGTCACATCTTCTGATCGTGTTTCATATAGTACCTTCCAATTCATCATTTTAATCCTTCCCTAATATGATTTGAAGCAACTTTAAATTACACATTAAACACCTATTACGGAATCATTCATTACATATTCGCCGTCTAGAACTTGTACAAATTCCGTCCAGAATTTATAATCTTTTTCTTTGTCTATTACCGGCTTCTTCGTTGCTAATTCCTTCAAATAAATCTCCTGCTCTTCTGTATTGTTCTGAGTAGTTAATTGAATAATGGCAAATTTGTTGATGTCCTTAATAAAGTATCCGAAAATTTGATCCATTAAATCATCATGTATCTCTTGTATTTTTCCGCTTTCAAGAATCAATTGAGCATACACAATCATCGTGAAAATTTCACCTATGTTCAGCATGTGATCCATATTCTTTCGTAATGATTCGTCAGGAGCAGCATTAGACAGCATACTTCGGAACAGTTCAATTTGTTCTTTGAAAATTTTAACATTTGGAAGATTAACATCTTGATAAGCTTTATCATACTCAGGGAATTTTATTTTTGCAAGACCGCCAATAGACTGATAGAATATATTTGTATCATCTTGCGGATCGTTGCGTACCGGCATTTCGGGGAGCTCAACAGGATTAAAGAAATAATTTTCCATAAATTTCATTACAAGTGCCATGTTTACATGAGCAGTCCCCTCTAAACGGTACATATAATGAATCGTCGTGTCCGCATCCGATATATAAGTATCTCGCTCGTATCCCTTTGCACAAACAACATCCATAATATTCTGCATAATAACGGCGCCTTGCGTGCAAACCTTCATTTTCTGAATTGGATTAAAAAGTAAATATCTTCTATCAGTTTCCGACATACTTCTAAAATAGTCCAGACTTCGTGTAGCGTATAATTTCATTGCATTGGCTCGGCAAAAAGATTCACTCAGGAATGACCGAATATGTGGAAAATCAGTTACTGGTTTCCCATATAACATACGCCGATTAGAATGAGTTACCGCCTCGTATAATGCATGAGTTACAATTCCAGTAGAGCAAAACCCTAATTGGAACTTACCAATATTAACAGTGGAAAGTCCATCTGCAAATGCTTTATCACCAACTGTAAGGATGTCTCGATCTGTGATTGGGTATTCAATCATCTCATACTCTGCGACTACGGCTTGCCCAAGACCAGGCGTCTCAATTCTCTTAACGTAATTGTAATTGCGATGCTGGCTGTCAACAACCCAATAAACCCACTCATTCGTCTCAGTATTTTTACCTAGTGTGGTAATCTTCGGTGCAATATGACCATTGCCAATATAATATTTGTTGCCATTTGCAACATATCTTCCGTTGCCATCTGGTGTTAAGGTACATGCGTTTGCATACAAGTCTGCTCCATGGTCTTTTTCAGACATACCAAAAGCAAAAACATGCCCATCCAGAAGTTGTTTCGCCAATTCATGTTTCTGTGCTTCATTGGAACCCATCCAAACTGGTCCTACTCCCAGTATGGAAACTTGGTAAGGGTACTGATATGCAAAACCATAGAATCCTAAAATTTCATTGAATTCACAGATTCTAGAAAGGTCAAAACGCGAATCTGGATTTCCGTATCCACGACAGGTCAACAGCGTTGCAAAGATTTGGTTTTCGCCTTGATATTTAATCCAGTCTTCTTGCCACCTATATTGTTTGTCATCTTCCCGAATCGATTTCAGCCCTTTGTGCTCAAAAAAATCAATTGTTTTTTGCATGATATCATGTGTTTTCTGATCAGAATGTTTTACATTATACTCTTTTGGATTGAGTAATACTGATTTCTTTGCCATAATATTTTACCCTTTCTATTTATATCATTTTGCCTTGTTCTAAGTTCAGAAACAAGACACCAAATACATCATTTACATTAAGCGATTGTATCTACTGAAGAAGAATCCTTTTGCACTGCCTTGTTTTTGGCTGCCAACAAAGGCTTTCCAATCGGCAAAAATATACGCCCATATGATGTATTAAGCAAGATTGCTGAGGAAAGATAAATCGTTACTCCTGTCGCAATCAACAACAAGTTTGAGATGATTGGCTTAAACGTAGATGGATCTAAAAGTCCAAGATCAATGATTGCAATACCAAAAACTGCAACATCAAGTATGAGAACAAGGATATTCATGGCAAGCGGCGATTCTCGCAAATATGCTACTGTATAAAACAGAAGGGTTAGGGAGAGAACTGCCCAAGCATAGCCATCAACATGAGTTTCAAGAGGCCAACTATTTTTTATTGCAAAATATTTAAAGAACATTTCCAAAGAACCCGTTAGCATAAAGAAAGCAGAAAAGAACAGAAAGACATTACCACCAGTTGTTTTACCTTCATTCAGTTCAATAACCGCAACAACGATCTGTATAACGAATCCGCCAAATAGCCAGCATCCCATTAATCCTAGCCCACCTGCTGAAATTTTTCCTCCCATCAGCGCAGAAAAAAGAAGGCACGCAATTGCCAAAGCAACCAGACCTGCGGGAGTTGGGTTTGCCCATCTGTGGTTTTGATTCATAATAATCATTTTCCTTTCTTTCGTTTATATTGCATTATTTATAGCACGAATGAGTTCACAGTAATTCAAAAATTGCTGCTGCACCCATGCCACCTCCAATGCACATACTAACTAATCCATATTTTACATCACGAAGCTTCATTTCACTTAAAAGCTTTACGGTCAAGAAGGCACCAGTACAGCCTAACGGATGTCCCAGCGCAATCGCACCTCCATTCACGTTAACAATCTCCTTATTTATCCCAAGCTCTTTCATGCATGCGATTGCCTGTGCCGCAAATGCTTCATTGAGTTCAATCAGACCGATGTCCTTCAGTTCCATTTCCGTCATGGAAAGAACCTTTGGAATCGCTTCTATCGGGCCGATACCCATGTATTCCGGGGCAACACCAGCAACAGCAAACCCTTTAAATTTTGCAATAGGATTCATCCCTAGCTCTTTTACCTTTTCCCCTGACACGATCAGCACCATTGCTGCACCATCGCTCATCTGAGAGGCATTACCAGGTGTAACACTACCTCCTGCTTTAAATACTGGTTTCAGTTTACTCAGGTTTTCTTCCGTGATTCCCTCTCGTATCCCTTCATCTTTAGTGTAAACAGCCGTTTCTTTTTTCGGATATCCATTTATCCGTTTCGTTGCTTTCACACCTTCAATCGGAATAATTTGAGAATCAAATCGACCAGTCATCTGCGCATTAGCTGCTTTCCGATGACTTTCCACTGCAAACTGATCTTGCTCCTGACGAGAAATACCATACCGCGATGCAACATTTTCAGCCGTGATGCCCATGTTGGACTGATAGCGGGGTATATTATCCATTAAGTATGGATTTGCTACAAGAATGTTTCCCATCATCGGGACCATACTCATAGACTCAACTCCACCTGCCAATACAATGTCGGCTTGCCCTGCCATAATGCTGTTTGCCCCCATGGCGATTGTTTGAAGCCCGGATGAACAAAAACGATTGACGGTCGCTGCAGGTACACTTTCAGGTAAACCTGCACGCAACAACACAGTACGTGCTATATTCATGCCCTGCTCCGCTTCTGGGAAGGCACATCCAAGCAGAAAATCATCAATTTCACTAACGTTAAGTTCAGGAACTTGCGATAGTGTTCCTCTGATTACCTGCGCGGCTATTTCATCAGGCCATGTGTCTTTAAAGATTCCTTTGCTGGCTTTCCCGATGGGTGATCTTCCAAATGCTACAATATAAGCATCTTTCCTATTCATAAATATCATACTCCTTTAGTTTTGAAGACGTTTACCTGTTTGCAACATATAGTTGATACGTTCAAGCGTCTTTGCCTCGCCACATAAACTCAGAAACGCTTCTCGCTCTAAGTCTAAAATATACTGCTCACTTACAATCGTACCAGCAACAGCATCCCCACCACTGAGAACATAAGCCAGCTTTTTCCCTATGTAGGCGTCAAACTCAGTTATAAAATTACCATCCACCATCCCCTGCAATTCGTAGAGAATCGATGTTCTTCCATAATCCCCAAGCACAGGGATAATAGGCGGCATAAGCCTGCGATATCCATTTTCATATGTCTGCAAAACCATTTTTTTCCCGTTCTCAATCATCGCGTCTGGATTCATTGTAATCTGCGTTGTTGGTGACAGATACCCTTTTTCAATAGCGTCATAAGCATTTTTTGATACCGCACCAGTCATAATCGTCTTCCATGATTTTTTCAATGCCGGAAGCAACGATATTTTCGATGTATCAGAACAACTTGCAACCGCGCGAACAAGCATTTCCTTGCATCCTCCTGCAGCTGGTATTACACCCACTCCAGCTTCAACAAGGCCAATATTCAGTTCTGACTGTGCAGCCACTTGATGGGCATGCATTACAATTTCGGCACCTGCCCCAAAAGCAGCGGCGAATGGAACTGCAACCACAGGTTTTGCGGCATACTTTAGTTCCATCATCGCATTTTGCAAACCCATAGAAAAGTTTTCAAGCTCTGTCCATTCTTTTCGTTCAATAAAAGCTGCTATATCACTCAGATTTGCGCCTGCGCTAAAAAGCTTCTTCTGATTTCCAACCACTAGTCCATACCAGTTGTTTCGCAGCTCTTCTGCAGCCTGAGCAATGATTCCCATAGATTTTGGTGATATAGCATTGCCTTGTGCATGGAATTCCAAACACAAAACGCCATCACCAATGTCCAGCAAGGAAGCATCATCATTACCTTTGACTACACGCATTTTCCTGTGATCTAAGCAGAGATAAGGCGATCCATCTCCTTTTCCAATATAAAAATTCATATTGCCTGCTGCGATTCTTTTCTCAATCCAGTCTGGGATCATCTCACCTTCCGATTTCATTTTTTCTATAGATGAGGATACTCCAATGGCATCCCAAATCTGGAAAGGTCCAAGCTCCCAGTTGTAGCCCCAAACCATAGCCTTGTCAATCATGGTATAATCCTCTGAGATTTCTGGAACTTTGCTCGCACTATAAAGCAGAATGTCTTTAATATGCTCCCAAGCGACTTTATTTTCCAGTGCATCTCCATAAACCATTTCTGCATATTTATTGGAGCTTTTTAAGGCTTTTTCAATTCCGGCAAGCAATACTGGCTTGGGCTCCTCATACGCTTGTTTTTTTTCGTTCCAATAGCAATTTACAGTCTTACCGTCAATGATGCTCTTTTGAAAAAAACCTCCTTTTGCTTTATCTCCCAATGCGCCGTGGTCAACCAAATTTTGAACAAACACAGGTACTGTATAAGCCAGCTTCTCAGCGGCATCCTCGGTATTTGACACAACATTCCTTGCCGTATTGACAAATACATCAATGCCTACCATATCGAGCATTCTAAAAATTGCGCTTTTCGGTCTTCCCAAGGCTACACCCATAATCTGTTCCATCACTGGAATTTCCAAATCATATTTTTGCATTTTTTGCATGGCGTTAACCAGTGCGAATACACCAATACGGTTACTAATATAATTCGGAGTATCCTTGGCTAGTACGATTCCTTTTCCAAGTACCTTCTGACCAAATTGACTCATAAAAGTCAAAATTTCTGGCAATGTGTCTGCCGTAGGAATTAGTTCAAATAGACGCATCATACGCGGGGGATTAAAGAAATGGGTTCCCAAAAAATGTTCTTTAAACTCATGTGACATTTCTTCTACGATCTCTGAAACGGAAACACCTGAAGTGTTTGTTGAAACAATACAACCTGCTTTTCTGTATTGTGCAATACTCTTCATAAGCTGCTTTTTAACATTGAGTTCCTCTACTACAACTTCGATAATCCAATCGCAGTCCATTAACATATCCATATTATCACTCATATTGCCGATGGTAATTAATCTTGCCTGATCCCTATGAAAAAGAAGCCCCGTCTTGGGATTCAAAATACGGTCGAGTCCCGCTTGGGCATATTGATTCCGGTATGCCAGAATCTCTGTGGTTAAGTTTTTTTCCGTTTCATTTTCATCTAGCTCTCTCGGGATAACGTCAAGTAATTTGACTTCTATCCCAACACCAGCCAGCAGAGCAGCGATACCACTCCCCATTACTCCAGCGCCAATAACAGCGGCTTTGCTGATCGCTCTAACCATTATTTTTTCCTCTTTTCTCTACTTCATAAATTGTGTTACTGGCATTTTCATACCTTATCACTGCGTATCATAACTGCCTATGATACCACAGCATCATTTTCAAAGGGCCGAACGCATTCCCTTTTCAAAATCCGCTTCCAAAGAGCCTCCTTCCTTGTGTTATTTGAAACATATAAACAGTTTCCTTGTTTCAACACAAAGAACTAGAGCAATAATTATGCCAAACAGAAAACATAGTATATTAAATCGGAGCAACTGCTCTCGAAACCATTAAAATCTCAAGTTTTCGAAAGATTATTAGCAATGAAGTTCAGTTGTTCGAACACATAATAAAAAAAGTGTACGATGCTCTATTCAAAAATAATGTGTCATATTTGTGTCAGCGCTAAATGCAAGTGGTATATTTTGTATCAAAGTGTTTCACCAATTACTTTTATAAGAGAAAACAAGAAAAGCGAAAAACCGCTTATACATGCAGGTTTCTCGCTTTAGTAGCCCCCCAGATTGATCATTTTAAGTGTTTCAAAAATGTATCAACCTATTTATATATTCATATTTTCTTCCAAATTATATATTTTCAAACGGCGATAAAAGGTGCTTCGCGACATTCCCATAACAGCTGCTGCTTTACACCGATTACCCCTTGTTTCTCTAAGTGCCTGTTTCATCTGCTCTAATTCCGAAGAATAAGTTCGAAGGGGTAGCATCCCTAGATTCAGCTCCAAATCCTCTTGACCCAGATACTTTATGATAGCATCTGAAGTAATCAGATTGTCACTGCGTATACTGACAAGACCCTCAAGGAGATGACTCAATTCTCTTATGTTGCCGGGCCAATGATACTTTAAAAGAAATTCTTTAGCGTCCAGTGTAAGTGTAACAGACGATTTATTCTGACGCTCACATATACTTTTCAAAAACGAATCTGACAGAAGTAATATATCCTCTCCTCGCTGACGCAGTGGCGGAAGATTAATCCGAACCACACTGAGCCGATAATAAAGGTCTTCCCGAAAAAGGCCATTACGCATCTTCTCTGTCAAATTTTTATTGGTTGCTGCTATAATCCTTGTATTAGTTTGCCTCAGCTCATTTCCGCCAACCTTCATGAAACACCGTTCTTCCAAGGTGCGTAGAAGTACGGCTTGAAGATCTAAAGGCATATCTCCAATTTCATCTAAAAACAAAGTCCCATTGTCGGCCATTTCAAACTTTCCAATACTACCACCTCTACGCGCACCTGTAAAAGCACCTTCAACATACCCGAAGAGCTCACTTGCAATTAACTCTTTGGAAAAGGATGCACAATTAATTGCCACAAAAGGGCCCTTGTGTCGATAGCTCCCATTATGAATCGCTTGAGCCAATACATCTTTCCCAGTTCCACTTTCTCCTAATAGCAAAATACTGCTCTCAGAAAGGGATGCATTTTTTGTATGATTAATTACATCAATGAACGAAGAACTTTGGCCGATAATCGAGTCAAAGGTAAAATGTGCCACGCTACCGTTGAACTTAGCAACCAATCGCTGAATTCTACTATGGGAGTTGAAAACAATGACTAGACCATCAATATGGAAAGTTGGTTCCTTAAAAATTGAAGTGCTGATACACACCTCAGAAGATTTTCCTCTGCAAATCAAACGAATTGTCTTATCACTGACGCATACATTTCTTTGAACCATGTGCCAAAATTCTGCATTGGCTGGCAGAGGATCAATATAATGTTCCAGCTTTTGATATACATAATTACCCTCATCCTTGATGCCCAGCATTTTGAAGATTTCTTCACCCATAGTTAATATGCGATTTTCTCCAGTAGATTGATCTAGCGACATAAAACCCATTCCTTCTGTAACACTGGAAGCATTATGAAAAAAACCAAACCAAGCAAAATGAAGTTCAATATTTTTGCTTAGCGTATAAACGAGATACTCCAAGTATTCCGAAGAAAATTCTAAAGCACAGACCAACGCCAAACCTCCTAATATGTCGCCATGACCGTCAAAAATCGGCGAAAAATACCACGCTCCATCGATGAGTGTTTCCAAATAGTTTTCTGCTCCTATCATCGTGGTTCCAGTCTTCCTCTGAATTCCAACTGAGAAAATATTTGGACCAATTTGGTTTTCAGACCAATTGGTCCACGCTTTGATATGGTGTTGATTAATCCAATCATTCATTTGCTCTTCATGGTAAATAGATAAAAGCATACCTTCTTTACTAAAAAGCAAAAGACTAAAATTTTCTTTTTCTTTCATTACATACTTCGTTGCATGAAAAAGACTTTGTGTACATACAAAAATACGTTTATTCTCCGATTTACTTTTAATTCTTTCTTCTTCAGGCACTAACATTGGAATAGTCTTACTAGCATCAATTCCAGATTTTAAAGCCCGTTCCCATGATTCTTTCAGGTCTGTGGAAAGTGCGTTTCGTTCTAACAGATTGCTTTGATAACCTAACCACTTTTTTCGTTCCATTGTTTTCAGATCTTCCTGCGAACTAAATTTTAAACGGAGCTCATACCATAGCATCCCCCCATGCTTGGATTGAGAAACGCCTTCACATTGAAATCCGAACTTTTCGTAGTAGTGAATTAAGTTTTCCTTACATGTTAATACTAGCCCAAGACGTTGCTGTGACCGAGCATCTTTTATTACTTTTCTCATCACAATCTCGGCCAAACCTTTTCCTCGATAGGCAGGAATCGTATTGACTCCAAAGATCATCTGCCATTTGCCAGTTTCAACATGGAGCGTTGCATCTTCATACATCTCATCCCGCAAATGAGGTTCGTCTGAAACCATGCCATTGATAAATCCCACTAGTTTTTCTTGGTCAAAAAGTAACCAAAAGTGATTTGCATATGCCACTAATCTTTCTTTGAGACGTTCCTCTGAAGCCGCTTCTTCTGGCGGAAAACATTCCGCTTCTATTGAAGCAATTTCTTTTAAATCATCCATTGTTGCCATTCGAATATTCATTGTTCTTCTCCGTTCTGCGCCCACTTCCCTACTATATTCTCGATACAATTTAGAACGCGTCTAACATCCACGGGTGTAATCCAGCTACATAATACGAATCATCTTAAACATCTGCACCTGCTTTTTGTCCTTCCACTTTTGATGTCTGTTGATTCCAAAAAAGGTTAGTGCCATAAAAACCAAACCAACTACCATGGATATAAAATCGTTGTTCGGATAGCTCATTTTTGCCATGACAACATTGGTTATCATTACACCGATTAGTAAAGTAATGATTGGAATAATATAAACAAGAAAAGCAGCACTAAGGATTACTTTCGTCTCTGATTCAATCTCCACACGATCACCAATTTCAGCATGAAGACTATTTTCCACATCAATCTCCATTTTGCTAACTTCGCAGTGGCCGCTGCAACTCCCACAGTTTTCTCCACAGGATGAACTTCTTGGTACACTTAATATGGCCTTATTCTGATCTATTGTAATCACACCTCCGTATTATTTCATATATCTATCTCCTTCTAAAGGTTCTAAGAAAAAGGGATTCTTTTCTTTATGTTATTCTAAATAAATATGGTTGCTTGATATCCTTCATTATATCATACAACCACCCTATTTTTCCCAGAATTCTTTGCCTTATAAAGATTCTGGTCAGCCTCATGAATCAAATCACTTCCTTTACAAGCTGGTATGTCACAGTAGGCAACCCCAACACTCACTGTTAGTGTACCGCTTGGTTGCGTTTCTTGATGTTTGAATTCATATTGTTCCACCAAATATCTTATGTTTTCCGCTGTAATTATCAAATTGTCAATCGAAGTATGCGCACAAATCACAGCAAATTCCTCCCCACCGTATCGACAAAGAACGTCATCAGATGAAATCTCTGTTTTTACCATTTCCACCATAGATTGAAGCAGCTCGTCCCCTGCTTGATGTCCGTTTAAGTCATTATATATTTTGAAATAATCAATATCAAACATGATTAAACCAAGTCCTGATGAAAAATTCTTTTCCTCTGTTCCATGCACTTGTGAGTATTGCAATTGCTCGATTGCCTGTTCCAAGCGCTCATCAAAATAATAACGATTATAAGCTTGGGTCAACCAGTCTTTTGTTGCCAAACTCTGTAACTTTTCATTTAGTCGAATCACTTCTTCCAAATTATTTTTCTGTTCCGTGATATCCTTAATGAGCATGATGGTACCAACATGCTGCCCTTTCACTATGATTGGCGTGATTTCACTCATATAATATTTCGTGTTTCCCATAAGTATCCGCTCTATCTCAAAATCTTCCTTCGTCTGCTTCCATGCCGCCCCATTGACCAATTCATAAAACTGTTCCTCATCAAAACTCTGGCAGTTTCTTTTTATCACTTGACCGATTCCAGCTCTTCTTTCAACCCCATCCCAATTCATATCAAAGGATTTATTAAAATCAATGATTTCAAATTCTTCACTAAAAACAACAAATACATCTGAAATCAGATCCACTGCCGTTTGCAATGCAATTGGAACAACGCTTAAAAAATTGTATTTTTTTATCGCTAATATAAAAATAATAACAGTGACAGAGAAAATAACATTTTCTACTGCAGCAGACCAGTTAAAAATATGAAACGTACTGAACGAATCAGCGACCAAAGCAATCATAAGCGCGAAGAAGATTAGAAAGGCTTGTCTGGAAAAAAAGCCATAGTTTTTCACAGCAAAAGACATAATAAAAAGTAGTCCTATACCAACGCTCAAATAGGAATATACTGTATGTATTTTGTAAAAAAAGCCAAAATCTTGTTGGGAGGGAATCAGGCTAAACGTTGTATAAAACATATGGTGGTGAGCATTGGTCAACAAGACGATCAACGAAATCATTGGAATAATCAATAGCAATGCATACTTCCATGAAAGCTGAATTCGAATCTGAGAAAAAATCAAACCAGTGAGTAGCACTGCCAATGAGACAAAAATAATGCCAGCAAAATAACCCTTTTCGCTAACAATCAATATCCACGGTGTTGTCGGAAAAGAAATTTGGGCTAATACAGAAGTATTCCATAGCAGCAAACTAATGGCAATTCCCATCACCGCATAGTGGATTTGTTTTTTTTGATTGATCATACCTACCAAAATAATTAGCATCAACATCAAAATGATGGACCCTACTAGCAACAACTGATATATATGCATTCAAATGCCTCTCTTATTCGCCATTAAAACGACGTATTTTTATATATTATCTATTGAAATCATAGCATATTTTAGTATCATTATCATTACAATTGTATTTTTCCGATTCATATCGTTTTCTGATTCAATTCGCCTTTTCTTTCAAGAGAAATACTCACATTTTTTTCTTCTTTGGTTTTGGAACCTTTAGATGTGGTTCTAGAAGCCCAATGATTTCTTTACAGAAGTCTTGATTATCAATATCCAAAATATAATGCTCTTTTGCTCCCACATAGGGAAATCCTTTTTCTGCCATTTCCATTTGCGAATTGATGCTCTCATGAATTTTGATAAAGACAGTATCATCGCAAATAAGCAGGGTTGGTTTGTTATTGACATAAACCATATATTCCCCAAACATTTTCCTATATCGAATTTCTCCAGCTCCATGAATTTGCTCACAGACAAACTCTACAAAATCTTTGGATGTTGACATAATACGCCCTTCCCTTTCTAACAATAATCTGTGATTCCATCTCCAAATCAGATTGTTTTCAATGTTTTTTGCTGCGATTCATTATCCCCATTACATCCATGGACATAGTTTTTTTTCCATCCAGTCTATAGCTTGAAAAAGTAAAATTCCCATGATACTTAAGGCTAAAATCCCAGCAAACATTTGTACATAATCTGCCATAACCCAGCTACTCATGATAAAATATCCAATACCATAAGAAGTTGCATAATTTTCACTAAAAAACAAAGTCGCAATGCTGACGCCAATACTCACTCTAATGGCAGAAATCGTTTTAGGCATCACTGCAGGAATCACAAGGTTCCAATAAATTAGCCCTTTGTTTAATCCCAAAGACTTCACTGACAAATATAGCTCTTCCGGAATCTCTTTTACTCCATCTCTAACTGCTAAAAGTATTTGAAAAACTATAATAGAAAAAATTAATATAATTTTAGACCAATTTCCAAGTCCAAATAATACTAGGAAAAGTGGTAAAAATGCGACTTTTGGGATTGGGTATAAAATGTAAGCAATTGGTGAAACAATGGCATCAGTTTTTTTTGAAAAACCCATGACTAATCCCAATGGAACACCAATTACCGTTGAAAGCAGTATTGCTGATACCACCCGAAACAAGCTGATTCCCATATGTGGTAATAATACGCCATGGAGCAATCCAAAAAAAGCAATGAAAGTCTCTAGTGGTCCTGGTACAATATTTGATTGTATGGCTAGATGTAATACATACCAAAAAAATACTATGATAAGGGTTCCCATCAATGTTTTATTGCTGATTAGCCTGGATACGGCATTCATAACGCTTCCCCCGCTTCCATTGATTCTAACCAAGTTCTCACTTCATGACAAATATGATAATATTCTGGCTTTGACCGAATATCATCATCTCCAAAATAGGGGTTTTGTATCACCTTCCGTATGCCAGCACGCTTCATTACAACAATTGTTTGCCCAAGAAAAACAGCCTCTTCTATACTATGAGTGACCATAATCAGGGTAGATAGCTGCTTTTTATACAACTTCAAAATTAAATTCTGTATATTTTCTCGATTGATTGCATCTAGTGAGGAAGAAGCTTCATCTAAAAGCAACACATCTGGTTCCAACACGAGTGTCCGCGCAATTGCAAACCGTTGCTTCTGACCGCCAGAAAGCTGAGAGGGGTATTTGAATTGATGATCGGTTAGTCCCAGCTCAGATATGATTTCATTCACTTTTTCCTGGATGACTCCCTTGCTCAATCTCCTTGCTTTTAGACCAAGTGCAACATTTTCCCATCCTGTTTTCCAAGGAAGCAACCCTGAGTTTTGAAGGATTACACCAGTATTCTTGCGAACAGTCAGAATTTCCTCTCCATCAATCAAAACACTACCCGTGGAAGGTTCAATAAGCCCTGCTACAGCATATAGCAGGGTTGTCTTTCCACATCCAGAAGGGCCAATAATTGCAACTGTGGTGTCTCGTGAGATTTCTAGATTAATTTTATCTATAGCGGTTTCGCTGCCATAGGAAACACTTAAATTATTTAGATTTATCATTGTTCAACATACTCTCGATCAATTAAATCTTCCACTGTAACGTCTATGTTTTTTTGCATTACATCAGAGGTCCATAGGATGATGCTTTCGATATATGCATCACTAGGCAGTGATGTATTTGTATACTTTGGCAGAATAATTTGATCCTTTATTTCTGGTTTTAAGCCTGGTATTTTCTCCATTAAAATATCTCTGGCCAAATCTGGGTTTTCTTCCAAATCTACTACCGCCTTATTATATGCCTGATGAAATAATCCAATAGCATCTTTTTTCTTCGTAAGTGCTGCCTCAGTAAAAACCATTACATCAGGACATTCTCCGTCAGCTGTTTCAATCAATGTCTTTGACAATCCAGAAAGCTCTCCCATGGAGGCCAATGGCTCCGGGAAAATCCCCATATCTACCTGTCTATTTTGTAGTGCTGCTAGTCTCGCTGGAATATCATTAATATACACCTTTTCCACACGAAAACGGTTTCCCAAGTATTCATCTGTCAAAAAATTTGTCACACTAACTTCCATTAAAACTGCTTTGATATCTGTTTTGTCCTTCGCATTTTTGTTAGATAAAACTGGAAACACACCGTTTGTCATGGTCGTTATTTTTAGAGGGAACCCCCCATCTACGTTTAGTGCTACTGCAACCAAATCAGACATCGCTCCGTCTATACTATTGGTTTGAAGCGCACTTTGTCGGTCCTGTGGATTATTAAATAATTGCAATTCCACATCCAGTCCCAATTCTTCAAAGTATCCATTTTTTTCGGCTAATAAAAAGGGGGCAGAATCTACCGCGGGCATCAGCCCTACTTTCAGTGATAAAAGATGCGTATCCTCTTCACTTGGTCCACAACTCACCAGTACAAGGCTCACGATGGTCAAAACTATGATCAATATCGTCATTTTTCTTTTCTTCATAAACAGTTTTTCCTCCTACACATTCAGTACAATGTCCTGTAATAAAATGTTATTCCTTTAAGGATACCCCAAAATATGAAGTTGTCAACAGGATGGCAAAATATCTATATTAATCAATCCTATCATTTTGAAGCTTTGAAAGATGCTCATATGGTAAAATCAATCTTCCTCGATACAGTCCACAACCATCATTAATCAAAGAATTATCTGTAGCAGCAAACATATTCACATCCAGTTTTGACAGGTCGAGTTGTTGAAGCAGGTTCCCTCGCTCATATGCATCATCAAAATAGAGGTTTTCCCCTTTTGGAATCGCATCTCGTTTCATGCGCTCTGCTTCCTGTCGTTTTTCATAACCCAAGTGATTTGCTGGACCGATTTCAGCAAAATCATCCATTGATTTTGTTCGAAGCTGCACCTCTACATAACAACGCGCAATGTTATCATAGAAGGTAATATGAAGCGATTGGTATCCAGTAGCTCCAGGATTTTCTACATAGTCTCTATAGTACGTTCGAATATCCTCCCGCAGTAAAGGAGATTTATTCTTTCCCACATAAGCGGATAATTCTGCTGTAAATCCACGTTCTTCTAAAAAATCAAGCAGCTTATTGGCAATGTCATATAAGTATTTCTTTTCCTCATCCTCATATATCTCATCTTCTTTTAAGTTGCACTTTGGCAAAGAGATTACAATTCGATAAGCAATCAAATCCCGAAAACAATTCAAGTAGTTTTTTAGCTCGGGCAAGGAAGGATACCCTCCATTTTTGATATAATAGTCATAGATATACCCTACGATATATCCATTAAACTTCGCCTCTGATCGTATCAGTGATTTAATTCTGCCTTTAAAGGTAAATGCTAAAAAGGGATATTCATTTGCCATCAGCTTATAAAATTCTCTGATTCTTTGGGACTGGGAAGTCAAGAATTCGTTGTGCTGTAGGAGCTCCGCAATCTGAAGCAAAAAATTGCAATGCAATAAATCTATCTGATTATGAGACTCAATGGCAGACTGTCTTAAATCTTCTGCATATCGTTGCAGTATTTTTAAAACGGTATCCCCGGCATACAAATAATCATTGATTGTTTTCATTGCTACATCACTCGCAGCATCTTAAACATTTGCTCCTGCTTTTTACCTTTTCGTTTTTGATAAAAACTAGTCCCAGCAAAAGTCAATGCCATAAATACTAGTCCAACAGCCAAAGATACAAGATCATTGCTCTCATAGTTCATTTTCGCCATTACGCCATATGTAATTATAACCCCAATTAGTAGTGCAACAATTGGTAAAATATAGACCAGAAATGCCGCTCCAAGGATTTCTTTCGTCTCAGATTCAATTTCTACCCGGTCGCCGATTTGGGCATAAAGGGTATTCTCTATATCAATTTCCATTTTAGAAATCTCGCAATGCCCACTACAACTGCCACAATTTTCACCACAGGATGAGCTTCTAGGCACGCTTATTGTTACTCTATCTTCATTTACATCAATCACTACGCCATATTGCTTCATATCATCCATCTCCTTTCAAAAGACACTTTTCATACATAAAAATATTATACCACGACCTATAAAATAGGTCGTGGTATTTTAATAAGAACCTTATATTAAATCACTTTGATAGATAACTACTTACAAGATCTCGCAAGATGAGTTTGAAGCACTTGACAAACGGTTCACTAAATAGATCTCAACCACTGATAACATAGAGCAATAGAAAGAAATAATGGAAAACACTTCCGCTTAAAACAAAGAAATGCCATACTCCATGCATATAAAGGGGTTTTTTTGCTCTATAAAATATAACGCCAATTGAGTAGCAAAGGCCTCCAATCAGTAAAAGAACAAACCCTTTAAACGAAACGTAATGAAGCAATGGTTTTATTACAAATACAATCGACCATCCCATAAGTAAATATAGTATTAGAGAAATCCTGCTCCAACGGATTACACTTATGGCGTTCGCAACTATCCCTAAAATTGCAAGGAATATATTAACCGATAGAACGATCCACCCCAGCTTTCCGCCAAGTAAAGAAAGACATATAGGGGCGTAGCTTCCAACTATTAGAACGAAAATAGAGCAATGGTCAAACTTCTGAAAAATCTTTTTTGTATGATATCTGTGAAAGGAATGATATAGTGTAGACATCGTATACAGAAAAATCAGGCTAAAACCATAAATGGAAGCGCTGACAATATTGATTGTTTCTGTGCTTTGAACGGATTTAACAATCAAAACGACAGTTCCCGCTATTGCTAACAACACTCCGATGCCATGGGTTATTGCATTTAGAATTTCCTCAGTTTTCCCTTGATTATTAAAGTTTTCTACGTTTGTCATAATGAATTACCTTTTTAGGAATCTTTATGGGCTTTCGGGTTTATAATCATTATCATGATTCTACCTTCAAGAGATGGGGTCTTTTCAATCACACCGACTTCTTTTATCGAATCCGCAAACATTGAAAGTATTTTGTAACCTTCCTCTGTATATTTTTGCTGTCTTCCCTTAAAACGAATACTCGCTTTAACTTTATTTCCTTCTGATAAAAACTTATACGCGTTTTTGCTTTTAACCTCCAGGTCGTGCTCTTCTATTTTTGCAGATAACCTTATTTCCTTTAGAGTAACAACCTTTTGATTTTTCTTTTCTTCTTTTTCTTTTTTAGCCTTTTCATACATAGTTTTATTGTAGTCAGCTATTTTGCATACAGGCGGCACTGCATTCGGAGAGATTTCCACCAAGTCCAAATCCTTTTGGGATGCCAATTCCAACGCCTCTGAAACTGGGACTATTCCCAGCATTATTCCGTCTGCATCAATCAGTCTGATTTCTTTTGCATTGATTTCATTGTTAATGAAAAATTTATTTTTTCTGTTACTAATAATACACACCTCACGATTTAATCATTTGTAAAAATAAAAGTGGATTATTTAATCCACTTTTATTGCTTGAAATAAGAATCAATATTATTACCTATTACCATTGTTTCTGTTATTTCTAAGTTGCTGTTTTTTTGCAGCTCTACAGTCAGGACATCTTTGCGGTTCGTTTTCGAAGCCCTTCTCTTTGTAAAACATCTGCTCATTTTCACTAAAAACGAACTCCGTCCCGCAATCTTTACAGGCAATTGTTTTGTCAGCCATAACACTAACCTCCTTTGATTTATTTGGGATTTCAAAATCAGAGACATCTCACTTGAAATAAATCAAAGAATTGCTGTCAAAAATAAATTAACCCATAACCAATAAAATATTTATCAGTTATTACATTGTATCATAATATTTTCAATTAATCAATGATTCATTCGAAATTGTTTCTGATATTTTAAATAATTATCGAATAAATTAATGCAGCAATGTACTCTAGTTGACCTCTTAATGGTTGAGGCAGAAGTCAGAAAAATTATTTATATTACCAAGACAATCGAAGGATGCGACGAAAGAAATAATCTTAGACAAAAAAAATGCCTTGGATTTCTCCAAGGATTCCCAATTTATCTTAAAATGCTCAAATCAACTGTAAACATTCATCAATGACTTCTATTGTGAGTATAAATTCATTCGTCTGCTTTTCTATCATTTACGACCTCTCTTTCTATCCAGTATTTCCTTTTCTGTTCGCTCAAATATTATTCTCTGTATTGTTCTTGTTCCTTCCTGCTTTTTCTTCGAAAATGCACAATATACCATCATATATTACATTAGGCAATTCTTCGTCGGATAGCGGTTTACGGCACCCAATACCGAGTTTTTTATCTAATATTTTATCAATACAGATCAAAGCTTTTCGTTGATCAAACCCAAAACCAGTAATTTCATTTAGTAAATTAAGTGCTGTTCTCATTTTGCTTTCGCCTCCAATCACCGGTTATAAATAAAAAAACTCCTGTAAAAATTACAAGAGTAAACAATATCTTTATTTTCCATTAAATAACACATGCAATGAGTTACTTGCTTTTGTAATAAAGTAAGTATATCACAGTGCAAATAAAAAAGCAACCGTTTACTTGGTCCACCTCGGCGTTGCTGTTCACAGACTAACCCATTTCAAAAATTTAGCGATACATTATAGCGAAGAGCATCCCTTGGCGAGCAGATATAAATTTCCATTTATTATTTATAATCGCCTAAGGAATGATTGCTATGTTAATTATTTTTCAGCAAGAAATTCCATTATTTTTGACCATATTCGTTGTGTTTCAACAAATTCACCGTAGTGTTTTTTTACATTTTTATGATACTTCTCCATTTCGGCAGCAATTTTAATGAAATCTGGTTCATTAAAATAAGTACAGATTTTAGGCAATGTCTTGTAAAGTTGTTCTCGCATCTTTTTTATCTTTTCCTCATAGCAATCTGGCTGAGTAATGTAGAGTAGTAGTGGTTTGTAACGAATCCAGCCGACGCAGGCTTCATAAAATCGTGTGGTAACATGTTCGTTATCAGCTTTGATAAACTTCAATCTGATTGGAAGTAAACCTTCTAATAGATTTTTATAAGTAGCGAATCCATCATGGAATGCATAGCATGGTACACGCAAAACTTTTCGTTCCGTTAGACAGGTGCTTAGAAAGGTATCCTCTCCCCTTGCTCCCGGTGGATTATAAAATGGAAAAATACGCCGAGCGTTTGTGAGATTAATGCATAGATTGGCTCCAGAAATAAATTTGGCATGATTTAATTCCTTCACCTCTGTAGCTCCATCTCTTGTCAATACGTTTACATCCGCATAAGTTACCCCACCATCGTGCATAGTGCTTTTCAAGGCATCCCAACTAATAATCTCGTTGCTGATAGCTTCAATAAAGCCACGAAAATCTGCTTCCTTCAAAATGTTATTAAACTCCACAAAAGGAACTGGTGATACATATCCACAGTGATATCCGTGGGTTATGTCAGCTTGGGCGATATGTTTAATATGGTTTGACAGTATATCCTGACCTCCCCACAGTGCAGTTTTATGTTTATTGGTAACGGCCATGGGGTATTCGTCATCATCTACAAAAACTAAATAATCAATCTTATTTTTTATTGCAAAATACATCAGAGCGTTCCGTTTTCCGGCATACCCTGCCCCAAATATTTTACCTGCCATATTGCTATCAATGACGTTTTCTCCAATCAGGTAATTAATTTCTTCTTTGATTGAAGCGCTCCCGATAAACGTACTGCTATCCAGTTGATCCGCCAATTCAGCTGGTACATTGATGTAATCCGTTATTTTGGTTTTGTTATATTTTAAATCATATGCTACAAAAAGGTTTAAACTGATTTGATTGTTATCTACCAAACCAGATTCCTTCCAGTTGTGAATATTGGTTCTCAGCGCTTTCTGAAAGCTTTTCCTTCCAGTCGCAAAGCCGATTCCAACGTTTATACCGTCAGTACGATGCATTTTATCACTCCCTTTATAACTATTGCTGCCCTATAAAGCCTTGTTGGATAGCGTAGTAAAATTGTTCTGCGTTCCTTTGTTCTTTAATGGTGACAATAGCAATTACTGAATGCCATTCTAAGTGAATCAACTTAATAATTTTACTGTTTCTTTGTTTTTTTCTTTGTTGCATTCTTTTTCTCAATTTCTAACTTCAGCTTCTCATTCTCTTTGTTTTCCTGATAAATCCTCTGGTTTTTTTCTTTTTCACCCTTGATTTGTACCAACTTGGAAAACAGCTCTTGAGCGACTGCTGTTTCTAGATTCGCATCGTATAGTTTTAAATATTTACCAAATACATTTGGATATACAAATTGCTTCGTCCCATATTGTTCGGAAAACTGAACGGTTATCCTTTCTTCTGACTGGTTGACAACTTTTCCATCGCCAAATACAATGTGTTTTACTTTTTTATTGATTATCTTCACAGTATACCACCTCCCGATTGTCCAATGAATTCATTCTGCATCTTTGCTCCTCCATTGACATCCAACCTTACAATCTATTCAAAAAATAATTACCAATAAAAAATGAGCCCTTTAAAAAGTGACTCATAATTGTTTTATTCGTTTGTATCCTTTCAGCACTCTTCACTAATGAGCACTATTGTCATATTAGTATCATATCATAAAATTAGTAAAAGGTCAATTTTCGTAGTCTCTGTGTGCCACAGTATGTATTGTAAAGAGTGTTCTTACTTTCATTCACCTTTTGTACAATCCCATAAAAATGGAGATTTTAGGTCCTTCATATTGCCTAAAATCTCCGCTTAGATGGTGTTTACAGTTCTTTCATTATTGGTTAATTAGCTTTGACTCTACTAGCAGATTTTCAATCGCCTGTGCGGATTCCGCATAAGTGAGAATTGACTTAGGTGAGATCGTTGTTGCGGTGGTTCCATTAAAGACATGTGCTGCCAGTACATCGTTTACATATGGTGTCGCCCATTTGCTTACCTGTCCATAATCGGTATAGCTTTGGTATCTGTTTGTATCGGTTCCGGTTAAGTCTGTTATCTTCATCGCTCTTTGATACATTGTCATCGCTTCTTCTCTTGTGATTTGATTATCCCCTCTAAAGGTTCCATCGGAATATCCTGTCACGATTCCATATTCATTTGCTATCAGTACAGCAAGTGTTCTATCTCCAGTCGCACTTACATCTTTAAAGGTGTTTTCGTGCTCCCCTTCTCTATAGATTCCTAGTGCCCTTACGATGTATTCTGCAAAATCTGCTCTTGTGATTCCTTTGTTTGGCTCAAAATTTTCTGTGTCAAAGATTACTAGCCTTGATGCCATATCGTTTACGACCTCTTTTGCCCAGTGATTTTCAACAGATTTTACGGTAACAGGATTCCAAACCAAAGTGTAGTCTGAATTTGTAAGAGAATTTAGTCTTGCATACCATTTGCCGTTATTCTGGTATATGTCTGTAGGCACGTGGCTGTATGTTCCGTCAGCATTGAATACGATACCTGTCGTAACCTTGCTTGGATCAACTCCTGACGGGATTTCCATAACCCTCTCTACATAATTTGAGAATTTGCTTATCTTAACATCTTCTGTTTTTCCTGCTGCATTGGTTGTTTTTGCTACTACTTCAAATGCGGTTGGTGGAAATACGATGGTTGCTCCATTTTCCTTTGCTACTTCATTGTATTTTGCCACAATTGAATCTTCTAATTTTGTAATCTTAACTTCTACCTGAATGTCTTTTAGCGAAGTTTCAGCTACTCCCAGTTCTTTTGCGACATTTGATATCGTTAGTTCTTTTGCTGGAATAATGTATTCTACTGCGTCGCGCTTTACGGAAACATCAAAGGTATTTGTTTCAAGCTGCTTCACGATATCTCCTGTTAGTGCTACTTTCACAACCTCTGATTTCGTATCTGAAACTGGCACTTGAATCACATTTTGCTGTCCTGTTATATTGGTTTTCACAGCTTCTTCAATCTTGCTTTCAATGGTTTTGTTGTCTACAGCAACGGTTACCGTCGATTTACCCGATTCTGTTGAGGTTGTTTCTGTACCTGCATTTTCAGTTTTTCCATTTACGACGATGTTTGCTGTACTTTGCCCTGTGGCAGTGGATCCACCGCCTCCGCCACCGCCTCCACCAGAGCTACTAGAAGAAGTAGCTGCGGCTAAAGTTATCGTTGTGCTGGTCACCTTTGTCATCACACCTGATGTGAAACCAAGTTGCGCATTGTTTACCAGCGCGGTGTTTGTTGCTCCCAGATTGGTAAAGGTTACAACTCCAGATATTGCAGTTGCAGTCGTCGTCCCTGTAAGGGACCATGCGCCCGCATCCTCCTTGGCGGCAGTTACCATTGTTAAACTATCACTTGTGCAAATATTTCCATATGCATCGTTAATCGTTATAATTGGTTGATGAGCAAAAGCACCACCGTTGCTTGCAGGAGCCGTAATATTCTGTGAGACTGCCATTGATGTAACTGCTCCATGCTTGATGGTTTGAGATACCGTTGAATCGCCATATCCTGTCGCCGTAATCACGACATTTGCGGTTGCAGGGGTCTGCAATACCACATTGCCTCCGCTTGGCTTTAAGGTTATCTTGCCGCTGGATACCACATAGTCTGTTGTTACGGTTAACGCTGTTCCGTTGAAGCTTACTCCTGTGATGGCTCCTTCAAACGTCGCATCAGCTCCAAAGGTTACTTCTATTTCGTTATCCACATCATTACTTGTTGTGTCTGCAGTTAACGCTTTTCCTGCTTTTTCTGGAATTGTAAAGGTCGTACTATCTGTTGTAATCACACCACTGGTGAAAGTGATGCTTCCGTTTCCTACTGTAGTCAAGGTACAAGTCAAATCTGTAAAGGTTCCAAATCCTGCTACCGCCGCCTTTGTTGTGGTTCCTCCAATACTCCATGAACCCGTGCCATTTTTAGCGGTTGCTACTACGTTTGCTGTTGCCGATACCCCAGTGGTACAGTTATTTCCATATTGGTCCTTTAGCTTGACCACTGGTTGGGTGCCAAATGCGTCTCCACTTGCGGCTCCAACTACTGGCTGAGTATTCACTTCTAGACTCGCTACTGCTCCTGCATTGATGGTTTGAAATACCGTTGAATCGCCATATCCTGTCGCCGTAATCACGACATTTGCGGTTGCAGGGGTCTGCAATACCACATTGCCTCCGCTTGGCTTTAAGGTTATCTTGCCGCTGGATACCACATAGTCTGTTGTTACGGTTAACGCTGTTCCGTTGAAGCTTACTCCTGTGATGGCTCCTTCAAACGTCGCATCGGCTCCAAAGGTTACTTCTATTTCGTTATCCACATCATTACTTGTTGTGTCTGCAGTTAACGCTTTTCCTGCTTTTTCTGGAATTGTAAAGGTCGTACTATCTGTTGTAATCACACCACTGGTGAAAGTGATGCTTCCGTTTCCTACTGTAGTCAAGGTACAAGTCAAATCTGTAAAGGTTCCAAATCCTGCTACCGCCGCCTTTGTTGTGGTTCCTCCAATACTCCATGAACCCGTGCCATTTTTAGCGGTTGCTACTACGTTTGCTGTTGCCGATACCCCAGTGGTACAGTTATTTCCATATTGATCCTTTAGCTTGACCACTGGTTGGGTGCCAAATGCGTCTCCACTTGCGGCTCCAACTACTGGCTGAGTATTCACTTCTAGACTCGCTACTGCTCCTGCATTGATGGTTTGAGATACCGTTGAATCGCCATATCCTGTCGCCGTAATCACGACATTTGCGGTTGCAGGGGTCTGCAATACCACATTGCCTCCGCTTGGCTTTAAGGTTATCTTGCCGCTGGATACCACATAGTCTGTTGTTACGGTTAACGCTGTTCCGTTGAAGCTTACTCCTGTGATGGCTCCTTCAAACGTCGCATCAGCTCCAAAGGTTACTTCTATTTCGTTATCCACATCATTACTTGTTGTGTCTGCAGTTAACGCTTTTCCTGCTTTTTCTGGAATTGTAAAGGTCGTACTATCTGTTGTAATCACACCACTGGTGAAAGTGATGCTTCCGTTTCCTACTGTAGTCAAGGTACAAGTCAAATCTGTAAAGGTTCCAAATCCTGCTACCGCCGCCTTTGTTGTGGTTCCTCCAATACTCCATGAACCCGTGCCATTTTTAGCGGTTGCTACTACGTTTGCTGTTGCCGATACCCCAGTGGTACAGTTATTTCCATATTGGTCCTTTAGCTTGACCACTGGTTGGGTGCCAAATGCGTCTCCACTTGCGGCTCCAACTACTGGCTGAGTATTCACTTCTAGACTCGCTACTGCTCCTGCATTGATGGTTTGAAATACCGTTGAATCGCCATATCCTGTCGCCGTAATCACGACATTTGCGGTTGCAGGGGTCTGCAATACCACATTGCCTCCGCTTGGCTTTAAGGTTATCTTGCCGCTGGATACCACATAGTCTGTTGTTACGGTTAACGCTGTTCCGTTGAAGCTTACTCCTGTGATGGCTCCTTCAAACGTCGCATCGGCTCCAAAGGTTACTTCTATTTCGTTATCCACATCATTACTTGTTGTGTCTGCAGTTAACGCTTTTCCTGCTTTTTCTGGAATTGTAAAGGTCGTACTATCTGTTGTAATCACACCACTGGTGAAAGTGATGCTTCCGTTTCCTACTGTAGTCAAGGTACAAGTCAAATCTGTAAAGGTTCCAAATCCTGCTACCGCCGCCTTTGTTGTGGTTCCTCCAATACTCCATGAACCCGTGCCATTTTTAGCGGTTGCTACTACGTTTGCTGTTGCCGATACCCCAGTGGTACAGTTATTTCCATATTGGTCCTTTAGCTTGACCACTGGTTGGGTGCCAAATGCGTCTCCACTTGCGGCTCCAACTACTGGCTGAGTATTCACTTCTAGACTCGCTACTGCTCCTGCATTGATGGTTTGAAATACCGTTGAATCGCCATATCCTGTCGCCGTAATCACGACATTTGCGGTTGCAGGGGTCTGCAATACCACATTGCCTCCGCTTGGCTTTAAGGTTATCTTGCCGCTGGATACCACATAGTCTGTTGTTACGGTTAACGCTGTTCCGTTGAAGCTTACTCCTGTGATGGCTCCTTCAAACGTCGCATCAGCTCCAAAGGTTACTTCTATTTCGTTATCCACATCATTACTTGTTGTGTCTGCAGTTAACGCTTTTCCTGCTTTTTCTGGAATTGTAAAGGTCGTACTATCTGTTGTAATCACACCACTGGTGAAAGTGATGCTTCCGTTTCCTACTGTAGTCAAGGTACAAGTCAAATCTGTAAAGGTTCCAAATCCTGCTACCGCCGCCTTTGTTGTGGTTCCTCCAATACTCCATGAACCCGTGCCATTTTTAGCGGTTGCTACTACGTTTGCTGTTGCCGATACCCCAGTGGTACAGTTATTTCCATATTGATCCTTTAGCTTGACCACTGGTTGGGTGCCAAATGCGTCTCCACTTGCTGCTCCAACTACTGGCTGAGTATTCACCTCTAGACTCGCTACTGCTCCTGCATTGATGGTTTGAGATACCGTTGAATCGCCATATCCTGTCGCCGTAATCACGACATTTGCGGTTGCAGGGGTCTGCAATACCACATTGCCTCCGCTTGGCTTTAAGGTTATCTTGCCGCTGGATACCACATAGTCTGTTGTTACGGTTAACGCTGTTCCGTTGAAGCTTACTCCTGTGATGGCTCCTTCAAACGTCGCATCGGCTCCAAAGGTTACTTCTATTTCGTTATCCACATCATTACTTGTTGTGTCTGCAGTTAACGCTTTTCCTGCTTTTTCTGGAACAGGATCATATGTAAAGGATTCTATCGCATAATCAGCTCGTTCACCTGTAGTTGAAACTATCCTGATTTCATCCACATTTTTATAATTATTATCTGAAGTTCTAATATCCTTAAAAACATTTAGATCACTATCACCATAAGATACTATAACAGCACCTGTTACTTGCACACCGTCTCGCCAACCCGTGACCTGTAAATCTGGAGTTACAAATTCATCACCAGTGTCCCAGCCCGAAATATGAAACCCGTAGAAATTAAACTCTGCTCCATCATGAGTTTTTAATATCATTTCATCCACAGGATCTAATGTACCAATTCCAATGCTGTAAGCACTGTCCCAAACACCCTCTGATGCCGCTTGTGCGTCTGCGTTTGCTCCATCATTTCGAAATACAAAATCCCAATTTCCATAGGTTTTGGTTGGTGATATATATATGCCATTCGCTAAACCCCATGAATCAAATGTTTCAACTTGGTCTGCAGCATATACATTTGGCACCATTGAAATAAGATTACTCATAATGAATATAATTGCAACAAAAATAATTGTTTTAAAAATCTTATTTTTCATATTCTTTTGCCTCCTTTAACCAATCTAGACGATTGAAATTTTTCTGGTTCAAACCCCAAAATCTTATTACCTATAAAACCCATACTTCCTTACGCTTCACTCCTTTTCTTTCGTTTCCGATGATTCTAACAAAAATAACATATCACAAAACTGTCTCCTTATTTTTCTTTTGCATGAAATGTTGTTTTTTTTGCATGAAATGTATACGCTTATCAAGACACAAAATCAGAAAACACTAGTTATAACTCTTTTCCTGATTATACGATATCTTCATTCGAATGAAAATAAACTTCAGCTAGTGTTTTGTAGTCAAAGTGCTCATAGCCCTTTTCGAAATTGTAGTGCAAAATGTAATTTCAATCCAAACACGCAAGCATATTTTCAATAATCTATAAATTGTATGCTTCTATAGTTGGCTTATATTTTTCCCAAAAGTAAAAAGGGAGCGCCGAGTTTTGAACTGCTCCCTTCTACTTTTTCATTATTTATTCCGTCTTAGTTAAAGTGAAAACCGAATTCCGTTTGAAGTGGTTCTATTTTATTAAAGGCAAATCAGGAGCTGCAATATCAATACCTAAAATTGCTATAACTTCCCCTTTAGAATTATGTACCGGTGCAAATGCAGATTTTTGTACTCCGTATCTTTTATCTTCCCATATGTGTTTTGCATAGGCTGGATTACCCTCAAAAGCAGATTTCATCTGAGGTTCTATCTTATATGTTTCTCCATAGTCGCTTTCATTTCCTTCTCCAGAAGCATCAACAATTAGATATGCCAGCTCATCACTTGCTTTTATCAGGGTGTAGATAAATGTAATACTTTCTTTTAATCTATTTTTGTCTTTCGTGAAATCTGACATAACACCATACACTTTTTTATATTCATCAAGGTCTCTTGATTTTGCTGTAGTTACAGCCTGATGTTGATCACCGCCTTCTTTGTCAAGAAGCGCTGCACACGCAACAGCCAAAGCCATAGATTTTTCGCCCATCTTAGTATTGAGATCTTCGAAGTTATGATTCACGGTACTCCTCCTTAGGATATTCAATCAAATATATGCTAGCTTTTCGCAACCTTTTTCGTCTGCCCTTGCCATAATCGCAACAATGAGAGTTAGTCTTCACTCTTATGGGCAGAATCAACTTCACTGAAAGTCATTTTCTTAACAGTTTTAAATCCCTTAGTTGCAATAGCCAAATAAACAAATCCGATTACTGCCCAACATCCACCCAAGATTTTTGCAGTAGCATCAAGATTTATCCAAATGAAAAGGCATACCGCTGCACCAATTCCAGGAGCAATCAAATAGCTGAAGACGTTGAATAATCCGCTTCGCAGCTTTTCTTTGACAAAGTATTGCGCAAATACGCAAACATTAACCAGCGTGAATCCAATCAGTGCTCCAAAATTAATTACGGAAGAGATGGATAGCAGATCTGTAAAACATGCAACTATAATGGATAGCACAGAAATGAAAAGTATATTGTAGGTTGGCGTCTTGAATTTTGTGTGCAAGTGCGCAAAGAATTTTGCAGGAAGGACACCGTCGCGACCCATACCAAAAAGTAATCTTGATGCAGATGTCTGGGCGGCAAGACAACATGTTACACAAGTAACAACATACATCCCTGTCCATATCAATCCAAGAGTCTGTCCACCAACATATGTGACCAGTTCTTCTGATGCAGTGTCCGGATTTACAAATTCCAACCAAGCAGATGGCCATGCCAACTGCATAACATAGGAATAGATTACGAAATATAGCCCCATACCTACTGTAACGATGATGATTGCTCTTCCAACATTTTTCTTGGGCTCGATGGCTTCTTCAGCCAACGTTGTTACCGCATCACATCCTAAGAAGCATAGTACCAAGATAGAAGCAGCCTGAACGATTCCGTCTAAACCAACTTTTGGGAATTCATCAGCGTTATACAAACCAGTTATATCAAACAACGCTGAGAATCCGCTGCCTGTAACGATAACTTTCAGCATTAAGATGAAGAATCCAATCATGAATACAGCTACAATCGCTACTAAGATGTTGTTAACTTTGGCCATAATATCTACTCCAACATACTGAACGATTGTTAAAAATACTACGGCGATGATTACCCATGCCCAAACAGGTATTGCTGGGATTAAAATGTTCATATACAGCCCTAGCAGCAGGTAGGATAGACATCCAAGTAATGCATAGTCCAACATCATAATCCATCCAGTCATAAAGCCAACATGTTGATTTATGGAGTTGGAAACATATGCGAATGCAGAGCCTGCTACAGGGTATGCTCTAACCATCTTAGCATAAGAGAATGCAGTAAATATCATTGCAACACCAGCTATTGTGAATGCCAGTGCAATCATACCGTGAGTCATCTGTGCAGTAATACCCATGTAAGTCATCACGGTAGATAGGGCCATATAAGCAATGCCGAATATTACCAAAGACCCAAGCCCTAATGTTCTTTTCAAAGTATTATCCTGAATCATTAAGATAGCTCCTCTCTATTTTTTTCATTATTATTCAACTTTCCCACTGGTGTGAAAGCGTGGGAAAGCTGAAATCATTAGTTGAAATTAGTATTAGTTTTTTGAGATTATTTGATAGGAGATTTTCCTTCTCTTTCTCTCTTTGCATTGATTGTAATGATGTCTTTCGGGCTCATGTTGTTGAAGTCAACGATTGTGCCCTGCTTCATGGTTAAATAGATGTTGTCGTGACATATGTTTCTGATGTTTTCTATTGGGTTTTCTGTTAGAATCAGAATGTCAGCCAGTTTGTTTTCTGCTACAGTGCCGGTCTGGTTTTCAATCCCCAGACAGATAGCACCATTCTTAGTTGCTGCTACAATTACTTCCGATGCTGTCATACCTGCGGTAACTAGTTGATACATTTCGTTGTGAGTATACATCCCGTAGGGGCAGAGTTTGGTGCAGAATGAGTCAGCACCTACTGCGACTCTCATGCCAAGATCTTTGTAAGCTCTTCGAAATGATTTCTGAATTCTGTCGATTTCTTTCTGTCCTAATGTACCTCCTACGCAACCAGTTAAGTCTCTTTCTAGTGGTGGATCGAACTGCTCATACCAGTCAATATAAAGACCAATTGTTGGAACCAGGGTTACTTTAGCTAATTCTTCTTCCGTCATGTTTTCTCTTACCCACGAAACAACTTCATCATCAAATTCTTCACCATGCTCAATACTGTCTACCCCAGCTTTCAGACATTTGATAATCGAATCTTTATTTTCACAGTGTGCTGCAACTCTCAACCCGAATTCACGTGCTTCTTCAACTATCACAGCAATTTCTGTTTCAGTGAAATGAGTGTCCGTTTCTTTTTCCCAAGCGTTGATTCCTCCACCAGAGGCCCACAATTTCACAAACTGAGCACCTTCTCGCAAAACACTTCTTACGGCCTTCCTAACTTCATCTGGACCATCTGCGATCACACCCCATGGGTGATGTTCTTTGACAAATTCCTGTGGGAACCATATGCTATCAGCATGTCCGCCAGATCTTGTCAACCCTCTGCCTGACGGGATGATTCTAGGTCCCATTATGAAGCCCTGATCAATCATGTTTCTTAAGTAGATACCGTTCCTAGAAATATCTCTTACCGTGGTGAAACCGTGTCTTAAACTCTGATGGCACTGTTCCACAGAGCGGATTGCCTGTTCGAAGTCGTTTTCGCAAACCCAGTCTTTATCGCTGGATTCGTAAACACCACCGTAATGTATATGGCAGTCAATTAGACCAGGTAATACATATTTTTCAGTTGCATCGATAACTACTGCATCAGGTATATCTATTTCGCTTGCTGAGATTTTAACAATCATTTTATCTTCTATTAAAATATACATGTTACTTCTCATGCAACCACCATTGCCATCAATGAGATTAGCGTTTCTGATGATATACTTAGCCAAAATAGTCACTCTCCTTTCTTTATGGCAATTTTGATTATTACGTTTTAAGTTGTGATAAATAAATAATTTTTTGAAATATCATTGAAGTTAACTTCACTTCTAAACAATTGTCTTGTAACAAAGATACCATTTTAAAGGATAAACTCAACACTTATTATGCCTCAGTTATGCGATTATTGTGCTGATTTGATATTATCGGATAATTCAATCATAAAACAGTAGTTATATATGGTATTTCGTTGCTTTTTTTGATAAAATACTCATGATTAAGATAAGCAACTAAAGATGAAATATGACGAGGTGAAGATAATGTTAAAGGAAACGATAGAATTTAATTTTGGAGTGCCGATTAATACTAGTATTTTAACAATTTCCGAATATCCTTACCATTATCATCCTTCAATAGAACTAATTTTGGTACTAAAAGGAACTATTTTGTTGCAAAATGGTTGTAAAGAGGTGAATCTCAGACAAAATGACATTGCATTAATAGATAGCGGAAAATTGCATAAAATCTCATCAGACGATAAAAACAATATTATTTTAATATTTCATATCGATATTGATTATTACAAAAGATATTTTCAAAACATTGGAAATACATTGTTTTCAAGAACGATTCATAATGATGATTCTCTATCCGACGTGAATAATACGGTACGTCAACAGGTGTTGGAGATTTCAATGGTATTATTTCGGGATTCGGATCCAGATTTTAAGAAAGTTGAATACATCTCAAAAAGCTTAATTTATAATCTGCTTGAGCATTATCAGTATTATTCTTTGAAGTTTAAAGAACTTCTGCAAAGCAAGAAAATTAAGGATAGTCAAATCAATTTTGAGAGAATACAGAGAATTATAGGTTATATCTATAATCAGTTCGATAGTAAAATCAAGTTAGAGGAAATATCCAATTGGGAACACTTGAATCACTATTATTTGTCCCATCTGATCAAATATAGTACAGGAATGAGTTATCAGGATTTACTTAGCCTGATTCGAATTGAAGCATCAGCAATACTTTTATTGGATACAACTAAAAAGAATTCTGAGATCGCAAAAAGTGTTGGTTTTTCCGCCACAAAATATTACAATACCTATTTTGAAAAGTGGTATCACATGTCTCCCGATTCATATCGAAATCAAAATATACCGCATACACTTACGGATGCAAAGAAAAACATCATCTCACATGATAAAGAAGGGAACCGCTATATAAACAATTATACACAAGAAGGACGAGTGTTGGTTAAGTTCTCCGAAAATAGTCCTACTTCAATGATTAATCTTGATATAGGCTTAAAGGGTATGCATTTTAAAAATCCCTTGGTCCAAACTGTAAAAATTACCAATGCCAATTCATCTTTATATGAAAATACTCGATTGCTCGTTATAGACCTTAAAAAAGATTTTAAAATTGTTAAGGCTGGCGTTAACATATCCTATATTGATTATCTTGATCTAAGAAACAACGATTTCATGACCATAGCGACCAATATTAATTTCCTTCTACAGGAAGGAATTGAAGTTTTTTTTATTATTGAGCAATTAACAAACCACTCTATTGACTGTATCGAAAATTTCTTGAAATTCTATATTACGCGATTCCGAAATAGCGTAACAGATATCTATTATTCTATTTGGACAAAAAACCTATCTCAAACAGAAAAAATTGAAAATTTTAAAAAGAGGCTAAACGATAAAATCAAATCAATAATCGATACGGCTCCTCTTATTGAAATGAAAGAGAACCAAAAAAATGATCTCATTTTTGCACCTTGCATTTATGATTCCTTTATCCTTACTCCATTTGCTATGGATGAGCTCTTCCATCCAGATAGCTGGCAATTATATCTGGATTTTGTTGCAACGGATTCAGTCCGACATGATGGTAATATTATGGAAGGAGGTCACGGCCTTCTAACTTGGAATGGAATTAGAAAGCCTTGGTATTATGCATATGGTTTTTTAGCAAAAATGAAAGGAGAAATTTTAAAGAGTGGTGATGATTATGCAATCACCAGAAATGGCAACGAAATCATAATTCTGTCATATAATTTATGCGGCTTTTCTTACGCCAGTCTGAAGAAAATTGGAAATAAAGAAGATCTAAAAAATTTTATATATAATACTGGATATTCAAAAGAACATATTTTTAGATTGAAAGGACTACAGGGCGAATATAAAATGACCTGCTATACCTTAGATCAAGATTGTTGCCTTTTCTCTAAGTGGATGGATTTAGGATTTCCCGAATATCTTTCAGAAGAAGAAGAAAAGAATATTTCTCTCATATGCCACCCTAAAATTCGTATGAGTCATATTCATGCATCTGGCATTCTAGAAGTAACCGCAATGAATCTGAGTTTTGGAGTGACTTGTATTGTTCTGGATAAGGTTTAGACGCTCATTCGTATTTCTATCAAATTTCGGTAACATGTTATCATAGCTCCATTTAATTTGGCGTCCTTCATGTATTTGTGAGCTCATCAAACTTTGGTACTTTCTCTAAATCATTATCCCAGCTTGCTTTCTTTGCGTAATAGATGTGCCCTTGCGGTTCCATGTGGATGTCGCTGTCAAGACATCCTGCGGGGACAACCAACAGCTTTCCATCCATCTGAATATTTGGAAGCGCCGATCCGCAATGAGAGCAGAAGCTTTTTATGTGACCTTCTGAATGGTAATTGAAGGTTTTGGCTTTATCTTCACCAGACAACCATTTTAGCTTAGCAGTAGAAGAAAACAAATTAGCCGCATGAGCTGACCCTGTATCCTTACGACATCGCTCACAATGACAAAGAAAGAAATTTTCAAATTCTCCTTCAATCTCAAAAGTGATTTCACCACAAAGGCATGATCCTTTATACTCCATAATCCATTCTCCTTTTAAATAATTTGATTTTGAATAAGCATTCTATCTAATATAAAAAACTACTCGTATGAAATACAAGCTTAACAATCTTCTGACCGACAGAATTCGACAAGGCGCTCAGCACGGCTTGTTTGGTGCGTATCTACAACACTAGTTGTTTGTTGCGTAAGTAGACAAATCATCTTCTTCCATTATAGCAGATGTATTTGCGACTTTCTTGTAAAATTCTTCATTGAATTCCATCCCAGCTTTGAATACATAGGCGACTACATGCTGATACGGATTTCCATCTTCATTGGTTGCTCCAATGACAATTTTTTCATCAAAGAAGGAACAAAAGACTTCGTTCTTCATCACTAATTTTATGATATACTTTTTCAAAGTATATCATTGGTTTATAAGCATTATCCAACGTGATTGCCTTTGCTTCAACTGAACAGCGCTTTGGTTTTAAGCTTTTGTGGGATATACTATAATTGTTAGATTGATATAACTAATAATTTAAGAACAATTTTTTTGTTTACATAAGCCTTATTTTAAAAGACGGAGGTATTCATAATGAAAAAACTAACATTTACAATGGAAAATTATCTTGAAGCTATATATGAGCTGTCGCATCAAGGAACAGGCGCCCGTGTGTCAGATATTGCCGAACGTTTGGGAGTTACAAAAGCAAGCACCAACAGTGCCATGTCAACGCTTGCTGAAAAAGGGCTTATTACCAACGAGAAATACAAAGAAGTATTTCTCACTCCTACAGGCTACGAGTTAGCCGAAATCACTTCCCAAAAGCATCATGTAATCCAGCAATTCTTGATAAAAATCTTGAAGGTAGATTCCTCTATCGCTGAAAATGACGCCTGCGCAATTGAACACGTTATTAGTAATGCCTCTATCGCGGCCATGAAGGATTATATACAGGAGCAAAGCCATACAGCGGATTTCCCTTCTGATGACAAATAATAAGCCTTTTTTACCTTTGGTAATTCCTCACAAAATATGACCTGGATTGTTCAATTTCTCCTCCATATCAGGCCAGAAATATATGATTTCAAAGGCTGTAACTAGATCAAAATGATTGGAAGTGTAGGGTGTAGACTCTACGCTTATTTCTTGTGTTTCAATTCTCTTCTTATTCACTCTCGCTATAAAGTTGAACTAACTATTTTGATATTGTGTTCCTAACATGGTTGAAAATACGCCTTGCTTTTCCTTCAATTCCAAAGGTGCGCCAGCTTCGGTAATTACGCCATCCTTAATTACGACGATTTTATCTGCACCAAGCACCGTTCGCATACGATGAGCTATGATTAAAACCGTCTTGCTTTTTACCAGCTCTCCAAGAGCACTTTGGATTTTGCTTTCATTTTCTGCATCCAGAGATGCGGTTGCCTCATCCAGAAGAATGATGGGAGCATCCTTCAAAATCGCTCTTGCTATAGAGATTCGCTGTCTTTCTCCACCAGATAGTTTTTCACCGTTTTCGCCAATCAAGGTCTGATATCCATACGAAAGCTTATTGACAAATTCATCACATTGGGCAAGCTTTGCAGCTTTCATGACTGCTTCGTCGGTGGCATCTTTCTTTCCAAGGCGGATGTTCTCCATAACGCTGGAGTTAAACAGGGTCACATCCTGAAAAACAATGGAATAATGCTTCAGTAGCGTTTCGGGATCGATTTGTGAGATGTCCTCTCCACCCAAGGTTATCGCTCCCTTATCAATATCCCAAAATCGTGCAGACAGCTTTGCTATGGTACTTTTCCCTCCGCCGGAAGGTCCTACAAGGGCAGTTACATCTCCTTGCTTCGCAGTAAAGCTTACATTATTTAATACTTGCAATCCATCCTGATAGGAAAAATCCACGTTTTTGAATTCTATGTCGTAATTTTTCGGTTTGAATTCCGTTCTTCCATCCTGTCTTGGCATATGATCCATTTCCTTCATACGGTTAATCCGCACATCCAGATATAATAACAGTGCAAAGTTATTCATAGCATCCATAATCGGATTGTAAATCCGAGCTGTTACAATAAGAAATACTAGGTAAGTAAAGATCCCGATGTCTCCTTTTGCCAAAAGATATGCCCCATACAAAATGACGCTGGGAAGCCCAAGCTTTAAAAAAGCATAAGATAAATTGATGAATGCTCCAATCAAAAGTTCGCCCTTAATCATTAATTGTTCAAGGGCATTCAGCTTTACGCTCAACGTGTTTGAATAAGAAGCCTCACGATTATAGGATTTTATTTCATTGGCCGAATCAAGCCCTTCTTGGATTCTGTCCGAAATATCCCTCTTTATGTCATAAAGCTGCCCATGAACACTCTTTTGAAGCCTTTTGGACAACCAGAAAATAAAAGCAGCAACGGGAACCACCCAAAAAACCGCAAGAGATAGCTGCCAGTTGTAAAAAAACATCATGACACCCATGATAAAAACCGTGAAAAATGCTGCATAGATCTGAGGCACAGAGTGAGAAAAGAGCATTTCAATCTGTGTCGCATCATCCATAATGGTTGCACTCAAATCTGCGATATCCTTTTTCCCAAAAAATGCCAAGGGCAGCCTCCTCAGAGTTTCAGCTAGACCAATCCTTCTTTTGGCGCTTTCCTCGTAAATCTTTGTGTAGGTTGAATCATATTGGAAATACCCAATAACCAACATCACTACAAAGAAGGCGGCAGACATAACCCCGTAATACGCAATGCTCTTTTGGGAGTCACCGGATGGATTCAGTAGAAATCCCAGGTATTCATCTAGGAACTGAAAACCGATGATCACCGGAGCCATAAAACTAATATCCATGACGATGGTCCAGATAATGGCATTGAAAAGATCTTTTGCTCCTTTTTCTGATAATGCATATTTGTTTTGAAAATACTTAAGCATATTGGCCTCCTAGTACTACACCCTTGGAATTGATTTTCCACGCCAAGGATTTTTGATATTCGTCCCACATCGTTTTGTAGGTACCGCCTTGTTTTATCAGTTCCTCGTGGCCTCCCTCTTCCACAATTTTTCCGCCCTCAATTACTAAAATTCGATCCACATGCTGCACGCTGGTGAGACGGTGTGCAATCATAAGAGTGGTCTTGCCACGGCTGAGCTCCTTCAAAGCCTTCTGAATTAAATGCTCATTTTCCGGATCCGCAAAGGCAGTGGCTTCGTCCAACAGCACGATGGGGGCATTCTTTACAATGGCTCTTGCAATGGCAATTCTTTGCTGCTCACCACCCGAAAGATAGGTTCCCTTGGAGCCAATGATTGTATCAAGTCCATCTGGAAGGTTTTCAACAATCTCTCTTGACTGAGAAAAATCGATGGCTCTATCCAGTTCTTCCTTTGTTACGTCTTCTTTTCCGAAAACAATATTTCCCCTTAGGGAATCTTTCAACAGCTTGGTATTTTGAAAGACTAAGGAAATGTTGTTCATTAACTCATTTTTGGGAATCTCCTTTACATTGACTCCTCCGACCAATACTTCCCCCTCATCAACATCCCAGAATCGGGCTGCCAGCCTTGCAATGGTGGTTTTCCCACCGCCAGACGCTCCAACCAGTGCAACGGTTTCGCCTTCTTTTAATGAAAAACTGATATTATCGATGGCAATCTTATCGCTACCTTGATAGGAAAAGATCACATTCTTAAACTCCAAGCTGTATTTCTTTATGCTTTTTCCGTTTTCACTATAGTCCATGGCAGGGTAGTCCAGAAGCTGATCCAGCCGATCAATGGCCTGCTCTGCAATCGTGGTGTTTTGCTGAAAATGCATAGATTTCATCAACAGCATGGTAAAAATCGGAGAAATCAGGATATAGAAAACGAAGTCTGCCAGTACAAGCGGTAGATTTTCTCCTCTTCCGATTAGGAAAATTGCCATCGGTATTAGGAAAAATGCTGCCAATTGCATCGCAGTACTGTAAAATGACATAGGCTTCTGCCAAAGCCTTGTATACGTATAAACCATCTCTTTATATCTGATAATGCTGTCGTAGAAGCGTTTAAAAGAGAAGATGCTTTGCCCAAAGGTTTTCACAACTGGAATTCCTCGAATGTATTCCACTGACTCAGCGCTCATTTCCTCTAGGGAATCAAAGTATTGTTTTTGAAATTCTTTGCCTTGAGCACTCATCATAAACCGCATGGTGGTGAAACCTAAAGCAATGGGTATAAGGGATGCCAGTCCCATTCTCCAATCCACGGTAAAAATCAGCAGTAATAGAATCACAGGAGATACTGCGCTACCCGCCATATCTGGCAGTTGGTGGGCTAAAAAACCATGAGTGGTTCCAGCGCCATCATTAACAATCTTACGAATTTTACCGCTGGAATGCTGGTCAAAGAATCCCAGGGGCATGGATAGAATTTTTTTCATACCGAGCTCCTGCATTCCGATTTCTACACGAAAAGCGGCTAGGTGTGAGCATAAAAGCGAAAGAAAATATACCAAAATACCTCCTACCGCGCTTCCAAAGGCTAGCCATGCATAATAACTGATATTTGATAAATCAATGGACTTGGGATTTCCTAAAACATCCCTTGTGATGTACCAGACCAGTACAAAGGGCACAATGTTAAGGACTGCCGATAGTCCTGACAGAATCAAGGCTGTCGGTAACAGAATTTTCTTTTTTCCCATATAGGGCGTAAATCTTTTTAATATGAATTGCTTTTTCACTGCTTGCATTCTCGTCTCCTCCTATTTCCTTGCAATATCAACATCCATGTCTCCAGTAAGCATTTTGACTGTCTGCTTGTAAACGCTTCTGTAACCATTTCTAAGAGCGGTCTCGCTTATCTCTCCCTGTTTCAAATGAAAGTCAAAGCCATTCAAAACACTCGGCAGCCATGAGACCACCATCTCCTTGGGGCAGGTTCCCTCGTTATTCAAGCCCTCTGAAATACACATAAAAACGCCATTCTTTTCCAGAAGCTCCATCCCTGTCAATGCATCGAGAAGGTGTTTCGTATTTTTGGATGCAGCAATAGCTTTTCGGCTACCTCAGAAAATAGCTTCCCTTCTTCAAGCTCCGAGAATAGTTCTAGTTCAATTGCCGCAAACAATGTTTTGGTATACATTGGGGCATAAATCATATCGAGTAGTTTTTTTACATTTGAATCTACGTGTGAATAAGGTTCCATAAATTCTCCTCCATTTCTCATCCCTAAATTATGATTTGGTTTTTTCTATCATATCAATTCCCACATGACAGGCATTCCAGTTCCTTGTTTACAGCCTGTACATCTGCTGCATCCGCTGCTACAACCCATCTGCAGTTCAACTTTCTTGATATAACCCTGTCTTTCCAGATACTCCATTTGCACCTTTACTCTTTCATCACTTGTATTCAAGGTGTTAGCAAGCTCCTGAACAGAAAAGTTTTTTCCCTTTTTAAGCAGGTCTAAAATTTCATTCAACACAGTTCATCACCTCAAAAAATCAAAAGTCCAACATGGTATGCAATGGTAGACATCAGTAGAGCAACCCCTATGTAATATCCCGCTATGCGCAGGGTCCATTTCAAGGAATGGGTTTCCTGCAGCGTAGTCGCCACCGCCATAAGGCAAGGTACATTAAAGAAAAATGCATAAATAAAAGCTACAGCTTCCGCCTTAGAAATGCCAGAAAGCATTGCATTCCCAAGCCCAGATGTACTTACTTCCGCTTGCTTTGATATGACATCCCATATGCCGGTAGCCTGACCTTGAGAATGAAACAAAGCAGCCAGTACACCAAGGGCAGCTTCCTTTCCCATAGCTGCTGCTAAAAACGCCATGAAGGTCTGCCAACGTAAACCAAACCACATAGTTACCGGCTCAATAAAGATTCCAATCTTATAAATCACACTGTTTGTCACGTTTCCATCCGAAGTATATGATAAAGCCCAAAAAATCACTGCAACAAAGATAATGGTTTTTAATGCGCGCTTAAGAACATCTCCCATACGCATAAATACAAATCGGAACAGGTTCCTGTATTTCGGCTTATGATAAGGTGGCAATTCCATAATGAGTCCGCTTTTGTCACTTTCCTTAATCAAGTGCCTTCCAAAGATTCTTGAGGTAATCGCCATGTGCAAGAATGCTACTGCAAATAGGGAAAGTACAACCAAAAAAGCACTACTTCCAAAAAAAACGGTACTCACCAGTCCAACGACGCTCCATGTGGCTGCGCAAGGAACAACCCACGAAAGAGCGATCGTAGTCACTCGTTGACCCCAAGAGTCGATTACTCGGCTTCCGCTCACGCCCCCTATATTGCAGCCGAAGCTGACTAAAAAAGGCATGATGGCCTTCCCCTGCAATCCGAGTCTGGACATGGAGCTATCGAACACATAGGATATGCGGGCCATGTACCCTATTTCTTCTATAAATCCAAATACCAAGCTGATGCCAAATACAAAACTCACCATCATCAAGGCGAAGGTTATTGCGGTCAGTATGCCGTAGCAGAGCAATGAGACCACCACCGTCGGTGCTCCAATAGCAGTTAGCCCTGCCGAAAGCTGTGCAGAGGCAATTTGCGAAATATTTTGAAACAACATCATAAAAGGAATCGCTATGGCCATGGATAAGATGAGCCCCAAAATTATAATTCCCACAGCCATGGGTCTGCCCCAAAGTCTGCTGATAGCAATCCGGTCAAGTCGGCTCATCCTCACTTGTATATTTTTTGATTTTTTCACATTCTCTTTCAGTATGGTCTCTATCCATTTAAATTTGCAGTCAGCTGTCAACAAATTACCGTTTTTCACGCCAGATATCACAGCATCCATCTTGTTCCAGCATCCTTCCCCAACCTTGAATTTTACAAGCCTTATGATATGTTCATCTTGATCCAGTAGCTTTGCCGCCAACCACGAAGAGGAAAATACGCCGATTCCATCCTTAGGCAGCAGCTCTATCAGCTCCTGAAAGGGTTCCCCTATTGTCTCAACGCAAATGCCTGCAAGCTCTTTCCCACTCAGATTGGAAGGTGATTTGAGTGTCTTTTCAATCATTGTGTAGAATCCGTCATACCCTTTTCGATCGGAGGCTGTCATAGGCACTACAGGAATTCCAAGTTTTTCTGAAATGCCTTGACTATCAATTGCCTTTCCCTGCTGTGTCGCTACATCCATCATATTCAGTAGCAGTACAACGGGCTTGTTGATGCCTGCGTAGTCTGCCAGCATAAACAGGCTCCTCTCTAATTGAGAGGCGTCTGCAAGAATACAAATCAAATCAGCCTTATTTCCAGCTATATAGTCCCGTGTTACGATTTCTTCCTCTGAGTTGGCAGACAGGCTATATGTACCCGGTAAATCGACAAGGGCATAGCTTATTCCGTTGTAATAAAAAACACCTTCCTTTGTTTCGACTGTCTTCCCTGGCCAATTTCCTACATGCTGACGGGATCCGGTAAGTCCATTAAATAAGGTAGACTTACCAGAGTTCGGCTGTCCTAATAACGCTATAGTTCTATCACTCATTTCACCAGCACCTCCACGACGATCTTTTCGCACTCCTTACGATTCACAGCAATCATAGTGTCTCTTCCGTAAATCAAAACCGGCTGTCTTTTCTGATTTTGTATCACTTCCACCTCACTACCCACCGTGAGTCCAATGGAAGTGATTCTACTTAAAAATCGAGGGTCTCCATGGATGGATCTGATTTTCCCCTTTTCTCCTTTTTTTGCCTGGCTTAAATTTTTCATATTCACCCTTCCTTCCGTATTGTTTATCTATAATTAAAATCCCTTTTAACAATTTTCCAACTGCAATTGCCGTTTTCTAAGCACGCTAAATTCCTTTCGTACCATAAGCACTGTCCAGAGTACAATAACCACATCAATAGCAAGTGAGCCATAGTAGATTCCCGCAATACCCATTACCCTCGGCAATAGCAGCATGACCGGGACATAGAAAACAAGTTGTCGCGCAATGCCAATCATTGCTGCAGGCTTTCCCTTATCAATGGACGGAAAAAATGTCATGGCCATAAATATGAAAGATAAGACCGGTAAAACCGCCATGTATATTCTGAAATACATCAGTTCTGCAGCGCTGAATGCAACGTCTTTCATCATTAGCCCCAGAATAGATCCAGGCATCAACATGGATATCAACCAAAACGGCAGTGTCAGCATCAAAGCAGTAACCGCAAAAACCTTATATGAGAGTATGGCTCGTTCATATTTTTGTGCTCCATAATTGATACCAATTACCGGTTGTAGAGCGCGCATAAGTCCAAATATAGGAGTAAGCACGAAAGTGAAGATTCGATAGACTACGCCGTAAAAAGCAATATCTGCCGTCGTGCCATATTTAGACAGAGCATTAAATACAAGCACTGCCTGTAACAGGCTCATAACGCTCATTATCAAAGAGGACATACCAAGTCGCAAAATTGAAGTCCCCACCGCTTTATCCCATCGGATGGAAGCAAGCTTGGCCATAAAGGTTGCCCAGCCTCTGCCGAAATAAATCCAACTCGCAAGGGTATATACCAACATCCCCACATTGGTTGCCCAAGCAGCTCCTTCGATACCCCATTGAAATGTCACAATGAAAAGGTATTTAAAGACTGCATCCACCGCTAAGCCGATTCCCATCATGACAGCAGCTGTTTTCATTTTTCCCTCTGCACGGATAATCATATTGCCCGCCAGCCCATATATCCAAAAGAAGGCACCATAGGTCGTGATGCGAAAATACTGGTTTCCTAAAACCAAAGCCTCGTCTCTTCCGCCCATGGCCGCAATCAGTTGCATAGAAAATAGCAGTCCTAAAAGAATATAAATTGCCGTCGCTATGAAAGAAAGAAAATTGACATTGCCTAATAGCTGTTCCTGGGTTTTTTTATCCTTTGCACCTATGGCAATACTTAAAACAGAACCCGCCCCGACTCCAATCAGGGAGCCGATTGCCACACTGATCTGAGACAGTGGATATGCTACAGAAACACCTGCAAGAGCTGCTTCGCCTACATATCTTCCAACAAAAAACACATCCAATACAGAATTCATACCATACAGCACCATTGCTACAATTGCCGGCCACGATAAATTCCGCATCACCCTCCATATTCCTGCAGTTAATATAAAATGCTTCTGTTTTTCCTTTTCGTCAATTAGCGTATTTCCCATTTCACCCTCCTTTTTGTTAGAGTTGTCTAACTTTATGATAATTTTTTTGAGGCCCTTTAGGACCTCAATTTAATACCGATAAATTTTTATTTACAGCTTGATACATTTTTATATATTAAGAATCCTTTTCCATCCCGCCGTAAAAAACTGCTTTAAGCTGTCTATATAACGATCCGCTGCTTCTCTGGGCATATCATGCCTTACAACCTCAAAGACTGCAGAAAAAAACGCACTTGCAATAATATGAAGCAGCTCTGGGGTAACTCTTCCTATTTCTAATGCATCATTTCCGGTGGATTTGACAAACCGCAAAGTATACTCCACTTCAATCGCTACAAGGTCATGAACAAAATCTGAAAATGAAGTACCCTCTGCACAAGAAATCAGCAACTTGAATTCATCAAAATACTCATAAATATATGCAACGAACTCCTTTACTTCGCCAGAGCTATAGTCGCACACATTTTCTCTTTTTGTTTCCACGGGTAGTTGGTCAAATTCCTCTTGTGCCGCCATAAACATAGCTCTAAGACCATCTACTGCTGGAGATACCAGTGCTTCAAACAAGGCTTCCTTATCTGGATAATACCCATAAAAAGCACCAGTTGTAACCCCTGCACGCTTTACAATGTTTCTTAAGGAGGCATCTTTAAAGCCTTTTTCCAAAAACTCATTTCTACCTTCAGCCATGATTCTTTGCAATGTATTTAATTCGTCTGCACTCATATTGTCCTCCACTTTACGTACATAACACCGTTATATAACATCGTTATATCAATAATATTCTAATGCGCCTAATATGTCAAGTACGTAGTTATTCTTTTGAAATAAAGGGAGACTTATTCATTTTCAATGACGGTAATAAAATGTATTAAAACAGCGGTGAACAATGTAGTTTTATGGTGAAAAGGAAGAAAATAATTGTCGTACCTCATAATTCGTCACCTCAATATTTTTCATTTCCACGCTGGAAGCTTTGACATCATTGTCTTTGCAGCATTTTTAGCAACTTCTTTTTCAAGCCCTTGAGTTTTCACAATAAAATCCGCTAAATTCTCTAACTTTTCTTCATATGATTTCATACTGCCATCTTCCCTGGCGCAAAATTTGCAATAGTCTTTGCTTTCATCATTTAGCGCAAAATCTGACTTCAACTTCATAGGCATTCCACATGCTATGCATGACTTCATTTAACCTCACCTCCTCCTGTGTATAACAAATCCATAAAATAATTTACAAGTTCATTTCCATAGCAAGCAATTACTTTTTCATTAGGTGAAAAGAGTTTTTTATTGATTAAATAATAATGTATCAGTCCGACCCATGTGTTAAACAAAAAATGCATAGGCATCTCTTTAATTCTTCCATCCTTCATTTCACTTCTTGCTGCTTGGCTAATATGAAATGATATATTCGATTGTATTCCTATCAAAGTATGATTTATACTCGGCTCTAATAATGGTACCTCTGTAATCAATTTAATATATAGTTCTTCATACTCACCTAGAGCTTCTAAATGAGCCATCAGTATTTTTTTCATATCGCACTTCATATCTACCAGCTCATGTAATCGCATTGTTACCATATCACCAAACTTAGAAATAGCTTCCTCCATTAGGCGATCTTTTGTCGGAAAGTGAACAAATATGGTTCCATGAGAAACCTTGGCCATTTTGGCTACATCAGATGTTGTTGTTGCTGAAATTCCATTGCTTGCATATAAGCACAACGCAGCACCTAAAATGTTCTCGCGCGTTTTTTCCTTTTGACTTTTTCTCTTGTTCATATAATGACCCCCAACTCATTGAGTTATTACTCATTATAATTGTTTTCTTGTTTTTTGTCAAACTGTCCTTTTTTTATCATATGATAATTTTCTATGCCACATATCGTATCTGATGTACTTGTATAGGTTTTGAATCCTTTCCACACAAAACAGAAAGCATCAGCAGGGCCGTGATTACTGTATAAATACCAAAGATAACAAAGACATTGATCTGTTTTTTAGAATGGATAAATAGAAAGGAGATAAGAAGCACAACACTTTCAAAATATCTAGCAACAATCAAAAGTTGATTTGCGCAATAATCATAAACCGTAAAAATCCGGATACTTTCATAGGATATTGTGTGGAATAGATCCATAATGCTGATAAAAATATGCGATCCTTACGATTGTTCACATATCACGAACTAAATCTCTTTCTGAATTCCCTATATAAAATTCATCAATTTTTATTTTTAATTTTTCAATTTCTTCATCCATATATATTCCTATCATCAAATTATGGTTGCTAAGCATTTCTACATGAAGTTTCATAACTTCACATCGTTTTTTAGAATCATCAAAGTGTATGGCAAAAAGTTCATCAAGTTCAAAGAAAGCTTCGGTTAGCTGTTCCTTATAACCTCTATCCAAATGAATTTTGATGTCTTTGAGAATTTCGATAATTTTGTGATGTTCCTTAGCATGTTTTTCTTTAGCATAGATTTCATGCAGATGGGCCATTGTCTTATCAGTCTGCTGTGCAATCCATTCGTCATGATCTTTCTTCTCTATTTTACTAATCTTCTCCACAAAGCTATCACCTTCAAGCGCCAAGATCTGGTCTGCTAGAGAAATAGAATCTTCTAGTTCTCGAAGAGATTCTTCTAGCGCTTCCATTCGTCTGGTTATCATTCTCAATTGTGTATTGTGATCCTTCATGAAGAAATCTTTTATTTCTTCTAAAGATAAATTGAGACGCTTAAGTTTCTGTATTAGATTCAATCTCTCTACGCTTTCTATATTAAAATACCAATAATTATTATTATCAATATAGGATGGTTCAAGTAATCCCAGCTTCTTGTAATGCCTAATTGCCTTTTTCGATACCGCACAATAAGCCGCAATTTCACTTGACCTAAATATTCTTTCACTCATACAAACACCTCCTTAACACCCCTAATACTAACATGCGACCTAAGGACGCAGTCAACGACATTTATGCATATCGGTACCTTAAAATTACATTAACTTAATATGATTCGATGCTTGGCACTATCAACCCACACTCGGGACTTGCGCCGGTTAGATTGCGCCCAAGCTGGGCGCACAAGAAAAGCCAGTGATCTATTTTATAAATCGCTGGCTACTCCTGATATGATTTTTAAATTAGTACTACTTGTTAATTAATCCTGATTCCACCAATAGGTTTTTGATTGCCTGTACCGCTTCAGCATTGGTCAATTTAGATTTCGGTGAGATCGTTGTTTTAGATGTTCCATTGAACACATTAGCTGATAAAACCTCGGAAACATATGAAACGGCCCACGCACTTACTAATGAGCTATCCGAATACAATAAGAACCGATTGTCATCCTTCCCCTCTAGCTTAGTAATTAACATCGCTCTTTGATACATTGTCATGGCTTCTTCTCTTGTAATGCCATTCTCTCCTCTAAACGTACCATCTTCATATCCAATTACAATTCCATACTCATTTGCAATCATTATTGCAAGAGATCTATCATTGGTATCTTTTACATCACTATATTTATTTTCATATGTTGTACCTTCTCTATAAAGACCCAAAGCTCTTACAATATATTCTGCAAAGTCTGCTCTTGTAATCGCTTGATCCGGTTCAAAACTATCCACATTGAACACAATCAGTCTTGAGGCCATATCATTGACCGCATCTTCTGCCCAATGATTTTCTACAGATTTCACGGTAATCGGATTCCAGATGACTGAGTAATTTGAGTTCGTCAATGAGTTGAGTTTTGCATACCATTTCCCATCCTCTTGAAACACTTCTGTTGGCACATGACTGTAATTCCCATCTGGATTAAATACGATACCTGTTGTAATCTTGCTTGGATCAACTCCTTCCGGAATCTCAATCACTCTTTCTACATAATTATTAAACTTGTCGATTCCAAAATAAGATGTTGACCCATCTGCTTTAGTTGTTCTGGCAACGATTTCAAATGCTACCGGTGGAAATATCAGCTCTGCATTGTTTGCTTGTGCAATTTCGTTATACTTCTCGATTACAGATGCATTTAATTTTGTAATCTGTACTTCCACTTTAATATCTTTTAAAGCATCCTCTGAAACACCTAGCTCTTTTGCCACATTAGATATTGTGAGTTCTTCTGCTGGAATAATATACTCTACAGCGTCTTTTATAATAGACACATCAAAGATAGTATCTTCTAGTTTCTTCACAATATCACCCGTCAGCTCAACCTTTGCAATCTCTGCTGTTTTGTCTGCCACTGGGAACTCAACGATGTTGCCATCTCCAGATGAATTTTTCTTGATGGCTTCATCAATTTTACCATCTATCGCCGTATTGTTTACTGATAATGTAACCGTCTTCTTTCCATCCTCTATGGTTTTTACCTCAGTTCCAACATTTTCAGTTTTACCATTAACAATAACACTAACAGCTGTTTCATTGCTTGGTGTTGAACTTCCTTGACTAGAGCCTCCACTTGAGCCTCCACTACTTGCATTTGCCCTAGTTATTGTGATTGTATAGGTTTTAGTTGTTATAGCATCTTCAGCTGTCACAATAATTGTTAGGGTATTGGCTCCTACATTTAAAGCGATATTGCCACTTGTTTCTCCACTGTTGACAGCCACTCCATTAACTGTAATTGTTGCATTCCCATCAGCTGATGTCGGTGTTACTGTGATTTCTGAAATGGCATTTGACACTGAACTTGTATAATCAGTTGTATTTGAATCAAAGGTTGGAGACAAGGTCCCATTATTCAATGTCAAATTGCTCAAAGTGCTATCTGATGACGGAGAAGCTTCTCTAGTCACAACTATGCTATAAGTCTTCGTCGTCACACCATCTGCAGCTGTTACAATAATTGTTATGGTATTGGCTCCTACATTTAAAGCGATATTGCCACTTGCTTCTCCACTGTTGACAGCCACTCCATTGACAGTAATTGTCGAAGTGTTTTCTGCAGCAGTTGGTGTCACTGTAATATCAGTCACATCATTACCTACTGTAGCTGTATAATTCTTTGGACCGGAACTAAACTCTGGTGATAGTGTTCCCTGATTTATCTCAAGATTGCTTAAGTCTGGAAGATTACTCATAGCGCCTTCCGCTTCTTCTTGACTTATCGGTCCATCCCATATCTTTATTGAATAAACTTTCCCACCAGAAGCATACTCGGTTTGTGTATCTTCATCATCATAAAAGAATCCAAATCTTGTCTTCCCGTCAACTAGCGACGGTAAAGCATCTCCATCTGTGTCATCCACTTCAAATTCTTTTACCAAAGAACCATCTATAATAATATAAGCAGTAAAAGTGTTATCTTCTCCGTTACGTGTTGCCACAATATCCACTATTTGACCATTGGATATTTGTATAGAGCCCAGCGTATCATGAGGATAGAATGTTACATATCCTTCATCATAAAAATAGAAACCGTTGTCTGACCCCTTATTACTATAATCAATAATTTTTAAATAATCATCAATAATCTCGTTGTACGAAAATCTAACACCAATAGAGTAACTGGTAGAAATATCTTGATTGACATCTATCGTCAAACCACCACCAGGCTCTCCATCCGCTGTCCAAGTCCAGTAGGTTTGATCATCTTCTAAAGCACCATTTGTACCAAACGCACTTGTCGCTGTATTATATTTTTCACAAGTAGAATTTCCATGTATATCAACAAATATTTCTTCGTCACCAACATCATAAAGTTCATTAAAGTCATACTCTACAATAACACCAACTTCTCTGGTTAATTCAATTACGTAGGTTTTTGTCGTCACGCCATTTTCGGCAGTCACTACAATCGTTATTGTATTGATACCTACATCTAAAGCAATGTTACCACTTGCTTCTCCACTGTTGACAGCCACTCCATTAACTGTAATTGTTGCATTCCCATCGACTGATGTCGGTGTTACTGTGATTTCTGCAATATCATTTGAAACTGTACTTGTATAGGCATTTGTGTTTGAATCAAATGATGGGGATAGGGTTCCACTACTAAGCGTTAATGAAGACAAAGTCGCATCTGAAGAAGGTTTACTCGCTCTTATAATCTCCCAAGCAGAATACCATCTAAGCTGTGGATAAGTTGTGTCTTCCGTTATATTCCATATGTTTGTAAAATCCCAATCTATAAAGGTTGCTTGTTTCATGAGATTGGCCGTTGTTTCCCCAGTTGAACCTGTGGTTACACCATTCGTTGTTGCTTGAGTCTGTAATGTCGTTTCTGTATCAAAAAAACATGAAGTATCTGTACTGGAATTATGATAGAGTCCAAAAAGACCACCTACACTAAGAGTCGTGCCAGCTACACTTCCAGTTGCCAAACACTTTGTTGTATCAGTATAATAAACTTGTCCGCTAATTCCAGCGCCTCTTTGATTACTTACGCTAATACTCATTTCTGATAAACAGTTATCAATCATAGAATTAGATGGTACATTGACGTTTCCAAAATTATAACCTGAAACGCCACCTAAATACGCTGTACCTACTATACTGCCTTTGGTCCAGCACTCTGATATAGACGCCGCTGTTGTTGTGTTTAAAGAAGAATCTAATTTAGCAACGATTCCTCCAATCTGTCCGCTACTGCGATTACTTGCCGTTAAGGTCATATCTACATAACATTTTTCAACAGTACCCCTGTTTATAACAGCTATCCCTCCAATGTATGCAAAATTATTCCCTGTAGAATTTAAAGTAATACTTCCTGTAACAACACATGAACTTATCTTTGCACCTTCTTTTATTTCATTAGCAATTGTACTTAAGTTTCCTACATGACTTGAAGAAACAATGTTTACATTTTCAAAACCTATATTTTTAATAACACCATCCGAATTTAAAAATTGTATAAAAGAAAATGGCACATCTGCAGTACTCGCTAAATTAATAATTTTGAAATAATCTCCGTCTAACGTACCACTAAAATTAGGGATAGGCGTCCATGTAACTCCAGTCATATCAATATCAGAAGTCAATATGAAATAACTTGTACTAAAGTTTCTAATCTCATCAAGTTGGGCTACTGAAGAAACTTGGTAAGGGTTCCCAACGCTTCCATCCCCTCCTTCAAACCCTCCTGCGGCATAGACTACATTGTTTTCAGACGAAAATAGTGCAGGGGCTATGCCAAATAACATCAGCATCACTAATACAATTGCAATGCCGCTTCTATAGTTTTTATACATCGATTAACCACCATCCTTTATTATTTTAACTAGATATTAATGATTCATACAATATCAACAGTATTGTTGTGACTTAATTTTTATGCCGTTTTTTCCATAACCTTTATGCCTTTTTAATACGCTATCAATACGATTCATTTCTTTGTTTTCAACTTTTATATGCCTCCCTCTTTCTATAACAATCAAAACAAAGTAACGCCTTAATATACTACTATCTGCTAAAGCTTATCATGCGCCCTAAGAGCGCAGTCAACACAAAGAACAACAACTTTTGTAATTTTTTTTCATATCTAGCAACTACTTTTCCATTTCGATGGCTTTTACAGGACAGACAGCCTTACATCGATAACATGATGTACACCACAAATCGTGATTAATAGCATCACTTTTTCTTCCAGGATCACAATCCATCAAGCATATTTCTGAACAAATTTGACATTCCGTGCATTTTTCAATATTCCTGATTAGTCTTTTTTCATTCTTTAACGAGCTTAATTTTGAGAGGGCACCCACAAAGCAAAAATACTTACAATATGCATGACTCTCTATGAGACAAAAAAAGAATCCCAAATTAAAAAATAGGCCGAACATACTTAAAAAGTTATCATATGATCTAGTCAGAAGGGGTATCGCAACAATCGCTGCCATAAAAAAATACCTAAGCATTTTGAGTCTGTTTCGCACTTTCTGTCCAATAAAATAATCATATTTTCTTCTAAAAACAAATCTTCCTACAATATCAATACCATCCTGCAGCCTTGAAAGAAAACAAGCCTTTCCACAAAAGAAATTGCCGAAGATAAACACTAAAATGAGAATGACAGACGTTAGAGCCGTATCCCATATCGCAAAAGGTATGTTAAAAACCCCTGTCAAGAATTCAATAGAAAAATAAATTGCCATGTATATCAAAACATAGATCCATTTCTTTTTTTCATGAATCTTTAACGTATTGTACTTTGTAATAAATAATAAATTCTTAAACATTTTCTACTTCACTCCTCCATTTGTATCAAGCCATTTGCTACCAAATATTTTTTTCGTTCACACTCTTTTTCTTATGATATAATCACTATAATGCGCGACCCAAGGGCGAAGTCAAGGAGGTTTTTTATTATGAGATATTCTTCATCAGATCTAAGTAACTTAGCGAATGTAACAAAAAAAACATTAAGGCACTATGATAAGCTTAACATTCTATCTCCTTCAGTTATTGATGCTAATGGATACTGGTACTATAAAGAACAGGATCTGGACAAGCTCCAACTGATTAAGAATCTACAAACAATGGGTTTTTCTTTGCAGGAAATCAAATCCAACTTAGATACAGATTGTCAACTCCTCAGAGATCAACTCCCTGAAAAGATGGCCTATATCAACGAACAACTCCTCCAGCTGGAGATATCCAAAAGACTTATCACAAAAATAGACACCCGTTCAGAACTCAGTGTCTATGAAGCCATTAAAATCAGTATAGATGAAGAGCATATGATCTGGTACAAAGAAAACCTATCTGAGGATCAATATCTATTGGTTGAAGGTATGATGAGTATGCCAGAAAGCATAAAAGATCATGATAAATTGATAGAAATATTGAAATCTACAAAACCACTTATTAAGAAACAAGAGAAAGCTCAATTAATTGAAAAAAAACAAATTATAATCGAACTTTTTAAAAAATATGGTCTTTCTGACACTACAATCAATTTGTTGACGGAGGCATGCCTTAAATCAAATCTCGAGGGACCTTTATCCCAACGAATACTAACGGTCAAAGAAGTGCTATATTTGCTTGATTTATTCTAATGTAGGCGTCAAATAAGACGCACATTGAACCGAAACCTAAATCATGAAAAAATGCTCTTGAGCTAGCACGGCGATAGTGTAAACGAAAGGAGCATTGTTTATGAATCAAAGAGGAAAAGAAGAGCGGCGGCAGCGGTGGATAGCCAGAATTTGTGTTCTGGAGGAAAGCGGCCTGACACAGGAAGATTGGTGCAAACAGCCAACATTCCTTACAGTGTCTGTTACGGCAACATTATTCCTTTTGATGCTAAATACGTCTTAATCGAAGCATATGCGGATCATTTTCACATCCCATCTTTACAAGAGAGGCCAGGATTTGAGTCCTTAAGACGGTTTATTACTAATTGTATTTTAGAATCAGCAATTGCTAACGATGGTTCAATCTTTTTCTCCAGCAACTGAGTTTGCACAGCAAAACTCAACCATGAGGTATCTTCCAGTAGCCAATCAATTACTCTTGTATCCACTACTTATCACTCTCAAATCTTGTTAATAAAATAGCGAAGTCAATACAAAATTGCATATCTTTAGCTCCTAATCTCGCTTTATAATATTGCTTTACCTCGTTGACCGCATTCACTCTCACTAGCATATCCTCTGCTTTCGCATTAGCAACATCCATTGCTGACCTATATCCCGCCTCATAAAATGCTCTAGCTGCAGCAACTCCAACCCCATTGATCCGAACAAGATCACATAAACAATAGAGCATGTCTATTCTCCGTTCATTATCATCTTCCAAGTGACAATTTTCAAAGTAATCTTTTGATGTTATCAATTTTTGACTTTCAAATATTTCAACTAAATTATTATCTATATCCGGGAAACTTTTCATTTCTACTGACTTTTGTTCAAGTGAGCCAATTTCTCTTCTTAGAATAGTAAGGTATTCTTCAGATATATTAGTGTTCTCGGAAAAAAACTTAAGTTTGGTCGAAGTGGCTAATGCTTTTTTCAAATCTAAAACATTATGTACACCAAGATTTAAAATAGCATTAAACCTCTCTTCTATATTCTCCAACAAAATTATACGACCGGGCAAAAGGGCCTTTTTAAGAAGCAAATCCTTATACTCATACATCGATATCTTCGCTAAGTCTAATGAATATCTCATTTCACACGTATAATCCAATTGTCTTATTTTTAGGTTATTGGATTATTTTTTCTCCTTTCTTCCTATCTGGTTGTACCGCCAAATTCATTCTGGCGATATAGTATATCTGCACTGTGGATTTGCATCTATTTTACTATAGCTCAGACTATTTCGAGGTGATTCAGACCACAGTTTCCTATAATGTACACGCTTGTCAAGACACAAATTTAGAAATTCTTAGTTATGAACTCCTTTCGTGATTTAAACTGCATTTGCCGCGTCTCCAAAGTAGATTTCGGCAGGGGTCTGGTAATTATAGCTCTGATGGCCTCTGTGGTAGTTGTAGGTATCAACATATTCCTTCTTGATTTTTTCGATGTCTTCACCATTTTTGTCAAAAACCAAGGACATATTACTGATAAAATCAGCTTTCCAGCGACTTAAAACAGGCTGCGCTACATCATACTTCCTTGAAATCTCTTCTAGAGTGGATTCCTCCCGCAGGATTTCCAAAACAATATTTGCTTTTTCTTGGGCTGCCCAAGTTCTTCTTATTCTACTCATAATACAATTATAACTTATTTCTAGGATTTTGTGTCCAACCCTATGTGAACATTATATTTTTTAGTGGCTCAAAATCCGAAGGAAAACCAGCATCTACCTACGTATCATTCCATTATTAGAGCAAAGGCAAAAACAATACAAGCCTTGAAATTTAGTGGATTTTATGGTAATATAATCTTAGATTTAAAGACAAAGGAACCCTTGAGCACACCAATGGTTCCTTTGTCTTTACAATATTTGCATGATTACCTATTCATTAATTAAATTTGACTCTACCAGAAGATTCTTAATCGCCTGAGCCGCTTCTGCATACGTTAAGCTAGCTTTTGGTGCAATCGTCGTTGCTGTTGTACCGTTGAAAACATGGGCTGAAAGAACTTCTTTTATATACTCTGTTGCCCAACTTCCAACTTCTTGGTAGTCGATGTAGCTCTGGTATCTATCGGTATCAGCACCTACAAGATGCATGATTTTCATGGCTCTTTGATACATTACCATTGCTTCTTCTCTTGTTATTTGTTGATCGGGTCTTAAAGTGCCATCCCGATATCCTGTTACGATACCAAACCTGTAAGCAATCAAAATTGCTAATACATTTTCATCCGAATCATTGATGTCGCTAAACTGATTCTCAATATTCAAATCTTCTCGATACACGCCTAAGGCTCTAACAATATACTCTGCAAAATCTGCTCTTGTAATCGCTTTATTAGGTTCAAAATCATTTGTATTTGTGAGAACCAATCTAGATGCCATATCGTTTACGGCGTTCTCGCCCCAGTGTTTTTCAACCTGCTGCAGCTGAGTTGAATTGCTAATGAAGTAAGTCTCGGTTCCCAAATAAAGACAATATACAATTGCGACATATTCTTTGTCTATTATGGATATTTGTGTAGGGGTCTGGTTCATTTTGCCCTTGTTATCTATAAATACAGCTGTTGAAATCTTTGTTGCATCAATTCCTTCAGGAACTTTAATTTTTTGTATTACATAATCGTTCATCTGATCCAGCTTCATACTCATTTTTCCATTGTTCAATGTGACGTCTACTGAACCCAGTGGTACTATCAGTTCTACACCTAGCGTATTAGACAATGCATCCAGTTCACGGTCTGTCTTTCCTGACATAGTTATGGTAATACTTACTTTCATTTCATTTGGCGTAATGGGATTTCCCTCATCATCTTTAAATGAATCCAAATTAAAATCTGAAGCCCTTAAAGCTGCCGTTCCGTTCGGAGTTTCGATTACAATATTAGATTCTTTGTCTATTAAAGTTTCGATTGTATCTCCACTTAGGTTAACAGTTATTTTCTCTGCGCTCTTTTTGATAGGCACAATTATATCCGAACCCTTCTCATCATCCGCGACGATATCTTTCAGGGTGTCTCTTAATGTGATTTCAATTTCATTATCTGAGTTAGTATCAATTGTAACTGCTGGCGTTATTCTTGTATCGCCAACCAAAGCAATGATTTTTTTAGTCAGGGATGTAGAATGACTACTGGTACTCGACACAGGTGTGGTGTATACGATGGAGTAAACAGAGAATAAGTCTCCCGCAAAGGTCAGCGTGTGCAATGCACTATCATACGTTGCTGGAAGTACTGCCGTCACACCACCATGTACTCTAATGATCTGATAAGGGGCTTTATTTCTGAGTGCAACAGGAACATCCACAGTAATGGACAAACTTTTACCTGCTGGGGGCTGTACTAATTCATCAATCACATCACTTCCACCACTACCGGTCACTGTTCTTAGCATATTAATGTCAAAATATGCTCCTACTTCACTACCACTTTGAATGGCACTTTGGATGAGTGCGGCATCCGCTGCAACGTCCCCCGGATTTTTTTGATCGATTACTAGTTTTAAGATAACCTCACCGCCACCTAAAATAATTGCTGCATCCGTGACTGTAAACATCTCATCTAGATTACTAGCTGCTACCGATGCGGTTCCATCCCCAACCTCAAGCAGAGTTTTTTGTTTTCCAGTTGGTATTTCTAAATTCTGTGTGGTTGCTGGCTCTTGAATAATAATCGCTTTTGTTATAATCCCATCACCTTTTGTACCTACTAAACTATAGGTGCCATATGGGAGATTTGAAAAAGTAAATTCTCCTTGTGCATTGGTAATTAAAGTATCACCGTACTGTGTGCCATTTGTACCACCCTTCATAACTCGAACAAATACATCTGCCAATGGATTTGTTCCATCCGTAACAGAACCACCTAAGTTTCCAGTGGAAGCGCCAGAATCGACGTCTGCTTCTCTTGTTATGGTAAGTGTATATGTTTTTTGAGTTGTATGATCAATAGCCGTTGTCACAATCAATATATTATTTTCACCTTCTACCAAAGAAATAGGGTCAGAACTTTGTCCACTAATTACAAGGCTTCCGTTGACTATGATACTTCCCGACAGATCATCCAGTGTAGGCGTAACTGTTATCGTTGAAGTATTATATGCTACACTTGCCGCATAAGTTATTGTATTTTTCTCAAAATCGGGTGAAAGAACACCATTTGATACACTGATATTACTTAAATTTGCATTTGCAATCCACTTTGCAAAAAATGTTATATTTGAAGTTCCCATCATGTAAGTACTTGTAGCAACTTTGTCCGTACCATTACCATCTGCTTGGGTATTCCATCCAACAAAGCTATAGCCTGATTTAACTAGATTTCCTGTATTACCAAGAATCGTTGCATTTGCTCCTTGTTCATAATTATTTCCATCTGTTGGAGCGGTACCACCTGTAGCTCCATTCATATCATAGGTAATCGAATACGTTGGAGCAGACGCCTTTATTACAAGGCTAATATCCTTCGTTTCACTCGTACCAGTGGCTTTACTTATCGTTGCTGTCAAAGTTGCAGTTTTGTCCCCTTCAACATTTGACGGTCTTGTTACTGTTACGGTATCTCCTGATACAACTACGTTGTTGCCTATATCTGTCTTTTCTACCCAGCTGATTGTACTTCCGTTTGCTCCACTTAATGGCAGCGTAATATTTTGAGTCACGTTATCTTTGTCATCACTCCCACCGTAAGTGAAGTCTGTTGCATCCAAGGCTGCCTTGTCTGCTGCAATGGCGGTATTAGCTGCTGCGGCGGTTTCCTCTGCCACAGTGTATGCCTTAACAACAATGTCTATGTCCTTCGTTGCACTGGTTCCCCCAGCTTTGCTTATGGTTGCTGTCAAGGTTACTGTTTTGTCCCCTTCAGCACTTGATAGTCTAGTTACTGTTACGGCATCTCCTGATACAACTACATTGTTCCCTATATCTATCTTTTCTGCCCAGCTGATTGTACTTCCGTTTGCTCCACTTAATGGCAGCGTAATATTTTGAGTCACGTTATCTTTGTCATCACTTCCACCATAGGTGAAGTCCGTTGCATCTAGTGCTGCCTGATCTGTTGCGATTGCGGTATTTGGATCCACTTGAAGATAAGCAGGTACAGCAACACTATCTGTAGAAAAAGCTTTTAGATTAGGTAATTCTCCTGCAGGCTTTACCCAGTTTATATCAAAGTTAGAGAACCAAACACTCCAATTTTCAGCAAGATTAACAGCTTCTTTTGTCACACTCGCACCATTCTTGCTTGTAGCATCAGTGCTTACTATGGTACTACCATTAACAAGCATCCCATCCCAGGCATAGGTGTTTGAACATGCATTATTATTAGCGATCCTTCCGTAAGATCCCCCAGTTGCAGTTAAACTTTGGTTCAGTGCCACAGCATTTGACACAATTCCCCCTTTCAAACCAACAATGCTCCCTACATTGTCATGTGCTGAAACATTCCCTAGATTAACGACATTGGTTATCAATGTATTCCAGTCGTATTGTCCTACGATACCACCTACGTGATCCCAGCCAGACACCGTACCTATATTATAGCAATTGGATACTTGAGTAATTCTATATCCACCAATGCCACCAATCGCATTTCCTGTTGCAGAAATATTACCTGTGTTATAGCTGTCTGATACTGCTGTAGCCGTTGAGTTGGTACCTCCTATGATACCGCCTACGTTTGATCCCACATTTGTTATATTCACAGCATTGTGACATTTAGTAATTGTACTTCCACCCGTAGAAAATGCTACAATACCGCCTGTCGCTACAGTCCCCCCTGATGTGACTTCCCCTGAAACGGTTAAACTCGTAATTGTCGCAGTATTAAGGTTACCAAAGAAACCATTATATTGTCGCGAGGTAGCAACACTCATGTTATTGACACTGTTTCCTGCACCATTAAAGGTTCCGGCAAATCCATTTACCGGAGTCCACTCAGCACCGCTTAAATCAATATCTTGCGTTAATAAAATGGTTTGACCCGAATAATTTTTACCGTTATTCACGTTATAACAAAATTGTGCAAGTTCTGCGGCCGAGCTAATCGTACCACCGGCATCCCAAGTATTTGTGGTGGAGCCGATACCATCTAACCAATTAACCCCAGCGGCTTGAGCCGAAAGTGGCGTTGCTAAAGACATTACCAATATCAACGTCATTATCAAAGCTATTCTTTTTTTCATATCAATGCCTCCGATTTCTATGTTTATATCACTACTAAATGAACGCTCCACACTCCACCCAACATAAAATTGTCCAGTTACATTATGCTGGTAGATTTGTAGATTTCCCAATATAGCCGACAAGGGCATATTAAACTTCATTATACATTTCAAATCTCACCAAAATCTGACACAAGATGCCGATTGTTTGAGGTTGCTCGACAGAAGGTCTTTTCAAGGACTTTCCAACATAAAAAATACTGAGTTTCCGCTACCTTACAAGCAGATTCTCAGTATTACCTTCAAGATTCGATTCGTATATATATATTTCGTTTTAACCTAAAAGCTTCAAGTTTCTTTAAGTCTCCATTTATCCTCATTTTTTCTTTACAAAAGTCACTTAATTCCTCGGCTTTGTTTTCTGCATTACTCCGATAAACCATGGCCCATTCATAATCACGATCAAGAAATAGCTCACCTTTATATATTTCGAAAATTCTGTCGCAAATGGTATCATCTAGCTTATGTTGTTTCATTTCTTTATAGCATTTTTCTAATTCATATAAATCACACCACATGTTTTCAATTGTTAGAGAATATATTCCCAATTTATTATTTAACGCAGCTCGGATGCCTGCCTGTGACAATGCCGACTTAACACGATATATTGTGCTATAGAGTAATTGCTCACTTTTTTCGTTGCACGGTGATTCCGGCCAAAGGGTTTCAATAATCCGCCATTTTTCAATTCCCTTTTCTCCACTGATCATCAAAAGTGCAAACAATTCTTCTGCTTTTGCTGTTCGCCACTTTACTAAACTGACTCCCTCTTCATCACAGATTGAAATTGAACCTAAAAAACTGATGTATATCTTACCCGTGTTGCTAGGTGGAGCCTGAACACTTGTTTCAAGTCTTGAAATGGCCGTCTGAAGTTCTTTGTGACTTGGTGGCTTCATAATATAATGTATTGCATTCAATTTAAACGCCTCCACAGCATACTGGTCATATGCCGTTAGAAAAACAATTCGGATCGTGTCATCTTTATTGAGAATCTCAGTTGCAAGCTCGATACCATTCATTCCAGGCATCTCAATGTCTAAAAAAACCAAATCCGGCTTTGTCGACATAATATGATGCAGAGCTTCTTTTGGATTAAAGTACTCACCTATAACCTCAACATTCTTTTCTTCTATCAGCATATCTTTAATCATTTGCATGACCAAAGGCTCATCATCAACTAAAATTGTTCGAATCATTTTTCCCCATCTCCTCTAACACCTCAATCTTAAACCAAACCCTTGTCCCCATACCATTCCATTTCTCAAAATGAAGTTTTTCACCATAGTAAAGCATCAACCTATCTTCAATATTTTTTATGCCTACACCAATCCTATTTGATTCAAGAAATGATTCTTGTTCCGTCAAACTCATGATTTTACCGATATCCAAGCCAGGTCCATTGTCCTCAACAGAAACGATAATATGTTGCTGCTCTTTCGTGATGCTAAGCTTTACAATACCATCACCCTCACGCTTTAACGCACCGTGTTTAATACCATTTTCAACAAGGGGTTGTATCAATAATGGAACAATCTTTATTTTACTTGATTTTTGATCAATCTCTGTAAAGAATTCAAAACGATCACCAAAGCGTTCTTTTTCTATGCTAACATACGTTTTAATCAGATCTAATTCTCTATCAAATTGTATATATTCAGTCCCTCTTTCAATATCAAACAAGTTTTTCAAGTATCCCGATAAATTTAACAACAACGCTTGCGCTCGTTTCGGGTCACGTGTGCAGAGGCCAATAATACTACTCAAAGAGTTAAATAAAAAGTGAGGTTTGATCTGCGCTTGTAAAAATGCCATTTCATTGTTTCTTGCTGCAGATGCATTCTTTTTCAGGTCATAGTAACTTTCCATAAGCTGAATAGAAAGCTCATTGTTTTTTTTAATGGTTAAAGAGTATCGGTATATAATCAACAAGAACCATATCACGCCAAACAGACCGGCCGATATAAAGGCAAGCCGCAAATCCGCTTTAAAACCAAAGGTAAACATGAGTACATCAAGATTATAAATATTTATGAGATAGATAATAAACATAATCAATGTATGTTCTTGTAAATCAACCTTAATGCTTTCATCTCGAATATATCGATATAGAATCAGCATAAACTCAATCGGCAAAACTATTATGGTTATTGCAGCAATGCCATTCCAGATGTAATGATTATTTAGATCACTGAAAACAACCATCAGCATTAGAACAGCATATATGATTGCGACTGTTTTGGTTACCCTACGTGACAAGATCTGTTTATCGATCCAGTGAATCGTTGCTGTTATTGAAATCAGCAGCAGACTTATAGAGACATATTCTATTCGAATTAAAAATTCAGTAGATATGGTTGAAAATATGACTTTTATAATCCGCTCTCCCAAGGAGCCATTTATTATAGCAAATGCCAATACTGCTAAAGGCATATAATAACTACCCACTTTTTCATTCCTAAAGGCCGGGAAAAAAATAACTAGAATTGCTAAAGTAATACTCAAAATCATTAAATAAGTAAAAATTACAACTTCAAAAATTAATTCCAACTTCTGCTCTCGTTCTACTGTTTCAAATAAACCAAACTTGATGGATTCAACAATGCCCCCACTGTAATACCCAAAATTAGAAACCTGTATTATAATCTCAACAGAACGATTCGAGGGAAAGAAATGGATGATTTTGGGAGTGTTTCCCATAATCTCATTCTGCTTCAGTGTGGACGGTTCTCCATCTTGACAGACCAATTTACCATCTACAAATATTTTACTGGCAATTCTAATGTTTTTCTTTACGAAGGCATATTCCCGTTCTTGATTTAAATTATTTAAAACTAGACGGTATGTTCCATAGCCCCTGCTATCAATACCAGTAGAAGAATCCCAAATTTCTGGAACATGCATCAATTGATGTGTTAATGTTTCATTTTCAATAAAATCTTTCGGTTCAAGCAATTGATTCCAATAAAACTGCCACGCACCATCCAATGATATTACATCTTGATTAATAAGATTTTCTTTTACATCCAAGACGCCATTCACAACATGTTCATTTCTAGCGAATGACATGTAGTATAATGCGATTATTAAAGTAAGAATCAAAAGTCCAATCGCAACGACGATCCTTATTCTCTTCATAACATACCTGCTTATGCGCCACTAAGCGTCATCATAAATATAGCTTCAACGTGAGATAGCTCGGCCCATCATGGAAACACATCTATAAGTTTTATGTACCAATCAAGAATTTTTATGCATTTGCCAGCCAATTGTTTTTTTACATAATGTGCTCTATCACAATCATCAATTTAGAGTTTATAGATGCATTCCTTTTATCCTTATCTGTTGGGGTTGAGGACGTTTTTTTGTACCTTAAACTACCAAACCCAGACTTCTTCTGTAATCTAACGGACTCATTCCTCCAAGTGATAGCTTGATTGGTTTTTCCGCATACCAAAGAAACCTTCACAGCCTGGATTATCAAGGGAGCAACCTTTCTTGGACATAGAACGTGTGAGTCCTGCCTTGTGTTAACCAACTCTGAACTTGGATAAGTTCCAATAGACCAACTTACAGGCAATCCATCAAAGCAATCAATGATTGGAGATAAATACACTTTCCATGCTGGAATGTGAAGCTCAGTGATATCTGTTAGCCATTTGCGGTTGAATTCATCGGCATGAAAATCTCGATTAATTATATTTTCCACTTCAGGACTGATATCACCTTTGTAGGAACTGTATTTTTTGCGTTTGATATTTGGAACCATTAGGTTCTCTTCCTTCATTATCCGGCGAATTACTTTTTCAGAAACAGTAGTTCCTGCTGATTTAATAACAGAATGAATTCTACGATATCCGTATCTGCTTGATGTTCCATTAAAAGCATCTTTTATCTTGGTTCTTAAATCGACATATTTATCTGTGTTGATTGCTATTACCTGATAAAAATAGCTGCTCTTGGCCATATTTAATATTTCGAGAAGTTCCTTTAGTTGGTGACTGTCTCGTAGAGCATTAATAATTATGGCCTTCTCACGATTTGTAAGAAATTGAAGATTAATGCCCTGGTCTTTTTTTATAATTTCAGCAGCTTTTTCATAGATATCGCACTCAATATTTAACCGCTGCACTTCTTTCTGTAGATCAGCCACCTGCTGTGCCAGGTTGTCTTTTTCTGCATTAAGTTCAGATACTTCTGATTCAATAGATTGAGTGTTTTTAGATTTATTTTGTGCTTTATTATTAGTCCTAGATCATACACATCCCTCTTTAAGAAACTGACGTTTCCAGTTGTAGAGATTTTCTCGTGTTGTTCCGTGCTTAGCAGCAACTTCTTTTGCCGATTTGCTACGAGAACATAACGAAATGACTGCCTGTTCTTTTTGCTCACGTGTATATTTTACAACAGCCCCACCAGAACGACAATGTTTTACTGCTGTGTAGATCATTACTATTTTTATACTCTTCATACCAGTTACGCAAGGAATTCTTTGATGGATATCCAAGTTCTGTTTTTTGCAACTGAAAAGTGTAACAAAATGCAAAGCAAAAGTGTAAAACCCTTCGTAGGTTAGTTTACTGCTGAATCCTTCATGAGAGAATGTTCAAATCTTCAACTGTCACAGTCTGTATTGAGAGAAGGCCTTGATGTATAGGCAGTGAGAACAGTTTTTTGACAACCGTTTAGAAAAAAGTGCCTCTACTTATTCCAACGACGAAACGCACAGTTGGACGAAAAATAATTTTGCCCCCTACTATTAAGGTAATTTTTCAGCTACCCTACAAAATTTTTCTTCTCATATACTTCAACGATGACAATTACTGTTGAGCGGAAAAATCTACAACAAAAAGATGCCCTCATAAACTTCAACTTTTAAAAGGGCATCTGCACACCTTGAATATTAAATTTTGTAACTATTGGATAGCTATTTTTTCAAAATGAATCGGCACTTTCAAGAATGTCAAACGGCACTTTTTCAAATCCAATCGGCACTTTTATTCCTTTAAACTCAAATACTCTGTAAAACTTACTGCACCTAACTTCCGCCGTTTGGCCAACATGGAAGCCCAAATCGCATTTCCTTCTGCTTCTGTGATAAGTCCCTTTTCCAATGCTTCAATTAAAATATCGCCAATAGTAATATGTCTTAGTCCAAGCTCCTTGACGTAAAGTGCAATATCTTTAAGATTATTACTTGCGACTACGCCATTATGAACACTTGCCAAGGCAATCGAAGCTGCCTCTCCTGGACCAATAATTTTATAACCCTCATCTGGTGAAGTGGTGAGTTTATGATACAAAACAAATTCAGCAGTGCCAATAAATTCTGCTCCTTAACCCACAAAAAAAACGAAATGCAGTCACTATCGAAGAAGATCGAATCAGTCATTCAATTCGCCCCCCTCGAATTCTTCTCCATAGACAAGATCCGGTCTAAATGCTGTTAGCAACAACTGTTCGTATTTTCCTGTTGATACCAAATCTTTCTCATAAAGCTCTTCGGCTTTTTCTATATAGTGACCATAGGTCTTATATTTCTTATTTTCAGGTAGCGGTTTATAAAGGACATCATCATAACCCAAATTCACAGCCGAGCTGATAACACCATCTCTGAACTTCTCTGCTTCTTCAAGGGTTAATTTATGATCACCCACTAATTCTTTCCCCCATTGGATAATAAATCAGCGTCAGTTTCGGTATTGTGTGCGCCAACGAAAAAATATCAATTGAAGATTCTAAGTCTTCACCAAGTTCACGTCTTAAAGACTGTGCTTTTGTGTTAATATCTAATTTATCTACCATCACGATCACCTAATACTTTAGTCATAAAATTTAAGTTTAAAGTGATTCTATTTATGGCACTAATCATTTCCAAATCAGCCTCGTTGATTTCACTTGCTCTTAAAGCCACAGTAATTCGTTTCTCAGGAAGCGAACCCGAATAAAAACTATCTGGGGTAATACCAAAAAGCGAAGACAACCTATCCAGCATATCCGATGTGATGACACGTTCATTTTTTTCAATTTTCGATATGAGACTCTGATCAACCTTCAAGTATTTAGCCAGATTCATTTGTGTGAAGCCACTTTGCTCTCTTAATGCTTTTATAGTTTCTCCAATAATATTTAATGTATTATTCATAGCGACACCTCCCTTATATTTTGATTATAAACCCGTTAAAATTTTTATTAAATTATAATATGACAAAATCTTTCGTAAGTGCTTCATACGGGGGCGCATGGTCATGGGTGTCCAGTTATGAAATAATATCTCTATGAATTAACATGGAGATATCGCATATGACAAAGCAGAAAAGAAAAAATACGATAACTTGAGAGAATTGGCCAGTCAATGTCAGGAAAGTGGAATGCCTGTGAATAGATGGTGCAGATTGAATCACGTGCCCACAACCACGTGTAGGCAATGGCTGTTAAAATTGAAAAAGCAAGAATTAAATGAAAATGCAGAGAATGACACAGAGTTAAAAATCTGGGGCAAAGTTGATCTGGAACATCTTGATTCTATCTATGTGGCTTGCGGTCCGACTAACCTGAGAAACAATGTAGACGGTCTCTCGATTCTAGTAAGACAGTCGTTTGGTCTTGATACCGAGGAAAAATACCGTACCTGTGATGCCTGTGGAAGTAAAATCCGATATCCGGGAAAAGAGCATGTTCGTGACGAGATTGAAATTATTCCCCAGAAAATGTATATGAAAAGATGTTGCCCATGTGATGTATCAAAAATATGTAAATGCAATGCCCATTGCCCGTCAGGAAAAAGACTGGTGCTATCAGGGAGTTCAGGTAGGCAGGGCAACTCTGGGCAATTGGGTACTGAAGTCCGCAAAAGAGCATCTGTTTCCTCTTTATGATAGGATGAAGGAAGAAACTTCTGAAGGGTGGCGTGATCGCAGCGGATGAGACTGATGTTCAGGTATTGAAGGAGAAGGACCGGTTGCCTTCGGCAAAATCCAAGATGTGGGTCTATCGGAGCATCAGCCGGAGCGTTGACCGGGACGGACCTCCGCCGATCATCCTTTTCGAGTACCAGCCCGGCAGATTCGGTGAATATGCGAAAAATTTCCTTCGAGGATTTAAGGGATTTTTAATGAGCGATGCCTATCAAGGTTACAACGCAGTCCCCGATGTAACCCACTGCTATTGCTGATCTCATATGCGCCGGTATTGGCACCGTGCGCTGCCAAAGAATCCAAAAGGATCCAAGGCGAAAATCGGCTTAGCCTTCTGGGAAAAGCGGTCAATTATGCTGTGAATAATAAGACCGGTCTGTTAGTCTATCTTGTAGACGGCAGAATCGAGCTTTCTACGAACTGGATCGAGGGAAATATCCGAAAATTTGTGATTGGCAGGAAAAACTTTATTGCGATTGATACCGTTGCGGGAGCCAAATCGAGTGCTGTCTGCTATAGTCTAGTGTTGACTGCTCAGGATAATGGTCTCAGCGTATATGAATATTTGAAATATCTATTCCAGGAGCTTCCCAAAAGAAGAAAAGATAAGGATGGGTCTATTCTGGAAAATTGTTTGCCCTGGTCTAAGACCTTGCCGCCGGAATGTTATCTGAACCAAAAATCCGAAGGCAGCAACTCGGAGCAATTGAAAATATCGGCCATGTAACAAAATCCCAGGAAATCAAACATCCACTGGGATTTTCTATTTTCTATGCGCCCCCGTATTAAGCACTTACAACTGTTTCAATTATATCATCCAACTCAAAACGCTACACCCATTTGATATGGAAAAGTCTCGGAAAAGTCCCGGAAAACTCCTGAGCTCATACCTTTTCTGCTCATATGATTGGGTCATTAAATTGTACAGTATTTGAGCTGTTTCCGCTCTGGTGGCTGAACCCGTCGGTGCAAGCTTGCCGCCGTTGCCGCTGATGGTACCTGTTGCGACAAACTGTTTTATGGCTTCCGGTGCCCAGCTTGCGATGTCGTTTGCATCGTTATAGGATGTCAGTGTTCTTTCTGTCGTACCTTCCGGAAGCCCCCCGATCTGTTTAAGAGTATTGTATAAAAGAGTGAACATTTCCTGTCGCGTCATTTCTTTTTCCGGTGCAAATTTGTTATCCCCCACACCTGCCGATAATCCTAGTTTTTTAGCTGTTGCCAGATAATCTGTATAATAGGTATTCCCTGCATCCGAGAAGTTATCTTTCGCGTTCTCATCTGCTGAAATACCATAAGCTCTCATGATCATGACCAAAAATTGTCCTCTTGTCAGTTTTGCTTCAGGACTGAATTTGCCGTCGCCTGTTCCCGTTGCCGGGTCATATTTGCAGTTGCTGACCGTTTCCGCTTTGCCCTCTGCGTTGATGTAGTATATGACAACGGCGTTGGTATCTTCTCCTGCTTTAGGCGTGTACTGCACCGATACGGTTACGTTTCCTCCAAATTGGGAGACGGCTTTATCTCCGCTGGTCACGCTGAAGTTGAATACCGGTCTGTCGTCTATTTATCAACTGCTGCCCCGATTCCGCCTGCAGCTAATGATGCGATGCCTAATCCTCCTGCTACAATAGTTGTAACTGAAGCCGCCGTAGCCGTCGCAGTCCCTGTCGCTGCTGTAACAGCCAAACCAAAACAAGCACTCGTTGACATCGTCGCCAATGCACCTCCCGCCGTACCTGCTACAACCGCGGGAGTTGCCAAGCCTGCGGTTAGAATTATCGCACCGACAAGCAAAGCCGCGCCTACTCCAATCAGAAGCTTTTGCCACAACTTCATTCCTCCAGCAACCTGTTCCAAATCGCTATCGCTTAATTCTGAAGTCATTTGTTCATTGGTTACGTCTTGAAACAATTGTCCATTGACTTTTATCGTATCATTGCAATCGTTTACAAAATCGCTGAACTCTTTATAAGTTATGTCATAGCCTTCATTTTTCAGAAAAGAATACACTTTTGATTCATCATCTTCGACACCTGCCAGCTTATACGCAAGCCCATCCTGAATCCCTTTATCTACCTCATCATAAATATCACGAAGTAATTTTTTTAAATTATCCGAATAATTTTGAGCGTTACTGCTATAGTAAAAAACTTGTTCCGACATATTAATACCTCCTCTTTAATCCGTTAAAAGTCCTGTTGCAATTGCACCAGTTCCTGCTGTTCCAACCGCCGCACCAATAAACCCTGCGACATTAGCTCCAGCTAAAGTGGTTGCAACTTCAGCAGCCCCGATTGCATACGTTGTAGCAATTGTCGTTGCGGCAGTACCCATTCCACAAGTCACAATCGTCGCCGCAGCGATAACTAATGCGGCGCCTACTCCAATCAATGCCCATTGCCACCATTTCATTTTTCCACCGGCGACCTGCTCTAAATCGTTGTCATTGAGTTCTTCACTTTTCTGTTCTAGCAACATATTTTTTATGGCATCCTCGTTCTCTTCTACGATCTTTTTGCTGTCTTGATTAAACGACAAAAAATCCTTATAAGTAATGTCATAGCCCTCATTTTTTAGAAAATTATAAACACTCGCTTCATCCCCCGATTGGCTCGCAAGTTTTATTCCGATGCCATCTTTTACTTCATTTTTAATTTCATCAGCAATGTCAAATAATAGTTTTCCAATACCTTCACTGTAATCATCGATTGTCTTGTTCGTCTTTAATGTTAGTTCCCTCATTTTTTTCTCCTTTCAATCTCGATAAACTTTTTTTAATTTTTTACCAATGATATGTGACTCCTTCTTTCATCATCAGTTCAGTTTTTATTGTTCATTGTCATTGTGTTTATGCGATCTGTCTGCTAGCAAGTTCATAGAACAGTCCCTTGTTGGCAAGCAGCTCATTGTACGTGCCTTGCTCAATAATTTCACCGTTATCGATAACCAAAATCCGGTCACAATTTATAATCGTGCTTAATCTGTGAGCAACAACCACCCTTGTTGCATTGAGTCTTTCAAGGCTCTCACAGATAATTGCCTGAGTTATATTGTCAAGCGAACTGGTCGCCTCGTCAAAAAAGATTATTTTCGGCTTGTTGACAATGGCGCGTGCAATCAGGATTCTTTGCTTTTGCCCTCCCGAAATTGTACCTGCATCCTCCATAACATTCGTATAAATCCCCATCGGCATCTTGCTTATGTCCTCTTCCAGCCCTGCTTCTTTAATGACTTCCCGTACACTTTTCGTGCTGATTCTGCTGTTTGTAATCGTTATATTTTCATGTATACTCCCCGAGATTAATTGCCCATCCTGTAAAACCACCCCGAGCTTTTTCCTGAGTTCACGCTTATCAACACTTTCAATATCTTTATCATCATAAAATACTTTTCCTGTTTCGGCTTTTTCAAATCCGAGCAAAACCTTCAGTAAGGTTGACTTCCCACAACCGGATGGGCCAACGATTCCCACATATTCACCAGGTTTTATCGAAAAGGTTAAATTTTTCAATACTTGGGGATCCTCGTTTGAATATCGAAAGCTTACATTTGATACTTCGATTGATCCCGATAGTTCTCCGATCAGTTCCTTATTTTCTTCATATTCCGGGGTTGCATCCAGCACCGGCTTTGCTTTTTCGTATATTGGCACAAGGTTGTTCACTTTTAAAAACGTGTTCGCCATGTCCGTCATTGCTCCGGAAAAGCTTCCAAAAGCAGCACTAAAGGCCATAAATGCACCAAAGTTAATTTCAATCTTTTTCACAATCAGCATGTAGTAAATGATCATAGAAAACACGGTTGTTAACAGGTTATTAAAAGCAGTTATTATATTTGTCATTTTTTCCTTGTCGACTACCAATTTTCTTGTTTTTAAAAACTCGACATTCCATTTGTAGGCAGCACGGTCTTCACTGCCTGAAATTCTAATTTTTCCAATCCCCAGAATGAGCTGATACATAAACCCGGATAGCTTGTTTGAGATTTCTATCAGCTTCTTCTGAAATCTTATCTGATAAAATCCAACACCAAGGGTAATGCATACTGAAATCAAAACCATAACAAGACCGATATAAGAAAGCTGTTTACTATAATGAAACATACGCCATAGATATAATAACGAAAATATGGATGACAGAAATGCAGATATTGCAACATCTGCAAGGGTGTTGAATATGGACGTAATCCCCATCGCTCTGGATGCTAAATCTCCCGAGGTATACTGGTTATAAAATTTACTTGGAAGATTTAATAATCGATCAAAGGTGGCTTCCTGCACGGCATATTCCATCATATTGCTAGCTCTAAAAGTACAAAACGACTTTGTTAGAGCCACAAAAAAGTTTCCAATCATAAAGGAAAGTACCAGCATCCCCATCTGAACAAGCTGCACCCAGTCTCCCTCCGGAATATAATCGTCAAAGATCCACTGGTTTAATTCAGGCAGCAGCAAACCGATGAGTGATGCAATTAAGGTTGCTGCCAACAATTTTATGATATCTCTTTTCCAGGCTGCCGCCATGCCAAATATAAAAACATCTTTATAAGTGAGCTTTTTATTAGGGAACGGTCGGTAAAACATGGTTCCCCGTGGAATTATTTCTTTGGCAAATTCAGGAGTAAGCAACATGTCCTCATGGTTTTTGACATCATATATCCTATATTTATTTGGACTGACAGGGATACACGCCAGTGGCCTTTCATCTTCTATTGCAAATACCAGCAGCGGCCCATTATCATTTTTCCACCAGTTCTCCTCAAGGATGACATCCCGCACAGGGAATTTCGATATTCTTGCAATGTCTTCAACGGATAAGCCGGTTTTAACACATTCCTTCATTTCCGCATATTTAACCATTTCGATCTTCATGTGTCCGCAGATAATATTGCACGCATTATACAACGGGTCATCGCTCTCAATTTCATCCAGCAAATGATTATTTTTATTTTTTTCGAACATCTGCAGCATGTAAATTAAGCTTTTTTTAGAATACTCTTCATTTTTCTGCTCTCTTGCTTGACTTTCCTTTATCTCTTGGATTTCTTTTTTATCAATTTTATCTTTAAGCAGATCCAGTATCATCACATTGTTCTGTAGAATTAACTCTGAATCAAGGGTTTCGAGGATTTTTATCTCCTCTGCATTTTCATTTTCTTTATCGTTTGCTTTTTCACTCATATGCCTGAAAAAGTGATTTGTCTTACTGACTAAATCATTTGCCATGGTCGAATCTTCCACATGAATTTGCCCGATATTCAATTCATAAACTTCCGAATCACTTTCTCCTGAAGCAATCAACGCATACATTTTCCCGTTATACTCTTTTGAGCACCCTGTAAAAACATCCTTTGGCTCAAATTCTTCAATAAAATGTTTTCTTTTATTGATGCCCTGTTCATCCATTTCCGCAAAATACAGAAACGCTTTACCCTTTTTTACCATATAAGCGGTTTTCGGGTTGTTTAACGTTATTTGCCGTCTTCCATCGATAGGAAGGCACCTGCTGTCGTTCCAGTACTCTAATATATTCACTGCAAATCCACCCCCTCTAATTAAGACGAATCAGTCTGGAATAGTAGCCCTCAACGTTTATTAGTTCGTCATGGTTGCCCCGTTGCACGATCCTGCCGTTTTCCATAATAATAATCTCATCACAATCCCGAATAGCGCTCAATCGATGGGCTATAATGATACACGTACAGCCCCTCCGCCGTATATTATCCATGATATCCTTTTCTGTTTTCGCATCCAGCGCACTAGTTGCTTCATCCATAATCAGCAGGGTCGGATTGCCGACTAATGCTCTGGCAATTTCAAGCCTTTGCCTTTGCCCGCCGCTGAAATTATACCCGCCCTCTTGTAAGTTGTACTCATATCCACCGGTCTTTGAAGTGATTGCTTCATGGATGCAGGCATCCTTTGCTGCTTGTATAATATCGGTACCGGAAATGCCATCATCCCAAAGCGTCAGATTGTCCTTAACGGTTCCGGAGAATAAAACCACGTCTTGATTAACTACTGCAATGGAGTTGTTGATCAGTTTTGATGAAATGCGGTTTCGTTCCAGTCCATCAAATTTTACACTGCCATCCCATGCACTGTATAATCCACTCACTATTTTCGAAACTGTGGATTTTCCGCTGCCGGATGCTCCTATAAATGCAATACTTTTTCCAGGGTTTACTTTAAAATTAAAATCTTCAATAAGAGGTGGTTCTAACAAACTATATCCAAAAGTAAGCTTTGTCACTTCAACTGCCCCCGAAAGCTTGTTTTGATCCAAATCTACCTTTTCAAGATCCGCAAATTTCTCATCAATTTCATAATTTTGAATATCATTCAGCCTCCCCATATGGGCTTTTAAATCTTGTATTTTTTCTCCAAACCCCACCAAAGCATGAATTGGGCTTAAGAAGCTCCCCATCAAGGTACTGAAGGCAATCAGCATCCCTATCGTCATATCTCCATGAATAACATCAATCCCACCAATGATAAGGATTAACACATTGGTAACCTGTGTCGAAAGACTGGGTATTGCCGCCATATACTGTTTGAATTCACCCAGTTCCTGCTCATTTCTGGACACCTTTGCATAATAGCCCAAAATACGTCCAAGATACTGATTTTCTGCTCCTACGGCCTTTAATGAATTAATAATTCGAAGACCCGAATACAATACGCCTTCCAGTTTTCCGTTATCCTGCTCCATCTTTGCTTTTTTGTTGGATATTCTTTCCGATGTAATTCTTAAAAACATGATGTTAAAGGTTGAGAAAGCGATTCCGATCAACGTCAGTTTAAAACTATATATCACAAGTAAAATCAAATAGAATAATGCGGTTATGATATGCAGCACAGTCGTTGCCAGTTCGCCTGCCAGAAACCCTGCCACGTGGTCATTGCTCTGAATTCTAGCTCCTAAATCACCGGCATGACGCTGGTCAAAAAATTGTATAGGCAGCCTAAAAAGTTTATAGATAAATTGATTTGTAGAGGAGAGAGCCATTTTTGTCTGAAACATTAATAAAAAACGGCTTTGCATATAAATCAGAATCGATTGAAATGCACTGACCAGCAACATTCCCCATAGGATAGCCTTAAACCAGTCATGGTTTCCGGCCAGTAATACATCATCAATAAAGATCTGAGAAAACACAGGCAATAACAGACCCGGAAGAATCAGGCACATTCCTATGACAACAACATACAAAACCGCCGGTTTATCATTTTCCAGCCTTTCTCGAATATAGTAATCCAAGGTCCTTTGTTCCTTGCTTTTCTTGAAGTTTTCGTCCCTTTCAAATTCCAGCGTTACACCAGTATAACCGTCATCCAAATCTTCAATGGTTAGCTTTCTTCTTCCTTCAGCAGGGTCATTGATATAGGCATAGCCATTTTTTATTCCTTCAAAGACTACAAAATGATCGAAATTCCAATGGATAATAATCGGTGTTTTGCTGCTTAGAAGCGCTTCAAAGCCTTTTTTAAACCCCTTCGCTATCAGATTATGCTTTCTTGCACCTTTGAGTATGTTTTTTGCATTACATCCGTCTCTGCTCACACCACAGTCTATTCGTAATTTTTCCAGTGGAAGAGATTTCCCATAATAGGATAATATCATGGCCAACGAAGCCGCTCCGCATTCCGTTGCCTCCATTTGAAATACTGTCGGTGTTTTTACATATGTATTGAAAGCCTCTTTTTTCTTCGTTTCCAAAAGAACCTACCCCCTATGTATTTTTATTCAAATGGTGATATTTTTTCTTTTAATAATGGTATTACCAGAGTTATTGGTTTATTTAATTCTATTGTAATTGAGGAATCGCACAAGGTACCCTCAAGGATTTTCACACCTTTTCCTTTTTTACTCGACCAATAATATCCGCTTTCTGTGCTGCCATCTTTGATAAGGTACGCATCTACCTCAACCGGTACACCGCTATTCAAGAACCGGTTTACCAGGTCATCATTTCCAAGTTTTTTTCTCATGTCTTCGCTGCTGGCAGCATAAACAGATACATTTGTGATGACGGCAATCATATGCCCGTATTCCTGCCTGCTGACAGTGGTTGGATAAACGTTGATTTTCATGCCAGGCGTCAACATTTTACCCTGTTCAATAGGCACATAGAAAATAACGCCCGTTTCATTGACATCCTTGCCCATACTAAGAATCTTTGCTATTTCCACTCCCTTTTGCACGTAATTTCCCTTCATTACATTTACCGATATGACTTGGCCTTCAACGGTATTGACGATATCGGAATCATGAAGTTGCTTTTTTAAGTCGTCCATTCTTTTATTCAATGAATCCAGCTTTGAGGCCTTTGTTGTCTTAAAGCTTTCTTCAAGTGTTGTCTTTCTATCTTCCAAATTGTTCAAATCTGAGGCAAAGGAAAGCTGCGTAATTTTAAGATTACTTTGTGCCGCATCTTTATCTGACACAGCCTGTTCGTACTCAATTCTGGATATGGCACCCGAATTATACAGCGCTTCTTTTCTTTCAAGATTTTTTATGGCGGCATCCAGTTCTTTTTGGTTCATGTCAAGCTGCTCTTTGTATTTTTTCTGCGCTGTTGATGTTGCACTGCTGTTCTTTATATCTGCTATTTGCTTATTGATATCTGCAATTTGATCAATTATGTCATAGAGGCTCGCTGCGTTCTCCGAAATTTGAGTTTTGTCACTTTGACTGTTCAAGGTAATCCCTTCAATGAGCTTCATTTCCTCATCTGTTTTTTCCAATTCATCAGCAGAGGCACTTTGAGATACTCTTGCAATCGTATCTCCCACTTGAACATAATCATTCTTTTCAATCGTCACATCTGATATTTCACCTTCCACTGCAGAATATATACTTTTTGTTCCGCCGCTGCTAATGATAATTCCCTGTGCCTGAATATTTTTAGGAATAGAACCTACCACACTCCAGATCAGCGTAGCAATAATAATTAAAACAAAGAATGCCAGCACAGTCCACGAACGTGGCGATGTCATTTTTATCAGCTTGTCCAATTGTTCAGGCGAAGATAGTTTTTCTAAAGCAGATTTCCTGAATACGCTCATAATTCTTATCCTTTCGTACTAATTACACAAGACTCTGAACCGATGAATTCTTAATAGTTGCTGACATATTTTCCATGAACTACTTTCTTAACGATTATCACGCACGACTTCATTTGACCGCTTTCATCAAAGCTTACCGCCCCATTGATCCCTTCAAAACGCTTGCCTGACTTAAGTACACCAACCAATTCTGATGGCGATGTGCTTTTTGTTGTTTTTATTGCATCACATATGATTTGGATGCTTTCATATCCTTTCGCAGCATAGTAGTCTGGCTTAACACCAAATTTTTTAAAAAAATTGTTTTCAAACTCTGAGTATAATTTGTTCCCTGCCTTACCTGTCGGGCATGATGTAAAGGCAATATTTTCAGAATCATCCCCAAAAAATTCAATCATATTATTATAATCAAACCCATTTCCGGAAAGTATCGGAAGTGTTTCATTCTGCTGCCTGATCCAGCTTACAATATCCTTTGCATTCATCATTAAATCCGCTACAAATACAGCGTCAACATCTTCAAGCTTCCATTCTTTATAGGTCGCATCAAATTCATCTTTACTTACAAAATTACTATGCCGGTCAATAATCTGTATCCCACTCTCTTTGGCATACTTTTCAAAGGATTTTGATAACTCCTTGCCGTCCATGGAATCCGCGTAATATATAGCTATATTTTTATATCCCTGCTTTTGTGCATATGATGCCATTTTTTGTCCCATCGTCATATCACTTGCGGCGTTTCGAAATACCGTTTTATATCCTGATTGTGTTAAAACCTGATTGGTTGCAGTCGGCGTCATTAACAGGACACCTGTCTCATTATATAATTCAGCCGTTGGTATAGTGTGGGTTGATGTCCAGTGCCCTATTACAGCTACAACATCCGTGTCTAAAGCAAAATTTTGACCGACTTCAAGTGTTTCTGTCAAATTATCATGATCATCCCCAATCACAGCTTCTAATTCCATTCCTATTACGCCGCCGTTGCTGTTAATCTCATCAACTGCCATTTGAATCCCTTGATAAAAAAGAGTATATTTCTTTATGATTTCCGTTGGACCTGCAATACCTATCTTAATATTTCTATTTACATCATGGGCGTTTGCTTCTCTTCTTTCAATTCGCGGTTTATTTGCAAACATCAAGTGCTCCAGCCAAGCATGAGCTGTTTTATTAGCGTGAAAAAATCCAATTGAAATGACAGCAATGAATACCATAATCGCAATGATAACAAATACAATAATCTTTTTCATATCCAATCCTTTCAAAAAAATTAATTGTTCGTTTTATACCCTCTTTTAGCATAAATCAAATACCCTAAATGAACCCTAAATGAAAAATGCCCTATAGGCTGAATCTTTCCTATAGAGCATCTTCTATAAATCCTAACACTGCAACAGTTTTTCAAAAACTTGTCGATTATTGTCGAAAAAATTATTTTATTTTCTTTTCTTGAGATACGCCATCATATCAATACACATATTTTCCAGCTTGGCCGCTCTGGGGTACGCCCAGTCATATCCATTTTCTTCTAAATATCGTCTTTGATATAACTCACTAAGCAGGCGAATGTCCTCCTTTCTTTTCATCATATTTCCATTAATTTTCTCTTCGAATTGATAAAGATCACAGTTAAATTGCTCTGTCACAACCCTGTAATTCCCGCGGCGGCATTCCAAGATCTGAGAGATTCCTGCTTCTGCTAATCCCTTCCGCAATAGATAAGTTGTCGCATGAAAGTTTTTTTGGGCTCTTTGACAATCATAGTCAGGCCATACCGCATCCGCTATTTTCTCCCAGTTAACCGGCACGCCATTTTTATGGACTAGAAAAGCTAATACTTCCTTCGCCTTAGAGTTTTTCCAAGGCAATACATCTCCGCCTATCAACACTTCAAATTCACCAAAACACTGAATAAACGGTTTTTCTGACTGGTTCATTTTCGTTTTCGTTTTCAACAATCGGTTTATTGTTTTGCCAAGTCTTTCTTTAGTCAAGGGTTTAAGAATGTAGTCCATCGCCTCATATTCAAAAGCTTCTACTGCATATTGATCAAAAGCAGTCACGAAAATAATATCAATATTTTCGTTGAGATCCAATATCTGTTCTGACAGCTGAAAACCTCTTGTATCGGGCATTTCGATATCTAAAAAAACAGCATCTAAGGGTTGATCTTTCAAGTAGTCTAGCAGCTGCCCTCCTGTTTCAAAAAGACCGCAGAGCGTTATCTCCTTGAACTCCAGCGTGATTCTCTCAAACCGCTCTAGAACGTGGAATTCATCGTCTACTGCTGCAATTAGTATCATAATTTTGTGCTCCTTTCCGGTATCAATATTTTTACCATGGTGCCACGTCCCACCTCACTTTTGATCTCAAGACCACTGCCATATAACCGGAGCAGTCGATGATGGATATTCTGAAGCCCAACGCCTTGATTTATTCCGGTTTCACTTAAAATCACCGTTACCCTTTCACTTTCAATGCCAACGCCATCATCTTCAATCTCAAGATTGATACCTGCCTCTGCTTGTTTCATTCTGAGAGATACAGTTCCTCCGCCCGATTTTTTAGAAATGCCATGCCGTACAGCATTTTCCACTAAAGGCTGTAGTATGAGAGCCGGCAGTTTAAAATCTGAAGAGACCTCAATCTGCTTTATCAACTGTATTTTCTCACCAAAGCGTGCTTGTTCAATATGAAAATATGTGTCAACAAATTCCAGTTCTTTTTCGATTGTCACCATTTTATCCAAAGTGTTAAATTCCAAACTTTTTCTTAAATAAATTGCAAGATCTAGAATCAGGCGCCCGGCCTTTTGCCCATCCTTTTCACATACATTGGCAATGGCATTTAATGCGTTGTATAGAAAATGCGGCTTAATCTGAGCTTGCAAAAATGACATTTCCGTCGCCATTATTTTATCTTTCAGATTTTTTGCCTCAATTAAATTAGCATTATACAAAACAAGCTTTTTATAGTTTGTGACCTGTTGTTTTGCTTGAACATATGACATAGCCATAATAACAGAGAAGTTCCCATATAAAAACATGGCGGATACATTAACACTTCCAAATCCTTTATAATTGAGTATATCCGATATGATTGCTAATATATAGATGCAGATCGCTGTAAATAATAATATCCCATTATCCCTTTTATGAAACACAGCACGAATCAGAATCACCATGATATAAATAATATGTAACATGATAAGTATGTACAAACTCGCGGTAAATAAAGCAACAAATTTTGGAGGTGCAAACACCAGGATATCAAAAAAGAGGGTAGGCAGCAGTAATATCACCAATGCTTTTTTCTTGGTTTCCAAAGGGTATATACTAGAAACAAATAAGCTCATAATAGGGATCAAATTGCAGCCCGTCAAGTAATTAATATACACGATTACATTAAATGACACATTTGGGAAGAAAACTTGCAAAGGCACCTCTCCCCAAATAAAAGAGCGCACAGCGGTAATCAAACAAATCAGACTAAAAAGAAGTGCCGTTCTATTGCGGGTTTGTAAAGTAAAAAGAAGAAAATAATAAATGCCAAAAATAAAAATACTACCCATAAAAAATATCTGCTGAGCCAATAATACTGTTTTTTTGTGCTCGAATGCTTGCTTTGATCCAAATTCCAAATTGTTACGAAGGCCACCTCTGGAATATTTGAAATTACCCACCTGAATGATTAATTCAATTTGGGTTTTATCGTTTGGCAAACCCACAATAAGAGCGCGCTCTCCTTCTTTGAATTCAGCAGGTTTATCTGATAACCTTCCCACCTCTGCTAAAAGCTTTCCATTGGCATAAACCTTATAGGCATTAGAAACACCTTGAATGCGAATGGCAGGTTCTTTCATGGCAGATGGATAGATTATGCTTAAACGATAGCTGGCAACCCCATAACGGGGAAATCTCCTTTTGCCGTCCATTTTGTCGTACCAGGAACCTGGCACTTTTATGAAAGCGTCCATTTTTGGGGGAGCCTCAGCCTCAAAGTCTGCGGATGTCACCAGTCTGTCCCAATAAAATTCCCAGTGACCATCCAATGTCACTGCTTTATTTTGTACAAATGAAACACCCGATAAATCTGCCTTACCATTATGGACAGTTTCTGTGCCTGACGAAGCCATCTCGCCGGTAGCAAAAATCATAAAACTTACGAAAAGGATGACAAAAGCAATTCTCCAATTTGAACGTAGCATTTTACAATTCCATTCTCTTCCATTCATTATTGTTTAAGTAACTTTCGATTTTACTATAGCTAATATTTTCATTATATTACAAAGTTCGACAAAACACCATACCAGTCCGGTAAAACCCACCTAGGCGATACCGGAGACAGTTAGTTGAGGAAATTGCATAATTCCTCGTCTATTGAAAATTGAATATAATTTCGTACTAACAAAAAGGATTTTACCCCTTTATGCCGAATATCGTTAGTGACAAAACAAACCTTCCGAATGGAGTAAAATCTCTCACTATGTATATTCGACAACAAACACTATTTTCCTTTGAAGAAATTTTAAAATTTCAAAAAGAAACACAACTGGAATTGATCTTTGCCCAACTGGATCTTTCCGAAATTGCGAACAAACTTGGAAAATCCAGTTATAGCAGAGGACCGAAGGGTTACTGCGTCATGGACCTTCTTTATGCGAAGATCGCGATGCAAATTGAACGTATTCCCACTGTGAAGGACTTGGTCAAGAAACTTAAAGAAAATCCTATACTCCGGTACAACTGCGGTTTCGAGGTTCTTGGAAATGTTCCGTCCGAATCTACTTTCAGCAGATTTATGGATAAACTCTCTGAATCCGATGAGCTTTCAGCCTTGTTCAGGAAGATTGTCCTTCAGGCAAAGGCGCTGGGTGTTATTGACGGATGCAATGGCTCCCTCGATTCTACCAAGCTCTCATCTTACGAAGCATCTGTTCCAAAATCTAAAATCATTGATGATGGAACCAATCCCAACTGGGGTATGAAGCGTGACACCAACGGCAACAATATTCGCTGGTTCGGGTGGAAGCTTCATGTACTGTGCGACAGCAAAAGCGAGCTTCCGATGGAAGTTCTGGTTACACCAGCCAATGTCTATGATGGAACGCAGGCGTTGCCTCTAATCGAAGCTTTCAAAAAAAGCTATGCGGATGCGTTCGAGACGAAGTATTACACCATGGATTCCCGATATGACTTTGAATCCAATTACCGCAGTATTATCCAGGATTACAAAGCAAGCCCGATCATTGCCTACAACCCGAGAGGGAGCAAAACTCCACTGGAAGGCATGAATGATCATTTTAAGCCAATTTGCTCCGCAGGGTATCCACTGACCTATTATGGTGTCGATGGCGATTATCTGAAGTTCAGATACCCTCATATTACCGGTCATTGTGATTGCCCCTTCGGTAGCAACTGGTGTTCCAGTTCAAACTATGGATATACTACGAAGATCAACTGGAAACAGGATCCTAGGCACTATGGATATCCGCACAGAGGTTCCAAGGAGTGGCAAAAGCTTTACAATACCAGGACTTCCGTGGAGCGTATGTTTTCTCGAATGAAAGATTATCTCAATCTCGACAACATACGTTCAAAAGGAATCCTAAAAGCAAAAGCCTATGCCTTGCTGAACTGCATTGCACTTGTTGCCGGAACCATTGCAGTAAACTAATTTTCAATCAAAACAGGTCACACCGCAATGCGGTCTGTTTCTGATACATAAAATCGTTAGTAAATACCATATTTACAATCCGGAGCTTTGAAAAACTGAATGTTAAAGCTTTGCTTTCGTATCTTTGTTTTTCAATTAACCAGATTTGTAATTATGCAATTTCCTCAGTTATTTTTTTGCCATAAAACTACAAATTTTAAACGCTATTTTATTGCTTTTTTATTCCGTCATTGACACTCTCTTGCTGCGCCAAAGAGCTTAAAATAACTAAAAGCATTTCACCATTCATGGTCAATGTATTAATGTTTTCTTTTTCGAACATGATAGCCACATTCTTTTCTTTTAATAAGCGTACATATTTTAAAGTATCCAAAGTATTCCTAGCGAATCTAGATATTGACTTTGTAATAATCATATCAATTTTACCTTCTAGAGCATCATTAATCATCCGTTGGAAATCAACACGTTTATTGATTTGTGTTCCAGATATCGCTTCATCGGCATAGATGTCAACAAGTTCCCACTCTGGTTTTGTTTCAACCAACTGTTTATAATGAAGCACTTGAGATTGATAGCTTAATTTCTGTTCATCTGAATCCGTACTAACCCTGCAATATGCTGCAACTCTTAATTGATTTTCAATAAAGCTACCTCGTTGTCTACGTGATTGTTTACTTGCTTCAATAACTTTAACCTTTCCCATTGAAAGACCTCCTTAATTCTAATTTATCCTTGTTGTGGTGCGAGTTTATCATTTCTCGAAATTTTAGACCATGTTTCGTTTATTTTTTTTGATACAACAAAAAAGCCTTCTCAAAATTCATACTGCTTTGAGAAGACGAATTGTTTTACAAATATACTTATATCAAGTTCATAATAAGTATTATTGTACCTATATTGCATTCAGCTTGTATTGTTTAAACCAGTGCTCTTAAGGCATCTATGATATGACTATACTCGATATCTTCAGCGTACCTGTAATCTTTAGTGTACTTGCTCCATCTTTTTTTTAGGGTTTCACTGTATTCAATTTCATCGATTCTTTTACTAATATCATTAAAAATATGAGAAGTTTCTCTATGAGCTGCTGTTGATTTAAGCGCCTCTTTAAAAACCAAAAGATCAAAACTCTGAGTTTTTGTCAAAATATAAACATCATAAAAATCTCTTGGTCTTGTATTTAGCTCTCCTCTTCTCAAAATAGTTTCTACTTTTTCTGCTAAGACAGTTTCTAGGTTGTAAGCCCACACGCCAATATTTCCATCTTCAAAAATCATTTTGAATAGGTATAAGACTTCTTTAGGTGTAATGGCATCACCAGTTGTAATATCGATCTGCATTGGTGTAATAATTGTATCGTATTCTGAAACAATACCCACTCGATAACCGCCATAGGCATCATCATCTCTAATGGCATCAACACTATTAAATGTAAAAGTTACATCATCATCTATTGAAATGTTACAGATTTCTTTAATCGCTTTGGTAATAGAATCATTATCGATTGGATAGTTCTTAATCGTTGCATCCATATCCATAGTTGCTCTATTGTCTATTCCCACAAGAGCAGCAATCAACATACCACCTTTTAAAATAAACTTATCCCTATAGGCCGACTTGGAGAGACGCTCAAGAAAACGTTCAAACATATAGTTTTGAAGGACTACCTGAGCTGACATATCTTTTTTTCTGGCTAGATTTCTAATTTTTGCTTTTAAACTCATCGCTTTTCCACTCACAGTATCACCTCCAAATAATTTTTAAGAACTGTCTCTATGTTGAGTTTTTTCGCATAATCCATTAATAATGAATAGTCCGATGATTTTATTTTAACGTACCGTCTCAATGCCTCATTGAAGATTTGTATATCAACTCTGCTTCTGCTTTTTATAATGTCACAAATCGTTCTTTCAATATTATAAACTCTAATCTGGTTACCGAATGAGCTTTTAAGTGATATAACGCCAAGCTCATGTAATTCCTTCTTTACATAGTAAATTTTAAATCTATCTGCAATATTTGATACAACCTTATACCCACTAGGTACCGTAGCCGAATACTCGAATGGTGTACGGTCTGATAGATTATGCATAAAAAGTGCTGTCTCATGGGAGTAAATTAAGTTCGAATACTTCTTCTGCATTGCAAACATTTCGTCTTCAATAGCATCAACAGCTACATATATACCACGATCACTTCTTTCTAATCTACCCTCATTAATCAATCTTTGAAGATATTTCCTTGGTATCCCTAATTTATCAAGATCAGCACTTAAAATCGTACCATTTTGTTGTTTAATCAATTCTTCAATTTTTTCAAGGTAATTCATAACTATCACCTCCTGTTACAAATATACTTATATTATACTCCATATAAGTATATTTGTAAACAAAACTTTACTTCATAGCATAAATACCGATTTTATACTTCTTCTTAATAAAAAGCTTGATCTTGTCATACTCCATCGCTGTAATTAAATTCTTACTTTTTAAATGATTTAGCATTGCCACTTGTTCACTGAATTTCAATCTATTATCCATTGTCGCTTCCTCCAATTAATCATCTATTCAAAATATGAGTTATCTTTTTTCTCTTTTAAAAAGGTTTGAATATCTTCAATACGCTCTGCTCTCCTACATTCAGGTAAAGCATACAAGACATCTTGATGATAACGCCCAGCGTCACCGGCTCTAACATCTAATATAGAAATAACACCAGTATCCGTTTCACTTCGTATCAATCTACCGACTCCCTGTCTTAATTTTATTAACATTTTAGGAATCAATACCGATTTAAAATATTCATTCATATCTGGGTACAACGACTTTTCATAATCGCTTATTGGATCTGGTATAGGAAAAGGTAACTTCACAATGATTAAATGAGACAATACATCCCCTGGTATATTGAAACCTTCCCACATGCTTCCAGTTGCAAATAGTACAGCATTTTGACTTTCCTTGAATTCATCGATAGCTGTATTTCTACCACGGTTCATTGCTATCAATTGTCGATTCGGATGTTCCTTTTTGATATGCTGAAATATCAATCTCAATGGCTTATAAGATGTGAATAAGACCAAGGAATGTCCATTGGATGCATCAATTAGCCTTGATATTTCTTCCCCCATCATCTGAATGTAAGCTTCATCATCAACATTAGGAAAAGGCATCTTTTTTGCTATATAAAGCATGCAATTCTCTTCAAAATGATAAGGTGATGATTTAGTAAGTTCATTAATCTTCCAATTATTTAAAGCACTCATGCCAAGTTGATGCTTGATATAACTGAAATCTCCATCCACTGCTAAAGTACCTGATGTTAAAATCATGGACTTTTTAGCTGTCCAAAGATCTTCCCCTAATTCTTTGCTGATGACTTTAGGAATGGATGCCAGCATTCGTTGCCCCTTAGCTTTTGGATTTTCCATCCAATAGATATTTGTTTCTAATAGAAAAACGTTCAAGCCATCCAGAACATTTTTAAGGTCAATTTGAAATTGCCTTTCTGTATAAGTCATCTTTTTACTAATTTCATGAATGTTGAATACCATTTTCTTCAAAAGTGTTATCGTTCTTAAAGTAATTGTTGTTGGAAATTTTTCTGTATCATCAGAAAATGCTGTTCCGGGGATTTGTTCTGTTAGCGCATCAAAGATCATTTGGTTAAGCGCCATCACCTCACTGGCTAGATTCTTTAATTCTTTTTGGCTCTTCTTCTTCGAATGAGGTAAACCAGCCGTACTAGTTAAAAATAGAGCCGCCATTCACCAGAAGTGAATTGAGCGGCTCTTAGTATCAGCAATTTAATTCTTACGACAAGTTTCTGGCAAGGAATTAGACCAAGGAAGAAGGTCATCTATGAAATCAAGATTTCCGCCATCCATATGTTTTGGGATTTCAGAAAGGACATGTTTGAAGTAGTCATACGGTTTTAAATTATTGGCTTTGGCAGATTCAGCTATGCTATACGCAATTGCACTGGATTCTGCCCCGTTGATTGTGTCTATCAAATGCCAGTTATTCTTGCCTACACAAAAACTTCTAATTGCTATTTCAGCTATATTGTTATCAAGGGGTACATCAGGATTTGAGAGAAAAACCTTGAGATAGTTCTCCTGGTTTATGCAATAGGTGAATCCTTTTCCCGTTTCTGAATTCTTTGGTACATTTCCCCCATTTGATTTTACCCATGAAAAGAAAGCATCTACAAGAGGCGTTACAAGGAGCTGACGCTTCGTTAGACGTTCTTCTTTGGATAAATCTGCCAATTGATTGTCGGCGTGGTAAATTTGAGCGATTTGTTCAAGTGCAATCTCTGCAAGGGTTCCTTTTGATGTTTTCTTTCCAAGGGATTTACAGACATTTGCAAACCGCCTGCGAGCATGAGCCCAACACCCAGCTACGGTGAGCTCATCAGGTCTCTCTTTTTCTAGCTTATGGTAGACTTGATATCCGTCGCAAACAACTACACCTTTGTATCCAACCAGAAATTCTCTTGGATGGTCAGCCTTTCGCGTCTTCTGATAATCGTAAAGTATAGCTGAAGGAACATCACTATGCTCCCCAGTTCGATAAACCCACATGTAACTATTGGCCTTCGTATCACGGCCATCCTTTGCTACTCGTACAGGTGTTTCATCTGCGTGCAGAACGTGGCTCTTGTAGATTTCTTTATGGATGCGATCGTAAAGAAGGGAAAGATATCGTTCGCTTGATCGGATAACCCAATTAGCCATGACCTGCCTTGATATATTCACATCATTTCGTTTAAATTCCTGCTCTAATCGATAAAGAGGAATAGAATTGACATATTTCGCATTTAACATTGCTGCTACCAAGGATGGGGTAGCAATACTGTTATTTAGTAATTCTAATGGATGCTCAGCCTTTACAATCTTTTGATTTTTGTTTCCACAGTACACTGCAATATGGTGTTCCACTACTTCAAATGTGGCTGGATGAAATTCCAACTTTTTATATACTTCATCTGGAAGATTCCGATAATCACCATCAAATAGTTCCTGAAGTTTTTCTAAAGAAAGAGCATGGGTTTCAATCCTCACTGGAAAACCTGATAGATCCTCATTTCTCTTGCCCTTTTTCTTTGCACTGCGCTTATGCTCAGGAATAACCTGTTCTATTACAGGCTCAACAATCTCATCTGCATCTTGAATAGTTACCTCAGCCTCATTGAAGCAAAAAACAAGCTGATTCTGCAATAGGGATTTTTCGGAAGCATTTCCGAAACGAGCCTGATTTGAGATGCGAATTTGTTCCAGTAAAAGGTCCAGTTTCTTGTTCATCTCCATCAGGGACTCCTGTTGTTGCAGAATCATAGTAACTAAAATATCTTTATCAAATGTATGTAATTGTTCTTTTGTAAATCTATTTTCCATGACTCTATTATATCATGAAAACCCATTGATTTAAAGCCATTTCTAGCTGTTTCTATTCTTTTAGAAGTAGAGGCTTCCTGTTATGAAGGATATACTGGGGATGTCTTTTGTACCGTGTTTCGAGGTTCAATTGTGAGACCCTCCATAAGCCACCGATATTGTTGATGCGTCATTTCCCTAACCTCATCTGCTGTGCGTGGCCACTGGAATTTTCCAGACTCCAATCTTTTGTATAGGAGAAGAAATCCATCCCCCTCCCAAAGAAGTCCTTTCATCCTGTCCTTTTTTCGACCACAGAAAAGAAAAAGCGTATTCATTTGGAAAGGATCAAGTTCAAACTTGTTTTTCACTAGCGTTGCAAGACCATCTATGCCATATCGAAGATCTGTATATCCACATGCAATGTATACCTGCTCAAATCCAGCTGCATCATTGAGCACGAAGCAACACCTCCAATGTCAATCTGATTTGTGCCTCATCTGCTTCATGACCGATTTCCACAATTGCACTAGGAAAAGTAATCTTAATATTGCTTTGTTCTGAAGATACCGAACTAATATCTCGGACGGGATTGGGAACAAGTGTAAATTGCAAATCTTTTGATGTTTCTACTGGAAGGTTTTCGCAAGCAGCTAGTCGTAGCTTGCGAAGATAGTAGTAATATTGAGCTTCTTGTAAATCATTCTGCTTACACCATTGTTTGATACTTAGTCCGCTTTCCTCGCGAGCCTCCACTAATTTCGCCCATTCTTGCATTCGCATTTGATTCTTAACTTTTGTAACATTCATGATACTGCCTCCAACATATATTCCTACTCGAAAAACTATTACAAGTTTTTCAAGTCCTTTGGATTAGTATCTCATATTTTAAGTTTTAGTTCCATGTACGGCTGGTTTACCGTTTACTTTATGATGCCTAGAGCCGTTGATTTATCGGCATAATAAAGAAACAGTTTCTATATGCCTTGAAGCGGTAAAAAAGATGCCGCCTGAACCTGGTGGGGCCTTGGCGGCGGGGTATATTTCGATAAAGTCCTATCCAATTCTAAGCTTTATCTATCACGGTATGACGTTTTAATAATATTTCTTAATATCTCTTATAAGCTCCTCTATATTTATATTGTCATCTACAGAATCAGTGCTTATGTGTCTACTAGATTCCAAATACATTAACCATCCTTGCAATGAAGAGATGTAATCTTCATCAAGTGATAAAAGCTTTGAATACTTCCCAACATAAATATTACCTGCATTCCATAGCTCATGACTAACTGGATATAAAGTACCCTCATTAGTCTTTTGAATTAGTTTAGCATATCCATTCTCGTCAATTACAAGTTTATTATCATGACGGTCATCAGCATTTCGCATAATTTCTTCAATTTCTTGCATAGAAAACAAATGTACAGGTTTTCCACATCTTTCTATGTCTATAGAAAGATAATTCTCACATTCTTGAATATCAAATCCATTATCTATACAATGATTTTCTATCATATTATTACAGCTTATTAACAATCTAACTGCTTCTTCCCTGTTATAAACATAATATATTTCATTCAAATGGTCGTCGTCTATTTTTTTTATATAGCCATCTATACAAAGGTAATACTTCTCATCATCAAAAAAAGATAAAGATGAATTACCATCAATATCAAAGGTAAAATTAAAACGTATATTTTGTTTTTCGCTTTTATTTTCAAATAATTGTTTAAAACACCACTCTGTATAATTATTTGATATAAACACCTTGATATCCTTGTGTTTTATTCTCGGTGCTGAATGTGTATAAACCTTTAAATTTTCAAAAGGATTCTTTCTAAACAACTCACTATGTAAAATCGCATTCTCAGCAGCACCTTTTTGTTTAAGCTTATCTACAATATCTATCATTTTATCCAAGTAGTCTCTAAACTCATTATTACTACACATCCCATGCCTACCATCATATGTAGCTGGTATCCTATTATATGGTCCATTCTTGAGTACAATAAGAAACTTCCCTCGAAAATACCTTCTTACACATTTATATCCATCTGGAAGTGGTACACCGCTGTCATAATCATATACACCATATTGTTCATATTGAGCAGATACGTAATGCGACGGATAATCCTCTACAAGATATTCATAACTTGTCACTCCATTTTCAACAAAAATAGGCTCCATCTCATCAATTTCCAAAAGAAAATAATTCCATTCAAACTTCTCATCAAAACCTTCATAATATAAACATTTTGGTTTGACAATGAAACAAATTCTCGTTGAATCGTAAATATAGATACACTTTGGTTCATTTGCTAGTTCAGCGCTGCCAAAGTCTAATCCTCCATTATCAGAAAATAGCATATGATTGTAAGCCGGTAAGGTGCCGATGATGTTTAGTACATTGATAATCTTTTCTGTATTTCTCCATACAGTTGATTCTGGTGGATTGTCTCCAAACAAATACTTATTTAAAAACTTCCAATCACTGATCTGCGATTTTTTGAAATCGTTACTAATATCAATCCATTGTTGCAATTTCTGATAGAAATCATCTATACTAGGACGATTATTCGGATCATTATCTGTCGAAGACATTAATAGCTCTTCTATTTCAACTAAATGAATATTATTAAACTTCAGCATAAAACGTAAACTATGGCTTTTATCAATAAAATTATAAGTACCATCAAATCCACGCTCATCACCCGTAAGTAACATCCATGTTGTTTTGGCGAGTGAAAAAACATCTGCTTTTTGTCCATCTGCGTGTTTTGGGTTGCGCTTCATTTCGGGCGCAATTGTAAATATAGCTCCAAGCCCTTTGTCTGATCTTGTGAATTCATTTTGATTATCTGGAAATTCAACTAAACCAAAATCTCCAAAATAAAATCTCTCTTTATAAGAATAAATATTAGATGGTTTTATATCTCTATGTGATATTCCTTTAGCGTGTAACTTTGACAAAGTATCTGCGAGCTGAATTACTCCCTGTACAATGTCTTCTATCTGAAGCTGCAATTCATTTATATGTCCCAGCACAGATTTTGCGATTGGCATAGTATACCAAAACTCTTCTTCTGAATAATCTATAATCGGAATAATTCCCTCTATTTCCGAATAATTATCCTTCATAATTCTTATTTCATCAATAAATCTATATTTCTTTTCTTCACTTTTGTTATATAAAAATTTCAAAGCACATTCTTGTCCACTAATTTTGTCCCTAACATGAAAAACTCTAGCATTTCCCCCTTCTCCCAATTCATCTATTTTTTCAAACCTAACGTCCCAAACATTTCTTTTTTGCTTTACCATAATGATTACTCCTTATCTATCAATAGTATTTAGCCAGCTACTGATATTATAATAAATGCCCTGATCGATCAAAAAAGATGTCGCTTGAAGCTAGTGGGTCCATGGCGGCAGGGTAATTCAAATTAATTACGAAAATATTTAGAGTTCTGGAAATATTCTTTTCGCTAATTAGTGATATTTATTCCATTAGTGATATCACCAAATAGTTTCTATAATCATATCATTTTTATGATTATAATAATCATTAAATAAATTAATTAGCCATTGTTTTGATTTTCTTAAATTGTCTCCCTCAGATATAGTCCCACATATATAAATGTTACATTCTCCATTAAAATATTTTTCTGAATAATTGTCAAACCTATATTGATATTCCTTTTGGATATGAAAATTAAACATCTCATTATAAATCATTTCCTGCTGATTTTTATTGCCTTTAACTATCATAATCCATTCAGATTCATCTTTTTTATATGATGACTCATCCTTAATATAATATCCATTATAACCTTTTAGAAATTTTGTTGCTAATCGCGGCCAACAATAACTATCTATAAGCTGGCTTGGAAAGGCAGTTTTAATCTCGAGACTATCACATAACAAATTTCTATGCATACTTAAGAGATTACTACTTATACCTTTTTGAATAGAATTAATATTAAAGAACAAAAATATCGTAACTTTGAATAACTTTCCATATGAATTTAAGGTCAGCCAGAGTAGGTTTTTTATAAGCATAATCCCAATTATTCCATCTATATCCATCGCTTGCCGCCCAAAACTTGTTTTTAGAAAATCCGTATTCAAAAACTTGATGGAGCTGGCTCATTGTTAACAATCTGCTTTCCTGCAATGCCCTATCATAAATTTCTCTTGCTTCTATAGGCCTTGATCCAAAGAAATCCAATTTAGCAATTCTCTCCAAATGGATTTCATTCAATTTTTTTACAACCCATTTTGCATGTTGTTCAATTTCACCCTCTGATAGCAGTGTTAATACCTTACTATCAGGTATTAGATGCTGTTCGAACTGAATTATTGGATAGACTTGAGCAGAATGTCTCCCCTGGCAAGATTGAGAATTCGCAACAATCTTATTTTGTTCTAGCTCAAAGCTAGTTCTATCCCCTGCCGGTTTACAGTTATAGATATCTGCACAACAATCCTTTTCCATCGGTATAGACCCATCGATACTAAAGTATTCACAAGACCTTTTCTGCGTACAGAAAACGGTTGAAGACCATCTTATTAATGAATTTCGAGTTTTGTTTCTCGGTAACTTATGCCTACCATTAGCACTAATAACTGCAATATCTGGTCTAATGGTTTGAACAAGTTCGTCTTGTGCTTCATTTTTACCAATGTATACTCTGCCACCATGATGAGTTGCCTTATAAAAATCGGATTTTAAAGTATAAGGATGTTTGGCTACCAAGTATAGCCAATTTTCTAAGTCTCCCGGAAACAATAAACTATACCATTTTGTTCCTGTCCATACTTCTATTTTCAAAACAAGACTTGTATCATTTAAAATGTTATTACCAAAGAAATCCGGTTCAATCTTACCTTTTTGACATACCTGTGCCTTATTTATTTTTGTTCTATCAATATTAATACTTTCCGAACTTTTCTCATCTGCCTCTTTTAATAAATCTCTTTTGATCACACCGGAGACCACCCTGGAATACAGTCCTCTTATTTTACTTCTTACATTTTCCTCGTCATAAAAATAATTATCGCTATTTATTAAATCGCCTAAGAAAGTTGGATAATCATTAAATATTTCTTCTATATTTGTTCCGTCCAATAGTTTCTCATATAGTTTTATTGGAGGAGAAATTATGGATAGTTTTAACCCATGGCATGGGGATACGGAACATCCATCAACAGGTGATTCCATTATGACCTTCTCCATAGCTAATAAATCCTCTAAAGCTTTAGCTCTTTCTATAGCCTCCTTTCCTCTTTGTCCAAAAAGCCATAAATAATTCTCAAATGCCGGTGTATAAGGAGACCAATATTTTAAAATTTTGATTTTTCTACTTATGTAAGTAAATCCTCCTATATGGTCAGTGTCAAAGTGACTCAATATAGCCAAATCAAACTTTTTTATTTTCCTTTCCGATATTACTTCATCGAGAATTTTTACAGTTTCAGATTTCCCGTCACCAGAATCAATAATACAGTGCCAAGGCTCTTTTCCAATACCGTTTTCCCACGTTATTATTGTACAATCGCCATGCCCTACATTTACAATATCAACGATCAGTTTGGTCTTTATTGGTAAGTTCATTCTATACTCCTTATCTTTCAGATGGTTTATAACCACTTTCGAGTATTTTATTATGCAGTAACCTATCAGTTCTGAACGCCCTGAGGAGGCAAAATAATGCCGCCTGAAGCCGCTAGTCCTTGACGGCAAATGGTCCTTTCTATTGTTTCAAGATCAGCTCTAAACAATCTTCAATCATTGAATACTTTAAATTTATTATATAATTAGATTTGCATAGAAACTGTCATTACACTTTGTAAACTCTACTTTCGAAGGGAAAACATTAGTTCCCATGTTTGCAAGAGCTACACAATCCATTGCCCACTCAAATAATTCATGCGGCAGTTTATAACAAATACAACCTTCACTTTCACAAATTGTAACTGTTGGTATCCTATCCTTTGTGAAACCAACTGATAAAACATTAAAAATGTTGGATCCTTCGTTTATTCTTAGTGACGGTTGTTTAGATGAATCAAAGAACACTTTCGCTCCTTTTCGATTTAAAAAATAATCCTTATCCATTTCTGGTATCGGATCCATAGGCAACTTTGATCTCATATCTTTAAAATGATTTGCTAAGCGTTCGCAAACATGCGCATTAAAATACTCACCATGCATTTTTCCGTCAATGGCTCTAACCTCATCAACAGTATCAAATCTACTCATATAGTTAAGCAAAGAAATAAAAGTAATCAAATCATCTGAATAATTTCCAGAGAAAGACTTATACCAAGCATTGTTCAACTCGCAAATAATATACAATAAACGTTTATATAAATATAACTGTCTGTCATTTAATTCAAACCAGCTTACTCCTAATACTTTTTTATTTACTCCATCTTCAAATGAATCATATTCCAATGCAGTATGTAAAGATTTAAGCAGCTTCGAGATCATACCAGCAAGCATATCAGCCATTCTAACCCCTACATATTCTTTTGAATCAACTTCTGTTACAGGTGATAGTTCCATTTGTTTTGCTGCTTTTAATGTATCACAGGCATCACCCTCTTTATCTAAAAACAGCGCGTAATTAGAGATATTTTTTTCTATCAAATATTTTTTAAAACCCACAAAAGCAATATGATAACTCCAACTAATGTCTTTATGCTCATTAATATCTTCTAATAGTTTTATAATTTGTAAAAAAGCTAATGTTTCATGCTCTTTTAAGCTTAAGTTTTCTCTATTGGCTACAATTCTTTTACGGAAAAAAGTCTTTAATAACTGTACCAATTCACCTGTATTTTCATACATTCCACTAATGATTTCTGTTGGCTGGTAAGCTACTATTGCTTCAACGATTGAATACTTCATTAGATCCATGTCTGCGAAAATGCTATTTTTGTAATTTAGAAATAGTTGATTTACTATATATTCAATTTTACTTGTAACAGAAAAATACAATAAAATTCTATCATCAAACACAGCTAGAAAATCAAGAACAAATTCCACGTTGTCACGACTTAAAGAAGCAAATCCATTTTCTAATTGTTTCATCTTCAATGTTTTACTTTTTAACTCTCCATTTGCTTTGCGATACGAATACTTCTCTTCAAACTCCAGATAACGTTGAAGTATAGAGTTCTCATCTTCTGCGCCCCAACCAACAATAGTAGTAACAAAATTATCGTAATAGTTCTCTGCAACAACTGTAGAATGATTGATTTTTCTGCTATGCTCAGATTCATCATAATAAAAATTGAAATGTTTTTCCATAAAGAACATGCCTCTCAGTACTCTACAATTGCCTGTTTTCAAAGATATTTCGGATCATAATAGTACCAAAATTTTACAATATACTGAGCCTCTACTAATTTCATTAACCGATTATAGGCATATACTACGACCATGTTCATCCTTTGTTTCCATATGGTCAAACTTATTCACCAAAAATCAATTCACTTGTGGTGTGGCAATACGGTTCATGTCCAATTTCACTTACTAACTTTTCAAAAATCTCTTTTGAAACAAGGAGTTGGCTTCCTCGTAATACCGGAGTCCTTTCCTGTTCACCAGTCAAATGTTTATACGTACACCAATTTTGATATTTAAGAACGCATTTTCCCGCTGAGTCCTTTCCAATCAATCCGTTGTCAGTACTTGTCATTGTTATTTGTAACAAACTAAGAACTTCAAAAGTAAGTGCTAAATAATCATATCGATAATATGTCAAAAATGGGTTATATTCTATACTCGCATCCGTAAAAACAACGACCTCTTTATCCTTAAGACCCATTGGATACTTATATTTAGGATATATATGATTGAGAACAGAACCTCTGTAGGAATCGTGATATAAGGGCAGCCTTTTACTCTTACCGAAACCTACAGCAGAACATGTCTGGTAGATCTTGCAGTTATCACCAATACGATTTGCTCTCCATAAATCTTCCGCATACACATATTCTCGTTCAATATATGCTAACCTAATCCAGTCTCCTTCATCTACACTGGACATGCTATTCTTTACAGCAGTCGGGTGTGGTATTCCATTTGGTCTTGCTATTGCCGAATTACTAATTGCATTAAGCAACAATACATCTTCTCTAATACTGTGGTAAAAATATTCTTTATCTTCAAGACTTCTCAATCTTGCAAAAATATTCCCAACTTCTTTTCCGCAACATAAATAATTTATAACCGCATTCCCAATGGCCTTTAGGTAATCACTATGAATCTGGATATTATCCATCAACAAACTAGATACGTTGTCCATATAAGTGTCAGATAAAATTTTTACATTGCTTTCACTATGAATTTCACTGAAGAATCCAAGAATATAATCATCAACAGATATGCCCCGATCTTCAAGCAACTTATATCTTGGGTCTATATTTTTGAAGTCTTGCAGAATAAAATCATCAAATCCTTGGTCAGTAGTCTGCACATTTGGTTTTAATGTTTCCTCCATCTCGCTATTCAACAAAAACTTTAATAAGAATCCATCATCTCCATATGCATTGATGCAAATGTAATCATCAAGATCAACTAGCTGATATCCCTCTCTTTCCTCATGAGAGTACATCTCTTCAACTAACTGAATCAACATAGCTATGCTCAGATTAATGTACTTAGAATGATTCATCAAAACCCGCTTAAAAGGCCTTATAAACATAGTCCTTTCTGCATCTTGCGTAAGTAGTGTTTCGAGAGAGGCAAAAACCGACTTATGTATATCTGCTGTTCCATAACGCAATCTCACTAATAATACATGATGCAACAACTCTTCAATGCAGTATCCTTCAAATTCCCTTTCAATTTTCTCCCATTCAATCTCTACTCTGCAGCTCAATCGTAAATCAATAACGTCATAAGCTAAGTCCCACAACGGTAGAATTTCTTCCCGCCAGTCATCAAGGTCTGATAGCATTTTTATTATGTTATCCGTTAGCCCGTTAACGCCTTCAAAAGGCTTATACATACTCCCAAAATAATCAAAGTATGAGTCAACAGTCAACTTTTCATCTAGATTATACGCCTTCGTGAAAAACTCATAACTACTATACTTATGGTACCTGCCGTCCTTTTGAGTAAGATAGATTCGTAGATTGAGATACGCTCTTACGCCATCTATAATTTCATCAATTTCCCCAAGACAGATTACTTTCTCTTGAATATTCGAATACTTTCTAGATGCAGGATTTTCAAAAGCAAAATCAACAAGTTGATTGATCACAAGCAATACCTCTTGCGACACTTCTTTCTTATTTGCCAGATATGTTTTAACAGCACTGTTTATCTCTTCAGAATATCCATATAATTTCATAAATCCTAAGACTTCATATATGTTATTCTCATCTACACCTTTATCACTAAACGTTTCTGTGTTTTGGGTGTGATTATTTTCATCAGTAGAAGACGTCACTGAATACCCTTTTGATTCAATCAAATTACAATCAACACCATATTTTTCGCATAAACATGTTACAGTTTCTATAAACTGTTCTTCGACTTCATATGCATCATCGTTAAATTTAAATCTGCTTATCAGATCAATAACGGAAGTTCTTGCCAAACATACCTCTCCTTCATTGTCTATCAAGGCAATATTATGGAGGTAAGCCTGTGTAAAATCATTGCTGCTTTCATTAGGCATAGACTTAAACAGTGCGTTCCCGATTCTTGAGTACTTTGGTGTCAGCCAATCAGTAAGTATCGTCTCTAAGGTATTCTCACATATCCAAGATCGTTTATAAATCTCCGAATCTACAATGAATTTCTTCAATGCCAATTCTGGCTCATATTTGCACAATAATTGTGACCAATCATTCTCATAATCATTTGTGTCTTTTCCATCAGTTTGACTTACTACTGCAACAGACATTGAACCTAATTGCTTTATACACTCCCTACCTTTTTCTGGATCAATGCCATAAATATCTTCGACTGTATCCATTAACCTACTAAATGTCCTATCTCTACGTTGACCATATGACATTATCATTCGTATAGAATTCCGAAATTCATGGATTCCCTGTTTTTCATTCCTATTCTTATATAGGAAGATGGATTTCTGCATATAATAATCGGCTAAATCCATATGTATTCTTCTTGTCTTCTGCTCTTCAGTCACCTCGCCAAAATGCTTAAGTACAAAGTCATAGTTTTCATCATTCGCTATTTCTGTGACCAGTTCAAATAACCTGTCAGTCGTTAATGGACCCATCATTGCATTTTGAAAAGTTACCATTGTATCACTTGAAGATTCAACAATTATACTAAGAATTCTCTCCCATTCAGTCTTGCATAAAACGACACTTCTCAATGGTTTCTGGATAGTATCATAAATTTCTTGTCTTAGACCATATAAGTCCATGGTTCGTATACCATGGTTTGCTATCTCTGTTACCCGATTTAGATTCGAGTAAAGTTCTACTAGTTCATCCCCCTTAATTTCGCTTCCTTTCTCAAGTACACAGGCTTGAAAAACAAAGATAATCCAATTGTGAAACCAGCTTAAATCAGTAATTTCTTCAATCAGTGCATCTACATCATAAGAATATGCTTCATAAATCTTCGTAGCATTTGCAACCAAGTATTTAATTTTACTTTCTGTATCACCATAAATACTATCAGCGGTTTTCACTGTATTGAGAATATCTCTTACATATTCTTCATCTAAGTCCTCCTGATCAGTACCCTCTATCAACCCACGCCATTGTTCGATTAATTCCATATCTGTAAGAAGTGAAATGAGTTCCTGTAACCTGCCTCGATGGACATACTCGTTCAGTACAATTTTCATGTATTCTATATATTCACTATCGGTTGCATAACGAACAACACTATCTTGATTCTTATCCATATCAATCGCTGCAGCGGTCAAATATTTCAGTTGTTCTTTCCGTTCATCATCATTAAGGTTTTTTTGGGTTTTATTCTTATCTAGCAACTCATTAATGTATTTTTTCCATGGTGGTGTAACAAAGTTACGCGAGCAGGAATAGCAAACTCGCAATCCTTCCTTCAAAGGCATGCTCGCTTTTCCTTCGTAGATAAGCATTCTACTTAACCATTGAAATCCATGTATTTGCCCAATACACGTCGAGTAATTTTTCTCGTATATTTCATAGTCGAATTCTGTATTCAATACTATATTGGACAACTCTGAAAGCACCACCAATTTTGAAAATGACTTTTTCTTAGTCGCAGCTTTCACAATAAAATCCGAATTTTTCTTTATTACATCAAACCCATATCCTCTAAAGAAACTTTCGCTAATAAATTCAACGTTAGCATATTCCAATAAACTATCATACTGTCCTGATTCGTATAACAGCCGGAATAAATTATTGTACGCCTTAATATTGCTATATGTACCTGTACTTTCAAGCCACACGATAAGGTCTTTATATATATTTTCATAAATTGAGAGTCCATTCCCGTCAAGCAATTCTAAGATATATCGCCGGAAACTTTCATGGTAAATAATGAATCCGCCGTTTACAGCACTTTCTTTAAGTATACTACGTAATATCTTTATCCTCTTTTCGACATAATTACCTAAACCAGTTATAGCCTTTAGTTCTCCAATACTCAGATAGAAAGATGCTCCAGATAATACATATACAACTTTATGATCTTCATCAATCTGTTCTAACAAATAGTTGTAGTAACCCTTTAAATCATCATTATAATCAGGAATAGAAGTGAGAGTATCCTTCCATGAATCTAGAGCACCGGACTTTGAAAGTTCATTGACCAAATAAGTAACATACAGAGGATTACCATTGCTCTTAGTAAACAAATAACTACATAATGACTCTTCACCTGCTTCTACATACATACCAATACCCCTAATATCAAGGTATCTACAAATTGTATTTTCATCCCAGTTTTCAATTTCTGTGAGCGTATAGTCTTGCTTACATAATTCTAAAACTTCTGAAACTGGTTGTGATACAACGACAATTTTAACGTTTGTAGGTACATTTATTCTCTTTATTATTTCTATGATATCGGTCTTATTTGCTCCAACGGTAGATTCATGTGATGACTCAATCCTCTCGATGTGATCAAGTCCGTCTATTATCAAGACAATCTCTTTATCAATACAATTAATAAGAGATTGAAGTTCATTTTCGTCAACACCAAACCTCGATGTCTTTATGTCCTTTAACTCTGGACAGATGAGCATAATATCGTTAATCAGATTTGCCATGAATATATTGGACGTGATTCTACCTGAGTAAAATATATCATCCAAACTTGTATAGCAATAATGCCTAGCAAGTAGAATATTTTGTGATTTCAGATACTCGATAAAATTAGTAACAAACCACGATTTCCCCGATCCCGGCTCACCAATTAATATAGTCTTGTTGTTCTTGCAGATGTTTGAGTAGAACTCTCTAAATGCATTTTCATTATAGATATTAACACTTAAATCAACAGGAAATAGTTGCTCTATGTTTCCATAACCAACAACTAACCCCAAAGCACTAACTACCTGATCCGTTTTTAGTGTTCTCTGGTTAGCCCTTGCATTCTTAACTATATTCATCAACTTCAGAAGAACGCCTTCCGGAGATATCTCATGGTTCGGATAAGTTCCTACTCCGAAATCCTTTAGACACTCGACAGTAATCCTTTCCATTTCTCCTTTATTTACTATATCTAAACTTGCTTTTGGTAGACATAGTTCTATTTTCAAGTCTTGGAGAAATTCATTAAAATTATCCCTAGATATATTTGCCGCATTATTTCTTAACCGTCTCCAAGAACTTATGGGCTTTTCTTCGCCCACAAACCAAATTTTATCTATATTAATCTTGTATTGCTTCACGTTTGGAGATGTAAAATCATTGCTTGTTCCTTCTTCTTCTAAAAAATCAATATCATCATTATAATCCCATGCAAGGAGTATCTTTATTGATACAGCTCTTTCGGAATCCAACTTTTGCCATGAATTGTATAGTACATCTAATGCAAGGTCATAATCTATAGATGAGAAATCACCTTTTGCTACCGTTTTATCATCACTATACTTGATTTGTCTTTTGACTACCTCATTATTATTAATCACTGTAAGATCATCAAATTTATCATCATCATATTCCTTGATGTCAACCTTGAACTCTGAAGAGTTACCTTTGAGAAGGTCCTTAATAATAAAATATGAGGTTAGTAAGTCTTGGTATTCATACCCCTTATGTGCATCTGATAGTCCCATATTTTCTCCTTCTCTCTATTTCAATCCATATATATCAACAATATTTCAGTTAAATAATCGGATAGTGCATTACGATTTGAGGTTATCGTTTGAAACAATGACATAGTTTTCATCTTTTAATTATAATACTGTTTCTAAATTTTTTATTGTTCTATTGCATAATATATCTGGCTTTCACTATGTATTACACACTGGCTATGAAACTCAGGGTTGCCCGAAATAGTCTCCCAATTGCCAGCTATGATAATCGGTTCGATATGATTTGAATTCTTCAACTTATTATATTGGTTCCAAAACATTTGTGTATCTTCGAATATAATTTTTACCCAGCTGCCTGTTCCAAAATTACCCGCAGGATAATTCATAATAAACGCGAGTTCATCCTTAGCTTTATGATATTTTGATGTTTCTACAATCCTGTTACCTTTTATGCCACCGGAATATTTATCAAAGTTCTCATTATCAACTAATATTTCATCAATTAGGATTCCGTTATAATTATCCGTCTTATCTTTTGAAATGCACATAGCATATAATTTAGGCAACGTATGAATTCTTAGTTGGCGGCTGCCTCCAACTGAGCCAGTTTTAGTTCCTGTAGTTCCCCGTTCAGTAGAAGGTCGTTTTCCAAGCATGCTATCAAAAGCAAAATTAATATCAAATCTATTTTCTGCGTATTTTGAAGCATCAAATATAATTGAGTTTTTAATACATTTATTACTTATATGCTGACTTTTATCTTTACTTCGAAAAAAAGCATCTAAAGGATTTGCCGCATTGACCAATATCATTCTGGCATTACAACCTTCCGTGCAGCATATAAATTTCTTTCCAACATCATTAATTGTACATGATGATGCATAAACGGGCATCCCTGTTTTAGTGCCTCTATAAGCGCTTTTGGGCATTTCGACCTCCTATGTAATTTCTATTATCATTCCCTCAGCGAATGCTGACATTTCTTCCAAGCCCTACTTCAAAATAGTCATTAATATAAAAGGCTATTCTATTAAATAAAGAATATAGGCTCCGGTATGCACACTTGACCTTTTCAATACCCAGTCCATAGACCGGACAGGCTTCGGCTATATTCTTTAATATTTGAAAATCTTTATTGTCAAAAGTTTGGTCTGGTACCTGACCAATATTAATAACGTTTTTATTGTCGGCATGAAGCTCGTCACTCCCTCACTAGTCATTATTCTGGCGCCAATAATACGGGATATATCCATTCAGTGGATCTATAATCTTTTGGGGGTGTTCACGCCTTACAATCTCATCTTTACTAATTGCTCCAATAGCTTTAAATCCAAAATTATATCCGTCTCCGGTTTGAAGACTCTCTATGAGTTCATCTATGTAGTATGATGGGATCTTTTCAATCGGAACGTCACAATGAAAAATCGTAGGAATGCCCTTTTTTAAGCTCTCCTGGCATAACAATTCTGCTGCCATTCCACAAATAAATTCGCTGCCGTATATTAAATAATGTCCACAAAAATTGACCAGCTCATCTTTTGTCAGAGTAAACCATACACATTTATGTAAATCTATTAATCTTGTCCAGTGTGAATTAAATACCTTGACGATCTTTTCTTCGCTGATCCTATCATCGCGCATTAAATATAATGCCCGTATTAAAGCCTCCTCTTTATTAATCGGAATAATTCCATTATCGTAATAATCATCCAAGTTGAGAACACGACAGCCGTGATACCCTCTTATATGACTATACTTCTCCTGAAGATTAATCGTTTGAAATAAACCAATGTTATTTTTAAAGGCCTCTTCAAAAATAAATACTCGTTTCTTCACTTATCAGCTTCCTTTTGCATTGTTTCTATGTAGCTTTAGTCCATTACCATACTTTATTCAGTTCTATGTAATACCAATTTTTGAATGGACTGCGTTTAGTCTTAATTAGTCCCAATCTTCAACTGCTTCACTAAAAGGCAACGGTGTAATTGTGCTCCAGTCTTCACGATCAGGAGTACCTTTTTGATGCCTAATAGTAAAATTTCGAGCCTCAAAGACTTTGGCACCCCTACGCATATAAGCGTTTGTAACCATTTTTTTAGGGTGGTCACTTCCCTTACCAACAGATGCGAATGCAGATTTGGTTGGAGTAGTGCCCTGCTCAACTTTTTCGCCTAAAAGAGCATCTAATACAGACGGGCTTACATTATGCCATCCGCCGTGATGAGGAATTTGATGTACTTTTACCTGCTGTAAGTCAATACCAATATTATCGGCATAATCAATGGCAATGTTTAACGCTCGTATTCCTGCATCGCCGGTAAGCAAAAACGACTCACATTCCATATCACCATATATTATTACTGATGCCTCGTTTTCTGGTGAAGTGGTTACATTTTCTCTTATCATCTCATTGGTCCACGACTCTAGTGCCATCTTAACTGCATTGACTACCCGAGTGAATAAGTTGTCTCGCATAGCTGAATTATTAGATAAAGGCGTTTTATTTGACTCGACTAATAAGTCTAGATAAAAATCTTTTGCTGGTGATAGAATTTTTAAAGAATTATAAATTGTCGTTCCTTGAAAAGCCTCGTAAATAGATACTTCCTTTTCAATGGCTTTATCCTCTAATGCTTCTACATATGGATATGCCTCTTTCAATCTTTTTTCAAGGCTACTTTTTGTTATTCTACCATCATTTACTTTATCAAAAATATCATCAATATAAAGCCAAGGCCGATTCATGACTAAGGCATTAACATTGAAGTTATCAAGTATGGTGCAAAGGCCTGAGGCATGATCTTGATCTGTATGGGAACATATAACAAAATCTATTGTCGCATTTTCATCCCCTTTGAAATAGTACTCGTTCAGGTGTTTTACAAGGGCATCGCCATATTTCTGGATTCCTCCATCATACACACCAACAACATATTTTTGTTTGTCCTCTGCATAGAAACGAAGGCAAATTGCATCGGCATCACATGATTCTTCGTTAATACCTATAAATTCAATCTCGTAATTCACACTAATCCCTCCTGTAGACACAATTTCTCTTTCAATCTTATTAAGCAACTTTAAGTCAGACGACCAACTTTTGATAGCCTTTTTCATAAGGTTTTCTAACCGTTCCCGTTCACTATTTGGAACTTTTCAAATTATCGCCATCGATTGGCAAAAGATATCTAAATAGTTCGCAATGACCGTTACCATACCCCTCCTTTGATATTTCAATTATCATTAGTCCTATGTTATCTCACTATTAATTTCTTATAAATATATAGAAATGTGGTCCTCTCCCACTATTATCATACATCCTGGGCAACATTGTTGCGCACTATACTCAACTATGGCCCTCATCAATAACATATCATCAAAGCTCTGAGCCGTGATATTATTCGGATGAGAGTGCCATTCACCAATGTAACCTAAATTTCCTGCAGTTATTTCTTCGATTTCATTTATCCTTTGCAGCAGACCTTTACTCCCTCTAATATAAGAGTTCGGAGATTCTATACTATCGTCTGGAGATAGTATTAATTCAACAACATAACATATTTTTCTTTCAAAGTCATAGGCTCCCACAAGGACGCCCCCGGTTTCACATGGCAATTTCTGCTTTCTTAATTTGAAAAGGCTTTCAATTACTGGACTAGCAATTTGTACTTTCCAGCCACTGATATCATAATACATGAAATCGTCAGCGTGAACGAAGTTATCTCTGACAGACAAACCATTGATCGACCAGATACAAATACTTGCTCTGTTATCCTCACCAGCATATTTGATTGCTTTACTACAAAGAGCGGAAAACATGGCTATATTATCTTGTGTTATCTTTGCACTACTGCTCCGGCAACTGGTAGAATAAACAATCCTTTCTTCGTTCTGTAGATGGCGCTTATACTCTTCCTCATTTATAAGAAGCCGGTAATATTGCATTTCTAATAAATCTAATCTAATTTCTCTTTTGTCGTCCTCAAGCAGCATTATTGCGCTCGTTCCATTAGGGTTCATAAAAAAACTAACGCACCGAGTATCTCCCGCAAGCTCATGGCATATGTACCGTTCAACTGCAACAGAGGCAGATATATCAATGACCATATTAGATTTTTGAATGGAGATAGTAATTTGCTCCTTTTGGTTTACATCAAAAATATTACTCTGATTAATTTCTTGCACTATACAGGTGTTTTCTTCGCTGAATATTTTCTGTGAGTATAATTTCATTGATTCTGGTTTTCTTAGTCCAATATATTCTGAAGTTAAGCAATGCCGCGCTAAGTTGTGAGGAAGCAATACATCAGGATCTATAAAAATCCAATTTCCATAGCCAGCACGAATACAGTTGTTTGCTATATGGGAACCCAATGATCCAATTCCAACCTGAAAAAACGTATAGTCGCAATGTGCATGATCCAGATTATTGAGACGCTGTGCTAAATCTCGATTAAAATGGAAAATCACCTCGAATTGAGTTAGTTTAATCTGATTCAAATCAGAGGGATGGTTTTTTTTAACCAATTTGTTATGTTCCACAACATATCCAAACGCTCTAAATAAATCTTTAAAATTATAATTCAAAGCAAAGGCTTTTGCTTCCGTGCGTTCGGCCTCCAACCCTTGCGCTCTTGCCAAAGAGATTATCACAATAATAAGTAATTTACAATTTTTTAGCTCACTTTCACGCTGATCGAAAAGATCCTTGTATAAGCTCGCATTTTGTTTAATTGACCATATATGCTGCAAGCAGTTTTCAACTCTTTTTAGAATGTCTTCTTCAAATGCAACGTCGAGGTCAAATAGATTTTGCGGTTGTTTTCTTATGATATTATCACTAAAAGTTTTCGATATATTGACATTCAGTTTTGCATAGAGCATACCTTTTCTATCATCAAAAAGAGGCTTTTCTGTCCAAATCAAACCTGTATTTGAAGATGTTTCTTCCATCCTAATAAAAGGTATTGCTAAATTTGATCTGTCTAGAATTATTGCATCACTTACTGATGGAAAAAAAGGTTCTAGAGGTTGATCCGGTTGATGTAGTTCTCCGCGTGATGTTTTTGTAAACCAAAACGAAATACGGTTTACAAACATGCTTGCATTAAACATGTACCTAAGATCTTGAAAAGGCACATCAAATAGGCATAAAGTTTTTTCTCCTGTGGCTAGTACATTTAAATGGGGTACGACAGGAAAGTCATCTCGACAAAATACAATCGGCAGTTCCTGTTCCGCAATCCAAATCTTTATTCTCTCAACCGGATTCACTGAAACAATAGGATATTGCGGCAACTCAATTACATTAAAATCCACCTCAATTTGTTCCCAATAGGTTTCTCCTTCTTGATTTGATTCAAATGTTATTATTTGCCCAATATTATTTTGATCTAGTGCATGAATTAAGTCCTTCGTTAATTTCAAGCGAATATCTTGAACGTTGATCATACTTTTGAACCAGCTCTCGGTGCAGATGTTTTTAGGTAATTTGCTTGGAGATTATAAGACTTTTGTGTTATACCTAAATGATCAATTTCAAACACTATCGGTTTTGGCTTTCCACCACTGTAAAGGCAATTCTCCATTGTCACCATTAATTTCACATCAGAAGCAGTGTAGTGCTCATATGCACGTTTAGCAATCATATGTGGAGGCGACGTTTCCTCAGTAATCTTAACACATGAGGCTACCATTTTAGCATTTTGCTGTGCTTGTCCAAGTAACCACTTTACATTTTCTGAAGGTGTAATACGATAGGTTTCTTCCTCATTTTTTTCGTTAAGCCCTGTATAACTGCAATGATGTGGAATGTCATATATATCCCATAGTAAGTAACCTTCATTATCGTTACTTTTTGAAATGTCAACGATTTTATCTAATACAGAATATGGCGTATCTCCTGTTATAAAAATATTTGTTTCTGTTTCTGCGTTGAATAATCTAACTTGCAATACTATTGATGGATCATTTTTATCCTGCACTTCATCACAGTCATCAGAAAAAGGAGCATGCGCGAAAAATTGTATTTCATCACCTAGTTCATCGTTTGTGATAATTTGTCCTGCATGTACCACTAGATGTTCTATGTCTTTGTATGCAATCGCTTGGGCCTCTAGCCATGAAGCAAGACTATCTGGTTCAGCAAATACCTTTACCCCATATTTTTCTTTCAAACGATAGCGAGCTTCATCTCTAATAATTTTTGCATCCGATCCATTTTCTAACTCGGTATCTAAAATGAAAGCAGAAGAAACCCAAAGTTCATCAATTTTAGCACGATCGTCTGACTGATATTTTTTTGCATGGTCTAAATAAAAGAATTCGCTTGCTCCCTTAGTGTGATCATCATGTGCATGAGAAAACATTACTACTTGAAATTCCTTAATTTCAGATAATTGCTCTTTTAGGTCAATCCTGTCATCAGATGTAGAACCATCATTCATCGCAGCATAATCAAATAGTAGTTTGCAACCATTAGAAAGTTCAAACAGACAAGTTTCAGCGTTTCCAAGCGGATAAAATGTTAACTTTTGGCTCATAGTAATTCCTCCCTTTATTTTTTCCCTTTTGTACTTGCAATATCGGTAGATATTACATTATTGGCAAAACGATTCATCTTCTTATGCGTCGCAATATTTGTAATGGCAGCCATTAAGATTAATGTGATTATAAACTCCTTTGAGAACAAAACGATTTTATTAAACACTAGAATGGAAATGAGATAGAGGACGATAAATATAATTGTCTCAATAAATAAATCTCTGCAAAGCAAGTAATCCTTTTGTGCTTGAACAATAGATCCTTTATCCTGATATTGGTAATATATTTTGTACCACTGAGAGTTTTCGTAAGCAAATTTTTCTTTTTTCACGGATGGTAGGTTAGCAATAATATGAGCATACTGCTCTTTTGCCTCCGATATAGTAAAGCGATCATCATCGATTTTGCTATTCAGTATCCGGGTAAATATTGTGCATCCGGAACGTGGAATAAAAAACAGCCCTACAAGTTTGTCCTTATGGCCGCTGCTGAACAAAGAATCAGCAATGAATGTTATTAGCGAAAGGACACCAGAAATTATAACTCCTTCAATTGCAGATAGAATAGCGCTCCAGTCTTTATCTATTGTATTTGAAACCTCTTCAAAAATTCCTGTGCACCAAAAAAGGAAAAGAAGTACATATGTAATCAAGAGATATTTCATTTCTTTTTCACGATAATCCTTCATCAAGCTCCACCTCCCCTAACAAAGTCTATTGTTGTATTGGTTCGAAATTAGCGGATATATTAATCCTCCGATGTAACTATCTTTAATAAGTAAAGAAAATTAATAATTACCAGGCGAAAGGCCATTTACTGCTACCCTTTATCATAAAAACTGAAATACATAGAATGCTTTTTAATCTCTTTATTTTCGTTCCAAACTTCTTTTGCTCCTTGCACTATAGTTCCAACCGCCAATGACCCAAGGAAAGATGCGAGAAATGGAATATTTACTTGTCCAAGGCCCACAGCGATTCCAATGCTTGTTCCAGTTTTCGCAACGGGATTATTTGTAACATTATCAAAAACTCTAAACAGATATTTATTTGATTTTATTTTCTCTTTGATTTCTTCACATTTCGGTTCAATTTGTTTTCTAAACATAGATAATACTTCTTCCTTATAATCATTATCATAAGGCATAGAAGAAACCTGATCAGCAATTAGCATAATTTCTCTTCTAAAATTTCTTAAGCTTAATCCAAACTCTTCTCTTATGTCAATAATTTGATCTAATTCCGCAAATTGAATTGCTGGAAGCATGAAAAGGATTTTTTGTGCAATATCAATTTCCTTTTGTCTCTTTGAAATCGTTATCGTATTAGAATCTGCTTTATAGAATTCAGGGTCAATTAATGGGAATCTATTTGCATCAGATAATGCTTTATATATGTATTCGAGATATTTAATTTGGACTTGAATATCTTTTGCCTGGTATTTCTGTGGATCACTAGCGATTTCAATATAATCAGCAATATCAAATTCACCGAAAATATTTATTGTAGACAGTATTCCCTTACTCTCAAGTTCAGAAATCTTATATTGATTCGAATTAGTTATCTTTGCAGAATAACTCGCAAAGAGGCTTTGCGCTTTATTTATTTCATCAGCAGTCAAACTATTTTTCCCCGGACCATTTAATAGTCGAAATAACACCTCCCTTATTCCATCGTATTCCGGGAACAATGGACTAACATATTCAGTTGGGCATAGTGATTGATCATTTAAAATTAACCCCAACAGTCGCTCCTCGTCTTCTGTAGGGCTGGTAGACTGACTGAGACCAAATCCTTTTACAAGCGGTTGAATCATTGGACTACAAACTTCAACTTTATCAGCATATAGTAAAGCGGTTTTTAACATGTTCATTTCATTTTCGTTATTCAACTCAAAAGGCTTTGAAATTATTGATGCGATTAATTCCATCACATTCCCCTCTACCGTAAAAGTAATACAAGAAGATAACTAATTTCAGATGAGTACTGCCACCGTTACCGTTGAAAAAGATTTGTCGCGCTAATAAGACTTCTATATAATAATTGTATAACTTTGGAATGTATGTTTCAACAAAAACTACCATTTATTTCAATAATTTTATTCATAATATGAAACTCTCTGCTTCATTACGATTCCCGATTTGAACTGTATTTCAAGCGTATCCTCGGATATGTCAATGACGGTGATAAAATGTATTAAAATGGCGGTTAAATAATGTAGTTTTATGGCGAAAAGAAAGTAATTAATGTTACACTCAAGAAAAAGTCTAAAAGAGTGTAATAGTCATGAAAGGAAAACATTGGATGAATATTAGAAATGACAAAATGAAAGGTTTAAGCTATACCGAAATTGCCAGAAAATATAACATTGATCCTCGGACGGCTAAAAAATATGCAAATTCTGAGACGAAACCAGTTTATCAATTGTCTTCTCCAAAGACTTCTAAATTAGATTCATACAAAAGTCTAATAGACTTATGGCTCGATGAAGCTCCTTATAGTGCTGTAAGAATACACGAAAAATTAACAGAGCAAGGTTGCAATTGCAAGGATACTGTTGTAAGGGAGTATGTTTTTTCTAAAAAAACTCAACTGGCTGAAAAAGCAACCATTCGCTTTGAAACAATGCCCGGACTTCAAGGGCAAGTGGATTGGGGTTTCTTTGAAAATTACAAAGTCCTTCAAAATGGTGAGTACAAAAAGCTATACTGCTTTTTAATGATTTTAGGTTACTCTAGAGCAAGATATATAGAGTTTGTTACAGATATGACTACCGATACATTAATAAAATGTCATATAAATGCATTCAGATATTATGGTGGATATCCTCAGGAAATTCTTTACGATAATATGAAGCAAGTTGTAATAAAAAGACTTTTAAAGCAAGAAGATAGCGAGCTTAATAAGCAGTTTGAAGACTTTTCTGGATTTTATGGATATAAGCCTATTTTATGTAGGCCATATAGAGGGCAAACAAAAGGAAAAGTTGAGCGTACAGTCTCTTATGTAAGAGATAATTTTATGACAGGAATAAAATACTCATCTCTTGAAGACCTAAACGCTAAAGCAATTATCTGGTGCAACAAGGTAAATTCTAAAGTTCATGGAACAACAAATGAAATTCCATTTGAAAGGCTTCCAAAGGAAAAACTAAAACCTCTAAAAAGAGAATATATAATAGACAAGATAAATCTTCGCAGAGTAGAAAAAGACTGCCTTATCAGCTATGCGGGAAATAAATATTCTGTTCCAGCAGAATACATAGGCATAGATGTGGCAGTCATAGTCCTTGATAATATGCTTGCGGTATATCATAATGGCAAGCAAATATCCTTACATAAATTATCATATAGCAAAAATAATATGGTGGTCAATAAGGAACACTACAAAAAGCTAATATATAGGCAAAGTTTTGATATAGAAAATACGCTTTTGCATAATAATGTTATTGATTTTCCTTCGCCAAAATATAGCCTTAATCAATATGATGATTTAATAGGAGGTGATTTTTAGTGAGTGAAATTGCATATGAAAGAATTAAAAATAACCTTCAAACATTAAATATGAAAAACACACTTAGCATAATAGATAATTACCTCGAACAAGCAATTCACGAAAAAACAAATATTGTAGAAGTGCTGGATCATATTTTAACAGAGGAAGCAAATGCAAAGAAAACAAGAGCCGTGGATAATCAAATCCAAATGTCAGGCTTTCCATTTAAAAAGACTCTTGATACTTTTGACCTTTCGTTTCAGCCGAGCATTGATAAAGAACAAATAATGGAGCTTGCTACCATGAGATTTGTAGAAAACAAAGAAAATGTTGTTTTTCTCGGCACTCCTGGGGTTGGGAAAACTCATTTGGCTGTGGCTCTAGGTATGATTGCAGCACAAAATAGATACTCTACATACTATATAAATTGTCATAACCTGATAAGCCAATTAAATAAGGCTCATTTTGAGAATAGATTGCAAGAGAGATTAAAAACCTTTAGTAAATATAAGGTTCTCATTATTGATGAGATTGGATATCTTCCGATGGATATTCAGGGGGCAAATTTGTTTTTTCAATTGATAACCAAAAGATATGAGAAAAACAGTACAATTTTTACTTCTAATAAAGCTTTTTCATCTTGGAATGAAGTTTTCTCAGATATAACGATAGCTTCTGCCATATTAGATAGGATTCTTCATCATTGCCAAGTTGTAAGCATTAAAGGAGAAAGCTATAGACTCAAAGAGCGGAAGGGGATGATGAAAAGTAAAACGGTAATTAATACATTATTTGAAAAACAAGATTAATTTTTTTGACTAAAAAACTACAAATTTAAAACGCCATTTTCTTACAAAATCAAACCGTCATTGACAGTTTGCAAATGTCTGTAAATCCCTTGGAAAGAAAACATCAAAAGGAACCCTTGCAGAGATTGCACTTGAACAAATCGCTCAAATTTACCACGCCGACAATCAATTGGCAGATTTATCCAAAGAAGAACGTTTAAAGAAGCGTCAACTCCTTGTAACGCCTCTTGTAGATGCTTTCTTTTCATGGGTAAAATCAAATGGGGGAAATGTACCAAAGAATTCAGAAACGGGAAAAGGATTCACCTATTGCATAAACCAGGAGAACTATCTCAAGGTTTTTCTCTCAAATCCTGATGTACCCCTTGATAACAATATAGCTGAAATAGCAATTAGAAGTTTTTGTGTAGGCAAGAATAACTGGCATTTGATAGACACAATCAACGGGGCAGAATCCAGTGCAATTGCGTATAGCATAGCTGAATCTGCCAAAGCCAATAATTTAAAACCGTATGACTACTTCAAACATGTCCTTTCTGAAATCCCAAAACATATGGATGGTGGAAATCTTGATTTCATAGATGACCTTCTTCCTTGGTCTAATTCCTTGCCAGAAACTTGTCGTAAGAATTAAATTGCTGATACTAAGAGCCGCTCAATTCACTTCTGGTGAATGGCGGCTCTATTTTTAACTAGTACGGCTGGTTTACCGTTTACGAATGTTCCGTAGGCACGCGGAGTAAAGCCGGGAATAAGCTGCATTTCTATTTCTATAGTGGCGAGAGGTGTATCTCTCATAAATCTTGTAATCACTTTAATTAGTCCTTTCTTTTTCTGCAAATCGGACAACAAAAAATGAGGCTATGTTTTTCAGTAACGAAGAACATAACCTCTTGATTGTTTACCCGATATCAGATTTATCAAATTATATTTGTAGTTAATATAAAAACAGAGTCCTCATGAATTTAAATCTCGAAGACTCTGGTTTTTTTGTTTTATCTTTTAAAATCTTTAGCATATTATTCTTTGCAGAAAATTTTCATATGCGCTTCAACCTGCGCAAGATTATCTTGAGTTAATCCTAAAATATATAGCAACTGTGGAATTTGTTCTTTAGGTTTTGTTTTCATTAATTCCTCTTTAAACTTTCCTTTCGATAAACCAGTAGTAACTAGCCATACCTCTTTCTGTGAATATGGTCTTTTCATTATTTTTTTATACTCATCTAAAAAAGAATCTACCGTGCCTTTAATCACTCTATCTGTCTTATAAAGTCCATTTTCACTGACCCATTCATCATTCCACTTATTTTTTCTTGTAACCACATATGGCAATTTCTCTGGATTTGTTGTTAATAAATATTCTACGTTTTTTATTGCCTGTCCACAAACATCTTGAAATGCACTAGCACTAATTTGAGATTTTTTATCTTTGCAATGTATTAAAATAACTTTACTTTGACTTGAGCTTAGTGCAATAAAATCTGCAATTTCACATCCCATATCATCACATACTAGATAATCAATTTCTGGATGTTGATTTTTGATTTCATTTATGATAACGCCAAAAACGCTATCATTTGGCCACTTAATAGTGGCATTAAATGCTGCTGCCGGATTAACCCCTAACTTTTCATTTTTACAATCGCAAAGTTCTTTTATCGTATAAATACTATTCCATAGCTCATACTCATTTACATCATTATAATTAGTCTTTATATTGGGTTTTAAATAATATCCATTTGTATAAATTATCTGTTCTTCGCCAAAATAGACGGTAAATTGTCCGCTCTGTATGTATTCAGCTATTTCTTGTTTCATTTCAACATTGCCATAAATATCTTTATCCAAAATTATATATTCTTTCTCTTTCTCTAATGAAATATATAATTTCCCTTTTAAATCTGTATTTATTTTCCCTTTAATAACATCTCCACTTATTTTGAATTCAAACTTATTATCTTCAATTTCACAAATCTCGCTATCAACATAAAATGAATTGCCTTCACACCTCATATTTTTTCCAAGTTGAATCATTATTGATGTAGCTTTTGTATAGGGCAATGTACAAACAACTGAAAATCTATTAAAAAACTGACTGCTTTTATCAATCAACATTGTTTCTAGAATATTTTTACACCATAATATATATTCTTCGTAACTGCATATATTTCTTTCTGAAACCTTTCCTGTAAGAGTACTAATATACCGCTCTATTATATTTTCATCATCTTCTATTTTTCCTATTGCATTTCTACAATAAGAAAGCTTCTCTGTCAAATTCGTAGGGATTCCCTCTAAAGAAAATCCACTTATTTCTCTTGTTTTAGCTCCTTTTCGATTATTATTAGTACTTGTATATTTTACATTTCTCACATCAGAACCGCTTGGAATTAAATTGTATATCTCTTTTATTCCAATCTGTTTTAAATCATCGTAATTCCCAGGTAATCCATATCTTCTGGTATTAAAGTAAAAATAATAATAATTATCTTCATTAACGATTTCATAAATAGATACATATTCCAAAGATGAATTATACCAAAATTCGTTTTTCAAAATATTGCTTGGCTCTTTTAACTCATAGCATAATACCCAGAAATTTTCTTCTTCCTTGCTTTGTTCTTTCCATTTTTCTAAAGTTTCTAATTGCTCTATACTATTACGAATTTCTTCTTTTATCTTTTTAAAATATGACGTTTTTGAAACATAAATATTAGCCTGCTTTTTAAATTGCATTATATCGCATAATTTTGATTTTTTTTCAAATGTATAGGCCTCTCTAAATTTACCATCGACATAGGCACATTGTTCATTGTTTTTTTCGGAAAGCAAATATAACTCCCACTGTTTTTTTGCCTCTTCCAACCTTTCTTCTAGAACATAAATTGTTGCTTCTAGAACGGCACTAGGTCTAAGAACTCGTCCTATTTGCTGAATCACTGACTTGTAGTTTTCAAAATAATCAAGAAATATAAGCGTATTTAATTCGGGAATATTTACACCTTCAATAAGCATATCCTTATGAATTAAAATCTGAAATCCCTTATCTTTTATGTGTTTAATTAATTGTTTTCCCTCATTAAATAGTCTTTCTTCTCTTAGCAACTTTGAATGACATCCATAAATTAAATATTTGCTTTTTAAAGACTCTACCAATTCTTTTATATTTTTGTCGTCACTATATCTTACCAAAATCTTCTTTGTAGAATCTGTCGCAATCCTATCAATAAATTCTATTACTTTATCTTTACTTTTAAGTACATCCGGTGAGATCGGTTCAAATATTACTTTTTTCAAGTCTCCGTTAGCAATTGCCATTTCCATTGGGTATTCATATTTATATTTATTATCAATGTTAAAAATGAAATTGTCATTTCTGTACGGAGTTGCAGTAAATAATATCATTTTTTTATCCAAATTACTGCTAGCATCTCTCCATATTCTAGCAGGTTCTCTATGACCCTCATCATAAAAAATAATATCTATTGTTTCTTTTATTATTTTAAATAACTGCATATTCTCCAGAAATATTTTTAATAATGTTTGAATTGTTATAATATATATTAATCCTTCTTCTAAATTTTCTATTAACTTCATTGTTGAACTACTAATAAGAGATGTTTTTTTAATCGTGCTAGGCTTATAACCAATATTGTTCCAAAAATTTTCTTCTATCTCATTTGCAGTTTGCTCTGGTAAGGTAGCATTGGGTACAATTATTAAAATATTATTTTGATTTAAATTTGATGCAATAGCCATTACTCCTGTTTTTCCAGTTCCAGTTGGTAATTTTATCAAGCATTTTCTTTCAGAATCACATTTCATATAATCTTTAATCACAGACAATGCTTGCTTCTGATATTCTTTAATATACTTTTCAACCTCATCCATTGCTATCACATCTCCTATCATGAACGCAGAATTAATTCCACTTTCGTTTAATCAACAATATCTAGCCCAACTTATATTTTACTACCTACTTCCCATTACAGCAAACTTCTTCATAAAATAACTAATACAATATTTTCCCTTGAAGCTAATGAAATCTGTACTTTTATCTGCCAACGTCGAAATCACCCTATGTCATCTATATTTCCCCCTAAAAATCAGGGCAAAAATCGGGCACTTTTCTGCCTAATTTTTGCCCATTTTTTGCTCCAAGACCGCAACATATTGTGGTCTGACTGGCTTATTTATCGTTTTGACCACAACGTGTCATCAGAATCACCGTCTCAACGTGCCTTGAGTAGACAAAAATGATGTCTTTGGAACCTATTGGGGCCTTGGCGGAATGATATTTTTCTCGAAACCGGATCACAATAATCCTTTTTTCGAATCCAAACTTCCGCTATTTTAAGCTCAAAAGGGACATCATTTCTGTTCGGCACCTTGTAGTGCTGCTACAACTTTACCAGTCAGTAAAAATTGTGCGCAATAAAACTTTCAAACTTGTAGTGGTTTGAGAGCTTTATTCTGAACAATTATTCAATTGTCTCGATAAAGTCTTTTTCCATAATTAATCCGGATTTAAAGTGTACTGTTGCAGTTTTTTCATTCTTGATGACTATCCGGTCAATCGCCAAATTTAGAATTGACTTTGTTATATCATCAACTTCATACTCTTTTTTACCTATTAAATTGACGATCAGAATTGCTTTCGTTTTGATCAAATACACTGTAGCCTCGGTTGGATCAGTTTTCAAAATTGAAGTGAATAATTCACTGAGTAATTTCAGCATTACTGATTCTCTTACTGTTGCTGACTGTTTGCATTGCGTCGTCCCAGTTTTCAATCGCTCTCGACAACGCCAAACAAACGATTTACCACCTTTGTTCTGCCAGGTTACTCTGTTATACGTGCTGTTACATCCGCTACATATAATAAAGCCACTTAGTGGATATGCTGAGCTGTACCTTTTTCCAAGGTTCTGTTTCATGTTCACGCTTCTTTTTTTCATTTCTTCTTGAACCCGATAAAATTGCTCTTTACTAATAATTGCTTCATGGCTATTTCGAACATAGTACTTCTTTACATAGCCGTTATTAAGTACCCTCTTCTTTGTCAGAAAATCAATCGTATATGTCTTTTGCAAAATTGCATCACCCATATATTTTTCACATTGAAGCATCTTATAAATCGTTTGATGATGCCAGTTCATTTTTCCTGTTATAGTCCTTATCCCTTCATCCTCAAGAAACCTCGCAATCGTATACGTTCCAAGTCCTTGAAGATATAAATCAAATATTCTACTGACAACAATAGCTTCTTCAGGGACAATGATTAGCTTCTCATCTTCATTTTTTGTGTATCCCATAAACTTGTTATGATTTACTTGAACGATTCCTTGCTCAAATTTTCGAACGATACCCCATCTGGTATTCTCACTTAAGTTTCGGCTTTCTTCTTGTGCTTGGCTACTCAAGATGGTTATAAGTAACTCACCCGTATTGTCCATCGTATCAATGTTCTCTTTTTCAAAGATAATACGAACTTGCCTTTCCTTTAATTCTCGAATAATCTTCAGAAAATCCACCGTGTTTCTTGCGAACCGACTGATTGACTTTGTAAGAATAAGATCAATTTTGCCAGCATAACAGTCTTCAATCATAGCATTAAAGCTGTCCCGGAATTTTGTGCCAGTTGCTGCTTTTCCTTCATCGGCATAGATACCCGCACAGTTCCAACTTTTGTTCATTCCTATTTTTCTTGTGTAATAAGCTATTTGAGCATCATAGCTATTTTCCTGCTGCTCAAATCTTGTACTGACCCTGCAGTATGCTGCTACATTTAAGGTCTTGTGTTCAATCCTAATATGTGAATCATACTTGGGATCGGGCGGGATTATTGTAATGTCCTTTTCAACTTTCATTTTCACACCTCTTTCATATGCAATACTAAAATTCTATTTTATAAGATTGCATATGAAATTTGAAGGTGCTATTTCTTCGTTTGATTAGTCTTAAATCACAAGTGAAAATATGACCTATTCCAATCTTCCCCATTTCATCTCGTTACCTTCTGAGTCGTATTTTTTGCGTTTTGCCTTTACCTCATCCATTGTAATGCGATAAACGCAGGTATATTTTTCTCCTGACTTTATTGCTTGCTGAAAATAGGCCATTTTATCCGGTGTATATTTTCGGCAAATGAGTTTTAAAGCATGAATTTTTTCATCTGTATCCAAGACTTCTTGTATCTTACCGGTCACAATTGCGGACTCGAACTCAGTTGTAAATACACTGCTAATCAGTTGTACCGTTTTTTCGTCGTCTTTAGTCATTTCATCTAGTTGAGATGTCGTAAAAAGATTTGGTACATTGACCTCACCGACGAAGACAATCTTAACCTGATTATTGTCTAAGAATAAATCTACTTTGGTTCCCTCTCTTGCTGAATGAAAGTATAAAAACTCATCATATCGGACTATAGATAACGGAATGCTATAGGGTGTGCCACTTCCGGTATCAATGATTGAAAGAACACCATAGCGTGATCGATCAATAACTTGTTTTGCAAACTCTGTGTTCATCTCTCTATCTTTTCTTCTCATATAAACACTCCAGCATCCTAAACTCGCATCATATTAATGTGTATAGTCAATGATTCTGATCTCAGTCCCTACCTTTTTTTCGATTGCTGCTTTCATTTGCTCTGCGTGGGGACAAGCAAATCCTATTGGATTTCCTCTGGTTATATAAGATGCAAGAACGATTGTATCCGCTCCTCTTTTAACCATCTCCGCGACTCGAGTGACTGTCTTTTTTCCAGGACAGCCACCACATGTTGTTAGACCAATAACTTCAATGTCCTCTTCGATATTTTCTAAAGCTAATTTTTTGGTGTTCATTACTTTAAAACAGGTGGCCGCAGGACACATGTCTTCTGTTTGCATACACCTAATTAAGCCTACTTTCATGTTCTTATCTCACACTTAAATCCAATCATATTTTAAATTTACCTACAATTTTTGTTAATTCATCTGCCATTTCATTAATTGAACTTATGTTTGCAGAAACTTCTTGGAAGGATGCAGTCTGTTCTTCGACAGCAGATGCGACATCTTGAGTATTTCCTGCATTTTGAACTGCTACACCTTGAATGTCTTTTGCAGAATGCGTTATATCACTAAACTCACTGTTCACTTTAGAAGATATCCCCATGATTTCTTGTGACTCATTTAATGTAATAGTGGTCCGAATAAGAATTTCTTTAAGTTCATTTTTTAGTGTCTCCATTGATCGCTCTTGTATTTTTGTCTTATCTACAAGCTCATCCATAGAAGTTTTTACATTGCTGGTCTTATCACCAATGCTTGAGACAATATTACTAATTTTTTTAGCAGACACAGATGTTTCTTCTGCAAGTTTTCGTATTTCATCAGCAACTACAGCAAAGCCTCTTCCAGCTTCGCCCGCCCTTGCTGCTTCAATGGATGCATTTAGAGCCAATAAGTTTGTTTGCGAAGAAATGCTATGAATTAAATCAACAATGGCTTTGATTTCTTCCGATGACTGATTCAAATCTTCAACAGTATTTGAGGCAGATTTAATAGAATAAATAAATTCCGTAAGTTCATTTGATTGTGTAAGAACTTGACGATCTCCATTTGCAACAGACTCTTGGGATTTTTCAGACGATTTTAATGTTTCTAAAGCTTTATGTGACACCAGTTCAATATCCATTTTAATCTCTTTTACCATGTCGTTTAATTGATCCAATTTATTGTTTTGCAAAACAGATCCTTCTGCAACTTCCATAGAGGACATCGCAATCATCTCAGTAGATTTTGTGAGTTCTTCTGTTGTGTTTGTGATGGCATTCATATTGTCCGAAAGCACGAGTGATATCTTTGATATTTCTTTAACGATGCCATGAATATTGCCAATAAATTTATTGAAATAGTGTATCATTTCAGCCGTTTCATCTTTACTCTTACTTTCAATCCGTTTGGTTAAATCTCCATTGCCTTCCGAAAGATCTTTTAAGTCCTCAATAAGTGCATTAATAGGATTTCTAATCCCCTTATTTAACAACATGAACGATAGTAGACCAACTACTACGGCAATTACCAACAAAATACCATTCGTAACTTTTGCTGTAGCAACTTTTGAGCTAGAGTATTCCGAATAGCCTGTAACCATATCATTAATAGTATTTACAAAATCTGCAACTTCAGCATTTATAAGTTCCAAGGCAGTTTTATCTCCACTGTTTAAAACGCTAATGTACGCACCTTTATATGAACTATTCCATTTCTCGCTTATTTGTTTTAATTCAACTTGTGTCTCTTTGTGTGTCATAATTGAAAGACCCTTTTCTACATTCCCTTCTGACACATCTTTGATAATTTCATCAAATTGACTAATGCTTGCTTCAAGACTTTTACTGGAGTCTTGATCTTTTGTATTCACTATGATGTTGGCAAGTTGAGCCATCTTATAACTACTTGCCCTTAATTTTCCCGCTTGATTAACAAAGTTCGCATCGCTTTCCATCGCTTGATAAGTTATAAAATTTATACCTACCATTGCAATTGAAAAAAGAATTAAAAGGCCAAAAGTTAACAATAATTTGTGTTTAATTTTCATCTAAATAGCCACCTTTCATGTCGTTTGATTTTGTTCTTTAAATTGAGCTTTCTTTGATTTTAATAATTTTAACCTTTAATTCTTCTTTGATATATTTCTTTTCAGCGTACATTTTGTCATCTGCTAATTTAATTAAGGATTCTACTTCAGATATTTCATAGCTTCCAAAATCCACTATACCATGGCTTACACTGATAATATATCGCCTGCCTTCTTCGATGTTGATTTGTTCATATCTATAATTGATACGGTCCCATACTTTTTCAGCAATCTCTTGGTCGATTCCATTAAAAACAACTAAGAATTCATCTCCACCCATTCTGATAATAAAATCCACTTCACGAATTTCATGCTTAATGCCCTCAACTGCGCTTACAATAAGTTCATCTCCAAATTGATGCCCTAATTGATCATTAACCTCTTTAAGTCCGTTAATATCAATGAAGCAAAGGCTTAGTTTTAAATGTCTCCTATTATCATATTGGAGCATCCGGCTGAGTTTTGACAATCCAGATCTCCTATTAAGTGTCTTGGTAAGCTGATCATACATCAACTCGTTGAAATACTCAGTCATTTCAGATATTTCATCTGTGTTTATGTCCTTAAGTCGTTTTAAACCTTCGTCATCGATAAGTGACAACTCCTTCAATTCTCTCATAAGAAGCTTCAACGGTTTTCTTATTCGTTTATTGGTAGAAATAAATGAATAAAAGGTAACTGCAATTATAACCAATACCAGCCCACCGTTTATCATGAATGCTCTTGTTATTTTCCCTCTTGCATATATAGAAAAAGATGCAACCATCTCATTGATGTCATTAACATAGGAATCGACTTCTTGATTAATTTTCTCACATGACTTCTCATCTGGCTTATTATTCACAATACTAAGATATGCAGGTTTAAATACCTCTCGCCATTCTTTTAATATGGTTTCCAATCTCACAATCGTTTGAGGGTGATCAACTAAAATTAAATTCTTATCATTTCCGATTAATAGCATTAAGGTCGTATCAAACTCCTCAATCCTCAAACTTAAATTTGAAATAAGAATTTCATTGTGGTCTCTATCAATTACGGTTGTTATTTGATTGGATATCTGAGCCATATTATAACCCAGCATTCTCAACTTTCCTGCTTGATTAATTATATTGGCGTCGTTCTCCATATCCTTATACGTACAAATATTGATAAAAACAATGATAAGTGCTAGAACAACTAGAATTCCGTGTGTTAATAGTAATTGATTTTTAATTTTCACAAAAGCACCCCTATTATTAAAAGAGCAGTCTCAATTTCTGAGACTGCTCTCCAAAATTATTCCATGAAGAACTTTATGTCATCTTCAGCAGTACCAATACCTGCAATTCCAAAGGTCTCAACTAACACTTTTGCAACGTTTGGTGACAAGAAACCTGGAAGTGTTGGTCCGAGGTGAATATTCTTAACGCCAAGGTATAAAAGCGCTAGAAGCACAATGACAGCCTTCTGTTCATACCACGCTATATTATAGGCAATTGGAAGCTCATTGATATCTTCTAATCCGAAAACTTCTTTAAGTTTTAACGCAATAATCGCTAATGAGTAAGAATCATTACACTGTCCCGCATCAAGGACTCTAGGAATACCACCGATATCTCCAAGTGGCAATTTATTGTATCTGTATTTTGCACAACCTGCAGTGAGAATAACTGTATCTTTAGGAAGTTTTTCAGCAAATTCTGTATAATACTCTCTTGACTTCATTCTGCCATCGCAACCTGCCATAACAAAGAATTTCTTAATCGCACCTGATTTAACGGCATCAACCACTTTATCAGCTAGTGCAAATACTTGTTCATGTGCAAAACCACCAACTATTGATCCTGTTTCAATTTCAGTTGGTGATGGACATTTTTTCGCCATTTCAATAATTGCAGAAAAGTCTTTCTTTCCTTGTTTGTCTGCAACTATGTGTGTACATCCCGGAAATCCTGATGCACCAGATGTGAAAATTCTATTTTTTATTTCGTCTGTTCTCGGTGGTACAATACAATTCGTAGTAAATAGGATTGGTCCATTGAATGGTCCAAACTCATCTACTTGACGCCACCAAGAACCACCATAGTTCCCAGCAAAGTTATCAAATTTTTTGAAGAATGGATAATAATGAGCTGGCAACATTTCACTATGGGTATAAATATCCACTCCTGTATCCTTTGTTTGATCCAATAATTGCTCTAAATCTGTAAGATCATGACCCGATATAAGAATTGCAGGATTCTTTCTGACACCTATGTTGACACTCGTGATTTCTGGATTGCCGTATTTTGAAGTATTGGCTTCATCCAAAAGAGCCATTGCAGAAACACCAAACTGACCAGTTTTTAGTGTTAATGCAACCAGCTGATCTGCAGTCAACGAATTATCAAGAGTGGCAGCTAGTGCTTCATAAATAAAAGCGTTAATTTCAGTGTTCTCTTTGCCAATATTAAGTGCATGATGTGTATAAGCCGCCATACCTTTTAAACCGTAAATAATGAGTTCTCTTAATGATCTAACGTCTTCATTTTCAGTAGCAAGTACACCAACATTAGATGCTTTTTCAAGCATTGAAGCCCGATCTGTAACAGCAAATACGCCTGCATCGCATAGTTGAATGCCAGGAGCCTTTTGCTTAAGCTCATCTCTTAACAGGATCATGTTTTGAATTTGTTTTTCAATAGCAATTTCATCAAAGTTTGCATTTGTGATAGTGATAAACAAACTCTTAAGTACTTCGTGATTGACTTCACTTAAAGATGCAACGTCTAAGTTTCCCTTAGTAACTACGTCTGCAACACCTTTACAAGCATAAATTAGTAAATCCTGCAATTTAGCAACTTCTTCATTTTTTCCGCATACACCTTTGATTGTACATCCGGTGTTTTTGACTGTCTCTTGACATTGATAACAAAACATACTCATTTTAGTCCTCCTTAGTTATAACACTTTATAATTTAGCTATTGTTTCCCCAAAATTTACTGCTTCAACAAGAGCATTGCCATCTGGATTCCATTGATTCCTATGCCCTTCGCTGATTATAGAAAAACCTGCATTGTCCATCAACTCATTCAATACCTTTACAGATTCACCGCTCCATCCGTAACAACCAAATGTAGCAGCTTGTTTATTTTTAAACTTCATACTTTTCATTAAGTGAATAAAGCCAGCTATAGAGTGTAAAACACTATTGCCAACTGTAGGAGAACCTATAATAACAGTTTTCGACTTGAAAACCTCAGTAATAATATCATTCTCATCACTTTTGGCAAGATTAAATATCTTTACAACTACATTAGAATCTACAATCGCAATTCCCTCAGCAATTTTTTCGGCTAATAATTTAGTGCCATTCCACATCGTGTCATAGATAATTGTAATTTGATTTTCTTGATAATCATTTGCCCAATTGATATATTTTTCGACAATTTGCATCGGATTCTCTCGCCATATGACGCCATGACTTGTAGCAATCATATCAATTGGTAAATTCAATGAAACAACTTCATCAAGCTTCTTTCTCAGGATAGAATTAAAGGGTGTTAAAATGTTAGCAAAATACTTTATTGACTCGTTATAGAGATCGCACTGATCTACAAGATCATTAAATAATTTTTCTGTAGCCAAGTGTTGCCCAAAAGCATCGTTACTGAATAGTATGTTATCTTGTGTTAAATAAGTAGCCATACTATCTGGCCAATGCAACATTGACATTTCAACAAATATCAATTCTTTTCCATTTCCAATATCAATTTTATCTCCCGTTTTAACCACTTGGAAGTTCCAGTCTCGATGATATTGACCTTTTAAAGATTTAACTGCATTTGCAGTACAATAAATCGGTGTATTAGGAATATGTTTCATTAAAGCCGGAAGTGCTCCGCTATGGTCAACCTCTCCATGGTTTGCTACAATATAATCAATTTTGGTTAAATCAATTTCTCTTGATAAATTTTCAACAAACTCTTCAGCAAAAGGTGCCCATACTGTATCAATCAGGACTGTCTTTTCTTCTTGAATTAGATAAGAGTTATACGTTGAACCTTTATGGGTTGAGTATTCATCCCCATGAAATGATTGAAGTTCCCAGTCTACCTTTCCTACCCATGATACATTGTTTTTTACAAGTTTTTTCATGTGCATCACGCTCCTTTTCTATTGTGGCGCAGGGGCTTTAACGATAATAAGCTCAAGTATATCTGTGTCTAAATTCTTAACGTTCATTTTAGTTTTAAATGGAATCTTAAGAAGAGTACCTTCGCTATATTTATTGATACTTTGTTCGTCAAGTCCAATGGATAATGTACCCCTTAAAACAGTCATATAAACAATTGAATTGGCAAAATGTTCTGGCAGTCCTTCATCTTTGTTAAACACCATATGAATATAATGAATGTTTTCGTCCTGAATTACTTTTTCAACCATCCGTTCATTTCCAACAGACATTTTATAAACTTGTTCTATCATTTTTATCCACCTTTCTTTTCATCAGTTCTTATAGTATACTTGATTTATCGCGCAAATACTGTAACAGCTGTTACACTTATAGGAGAAATCATATTGATTGACTTGAAAATTTTATTAAATAACCCCTTATACAATAACTTTGATTTGCAAATGCTTATCGATATTCTTCACCTAGACAATTGCATTATAGGAAATTACAAGAAAGGAACGCTCATTGTTCAAGAAGGGGATTCATGCACTTCAATTGGATTTGTGCTCACAGGGCATTTGTCTATTCAACAAATGTCTCTGAAAGGAGAACTTCTAACTGTAAAAATGTTCGAAGCCAATGATGCATTCGGTGCAGCATTATATAGTTCCTTAAATCCCAAATATCCATTCACTCTAATGACGTTAAAAGATAGCCAAGTTCTCTATATTCCATTTGAACAAATTAGAAGAATGCTTATTAGTAGTCAAATATTTAACGACAACTTCATTGACTTCTTGTCATCAAGGGTAATGAACTTTAAAGAAAAGCTACAAATGATGCAGTACAAAGATGTCCGCTCAAGACTTATGCTTTATTTGTCTAACGAGTACAAAAACAACGGATCAACATCATTCAAATTACAACACTCAAAATCTGCGATTGCAGATATTATTGGTGTAGCCAGACCTTCTGTCTCCAGGGAACTAAAAAACATGGCAGATGATCATATCATTCACACTTCAGGTCAAATGATAACACTATTGAAACCAGAATTATTTTAGTCCGATTGTTATTTTGTAGCATTTTCATCTTACTTTGATGAAATAATCAATTGATCACCATCTTTATTTTGAGTGACTTTGGGAATCTGTGACGCATCCAGTTTTTGAACTGTTTCAGGCGTCTTTTTTAAACTATTCGTATTCATTATTGCCATTGCTTCAGCTTTTAGCCGGTTCATCTCAGGTCGATTGTTTTCACTTCTAGCTTGCATGTAGGCATTTTGAATTGCTTTTATTTCAGGTGTTATTTTCATTTTTCCCTCCCTGTGTAATGAATCGCATCCTTTGGACACACCAAAGTACAAGTTCCACATTGATGACATATAGACTTATCAATATGCGCTATTTTAGATGAATGATTAACACTTATAGCTTTTGATGGACAAACCGTTTCACATTTTTTACAGCCTATACAAAGGGCTGGTTCAACTTTTGTTGAAAATTTAGCCCAGCGTCCTGTTAGATTTAATAATGCCCCATATGGACAAATATGATTGTGAAAAACCCATTCTTCATATCTTAAAGTTACCAAAACGGATATTGCCATCAAAACGATTAATATTGGCACATCTTGATGTAATATTCTTTTAGACAAAGCCATTGTTCCAATCATTAATATCAACACAATCCAAGGCAGGTATTTGCTTCGAAGCACCTTTGGAACTGCTTTTATCTGCCAATTAAGTTTTTTCGAGAGGTTGCCTGTTACCCCCATTATTGTATTCATTGGACAAATGTAGCCACAGTAGAATCTTCCCCAAATATTAGCTCCCACTAAACTGAATAAAAATAGCCCTAACCAGATGAACATATTCCCTCTTACTATGATAAAAAAGAAAATAAACAAGAATGCCAATTGAATAAACCTTCTGTATTTTTTCATCTTATTCTGCACCTCCCCCTATATTAACGGTAATTGCTTGAGTTGGACACCTACTTGCGATTTTATGAATTATTGTCATATTACCCGGATTGACATTTTCTAACCTAGCAAAAGCCTTTTCATCAATCAGACCATAAACCTCAGGCATCATTTTCACACAAATGCCACAGCCTACACAGTAATCTGGATTTACAGCGACTTTTGGTTTTGAATCATCTGCAACTTTGGTAATCAGTTCTCTTTTATCTATAATTCTTCCCATTATCCAAGCCATTATCAAAATTGCAACTACAGTCAAAATCCAGCGAATACTCATAAATGGGACACCCAAAAATTTCGTTTCATTTGCTAACATTGGAATTTTGATAACCGCCCAAGAACTTAAAATAATTACAATGTTTGAAACACTTGCACCCTTTGTCAATAGCATTTTACTGATCGGAAAAGCTGCATAGATTGGACCTGCTGATATACTCCCTAGCAAAAGAGATAGTATATTGCCAAAAAATCCTGATTTTTCTCCAAAATGCTTGATAATCCACTCTTTTGGCACAAGTGCTTCAATAACCACCGTTAGTAAAAAAATAACTGGCAACACTTCGAACATTTCCATCAAATAATAAACACTATTTCCAATGGCTGTTATGGCTTTGTCCGGCACTAAAATAAACAGGAACAAATAGATAACTGCAACGCCTACCAGTAATTTGTTCTTCTTGATCATCGTTTTAACGGTCATAGAACCACCCCCATCACCGCGGCGATTATGAGCGCTGCAATAAAACTAAATACATTTCTTGTCATAGCAAATTTAAACCCAAATTCTTTCTTTTCAAGAGGAAATGTCACTATGCCTACCATCGTCAATGTTGTTAAGAACGCAACTGCTGGAACGATACTCGCCCCTACATCAACAAATGATCCTACAAGAGGAAAAGCAACAAAAGCAGGTATTAAGGTTACACTCCCAGCTACAGCTGCTATGATCGTTGCAAGCACTGTATTCTCTGATCCTAGAACGCTTTTGATTGAATCAGGGGGTATAAAGGTCAATACAATTCCAATAATGAAAATAATAGCGATTATTTCTCCAAGCATATTTCCCATCATGCCTTTTGACTTTTTCATAGCCTCAAACGTCTTCTTCTTGCTTTTAACTAAGGAGAGACCTGTTAAAGCAATTGAAATACCCCAAAATGACAGTGTAAATACATCCATCTTAAAATCTCCTTTCCATTCTTTTAGACAAAGTATATACTATAGTCAAAACGAATGGCGTTACCGTGGTAACTCCAGGAAGGGAAATTTATGAATTCACTAAAAGGCATGTATAATAGTTTTTCACTTTTAAAAACAATTCCCGAAAGTTATTGGGAACAAAATCTTAATCATAATAATCAAATTGAAACGAAAAATTACGCTCAAGGAGAAATCATACATTTTGATGGTGACAATTGCACTTCTATAGACATTATCTTAAGTGGACAAGTCTTCATTGAACGTATTGATGATGCTGGAAATCTTATGAGGATAACTGAGTTCTACCCTGATGATGTTCTTGGAGGCAATTTATTATTTTCTAAGAACCCTTGCTATCCAATGATGGTAACTGCTAAAACAGAGGTAACACTGCTTAGTATCACCAAGAATCTCGTATTTAATTTTTGTGCAACTAATAAGGAATTCTTGAAAGTTTACTTGGAATACATTTCCGATCATTCATTGTTGCTCGGCGATAAACTAAAACACTATGTTAACCGTTCCATTCGAGAAAGCGTTATCGCTTATCTAAAAAGCGAATACAATGTGCAAAAGAATCAAACCTTGCAACTACGTCTATCAAAAAAAGAGCTTGCTGACCGCATGGGGGTGCAGCGAACTTCACTTTCACGAGAATTGCAGAAGATGAAAAATGAAGGACTAGTTGAGTATGATAAGTCTAGCATTTCCATACTTGATCAAAGTATCTTATTGTAAATATTGAATAAACTTTGTTCGATGGGTTGAAAACTATAACATTCTAATCTCAGCCTGCATAACAGCCGCCTCTTCGGCATCCCAAAGTGCTTGCATCTCTTCTCTGGATGCCACTGGGAAATCATTTGGTTCTACTTCTCCCATTTGTATTGGTGCCAAATGAGGGATGATTTCTCGGCACAGATTCTGATCTGGACAATTCATAATAAATCCACCATAAACAGATTCACAAATTAAGCTGTCACACATATCCGTCATGATAATCTTATCTGCTGAATATGCATTTTTCCCAATAAAGTTAGCAATGTTCTCAGCGGTCATTTTTAACATGTAATCAGTATGCATCCCTTGCTCCCTTTGTTTATAAACACATGCATATCCAAGGTTGCCGTCTTCCATCAAATCATATAATTCATCTGTAGTCATTTTATCTTCTCCTCAAATCTATTATAGTTTCTCAGTTTGCAACCAATTAGCTGCTCATTTCTCAACAAACAAAACCGCAACTGCATTAACAGCTACGGTCGGTGTGAAGTCCATTATTCTATTACTAAGCCTTAATCTTCGTAATAATCGACTTCCTCTGTCATCACGATGCCTGAGTGAAATTGTATCGTTATTTTCAGTCCCTTATGCACCTTTATGCTGTAGATTAGTCGTTTCACAAGTTCTTGATCATATTCCCTCACTTGTGGGTTTACAGTGCCCACAGCCTTGTCCAGTGCATCAACTCTCTCCGCATAGTTCTCAGCCTCTTTCTGTGACCTTACAAGCTTCAGTTTCGCCTGTTTTAGCTCATTGATTCGCTCGGATAAGTGTTTGTATGCATCGTCAAATTCATCGCTTACAGCGCCTTGTCTTGCGTTATCTTCTATGAGTTTCAGCATCTGCTTTTGTAGTACATCGATCTGGTCATCATATTCTGTTGTAACCCCTTGAGTACTGTAATTGCCTATGACCCGTATGACATTCTCTCTGAAGGTCTCTATAAAATCGCCACTGTTTTCGACTACCTTATTGATGGCTTTCATTATGGCATCGTGGAGCTGCTCTTCTTTTAGTGTGGGTGAATTCTGGCACTTGGAGCTTGATCCGTTTTTCAATCTATCCTCACATCGCCATACCGCTGTCTTCTGACCGTATTTGGACCAGGTCTGTCTTCGATAAGCATGGCCACACTCTCCGCAGGCTAGAAGTTCTGTCAGTACGTATTTAGAACTATACTTGCTCTTTTCTTTTTTTGCCTTGTTTGATTTCCTCGTAACTGCTGATTTATTAAGACTTGATCGTCTGGCCTTTTCCACCTGCACCTGATGATATAGATCCTTGGGGATAATCGCTTCATGGTTATCTTCGATGTAGTATTGCGGTGCATATCCGTCATTCTTCACTTTTTTCTTTGTGAGAAAATCGATAGTGTAGGTTTTCTGCATACAAGCATCTCCGCAAAATTTCTCGTTCGAGAGCATTTTGTCGATTGTCCCGGGATGCCAGTGATCAAGGCCAGTTACCGTTCTAATGTCAGCTTCTTCAAGTCCTTTTGCTATTTGAAGAATGCTTTTCCCTTCTAGATATTCTCGGTAGATTCGCTTTACTATGACAGCTTCATCCGGCACTACTATTAGGTTTCCATCAGCATCTTTTGTAAAGCCTAAAAACTTCTTATGATTGACTGATATGATGCCGTTTTCAAATCGTCTGGTTAACCCCCATCTTGTGTTCTCACTGATATTTCGGCTTTCTTCCTGCGCTTGACTGCTCAGGATCGTAATCAGGAGTTCACCACCGCTTTCCATGGTATTAACTCCTTCTTTTTCAAAAATGACCGGGATATTCTTTTCCTTCAGCTTTCGGATATATTGCAATGCATCCACTGTATTTCTGGCGAAACGGCTGACCGATTTTGTCAGAATCAAGTCTACTTTTCCTGACATGCAAGCTTCGATCATTACATTGAAATCGTCACGTTTCTTTGTTTGCGTGGCGCTCTTGCCATCGTCAGCGAATATGCCTGCACATTTCCAGTTGGGATTGCTATTGATTTTCTCAGTATAATAATCAACCTGAGCTTCATAACTCCCTTCCTGTTGTTCAAGCAAGGTGCTGACTCGGCAGTAGGCTGCTACTCGCAGTGTCTTTTGTTCTACCCTTACGTGTTTATCATATTTAATTTGAGGCGGTATGATTGCTACCGTCTTTTTCGCTACTGCCATATTTACCATCCTTCCGTTTGTACTCTATGCTTATGTTTATAATGGTGCCATTGATAAATTCCACTTTCACAGATGTCTCTTTATAAACCGTCATCCGTTTAGTAATGGTATCGAACAGTTCCTCATTAAAGGCTGTCAGGGTATTTATATCCGATAGGGCCTCTTTTAATTTTTCAGTATTACGCTTATGATCAGCAACCTTAGAACCTTCATAATAAAGCACCGCTCTTTTAAAAATCAGTTCTGCAAGCTCAGGATTTGAAAATTCACCATCCTGCTCGAGTTCTTTTATTCTGTTTTCATTCTGTCTGAGTTCAAGGTTCATTTTCGGTGGTTCTTGAGGTGGCTTCTTTTCAAGCATTCTTTTTTGCTTGATTAGTTGGTTGGTCGCCTCTATAAAGGTTCTCTTTAGCTCATCTTCAGTGAAAAAACTGTTTCTGCATAAAACTCTGTTTTCAAAAATATAGTGTTTGCATTTCCATTTGATTATCTCCGAAGGCTTTCCTGCATGTTCGACATACTTTTTATAGATTTCACCGCATTCACCACACCTAACTTTCCCACTAAAAATGCTTTGATTTTTCATCGTATTAAATTGCTGTGTTCTTCCAAGCTTTACTTCTACAGACGATCTGCGGTCCTGGGCTTTTTTAAAGGTAATCTCATCAATAAGGCGTGGGTAATGCTCATCCCCTTGATATTTTACATTCTGTAGCACCTTTCCTACAGAGCCATGATTCCAATTAGGTTTCTTATTGGCATTGAGGACACCACTCTCAGTCAGATCAATTGCAATGGCATTTAATGATTTCCCATTGGCGTAGTCTGTAAAAATCGCTTTGACTATTTGGGCCTGCTCTTCATTTATCTCTATCAGTCCATTTACCATTTTGTATCCCATTGGCATGTGTCGCTGCATCATGCATCCTCACCACCTTTACTGATGTGCTCTGTTAATTTAAGTCCATTGATCAGTTTAAAAGTTATCGTTTTATTTTGTCCTATGATCACCTGATCCACCGTGTGGGTAAGTAAGCTTTCGTCATAACTATCCATAATCTCTGGATTATACTTGATGATTTCAAGGAGCCTTATGGTCCCCTCAATCTCCTTTTCAAATCCGTTTGAATCGAGGAACCCATTCCTCTTTTTCTTTGTTTCTTCAATCTCGATATTTAGTTCATTTTGCTTTTGTATAAAAAGAGCAGAGTCCATATATCCCTTTTGCACAACGCGGCTCAGGATATGGCTCTGCTCAGTCAGTTCCATAATTTTATGATTTAAGTTTTCGATATCGTCTTCTTGTGCTTTACAGGTGCGCAGATTTTTTAAAGAATCTAGCAGTGGTATTAGGATATAGGTATAATTACTGACTAGCTTGTTCCACATGGTAAGATATGCGCTTTTGATAATATCTTCCCGCATGGCCTTCGTTCTGCATTCTTCTTTGTTGTTAAGATGGTTTATACAACTCCACTGGATTTTTTCATAAGGTTTTCCGATGTAAATCTTTTGCCTTCTGAAGTTTCCACCACATTCCTCGCAGATGATTTTGCTACTTAGCTCATATCGATTCTGATACTTTCCGCTGTCATCCATGCCCATCTGCTTTCTGCGGTATTCATAGATTTCACGAACCATTATTCCTTGTTCTCTGGTGATAATCGGTTCATGATTGTCCTTAATTAAAAACTGAGGCATCTCTCCACGATTTATTTTCTTCGTGTAAGGGAGCACCTCAGTTATGTAGGTTTTCTGTAAGATCAGATCACCTTCGTATATTGGATTTTGCAGAATACCTTTTACCACATTGTCATTCCACTTTTCAGCTGTTCTAACAGGTGGCACATTATCATTTGTCAAATTTCTTGCTATCACGTAGGACCCTTTTCCATTTAGATAATCTTGAAAGATCCTACGTACAATCACAGCTTCATCTGTATTGATTATCAGCTCACCCTCGGCATCCTTCGTATAGCCATAAGCGACACAGGTGAGATTATAACTGCCATCTCTGAATCTTTTTTGTATTCCCCATTTATTGTTAGTGGAGATACTCTCTGATTCTCCCTGTGCAATCGAGCTTAAAATTGTCAGCATCTGTTCGCTTTGCTCAGACATGGTGTTGATGTTCTCTTTTTCGAAATATACGGTGACACCAAGTGCCTTTAGCTTTCTTATGGCTTCAATGCTGTCTATGGTATTTCTGGCGAACCTAGTGACTGATTTGGTGACGATGATATCGATATTTCCATTTTCACATTCCTTGAGCATTCGGATGAATTCGTCACGGCTTTTGACCTGCGTACCGCTTTTTGCTTCATCGGCAAAGATGCCGGCGAAGTCCCAATCTTCACGTTTTTCGATATAGCTCTTATAATACTCTACTTGAGCAACATGGGAAGTGTGTTGCTTGGTGGAATCCGTACTGACCCTGCAGTATGCACAAACTCGTTTTTTAGGTCTTAATTCATGCATCACCTTTTGCCTGACTGGTTCAATCTTTGTGACCTTTTTTGTCATATGCGTTTTCCTCCTTTCCGGGACTTAAATCCCTTCTTAGCAACACACATTACTCCAAAGTATGGTGCAAAGCAAGTGTTTTTACACATATACTTTGGCAAGCTGTGGAGAGAAGGATTGGCGGTTCAAATCATCTATTTTTTTGTACTCTTCTTCGCTTACAAGCCCTCTTCGGAGCAGGATGCCTAACATCTTTTGCGCCATCTTGTATTGGACTTCACACTTGGATTGTTCCTTTGTCATGCCGTGTAGTTTTGCTAGATCCGTGGCTATTTTGTTCATTTCATTTTCCATTTTTCTGCTCCTTTCACTCTTCAATTTTTCTTAATATCACAATAATAGGGATTACCTTTCTCCTGGCATTCAATAAACAAACGCCAGAAGAAAAGTGAGTCAATAGACTCCTGTAATCCCCATGGGTTCTGACATTAAGTCAGTTTTCTTTGATTCATTAGCACTGTATTTAACGCAAATTCCCCAGTGCAACTGTCTTTTAAGACATTAGGGCGATTTCATAAATCGAGGTCAGTTCACCTCATCATAGGACTCTCACCTTCTCCGGGATCTCCGCAGGCTGCCCCCATTGCGATGTCTGTGGCTGGGCAGAAGTATCATTATAGGCTGATGAGGTTATGGCGAAACAGTCGAACTGTCTGGAGCATTTGCTCCACTTCTCTGTTTTTGGATCAGACGGACCCGCTCGCACCTTTTTGTTGGCCGCATTTATAAGTTCAGAGAAAATTCTCCCAAGAGAAAAAATCCATTCACATGGATCTGTTCTTACCTTACCGGTGGTCTTCGCGCATCTAACCGTGTCGCTTATCCTTCTCAGGTTCATCAGCTAACGTATTTATGAAATCGGATATGAAATTTTCAAGGTACATTTGAGAAGATACAAAGACCCCCTCACTTACTTCCACGATGAGAAAGGGGGTTGAGCGGATTTATTTTTGATTTTCTAAAAGTTTTTTTAGTTTGTGGAGTATTCTCATCTTCCTGTCGTTTATCGTTTTCTGGGGAATGCCAACTTTTCTGGCATATTCCCTTTCTGAAAAGCCTTGATAAAACAGAGCATTGATCATTTCTATTTCATCAGCACTCAAAAGTGCCATGGTTTCCCTGAGCTGTTCTACCATAACGGTCTTGATTGCCATTTCTTCTACATTGGTTTCTTCATCTACAAATTGTGCTTCGGCTTCAATCAAACGTTCTAGAGAATCCTCCCTACTTGGAATAAAAAAAGCGACTTGCTTGGTTTCATCCAAAACAAATCGCTCAACTTTAATGTCATATTCTAAATATCGAAGTCTTCTCTCACCTTGCCTTAACACTTCAATCACTTCTTCACTTGCCGTTTGATACATCTTTCTGTAATTTGGAATTCTTTTCATTGTTGCCATTTGTATTTCCTCCTTTTTCTGATTTCTGTTTGGCTGCATCAACATCAGAAAATGGAGGAGCTCGGCATCTTATCTGCAAATCTTCCACTGCCTTTTTCATGTGACCTCCTAAAAATGGGCAGAAAAAAAGCCGAGAATAACATTTCTGTTAGACTCGGCTCTTCTCGCCTAAGTATAGTAAGCAAGCACAACAAGGAGTAATAATCACGTCCAGCTGTACTTGTCTCTTTGCTACGAAAACTTGGCATTAAAAAACCCCAAAACCAAAATGGCTTTGAGGTGTTCTAAAATCAATATTCAATTATTTTATGCCATAATTCACCAGCATAGTCAGTGTAACATGTCCATTGTCGGAATACAGTAGGGACTTAGTCGGAACTTTATCGGGTTATAGTCGGGAATTAGTCGGGTCATTTATGATTTGAAAGAAATCTGGTATTTCAAGTGATCCCTCACCAATGCCAAGCAGACCTCTCATTGAAGGGATAGTATAACCCCATAGGCAAATTGCAAATAAATCGAGTGCCTCTTTCTTTTTGTCATAATATGTACTGCGCTCAAGCCCCAATAACTCCAACATTTCAAACTCTGTGTATTTATAAACGGTCAAATATTGCTTACTGAGTATTTCATGATACAGTTGACCATTATCAGGATACTCATAAATTTTATTCATTGTGTTGTCAATTAACAAAATCAGCCATTGTGTTTCAAAGAGCGATTTCACCCTCTCTGAAAATCTTTCCTGTTCGTTATCTGGCGCGTAGTTCGCTAGATACTCAAGCGCTTCCTCCATTGTTCGACTACAGTACATTTCTGCATTCTCACAAACTTCAAAAACACGATTTGATGTTGACCAAACAACGGGTCTATATATCTTGAGTAGCAATTTTGTTTTATGCAGAACAGAATTACGATCAATGTTCAATCCCTTAAACATTAACCCACATTGCTTCATTACTCTGCTTTCCTTTCTCATGGCATCAATCCTTCCTTATATTTCATGTTGACTCTGGGCAACAAGTAGTGGTATATTTATTGCGAACGAAGTTGCATATTCAATAATCAAATTATACTCGAACGTATGTTCTGTGTCAATCAGAATATTATGAACATTATTGCATGCAAAATGCACAAATCAGGAAGGAGTCATAGTCATGTTGTTTGGTGATAAAATTAAGGAACTCAGGAATTTGGCAGATATGAGTCAGCAGGAGTTAGCTAATCAAACCGGACTTTCATTGCGTTCTATTCAGAACTATGAGAGCAATCAACGTTATCCAAAAGATGTGGCTATTCTAAACAAGCTATGTGTTGCTTTAAGTACCACAATCGAAAAACTCATGAAAGAAGAAGACAATTTTATTGTAGAAGCAACAACCAAGTATGGCGCACGTGGGAAAAAAGATGCCAAATTGCTTGTTGAAGAACTCGGCGGATTATTTGCTGGTGGTGAACTGGGTGAAGAAGACAAGGATAAAGTATTTAGAGCCATTACAGAGATGTATTGGAAGGCTAAGGATAATAACAAAAAATACACCCCCAAAAAATACAAAAAAAACAGCGAGCCTAATGAATAGTCACTGTCCGTTTTTAGGGATAGTTCATTTGTTATACTTGTTATGCTGGGGGAGGTGAATTTATCATGCAAAATAGAGATTATATTCAGACTGTCGCTCATGAACTTATTAAAAAATATGATACACGGGATCCGTTTGAATTGTGCAAAGCCATTGGAGTTGAGGTCTTTTATGCAGACCTCGGAAGTTTGAAAGGAATGTATAAATATCTTAAGAAAAACCGTTTTGCTGTCATAAATGAGAAACTTGACTCTTACTCCAAAACGCTTGTATGTGCTCACGAGCTTGGGCATGATATACTGCATCAAGATTTAGCCAAAAGAGTCTGTTTACAGGAATTCATGCTCTATGATATGAAAAGTCGTCCGGAGTATGAAGCCAATCTTTTTGCTTCAGAGATTCTCTTGCCAGATGATATGATTTTGACTTTGGCTCATGATGGGTATGATATTGAGCAAATTGCTAAAGTTTTATCTGCCGATATAAATCTGGTGGCCATTAAGATATCTTCAATGAATACTCGAGGGTATCAGTTCAACACATCAATTACGCCAAAGTACAATTTTCTAAAATAGAAGGACTTCCAATCGGAGGTCCTTGTTTGTTAGTAAAATTAAATTATTTCCTCTTTGACGAGTCTCCAATAGTGACGCCCTGCAGACGTTAGCCGACAAGCTTTCGAATTCATCGCAGCATAATACATATGCTCTTCACCACACGGAACAACAAGTCCAACTCCCTCAAGTTTTTGAAGTTCCGAAAATATTGCAACATTATGGGGATCTGAATATGGTTCAATCACTTTATGCTCTACATCTATTGTATTTGTAGGTTCAAAGGATGGGTTAAGTTTCATCTCATCATTGGGGTCTACAAAATACTGAGTTAATTTTCTTAAAATCTCTATGTTCACTTGTTCTTTTGCATTTCTAATTGGAAGAAATCGAGTAACATTTGTTTTGAATACTGGCCTTTGTTCCCATGGGCCAAGGGATTTGTCAATATACGCATATATTCCACTCGGAGTAATATGACCTGTTACATCAGCAGCTCCCCCATTTATTGCATCGATCAGTAAAGATGTGAAAACGCCTCTTCCTCCAGTTTCCATAGCAACCTCATCTGATTTGCTTGCAGTTAAAATTGTAACACCTTCAGCTATAGTGGCTGTGTTTTGGCCTGATGTACTAATACCACCCATAAAGCCAGAATGACAGCAATCTAATATGACAATTTTATTTTTGCATTTCGAGTCATTTACTATGGCTAATATTTCATGCATTGAAACGCCATAATCATTTTTGCAATAATCTGGTGTAACTAAATATCCACCAATTGAATCAATATATCCATGACCTGAAAAATACAGCAATGCTATTTCGGCATCTCCTGAAAAACATTCTATAATTAACCCTTTCAAGTCTGATTTGCTTTGAACATCCAAAACTTTTTTAACGTAAAAATTTTTCGTCCTATCCTCGTTTCTTTCTAGTAAAGATGTTATATCATTAGCATCATTTATACATCCAGATAACGGACTTTGAGGATAATCATTAATTCCAACAACAAGAGCCTTTCTCATAGTTCTCCTCCATTCTATTTACATTGTCTTCTGATGGCATCGACAATTGACTGCGTGTTCCATTTGACTACTTCATCAGCAGAAGCTTTAACAATTGCTGAAGTTTTTTCAGCACCCCAAGGTTCGATGGCTATTATTTTCTTTGGTGTTGTGAATCCCGTCTTTGCCAGGTCGATCTCAATATTAATCCATTTGCTATGAGATGCATAAACACCCGCAAGTATTAACACGCAATTTGTTGAGTACATTTGCCTTTTTATTGCTTCTTTCAATAAGTATTGATTGGGCGCATTATTTATGGGATCATTTTGAGGAACCGAATAATTGCGATATTGAAAGCGGTCAGCATTATTTAGTAGCAGAATTAGTTTTTCATATGCATCTGAATAGTTCCATGAGTGACTAATAAATAAATTATACATATCTCTTAACCTCCGTTTATTAAAGCTTTGCTTTGATTTCTTTATAAAACATTTCAACTTCTGACGACCTTTGAGACGCATATTTGTAGTTTTCATTTAAAATTTTACATTTTAATGCAACTAGTTCTCTTGTATCAAGGTACTTATCAATATCAGTTGTTGTCTTCAGTCTTGGCCAATAGCTTAAGAATCCCGGCAATTGAACCTCAGTTTTTAGAAATGTTGCAATTGGCAATTCAATTTGCGTCGCAAGTCCCACTTCAAACGGAACCCATTGAGAAAACTTCGTTTTCTCAGACATTACCACAATAATATCTGTACAATTATTCAACTTAGACTTTAAATGATCAGTCAATGCTTTTCCGTCATCAGTTATTTTAGTATCCAGTAGATCAAGATAGAAATCTATGTTCCTTAACTTGAAATGCGTTGCGATTTTTTTTACAATTTCCTCGTCTTCTTGTTTATGTGAAATAAAAAACTTCATTTGACCCTCCCAATATCTCACTAACATAGTTTTAATTTCAATTACTTGACTCCAATACAAACCCACTCCAACTATCCGCATATTGCAGCAACAGTGTCAATGGTTCTTCGTGTGTTGCGACTGATCGATTATCATCTACATACTGCCCATCATGATAAACGATGGCTTGTACCTCTTGTTCTGTGAGTTCAACATGTTTCGAAGCAAGATAGAGACTTCTCACAGGAACACTCAAATATGTGAGGTCCTTATTGAATCTGTACGGTGGATCCGGCTTATGTCCACTCTTGTGCTGATTTTCAGTGGTTTCATTTATTAGATATTGAGGTTTACCCGGCATTCCGACTTTTCCAAAATCATGAATTAACGAAACGATTACGCAGCTTTCCTCGCTGATTTCTGGAGCTAGCACTGCCCGAATTTTCAACATACATTCTGCTACGTTAACAGAATGCTCGAGCAGTCCACCTTCTGTGCAAAGATGGTATTTGGTGCTCGCTGGTGATGTCAGCCAAGTAGTTTCATCCTCCATAAAAGACACAAGTGCGTCAAACTGTACCTTTCTATTAACCACCAGTGCTTTCAATTTGTCATATCTTTTAGCAACTGTGTTTTCCATATCTATACCACCTACTTCTTTACTACGACTTCGGTACGTCTATCAATTTTGTATTCAAATCGTACCAGTGTTTCATAGTTAGCAGCCACATTTACTCGGTATTCCAGTTGTGTAGCTGTTCTTTTGGTATACTCATGAGAAGACTCTACCATTTCCCAAGCACCCCATACATATGGTTCAAAGATGATGTCAGCTGCTTCCTCTTTGTGATTACGAATAACACACTCATATTTGTAATGCTCAAATCCACCATTTTTTTTGCGATCTACTTCGTTGTATTTATAAGTAATATCAAACGCTTTACCAATGGACAATTTTATCGGCTCATCCTTTGGTGTATGATCGATTTGATCTTCACCGATAAACTCGAGAGAGTGATCTGCATCATCTTCTTTATAAAGTTTAATTTTACCCTTTGGCATTGCTATTCCAAGACCATATTCTTTGCAGTTTTGGAGTTCTATAATAATATCAGCCTTTTCTTCATGCAAATCCAGCTTATAATATTGTTTGTATGGAATATGATTACCCGATAAGATACAGATTTGCTTTGACTGGTTATTCTTAAGCGTTGTAGCATGGTTTAGCGTATACATATGATAATCAAAGAATGCTTTTTCTTCTGCTTGAGGTGCAGCCGCCGATTCGCAGACATAGTATCTCGTATCGTTCTCATCTTCATTATTATTGATTCGATTAACATCTCCAGCAATTAGCTTGATTTTAGCATTTTCAAAGGTCATGCCGCTCTTGTTCTCAACTTCTGCCCAACCAATAAGGTTTAGCGTTTTGTCTTTCAATTCAACTACATAATTTGCAACCCAGTTAAATCCGGCACTTAAATAGGACACTTGAACATCTTCGGAAGGCTTTCCGTCTGTCTTCCAAACCAATGCTGGTTTAACAATGAGTCCCGACGGTAGTGATGGCAACACTATTTCTGCTTGGGTATCTAGATAGATTTCCTTGGTCTCAACATCTTCAAGAACACATCGACCACCGCCCTCAGTAGATAACAATCGGCATCGCTTTTTATCGCCAGTTTTTCTATCCTTCAAATAAACTTCTTTATCCACATACTTTCTAAGCAGTTTATCTCGATCCACTAAATCAAAGTCATAGTTAAATTCAAGAACATTGATACCTTGAACAATTAGAGAATCTGTTTCAATCATTTGAGCAACATCAGCAAAGATAAGTTCAAAATCAGCTCCATCAAGATGAATGGTTCTACTTTCTTTCACTGCACCAAAGCCACCATTGTAGATGGTTAAAGCAATTTCTTTAGTATCTGCACTTGTAGATATCTTTGACATAAAAATACACCTCCGTTTTTATACATTGTATCAAATAATAAGTACGTTAAAACGGACAGTGATTTTTGCCATGTTCTTGTATGATCTACTGGTTCACTTTAATACATCAAACTGCTCTTAGAATGACCAATCTATATTTGGCATTAAATCATTTTTCGCTTCCATGAGTCAGAATCCCATCTTAATGTCCTCAGAATCATCATCCATTATTTAATTCCTGAAAGTCTACAATACTATATTTGATGTCCAATGCATCCAGATCAGCCCTCAATGTTTTTAAACTCTTGTCATCCCCATGACCGATAGAATGAATTATAAGAACGCACTTTTCAACACCTTGTAAATGCTCCTGCTCGATAAGTCGTTTCACACATCCTGAATTTAAGTAAGGATCCTGTGGGTTTAAATTTAAAATGTGATTACCTGCAGCGTCCCAAATTGGACAAGGTGCAAAAAGCAAATCGTAAGATGCCCCGATGCCCTCCTGTTTGTTTTCAAAAACTAAAGTAAATCTCATAGTCGGTACCGCCTCTCATATTTAACAATATTTTTTTTTGGATCTAGATTAATCCTCATAAACTGAAAATATTTCCATTAAGCAATTTTTATACTGATTCACAACCGTCTGAGGTGAACGCACTTTCACCTTATTGCCAAACTGTGATAGCCATGCAAAGAAAGTTGAACTTACCGCTACTTTGATCCAAATAGTAAAGTTGTCATCATCACTTTTGCCAATCATAATCTCTTTCCCAAATCTATCAATTACCGCATTTACAAGTGAATTATCGAATTGCAGTTGCACCATTACTTCTTCTCCACCAAACATATTGAAAACTTTCTTTGTATATTCCGCAATATCAAAATGTTCTTTATCCGGCAATGGATCTCTCTGCTCTTCAATTAGTTCAATTTCACTCATTCGATCAACCCTATAATGTGTAAAGTCATTATACTTAGTTGAAAATGTAACCAAGTAATAGTTCTCATCATCCCATGATAAGGCATAAGGACTGACGATATACTTGTCTCCTTTTTTCCTAAACACCTTCTCTTTTTTGATGTCAAAGTCAAAATATTTAAATGATACCTTTTTGTTCTCTGCAATCGCTTCATGAATACTATCAACGTTGTAATAAATACTCTCATTAATGGTTTTAACCCTATTTGAGACGTATACCTGGCGGTGTAGCGATTGTGCTTGCTGATGACTTGCTAAGCTCTCAATCTTCTTGATAAGCTCATTGCTTTTTTTATGCGTGACGAACTTTGAACACTGGACAGCATCTACTAACAGTTTTAGTTCTGGTAGCTCAAATAATCTGCTCGCAACGAAATAGTCAGTAGTTTTTGACTTTCGCGAGGCTATATCAAGCCCATAATGTCTTAATGCTTCTAGATCATCATAGATGGATTTACGCTCAGCAGTGATGCCGTAACGATCAAGCTCTGCAATCATGTCGTTGATTGTCATGGTATTGTCTTCGTCTGTCTTTTCATTCAACATTTTTAGTAGATAAAGCAATTTCAATTTTTGATTTGAGCTTTTGCCCATTTTTAACACCTCTTATCCGCTGGATTCTTGAAGAAGTTCTGCTTTCAGCTGAGCTTTTACTTCTTCGAAATTGTTGTTCTTAATGTCCACACACAGGATATTAAGCTCCACTTCACCATCGTTGTCTTTTAACACAACTCGGCTTATGGGACTCGGAATATCATCAAACAGTGGATAAATGAGTGCCGTTTTCTGAACCCCATAAACTTTGGAATATGCAAAAACCTGATATATATCGTCTCTGCTGATGTTTGTGTATAGCCCTTTATTAAAACAAGGATTCTTATACTTTGCATCTGCTACGAGAGCAATTACATTGTCTTTAAAGACCAAAATATCTGGTTTAACTCTTAGTACATTTCTCCCGTCCTCCGCACGAGCAAAGCTCCGAACATCTTCGTGTTTTGCTTGATATCCATCTATTTCAGAAAATAGTTTATACAGATAATGCTCGTATAGGTCATTAACCGGTATTAAAAATGAAAACACTGATTCATCCCCAGCAAAATTCTCTGGCTGTAGGTTCAAATAGAACATCTTTGCCATATTATATACTGATTCAAATTCCATATTCAGTCTTGTAAACTTCACTGATTGAATCAGAGGCAAAGATAGTTCAATCTGCTTAGCATCGTCTAAGAACATCAGTGCCTTTTTTAGATTTTTCTTATTCTCTGCATCACGTGTATATTCCATCAACCTGATTGCAACTGTTTTAACAACATTATTGATCACATTATCATGCTCAAAACTTTGATAATTGACATAATGAAGATCTTTTCTAAGCAGATTATGCTTCATGGTTTTTGGAAAGCTGATTTTACCTTTAACAAAAGCGCTGTTTTCCTCGATTTCTAAATACTCACGGTTCATTTTTGTTGAATAGGTTCTAAAGACTCGGTCAGCGAAAATGCCTATAAATATTTCTAAGAGGTCAATTTCTTCTAACCCAGATTTGAAACTCTCAGGCAAATGAAGAACCTTATTATAATTAGATACCCGGAGCAAATTGTAAAGCACTTTGGTCGATTCTCTAATCTCGACTGTTCCACTTATCCCTGCATTCTCATAAATTTTCGGAAGTATTTACACTCTTGTGGTTCCCCTTGATATAAAACCGACATAATGCATGATTTGAAGTGAACCATCATAGTCAAGGCTTATACACTGGCTGCCTAAAAGGTTTTTGAAGAAAAGAATGTCATTAATTTGAGAATGCGATAAGTTTACCTTCGTTTTTCTATCTTCAAATAGAGTGATCACACCGCCAGACATTCTAATTTCCTCTTTCATAAATCTTCATCAAGGCACTTTCAAAGTCCGAAATTCCTGATTCATTCGCTTTTAATCCAAGAGGTACAATTTCTCCAGTTTTTTTGTCAAAGAAACGATCACCCACTATCTCTGCAACTTTTGATACTTCATTATAAAAGTATTCCATGAGCAAAGGTAAAATCTTATAATACCATGCATGATAAAGATCCATCTTTGAAATGAGATCATCACTCAAGAAATAGCTGTGTCCAATTCTATGGTCTCGGTCTATCATTTCTGTGATTTTTTCATTAATAGCGTTCATGAGTTTTGCCGGAGAAACATTACCACCAATAGTTGGTGTTTTGCTTTCGACCAATGAAGAATCTGGTGCAATCTCTATAAATGCAAATCTTCTTCTAAGTGCTGTATCAAGTAGTGCTATAGATCTATCACTTGTGTTCATTGTTCCTATAATGTAAATGTTTTTAGGCAGCGTAAACTCCTGTCCTGAATATGGCAGAAGGCAAGACAGCGAGTCTCTCTTGTCTTTTTCTATTAGCGTAATGAGCTCCCCAAATATTTTAGCAATATTGCCTCGATTAATTTCATCAATAATCAAGTAATACGGCTTCGATTGAACAGTCTTATCTTCTTTCACGTCAACAAGCTTCAACGCTTCTGCAGAATTGATTTTCAACTCATAAAGTGATGACAAAGTGAGCTGTTTTTCTTGGTTTAACTTGAAGACATCTATAGGCTCTTTTTCACAGTCCTTGATCCACTTCACCTTACGTCTATGTCTATAGCCAAATGAGTCTTCATCGGTATAGTAATAATCCGATACAACAATACCAATGAGTCGAATGGTTTTGATGCTGTTAAAAATAAAAACGATGTCTCCTATTTGCAATCTGCTTCTGAGCGTTTTTAACATACCACTTTTATCCGCTTTATCGATTTGCTCATCGGTCCAATCGATCACGCTTTCCTCGGGACCATATCCAATAGCAATTTCCTCTTTAACCTTTAATGCATTATAAATGTGTTCATCCATGTTTCGTCTTCCAAGCGAAACTTTCCAGACCTTGCTCTCCCCAGTTGTATCTGCTAAGACATTATCCTTGATACCTTCTTTTCGCGCTTGAATTTTACATTCTTCTGCTATTCTTCTCAGAACACCTGGCTTGATTTCATATTTGATATTTCCATTGTCATCTGTCTCAGGTCTGAGCCCTTCAACAAACTCCTCATAAGAAAAAGCTTGGTGGAAGGTAATAAAACGCGCTCGACCTTGATCTTTAACTGCATTAAATGAAGCAGGGTTCCCTTTTATCGATTCAAACGCTTCGATGATTCTCATTGCCCCATAAGTTTTTCCAATCCCCGGAGGCCCATATAAAATAATGTTCGGATTAAATTCCATAAGTCTTGCATACTGGCTATAGGCTGATAAGTTTTCATCTAAATCTTCGTCTTCGCCACCATCAACTAACTCCACACCAGTCTGATTTGAACCTTTTGCTGTATATTGCTTTCTTCCTACTAAAATGTTGTCATATAAAGCGACCGCATTATCTGCAACAAAATACTTGTCTACTTCAAGCGCTGCTAATACTGCATTCAAATACTTTTCCTTTTTGGGTGCAGCATCTTTTTTAGCATCTGCAAAGTCGAGCAATTGGTGAAGAGAATATTTTTTAGTTCCACCGTCAACTTTCTCCTGATATAAGTTCCACAGGATACTGTGTCTTTGAAACTTTTGCCCGTTGTATTCAAGGATATCTTCAATACCCCCATCATTTAAGTTGTTGATCACAACACACAGATCAGAAGGTTTGAAGAAATTGGTATTCGTCATCATTTCATTCAAAATCACGAGAAATCTTCTCTGTGCCTTTTCAAAATCTATAGTATCGATGCTTGGGCAACTTTCTTCTAGTTCAATTTTGTGAAATCCATAACCTTTGGTGGATTTAATAGCCTTATTTAAAAGATTCATTTCGGGAGCAAAATACTAACAGCAAACGATGTTTCCGGCAAGCGTCAGATCTGGAGAAAATGTCTTTACAACATCAAAAACGGCATTGATTGAGCCCTCGTGATTCTCAAACGTTTTTAGCTTCAACAACTTCCCAAAATAACCACCATGACTTGGCAGCACAAAGTCACCTTCTTTTAAGCCATTAAACCATGAAATTTCGCGTTCATTGCTAACCTGATAATAATTCCCATCATATTGATCTTTCTTTGTAAATTTTCCTATAAACAGATTCTGCATGATTAATCCTCCGCTTGCTCTTTATTATGTTTTCCATTAAAAAATTATAAAAAAAGGGCACCCAAATAAAACAAATCCTTATCTTACACAGATGCCCTTCATAATGTCCTATACACTTCTTACAAATTCATGCTATTCAAAACATCTCGCAGTTTGACTAGCTCTTCTTTTGACAAGGTAACACCCTTACCCATCTTTTCATGGTTAGGATTCCATTCTCTCAAATCATACTTTGGCTCTTTATCATTCCAACTCACAAGATTTAACTGTTTTGACCATCCTTTTGTAGATTCTGATAATACACCAAGCATTTCTTTGATTTCATATTTTATTTCTGCCATTTGGATTCACCTCGTTATTTTCGCACTTCTTATAGTTAGCAGCTAAACAAATCCAAAATACTTTTCAACGAATCCCATCAACTAGCAACTCGCCTCATAAGTATAATTCCAAATAATAACACCTATAATAATATCATATTACCACTAGATGTGTCCATTAAAACGGATAGTGATTAAAGCGCCTGAGTTAATCAATTAATATTTTTCTTTATTGCATCGCTCAGTTTTATCATGTTTTAAGTTAAAAACTCCTTCACCTTCGGCAAATCTTATTCTTTAAAGGCATTGAGACTTTCCAGAATAAAAGTAATTCTGGATATTTACTTATCATTTACCCTATGCCAAGATAATAAAAATACAAGTAGTCAAAACGAAAACTTGTGTACTGAGAGGTAAAGGTAACTCGATACGGATAAAAACCGCCTTGAGTTGTAATTACAAGGCGGTTTTTTGTTAAGTAGTAGCCTTGTCACCCTTCATCAACGCAAGCCACTGCATAATAATTATTAATATTTAAGCCAGTACAGACAATGAGCGCATAACCAAATCTACATCTTTGTTTTCAAGTTCTTGAATGATATGCAGATAGGTTCTTTGTGTGGTTGTCATACTTGCATGTCCTAATCGCCGTGCAACGCTTGCAATTGAAACACCTGCAAAGAGCAATATAGACGCATGAGTATGGCGCAAACCATGAATTGAAATGACAGGAACTTTAGCTCTCTTACAGTGCCTGGTTAAGATATCATTGACTGTAGAATTATACACTTTCTCTTTCACGAATATTGGTTTATCCTCAGGCAATCCTTTCAATAATTCAGAGAATTTGATTACAGTTTGCCAGTCAATCTGAATTTTCCTTGCCGATGATTTATTTTTTGTAGGTAGGTATCCGCCTTCCCCCTTATAGTCCCACGTTCTGCTTATCGATAATGTCTGATGCGAAAAATCAAAATCTTTAGGCGTTAACGCAAGAGCTTCAGAAAACCGCATACCAGTCTTAGCTACTAAAAGAATAAACCAATCCCAATTAACTTCTGATTTAAGCTCCAAAGTAGTCAGTAAAGTATGGAGTTCAAATTGATTTAAATACTTTAGTTTCTTTTCTTTTGGCGGTTTCCCTTTGATAATTGCTTTTCTTGTGGGATCCCTATCAATTAGGCCTTCATCTACAGCATCCAATATGGCTCCTTTAAGTTGATGATGGAAATCCATTGTTGTTTGTCTTTCATGATAAGAAGCATAATCATTAAGCAATTGCTGATATGCAATTCTCGTTAAATCACAAATTTTTAAATTGGGTATCAATTTCTCTAGCCAATTGAATGTCATAAGATATTTGTCCATAGTAACTTTTCTTATAGCACCTTTCTTATACACCACAATCCACTTTGCATAATATTCACAGAATAAGTCTGATTTCTTAATTTCATTAAGCATCAACATAACCTCCTAATTTAATCTGTGGCTTACGCTGATGAAGGGTGATAAGGTTATCAAGGTTGTCCAAGTATGAAGAAATTCGTTTCTGTTCTTCAACATTTGGAAGCATAATTTCAGTCTTTAATACATTTTCGTTATATAATCTTTTTATTGTTGTTCCTTCTATCCCAGACCATTTTATAATGGAATATAACTGCTTCAAAAAAGGATTTATAATTTCATTATTGTGCTTCAGCCATATGATATTGGAATCTTGAAAATACTCATCTTTTCCACTAAATTCAACAGTTCTACCAATACTTCCAGATGCGGAAATTAAAATATCTCCCTTTTCGGGATAAGAGAATTTACTTTTATATTCTTCAAATAATTCTCTTGAAATAAAAGCATCCGCAACAGATCCAAATGTACCTATTTTATAAAACGGGACATCTCCATTATCAGAAGTTTGGTTCTTAAAAACCCTCTTACACATAGAAACCGATCCAATGTCTCCTAACTTACGCTGTTCCCAAGTTGATGTAAACTCCTCTAATTCACTGCAAAAATTCACAAAATTACTTCTATAGAAAATATTATACTTACGCTGATGAAGGGTGATAAGGTTGTCGAGGCTATCGAAAAACGCCCCTATTTGTAGTTGTTCATTTTGATGTGGGATCATTATTTCGGCATTTTTTATATTGTCAGAATTTAGAGATTCAAATGTTGAACCACAAGAGAGTCTTTTCCAATATCCCTCAAAATTCATTTTGACAAGGCTCTGGAATATAAATTCATTCCCTTTTATTGCGGCAACACCACGTCCAATGACTGCATTATAAGCCGTTTTACCCATTTCTCCTGCTGGAGCACGGACACTCATTATCAAGTCTCCTGCCTCAGCTTTTTTAGTAACCTGAGATGTCCAAACTCTAGGTGTAACCCAACCATTTTTTAAATCTGCATTTCCTTGAACGAGGATATAGTCAGAAGGAATATCTGTATAAGAACTACCATCAGGAGATTGTCCCATAGTGATCTGAACCTCATCTCCCAACTTACGCTGTTCCCAAGTTGGTGTGATTTCTTCTAATTTTGCAAAAATATCTCAGAGAAACACTCTGTATAAAAATTCATACTTACGCTGATGAAGGGTGATAAGGTTGTCGATGTTTAAAAAGAAACTTGATATTTCAATTTGTTCTTCTGTTTTGGGATATGATAGTTGAACTTCTTGTAAATCTGATTTGCGTAGATGAACCACTGATTTGCCCTGTGCTTTTTTCGACAATTCTTTCTGCTGATTTCCATTTGAAATTGAAAGTGCTAAAAAAACAGGATTAATATGATCTTGGGGATAGATTACATTAAGGTCTCCACCTAGCAAAATACCTGATTTTACAACGGCTGAAGCTCTCGAAATATCTTCTGCTGTTTCACCAGAAGCAGGAACAATAACTTCTCGACCGATACTGTATACGGAACCAGTTTTAGCAATGACAAAGGTATCAACTTTGTCGATTACAGTTTGGTATTTTGTATATAACATTCCGTATAGAATTATAGGAGTGCCATTATCCATTAGATCATTCTTTGAATATCCTGTTCCTTTAGTAAAATCAGCCATCTCGGCTAACTTACGCTGTTCCCACGTAAAAGAAAAAGAGCCAAGGAAAACCCTTGACTCTCAGATAGAAGTAGTATAATTATTCATTTCATTTGTAGAATAAGGATTATGTTTCACAAAATTCAAAAAATTAGATTGTTTGAATTTCGAAACCGCCTAAAAGAATGAACTCACGTAATAATTTATCGGTCTTCATATTAACTTTTGGTGGTATCAATGTAATTCCCTCTATCATTTCAAAATATTCTTTTGCCTTTGATTTATCCACCATCTTTTTTAATTCATCAAAGCGACCAAATTCGTTAATGTTTGATTCTGAAACATTTAGACTCATCATATCGCGCAGTTTTTCTTCATCTAATCCCAAAACAATAGAAAACCGACGAATTTGTTCGTCTTTTGCTTTGTATTGATATTCTGTAATATAATCACGCAAAGATTTGTCTTTTTCAATGACAATATCTCCGCGTTGAATATCGTGGAGGAAGATACTCGCATATTTCTGCTCTTCTTGAGTTAACACTGCAAAGGTCTTGTGTAGCTCGTTCAACGCTTGCTCTACCAACTCTTCGGATACTTCACCTTGATTAATTAACTTGAGATACTTGTCAAAGCGACTATTCATATAGTTAGCATCAATTACTCCAGTATCAATTTCGGTCAAATAACCTACAAGATCAAAAGGAATATCATCATTACTGCCATTACCACCCTCACCACCAGATGACAATTCTTTATATCGTTGTGCCAAAATGAGATAACTATTCTTGTCAAAGTCCAATGTGATAGTCAGTTTTTTATTGTTCATTTCTTCCTTGTATTCGTATTTGTTTTTATCCCAATTAAATCCTTGAATCTTAGCTGCCTCCAGATGGTTGTTAAAGTCTTTAAACAATGATGCAAATTTTGCTCGCACTGTAGGATCTGTTGGCAGTCTTTCAAAGTCCGGAACATTGGCACGACTGAAAATCTCTGCAATATCAGCATAAATCTCATTTAATTTTTTTAAATTGTAGCTAAGTTTCTCAACAAATAAACCAATCGGTTTATCACCCGAATACAACTTTACTGCATTGTTAACGTTTCGCTCCATAGTGTGTGGTCTTCGATAGTAGCGAATGGTTCCAAATGGTTTTTCCGGACCAAACAGGCGATTAGTTCTAGAAAATGCTTGAATGATGTTCTCATACTCTAGCATCTTATCAATATACAAAGTGTTCACCCATTTGGAATCAAAACCTGTTAACATTTGATCTACCACAATTAGTAAGTTGAGTTGCTTCTCTGGTGTTCTTCCAAGTAATTTATAATGCTCTTTGTGCGCTAATCTTAAGGCAATATCTTTTTTAAATGCACCATGTGTTGCAATTGAGAATTCCTGATTATATCGCTGATTATAATCGGTAATAATCTCCACAAGTCCATCTTCTTTAAAAGCTACGCCACCGCCATTATCAATATTAGGATCAAACAAGCAAGTTGTTTTTAAATGAGGTAATGCAATTTTTAATCTACGATAATACTCAATTGCCTCTGGAATACTACTCGTTGCAAAGATAGCGTAGAACTTGTTATTGTGGCTGAGGGTCGACCAATTTTCAGCTATATCTTCAACCACTTTATTTTGATGCTCGGCCGTTAGATACTGAACAGTTGGAATGTAGTCCTCAATACCTTTTACATATTTGCCATCATTGCTGAAATTGCCTGCCATCTTTACTTTAGATGTGTTCATAAATTTATAAAATACAACCGCTTTAGCCGGGTCGCTTATAGCCTCTTCTTCAGAAGTTGCTCTTGCTTTTTCTAGAGCAACAACCTTACGAACATCTTTATCCCTAAAAGTCAGTACTTTATAAGGGTCAAAACCAAGAACATTTTTGTCACGAATGCCATCTGCTATGCTATATCGGTGCAATTCATTGCCGAACACGGTTGCAGTTGTGTTCATCCTTTTTTGGTTTTCATCGTGAATGGGTGTGCCTGTAAAGCCAAAGAAAATGGCCATAGGGAATGTTTCTTTAATAGTGACTAACATATCACCAAAGGTGGAGCGGTGCGCCTCATCCACAATAAAAATGAGCCTTTTCGCATTTATGACTTCAATGTCGTGTGCATTAAGCCCACCATCCTCATCCTTGATATTGCTCATTTTTTGAATGGAAGTAACAATCAAAACATCAGCAGGATTAGTACTCTTAAGTTTTGTTATTAATATATTTGTATTTTCTGTTGCCTGCACCGTTTCGTTATCATTAGCAAAACCACGGTACTCCTTCAAGGACTGTGTTCCAAGCTCAATTCTGTCAGTCAGAAAAACCACCTTATCAGCATCACCAGAATGGGCAATCAGTTGTGCCGATTTAAAACTAGTCATAGTTTTACCTGATCCAGTGGTATGCCATACAAAACCACCGAGTTGTCCACTGTTTTCCCATTTTGTTTTGGACACTTTATCAGATATGGCATTAGCTGCATAATACTGGTAACTACGCATTACTTTTAATACTCCATCAGAATCGTCAGCAACAGTATAAAAACCAATCAATTGATGTGCCATTGGAATGGATAAGAAATAAGATGCTATGGACTTCCAATCATTAATTGGCTCATTGTTAAAATCTGCCCAGTGGAAATAGTAATCAGGATTAAATTTTCCTTCAGGTCCAGGATTGGCAAAATATCTTGTTTCATCAGGGCACATAGCCACAAATATTTGAACTAAAGAGAATAGACCAGTAAAGATACCTTCATTTGAATATTTTTCAATCTGGTGATATGCCTGACTTACAGGCATTCCGCTTCGTTTTAATTCGATATGCACTACTGGCATACCATTTATCAGCAGCATTATATCTCCACGGCGGTCATTCAATATTTTGGATTTTGTCGGGAAGTTAGGTTGGTGCACAATTTGGTAACGGCTCTGCCCGGCAGCAATTTCTCTACGATCATATATTTTCAAACTGATTTCTTTACCGAAATGGAGTACATCATCTGGGTTATCACGTGTTATAGAAACTGTTTTTCCATTGATAAACCCATTTAATTTTAATGGAGTGCGCAAGGCAACTATTTGCTCCATAATTTGTTCCATTTCTCCATCTGTTAATGGGTAATTGTTTAAGCGGTCAATGCCTCGGTTGTTATCAAAAAGGATGTTTGCCCAATTTTTAATCAAATCTTTTTCAGTTGGATACTTGATAATTTCTTTTTCCCAACCTTTTTGCGTTAATATTTTTATAAGTGCTTGTTCAAACTCAGATTCTTTATTAAATATCACAAGTCAGACTCCTTTCTAAATTAATATTAATGAAAAGTCCTATACAAACATTCTTTCAAGGCAAGATTTCTTGATGTTTTGGAGCTTTTCTAACTCACGCTGATGAAGGGTGATAAGATTATCAATTCGAGCAAAATATGCGCCAACAGCTTTCTGCTCATTCTCTTTTGGCACAATAACATCGATTTCATTTATTGCATTTTTGGATAAGCTAGGCACTCCTGTGGATTCGTCCTTTTTCTTCCAGTCAATATTTTGGAAAAGATCAAAGACAAAACCCAAGTCATAATTTTCTCTTGGAACAGCATAAAATAGCGTATCTACAGTCCAAAATGGTGCTTTTAGAATATAGGGCTTATCTATTGTGCCTTTTCTCCCAATACCGATTGCATCTTCTTTATAGGAGAGTGCTTCATTAACACTCAGCATGTATCCACCGGTTCCATAAACCGGAATATCCCCCTCGGATAGATGTTTGTAATCTTTTCCACCACGAACATCGACTACTTCCCACAACTTACGCTGTTCCCAAGCATCATTAAAACCCTTGAATCGAATTTCAGGAGTGTTATTACCGTTTTGGGGGAACATTTTTTCAAGCATCGATTTTTTTACATTTTGTAGTTTGTCATACTTACGCTGATGAAGGGTGATAAGGTTGTCGATGGTGGTAAAATAACTGCCAATAGCTTTCTGTTCGCGATAATTTGGAGTTCTCACTTCAATAGAATTTATTGCCGTTTTAGATAAGCTTGGCACACCAGTTGACTCATCTTTTTTCTTCCAGTCAACATTTTGAAAAATATTAAATACAAAGTCTAAATCGTAGTTTTCTCTTGGAACAGCATAAAACAAGGTGTCTACAGTCCAAAACGGTGCACTTAATATATATGGTTTATCAATTGTTCCTTTTCGTCCAATACCAATTGCATCTTCATCGTAAGACAGGGCTTCATTAACAGAGAGCATATAACCACCAGTACCATACACAGGAATATCACCATTAGATAGGTGTTTATAATCTCTACCACCTCGAAGATCAACAACATCGCCCAACTTACGCTGTTCCCAAGCATCTGTAAATCCGCTGAAGCGAATTACAGGTTTTTTATTTTCGTTCATGCTAATTACCCCCGAGCAGAGTCTTGAATTCGCTGAGACCTTTCATATCAAATTCATCACCCACAAGACTGTCAATCATGCTACACAACAGCCGCTCTGACTTTTTAATTTGCGTTTCTACCTCAAAGAAGGTGACTGCATATTTATTTTCCATAGCTTGAATTTTGTTAACTAAGCTGTCGACAACAGTCTCGGGTAGGCTGTTCAGATTGTTCACCAAACTTTCAATCCATTTTTTCTCTAAAAGGTCATATACTTGTTCATCAGAAAGATTTTCTATAGTTGTTTTTGTTAAGGCATGTAGGTCAGCGCTTTCTTTCTTAATTTGAGCCTTCAATTCTTTTTCTTCTTTTATCAATTCATCTACTTGAATCAACTTATTTCTAAATTCGATTAATTCAACGGTGTCAGCGACTGCATGTAACTCTTTAAGTTTTCTTGTTACTTCTTTAGCTACAAAAGCATCGTTAGAATCATTAAGTACATCTGTCTCTTTTTCATCTTCTGTCATCAAATCAATTATTTCTTCGTAGGCAGAAGGAATTTCAGACAACCTGCTTTCTTTTTCTTTTAATGAATCATAATCATTTTTCAAAAGTGTAGTTTGCACTAGATCAAAAGGAATAATATGTCCAACATAGCCTTCCTGTACTTCTTGATCTTTGCCTTCTTTTTTCTTGATTACAATATTAGGATCAACTTGCTTCGTGGCTTCAAACCCTTCAGTCTGGATAATCTCTAAATCAATGGCAATCTTTGTCCATTCATTATCCAATATTTGATATGCTTCATATCGATCAATTATAGGGAAGTTTTGTAGTCGCTCAAAAATATTATCGCTGAGAATAGTTTCTTCTTTGGAGATTGCAATCTCGCCCATTTTGCTAAGAAGCTCGTCTTTAAGAAATGGAGTAAAACTTTCAAAAGCATTTTGGAAAGAGGTCTCGAAGCCAATGACATCCTTATGATTTTTAATTGTCAATTTAATCTCAGCTGTTGCCAATTCAACATAAGGTGTGTCACTGCTAAGGAACAACGTATCTCTTAATGATGGAAATGCTATCCAAAACTTGTGGAGCGTTTCAATTTCAGATTTGGGAATTCCACCAAACATGGATGCGTAAATGTCCCAAGTTTCAGTACTTTCCGAAGAGTCAACATAACGAGGGATATTAAGGTTATATTCATTTGCACGAATTTCTTCTCTGCTGACAGCTTTTGAAAATTTATCAACGCTTACACGTCCAATAACGACATCAGAAATTCTTTTGATATCCGATGCTCTTAATTTATTGTTTTTGCCCTCTTTTATAAAACCTTTAGAAGCATCTACAATCAAGACATCCGTGTTTTCTCGTTTTTGTTTTAGTACCATTATGATTGTCGGAATACCTGTTCCGAAAAATATATTTGAAGGCAGACCAATTATTGCATCAATATGATTATTCTCGACGAGGTTTTTGCGTATGGTTCCTTCTTCACCACCACGGAATAATACGCCGTGTGGAAGAACAATGGTCATGATGCCATCTGGTCTAATATGAAACAGATCATGCAATAAGAAGGCATAATCCGCTTTCCCTTTTGGTGCTAATCCAAATCGGGCATATCGGGGATCATTTTCTTTGCTTGTTGTATCCCAAGGCTGAGAATATGGTGGATTAGATACAACTGCGTCTACATATAAGGGATCGTATGTATTCACAGGATCATTCTCATCAAAATAAGGCCAGTCTTCCTCTAAGGTGTCACCATTACGTGTTACAATATTGTAAGGTTCAATGCCACGCATAACCAAGTTCATTCGTGTTAGGTTGTAGGTGTTTTCTTTAAGTTCTTGGGCATAGTATTTGATTTTATTTTCATCATCGATATATTTTGACACGCAGTGTCCTATATTAATTAATAATGAACCTGAACCACTTGTTGGGTCATAAATTCTAATTTCACTTCTACCTTTCAGATGATTAGCAACGATTTCAGACATCAGTAATGAAACCTCGTGAGGGGTATAGAATTCGCCGGCTTTTTTACCTGCATTAGCTGCAAACATGCTAATGAGATATTCGTAAATAAAACCAATAACATCATAGTCTTGTTTGCCATCCATGGGAATGTCTTTAATCAACTGTAGTAACCCACTGATAGCTTTTGTTTGCGCACCTGAGCTGTCACCTAGTTTGCTTAACCCAGTTTGTAAAGTATCAAAAACATCTTCAAAAACTTTTTTGTGTGTTTTGTAAATCAAACGGCTGAATGCAGAAAGAGCATCTCTGACATTTGATACATCAAATTTATTTCCCATATCAAGCCAAGTAGAAAACAAATCCTTGTAAGCAATGAAATACCCAACACCCTTTTGGATGTATTCCACCATCTCCTGATCCTCTTCCGTAATAGCCTTGATGTCATCGTCAGTAAAGTCATTTGCTTTTAAAAACTTCACTTCTTTATCTGATAAATACTTGTAAAAAATGAAACCTAAAATATAATCCTTGTATTCGTTCGCTTCTATTTTTGAACGCATTCTATTTGCAGATTCCCATATCTTTGTTGCAAGTTGTTGCTTATTCATATGTTTTTATTTCCTCCCGTCAATGTTAATCTATCTCCAGTAATAAGGATGTTATTTAGTATGATTAATTTCTTCTGGTAAAATATCCATAATATCGTCCAATGTACAATCAAGTGCCCTACAAATTTTCACAAGCACATCTGTTGTAACATTATCACCGTGGTTCAATTTGTTGATGGTGTAATGACTTATGCCTGCAGCTATTTCTAAGTCTTTCTTTTTCATATCCTTATCTATAAGCTGTTTCCAAAGTTTTTTGTAACTTATCGCCATCATTTAACCTCCCTATTCAGAAATAAGCAAAGCACTAATAAATTATATCATAACGATATGCTCATTTCATTATAAAGTTAGCGTTCGATGTGTTTTTATATTAAAAAACAATTGTTTATCACTATAACAAAACAAATTATTATGTATCACACACTTTGTGTTTGATTAAAACATTTCTATAATTCATTTTTAGAAATTGGTGGCCTTTTATTATTATAAAGTATAACAAGTACGGTTAAACGGACAGTCATTTTAATCAGAGTTTTTGTAATAACTGAAACTCTCTCTTTCTTCTCTGCTGTTAAATTAATTCTTAAAGTGATTCCTTCTGGACAGTCCATCATGAACCCAGGCTCAGTCCACGAAAAAGACAGAGCTTCCCCTTGGCGGTCGATTATGCCTTTTTCGTGATCCGACCCATTTATTTATTTTTTCAAAAAGTATCGATTCGAGGATTTACTGCCATTCTCCCTATGACGGTATTCCTTATTGAGCAGGCCACAGCGTATCAAATCTGCAAGTGCTCTTTTAACTGTACTGACTGACATTGAGGTATCTCTAGCAATGGTTTTTATGGCTGGCCAACATTCGCCTTCAGTATTGCTTCTGTCTTTCAAATACATATATACGGTTTTCCCACGAGAAGAAATTTCCTCTCGATAAATATTTCCAAAGAAACTCACATCCACACCCCCTATGTTCTTAGAATAGATTTTCGTTTTGAAGCAGCTTCTTCAGCTTGTTCGATTGCTGGTGAATGAAGTGTACCGCCGCGCTTGCGATCCCCTGAATTATCCTCTTCAGTGTCTTCTTCGTCCATATCCACGGCCATCGTATGCCTTATAATGTTTTCTTCGAGTTCTTCCTTGTCAGCATAATAGACCTTGCGATGGGACTTTTCTTCTGTTTCATAGGTCTTATCAAAAGTTATTCCCCAGTCCAAGAACAATTTCAAGGTCGTTTTCATAGGATGTACGCCGGTTTTCATCACAACAAAATTACCTTTAGGAAGTGATTTTAGCTCATCGGCTGTCAATAACGGTCTTTCTATCATCTGCAGGCTTTGAGATGGATCATTTTTCCCTCTGCTGATACTTCCACTCATCACAGTTCTAGTTCCTAGTGCTTTTGAGAGGACCTGAGCAGTCTCAGAATTAGGTGCAAAGCCTCCGAAGATTGTCAGCTGACAGTTATCGGTTATAATTTCGCTACCTTCTTTACCATAGTTCTTATCAAGCTGAGCAAAGGACTGAATGATCGGGATTACAGATATTCTTCTAGATCTACCTGCAGATAGCATCATTTCAAAAGATTCAATTTTAGGTATGGTTCCAATTTCATCTGCATAGATCATTACACGGTTTGGGAGCTTTCCACCGTTCTCGTCCGCCACAGTCAACATTTCACGATAGAACTGTTGCAAGAACAGCGACACCATAAAATACTTTGTGTTATCTTCCTCTGGGAGAATGAGAAAGATTGCTGATTTCTCGTTACAGAAAGTTTCAGCATCTATTGCTGTGTCAAAACAAAGGATCTGTTCCATCTCAGAATCCAGAAATGCATTTAGCCTCGAGAGTACAGTCGAGAGTACTGAAGCCATAGCTTGCTCAGCTGAATTAAGTGCTGCGCCAGCAAACCACTTTGCTTTATGGGTCGGTGGTAGTTTATCCATCAAAAGCTGAAACTGACTTTTGCCTTTAATTTTACTAGGTGCCATTAAGTCCTGTACCATTTTAAAAACTGAAATAATATGCCTTTTATCCACCATTTGATGATTCTCCATTGTCGGTGGAAGAAATTCTGCAATCAACAGAATCACTGAAGTGAGAAGCCCTTCTGCAGCATCATAGAAGAATGCGTTTTGTCCCATGGCTGCATTATTACCATCTGTAGTGATGATTGTTTTAGATATGATCTTTGCATATTTTTCAGCTTTCGCCTTAGCTGAGAAATTGTTGTTATTTTTTCTGTACAAATCCATATACTTGTTGACCAGATGGAGGAGATTGTTTCCATCACTCCTCGTGGGATTTCTTAAATCAATGACCGCAACACGGTATCCATAATTTTCTTTTGCAATCGTTCCATAATTCCTAGCCAGATCCCCCTTTGTATCAGTTGTGATGAATGACATACCACTGGCGCAGGCATATTCAAGATTGGGATATAAAAAGAATGCTGTTTTCCCAACACCGGCTGCACCGATCATCAAACAATGTACATCTCCTATATCAACGATCCCAGTCACTGTGCCATTGGAACCTTTACACCCCACTACCAGACCCTGTATTGCATTTCCCTTTTCATCGATTGGAAGATTGATGCCGTTCCTCCACTCTTGTACATTGAACGGAATGTGATGATATGTTCTTTCAATTTCTTTTTTCGTAGCAAACCTAGCGACTCCATGTTGTCCATCCCCTACTGTTTTGGACTTGATTCCATTCAATGTATAATAATGTGCCAGTAAGGATAAGCCACCTATAACTGAAAACATTATTGCTGTAGCAGCAATTAACATATAGACTTGTGAATTCATTTTTCACATCCTTTCTTTGATTTGAGGCGTGGATATACACCCATGCCTCTATTGTTATGCCATCTTTAGTGCAGAAGCCTGCATCTGTTTTTGCTCCGCAATCTCCAACTTTATCATTGATTTTAAAAGCTCTAATGCCACGTCCTGATAACCGTTGACCATGTTCACTTTTTTAGTTTCAGTTATGATTTCACCTTTTCTATTGATGCTTGAAAATACTCTTTTTACATCAGAAAGTGAGGGATCCCATCTTCCACGATTTTGGTAAGCTCTGAACTGATCACTCAAATCCAGGACAATTTCTTCTGCAGTCAATTTCTTATCTAATTGCTTATACTCTTGCAGTGCCAGACATAAAAAAACGGCTGATGCCATTTTCATAGCTTCAGCCTGATACTCGTTTTTTGTCTGCGCTTTTAGGAGTGCTATGTCACCATCATTGTGCTGCAGATTCATTGATTCTATTTCATTGATGAGCAGAAATATTTCTTTGCATAATTCACTTTTCAATAGATGCTGCGGATGTTCCTCCGCAGGAATCGCTGTCAGGCCCTGAGCTGCTTTTAAGTCTTCATTCCAGTCCTTATAAACTGATTGAAACTGTCTGATGCTAATGTCTTTTTCTGATATCAGATCAATTATTTTCTCACTTGCTTCAATCCCTGCCGGATCATGATCTAAGCACAGCACTACATGCAATAACTCAGGATTTGATTCGAGTGTTTTCAAAAGCGATTGTTCTGATAATCCGCAAAGTGCAATGTAGCTATGCTTTTTCCAATCTGAGTTTTTGTGAATCGTAATAAATGACAACAAATCAATAGGGGCTTCAAAGACATAGATACGATCGCTGTTCCCAATGTAATGAAAACTATAACACGGGTTACTGCTATCAATGTTTCCCTTATAACCGTTTCCTTCTGTGTAAAGACCTCTTTTATGAGCATGTCGTGGTATTCCTTTTTCATCATATCCGACAAATATGGCGTTATGATACTCCTTTGCTTTGTCTGCGGATGGTTCTTTGCTTTCATAAATGAGCTTTTCTTTGGCAAAGAAACTTACTACATCACGATCAATCAGTCGATGCTTGATCAAATAGGCGAATAACCTTCGCATATCATTATTTCTGGGTGGAAGTTCAAATGGTTTTCTTGATTCCTCTCGTTTTTTTACTTTGGAATACGGAACACCTTGCTCACCATTAAGTAGCATTGTGACGGCATCTGGGAATGTTTGTCCATAGAAGTTCTGTACGAAATCAATAGCAAGACCACCTTCTTTCGTGGCGTGATCAAACCATTCATTTCCTCTGACTGTTATGCTGTGATTACTTTGAAGGCGCTTTTCTCTGCCTGACGGAATTAGGATTTCGCCCTGCATTTTTAGAAACTCAACAAGATCCACGCTATTGGCTCTTTGCTTTTGATCCTCAGTAAAATGAATGTATGTCCCCATGTTGCACCTCCTACTGTTTTCTACTTCCTATACGATGAAACGCCGTCCTTTTTACTGGACGGCGTTTCATGTAATACGTTATTTTGGGGCTTGAAGGTTCTCTAAGAAACTGATTTAGTTTGGTAGTTCTGTTTTTCTTCATTTGCTTATCTCCTCGTATTTTATAAATAAAGCAGTTCTTGACTAATTTCCGTAAGGATAAATTTTTAAATCAACATTTCTTGATCCTTGTCATTTCTCTTATGCCCTTGAGCCACCTTCTTTTCCTTCAATTTTCTGAGTAACTTACTATCAACCTTCATGACACCAGAGTTTCTATATGGCAAACAGCTTTCTTCAAAAATTTTGCCCATCTGATGAAGTAGCCTTGCAATACAATGTGAAACTGATGGACCATTAAACTTATCAATGTTATCAAGAAAGAATTTCGCATATTCATTTCCTTGCTCTGCAGATTGAGTAAGCCACTTCACTGCAAGCTCTCTATCTCTCGATACATCTTTACCAAGTAGATATGTCTTACCCAAAAGATACTGTGCAAACTGATTGCCCTGCTCACTAGAAGCGGTGAGATATTGAACTGCTTGATCTGTGTCTTTCGTAATCTCCTTTCCCAGCAAGAAAAGCTTTCCAAGCTGATAACTTGCCCACTCGTTATTTTCTTCCGCTGACATCGTCAAATAACGAATGGCCTGGCCTATATTTTTTGATACTACTTTCCCATCAAGAAAAAGCTTCCCCAGTAGATATGTCGCTAAGGATTTTATACTTTTGAGCCCACTAACATCATCACCATTCGCTACCGATTGCAGAAACTCGATTGCCTTCTGGAGTTCTTCTGGTTTCGGATTCTCTTCCTTCAGAATTAATTTTGCCAAAGCAAATCCTGAAAAAATGTTGCCAAGCTTTTCTGACTTTGCATAATGCTCTTTGGCTCTTGGTATATCCTTATCTGTACCTATTCCGTTTTGAAGCATCCAACCTAAGCGATATTGGATTTTATCGTCATGACTCGATTTCTCTAATAGTTCAAACCCTTGAAATGCTTTTTTGAAATGTTGTTCCGATTTTGATTCATCTTTATCCGTGCCAATGCCATCCCTAAACATCTTTGCCACTTCAAAATCTGCATAAGGAAATCCTTGTTTTGCCGATTTCAGATATAGTTCAAAGGCTTTATCCATATCTTGTCCTACCCCTAGACCACGATGGTACAAAGCGCCAAGGGAATACTGAGCATATTTGTATTTCTTCTCTGCTGATAGTTCAAACCATTCTGATGCCTTTTGATAATCTTGTTCGGTTCCAAGCCCTGATGCAACCATTTTACCTATACGGTATTCAGTATATTTCCATGGCTTTTGAAATTCCACTTCATTAAAACCTGCAAGGGCTTTTACATAGTATTCATGAGCAACCTCTAGATTTTTATCAATACCAAGACCACTCGAGTAAATTCGACCTAAGTCATACACTGCAAGGATATTTCCCTTTTGTGCTTCTGCTATGAGCCTTATTAATGCTTCGCTAAAATCTTGTTGCACCTCATCCGTTCCAAACAGAAACTCACGAGCTATCTTATATTCGTCAGTCCATTTCACATAAACATTTTCAGCATCACCATTCCAACCATCGATGGCATCACTATCGACTTGTTCAAAATCAAATTCATTTGTTCCTTCAGTAGAAATAGAGACCGTGTTTTCTGAAGTATCATCAAGAAACATACCTGTATCCACATCTGTAAGGTCATTGTAATCAACTAAATCAATCGAAAATTGTTCAGCCTCTGCAATAATCATATTCTTGATCGACTTGAATTCCTTTTGCTGTGAAAGTGGAAGCTGCTCTGGAAGTTCATCCATATAACTATGGAGCACTTCTTCTCGCATCGCATACCATAATTCATAAGCCTTCGCCACAATAGGTTCCTTCGAAAGTTCATCTACAAGTTCGTCAACAATTGCTTTTAAATTAGGCACAAGATAACCATAGACTTTTTTGCCTGTCGTAGATTTAAGTCTTTCTGATAAATGCAAAAAGAGTTCTTCAATCTTTGGATTCTCCACTGTACCTGATTTCATTTCTTGAATGAGCTTTAGCAACACATCATGACTCTCATTTTTAAGTTGATCTCTTCTTTGTGTCTGCTGTTCATAGATTTCTTGCATCTCATTTTTAAAGATGTATTTCACAAGCCCAGACTTCATCTTCTCGATTCCTTTTTTCGTCAGATAACCTTCCGAAGGATTTGTCGAGTAACATACCATGTGAACATGAGGATGATGGCTCTCATTATGAAACGCTGCATACCATCTGAAATTCTGAATCGGAATTTTCATCGCCTCAGCGATCTCTGGAGCAGAATAAGAAAGCATATTATGCCAAGACTCAGCATTATCAAAACCTGTACGTATGGCATCCGTTCTTCGCAGTGAAATAATTGGGATCCACACGTTGCCCGAATGATTGGCAACCTCTTCTGCGGTCCTACTCAGGACAATTTTATCATCACCCCCTGTGAATAAACCATGAGCGCCCATCCGCTGTACCCTTGGGCGATCAGCAATATAGTCAACGTAGTTTTTTCGCTGTCCTATCTTATCGAGGTTCTGTTCTAATGCAAATGAAATAAATTCTGATGCATTTTCAACCGTTTTGTTTTCAATGTAATCTTCATATTCAAATAACTTCATGGCTTCTGGGAATTCTTTTATGATCTGCTGAATCAAGTTTTCTTGTTTCAAAGTACACGGAAGATTAGCCTTAATTTTCGATAATTTCTCAACACCATTTCTGGTTGCCATGTAAGTCACAAGATTTGAAAGATGAGCAGATGTCTTTTCACCACCGCCTTTTAGATATGGACATTTCAATATGATTCTTGTCATAGCTCACCTTCCCTTCAAACGTTATTCTTCAATGCCTTGCTGAAACTTCACCGCTTCTTCCATACTGATTTTTCCTCTCGTCCTTTTCACTTCATTGACACATCGACCACGGAGTTTTCTCAGATCTTCATCACTGATTTCAAGTCCAGCTGCAAGGATATTCATCATCATAGACATCTCAACTGACAAACGAAATAGATTGCTAGAGTGCCTGCTTTCTGTTTCTCTCAGCAGTCCCTGAATTGCTGATACTATAACCTTCGACAAAAATTCCGTTGAGTCTTCCCCACTAAGATACCCCATGTAAAACTGCAAGGATTTTTCAATAAACTCACTTCGGTTCTTTGCATTTCCTTTTTCTAGCATGGTATCCATGCGATTCATTGTCTCAGGATAAAGCCAGACAGCAGTTCTGTTCTTGGCCATATTCTGTAATTGGCTCAAATGTATCACCTCCAAATTGCTTTTTTTGCTCCCGTTCACCTTACAGACCACCTAGTAAAGCTTGAATTTTGGGCATTTCACGATTACTTGACCACCTATTTGTCTCAATTTTGATTTTCTGACCACCTATCGTAAATCCTTGAACGCTCGGCACTGCCGGGCGATGTGGGCGAGAGGGGTCGCTTGCCGACCACCTCTCTTTATCCCGCACCAGAATAATAATTAAAATCAGGCACGATTAACCCCTAATTTCGACTTTAGTATCCGATCACACGGCAGATTTTATTTTGCCAAACTCGGCTCAAATTTCGCTCAAATCTTTGCATGGGGTAGTGTTACTCCACTCTATGCTAAATAATCGCACACAGGGGCAAATAACGGCTCAAAAACCCGATTAACTACTGCCCTTCATGAGATGTTGGAATGGATCTCGGCTGAGTAGCTGTTTTAATCACTTTTTTTGTCTTCTCTGGTGCGATTTCATCCTCTTCTCGCTCGTCAATGTACTCTCTTACATTGGCTGGCACGTATTTCTCATAAAGCTTCTGTAGCTGATCTGCCATCTCTGCCTGCAAATCGGCCTCCTTTTTCTCCATATACTTCTTAATAGCTCTCAGTTTTTCAGCTTCAAGGCTGATTGCAATGGTTTCTTTTTTCATAATCGTCATCCTCCAAATATGATTTTTCATAGCTTTAATGCACAATGTTACGATGAGAAAAGCCTACATCGACATGCTCATCCCTTGTGATTGTTCTTCACCTTGCTCCTGATTTTCATTAGCACTCTCGGATTCAACCAATTGATTTACTTCTACAGTCTCCTCATTTTGTTCTCTGGCATTACGTCTTCTGCCACGTGTCGAAGGCGTTGGTGCGATTATTTCTTGCGGTTGTTCCTCTGCTTCAACCCTGACTTCAGTTTGCAGACCTTCCGCAGGATCGTTTCGATCAAGGTATCTTCTTGTCGCTGCAGGTACATATTTTTCATAAATACTTTTGATATGACCCTGCAATTCTTTTTCAACAGTGGTATCCTTTTCGTCCATATAGAACTTGAGCGCCTCCAACTTTTCTTTTGGAAAGCTGACCTGAAGAGTTGTTTTTTCTGTTGTTATGCTCATGATTTGCTCCTCCTAATAGTTGAAACTAGTAACGATCATTCTCGGCTGAGCCTCTGGCTCATCACCGGTAAATACCGGGGCATCCTTAAATTCACTGGCGAACACCTCCATCTGCTCATCTGTTAATGAAATAAACTCACCATCATCGCTATCGCCACAAATGAAAAAAGGACCGGCAATAATGTCATTACCAATCCTTCGATTCAGCTCCATTCCATTCAATTTTCCTTCTTCATTCACTACGGCAATGCAATTGTTATTAAGATAAACACATTCAAACATGCCCTCTACTTCAGCTTGAATCCCTTCAAGGTCATTGACCATTTCTTTTTCATATGGCATTTTCCCGGGTTCAATTTTCAGTACCTTAATCATATTTTCGTTTTTCATCATCGTGTCCTCCTTACATTCCCATGTTTTGTTCCAGCTCAGATGGATTGATATTTTTGCAGAAGTCGAGGTAAAGCGTCATATCAAGGCAATCCTCCTCCAAGTTAATTTCCACAATTTCTTCTCTGCCCTGAAGCTCGTTCACAAGTAAAGTCCCAATTCCGTTATTCGGTTTCACATTAAGATTGTGCTGTTCAGCGATTTCATCAAAGTACACAATCCAACTACCATTCGATGTATTTTCGGCAGCCTCCTGAAAGATTTGATCTGCTACTTGAGAGATTTGCTGATCAATATATGTCTTGATGTTTGGCATGAAGCTGATGTATCTTGCGTAGTTATAGCCGCTGCTATCAATCAAAATCCCGTCACCACTTTCTTCATTCAGTGCAAGCAGACAGTGGGTTTGTCCAGATGGGTCTGTGAACATATCTTCTTTTTTATCTGAAATAAAGGACCTATCCCTTAGTAATCCTTTTGAAAGCTCATCATATTCACTCTGGTTCATCAGCTGTATAGCTTCAATCACACATGGCTGTGTTTCTAGTTCACTTACTTTTCTAAAAAATATAGCATTTGTTTTTAGCATTTCTCCACGTCCTTTCTAAGGTAAATAATTTCTTGGATTTTGTTTTTCACCGCCCACTCTGATTTCAAAATGTAGATGGTTTCCTGTACTTCTTCCAGTAGAGCCTACCTTGGCAATCTCTTGACCTACAGTTACGGGTTCTCCCTCACTAACAAGAATTTTCGAGCAATGCCCATACAAAGTGATAACGCCACCGCCATGATCAACAACGACATGATAGCCATATCCAGAGGTTGAGTACCTCACCAACATGACAGTACCGCTTAGAGCCGAGTAGACAGGTGTTCCTTCGGGCATCCCCAAATCTATACCACCATGCCCTCTTTTCTTTTTGGTAAAAGGATCCGCTCGATATCCAAATTCGCTCGTCACAGCACTCCTCCAATTAGCACCGACAGGCGAACAGAATCCATCCTCACCAATGAAAGGTTCCGTTGAAACTGCAATTCCGTTTATAAAATCGTCAAACTCACTACCGTAAGTAGGCGCAGGTTTTCCGTACAATATCCGATAATAGATTTCTGTTGCGTTTGCTTTATTTTCACTTGTGACGGTAATGCCCAATTTTTTATCTATATTTTTATAGATGGTAGGCTGGTCTTTTATTGGAACTGTAACGGTATAAACTTCAGTATGAGTTGTTCCGTCTTCACCAATCGCCGACCTTGTGCGTTCTTCATAAGTTACAAAGCAATCAACAAATGTCTTGCTGTTTACCTGGGATGGCTGCTCGGCGCCGAAATACAGAGAATAAAAAATAGCCTTGATTCTTGTTGAATCCAGACTATCTCCACCCTCCATATTTGAACTTACCTCTTTGATCGCATCATCAAGAACAGCAAAGCTACTTCGCATATTCTCGATGTGCTCGCGGTACTCTGCCGGCACACTCCCTGCTATGGCACCTCCATGAAAGCACAGTTCAAGTGCGGTATTGTTATGATTTGCAGTCCCAGAAAGCATTCCGCAAAGGATAGCGATTAACACAATGATTGGAGACAGTATAGCAACTATCGTCCACCCAACACTTTTTCTAATTCTTTCATCACTAAGGGCCATCGCCACAGCTCTAGCCACTAAAACTGGATCCGCCATTTTATATCACCACCACCCAAGTCCATACATATTATCTTGTTCGTAGTCTTCAACTTGCTCTGATTCCATTCGTTCTTTGGTATACTCGACAGCCTGTTCTAGAATTTTCGTATCAAAACCTGAGGCCTGATAGCCTTCTTCAATGGTTTTCAAATAAAAATCAGACGGAATGCCAAGTAGATGTCCTTCTGTCATTACATAGACAAAAGCCGACACTGACTCACCATCTACCTCAAGTTCCACAGATTCCTTGTCATAAAATCTCGGATATCCTTCATATCGGTCTAGTGCAATTTCGTCCTTGGGACCCACAGACCAAATCATTGCCGGAACAGAGCTCCCTTCTTTTGGCTCTATGGTTGCATAAGCACCCGTTTTTGAACCTCTGAATAGCAGTTCGTAATCTTTGATTTCAGTTGTCCCCACTGGTTTTGCTGTGGGACAACGTTGTTTCATTTGGGGCAAATTCATATTGCTGCCATAGGCGATATATAGTTTTTCTTTCTGCATTTTTTCCTCCTACATTCCCATAGACATAGAAAAAGCAGGAGAATCTTCCTCCTGCTGAATTTCTTCAATGGCTACATATTCCGTTTGATTTATTACTGATTCACTAGGTTCAATGAGCTCTTGCTCTTTTTTCTTTCGAAGCCTTTCTTTCTGTGCAATGGCCTGTTCTGGGGACTTCCATGCAATGTTCCCTTCAAGATGATCTAGCAGATGCTTTCGTGCTGTTTTGAATTCATCTCCGATAAGACCAAGGCGTAGAAGCCAAACACGGAACGTATATTTCTCATTGTCTGATACCGTTTTGATAGGACTTGCTGAGCGTTGGTTGTAGGCTTGCGCTGTGATTGCCATACAGAACTGAACATAAGCTTTCGCCTTACCTGCATGAAGAGCTCCATTAAACGCTCTGAATTCAATTGTCCCCTTTTGAAAGACAGAATGAAGATTAAGGCAGTGATACCTACTATCATGATAATGCTGATAGCTACCATCATTCCCCTTGTACCACAGGTTCTGCAGTTGATTTATGGTTTTGGGCTTTTGGCGGTTCATGCTTTCGAGAAACTCTGAATCTATTTTCTTGCAATAGCGCCGTTCTCTCTGTGAATCCACCTGTAAAGCTCGGTAGACCATATCCTCTTTTGAAGCAATAATGTTCACCAAATTCCTGAGCTGATAAGCTTCAAAGGGTGCTGCATTGATGTGAATATGAATGCCACAGGATTTATTACTGAAAGCCCCTGCCTCTCTAAGCACTCGAATCATCTCCTGAATCTTTTCAATGTCCTCATACCTACAAATCGGACTTACCAGTTCAACACTGTAATCTCGGTCGGCAATCTGCTTGCGATTCCCCACTTTTTTCTGACACTGAATGCTGGCATCGCTGACCAGTTTCCACTTTCGATTTTCATTATCGGCAACAGTATAAGTGCCGTACCCACCCCCCTCATAATCCGTATAGCCGCCAAGATATTCTGAAAGCACCTCGGCAGCTCTTTGCCTTGTAATGCCTGTCATTTCAATTTCAATTCCGAATTTCTGTTCTCGTAGGTCCATGGTTTCACCGCCTTACCATGTTCGGTGATCATTGATTGTTCCTTTGATTCCATCAATTTTTAGAAGCTTTCCTACTTCTTCAAACAGACTCATCAATTTTTCTCTTCGGTAGGCATCAATGAGTTCATCACGGCAACTGGCATTCAAATGATTCAGTTGTTTTACTACCTGTAGCACTTCAACTTCAAGCTCCAATTGCTTATAACCCAATCCCTTACTTTGATTTAGAAAACTGCTCAGTATCTGGTCGAACCTTTCAATGTCATCGATTGAATAACAGTAATAAGCCTCGAAAGGATTATCATAGATTTCTCCATCCATGCATCTTCTAATCTGACTAATAAGTCTTTGCCTTTCTTCTGTCTCTGCTTTTATATATTGCTCCATTAGGCATAGCAGATCGTTTACTTGATCGGGTGTATAGGTAATGCAAGCTTTCATATCGGCGATGATCTCGTCCTTCTTGTTTCTAAGTTCCACTAGATTTCTCTGGGTATTCATTATCTTCCACCCGCCTTTCCAAACAGTTTTTTCTTTATATGCCGGGGCATGTACAGCGAGGTTATATCGTTCATTCCCACACTTATACAAGCAGACGCCTCGCTGAGGGAACTTAATCAGGTTGTACTCTGACTCTTCTAACTGCAAGGTGTCCATGTAAAATTGCTTATCGATATTGCCTGCATTAAATAAAAACGTATGCGTAGGGATGGAGAACAGCGGTTTTGTCAGTTCCCTAATCCCCTCGATATTAAAATCTTCAAGGTTTTGAGAACTTAGAATGACCGATGATTCTTTCTTACGCACACGTTTCATAAAGTTTCGAATATATTCAATTGCTGTGAGATTGGTCAAGAACAGATATAGTTCATCAATCCCGGCTGCTGTATTTCCTTCCGTCAGAAGCTTGTCGCTCATGAAGGACAGTATGTTAAAGAGCAAAGCGTTTTTAACATTTCGACTAGCTTGTAGCAGGCCCTTCACGCCAAACACAATGAAGCGATTCGATGAGATGTTGGTATGTCCATTGAAGAATTTACTTTCAGCCCCCTTACACATGGAGTGAAGCCCAAGGAGTATTTCCTGAAGCAATTCTGTCGTATAAAGTTGAAATTTGCCTTTGTCATAGTTTTGATATTCCTCTTCTATCAACTGGTAAAGGTCTGAAAGGATCGGATAGTCATTGGAACTTAAGCTTTTAAAATTGGTATTGTCACTGATATTCCACTTGCTATATAGCTTGCCAAGCATAATTTCAATGACATCGATATGCTTATCATCAAAGTCTTTATAGCATCTGAAAAAGTCTTTTAAGAATGAAATGTGCTGACTGAGTTTTGTTGCCTGTCTAAAAGCAATCGGTGCATCCTTATCTTGTGGCGATCCACCCTCATCCCATGTTTTGGGTTCAAGCGGATTGATCATGTACTCACCAGACATCAAATCTACAAAGCATCCACCGATGTTATCTGCTAGTTCCACATACTCATGCTCCGGATCAAGGCAAATGATATTCTTGCCAGATTCCAGTATGTTGCACAAAATGAGTTTCAAAAGATAGCTCTTGCCCTGACCAGAGTTTCCTAAGATGAGGATACAAGGATTGGTTTTGTCATCATCTCTCTTGTCAAAATCTACGATGACATTGGATCCGTACTTGTCTCTGCCTAAATAAAAGCCGTTGCTATCAGTCTTCCCAGAATAGTTGAAGGGGTATAAGTTAGCGACTGAGGATGCTGGAAGCACCCTTTCATACTGACTGCCGAACACATTTCTACCCGTTGGTCCGACACACATAAAACCCTGCTGCTGTCTAAGCATCAACCGATCCACATTCAATTTGCTTCTTACAAGTTCAGTCAAAACATCCGTCTGCAAGAGCTTTAAGCCATCCATATCACTAGCAGTAAGTTCAATATAAACAGCACAGTGAAGCAGTGGTTCTCTATTTCGGTGCATGGTAGATACCAAGGTAACCACATCTTGAAGGTTGCTTTCGGCTGTGACGGTTTGCTGAAGATCATTCGTGCTTGTGGAATGCATTCGGTTCTTGTTGGCTGCATTGTGTATGATTTTCTTTTCCTCTGTTGCTGTCACCTGTCTTGTATAGATACGTAATGTAACTCCATCTTTTTCTCCCAAGTGTCTGAGAATTGCTTGCTCATTGGTGCTTGTCGGATACTCTCGGAGTGCCCAAACACAGCGAAATGTGTTACCGCAGATGAAATGATCCACGTTGAACTTGATGACTGATGGAGCAATCATGTCGACAAAGGCTTTTATTTTTTCACTATCATAACTGGACAACTTCTCACTTCTTTTTTTACTCACCGATAATCACCCACCTTTCGCCATCATAATCCTCAAACTTCTCAGTCGTTACATTCTGCTCGTAGTAGACTCCGAGTAATCGCTTTATGTCAGCATTGTCTGCTCGTCTAGCAGTAAAGCCTTGATCTTTAAGGCTTTTTTCAATTCTTGATAGATAAGGAAACACATCTGAAGCATTATCTTTCTGACCTTTCTCATCGCCTCTGTTTAATCTAATAATGATTAGAAACTCTCGAGCAGTAGCCATTTGAACCTGCATTCGATCAAGATTCGTACTGTCCATTTGAAGTAGTTTTCTAATCACTGGATTTGATTCTTCCTCCATTCTTTTTTTCAGGTATTGCTTGTTTTCATCAAAGTTCTCTTTCGAGTTTAGACAAAGCATTTCAATCTCAGCAATTCCTTTAAGTACAGTCATCAAGGCATAGATCCTCGCACTGACTGTTGATTCTGATAAAACAGAAATGTTTGTCGGATGGATGATGAAATAGATGAGCTCCCCGAAAGGTGTTTTGATGCTGTAATCCGTAATCTCATCAATACCAATAAGCTCTTTTGTAGACTGCTTTTGTTTTTCTTTCTGACGCTTATTCTTCAACTCTATAACCTCCATTCATACGTTTGTTGCTTCAAAATAAAAAAGGCACAGGCATATCGGATAAAATCCATAATACTTGTGTCTTCAAATCGGATTGCTAGAAAGGCATAGACTGCTGTTATCGCAACGGGAACCATGATTCCAGTCTGTGAAAGTGCAAAGACAGAAATCAGCAGTCCTACACCTATAATTCCAATATCTTTTAGTTCCCAAAGCCAAAGTGTGGCTTTAGCTTTCAGATTGTCAGGGTACATATACATCTATCGCTCCTCCTCTTGCCTGATTTTTCTCAAAAAACAAGCAATTCCATGCATAATAAAATCTACACATGGAACTGCTACACTATTTCCGAGAGCTTTATATCTCGGACTATCTGATGCTTTTGGAATATCTGTCCACCCATCTGGAAAGCCTTGAAGTCTTTCACATTCTAGTGGGGTTAATCTCCGAACAAGATTTATTGAGGATGTTCTTTTATCAATTTCAGTATCCTCAGTTTTCTCAGATGTCATCTCTTGATAGTCTATTATGCATTTATCTTGACTCACATATTGATTTCCAATTCCTTTTTCATCACCTACACACAAGGCTCCAACGATATTCTGGTAGGCTTTCGGGATTGAACATACAGCGTGGATGTCTGCTGTAGTCAAGGTATAGCTTATATTTTCTTGAAAGCCACAACCATTCCCACCATTCTTATCTTGCCGAGTGATGATGTTACTTGCTATACAATAACTTTCGTCATTCATGTGTTTTGAAACCAAAGGAACATTATTACCTCCTGTCCCGTATGTTGCTGCAATGGTGGGAGCTACATGCAGTGGACCAGTATATCTACAGTCCTTCGCATGATTATCGAAAAGTAATTCAGTTTCTCCCCTTTCTGATTCAACACCCTTTTGAAAGTGCTGAGTTACAATCGGCAGATGCCCTCCCATGCAAGCTCTTAACGTGGATGTAATATTCTCAGTTATATCCATCCGATTACCACCTTGGTCGTTAAGGCAAATCATAGGCTCTGTAATAAAGGTCTGCATCTGCATATTTTGAGTTGCCATTAACGCACCGGATATTCCATTTAGATCAATGCCCTCGTTTCGTTGATTGATGTGATATGATCTCAATTCTGTTGCCAAATTGTTCGATAAATCTTGATCCAAATGAGTGATACCTGCCTGAATTTCGAGAGCCTTTTTAAGTTGAAATGGTAGTTCTTTATCTCTAGCTTTCGACCTTCTAAGTATTCCTAAGCAAGCGGTCTTGCTCAAATAATATTTTGGGAGCGGTGTATCCTCCAAAATCTGCGACAAGAAAGATTCTTTTGCGTCGTTGGGCGACACCCCAGTGTTGAGCATCGAGAACTCTCCAAGCAACGGAGAATTGACTTCCCAAAATGCACCCAGCAGATTTCCATACCCCTCCCGGAGGTCGAGGTATAAGTATGTTGTTGTCAGCAATTCTTGCGGTTTCCTCAAGAACTGCTTTGAAATCTTCTCCTTCTGCTGATGAAAATGCTCCAGGGACGTTTTCCCAAACGAAGAATCGAGGTCGCACAAGGTCATTTGTTTTGCCTCGTTTTCCATCTTCAATCCTCATTTCTTTCGTTATCCTTATCTGTTCCATGAAAAGCCCTGATCGCTCACCGGCAAGTCCAGCTCTTTGTCCTGCAACAGATAAATCCTGACAAGGAGATCCTCCACAAATAATGTCCACAACAGGAAGGGTATCTCCACTAAGTTTTGTAATATCCCCTACGTGAAGCATTTCAGGAAATCTTATTTTTGTGACCTCAATTGGAAAACTCTCAATTTCACTTGCCCACAATGGAACAATACCATTGTGGACTGCTGCAAGTGGAAAACCTCCAATTCCATCAAAGAGGCTTCCCATAGTAATCATGACAACGCCTCCCTTTGTGCCTTTCGTAACATTTTATATTCCTCCCGATTAATCTATTTTGGTATAGCCTGTGCAATGGTTCTAGTTGTATTAACGGCTGCTTGAGCGGTATAAACCGCACTCATCACATTGGCTTTTGTTGATGTATCCAGACCAAAGGCACCCGCGATTCTTGGCACTTCCCCAGCCGATAACATGAGTCCCAGACCGAGGAGTGCGTTATCTTTTACCACCATTAGGCCTGCAGTCAGTATTGTTGCCTGCAAAAAAGTCGTGAGGCAAAGACCAATGATTTGCTTTATCCACTGAATAAATCCATCGATATATCCTCTTGGAACCGAGAACATATAAAGACTTCCTACCGCTATTTGTATGAGCAGGATTCCACCTCTTTTAAGGTTGGCGAAGAACACTTTAACGACTGCATATCCCATGAGGATAATTATAAAAAGTGCCATAATAGGACTTGTTATCGTAGAAAGTCCACCGAAAACACCTGAACTTCCTACGCTTGAAACGTCACTGATGTTTCCCAGTTCTCCAATGATTGCATTTGCAAGTTCACCAACGCCGCTATTGTGACCCGTAATGCCTGCAGTTAAACTGCTTTGTAGAGTTACTGATAGCTTATAGAGTTCAATCGGTACAGTTGTGAAAAGACTCACTGCCATGAAGCCTTTGATGGCATTAAGCGCAGCATCTTTGACACTTCCTCTTCCTGATTGATACTCAATTCCTGTTTCAAAGCAAGACACAACTAAGCCCACCACATACAGCATCCAAGCAAGATAAGTGAAAAAAAGCACAATGCTTTGCACCCATGTCATATCAAAAAGCTCAACACCCATGTTGCCCATCTGGGCAAAGAAATCACCCAAAAAACCAACGAGGTGACCATAAAACCAATCAATAATCTGGTCCATGACATCACCCATTACAAAATCCCATATAAACATTTGACAGCTACCTCCTTTCCATCAAAGTGAAAAGGCATGCCATTTTTATCACGACATGCCTCTCTTCATTACATTTGTTGATTTAGGGAATAACTGTTTCTCATCTCTTGTGTCTGCTCTTTGAATAGCTCAGCATAGTCACTCACCGATTCAGCCATTACTTTGTAATCTGCATTAGTCGGCTGGTAAGCATACCACTCCGCTTTTTCGTTATAAACCCAGATGTATGGTTCTATGCCATCTCTAAAATTGGGGTTATTAAGCTTTTTCTTCCCCCAAGCATCTGAAAATTTCAAAGTGAGTGTGTCAATGACGCCATCTGTTTTATCGATGACTGTTGCCTTAATTCCCTCAAATTTCTGATGAGTTCCAAGCGTTACAAATTCAAGTTTCATTCTAGTCTTCTCACCCAAAGTACCATAGCAGGCTTTTCCGATGAATTTTACATCATCGAATGCATGATCCTTTGCGAAAAATTTTCTTAGTTCCTGTTCAAAAAAGTTCATAGACAGTGCCTCCTATATCCCGAGTATTTTCCAAATATATGTTGGGGCAGTTAATGTGAAAACAAGACACGCAAACAAAATGGCCGGCGCTGCCCATTCAAATTGTCCGTGCTTGCGATAGTCAAAGTATGCCATCCCAAGTTTAGCAAAGAAAAAAACCGCTAGAATAAGGTCGATTGCCGGAAAGACTACCTTGTTCACAACGGTTTTGATTTGCCCAGATGCATCAGTCCAAGTGCTCTCAATTGCTCCTGCAACATCTCCCGTACCACCTGCAAACACCGTGGTACTAAACATCAATGTCAGCAGTAAAACCATGCAGATAATCACTGCTATTTTTTTATATTTTTTCATTTAGATTTTCCGCCTCTCTTATTTTAATCTATGGTTTTAGCGGTGCGATGTGCCAGTCATTCCAAAGGTTGCCCCTAATTGTTAATGAGTCCGTTAGGTTCATGGATAACATCCCAACAGGAGTCCAAGCATCTATGACCCAAGTATTCACTGCGTAGTTTCCATCAGGCATCCATATGGGTGTGAAGTGTGTTCGGTTATTGTAAGTGCTATATGGATTCCTCTTATACTCAAATCTAGCTGTTGACCCACTTTGAATTTTTTCAAGTAGCCTCCAGTAAGTTTTGTACTGAAACTCTGGGAAATAAGCCACTGCATTTTGAGGATGTGTGACTGCAGTACTTTTGTTACTGGTGATTGATGCAGTTACAGATTCATTGATTCCGTATCCACTTTTCATCGTTCTGCCATTTGCTGTTGGGTTTTTACTGTCGCATTTGATACTCATGTTCGATAAAAAAGTAGCATAATATTGATCTAGATTAAATTCCCACCATCCTCGATCAACCCAATTTGATACCCAGTAACTACTCGAGTGTGAGTGTCCCTCGCTATCCGTCCATGAGTCTCTCTCCCAATGACCTTCATCGACCCAGTATGCAAACCACCAAGGGCGCCAAATACTCCAATCTGCCCTTGTCATTTCTTGTCTTGCAGGTACTGATGAAAATGTGAACTCATCGTTCCTATCATCTGCTACAGGATTTGGTGGTGGATTCTTATCAAGGTCAATGATTTTAACATGAATCGTTGATTTCGAAGTATTTCCGGGACCACTTACAGTTACTTGTATGGTCATGTTTTTTGGTTCTAAAGGCGTCCTCCATTTGACCCATGCCAATTGTGAATCACCACTCGGATAAAATACATTTCCAACGTTATAGGTAGTTCCTTCAATGCTAAAGCTGACCCGCGTTGGGTGATCTGGATCCGATTGACCACCACTAACTGTAACCGCTGTGATGACATCCGTGTTGACCCGGTATTCATAATCATTAGCACTTACTACTGGTGCTTCAGTTGGTGCGTCTTTAAATCTAACGATACCTAGCCCCAAATACGATTTAATATTTGCATTAGTAGCGGGTGATGTTGTGCTGCCACCCCACGCTGAATATCCCAAATCTGACACTTCTAAAAACATGGCAAGTGGCAAATTCTTATGTGTCAATGAGACCATTCTTTTTCGCAGTAAGCCATTTACTTTTTCATCATACATGGCTGCTTCAGTTGCTGTGGTTGCAATCATGACGCCTTCAAATTTGTAATACGCCATTGGCTCGAGAAGTAATTTGTAATCACCGTTTGTCAAAATATCAAAGTTCATTCCTGTGAGCGTTGCAATAGATCGAATGACTTGCTCATCTGTAAAATAACTTTTTATGGCTGCTAAATTGGTTTTCCCATTTGTGCTAATTATTTTAGGGATTGTTTGTTTCGGTTTTATAGACTGATATCCACCCTTAACCGGAGATAGTGCTTTACCATTGCTATATTGAATCTTGCTCACTTTCCCAAAATTATATATGGATGCACTGGGTTTCTTGTTCGTGATATCGATTGGAATAGTCACAACCGAATGGTCACTGCTACGAATAACAGTCACTCTAACACCTTCATTTCCTGGGGACCACACATTTGTGCTAGAACCTTGACCCATGTCCCCTCCACCGTTATCAATATTTCCGTCACCATCTGCGAATGCATTTGTTGGAACTGACAAGATGAACATCATCAAAAATGCCAAAAGTAATCTCTTTACCTTTTCCATCTGATCTCCTTTCTGCAATTAAAAAAGCACCGCATTTCTGCAGTGCTCTCTAATTTATCAAGTTTTAGTTTAGTTTAATCCATGTCACCTATTTTGTTTCCGTTCTCATACATGTCGTTTACTTCAATCACTTCATTTGCTCCACCATCTGGCACACTATCAAATCCAGGTAATCCGCCAGAAGGTTTCTGTTCCGTAGTCGTTACTGGTTTATTTGGCTTTGGTGTTGTAGTCGTTGTAGGATTCTTATCTTCTGATTTTGGTGGATCTACTTTTTCGCCGTCAGGCTTTTGTGTCGGATCAGTCAGTTGTTCTTCAGTATAAGTTGGTTTATCGGGAACATCACCTTGAATTGTTTGGTCTGTTCCTGTATCATCTGCGCCACTATCCCCTTGATTTCCTTTTGGTACTACAATTGGCTCGACCTTGACCTCGTCGTTTTTATTTGTTTCTGCACCATTTGGGTTTTCTACGACAACCTTGCTTATTTCAGTGTTCTGAGCATTATTGATTGCCTCGGTCACTGGTGCTTTCGTAAATCTAGCCCCGATCATCACAATAAGTGCCACGCTGATCACAAGACCGCAAGCCAGTACTACTCTTTTCTTAGTTTTATCATTCATATTTTTCATGAGAAATGCCTCCTTAATTTTTAAAGTATTGTCCTTCTTAAACCTCACCCTAGCACAAGCCTTTTGAATAGTCTACTATAATTTTACAAGTTCTTAGAATCTAAAATTTCGGGGTGTAACCAGCGCTGTTTTTGACCTTAATTATCATGGGTGGCAGAAGTTTTCCACCAAATGATACAGGTACTTCAAGCATAATGGAACTATCCACCTGAAACCTTTGCTGTTTAATATCGCCGCTAGCCAGTGGTGCATTTTGGATATCAACATTCAAATCCCATATTTTAAACTCTGTTTTACCTTCACCGGTTGTTTTAATGTGCTCATAGCCAAGTTGATTCAGACCAAGAATGCCATCTAAACGATCATAAACATCACCATAGTCGAAGGACTCTTCAAAATCTGTATCAATAGGTTGATACCCACCTGAGTACCCTTCACGAACACCATGATAAACATCATCATAATTGTCACTGACTGTTGAAATGACAGCTGACTGAAGTGCATCACGAACACCCTGTGCAACTATCATGAGCCTAAAATATTCAGATATCCCAGTGAAAATCATGACCAAGCACAGCGTGATGGTAACTGCTAGTGGAAAACCACTACCTCTGTTGTTTGACAGTATTTTTTTTACTTCCAATAGACCTCCCCCTTTCCTGCGGCATCCGCTCTGAGGGTAATTGGAAATGACCCAAAACCTCCGAATAGTCCTATGTTAATCGGATAAGTCACCGCCACTGTTATTTCCTCGTTGAGTTGAATCTGACCTGATTTTGACCATACGATCGTTGGCATAATTCCAGTTTTTTCTCTCAGAATCAATTCTCTCTGAGTGGTTTCTGTTCCTACTCTTCCAGCAATTTCTGCTTCTCTCATTAGCTCAACAGCAAAGGTGTCCACCTGCTGTTTGATGATGTAGGCAGGAAATACCTTCACAGCAAGCGCAATCACGAGCATTGCACAAAGTACAAGCACAACCACATCAATGTATCCTTCACCACGGTTGCTTTTTAATAAATGCCTCACACTTCACCACCTCCCCTAAAACATTCCGCCAAGGGAACGTAAAATTTCATACACAATAATTGCCATGTAGGTCATGAGGAAACACATGAGCATGATGAAACTGAACACTCGAATTTTGGGTGGTATCTTCATTGCCTGTGCTTTCAATCTTTGAAGTTCCAGTTGTTTCATATCATGGGCAAGCATCTGAAAATATACACCCCCTTCGTCACCCCTAAGAACACCAATTAAACCTCTTGTGATATCCGATAGCATAGGCGAGTTGATTCTTGCCTCAAATCTTGTAAGGGCCGCTTCATAACTACTAGATCTCATATCCGCAGTTAAAACGTCCAGTTCATTTCCAAACTCCTCCCCAGCATTTTTCTTAAAGTTCTCAAGTATGCCAAGAACATCTCTACTTGCCTTCAGCTCTTGTGTAATCGTAGCCACAAACCTTGGCAGTTCTGATTCGATTTTTTCTCTTTTGGCAGACAGTTTTTCATCGGCCTTTTTAATTTCTTTGAAGTAGATCATCACCGCGAGGAACATCAAAACAGGAGCAAGTAACGGCAAAACCAGAAGGCATGGGATAACACCAAATGCCACGAGCAAAGCCTTAACAAGTGCGAAAGCCATAAATTCTTCTGGACTTTGGTTCATGCCGGCGGCTTTTAAAGTGTTTTTCATCCTGCTTTTTTTGTATTCATCCATTGGAAGATGTTTGGCAAGTTTCACCGATAAACTGCCAATCAAAACATCCAGATTTTTCGCCTTACCCTTATTCTGACTCACTGCAGATATCATGGCTTTCCCCGTTGCAAGTCTTGGAAGCTTGAATACCTCAGCTAGTATGAAGAATAGACCCACGGCAAACAGAAGTCCAAATAACACAATCAATATCATCATTTCTGCCTACCTCCTATACTCAATGGGCTGTGTTAGCTTAATAACAAATGCTGCCGAAATAAAGATAGCAGCAAAACAGATGGCTAGAATAATCTGGCCAAGAGGTGTATGCATCAATGCGTTGTACCAGTCCTTGTTCAAAAAGTATAATAGCGGTATGTTGCCAACCACTAAGAGTTGCATGGAAATAAATTCTTTTCTCGGCTCAAAGACCATGTTTTCTAGCTCGCCATTTACCACTCGCATATCAGATAATTTAGATACAATGGGTGTCAGTGTGGTTTTTAGGTTTCTATCAATCTGGCATGCAATCAAAGCATCACACCATTCACGAAACACAGCGTTTTCAAGCTGAACTTTCATGTCCTCCAAACCTGCTGCAATGTCTGGATTGATCATCTTAATGCGATAGACGAAACCTTTGAATACAGACAGAACTGGCGGATTCAGATAGTCGATGTTTTCTTCTACCGCAGTCACGATATCTTCATTTCTTAGGTATGCTGTCGTGATGATCGACAGAGCTGTTTCAAGCTCATCTGCAATATCCCTTTTGAAATGAGTTTGTGTCAGCCTCACATACCAAAACGGCAGAAGCATAAAACCGATGCCAAGGATAGGCACTGAAAAGAAATTACCAAGCACAATTGCAATTCCACTGCCAATGGCAAAAAGAAATAATGACACTGCGCAGATCATTGGAAACCATCCTTCACGCCCGGTAAGCTTCAATATTGACTGGACTTCAATGACTTCTCGTCTAAAGTAAGACACTTTCTTTCGTTTGGTTATTTCATTTATTTCTTCTTTGATACTGCGCGGTTTGTTCAAAATGTTTTTAAAAACGCTATCTGTAAATTCCATTGGCGATAACGATAAGATGATAAAAAAGCCCGTGATCATTCCGATACAGGCAATTAGTAGTATTACATTCATCTTTAAGTCACTTCCCTTCGCTTCATTCGATTGATCATTTCAATTGGCATCCCATTTTCAAGGAGCCTTTTAGACAAGCTCTCGGAAATGCTATACTCCTGTTTATGTGTTCCCTCAATAATAAATTTGCCCTGCTCATCCATTCGATTCTCCGTAATGATGTACTGAAACAGTGCACGATAATTTCTGGAACCATCCGGTAGAATTTCGCATTCCATGATTTCCATCATCTTTCTCTGCTTATTTTCAAGCTGTTTGCAAAAGACAACGATAGGATAAGCTTCTGTTACATATCCCATGAGCGTATCGTCAGACATATCCACTGCACGTTTACAAAGGGATACCATTCTTCGGTAGGTTGCTTCACAAGAGTTAGCATGAATTGTTGTAAGTACCGCAATACCTGTTCGAGCGGCCTCCTGAGCTGCGTTTGCTTCAGCCCCACGCATTTCACCAACCACTGCAATATCAGGGTTAAACCTAAGTGCCATATCAAGAAGCATGATTTGGTCGACTCTTTGTTTTTCATTCTCACTGTCACGAGTGATGGTATGAATCACTGAATTGACTACCTTCCCATCATCATGACGGATCAAATCAAGCTCACGGGATCCATTCTCAATGGTGTAGATTCTCTTATTGTTTGGGATGGTTGTCAGTAGCCATCCAAGAACAGTAGTTTTACCAGAGCTTGTTGCTCCTGCTACACAAACAGAAATGCCGTAGCGGATGAGGTTGGACAGGAAGTCGAGCATCTCTTCCGTAGCTGTACCGCTCCTGACAAAATCCTCTTTCTTCATACTTTGAGGATTCACAATTCTGATTGATGCTGCAATACCAACATCTTCATCTACAAGTGGCGTTTTAAGGACAGCAATTCGGATATTCTTTGAAAGATGTCCAAGAACTGCAGGACTTGCGTTATCAAGGACCATTCCCGATACGTGAAGCATCCTTCTGATGACATTGATGGCGTGTTCAGGTGAGTCGAAGTGCTCCTTTAATTTTTCATTTCGTCCATCAGAGTATTGCACTTCGATATCTTGCCATGAGTTGATATCTATCTCTTCAATGCCTTTCCCAAAGATGTATTTTGTCAAGAACCCATACTCAGCCATTTCGGTATATAGGGCATCAACCAGTTCCTGTCCATCCATTCCATTGACTGCAATTCTTTCATTCATGACGTAATTGCTGATATAGCGTTTCATCTGCGCTTTAGCATCTTCCAATCCCTGATCAGTAATCAAAACCGAATAATTACTTGAGATAAATTCTTGCACTTCTTTGAGGACAGTTTGAAAATCTTTTTTCTCTGACTCTGGGGCAAAAAATAAGGAGTGCGTACGATTTTCAGTACCCAGCTCCTTGTTTTTCTTATGTTTACTCGAGGTGTTCATCAGTTCTTCCATCCGTTTTTCCATTGGTTCATTCCCTTTTACATCTTGATTTTCTAACATCCGAACACCTCCTTTGCAATTTTTTCAATTTCTTTTCTGAACTCCCTACTGTTTTTAAGCGTCAGGTCTGCAAGTAAATTTCCGGCAAGTGTCTGCTCTTCAACTTCTTCGGAATTTGGCAGTTTAAAAGACACACTCCCAAGTGCCCCTGCCATATGCTCTATGCCATGATTAGATTTGACATTGGATGCAACCTTATACTGCTTGTCCATATCCCAGTTGCTGTTCTGTAAGAGTGACAGCTGACTGGAGAGATAGCTTATAGACTTCAAATCACAATTGGCAAGCCTGAGAACACTGTCACATTCAAGAAGCGAAACAGCCGATAAAATGTCATTGGCGATGTAGCTGCTACAGTCAATGATAACAAATGGAGCGATTTTTCTTAGAGATTCAATAAACTCCATCGCCTGCACTTTTGAATAGGAAGCATAGGTATACTCATTCTCGCCTTTCAGCATACCAATCATTGTTAGGTAGGCCATCTTCTTGTGGGTGATTATGTTGTATTTCACCAACGGTTCGGTCACATGTGTCGCAGACAAAATGCTTCCGAGGGACTTTTCACATTCCAAATCTGATGGCGGACAAATGCAAGGCAGCATCGGTGCAGTCATATCACACAGTACTAAAATGACATTTTTCTTTTTATCTGCAAGATACTTGGCTAGTTTGACAGCAGTCGTTGTCTTCCCTGATCCTGGACTCCCCCAAACAGCAAGAACACCGCCATGGAGGATCTCTTCTTTTACCGATTCTTCTTTGGCATCACGGGAGAAGATTGAATTCTTCTTAAAGTTAATCATTATTATTCCACCTCACCAACATGATTTGAGTCCTTAGATGCTTTATTCTCGGTTTTGTCAGACTCCTTGTTCTTCGGATACGCTTCTGAAAGGACTTTTGATTGAATATCAAGGAACTTCTTCGTATTTACCGGTTCACCACGATATACAAGTGATAGATGGGTCTTCCCATCCGCTTCAAGACTTGCTAGTATATTTCCCTGTTCTGGTGTTACAAGGAGTGTAACGGTCGATGGCAATTCCCTTTCGTCCTCATTGGTTTTCTGCTCCCCTGTATTGGCATCATACCCACTAGGAGCTGTTACAGAAATGACCTCAACGTATTTAAGCTCTGGAGGAATGACAGTCATTCCTTGCTTTTTAAAATCCGGAGCAATGACTGATACAATATCGCCACTTTGAAGCTTTCCAGAAAGACCGTTTGCAAAGCTCTTAATGGTAATAGACATAGCCTGTTTGCTGCCGTCTAGATTATACAAATAAGCGTTCTCAGCAGCTGGTGATTTTGAAACTTTTGCACTTAGGATATAATCACCAATCGATAAATCAGCTAGAGCATAGCTTCCAACAACGGTTTCTTTTGATTTCACAACATCTGATGGAAGATTGTATCCACCGACTTCAATGTTTTGTACCATATCCTTTGTAATTTGAGCGCCAGCCGTGATTTCCTTTGTTACACGGACAATCTCAGTCTTTTGACTGATGCCTTTATTGAACAATGGCGTTATGCCAAAGCAAATGAGGAGTGAAAGCACAATGCAAAACACCCCAACAACCATTCTGTTTTTAAATATATTCATACGTACCTCCATTTTTTATAGATTCTTTTCTTAAGATTGTTACCGCATCACCATTTCCTGACCTGTGATCAGCCTTAATTCGCCAGTCTCAATCAGTTCGTTTACTTCATTCTCTGTATAGATGAGAACCTCTGTATTCCTGTCATTTTCAGGAGCAAGTACCATGGATCCTGACCAATTGCCTGCATATGCATAGGTTTCATGGTTATAACTCGTTTCAAATCTTTGTCCTTTTACAAACACTTTCACCATCTCCTTTATAAAAAATAGACACATATATAGCCAAGAGCGAGAAAAGGCGCCAACGGATATGCCTTGCGCCTACACTCCTTGCTCGTGATTCTATAAATTAGTTTTAATGCTCCGTGAAAAAAAATCACTAGACTCAACCCAATGGCCATCCCAATCAGTGCTTTCCAAAAGCCGATAACTAGTCCGACTGTAGCTACAAGCTTAATATCTCCACCGCCAATACCTGACGGACTCATCATAGCTGCAAAGAGTAATGGGAGTGCTGCCAATATGCCAAACAGATGAACAGCATTAAAATCAATCAGTGATATCAGTGCCATCGATGACCATATGGCCGTTGGAATTTCTCTTTTCTTGATATCAGTACAGACTGCACATCCCATCAAACAAAAAAACAGCACCGCTTGAACGATGCTGTTACCCGGCATAGTTGAACATATTCCTGATTCTTTGCTCGAGGGTGGGCATGACCACGTCACCAAACAAAGCATAAAGCCCTGCAAGAAGCAATGCACCAAGCACTACTGCAATCAGAATTTTAACTGCTGTATCGATGTAGCCTTCACCTTTGTTGTTACTGATTGTAGCTTTTGCCAGGACTACCTTTGACATTAATTCATTTCTTACTTTTCTCATCATTCTCTTCATATGATTTAACCTCATCTTTCCTTTATTGTTTACATTGTCATCTCTTGTGATGGATCACCTTGTGTAGGCCCTTCCTGCTTTTGTTCATCCTTTTGTTCCTGTTCATGCCCCTGAGTCAAGGCTTGTTCATAGGCATTCAGAACGGCTTGATCAAATTCTTTTCTAGACTCACTGGTGCAAGGAAAACAGATGTCTTTGTACTCTCCATTGCCTGCTTTGTAACTTGGCATAGATACGAATAATCCTTTTGACCCTTCCATGAGTTTAATACCTCTGATGGCAAAAGCATTGTTGATGTTGACCGTTGCTGTAGCTCTCAAGGTTCCTTCTGGTCTGATGCTTTGGATTTTCACATCATAGTGAAGGCCTGAGTCTTCTTTTTTCTGCTTGCTTGTTGTTTTTCCCATGATTTATCGCTCCTCTCTTAACGTGGACCACCATTATAGTTGAACATGTCTCTGATTCTTTGAGTCAGTGTCGGCATAACCACATCGCCAAACAAAGCGTAGAGCCCTGCAAGGAGAAGTGCGCCAAGTACCACTGCAATCAAAATTTTCACTGCCGTATCGATATAGCCTTCCCCTCTGTTATTTTTCATGGCTGCCTGCGCCTTGATAAGTTGTTTTAAAGCAAACTCATTTGATTTCTTTAGTAATTTCTTCATTGATAATCCTCCATCATTTTAGTTTTACATGCCAAGTGTCATACCTTGTTCATGTGACTGATCTGCAAATTCAATTGCTTTGAATCCAAATTGATCTACATAGTTAAATTCGCTACTGTTTTCATCGTAAAGCTCCACCACATCAGAAATTGAAAGAGAGTGCCCTTTAAAGTCTGTTGGGTGGTCCATGTTGAACTTTGTATAGATGGACTCAAGATCATTCGTCTCGAGTTCCCCATCAAAGACAACATCATAATTGTTCTTACTCGGTTCTCCAGATACTTTAAGCACTTCATCATAGCTTCTGAATCTCAGTTCGAGATCCGAGTCTGATTTCAATTGCCAGATTCGAACGTTTTTAAGGGGACTGACTGTCTCCAGTGGGTCGCCCAACTGTTCACCTTTAGAAAGCCTTTCGAAAATGCCATCACTCCAATTTGGAATGAACTTTTTTTCTGATAGCCACTCTTCGAATTCTTTACTCTGAAACATCGTGTCTACTGTCGCTCTATCATCTTTGACATAACCAGCTGGGTTTCCATAATAGACAAGTAGTCCATTTTTCATTTCAATGCCGCCCATTTATACCACCTCCCATTGCCCCATGCCCACCCTCATTAACTGATTTGAGTTTTAAGTTACTTCCTATTTCCATAAACGATTCTTTCAGACATCAAGCACTCATTGAGGCAAGACAAGCAAACTCCAATGTCTTTTAATAGCCTGAGCATGTCTTCAGGCACATCGATGAGATCATATTTGTATTCAGCTTCCATGACAGTTACTTCACCACTTGCCTCAGTTGTGAAAGCACAAAGCTTAGCATCTTTTGGAATGCCTGCCTCTTCAAGAATAAATTCTGGCAGTTTTATTGCGACAGCATCTTCTGTTTCAGCAGGGTCGCAATCCTCACAGCAAATACCTGTTGTACCAACTAGAGCGTTGTACAATTCTTTGAGTATTTCTTCAAGTCCCTCAATGGTTTCTAGTACTTCCATCGCTGTCATTTCAGACTTTGTAAGCACCACACCACTTTTGATGATAGTTGCTTCGAGCATTCCGACATCACCAATTTTTCTTTCTGCCGATTCTGTAATGGGAAGGCACAGAAACCCTTTGACCTTTTGTTCTAATTTTTTCATAAACTGAATTCCTCCTTGTTAAGTTCGTTATTGATATCAAATAAATTCATTTGCCCTAAGCCGTCTCGCTCACGTTCATGCAGGTCATAGTTGGCTATGAGTATTTCTGGGAACTGAGCGCCGTTATCATACCTTTGCTTGATGTTATTGATGCGGTTATAGCTTTCAATTGTGATGCCAGGGGCATCGTACAGTTCTCTGATATACTCACAGTCATTGTAAGAGAGAAGAAATTTCCCTTCGATACCAAGCAGTGTATCTCTGAGTCTGATGTGATCTTCCTTTTGAAAACCACCTTCCCCGACATTCTTGTAGTATTTTTCGGTGTCGAAGTACGGTGGATCCAAATAAAAAAAACTGACAGGGCGATCATATTGCCGAATCAGCTTTTCAAAATCTTTATTCTCGATAACTACTTTCGCAAGTCTTCTGTGGGCTTGCTCAATGATTGGAAAATTGCTTCTGATGTCATGGGGTTGGCTACCGAAACTAGTCAGTCCTGATGCATAGCTGTATCTGATGAGCTGATAAAAGCAAGCTGCACGTTTAACGTCATTTTCAACATACGCCTTATCAAGGACAGCTTTGACTTCATCAAAGTCCTCTCTTGAATTTAGAACATACCTCAGTTCATTTTGAAGTTCTTCATATTGATCTCTCACACATCGGTAAAGGTTGACGAGCAGACTATTGAAGTCATTATAAACTTCAAAATCATTGCCCGGCGGTTTATGAAATAAGACCCATCCACCACCACCAAATACTTCAATATACCTTTCATAATAAAGCGGAAAGAGCGAAACTATCAGTTCCCTCATGGATTTCTTTCCACCAATCCAACTCATAAAACTATTAATAAATCATCCCTCCTTCACACATACAAACCAGATTTGAAGCTGTTCATTGCTACTTGAATCTGGATAGAGGGACAGGGAATCTACAAGACCATTTTTTGCTTCTGCAATTTTTTCAATCCGGCTATTGAGCTGTCTTATGCTTCCAAGAACCTCATGCTTATTAGCTCCATAATAATAACCACCATCGTCACTGCAGATAGGATGTCCTTCGCACCTGAGTGCATTGACTATGTCACGGACCTTCCTTCCACTCATTTGAAACCGAAGTTCCAATCCCTTGCTTTGCACGGCCCTCCCTGCACCTGTGTGATTTCTTTTTAAGTGACTTAAAAATCTCTCATTTAGATTTACATGTTCCACCTCCTCGCCTCCTTTTCTGGTGGGATAGTTTTAAAGAAATAAAAAAAGGCCGCTTGATTCACTGCATATTGCAGTTTTTCAAGCGGCCCATTGGATTTATGGCATAAAAAATGTACGGTTTAATTGCCGTACGCTTATGCCATTGATTATTCAATTGTTAAGTTCAAGTGTAATTGCTTTTACATGTTCATCCCTCCCATACCTTGCTTTTGCTCATTGTCCATTGTTTCCTCAGATGGCTTTGAGATTACTTTGAACTGATCTTCCCCAGGAACAATGCCCAGTGTTCTACCGTTATCCCATTTCATGTGTAAGTGCCTGCATCATCCACAATTTCAACGGTTCCTTGTGTCCCAGACTCAATAGGTGCATATGGATCATCCATACCGATGAGTTCAATTCTAGTGCCTACAGAATACTGCGCCTTGATGCTTTCAACTTCTTTTCGAGATTTAAATCCATTCATATTCTAATACCTCCCATAGTTTGTGTTTGCTCAGCAATACCAAGTTCTTCAGCTGTTTTGAGAGACCAATTCTCATGATTCCAAAAGCTGACGTAGATTGCTCTATCATCTGTCTGGATTTCATTTTGCTCGAAGCCTTCTCCATAGCCATCAGATGCTTGACCACTTATCTCATTCTTAATGAGTTCCATTTCTTTTTCAGTTAAGTCATCATTAAGTGTAAGAACTGCAACACCCATCAGCTCTCCGCCGACTTCTTCAACTGTAAACTCATATTTTGAAACCTTTGCGTTCAAACTGTCACATTCACCATAGTATTTCATCATCCCCCTAAGTTCTTCACCTGGCAATCTGCGCTTCTCAATTGCTTTTAGGATTTCTTCTTCGTATTTAGTGAGATCATGCGAAGGAATCTCCTCAGAATCATATGATTTTTCCATGTATCCATAATCATTTTCCACATCATAAGTGACGGCTTTAAGAGGCATATAGAGCTTCATTTGATGAACTCGGTCTGTTTTTTGAATTGTCATACCGAGATTCTCTAGTAGAACATCCTGCAGTTTCATACTCGAACCATAATAAGTAATGTAACCATTATGGGTCATAGCGCCACATTCATTATTCATTCTCTGTTCGCCATACCTTTTAAAATCGAGGTAGTCTTCAAGATTTTCATCGTATTCAAAATGGCCAGAGTCACAAATCATATACCGCCCATATTCTTCAGCACTTCTAATACCATCGAACATTTGGAATTCATGCATATGATCTATTAAAGCGTTTATTTCATACAGATTTCTTGGTCTGATGTATGCCATTAACTTTTCAAAATATTGAGCTTCATGACTACCCATCTCTTTAAAGCGCTTTGAGAAATCATTAAGCATATTTACCTTGGCCGCCATCGATTCATCATTGCTAATGAACTCAATCAACCTATTAGGTAACATATCGCTTTCAAAGGAAAGTTTACATTCTTCGATGTCCTTAACTTCTAATCGAATCAACGCCTTTTCAATAGAGCTAGAAGGGCACGGCATGTAAATGAACTCCTGATCTCCATGAGCTTCAAGACATAATGTAGCTATTTCACTTTGCCAGTAATAACACGGAAAGTGCCTGCCATCATAAACCTGTTCAGGTTGATTTCTATTTTGATAAAGAACTCCATAAGACGTTACCACTTTCATTGGACTAAATTTCATAAGTTCATCAACCACGGCTCTTCCATCGATTGCTTCAAGTTCTTTTGTAGTCGCAGCACCGACCTCATTAAGATATACATCTCTTCCCACCGCATTGAGATTACTAAAGTCACTAACGACACTGTAACAATGGGTATTGTAGGTTAGGTTGATGAGATCTTTAAGTGACTGAGAATCAGTGGCAACAGCAGAAGCAAAGAAAGTGTTTTTTTCTTTTGCATCAAAGCTATCTAGCCTTTTTACTAAAAAGTTAAGTTCATCAATGTTGCAGTATCTTTCTTTAATGACACCAATCAAATCGCTGTCATTTGAATCGACAATATAGCAATTGGCATTCATTGAAATGCCAATGCCTAACTCCTGGGAGATTTGATTTAACTTTTCTTCTCCGACTGGAAACCAAGTTTCTATAGATTTCTCATCGATGTTGTTTGATTTCTTGATTGTAATGTACATTTTTTATCCCTCCAATTCATTTTGTGACATTAAAAAAGCCACATTCTACATTTTGATTTGTAGAAGGTGGCTTACTTGAATTTTACTTGGAGCACAGACGCACCGTATTTGACTATCAGTATTGAATGAATGATTGATTTAAATGCCTGATCACCTATTAAAAACTTATCAGCTATTTCATCCAATCTGATGTATTCTTTTGCCATGAAGATGGTCTTTGCCATTTGGTAGATGGCATAGCCATCAGTGTTGATGCCACTTAAACTCATTTTCTTAAAATCAAAATGGTCATCAAATACATGATCCTTTGCTGCAAGCCATAGTTTTTCATCTACTGTTAGCAGAAATAAAACCGCAAGGTGGATTGGACTTTTGTTTTCAACTGGAATTTCTTGCAGTCTACAAACAGAATCAAATCTTGCTTTGTGAGCTTGGCTTATGAAAAAATCAGACGAGTAGTTTCTAATCAAATACTCAAGGCGACTTTGAAGCCGATATGACTTACAATCATGAAAACAACTTGTAATGAATCGATCATAGGATGCATCTCTACCATTACCATTCAGACATCCAATATCTGAATCAAATCTGAATTGTTCTGCTAAGATGGGCAAGATTTCTACTTCTCTTTCTTGTGCATCTGCCTTTCCAAATCCGTGGACCACAATTATTCCTCTACCCCTTGGTGAGAAATTTGGAACCAACATCATCAACTGCTCTAGCTCTTGAAGTTCTGAATCATTCATAAAATACTTTGACATCTTTTTTCCCTCTCTTTCTGATTTTTGAGCATAAAAAATGAGGCAATGCTCATTGGTCATTTTAATAGACCAGTAAACTTTGCCTCATAATTATTCATTCCTGAAATATTCAATTGTGTTATCAAAATCAATTCAAAACTATCGTTTTTTTCGATTTCACCCTATGTCATCTATATTTTAGCCCATTTTTAGGGGTCAAAAAACGTCATTTTTTCGTCTGTTTTTTGTCCAAAATTCAGACTAAAACCACTATATGTTGTGGTCAAACTCTACTTTTTATCGCCTGAACCACTACGCGTCATCAGAATTATCGCTTCTACGTGCCCTGTATGCGGGAACATATCAACCGGCTGGGCCTCTACAAAAGCATATCCCAGTTCGCCTAATATCTTCACATCTCTTGCCAGTGTGGCTGGGTCGCATGAAACATAGACGATACGGTCTGGGTTTGCGTTTGCGACTGCTTCAAGAAGCGCCGGTTCACAGCCTGCTCTCGGTGGATCTAGAATCACCACATCGGCGGTAATTCCTTCTTTAATCAGTTTTGGCAGCTCTTCTTCTGCTTTTCCGCAGATGTACTCTGCATTGACAATGCCATTGATGACTGCATTTCGGTTTGCATCAAGAACTGCGCTTTTGACAGATTCGATTCCGATTATCTTTTGCGCCTTGTCCGCACAATATAAACCGATGGTTCCGATACCACAGTAAAGGTCGAATACGGTTTCTGTTCCAGTCAAAGCTGCATATTCTAAAGCCTTATCATATAGACGAATCATCTGCTCTGGATTGATTTGGTAAAAAGACATGGGTGAAATTTCAAACTGCATAGTTCCTACCCTTTCCAGAATCGTTGGCTTTCCGGCTAGTGTAATGCATTGTTCACCTAAAATTTCAGAAGTTTTCTTTTTATTGATATTGATAATAACACTTTCCAGAGAGTATTCTACTCCTGTCTTTGGATCAACTGGCAGTTCACTAATGGCATCATCTAGCAGGTAGACTAGTTTTTCTCCATTTGGAATCCCTTTACCATTGATTACTAGGATGACCATCACTTCTCCAGTTTGAAAGCCAGTCTTTACAATCATATGGCGAAACAAGCCTTTTCCTGTTTTTTCATCATAAGCCGTAACGTGGTCACTCTTCATGAAGGATCGCAAGGTTCTAGCCGCGGCGTCTGCTGGTTCTGACTGAATCAAACACGGATCACAGTTGATTAATCGATGGCTCTTTGCTTGGTAAAAACCGACGATGCCCTGTCCCACAGGAAACTGTGCCTTATTTCGATACCTCCAAGGATCTTCCATCCCGATAGCAGGATATATCAATGGATTTTCAACGCTTCCAAGACGAGTCATTTTCTCTCTTACCAAGTTTTGTTTCCAGTCAAGCTGTGCTGAGTAGTCCATGTTTTGCAAAGAGCAGCCACCGCACTTTTCCGCATATTTGCATGGAGGCACAATTCTTTTTGCCGATGGTTCTACAATCTCTGTCATTCTGCCAAAAGCATAGTTCTTTTTTAGTTTGGTCAATTCCGCCTTAATCGTATCACCAACGATAGCATTTTCTACAAAAACGGCCAAACCATCCAGTTTTCCAATACCAGTTCCTTCTTGGCTCATATCTTCTATCACCATTTGGTGAATTTGCCCTTTTTCTATATTCATATTTTCACTTTTCTCCTTTTTGATTTTATCACAACCGTTTTAAACATACATGAAAATACATTCTGGTTGAGTTGTAATCTGAAATAGCATTTTATCATCTCAACTAGAACAATTCAAATTCATTCTTATTATAGTTTAGATATCCTTCATTCGACAGCTTACTTAGTTCTCTTGACATGGCACTCCGATCAACACTGAGATAATCTGCAAGCTCATTTCTAGAAAATGGAATCCGAAATTTTTCTTTTCCAGCTCGCTCGGCATAATCAGAAAGATATGTTAAAAGTTTTTCTCGAGTAGTTTTGCAAGATAGAATCCGCATTTTCTCGTTCATCATAATATTTTTCATGGCGATTACGCGCATCATATTTTGAACGAGTGTCTTATGAAATCCGCAAGAATTGCTGCAAGTCCCGATTATCTTTTGAAAAGGAATCCATACAATTCTGCACTCAGTTGTTGCAATCACTGTAATTGGAATCTCTACAGATCCGGCCGCAACATAGGCTTCAGCGAAAATATCCGCTTTCAATAATTCTGATAAAATCGCTCGATTCCCCTCTGCATCTTCTCTAGTAATTTGTGCATTTCCCTCCATCATAATACCAATAGAAGAAACTTTACTGCCTGCCAAAAGTATAATATCGTTTTTATTATATTTCTTCTCAGCTGCCCCAAGGCATCCTAACATTGCTTCTAAGTCTTTTTCCGACACACCATGAAATAAAGAAGTCATCATGAGTGTTTTTAAGTTATGTTTCAAAAAAATCACCTCCCGTTGCAAATGCAACATCACTTCTGTTATGATTCTACTATACTGGGAATATAAAAGCAAAGCAATTTATGAAATTGATTCATAGGGGGAAAATAAAATGATACGAACAATTATAAATATTGATAAGGAAAAATGTAATGGATGTGGAGTTTGCGTCAATGCATGTCACGAAGGTGCCATTGCCATGATAGATGGAAAAGCTGAACTGATCCGTGATGACTACTGTGATGGCCTGGGCAACTGCCTTCCTGCTTGTCCAACAGGAGCAATTACTTTTGTAGAAAGAGAAGCGGCTGCATATGACGAGGCAGCGGTAGAGGCAAACATGAAGAAAAAACAGGCAAGTGCTCCACAGAGCAATTCCTATTCAGCTCCACAAAGCACGCCTCATGTCTGTCCTGGAACACTTTCTCGTATGCTAAAAAGAGAAGAGAGCAATGATGGTTGCGCTGCACCTGAAATGCCACAAACCGCAAATCAGGTTGCTGCTCCAGAATCCCAGCTTCAGCAATGGCCAGTCCAGATCAAATTAGTTCCAATCAATGCACCATACTTTGATAATGCAAACCTATTGATTGCTGCTGATTGTACTGCCTTTGCATACGGAGATTTCCACAATAAATTCATTAAAAATAAAATCACCTTGATTGGTTGTCCAAAGCTTGATGAAGGGGATTATACAGAAAAGCTTACTGCGATTATTGCAAACAACAACATCAAAAGTGTCACTGTCGTTCGTATGGAAGTTCCTTGCTGTGGCGGGATTCAAAATGCAGTTGTAAATGCTTTAAAAAACAGCGACAAAATGATTCCTTGGCAGGTCGTCACCATTTCCACAACTGGTGAAATCCTAGAATAGCAAAATCCGATTCGCCTTGATTTTGGACCTCCGATTCGCCTTGACTTTCATCCATGTGATTCGCAAATCGATAACCGAACAATTACATATACTCCAAACAAAGATGCTCCTGGCCAGATGGGTTTTCGAAAACGCATCTAGCCAGGAGCATCTTTATGAACCATTTTTTACTCTGCAGATTCAGTGAAACCGTAATTAATCCATTTTACCCTTTCTGATTTACATCCTGAAATAGTCGTGAAAACAATCTACGCATACCTTTTTACCATTTTCCATTCTGATATAAGGTTCTGCCGTGCTTTCACCGCAACTTTCACAAACGATGGAGTCAAACAGCCTTGCCTGTTCTGGAAGCGTATATTCTGGTTTTTTAATGTCAAATACCTCATCAAGTGGGGCTTCCAAAATATAATTCTGCTTTGCCTCTCTACTTTCCATTTGAGCTAAAGGTTTCAACACCAGTCGAACGGCTTCCCCTGTCTTGCGATTAAAAAACGAGAAGGCTTGTTTTCCCCTGATGCGAAAGATTAGGTTTCCTTTTCCCGCACTGCACCCAGTGATGACCTGAATTCCATCTACTCCGCAAGCATCGTTTTCTGTGACGCAAACCACTTCTTCATCTGCCGCATGCTCAACCTTCAAAATTTTCTGCGCTTCGACTGCTGCTCTTACTCCAATGGCAAGTCCGGGGCAAGTATGTCCATGAAAAGCTGCACTTTTTTCATACAATTCTTTAATATCCATCTTATTCTTCCTCCTCGGCTCCCCCTAGGAGCAACTCATACAATACGTTATTTTTCGTGCGCAATCGGATTGGTTTAAAGGAACCATCTGTCACTGCATGCTTCGTAAAACCAGTACAAAGTAATTCTTGTGTATCCTGCCTTCTGATTTCATAATCCAGCGTAATCGTCGCACCTTTGATTGCAGCAAGGCGTGCAGTAATTTCTAGCATGTCATCATACACCGCTGGGGCTTTATACTTGCAATTACATTCTGCAACAGGAAGTAATACTCCTTCTCGCTCCATTCTTGCATATGGGTATCCAATGCTTCTTAAGAGCTCACTTCTGCCCACTTCAAACCACTTAATATAATTTGTATGATATGCAACTGCCATTGCATCTGTATCTGCATAAATCACACGAACTGTCGTTTTGTTTTCTACCATTCCTGACCTCCTTGTGCCAATGGTCCTTGAATTTTAAGCGGCGATTTCCTTACAAAATTCAACATTGACTTTAAGCATATGCCCATATTATATCATCTTGAGGGCTTCAAGGAAAGGTTGAGTTCAGCTCTGATTTGTTCAGCCTTCGCTGACTGGTAGTTCCATATGCGAAAATCTTGTTTTGAAGATGCATCATATACGTTATCGCTTGGATGCAATATTGCATATTTGATGGCTTCCTTTTTCTCTTGATCTGGAATCGTAAGATATGCTTGATATAGTGCTGGCACTGCTGCATCAGACAGCTCATCCATAGATTCGATATCAAGAAAGCTCAATTTTCCCAATTGGTATTGGTGAAGATTATACTTTGCAATCATGCCATCTATATTTCCATAAATTAAAACAAACAGGAGTAAGGCAAGACCTACAACTCCGGCTCTGGTTCCATTAAAATCAACAAACTGTCTCACAATGACAATTATAAAGATAAGAAATAATAAAATCATAAACCATGCTGCATAGACGCGAAGCAATGTAAGTCCGTAATAATGAATATACATCGTTAGCTTACTCATAGCAGTCCCAATTAGTGCCAAGGTAAACCCGCTGAGTGCAATGGTTTCCCACTTTAATACCGACGGTTTATCATTTTTCGCCAAGAGGTAAGCCGTGCCTATTACAAGAAGATTAATGATCGCCACAAGGCAAAGTTCAAAAAATCCTCGTCTAGCGTACTCTGCATAGGTAATCGCATTTGGGAGTTGATTTCTAAATGCAGAAAAAAGATAGGCACTTTGAGCAAAGAAAAACAATAGATATACAAAGTTTAACGAAGCCAAAGCTGCATAAACAGACACTCCCGGTATGACACGAAATCCAGAAATCATATTCTCTAAAGGTGGGTTTTCTATTCTTTGTTCTAAAGAGAGCGGCTTTGATTCTTTTTCTGATTGAATTGGCTCTGTTGTCTCTTTTTCTTTCTCCTGTTTACTTCCATAAAGCAGTCCAAAGAGGTAGCAAGCCACAGGAATGCCGATGATAAATTGACCCAGATACTCCAACCAATTACCCGACAGTACAATTTGCACTTTATCTATCATAAATGCAAAGCTGGCATCCGCACTAGAAAGCAACAACAAGACCACAAGCAACACTGGAAGAAACACCAATATTCCCAATATGCTTCGGGATACAGTCCTACTTCTGGTGCTATTTTTTGTGAGCTTCTTCATTGCCAGAAAAATACTAAAGAAGTCACTTAGAGGAACTGTCACCGATTGATGAAACCAATCCACAATACTCCTTGATGAAATTCCTTGGGTTCGGCCCGAAAAAGATGAAATCCAATGGATATAAATTGCACCTAAAAAAAGAAAATTTACCCTTTGTATAAAAGGACTTGCAACCCAAAAGAAACTAAGTCCTGAAATGGTCAAAAGCATCAAAGGAACAACATTCCCCTTGCTCAATCGACTGCCCTGTGAATATAAATATCCAATAGAAACACCTATCAAAACCCCAGTAAAAATAGCTGCCCCCGCACCAAAATAGTCAAAGGAAATTAGATTCCAAAAAAGGAATCCACATGCCAGCATAAAATATGCTCCGATTCCATCCTTTATCGAAAACTCTTTGTCTTTCAGTTTTATCACATAGATTGAAGCATTTGACTCATAAATAACTCCGTTCTTTCCCCCCGATAATTCCCCATTCATCTTTCATCCTCCTTAACATACTCTAAAATATCCCCTGGTTGACAATCCAACACGCTACAGATTTCTTCTAAGGTCGAAAACCTGATGGCCTTTGCCTTATTATTTTTTAAAATAGAGAGATTTGCAGGCGTGATTCCAATTTTTTCTGCCAGCTCCCCTGCTGACATTTTTCGCTTTGCCATAATGACATCTAAATTCACTACAATCGCCATGGTTTTTCTCCCTCTAAATGGTAAAATCATGTTCCGTTTTAATCAAAACAGCTTGCTCAATGACATTTTTCACGACTCTCATGATGAGTCCAAAAAACGCGGCCACTACTGCAATCATTAAAAACAATATGTAGTATAGCCCTGAAATGAGCAAAATAATGGATACGGAAAAGCTACACCAAGAAATCACTCTCAAACACGTTACATTTTGATGAATAAAAACCAACTGTTTTTTGATATTGGATAGTAGCCGGTCTAAGGAAAGTAATGCCAGCATCCCTGGTATCAGACAAACATAAATTGTAATCATCAGTGGCATGACTAAATCCCATGATTTCAATGTGTAATAAACATAACTTTTTACCAACGTCGGTACAAAAACAATTGAGCACAACAATAGTGCCATCATTATTTTTGTACACCATGAAGATATCAATACAGATCGGTTTGGATTCCACATACTTTTTCCCTTTCACCATACATTTGATAGTTTATATTATGAGTTGCATTCCTATCTATATTCCTAGTTTCTGTTGCATTCATAGTCACATTATAGAATCCAATTTATTGTTTGTCAATTTATTTTTATTGTTTATCGATAATTATTATCTGTTATTCAGAACTCTTAATGAGCAAAAGGAACAAAAATTGAGATTAAAGGAAAAGGAGACGAAAGGGAGATTAAGCCAAAAAAAGTGCAATAGGAAAATAGGATATAAAAAAACAGGCCCGATACCTTGCCATAACAAGTGGCAGGAATGGAACCTGTTATAAGAATATTAGCTCAGCTATCACAAAATGAGCTTATTGAATTCTCCTTATGCGGTTCATTTATTGAGAAGCGCGTATTCGTTCTGCTACTTCTGCAAGCTTTTTAAACCTGTGATTCATTCCAGATTTACCTATTGGTGGGTCTATCATTTCCGATAATTCAAGCAAAGATGCCTCTGGGTTTTCTAAACGAAGTTCAGCAGCTTCTCGCAGTTTATCAGGGAGAAACCCTAACCCTCTTGTGGCTTCTATTAATCTAATATTCTCCACTTGTTTGACAGAAGCATTGATGGTCTTATCTAGATTTGCACTATCACAGTTACTGATTCGATTGGTTTTATTCCGCATTTCTTTTACAATACGAACATTTTCAAAATCAAGAAGCTGGCCGTGAGCCCCCAAAATATTTAGGAAATCTATGATTTGCTCTGCTTCCTTAATGTAAACAATATGACTGGTTTTTCTCACCACAGTTTTTGAATGGAGTCCAAAACTATTAATCAGTTTTTTTACATCATTTCCAAGGGTTTCACTGTTGCAAACGACTTCCATATGGTATGCTTTTTCAGGATCAGTAATGGTCCCTGCTCCTAAAAAGACACCTTTCAAATATGATCTGCGACAGCATTTCGTCTTAATTAAATCCGCATAAATTCCGTCACTAATATAGTTACAGCCTTCCCTTACCATAAGGATTCCAGTCTCGCGCAAGATTTGTTCTGCGTTCCCTTCCGAATCAATGGTCAGCTCATAGTAATGACCTTTTTTTAGAATTGCCGTTTTAGCAATCACTAAAGTAGTGTTGACACCAAAGTAGTCTTTGATGAGCCTCTTGCAATGCCTTGCAACTGCTGGATTTTCAGTCAACAGCACCACATTTATTTTCCCACCACCAGAAAGCTTAATAGTCCCACACATCCTGATAAAACCCGCAATTTCAGCTAACTGACAGCATTTGCGTTCTGGCTCGGTTCTAGCCAATTCATTTTTTGTTGTAGCAGAAAACGACATACATACTCCTCAATTACGATATACTTAATATTTTTCTAGCTTCCTCTGGAGAAGCAATCTCTCTTCCAAGAAGCTTTGCAATTTTCACAACTTTTTCTACAAGTTCCCCATTATTTTTAGCAAGTACACCCTTTTCCACATATAAATTATCTTCAAATCCAACTCTCACATGGCCGCCCATGATGATGGTCGCCGCTGCAATCTCAAACTCACTTTTTCCAATACCCGAGGCGGTCCAAGTGCTGCCTGGTGGAATACTGCCTACCATAAAGACTAGGTCTCGAAGTGTTGCAGCCATTTGGACGCCTAAAACAAAGTCAAAATGAAGCGGTTCCACCAAAAGTCCTTTTTTATGAGCTTTGAGAGCAATATCAATCATCCCTTTATCAAACACTTCTAATTCCGGTTTGATGCCTCGTTCTTTCATAATCTTAGCAAAGTTAAAGATAGTGTTATCTGTGTTGATGAAGATTTCATCCCCTCCAAAGTTCAATGTACCACAGTCAAGGGTAGCGAACTCAGGAGTTGGCTGAATTTCTGTGGACTGAAGTCTCTCTAAATCAGACATTCCTACTGCTCCACCTGTGGAAGGTTGCACAATCACATCTGGGCAAACCTTCAAGATTGCATCAACACACTCCTGAAAGCGGTCTTTGCTTTGTGTGGGTGTTCCATCGTCCTCACGGACGTGAAGATGGATGACAGCAGCTCCTGCCTGATAGGCAGATTCTGCCTCTTTCACAATTTCTTCTACAGTATAGGGAACTGCAGGGTTGTGTTCTTTGGTGACCTCTGCACCGCAAATTGCTGCGGTGATAATCAGTTTCTCCATTGTGTTTCTCCTTTAGATTAAATAATTTAGATTAAATAAATAACTATATCTAATCGCATAGCAAACTATATATAATGCTTGCGATTCGATCCGCATCGTGTCTGATATATCCTTTTTTTATATCAACAAAATTACTTTCAATGAGAGAAATTCCTTGTTCTTTTAATCGATTACGGTCTTCATCAGAGGGAATAATCTGTATTGCTCCATCTTCTTGATATGGTCTAACTTGATGATTGTCTATGGTTCCATTGTTTGCAATCACATAGTCTAAAATACCCCTCCCTAGATATTCTTCGGTACGAACAACATGATCTCCTACCGTATAACCATCCGTTTCTCCTGGTTGTGTCATCATATTACAAATCAATACCTTAATTCCACTTGATTTGCAAATTGAATCAACAATACCATCTACAAGAAGATTCGGTATGATACTGGTAAATAGACTCCCTGGGCCTATCATAATCAGTTCTGCATCAGCAATAGCTTCTAACGCGATGGAAGTAGCCGAAGGCTTTTCCGGTGATAAAAAGACCCTCTTGATGGGGCTATTTTCTGCCAAAGTCATCTCAGGTATTTTAGATTCTCCACAAACAATCTTATCATTTTCTAATTGGGCACATAGCGTAATGTCACTTCCTGTAACAGGAACCACTTGCCCTTTTACTCTTAATATTTCATTGGTCTTTGCTACGGCCTCTTCAAAATTACCATAGATTCCGTTCAGTGCTGCAATGAAAAGATTTCCAAAGTTTTGGCCTTCCAATCGACCTTCTTGAAAGCGATATTCCAATAGTTCCTGCATGGTGCTTTCTTCATCTGCCATAGCCAAAATACAGCTTCTTATGTCTCCTGGTGGAAGCATTCCTAAATCCTCTCTGAGAATTCCAGATCCACCACCATCGTCAGCAACCGTAACAACTGCTGTCAAATGATCTGTAATTTTTTTCATCCCCCTCAAGATTACAGAGAGTCCAGTGCCTCCACCTATGACAACAATTTTAGGACCATTTATCATTTCTTCGATTCGATTTATCCCCTTTGGTTGTTCCATCTATTCGTTTCCATCCTTTATAAACTTTTTTATTCTTTTTCGTTCTTCAATATCACGGTGTAAGGTGACTACACGCTTTCCCTCCTCTAGCAATCTTTTTGTAACCTCATTGGCTACCGCTACAGAACGATGTTGCCCACCAGTGCAACCAAATGCCACAACCAAATGTGACTTTCCCTCTTTGGTATAATAAGGTATCAGATGATTGATCATATCATATACCATTCTCAAAAATACCTGAGTTTCCTGAAATTTTAGAACATAACGGCTAACCTTCTCACTATTTCCAGTCAGTTTTTTCATACTGGCAAGATAATATGGGTTGGGAATAAACCTCATATCAAAGACAATGTCTGCATCAAGGGGAATTCCGTTTTTATAACCAAAAGACTGAACGCTAATGGTAAAACTCTGAGCTTCATCGCCAGAAGTGAGTAGTTTTTTAATTTCTTGATTCAGCATAGCCGATTTCATGGAAGAAGTATCAATGATGTAATCTGCCATTCCTCTAATCTCAATCAGCTTTTTCCGCTCTTTCTCAATCCCTGTCATGGTACTACCAGTGAGCGCCAAAGGATGTGCTCTTCTTGTTTCTTTAAATCTCCGAATCAATACTTCATCTGAGGCTTCTAAAAACATGATGCGAAACTCAAAACCAGTATGCTTGAGCTCGGCCAAACTAGATTTTAGATCATCAAAAAATTCACCACCACGAATATCAATGGTAAAAGCTGCTTTCTCAATGGTAATCTGATCTCTCATAATCAAATCCATAAAATTTTTTAACAAAGCTGGCGGCATATTGTCAATACAATAATACCCCATGTCCTCCAAGCAATTAATTGCTTGGCTCTTCCCTGCACCGGACAAGCCAGTGACAATAATCACATCCATGGTACCCCTTCTTCCTCTTTGACACACTTTTATTCCATCACTAAATTATCTACCCTTTGAGGATCCAAACCTGCTGCAAGGATACGTTCAACTGCTCCCCTACAGTCCCCAACTCGTCCGGGAGTATGGGCATCGCTGCTGATTACAAATCCCACATCTGTTTTAGCCGCCTCTCTAATTCCATCCACAGTAAGCCAATCATGCCATGTGCTGATTTCCATCAACGTATTTTTGTTGGCACAAGCCAGCGCAACTTCATAAATATCTACAGCACCCTTGTCTCCTGGATGGGTTAAAATCTTAATTTGATTTTCATAAATTGATCGAACAATCATTTCTGTATTTTGAAGGACTTGTTTTTTGCTGGTCCGTTTCATAAGTTGACTGCTCCAATAGTTTCGTATATGGATCCCCATGGCTTGGAATGGCTGATCTCCAAATACGCCAAAATGATATCCCGCAAGAAGAAAGTCAAATTCTTCCGCGTCTTCTTGTGATACATCCAATTTCCCTGTTCGGTCTATGATATTAGCCTCAACCCCAAGGAGAATTTCCATATCTTTATAACACGCTCTCAATCGAACAATTTCTTTTTTCATCTCAGGAAATGCAGAGCGTTTCACTCCATAAGTAATATGACCAGGCCCATGATCGGAAATACCAATTGATCGTATGCCTTTTTCTCTGGCAGCCTTCACATTATCTTCAATGGTTCCTTTCCCATGAGAAAACACTGTATGAGTATGTATATCATAGGACAGGCTATATTTTGTCCTTCTATCTTGCATCCTTCTATCATGTGCCGTTTTATCTGATTCTGGCTTATCTTGCCCTGTTATACCTTGTGCCAGTTTATCTTGCGTCGCGATCTCTTGACTCAATTCATTTTGTATTGGAGTATGATACTCGCTATTTCTTTTCACCATTATTGCTCCTGATTTACACCAATGATTCGTACTTCTGGTTCTAAAAGTACATTAGACTTTTCGTACACGGTTGCTCTCACGATTTCCATCAAATCCAAGATGTCTTTTGTAGTCGCGCTTCCTTTATTAATGATAAATCCAGCATGTAACGAAGACACACAGGCACCTCCGCAGCTAAGACCCCTAAGACCTGCATCTTCAATAAGCTTTCCTGCAAAATTTCCTTCTGGTCGTTTGAAAAAGCTACCTGCACTTGGATAAGAAAGTGGTTGTTTCTCGACTCGTCTTCCATTGAGTTCCTTTATTCTTGCTTCAATTACGGATCGTTCTCCTGGCTGAAGTATAAACGTAGCTTCCAGCAATATTTCGCCCGAGTCTTTTAAATTGCTATGCCGATAAGTAAGGTCCAGTTCTCCTTTTGTTTTTTTTACAATATCGGACCCATCTTTTTTCATCACGATGACTGACTCTAATACTTGAACCATCTCACCGCCATAAGCACCTGCGTTCATATAAACCGCACCACCTACAGAACCAGGAATACCTGCTGCAAACTCAAATCCAGCCAGTGCACCTTTTGCTGCTTCTCTTGCCACAGCCGATAGTAACGCACCCGCACCTGCATGAATTCGATTGTTTTCCTTTCTGATTGACTGAAAGGATGTCCCGATTTTTATTACAACGCCTCCATAACCCTCATCAGAAAAGAGTAGATTCGAGCCATTTCCAATCACAATGTGTGATATTTTTTGTTGTTCCATCTGCTGTAATGTATAAGATAGTTCCAATTGATCCTTCGGTTCAACCAAAAGTGCCGCAGGACCACCCGTTCGAAAAGAAGTGTGCTCATCCATTGGAGCATTCACTTGTAATTGTTTTTTATCTATTTTCTCATTTAATATTTGATACATTTCATTTATATTCAAGGCGTTTCCTCCATCGTAACTTTCTAAGAATATTATATTAAAAAAAGGTAATAAAGTAAACATCATTCCCATTCAATCTCGCAGGAGGCGCTATGTATAATTATAATATTTTATGAATAATTATCGAATTCAACTTGATTTCTTCCCGTTTGAATGGTATACTCTTTCCAATCATTATTTTTATGGATACCATATAAATGAAAAATATAAATAGATGCCTAAAGGAGGATATAAACATGGCAAAAGAAAAAGTCGTATTAGCTTATTCCGGCGGTCTTGACACTTCAATTATTTTGACTTGGCTCAAGGAAAATTTCGATTATGAAGTAATCGCTGTTTGCTGCAATGCAGGACAGGTTGAGGATTTTGATGCAGTAGAAAAAAAAGCATATGCTACAGGTGCTGCTAAGTCTTACATCATTGATATTCAGGATGAATTTATTTCAGATTATATCTGGCCAACTTTAAAGGCCGGTGCGGTATATGAAAATGATTACTTGCTTGGAACTTCTATGGCTAGACCTTTAATGGCACAAAAGCTCGTTGAAGTTGCCGAAGCGGAAGGTGCATTTTATATTTGTCACGGTTGTACTGGAAAAGGAAACGATCAAGTTCGTTTTGAATCCACCATCCATGCATTGAACCCAGCGATTAAAATTATCGCGCCATGGAGAACATGGGACTTTAAATCTAGAGAAGACTTAATCGCTTATGCAGAAAGCCACAACATTCCAATCGCACAATCGAAAGCAAAAATCTATAGCAGAGACCAAAACATATGGCATATCAGCCATGAAGGTGGAAATCTGGAAAGCCCTTGGAATGAGCACTTAGATGATATTCTTGTGATGAGTGTTCCACCGGAACAAGCTCCAGACAAAGCTACATATGTGGATGTGGATTTTGAAAAAGGAGCTCCCGTTGGTTTAAACGGCAAGAAAATGTCTCCACTTGAAATACTAACAGAACTCAATAAAATCGGTGGTGAAAACGCAATCGGCACCATTGATATCGTAGAAAACAGACTCGTTGGAATGAAATCCCGTGGTGTTTATGAGACTCCAGGAGGAACGATTCTTTACAAAGCCCACGCTGATTTAGAAAAGTTAATCTTAGATCGTGACACCATGACATACAAAAATATGATAGGTCAAAAATATGCACAGCTCGTATATGATGGTCTTTGGTTTACTCCACTTAGAGAAGCTCTTGATGCTTTTGTAAATTCTACTCAAGAACCTGTAACAGGTACTGTTAGAATGAAGCTTTACAAAGGTAATTGCTTGCCAGTTGCCTCCAAATCTGAGAATTCCCTTTACAGCGAAGATTTTGCTACATTTGGCGAAGATGAAGTATACAACCAGCAAGATGCAGAAGGATTTATTAACCTCTTCTCTCTTGCTATGAAGATTCGAGCGATCTTAAAGCAGAAAAAATAGTTAGGAGATTTAGTATGAAGCTTTGGAAAGGCAGATTTGTAAAAGCTGAAAATTCTTTGGCAGAAGAATTCAATGCATCCATCGAAGTGGACCAAAGAATGTATCGTCAAGATATTACAGGAAGCATTGCTCATGCAAAAATGCTTGCAAAACAGGGAATTCTTACGGTAGATGAATCTTCAGCCATCGAAACAGCTTTGCTGGAAATACTCAGTGAAATAGAAGATGGAAAAATCCAATTTACCATCGAGCAAGAAGATATTCACATGAATATTGAGAGTATTCTAACCGAAAGAATCGGCGCAACTGGAAAAAAACTCCACACTGCAAGAAGCCGAAACGACCAGGTTGCTGTAGATATCCGCTTGTATCTAAAGCAGGAGATTCTAACAATTGTTGATTTAATCATAGAATTGACTACCACCTTGACGACTTTAGCGGAACAGCATCTAGACACAGTAATGCCAGGATACACCCATTTACAACGTGCTCAGCCTGTTACACTAGCCTACCATCTCCTAGCGTACAGAGAGATGTTCCGACGAGATATCAAGCGATTTGAAAATTGCTATGAAGGAACGGATTGTCTTCCTCTTGGCTCTGGTGCTTTGGCAGGAACAACGTATAACACCGACCGTGTGTTTCTTGCAAAAGAACTTGAATTTGCTGACGTGTGCAAAAATGCTATGGATGCAGTGAGTGATCGTGACTTTGCTTTGGAGTTTTTAAGCTGTTGCTCCATTAGTATGATGCACTTATCCCGTTTCTGTGAAGAATTAATTATTTGGAGTTCCTCCGAATTTAGCTTTATTGAAATTGATGATGCGTTTAGTACTGGAAGCAGTATTATGCCACAAAAGAAGAATCCTGACATGGCAGAGTTGATTCGTGGAAAAACAGGTCGTGTTTATGGTGATTTGATGACACTTCTGACCATCATGAAGGGACTTCCCCTTGCATACAACAAAGATATGCAGGAAGATAAAGAGCCTGTCTTTGATGCAGGAGATACCATGAAAAAATCCCTAGAGATTTTCACTCAAATGATTGGAACCATGAAAGTACGCAAAGAGGTCATGGAGCAAGCCGCCAAATCTGGATTTATGAATGCAACAGATGCAGCAGATTACCTTGTTTCAAAAGGACTCGCTTTCCGTGATTGTCATGAGATTATTGGAAAAATCGTGCTATACTGTATTGAAAGAAATACAGCAATCGAAGATTTATCCTTAGAGGAGTTAAAGCAGTTTTCTGATCGCTTTGAAGAAGATATTTTTGATAAGATTCATATCAGAGCATGCATCAGTGCCAAAAAATCCATGGGTTCAACTTCTTTTGATAGTGTAAAAGAAATGCTGAGAAGCTAAATAAAATAAAACTCAAAAAACCCGGCGCTGCCGGGTTTTCGTTGTATATACGTAATTATACATTTTGAGTTGCTGTGAGCTGCATCATCAGTTCCAGTTTGTTGAATACACCACGTTCAACCGCATCATAAAAGGGTTTAATTTCTTCTTTTTTGATATACTGATGAATCATGGTATAGTATTCAGATTCATTAATCCCTAATAGAATAGGGGGGTATCCATTTCGTATGAGTTCATAGTACATTGCCATTCTAGCTACTGCTTCCGATTCTTGTTCAAATGGATAGATTTCAATCAGTCGATGATGTAAATGGGTCGCTCGTAAGATTGGGTTTCCTTCAAAATCTGCAGTGCCAAGCCAATGAAATAGGATTTCTATTTGTTCAGCAATTTCACTTGGAAAAGGTGGATTGTAGCTTAGCATCACCAAAATAGGATTGGATCTTCTATACACTGCGTTCGGATTCCCTGATAGAATTCTGTGAAATTGCAAAAGATATTCCATGGTCAAGTCCATTTTCATTTCGACCATATCATATGCATAACGAATTGCTGCTTCATATCTGCCAATGGAAGCATGATCATTGATTGTCACTTCAGTTTGAAATTCACCTTTTACAATGTGCTCCACGTTTTGCCTTTGTACACAGCTTCCATCTAATCGTAATGAGGAATAAATCCAATCTGTTCGATTCATTTCATCTAGATATTCCATCACCTCACTATTATAAGGTTTGCGATTTTCCAGTATCAGTTTCTTTTTCTTAATCTCACGAAACATAGTGAACCCCTCACTTCCTGTATCATTCGCCCTATCCGTTTTATTTCTGTCTATTTTAACACAAATACAATCAATATGGTATAATGTTAAGGAATTTAAAGCGTCGAACCAATCGGAAGGAGAAATGGAGTCCGTCATGCATATTCTATACGATTTATTTAATAAGGATAGTTTTTTGCTTATTGTAATTCTGCGGCTTGCACTTGCAACCCTTTTTGGAGGTATGATTGGATTAGAACGAGGTGCGGCAAAACATCCCGCTGGCTTTCGCACACATATTCTCGTCTGCGTTGGTGCAGCTCTTGCCATGCTGACCAATGAATTTGTGTTCAATACAATAACAACCATTGCTGATCCGACTCGAATGGGTGCACAAGTAATTACTGGTGTTGGATTTTTGGGTGTAGGAACAATTCTGGTCACTGGTGGTCAACAAATCAGAGGACTTACAACAGCAGCCGGTTTATGGGCCTCTGCATGTATTGGTCTTGCAATTGGTATTGGATTTTACTCAGGTGCTATCGTTGCTTCCCTATTAGTCTTCGCATCTCTTTCTTTTTTAAAGAAAGTGGAAAACTATGTCTACGAAATGTCAAGAATCATGGATCTTTATGTCGAGCTTGAATCTCTTTCAGAACTAAAAGATTATCAAGCATTTGTGCAAAAGCAGAATATCACCATACTCAAGTCCTATCTCAATAAGTCGGGAACCAATGAAGCGGACACCATTGGTTTTCATATGTCAGTAAAAATTCCAAGAAAGATGAAACACGCTGATGCAATTGAACTGCTCAGCAACCATGAAGGAATCTATTTGATTGAGGAAATGTAACATTCATATAATATGAATCAAACGGTATGCTCATTGAAATGCTTCAAAAATAAAAATTAAAAAACACCACATTGTTACGATTGTTTTCAATCTAAGTTCAATGTGGTGTTTATGATTTTTGAATTAGACTGGATATACCATATCCTCTTCATTTAACAACGATGAATCAATCTGATATCTTTGTGCATTTCGATACTGGAAAAACGCAACAGATGGTTGAGGGAACAGCGCGTGGGTCAAAACATCTTCTTCCTGTTCAATATACTCAGCAACAGATTTCTTGATTTTTTCTAGCTCAGGTTCAATTAAATCAGCTGGTCTGCAAGTAACAACTTCTTCATCTCCAATGATTTTCTTAATAATTTCTTCTTTAATTGGAACAGTTGTCTTTCCGTACATTCCTTTAACGATTTGTTTTACCTCATTTGGTACCATCTTGTATCTTTCGCCAGTAACAACATTGAGGACTGCTTGCGTTCCAACTATCTGACTGCTTGGAGTAACAAGAGGTGGATATCCTAAGTCTTCTCTTACTCTAGGCACTTCACGAAGTACTTCTTCAAACTTATCCATAGCATTGGACTGCTTCAACTGAGACACTAGGTTAGAGAGCATCCCTCCTGGAACCTGATAGATCAGCGTATTAATATCAACGCCCATTAGCTTTGGATCTAACAATCCAGATGCGATATATTTTTCACGGATTGGCCTAAAATATTCTGCTGCCTGATTTAAAAGATCCATATTCAGTCCTGGATCCATTTCTGTTCCTTTTAATGCATATGCCATCGGTTCAGTAGGTGGCTGAGAAGTACCCTCCGCAAATGGAGAAAGGGCCGTATCAATGATATCAACGCCTGCTTCTGCTGCTTTCATATAAGTCATGCTTCCTAATCCGCTTGTAGCATGGGTATGAAGTTCTAACGGAATTTTTACTTGACTCTTAATTGCTTTTACAAGTTCATAAGTATTGTATGGGCTGAGCAATCCTGCCATATCCTTGATACAGATCGAATCTGCACCCATTTCCTCAATCTCTTTGGCAAGTTTAATAAATACTTCATTGGTGTGCGCTGGGCTGATGGTATAAGAAATCGTACCCTGAGCATGCCCTCCGAATTTTTTTGTAGCTTCTACCGCTCTGCTTAAGTTTCTTGTGTCATTTAACGCGTCAAAGATTCTGATAATATCAATACCATTTCCGATTGCACGATTTACAAATTCATCCACTACATCATCTGCATAGTGCTTATAACCCAGTAGGTTTTGACCTCTTAAAAGCATCTGCAATTTTGTATTTTTTACGTTTTTTCGAATGGTTCTTAGGCGTTCCCACGGATCCTCGTTTAAAAACCTAAGACATGCATCAAATGTGGCCCCGCCCCATACTTCCATAGCGTGGTATCCTACACCATCTAAAATTTCCAGTGCAGGCAGCATCTCTGCTGTCGTCATTCGAGTTGCTATTAAAGATTGATGGCCGTCTCGCAAGATGGTTTCAGTAATTTTAATATTCGCCATATTCTCCTCCATAAAAAAATATCACTCGGATTCATCATTCATGTATCATTCAGCTAGGCAAGTCTCATTGAGAATGTCCCGCCTAAACAGATGTCCAAAATGTGCTAGTTTTCTTATTATATAGTAGGATAATCTATAAAATCAATAGTATCCTGATTATGTATACAATATAACTATATAATTTTAATTTCATCTCCGGCTTTTACAATACCCGGTTCAATGACTCTCGTAAAAATGCCCTCTGTCGGCATAACACATGTTCCAGTTTGCTGTTTAATGGCACAACCACTGTGACATTCTTTACCTATTTTAGAAACCTCCTGAACGGTATTTCCGATTCTCAGTCTGGTTCCAATAGGAAGAGTTTTAAGCTCAATTCCTTGCGTTGTAATGTTTTCTGCAAATACACCCGCACCTAAAGTAACTCCCATAGCTCTCATTGTATCTACACTTTCATCCGCAAGCAAACTAACCTGCCTCACTTCATTCAATCCAAAGTGAGCATCTCCTACAATTCCACCCTCTGCAAACTCTGCTTGGGGAACTGGTTTTTTCACTACTCCAGTAGTTTCACTCACATTTATTGCTATTACTTTTGCCATTTGTCGCCTCCTTACTCTTCTCTGATATAAACTCCTGATTTTCCACCCGACTTTTTAGTTAATCTAATATTTGAAATTTCCATACCTCGATCAATGGCTTTACACATATCATAAATGGTTAGTGCCGCCACAGAAACTGCATGGAGGGATTCCATTTCAATCCCTGTTTTTCCAATGGTACTGGTACATGCTTCAATGTGAATCGCTGAATTCTCTTCATCAATTTCAAAGTTCATTTCAACACCGGTTATGAAAATATTATGGCACATCGGAATTACAGAAGATGTATTTTTCGCCGCCATAATGCCTGCTGTTTGAGCGACTGAAAGAACATCGCCTTTCTCCATAGTCCCTTGTTTGATTCTTGCTAGGGTCTCAGGCTTCATAAGAATCGTTCCTGCCGCAACTGCCACCCGATTGGTATCAGCTTTTTCACCGACATTTACCATCCTCGGTCTTCCATTTTGATCCATATGGGAAAGCTGTTCCATATTCATCCTCCAATCTGATGCATGCCTCTTTCAACAGGAGCCCCACCTTCATTTAAGTGATGTTTCTCTCCTTTCATCAAAATTGCATTTTCAATTGTTTTCTTCAGAAGATCGTCATCATCCTTTGCTAAAATTTCATTCAAATCAATCTCTTGGTCTGTATGAAGACATGGTTTTAATTTTCCATCTGATGTCAATCTAATTTTGTCGCATTCATTACAGAATTGATGACTCATAGGGCTAATAAACCCAATGGTGCCCTTGGCTTCAGGATATTTATATAAGTCTGCTACACCATCCTGACGATTTAAAGATACCAGACTTGGTAATTTTTGCTTGATTTCATCTGCCGATAAATATTCATATCCACAATTTGCTGCATGCCCAATTGGCATCAATTCAATAAATCGAATATCAATAGGATGGTTGATGGTCAACTGAACAAAGTTTAGTATTTCATCATCATTAAAACCTTTAATTGCTACCACATTGAGTTTTAGCGGTGCCAATCCTACTTTTAAGGCAGCATTTACACCAGCAAAAGCTTCATCTAAATCTCCACCTCTTGTAATATCTTCATATTTGTGATAGAGCAATGAATCTACACTGATATTGACACGATTTAATCCTGCTGCTTTTAACGCTTCTGCCTGTTCTGCAAACAAAATCCCATTGGTTGTCATTACCAATTCTTCTACACCTGGTATTTTTGATAAGTTTTCGACGAGATTTACGATTCCTTTTCTCGCCATGGGTTCGCCTCCAGTCAGCCGATACTTTTTAATGCCAAGCTGTGTGGATACTTTCACGATACGTTCAATGTTTTCAAAAGATAAAATTTGATCATGTTCGAGACTTTCTACGCCATCTTCAGCCATACAATACTTGCATCTCAAATTACAACGATCTGTTACGGAGATTCTCATATAGCTAATTTCTCTGCCAAAACTGTCCTTCATCGTTTCCCCCATTTTCTCTTACAGCACATTATCATTTTGCTTAACTCATACAAGCTTATTTTACAATAGTTATCAAGTCTCGTCAAATTGAATAGTAATGCGCGGAATTAACTCAACATCATTCCGAATTAGTAATCCTGTAAAGTAAATCCAAATTGCCAATCAAGAGAAGTTGTGATACCATTATCTTGCTGAAGTGATATCCTTTGTGGCATATCACAGATCCATTTTAATCTGAGAGGAGACGTTTATGAAATATCAATACACAGGGCAGCTGGAGATTGTATTACTCTGGGAGGACTTTGTGAAATAACAATCCATTACAAAAACCTCCCATAAGAACGATAAAACAGGAGGTAAATACATTGAATCAATTAGAAAAATACGGCGTTACCCAACGCTATATAAATGAAGCCACTCTATTTCCAGAATATGAGCTTGCCAGGATAGTTTCCCAATACAAAGACCTCTATAAGATTATTTCTAATCAAGGGGAAAGTCTTGCAGAAGTATCCGGGAAATTTCGTCATGATGCAACTCAAATTTCTGATTTTCCTGCGGTTGGTGATTTTGTGATGATAACCCTTCCAAAACAGCAAGGAAGTAGTATCATTCATGCTGTCCTCACTCGCAAAAGTAGTTTTGAGAGAATTTCTGCTGGGACACATAAGGAGGTTCAGATTGTTGCATCCAATATCGACTATGTTTTCTTGTGCATGGCACTAAACTATGATTATAATTTAAGTCGGCTGGAACGTTATTTATCAATTGCATGGGATAGCGGAGCAATTCCAGTCATCGTGCTAACAAAAGCAGATCTTTGCGAAAATCTTCCACATGTGGAAAGTGAAATATCATCTATTTCACTAGGGGCAGATGTGGTGATTACATCTAGTATGATGACTGATTCTTGGAAAAAACTACTTCCATACCTAACGTCAGGAAAGACAGCTTCCTTTATCGGGTCCTCTGGTGTGGGGAAGTCCACGCTAATCAATCATCTGTTGGAAAAACAAGTATTGGCGACTGCAGAACTACGACAAAATGAAAAAGGAAAGCATACCTCAACTCGACGTGAATTAATGGTCTTGCCACAGGGAGGCCTTGTCATAGACACACCGGGAATGAGAGAAATTGGAGTTGACACTGCTGATTTGTCAAAATCATTTTCAGATATTGGAGAACTTGCATCCGCGTGCAAATTTCGCGACTGCACGCATCAGACAGAACCTGGCTGTGCCATACAAAAGGCATTGAAGGATGGAACTTTAGACCCTCGTCGTTTTTCCAGCTATGAAAAACTTAAAAAAGAAGCACGGTATGATGGTTTAACATCTAAGCAAATAGAAACAGAAAAAATGACTTCTATGTTTGCCAGTGTAGGTGGGATCAAACAAGCAAAAAAAATGATAAAAGAAAAAAGAAACTGGAAATAACCTCATCAAAAAAGGCTCTCACTTGATAAGTTATCAACGTAAGAGCCTTTCTATTTGGTTTCTTTTCTATATGAATCTATTCGATTGCCTACACTTCTACAGAAGCCAGAATTTCCTGAACATAGTTTGGTAATGCAAACGCACCCTTGTGGAGCTCTACATTGTAGTATCTTGTTTTAAGATCTAGCTGCTTCCATATTTCAGGTTTCATATCTGCAATTGGATCAAAGGCTTTTGAAGCAAATCCAAAGTACCAATATCCAGATGCATAAGTTGGTGTATTAAAACCAAATACCTTCGCAATTGGGAAGGTTTTTTTGATTTTTGCATGGGCTTTTTTCATTTCTTCAATATCTCCATCATAGAATGCACCTTCATGCTGGTTGATTAGAATCCCCTTATCACTGAGAACTCTGAAGCAATCTTGATAGAACTGAACAGTAAATAATCCTTCTCCTGGTCCTGCTGGATCAGTGGAATCTACTAAGATTAAATCATAAGCGCCAGTTGGAGCTTCTTTTACAAATCGGAGTCCATCGTCAAACATAAGATTCAATCTTGGTTCAGTTGTAAATACTGAAGATGTAGTTGGCATATATTTCTGGCATGCTCTTACAACTGCTTCATCAATTTCTACCATGTCAATCTTTTCAATGGATTTATATCTTGCAACTTCTCTTGCTGTTCCTCCATCACCTGCACCTATAATTAAAACATTTTTAATGTCAGGATTGACGCACATTGCAGGATGGCAAATCATATCATGATACACAAATTCGTCTTTTTCGGTTACCTGTGTATACCCATCCAATACCATAAACACTCCAAATGTTTCATTACGGAACATTTCCAACTTTTGAAACGGAGTCTGCTCAACATGAAGTACTTCATCAATTTTGAGAGAGAGCTTTACATCATCATCCATGTAATACTCCGAAAACCACAAATCACAATTTTTTAATAACATTTATGCACCTCCAGGTTTAATATATTTTATCCGGCATATTTTTACCGTAAAAAACCTCATCCATTTCTTTTCTAACTTTAGCTGTAATCATATTAATCTCTTCTGTATTGATGTCATCAACAGAAAAATTAAAGAAATAATTGTCCAGATCAAAGCTCTTCAGTTTACACTTCGTATGAAATATATTTTCTTGAAAAACATTGACATCAATCATATAGTACTGTTCAATCAACTCAGGAGTGATATAGTTCTGAATTGAGTTTAGCTTATGATCGATAAACATTTTCTTTCCAGTAATATCTCTAGTAAAGCCTCTGACACGGTAGTCCAATGTCATCATATCGGCACCAAAGCTTTCGATTAGATAATTCAACGCCATTAGAGGTGATATTTCTCCACAGGTAGATACATCGATATCTGCCCGAAATGTACATATACCACCATCCGGATGATACTCAGGATAGGTATGTACTGTGATATGGCTTTTGTCAAGATGAGCAACAACAGATGGATTATCTATCTTTACCTTTGATTCGGGAGGGGCACTTTCCTCACAAATTAGTATTGTAACACTTGCTCCTTGCGGATCATAATCCTGCACAGCAATGTTCAAGATATTCGCTCCTATAATCTGTGTGACATTTTTGAGAATCTCGGTCAACTTTTCAGCATTATATTGTTCATCGATATATTCGATGTAAGCTTTTCTATCATCAACACTTTTGGTATAGCAGATATCATACATATTAAAGCTCAACGTTTTGGTTAAATTATTAAAACCATGCAATTGTAATTTTTCCAACTTACACTTCCCACAACCTTTCCTGTATTATTCTTATTCATCAGAACAATTATACATTGTAACATTCACGTACCAAAAAAGCAATGGAGTAATTTGTTATTTTTCGCACAGTACTATTTTGTTTTAGCGTTGTAATTTTGTAGAATTCTATTTCCGTGAATTAGATACCACCATTGTTTAATTAGCCGGATTCCCATCTTTTAAACAAGTTATTTTATGTCATTTCATTTCACAGTGAAACATATGCTATAATATACGTATACACCAAAATAAGCACAACCTAGAGTAAAACAAGGAGTGATATGATATGACAGATTCTGGATTTAAAAAGCTACTAGGATTCCTACTTCAAAACAAAAAAACAGCGTTTTCTCTATTGGAAAACTTTACACCAACGGATATCGAACGGGGCATTATATCTATATCAGAGCCAATGTTAAATCGTGATATTAAGATGTTGGTTATGGATAAAATTTCAACCTATATCGAAGACTACCACATAGGTTTTCAGCAAGATTCTATCTTTTTGGATTTAGATATTCATACAAAGCCATTAGGACGATTAAAAGCTAAGTATATGCTAAAAATAATTGATTTTTCTTTCCACAATCAAAACCGTAATATTACTTTTCAATATTGGGAAGATGTAAAGTCCGAAGGAAATTTTGTGCAAAATATGGCCGTCAAAGCAGCCGGTATGAAGGGAAGTTATTTACAGACTGGAGTAGAAATGGCTCATCTTGATTTCATTTTTGCAGAAAAGGATAGATTCACGGTTGTTATTTCCAATATCAAAGGGAATGAAAGAATTCCAGATAGGCTCCAGCTAGAATATATCAGCAGTCAAGATGGCATTTTAAAATTAAAGTTTTATCTTGAGTCATAATGAAAATCCTATTACCAATCATACAGCCGAATCAAAGAGTCAAATGAAGGGATTAAATATCAAAGCCAAATGGCAGAATCGATTAGCAAACTCAACAAAACGGCAAACAACTACTGGAAACTCTCACTCCATATATTTGCTTGCCGCTTTTGTATTTTTCACGATACATCAATCGTATTATGTATTTAAAATTTTATAATTCTGAGTTCAAGTATTATTTTCCATACACCTCTTCTTTGTTGATTACATTGACACCCTTTTCTATCAACTCTGCCACTGCCTTTTCCTGATTATCTACCTTTAGAACAACATATGGCATTTCTTTTTTTCTCATAATAAAGGAATAGATATATTCAATATTTACATCACAATCTCTTAGTATTGAAAATATCTCATTTAGGCTTCCTGGTTTATCCTCTGGTTCTACTGCAATCACTTTACTAACCTTTGCAACAATGCCTTCTTCTTTAAGAATCTCAACAGCCTGATCTGGATCATCTACTACAATACGTAAAATCCCAAACTCAGAAGTATCAAAAACCGCAATGGCTCTAATGTCAATATTGTGCTTGATTAAAATATCAGTCAAATCTGACAAGCTTCCTTTTTTATTGGGAATAAAAATTGATATCTGTTTGATAAGCATTTTATTTCACCTCTCTCATATCGATTACTCTTTTTGCCTTTCCCTCAAATCTTGCAAGACTTCTCGGTTCAACCAAATTTACTTTGGCATCAATACCCAAAACAGTTTTCAGCTGATGGCGAATCTTCAGGTTAAGATTTTCTAACGAAGAAAACGAATCTAATAGGTTTGCATCCACCAGTTCAACGTCTACCTCGATTTTATCCAGATACCCTTTCTTAAATACTTTAATCTGATAATGAGGTCCAATTCCATCAATCTTTAGAAGTACATTTTCTATCTGAGATGGGAATACGTTCACACCTCCTAAAATGAGCATATCATCTGATCTGCCTTGTATCTTAGACATTCGCACTGTCGTTCGACCACAATCGCAAGTTTCATAATGTAGAGAAGTAATATCTTTTGTACGATATCTAATAATGGGAAGAGCTTCTTTTGTAATAGTTGTTATAACCAATTCACCAACTTCACCTTCTCCGAGGACTTGGCCAGTTTTCGGATCAATGATTTCAGGGATAAAGTGATCCTCATTAATATGCATCCCTTTCAAAGCAACGCATTCACCAGATACCCCAGGGCCAATTAACTCACTCATTCCATAATTTTCAGTGGCAAAAAGTCCCCATCGTTCATTGATTTCAGCTCTCATACTTTCAGTAGATCCTTCTCCTCCAAAGAGACCCCATTTTAACATTAAATCCCTTTTGGGATCAATTCCCATTTCAACCGCAATTTCTGCCATATGTAACGCGTATGAAGGCGTGCTAATTAAAGTTGTGGTACCAAAATCCTTCATAATCATAATTTGCTTTTCTGTATTACCACTAGACATTGGGATTACTGATGCACCGATTCGTTCTAATCCTTGATGAAGTCCAAAAGCACCCGTGAACAGACCATACCCAAATGAAATCTGTGCAGTATCTTCCTCAGTCACTCCAGCCATGGTGACTAATCTTGCAATGAGTTCACTCCAAGTATCCATATCCTTACGAGTATATCCTACAACTGTTGGCTTCCCAGTAGTTCCAGACGAGGCATGAAAACGAACAATATCTTTTTTAGATGAGGAGAACAATCCAAAAGGATAGTTGTCTCTAAAATCATTTTTTACCGTAAAGGGCAATCGTTCTAAATCTTCTAAAGACTGAATTTCACTGGGAGTTACTCCGGCTTCCTCAAATTTATTGTGATAATGTGGCACATTCTCATATACTCTCTCAACGGTTTTTTTCAATCGCTCTAACTGAATAACCTGAAATTCCTCACGCTGTAACGTTTCTTCCTTACTCCATATCCGATGGTCTGACATATCCCTACATACCTCCTGTTATAATCATATTGTAAATAATGAAAAGATACTTCTGTTTTTTAGAAGTATCGAAGAAATTATTATTGAATCAAAGCTTGCTTCAAAACTACTAAGCTACTGTAAAATTTTATCACATAATTACTTAGAATTCAAGCAGACCAAACTTACCAATGTTCATCTATCAAAAATTCAAATTTATCCCTGTTTAAATTCTACATTTTTGCGGTAAAAAATACATATAAAAAATTTTTGAAAGATTATGAGGTAAATATTTTATGAAAGAACCAAGATTTCTTGTTTGTAAACACTGTGGAAATTTAATTACACTATTAAAGGATGCTGGTGTTCCAGTTATCTGTTGTGGTGAAAATATGACAGAATTAGCTGCAAATACGTCAGACGGTGCTACAGAAAAGCACGTACCAGTTGTGGCAATGAATGGTAATACAGTTGTGGCAGAAGTTGGTAGTGTTGCTCATCCTATGCTTCCTGAACACCATATTGCATGGATATATTTGCAAACGAATTTGGGCGGTCAGATTAAGTATTTAGAACCTGGTTCAGTTCCAAAAGCAACATTTGCTCTATCAGAAGATGAGACTGCTGTTGCTGTATTCGAATATTGTAATCTTCATGGTTTATGGAAAGTTACACTATAAGAAACTACCCTAAATGATATTACGGGGGTATCAATTCGATACCCTCTATTATATTGGATTTGAGCTCTAATATAATATATCATTCAAATCGACTATTAAAAAGAAACAACATATGAAAGGACAAATTAAAAATGGCAATAGAATGGACATCAAATTTGGCTGTGGGAGTAAGCATCATTGATACACAGCATCAAACCTTATTTGATAAGGCAAATCAACTATTTGAAGCAGGTAAAAACAACAAGTCAAAGGAGTTCATTGCTGAAATGCTTGACTTTTTAGATGAATATACAAAAAAACACTTCCGAGATGAAGAAAAATATATGAGATCGATTCAGTATCCTGCCTACGATAATCAAAAAAAATTGCATGCTGAGTTTATACAATCCCTTGCAAATCTAAAAAAAGAATACGTCGAGTCTGGTGGCAACATTATCGTTATTCTGAACGCAAACCAAATGGTTGTAGATTGGCTATTAAACATATTTCAATTGAAGATAAAAAAATCGGAGCATATGCGAGTAGCATTTTGTAAAATATGAATTTGAAAATACATAACAAGAGTGTTTAATAACAATGCTTGTAAGGATTCCATTTGACTAGAAATTATTTCAAATATAGATCATAATCAAGCATATGAGATTATCAATCTTAAGATAATAGAAATGAGCTGTTGCACCAGTGTAAAAAAACACAGGCACACAGCTCATTTTTTTAAATAAAAAATCCGAAAACACTTAAATTTTCAAGGTTTTCGGACAGTTTGTGGTGCGCGCGGAGGGACTTGAACCCCCACGGTCGCCCGCTAGATCCTAAGTCTAGTGCGTCTGCCAATTCCGCCACGCGCGCATACAAAATGGTGACTCCACCGGGAATCGAACCCGGGTTACCGCCGTGAAAGGGCGGTGTCTTGACCGCTTGACCATGGAGCCATATAAACCGGCGATGTCCTACTTTCCCAGGCAGCTGCCCGCCAAGTATCATCAGCGCTAGAGAGCTTAACTACTGTGTTCGAGATGGGAACAGGTGTATCCTCTCCGCTATAATCACCGGATTTATGCTTGCCTTTTTTCAATATTGCTATGTTACTGCTTTGCTCTATTGGAAAAATTCAGCGCATGTATTTAATTGTTGAGGTTATGTACCCTCAAAACAGAACAATGAAAACGGAATTTCTTGAAACCATTGGTCAAGCGTTCGACCTATTAGTATCGGTCAGCTGAATACATTACTGCACTTACACCTCCGACCTATCAACGTGATAGTCTCTCACGGGTCTTACCATATAATGGAGGAAATCTCTTCTTGTGGGGGGCTTCGCACTTAGATGCTTTCAGCGCTTATCCCGTCCATACATAGCTACCCAGCCGTGCCTTTGGCAAGACAACTGGTGCACCAGAGGTATGTCCATCCCGGTCCTCTCGTACTAAGGACAGCTCCACTCAAATTTCCAACGCCCACAGCGGATAGGGACCGAACTGTCTCACGACGTTCTGAACCCAGCTCGCGTACCTCTTTAATGGGCGAACAGCCCAACCCTTGGGACCTACTTCAGCCCCAGGATGAGACGAGCCGACATCGAGGTGCCAAACACCCCCGTCGATGTGGACTCTTGGGGGGTATAAGCCTGTTATCCCCGGGGTAGCTTTTATCCGTTGAGCGATGGCCCTTCCACTCGGAACCACCGGATCACTAAGCCCGACTTTCGTCCCTGCTCGACTTGTTTGTCTCGCAGTCAAGCTCCCTTTTGCCTTTACACTCTTCGCGCGATTTCCGACCGCGCTGAGGGAACCTTTGGGCGCCTCCGTTACTTTTTGGGAGGCGACCGCCCCAGTCAAACTGCCCGCCTGACACTGTCCTAACACTGGTTAACAGTGCATAGTTAGAATTTCAACGTTACAAGAGTGGTATCCCAACGGTGACTCCTCCAATACTGGCGTACTGGTCTCTCAGTCTCCCACCTATCCTGTACATGCAACGCCGAAATCCAATATCAAGCTGCAGTAAAGCTCCACGGGGTCTTTCCGTCCTGCTGCGGGTAACCGGCATCTTTACCGGTACTACAATTTCACCGAGTCTATTGTTGAGACAGTGCCCAGATCGTTACGCCTTTCGTGCGGGTCGGAACTTACCCGACAAGGAATTTCGCTACCTTAGGACCGTTATAGTTACGGCCGCCGTTTACTGGGCTTAAGTTCATGCCTTCGATTGCTCTAAGCAGTCCCCTTAACCTTCCAGCACCGGGCAGGCGTCAGCCCCTATACATCAGCTTTCGCTTTAGCAGAGACCTGTGTTTTTGGTAAACAGTCGCCTGGGCCTTTTCACTGCGGCCAGCTTGCGCTGGCACCCCTTCTCCCGAAGTTACGGGGTTATTTTGCCGAGTTCCTTAACAATAGTTCTCTCGCTCACCTTAGGATTCTCTCCTCATCTACCTGTGTCGGTTTGCGGTACGGGCACCTACAATCTCGCTAGCGGCTTTTCTCGACAGTGTGAAATCAGCAGCTTCGGTACTTTAATTTCCCTCCCCATAACGCCTCAGAATTGCCAAGGCGGATTTGCCTACCTTGACTCCCTTGACGCTTAGACGCACTCAACCAACGGTGCGCTCTGCTTATCCTTCTGTGTCCCCACATCGCTCAAACGATTTTCGGTGGTACTGGAATCTCAACCAGTTGTCCATCGCC
>CAXXKB010000001.1:0-10895 GCA_963668245.2 Anaerovoracaceae bacterium
GAAACGATTAATTGTAGAAGGCGCTACATTACATACCTCTGCGACTGTTTCTAATGAAAATCCCTCAATCTTATGGAAATTTTCGAGCAATGTTTTCGCTATATGATAGTTAATATCTTTATCAAGAGAATTGTTTATGTAAGCTAAAAGATTATAAATCAATGTTTCCACATTTCCCACCTCTTCAATTGATTTCAATCACTTCATTATTTTAACATTTTTGATAAAGAAACATTGAGAAATTCTCCAGAAGGCTCTTTAAAACGTCTGGGAACGGATTATATTGATTTGTACTATATTCATCGTGTGGATCCTGATATTCCAATTGAAGAAGTGGCCCAGACTCTGGAAGAGCTGAAAATTGGGGTAGTTGCTTACAGTCCCTTAGGTAGAGGATCAATTAGAAATTGTAGGAGATCGTTATGATCAAGAACAAAACAAACGGACGGGTAAATAGTGTCTGCGGGATATTTCCCTGATCTTAGGCTGCTGTTGAGTCCAACCAATTTATGAGAAGGAGGAGTAAAAAAATAGGCTTTCTTTGATCTCTAATTGTCGGTGGTGTCTTAGATGCACTCGCTGGAGCTTTTTTGTGTAAAGATGTTCCCGTTGGCATTATCTGTTTTTGTGCCCATTGCACAGAGTCGGTGTAAAAACGTGCAAGGTATACATACTCAAAAAACAGTCCGCTTGCTATAGTGAATGCTATAGTAACCGCTTTAATGGGTTGCTGCTGTAAGCTAAAAAATTATCTAAAAGGGGATACAAATATAATGAGTGGCTACAACACAGTATTAGCAAGAAATACAGAAAACGCACCAAAAAGTTCTCTATCTACACAATCGGTAGCTTTTTCCCATTACAATCATCTATCCGCTCAGTTACCGCTGGATCCAAAAACAGGCAAAATGGTAGCCGATGGCGTGAAAGAGCAGGCGGAACAATGCCTGAAAAATATGAAAGCAATCGTCGAAAGTGTTGCCCATGTTATGGATGATGTGGTCGCAGTCACTGTATTCCTTAAAGACAGCGCTGATATGGCGGCTGTAGATGAAGTTTACACAACCTTTTTCCAAAACGGTGTTCCTGCACGGACAACGCTCGCAGTTTCAGCGCTGCCTATGGATGCTTTGGTGCAAATGGAGGCACTTGTGTCAAACGGGGAAGGTACAATTCCAAATGCGCCGCAAGTAGGCGATCTCGTAAAGGTTACAAATAATACGTCGTATGCGCCAGTAAGTCCGTTATCTGCGCAATCGGTAGCTTTTTCTCATTACAATCATCTATCCGCTCAGTTACCACTGGATCCAGCAACAGGCAAAATGGTAGCCGGTGGCGTGAAAGAACAGGCTGGACAGTGCTTGAAGAATATAAAGGCAATTTTAGAAAGTATGGATGTTCCTTTTGACGACATTGTTAAAGTAAATATCTTCCTTAACGATCTCTCGGATATGGAAGTTGTAAATGAAGTTTATACAACCTTTTTCCCGGACTCAGCTATCGCCAGAGCCGTAGCCTATGTGCCCGCCCGAACAATTGTTGCGGCTTCAGGATTACCACTGGATGCTTTGGTACAAATCGAAGCGGTGGTATCACACGGAGATGGTACACCTCCGCAAGCAGTAGAAGACAGACACGGGCTCATCATAGAAGCCAGAAATACGGAAGATGCGCCTAAAGACGCACTGTCTACACAAACGGTAGCTTTCTCTCATTACAATCATCTATCCGCTCAATTACCGCTGGATCCAAAAACTGGCAAAATGGTAGCCGGTGGCGTGAAAGAGCAGGCTGAACAGTGCTTGAAAAACATCAAGGCGATTGTTGAGAGTATCGATCACGCAATGGACGATGTGGTCAAAGTAACTGTGCTTCTTAAAATTATGCTGATATGGCTGCTGTAGATGAAGTTTATACAACCTTTTTCCCAAGCGGTATTCCTGCACGGACAACATTTGCAGTTTCAGCGCTGCCGATGGATGCTTTAGTCCAGATCGATGCAGTTGTATCAAACGCCGAAGGAACACCTCCAATAGCTTAAAAAAACAGCCGGATACTCCGCGATTTTTCGCGGAGATCCGGCTGTTTTTAATTCTTAGACTATGCAAGGACTGCAAAATAATTATCGGATAGCCTAAGTTAACGGAATCCAGTCGTTATAGACATTTGTATCTAACAAGATGCGCTATAATACTAGTATAGAATCTAGCTTTACTTCACGGCTTATATAGTAGATAAAATAAGTAATGAAAGGGCTGAAAAAAATGAAGAATATCGTTTTATACAAAAGCAGATATGGGAATACTTTTCAGTATGCGACTTGGATTGCTGAAGCACTCCAATGGGAAATCAGAGAATTTTCGGAGTTTAAAAAAGAGGAGATCAACGAATATCAGAACATCATTTTTGGAACGGGTGTATACATGGGCAAGATGAATCAAATCAAAAAAGTGCTGAAATGGTTTGAAGACAAGCCCATTATTATTTTTGCCTGTGCCGGTAACAACAATGTACGAGAAGATATTGAGGTGATCAAGCGGAATAATTTTACGGAAGAACAGTTGGCATTCCACAATTTTTTTTATCTGCCTGGAGGTGTTGATTTTTCAAAAGTGAAAGGACTATTTAAAAGCATGTTAAATGTGTTCAGAAAAGTCCTGGAGATGAAAAAAAACAAAACGGAAGAGCAGAAAGCTATTCTTGAAGGGTTTTATCATCCGACTAATTATGTCGACAAAAAACACATTGAACCTATTCTTGCCTTTGTTCAAAAATCCGATATTCCATAAGAGGCATAACTAAAGCAAATCTTGAAAGCAGCAAAAGAATAGTGCGCAATAGCTGAATCATCATGATGACAAATGGAGGGAAAGAAAATGAAACTTAAAACAAAATCATGGATCAACGCAATTTTTTTGATTGTCACATTAATCGTAAATGGCATGGGTGCTTTTGGTATCATCAACGGTCTTTCACAAAAAGAAGTTTCTGATATGTATCAAACGCTCATCACACCCGCACCTTCAACTTTTAGTATTTGGAGCGTTATATACACTTTCTTAATCATTTCTATTGTTGTCATGATTTTCAAGAATCAAGATTCTTACTTTGAGCGAGCAGTTGATGAGATCAGTTTTTTGTTCTGGCTTTCCTGTGCTTTAAATATAGTGTGGATTGTTAGTTTTTCTTATAATTTAATCGGATTGTCAACAATTTTCATATTTGCATTCTTGATCGTCATGGTTTTAATCGTAGAGCGCGTTGGTAAAATTCAGACAAGCGGACGGTTCTTGCTGCCGATTACTTTTGGATTGTATTCAGGATGGCTTTTTATAGCAACAGTGGTAAATATAGCAGCTGGGCTTGTAAAAGCAGAATGGGGGAGATTTGGAATCTCTGAAGAAATCTGGAGTTCGGTCATTCTTCTTGTTGCAGTTGGCTTGACGCTACTGGTTCTGCTAAAAACAAAAAATGCACTATTCCCAATTCCGATTGCTTGGGCATATTTTGGGATCTATAATTTTTTATCAGCGCCAGAAGGTTTCCAAGGGAAATATACTTTGTTGCCAAATGTTGCTTTAATAGGAATCGTTCTTTTGATCGGCTTATCAGCGATTCAATTCTATAAAAACAAGTATATGGTTATGCCGAGTGCTTTGGATCAAAACAAATTAGCTTGATTAACGATTGTCAACTTGGCAATTTTTGTATGATTGATTTGAAAAAAATCAACAAAAAAGGTAGAGTTTTTCGTTCATAAGTATAACTTACTTAATTCACAGATACTTAAAAAAACCGTGTACTTGCGATTTATTCGCAAGTACACGGTTTTTTTTGCTTTGGATCATTTTGATTTTTCGACTTTTATAATCCCCATGCCGGGAATCTGCGGAGGGATGGACATCGTGGTGGGTGCATGCTCGACTAAGGTGACGGTTACGCTGTCTCCGTTTTCTAATGCTGACAGAGGTATAGTTTCACCGGAGGATAAGTCGGTCAAGGGAACACCTTCCATCAACAGGATAACTTCATCGAAAGAAGCAGCTTCCGAAGATTCTACCGGAACTAAGTCAGACACGAACAAACCACCTTCATGCGTTTCGCCGCTGTCGATAACCGTTCCTGTATACAGTACAGTTGCTTCTTCATTTTCCGCAACCTCACTATTCACGCTCGCCTGAGAACTGGCGGCGCCGCAGCCGCTCAGCAGAGCCGTAGTGAGAAAGCACAAGATTAACTTTTTCAAACAAATTCCTCCTTGTTGTTCAGATAATCCAAGTATAACCCACACGACAATAAATGTTCAAATATTAACTCAAATGTAAAATAAAGTCTCCAGGCTAAATCGCTTATGCCTTGTTAAGTCTCCGTAAAATAGTGCTTACTATATTGCGAAGGAGAAAGCGAAGTCGTTTTTTTAAATACCCTACTAAAATAATTTAGATCATTGAATCCTACCATGAGCGCAACCTCTGTAATCGATACATTTCCCCTTTCCAAGTAGCGTTTCGCCTCTTCTATTCTCTTTTGATTAATATAGTCAACGATGCTCCTGCTCGTTTCTGCTTTGAATTTACGTGAAAGATGTGAGGCATTCACGTAAAGTTCATCAGCAATGATAGATAATGATAAATCCTCTTCTAGATGCATATGGATGTAATTCACGGCCTTTTTAACAAGAAGACTATAATGACGGGTAGAAAAATCTCTTACAGCTGCACAGTATTCATAAACCATCGCTTCCCCCAACTGTTTTAAGACGGAAAGGCTGGAGGCTCTTTCAATCAAAATCGCAAATTTTTCGGAAATATGATGAATGTAAAGAGGATGAACACCGCCTCTTTCAGCTGCGGTTCTGGAAATTGTATTCATAACCAATACGATATTCTTTGCAGATCGAATAGGGCTTTCAGGTATTCGATTTAAAAAAATCAATAAAATATCTTTGTTGGAGTCGTTTAAAATACGGGTAATTTTATCTTTATTTCCTTGGGCGATGGCGTCCACAATCTCTTTTTCTAATCGAAACCGCTCCTCTATCTGATCGTTACTCTCAGCTATTGCTAGTTTTAATTCTTCTCTATTGAGAGTGGAGACAACCCGTTCTGCCCCTAGCGATTGCGTTTCAATGTAAGCATGTGCAAACAAATTTACGAGTAATTCACCGATGCTTTGGGCGTTTTTTCTGCTGACAACGGATAAAGAGTGATAAAATTCTTCGAGTGATTTTCGTTCGCTTATGGGTGCGTTGTTTTTCGCAACAATATCGCTGATTAATCCAATGCCAGGTATACTCGAAACAAAAGGACCCATTAAAACAGCCCCGCAACAGTCGCCTTTTATCCAAATTCCCGTTGCAATGTATTCAAGGTTAAAAGCATTGACATGATGGTAGTAGTGAGTTGTTTCACCCTGTCTCAGTTGCTTGATTAGGATAGGGTACTCTTTGTCTAAACTTTGAAGTGTGACAGGGATAAGATAATCCAGGAGATGAAAAAGAACAGTGCCATCTTGATCCATTAACCGAACGTCAAGTTTAGTCACATCATGTAAGATGCGGCATTTCTTCTTAAGCTCGTCTATATTATTTCCCCAATTTTCAATCATATCTTTTCCTCCATGCTTCCGTATACGTTTAATTATACAAAAAAAAGCAGATATGTGCTAGTTTAGGCAAGAAAATGCGAGTGTATTTTGTGAGGACTTGTTAAGATAGAGGGGTAAGCTAGGATGTACGATAGGCGTTCAGACGGTGTAGCACTCAGATTGCTTAGTTAATTTAGGAGGAAAATAAATGAGAAAAGTCATTCATTTCAATCAAGACTGGAAGTTTATCAAACAAGATGAAGATCAAGCAAGGGGTATCGGCTTTGATGATAGAAACTGGAAAGTTGTTCAGATTCCACACACATGGAACGCTATTGATGGAGCAAACGGATTTGCTTATCATAAAGGCGCATGTTGGTATAGAAAAGAATTTACGATAGATGATTCGGCTCAGGGAAACAAAGTGTACATTGAGTTCGAAGGGGCGAACAGTATAACCGATGTCTACCTGAATGGCCAGCATTTGGGGCAACACAGAGGTGGCTATTCTACTTTTAGATTCGACCTTACGGAAGCGCTTGATTTTGATGCAAAGAACACGTTGGCTGTCAAAGTAGATAATACGGTTGTCGATGATGTCTATCCGCAAATGGCCGACTTCACCTTTTACGGTGGCATTTATCGTGATGTGAACTTAGTCATTGCCAATCCTGTTCATTTTGACTTAATGGATCATGGTTCAAAAGGTATTTACGTTATTCAAGAGGAAGTAAACGAAGAGCAGGCGGCCTTAACGATCAAATCACTGCTTGCGAACGATAGTGAGGAAGACAAAAAAGTGCGGCTTTGGGTGGATTTGCTGGATGCAGAAGGAGAAAATATCGCCTATGCTGCCAAAGAAGTGACAATAGTGGCGGGAGAACACAAAGCAGTAGAAGTTCCGCTTGTCATAGAGAATCCCACATTATGGAATGGCAGAAAAAATGCCTATATGTATGAAGCAAGAGTCTCTATGGAGAGTTTTAACGACGTGATTGATGCACTCACGATTCCGTTCGGTGTCAGATACTTTGAAGTAGATGCTGAAAAAGGTTTCTTCTTGAATGGGGAACACCTTGCTTTGCATGGTGTGGCAAGACACCAGGATCGAAAGGATATGGGCTGGGCAATCACAGAAAAAGAGCAAGCTGAAGATATGGCCTTGATAAAAGAAATCGGAGCAACTTCTATCCGATTAGCGCACTATCAACACAATCAGTATTTCTATGATTTATGTGATCAAGAAGGTATGGTTGTTTGGGCTGAAATACCCTTTATCTCTTTGATGTCAAAAACAGAGTTAGAAGGCATTAATGCCAAACAACAGATGGTTGAACTGATTAGACAAAACTTTAATCATCCGTCTATCCTGTTCTGGGGAATCCAGAATGAAATTCAAATTAGTGGGGAAAGACCCGAGCTAAGAAAACTCGTGAATGAATTAAATGAGTTAACGAAAAAGGAAGACCCTACCCGATTGACTACAATGGCAAACGTCATGTTCGTTGAAGATGAAGATGACTATAATTATGTGACGGATACGATTGGATACAATAAATATTTTGGTTGGTATAACGGTGAAGCAGGAGACTTTGCGGGCTGGTTAGATGGTTTCCATAAGAAAAATCCGACTGTAAAACTGGCGATTTCAGAATATGGTGCAGAAGGAATTTTACAATACCATAGCAGTGAACCAAAAATAAAAGACTATTCTGAAGAATACCATGCGCTTTATCATGAAACCGTGTGGAAGATTTTTGAAAAACGGCCTTTCCTTTGGGCAACGTATGCATGGAACATGTTTGACTTCGGTGCGAACATCAGAGATGAGGGCGGTGTAAAGGGAAGAAACAACAAAGGGCTCATCACCTATGATAGAAAGATTAAGAAGGATGCTTTTTATCTGTATAAGGCACATTGGAGTGATGAAAAATTTGTACATATTACAGGCAAACGTTTTGTCGATCGGACGGATGATACGATCGATATCAAAGTCTATTCTAACTGTAATGAAGTGAACCTATCTGTAAATGGAGGGGAAACGACTACCCTTACAAGTGAGGATAAAATCTTTGTCTTTGAAAACATTTCCCTGAAAGAGGGCATAAATGAAGTCAAGGTATTCGCCAAGGATGGGAATATTAGCCTGCAAGATGTAGCGATGTTCAATAAAGTGGACAACCCGAACGAAAGTTATTTTACCCCTGAAGAAGAAGGGGGATTCGTTGCCAACTGGTTCGATATGCCGGAATTGGGCGATGTGGAAATGGAAGAACTTGTCATAACGGATGATGTCTACTCTACTCGTTGCACAGTGGGGGAACTTTTTAAAAATGAAGAAACAAAAGCGATCGTAACGACATACTTAGGTAATGTGGAAGAACATCCGATGTTCGATATGATGCAAGGTTTTACAATCGATGCCATGTCTCAAATTGCATCCGATCAATTTAGCGAAAAAATGCTGTACACCCTCAACAAGAAACTATCCCAAATTTAAAAAAAGTGAACAGTAAGGATGAACTTCTAACTTAACTACTCTTTATCACATACAATCACGACCAAAGCGGCTGCGATAAAATCCCAACTAAATAGAAAAATAGACGCGAGCTTACCTAAGTTAGGTAAGGTTACGTCTATTTTTTATCTTCCTCCGCAGGGGTATGGTGAACAAAAAGGGTATCCTTTGTTGATAAAATTATAAAAAAGTCACTATTTTCTTGCTGTTTTCAGACCTAACGGAATGTCAATCAATCTATCGATTTAATGCAACACTAGGGTTCAAATGCCGTTTATTTACTCTTTTGTAAAAACTTATTAATTAAATTATACGTAGTGTTTAGAATGTAACCAATCAGAAATACGGAGATTAAAGGACCAATAATAAGATGCTGATTAAGCAACCAAGCAATAATAAAGAGACACAGATCGCCTAAACTTCTAATCAACCCAATTGAGTTCTTAGTGACCTTACTAATCCAAAAAACACATGCATCATAAGGTACTTTACCTAGATTTGCACTAGTATATATACCGGCTCCAATCCCAAGTAATAAAATACCCATAATTAAGAAAAGAAAGTTGCCCGGATTACTGAGTCCTTGGTTTAATGTATATTCGGCAGTTGCTCCAACAATATAAGGTTGGAGAATACTCCCAATACCTAATTGAGCGCGGTCATAAAGTAAAGGTGGAATCAGCATTAGTAAAGTGATGATCATATTGGATTGATTTAAAGTTAAATTAGTATGAAGTGAAATCCCTTGCCAGACCCAAGAAAGAGAATCGCTCCCATAACCTGTTGATATGGATAATGAAACTCCGAAGCCCATGACTAAAGCTCCGAATAAAAGAAGAAAGAAACGAAATAATGAGGTTAGATTAAATTTATTTTTCATTTAAATTTTCACCGTTACTTTTAATTACTTCTTGATACCAATAAAAAGATTTTTTCGGAATACGTCTGAATGTTCCCTTACCAAAATTATCTCGGTCAACATAAATAAAACCATAGCGCTTAGCCATTTCACCAGTTCCATTAGAAATAGAATCAATACATGCCCATGAGGTATAGCCGATTAATTCGACACCATCCAGAGTGATTGCGTCAGACATGGCTTTGATATGTTCTTTATGGTATTCAATTCTATAATCATCATGAATCTCATCAGTTTCTGTTAAATTATCGACAGCCCCTAAACCATTCTCTACAACAAACATAGGTTTGTTGTAACGATCATAAATTTCATTGATTGTAATTCGAAATCCTAATGGATCAATTTGCCAACCCCATTCGCTAGTTTCTAAATAAGGATTGATTTCTGAAGCAAAAATATTGCTTTCGGTTTGATTCGCAGCATCAGGTTGGGCGCTGCTTACTCTTGAAGAATAATAAGAAAAGCTAATAAAATCTACAGTGTGGTCTCTTAAAACTTCGATATCACCATCTTTAATAGGAAGAGTGAGATTTTGTTGTTCGATTTGTTTTAAATAATAATTAGGGTAGCTTCCTCTTACTTGGACATCTGAAAACATATAGCTTTCACGTGAATCTTGGATGGATTTCCATACATCTTCTGGACGCGGCGTCTGAGCATAATAACTTCCAGCAGCCAACATACATCCAATTTGAAAATCAGGGTTTATTTTTTTAGCAAGCTGAGTTGCTTTAGAGCTGGCGACTAATTGATGATGGATCACATCAGTTGTAATCTGCTCTCTATTATCCTCTGGTTTAAAAGTTAAGCCTGTTGCTACAAAAGGGAAATGTAAGACCATATTGATTTCATTAAAAGTAAGCCAATATTTGACATAATCTTTATAATGGGTAAACACTGTTTCAGTGAATTTTAAATAAAAATCAATAGTTTGACGATTCTTCCATCCACCATATTCGTCAACTAAATACATAGGGATATCAAAATGATTGATGGTTACTAAGGGTTCAATATTATATTTTCGACACTCTTTAAAGACATTCAGATAGTAATCCAGGCCTAACTGGTTAGGTTTGGATTCATTTCCCTTAGGATAAATTCTTGACCACGAGAGGGATAATCGGTAGACTTTGAATCCCATTTGGGCCATCAGTGCAATATCCTCTTTGTAATGGTGATAATGGTCAATGGCGACTCTTGATGGAAAGAAAGTATCCTCGGGTAAAGATTTAGGATCCAAATTTCCTGTACCTACTTGGAAACGTGATTCCCCGTAAGGCATATAATCTAAATTTGAAAGGCCTCGTCCATCAATAGTGTAAGCTCCTTCTGTTTGATTCGCAGCAGTTGCTCCGCCCCATAAAAAATTGTTTGGAAATGACATATATATTCCTCCTTGTTCTTATCACAAAGTATAACCTGCATTCCCGAATTGTGTAACGATAATCACTAGAAAAACCGTTGTAACGCTTGATATACAGCGGTTTTTTTGTTTACTTCAATCTCGTTATACATTATAATATATAACGAGGAGTGTTGATATGGCAGTTATTTTTCAGACAAACAAGAAAACGGGCATTACCTATGCCTATCAGAATGAACCCTACTGGGATAAGGAAAAGCAACAATCACGCGCTGAGAGGACACTGATTGGAAAAGTCGATCCGGTTACAGGTGAAATCATACCCACGCGTTCGTACAAAAAGAAACCGGCCCCGGCTTCATCGGAAGTTAAGCCAGGGCCGATTCCAATAACACAAGTCCGAAGAATCTTCTATGGGGCAGGTTATCTGCTCGATCAAATTGGCAAGCAGACAGGCGTATACGCGGACCTAAAGGCCATCTTCCCGGAGCATTATAAGCAAATTCTGT
>CAXXKB010000002.1:0-8634 GCA_963668245.2 Anaerovoracaceae bacterium
TAATAAAATGAATTTCATCTGAAATATTTTTACAAAATTCATTATTGATTAACTGATACAACCCTCGATAAGCCGTATTTGCCTTTTCAACATGGACGGTAACAGTGTTGCTGTTTATCTGTCCACCAATGCAAAACGCTTCGATCTTTCCCTCTATCAAAATTGCAGCAGCCAAATACCCTACTGATTCTAAATTCTCAAAAACATCCACCATAGCACGTTCTTCCATCTTTAATAGCTCCATTTCATGCTCAGGGAGCTGTTTTCTTTCATTAAATTCACGAATGAACTGCATCGCTTTGTCTGTCATATCTGTTGTTAGGGTTGCATACTGATAGGTATAATTGTTCAAAAAATAGTTTAGGTGATTTTTTTTGCTATGATACTCGCGGCCCTTTAAGTCAACCAAATCTTGTCTGCGGTACAAATAATCATAATTTGGTCGATCATCTGTGAATTCCAGCTCACCAGGACAGGCTTCCTCCAATAAATCGAGCATATGCTGTGGAATCAGCCGAATGCTAAAAGGATACCCTTTCTCCTCAAAAATGCGCTTTGCCTCTTTCAAGGTAGCATTGAGACTTGAGGAATTATAGGTCCCATTCTTTGTCAGTGGGGGAAATAAAAATGGTAATTCTTCGTCTACCTCCAGATGGCTCAATCCTGCGATACAAAGATAATCCCCAATAATCTGCCAACTAAAGTGGTTGATATTTCGCCACATGTAAAGTGATGTAAACGACAATCCTGAAGTACCATACTCGAAAGCTTTTAGGTATGACTCTAATATGGGCCTCGCCTCTGCGGTGATTCTATTTTCAAACATGAACATATTTTGATACTAGCCTTTCCTATTTTACCAGCGTCGAAATCTGTTTGAATCCAGGTTCTTTTGCTCCTTTACAAAGTTCAAACAAAATGGACTCATAGGTTGTAAATACAGCCCCTGCGCCACTCATTCTATTCTGGGAATATTGTTTATCTATGTTGCTTCTAGAAGAAATACAGTCTGCAGCAACTAGTACATGATACCCTTTTTCCAGCAAATCAATCACAGTCTGCTGCACACACACATGTGCCTCAATCCCTGCAATGATAACATTTTTGCGTCCTAAATTTTCAAGTGCTTCTGCAAACTCAGGTTCTCCCATTGCGCTAAAACTAGTCTTTTCAAAGTGAAAAAAAGCTTCTTCGGGAATATCATCACCCAAAGAAACAGTCATTGCCTCAGCAATGGTTGGTACAGTTGAACCAAGTCCCTTGGTATATTGCTGGGTAAGGAATACCGGAACACCCATCATTCGGCATCCCTTTACGAGCTTTACTGCTTTTTCTTCTAACTCTTTTTCATTCTCCATCGCAGGCATCAAACGTTCCTGAAAATCAATGCCAACCAAAACTGTATCATCTTTTTTTAATCTTAGTAGTTGATTTCCCATGTGCTTACCTCCTGAACTAAATTGTAATTAGTAAAATCATAATGCAGTGGCGTAATACTTGCGTATCCATCCTGTATTGCGATTACATCAATATCTTCCGAAAGACCTTCGTAAATAACCGGCGTCCCTGCATACCAGTATTCGGGCTCTCCTGCCTCGTTTACCTTAGGCTCAAACCATTCTTCGTATTCTCTAGCACCTAATTTTGTAATTCTTGTTCCTTTTACTTCGGAAAAAGGAAGGTTTGGCACGTTGATATTCAGCACTGTTTTTGCATCTAATTTTCCTGTGGCTTTTCTCACCGCATCCAGTGCCAATTCACATGCTACTTCAAAGGTTACCGGTTTGTGACTATTGACGGAAACTGCTATAGCGGGAATGCCTCCAATGCATCCTTCCACTGCTGCCGCAACAGTCCCCGAATAGAGGGTATCTGTTCCTAGATTCCCTCCGTGATTGATACCAGAACAGACCATATGGATTTTAATCCCCTCTTGGGCTAGTCGTTTCAGTCCCAATTTCACACAGTCCGCTGGGGTTCCAGTTATTTCATATGCTTTTTTAGCATTTGGAAATTTAACCTCTTTCATATGAATCGGTTTGCCGATTGTAATGCCATGCCCACTTGCACTTCTTTGTATGTGCGGGGCACATACATAAATATTTGCAATCTGTGACAATGCCCTTGTCAATTCTAATATGCCGTCTGCGCCAATCCCATCATCATTGGCAATGAGTATATTCATAGTAATCCTCCATTTTTATATTCTTGATTATTATATCACTTGTTTTGTGTTTTTGAAAGAGCCCCTTGAGGATGGGGTTTGTTTGTCGGTTGCTCTTTTCGCCTCAAAGGGAACCAAGAAAATGCGAGAAGAACTAAAAACATGCGAGAAGAGAAGCTATTTTAACAGCTCTTCTCCGCTGCCCCCTGAAAGGGGAGACCAAATTCTTTCAATATGAACAAGGGGTTCCCATTGCTTTTCTTTTTCTAGAGAGATGCTTAACTCAGGGCTACCACCAAAAAACAATGCCATATCATCTACCCATCTCATATCAAATTCCTCAACCAGCTCTTCCATTGTCTTTGGCTGTTTTAAGACTTGATTACTCTCTATGCACAATTCTTTCAAATTCCTTTGAAAAAAATCAGACAGAAGAAATCCTCTTTCTCCTATTTTGTCAATACAACACAAGACCTCTTCTCCATCTTGTTTTATCACTCCAAATAGCATCATTTCCTCCTTACTCTCCAAGCACGGTTCCAATCCCATCATGTATCACAAGGTGGGCGCGGTCGTCGAATTGGGTTTTCGTTTTATTAATCAGTACGATTCTTCCGTCTCTTTGATATGTAATCAGTCCAGCTGCTGGGTACACCACCAATGAGGTCCCTCCAACAATCAACAAATCAGATTTTGAAATTGCATCAATACTGCGTTCCATCACCCACCGATCCAAGGGTTCCTCATATAAAACCACATCTGGTTTTACAATGCCACCGCATTGATTGCATTTTGGGATGGAGCCGTTTCCTCCGTGTTTCCCCTCACAATGGCGCGAATCCATGATATAGGATAAAGCATACGATGCATGGCACTCCATGCAAGTGTTTCTGAGGACCGATCCATGAAGCTCGTAAACATTCTTGCTTCCTGCAAGTTGATGTAACCCATCAATGTTTTGTGTCACAATAGCGGTTAATTTCCCTTGGGATTCTAGCTTTTCTAACACAAAATGCGCTTGATTTGGCAGTACATCAGGATATATCAAATACTTTTTATAATAATCAAAAAAAGTTTCCGTTTTGCTCATAAAAAAAGAATGGCTTAGCATTTCTTCTGGTGAATAGCCATACTCAGATTGGGCCTGATAGAGCCCATTTTCAGATCGAAAATCAGGTATTCCACTTTCCGTTGAAACGCCTGCCCCTCCAAAAAAAACAATCCTCTTGCTTTCATCCATCAGTTGTTTTAATTCTTGATTCATTACATCACATCCTCTCCACGTGATTCCTATACAACGCGATTTCTATTTTGGTGGTTGAAAAAACAAAAAATATTTCCGATAATCTGTTCCATCAAACGCTCTCTCGCTTCTATTGAAGCATACCCAATATGTGGAGTCAGGCAAATGCGATTTGCAATGGAATTCTTTTTTAATGGGCTCCCATTTTCCAAAGGTTCTATGCAAAAAACATCTAGCCCCGCCCCCCGGATCATTTGGCACTCTAGTGCATGAGCAAGGGCTTCCTCATTGAGGATTCCACCTCTTCCCAAATTCAAGATATAAGCAGTGGGCTTCATACACTTTAATTCCTCATAGGAAATCAAATCCAACGTTTTCGAATTCAATGGAGAGTGAATGGATAGTATATCTGATTGTTCCAGAATTTCTTTAAGAGATAGTGCTTCGTATCGCTCTGACCTTGCTTCAGAAGAAGAAGAATAGTATTTCACATTGCAACCAAATCCTTCTGCATGCCTCGCGACAGCAGTTCCAATTTGACCAAGTCCAATAATTCCCCAAGTTTTTCCTGCCAACTCAAAAAACTGATGATCTTTATGGGAATTGTTCACAGGGGAATCCGCCCACTGATTACGTGCAAACTCATCAAAATACCCAATCTGTGAAATAAGATGAAAGAGCATGGCAAAGGTATGCTGTGCTACACTTTCGGAACTGTATCCAGCAACATTTGTTACTGCAATATTGTTTCTCTTACAGAAATCAATGTCGATATTATCATAACCAGTTCCAGTCTGGCAGATTAGCTTTAAGCCTGAAACATCTTTCAAGGTATTCTCATTGATTTGGTTTTGATTGGTAATCAAAACATCAACGTCTTTCAGATGGGCAGACAATTCATAATCCGCAAGACAATCATATAGGACAACATTTCCGAACTGATGGAGACCTTCTAAATTTACAGGGAAACCCAGCGATTTTAAATCAGAAAAAACAAGATTCATAGATGATACACCTTTCCATTATTGTTTGATTGCAACTGATTCAAGTCACCTTATTTTATCATAGTTGGAACAACAATCAACGGAACTCGGTTAAATTTTTCCAATATCTCACCGGCATCATTCGTTTTTGGCAAATAGGGTTAATCCGTTCTTGGATCGCAATAGTTTGAAAATAATGCTTCCATAAGTCTCTATATTCTTGTTCTTCTTTTCCCAATAAATCGAATTCCTTTTCTGTGAATTCTGTAATAAACCATTGGCCTCCTTGACAGAATATCCCTTTTCCTCGCTTCTTGTCATGAATGATAAAGGGATCGTTTTTTAATCTGTCTGCAAAGTGATCTCCAATTAGTTCCAAAACATCGTGATCTGGCTCGATACAGCAATATAAAATTTCTTGATTGCATTCACTATTTGGTTTTCTGAGTGCGGAGAACCGCGCAAGTTCTATCATTCTATAAGATTCTACCGAAACCTTCTTTTCCCATTTCCATACGTCACACACAATCGGGTGACTATGCATCGCGCTAATTTTACTACCACACTGAAATCCTAGTCGGATATATTTCAATAGTTTATTCTCTTTTTCACCATCAGCAGAAAGAAAGACTCGATATATTCTTTTCAAATCTTCTCTTGATATCTTTTCTTCAATTGCTTCGTAAACTGTAGTCGCTTTTCGTTCTTCCGCCGGAACAAATCTGCTCCGTGAAAGAAAAGTTGCTTGATACTGATCTTGCCGATAAATTCCTTCGGCTTTTTCTTGATAGTAATGGGCGTGGATGCAGGTCAAGAAACCTTCAAAGGATCCGTCGTATAAATACTCCATTCGATCATCCTCCTACGTGAACCTTGGGAAAATAGTTTTGCCCACTGTGTTCCAAGATACCAGATGCACTGGTGATTCCTTCGGAAAGAGCCACTGGTGAAATTGGTTGAAACATCGAAAGCTGTTCTTCTTGATTCTTGGGAATCAATTGGTTTCGAATGGAATCTGCCAGCAGCGCTTCTTTCCTAATATATTCTGGCATCAAGTCTTTTCCCCCATAATACTTTCCATTACAGGTGAAAAAAAATCGTGCTCTTTTGACAACCACTCCGATTTTTTTGAGATCATCAAATTGAATCGAGCCCACCTTTCGCTGCCGCATAATCCGGAAAGCCGATACTGATCCAATCCCAGGTATTCGAAGGAGTTCATCTAGTGAAGCCTTGTTAATTTCCACTGGAAACTTCTCAATATTGCGAAGTGCCCAACTAATCTTTGGGTCCAGCTCCAAATCTAAAAATGGTGTTTTCTCATCTAAAATTTCATCTGCCTCAAATCCATAGAAACGTAAAAGCCAATCCGCTTGATATAGCCGATGCTCTCTTACTAGCGGAGGTGCTGTAAAGGGATTCGGCAACAGTGGCGAGTCAACTACAGGGATATAGGCAGAGAAATAAACTCGCTTCATTTTAAATGAGCGATATAGCGCTTCGGAGGTTTTCACAATTTGTCTATCATTTTCTTTTGTGGCCCCGATAATCATTTGAGTCGTTTGCCCCGCTGGTGCAAACCGTTCTTTTTTTCTACCCCTTATTTGAAGCGTGCTTGCTCCTTCCAGTTTCAGTTCCATCAGACTTCCGTCACCTGGGTTAACATTGTCGCCAGCCGGATTCAAATAGTTTAAATTTGTGTCCTGATAGATATCTTTGTTCTTATACATCGTCCCTGGACCTTTTAACTGACGCCTTTCAGTCAAAGTCTGCGTAATCTGCTTCATAGGGGAAAAGATTTGTTTGGGTTTTTTTTGTGGAGCAAGAAGTCCCAAGCTTTCACTGGTAGGAAGTTCAATATTTATGCTAAGACGATCTGCTACCAGCCCAATTTTGTGCAGGATTTCCTGGGATACTCCTGGGATAATCTTTGCATGGATATAGCCTGCAAACCCGTATTCAATACGTAAAAGTTCCAAGCATTTTAAAATTCGTTCTGCAGTATAGTCAGGCGAACCTTCTACGGCTGAGCTCAGGAATAGTCCTTCAATATAATTTCTACGATAAAACTCGATTGTAAGCTTTGCCAATTCATTTGGTTCAAAGCTTACTCTACGCACATCGGCAGTTCTTCGATTAACGCAGTACGCGCAATCATAAACACAATTGTTTGTAAACAAGATCTTTAACAGGGAAATACACCTGCCATCTGCAGACCAAGAATGGCAAATACCCGCTGCCAATGTATTCCCTATTTTTCCATCATTTTTTCGCTCCACTCCACTGGTGGAGCAAGAAACATCATACTTAGCGCCATCTGCAAGAATCTTTAATTTTTCATATGTATTGGTTTGTTCCAATGCCTACACCTCCATTTAGAACTTATGTTCTTATTATGCCTCATTCAGAACAAATGTTCAAGTGCTATCTGCACCTTTTCTTTCTATACTTGGATTATCCTCTTATGCTATAATTTTTTATCAGGGACAAATTGAAATACGAGTCCTTGTTTTGAGTTTTCCGATTTCTATTTGATTTGGATAAGTAATAATGTGAGAAAGGTGGATTGCTTCTATGACAGCAAAAACGGCTTTGGTTTTAGGTGGCGGCGGATCAAGAGGTGCTTATGAGGTTGGAGTTTGGCAAGGTCTACGGGAACTAGGTATTCAAATTGATTTAGTAACAGGCACATCTGTAGGTGCTATAAATGGTGCTATCGTTGCACAAAACACGTTTGAGTTAGCAGAATCCCTTTGGAAAGAAATAGACACATCCATGATATTTGACACAGATCCAAAAGAAATTATATCCAATTCTGCAATTTCAAATCATAACCTGAAAAAACTCTTAGAGCAATATGTGGATGAAGATGCTGTCCGTAATTCTTCGATTGATTTTGGTCTTGTCACGGTAGGCCTTACAAAACTTTCCCCTCATTTTTTAATGAAAAATCAAATTCCACAGGGAAAGCTCATTGATTATCTTCTGGCCAGTTCAACCTTATTTCCTGCTATGAAAGGGTATGAAATTGGTGACGAAACATATGTGGATGGAGGTTTCTCAGATAATTTGCCAGTAGGAATGGCGTTGGATCAAGGCGCGACTCAAATCATCGCCGTAGATTTGGATGCCGTGGGCGTCGTTAGAAAAAAAGCACTCCAGTCTGCAAGTCAGCTGACACTGATACAATCATCTTGGAATTTGGGAAATTTTCTGCTTTTTGACAAAGTAAATTCCAAAAGAATTTTGCGATTAGGATATTTAGATACATTAAAAGCTTTTTCCATTTTTGACGGTGAATACTATACGTTTTCCAAGGGCTCTTTGGAAAAAAGAAAAGTGGTTGAAGCAGATGCTGCCGCTCGCATTTTCGAATTAAATCCAGAGTACATCTATCAAAAGCAAATACTTAATCAATATTTAAAAGATGCAATTGACAATCATCTTCGTACCACAAAAAAAGAATTCCCGACGTTCTGGCGGTCCTTTCATAAAATGATCCACGAAGAACGTTCTAGGCTGAAAGCAACATTTAGCCAAAAAACGCTTGTTTTGCTGATTGCAAACTTTTTGATTGAATCTGAAAACGAAAAGAACCCCTTCTTAACAGCCCCAGCATGGAAGCTTTTTAAAGAAGAGATTCTTGTAGCTCGTTATCTGCTAAAAGAGGATTTATACCGACCGAGTCGGTAATTCATCTTTTTTTTCATTTATTTTTTCTATTAAAAATTCACATAAATTTTGCGCCGAATGTTTTCGTGTATGAATTTCAATCACCGAACGAAGATATCCAATACGTTCTGGATGTTGAAAAAGAGAAAAGACGGCTTCATCTAGCGGAAATGATTTTGTAGCATAAAGCGCCAAACCGTTGTTCATCATGAACTCGGCATTTCTCATCTCATGACCTGGGATTGGATTCACCATAATCATCGGCAACCCTTTTGCCATGGCTTCAGATGTTGTGATTCCGCCAGGTTTTGTTACAATACAGTCTGCGGCATCCATCATCAAGTCTACATCATCCACGTACCCATAGATATCAAAGCGTTTCTCAGTTTTTTGGCTCTTGACTTTTTTATACATCTTTTTGTTGTTTCCGCACACTACTAAAATTTGCAAATCAATTCTTAAGCTATCAAGACGTTTGATCGATTCATCAATTTTGCCGTAGCCCATGCTTCCACTCATCAAGAGAACCGTATGCCGATCCGGATCTAATCCCAGTAGACGCCTTGCCTCTT
>CAXXKB010000003.1:0-70337 GCA_963668245.2 Anaerovoracaceae bacterium
GAAATAATCAAGTGGATACTACAATTGTTTCTGAAATATGCTCCTACCCATTAGGATTTTGTTTATATAAAAAAACAGGGAATATGGGTAAAATTATAGGTACTGATATTTCAGATTTCTCAATGTGTATCTATGACCAAGATTATAGAACAAAACTATCACTTCCTGTACTCACTAGTAACTCTATGTTTCCTCATGATTATAGGTTAAAAAATGAATTTAATATTATGTAAGACTAACTTTTAATCATCGATGTCATTATACGATAAGTTGAATGTATCAGAGGGTTTCTCTAAAACTACATCACTCAGTAAGCTTTCTAAGTTATTCAGAATTGATTAAAGGAAATCACTTTCGTATCTCATTGGTTTCAGAAATTTTAAAGCCTTAATAAAATATATCGTCAAACATAAACAGATTAGCAGTGTTGAAAATTCCATTTTATCTTTAGAATGTTTCTGAAAAGATAACGATACCTTTAGTAACGAGGTTACTTACGCCAAATGGCCCGTAGATATTCATATTTTTATAGTAAGGAGTTTATGCTTATGCCTGTAATTTTATTTGGAAAAGAGATAATTCCCTATGAATTGTTTTGGAGCGAAAAACGTAAAACATTGGGGATTTCGGTGCAAGGAAACATTGTTCAGGTAACTGCTCCAAACGGAGTATCTGAAGAAAATGTCATTAATATTCTTAATAAAAAGGCCCCATGGATTCGAAAACAGTTGGAAGAATACAAGGAAATAAATTCTTTTACCGAGGAAAAAAAATTTGTTGCAGGAGAAAAGTTACCATACCTTGGAAGAGCATATCGCTTAAAGATCATAAAGGAAGACTACGTGCAGGAAAGTGGCTTTAAATTCTATCAAGGAATGTTCGTGGGAACGGTGTCTACTTCTTTACAAGAAGACCAATACCGACAAGAATTATACCCTCTTTATAAAAAATGGGTCATTAGTCGAGCGGATACTTTTATACAGGATAGAAGAAAAAGATTCTCAATAAAGATAGGTGAATCTCCTACAAAAATTCAAGTTAAGGAACAAAAAAAACGATGGGGGAGTTGTACACCAGATGGTAAAATACTATTCAATTGGCGCATTTTTCTAGCTCCAACCTCTGTCGTAGATTATGTGTTAATTCATGAATTAACACATTTAAAACATATGAATCATTCATATGACTTCTGGAATACTATAAAGATGGTCCTTCCTGATTATGAAATTAAAAAAGAATGGCTTCGTATTAACGGTAGAAAATTATATATATAAAAAACAAGCAATCAAAGCCGATTGCTTGTTTTCATTTCTAGTTTCCGTATTGAATTTCAGCTAAACTCATGAAATATCCTGTTAACACACTAGCATCTTCCAGATTCAATCCATTTTTCATGAGCTTTATCTTGATAGCTGCGGTTAGCTGCCGTTTGAAATCGCGCTTTTTAGTCCAATCGCTGATAGGCGTAACATACTCTTCAATGAACGATTGTAGGCTAATAGCTAGACTTTTTATTTCAGCTGTTTTTGTTTCCTCCATTACCTCTAAAAGCTTGTTGTAATAGGGTTCTTGTAAAGAAGAAAGCCCGGAGTCCGTTTTTCCTTGCGCTTTCTTCACTAATCGTTCCTGTACTTTATCCAATTCTGTTAGTAATTCTTCTATAGTTAATTGACGATTTTTATAGGCTTCTACTAATGCTTCTACTTTTTCCTTTAGAGATGTATAGAAGACCTCGTCTTCTTTAAATTTAATAGAAATTTCTTTTTTTATTGCATGCTCTATTTGTGCAGCTTTGGTTTCCGGAAGTTCATTCGATTCTATCTCTTTTTTGAAGGAAGCGTCTAAAATAGAGATAGGATCATGGGCAATGATTCCATTAGAATGAATGTAATCCTGTACGATCTGACGCACCTTTTCACCACATTCTGAGATATCCATGGCGTCATCGATTGAAAATTTAGAACGTGCTAACTGTCGTATTGTGCCTGCCCATTTCAAGGTGGGTAAAAATTTCCCTGCTTTGGGGCTAGGCAATACGCGATCCATACTTTCCGCAAAGCGCTTGTAGGATGAATCAAAATCAGTACGAATACTTTCATCACTTAATCGTAGAACAGCCTCTTCAATTTGTTCTGATTGAAGCCCATCAAAATACCGCATCACTTGTCGCTGCCGCTGTTCCAAACGCGGAATTTCTTCATCAATCGAACGCAAAGCTCCTTTTACATCATTGGCACTAAATACTTCGAGAGCCTCTTCCAGGAACCGAGAAACCCCAAAATAATCAACAATTAACCCATACGATTTATTATCATCATAACGACGGTTCGTCCGGGCTACTGCTTGTAAGAGATTATGCTCTTTTAATGGTTTATCCAAATACATCACTTGCTCCACTGGAGCATCAAATCCAGTCAATAATTTATCGCAAACGATTAGCATCGCTAATTTATCTTCATGAAAAGGTTTCTTAAATCGCTCAATTAGTTCTTTTTCTTCTTGCTTTGTCTTATGGTGTTTTGCTATACCTTCTTCATCATTATGCTTATTAGAAATGATAATCGCGGTATCGAATAAATCATTGGCAAATGAGTCAATTAGTTCCTTGTACTTAGCCGCAGCTTTACGAGAGACGGCAACTACCTGTGCTTTGTAGCCATTAATAAGTACTTTTTTTTCAAAGTGCTCTACGATATCTAAAGCAATATCTCTCATCCGCTCTGGAGAAGTTAAAACCAATTCTTCCTTCACATATTTCCCCTTAATTTTTTCTTTTTCTTCTTCATCGTATTCATTAAAAGTACGATTAAATAACTCATCTAAAGAAGATCCGCGCACTTGTAAATCAGGTAAACGAGATTCGTAGAAAATAGGCACTGTTGTACCATCCGCTACTGCTTGCTCAATCGTATACTTGTCAATATACGTCCCAAATGTTCCAGTTGTAGAGCGTTCTTTTTTATCGATCGGAGTTCCAGTAAAACCGATAAAGATAGCATTAGGTAAAGCTCCTCGCATGTTCATCGCAAATGTTTTATATTGAGAGCGATGGGATTCATCCGTCATCACAATAATATTTTCATCTTCGGAAATAAGTGGAAATGCACCATTTCCATTGCTTTGAAACTTGTCTATTAAGGTCATAACTGTCGTCCCTTGCCCTTTGGACAGTTGAATTTTTAAGTCTTCAATGGATTGGGCTTGTTGCGGTGCGGAAAAATTACATTCCCGGAATGTATCGGTGATTTGGTTGTCTAAGTCTGTACGATCGGTAACAATCACAATCATAGGGTTTTTCAATTGCTGGATACGTCGTAATTTTTTAGATAGAAAGACCATCGTCAACGATTTTCCTGATCCTTGGGTATGCCATACCACCCCTCCGCGTTGAGCTGGTTTTTTATTTATCTTTATCCGTTCGATTGCTTTATTCACTGCCCGGTACTGTTGATAGCGAGCTAATTTTTTTACTTTTCCATCATAGACAATAAAATTACGCATTAAGTCAAGCAGGGTGTCTTTTTGTAACGTCCCTGCTACTAAAATATCTTGGGGATAATCTGATCCGACTTCTTCGAAGGAAAGAGGATAGGGATCCTTCCATACACCATAGTGCTTTGTAGGTGTGAAAAGAGTAGCCACTTTTGCCCTATCCCTGCTGGTTAAAATAATGATTTGGTTATACCAGAATAATTTCTCGTGCTCTCGCACATAACGGTCAATCTGCCGGTAAGCTTCCGTTAGTTGCTTTTCAGGTGCTAATTTAGGACTCTTACACTCAATAATTACTAAAGGAAGGCCATTCACAAAAATTAGGATGTCAGGAATGATGATTCCACTTGTGTTGGTGACAGTAAATTGATTCGTTACGACAAAATCGTTATTCTCTATTTTGTCGTAATCAAAGAGCTTGACGGATTGATTTTTATTCCCAGAACCAACGTCTTGCACAACTGTAATACCTTCCCCAAATAACCAGTCAAAAATTTGTTTGTTCATATGCCATAAATCTTCTGCTTGCGGGGTAGAAAAACGACGTACTACTTTATCTAGACTATTTTCATTCATCCACGGATTTAATCGCTGTAGACTTTCACGAAAACGATCTTCTAATAGAACAACCGCTTGAGAAGATCGTTCACGATCCAATTCATTTGTGTTTAAATAATTGTATCCATAGTTTTTTAGCTGTTCAATAAGAGGAATTTCCACGTGTGTTTCTTCGTATCGGTCCAATTAGCTTCCCCCTCTTTCAATTATTAAATAATGCTAAAAGCAAAGACGTCACTTTTTTATCAACATAACTTGTTGCGTGAAATATAATTTCCTTTTGAATAACTTTTTATAATTGAGTTTATCTAAAAAAAGCCCTTAGTAGCGAGCTGATTCCTAGGTTGCCTGCTATTCCTATTTAAATATTCAGAGTGAATAAAAATGAGGCTTAATGCTAAATTTTCTATAGTAATTATTTGGTATCAAGTTGTTCGTAGACTTTTATTGTAGTTTTTGGAAAAGTCTTGTACTGGCTATCCAACATCATAATTATACCCTTATTTTTCCGTTAAGAAGCTGTTGCATTAAGCCTTTTTTTAGTTCTTCATATTGAACCTTTTGTTGCTTGTGGCTTTTGATATCTTCATCTACGGAAGATAAAATAGCAGCGATTTTTTTTTGCTCTTCTAATGGTGGAAAGGGTACTCGTAATTTTAAAAATGTATTTTGGGAGATGTTTTTCATAGAATTACTTGTCCCAGTGGCCTCTTTTTTTAATAAATGACTATATTTTTCATAGCTCAGCATATACGAGAGCCATTTAACATCTACAATTTCCTTATTAAATGTTACCTTCCACAGTCTATCTGGAAGAAAGAGATTTGGGATGTCATCTTTGACATATCCGATTTCTCCAACAAGAGCGGGTGTATTCATTCTGCTTACTATTATAGTATTACTTGATACACTTACTTTAGCACGACTTAGTTCATGATCTAAAATAACTTTGTTTTCACCAGCATTAAATTTTCCTTGAGTAACAGAACTTGTTTTTAAAATCCCATATTCATTATTCAATGCAGGTCGATTCTCTGAATTTACACTAACGCCGGATTCAATACCTATGATAATAGAATTTAAAGTTGCCTCTTTCCATTCAACTGGTATTTCTCCCATCTTAGTTTGCTTAAATTTTTTGTGCATAATCCCTTTTGTTAACAATTCCTGCATAATCCCTTTTTTTAGCTCAGTAGTTTTTTCGATTAACTGATTCGTTTGTTGAATCTGATCATCAACAGTAGAAAGGATTTTCGCTATTTTTAGCTGTTCTTTTAATGGGGGGAGTGAAACAACAAAATTCTGCAATGCTTTCTTTTGAATATTCGGTAAACCGCTTCCTACCCTCAAACTCATAATTTTTTTTTCTTGATACTTTAAATTTTGGTATAAGAAACTTACATTGACGTTGTCGATTAAATTCAAAGTGTAGTTGTGTCCTCCACTCCAGAATCTCTCTTTATTAAATTTTACAAATCCACATGAATTTCCTCCTTCACTTATAGAAATAGTATTTTCATCTGTGTTAAATTCATTGTGATAACCTGAAGGCTCTTGTCCACCATTTAGAACATAATACTCTCCGCCTAACATATCTAACTTACTTAATTGTTTTCCTTTAGTAATTTCAGAAATATCATTTAGTTTTTTTAAGTCCCATTCAATAGGGATATATCCTATTTCAGTCTTTTTAAAGTTCTTTTTTTCTTCTTCAATCATGGTATTCACCAAGTCCTAACTCTTGTAAATAGCGATATAATTTTTCTTTAGTATGATTCCGGTTTAATTCTAGCATTTTAATATCTCTTAAAACAGAAGGAATATCTACTAACTCTTCTTCCACTGATTTATCGATATATAAGTTAATATTCAAATTGTAATCGTTCTCTCTGATATCTTCTAAAGTAACAACTCGCGCATATTTTTCAATATCTTCGAAATTTTCAAATGCCGATACAATTCTGGATACATCTCCATCACGTAATATGTTTTGATTCTTACCTTCTTGGTAGTGTTCTTCAGCAGCAATAAATAAAACATTCCCTTTGCTGCCTCCTTTTTTATTTCGGTTGAAAATCAAAATATTCGCAGTGATACCTGTTCCATAAAACAGATTTGAGGGCAAACCAATTATTGCTTCCAGTAAATCGTCTTCAAGTAATCCACGTCTAATTTTCCCTTCAGTTCCTCCACGGAACAACACACCATCAGGCATCACTACACCGGCCATTCCATTACTATTTAAAGAGGCTACCATGTGTTGAACAAATGCATAGTCCCCAGCATTATTTCCCGGAATTCCATATTGGAAACGACCATACACATCCGATTCTGCGTCATCTCGTCCCCAATTCTTCAATGAGAAAGGTGGATTCGCGATCACACGATCAAAGAGCATGATATTTCCTTCTTCAAGTAGTTTAGGATTTCGAATGGTGTCTCCTTTTTCAATTCGATGATCTGGGAGATCATGCAGCAACATATTCATTTTTGAAATGGCCCATGTGTTAAGGTTTTTTTCCTGTCCGAATAAAGAAATAGAATAGGGGTTACCTCCGTGTTTCTTAACATAATCAACCGCTTGAATTAACATCCCTCCGGATCCACAAGTTGGGTCGTACACGCGCATCCCTTCTTCAGGTTTCAAAAGACGGACTAATAATTCGACTACTTTTGTTGGCGTGTAAAATTCCCCACCTTTCTTACCCGCGTCATCCGCAAACATTTTAATTAAATATTCGTATGCGCGACCCAAAATGTCGGGTTCAGAAAGATTGATGTTTTTTAAGTTAATCAGGGAAAAGTGTTGCAAGAGTTGTTGCAAGATATCATCGGTTAAAACTTCACGATTGAAGTCAATGGTTGTCAACACCCCTTCTAATGTAGAATTGTCGTTTTCTAAAGCTTCAAAAGCGATATTAATGACGGTCCCTATATCTTGGCCTTTACTACGGATCTCATTCCAACGAGCTTTATCTGGAACATAGAATTGGTATTGATCGGGATCATCTTTCAGAATATTTCCTAATTGTTCTCCATGTTTCTCAAACAGATCTTCCTGCTGTTCTTCAAAAACATCGTTGATTCTTTTTAAAAATAGTAGTCCAAAAATATAGCTTTTATAATCACTGGAATCGATGGATCCGCGTAAAATATTCGCTGATGCCCAAAGATGTGATTCTAATTGTTGTTGGGTAAGTTTTGACATTGTTTTGTATTCCTCCTATTGGGTATGAAAATTTTAATAGTTTCATTCTATGACTTAAATATTGAATCACTGTTTATTATTCTATTAATTAATTCATCTCTATTAATTGGGCAGCTAAAGGGACAGTATTTTTACTTTCTATAGCATCAAATTATATTAGTTTTAATAGTGGTTTCGACATTTTTTGAAATTTGGAATCTCTTTCAATTTTATCTAATGGCCCCTTAAATTCTTCTATTAGTTCTAATAATTCCAATGAAGGAACAGAAATTATTTTCTTTTTAAGAATAAGTAATATTTCTCTATACTTTTTTTGGCACAAAGGAAATTGTAACATGCTTTTAATAGTATCATTTGTGATAGAGAGGATTGCTGCCATTGAAGAGGAGGAATCTAATTTATTTAATAATTCTATATAAATTGGCTCCGCATTCCATGCTATCCCGTTGGCATTCGTTAAGAAACACTCTACAAGACAACGAACGTATTTTTCTCTTAAATTTGATTCAAGTAAAAAACTACTATCCTCACCCACTAATCTTTTTAATTCTCTGCCAAGAATAGGTTCGCTATAAAAATTATCTGTTCCCCTATGTGCCACAAGTAGTTGATCAATAGCAGTATCTATTTCAGACAATAGAATTTTTTCAGGAATATATGGTTTTCCGTCTACTATTTCTAAAAATTCTCTCGAAAGTCTTTCCTTTTCTGTGTCTCCGTTAGCAACATATTTTCCATATCTTATTCCTATATCAAATCGGGTATCTTCTTTTGAAAAGCTCCATAAATGTGGTGATAAAAGCTTAATGTTATCACGTAACTTGACATCAGAATTTTCTCTCACATACATTCCAAAAAAACCAGCTAAAAGATTTCCTGTTTGTATAGGTGTCAGTTTATCAAAGAATAACCCAATCCGACGAGCATCTTGATCAGTTAAGTTATTACCCCTAATGTTAGTAAGAAGCGCCTTAATCTCGACAGTAATACCAGACAACGGAAGTGATATTACTTCTCGAATACAGGTTTCTAACCAACTAATCAACTGTAATCCTGTTATTTCAGATTGATTAGGATGAGCAGCGCTTGCCCAGTTTCTCATATATTTAATATAATCGAGGTGTCTGTATCCCATTTCTGATATTAATCCAATTTCTTTTGCACCATGGATTAATTCACTATCTGTTATCTTATCTAAATCATCTTCATCCTTTAATTCTTTTTTCTTATTAGGGCTTTCTACTGCAACATCGAAAAAATAGGTTATATCATACTGAGAAACTCGTTTTCTTAATTCATTCACTGTCTCATTCCAAAGGTAGTTAAGAGCGGCATCAAAAAGTCCGGCTGTTGTAGCAGCTATAAATTTAGATATATAGATCGAGTTCTTCCTATTTTCATATTCGGTATAACTGATAGCTGTATGAATGTTATTAATCACTGCTGCACGTTGAGCCACTTCTGAAAATATACCTTCAATTGGCAACCCATTATAGACTAAAAATCCTTTTACATTATTTTCATATTTTCCCAACTCGTTATTTGTAATTGTGTTCTTTGGTACAATCTGCGGTAATTTATCCATATGAAGCCTCCTTTTATATTAACCAATACATAGGTATATAGATATAACGTTAAGGGTATTCCTTTTTCATTTATGATTTAAAAGTTCCAAAGTACCCTCTAAGCCCATCTTGAAAATTGCTTGCAATTTATCTTTTGCTAACTCTTCTTGTAAACTTACAATTTGTATTCTTACTTGTTCCTTTTTATAATTATAGGACTGCATAATTTCGTCTTGTAGGTACTTATCAATAAAAGGGATTTTTAGTTCTTTGATTGCCGTAGGAGATAGTGATAATACAGTTTCACCTTTCATTTTTTGTTTAAGCTGAACTTGACCTATCGGGCTATCTAAATAAAACTTAAGCCAATCTACATTTATAGAATCATTCACGCGGATTAAAACAAAATTTTGAGATACCAATATATTTTTTATATCTTCTTTAATTACAGCAGTCTTTATATTTTCTCCGCGAGTAGAGATTAATAAATCACCATTTTGAACAAGGTAGTTATCTATTTTAGTGTTTTCTGGTATATTACTTTGATCCAACTTTGTAAAATCAATTTCTCCTGCAACCACATCCGAGATTTTGATTATTCGGTATGAGATTTCCCCTTTATCATGCTTACTAGGTAGATTAACTCCTCGATTTACAGTAGCAATTTTTTGAATTTCTACGGTTTCTAAAGAATTTAATTTATCAATATCTACGATTACGTCACCCAACTCCTGGTCAGTAATCATTTGTTTTTCTTTCACATACCTCTCTACGGTGAGGCTACCTTCGATAATTTCATCTTTATTTATAAGTTTTGATTTACCAGGTATTTCGGAATCATTATTGAATAGATCCAGAATAGCGCTTATATCTTTATTAGTTAAATTTTTTTGTTTACTGTCAGAAACATAATCTTCCGCATTGATCATCATAATCTTATTTTTGCGATTATTTCTTTTGTTTTTATTTATAATCAGCATAGCTATGGGAATAGAAGTTGTGGGAAGCAAACCGGAAGAGAGTTTGATTACAGCTTCAAATAAATCTAATTCTATAACCCTCTCCCTTATTGTCTGCTCTTTCCCCCCTCTGAATAAAGCACCTAAAGGAACTATGAATATGCCCCTTCCATTTTCTTTTAGAGAATTAATCCCATTACTGACAAATGCCCAATCCGCACGTGATTTGGGTACACTTCCAAACATGAATCGGTTATATGGATCTGTTTCGTAAATCTCTTCTGATATACTCTTCATTCCTATTGGTGCATCGGAATATACAACATCAAATTTTTGAAGACTACCGTCTTCTACATATTTTGGATCCCGTAAAACATCCCCAATTTTTATAGTAGTTTTTGTAGCACCGGCTAATATAACTCTAATTTGAGCAATTTCACCTGCAAGTGAATATATTTCTTGGCCAAAAATCTTTTGGTTAGGGTTAGTGGTCAGAACGGAAACGATTGCATTTCCAAATCCACAGGTAGGGTCTAAAAATGTCTCTTCTTTCTGAACTTCTATTATTTTTAATGCTAATTCATTAATGCTGGAAGGTGTTAAATGTTCACCACCAATTTTCCCTATACTATTCTCCGTGGAATGAAAATAGCTTTCCAGAAATTCGCTAGGAGTTAAATTTTTAAATATTTCTAGTGTATAGAATTGAAAGTTTTGCAAAACCGGATTGGTCATTAATTTTAAAGACCTATTCAATCTATCGAGTAAAGTAGGAAGGTGAAGGTGTAAAGCGTCCGCAGCTTCTTGTGTAGCAGCATAGAAATCACTAGGGGTATTATTTCCTGATTGTAAAAGTGTTTGAATTGTATTCGGATTATGAAACTGAACTAATGCAATAGAAGAAATTATGGTAATGTAATCACTTGATGGAATTGAGCTACGAAGAGAATCAATAACTCCCCATAATTTTTTTGTATTCATATACGGTACCTCTTCCCTATTATTTTTATCGCAAATACAATATATTACTTAAAAAGAGTATAGTCAATACCTTTTGTTAATATTGTTGATTTTAATGAAAAAAACTCCGGATATCCCTTGGGAGATATTAGGAGCCTTATGTATTTATATATTATATGTACATTTATAATATAATTAGCCATTTCCGCTGAGGTTTTACATATCATTGTAAGTATCCCTCATAAATCGCACTGCTGGTGTGGCCGAACCAATAGCAAGTTTATCATAGTGTGAAGGAGTATTATTAAAATCGCGTATCTCGTAATTTAGTTCATTGATAGGGCAGCTGATAGCAATCGTAATCATAGAGCTAAGAAAATTAATTGGATAAATCCTGCCTAATAAGAATCGTATCCGTCGTAGTCATCGTATTCGTCATAATAATCATCTTCGTAGGTATCTTCATAGAGTGAGTCTTCCTGATCCCATTCAGCCTCTTCAAATCCATTTTCATAACCTTCTTGATAGGAGTTGTCTAAGCTATCATCACTGAATCCATAACTGTCCGTGGCGCCATCTTCATATCCAGCTTGGAATCCTTGCTGATAATCGTTAAGTCCATCATCTATAGTTTGAATATAAGTATCATCTGTATAGTCTTCCTTGTATGTAGCTTCATCATCATAGTCTTTGTTTTCGAATTCCGTAGATACCGCTGCATCCTTTTGCTGCTGATGTGATGTCCACATATCATTAATATTTAACCCAATCACCCAAATTGGGATTATTAAACTAAGTAAGCAACCTGGAAAACAGCCGCAACCTTTTAGGAAATCTTTCATATTTATACTCCCTTTAGTAGTGTTTTTTTTATGAGACTCAATAGTCATCCTGTATTTCACAACAATGAGCTGTTTTTGTACTAAATATTATTTTTTTGAATCAAATCCTCTATGTATCTCTTCTTGCACTGTTCGAATAGCTGATATCGTTAATTTATTCATGATTGAATATATGTTTTTCCATTAAAAACAATATTATCAGCGTTATAATCACTAAAAAATATTATCTATTGTCATCTACGTGACATTCTTATCTTCCATACTTATTAATATAACTAATAATCTTTTCGGCGTCATATTTCAACAATTTTACATTGGATTTCTATCAAAATTTCAAAGGTTTGATAAAAATTGTTAATGATGCCATCTTTATTTTCTATCTCAGTGTAGGAGTGGATACTCAAGAGTATCATGGCCAGTTCTTTACCTTCCTGCATTCGTTTCGTACTCAGATCGCACTTAAAGTAGTAATGATTAATCTTCCAATGGACGTGTTTTCAATTTCTCTCTTTTTAAGAATACAGGTTAGAGCTACTCATTTTATATCCATTTATTCCCCGACTTGTCCATCCCCGTCTCGGTCATCCATATACGGATATAACCAATGATTACTATAAATTGGCATGGCGTACCCCGCATTTTTCACTTCTTGGATTGTGACTTGACCATTGCCGTTCGTATCTACTGCAGCTACATCGCCTCCTGTTGTCTGGGTGGGTGCAACGAATGCTGCCGTACCGGAAGTTTCAGAAGGTGAGCTATCCCCTCCCGTTAATCCTTGTGCGGCATTATATTCATCCGGGTTAACGTTTTGGAACTCATCAACTACTTGATATCCATTGATCGTATATGTGTACCTATAATGATTCGGAACTTGTGTAGTTGTATCTGGGTAGGTAATGATAGCCTCAAAATTAGTGGCCCCACCTGCTTGTACGATATTTCGTTCCATATATGCCTGATCCCCATGACGGTTCAGCACACTGTCTTGTGGCGTAATGTTATAGGCATTGGCCACACCCCCTAAGGAGTCGGCTATGACATGTCCTTCGTCGAGATTTGCGTTCTCTGTGCCCGGAACTTTTGCTTCGTCATCATAATAGCGTCCTTCAGAATTGACTGGTTCAGTGGCATTATCTTGCAAAATAATTTCTGCTGCAACAACTCGAACCAGTTGACCATATTCATTTGTATAGGCCCAATATTCCCTGTCACCAAAACCGATATCAACGACAACATTTGCTGCACGATATCCTGATAATTCTCCACCGTACACTTCGATTAATGCATAGCCATCATGAGATACAGATGATTGGGGTTCGGCACTTTCAGAATACGCTAAGGAATCGACTGATTCTGAAGGTAATTTCTCAGTTTCTTTACTTTCTTCCTTATCGGTAGCTACTGAAGCGACTTCAACGCTAGATTCGATCGAACCGGACGCCATTATTTCTTCAGTTACTGCTTCTGTTGGTGTACAAGCGCTGAGCAACAGCATACTGCTCACAGCACAAAATAACTTTCTTCCTTTTATCATGAGATTCACTCCCTATTTAAGTTGAAATTAAAAAGAATCCTATCTTAATAGGATTCCAGATACGGACGTTATAGAAGAGCATACGCCGATAGCATAGGATTTAATAAATTCTTGTTCTATTCTTCCTTGTTGAAGCGGATTTTTATTGCTTGGATCACTAAGTCGAAGTTTTCGTCGTCAAGACCAGCGAAGGTATCACATATATCTGCTTTGTAGTGTCCATTGTATAAGTTAAACGCCGCCATAACTAATTTGCGTGAACTGCTGCTTAAGTCCACTTCTCCATTTTCTAGGGATTCTGGTTTAATAGAGTGTTCCTTAAAATCATATAGGTGCGTCACTTTTCTGAATAAGTCGCCAGTTGAGAAGATAAGAAGTAAAGCTTTGCGCTCGACGTCGGTCTCTGCAGTCTTGTCCTTAATAAGTAGCTCTGTGTAATTGTCCGTGTACATGTTTTCCCCTCCCTAATTTTCATAGATTTGATAGTCATCTTCCACCAGAGATACTGTCATTTCTTTGTATTCTAAAACTGGATAGTCTTATTGGTAGATAAAATCAACACTTTCAATTTTATTAATTACATTAGTGTCGTCACCCGGATCAACATAAACCGTTTGAGCCGTATCCAATATCTCTTGTGTGAGCGCACGATAACCTTCTGGGGACTGGTCACTCTGATGCCAATGTGATGGAACTGGATAAATTGTAATTGTACCATCTCCATTCGAAGAATAAGTTATAGAACCAGAAGCTGAATAATCACCGAATAATATTGTTACATCGTTGGGATATTCCTCAGAACCACTACTATAGGTTGAAATAGGCGTACCCGCAGGTTCGTGTGCTATATAAATAACTGATGAATTAGGATCTATAGCACCTGTCATAAGTAAAATACGAGCATATTCAACTTGTAAAGAATTATAACTTTCTAAAGGATTATAATTTTCTAAAGAAGTTAAGCTATTCTCCTCTTGTACCGGTGCTTCCTTAATGGTGGTTTCGATTATTTTTTCATATTTAGAACCATTGTCTATTTCAGTAGTATTCAAATCTCTCAAATAATGGGGTTTCCCCGGGTAAATCAACTGAACAGCAACAACAACTTCTACAGTTGCGCCAGGCTTAATATTTTTTTCTGCCATGTCAACCGCTTCACGGTTACTATAATCCAGGGGTATACGGCCATCACTACTTGTAACAGTTTCTAATGTTTCAACGGTTGTATCCGTTTCTTGTTCCCCAACCAGATCTGTAATAAAAGCTTCTCGAGGATTTTGTTGAGTATCACTTGTATTTGTGTAATTCATCAAAATTGCCATACTTTGCAGATCGCCGACGTGGCTTGTTACTTGTTCAAAGGAAATAAATTCATATGTTCCCAGCGATCCTACAAAAATGGGACCACTTTCTACTTCCTCAACAATGCTACTACTTTCTGCTACTTCAGTTATACTACTTTCATTAGTAATACTTTCTGCTAATACGCCTTCTGTTGTAGTTTTATTATTTTTACACGCTCCCATTGTAAACATAATAGTGCCTAATAAAATCACCCTACTCATTTTTTTCACAATTTTTCTCCTTTGTCCTCGTCCGCAGGCTTAATTTTGTATAAAGTAGTATTTATAAAACTCAATAGTCGTCCTGTATCTCACAACAATGAGGTATTTTTGCATTAATTTCTTGAATCAAAGCTTCTATAGCTCTTTCTGCATTGTTTGTGTAGGTAGGGTTAATGATGGATTCGTAATCAAATATATAGTTTCTACCATCAAAAACAACAGTATCAGCGTAATAATCACCTAAAAAAATATCTCCTAAATCATCTTTGTCGTACTCTTCGTTTCCATTTTTAACAAGATCATTCATAATCTGACTTGCTTCCTGCTCTTTGACAATTTGATGGGGAGACTCCCCTACCCAAATTTCTACAGCCCTGTAGAAATCATTAATGATATTATCTGCGTAAAGAATATTCCATAAGGTATTGTAGCTATACATCTGATCGTTGTATTTAACGTCCATCTTGTTATTGCCTCCTTATCACTTTCGAGCTAGATTCTATGCTAGTATTATACCGCATTTTGATAAACAAAATTATCTATAATGAAGAAAGACAGTTTGTTTTAATTATTCAGGATTAGGAGTTATTTGGTTGCTAGTTGTCGTAACAAATCGTCAATGTGATCGTTTATGACAACCAAACGATTTTTCAGCAACTGGCCTTTTTTGGTCAACGTCAAATTGCCACCCTGGTTCTGGAATAATTTAACCTCCAGATCAGTTTCGAGATATTGAATATGCTGCGTAATTGCTGGTTTTGACAGGCACAGTTCTTCCTCAACCTTTGCATAGTTTAAGGAATCAGCTAAAACAAGGAAAGTTTGGTAACGATAGTCAATCATGAAATCACCCTTTCGTTTCTTATTGATGGCTTACCGGCAAATCAAATCTGAAATCGCCTCAAAATGCGTTATTTCGGACCTGTTTTTACTGAATAGAGGGATAAAGCGTCCTCAAAACCCCTTTTTGTCTGAATCAATGGAAGTATTTCTTACTTTACTTTACCCGACGTTAGATAGTAAAGATAAAGGTTCGCGAAAACATCGGAAAGACTGGCACCTTCAAAATCCATCTCTTTCATGAAATCGGCTAATTCTTTTTTACTGACGATCAGATTGGCCAGTTTATAATAGTCCCCCAATGGATAGACATAGATGACGTTTTCTGGTGTCTTCCGTCCGAAGGGGTGAAAGAGATTCTTGATCGCAGTTTGGTAGAAGGGATTGTTCTTCCCAGTGCTGAAATTTCTTGCAGCCATTTCCTTGAAATCCGCTAAATGGATCGGGATACTAGCATTTTTCCTAAAAAGAAAAAGGTCTCCGGACCCACTCACCATAGCTTTCTCCAACAGATCTTTTATGGCTGCCTGGTAGCCTGCTCGATAGTCATTGGTTATCTGTACGGCGGATTCGGTGCTTGCAGCTGATTCTTTTTTCCTTGCGATAAATTCATCGAGGTCTGATTGCGCCACCTTATAGCCTGTTTTTCTGGATTCTTGTACAGCTGGTAGGTCCCCCTGACGGATCCATCGCAAGACCACTTGTCTAGAACTTGTAAGGTCTTCTTTTTCGAGGATGGTGAGCACTTCGGAAACGTTTAACATGTGGATCCCCTCTCTTTTATATTTACTTTACTACATTATAAAGTAAAGTAAAGATAAATGAAAGGTAAGCGGCTAATAAAAAGATTTATCTGTCGTTAATAAACAACTGTCTATTATGAAGATAGAAGAGACGCTCGTAGGTTTTGTAATGTAACTTTTGCGAGTGTTGGAAAAGGAAAAGCAGTGTCCAGAAAATGGTTCATATCTGGACACTGCTATTTTGGTATGATTTTTCTCTAAATGATCTGAAACAAGTGTCCATAAACCCGTTACAATTTCTATGTCCAATTAATCGCCATGGATAAAGTTATGGGACAATGAAGTAAAAAAAGAAAAGTGATTTCCTCTCCTTCACCTACTGGAAGATTAACGTTTCAAGGCATTCTCTGAAAATCTGTAAATATTCAGCACTAAAACAATTTCTTAAAAATTGATCTTAGTAAACCAGAATCATCATCACCCCTATCGTGATATTCCTCATGGCTCTCATAGATATTATCTTTTGAAATGCTATTTTTAAAACCGCACTCAGTACATTTCCATGTATATTTATGGTCATCAAAATTATTTTGAGAATTCAGATATGCCCCACAACGGTCACACCACCAATCGATATCTGGAAATCTTTCTGTCATAGTACATCTCTCCTTACATATCTAAAAATTTTTATAGTTAATTTCAACATTTACCACCCAATATTATACTCCTCAACTCCTTGTTGTAATAAATACTCTTTTAAATCTTGAATAAACTCATCTTCCTTATCAGGTGCATTGCCATAATGACTAAATCTTCTAGTAGACTCTTCCCAAGAAAAATTATAATCATATTCTTCATCTATTGAATTCCAGTCTGCATCTCCAAAAAATGTTATTTGTCCAGCTACCACTTCTATTTCTCCAGTCAGTTCCCCCGTATCTTCATCTACAACTGGAATATCTACGCTAAAATCATATGTTTTTTCGAATTCATATGATTCGAAATTACTATCATTATCTATCCCTACCATTTTACTCACTCCTTCATTTTCTAGTAGTATATGAATTTTAATCCTCTATAACAGGAAACTGCGCTTGCACTTCTTGGCGAAGATTTTCAACATTTTTTTAAACCACATGTAGCCCTCCATAATAATTTGGAAACTCATGCCTTGATTATATCATGTAAACGCTAACTAATATGCCTGATATATGCCAGCCAAAGTTAAGTTATTTCCTGACTTATTTTTTTTAATAGCAAGATAAAAGTGAAAAGAACTCACTCAATCTAATTTTCAGACTGTACTCTATGACTCAGTACTTATTTCCATTTTCCTTTTATTACGCGTTAAGGTACTCTTGCTGATGCCGGTCATTTTCTCTACCTCTTTGTAGGAATGATTCTTCAATAGATTCATGGCTAGATTGATTTGTTGCTGATTAAATTTCTTCGGTCGCCCTTCCCGGAAGTCGGGTTTCTGTCTGGCCAGTTCTTTTCCCTCTTGCGTACGCTCCACAATCAGATCCCGTTCAAAATCCGCAAAAGCGCTGAAGATGGTGAAGATCAATCTTCCGGTGGACGTGTTTTCAATAATGCCTAGATTCAGCACATTGATCCGCACGCCCTTCTCGAATAAGAGTTTGATCGTGTTTAATGCGTCTTGCGTGCTCCGAGCGAAGCGGTCCAACTTCGTCACAACCAGCGTATCCCCTGTCTGGATTTCCTGAAGGAGTTTTTGGAACTCGGGACGATCACTTTTTGTTCCGGTAATTTTTTCGAAGTAAACCCGGTCGCAGCGTTCCTCCTCGAGTTGACGCAGCTGTCCTTCCAGATCTTGTTGGCGAGTACTCACCCGTGCGTAACCATATTTCATCTTTTTTCACCCTCACTTTTGAACATAAGTTATGACACCTTTGTATCCCTTGATTTTACTAGAGCAAGGAAGCATAGTCAATACTCTTAAGTTTTGACTATGGTTATCTAAATTATATACCTAAAAGAAGCTCATTTATGCTTCTATGCATCAGGAAAGTGAAAAAGTAGAAGTCTGTTTATTTATTGTACAGGAATCTCGAATTTGAACAATCTAAATTCATCAAATTTTGCTACTTGAATACCTAATAGGTTCCCAACAATTGTTAAATGATTTTTTTTCATATAATTTGTGATGTCTAAGGAAATCGCTTTGTCAAAATGAAAATTAGTAGTTGTTGGAATAATTACTGTTAATACTTTTCGTTTTGGAATGTGCTCCATTCGGTCTGTGGGAATATTTAGGAGATCGATCCAGTCAGCTGTAAAGCAAGTTCCCCCAGTAAAGTTAGAATTATGTAAAAAGAAGTCCTCTGGTGTAAATTGAATAGCAAAATCGGTGAACGCAAAACTGTCTAAAGGCATATTCGAGAAATTCGCATATTTATTTGGCTCTTCTTCGAATGTCATCATATCTTTATAGGCAAGATCCAAATATATTTCCCTGGAAACATGGATAGTAAAGTGTAGCTTATCGAAAAATTGAAGTATCTCCAGAGAATCTTGATTCTTTTTGGCTAAATTTTGAAAATAATCAGATTGATTACCATAGTACTGTTGTTTTTTTTCAAGAATTTCGAGATATTCTTCAAAATTTTTGACAGAACTCAGGCTTTGGATTTCTTTGATAGAATAATCTAGAGACCGATATTTTCTAGACTCAGCGATTTTTTCAATATCATGATCACTGTAACTTCTATAACGTGTTTCTTCATCAATCTCCGGATGAATAAATCCAACTTGCTCATAATAGCGCAATGTTTCTCGACTGATATTTAAATAACTGCATAAATCTTTAGCCTTATATTTCACTAAATCACCCCTTTTTTATTATAGCATGCAAATTTTGAGATTCTTCCTTGACTTGGGGGTAAGAACACAGTTTATCATGAAGGTAAAATGATAAGGAGATGGTCATCATGAAGGGTAAAGTAGCTTTAGTTACAGGTGGTTTAAGTGGCATAGGAAAGGCAACCGTTCTTGAATTAGTAAGAAGAGGGCTAAACGTAATTGTTCTTGATATCCAAGATGAAAAGGCGCAACAATTAGCAGAAGAATGTGCTGATCTGAGTGGGAATTTTATTTATAGGAAATGCAACTTATTTGAATCAAATGAAATAGAAGAATCATTCAAATTTGTTAAAGACAACTATGGCCACCTAGACTATGCTCTCAATAATGCGGGATTTGGAATTTTATCTAAAAATTTTGCAGAAGTCACTGAAGAAGAGATTGACAAGCTTCTTTTGATAAATGTTAAAGCCTATATGCTTTGCATGAAGCATGAGATAAATAGCATGCGAGACAATCATTTTGGACGCATTGTGAATACAGCTTCTGGATCTGGCTTAGTCGCTTCAAAGGGTATGGCACTTTATACAGCTTGTAAGCACGCCGTTGTGGGACTGACTAAGGCAGCTGCTTTGGATTATGTGAGAGAGAATATCACGATTAATGCAATTGCCCCGGGAACAATAGAAACAGAACTAGTTGTTCCAATCAAAGAAAAAAATCCAGAGGAATATGCGATGTGGAGCGCATCTAATCCTATTGGCAGATTAGGACTCCCTTCTGAAATTGCTCGTGTCGTTGCGTTTTTATTTGAAGATGATTCTGAATTTATTAATGGAACTGTAATACCGGTTGATAGTGGTTTTGTTGCTGGGAAATAAGCTAGAATCTTTTGTTTCCAAAAAAAAAATTAGATTACAGCATTTTATAAATTTTTTATGTACATCCCATGTAAAAATGTAAACAACCCCTTTTGTTGATTTTGGTAAAAATCGACAAAAGGGGTTGTTTATTATGCACCAATTGTATCAAGAGGGGATGAGAATCAAAATAATCGAAATTTGAAACACTCAAAAATAAAGGGATTAGATGTTCTTCCAACTAATCTTAGGATAAAAACTAAGTATTTTTAGTGCTGTGACTATTAAAATTAAATGTCAAGAATTGATCTTACAAATTTTTTTCTTAATAAGAGTGCAAATTGATCTCTTACATAGAACGTATAGGTAATACGCCTTTTTGCTACAAAAATATAAGGAAATACAAAGAAAAGCGATAAGAATACGCTTTTCTTTGTATAGATAACGAAGAGTCTAATTCAACGCGGTAGTTTTTTATTTCGCTACTGTAGTAAGTCTATCTCTAATTAGAATTCTACGAAACTATATTCCGTTATTCCAAGTTCTCTCCATTAGTTTCAATAACTTTTTTGTACCAATAGAAACTATCCTTTTTATAACGATCATACGTTCCATTGCCTAAATCATCAACATCAACGTAAATAAAACCATATCTTTTTTTCATTTGTCCTGTTGAGGCAGAAACGAGATCAATACATCCCCATGGAGTATAACCCATGAGATTAACACCATCAATAGTAATGGCATCTTTCATTGCCTTAATATGTTCTCTTAAATAGTGAATGTGATAGTCATCATGCACTGTTCCGTCAACTAATGTATCAATACCGCCCACTCCATTTTCAACAATAAAAAGTGGTTTTTGATAGCGATCATAAAACATGTTTAAAGTAGTGCGTAGACCCTGTGCGTCAATTTGCCATTTCCACGCAGTTTCCTTTTGTTTTAAATATGGGTTTCTTAGTGTGGGAAAGATATTCCCCTCCGCTTTTTCTGCTACAATATCTGAATCAGCACAAACAATATGCGAAGAATAATAAGAAAAAGAAATAAAGTCTATTGTATTTTCCAACAAAATATCTTTATCATTTTCTTTGAAGGGAATTGTAAAGCCGATTCTTTCAAGTTCTTTAATCTTATACGTTGGATATTCGCCATTAACCATCACATCAGAGAAAAAGAATTTACCTCTATCTGTCTCATATGCTAACCATACGTCTTCTGGCGCACATCGATATGGGTAGGTGACGCCTGCTGAAATCATACAACCAACTTTATTTTCACTATCAATTTCATGTGCAACTTTAGCCACCCACGCACATCCTACTAATTGATGGTGTATAGCTGTATAAATTTGCTCATTTCTTCCTTTGTTTTCATCAAGAACAACACCAGCTGCGATAAAGGGTAAATGAGTAATACAATTTATTTCATTGAGTGTCAGCCAGTATTTAACTAACCCTTTATATCTCTTCAAAATTACAGAAGCATACTTTTTAAAACATGAAAGTGTTTTGCGTCCCTCCCATCCATTGTATTTTTTTGTTAAATTTAAAGGGATATCATAATGAGATATTGTGACTAGTGGTTCAATGCCATATTTTTGACATTCTTTAAACACATCTTCATAAAATTGAAGACCTGCTTCATTTGGCTTATCTTCCTCTCCATTCGGAAAAATACGACTCCAAGAAAGTGACATCCGAAAGACTTTGAACCCCATTTCTGCGAGCAAAGCAATGTCTTCTTTATAATGGTGATAAAAATCTATTCCGTGCTTACTGGGATAATGTAACCCCTCCTTCTCTTCAAAAGAATCTAAATGGCCTGCCATTATTGAAAAACGATCAGAAGATCCTTGAGGAATTATGTCAATATGACCAAGTCCTCGACCATCTACATCATAGGCACCTTCGCATTGATTGGCTGCCGTTGCCCCTCCCCAAAGAAAATTCTCAGGAAAACGATAGCTTATTTCTTTTTGGATCACTCTGTTACCCCCTCTAAAGCATGTACTCTATCAGCATCTTCTTGAGCGTCCGTTTCCTGCTCTTTTGCCAGAAGCTGTGCATCGTAAACTTTGAAAAATGGATACCATAAAAATAAAAGAATCACTGCCAATACAATTTCAAAAATAATATAACGATAATCTAAAGACTTGATAAATCCATTAATTATTATTGGAAATGTCCCAGTAATTAACAAATATGGTGATGTCAGTAGACCTGATGTACACGCTAGCCAAAATAAGACAGCTGATAATAATCCACCTACAATGAAAGGAATCATCAAAATCGGGTTGAACATTATTGGCGCCCCAAAAATTACTGGTTCAGAAACTCTAAATATACTAGGAATGATTGAAGCTTTACCGAAGACCTTTAATTGCTTTGATTTCGCTCTCAAACAAAGTAAGACAAAACTAAAAGTATTTCCTGTCCCTCCAAGAAAAGCAATCGCCATTGTCATAAAAATAGGATGAAAAACAGGAGTCTGTCCGTTTGCAAACAATTCAGCATTTTCAGCGAAAGCAGCAAGCACAATAGGGGTGGTCAAAGGCATAACTACCATCATTCCATGAACACCCACGCACCACGCAGCAAGAATAAAGAAGCACACTAATAAAGCCCCTGGAACTGAATTTACCCCAGCAATTGGAGCTCTCAAAAGATTTTCTAGTAGTGACGGAATAGACAGTGCAGGATTAAACATACTAATAATTATGTTTCCACCAAAGAATACTAAGATATTTATCAGTAAGGGAACTAAAGAGTTAAAAATATCCGCTAAAAACGGCGGAATACCATCTGGCATTTGAATAGTCAGGTTATGACTTTGACAAAAGCGAGTAATCTCCACTGACAGTAAACTAACTAAAATCGCAGTAAAAAGTCCTGCTGCACCAAGATACGTAGTACTCATAGCGGATATTGTTGTGTTATCTGCTAGTTGATAATAGCTTGCCGGTGCTGTAGTGATAAGAAATAAAATCATAGAAGTTAATCCGTTATTAAGTGCTGACATTTTGTATCCACTAGATAAATGGTAAGCGATTGCAAAAGATGCAATAACCGAAATCATCCCCATGGTCATGTTAAATGGAATTAAAAGAGTCATTTTATATTCAGTAGCAAAAGTTAACCAACCCGAGAAAATAGACCAAAATCCACCTTGTTCAACCAGTGCAAGAGTAACCGGAGGATTTGCGAGAATCATGAAAATCGCTGAGACTAAAATAAAACTTATGGTTGTCATTATTCCTTTTTGTAACGCTGCAAAATGACGCTGTTGCCCAAAAAAATTGGCAACAGGTGTTAATTTTTCTTGAATAAACTTCATTAATCTATCCATTTTTATGCTCCTTTCTCAATATAGCTATGCACACTTTTCATAATGTTGGCGACATTACCCATTCCATAATCAACGGAGTCTATTTTACCTACAGGTTTCCCAACAGCATTTTTTTTAACTTCATCTAACTTATATGAAATTTGAGGAGCAACTAGAATACAATCATAATCTTGATAAACCCCTTCATAACCACCAATTGGAACGGCCTTCACAGATAAATCGATGTCCTTCTGTTTTCCCCACTTTTCCATTTTTTGCATCAAAATACTTGTTGATAAACCATTTGCACAAATCAATAAAATTTTCATTACTTTTCCTCTCTTCTCTCTTGTTCTAAAAGGATAATTTCTTTGATTAGATCAATCGCTAACATACTGGTCATCAAATGATCTTGAGCATGAATCAGCAACACACTAATAGGTGTTGCTTTCCCTTGAGCTTCACTTACTAATAGATTTGTTTGTGAATGATGTGCTTCTACTGATGCTTTTTCCGCTTTTTTTATCAGTCTGTCACTTTCTTCAAAGTTCTCCTCTCTACATTTTCTTAAAGCCTCAAATGCTAAGCTTCGAGCATCACCTGAATGCGCAATAATGTTCATAGAAATGGTTTCCATATCTAAAATTTCCTCTACCTCCATTAATACATCTCCTCTCATTACTTGATACTAAAATCATAAACCTAAAATGTCATTATCGTCACATAATGATTTTCCACCCTCAGAGGAAATTTTAAGATAAATCATCAGTTTAGTATCGAATTTTTATATTAAGAAAAAAGGCAGCCTAAACACCCAGTTAACTATGATAGCAATTTTTTTCGCTACTTGTTACTTTAGGATATTTCGCAGCCTTAATGTGCTTATATATTTTCATGAAGATTCTCAACAATCTTCAGTACAGCTACACTATCTTTTGCTTGCGCTAATTTCTTGACCTTATCTTTACTCTCCAATAGCGAGAGTAATTCATTGTAAAACGGTTCAAGCTCTTCCATGTCATGAGTTGCTATATGTAGAAAGCAAACAACCTGAACTAATTTGTTATTCCAAGGAATCGGATGATTTAATGTAAGTAGTGACCAAAAAGTGTCATTGGAAAATGATTCCAACGGGTGAGGCATCGCAACAAAGTTCCCAAAACTTGTCGCTGCAGCTTTTTCCCTCGCTAAGGCACTTTCAACAATTCCATCATTAACGTAGTTCTTACTGATTAAGTCTTCGCCTATGTATTTTATGATCTCTTCTGGTGTTTGGAATTCTTTATTCAGATATATTGATTCTCGGTTTAGATAAAGAAGGGCAATTGAATGGTTGTCCCCTATAATCGTTTTCTCAAGTTGCGCAATTGAATTTCCATCAAGAAGAGCATCAACAACTACATATGGAATTTTAATGTCATCTGATAATGGAACAGTGCTTATAATTAAATCAATATTATCTTCGTCATATAGACCAATATTGTGGAGTTCTGTAGTTCCAACAATAGAAATTTTATCACTAAATTTCGAACGTAATTTGTAAAAAAGTAAACGCGAACTACCTAATCCAGTAGTACAAACAATGAGACACCTTTTAGCTTTTCTTTCAATTTTTGTTCTTTCAATTGCTGCTCCGAAGTGTAATGCAATAAACCCAACTTCTGGCTCATCTACCAAAATTGAAAAACGTCTTTCGATTACTTTGCTTGCAATAATCGCCGCTTCAAAAGCTATAGGGTAATTTATTTTAATCGCTTCTAACATTGTATTTCTGATTGGCATATTATTTTCATACCGATGTAAAACTGGTTTTAAATGTAAGGAAAGAGATGCTAAGAGTTCCGGGTCTTCTCCAATCTTCAAATTGAGTTTATTCTCAACTTCTGCTATCATTTCTCGGGCTACTTGCGAAATTTTTTTCTCTAATTTACTCCAATTACTTCGCTCTTCTTTATTAAAGAAAAGTTTTGTCCCCATAAGGTGCATTGCAACATAAGATGATTCAACATCTGGAAATCGAATAGCCAATTGATCAGATATATTTCGAATGATTTTTTGAGCAACAACAAACTCTTTTTCATGAAAGGGTTGAACTTTCTGCATTTGAATATAATCCCCACCTCTTATTCTTTTGCAGGCAATCGCTATGTGGACTATTAAATTGTTAAGAGCCATGTCTGAAAGATTTAGGTTTGCTTCTTTTAATCTTTTCAGTACGATATTTTTTAGGATTAACATTTCATCTACAGGGAGAATTAGATCATTTATAATATTAATATTTTGATCACTTAAATGAGATATAACATTCTCCGATATGGCATACCTTCTCTTTTTCTCTTCTCCTTCAATGATAAATCCTCGATTTTGTTTCGCTAGCAAGCTCATACCCCTATTTTCAAGCAAAACTTTCACGTTTAATAAATCATTTTGTACAGTAGACCTACTTATGTAAAGCTCTTCTGCCAAATCATCTAGTTTAAGATACTCTGAGCTCAGCAAAAGTCGATTTAATAGATAATTGGCCCTTTCCTCAGGTTCTACCGGAAATTTATTTTCAGAATTCTTAAAACAATCTAGAAATGAGTTTAATTTACTACTATCTTCAATTTCAATTTTGTACCCCTTGCCTCTAATACTTAATATTTTTATTCCGGAGTCTATGCTTAAAATATTTGCCAAATCTGCTACATCATTTCTAATAGTCCTTGAAGTGATACTAAATTTCTCAGCTAACTCTTTCCCAGATACAATTGTATCTATAGAAAGTAAAAATCTAAGTAACTCCTCTTGTCTTTTAGTCAAAATTCTCATATTAAACACCCCGCTTTGATTATAGATTGATTTACGTTTGTTACTGTATATTATTTTTCCTTTATTAATGGAAAAAAAAAGGATAATCCATGAATTTATATAACATTTACTACATAATAGTTTTCCGATTACCATGTTTGAAATTTTAAGATAACTCTTCTAATTCCCCTTTTATCCGATAAACGGTGTCTCTAGTCACATCTGTCTCCTCTGGGATATTCTTGATAGGCTCGCTCTTCTTCAATTTGCTGACGATTACGTTGTATGTCATGCGGTCACGCAGGTTTTTGGCATTCGCCGCATACTTCATCGGACGGCCCTTGTAGTGGCCCTTCTTCTTAGCAATCTCAATCCCCTGTCTCTGCTTACGAATAATTTCTTCCCGTTCATTTTGGGCAATCCAGGACAGTAACTGTACAACCATGTTCCGGATCAGTTTCTGCAGATTAGGATTTTCTAGGTCATGGTTTAGAATTGGCAAATTCAATACGATTAAACCAATTTCCTTCCGATCAAGCCGCTGCACCATCTGAACGATATCATCATAGTTCCGACCGAGTCAATCCAATGATTCCACAATCAAGACATCTTTCTCTCAATAATCCCAAAGCTTTCTGTAATTCTTCCCAATCTGACATACTCTTTCCGGATATTTTCTCTTCAAAGATTTTTTTGTCCCTGCTTTTTTGAGTGCCTCAATCTGTCGGTCCAGATTCTGGTCTGTGGTAGACACTCGCGCATATTCAATTTTCATCTGTTTTTTCCTTTTCCCGCACTTGATTTATTCGACACTTATAATCTGCATTAAGAATCCAATAAAATCAACATTTTACACGTGACGGTTTTAGGTACACTCTAAACCAGCATTTTTTGTAAGTATTAAATTTGATAATAAGGATCGTAGTATTCACCAAAAAAATTTAGATGTAGAATCAAAATCACTCAAACCAAAGTAGGCCCGTTACGCAAGTTATTGTAACGGGCCTACTTTGGTTTAGTGGCATAATTTAATGCATTTATCTTACTAACTGAATTGTCCCCTTACAAATCGGGGTAGTCTTTAATTATGGAATAATCCAACCAGCTCCTAAATCTTGGTTATTTGTGCCGTTTCCAGTACCTACAGTATAAGTAGAACCATCTGCGCTTTGTTCTATCCATGTATCATTTCGCACTCCATCTTCGGTTGTAGCAGACCATCCGTACTCTATAGTTCCGCTAGACGAATAAGTTGGCGTGCTTGAACTAGAATTAGAAGAATAACTGCTAGAACTGTCTGGTTCAACATAAGTATATCCCGTATCGTAATTAGAATCGTCGTAATTATTTGACGAACTGTAATTTGCAGAATCGCTATTAGACTCTTGGATGTATTGTTGTTCAGCTACACTTGCCGCTTGAGCTACGACTGCAGCTTGTGCTTCAACTGCAACTTGAGCTTCTGCTTCTACTTTTGCCTGTGCTTCGTCTAATTGTTTAATTTTTTCTTCATATCGTTTTAAAATTTTATTTGTTTTATTATTAAATTGTTCTTTTTCATCACCAAAGTAAACTAGACCTTCTAAACTCAAAACTTTTTCTTTTAATGTGCTTAAAATATTAATTTTTTCGTTTAGGGAGTCTTTTGTTTCAATTTCCAGATCCTTTGTTGTATTGTCTAACAAAACCTTAATGTTTTCATTTTTAAATAATTCTTTTGACTTAGTAATATAACTTTCATAGATTTTGATAATTTTTTCGTCTTTTTCATTTCCCTTTTTGTATCGACTGTATTCTGAAACCATGGATTTAAAATAATCTAATCTTTTAGCTTCATCTTTTTCATTATTAAATGAAGAATAATCACTTTGAATATCTTTACTTTCAGAAGCAATATTTTCATTATAGATTCTTTCTTCTTCTTTATTTTCCATTGCAATTGCTGTAAAACTACTTGAGGCCAACAACAGTACTGTTCCTAAAAGTAGTAAAATTTTATTTTTCTTTAACAAGGGCTCCACCTCCATATTTTTTGTTATTAATTTAACATTATATTGTTGATAAAAAGGGAATGATATTTGTTATATTCCTCCCTTAGTTACCGTCCCCTTACAAATCGGGGTAGTCTTTAATATGATGGAGGCTTCTCGATCGCCAATCATCGTTACCGTCCCCTTACAAATCGGGGTAGTCTTTAATTTAAATTCCTTGATTTCTCCGGTTGAGAGGGTTACCGTCCCCTTACAAATCGGGGTAGTCTTTAATTTCAATTATTCGACTTTGACTACGAATTCGGTTACCGTCCCCTTACAAATCGGGGTAGTCTTTAATAATTACGTAGAAGGTACGCTGAGGCTTTATCGTTACCGTCCCCTTACAAATCGGGGTAGTCTTTAATCACGTTTCAAATGGTGACGCCCATGCGTTTGTTACCGTCCCCTTACAAATCGGGGTAGTCTTTAATCGCGTCGAGGACTATATAGGCAAAGGCACCGTTACCGTCCCCTTACAAATCGGGGTAGTCTTTAATCTTTATCCAAATACGCAGATTGTCCTAGCAGTTACCGTCCCCTTACAAATCGGGGTAGTCTTTAATGAATAGAAGTATATGGGCTCTGCATGGCTTGTTACCGTCCCCTTACAAATCGGGGTAGTCTTTAATGATGGATCTTTGCGATCTACATCAAAACGGGTTACCGTCCCCTTACAAATCGGGGTAGTCTTTAATCCAAGCCGTCAAAAAAGAGCATTGGAAAGCGGTTACCGTCCCCTTACAAATCGGGGTAGTCTTTAATTATTCAGCCGAAAAAAATTGCTAAATCAACTGATTGAGATGATTTTATTGTCTAAAAATCTGCCCATGCATAAGTAATACTTCAATAAGTTGGCAGTTTCTTGGACAATAGGTTTATCGAAAGCAATTAGTATTACTATTATAACATTCAACCTATGCAGCTGGACATTCATATATTATATTCAAAGAGATTCCCATAAGCTTATCATACATATTAAATTTTGTGGCCCTCTAGTATCAAGGTACGATTCTATTATTCCAGATCAGATGAAATGAAGTGGAAGGAGTAGCGTCTTTACAGCGTTTCCCCTTCTATTTCACTATAACTCAAGACTACTTATACATCGGTCTATTCATCATCTGGAACCTCGCATATGATCATTCGTGCATACATCTCAAATATTGCAGCCTCGACAATTTCTGCGGGTGTTTCAAAAAATTCATACTCCAAAGCCAGATGCGTTTGCAACGCTTCAATCATCTTCGTGTTACTGCCGTCTAATTTGAGGAACATATTGGATTCTAATGCGTCATTCGACATACTGATCACCTTCCCTTTCTACCTAAAATATCCGCAGAATCTTCCGGGTGATTTATTTATGAACAGAAAAGTTTATAAATATTCCCTGCCTTTTTTTTAATATCCACGCGTGTTCGCTTTACAAAAACAAACATACGTTCTTATAATAGGAGTATAGACTTTGTAAGCTGTCCTAATTCATGACATGAAAGAATGAGTGGAAGGTGAATATCATGCTAAAAGAAACAAGAAATCGAACAGAAAAGGTATTTGAAGCGTACAATGACTACCACGATAGAGGTATGGTGAAGTGGCTGACCGCGTTCGCAATGGAAGAACTAGCACAGTCTATTTCTATCGGAAAAGAGGAGGCTATGAAGGATATTCCAATCCTGCCTCAGATGAGCTCTTTCGAAATCGATACAGCTTTAGCGGAGTCCATTCAAAAAAATCGTCTCGTATCGATACAATTGAACCAAAAGGACCGCTTCGGGCGACAATCAGAGTCTATCGTAGGGCAATTCAGAGGCTATCTCGCGGACAACAAGCTTTTGATTGATACGCAATGGATCTTACTGGAGAGCATTCGGAACGTACACATTTTGTATGAGCAGAAATGGTCTGAGATCCACGTTTTTACAGCAGATACAAAAGAAAAAAACGAGCTGAATTCCACGCGAGAGTTTCGACATAGTGTTTGTGTTGAAAACCAAGAAGCTTTTGACACTGCTATCACTTGGGTGGAAGACTTCAATCAGTGCACAGAATGGTTTGAATAACCCATACATGTAGGCCATTGAGAAAAACCTAAAAATTTACCGTACAAGGACGGCCGTACGTAAAAATCAGATTTTTAAGTGCTTCTATCCATTTAAAACTATTTCCTCTCCCATTAAGAGAGCGTATACTTTTAATCAAGGGGGGATCGCATTCATTGGAACATTTCGCGCAGGTAGTTGAACAGATTGATGATAAAATAGCTGCCCTTAAATTGGATATCAAGGAAGCAGAATTGCACCTACATACGCAGCTGAACGCCGGTGTACCCGAAGAGCACTTATCTGATTATTATGCATTGCTGGAGACAAATGAAGGAAAGCTTAGTGGACTGAACGAAGCACTAAGTATCCTTCAAACCGCATGGCTGAACTATACAGAGAGGGCGCTTTAAAGCTCACGGGTCATCATGGCTGGAGACGTATCATGAATTGGTTGAATGGTTATATTGAAGGGCTCATACTCATTGATATTTCTGTATCATTTCCATTTTATTTGGATATTGAATCAACTTTTCTTTTGATAATAATGGTCACGGCTTGCATCTTTGACATTGACCGGTACGCGGTTATAGACTGCTCCTAAGACATGAGCGTTCACCCGCTCTAAGGCTTCGGAGGCTTTCAAAGTATCCATCTTGGTCGAAACCCCGTGCTGGACAACAACGATGGTTCCATCCGCACGCCCAGCCACGATCTGCGCATCTGCAAAACCCAAAAGGGGCGGCGTATCATAGATAACAAGGTCGAATTGATCCTCAAATTCCTGTTCCAGATGGATCATCCGTCTACTGGAAAGTAATTCCGCTGGGTTTGGTGGCGTAGGGCCACCCGTCAAGACCGACAAATCAGCCAGTCTCGTGTCTTGCACGTAATCTTGAACGACACCTGTCGGATTGTTCAACAAGTCCGTCAGGCCATGGATATTGGCTAATTTAAAATTCTCATGGACAGTCGGTCGTCTGAAATCACAGTCTGCCAACAAGACACGCATTCCTTGTTGGGCGATTGTGATGGCCAAATTGATGGCGACGGTTGACTTGCCGACGTTATTGCTGGCTGAAGTAATCGCAAGCGAACGCAGTTGTTGGTCCACCATTGAAAAATGGATGTTCGTCCGCAGTACACGGAACTGTTCCGAGATGGCAGCAGACGGCAACGCCATGGTGATTGCAGCGCTCTGCTGAAATGGTTGATTATTTTTTCTTCTGAACATGACCTTAGCCTCCGATTCGATCTTTTGCCGTTTCCAGCTCATGTACTGGGTGATCGCTGTGAATTCTTCTTTTTTTATCTCTGATATCGCCGATGCGGTTGCCGGCTTTGGATTACTCGATGCCCAAATACAGAGCTTTTTCGGACACTTCCACCAGCCGCTTCGATGCATGATTGCACAAAGTCATTGCTCTCCATCGTAGTCAAAACCGGCTGATGAAACTGCGCAATTTTTTAGTTCTTTACGGACTGCTATGTATTTTTCTATTACTTCCCGCTGCATGAGAGCTTTTGCAATTTTTGGTTTTTTGCCATAATATCGTTCTCCCTATGACAAATACAATCATTATTTTGTAAAACATAATAATTACGATTTTCAAACGAAAATTTATCATACTGTAGATGGATTGTCAACATAAACAAACCTGGAATTACATTCATGTGCGGGAAATTGTGAAATAAAATGTATAAGAAAATAAATAAACCTGCTACACATTGACCTTACGCGCCTTCAGATAGGAGTCTATGCAATGCTAACCTGCATTCCCGAATTGTATAACGAGACAGGCTATAATGCTTGATAGCAATGAAGTTCCACCTCGTTATAAATTTCCGGGAATGCACGGTACAAACGGAACGGATAGGCTTTCAGCATAGAAACCAGAAGAGCAGGGTTCACCCTATCCTTTATTCCCTCTCATAGTCCCCACCACTTGGTTTAAATGCAACAGGACTTTCTCCAGAAATGCCTGCTCGGACAAAACACAAACGGAATGCCCTTCTTGCTGCAAAGCTTCCACCTTCTGCATTTTCAGACTCCTCGGATCTTCTTGAAAGAGATTGGTATTCGCCTTTCCTACAACCAAGATTGTGGTATCTTTGGTAACCGCTGCTTGGGGTTTTCCTCCTAATGCAGTGACTAATGCCTGCGCTTGTTTCCGCGACAACATATCCAATTTACCCGTAAATACAATTTTTTCGCCCAGAAACATAGTATCGCCTGCCTTTCCCCTTAGCTGGAAGGATTTTTTTCTCTATTTTACCCTTCTCGGAAGACTTTTATCAAGAATGATTAGCGAACGTGTATTCTTTGGGCAGAAATGCCCCTTATATTCCTCTAAATCTAACATTAAACCCCTATTTACTTTAAACGGAATGGAAAAATAAAGGTTTTAAGCCACTTTCAGGTTGAATAATCGAAGGACTATCCGTTAAAATCCACTAGATTTAGCAGCGTACAAATTTTTCCGCGAATATAATCGAAAAAAATAAACAAAACAAATAGTTTTTAGAGTATAATCGAAATATATAGAGAAATAGAAATTTATTAGCGTATACTCGGAATATATTTGGAAATCAGCCATATTTCGTCTATGTCGCAGGATGTGAGGAGGAACCGTATGTTTAATCGTCAGAGTTATTTAGATAAATTGATTCAGGCAAAAGACAGCGATTTTGTAAAAGTACTGACTGGGGTGCGGCGCTGTGGGAAATCAACCCTCTTAATGCTGTATAAAGACTGGCTCCTGGAGCATGGAGTTGAAGAAGATCAAGTTATCGAAATCAGTTATGAAAAGATGGAAAATGAACCTTTAAAAGAGGGGCACCGCCTTCACGCTTACCTGAAGGAACGGATTCCAGAGCAGAAGCGGGTGTATCTGCTGATTGACGAAGCACAAGAAATTCAGGAATGGGCTAAGGTTATAAATAGTCTCAAGGTGACATTTAACGCGGACATTTATGTGACGGGATCGAACTCCAGTCTTTTTTCTGGAGAATACCTTACTTATTTATCCGGACGGTATATTGAAATAAAGGTCTATCCCTTGTCTTTCCGTGAGTTTTTGGAGTTTAAACAGTACGATACGGTAAATAACCTAGAACAACATTATCAAGAATATCTCCGCAGCGGATCCTTCCCCGCAGTGAACCTGGTGGAAGACGAAAATTTGATTCGAACGATTAACCAAGGACTCTTTGATTCTATTTTCTCAAGAGATATTATTAGCCGCGGTGAAATAAGAGAAATTGGTGGCTTCTACAAGGTCGCAAAATTTGTATTTGATAACATTGGCAACAGTCTGTCCACCAATAAAATAGCCAATACGTTGCGCTCTGAGGGATCAAAAATCAGTCATGACACAGTGGATAATTACTTGATGTTGATGTGTAACGCCTATATTCTCTACCAGTGCAGTCGTTATGATATACGCGGGAAAGAGCTCTTAAGAACAAACGGAAAGTATTATATTGTCGATATGGGGTTACGCAATCAATTGATCGGCTATAAGTCTTCCAATATGGGACATGATCTTGAGAACATTGTGTTCTTAGAGTTAATCAGACGAGGATACCAGGTTTTTGTTGGCAAAAACGGGACCGCCGAAATTGATTTCATTGCGGAAAGATTGGAGACGAAAATGTATATTCAAGTCTCTCTATCGGTGATGGACGAGCAGACAAAAGAACGAGAATTCAAAGCTTTTGAAAAAATTACGGATAACTATCCGAAATGGTTGATTACGATGGATCGATTGGATATGTCCCAAAATGGCATCCTTCACAAAAATGTATTTGATTTTCTACTGGAAGAGTAGCGGTATCCAGCTTGCACGTTATATTTACTGGAGCATAGAAGTGTTTTCAATACTCTCAAGTTATGACTATGACTGTCTAGCTTATGCACCAATACAAACTAAAAAAAACTGATTATGAGTCATGCAATCCGTTTTATCTGAATTATTCAGCAGACATTAAATAAACATACGGACAAAAAGATAGTGCCACTTCATCCCAGAAATAGCATTATCTTTTTATGAAGTCCCTTTGGAGAATCCTTGAATTAATCTGATAATCTTGTCAATTGCGATTATAATTTCATCATGAAGCTGAACGATTCCCTTAAAATCACTTACGCCATCAGGGTTGGTATCTTGAAAACTGCGAGGACAGATTTGATAGACAACTTCTTCTTTCCAACAAGTTTTCACCACTTACTTCGCTCCCTGTTTATAAATTTATCTGACAAAATTCAATGTGCTCACCATTAGGTCCACCCACAATGAAATAGCTGATGCCATTTTTCCAATAGTGCAATGTTTCAATTCCATCTGATACTACGTTCATTTTTTCGTTTTGAATTTGTTGATACAAATCTTGAATATTAACGACATCTAAGGCAATGTGGTCAATTGCGCCACTTACTCCAGTAGCCTCTACATTATCCCATAGTTCAATGACTAGTCCTTGGTTTTCTAAAAAAGCGACTTGCCCGCCATTATTGACTTGGTTTTCTTCATTGATGATTTGAAAACCAAGTTTTTCATAAAAAACGATGGATTCGCTCATTTTTTTTGTAGGGATCCCGATATGTTGGAGTCCACGAATATACTGATTAACTTGCATATTGACACCTTGCTTTCCTTAAAATTTCATTTACAGTCATACTAATCCTTTTGTTCGAACAGATTTTTTTAATAAGCGGGGTCTCACCAAGATAAGGATTTAATTTGCCGTAGAACATGAAAAAATTCGTCTTGGTAGACATGATGGGCACTGAGTCTTAGCATCATGCGTCTTCCGCTGTGAATCAGTTTCCCAACAGTCTTGAAAATACGAAGACGGATAGTCAGTATCTGTAGGCCTTTTACCTTTTCCGGGAACGCTAGCGCGCATAAAATTCTTGATGTTATAGGAAACTAAGCCGACCATCATGCGAACAGCATTCTCCAAGAAATGAAAACTGTCTGTCTTATCGAAGAAGAAGCCATTCTTTGCTTCATTGATGAAATTCTCCCTCGTACCTCTCTTTCAAGTACCTACTTAGTAACGAATAGGGTAAACATGCTCTTCCCTCTGACTCCATTCGATCTCATCCCCAACTTGAACAAACTGATCCGCCATTTTGAATAAGCGGGGATTTCATTTGAGTCGGATAACATACTGATGCTCTTTTTCCTCGCATAGTATGAATTTTTAGATGTTCTAACTTATTTATAATAATCGCTTTGTTATATAGCATTGAAGCATCACTTATGAGTTTATCTGTGTTATCCGTCATTAAGCTTTATAGCCCCCTGTTCTTCCTAGATAATTTTCATCATAATTCTCATTAAATCTCTGATGTAACCCCAATTCAACGTCGATGAGTATTACTTCAGTATAGTAAAGGGGCTAATCAATTGTCATCGAAGATTAACTTAACTTCATAATACTTACCAAGTAATTCATATTTGTCCCCTATTCATTTTTAACCGTAAGTTTAGTACATTTCATCTTTTACATTAAATGATTGGCCTTTTAGGTTGTATTTCAAAAATTTGTATAATATATAATTTTCCTTGTCAGTCTCGTGTGTAGATAAAATAATCTGTTTGTTTGGAAAATCGTTCCTAAGCACTTCTATAAATGATGCAATATTAATATCATCCATAGTTTGTACTGGATCATCAATTAGAATAAACCCTATATCATCTGTTTGTTCTGAAATGTATCGCTTATTCATTGCAAACAAAAAGGATAGAACAAACCCTGATAATTGCCCTGAGCTGAATGTATTGAGTATGTCATGTTTTGCATCACCATTCGAAACAAATCTCATTTCATCTTTATTAATAAATACACCTAACCCATTTTGATAATCCTGCAATATTTTCCCTGTGTATATTAGAAGAGGTACACGCAACTTTTTTAGAACTAAATTTTTATATTCCTCTATTGCAATATTATAGAAGTTCTTTAGTTCATTAAAATTATTTCTGATTATTTCAAGTTTCTCCAATTTGATGATTAATGTCTTCACATCATTTTTTATCTGATCAATCTCATTATTTTTCAGAAGACTATTTTGATATCTTACAAACATAATTTTATTATCTGTGGCAGTTTTGTCTTTTAAATTTGATTGTTCAATTGATAATAGGTCAGCATTTCCCTTAAATATATTGTCGTAATTATAGAGTTTTAAATTCTCTGTGAAGTTCTTGTTTTCATAATCAGAAAGCTTCGACTCGATAATTCTTTTCAGTTCAATAATTTTGCTTATCTCATCTAGTTCTCTCCACGAATTAATATCTCCAACAAATCCATGGATTTTAGAAATATCATTCATTTTCTTTTCTGACTTAAGAAGCACGGAATATTCACTTGCAATGGTACGAATTTGTTCAATTTCGTTGTCATCTTTTCGCTTAAACAATTTTTCTATTGAATCAACTATTGAGTTAGCATAATTAGATAGCATCGCTTTCTTGTCTTTTATTTCTACAGAAATATTATCTTGTGAACTTTTCAACTGAGTACTTAAAGAACTATATGCTGCTTCCAATAGCTCAGGATTGTCATAAGGGCTATTGCAATAAGGACACTGATTTGAATTTGCATTATTTCCTCTAACTGAATGTAGCTTTTCTCTCGCTTGTATCAGTTCATTTGTCTTCTTTTGATTCTCTCCAAGTTGGGAATTTAGTACTTTTATTTCGTTAACAAGATTATCTACATCACCAATTACTACCGCCTCAGGGATTATTCCTATTTCTTGCAATGAAATCATATCTTCTTTTTTATATTTTGAAATATCCAATTCACTGCGGAAGAAATCACTGTATTTAAAAACATCCAGCACTCGGTTCAATTTAGCAATTTCATCTTCAACCTGTTTATGATTAAACTTATTGCCATTCATAAATTCATTGAATTTTGTGTAACTTAAGATTGCTTCATTATCATTTGAGCACATCATTATTTCATTATTTTTTAGTAACTTCCTGTAATCAGCTAAATCTTGATATAGATTATAGATGCCATTTATTTCATCAATATATGCTGACAGTTGGTTCTCTGAAATGTCCTTTAACACAAACTTCTCAAGATCCCATTTTTTCACTACACAATTTTGAGGATAAACAAGTAACGGAGTATAATTTGTTTCTTTATATGCTCCTCCAGCATCATCTAACTTCATTTTCAAATTAGATATCTTAATATCTAACTCACCTTTTGTAGCTTTTATTGCATCGTTAATTAAAACTCCATTTTTTGCCTTAGAGGCTCCTGTAAGGCTTTTTTCTATTTTATCAATCTTCGCTTGTATAGTTTCTGTTTGAAGAAGTTTAGTCATGCTGTCTTTTCTACTAGAAATACTATTTTTTAGAAAATGAACGGATTCCGCTTGAGAAACGTAATAGTAGATATTAAAATGCTCTTTTATGTAGTTTAAATTCTCAAATTCTGAAATGTCTCCCTTCCAATCTATATTACCATTTAAAAATTCATCAAATTTATTTGTATCAACTGGTCCTTCAATACAAGTGAATTTAATAGCTGTATCAAAGGTTAGCTTTGTAAGACTATTATCTATCTCTGCAATAATAGTTATCTTTTCATGTCTTTCATTTATCAATGTTAATATCAAATATCCGCATTCATCTGATGTATTTAACAGAATATTTTTACCAAGATTGGTTCTTCCATCTTCAATATCTGAATTTAAACGTGTTATTCTTTTAGTAAAAATCAACTCAACGGCATCGAAAAATGTTGTTTTCCCAAATCCATTAGGTCCTGATAAAATAGTAGGATTTGTATCATGAACAAAATAAAATTCATAGAATTTCTTATAGTCAAAACACTTAAAATTGCGTACTTTTAGACTTTCAATTTTATAACTCACTATTTTACCCCTTTCAACATTTTTTTGATTGCTTTTTCTAGATTATCCTCATCAATTTTAAAATCATCTTCTAGTAGAAGTATCTCCTCAATGTTAGTTTCATTATTATTTAAAATTTGATGGTACTTGATTTGCTTATCTATTAAAGCCCGTTCAACCTGTTTTTCTATAGGCTCAGGTGCTAATTCAGTCTTAAACTTATACTGTAAAAATGGAAGTTTAGCAAACATACGAATTACCAGGCCATATGTGCTATCTAATTCTTTACCTTCAACCAACTTGAAATAACTATCCTCATTATCTACAATTTGACATAGTGCATCTACTAATGTTCTGTCACTAAACTGCGATAGAGAATTTTCCAATTGCTCAATTTGTTTTTGCGTATAAGGCAAAACATATCTTTTGAAATAGTTGGGTGATTCTTCTATTGAGTAAACAGCATTTCTATAGTTATTCAAATTTTCTATATTTTCAAATAATAACAGATAAATTGCCGAGGTATTCTTATCTATCTGACTAGCTTCTTTTGCGTTACCAAATGATTCTATTATTTGTTGCTTAAACGAAATATTGTCCGAATCTACGCTTTTTGAGTATTTATTTTCAAGCTGTTCTAATGCATTAATTACTTCTACCTCATCGTTTTCAAATCCCCTACAATCTATGGCGTTAATAATGAAATAATTAGCGATTTCTGTGTGTTCATGCTTATAGAATTCTAAATTTATTCTGCCAATATCGGTTAGTTTAACGTAATTGTATGTTCTAAATATTCTATCAATCAAGTCATTCATTATCTATCAGTTCCCCCTCTGCTATATCTTTACTTATTATTCTCATGACTTTTGATTTGTTGTAATTAATTTTTTGTCGTTCAGCAGAATCCGAAGTTATATCTACAATTTCATTTAATTCATTAGTCCCCATAACATTGAAGTTATTTTGATTGTATCTATAGTCAGGCTTATTCAATCTATCAGTAATTAAGACATCACTTTCGTAAATAAAAAATTTATCTGCATTATTCATGCTTAATTCTTTATTCAATTGGGCTTCAAAATCTTCAATATACTCATTTTCATCCAAAGTTAGTCGATAAATCTCTTCATTTTTTTCAGCTAAAATAACATTTGAATCATAATATTTCAAACATTCTATTTTCTTCAAAAATCTAATAAATAAATTGTTAACGACAGTATCTCTTGGCAAATTATTCTTTGGAGTTCTTAGGAGCAGCTTATATAAAAAGTCTTTTTTGTCTTCATAGCTTTTATTGCAAATCTCTATCATCTGACGATATAAATTACACTCATCAAAAGTGGTGCAACTCTCACAATCACTACATACACAATCAGTTCGGATACTACTAGGATATTTTTTATATGTATCCTTTATCAACTGAAGCAACTCATAATACTGATATTCCGTTGTATTACTTTCAGCCTTATGATCTTTAATTATCAGATCAAGTATTTTGGAAAACTCCACTTTACATGAATTTTTTTTACTGCAGGTATTATGAGCACTAATCACATCTTTTGAAAAAATGACGATCTTATCATAAATAAACTGATAATACGTTTGATTATAGTATATGCTCCCCTGAGGATTAATCTTCTTTAATATCTTCTCAATAATTTCGCATGAATTTTGAATGACACTTGCAGGTGTTGTAAATTGTTCACCATATACATTCCATATATCTGAATCAGACTTACCATTCAACAACCCTTTATATAGAGATAATTTATTCTTTGCGCATGCAACGGCTTTAATCACATTCTCTTTTTCATTATTGCCATCACAAATTGAACATAATATTTTGTATAAAGAACCTTTCGGCGTATTGTTGTTAATTTTACTAATTAGGATATACTTTTCTTCTGTTTGCTTATACAAAGCATCGCTTCTTTTTATTTTTCCCCCAAGTGTGGGGCCTAATGGTGTTATCTCATCACTAAATTCTTTTTCTGTTTTAACTTCCTTGTTTAGATCAGATAACAGACAGTCAATACTCTGTACAGTTTTCTCTATGAAATCAAAAGGAATTGTAGCTTCGGGAACAATATGAAAATATGCATTTTCAGCTGCATACTGTAAGGCAGATATAATAAAGCATGTTTTATCATCATTGTCTAAACTGACATTACCTGCTTTAACTTGATGTAAACTTATGTAATTATCCCCTTTTATTATAGAAAAATCCTCTTCACCTTCGATTCCTAATTTATATAAAATGATTTCTTCCTGATTACCTAATTCAATAACTTGCCATATATGATTTAAAGCTATATATAAAGCTATATGCCGTTGATACTCAAACCCTTCCCAAGCTGGAATGGCACTAATAGGTGCGATTATCATAGTCTTTCTCCTATCCTATATCTCTGCTGCTCCGACGAAGTCTTTTCTGTCGCCACTTTCTGATTATATTCGTACCCTTCTCTTTAACACTCAATAACATTCTAAATATTAATAGTATACAACTTTTTTAAATATAATATTATACCTGAGTTATTTATATATTTTCTGAAAACGTCTTGAAACGTTAGTCTTCCAACTTAATTTGTATTTCCAGTTCACACCCAAAGGGTGTTTATAGAACAAGTGAAAAATGCTGTTGCAGCAAGGCTAATCGTAGTTGCTTGAAATTTTATGAATTATTCAAGTTCAGGTATTTCTTTGAATGACAATCACTTAGTTTTAGAAACAATAAAGTGATCGAGTGCTTCTGGTCCTAGAACTTCTCCTACATTCAACACCTGCTGTGTAAAAATAAGTCCGCTTCAGATGGAGTGAGGTCTGAATTTGGCTGGTTTGATAGAGTATGGCACCGCGCTCCGTTATTTCGTGCATACATCTCAAAAATTGCAGATTCGACAATATCCGCGGGGGTTTCAAAAAATTCATACTCCAAAGCTAAGTGCGTTTGCAACGCTTCAATCATCTTAGTAGTGCTCCCATCTAATTTGAGAAACATACTGGATTCTAATGCGTCATTCGACATACCGATCACCTTCCCTTTCTACCTAAAATATCCGTAGAATCTTCCAGATGATTGATTTATGAACAGAAAATTTTAGAAAAATTCCCTGCCTTTCTTTTTAAATATCCACGCGTGTTCGCTTTACAAGAACAAACATGTGTTCGTATAATGGGGTATAGAATCTGTAAGCAGTCCTAATTCATGACATGAAAGAATGAGTGGAAGGTGAATATCATGCTAAAAGAACCAAGAAAGCGAACAGAGAAGGTATTTGAAGAGTACAATGACTACCACGATAGGGGTATGGTAAAGTGGCTGACCGCATTCGCTATGGAGGAATTAGCAAAGTCTATTTCGATAGGAAAAGAGGAGGCGATGAAGGATATTCCCATCCTGCCTCAGATGAGCCCTTTAGAAATCGATATAGCTTTAGCGGAATCCATTCAAAAAAACCGTCTCGTATCGATACAATTGAACCAAAAAGATCGTTTCGGGCGTCAAACTGAGTCGATAGTAGGTCATTTCACAGGCTACCTCACGGATAATAAGCTTTTGATTGATAATGAATGGATTTTAGCGGAGAGTATTCGAAACGTGCGCATTTTGCATGATGAGAAATGGTCCAAGACCCACGTCTTTTCAGCAGATACAAAAGAAAATAACGGACTGAATTCCACGCGAAAGTTTCCAAATACTGTTTGTATTGAAGACCAAGAAGCTTTTGACACTGATATCACCTGGGTAGAAGACTTCAATCAATGCACAGAATGGTTTGAGTAACCCCTACATGTAGGCCCTTGAGAAAAACCTAAAATGTCGCGTACAAAGATGGCCGCATGTAAAAAATCATGTTCTTGAGTGCTTTTATCCATTTAAAACTATTTCCTCTCACACTAAGAAAGCGTATACTTTTAATCAAGGGGGGATAGCATTCATTGGAACATTTCGCGCAAGTAATTGAACAGATTGATTATAAAATAGCTACCGTTAAATTTGATATCAAGGAAACAGAGCTACACCTACATAAGCAGTTGAATGCCGGTGTACCCGAAGAGCACTTGTCTGATTATTATTCGTTACTGGATATAAACGAAGGTATACTCAGTGGACTGAACGAAGCACTAAGTATCCTTCAAACCGCATGGCTGAACTATACAGAGAGGGAGCTTTAAAGCTCACGGGTAATCATGAATGGAGACGTATCATGAACTGGAAAAGGAACTAGCCGAGGTATGTTTAATGAATGAGTCCGATCAAGACTCGATTTCAATCTACCTAGATCGTTTTAATGCACTTGCCGCCACTGGTAACTTGTCGGATAAGCAGTTTGATCGATTGAATGGCTATATTGAAGAACTTATTCTCAATTGGGGAGACGTAGATTAGACAAAAGTGGTCCTTTGTAGGGTCCTAGGAACGTCTTTTCTTCCTATTTGAAAAGTTAAGCTGAACGATAACGGAGCTACGCAGAACTATAAAAAAGAAGGCCCAAAGCGATTCTATACCGATTTGGGCCTTTTTTAATGTGAACTTATATGTTTCCTATCGTAAAGCCGTTACGACGTTTCTCCCATGAGTCAAGTATCTCTGCTTTTTTCGGTTCCCGCACGCAAGGATTTCTATCCGGAAATTTGGTAGACGTATAGAAATTAGAAGATTTGACTAACTCCTCCATTCGAGAAGCACGTGACGGTTCGATCTTTAATTTGATTTTCATTCAACTACCTCTTTTTTTAGATTTTCAAAGACAGAAGAGCAGGGTTCACCCTATCCTTTATTCCCTCTCATAATCCCCACCACTTGGTTTAAGTGCAATAGGACTTTTTCCAGAAACGCTTGCTCGGATAAAACACAAACAGAGTGGCCTTCTTGCTGCAAAGCTTCCACTTTCTGCATCTTCAGACTTCGAGGATCTTCTTGGAAGAGATTGGTGTTCGCCTTTCCGACAACAAGGATGGTTGTGTCCTTCGTAACCGCTGCTTGCGGTTTTCCTCCTAATGCAGTGACTAGTGCCTGCGCTTGTTTCCGGGATAACGTATCCAATTTACCCGTAAATACAAATTTCTCTCCACGAAACATGTGCGCGTCCCCCTCTTCCTAGCTATCCGATTTTTCTCGGATCCGTTCTTTTCTTCTATTTTACCGCTATCGGAAGGGGTTTCGCAACAAGCGTCGAACATATATTCTGATTTTAACAGGAAAGCTGCCCGTATTTGAAAAGGTTGGATTACATGCGGATTTCTAACAAAAAAAGGAACGAAAATAACGCATTTTAAGGCTTTTTCAAAACTGTCGATGACCGGTTATCCGCCAACAAGCAAGAAAATCTCCTCTCCTCTCCATACAGTCGATTTCCCCAAATAAGAAGGAAAAGAAAGATAGTTGAGTATCATTTTTTCGTTTTGTGTCGCCATACGCCCTAATCGATCCTGCGGAGCCGGATCAGGGCTTCACCATTTCGGACTGTTCCACGGCAATCGACATGCGGGAGGCCCTCCTTCGGTCCCACATGCTGCTATCCGGGAACAGAAAAGGAATTCAAGAACCGCAAAAACTTTTTCTTCTTTCCCTGCATGTCCTTCCGTTCAATCCAAAAAACTTTTTGTCTAAAGAGTCTCTACCCACTGAAGTGGCAAGAGGCTCTTTTTTCTTGATTTCCTTTTAGCCTCACGATCACTGGCTAGCCAACAAAACGGAAAAAATTCAGCTTTTAGCTCTCGCTTAGGCGTCACAAAACGAAAGGGGAAAATAAAATGACTAAAAGAAAACAAGAATTAGTGAGTGTCTATATCCATGGAATTTACAAAGGGCAAATCAAAGCGGACACGGAAACCATCGCCCACCTCGTTGCTGGAGCCTTTCCATACGAAAACTACGCTATTGTAAAGGGATTTAACAAGTTAGTTCTCACTACATTCGGTCCATTTTTGAATGTTGTGCCGGACAAAGAGTGGTTGAAAAACGAATTGCTGCCCATCTTGATTCCCTTGCAAATGGGCCAACAGGACATTAAAAAAATTGCATATCAAGAGTAAGCCTCGGCTGAATTATCCGTTTTGAAATATAAAAAGAGAGAAGGAAATCAACATGACAAAAAAAGTAAATGTGGAATGGAAACAAGAAGTGATTACGGAGATTGTACGCGTCAAACAAATCGTAATGGAACGGCCAATAGCATACCAAGGCAACATCGCTTCTACCCAGGAAGCTGGAAGGTTTGGTGTAACAGAAATTGGCGATGAAGCCCAAGAAATCCTCCTCGTGGTTATCTTGGATACAAAAAATCAAATCAATGCGGTCCACCGTGTTTTTACCGGAAGTTTGAACTGTAGTGTCGCCCACCCGCGAGAAATCTTTCGAAGCGCGCTCCTCAATAACGGTGCCCGTATTTTACTATTTCATAACCATCCCAGCGGAAATACAGACCCGTCGGAAGCGGACCTCATCTTCACAAAACGCATGGAAGAAGCCGGAAATATCCTTGGAATTGACTTACTGGACCATTTTATCGTTTGCGGAAAAGACTGGCTTTCGCTTCGTGAGTATGGCATTTTATAGACATAAAAAACAATCGAGCGGGGAATTAAAAAAATTCCCGCTCGATATTTTATCTATACGTGACGTTTCAATAGGACTAAATAACCTAAGTTGTTAAGCGGAAGGGAGAAAGGCCGCATCGGCCTTTCTTTTAACTTTAATTTACTATAAACTGTAGTAAAGTAAAAAATATAGGGTGGTTATCCATGAGTGTATTTAAGCAATTAATCAGCAATCTTAATAGTTTAAAATTAAAGCGAAAAATTGCTGTTCAAAAAGAAACCACTGATCAAATAGATATTTTAAAAAATAAAGGATTCGATGTGCTTTCCGTAACCCAAACAGAGAAGGCTAACCTCATAATGTATAGACACTTTTTAGACGATATACCTGAAGAGGAAGAAATCCTTATCTCCATTGGAATTAGCGTCATAACTCCAAAGGGGCGTTCTGGCCGGGATCCCGTGTTGAAGGCGTTTTTCAAGAATAACTTTACCACTATTTCTTTAGAGGATATCGAAATGGTAGATTCTTTCATTAATCAAGGGCTGGGCAGCATGCTACTGAACGCGCTTCTTGATATTGCGAAGAAAAGAAATATCCGTCGTATCACCGGAGAGATATCTCGCGTGGATATTGGCCACATAGAACGGCTGGTACACTTTTATGAGAAGCATAATTTTGAAGTAACCCTGTGCAGCAATCCTACAGATGGGTATAAAATTGGTGATCTAGTATGGAATAACAGCGGAATAGGGCATTGAAAAAACGGAGCTGCTAATCAGGAATTAGCGGCTCCATTTCTTTTAATCAAGTTCTCTCTCATTCACCTTCTGCATAGTATACTGCACGCCTTTATCCTTCAGCTGCGCAATCTGCTCATACGACGCTTGCGTAAATGTCCCTTTTTTATAGGAATGTGAAATCGTCTTGGTCATCTTCTTATCTGTAATTGGGTCTGTCGCATGACTGTCAAACAGCTGATAACGGATTTTGAACGGTTGCGCCTTTTCTTCCTCAAATACCTTCTCCAGCTCTTCAACAGTGTAGATGGCTCCTTTTTCAATTGAATTTTTCCCATCATCAGTTAGAGGTTGGACGTTTTGAATAAGCACATAGGGTTTATCGGGCCGTTCTTTACCTTCTTCACGTTCATCTTGCTTGCTTATTTCATCTGCCTTTTCCGGAACAGGTATCCCGGTCTCCTCTTTAACTGTACTTTTCTCCGCTACTTTTTCTAGCTCCAATCCATAGTGCGTATCAATTCCCTGAATCATTTCACGGGCGGTCTTTTGGATTGCCGCTAAATTCTTTTCGACATCTTGAATCTCCGCAAATTTCCCTGTCCAGTTGGCCACATAATGGATCGATTCATCTGCCGGATCCAAACCAAACGATTTTGCGACTACATAGGCTGTCATTTCTGCCTGCATTTCTTTTTCTCGGATTGTTGTATCCTTATACGGACTGTTTTCTCCGTGCATTTTGGCATGCGCTAATTCATGAATCAATGTCTTTGCCGTCTCCGAATCGGTTAAGCGGCTATTCATCACAATCCGGTGCGTTCCGACTTCATAATAGCCCTTGGCCACTGTTTGGATAGGTTGAAAAGAAAGGGATTGGACAGTCTCCCGGGCATATCCTTCCAGTGCCCTGTTGAACGCTCCAAAGCTCTCTCCATTAAATTCGAATGCTACCCGTTTATTTGGATAATAAGCCGGATAATCCTTCTCCTCCGCATTCGTTTGCGTGATATCAAAGACGTGCCCTTTCGTGAAGCCGTCAATCCGCTTCACTACTGGAATCTCTTTATTTTTTATGCGCTCCTTTGTCACTGAATCGGCTACAGAAACGGGAATCAGCTTCTCATTTTCGTCTTTGTAATACCGCGCAATATTCGGAATCAAGATCTCAATGGCCTTCTCGCCTTTTCGTACCGAAAAGCCTTCCTCTTTCCATTGTTTGAATCCTTTTACCGCCAGGGCTCCTTCGAAACTATCCTTAATCAAGGCATTGTTACGGGGAGAATACTGGTAAAACTTCGACATAAAAGTAAGGTATGCACGCATTCCATCGGAGTCTTGCGCATATTCTTCTACTTTTTTTCTGGCTTCTTGTGACAGTTCCTGCACAGCCGCTTTAATTTCCTGCGGTGTTTTCCTTCTGTAAGTCATATGCTTTTTCACTCCTTAGAATAGTGTGACTTTCGTATCGAGGACAACCTTTTTTTCAAGATCGAGCGAATAAATAACATCTATCTGCTGATAGTAGTCCTGTAAAATGAGATCCCACAAATCATTGTATTCATAGATGGGTACCTCAATGTCTTTCGTTTGGTCCTCAATGTCGTAGGATTCTATCGTCTGAAAGAATCCTATATAATCCGCTTCTTCTATCGCGACCAAGCGTACTGGCTGTATGCTCATGCTTTCCCCTCACTTTTTTTCGACAACTTTTTTTCAAGCACCTCATGGATAATGCTCTCTTCTATCAAAGGTAAATCAGTCGTAGCAGACAAGGAAAGCGGCGTTTCACTATCCGTACTTTCCAAGTTGGAATAGCTATTAAACACTAAGGCTCCCACTAACTGCTTTACAATCGCCACTTCTTTTTCTAGCTCTCCTAAGTTGGATTTCGTTTCTATTTTCCTTGCGGTATTTCCTTTAGCTGCAAAGTACTGCTGAATGATCTTCCGGATTAACTGAGACCGATTATGACAATCGGGTTCACGAATGATTTCGTCATCTAATAAGTCTACAATCCGCTCGTCCAGGCTAAGCGATACAATTTTATGCATACGTTCCCTCCTTTTTATTCCAATCCATATTCTTGTCTGCACCTTACATACTCTGCTTCGCGTTCGTTTTGTTCATAGTACAAGAGGTTCACCTTCTTCTGGTACGTATCCCCCATCGCACGATCTAACCTTCGGCGATCGCGTAACGTAAAACGAGTCACGCCAACCGATATTTCTTCGTGCTGCTCCTTATATAATGACCGATTCACAGACCGTAGCCTATTTTTTTCCTGCAGTTGCAGCTGCAGCTCTTTTAAAAGTCGATTGCCTAATCGATACTCCAGATCCGCCATTTGATTCTTTTGGTAGCCATGACTGCCACCATACAACCGCGCACGAAAATCGGCTTCCTCTTTCACTACTCGTTGAAATTCTTCCTGCTTTCCGGATTTTTTCAGATAGCTTTTTGTATAGGTATCTATTCTATTTTTTGCCACCGGGTATTCGCTACGGATTGTTTTATACTGCCACTTCTTTTTATCCTGGGGTAACACTTGAAGGATACGCAGTAGTTCTTTTCGTTCCATAAAAGTTTCTTGCGGTAGTTGTAATTCTTGAACCAAGTTATCCCGTAGTGCCGTTTGTTTTTCGAGCGTTTGCTTTCGACTGGGACGGGTCAACTCATTCAAAAAGCTGCTCTTCATTTTCTCTAGCGTCGCTTGCTTCAGCTTTCCTTTCGGCTGCAAACATTCCGCTCCCTGGTCCCGATAAAAACGCGTTTGCATGCCCGTGGGCGACAACGATTTTTCTATTTTTTTCTTTCTCCGTTTCACCAATTCCCGAGAATTTTCTTTTTCGACAAGCGAAATATGGAAGTGTAAATTGTCCGTATTGTGGTGAAAAGAGGCCGCCCAAATCGTTTGACTCGGAATAAAATTCTCTTCTTTTATCAAGCGCTCCATCATGACGCGGACCGCTTTTTTAAGCGTCTGCTCCTGTACTGCGCCATCCGGATCCAGAATTTGATTTTCTTTTAGCCACTCATTGTTGAAAGACCCCACGAACTTCCATTGCAAGCTGCCGTTTTTTTCTGCTTGTTGGTAGCTCTCTTTTAATTCTCGGATAAAATTTTTATCGACAAAATCCTTTTCTTTGGTAAAAAGGCCACTGGCTTTTTTCTCGTCCGCCATGTAGGACAGAATGCCTTCCGGATAATAGTTGGTATTGTTATACTCCTCCCCCTTTTTAACTTTCAATTTATCTGTCATATAATCCACGATACCGGCATACCCTTTGGCATTCGTTCCCGGCAATTCAAATTCTGATTTTAAAACGAAGGCAGGCGTGGTCATCGCTTCGCCTCCTTCACAGTTCATTTAAAACTTTTTGCAGCGTTCCCGTGTTGGCGTTTAAAGACTGGATCAGCAGATTCACCTTCTGATCAATCGCGTCTATTTTTGCAACTTCTTTTGCGACCGCCCCCATAAATTCCCGTTGTTCTTGCTGGGCTTCTTCTCGATAGGATTCGCCAATATAATCTTCCAGCACTTCAACTACTAAGTCAGAAAGCGAATAGCGTTTGGTTCCTAACGCTTTTTGTTTCTGCTCCACTATTCGAAATAATTCTTTCTTTAAGGAATGGGATACACCGGATACCCGGATTTCGACCTTGTTATTTGCGTACATGAACACGCCTCCGTCTTCCGTCACTTTCTACAATGGGAGATCAACAACCCTAAATATCCTAGATTTTTCCATGAGCATAAGGGGGTCACTCCGCTGACGTTTTCTCGATTCCTCGAAAACCTCTTGATATCAGGCAAAGCCTGATGTGTCCCCTACTCCGCTCAAAACATGCCAAAAACCCTCTTTTTAATAGGATTTCATAACATTTAATAGGTTTTAATAACGTTAATTCCAAGAATTAATAAGTTTTATGAAGCCCTTCTACAGCCAATCTACCAATAATCACTCGGTGCTTTTGAGTGCGTCCTTCTTCTGTTCAGCTAAGGCAATCTTTTCTTTTAGTTGGCTGTTCTGTCTGCCTAAGTCCGCTATGTCCTGTTCCATTTTTACGATTTCTTTCATTAATTTGTTATTGGTAGAATCGATTTCCGCTTGTTCTTCACTCAGAAGATATTTCTTTTCTTCCTCGTTCTCTTTGATTTTATTTTCGTACTGTTCGATTTTTTCTTTCAGTACGCTTCTCTCTTCTTGATTGGCCGTGATCTGATTTTCTGTTTCCAAAATTTCAAAGGCAATAGCCTTTTCTTCGTAATGCAGCGTGTCCTCTGTTATTTCATACGCCGGGTCGACTTTAAAATCTTCTTGTAGGTAACGCATCTTCGTCAGATCTGCACTGGCGTCCTCTTCCTTCACTTCCGCTACCGTAAGTGAGAGTGCCTGAAAGTCTTTTGGCACATCTCCAAAGAAGACCACGTAATAATTTTCGGACACTTGAATCATTTCTTGCGGCAAATACGTATCCGTATCTGTAAAAACCAAACCCGCAAATTCGTAGTCCGGTAAGTCTTCAATCATGCTTTGCTCTTTCTTGATATAGACATCGACTTCCACAATGCCGGTTTCCGGATTATAAATGAGATCCGAAACAGTCAGGTCGTTTTGGCCAACTCCAACATACTGTCCGATTTGATTCGTTTCTACGTTCACTTCGCCTGATCCAGCTGTGACACGTAAGGTAAAAATGGTTAGCAGACTCAATAGGTAGGCCAGTAAGATGCCATAATAAAGATAGCGCGGGTTCTCTTGAAATTTCATTTTAAGTTCGCTCACAAGTCTTCTCCTTTCTTACTGGTACGGCATCAACGCACTGACCTCATCAACCATAAGCGTACCTTCTGCTGTATTGCCAAGCGTCACTCGATAATACAATCGGGATTGCACAGCCGTGGCATTCTCTTGATCGGTTTTTGTCTTTTGGTGAACGACAATCAGATATTCATTTGTATTTTCAGTGTCTAGCTGGCGATAAATTTCTGTCTCTTCTACTTCAATCGTATAGCCAATGGCAGACGGTATAACGTCCGCACTGCCGTTCATTTCTTGGAAGGCTTCCGCACTCATGAGGGTCCCCAGTTGTGCCAGATTTTCTGCCCGCTGATCGGCACCCATTCCAAATTGCAAACGAGCAAATCCCTCCAGGAAAGCCACTTGCTTCTCATTCGAATCGGCAAATGCGACGGTTTGTTCTCCCTCTTCAACGGATTCCATTGCTTGAGAAGTTTCTTCTCCGGAAGAAGCTTCCGATTCCGACTCACTTGTCAGAAGTTCATCAATCCGTGATTTTAATTGCGTATTTTCTTCTTCCAATGCCGTAACCAGTTCTGCTTGTTCTTGATTCCTTTTCTCTTGCTTCGAGTGACTCCCTAACCAGTTGACGAAGAAAATTACGTTCCCAACAACCGATACCAAGAGCAACAAGTAGAGCACGGTAATTATCTTTTTTTCTTGCATAGTACACCTCCTTCGAATCACATCCGTACCGCAAAGTCTGGATAAAAATACTGCATGGGCGTTATTTTGGTTACGTCTCCGGGCTGCGGCGCATGGATATACGTACCATCTCCTAAATAGATGGCGACATGCGTTTCTCCACCTGCTGGACCCCAAAACAACATGTCTCCGGCTTTCGCTTCACTGACCGGAATCCGATCGCCAACCAAAGCTTGCGTAACAGTCCAAGTGCTGACATCTATCCCCCAGGCTTCTTTGTAGACCCATCCGACGAAGCCCGAGCAGTCCCAACCGTTCGGCGTCTTACCACCCCAAACATAGGGCACGCCTAAATATTGCTTCGAAACGTCCAGTAAGTGTTGCACGTCCCCATTGATGGCTTCCTGATTACCTGTTCCGGCCACCAAGTATTGTCCTACTAAGTCCGCATAATGAAAGTTCCCGCCGTTATAGTAGATATATGGTTTGCCATTCGCTTCACTGATTGCGTTTCGATAAGGCATCGTTATGCCAGTCGTATTTCCAAGAGAAGGCGCCACGATGTTTTTGGAGTATTGCTCTGCCAGTTCCAGCGTGTGGACCCCGCCATTTCGTGCAATGTATTGAATATACGCGGTCCCGAAATTGTAGCCCATCAACAAGGCACCTACATCTGTCACACCACGTTCTCTCGCATAATCGATATTTGCCTTCATGTACCTCACGCCCTGCTCTATACTTTGCAGCGGATTGGTGAATGCGTTTGGTTCTAATCCGGCTGATTCCGAGGATTGCATAACGTCTGCCAACAGACCTTTAGACTCCACTTGAATAATCGCCAATATCAGGCTCTCATATTCAGGAATCCCGTAAGCTGCCAACACTTCCTGGACCATACTGCGGTATTGTTCCGTTTCGGGACTCAATCCGACATTTCCTCCATAAAAGCCAATTGGCGCATGCAGTTCCGCATTTGTCTCGCTCTCTCCGATAAAAATGGAAAGAATGCCACTGATTGCGCCCGATACAAGCGACAGACCCAAAAGCAGCACAACCAGGAACTTCCAACCTTTCTTCAACAACGCTTTGGGGTGCTGCAATAGCTGCAGGGAACCATAAAAAGAATGGCGCATACGTTTCCTCCTTCTCCTTAATTCCCGCCCTTAAACCGATCGACTTCTTCTTGAGAGACAAAGACTTTCATTTTAAAGGCTTCTGTTGCGCCCGTGGTGAGCACGGTTTCCCCTTGCTGCAGTTTCGGAATCTCACCTTTCAAACTGTCCGTCAACACATCTCCGATTACTCGTTGGACGGTATCTACTTCAGAATGGTCCAGACGAAAGAAAAATTTGTATTGGCAAAGCGCGAAAATCGTTTTGAGCGCTTCATTCGTATCATTGGCCAGATTGCTTTTTAAAATGGAATCGATGGTCTGGGTCGCAAACAAGATCGATCCGAAAAATTTCGGCATTTCCCGTTGAAACTGAATAATGTAATTGACAGAGGCCTTGTTATCTGGATTAATGACGTTTTGGCATTCGTCTAAATAGACGGAGAATCGTCGAATATGCGCCCATTCCACCTGGTTATTCTCGTACAGTTGCTTCATTTTCCGCCCATTCCGTAAGGCATCATTCCAAATCATCGAAATCGCCGTGTAGAGTTGCGCCCGGAAAACATTGCTGGAAAGGGACTGCAAACTGGAAATGTCATAAAACACCACTTGTTCATCCTGGACATTCGGAACCGTTGTCCGACCGTTGAAGATATTCCCATTTTCTTGTAGCATACTGTCCAATGTGTTGCGGATTTTCTCGATCCGAACCCGTCTGGCCGGCGTGGGAGCTTCCCGTTCGATGACCTGTTGATATTTTTGTGTCATGAAGGCCAACAAATCGATCAAAATAGGATAATCGGCAGAAGGTCTGCCAGCGATAGCCGTTTGTTGTTGCGCCTCTGGCTCGTTGGTATCTACCCAAAGACCATAGTCTACATAGAAGGCCGCCAACATCCGTCCGAACTCATTCAAATCCGTCTCCGTAAAATCACTATTCAACATCCCGATCATGAGCTTGCATTTCGCGATATGCTGATGAAAGCTAGCCACATGATCGACGGATAGATCCTTTTCGGATCTCGTAGCGGTAGAGAATACTTCCAGCCAATTGATTCGGCCATTTTTTCCGGCCAAATCGATATACGCACCACCCTTGTCGGCTACCACTTCTTCAAAATCACCCGCTTTATCAAATCCGCGAATAAAATTATCCCGGTTATAGTCATCCTCAAATAACTTTTTCAGCAAAGTCGATTTCCCGTACCGCATTTGGCCAAATAAGAAGGTATGCGAGTATTTTCGATTCCGGTTGTCGTTCATATAGCGATCAAATAGAACGACGCCATTCGTGCTCGTACGCCCCAAATACATACCGTACGGATCTTCCAGACTCTTGTGGTGGAAAGGATAACCGCCCCCAAGAGACCGCGCTGGAATATATTTTCCATTGATCGTAAAATTACTTTCCATTTGTTTATCCAACGGGAGAAACAAGCCGTCCCATTCCTCCTTCATACCCGTCAAAAGAATGGTCGTTTTATAACCTAGTCCCGTCAGTTCCCCTTTTAACCGATTGATTTTCTTATCCAATCCTTCTCGGGTGGCTGCTGATAAATACAAGCGATTCACCACTATTTTGATCGATTCTCCTCTTTGTGAAATTTCATTGGCCACGCGCTGCAAGGTGGAAATGCTCATTTGCGATTCCAATTGTTCGATATTACTTTTTTCCTCCAAAGCGCGGGCGTAAAATTCGTCTATGGACCGATCAATCGTTTTTAAAATATCGTCACGTTCCGCCGTCAACACGTCCATTACCGCAATCACTTCGTCTCGTTGCATAAGTTGATTTAACCAAAACGTATTCTGATTGGTTTTCATATCGTATACATGCAGACACGTTTCATAGCCATCTGCTTTTTTGACGTACTTATCTTCAAAAACAAGACCGCCTTTTGGCTGAATTTCGGCCATAAATGCTTTGTTATAGGCTTCCGCTGCGTTCGCTTTTTTATTTACTTCTGCTTGAAGGGCTTTTGACTTTTTCATTGTCCGTTCCATGTTCACTCCTCCCCTTCCGCATAACTACTCATATTCATTAGCCGATCTAGTATCTTCAACTTTTTTTCAACCGGGACCGGTTTGGCGCCCAACGCTTGACCACCAAAAATATAGATTTCATTTTCAGCTCGCTGCAGCTCCTGGATCGTGGTGGCTGAAAAAAGTAAATAGTATTCCTGGTTCGTTGCATTTTCTTCTACAAATTTGAGTTGTTCGATGGCATGTAAGATTCGCTTTTTCTGTAAGTCATTTTTTGCATTCCGATACATTTTGGCCCAATAGTTGCGCTGCTCGGACGTGTCTACATTGCTCCGAATACTCAAATACTTTTGCGGAAAATTCGTACTCGTCAAAAAGCGGGAAAATTCCTCGATCAATCGGTTTTTATCACTCTCAGTCAATGTGTTTAAATCATGGGATTCAATTTGAACCATGTTCTGATACCGTCTATCCCGCATCACAAGATAGCCTTCGGCAGTCAGGTCAATGTAAGGGATCCACTCGGCCATCTCTTTGATCCCCGCATTGGGGCTTTGAAACAACGATTTGATATTCTCCCAAGCAGATTTTCCGTTTGTTTGCATTAGTTCGCCTCCTCTTCCTTCCACTCTTCTAAATGAGCGACTGCCGCATATTTTTGATAATCCAAACTTTTTACTTTCCGAAAGTCTTGCAGAAGCCCATGGGTGATCAGCTTAAAAATCGAGATATTCGGGACCGGTTTGGTAATAAACAGAAAAGTGAACAGGACGTTCACGGCATAATAGGCTAGCTTTAAACGGAAAATTCCGCCCGTAAAAAATTCTTCCAACATCAGCGTCAGTAGCAACATCATCAATAAAAAAGGAATATCACTGGAGTAAACCGCCCATAACTTGATATCGGTTTTCAACTCTTTTGGAATTTCATACATCTTTGTTCCTCCTAACCAGAAAAGGAAGCGGAATTGCATACAGCTTGCAATAACCCCTTCCTTACTTTATTTTCGATTCTGAATGTCTTTCGTCGGTTTTATCGAATCTTCTGTTCGTTTCTGACGCGGTTGTGTCCGCCCGTCTATTGCGCGAGTTTCCAAAATGGATTCTGAGATCGGGGTACTTGGACCGGAGTCCTCTTGTTGTAACACGTACCGCAAAGCCGGCTTTGAATCTGTTTGTACTGAAGATCTGTTTACTATCACGGCTTCTCGCATAGGAACGGACCTTCTGACAGAAGAATCCGTTTCATACTGAACGCGATTTGATTCTACCGGAGAATCCTCTACAATCTGTTCCATACGCGGTACATTAACCGTTCCGTCTGAATTGATTCGCGGGCGTGAACCCGTCGTTGTTTGGGAAATATGCGTATTTACCGATTGTTTCATTCCGCTATTTTGAACGTTTACAGCAATATTTCTGTCTACTTGACTATTTATTCTATTTGAAATTTCTACGCTCTCAGAGCTTGATTTTGCGTTATTTGTGGCTGTTTCGTAAGGTTCCAGCGGTTGGAAGGCAGCGTCTTCTTCGTACAAGAGATTTTCCATACGTGGGACATTGACCGTTCCATCCGAATTGATCCGCCCTTTAGTGCCTGTACTTCCAGTAGAAGTCAGTGCTGTCCTCTCCGTAATCACCCCTTCATTCCGTTCGTTTACAGCAACATTTCTTTCTGATAAGGTATTTCCTTGATTTACACGATCTATGCTTTGAGAAGAGCTGTTTTGGGCCAATGAATGACTATCAGCCCCTGCAATGCTTGTTGAATCGCTCTCGGTATCAGTATTTGCTTCTTCGAAAGACTGCTCCTGTAAGGAATCCAAGGATTGCCCTGTATGCGTAAGCCCCGTTGTGGCGACAGCATTTTTATTTTCATTCAAAGCAGAAGGCTCCACACTTGGTGTACTGGTTCTCCCATGTTTGGCCAACAGCGCATTTAAATCATTTTTACCCGTCCCGTCTGTACGGAGAGTTGATTTTTCTGATGGTGTACCCGCTATTCCCACATCGGATTCAACCGATTCTGCCCCCAGTGGAGAATCTGCGCCCGTTGCTTGTGGGTCTTCCATTTCGTTTGTCATGCCCATTTGTTGCAAGTAGGTTTTAGCCTTTTCTGGATCATTTCCATTCAGCTGCAATGCTTTACCAGCATTTGTTTTCGTAGCCCCTGTTTCCATTGCTAAGTCATTCAATTGTCCTTGTTGAAAGCCTCCCTGGGCGAATGAATGCGCCAGGTCACTCGATCGCATAGCATTCTGTGCTGTTTGCAATGGGTGCTTGAAGCTGTTCATTTTGTCTTGCATGCCATTTTGCAGGTGATTTCCTATACCACCCGCCTCTTGGCGATTCTCATTCCATTTACCTAATTTGTCTGCATTGTAGTCCATGCTGTTGCCAATTCCATTGGCCAATCCTTTAGTCCCTCGGCCCAATGCCGCTCCTAACCGTGTACCTGCATATAAGCCCATCAAGGTTGCTTGCCCATCTTTTACACCTGCGTCGAATCCGAAAATACGAGGAATGGTTTTTGTTCCGTCGATCACCACAAATGCCGCAACAATCATAATCATGGCATTTAAAATGGGAACATCGAAGAGATCCATTGCCAAGATCCAGCTCGTGAACAACTGATATAACCGCAAAATATAAAAAATGGATACGAACGTCGCAAAACCGTTAATCAATTCTTTTAAAACCACTTTAGCTTTTTGCCCTGTCCCAATATCCGTGTTGATCGCAAAGGGCGCTACCAACTTCGTAGTAGCCAATTCGAATGCAACTGATATCAGTTTGAACGAAAAGAATATATAAATGACAATCAGCGATAAGAACTCCAACAGAATCACCAAAAAGTCATAGGAATAGCGGAAATAATACTCGTCCCAAAAACTAAATAGACCACCATTATCCAGTTCCTCATCAACAACACTATCGCCAGTTGAAACAAGTTTGACACCTAAGACGTCCTCATCACTGTCTGCTGCTTCAGTGAGATCGAGTGCTTCAAAAGGTAATTCACGGGAGAGATTTTTTCTAGCTTCTAAGTTTTCCCATTCTCCACTTTCCGCAAGAATTTCAATATCTGTGATATTGTCATACAAGACGTTCGCGGCCAACATAATGTTCCCTTCTTCGTCCGTCCCTAAAGCCGCGACACTGGCATCTGCGATGGTCAGAAATTGGGTCATGGTCCATGGAATAGCGATAATGAACAGAACTCCCAGCACCGTATTACGGAATAAATCAGAAACGGTTTTTCTTTTCCCGAGAATAAAATTGTACCCCTGAAACATAAGGGCGATCGCTAGGAAAACAAAACTTGCCAATGCCAAATACTGGTAAAAATCCTGAACTTCCGGCTGATTAAAAAAGGCCAATATGCTCGCCAGATGATTAACCATCATTTCCATACCATTTGCCAATCCGTACAATAAACGAAATAAGAATTGTTCAACATAGCGGAAAATCCATGCAGGTATGGACCTCAGTTTAAATAAGTCAGCATACTGCATTAATATTTCTTTTGGAGTCATGCTATAGCTCCTTTCAAAAAAAGAAGTGGCTCCACTAAATTCGAATTTAGCACCACTTCTCTTTATTAATCTTCTTCAATTAATTTCAAAACGTACTCATTTTTCGCTGTGCTTCCTATTTCATCGGGATTATGCGTGAACCAAAAATATATATCATCTTCAATTCTTCCTGCGTAATATGTTTTCTCTCCCCATTCAACCAAGTAATAGCTCGTTTCGTCTGGTTCTTCTGCTACTTCCACCACTTCTGACGCTAATGTTTCACCATTTTCCGCTAATCCTGTTGCATAAATCTTTTCCTCTTCTGCTGTAAAAGTTACAGTCGCATAATCTTTATTGGTCCGTAAATTTTCCACGCTGAACGTTTTCCCCACGAGTTCTAACGGATCTTTCACTGTTGTGCCGCAAGCCGCGAATAGGAAAAACAACGATAACAATAAAACATATCCGATTCTTTTTTTCACACTGCTCACTCCTTTCAAGTCTCTGTTCTCAACCCCAGCGCTATTTTTTGCTTTTTAGTTTCAGGTTTTATGTATTGCTCATCAAAATCCATTTCTTCAAAATCTTCTTCCTCAAGCAACAAATCCAAATCAATATATTCCAATGGCTTTCCTCGTAGAATATTTTGAATATCGTACGCGATATTTTCCAATGTCAGCCTATTCCCGTTACAGTCGCTTTTATCCTGTTCCAAGACAAACGAAGTGAGCAAGTTCTTGATTTCATCTACCGTCAAATTCTTGTTCTTTCGATCAAACACAGCAATTGTCCCGTTCAAGAACGTATACGCAAGTATCATTTTTATTTCATTGCGCTGCCCTTCATTCAGCTGCATTCTCTGCGGATTCTGCAGTTCTTCATAATCCACTTGCAGCGCATGTAAATTTAAATCGGCATGCAACGATGGAATGCGTAATTCATGACGATCTTTTTCCGTATCAAAATCTTCCGCTAAGTATTGGTACCGGTATTTCATACGAGTTTTTCCCGTATTGAAAATCGCTTTTGGTCGAATATCCCGTCCTTTTTTGTCTCGCCGCATGATCGAACGAATCACGACCATCTCGCCTTCCTGCAGCTGCATGAGCCGATTTTCGGAGAGCAACGGCTGCCGATCCACACTCGTGGTGCGGGTAGAATCCAAATCCAACACTTTCCCGCTGCGGCTATCGATTTCAATCGTGCGGTAGCCAATCTTTTCACTGATTTCTTTCGCAGTCTCCTTGTTGGTTGTGAAAATGTATAAATGATTCTGGCAATTATCTTTGATGGAAGTGGCTTTGTCTTTTCCGTAAAGCGAATCAATCTGATTGTACCCCTGCACCACCAGGGCAAACAGGATATTTCTTCCGAGACACACCGTCAACATGCTATCCATTCCCTCAATGGGCGGCATGTTTCCAAATTCGTCCAAAATGAATTGTACGCGTCTGTGTAGTTTCTGGCCTCGAGTAATCGTGGCCAATTGACTCAAGGTTTGATACATCTGCCGGACAAAAATCGAACAGATAACATGCATAGACGAGTCATAGTCCGGCACGACCATAAAGACGGCATAAGAATCTGTGATATACAGGACTTCCAACGACTGAATGGCTCTTTCTTTTTCCGGAACTTCTTCGCACCAAATCATGTGGGCAAAATCTTCAAACTCTTCTTTCCCATACGGATTCCGGCCTTTTGAAATGCGTTGGAAACTATACGCAACCGCTTGATCCGGATTGTCCTTTGGTACAAACTGGATTCGATCCCCCTCTGCTAACGCGTAGTCAAAATGAAGATGAAGTAACCCGTATTGTGTCGTCGGTCCGGAAACAGCTTCTACACGTCCGATTTCTTTGCCAAACGGTTGTTTCTGGTTCCTTCGGTAGAAAAGGACCTCAAAATCCTGTCCTTTCAAGCGGATATCCGTCCGCAAATGAATTTGTTTCGGAAATCCCACTCGGGCCATGTCAATGGAATTGATACTCGTTAATTTTGCAATGGCGTCTCCTGTAAAAATCTCCAATTTTGAGCTGGCAACCGAAAAGATCGAGCCGCGGGTATTCCCTTTGGCAAAGTTACTGGTAGCGTATTGTTGCTTGGCCACACTGGTAGGAGGTAACCCTTCAAAATACTCGTCCAGGGCATTGACTTCCGTTTTGCCGCCGTCTTTCGAATAATTTTTTGATCCCATTTCGCTCAAAAAGGACGCGACATTTTTTAACGTAATCCGCTCCGGATGGTAATTATCCGGGTCATAGTACTCTTCACATAACGCTAAGATAATCGCAGAGACTAACGCTTGTGCGGAATTGTCCCAAAAGGGTTCCTTTGCGTTCGGGTTATTATAGAGAGAAAACGTCAATGTTTTCGTGCGTTTTTGCGCTTCCGCATAGTCCCCCTTTTCAAAGGCTTGTTTCACCAATTCCAGCGGATTGTAGCTCATGCCTTCCGTGGGATTCAGAATATTCAACACTTCTACGCGGTAGCCTCTTTTTCGCAACGTCTCATAGCTTGCTGTATACAGTTCGCCCTTCGGATCATTGATTACCAAATTCGGTTTCGCACTGGCACGAGAATTGATATCAATCATCGGGAAAACCAACAGTTCCCCTTTCCCGGAGCGGGAAGTTCCAATGACCGCTGAATTTTGTGTGCTTTCGTCTACAAACACCGTGTCCTTTACTCGCGATATCAAAGTCCCACCTAAGCCATCCCATTCTTTTTTCTTTTCTGGAACTGCCGTATAGGTACGGGAAATCTCTTCCAGCGTTGCTAAGGCGCTGTCGCCTTTTTGATTGCGATTCAAGGTACCATATCTGCTGCGCAGCTTAAACATGGTGTATAGGGCTACCCCGAAAGCAAGGCCATAACTTCCCCCATGCAGCCAGGTGACCCCTCTTGTATCCGGATAAAAATTTCTCGCGTTGATAAAAGTAGTCCAATTGACACCCGAAAATCCGGTTAACAACTGAAAATCGGGAGCTGTAACAAACAACAACAACCGTGTGACCGTTTCAATCAGAAACGTAGCAGCGATGGCTGAAACCACAAAAACTGTGACGCCAACGAAGAAAATCATACCCCAGTTCCCCAGGTAGGCAGATAACCCTTTGGGTTTGCCTTCTTTCGAACGATCCTTTGAAAATGTAGATGGTCTTGTTCGCAAAAACGATTCACCCCCGCTTTCTTTACAGTAATGTGGATAGAAGGACAATAACCATAATCAAGAACGATGACGCACTCAGTACCATACCCGCTTTTTGTTTCTGACTATTGACTTCCAGGAAGGTTTTGAAGGAATGATTCAGTTCTTCTTTTTCTTTCGCATACATTTCTAAATTCGCTTCTTTGCGCTCTTGCTCGGCGTGGGTTTTTGCCATAAATAACTGGTACTCTTTTTCTACCTTATCCACTTCCGCACGCAAAGCAGCGATTTGCAGGTCTTTTTCTCGCAAAGTTTCTTCCAAGTGTTCCTGTGCCCTTAAGCGATAGGTTTCCGCTTTGATTCGGTATTGCTTGCTTTTTTCTGTTTGTTGGATTTCCCGTTCCATCCCGATAAATTCTTCCAGCCATTTCCCTTTATTCGTGGAAAGTTCTGCGGCTGTCTGATCATCAAACTCTTTCAAGAGCGTCTGACGTTTTTGGAGCAGCTCTTCTTTTGCTTCCTTTTGGCTGGTTGCCAACGCTTCAAGAAGTGCCGCCCTTAATCGCTGCTTTTCCTCTTGAATGGTGTTTTCCAGCTCTGCTTTTCTTCTGGCATATTCTTGTGTCAAAAATGAATTCCCTTTTTCGGCCAATTCCTCTTTTTTGATCCGCTCCTTCTCTCTCAAACGATCGTCCAACTGGGTAAGGGCATATCGATAATTTCGTTCCAGAATAGCTTGCTGTTCTTGTTGTTCTTCTTCAATTCTAAGAAGGAAGAGGTGTCTTTCTTCCGCGTACTGTTCTTTCGCTCGCGCTTCCACATTTTGCAGAATTTCCTCGTATTCTTTTTCCTTCATTATCCGGAACGCCGTTACTTCACCTTCCAAAATCTTTTCCAATTCAGCTGTTTTTTCCGCTTGAAAATACGCGAATGACCGTTCATGAGAAAGCATTATATTTTCTAATAGCTGTGCTTTCTCTTGTTCCCGTTCCAAATGAAACTGCGCCAGTTGCTTCTCGTAAACATTTTGTTCGGAATCAGCCAGAACCGTTTGCCAACCGCTTATTTTTTGACGGATTGCCCACAATAGCTCTTTTTCAAAAAAAAGGGACCCTGATTCTATTTTTTGGGTTTCTTCCCGGATTTCTATTTCTGCTACAGCGACATCCTGCGGATTATTCCTTTTTGAAGGGCCTTCCTCTTCGCTCTCTATTGTCAGATTCTCCGGATGTCGTTCAGACTGCTCTGTATCTTCCAACTCACTTTCGGCTAACGCCCACTCTGCTTCCGTGAAATCTTGGGTGAAATCATATTCCTTCACAACCTGCAGTGTCTCTGAAAGATTTTCCTGATCCGGATCCTTTTTCTTGAATGCAGGGAGCCAGCGTTTACTTTCTTTTTTCTTCCGCACTGTGACTTCTGGTCCGATACTTTTTAGCAATTCTTTTTGCAGGTTCTCAAAATCAGGAAAGTCCATATGATTTGAGAGGAAATATTCTTCCAAGTAGGACGCCAATGAAAAATACTCCTGTTGCACTTCATTACTTTTCAATTCCAACTTCAACAGTGCAGAAGAAGATTCCGTATTCGTTTGCTTAATTTCCAATTGGGGCATTTCAAAAAACGAACTGGTTTGAACGGCCTGATAGGCCTTCATTTGACTCTCCGCTTCGAATAACGTAACCTCACGCGGGTTCTTCCCCACAAAGCGTTTAAACGCCTTCGGCATATGGCTATACGTCACATACAGCATAGTGTTCCTCCTTTCTTGGCAAATAAAAAAGGACTCTTCTGGTATTCCTTCAGTCCCGTTTATACGCTATTCACTTTTTTAAAAATTCGAAATTTGTTGTAGCCATTCTGCAAGGGCTCCTGCACCCCAGATTAAAACAGCCCCAATGATCAGGCCCACCACCGAGCTTTTCGCTTCACGCAGCCCCTCTCTGCCGCCGGTAACTACTTTAAATCCTAATATGGCAATAAAAACAACCAGTACGCCGATTCCGATACCTTGCAGCAAATTTGTAATGTCCCCCGTAGCTTGGTTCAAACTACTTTGTAAATTGCTCGTTAAAAGAATGGATTGAAGTATCATGGTATTTCCTCCTACGTTCTTGGATTAATTATCTACTTGTTCTTTCGGTGTAGGCATATCGGCTTCAACCAACAGCGCTACTTGTGGAACGATTTGCGTTGGATTCTGTAGTTGCTCTGCCAGGCGTTTGTTTATTTTTTCTTGCTTGTGGTAATCCAAAATGACGGCTTTAAACAGTTTATACTCCGTTGAAGTCCGATCAAAAAGCTTTCCTAATGCTTCTTGAAGCATTTCGTCTTCAAAAGCTTTGACACTTTTCCCTTCCAGGGCGAGTTGCTTTTTATAGAGTTGATTGGCTACCTGGGTGTCTAATGCAATGGTCATGGGATCCCTTCCTTTCTTCAAATTTCGCAATAAGTAATAAAAAAAAGGTTGCTCTCTTTCATGCATGAGAAAACAACCTTGTAGCTATTCATTTTATGTTGCGCTTCCTCTGGTAGCATCCGTTGAATAGAGGCTGCCATTGCTTGTTGAAAGCTTTCTTTACCGCTTTGAAACAAGGCGTAAAGAAAGTCTTCGCTATGGGCTCCGCGAATGTCATCTACGCAAAAATTCACTTCAGTAATTTCGGTAGCGTTTTGTCCCAAAATAACGGTAAAAAGCATTTCCAAACCATAATTTTCCAATTGCCAATTGACTTTGAAAACCTGGTGATTTTGTTCTGAAAGTCGGTAAATGTCCGTAATCTCAATCTGTGGTTCCGGTAGGCTATAGAAGTATCCCAATAAATCATTGGCTGTGATATTCAATGTTTTCGTGATTTTTTCGACACTTGCATACTGAATTGACCGATTCTGCTGTTTAGCAATCTTGGCTATGCCATTGTAGGTCATGCCGCATTGCTTTGCCAGTTCGTCATACGTCATTTTCCGGTTACGCAGTACCGTTTCAAGAGTATTCTGAATCTTCTTCCCCTCCTTCTGCTTCGTAGAGATGCTTCCGGCATTTACTCGCAAACAGCCACTCGGCTGTATTAAGCGCTTCGTCTTCGCTCGCTTGCGTGAACAACAAGAATCCTGGCAAAGATGTAGCTCATGTTGTGCGAGAAATAACGGATAAACCTAATGTTGCTATTGCGGGTATCCCCCTGGATCCCTCCGACCGTCGTTTTTCTCGAACGATATCTTTTAGAGCATAGCAGGCGGTTTCTACCGCCAATAGTCCGTCCACTCCGACCGACATAGGATTTTTCAAGAGCTCCATACGCTCCTTCCCTTTCGGGTATTTAGTTGTCACAAGAGCAATTTAAAAGTTTTCATTCAAAAAAACTTTTATTCTCATGAAAACTTTTCATTTCACTATAGGTTTATTATAGCACAACTGGTTGAAATCACAAACGATTTTTCTTGTAATATACTACTCTTTTGTCTTCCGCTTTACTTCGCGTTCTTCTGCCTTTTCTATCAGCTTTTCCTTCACTTTTCGGGCCGATTTGTATGAGGTCACTTCCACGTATTTCGCATAATTTTTAACATCTTCTTTCCAAAATAAGCGGGTATAGTAATATTTTTTATCTCCAAATATGTGCACAGGAGTTAAAATTCCATTACTTACATCACGGGTAATCCGCGCATTTTCTGCACCTGTTTTTTCTGCAAATTCCGCTTGAGAAAGGCAATAACGCTCCATCAAGTCCGTTAGCAACTCTTGGCGGAGAGGTTTATTCGCCTCTAACGTTTCGTAGACTAATTCTTTATCCGCTAGCAAATGTTCCATTACGTTCTTTGCTAACGCGTCATCGTTCATAATTTGATTGATTATCTGGTTTTCTGGCATGATTACTCCCCTTATTTTTCAGGATGGCTTTCTAACCTGTGCCCCTGATTTGATGTATTTGAAGTACTCTCAACCGTCCGAAGATAGTCAAAAGTAGGCAATGATTCGGTCTGTGTTTCGTCGAGCGCTATAATTTCAATCCAGTGTAACGCTAGTTTTTTAAAGCTGATAAAAAAGTAAGCCTTTGGATCGCGAATCGTTGCATTTGTACGCAAGTGGCGCAAGACGTTATACAGCGTGGTTAAATAACCTTCCTGTAGGTCCTGACTATATGCACTCGTGTCCGCGAAGAAATAGACCCCAAGGGGCTTTCCGCTTTCTCTTTCTGCGGATTTCGTAGCTTGTACGACCGTTTCAATGGTTTCTAAAAACAGACTATAGTCATCTCGAGCGTATTTTACGAGAATTTCTACAAAGCGCTCCCCATAGGTTTCCACTAGCTCTTTTTCTTGAATCGCTTGTTCAATCATAAAATCACCCGTACTTTCAGGCGGTGTTTGAAAAGCGTGATTGAATGCATGATTTTGTAAAACGTCCGCGGCGCGTTGATCTTTATACTCTTTATTATCTTTATGTTTAGTATTAGTAATATAAGTCTTATTAGGTAGCAGATTCTGCGACACTGGACTAGCAGATTCTGCGACACTGTGAAAAGCTTGATTTGGCGCTGTTTTGTTCAGTGTAGCAAATTCTGCTATACTGTTTGGAACTTGATTTGACGGTGTTTTCTCCAGTGTAGCAGATTTTGCTACACTGGGAGATTTAGCATTAACGGACTCAGGATCTTTTGATACGGCTAGGATATCTTCTCCTGTTTCAGCTTGATTAATTTGGTAAATGTCATCAACTGTGATTTCTGGCTTCATCAAATATAACCGAAAGGGCGCGTTGAATTTTTTTTGTTCCTGACTCAATAAATTCGCGTCCATCAGTTCTTTTTTGATATTGGTGATTTTACGAGGAGACACATTCAAAATTTCTGACAATGTTTGATTTGTGTAGACAAAGTAAAGGGAGTCCGAAGAATCAATCCACTTATTTTTGATAGATAGCTGCAGCCGATCCAGCAGCAAAGCATATAAAATTTTGGCATCGTTAGATAGTTTTTTGTATTTCTCATTCGTGAAAAAAACTTTCGGCATTTGGTAGTACTTCATGCCATACTGTTCTTGTAGCGTAAAAAATAGATTATGGGTTTGCATAGAAAAACTTCCCTTCTCAAACAAAAAAATGTAGCAAGGGAAGTTTCGAATCAGTAAACTTATCCGTATTTACACGAATAGAAAATTATCGTATACTGAAATTGCGAAGTTAGAAACTTCCCCTACTCCTACTCCTAAGACAGGTGGGTAGGGGATTTTTTTTGTATTTTTTTATATTTTAACAAATTAAAAACTTTTAACAAATAAAAACTTTTTAATTGTTAAAAGTTTTTATTTGTTTTAGAAATTTAGAATTACTAAGGATAGTATGGTGCTACTATTTATTAGATACTTGAGTTGACTTAAAGGTATCTCAAAAAAAAAAAACCTGTAAAGGCTTATTTTATCAAGGCTGTAAGCGTTTTTTGATAGAATTGTAGATTTGTAGACTCGTCTACTTGTAGATGGGTAGATTTGTATATGAGTAGATTTGTAGACTCGTCTACTTGCGGATTTGGTCTGCTTTTGGTGGGTTGTTAAAAAGGCTTATAATACTATTAAATTGGGGTTTACATTAAATTCTTTTATTGATTAATTTTTATTTTGTATGTATATTTGTAGATTTGTAGACGTGTAGATACGTATGTGTATCTACACGTCTACCTATCTACTTGTAGACGTGTAGATAGGTAGATAGGTAGACGGTTTTATTTTTAATATTTAGACAAGACGAAATAGGTAAAATAGGGTATGAATGTACGGATGTAGACACGTATACATAAAAATGATGCGGGATTAGATTGAACGTTGAGGGGATGACATTTTTGAAATTTTAAAGCTAAATTCCCGATAATTTATAATGAAGGGAAAATCCATTATAAATTATCGGGTTCTACAAACATTTTTTAATAGTTAGGAGAGCGCAGGTTAAAGGAGGAATTGGAAAGACAACTAATAGTGCGGGAGTCAGACATTTATGAATCAAAAAAATATCTAGAAACCCGCTCGAAAGTGCTTTTTTTGTCAATTCCACGCTCAATAATTGTCGTGACTCAATGAAATAAATAATAAAGGTATTTTCCTTATAGTTAAAAGTTTTGAAACCCAAATTCGCTGCTTCCTCCCATGTCACCTGAACTATTTGCGAAAACGGAAAAGAACGAAACATCAAGGTTGAAAAAATTGGCATTAAAATGGAAGCAATCTGATGGTTCAGGCAATCGATAGGATATCCATCTCCAACTAAAACAGAATCAATGTCCATGTACTCAGTTCATTCCCATTTTCTTCATGTGAACCATGTTGATTCACCCCATTTAGACCGAGTGATCTCCTGATTGCTATTCGGTTGGCATGGTCTGGGATACGCCAATGACGAGGTTTTTTGTTTCCAAATCGGCTTATATCAGCTCAAAAATGTATAGACGCTGGCTGTTGTCCCCCTGACCAGGGAAATGAGGACTGTGTCATGATGTTCATTCAACAAGACGGGTTGAGTCGTTAAGCCTTCCTCCTTCATTACGAATCCTTCGATTAATGCTCGGTTTTTCATACTGAACCCTAACATAAGAGGACCGAACAAGATGATTTCTATCTTTTCGTCAATTTTTACTACGTGATCCTCGTTGTGGGAGGTGCTTATTACCAGTAGATTCTCATTCCATTTTAAATGGTAAGGAATATAACCGAAAAGAGAAGTGGAACATTCATCTTCTTTTTTTTCTATAAATTTCAAACGTAGGAGTATTTTAAAACAACTACAAAGGCGTATTTCATTAAACATGTAATCAGTCTTTACCTTTTTCGTAGACACATCTACAAATCTACACGTCTACATGTATATTTGTAGATGTAATCTGTTCTAAATGACTTATAATAATCGCCTGTATACTATTAATTGAGGCGTACGTTAGGTTATTTTTTTGAGAACTATTAATTTAGAATGTATATGCGTCTACAAATCTACATGTAGATTTGTAGACTGTTTTATTATTCGTACTTTGACAAGGAGATATAGTTAGGATATAGTAGAAACACACACATGTAGACGTGTCTACATGTAGATGACAGGGAGGTAGTGTTGAATGAGTAAGGTGATAACTTTTGGAAACTTTAAAGGGGGAACTGGTAAGACGACTAATAGCGCAATGATCGCTTATACATTGTCTAACCTCGGATACAAAACGTTATTGGTTGATTTAGATCCTCAAGCCAATGCGACTGCGTTATGTTTAAGAACAAAGCAAAGAATCACTAATGATATCGTAACATTTGATAAAACACTTATGTCAGCTATAGCAGAAGGAGATTTATCTGACATTATTATTGATATCAAAGAAGATCTGTATTTATTACCTAGTTTTGCTGACTTTACATCTTACCCATTATTTCTCGAAAAGAAATTTCCTAATAATCAATTTGGAAGAGTGACCTACTTCAATACACTGCTGTCAGAAATAAAAGAAGAGTATGATTTTGTACTTGTGGACGTTCCACCAACATTAAGTTCATATACGGATTCTGCTTTATTTGCTTCTGATTATACGATAATCGTACTTCAAACTCAGGAGCGCTCTCTGGTGGGTGCTGAGGCTTACGTTGTTTATTTACAAGAGCTGATTGATAATTATCATGCTGATTTTGACATCCTAGGGGTTCTTCCAGTTTTATTGAAGAACAATTCTAAAGTAGATGAATCTACTTTAGAAGTTGCCCATAATAAGTTTGGTTCCGAAAATATCTTTAAAACGTTGGTTAAAAATATGGAACGTCTAAAACGCTATGACATTATCGGAATTGTCGATTCTCGATTAGACTCAAAAGCAGATATGCATGATAGACGAGTAGCCGAATTGTACGAAAAAGTTACCAGAGAAATGCTAGAAAGATTACAAGAGAAAGAATTGAAGTAATCCCCTCAACATTTAGGAATGGAGGAATCAAAATATGGCAAAAGAACTGATTAAAAAGAATACTTCCCTTCAAAGGGGAGCAGATATTAAACCTAAGGAAATATTTGATAGAAACTCAATATATACTGTTAGGGAGGAAGCTACTCCAGAAGCTAAAGTTATTCCTAAGAGAATAAAAACTTCGGAAAGAACAACCCACAATCCGCTGCTCCGCTATGACCTCTAACAGGCTCAATGCAATTGTAACTTCTTTTGGTATGGATAGTGTAAATGAGCTTTTGGAAACCTTACTAGATAATTACGAAGCTTCTCTGACCACCGACGAAAGGCGAGAATTAAAGACATTGATCGAGGTCTATAATCGTAAGAATAAAAAATAAAGTTTAACTTCACTACAAATAGGTTAGGTCTTATATAAAGTCGAAAAATATTTATCACGAACTTAGAAAAGATAGAAAAAGAATGGTGTTAAAATGGTAAATAACATCTTAACATTATGGGGGAGAAGGGGAGGGTGTATTTATGAGCGGATTTCTAAAAAAAATACCAACAGGACTATTTAGATGATATGCTGGTGCGTCTTGCCCACCACTCAGCAGGGATAGAAGGAAATACGATATCATTGCCTGCGACTGTTTCGATTATTTTGAATGGCACACTGCCAGTTAGCGGTGGGGCAACTGTACGCGAATTTTACGAAATTGAAAAATCATAAACAAGCTTTTTATAACCTGTTGGATCATTTAGAGAATAACGATAAGCTTTCTGTGTCCATTATCAAAGAAATTCATGCTGATTTAACCGATCGCCTTCAATATGATAAAGGCCAATTCAAAAAAAACGAAAACATGATTATAGGTGCAGAATTCCAAACAGCTACACCAGGGGAAACGCCATTTCTTATTCAACAGTTGGTGGATAACCTAGAATACCGGTTGGATAATGCAGCTACTGAAGAAGAGAAATTAGAGAGCATTTTAGATACACATATTCAATTTGAACGGATCCATCCCTTTTCCGATGGGAATGGACGCACAGGGCGAGTGCTGATGAATTACTCATTGCTACAAGAAGGATTTCCACCTTTGATTATTGAAAAGGAAACTAAAGCAACATATATAGAGTTACTAGCGAAACAAGACTTAAGAGGCTTTATGTCTTTTGCCAACGAAATTTTAGCTAAAGAGCAGAAGCGTATGCAATCTTTTCAAAGTATGGACCAAGAACGGATTAAATACGAATAAATAATCACTTTTAATTTTAAGTATAAATATATAGTATACGATTGATATGAGAAGGAGAGGAACTAGTGGCAAAAAAGAATGAGGATTTCTGTCATATATGTGGTAAATACACAGAACTAACTTTTGAACACGTTCCTCCTAAAAAGGCAGGAAATCAAACAAAGGTAAATGAAATTAGTGGAGATATAATAATAGAAGCAATAGCAAACCACAAGAGATTGCCTTGGGATCTAAGAGGATTGAAATACAAGCAAAAACAGAAGGGGATGGGCAGATATACACTTTGTCCACCGTGTAATAACAACACTGGAACTTGGTATGGAGAAGAGTATATTATCTTTGCTAATACAATGGCAAAATTATTGGCTAATGAAAAGCCTCAACCCAATATGGGAATATCCTTTGAAATAAATATGAAGCCTTTGAATGTCATGAAACAGATTTTGTCTTTCTTTTGTTCTATTAATAAGTATCCATTAAATGAACAATTATCTGAATTTATTTTAGATAAAGAATCCCAGAATTTTAATTCTGATGAGTTTATTCTTACAATGTTCCTTTATGTAGGAAATATACAGAAATATGTTGGAACTTCTGGCCTTCTCCATTTATCCGGTAGTGGAAATAATCAAGTGGA
>CAXXKB010000004.1:0-18251 GCA_963668245.2 Anaerovoracaceae bacterium
TAGAAAAAGAGTACAAACTCACGCTGGAACTTGTAAAAGAACTCTGGTCAAAAACCTACAATACCGATGGAAAGCCTGATTGGTCACACATCTTACCCTATTATGACGACAATATTTACTTTAGAGATACAATACAGGAAATCAGAGGTATTGCGGCATTCAAGGAAATGACGGATAGACTGACAGAACGCTCAAAAGATTTGAATATGAAATTAGTTAAAGTTGTGCAGCAGGGGAATGATATATTCATCGAATGGGAGATGACAATCAGCTATAAGAAATATCCCAGCTCCATCTTATACGGTCTTTCAAGGTTAACCCTAAATGAGCAGGGTAAAATTAGTGAGCAACGAGATTATTATGATCTGTGGGGAGATATATTTGATAACATTCCGGGATTCGGTAAAAAGTACAGAAAATTCATGAAGAAAAAATTTGGGTGACAATATGAAAAATAATGGGATAAAATTCGGGAAATATTTTAAAGAATATCGTTTGTCCAATGTGCTGGCAATGATAAAAAACAACTCCAAAAGCCCGTTGATCTGTTCGGATGATTGCAAGGGCAAGCTGGTTGTCATAACTGGGGCTACTTCCGGAATCGGCTATGCCGCTGCCAGAAAGTTTGCCTCAAAAGGTGCTGATTTGATTTGCATCAACAGAAACAAAGAGAGATCAGAAGCTTTGAAGCATGAAATTGAGAGTGCATATAAAGTGAAGTGTGATTATATTTTGGCTGATTTCAGCAGCATGGAGGATACACATAAAGCTGCTCATGATTTGCTGGAAATTGAGAAACCAATTGATATCATTATTCATAATGCAGGCATTTATCTTACAAAGCGACAAATCACTTCAACAGGAATCGAGAAAGTCTTTATGGTCAACTACCTTTCGTCTTTCATCATGAACTACATCTTAAAAGAGAAACTAAAATCCCAGAGGAAATGTCGCATCATATTGGTAAACTCAGAAGGACACCGCTTTACAGCTTGGGGGATGCGTTTTGACGATCTGGATTGGTCAAAAAGACGTTATTCCGGTTTGAAAAGCTACGGTACGGCCAAACTCGCTGAACTCTTAGCAATGATAAGATTTGATGAGTATTTCCGAGGCTCGGGTGTAACCATCAATGCGATGCATCCCGGAGCTGTAAAAACAGCCACAGGACAGGATAATGGTCCATTATACAAGTGGTTCAAGAAGAATGTATTGGACAAAACGTTAAACCCTGTTTCGGTTGCAGCAGAGGCGATATACTATTTAGGGGTTTCTGAAGAGCTGGAAACAGTCAGTGGTGAATTTTTCAATCTGACAACCCTTGAAGAACCTGCTCCACCAGCTCTGGATGTTGAAAATGCAAGCGTTCTGTGGGAAATAAGTTTGAAAATGGGGAATTTGAATGAATAATGCGGAACAAAAAAGATATGATGCCATAATTGTAGGCGGAGGACTCGCCGGGCTTACGTCTGCGGTGTTTCTTTCTCAAGCAGGCAAGAAAATTTTGCTTATAGAAAAAAATGCCGAATTTGGTGGATTGGTAAATTCATTTGAAAGGGATGGTTTCGTCTTTGATGCTGGAGCCAGAGCCATTTTAGGAGTCGTTTTAGCGATGCTGAAAGACTTGAAGCTTGATATTGAGGTTGTCTCAAGCAAGGTTTCCCTGGGCGTTGAGGATAAAATCATCGGCATCGAAGGCCCAAATTCTGTTGGCGAATACAGAGATTTGTTGGTGAGCCTCTATCCCGATAGCGTAGAGGATATCGATAAATTCATTGAAGTCATGATCAGAATAATGAAGCTGATCGATATCATCTATGGCATCGATAATCCATTATTTAAAGATATCAAGAAAGACAAAGCATATTTTTTAAAAGAACTTTTGCCATGGCTGCCGAAGTTCATGTTCGCAATGAGCAGGATTGAGAGGCTTTCCAAACCCTGCGAGGAGGATCTCAAGGAGCTTATTAAAGATCCGTCCCTTATCGATATCATTTCACAACATTTTTTCAAAGGCACGCCAACATTTTTTGCATTGAGTTACTTCACATTGTACAGCAGCTATGTGTATCCGAAAGGGGGTACAGGCAAGCTTGCCGAAGCATTGGTGGAAAAAATACAAGCGTTCAATGGTGACATACTCCCGAATACGGTTGTAAAGAAAATCCATGCCGACCAACAGGTGATTGTCGATGAGAACAACAACGAATACTATTATGAAGACCTTGTTTGGGCTGCAGACCTAAAAACTTTTTACACTATTACTGATCTGGGTAACCTGGCGCCAAAAATAAGGGAAAAGTTTGAAACAACAAAGGCATTGATGGCAAAAGGCAGGCCTAGCGAATCTGTCTTCTCGCTCTATTTGGAAGTTGATTTGCCGGTGTCTTATTTTAAGAAGTCTTTCAATGGACATCTGTTTTACACACCATCCAGAAAAGGTTTGGGCAACATCAATAAAAGTGAGCTCAAGGAAATGCTGGAAAAATGGGGAGAGACGGATAAAGAAGAAGTTCTTTCCTGGCTGGATCGTTTCCTGGAATACAACACCTATGAAATAGCCATCCCGGCTATGAGAGATTCTGACTTGGCCCCGGAAGGTAAAACGGGTTTGATAATCAGCCTGCTTATGGAGGCGGAATTGTTCTATAAAGTTGAAGAATCTGGCTGGTATGAGGAGTTCAGAAGGGAAATCGAAAATAAGATAATCAGTGTGCTTTCTGAAAGTTTATGCCCTGAGTTAAAAGATAAGGTGGAGAAGCAATTTTCCTTTACACCTCTAAGTGTTGAAAATCGAGTCGGGAGTACTGGTGGGGCAATCGTGGGATGGTCTTTTGAAGCCCCGATCCCGGTTGTCTATAAAATGCAGCAAGTGAACAAATCAGTGCTTACGCCTATTCCGAATATTTATCAAGTAGGTCAATGGGCATACAATCCAGCTGGAACACCTACATGCATCATTACAGGTAAATTAGCCGCTGACAGGATAACCAAAAAAAACAAGTGAGCATCCAAGGATTCGACGCTCTCTCAAAGAAATATTGCTTAATCCATTGCAGAAGAGGACCGTTTTTGTACCAAATGGTTTTAGTTCAAGGTGTTCAGAAATATTCCGTTAGATTCTTGATGGAATGTTTTCGAGGCACCTTTTTTAGTTGGGAAGGAGAATGAAGCATGGGAAAAACACTACTGAGGGACTTTTTGAAGTTCGTTAACCTGAATATATTGGGGTGATTGGCGTTTCTTAAACACAAAAAGACACGGCATGTGGTTATGGGAATCCTCAATCTGGGATCTTTGACGTTCATCATCTCCATCCTGAGGGGCTTTCCAGAAGACACTTCTGGAAAGAAGTATCAAGTCATTGGAACTGGCACTTCAAATAAAGAAGAGAATATACCTCGTATAATATAAAGATAATAAGTTCAAATGTTGAATGGTTTTAGTGATATAATATACTACATATAGTTGTATGCGGAATAGCAATGACATGCTACAAATACTGGAATATTTATTCAATGACTGTGAGTAGAATAGCTTTGAATGGACTTTTTTACCAACTAAGACAACCTATAAGCCAGTATTACTAAATAGCTTAGATAGAATTAACAATTAGATTTGGAAATTTGGAGGAACTTCATGATTAATATAAGAAAATTAGAATCAGAATTATGGGAGTCGGCGGATTTATTACGTCAAGGGTCAAAATTAAGTTCGCAAGAATATAGTATGCCAGTTTTGGGACTGATTTTTTTGCGATACGCGTTCAGTCGATACAAGTATGTAGAAGCAGAAATATTAAAGGACCGACCTATGCGAAGTGGTCGTGTACTTCCAGTTGAGTCTAGCGATTTCAAGCAAAAGAGTGCGATTTTTTTACCAGAACAAGCTAGGTATGATTATCTACTCAATCTTCCCGAAGGTGCTGACTGTGGAAAAATAGTTAATGAGGCAATGGAACTGATTGAAAAAGAAAGCCCTCAGCTAAAAGGGATATTACCCAAAACTTATACTGCTTTTAGGAATGACTTGCTGATGGAACTATTACGCATATTCAATAATAGCGCACTAAATGAAATTAACGATGATATATTAGGCCGAATCTATGAGTACTTCTTGAATAAATTTGCTTCTACGATTGCTTCAGATGATGGTGTTTTCTTTACACCAAAGTCCTTGGTCAAAATGATCGTTAATGTCATTGAACCGACTCATGGGACTTTACTTGATCCTGCATGTGGTAGCGGTGGAATGTTTGTCTCTTCAAGTGATTTTGTTGGTGCTGAGGGGATTAATGCCAACTCAGCTATGACATTTTATGGACAGGAAAAGGTAGAATTTAACGCTAAGCTTTGTATCATGAATATGGCTGTGCACGGACTTAATGCAAAAATAATTTCTGGTGATGAAGCCAATAGTTTTTATCATGACGCACATAACTTAGATGGATCGTGTGACTATGTCATGGCCAATCCTCCTTTCAATGTTGATAAAGTCAAAGCAGAGTCTACCCAAAATGCTGGAAGATTACCTTTTGGACTGCCTGGTGTTAATCCAAAGAAAGAAATCTCCAATGCAAACTACCTTTGGATATCGTACTTTTATTCTTATTTAAATGATACTGGGCGCGCTGGATTTGTCATGCCAGCATCTGCAACAGACAGCGGAAATAGGGACAGAGAAATCAGAAAACAACTCATTCAAACTGGGAATGTTGAGTGTATGTTTTCTGTAGCTAATAACTTTTTCTATAAGGTTACGTTGCCTTGTTCGCTTTGGTTTTTTGATAAAGGAAAGAAGGAAGAATTAAAGGATAAAGTCCTCTTTATTGACGCGCGAAATTACTATACAGTAGTAGATCGAACACTCAATGAGTGGAGTGAGTGGCAGATGAAGAATTTAAACGCCATTGTTTGGTTACATCGTGGTGAGATTGATAAATACAAAAAATTATTGAGTGATTATAGTTCTCAAATTATAACGGACTGCAAAGGTCTCGATGCTGAGTTTGAAAATTTGTCAGTTCTGTTTAACGGTTATAATGATAAACTTGAGCCACTGCGTACACAAATATCAGATATTGCTCAGACTGTTAATGATGTAAATCAGTTATTGCCGTTGAATGAATTATTAAAACGTTATACCACAGAACTTAATGCCTCAGTAAAAGCATTTAATGAGTATGGTGCAGGACTGGAAAAAGCGGAAGCCAAAGAATTTGCAAAATCCTTTGAAAAGTCTGCTGTAACCTGGGATCGTTTTAAAAAGTCAATTTTCGTTCGTATAGAGGAAATTGTATCTCAAGTTAAAGCTTGCCGCGCTGTGATAAAACAAGTGAAATGGCTTACTGAGAAATTTGGCGAAGGTATTTATGCTGATGTCCCGGGACTATGTAAAGCAGCTACCATGCGTGAAATGGAGGAGAAAAACTGGAGTTTGACTCCGGGAGCCTATGTAGGTATCGCTCCCATTAAAGAATCTGATGAAAACTTCGAAGAAAGAATGGCGGAAATCCATAAAGAACTTTTATCTTTGCAAGCTCAGGCAAACATACTGATGGATACAATTTCAGTGAACTTTGAGGAGTTGGGAGTATGAAATGGGAAATAGTCCATTTAGGGGATTACTGTTCAAAAATTGGTAGCGGAGCTACTCCTCGAGGGGGTTCAACGGTATATAAAAACACTGGAGTTTCATTTATTAGGAGTCAAAACGTGTATAACTTGACTTTTGATTATGATGGATTAGTGCACATTACAGATGATGCAGCTAGTAAATTGAAGAATGTTATTGTTGAGGATAAGGACGTCTTGTTGAATATTACAGGCGACTCTGTTGCGCGAGTTAGCATAGTTCCAAATGAAGTTCTACCTGCTCGTGTTAACCAACATGTTTCAATAATACGAACTTTACCTGATGTACTGGATCAAAGATATCTAGCTTATTTATTAGTGAGCCCGTACATGCAATCCTACATGCTGAATTTAGCTATCGGAAAAGGAGCTTCTAGAAATGCTCTTACAAAAGGAATGATAGAAGATTTCCCTGTCCCATTACCGCCAATTCTTTTACAGAAAAAAATTGTGGATATCTTGTTAAACTATGACAACTTAATTGATAACAATCAAAAGCAAATTATTCTACTGGAAGAATCTGCTATGCAATTATATAAAGAATGGTTTGTGAATCTACACTTTCCAGGATGTGAAACAACAAAAATAATTGAAGGTATACCTGAAGGATGGGAATTTGGAAAACTAAAAAATTACATTGATGTTAATTCAAGAAGTATTTCTAATACATATCCTTATGAAGAGATCAATTATGTTGATATTGGTTCGGTAAACCATGGAAGAATAGAGCGGCAAAGTGCATATAGACTTTCTGATGCTCCAGGAAGAGCCAAACGTCTAGCTAAAGATGGGGACGTAATATGGGGAATGGTTAGACCAAACTTGAAAGCATATGCCCTTATATTATCACCTGAGGAAAATTGTGTATTCTCAACAGGATTTGCAATACTTTCCCCTAAGCATGTTCCATACACATTTTTGTATTGCTCTGTGACTCGAGAATCATTTGTAAGCTATCTTGTAAATTGTACCAATGGATCGGCATATCCAGCAGTTAAGCCATTACACTTTGAAGAAGCAGAAATAATTGTTCCTGTTGAAACATTACTCAGTCAATTTAACACTATCACTGATCCGATTTTTAGAAAAATTAAAACAATTGAAAAACAAAATTATTACTTGAAACAGGCTCGCGATAAGTTGATTCCTAAGCTCATTAACGGTGAAATAGAGGTGTACTTTTATGAGCAAGATACCAATTGAGTTTCTCCAGATAATTGAGAATGACATTGCCCGGATAAGTGTGCTAATTGACAGTTCAGCGAATGAAGATACTTTAACAAACTTGCATATGGAACTTGATGGCAAATATCAAGCGTGCATCAAAAATTGGGATAATAGTATGTATGGATGGGTGCGGAATTTTGGGTTTTCATACGACATCATGGGTGTTGTCAGCTTACTTCATAATCTTAAGATGATGCAGGCAAAACTCACCGCTTATAAATTTCAAGTAAATGCAGTTACAAATAGGATTCCTGAAAATACAGTAAATGTTAATGTTGATAATAAAATAGAAGTGCATATTTCTTTTGAATCAGTACGTTCTCATTTGGATGCTGACACCTCTCTTTCAGAAGAGCAAACAATTGAAGTTAAACAAAAAATAGATGAAATAGAATCAGTTGTTAAATCAAATGACAGTAAAAAAAATAAATGGAAAAAATTAAAGCCTGTGCTACTCTGGTTAGCAGATAAAAGTGTGGATATAGGTACAGCAGTATTACCATTATTATTGAAGATACAATAAGGGGGGGAACGCATGAGTTGGGAATATTCTGAGAATATATTAGTACAAAACAGTGCAGGGAATTTGCTTCAAAATGAACTGGATTGGGATGTTCAATTTGCTTATAATGCGGAAGTTCTTGGTGAAGACGGCACCTTCGGGCGAAAAAGCTACAAGGAAATCGTTCTTACACGGTATCTTCGCAGAGCATTGTTGGATAATAATGACTGGTTGAGCGATGAACATTGTGACACTGCGGTTAAGACACTCATTGCTCATACATCTACTAACACTCTAATGCAGACCAATCGGGAAAAATACAGAATGCTTCGAGAAGGTATCCCGATAAAGGTGAAAAAGCCAAATGGTGATGAAGAACACAGATTGGTTCGGGTATTCAATTTTTCTGATCCGGAAAAGAACCACTTTCTTGCAGTTAAAGAAATGAAGATACATGGTGATTTGTATCGACGCAGGACAGATATTGTAGGCTTCGTCAATGGGATTCCACTACTCTTTATCGAGCTGAAAAAACAAAATGTTGATGTTCAGAATGCATACACATACAATTACAAAGATTATTTGGATACTATCCCCCATTTATTTCACTTTAACGCTTTCCTGATGTTGTCTAATGGTGTGGAGTCCAGAATAGGCACATTAGGAAGCAAATATGATTTTTTTAATGAATGGAAGCGTCTGCAAGAAAAGGATCTTGGTTCTGTAGAATTGGCAACCATGCTTAAAGGTATTTGTAATAAACAAAATTTCATGGATTTATTTGAGAATTTTATTCTCTTTGACGCTTCGGGTGGGAAAACTGCGAAAATTATGGCAAGAAACCACCAGTTTCTTGGCGTTAATGAGGCAGTCGATTCCTTTGAGAATCGAGAGTTAAACAATGGGAAATTGGGCGTATTTTGGCATACGCAGGGTAGTGGGAAAAGCTACTCCATGGTGTTTCTTGCACAAAAAATCCGTCGGAAATTTCAAGGGTCACCTACGTTCGTTATCCTTACAGACCGTGACGAGTTGAATAAGCAAATCAGTGACACTTTTGAAGCTTGTGGTTGTCTTGGGTCTACCAAAGCTCAACAGTATATCGCTGCTAGTGGTGAAGATTTGATTAAAAAGCTAAAAGGTAATCCTAGCTTTATCTTCACGTTAATTCATAAGTTCAATAATGTTGATGAGCCGCCGATTACTCCAGAGCACGACATCATTATTCTATCGGATGAAGCCCATCGTTCACAAAATGGGATATTTGCAGATAATATGTGCGCCTTGCTCCCAACAGCATCACGAATTGGATTTACAGGAACGCCGTTGTTTGCCTATGACAATATCACTGAGAGAACGTTTGGAAATTATGTGTCCATTTATGACTTCAAACGTGCTGTAGAGGATGGTGCAACGGTTCCTCTCTACTATGAAAATAGAGCAGATTTACTGGATATTGAAAATCCTGATATCAATGATGAAATGCTTGACGCCTTTGAACAAGCGGATTTGGATGTCAACCAACAGGCCAAACTGGAAATGGAATTAGCAAAAGATATCCATATCCTAACCAGTAAAAAGCGACTTGAAACAATAGCGAAAGATTTTGTCGAACATTATTCCGAAATTTGGACTACAGGCAAGGCTATGTGTGTCTGCATCAATAAAGTTACCGCTGTTCGAATGTTTAATTTAGCTCAAAAGTATTGGGCGTTAAAAATCAAGGAAATTGAATCTTCACTGGCCGAAGCCACACAACAAGAGTACATGGAAATTACCCGGAAATTGGAATGGATGAAGAATACCGAAATGGCTGTTATCATCAGTCAGGAGCAAAATGAAATTGCTACGTTCGAAAAATGGGGTCTCGATATTAAGTCACATCGCAGCAAAATGGAAAAAAGGGAAATGGATAAGGAGTTTAAAGATTCTGAAAACCCACTGCGCATTGTGTTTGTCTGTGCCATGTGGTTGACAGGGTTTGATGTGAAGAGTTTGGCCACAATTTATCTGGACAAACCATTAAAGGCTCATACGCTGATGCAGACAATCGCAAGAGCCAATCGTGTTTACGAAGGGAAAAGTAATGGTTTGATAGTCGATTACATCGGTGTTGTTAAAGCGCTTAGAAAAGCTTTAGCAGATTATACAAATACTAAAGGGGGCACTGGTGGCCCTGAGCCTGCTTTGGATAAAGAACAGTTACTCGCGCGTATCGTTGCATTGATCGATGACATCAGCCAATATTTGAGACAACACGGATTTGATTTATTCAAGCTTGTAAAAGCTGTGGATTTTGAAAAGCTATCCTTGGTGCAGTCGGGGGCGAATGCCATGTGTGTTTCGGAAGAAGTAAAGAAACGCTTTGAAGTCATGGCAAGAGAACTATTCAAACTGTTTAAATATGTGGAGAAGAATGAAATTTCAGATCATAATAGAGCCTGCAAGAATGCAATCAGTGCCATATATGACCAAATGCAAGAAAAACGTAAACATTCTGATAATACTGCACTAATGGTTCAGTTGCACAATATTATAAGCGAGCACGTTAAGGTTGTCAGAACGGAAGGTATTATGGATGATCCTTTTAGTGCATATGCAAGTGAAAAACGCCGCTTCGATATCAGTAATATTGATTTTGGAAGATTACAGCAGGAGTTTGCCCGCGTTAAAAATAAGAATCTACTTATGAATGACTTGCAAGACATGATTGATGCGAGATTGGAAATGATGATGAAACGTAATCCTTTGCGCATCGATTATTATGAGCGCTATCAAACAATCATTCAGGAATACAACGCTGAACAAGATAAAGCCGCTATTGAGAAAACATTTATCGATCTGACTAATTTCGTGAACGATCTGGATGATGAAGAAAAAAGATTTGTACGGGAAGGTTTTGAAAATGATGAAGAACTTGCGATGTACGATCTGCTTCTGAAGGACTCGCTTACGCCAGCAGAAATAAAGAAGATTAAAAACTTGGCAAAAGAATTGTTAGAAATCTTAAAAGGGAAAATAAGCGAGCTGGATCACTGGACTGAAAAAGAAGAAACCCAGGCAGAAGTTGATAATATCATCAGAGATACACTTTGGTGTGAATTACCAGAAAGCTACGATGATAGGTTGCTGAATGAATATCGTAGGAAAATATATGAATTTGTTTATTCAACTTACCCTGCAGCGTAAGCATAATTATTGATGCCTATCCTAATATAGTTGAACTGTGAAGTAATAATCGGGATTTTAACAAGGAGAACAAATGAAGCTAATCATATGTGGCAATGGGTTTGATTTACATCATGGGTTTAAAACTGGATATCATCATTACAAAAATTTTCTTGAAGTACATTATCCACAAGCAATAAGAGATTTTGAAGATTTTCCTTATATTAATTTATCTGTTTCCAATAAATGGAGTGACTTAGAAAGCTCACTATCGCTTGATTATGATGATTGCCTTGGAAATGCGATTGCCGCTTTCTACCCAGATATGAACGATGACAGTGATTCCCGTTGGTACGGAATCGATGTAGAACTTGAACAACAGACAGGGTTCATATTTAATTTCACAAGCCCATATTTTATAGAATGGCTAGCTCAGACGGATTTCTCCAATCCAAGCGACTTGATTCCTTTAGATAAAAGTGCTCATTATATAACGTTTAACTATACGGGTACTCTGGAGAATATTTATGGAGTGGGGGCTGATAATATTCTCCATATTCACGGACAAATGGAATTTGCGCATAATTCAGGTGAGCCAAACCATAGTTCAAAAAGGAACAACACGCATAAGACAGGAAGAGGGTTCGGTGATATTCAATTTGGATCGATTGAAAATGATTCAGATGTCATCCAAAGGGAACTCGAACAGGTATATGGGGAAGACGACTTTTTCTCAGTTTCAATAGAGCCGGGCATACACCATATCATTGGTTTTTGCGAAGCTGCTTCAAAAAAATTGGAAAATAATTATGATGATTTAACATACTTTATTAAAACTGCTCCTATAGACGAAGTTGTAGTGATGGGGCACTCTCTCATTGGGGTTGATGGTGCATATTATGCCAATGTTATTGTACCGTTATTGAAAGATTCCAGATGGGTGTTTTATTGGTACAGCGAGTTCGATAAAAGTGATATTTTGAAATTCATTGATCTATTTTCGATAAGGGAGTATGAATTAGTTAAGTGGTAAGTCTGATTGATCGCAGTAAGTAATCCTGCGAAAGTCGAAACTAGGGCTGATAAACCTTTTTTAGCACTGCGTTTTAGCCTAGTTATGTTACTCCGGGAATTCAGATTATTAGGGAGGGCCTAATTTTGAATGAAATAATCATAACGGATAATAATGAGATAGCTTCAAAAAAAATAAATTCATCATTGATTTTAAAGGCCATAAATAACTCATTCACCACCAGAAAAAACGATATCGTTGTATTTTTATCTGAAGTGACATCAGGTATGAATAATATAAAAAACATTATTGATCCTGAAAAAATTTATATTGCCAAATTTCCTAAAGATATATTAGATAAAATTAACAATGGTCAATTTGACATTATGAAAAGCAAATCTGGAGATTTGCTTTCGACTATTATTGATAAAAATGCACCAGCTAATAGGAATATAGTTCATCAACTTCGACTAGAAGAAATAGATCCCTCCTTCTCGCAAAAATTACAGAATCTATCGACGAACGTTGTGAATATTGCAATGCAAAAACAGCTAGCAGATTTATCTGAACAGCTTTCAGGTATTCAGGAATTAGCTACAGATATCAAACGGGGTCAAGTCATTGATCGAATTGGACTGGTAATCTCCGGGGAAAATCAGCTAGAACAAGCACTAGCAATACCGGATGGTGATCCTATGAAGAAACAATTAATTCTTGGAGCAATAGGCAACTTGAACAATGGTCGTTCTCAACTGGAGTTGTATTTCCGTGAAGAAATGAAAAATACTATTCCGATACCAAAAAATAAATTTCAACTGACAATTAAATGCCTTCTCAAAAGCTCATTTTACGAGGAAATTGAGGATAAATTTAATGGATTACAAGAAAGTTTTAAAGCATACATTTATGCAACAAACCTATTAGCAACAGCATATGAGAGAATTGGAAACATTGAAGTACTCCCAAAGGTCTTTGAACCTGCTAAAGTGCTTATGAAAAATTATGCAGCACCGATGATCCCTATGTCACGAATAGTACTTGATGGAAATATTGATATTGATCAATATTGGTTTACTCACCCGCATGATTATATCAAAGTTATAGAAAATTACTCTCACCAAGCTTTGCTGGATGATGTGGAGTATATTTCTATTGAAATTATGGGACAGGAATTATTGGAGGGTAAATAAATGAGTAGATGCTTAGATTGTGGAAAAGAAGATGATGGAATTCTTTGCGCTCATTGTTTAGCAAAAAGAGCTTCAAAAGTTGGAAATGGAGCGAAAAAAGTTAGTGGATTACTGCTAGCTCTTGCGCCAACAATAGTTACAATGATAGTGGCGAAACGTAATGGTAAGCCAAAAATTTAATTTTATTAATTATCAGGAATGGAATAGTACGTGCGGATAGGATATCTCATTTTTAACATCTTCGTAATTAGGTCTGGAGCATATCAGCTTCTTAACAAAACCGAATAGTCCCCAGAAAACCCTTCTGGAAAGAAGGATCAAGTCACTGGAACTGGCACTTCAGACGATGGATGATAGATAGTACCGAAATAAGCCGACCTTCGCGAATATAAAGGTCGGCTTATTAATCTTTATCAAACTAAATATATCGTGACATAATCAGGATGAGGTGATTGTATGGCAATCCAATACAGTAAATTATTTAAACTCCTGGATGAGAGAAACATCTTGAAAACAGAATTACAAAAGGGGATCGGAATTTCTTCTGCAACGATGGCAAAGCTGACCAAGAATGAGCCGGTTTCCTTAAAAGTCATCGAGGACATCTGCAAATTTCTGCATTGCCAGCCGGGAGATATCATGGCGATGGAACAGCGGTCGGAACGGCCATTGCTGAAGCTTTTGAGGGAAGAAAAAGAAATGAAGTTGAAGGGCGGACTGTATCATCAGACCCAAATCAAACTTGCCTATAACTCAAATCGGATAGAAGGAAGCATCCTATCGGAAGAGCAGACGCGCTATATTTACGAAACGAATACAATTGCAATGCCGAAGGAAGAAGCTACTCCTGTCGATGACATCATCGAAACAATCAACCATTTCCAATGCTTTGATTATATGATTGACGTGGCGGATCAGGAATTGACGGAGAATATGATCAAAGCCTTCCATCGCTTGATCAAATCGAACACTTCCGACAGCAGAAAAGAATGGTTCAAGGTTGGGGATTATAAGGCAAAACCGAATATGGTCGGCGACAACCGAACCGTCTCCCCAGCAAAAGCGAAGGGTGAGATGGCCAAGCTACTGGCAGATTATGCCTCTCTGGAGACCGTACAATTCGAGGATATTGTCGCATTTCATCATCAGTTCGAATCGATCCATCCGTTTCAGGACGGCAATGGCAGAGTTGGACGGATCATTCTGTTCAAGGAATGTTTGCGCTGGGGAATTGTGCCTTTTATCATCGATGAGCGCCATAAACTGTTTTATTACCGCGGTCTGAAGGAATTCGAAACTGCAAAAGGGTATTTGATGGATACGTGCTACTCCTCGCAAGATGAATACAAAAAGCTGGTTGATTATTTTATGGAGGAATAGCCTCAATGAGTCAATCGGTGTTGCGGATAGCTTCATGAACCGGTAAATGAGCGGAAAACGGAAAATCGTATCGCTTACATCTTATGTGCTAGTGTAGTATGTTGTTGGAAAATAAGTAAGCTATTGAGTTTAAAACCATTAGAGGTCCTGTCGTTGAAGAGTATAATAAAAATAAACGACGTTGACTTAAAACGGGAAGAAACAAGAAGTACGTTATCTCCTTAACAGATGATGAAGTGCACAGATTAAAAAATGTTCTGCGTAAAAAAAATGACTACTCGAACCATCAAATTAGGAAGTCCAAAATCAAACTATCGTGTGAATTAGCTAACTCATGCTGTCCGTCTTTTGGGGTGAAAGAATTTGAAGTTAAGTAGAATTGAAATAGAAAAATCATGTATGCTTTCAACCGGATTTCGAATAGATTACTTCGGGGTGATTTTGAAGAATGTATGGTAACTTTGCATAAAATTTTTAAACTTTCTTGATGGAAATACGATTATCAAAGAGTATATTTTGGATTTTGGATTGCCATCATAGGATGGGCTCTTTTTGCATCTTGCAGATTAGTAATAACTTCGTGCAAGTAAAGGAGTACTTTGTGTTTTGGGTTGTAATAAAGGTATAATAAAATTATAAATAATACGAAAATTGATAGCGAAAGAAGGTAAAAAGATGGCTAAAGGCTACAGATTACAATCGAACGAATCAATTATTATGAAATCGACAGAATTTAATGCAGAGGATTACGAAAGTAATATTAGAGAGTTGATTCTTACATCTCAAAATTTAGTAATTATCTGGAACGGAAAGAAGCGAATTAGTAGTGCTGCATCTGTTATTGCTGGTATGGGAAGCACTCTGAAAGAAGTTTATACTTTAGGTTTATTGGCAGATAAAGACACAATAGATGTATTGCCACTTTCATTGATTAAAGTACGAAATAATCAGGCACAAGTTTTTTGTAATGATCAAAAATTTCGTCCGACTTTAGATATGTATTTTAATGATGGAACTAACTATTCATTTACAACTAATGGTGATGGATGGACAGAAAAGAAAATTAATGCAAACATAAAAAATAAAATTCTTCCCTGGGTTTTTGCAATAAATAAGGCTGTAACTGGACAAGGCCCAGATGATGTAAATTATTATGATGAAGAATCGAGAGTTGAGAATTTGAATAAAGCAATTCCAGGCTCAAAATTTGTAGCAGAGACTATAAGGGATACTGTAGGTACATTTGGTGCTACTTTCGGATTAAATATAGGTAAATCTAGTTCTGATACTCAAGAGTTAAGAAATAATAAAGTTGCAACAAAATGTCGTGCATGTGGAGCCCCCGCCACTGGCTACAAGGGACAAGTGGTTAAATGCCAGTATTGCGACACAGATAATCAATTATAAGGAGAATACGAAAATGGGATTAGTTCAAGCGTTTAAGGGTGCACTTGGAGGCACATTTGCAGACCAATGGAAAGATATTATTACAGCTGGCTATTTTGACGAGCATACTGTTGTTGTACCCGGTATTTTGAAACAAACAAATAACGGACGTGGATCAAACTATAGTGGTTCAAATGGCGTAATAACTAATGGTTCAAAAATATTTGTACCAGAAAATACAGCTGCATTTGTTTTCAGCCACTCTGGAATCGAAGAAATTATTACTGAATCAGGTGGTTACACATATACCAACGGTCAAGAATCGATTTTCAATAGCGATGGCACAGGATTATTAAATCGTTTCTCTAAATCAATTGTGGATCAAACAAAAGGACGTTTTACCTACGGAGGACAAACTTCTGATCAAACGCAAATCGCATTTGTAAATTTGCGTGAGATTCGTGGTATTAAATTTGGAACAAAAGGGCCATTGATTTATAATGACGTTTTTTATGGTACAGACTTAGCTGTCCAGGCTTTTGGTAATTTTTCTGTCAAGGTAATCGATCCGGTTAAGTTTATACGTAATTACGTTCCTGCAAATGTAAATTCTTATTCTTTCGACAATCAAAAAGTTCGGTCACAAATTTTGTCGGAGTTTTTGCAGTCATTTATGGATGCTCTGAATACGTTGTCGACTCAATATCGGGTTTCTCAGTTACCTTCACAAGCAAATGAAATTGCAGCAACTATTCAAAGCGAAACTTCTAATGCGGGCACATGGAATGAACGTTTCGGATTTGAGATTATTAACGTTGGTATCGAAAATATTGAATTATCAGCAGATTCTAAGGAACTTGTGAAAAAATATTCTGAAAACAAGATGAATTTGAAAGCATATGAAGATATTTCACAAAAGGCATCAAATATTGCAGCCCAGCAGAATATTTCTGAAGGTATTAAAGAACACGGTCTTGGCGATGGAGGTGGTATGTTATTTGGAATGAATATGGCTCAAGCTATGAATCCAATGACGGCTGAAAGTGTCCAACAGGGGCAAGCAAGTAAATTAGCTCAAGAAGTGAAGCTGTCTATGTCTTTTGATGAGCAAATTGAAGTAGTTAAGAAATTAAAAGAATTGTTGGACGCAGGCATACTGTCTGAAGATGAATTTAATTTTAAGAAGAAAGAAATCATGGGGTTATAAGAGTGCTTGATAAAATAGTCAGTAAAGTACCAGTAAAATATCATAGTGCCCTTAGAAGAGGTTTACTATTTGTAGCTTTTTTCGCAGGAGATTTTGGTTTACTGTTCTTTATCGGATTCACAGAGGAAAAAGAAGAGACAGGTTTGCTTATTAAGAACACTATTTATCATCCTTTGAGTGAAAGATTAGGTTATCTTGCAGGTAGCATTGTATTAATCATCATCGCTCTTATATGTTTGCTCCTAGCATGGAAGATAACTACAATAGGTGGTAGATTTAAGAAATATATTGGGATGATTCAAGGTGTTGATAGAATTGAGCTGCAGCGACTTGCCGAGATGACCAATTCAAGTCCTAGAGATGTCGCAGATGATTTACAAAATATGATCGATTCTGAGTTTATTGAAAATTACTATATTGATTACAAAAATGAGATGCTTGTGAATCGTAGTTCAGCATCTAATAAATTAAAAAAAATTTCAGTTAAATGTCAGCAATGTGGGGCTACAAATGAAGTGATATTAGGCATGACGGAACGTTGTGAGTATTGTGACTCTCCATTGGTGTATTAAATGTTATTACCTTTTGAGTATAATTGTGCCGATAAATTTGACTGTTTGTGAATGAGTTGAAAAATGGTAGCTATTATAATGAAGATTTCGGTATAAAAAGAGATAAGTAGGGGCTCCTACAGTTGGGTGATGAACTTCAAATACGAGAGCAAGGATTAATCTTAGGGAAACAACTCTCTTTCCACATCATTTTTTGAAAAGAGCAGGGACAGGAAATTTCTTCGAAATTCCCAAACTATATAATTAGTGTTATGCCCTGAGACGTAGAATATTCGGCGTAGGATGAGCATCAGAAACTTGTTTCCTATTTCACGGAAGAACAGCTTCCATGTGTCACGCAGTGCTGGTTATTTCGAACCTCTAAATTATTTTTGAAAAACATTTGACTTCATGTTCAGGTTAAGTCGTAGAATCAACTTAAGCGCACTGCTTAGAGATTAAACGAACATAATCGTGAATAATTTGGAGGAAATGATATGACAGAGAATACTTACCGAACTTTTGAACTCAGCGACAAGGTGACGGTTAAGCAAATCACTTTTAAAAATCGCTACGGCATAACGGTTGCAGCAGACCTATATTTATCAAAAGATATCGACTCATCCCAAAAATATCCTGCCCTTATCGTAGGTACACCATACGGTGGCGTCAAGGAGCAAGGCGCAGGGATCTATGCGCAGAATATGGCGGAACGTGGATTTGTTGCGATTGCGTTCGATGAATCCTATAACGGAGAGAGTAGCGGCGCGCCAAGACACGTATCGTCTCCGGACATCTTTGCCGAAGACTTCAGTGCAGCTGTGGATTACATCGGCACGCTTCCATTTGTGGACAGAAATAAAATCGGTGTGATCGGCATCTGCGGCAGCGGCGGGTTTGCAGTAACAGCGGCGCAGGTCGACACGCGGATCAAAGCAGTTGCGACAGTAAGTATGTACGATATGAGCCGAGTGATGCGCTACGGTTGGGCAGAC
>CAXXKB010000005.1:0-35036 GCA_963668245.2 Anaerovoracaceae bacterium
GTTCTTGATAAATAATCGCAATCCCCGCTTTTTCACTGTCACGAACATTGGAATATTTCTGAACCGCTCCATCCAATACAATATCACCTTCGTACAAACCATGTGGATACACGCCACTCAATACCTTCATTAAAGTTGACTTTCCTGCACCATTTTCACCAACCAAACAGTGAATTTCGCCCTCTGCAACCTTAAAGCTTACGTTATTCAACGCTTTAACACCTGGAAACTCTTTGGTGATGTTATTCATTTCCAATACGTATTTTGTCATGGCAGTCAACGCTCCTTTTTTACATTTAGCAACATGAATATTGGAATAGTGACAGACTAGCTGTCACTATTCCAACTTATTATTTCGCGAAGTGCTTATAAACCAGTAAATTCGCTTGCATCATAGTATCCTGAATCTATGAGAGCGGCTTGTACATTAGATTGGTCTACAACGATAACTTCTGTTTGCTTTGCTTTCACATCAGTAGCTCCATTATTGTAAGAGCCTGTTGTTGCAGGAGTAGAACCTTCTAAAATAGTTACTGCCATATCAATCGAATCTTTTACAAGTGTTCTAACGTCTTTAAACACTGTCATAGATTGTTTTCCATCGATAATATATTGGACGGAAGCTTTTTCTGCATCCTGTCCTGTAACTACATAACTTGAAATTTCAGGATCTGCTGCAAATGCATCTGCAATGGCTCTAGCCGTTCCATCATTTGGAGCCAATATTGCAACATCGCCTTTTGCGGCTGCGTCAGCAGCAGTCAAATGAGCTTCTGCTTTATTCTTAGCTTCATTGAAATCCCAGTTTGTTGTAACCTGACTGATGATTTTACTCATTTCGTCACGGCTTAATGTAGCTTTATCTTTTAATGCTTCTGCTTCGCTGGAATTTGCAATTACAAATGTTCCATCCGCAATTTTAGGCTGAAGTACGTTCCATGCTCCTTCAAAGAATAAGAATGCATTGTTGTCAGATGCTGCTCCGGCATACAGGTAAAGTGGTTCGCCTGTGCCTTTTGCATTGTCCACTAAATATTGGCCCTGTGCTTCTCCTACTGCAACGCTGTCAAAAGTAACATAATAATCAACCGCATCAGTATCTGTTATCAATCTGTCATAAGAAATAACACTAATACCTTCTGCTTTTGCTGCCTCAGCTGCTGCTGCTGCTGCTGCTCCATCCTGAGGACAAATGATAAGAGTTTTGATTCCTTTTGCAATCAGTGCATCTACATTTTCTTTTTCTTTAGCGGATGATCCCTGACTGAACAAAATTTCTACAGAGTAATCTGTATCCTTCAAAGCATCTGTAAATCTTGTTTCATCTTGAACCCATCGAGGTTCGTCTTTTGTTGGAAGAACGATACCGATATCAACGCCGCTTCCAGAATCTGTAGTTCCTTCCTCAGAGGAACCGCCTCCGCACGCTGCAAATGTGCCTCCAACTAAAGCTAGAACAAGAACAAGAACAAATAATTTTGAAAATCTTTTCATGTAATACCCTCCTTCATTATTATCGACGTATGCGTCATTTTGAGCTGATTATAGCATACCCTTCTCTGGATTTAATTAACACACATCTTCACTTATTCATGAAGTCGAATATATTTTTTTTAAACATGTAAAATTTTAAGATTAAAAAAATGCTCCTAAAAAGTACCCCCTGGCAGAAAAATAAGTATCAAAATGCTTTTTACTCCTCTAACGGCCATTTTTCCTGAGGAATGTTCATATACACCTCATCCTTATTGTGAAACTGATCCTTGATTACGGTATCCATCATATTATTTTTTGTAACCAGAATCGGTTCAATACGATAATAGGGCACATCATACTTCCCATCATTGATAGTATTCTCTGTCTGAATGAGGCCGCCTTTTCCGAGCAAAACAGCAAATTCTGCGCCTTTAGTTGCTTCGATATCAATCGGCTTATAGATTGTGGCATACTGGGTTTCTTCCACTACTCTTTGGCATCCATCCAAATCTGCGTCATGCCCAACTACGGTAACCTTCCCTGCCAGTCTTTTTTCAGTTAAGACATGGATTGCTGCACTTGCCAATGTATCATTTCCTGCAATGATTGCATCAATTTCTTCTCCTTTATCCAAAACATCTTCCATATATGCCAAAGCATCTTCATAGAGCCAGTCTTTAATCCACGTTTCATCAACGATATGTATGGTCTCGTTGACGATCCCCTCCTGCAACGCATCCAGATATCCTTCTCTGAACATATGGGAATTGTTATCTGCCTCAGAACCATTTAACAGTAGATAGTTGCCTTGGGGAGTCTGGCTCAATGCTGCTTCGCCCATCAGCTGACCTACCATGATATTGTCGAAAGAAATGTATAAGTCAACATTTGCATTTTTCACAAGCCTATCGTATGCAATTACCTTAACTCCTTTTTCTTTCGCTTTTTTCACCATGCTGGCGGCAGATACAGAGTCATGTGCCACTAACACCAATACATCAATTCCCTGTTCTAATAAGTATTGAACCTGTTTTTCTTGTTCTTGACTGTCACTGTAGGCAATCTGAAGGATTACTTTTGCTCCAAGTTCATTGGCCTTGGCTACAAATATATCGCGATCCCGCAACCACCGTTCATGGACTAGCGTGTCCATTGAGAATCCAATGACAATTTGATGATTTTCAACTTCTTCCTGCACAGGTTCTTCTACTGTCTGCGCTCCACAGGATACAAGAAGTGTGATTACAATCGCAAGACTTACTATAAGTCTAACTAGTCGATTCTCCTTGAACATGCTTCTTTTCCCCTTTCCTCTATCCTGCATTATCCCGTAATTCCTTCCTTGTATTCGGTAGGAGTAACACCTACCACTTTTTTGAAGATTCTGCTAAAGTAGTTTGGATCGCTATACCCGGTATTATAACAAATTTCTTTTACGCTCAACTCATCCTGTTCTAAAAGTTGTTTGGCAATTCTAATGCGGGTAGCCGTGAGGTAATCAATGAAGTTCTCTCCTGTTTCTTCTTTAAAAAGCTTACTAAGGTACTGTGGACTTACATTTATTTCTCTTGCTATTTCTTCGAGAGTAATTGGTTTTGCATAATTTGCCTTGATATATTCTTTTGTTCTTTTTGTGAGGCTGCTTACCTTTATGTTTCGATAGGTAATTACTTGTGATATGACTTTTTCGATGGTGGATTTGCACCAACTTTGAAGTTCAGGCAAGTCATTAATCGCCAACATTTCTTCTAAAAACCCAGTGCCTTCTGACATTCTACCTGGTTCATATTCCCATGACATATGGTTTACAAGATACATCAATTCCAGTAATTTATTTTTAATCTTTAGTGGATACATCTCATATTCTCTTACAAGCCAATCAAAGATGCATACAAACGCGCTGATGCTCTCTGCCAGATCGCCTGAAGAAACTTTCTGAAGCAACACTTTTTCTTTGTATTCTGGGTATTCTGCCCCAGGTTCATTGCTTCTTGTTACAATATCGGTAAAGTGCATTGTTCCAGTTTCATTTAGATAACGAAGTGCCTTCAATGATTCTTCATATGATGCTGCAAGCATATCAAATCGGCGATAAACTCTTCCGATTCCGATTTTCATAGGAATCTCGCTTTTTTCTCTTAATCTCTTCACTATCATTTCCGCAAGATCGATTGCGTCTTGCCTGCACTGAAACTCCTCTGTATCCACGTCTTTTGGAACAATAACAACGATACGATTTCTCATAATAGGCCCAATGATGCAATCTGCCATAGACTTTGCCACATCAGTGAAAACTGGATAGAATTGCTGGCTTTTGATTCCTAGCCCAATACCAGCTTGCAGGCTTTGTGGCTTTTCAAGGTCAAGTAATTCTACCGTCATTACATAGCCACCGTCTTCTTGAATATTTAAGATTTGCTTGTACTCAATGAGCTCTTTACTGTTATAGTCAAATTGTAGCATGGAATACACAAACCCATTTTCAAGAATGGGTCCGGCATATTCAAGTTTTTCTTTCATTTCTAGTTCGGCCTGCCTTTTTGCGCGACTGATGCGCAATGTTTCTTTTGCTCTTTCTATGGCTTCAATCACCTTCGATCGATTGGCCGGTTTCAACAAGTATTCCATGACTCCTAAGTTAACAGCATCTTTTGCGAACTCAAATTGATCAAAGGCGGTTAAAACAATGATCTTGATGTCTGCATGTTTCTTTCTGATTTCGCGGATTGCTTCTATCCCATTAATCCCTGGCATACGAATATCCATGAATAAAATGTCTGGCGGATTTTCCTCCACCTTTTCAATGGCTTCTCTTCCTGATCTTGCGGTTGATATAATCTCTGCATCAGGAACGTGTTTTTCAATGATAAACCGCAAGGAATCAATTGAAATTTTCTCATCATCCGCAATCATAATCTTAGTCATATTGGTTTCCTCCGTCTTCCATCGGTATAAACAGCACGATTTCTGTTCCTTTTCCAATTTCACTGTAGATTGTCAAAACATCATCTTTTCCATAGAATATTTTTAAGCGACTAATAATATTATTGAGGCCGATTCCGTTCGTATGCCCCTCATGCCTTCCGTTCTGATCCACTTTTTCCTGTAGGTTTTCCCTTAGGATATCTCGAACTATCTCTGGACTCATGCCCTTTCCGTTATCTTTGATGGAGATGACCGCATAATTGTTTTTTAACCTGCCATCCACCGTAATTACTCCAGGATATTCCACATCCCCCAAGCCGTGAATAAAAGCATTTTCTACAATTGGCTGCATAATCATACAAGGAATATTTCTTCTGACAATCTCCTCTTCCAAATATAATTTAAACTCAATTTTGTCAGCAAAGCGTTCTTCCAGTAAATGCATATAGTTTTCTACGTTACGGATTTCATCTTCTATCGTAACTGGTTTGTCTAAATTCCTCATATTGTATCGAAATAATTCTGCAGCCTTTTCGATAAAGGAACATGCTCGGTCTGCCCCTTCCAGCATTGCAAGCTGTGCGCCTGTATTCAAGGTGTTGAATAAGAAATGTGGATTGATTTGAGATTGCAGCGCATGTAATTCTGCCTCTTTGAGGTTTGTCTTGATGATTAAGTTTTCCATTTCCTTTTCTTGTAGCTTGCGCTCTAATCCAACTTTTTCATTTAGTTCATGGATATATTCCCGGATACTCTGTGTCATTCGATTAAACGCTTCTGCCATAACGCCTATTTCATCATTTGAATTGACGTTTACCTTTGGTACATCAAAATTTCCATGTGTGATTTCATCTGCTGCCCTAGAAAGCTCAAAGATTGGCTTAGTTATCTTGTAGGTAAACCAAAATACAAGTCCAATGCTTAAAAGAAAAATGGAAATGATGACACCTATATTGTAAGTCTCAACGAGTCGAATACTTTTCCGAAGAGATATATATCGATCCGTGTTTTGAAAAAACAAACTATTATTTAGCTTGTGTATATATTCAACGATATATTCATGTATTTTTGTACTTTCGTTGTAATGATATAGATATTCGTCAACCATTCTCGCTCGTCTAGCCTGAACTGCTGCGTCCATTTCGCTTTGATAATTGGCGACCATATTGCGAATATCATTCATCAACAGCATGTTGTCGCTACTGGAATTATCAATTTGAATCAATGCTACTTTTTCTCTTAAATCACTAGAATATCTATAATATTCATCTAAGCTTTTTGAGTGTTTTGTTTGAAGATAATTCTCATAGGAATAATTTAGCTGCTCTAAAACACCACTTAACTGATTGAGTTCCACATTCAATTCAAAAGTTGCGCTCATTCGATTCATCAAGACTGTAATGGTATAGTATGGGAAAAGATTTAGGGCACTCATAATAATAATTGTCGCCATGAAATATATGATGAGTCTTCTTTTTAAGCTACTTCTATTCCAAAATCTACTCATTTTCCTCCTCCGTAACCAAACGTTTTTCAACGTTCGCTTTGGTGATGACATGAGTATCCACATTAAAATAAGCAGAGGTCCTACCACTTTCTTTTAGCTCCACCAGTGCTTTTATGGCATTATAGCCCATTTCTTCTGGGCTTGCGGACACAGTTCCAAATACTACACCATTATCAATATAACGAAGGATTTCTTCTGTATCTCCATATCCAACGATTCCATAATTTATTTTATTCAAATCAATCAAACGTTGGGCTACTAGTGTGGTATCAGTATCGTTGGTACAAACAATAGCCGTCAAATCCGGTTGCATCACAATCAGATTCTGAATGGTGTCTTCCAGACTTAAAAAATTGTTATAATCATATTGAATTGTTTCTATTTCTAGCTGATTTGCAACTCTAACTGCATCGGTGATTCCTGATACCATAAGACTTTGGACAATTTTTCCTCCCGTTTCTTCATTGCTTACAAGAATCGCAGCCTTTCCTTTTCCTCCTGTTGCCGCAAGGAGCATGCGTCCCATTTCGGTACCTGCACTATACGTATTGACTCCAACAAATGCTGCTCTTTTGCTATTTTTTGCATCCGTATTGATTGTTACAACAGGAATCTCTCTTTCCACTGCCTTATCAATAAGGTTTCCCGTTTCTTCACCGTTCCATACATAAGTAACAATCCCGTCAACCTGTGAAACAATAGCCATGTCCAACGATTTTGATTGTGCTTCTGCGTTGGTACTACTAGGCCAATTAAATTCTACTGCAACGTTTGATTCTAGCGCTGCTTTGGTTGCCCCTTTTTTCACGGAAAGCCAAAATGGATCATCCATGTTTTCACAGATAACCGCAAAATGATAAATTGGAGGGGTGTCAGGAACGACAATGCCTGCACTTTTATCAAAGGAGTGCAGTGTATTATTGATATTGTAGTAGATAACAAGAGTAACGATTAGAATGGATAATATGAGAACGAATAATAGAACAATATAATTCTTCTTCACCATAAAAACCCTCATCGACAAACTATTCCTTCGCTAACTAGTATACGAGCGTTTAGGAGGTTGCTTCTGCATGAGTTTCTGCTAACTCGATTTTGTTTTTACCCGAATTTTTTGCACTTAGCATCGCCTGATACAAGGAAGTCATGACTTCCTTGTATTATGTGCTCCAGGCAGGGTGTCATACGTTGCCATTTCATCTAATTTTTTATTGTCTTAAATATTCTCTAGATCGTATTTATACATGCTCTCAATTTCTTGATTCTTCGTCATTGACAGAATCTCTTATTGCCAAAAACTGGTAAAGCAGCGAGAAGATCATTTTTTGTTCATCCGTTGAATTTGAGCATATGCACTGAAGATTCCTCCCCCAATCCCAAGAAGCAGAAAAATCACAAAGAAAACAATATCTGTCCCTATTTTCTTGTCTAGCCAATTTCCAGCAGCTGCCCCCAAGATGATTGGAATTGCAAGACTTAATCCCAGTTGTGGAACCAATACGAGCGCTTCCAAACCTGCTCCCAATTTCTGTTTATTCTCTTGTTCTTTTTTATCTTCACTATTTTTTTGATTGCTCATTGGCTTATTCCTTTCCGTTCTCGAAGGAATGCTAGCATGAAATCCTCAAGAACATCCCAGCACCTCTTTGATAAATATTCTTGCAATCTCTGGGTCAAATTGGGTGCCTGCATTTTTTTGAATCTCCAGTACCGCTTCTTCTTTTGACATGATGTTTCGATACGTTCGCAATCTTGTCATCGCATCATATGCATCTGCGATGCTTATGATCTTTGACTGAATCGGAATTTTTGATGCTGGTAAGTTTCTTGGATATCCCGTCCCATCAATCCGTTCATGGTGGCACAGAACATATTCGGCAATTCCTGCAAATTCACTTGCAGAAGTTAAGATATGATACCCTATTTCTGCATGCCGTTTCACTTCTTCCCACTCAGCAGGTGTCAGTTTTTCCGTTTTATTGAGCAAACTCTCTTCTACTCCTATTTTTCCAATGTCATGAAGAAGCCCCGCTGTTTTTAATTCCAACACGTCACTCAGGTTAAACCCCATTGCTTCACCTAGTGCTTGGCAAAGTCGACTTACTCTTTCGCAATGCATTTGCTCTCTTTTGTTTTTTTGGAATAGGGTTTCTCTGACAATTCGAATTGTTTCATACCGCATGCTTCGACTCTCTGTTAATTTTTCTCGATACATGCGGTCTTCCGCAATCATATAAATTTCCTTAATGCTTTCTCCTTCTTTTTCTTTTGTGGCTTGGCCAAAGGAAACGGAACAAATAAAGTGATTTGTTTTATCCTGCTTCAATGCATTTTGAATTCGGTTCATGACCTGCTCCGCTTCTTGATATGTGGTTTGTGGAAGCAGTAATATAAATTCATCCCCGCCAATTCTTGCAATCACATCTTCAGCTCTACACTGGCTCTGCATAATCGCACTGATTCTTTGAAGCATTTGGTCTCCTTCCAAATGTCCAAAGGCATCATTTGTCAGTTTTAGTCCATTCACGTCTGCCATAACCAAAGTAATCGGCAAATTATACGCTTGATCTAAACGAACAAGTTCTTCATCATAAAACCTTCTATTGTAAAGCCCTGTCAATTGGTCATGGTAATTCAAATATCTGTTTGCTTCTTCAGCCTTCTTTTGTGCTGTAATGTCATAAATCATACAAAGATGACATTGGGTTTTATTTTCTTCTGCTGTATAAGGTGTAACAATTAGGTTAATCCATGCAATCGATCCATCTGGCCTTACATATCGTTTGTCAATGGAAAAGCGATCGATTATCCCTTCCCTCAACAACTTTGTTTTTTCAAGATTTTCTGGAATATCCTCTTCATGGGAATACTCCTTCCAGTCACAGCTCAGGAGTTCGTGCCGCGGTCTTCCTAGAATTTCTACTAATCTATCATTGACATGGAGCGCAATCCCTGTAACCGAATCATAAATGCCGATCCCAATTTGAGATTTTTCAAAAATTGTTCGAAATCGTTCTTCACTTTGCTCCAAGCACTGCGTTGCAAGAATGCGATCCGTAATGTCACGATTACATCCCGCAATTCCTCTCATGTCTTTATCAATGATGCAGAGGCGCTTGTGTTCTTCCTTATATGTTCCATTTTTCATGTCTATCTCATGATACCCTGCAAGATTTCCAGTTAAGGTGGCTTTGTCACCAGCAACATATTCATCTGCCTCTTCTTCTGGAAACAAATCATGATCTTTTTTCCCAAGTATTTCTTCTTTTGTTTTTCCTGCGTATTGTTCAAAGCTTTGATTTACGAGTAGATATCGTCCTTCTTCGTCTTTACACCAGATGTCAAAGGGTAATGCGTCAATGGTTGCTTGAAGCAATGCAACCTGTTTTGCTAATTGATTCTCGTGCTTATCCATTTGTTGTCTCCAAGATATTATAAATTTATTCTTTTCTGATGGTTTTGTCCATACATTTTTTTACACTTATATCATACCATTTTTCAGCCTTACATACCAGATATTCTAATACTCTGGCTCACACAAGAATTTATGATGTGACGAATTTTTTACTTCCAGTTTTCCTCTATACAGAAATATGATATACTGAAGCAAAAGGTTTGGAGGTGTGATTGATGAAAGGTATTGCGAAAGCTAATTTTATCCTCAGTATTTTGACGGTCTGTGTAGGCTCCGCCGCCATTGTTCTCAGTGCGATACAGCTGAATTCAGAGAAATAATGCATCTATAATATCTATAAGAATTTTTGAATCACAATTGGATATCTGTCTTTTTTGGTGACACTACCTACGGATTTTAGGACCACTTTGCCCTTACCCCGGAGGACTAGCTTGTCGCCTTCTTTGATTTGTCGATCACTTTTAATGGTTACCAATCCATTCACTAAGACAAGCCCTCCTTCCACGGCTGCAGAAGCTTTTGTTCTGGATAGCCCAAAAGAGGACGCAATCAGGCTGTCGATTCTAAGAGAAGCTACCGTATCTCTTTTTTCTTCGGTTCTGCCTTCTGGCACTATGATTTCTTTTACTTCTTTTACCTCCACTCGAAGAGATGCCCTTCCGGCTTTTTCGTAATGGTATAGGAAAAATTCTTCCATTTCTTTTAGTATAACCACATCTGCGCCTTGGTCACGGACTAGGATGTCTCCTATCGCCTCTCTTTTAACTCCCAACCCAAGAAGGGATCCAAGGTAGTCTCTATGGGTTAAACTGTTTTTTCCATTTTGAATAATGCTTAAAACAGCTAATGGATGGTCTTCTTCTGTGGCATATTCTGGTAAAATCAATGCCACAGTTCGTTCTGCATCTTCATATCCACCATAAAATGTGTATCTTAGCCCCTGATATTTTCTGCAAACTCGCTCCGCAAGCGTTCTCTGGCGGATATCTAAAAAAGAGGAATTGGTTACCATATATCGTTCCATGCTCTGTTCAATTTTATCTTCTATCCCTGCTATCAGTATATTATCTTCTTTCATATATTTTGTTCCTTCCGCTCCATGTTCTCAATTTTTATGGATTGATTATATCACAGCAAAAAGCAGAAAAAGATAATCTTTTCCCTTTTCAATTCCACTTGTTGTGGTATAATACTCCTACTATATTACTCTAATATAAATGAAATAATAATTAGAAAGGCAGACAGAATGGTACACACATACAAAACCCAAGGAACTTGTGCTACACAAATCGATTTTGAGCTTGACGGAAACATTGTAAAAAACGTTGTTTTTCATCGAGGATGTGACGGCAACTCCAAAGGAGTTTCTATATTGGTTGAAGGAATGACCGTAGAAGAGGTCATTAAAAAGTTACGAGGTATCACATGTGGTAGAAAAAATACATCCTGCCCCGATCAACTATCCATAGCCGTGGAGGAAGCGTATCAAATGGACTATCTAAAAGATCGAATCTATGATACTCTTATGGGAATGTCTTCAAACGAAAACTAAAACAGAACATCGAATCCAAAAAAGCGCTGAACGCGCTTTTTTCATTTTTCTCTCACATATATTAACTTGTTGTTTGATCCATTGATTTTTTCTGATTTTATATCAAACAAATCTAGTGATTTTATAAATGGTGTAAACTTATTGAATCCAAAGTTTCTAACATCAAAGTCTGGATATCGTTTTTGCAATTTGTTGCCAATATCTCCAATGAAAATCCATTCTCCTTCATCTGTATTCTCTTGTGCAATGGTAATAATCGCCTTTTTAATGGTCTCGAAGTTTGTCATTTTCGGCTCATCACATGGATCGGTACCTTTTTCCGTTGCTTCTTTTACTTCTTGCTTTTGATGATCTAGGGCAAGTAGGTCAAGATATTTAAATTTATTACACGCTGAAATAAATGCTTTGGGAGTTTTACTCTCTCCCATGCCGACCACATCCATACCCGATTCTCTAAGTCTTGAAGCGAGTCTTGTAAAATCACTGTCGCTAGAGACAATACAAAATCCTTCTACATTTCCAGAGTATAAAATATCCATAGCATCAATAATCATAGCCGAATCCGTTGCATTTTTTCCAGTAGTGTAGCCGTATTGCTGAATCGGTGTTATGGAATGCTCCAACAAGACACCTTTCCATGATGCAAAAGTAGGTCTGGTCCAATCTCCATAAATTCTTTTATAAGTCGCAATCCCATCGTTTGATATCTCGTCTAAAATAAATTTGATGTATTTATCTGAAATATTGTCTGCATCAATTAGTACTGCATACCGTTTATCATGATTCATTATTTCACCCCTTTATTCATTATCTATTTATTTCTCTCTTCTAAGTATATGTTTCCGTTTGCTTTTATTTCTCTTGCTTTTTACCCATTTAATTGCTCTAATAAGCGGATAAATTGGCTTGGTTCATCAATAATATAATTAGCACCCTCTTCAAGCAATACTCTTCTTGAGCGAAATCCCCATGTAACACCAACTGATAGTAGATCAGCATTTTTTGCTGTCTGCATATCAATATTTGAATCTCCAACATAGATTGTTTCTTCTTTTTTTGAATGAAAACGATTTAGTATTTCATATACGTTGTCTGGATCTGGCTTTCTTCTTCTCGCCGGGTCATCTCCTATGGCATCATCTACCAGGTTTGGAAAGAATAATTTGCACAGTTCTCTTGTTGCATAATCTGGTTTGTTTGAAACAACACCTATTTTTATGTCTTGTGCTTTTAGTGTTTGAAGCAAATCCATAATGCCTTCATATGGGCATGTTTTATTCAACATTGTTTTTTGGTATATTTCTTGAAAGATCAGAAGGCATCTTTTTTGCTCTTCCTCCGAAGTTCCGTCTGGTAAGGCCCGCATCACCAATAGTTTTACGCCTTCCCCTACGAAGGACCTAATCTCTTCTCTTTTCCTCTCAGGGTATTTTTCTTGTCTTAGAAGTATGTTAACACTATCAGTCAAGTCATCTAGTGTGTCTAGTAATGTACCGTCCATGTCAAAAAGTATTGTATTATATTTCATTCGTATCTCCCTTGATTTCTTTTTCTTATTGTACCACAATATTTCAAAAACCTTTCATAACTTTCATAATTTTCTTTTCATTTGTCACAATTTGCTCCTTGTTGTTTTTCGTTTTCATGCTACAGCCCGTGCTTCGACCGGTGACCCAAATGGCTCTTGTATTTACAAAGCATCCAATTTGACTTAGAATGAAATGGAAAGAATGAAAATGGGGGACATGTAATGAATGCACAAATTGTAAAATGGTTTATCAAGGATTATAACAATGTAAAAAATCCTACGGTGAGAGAGGCTTATGGCAAACTTGCTGGAATTGTGGGGATTATTTCGAATCTTATCTTATCCATTGGCAAGATTCTAATCGGATTTTTATGTGGTAGCATTGCAATTATAGGAGATGGAATTAACAACCTAGCGGATACCTCTTCATCGGCAATCACGTTAATTGGCTTTAAACTATCTTCAAAACCCAGTGATATAGAACATCCTTATGGACATGCTCGCTTTGAATACCTGGCAGGCCTTATCGTTTCTTTGATGATTCTTCTTCTTGGGATTAAGTTATTTACTGCTTCCATTCAAAAAATAATTGATCCAGACCCAGTTTCGTTTCATCTCGTGACAGTTTTAGTTCTTGTTTTTGCCATTTTGCTGAAAGTCTGGCAAGCACGATTCAATATTTATATTGGACAAGCCATCCATTCCTCTACGATAAAAGCAGCTGGTTTGGATAGTAGAAATGATGTGATAGCCACTTCCGCCGTTCTAATTAGCCTTTTTGTCGGGAAAATTACAGGTTTTCAACTCGATGGTTATATGGGTTGCCTTGTCGCAATCTTCATTTTATATTCAGGAATTCAGCTGATAAGAGAAACCTCCAGCCCTCTTCTTGGGAAAGCGCCTGACCCTGAGCTGGTGAAGGAACTTGAAGAAAGAATTTGTTCCACTTCTGGTGTATTGGGAATTCATGATCTTGTTGTTCACGACTACGGCCCGGGAAGAATTTTTGCATCTGTCCATGTAGAAGTGGATGCGTATGGTGACTTAATCGAAAGTCATGACATGATAGACAACATTGAACGAACAATCAGTAAGGAGTTGAGCCTCCATCTTGTAATACATATGGATCCCTTAAAGACCAATGACCCGTTAACAATTCAGTTGGGTGAAAAAATAAGTGAATTGTTAACACCCCTTGAAGGTGTTGTTGGTTACCATGATTTACGGATTGTGGCAGGATATACTCATACAAACATTATCTTTGACATCGTCCTAACACCAGAGTGTGGCTTTTCGGAATCTTTTATTAGAGAATACGTCGAAGACAATCTAAAGAAACTAAATCAAGAATATTACGTTGTTGTAAATTTTGATATGAGTTATGTGACAAACAATGTCTAGGAGGATCTCATGAAAGCATATGATTATTTTCTCTTTTCCATTGGTTTTTTGACCATCGCCGAAACCGACCAGCATATCTCGTCTATTCTCTTTGGACAGATGACTGATTTAGAGGCATCTGGCTTTCAAAGGGCAAGGACCCCCTATCTACTGGAAGCAGCAGAACAACTGGAAGAATACTTTCAAGGAAGACGCAAAATATTTTCCTTAAAGGTGAGACCCACAGGAACTGACTTTCAGCAGCGTGTTTGGCAGGCACTCCTCACAATTCCTTATGGAGAAACAAAAAGCTATCAAGAAATTGCCATGCTTGTTGGCAATGCGAAAGCGGCTCGAGCAATTGGGATGGCAAACAATAAAAACCCTATTTCTATTTTGATTCCATGTCACAGAGTGATTGGCAAGAATGGTTCACTGGTTGGCTATGGTGCCGGATTACAAAACAAAGAATTCCTTTTGCAGCTAGAAAAAGAGTATGCTTAAGATTGTTGAAAGCTCTTTACATATCCAACAGGCCCATTCAGCATAAGGGCTTTGATTAAATCACCCATCTCATGGATCGGTATTTTCATATCATTTTGAATCCAGTAGCTAATTAGGCCCACTTGGGCCGATGCCATATACTCCAAAACATAGTCCATTCGTGGCAAGGCTGGTATCCTTTCTTGCTGAAAAATCCCCAATATTGTTTCTTTCACGATACTCTTAATCTTATAAATAAAATGGGGGTCTCCGTTATTGCCCAGAAGTACACGCAAATATGCACCGTAGGTTTCATAAAATTCTAGTGGGGGTAAAAAAGAATATATATCTTCATCCCTCAAAATCATTGTTGCCACACCCTTTATTTTTTCCACCAGCATTTCTACCAATTCGTCTTCTGCCTTTTCAAGCAAATCATATATATCTTGATAGTACACGTAAAAGGTCCCTCGATTGAGCATTGCTTTTTCTGTAATTTCTTTGATGCTGATACGCTCTATTTTTTTTATCTCATATAATTCAAAGAATGCATCTTTGATTCTTTTTTTAGTTTCTTCTACTTTATGGGAATCTCGGATTTTGTTTTTTATTTTGTGCTCCATCTTTTTCTCCTATCTCAACGCAAACCCAACAATTACGAATAGATTGTTTGTTTATTTTTTCTGTTTCAGTCCATATAATAAATATATACCAACACGTTGTTGGGTTCAATGCCGATTCTAAATATAAATAATGATTGGCAATTATGAAATAACACGGATGGTAAATGAATAACGAAGGAGGGGAATTTCAATATGAAACAAGAGGGAAACTGCATAGTAATGAAACATGTAGACAAATTTTTTGGTGAAAAACAAGTGTTGAAGGATGTAAGCATTGAAGTTCCTTATGGCTGTATCTATGGCCTTCTTGGCCCATCTGGGTGCGGCAAAACCACTACTGTCAAAATTATGGCTGGCATCTCCGAGTCTTCATCTGGGGATACTCTTGTTCTTGACAGAAAAATGCCACAATTGGATCTGATGAATGAAATCGGATACATGGCACAGTCGGATGCTCTTTATGGGATGTTGTCTGCTGAAGATAATCTTAAATTCTTTGCTTCGCTATACGGCATGGATAAAGTGAGTCGTAAAAAACGAATCCACGAAGCCATGAAGCTAGTCAATCTATCTGATGATTTAGAAAAACAAGTGTCCGCATATTCTGGGGGCATGAAGCGAAGGCTATCTCTAGCGATGGCAATTCTACACCATCCAAAAGTCTTAATACTTGATGAGCCAACAGTAGGAATCGACCCCCTACTTCGTAAAGATATTTGGGATGAGCTTTATCGAATGTCTGATCAAGGAGTTACGATTCTTGTTACAACTCATGTGATGGACGAAGCTGAAAAATGTCACCAGCTTGCCATGATGCGAGGTGGTATTCTCATTGCAGAAGGAACGCCTGATGAATTAAAAAAATCAATCAACGTTTCCACAATTGAAGAAGCATTTATATATTACGGAGGTGGGAATCGTGAGGATTAAAGCCATGGTCTTGCGCATACTCAATCAGCTGCGCAACGACAAAAGAACGCTCGCATTGATTTTATTCGCACCACTTCTCCTGTTAACGTTGATATATTTGATATTAGACTCTTCTGAAACCGCTTTATCTGTAGGCATTACAAATGCGCCTCAACAACTGATAGAAGAACTGTATCAGAACAATCTTCACCCCGTTTTGTGCAATGAATCCGAAGCTGCTCAAATGATGAAGGACGAAAAAATCATCGCCTCCATCAAAATGGTAAGTGGAAAAATATATGTTGATTTAGACGGTGGAAATTCTTCAAAGGCAGCCGCCGTGCTGGCTGCTGTTGAAAGAGCAAAGAAAAACTTAACCCATCCACAAGAACGTCCAGACCTACTTACTGAAGTTCATTATGTTTATGGGGCTGGTGATTTGGCGAAATTTGATAATTTTGGCTCTCTTCTCATTGGGTATTTAGTTTTTTTCTTTACCTTCCTTATCGCGGGTATTTCTTTCCTTCAGGAAAGGACCACAGGAACCTTGGAAAAGCTCCTTTCTACGCCAATCCGCAGGTGGGAAGTGGTCACAGGATATGTTTTGGGGTTCGGCGTCGTGACTACAATTCAATCTTTCATTATTACAATCTTTGTGGTGTATCTACTGGATATTATGATGATTGGATCTTTTTGGCTCGTTCTACTGATTACTTTACTGGCAGCAATGACCGCGCTTACGTTGGGTATTTTACTTTCTACGTTGGCATCCAATGAATTTCAGATGATTCAATTTATCCCCATTGTAGTTGTTCCGCAAGTCTTTTTTACTGGATTATTTGATCTGTCTCCAGAATGGTCGGTGGTTGGTAAATTTATGCCCCTTTATTACGTTGCCGATGCGTTAGATAAGGTAATGATTCGGGGAAGCGGAATCCGGCAAGTTTCTTTAGATATATTGGTTTTATTTGGATTAACTATTATCTTCATGACAATCAATACGAGGCTGTTAAAACGATACCGCCGAATATAGTGGTATGCGGATAAGCATCTTGCCAAAAGAGAGGAGTATATTATGAACCATATAAAAAGTCATAAAAAGAAAATCATTCCTTTGGTTGTTTTTCTCACTATAATCCTAATCGCATATTTCTATCAAATGCAAAGTGGAAAATCGTATCAGGGCGTAATCGAAGCAACCATTTATTCGGCCACTTCAGAGGTCTGTGGAAAAGTGATAGATATCCCGATAGAAATAGGAATGCATGTATCCCAGGGTGATACCCTCGCAATTTTAGATAGCAGCTCGCTGCAATACGATTATGATCAGCTCTCTATATTACTTGAAAAGCAAAGGGTTGCTCTGGCAGATTTAAAAGTCGGAACTGGAGATAGTCAGGCTGAATACAATATTTCTTCAGCAAGTGCGTCATATGCTAGTGCAATCACAGCAAATGAAAAGGCAAATCAAGATTATCAAAATGCAAAGTCTTTATATGCTCAAGGTGCTGTCTCAGAAGACGTTTTAGAGCAAGCAAGGGTTACAGCCAGTGCTGCGTCTGGTGCAGTGACAGCTGCAAAAGCTCAATTGAACATTGCGAGAAGTTCCTCCTCATATGCTGCTATGGAGCTAGATATTGCTCAAACAGAAAGTCAGTTGGATGAAATACAAGATATTTTAAACAAATATACCATTACAGCCGTTTGTGACGGAACCATCACAAGTAAAAGCTACTTGTCTGGTGATTTTATCGGTTCTGGATATCAAATTGCAGATATCGCTGGGGATAGTAATAAATATTTCGTTTTTTATCTTCCAATCCAGCGTATTGACGAAGTGGAATATAATCAAAAATATCAGATACAGCATGGTAATACCTCTTACGAGGGTGTCGTAAAGTATATTGATGTAAAGGGAGAATACACTCCTAAAGATTTGCAAACCGCAGCAAACAAAAATCAAGAATCTATCAAAATAAAATTGCTCCTACCTAACGATTGTTATCTTAAGCCTGGTCAAGAAGCAACCTTACTGTTTGAATCGTCCAAATTGGATTAAAGGTATTCTCACTTTCACCCATTCAAACACCTCCATGCTGGGCGCATTTATAAAAAGCGGAGCTCCCTTGGTTCCGCTTTTTATATTATTGTCCTATGATTTCTAATGGAATGCTTATGGTTGCCTTCCAAAGATTTTGTTTTACCAATAAATCTGCATCCTCTTTATTATCTACAACAATATTGGGATACACAATTTCTGTTTGAGATACCATTTCAGGATCCATATAGTCTGAAGAAAAATATATATCTGCCGTTAAGAATTCCGACATTTCGTTCTCCAAATTTGAAGCTACCACCGCCTTCTTCAAAATACCAGTATAGTATTGTGGAATCATGACTTTGATGCCGTTATCTGCTGACTCTCCTTCTGTGGTCCAGGTCACTTGCACAAGGTTAAGCCAGTTATCATTTTTGATATCTCCCAATATTTTTTTTGATCTCTCGTCAAGATTTGAGATGTCATAGGTACAATCATCTTCATTATAGTATTTCGCTGGAAGCATTACAAAGGATTCCCAATCTGACATCTCTTCCCACTGAAGATCTATCGCTTCCATAATGCCCTCTGCAAATTGTTCTCTTTTACTGTCACTAAAAAGGTAAAGATTTTGATCAAAATACCTCATCGTTTCCGCCAAATTGGTTCCATCATAGACATGTTCAAAAGTCTTTGCTGTGTTATCTACTGATAGGAATGCTTGGTCCAGTTGCATATTCCCTTCATTGTATTGATAACGATCCTTTTGGACAATGGTGGATTCCTCTGTTTCCAGATTTTTTTCGGTATACGTTATAATGAAATCTTTTAGTGTCCCTTCTATGCTTGCAGTTGTTTCGTACGCCCCTCCAGGGGATGTAAAATATGAATCCGTCGGAATATATGAAGCTACCTGTGTCAGTTCGCTTCCAGTGTATTCATATATACTCATATAGTACTCTCCAATACCAGACCCTCCTGTTTTGGATGTCATGATAAAAAATCCGTCCCTCATTGATGGTTTGTTTTCATATTTAGCAAGCTCCATATACTTTGATATCTTGCGTAAAGATTCATTTTCTTCTGTGATTACGATAGCAGTCTTTAAATTTCCGTCTCCATATGAGGAGGAATAGATGGCCTCATTTTCACCATCACCCGTTACGTCAAAATATTGTTTTGTCCATAATGCAAAGTCTTCTTGGGTATATTTCGGATATATACTTTGGATGTATCCGAAGATTCGTTCGGAATCATTTCCCGAAAGACCTTTGCGGTAAGCCTCATTGGATTCTTTTTCATCAAGCGCTTTTGCATTCATATCATCCTGATTCTCTCCTTTATAATCCTTGCCTTCTTCACCAGACAAAGGAGCTGACGACTGCATTGAGTCATTTGACTGAGAGTTGCTGCATCCAGGTAGGATTACTAAAACCATTGCTAAAACGAAAACTAAAATGCATTTTTTCATTTCTTACCTCCTTGAACCAAGTTATCAGTCTGCCTACAAATTATATTTTTTTATTTTATGTTGCAACGTTTGCCTTTTTATTTTCAGGTATTCTGCCGCTTTTGATACATTTCTTTCATATTTGGCCAAGGCTAAAACAATCATTTCTTTTTCCATATTTTCTAAATACCAATCCATTCCTACCTGACTAAAATCAAAAGCACTTTTAGAGATACACGAATCCTCATTGTTTATCAAGATATGTTTTTCTGTCAAAGTCGCTTCATCTTCTCCCGCCATGGAAACGGCAGCCATAATGATATTTTCCAATTCACGAATATTTCCAGGATAATCATAATGTAGTAATTTCTCTTTTGCTCCATCTGAAATGCTTACAACAAACTTTCGGTATCTTTTATTGTATTTGTTTACAAATTCTTTAGATAAATTGAGAATATCTTCTTTTCTTTCCCGAAGGGATGGAAGCTCAATGCCGATTACGTTAAGTTGATAAAATAAATCTCGCCTTAGCTTCCCGGCCTCAATCAATTGGTCTGCTGGCTGATGGACGGAAGCAATAATTCGAATGTCTACTGGTATAGTCTTATTTTCATCTTCTTTTTTAAGTAATTCCTCTTCTAGAATAGAAAGCAATTTCCCTTGTAGCTCATAGGACATGGCACTGATTTCATCTAAAAATACCGTTCCGCCATTTCCTTGTTCAAACAAGCCTTGCCGATCCTTTGTCTCACCATCAATTTGGTGGGAATTTCCGAATAATATATCCTTGAGCAAGCTCTCTGGCAAAGCGGCACAATTTTGTGTTAGAAAGGGACCCTCTTTTCTTTCACTTTGAAAATGAATACTCCGAGCAAAAATCTCTTTTCCTGTTCCAACTTCTCCAGAGAGAAACACTGGCACACTGGTTTTTGCCGCTTTTTTTCCAAGTTCAATCACTTCTGAAAACAGCTTGGATTGAGCCATTATGTCGTCAAGATTGTACGTCGTTTTTTTCTCTTCCCCTAACTCACTTGTTTCTAGTTTTTCTTTATGTAAATCCAAAATCGTATTAGACATTTTTCGAATTGTGGTCACATCCTTAGAGACTTCGATTGCCCCAATCACCTCATCCTGATAAATCACCGGAATGGTGCTGTTAATCGCGTTTATTGTTTTTCCGTCCTGATTTAAATAAGTTTGTTGTTGATTTAAGGTCACTTTTTTGTGATAAAGTGCTTGCAGAAGAGTGCTGTCATCTTCACTCATGTTATGAAAAACTTCCGTAAATGGCTTTTTCAAAACACCTTTTCGTTGAGTTTTTTCAAGCCTCGCCATGGCATCATTGTATATAATAGTATTTCCATTTTTATCAATTACATGTACCCCTTCGTCTACAAGATGCAATACCCTTTGCATAATATATTCGTATTCTCTGATTTTCATTTGACCCTCCTTTCCATTAGCTCTTTCAAGTTTTCCGTTTGTGATATTACTTTGAATTTATCCTTATCAACACCGTAAATGCTTATTCTCTTTTTTAGCATACCATACATTACCCATGGGTGCAAATTCCCTTGCAGGTCTGGTTTTTATAATTTCCTTGACGGGGGGGCGTCCTCCTACTATAATTGAAAGTAAATTGCGAATAAGCGATAATAAAACCAGATAGTTACCGCAAAAGGAGAACATTATGAGACTTAGAAAAGAATCCGATGATATGCAAGAAGAAGAAATCTTACTCATTGCCAAGGTGTCTGATGCATTGGCGCACCCGGCAAGAATTAAAATATATCGATACATCATGTCATGCAATCGAAACAGAACCACTGTCTGCAATAAAGACGTAGTTGCAGCCTTTGATTATTCACAAGCTACCATATCACAACACATTAAAAAGCTTGTGGAGGCCCAATTGGTCCAAGTAAAAAAGAACGATAAGTTTTCTATGTATTTCGCCAATATTGGTATCCTGGGAAAGTACCTTGATGCCACTAGAAAATTCGAATAGCACGCACTCACGAAAATTCACGAATATCAACAAAAAGGCTGGAAAAGGATCATTCCCTTCCAGCCTTTTTGTTGATATTCCATTGTTATTATTTTAGAGAAAGGCTTCCAGCTACTCTTTCGTATCTCAATTTTTGTTCTTCCCTCTGAAAGGGAAGGCCATATTGATAAAGATCAATCACATCTGCATCCTTTACAATTTCTTCAAGGGGAGATCCCACTTCTGATTTTCTGCTGTGATTTTTTACTGCCAATGCAATTGCTTCAATTTCTTCTTCCGTAAAGAACTCCGCCTGTTTTAAAAACTCCTTTACAGGAAGGTATCCTGCCTCTGCATGACCTTCTTGTTTTCCATAAAGAATTCTGCCATAATCATGGACAGAACACGCACAGGCAGCGATGACTGGATCTAAGCCTCTTGCCTCTGCAAGAAGATACCCCAGCCTTCCACAGCTTGATAAGTGAAGGCGCTCCCAGTCAACGGTGCTATCCCTATGATCAACTAGTCTTTCATACTTGTCTATCACTCGTAAGAGATTGCTTTGTAGTTGATAGATTCGTTTCATTTATCCTTGCTCCTTTTGAAATAGATTGCTTTTTTATGATTGGTTTACTTTGCTGTAGCACCTGAAAAAGTATTGAGAATAATGTCCATTTGATTTATTACCGCTTCATCTAGCTCGTTTGGGTCTGTAATATCGGTGGCCAAAGCAAAGCTCCATAAGGTTTTATCAATGAGTTTCATCCCAAGAATTTTGAGCATTCCATCTTCATCCAAATATGCATCGGAGGTTGCCGTAATCCCGTTATCCTGTATCTCCCAATCCAAACTATTATGGTTCTCAAAAGTATTAGCAACAATTCCTGCAAATTCCTCTTGTGTTGTGTCTTCCAACACAGGTCCAAATGCGATTGCATAATGATCTCCATTTACAAAAGTTATTATTCCTTTTTTCGCGTCTTCAGTAACGGTCCACCCATCTGGTGTAATTGCACTTATAGCATATGCTTCCGAATTATACGTTGGCAATGTTATTGTGATTCCTTTCGTAGGCGCATCATATTCAACTGTCGCTCCCAGGTTTTCACCAATGAACCGAAGTGGTACAAATGTGCTCCCACCAATCAACTGACCAGGTACTTCAACTTCTGTTAGATCACCATTGATCACCACATGATTTTGACCAATCGGCACTTCAATCACTTGATTCTCTAAAGTTACAACAGCTGTTTTTGTTTCAGAAACCCAGTCGACCTGACATCCAAAAGCTTCACTCACAAACCGAAGTGGTACGAGCGTTCTTCCAGAAACCACCTGTGCTGCTGCCGCCATTTTTACGTCTTGACCATTTACCGTCGCAAGATCCTTACCTACTGTAAGATGTATCATTCTGCCAGCGGTATCTGCCATACAAACCCCTGTTGCCATCACAAATACCAGCGTCATAATTGCTATAATTCTCAAGCTTTTTTTCATGTCATTATTTCCTTTCTTCTCTTCACACTCTTGTAAGTCTACAAATAATTTATAGCTTTTTTAACTGAATTCACAGTAATTCCTTAAAACCAATGGAATAAACAGTCAGACCAACCATACCATATTTAGTCAATTATATCAATCTCTTGTTTTGAAAGCCAAATCATCTTGTGTTGTTTTCTATCCTACTTGCTATTTCTTCACTATCCATTATAATTGAACTAGTAAATCAGTACTGGAATAAACATGATGAGAGAACAAGAAAGGCATGGTGAGTAGATATGGAAGAAATATTAGAATTCTTAAAGGAATGTGGCGTATTTTTTGTTGCCACGGTAGAGGACAATCACCCTCGAGTGAGACCCTTTGGATTTGTAATGGACTACGATGGTAAGCTCTGCTTTTGCACAGGGAATTACAAACCTGTTTATAGGCAAATGGCAGCCAATCCAAAAGTAGAAATATCAGCGTACTCAAAGGATGGGAAATGGATTCGACTTCATGGCAATGCAGAATTCTGCACGAGTATAGAATCCAAAGCGAAGGCTCTTGAAATAATGCCTTCCTTGGCTAGTCTTTATTCCGAAGATGATGATATCTTTGAAATCTTCTACTTGGATAACGCTTCTGCAACAATCTGCTGCTTTCAAGGAGAAAATAAAACAATCAATCTTTAAGCTTTGCTTGGGATTGAAATACAAGGTCTTTTTCATTTTTCAATCTATCATCACTACAGTAAAATGGACTATCACACCAAATTATTTGGCACGATAGCCCATTTTTTATTGAACTGACTTCTTTCATACTTCAGTTTTGTCAAGAACAATGACTACCTTTCGTAGAAAGAAAGATTCTTAATTATCATCCTTTACAACAAGAACATCGTCGCCAGAACACCAGTTGCTGACATTACAATCGTATATGGCAACGCCAATTTTACCATTTCCATATAGGAAAGACGGATCAATGGTGCCAATGCTGATGTAAGAAGGAATAGGAATGCTGCTTGTCCATTTGGTGTTGCAACAGATGGGATATTCGTTCCCATATTGATGGCAACTGCCATTTTGTTGAACTGCTCCACTGCAATGCCCCCTGCATCAAATGCCTTCTGCGCTTCTGTTATATATACAGTAGCTACAAATACATTGTCACTGATTGCCGACAAAATACCGTTTGCTGCAAAGAATGCAACCAATTGGTTTTTTCCTTCCATGGACAATACCCAGTGGATAATTGGAGAAAACAAATGCTGATCGTGAATCACCGCTACGATGGAGAAAAAAACAACAAGCAGTGCGGTAAAAGGAAGTGCCTCTTCAAAGGCATGCCCGATTCTGCCCTCTTCAATGACACCGTTCATAGAGGTCAGAAGGATGATAATCATCAATCCTATAATTCCAACTTCCGCTAAGTGAAGTGCCAAGGAGAAAATAAGAAGAACACCGCAAACTGCCATAACTAGAAGTCTTACTTTTCCACGCATATCCATGGCTTCTGTTTTCGCTTTTACGTCCTCTTCCATAACCTTACGCACAGTATCAGGAAGCTGATATCCGTAACCTCCAAATTTGGTCACCTCAAGAAGGATTGCCGTCAATAGTCCGACTATCAATACTGGCACAGAAACAGGAGAACATTGATGGAAAAACTCAACAAAGTTCCAATCCATTACAGAACCAATCAGCAGGTTTTGAGGCTCTCCTACTAGCGTTGTTGCGCCACCGAGTGCCGTACCTACCGCGCCATGCATCATAAGATTTCTAAGAAAACCTCGAAACTGATCCAAATCTTCATGATGTTTATCATCTACAATATGATCATTGTTAATGTCGTATTTTTCAAACACTTTTTCACTGGATGCAAATTTATGGAAGATATTATAAAATCCATAAGCAACTGCTATGATAACAGCAGTTACTGTCAGCGCATCTAGAAATGCAGATAAAAAGGCTCCTAAAAAACAAAATAAAAATGCCAAAACGACTTTGGACCGAACACTTGTCAAAATTTTTGAAAATAAATATACCAGCCCTTCTTTCATGAAATAAATACCTGCTACCATAAACATTAAAAGAAGGATAACTGGAAGGTTGACCTCAACTTCCTCGTACACTGCATGGGCATCGGTCATCCCTATAATCACAGCTTCAATGGCAAGAAGACCCCCTGCTGGTAGCGGATAGCATTTGAGGGCCATGGCAAGAGTAAAAATAAATTCCACAATCAGTGCCCAGCCAGCTATGTATTTTCCTACAGTAAACGCTAAAATCGGATTTAGTACTAGAAAAACTAAAATTGTCGTCTTGTACCAATTTGGGGCATGTCCTAAAAAATTCGCTTTGAATGCTTGTCCAAAGCCCATCTGGTTCATTAGTCTTGGATCTTTTTGATTCATTAAACTACCTCCCTAGTTCACTTGTAACATATCAAATACTTTTTCTAAATGTCAATTGATATGCTTTTCTAGCTTCCCTTACAATTCATTTCATCATATTAGTTTTCGACAATCTGCTATCTAGAAAGTATTGCCAAACATCTTTTTGGTATTTTATCGTGGTCCTTTTTTGTCTACCATTTTTGAGCTAAAAAAAGCAGGACTCGCAAAAACGAGCTTCCCACCCTAAAAGCCAAATACTTGAAATCAACTATGGCTAGTAATTGTTCAACCGTTTGTTTCCTTCTTCAGTTGTCATGAAATTGAATTTATTATAAAACATTTCCACGGACGGGTCAAATGTAATTAACTGAAGAATCTCAAAACTCTTTTCATACTATAGTTTCACTTGGTCTCATACTTTGGACGTACCTACCCAAATAGAATGCATCGCTTTTTATGGAAGCCAACTTTAGTGCATGTTTTATGACGAAAAATCATCCTAAAAATCAGACTTATGGTGGATGTCGCACAAGATATGACCAAGGTATACTAACTATATCAACAAAATGAAAATCAAATCAGATTATAGCTACCTGCTATTCATCGCCAATCAGCGATGCACTGATTCGGCGCCGAGAAAGGAGAATTTTCAATGGGAGAAGAACATTTAGGTCCAAAACTTGTCCTCCATTTACCTGGAGGAATCCTATTGACTGAAGGTGTGGTCTACACTTGGATTATCATGCTGATATTTACGCTGTTCTTTTACTTTGCAACAAGAAATTTGAACCGGATACCAAAGGGAATTCAAACAGTCATGGAAATCCTTGTTGGTGGTATTTATCGTTTTGTAGAAAAGGTCATGGGAAAAGAGCTAATTGGATTTGCTCCTTATATGGGGACATTGTTTCTCTTGTTGGTCGGTCAAAATTACGCTGGGCTTTTTGGAATTAGGCCAGTAACCGCAGACTTAAATACCACCTTGGCCCTTTCCACCATCACTTTTTTCTTAATACATTTTTTCTCGATTCGCACAAAGGGAATTGTCGGATATATTCAACACTTATCAAGTCCTTCCGTTTTGATGCTACCAATCAACATCATTACAGAACTTGCCTTCCCAGTTTCTCTTGCATTTCGTCTATTTGGCAATATTACCGGCGGGCTGATTATTGTTGAATTTCTCTATAAAGCTTTGGGTGTGTTCAGCCAAAAGTTAAAGTTACCCGTCCCCCTGTTGGAAGCCTTGATTCCTCTCCCAGTAAATCTGTTTTTTGATGTTTTTGAGGGGATTCTTCAGGCGTTTATTTTTACGATTCTAACCATGACATTCGTATCTATGGCATGTGCAAAACATGGTCACGCCAAAGAGTGAATATAGACCTATCAAGAAAATTTATGCGTAAACAAAAACGGAGGTATTATTATGATTACTAATTTAGGAATTGCTATTGCTGCCACTGTGATTGCCACAGGAATCACGATGACAGCTATGGCTGGAATTGGTGCAGGAATCGCATATGCTGTTTCTAAAACAGTTGAAAGCATTGCCAAACAACCAGAAGCGGAATCTTCCATACTAAGAACTTTTTTCGTTGGGGTTGCAGTTGCAGAAACCACAGGTATTTTTGCATTCATCATTGCCATTATTTTGCTCTTTGCAAATCCATTAATCAAGCTTTTATAGCACCAATACGGAAAGGTGGGTGATATTGTGCATGCGGAGATAATTGAGTTAAATTGGAGTTTCTTTTTCCAAATCATCAATACCCTTATTATATTCTTTATTCTTTCCAAGGTGCTTTTTAAACCGATTCGAAATCATATGGTAAAGCGAGAAGAAGATATTGCCGGAGCCATTGATCATGCAAACCAATTGATAGTAGAGGCAGAGCGCTTTAAATCTGAATATGAAGAGAAGTTGGACGAATATCAATTGTTGGGTCGTGAAATTTTACAAAATGCCAAGGATAAATCCGATGATTATGCGAAACGTATCGTTCATGAAGCACAGGAACATGCTGCGAAACTTGCTTTGAAAGCAAAGGAAGACATGGAAAGAGAAAAACAATTAGCAATGATTGAATTGAAAAATCAAATCGGAGAAATAGCAATCCTAATCGCTGAAAAAATTCTAAAAGAAAGACTTGATCAGCCTGGACAAGAAGCCATGATCCACAAAATTATCAAAGAACTGGAGAGTACAAAATGGCAGAACTAACGGTAGATCGCGTCTATGGAAATGCGCTTTTTGAAGTAGCAGAGGAAAGAAAGTGCGTTGAGATAATAAAAAGCGAGCTAAATGATATCCAAAGTATCTTTATTGAGCACCCAACACTGTTTCAACTTGTTACAACGCCTAGGCTTTCAAAAGAAGAAAAAAAACAAATGATAACTGAACTTTTTAGCGAACGAGTGAGTCAAGAAATCATAAATTTTCTTTATGTACTGATTGATAAAGGCCGGATGCTGCGTTTTTCTAACATTGTACATCAATATAATAAAGTTTCAGATATGCGTCAGAACGTATCCAAAGGGATTCTTCTATCTCCCTTTCCTCTTTCTGAAGGAGACATTTTTCAGTTTGAACGCAAAGTCTCTCTTTCTCTTGGAAAGGAAATTTATCTTGAGAATCAATTGGATCCAACCATATTGGGGGGAGTGAAACTCTTCATTCAGGATCAGCTAATTGACGCTACCGTTAATAAGAGCTTGCAAGGTATTTTAGATGCTTTCGGTTCTTGGCATATCAATCAAGAATAGTGGTGAATCAAATGAATATTAAACCAGAAGAAATCAATCGTATTATTCAAGAACAAATCCGCAGATATGAGAGCTCTTTGGAGATTTTAGAAATAGGTTCTGTTGTTGAAGTAGGCGATGGAATTGCCAGAGTTCATGGTTTGCATCGTTGTATGTCAGGGGAGCTTTTAGAGTTTCCTGGCAAAACATATGGGATGGCTTTGAATTTAGAAGAGGACAATATCGGTGCTGTAATCCTTGGAAAGGACAATGATATTAAAGAAGGCGATATTGTAAAGTCAACCGGTACTGTTGTTGAAGTCCCCGTCGGTGATGTGCTTCTTGGCCGAATCGTTGATGCATTAGGCAGGCCAATTGATCAAGGTAGACCAATTCATCCATCTTCCTTTCGACCAGTGGAATATCCTGCCCCTGGTGTTCTGGATAGAAAGTCGGTTGCCCAACCTCTTCACACCGGGATTAAAGCAATCGATTCTATGGTTCCAATTGGAAAAGGACAGCGGGAACTGATCATTGGTGATCGTCAAACAGGAAAAACTGCTTTGGCAATCGATACCATACTGAATCAAAAGGGGAAAGATGTTATTTGCATCTACGTCTCTATTGGTCAAAAAAAATCAACAGTAGCACAAATTGCACAAATTCTGAAAGAAAAATCCGCAATGCCTTACACCATAGTAGTAGCTGCCACTTCTAGTGAACCTGCACCACTTCAGTACATTGCTCCCTATGCAAGCTGTGCCATGGCAGAGGAGTTTATGTATGCGGGAAAAGATGTACTCATCGTTTATGATGATTTATCAAAACACGCGGTGGCTTATCGAGCCATGTCTTTGCTCCTAAAACGCCCCCCTGGCCGTGAAGCGTATCCTGGAGATGTCTTTTATCTTCATAGCCGTCTATTAGAACGCGCAGCAAAGCTCAGTGATGATCTTGGTGGTGGTTCTATTACTGCTCTTCCCATCATTGAAACCCAAGCTGGGGATGTTTCTTCCTATATTCCAACCAATGTAATCTCTATAACAGATGGGCAGATCTTTTTAGAAGCTGAGTTGTTTTATGCAGGGCAACGCCCTGCCGTAAATTCTGGAATATCAGTATCTAGAGTTGGTGGTAATGCACAGACTCCAGCGATGAAAAAAGTTTCTGGCAAGGTGAAGCTCGAGCTTGCCCAGTACCGAGAGCTGGCCTCATTTTCCCAATTTGGATCAGATTTAGATAAAGATACAAAAGAGCGATTAGATCACGGTCGACGATTAATGGAAGTTTTAAAGCAACGACAATATGAACCTATGAATACGGAGCACCAAGTGCTGATTATCTTCGCTACGATTCATAAGTATCTATCAGAATTGCCAATTGATGCTGTGAGAACCTTTGAAGCAGAGTATCTATCCTTTATGGAAGCTCAATATCCTGAAATTATCCGCGAAATTAAGCAATCCGGGAAATTGTCTACGGATACAGAAAAAAATCTTCACGGTGCAATAAAAGATTTTGCAAAACTATGGAAATATGAAGCATAGCAGAAGGAGGTCATTCAGTGGCTGGTCATGGAATGCGCGATATCAAGCGCAGTATAAAAAGTATTCATAGCATAGAAAAAATTACAAATGCCATGGAATTGGTTTCAACAGTTAAATTAAGAAAAACCCGAAAGGCGCTGGATCAAAACAGGAAATTGCATGATCAAATAGAAGACATGCTAGCTGAGATGATACCTTATTTATCTGACGTTGAAAGTATCTATCTAAAAAATCATACCAATCATAAATCAAAAGGTCCAGAGCCACGCAGTTGCTATATCGTAATCACCAGCAGTAAAGGTCTTTGTGGTAGTTTCAATACCAATATCATGAAATCGACATTGGCAAAAATCATGGGACAAACAAGCCCTTTATTGGTAACCTTTGGGAATAAAGGGAAGGAATTTTTCGCAAAACGACATTTTCATGCATTACTCCATGAAAATTCCCCTCTGGAGAGTATAGGGAGCACTGAGATTAAACCAATTATTGGTCAGATTCTCTCCTTATATCACGCGAAGGAAATTGGTGCTCTTTATCTCTCCTACTCCAAATTTAATGGGCTATCCAGTCAAAAACCTGTGACCGTTAAGTTATTGCCGATTGCTATACCAAGTAAGAAAGCAGGCGCACGAAAGCACTCAGATTTCAATCCTTGTCCTGCTGCGGTTTTGAATCATACAATCCCCAAATACCTTGAGCTTAAATTGTTAAATGGAATTGCCGAATCTTCTGTCTGTGAGCACTCAGCACGTAGAATTGCCATGGAAAATGCCAAAGAAAATGCGGACCGTCTCAAGGGAAAATTAGTGCAAAGCTATAACCGAGCAAGGCAGGCCGCCATCACACAAGAAATTGCTGAAATCGTAAGCGGTGCCGAAGCGCTTAGATAGAAAGGAAGGTGGCTAATGGGTACCAATGTTGGAAATCTAACTCAGATTATCGGACCTGTCATAGATATAAAGTTTACTTCAAATACTATGCCTGGCCTTCTCCACGCAATCCATATCCCCCATGGGAGTCGAACCATTGTAGCTGAGGTTGCACAACATATCGGCGACGATATTGTACGTTGTGTAGCAATGTCATCCACCGATGGACTTATGAGAGGCATGAAATGTTTTCAAACAGGAGCGCCCATTTCTGTTCCAGTAGGGAATCAGGTTTTGGGTAGATTATTTAATGTAATCGGTGAAACCATAGATAAAAAGGAGCCTACTGTTTTCAAACAAGCAATGCCAATTCACAAAGATGCACCGCCATTTTGCGATCAGGATACAAATACTCAAGTGTTTGAGACAGGCATAAAAGTAATTGATTTGATTGCACCCTATACGAAAGGTGGCAAAATTGGTCTCTTTGGTGGTGCTGGTGTCGGAAAAACAGTACTCATCCAAGAGCTGATTCATAATATTGCAAAAGAACATGGTGGAATCTCGGTTTTTGCTGGCGTTGGAGAGCGAACCAGAGAAGGAAATGACCTCTATCACGAAATGGTCGAATCAGGTGTTATCGATAAAACCGCCATGGTTTTTGGTCAGATGAATGAGCCTCCTGGTGCCAGAATGCGTGTGGCGCTTTCTGGACTAACCATGGCAGAGCATTTTCGTGATCAAGAAAAGCAAGATGTTCTATTATTTATAGATAATATTTTTCGGTTCACCCAAGCCGGTTCAGAGGTTTCAGCCGTTCTTGGCAGAATGCCTAGTGCTGTCGGATATCAGCCCACTCTTGCAAATGAAATGGGATGTTTGCAAGAACGAATTACATCGACAAAAAGCGGCTCTATTACCTCGGTGCAGGCAATCTATGTACCAGCTGATGATTTAACCGACCCTGCTCCGGCCACCACCTTTGCCCACTTAGATGCGACTACAGTTCTCAACCGGAGCATTACAGAAATCGGCATCTATCCAGCAGTAGATCCACTGGACTCAACCTCTAGGATTCTAGATCCATTTATCTTGGGGCAAGAGCATTACGACACAGCACGCCAAGTTCAAGAGGTCTTACAAAGATATAAAGAATTACAGGATATTATCGCCATTCTAGGCATGGACGAGTTGACTGACAGCGATAAAATTCTCGTTGGAAGAGCAAGAAAAATCCAAAGATTTTTCTCACAGCCGTTTCATGTAGCAGAACAGTTTACTGGAATGCCTGGTGTTTATGTACCTATTCAAGAAACAGTTCGTGGCTTTCGAGAAATACTAGAAGGCCATCACGATCTGATTCCTGAGTCTGATTTCTTATTTGCAGGTGACATAGATGATGTCATTGCCCGATCAGTTAGCAGGTGATTGTCATGAAAACAAAATTTCTCCTACAAATTATCACATCTAGCGAACTCTTTTATCAAAATGATGTGGAAATGATTACCGTAGAGACATTAGACGGGAGAGAATCCTTTCTTTCCAATCACGAATGGGAATATACCGTTTTAGCTCAGGGGGTTCTTTTCATTAAAATTTCTGACACTTACCAAAAAGTGATGATTTCTGGTGGTATTTTGGATGTGAAAAAACAAATACGTGTTTTTACCGATGAAGCCACCTGGATTTCTACAGATTCTTCCAAGGACTGATAGTCAATCCAGCAGTTCATGTTGTTAGCCTCAACATGATATGGGCAGAATAGATAATTTATTCTGCCCATTTTTATTGTCAATGAATCGATTTTACCGTTTTTCTTTTCACCGCTATATTCATGTGCTATTTTTACACCACATCATTGTTCTCTTGAAAAAACATAAAATAAAATGGAAAATTCATTACCATTTTATTGAGTAATTTGGTACAATATTTTTTGTAAAAGTATTTATGATATAATCAAAGTCTCAATTCCTGTGGTACTGACTGGAGGTAACATGGACAATCTAAAAGAAAAAGAATGGAACCTAATGAACGATATTCTCCTCGAACTTTACTCTATCCAAGATAGTTGCCAACTAAAGGAAAATTTTCTTTCCTTTATTCGACTTTTGATTCCTTACACCCAGGCAGAATTTACTACAGTTGATCGATTGACGGGGAAAGTAGATAAAGAACACTCTGTTTTTGTTGATACCGAAGAAGATTATATTGATATCTACAATCAAGAATTTGTTGGTATGGATTACTTAACCGCCACATATAAATACTCAAAAACCAGAACGTATTGGGGCACTGAATTGATTGGCGAAGGGGTAAGGGAAAACACAAAGTTTTATAATGAGTTTCTTCTTCCTCGAAATATTCCATTTGAAGCAGGTATTATCCTTGTAAAAAAAGGGGTTTTAGTAGGGGTGATCTCTCTTTATCGTTCTTTGGAGGTGGGCGACTTTCATTCCAAGGATTTATATATTTTAGATCGTCTGAAACATCATATCGCAAATATGTGTTATTCATTAAAAACAAATGAAACAAACGAGTCTACTCTTTCTAGTCAAAAACGAACCGACTATGGAGCGTTCGACCTTTCTAAACGGGAATCTGAAATCATCTCCTTAATCAGCAAAGGCTTTTCTAATGATGAAATCGCTACAAAACTAACGATCAGCATCTCAACGGTAAAAAGACATATTTATAATATCTTCAAAAAACTTGATGTTTCAAGTCGAACCCAACTTATCATGTTTGTCAATACGTCTGAAAAAAACCAAAATCAATAAAAAAGAATCATGAAATCTGGAAGTCAAAGATGAAAATCCTCTTATTTCTTCATGAAAAAAGGAGCAATGCATGTGCCCCTTTTTCAAGGGATCACTTTGTGTTGCTCCTTTTTTATTCCATGTATTTTTCTATTTTTTGGTTTGTTGTGCTGTTTTTAATTATTCATTTTTCATTTCATGTTGTGCTACTTTAAAGTCTTTATTATACTTGTGCTCATCTACTAGCTTGATTAATACAAGGTTAATCAGTAGCACACAGATAAACACTACATATGCTCCTCTTAAGCTTCCTGTCATCGCAATGGAAGCGCCGCTAAGCATGAAGTTTAAGGATGTAATAATTCCTTGTACCGGGAAAATTACACTGTTAACTTTTTCAAATCCGTGACGACCAAAGATTGCTGCAGGAAGTGAAGTGGTGAAGTTTGCAGATCCACCGATTGCCATTCCTATCATAAATACAGAAAGGTAGATGCCTGCTTTTACTTCTGTTACATTTGCCGCAAGTGCACAGATGTACCAAATTCCGAATACTGTCATTGCTTTTTTTGTGCCCCATTTCTGGTCAATGACACCAAAGAGCCAAGAACCAAATACTCCGATAGCAGCAAGGACAGTCATAATGGAAATGGCCTGTACCTGTGTGAAACCGAGCTGCATATTTCTTACCACAAGCTGTGTCATAACGCCTACCGTTACCAGCTGGAAAATACCAGTTGTAATTGCTGCCAGCCAAAATTCTCTTTTGGAAAGAAGCTTTCCTGTGGTCCAACCCCCAGTTACATCTTGATCATGACCAACATAGTATTCTTTTTCATACGTTTCTTTTGAAACATTGTCTGGATACTCATTTTTTTCTTGAGGCGTATTTTTAATTGTCATCAATCCGATAATACCTAGGATTACAACGAGAACAGAAGGCACCATCACGCCGGTCTGAAGTCCCAAAGTATTGACAAGAATTGCGATAAACGGTACATAGAACGCAGATGCAAGGTTATGCCCCATTGTGGTATATCCCATAACGATACCCTTCTTTTTCGGGAACCATTTTGCAACCAGTGTTCCACCTGCTATATAGCCGCCAGACATTACCGATCCTGTGACAAGGCAAAGACAAACTGCATATGCTGCTAGAGAGTTTGCAAATCCAATTCCAGTATACGATGCTCCTGCAATCACAAGGCAAATCGCTGATGTTTTCTTTGCCCCAATCTTAAGATTGATTTGGCCAAAGATAAGAAAGAAAATAAATCCTACTAAGCCAGCCACCGTACCCATGCTTAAAACGACAGAATATTCAATTCCTGTTTTTGCTGCAAAAGCTGGTGCTGTGATATTTGAACCATCGTTTACGAATCCAACATAAAACCAAAACATTGCTGCGCAATATAAGATAACTCCCCAACCACTTCGGCTGAAACCACCGATAATGCTATCCTGTTTATTATTTGACATAAAAGATTCCTCCATCAATTATTTCATCATTATTATTCCTGAACCATGCCTTTTGTCTAACCCTGATTCCCCTTCCGAATTAGACGTTTTTACTTCTGTGTCATTCGTTTTTGTCGCTTCTTTTATATGTTTGTTCTTGTCGGATCTCTAATACTTTATTACCTTTTGATTGTTTTTTCAATCAGTTTTCTTACCGCTCTACGATGAGAGTGGTTCCCATACCACCGCCGATGCAAAGTGTTGCAAGACCGTACTTAGAGTCTCTCTTCATCATCTCGTAAATCAGTGTTACTAAGATTCTTCCGCCAGAAGCTCCGATTGGATGTCCTAGCGCAATTGCTCCACCGTTTACGTTTAATTTTGCAAGGTCAAAACCTAAGTCTTTTCCTACTGCTACAGACTGTGCTGCAAATGCTTCATTTGCTTCAATCAAATCCATGTCTGCAATGGTTAATCCAGCCTTTTCCAATGCACTTCTTGATGCTGGCAC
>CAXXKB010000006.1:0-132881 GCA_963668245.2 Anaerovoracaceae bacterium
CCGGTCTTACGTTAGGTCCATTTATGCCGCTGAATGTAAATGATGGATTGGAACAACAACCGATTTGCTGGCTGCTTCGGTTGCTTTTTTTCATAGTAATGGGATGTTTGGTGGGATTGTTAATAGAACGTCTAAATAAGCACCATGAAGCACAACTGGTACGATCTTATCAACATTATCTGACGGGCTATCCAAATCAGACCAAACTTCGAATGGATGTGACAAGTCTAGTTGAAAATAATGCTTTTTTTTCGATGGCAGTATTTAAAATCATCAATCTGGGATACATCAATCGATATGTCGACTATCAAGTTGAAGAAAATACCATAAATAATGTGATTGACTCAATATTATGTCATTTTAGGACAGAGGTGATCTATTGTATTAACCGTAGTGAATATGTCTTGATTTTTCCTGACAAGGAACCTTGCACGGCATATAAAGAGATAGAATCTTTTCTTGAGATGTTCAACACGCCAGTACTGATAAATGGTGTGCCAATTGACTTGGATGTTCGGAGTGGGGTTGTTCATTGCCCAACACATGGAACAAGTTGTGACGATTTATTAAAAGATTTAGAAAGAACCTTGGATCAAGACATGCATCAGGACAGAAAGGTGGCTATTTATCAAAGTAAAACAGCAGAAAAAAACAAGGAAAACTATCAACTAATCGTTGATATGTATCGAGCGTTAAATAACGGAGAATTTCGCATTGAATATCAACCAAAGGTAGACGTACAGGGCGCTTCTTGTATCGGTTTAGAAGCTCTGCTGCGATGGGATCACCCTAAAAAAGGACCGATTTCGCCGGCAGTATTTATAGAGCTTGCAGAATACGCAGGAATCATATGTGAACTCACAAAGTGGATGATTTCAAAAACAATTAATCAGATAAAAGCATGGGAACAGCAAGGCTTGCACGTAAAAGTTGCGGTGAATATTTCATCGAAAGACTTAAAAGACAACCTGTTTTCAGAATTTGTAAAGGAACAGCTCAGCATGCAAGGCGTAGCCCCAAATCAACTGGAATTAGAATTGACAGAGAGATCAATCTTAGAAAACGAACAAAGTGCAGAAAAGCTACTGTATGACATGAAAAAGCACGGCTTAAAGGTCTCGCTGGACGACTTTGGAACAGGATACAACTCTTTGGTATATTTGGTTAAATTACCACTTGATTATATAAAGTTAGATAAGTACTTTATTCACAATCTAGAAGATCGGGAAAATAATGCACTGATAAAAGGAATCATTGAAACCATACATTCTCTTGGGATGAAGACGATTGCAGAAGGTGTAGAGACAAAAGAGCAAAAAAAAATATTAAAAGAAATGGGATGTGATTATATCCAAGGTTATTTTTACAGCAGACCGCTGGTACCGGAAAATGTGGCAGCCTTCTATGAGATGTTTCATGCATCCAATTAACTGCCAATTCCTATTATGGGTTCAAACCCAACTCGGAATTCATGGAATGGCAACTGCGCTAAAGATGTTTCAAGCATCAAAGCAATCTGCCAAAAATATGATCGGGATGGGGCCCGTCATAATAATCCGGGAAGAGCCAGCGGCCTGAGTGAAAGTTTCAAGTTGGTAACAAAAACGTCTTACGAGTTGCTAACAATAGAGACAGGCAATATTGTTAGTTAATAAATAACCAGATATAGAGTGTTTAAACATTATATTTAAGCAGATATAAAAAAAGTTGATCTAAAGTGTTGATATGTAGCGACATGGCGAGTGCAGCGTATGAAATGATGAAGAAGAAAGTGCAAAAAAAATAACGATAATGCAATGTACAAAAGAAAACACAAGGATATATTACAGTAATCGGTGCAAATAATGCCATAATATTAAGTCAATATGCAGTATTATAATGAAGGCTCTAAACTGAGCCACAAAAATGCATCGTTGAAAAACTAACTTTGGACTGATAATCTATTTCCTGTGAGGCGCACAGCAAATGCCGCTGTTTATATAGATTATAAATTAGAAGACATAAGCTTTTCTAATTTACGCTGGTTACCCAAATTTTTCTTAACATAAAAAAAGACTCTTGATTTGTGCCAAAGCAAATCGAGAGTCTTTTTCCATTTGCTCAGCAGGAGCCAAACAGCAAAGGAATTTTAATTGAGTTTCTCAGGCTTGATTTTGCAGTAAAAAATAGATATCAATATACATATATAATGTAAGAAATATCAAAGCAAAATAAATATATGAAAAAGAGTTGACAAGAGATAGAGGTTTTGTTAGTATAGTAAAGCACCTTTCAAACAAGCAAATATGCTGAAATGAAAGGCAACCCGAAAAGAAGGACTTCGAAAGAAGCTGAAAAAAACTTCAAAATAAGGGTTGACAAGAAAGCGTTGATGCGGTATGATATAAAAGTTCGCTAAACGCGGATGCTTCGGAGGGAAACTTGCCGAAGCGATGAACCTTGATAACTCCATAGTGCAGAAATTTAGTCAAAGAGAAACTTAAGTGTTTCTCGGAAAACTAAAGTACAAAAGCAATCAGCAATGATTGGTAAGACAAGCAAATGCAAATTTGTGAGTCAACGTACAATTCTGAAAAAAACAATAATTCTAGGATTTGCAATTGCAAAGAATAGAACAAAGCTAAAACGCAAAGCGTTTCAGCTTGAGTCATTTTATGGCAAACTTGATTTAACATTCTGTCCAAAGAGAGAAGCAATTTTCTCGACAGAATTTAGATACCATTTTATTAAGAGTTTGATCCTGGCTCAGGATGAACGCTGGCGGCGTGCCTAACACATGCAAGTCGAGCGGAAGATATCGGAACAAAGTTTCGGCAGAGTGAAGATATCGAGAGCGGCGGACGGGTGAGTAACGCGTAGGCAACCTGCCCCATACAGAGGGATAGCCTCGGGAAACCGGGATTAATACCTCATAACGCCGGAAGTCCACATGGACATCTGGTCAAAGATTTATCGGTATGGGATGGGCCTGCGTCTGATTAGCTAGTTGGTGGGGTAACGGCCTACCAAGGCAACGATCAGTAGCCGACCTGAGAGGGTAATCGGCCACATTGGAACTGAGACACGGTCCAAACTCCTACGGGAGGCAGCAGTGGGGAATATTGCACAATGGGCGCAAGCCTGATGCAGCAACGCCGCGTGAGCGATGAAGGCCTTTGGGTCGTAAAGCTCTGTCCTTGGGGAAGAAAAAAATGACGGTACCCTTGGAGGAAGCCCCGGCTAACTACGTGCCAGCAGCCGCGGTAATACGTAGGGGGCAAGCGTTATCCGGAATTATTGGGCGTAAAGAGTGCGTAGGTGGTCTTGTAAGCGCGGGGTGAAAGGCAATAGCTCAACTATTGTAAGCCTTGCGAACTGTGAGACTTGAGTGCAGGAGAGGAAAGTGGAATTCCTAGTGTAGCGGTGAAATGCGTAGATATTAGGAGGAACACCAGTGGCGAAGGCGACTTTCTGGACTGTAACTGACACTGAGGCACGAAAGCGTGGGGAGCAAACAGGATTAGATACCCTGGTAGTCCACGCCGTAAACGATGAGCACTAGGTGTCGGGGCCGCAAGGTTTCGGTGCCGTAGTTAACGCATTAAGTGCTCCGCCTGGGGAGTACGCACGCAAGTGTGAAACTCAAAGGAATTGACGGGGACCCGCACAAGCAGCGGAGCATGTGGTTTAATTCGAAGCAACGCGAAGAACCTTACCAGGACTTGACATCCCTCTGACCGCTCCTTAACCGGAGTTTCTCTTCGGAGCAGAGGAGACAGGTGGTGCATGGTTGTCGTCAGCTCGTGTCGTGAGATGTTGGGTTAAGTCCCGCAACGAGCGCAACCCTTGTCATTAGTTGCCAGCAGTTCGGCTGGGCACTCTAGTGAGACTGCCGGGGATAACTCGGAGGAAGGTGGGGATGACGTCAAATCATCATGCCCCTTATGTTCTGGGCTACACACGTGCTACAATGGCTGGTACAAAGAGAAGCAAGACGGTGACGTGGAGCAAATCTCAAAAACCAGTCCCAGTTCGGATTGTAGGCTGCAACTCGCCTACATGAAGTTGGAGTTGCTAGTAATCGCGAATCAGAATGTCGCGGTGAATGCGTTCCCGGGTCTTGTACACACCGCCCGTCACACCATGGAAGTTGGGGGCGCCCGAAGTTGGTCGATTAATAGATTACCTAAGGCGAAATCAATGACTGGGGTGAAGTCGTAACAAGGTAGCCGTATCGGAAGGTGCGGCTGGATCACCTCCTTTCTAAGGAGACTTAAATTTCTGCACTATGAGTTAATATATGGGGAATTAGCTCAGCTGGGAGAGCACCTGCCTTGCACGCAGGGGGTCAAGAGTTCGATCCTCTTATTCTCCACCAGAAGTCGTAAGACTTCTAAAAGAAAGCGACGTAAGTTGCAATGTACCTTGAAAACTGAACAATGAAAACAAATTACAACGAAATCGAAGTGCACTTGTTTCGAAAGAAGCAAGGCAAAAAAGTTAAATAAACTAAGTAGAGTCTTAAAGGCAATGCTTAAGGGTTTAACTATGATTTCAACCGAGAAACCAGAAAAATTACAGAGTTAATTAACAATGTAAAACCATAAAGTTGTCAACGCAGACAACAATCACTTTTGGTCAAGTGAATAAGAGCATAAGGTGAATGCCTTGGCACTAGGAGCCGATGAAGGACGTGGCAAGCTGCGATAAGCTGCGGGCAGGAGCAAACATCCGTTGATCCGCAGATTTCCGAATGAGGAAACTCACTTACGGTAATGCGTAAGTACCCTATACTGAATCAATAGGTATAGAGGAGGTAACCCGGGGAACTGAAACATCTAAGTACCCGGAGGAAGAGAAAGAAACATCGATTCCCTAAGTAGCGGCGAGCGAACGGGGAAGAGCCCAAACCGGATTTATCCGGGGTTGTGGACCACTCACAACGTGAAGCGTATATAGTCGAATTGACTTGGAAAGGTCAGCCGTAGGAGGTAAAAGCCCTGTAGACGAAATGTACTAATCATAGAGTGGCACCAGAGTACCACCAGGCACGTGAAACCTGATGGGAAGCAGGGGGGCCCACCCCCCAAGGCTAAATACTACCTAGTGACCGATAGAGAATAGTACCGTGAGGGAAAGGTGAAAAGAACCCCGGGAGGGGAGTGAAATAGAACCTGAAACCTTATGCTTACAAGCAAAGGGAGCGCAAGTGACCTTGTACTTTTTGTAGAACGGGCCAACGAGTTATGGTATGTAGCAAGGTTAAGGTGCTGGAGCACCGGAGCCGTAGCGAAAGCGAGTCTGAATAGGGCGTCAAGTTGCATGCTGTAGACCCGAAACCGGGTGACCTATCCATGTGCAGGTTGAAGCGAGAGTAAAATCTCGTGGAGGACCGAACTCATGTCTGTTGAAAAAGGCTGGGATGACGTGTGGATAGCGGTGAAATTCCAATCGAACTCGGATATAGCTGGTTCTCCTCGAAATAGCTTTAGGGCTAGCCTCAGTATAAGATCCTCGGAGGTAGAGCACTGAATGTCCTAGGGGCCTTCACCGGTTACCGAAGACTATCAAACTCCGAATGCCGAGAAATTGTTTACTGGGAGTCAGACTATGTGAGATAAGTTTCATAGTCGAAAGGGAAACAGCCCAGACCAACAGCTAAGGTCCCAAAATGTAAGTTAAGTGGAAAAGGATGTGGAGCTGCATAGACAACTAGGATGTTGGCTTAGAAGCAGCCACTCATTTAAAGAGTGCGTAATAGCTCACTAGTCGAGTGGCTCTGCGCCGAAGATAAACGGGGCTAAAACTTACTACCGAAGCTTTGGAATGATTCTAACGAATCATTGGTAGAGGAGCATCGTATACGGGCAGAAGGTGTATCGTAAGGTATGCTGGACTGTATACGAGAGAGAATGTTGGCATGAGTAGCGTAAGGCAGGTGAGAATCCTGCCCACCGAAAATCTAAGGTTTCCTGAGGAAGGTTCGTCCACTCAGGGTAAGTCGGGGCCTAAGCCGAGGACGAAGGTCGTAGGCGATGGACAACTGGTTGAGATTCCAGTACCACCGAAAATCGTTTGAGCGATGTGGGGACACAGAAGGATAAGCAGAGCGCACCGTTGGTTGAGTGCGTCTAAGCGTCAAGGGAGTCAAGGTAGGCAAATCCGCCTTGGCAATTCTGAGGCGTTATGGGGAGGGAAATTAAAGTACCGAAGCTGCTGATTTCACACTGTCGAGAAAAGCCGCTAGCGAGATTGTAGGTGCCCGTACCGCAAACCGACACAGGTAGATGAGGAGAGAATCCTAAGGTGAGCGAGAGAACTATTGTTAAGGAACTCGGCAAAATAACCCCGTAACTTCGGGAGAAGGGGTGCCAGCGCAAGCTGGCCGCAGTGAAAAGGCCCAGGCGACTGTTTACCAAAAACACAGGTCTCTGCTAAAGCGAAAGCTGATGTATAGGGGCTGACGCCTGCCCGGTGCTGGAAGGTTAAGGGGACTGCTTAGAGCAATCGAAGGCATGAACTTAAGCCCCAGTAAACGGCGGCCGTAACTATAACGGTCCTAAGGTAGCGAAATTCCTTGTCGGGTAAGTTCCGACCCGCACGAAAGGCGTAACGATCTGGGCACTGTCTCAACAATAGACTCGGTGAAATTGTAGTACCGGTAAAGATGCCGGTTACCCGCAGCAGGACGGAAAGACCCCGTGGAGCTTTACTGCAGCTTGATATTGGATTTCGGCGTTGCATGTACAGGATAGGTGGGAGACTGAGAGACCAGTACGCCAGTATTGGAGGAGTCACCGTTGGGATACCACTCTTGTAACGTTGAAATTCTAACTATGCACTGTTAACCAGTGTTAGGACAGTGTCAGGCGGGCAGTTTGACTGGGGCGGTCGCCTCCCAAAAAGTAACGGAGGCGCCCAAAGGTTCCCTCAGCGCGGTCGGAAATCGCGCGAAGAGTGTAAAGGCAAAAGGGAGCTTGACTGCGAGACAAACAAGTCGAGCAGGGACGAAAGTCGGGCTTAGTGATCCGGTGGTTCCGAGTGGAAGGGCCATCGCTCAACGGATAAAAGCTACCCCGGGGATAACAGGCTTATACCCCCCAAGAGTCCACATCGACGGGGGTGTTTGGCACCTCGATGTCGGCTCGTCTCATCCTGGGGCTGAAGTAGGTCCCAAGGGTTGGGCTGTTCGCCCATTAAAGAGGTACGCGAGCTGGGTTCAGAACGTCGTGAGACAGTTCGGTCCCTATCCGCTGTGGGCGTTGGAAATTTGAGTGGAGCTGTCCTTAGTACGAGAGGACCGGGATGGACATACCTCTGGTGCACCAGTTGTCTTGCCAAAGGCACGGCTGGGTAGCTATGTATGGACGGGATAAGCGCTGAAAGCATCTAAGTGCGAAGCCCCCCACAAGAAGAGATTTCCTCCATTATATGGTAAGACCCGTGAGAGACTATCACGTTGATAGGTCGGAGGTGTAAGTGCAGTAATGTATTCAGCTGACCGATACTAATAGGTCGAACGCTTGACCAATGGTTTCAAGAAATTCCGTTTTCATTGTTCTGTTTTGAGGGTACATAACCTCAACAATTAAATACATGCGCTGAATTTTTTCAATAGAGCAAAGCAGCAACATAGCAATATTGAAAAAGGCAAGCATAAATCCGGTGATTATAGCGGAGAGGATACACCTGTTCCCATCTCGAACACAGTAGTTAAGCTCTCTAGCGCTGATGATACTTGGCGGGCAGCTGCCTGGGAAAGTAGGACATTGCCGGTTTTACAAAAACACACTGTTTGTGCAGTGTGTTTTTCTTAGGTTTACAGTAAAACGGGACAGCAGGGAGCCAACAAAGATCGTCAAGAAGTGTTTGCGAGTCGGAGAGAAGGATGAAATCCTGAACGTTGCCGGTTTTACAAAAACACACTGTTTGTGCAGTGTGTTTTTCTTTGTGTGCAAAAGAAAGATATACTTAAGATAAGACGATGAAAACCTATGAATCAAGATTCATGGTTTTCTAGCCTAAATTCTGACTGCGGTATTAAAATACCGGACAGAATGTTAAAACGGGACAGCAGGGAGCCAACAAAGATCGTTAAGAAGTGTTTGCGAGTCGGAGGGAAGGATAGGCGAATGTTTCGTTGTTTGCGCAGTTTTAGCCACAATGAAAAATACGACAGCGTGGAGAAGAATGACTGGAAGAGTGCGGGATGAAACTTCACATGAAAAACGAATTTTTAGTGATTAATTTAGTTTGAAATGCGGTATATTTTTAATAATTTTTTATAAGAAACAAGGATAAAAATCAAGGGAGAAATGCCTAAATATCAAAGTTAAATTTCAAAGCACGTAAATTCCCAAAGTAAATTCCATTGTTGATGGAAGTTTCATTTTGATTGGCAAATCAATGATAGACAAAGGCTTTAGAGGCAGGAAAAGGTATCAAAGTGCCAGTAAACAGCGAAATGTGAGACAATATTTAGCAGAAAGGCATAGCAAACAATCCGAAATGAGAGACGACTCAGACTAAATTTTATCCATGTGGAAGTAAGTATGGGAAGCCTCCTGCCCTAAAAATCATTGCAATACAAAATTAATAAAACCGAAATAAAACTAGCTTTTCAGTAGTAGAGGCGATTGAATGACAAACATTGGATTAATTTCTGATAAACAAAGTTAGTGAGGAATTTTTTCACCATAAGTAAAAGAGGAAAAATATCACCCATGAAATTACAGAAATTAAAGTCAAGGGTTAAAATCACTTTGCCGCCAGGAGTCCCAATCATAGTGTCCATCTCTACCCAAGAAGAAAGTTGATTATCATGGACTTAAACGAGGAAGTCATCGTAGGTGCGACCAATCTAGAAGCCTTAGAGATAAACTCACCTTTTTTCTTGTCTTGCTGTTTGAACCTGGCAGCATGAGGGAAGTCAAGAGGGGAAACAGAAAGATACCCTTTATGAAGATGACGATAGATAGTAGATTTAGACATCCCCAAATTATTCGTTTGGGAAATATGGTATAGATGTTGACCTCGTTTTATGCCTTCAGATACAAGGTTATCCATTGAGTAAAAACTTTTTTTGTTCAAGGGGATGTACGTGCGAGCATCAGAAAGAAGGGTATTATATAGATCTTGAGCATGTTTTGCTTAATAAAGATGCTCTCGGAAATAACAGCTCCCATGGTGTTTTTCGCGAGGATTGAAAACAATAGAAACTTTAATAAGCTTTGGGCAGATCGGGCATTCCGCAGGAGTGTCATCAAGAAAAGAATGCCGAATAGGAGAATCCTTTAAAATGATTTTGCGTTTAATTTCCTTTGAGACAATAGTCTGATCCTTTCCAATTTGGATTGCAATTGCCTTGAAAGATAAGCCATCTCGTAGCCCATTTTGAATGATAAGACGATCATCAAATGTTAGGTATTTATTTTTTTGAATTAAGCTTGACATAAGTCCTCCTTCTCAGGACAATTTCCCATACTTAATTTTACCGCAAATCTTTCCCAGAGAAAATTCCACCACCAAGTCCATTGTGGAACTTACTTTGGGAATTAACTGAAATATCAAAGCAAAATAAATATATGAAAAAGAGTTGACAAGAGATAGAGGTTTTGTTAGTATAGTAAAGCACCTTTCAAACAAGCAAACATGCTGAAATGAAAGGAACCCGAAAAGAAGGACTTCGAAAGAAGCTGAAAAAAACTTCAAAATAAGGGTTGACAAGAAAGCGTTGATGCGGTATGATATAAAAGTTCGCTAAACGCGGATGCTTCGGAAATAAACTGAAGAAGCAGGATGGAAAGATTTTGCTCGATTCATCCAGAACCTGCCAAATGCGCAGGTCCATGAACCTTGATAACTCCATAGTGCAGAAATTTAGTCAAAGAGAAACTTAAATGTTTCTCGGAAAACTAAAGTACAAAAGCAATCAGCAATGATTGGTAAGACAAGCAAATGCAAATTTGTGAGTCAACGTACAATTCTGAAAAAACAATAATTCTAGGATTTGCAATTGCAAAGAATAGAACAAAGCTAAAACGCAAAGCGTTTCAGCTTGAGTCATTTTATGGCAAACTTGATTTAACATTCTGTCCAAAGAGAGAAGCAATTTTCTCGACAGAATTTAGATACCATTTTATTAAGAGTTTGATCCTGGCTCAGGATGAACGCTGGCGGCGTGCCTAACACATGCAAGTCGAGCGGAAGATATCGGAACAAAGTTTCGGCAGAGTGAAGATATCGAGAGCGGCGGACGGGTGAGTAACGCGTAGGCAACCTGCCCCATACAGAGGGATAGCCTCGGGAAACCGGGATTAATACCTCATAACGCCGGAAGTCCACATGGACATCTGGTCAAAGATTTATCGGTATGGGATGGGCCTGCGTCTGATTAGCTAGTTGGTGGGGTAACGGCCTACCAAGGCAACGATCAGTAGCCGACCTGAGAGGGTAATCGGCCACATTGGAACTGAGACACGGTCCAAACTCCTACGGGAGGCAGCAGTGGGGAATATTGCACAATGGGCGCAAGCCTGATGCAGCAACGCCGCGTGAGCGATGAAGGCCTTTGGGTCGTAAAGCTCTGTCCTTGGGGAAGAAAAAAATGACGGTACCCTTGGAGGAAGCCCCGGCTAACTACGTGCCAGCAGCCGCGGTAATACGTAGGGGGCAAGCGTTATCCGGAATTATTGGGCGTAAAGAGTGCGTAGGTGGTCTTGTAAGCGCGGGGTGAAAGGCAATAGCTCAACTATTGTAAGCCTTGCGAACTGTGAGACTTGAGTGCAGGAGAGGAAAGTGGAATTCCTAGTGTAGCGGTGAAATGCGTAGATATTAGGAGGAACACCAGTGGCGAAGGCGACTTTCTGGACTGTAACTGACACTGAGGCACGAAAGCGTGGGGAGCAAACAGGATTAGATACCCTGGTAGTCCACGCCGTAAACGATGAGCACTAGGTGTCGGGGCCGCAAGGTTTCGGTGCCGTAGTTAACGCATTAAGTGCTCCGCCTGGGGAGTACGCACGCAAGTGTGAAACTCAAAGGAATTGACGGGGACCCGCACAAGCAGCGGAGCATGTGGTTTAATTCGAAGCAACGCGAAGAACCTTACCAGGACTTGACATCCCTCTGACCGCTCCTTAACCGGAGTTTCTCTTCGGAGCAGAGGAGACAGGTGGTGCATGGTTGTCGTCAGCTCGTGTCGTGAGATGTTGGGTTAAGTCCCGCAACGAGCGCAACCCTTGTCATTAGTTGCCAGCAGTTCGGCTGGGCACTCTAGTGAGACTGCCGGGGATAACTCGGAGGAAGGTGGGGATGACGTCAAATCATCATGCCCCTTATGTTCTGGGCTACACACGTGCTACAATGGCTGGTACAAAGAGAAGCAAGACGGTGACGTGGAGCAAATCTCAAAAACCAGTCCCAGTTCGGATTGTAGGCTGCAACTCGCCTACATGAAGTTGGAGTTGCTAGTAATCGCGAATCAGAATGTCGCGGTGAATGCGTTCCCGGGTCTTGTACACACCGCCCGTCACACCATGGAAGTTGGGGGCGCCCGAAGTTGGTCGATTAATAGATTACCTAAGGCGAAATCAATGACTGGGGTGAAGTCGTAACAAGGTAGCCGTATCGGAAGGTGCGGCTGGATCACCTCCTTTCTAAGGAGACTTAAATTTCTGCACTATGAGTTAATATATGGGGAATTAGCTCAGCTGGGAGAGCACCTGCCTTGCACGCAGGGGGTCAAGAGTTCGATCCTCTTATTCTCCACCAGAAGTCGTAAGACTTCTAAAAGAAAGCGACGTAAGTTGCAATGTACCTTGAAAACTGAACAATGAAAACAAATTACAACGAAATCGAAGTGCACTTGTTTCGAAAGAAGCAAGGCAAAAAAGTTAAATAAACTAAGTAGAGTCTTAAAGGCAATGCTTAAGGGTTTAACTATGATTTCAACCGAGAAACCAGAAAAATTACAGAGTTAATTAACAATGTAAAACCATAAAGTTGTCAACGCAGACAACAATCACTTTTGGTCAAGTGAATAAGAGCATAAGGTGAATGCCTTGGCACTAGGAGCCGATGAAGGACGTGGCAAGCTGCGATAAGCTGCGGGCAGGAGCAAACATCCGTTGATCCGCAGATTTCCGAATGAGGAAACTCACTTACGGTAATGCGTAAGTACCCTATACTGAATCAATAGGTATAGAGGAGGTAACCCGGGGAACTGAAACATCTAAGTACCCGGAGGAAGAGAAAGAAACATCGATTCCCTAAGTAGCGGCGAGCGAACGGGGAAGAGCCCAAACCGGATTTATCCGGGGTTGTGGACCACTCACAACGTGAAGCGTATATAGTCGAATTGACTTGGAAAGGTCAGCCGTAGGAGGTAAAAGCCCTGTAGACGAAATGTACTAATCATAGAGTGGCACCAGAGTACCACCAGGCACGTGAAACCTGATGGGAAGCAGGGGGGCCCACCCCCCAAGGCTAAATACTACCTAGTGACCGATAGAGAATAGTACCGTGAGGGAAAGGTGAAAAGAACCCCGGGAGGGGAGTGAAATAGAACCTGAAACCTTATGCTTACAAGCAAAGGGAGCGCAAGTGACCTTGTACTTTTTGTAGAACGGGCCAACGAGTTATGGTATGTAGCAAGGTTAAGGTGCTGGAGCACCGGAGCCGTAGCGAAAGCGAGTCTGAATAGGGCGTCAAGTTGCATGCTGTAGACCCGAAACCGGGTGACCTATCCATGTGCAGGTTGAAGCGAGAGTAAAATCTCGTGGAGGACCGAACTCATGTCTGTTGAAAAAGGCTGGGATGACGTGTGGATAGCGGTGAAATTCCAATCGAACTCGGATATAGCTGGTTCTCCTCGAAATAGCTTTAGGGCTAGCCTCAGTATAAGATCCTCGGAGGTAGAGCACTGAATGTCCTAGGGGCCTTCACCGGTTACCGAAGACTATCAAACTCCGAATGCCGAGAAATTGTTTACTGGGAGTCAGACTATGTGAGATAAGTTTCATAGTCGAAAGGGAAACAGCCCAGACCAACAGCTAAGGTCCCAAAATGTAAGTTAAGTGGAAAAGGATGTGGAGCTGCATAGACAACTAGGATGTTGGCTTAGAAGCAGCCACTCATTTAAAGAGTGCGTAATAGCTCACTAGTCGAGTGGCTCTGCGCCGAAGATAAACGGGGCTAAAACTTACTACCGAAGCTTTGGAATGATTCTAACGAATCATTGGTAGAGGAGCATCGTATACGGGCAGAAGGTGTATCGTAAGGTATGCTGGACTGTATACGAGAGAGAATGTTGGCATGAGTAGCGTAAGGCAGGTGAGAATCCTGCCCACCGAAAATCTAAGGTTTCCTGAGGAAGGTTCGTCCACTCAGGGTAAGTCGGGGCCTAAGCCGAGGACGAAGGTCGTAGGCGATGGACAACTGGTTGAGATTCCAGTACCACCGAAAATCGTTTGAGCGATGTGGGGACACAGAAGGATAAGCAGAGCGCACCGTTGGTTGAGTGCGTCTAAGCGTCAAGGGAGTCAAGGTAGGCAAATCCGCCTTGGCAATTCTGAGGCGTTATGGGGAGGGAAATTAAAGTACCGAAGCTGCTGATTTCACACTGTCGAGAAAAGCCGCTAGCGAGATTGTAGGTGCCCGTACCGCAAACCGACACAGGTAGATGAGGAGAGAATCCTAAGGTGAGCGAGAGAACTATTGTTAAGGAACTCGGCAAAATAACCCCGTAACTTCGGGAGAAGGGGTGCCAGCGCAAGCTGGCCGCAGTGAAAAGGCCCAGGCGACTGTTTACCAAAAACACAGGTCTCTGCTAAAGCGAAAGCTGATGTATAGGGGCTGACGCCTGCCCGGTGCTGGAAGGTTAAGGGGACTGCTTAGAGCAATCGAAGGCATGAACTTAAGCCCCAGTAAACGGCGGCCGTAACTATAACGGTCCTAAGGTAGCGAAATTCCTTGTCGGGTAAGTTCCGACCCGCACGAAAGGCGTAACGATCTGGGCACTGTCTCAACAATAGACTCGGTGAAATTGTAGTACCGGTAAAGATGCCGGTTACCCGCAGCAGGACGGAAAGACCCCGTGGAGCTTTACTGCAGCTTGATATTGGATTTCGGCGTTGCATGTACAGGATAGGTGGGAGACTGAGAGACCAGTACGCCAGTATTGGAGGAGTCACCGTTGGGATACCACTCTTGTAACGTTGAAATTCTAACTATGCACTGTTAACCAGTGTTAGGACAGTGTCAGGCGGGCAGTTTGACTGGGGCGGTCGCCTCCCAAAAAGTAACGGAGGCGCCCAAAGGTTCCCTCAGCGCGGTCGGAAATCGCGCGAAGAGTGTAAAGGCAAAAGGGAGCTTGACTGCGAGACAAACAAGTCGAGCAGGGACGAAAGTCGGGCTTAGTGATCCGGTGGTTCCGAGTGGAAGGGCCATCGCTCAACGGATAAAAGCTACCCCGGGGATAACAGGCTTATACCCCCCAAGAGTCCACATCGACGGGGGTGTTTGGCACCTCGATGTCGGCTCGTCTCATCCTGGGGCTGAAGTAGGTCCCAAGGGTTGGGCTGTTCGCCCATTAAAGAGGTACGCGAGCTGGGTTCAGAACGTCGTGAGACAGTTCGGTCCCTATCCGCTGTGGGCGTTGGAAATTTGAGTGGAGCTGTCCTTAGTACGAGAGGACCGGGATGGACATACCTCTGGTGCACCAGTTGTCTTGCCAAAGGCACGGCTGGGTAGCTATGTATGGACGGGATAAGCGCTGAAAGCATCTAAGTGCGAAGCCCCCCACAAGAAGAGATTTCCTCCATTATATGGTAAGACCCGTGAGAGACTATCACGTTGATAGGTCGGAGGTGTAAGTGCAGTAATGTATTCAGCTGACCGATACTAATAGGTCGAACGCTTGACCAATGGTTTCAAGAAATTCCGTTTTCATTGTTCTGTTTTGAGGGTACATAACCTCAACAATTAAATACATGCGCTGAATTTTTCCAATAGAGCAAAGAGCGCTGACTGAGATTGAATAAAATGTACTTATGTACATGTATGAGATAGAAGGAAGCAGCAACATAGCAATATTGAAAAAGGCAAGCATAAATCCGGTGATTATAGCGGAGAGGATACACCTGTTCCCATCTCGAACACAGTAGTTAAGCTCTCTAGCGCTGATGATACTTGGCGGGCAGCTGCCTGGGAAAGTAGGACATTGCCGGTTTTACAAAAACACACTGTTTGTGCAGTGTGTTTTTCTTAGGTTTACAGTAAAACGGGACAGCAGGGAGCCAACAAAGATTGTTAAGAAGTGTTTGCGAGTTGGAGAGAAGGATGAAATCCTGAGCGTTGCCGGTTTTACAAAAACACACTGTTTGTGCAGTGTGTTTTTCTTTGTGTGCAAAAGAAAGATATACTTAAGATAAGACGATGAAAACCCATGAATCAAGATTCATGGGTTTCTAGCCTAAATTCTGCCTGCGGTATTAAAATACCGGACAGAATGTTAAAACGGGACAGTCGGTTGCTTGCATTATCTATTTGGTTACCTATCTGGTAATTTAAGGTACTAAAAATGGTAGCACTATGTAATTTACGGTGTTAGAATATTCAGTTAATATAGTGCTGTATTATTTATTATTTCAATGGGAGGCCGATATTACTTAATTTATTAACAGGAGGTATTACATGGAAAATTTAAAGGAAAATGAAATTGTTACCGGAGAAAGCGAGTTTGCAACCAAAAGTATCACCAGCCTATTTTGGAAATACAGTCTATTTGCACTAGCTGGTATGGCACTTCAGACGGTTTCTGTTGTCGCTGACGGTTTTTTTGTCGGAAATGGCATTGGTGCCATAGGTATGGGAGCGATAGGGATTATCGTGCCGTTTTGGACGGTTGCGGTAGCCTTTTTTAATTTGTTCGGAATTGGAGGATCTATTCTAGCGGCTATTAAGCTTGGGAATGGGGACCCACAAGGTGCCAGAAGAGTATACGGCAGTGTTATTATATTCTCATTTATTTTTTCTGTTATTGTTTCTGTTATTGTTCTTATGAATTTAGATTCTGTATTGGTCAGATTGGGAGCTACACCAGAACTGCTACCTGCCGCAAAAGCTTATGCAGTACCATATCTAATCGGAGTTCCAATTTGTGTCGTTGGTACAGTAGCATATTATTTCACAAGAGTAGCTGAAAGACCTTTTGCTGCGGCGATTGGTTACATGGGACCTGCTGTCATCGCGGTAATTGTAGAGTATATCTTTATTTTCAAAATGAACATGGGCATGGTTGGATCTGCAATCCCATGGATCATTTGCGTTGGTATGTCAGTATTTTTGGTACCTTACCTGCAAATTGTAGATCCAGTTTTCAAATTAAAATTATCTGATTTTAAAATCGATTTCACTGCTGTCTTAGAAGCCTGTAAAATCGGATTTGCAATGTTTGTTGTCAATATTGCAACCATCTTTTCAACTATCATTATCAATAACTTAATCGCAAAATATGGAGATCCTTCTATCTATATCCCAGCATTTGCTATCATCAATGCATATGTTGCGTATACTCTTATGATTATTACAATATCCTTTGTTCAGGGAATTCAACCTATTGTAGGGTTTAATTACGGCGCGAAATTATTTGGAAGAGTAAGAGAGCTTATCAAAGTTGGTATTATACAAAGTTCTGCGTTTATCATCATTGTGATGGCATTGATTTTCTTATTCCGTTCTCAGATTGCTGGATTTTTTATTGGTCCGGTACCAGTTTTGGTCGAAGCAACTGTTGCCACTATGAAAATCTTCTTGATTCTATACGCACTTGGCAATGTTTCTCAGGTTGTAGCTGGATATTTTATGGCGGTAGAAAAAAATGGATTAGCCATATTAAATGGTATTGCAAGAATTATTATCTTTGCAGTTCCATTACTCTATATTTTGCCAAAATCTTTTGGATTAAATGGTATTTTCATGTCACAACCAGGAGCAGACTTGTTGTCATTTGCTCTTGCGATTGCATGTATTATGAGAGAATATAAGCTTCTCAAAAACAATTAAGGAGGAAAACAATGAACAAGGCAAGTATGGTAATTACAAGCGATACGATTTTTACTGGCACAACAAATTCTCTGATTTCCGGAGGTGTTGCAGTCTTGGACGATAAGATTGTAGCAGTGGGAAGCTTACCTGAATTGCAAAGTTGGATTGGTGAGAGTACACAAGTTTTAGATTATGGAAATAAGCTAATAATGCCTGGATTTTTCGATGCCCATATGCATTTCTTTACAGGTGCATTTGTAAATAGTGAATATATGTTAACTGATTTATTTGGAGCTAAGAGTGAGGAAGAATGCGTATCTATGGTGAAGTCTTTTGCTGATGCGCATCCAGAATATGAAATCATCAGTGGGATGGGTTGGTTTCCAGCTTATTGGGGAGATAACAACGAATTGCCAAGTTGTGCTTCACTGGATGCTGTTGTTTCAGACCGACCAGTATATTTACTATCGGCTGATTGCCATACATTCTGGCTTAATAGCAAGGCACTTAAAGCATGTAGGATTACTGCTGAGTCTCAGGTATCCTTTGGAGAAATAGGAAAGGATAAGGATGGAACTCCAAATGGATTGTTATTTGAAATAGAAGCCTGCGCACCCGCAAATGAAAGTGCATTTCAAATAGAAGAGAATAAAATGAAAGAACTGCAAAGGAATTTTTTTAAAGAAGTTGCCAAAAGCGGTATTACATCTACAACAAATATGTCGGTATCTCCAGTTTTAGAAAAAGATTTTAAAGATTATCAAATTGCATCAGAGCTGGAAGAAGCAGGCGAATTAACTGTGAGATTGCACCTGTACCCAAGCATGGGACTGGATGGAAACTACGAAACCGTAAATAGACTAAAGGAGAGGTTTGATTCCCCAAAACTTCAGGTTTCTGGAGTGAAACATTTTGTGGATGGCGTAACATCAACCTATACAGCAAGCCTGTTGGAACCATATAGTGACAAACCACAAACAAAGGGAAATACAAATTACACACAAGAGCTATATGAAAATTGTGTGTTGCTGGCGAATCAACAAGGTATTAGTGTACGGCTTCATTGTATCGGGGATGGTGCAGTAAATCTTGCTTTGGACGTGTTTGAAAAATCAAATCATGAAAATGCAGGATGTTTGTATCGAAACACCATTGAGCATGTTGAAAGTATACATCCAGATGACCTAGGGCGGTTTGGTGCACTTGATGTTGTTGCATCGATGCAGCCAATTCATTTGCCACTTGATATGAATGAAAAAATCGAACGTATCGGCAAAGAACGATGCCGATATGAATGGCCACACAAGTCAATTATAGACTGTGGCGGAACGCTGGCCTTTGGTACTGATTTTCCTGTAGCCAATATTAATCCATTTCCCAATATTTATGCTGCTATCACTAGAAAGGGAGAAGATGGCCAAATCGTGGGTGTAAATCCGCAAGAGAAAATCTCACTATTTGAAGCATTGCGCGCATATACGTATGGTGGAGCATATGCCGTTGGTCGCGAGAGGGAGCTAGGGACACTGGAAACTGGCAAATTGGCAGATTTGGTTGTTGTTGATAGAAATCTTTTTGAAGTAAAAGAAGAGGAGGTTAAGGAAGCAAGTATTTTATTGACTGTAATGAATGGTGAAATTGTATATGAAAAATAGTAGAATGGCGAGGTCTAGATTATGATAGAAAGAAAATCACCGTTGGAATTACCGGAACTGAAATTAGAAAAACTGTTCTATTTGGAGGCCACTTGCGCACCAATTATCCCCATTGGCGATGTGGGAACTTCCGAGTTAAATATTTATCCAGTAATCGGAGGATTTTTTGAAGGGGAAAAGCTAAAAGGCGAAATTATGAATTTCGGAGCAGATTGGAATTACATGGATAAAGACCGTGTGGACGTAATGGATACAAGATACTTGCTGAAGACAGATGATGGCGCATATATTTCGATTTTCACAAATGGGAGATATTTGAACAGCATTGAGCAAGATCAGGCTTTAGATCGTGGTGAGTTTGTTGATCCAAATAAGTACTATTTTCGACAGCATCTTTTCTTTCAGACTGGAACGGATAAGTACAAGTGGCTCAATGGTGTGATTGCGGTAGCTGTGATGGGAATTAAAGAGACAGGAGAGATTTGCTATCAGGCGTACATGCTGAAATAAAGTAAAGTAGATGGAATCAAGAAAATTCAAATTCAACTAAAATCACATAAAATGCCCTATAAAACCAAAAGCAATCTGAACCAATGATTAGTCAGATTGCTTTTGGTTTACCAATTTAAATAATTTCAATCTGCTGTTTATGCCAGCCTTGCGATAAATACTCAAAATGTGCTTTTTCAATGTATTATATCCGATGAATAGCTGACTGCAGATTTCTTCGTCAGTTAATTCTTCAAAAAGGAGAGAAAAAACTTCTGTTTCTCTTTGGGTCAGATGAAACTGCACTGCGTAAGCGCTCAAGTTGATTGGAATTTGATTTGTTTTTTCTGTAAGGGTTTTGGCGTCAGATGCCAAACGAAAAGAAAGGTGGTCTTTTAGCATATCAAGAATAAAAATATCCCTCTCAGAGAAATCTTCCTCTGATTTCGGCCGGTAAAGGGATATAATTCCCAAAAAAACATCACGATACACAATGCTAAGTTGAGCAGAATGGTGTAAATTTTTAGGAAGATACATTTGTTGATAAAGAGGAGTGGCTTCGCGGGTGACATCTGGAATCAAATCACTTTCTCGATATGCCATCCCTTTCGCACTGACAAAAATCCATCGGGTGAAATCTAAATCTTCATACCGGTCAAGGTAATCCTGAAGATCTTTTTCCGACAAGCCAATTCCTACGGGCTGCCCAAGAAGATTGGAAGTACTGTTTTCTGCAAGATAAAACGTTGCAACCGAACAAGGAATGAGAAGACGAATTAATTCAAGAAGATTTTTTCGCATTTGTGTCAAGTCTTCTGTGCTGTAAATTTTGTGTATGATATTGTTTAGAAAAATCCAATCGTTATCTTCTAGTAATCGCATCGCTTTACCTACCTCATGTGTATCATTAAAATAAGATTGAAGAGCCGTATTCATTTTTTACATTTATAGCTAGCATAAAGTATTTCATCATATTTGTCAAATATGCCAAAATAACATATAATAATAGATAGGAAAGCAATTGATTGTGTCTTATTGTAGCCTACATGAAGAAGCAATCGTGTAACAAGCTGGCAATCACAATCATGTGGCAAGGGATAGTCCCAATCGTGTGATAAGTGGGTAATCATAGTCGCCTGATTAGTGCAAATAACAAGGGCATAATCAGATCAAATATATCTAAATGAAGATCGGAAAGGGAATCGGGTAAATAACGTGAAAGAGAAGAATATAGAAGAACTAAATACGATGGAAGCATACATGGACGAAATAGAAAAATCCATGAAACGGTTGGAAAAAGACGATTTGTTAGAAGGTAAAGTGGTATCGATTCTGGATGAAGAAGTCATCGTGAATATTGGCTACGTATCAGATGGAATTGTCAGACGGGAAGAGTGGATGTCAGGGCATACTTATGAACCGGAACAGGAAATTGCTGTATTGGTTATCAATCCCCACGATCAGGAGGGTAACGTTATTCTGTCACACAAAAAAGCTGAAATATTAGCAGGATGGGAGGATCTTGAGGATGCGTATGAAGAACACGATACTGTTTCAGTGACAATTGCAGAAGTTGTGAAAGGCGGGGTCATTGGATTTTATCGGGGTGTTCGTTGCTTTATCCCAGCCTCACTTTTATCTTATCAATACGTAGAAGCGCTAGATCAATACCTTGGACATACGCTGGAAGCTGCAGTAGAGGATTTCGATCGAGACGGAAAACGAGTGGTGCTGTCAAGAAAAGCTGTAGAGTTAGAATTAAGAGCAAAAGATAAATCAGTTTTGATGAAAGAACTTCAAACTGGAGAAATGAGACAAGGGGTAGTCACTAAATTGATGAAATTTGGAGCTTTCGTTGATTTAGGAGGAGCAGAAGGACTAATTCATCTCAATGATTTGGCCTGGCATCGAGTCAATGACCCAGCAGAAGTCGTAACTGTTGGAGATCAAGTTACCGTCTATGTTGCTAACATTGACCAAAAGACTGGACGGATTGGACTTGTTTTAAAGGATGTAGAAAATGATCCATGGGAAGGTGTTGCAGAATATTATCAGCCAGGAGACTATGTACAGGGAAAAGTTGTTAGACTTTTAAATTTTGGCGCCTTTGTTGAGATTGAACCTGGAGTGGAGGGCGTGGTTTTTAAATCTGAAATCACTGAGGATCATATTAAAAATCCTGCGGATGTTCTTTCTATAGGCGATGAAGTAGATGCAGTGATTATAAACGTGGATGAACCCAACAAAAAGATGAGCCTTAGTATCAAAGATGCCCAAGGCCAAGGGGATTCGGCGTATGACTTAGTACAGGAAGATACAGGAACCACCTTGGGAGATTTGTTTGGCGACAAGCTAAAAAAGCTTATGGATAAATAGCAAGAATGAACCATTGAAAGAGCAAAACCCCGAATGGAATGAAAAAATAGGTGATATTTCAAATTACATAAAATGGTGGTATAATATAACAAATATAAGGAAGGGATGATCGTAATGAAAAACGGTTCTTCTGGATCAAAAAAAAAGAACAAGGGAACGATGAATCACCGTAAACCCAAATTGAGATCTAAATTCAGGATCAGACATTTGGAAAGCCTAGGATTAAGCGAATTACCTTCTATGAAAAACCTCAATGCAGAATCAATGATCAATAATGTGGACGCAGCCATGACCCACGAGGGGTTACCACTGACTCGAGAAAATAAGCAGATGATGAGAGATTGTATTGCAGGCCGCATATCCATACAGGATGCAAAAGCGGCTATGATTGCCAAACATAGCAGGACAGGCACTGCCAGAAACTATGATAGATGATTATTATACAGAAATTAAAGATACAAAATATTGCTACCCTAATTCATCCGTATTAATAAACAAGCTAAATATTACGGATCAAAAAGCATTCGAATCAGCAGAACGAGATATTGTAGGGTTCAATTTACTGGACATTCGGTACATGAATCCGGTGGCTGGTAATTTTGATTTTCAACACTTAAAAGATATCCATAAACGTCTTTTTGGGGACATTTATACTTGGGCGGGACAGAGTAGAACGGTAAACATTGGTAGAACGATGCCCTTTGCTCCATGGATGTTTCTCGATGATTATGGAAAAGAAATTTTTCAAAAGCTGGAACGAGAAAAGTATCTGATGGAAACACCGCAAGAGGACTTTGGAAAGCGTATTGCATTTTATTTTGGTGAGGTCAATGCGCTCCACCCATTTCGTGAGGGAAATGGCAGAACACAAAAAGTATTTTTTGAGTATCTTGCAGCAGTTTCAGGACACCGATTAATTTTTAAACGAGTTGTGAAGGCTGAAATGGATCAATCCAGTGCTGCTTCTCTTGCTGGCAACAATCAGCCTTTAGAAGAGTTATTTCGTAACATTATAGAGCCTGAATCAGAAAAGATGCAGCGCGTTTGGATTCGAAAAATTCTATCAAAGCAAACGAAGTAATTAGAAGAGGGATTCTTATGAAATCACATACGTATGGATATATCTATGCAGTTCTTGCTGCATTTTTTTTCTCGCTAATCGCAATCATTGGTAAGGGACTCATTTCAGGAGGTACACACCCCATTCAGGTCACATTTTATGAATATCTAAATATTGTTATTTTACTTGGAGTATGGTTAGCGATAAAGAATCCGAAATCATTCAGAATCAAAACCCCAATGATTCTTCGTTTTTCTTTATTAGGGATTATCGGAGGCACAGGAACCACACTTTTCTTTTACTCTGCGCTTCAATACTTAGACGCGGGTGTCACATCCATGCTGCTTTTTATTAATCCAGTATATATCACCCTGTTCTTTGCAATTACTGGGATTCGCAAGATGAAGTGGATGAATTATGTTTCAGTTTTGATGGCAGTGTTTGGAGCGGCTATGGTATTAGATTTCGTTTCAAATGTAAACCATCTAAATCCGAAAGGGATTTTATTGGGGATATGCAGTGGACTATGTTATGCGTTTTATAATGTATATGCAGATTTAAAATTAAAAGAAGAGGACCCAAACGTAATCAACTTTTATGCATGTATTGCTTCTTTTGTATTAACATTAATTCTATTATGGGGATCAGGGCAAGGTTTTATAATTCATATAAATGATTACCTTTCTATTTTCATTTTGGCAGGATTATCGGGAATTTTACCAATATATTTCATCTTCAAGGCATTGAAACATATTGGTTCGGAAAAAGTGTCTGTGATTGCATCGGTAGAATTACCATTTACTTTAATCATGGCGTTTACAATTTTGCAGGAACATATGGCGGCATCACAACTTTTCGGTATTGTACTGATTATTGCATCGACCATACTCATTCAACGAAGCGAAGGATAAGAGGTATCATATGGATTTTACGATTGGACTGATTGTGTTTTTAGTAACAACAATTGGAAGTTTGATTTACGGAGTGACCTTGGTAGTGCCACTTTTGATTGGCTACCTTTGTTTTGTCATCATTGGATTAGGTCGTAAAAATTCTATATCGGCCATCGTACAGTATTCGATTGCGGGGATTCAGGATGCACTTGTCGTTGTACTTGTATTATTTTTAATTGGGATTTTAACTGCATCTTGGAGAGCGAGCGGAACGATTCTCTTTTTTGTTTATTACGGAGTTCAGATAATTACACCAAAATTGTTTTTGATCGTTACCTTCTTGCTTGCCTGTTTACTTTCTTATGCAATTGGTACATCCTTTGGCGTTGCTGGAACGCTTGGTGTAATTTGCATGACCTTGGCGCGCAGTGGTGGCGTAAATCCACTTCTTGCAGCCGGTGTGATTATGTCAGGAATTTATTTTGGAGATCGATGTTCACCAGCTTCATCTAGTATGATTCTAACAGCTGCCGTAACTGGAACTAATCCAAATCAAAATATGAGGAAGTTACTATCCACAGGGTGGCTTCCTTTTGGAATTTGCCTTGTGGTGTATGGTATCTTTTCATACCTGAATCCCATTCAGCACATAGGAAGTGATTTACTGAGGGCTATAGAAGCTGCGTACACCATACATATTGTTGTTGTCATTCCCGCACTTTTTATGCTAGCATTACCAGTATTTCGTGTAGATGTTAAAATTGCAATGACTCTAAGTGTGTTGAGTGCAGGTATCATCAGCGTATTTGTGCAAGAAATTCAAATACAAGACCTGTTAAAAATGTTTTTTTTCGGGTATCAAAACGGCCACGGATTTTTTGGACAAATGCTCAATGGAGGGGGAATCATATCGATGCTTGAGGTCAATGCAATTGTAATGATTTCATGCACTTACTCAAGAATTTTTCAGGGAACCGGAATGCTAATCGCGGTAGAAGAAAAAATGGAAGAAACAATGAAAAAAATTGGAAGGTTTCCAGTTACAGCTTTGAGCGGACTTGTTTTTTGTGCTGTATTTTGCAACCAAACCATTGCGACCACTATGGGTGCAGCAATTTTAAAAAAACCATATATGAATCAAGGTGCAGACCGGCAGGAATTAGCAATTGATATTGGGAATTCCACTATTGTTTTAGCTGGAATTGTGCCATGGGCAATTGCCTCGTCTGTTCCATTAGCCTTTTTAGGGAGCAGTCCTGCCGCACTGCCTTATGCATGCTTTTTATATCTTGTTCCAATTACGTATTTGATGAGAAAACCTCAGGAGAAAAGGCAACCGTAGAATCATGAAAAACAGGCTATAGATTAGAGCCGTTCCATCCCCAGTAAGGTGTTTCGGTATATTTGACAAAGATTCGTTCTTTTTTTAATCCAAGCTCTGCACTTAAGTTTTCACAGATTGCCCCAGTCAAATCATTATAAGCGTCTTTTGCACAAGTGCCAAATGCTGAAACCTCAACAATAGCTGCTAAATCATTTGTTCCTCGGAACCAGAGGTGGGCATTGGCATCAAAAGCGACCATAAGTGCACCTTCGGATTTTCCAGGAAGAAGTTTAATCGACTGACCTAGTACAGATTTGATGGACTCTTCCTTGTGAAATGGGATTGGTGCATTTGTTTTTACATTAATAAATGGCATAAAAATATCCTCCTGCTTTCTATTTATTATATGATAACAGAAATAGAGTTAACAAGAAAGAAAAGTTACGTTATAATAATTGGAAGGTATGAATGAATCCAACGTTTGGAGAAGATTCAAAAAGAATTAACGTGACGATGATAAATAAATCATGCGAATGAATAGATATAACAATAAAAAGAGGGATAGAGAGAACATGAGAATAAAAACCGCAAGTGGAATCATACAAGGTCAATTGAATGGCGAAAAAAGAGAAGAAATGACAGCCAAACTGAAAACAACCCATACACGGAATACGGGGGTAGTTTATTATGGGCATCAGATTGTAGGACAGTCTGGGTTTTTAACAGAATTAATATCTGAAGAGGCGATTCTATATTTATCCAATCATTTTGATGAATTGTATAAAGAGCCGGCGCACCAAGTCAAGAAAAAATTTATCGACCACATCACAGAGTCGATTGAAGGGGCGAATATTGAATCCTTCTGTGGGGATTGCTCTGTTTTGTTTGCGGCAGTCAACGGAAATCGCTACATTGCAGGTCAGCTTGGAAAAGGGATGATTCTTCTTTATCAAGAGCAGTGCAAAATTTTATCAAGGCCAAAGGGAGAAGGCACCAAGGTTGACCCATGGAGTCCACTCGCATTGCCAGAAAACAGACTGCAAATGTATCGAGGAACCTTGGAAGAACCCTATGGATTTATGATTATCAGCGGAGGCGCAAGTTTGAGCCTTTCCAACCAGGATTACAACACGATTTCTCCTGCTTGCCCGACTTTTTTCAGTTGGATGAAGGATTTTCATGAGGATGACGTTAGCCAAGCCTTAATAGAAAATATGGTAAAATATTTTAATAAAAATACACAAGATGAGATTGGTGTAGCACTACTTCTTTGTGAAAAAGAAGAGGCATTGATGTTAGAAAATCAAGTAAATCTGGAAGAAGAATCGATAGAAAATCAAAACAACCCAGGTGATTCATGGGATGAAGAAGTGGAGCAGGATAGATTATTGGGTTGGTTGTCTGGAAAAAATGGATTTCGGATTAAAATTTTGATTGGAGTCTTGGTTTTAGCAATTGCAGGGCTTTTGGTATTGCATTTTGTAGTGCCAGGCAGTGATATCTCAAATTCTTCTGAAGAAAACCCAACAGAAACCGTTTTAGAGGGTAGTTCTGATCTTCAAAGGTTAGACCAGGATGATAATCAAGGGGAAGGGTCAAATTCAGCTGATGTAATTACTGATGCAGCATTAGACAATCCAGTGGATGAAGATATGACAAATCCTGAGCCATCTGTAACATTTTCTGTTGAGAGTCCTTTGTTTTACGAACCAGGATTCTATCGAATCGGAAGAGATATCCCTGAGGGAGAGTATTTTATTTGGACTGGAGACATGCTGCAACCAGACACTGTGGAAATTGATGGAGAAACCTGTTTAAGCAATGAGCTATATTGTATGACCATTGAGGTAGAGGACGGTCAAACCTTAAGCAGTGATTATCGATTTACTGCGGCTGAAAATGTGAACCCTGTCAAATCAACAAACGGAACACTAATTAGTGGCAAATATAAAATCGGAAAAGATATCGCACCAGGGACTTACTACCTTTTACCTGAAACCGATTGGACCGGCCGATACTATAGTGTATGGGATGGTGAAATTGACAATAAAACGGAAATTATAGCGCCGATTGAGGTCACGGTTCCAGATCAGGGATATATCGTTCTGTATCATGCGGTATTAGAACTATAAACAGATGAATTGAAAAACTTAACCTAAAAGCCCCTTGGATTGGACTGGCTCCAATATGTTAGGCTTAAGAATCTAGCATATTGAAGGTCAGTTTTTCCAGGGGGCTTTTGCTATCGCATTCTTTTTATGATAGAACACCATTCTATTCTTTTTACTAAAATGAAATCGTTTAATCTATCGTAACGGTAATCATCATGTCTGAATCATCACCATAAGAGTATTGCAAGGAGATGGATATGGTCTGATCAGTGGTTGCGTTGTAATAGATATTGGTGCCTGTTATCGTCTCAACAGAATTTTTGGTGCTGGTATTGGAAGTGCTTTCAGTGCCGACAAACCCAAATGAATCCAAAAGATATTCATAATCATCAAAAGCATAGTCGTTGTATTCATCCTCTATTGCCAAACGATAGGTATAGACATTTCCTGATTTTGAATAAGTAATATTCAGCAGCTTCCCAATATCAGGGATATCGGGATAGTCGGTATAAAACAGATTGAAATTGCCATGGCGGTAATTGGTGTAGCTTTTTCGGAAGGTGAGGGGCGTGCTATAATCTGATTCTATATAGTCCTTTTCTGTCGTGACTACATACTCATATTCTTGACCTGGTTCTAGTAAATAGTCCATATAACCATAAGGCGTAATCTCATAGATGGAATCCAAGTAATGATAATAATCGTCATCTGGAGTAGAGTAATATACATTATAGTAATCAGCGCCAGATACTTCGTTCCATTTTAAAAATACAGTGGATTCTGTTTCATAAAGAACAGTCAATCCAGTTGGTGCCGCCGGCAATGGCTCTGAAAAAAGGCTATAAAAATTTGCCATAGAGATATTCTTGTTGTCAGAAACATCTGTTAAATAAGTGATTGGAATGGCAAATCCCATGTTATCTGCAAGATACAGCTTTTGTGTTGTAATTCCTATAAGATGACCAGAAGAATCAAACAGTCCGCCACCGCTGTTTCCTGGATTGATTGCGGCAGAAATTTGAATACTGTCTGTACGAAGTGCAGAAACGATTCCTTCAGTGACGGTATTCAGATAGCCATAAGGACTTCCTATTGTTCGAATTGAATTACCTGTTTTTAAAGAGGAATTGTCTCCAATCACAGCAGAAGTCAATCCCGTCTTATTTATTTTAATGACAGCAAGATCTAACTCCTCATCATAATCTTCAATAACAACGGTACTCGTATAGGTGCTTTCATCACTAAACGTGACTTCGATGGATTTTGCTCCCTCGATCACGTGATAGTTTGTAATAATTTTGCCATCAGCGGAAAGGATGACCCCGCTGCCAATGACTGGTCCATAGTAATCACTGTCATCTGTGTAACAGGTAAGCATAACCACACTCTTTAAATTTTCTTCTAAGGAAACAGCTCCAGAGGCTTGAATGGAAAGTTCAGCTGGTTCGCCCAACGAAAGTTTTTTGAATTGTGCAGCGGTTGCTTTTTCCACTTTCTGTTCTGATACGAGCTTATCAATTAAGGCTAAAGAGGATCCTTTATAAGGGAAATTCAGCGCATCATAAGATGTTTTCGCAATATGAGCACGTAAAAAGGTTTGATTGCTTAGCGTGGTATATGTCTTATCGCTGATTAAATCAATATCTTTTGCGAACGTTAGAGCATTCTTGTAAGTAAAATCTCCAGCCTGATCATTATAACCAAGACTACGCAGCAGAAATGTGAGATACGCCTTGGCATCCATGGTTATCTTGGAACCAAACGTGGTACTATTGATTCCTGTGGTTAGACCATTTTCATATGCATAAGCCACATATCCTTTTGCCCAATTTGGGACATCAGTAAAAGGTATGGAATCGTTTTGCATTTCAAGTGCATCTTCTTCTGCACCAAGAAGACGTATGAGCATAACAAGACCTTCTATCCTTGTAGGCTGACGATCCAGCTCAAAACCATTGCCAGTACCAACAAAAACTCCTAGATTAGAAAGACTTTCAGCATACTCATCATACGTAGATGAGGTGGCGGCAAAGGAAAAACTGGGGGCAAGCAGTAAGCAAAAAACCAAAATGGTAATGGTAAATAATCGATGTTTCACGTGATGATACCTTCCCTTTCTTTCATACAATATACTATGCATATTGTATCATAAATTCAATTAAATGGAATTTAAATCTTCGTGTTTTCAAAGAAAACTTTCCCTAAATCCCATTGAAATGTAAGATAAATTTTATTGTTTTCAAAATCAAGCGCCTCAATGAGGAGCAGTTCTACCAGATTTCTTTCTGGAAGAGTCCAAGTCGGTTTTTCTGTCAGTGCGTGTAACACTGTATGTATTTCAGAAGAGGTAAAGTCTTTTGAAAGATATTTCTCTTCTGAAAGCTGTTTTTCCAAGTGTTTTTGTTTGGTCCGGCAGGATTTCATACGATTCAGCAAAAGGTCTGCATCTTGACCATGCTCCAAGACCTTAATTAAATTTTGCACCGTTAAATCCAACTGGCCGATTTCTTTTTCTAGCTTATTGATTTGCGTTTTTGTTTCTGGTGGATTGCACTGACTGAAGATAAAATCGGAGATGGTAGTTTGTACTTGTGGCGTTAATGCTCTGCGGCATTCTTCCATCAACCAATTATCAAAGCTGGTTTGGTCAATATGTAGTGATGATTCTTTGCATAAAGAATGGCTGAATGGGAGTGCTTTTTCTTCTCTATAAACATCAGTTTTGCTCGGATTTATGAATTGACTAGCCTTGAAAAATAATTCTTCACTGATCAATTGGGGTACCGAGTGGGGAATTTGAATCGTATCATAGATAAAGAATCCCAAATATCTTTTATCTTGAAGCATTGTTTTTAGAAGCTTTTCATCTAATTTTATACCGCGGATGGAACGAATCTCTTGATTGTGCCAATGCTTGAGAATTTGATCGAGGGATTTCCCGTTACTATATTCTGAAAAAAGGTATTCTACAAATGGGAGCGTTTTATCATCAACCTGATAGTGCCGCTCTCGGTCAATTTTGTATCCAAGAGGGATAACTCCACCCACGTAGATTCCTTGCCAGCCTTGGCCAACTGTTTCTTGATGGATCATTTCTTTTGCATCGGGAAACATGCAGGACGCAAGTATTTTTAAAATTTCTGAAATGTGTTTCGTGGGAATGGTCATAAATCTGCTCCTCATATTTTATTCTTACAGGTATTCTATCAGATTCGAATCGCCATCGCCAGTCGTACCTGAAAGAGAATGCGAAAAAAGACCTGCCGTGGCAAGTCTTTTTCGATACGATTGGTTTTATAAGAGGAAATATTTTCGGTTGACTAGAAAATAAATCCTGCTATTAGGAAACAAACAGCAGATAAGCCTGCAGCGAAAATACCAAAAGGTGCCTGCGTAAGGGCATGGTCAAAGTTATTACAACCAGTAGCGGCAGAAGTTAGGATTGTTGCATCGGAGTAGAAGCATATGTGACTGCCGAATACACCAGCAGAAAGCACAGCAGATACCGCTAAAGCAACATTTACGTCCATTCCCATCGCAAGTGGAATGACAATCGGCAGAGCGATGATATACATCCCCCAATTTGTGCCAGTAATAAACTCAGTGACAGCCAGTACCAAGAATATGATAAATGGCATCAGCTCTGGTGTCATAAATTGAGATGCAGATGAAATTACGTAGTAGGTAAATCCGATTTGATCATTGACACCTGCAAAGAGGAATGCAAGTACCATTAGCATGAGTGGAAGAATCATGTTTTTAATCCCTTGCAGGGCCACATCACTAAAATCCTCTGCAGACATAATATTTTGTGCAAGGTAGAGAATAAACATAAAGGCTATCGTAACCAAAACACCCATTTGCATATCTACATCAAAGTAAATTGTTGCGCCAACCAATACGACGATTGGTAATAAAAAATTGTAGATTCTAGGGTTTTCTGGCAGTTTTACTTCCTCAACACCAGAACGGATATCAATCTTTTCGGATCCTGGAGGAGCCAAAGGACCCCCTTCAAGAACACGTTGTTCTGCTTTTTTCATAGGACCAAAGATTGGGATGATTCCTAAAATTACAAGGGGAACAACAATGGCAGCAATCCATCCATAAAAGTTAAATGGGAGGGTTTTAATAAAGTAAATGAGGCCGTCGCCTTCTGGTGCCCATCCATTTACCTCTAGCAACCTGCCGCAGAATACTGCCCATGTGCTGATTGGAATGATAACACATAGAGGGGCAGCAGTGGAGTCAACGACATAAGCAAGAAACTCTCTTGGAACCTTATGCTTATCAGTGAGGGGTGCCATACAAGAACCAACTGTGAGTGAATTCAGATAATCATCAATAAAAATAACGACCCCAAGGAACCAAGTCCACATCAAAGATGATTTTCTTGTTTTTGCTCGTTTCGCAACCCATTCGCCAAAGGCAAAGGCACCGCCAGCTCGTTCGATGAGAGAAATGATACTGCCCATAAGACCGCATACAATAATCAGCCAAGCGATGTCTTCACTCATCATAACCTCCAGCAAGGAACCACTAAAGGAACCGAGCACATCATCTGGTGAAACCATAAAAAAGCCCATAATCGAAGCAAGGGTAAGTGCTTCTAAGATACGTTTCGTAAGGAAAATGTAGACAATCAAAAATAGTGCGGGGATGGTTGCCAGAACACCAAAATCAGCCGGATCCTCAGGAATAAGATTGGTTAATAGCATCGATAAAAGAATGATGATAATGACTGCTACAAGAGATCGCCGTGAATTAAAACCTGCGGCTTCTGCTTGAAGTTGTTTCAGCATAATGTACCTCCTTCGTATTCGCCATATCACATATGACGAAAAAAAATAAATAATTAATCGAAATATTGCTGTCGTAATTCTCGCTTGCTACCTCAACGCAATATTTACTACATAAAAAAGACCAATACAAAGCAAAGCTTTGCATTGGTCCTTATTAAGCCAACTTAAAAAAGTTTTCTTATCAATCTTCCAATCTACTGAAGAATTTGTAGTTCTATTTTGTTGTAAGAATCTTCAGGAGAAATTTCTACCTGTTGTAATTTAACTCTCAAGCCTATTATCTCATGAATCAAATTACAGATAGCTGTTTCATTGACAGAATAAAACATTCTCCTATATTGTTCAATTATAATACTATTCTGAATATTGTCAATCATGTTTTTTTCCATTATGGTAAAGGCATCAAAGGCTTTGATTTCAATTTTGTCAGAATTGATGAATACAGATACTCCGCTTGGACCTTTTCCTGTCTTTGTTTTCAGAAAGGAAGTAAACTCTTTTTTGATTCGATCCTCAGCTTGACTCTTTTGATCTGAGCTAAGAATTTCTTCTAATAAAAGTTTTCCTGTTAGCATGGTTTGATATTCCTGAATGGCAGAAATCAGATCTTCTGAGTCAATAGGCTTGAGAAGATATTTGTTGATACCGATATCTACGCTTTGCAAAATGACATTGACATCATCTACTGCAGAGGTAATAATAACATGGACATCTGGGGAGAGTTTCTTAATTTCGCGTATCATCTCTAGTCCATCCATCTTTGGCATATATAAATCCACGATGACTAAATCGGGTTTTTGAGCTTGAAAAACAGATAGACCTTCTTCCCCATCTACGGCAGTAAAAATTTTACCAAAACGTCTTTTTAAATACTTACTTAGGGCCTCCCTTGCTTCTTGCTCATCTTCAACATAAAGTATTTTCAAGTCTACTCCTCCTCTGTTTCATAGATAGTATCTTCAATTGCAGAAGGATAAAAAGATGATGCCATCCCGGCGGACGCTGCGGCTTCTATGGAAATTCGACAGCAAACACCTGTGTCATGATTGTATAACCGGATGCTTCCATTCATTCTCTGCTCAATAATTACTTTTGAAATATATAGACCAATTCCTGTACCGTCTTTATCACTTTTTGTGGTGAAATATGGTTCGAATAGCTGAGAAAGAGTATCTTCGGGTATGGGGTTTCCCATATTGGAGATTTCAAGAATAACACTTTGCAACTCTCGCCAGCCTTGTATTACGATTCGTTTTTCATTTGGATTTGATTCTAATATAGCGTCTCTTGCATTGTTTAGGATATTAAAGAGGACATGTGAAAATTCATTTTGATATCCCATGATTTCCAAACCGTCTTCCAAATCCACTTCCACCGTAATACCATGATACTTTAAGCTTGCCTCCATCAAGTTAAGAGCCAAGTGGATGGACTCTTTGAGACTAAATTGAGTTGCTTCCCTGTTAGGCTTTAAAAAATCAGTGAAATCTTTGATTGTCTCAGACATATTCTTGACAATTTGTATGAGCTTGTCTATGGTAGCTTTGAATTCTTCAGCAGTGAGCTCTTGGTACTGATAATCATCGTATAAGTTGAGGAGGATTAAATTAATTGTATTGAGTGGCTGTTTCCATTGATGCGAAATGTTTCCCACCATTTCGCCAATTTTTGCTTGTTTGGATTGGTATATCAAAAGAACATCTTTTTCTCTGTTTAGTGTGGCCTCTTTTCGCATCTCTGATTGGATTGCCAAGATTGCATTGTGAAATTCTCCGATATCATCCTTACGGCTTAGAAACTCAAGCGGAATGTCGTGGGAATAATCCCCAACTTCAAGGAGTTTTAGTTGGTCAGAAGCATTGACAATGGGCTTGGAAACGCGCCTTGAAAAATAAATTCCAAATACGATGGTAACAAGTATACAAATCAATGTCATCAATTCGAGAATAAAAACAAGCCCCCTTGCATGGGAAAAAACTTCTTCGGTTGGTTGTGTGATTGCAACCGTCCAACCATTTGAAAGCTTGCTAAATGCAAGGATATACTCTTCTTCTCGATCGTAATAATGAAAAATACCAGAATCTTTTATTGCGGAAAATCGCTTGATTTGCAGTTCTCCTTCTAAAATCTGATCTGGACTGATATGATCACTAGAAACAATCAGTTTTTTATCCTCATTAAATAGAAAAGAATTTCCTCCAGTGTAGATTTTCATAGTTTTTACAATATCTATTGTATCATCTGTAAGAATATCGGCACCAGCAACACCAATGAGAATCCCCTTTACATAGACGGGACGAGAATAGGAGAGCATTTCAAGTTCCACATCTGTGTCCACGTAAGGTCCTGTCCAAACGCCACGTTTTTCCCGGATTGGCTTGAAATAGTATTGCATATCATCCTTGATTGGCTCAGAAAAATTTCTTGCGCTGAGACTCAAATCTGGTAGGACCTGCTGCGGTTCTCCTAAGTCATCAAAAGCGTACCATACTTCTTCCTGCGTAGGCGCAGTCAATTCGGGACTAAAAGTAAAATACAATCCATATGCAATATCGGAATACTGCAAAGTTTCTCTGATGATTCCATTTAAGTAATCTTTATAATCTTGAAAATAATATGAGTTTAATATAGAGTCTGCTGGATCAAAGGTAACAGAAACGTTGGCCGCCAAAGAGTCAACAATACTTTCGGTATTTTCAAAATAGATACTGAGTTGATTAGAATATTTTTCGGACCCGTAACCAAGCATTTGTTCCACCTCATCTTTCATGACAGAGGAGGCTTTTGTAATGCTCACTACGCATAAAATTGTAGAAGTAGAAATGGAACAAATGATAATAGCAAGCATAATTTTTAGACTGATTTTCTTCATAAAACCCACCATAAATGATTAAAGAATTACCATTTGCTTTTATTTTATGTTATTATACACTTGTTTTCAACGAAAAGTGAAGAAGAAAGGGGCAATTGATGAGATTTCAGGAAAAAATCCATTGGCTTTCAGGTGTTCCGCTAGGAATTAAAATGAGAAAAATTATATATGTCCCTACACATATGCACGAGGATATATTAGAAATTATATTTTGCCTCAAAGGAAGCGTTCAGTTTGCCTATGGGTACGAAGAATTTACCTTAAGAGCGGGAGAGTTTATTTCTGTTGATAAGGATGCACATGTTTTGCATTCTAAGGAAGACAATATTTGTATCTCCTATTATATTTCTTTGAAGGAATTTCAAGAAACATACCCGTTTATTACAAATTTGCTTTTTGTTTGCGAAGGAATGGCAGCGAGTAGTCAAAGTCATACTACTCAGTATCACCGGCAATTGAAAGGAATTTTAATCTCTTTGCTCCATTGTTTTTTAAATCGCGGTGAACATGCTGAAGTACACCAATCACTGCTTGGTGGGACAAACCATTTGGTGGAGCTATTTATGAATCATTTTGATATTGTGTTTTATTATCAGCCAGATTTAAAATTGAAACCAGAGCTGATGGAACGCAACCGGCAGATGATGGGGTACCTGCAAAAGCATGCACAGGAGCAGATTACGTTAGATTCCATAGGAAAAGAATTTAATTTAAGTAAAACATATGTGTCAGAATTTTTGAGATTGTATGAAGTGGGTTTTAGAAAATCTTTGAGCTATATTCGAGCAAATAATTCAGAACGCTTTTTATTAAACACAGATATGACCATCGTGGAGATTTCTGAAACTTGTGGTTTTTCGGATCCAAAATATTATTATAAAGCGTTTAAAGAATGGTATAAATGTACTCCTAGGCAGTTTCGCATTCGTTACAGGGATCGAATGCATGTAAAGCTTCAAGAAAAAAATGTAAATGAAGATGAGGCAATCTTATTGGTACAAAATATGATGCAGACCCATTATCTTGAGATGTTTTTAGAATAACAAACCCTTGAATGATAGCCTCGTTATTGAAATGATTTGCACCGCCAGAAGGCGGTGTTTTTTTATGCAGCAAATGGAAGGGAATTGGAAGATTTATAGATGTTTTCATGTTTAAATACTTGAAAACAACCATGAAACGCCATTGTACACACAAAGTGTTTTGAGTATTCTGAAAACATACTTGGTAATTTGGTCTGAAAAGAGGAAGGAATAGGTTTATCATGGGCATCAGCATATTTAAAAATGGCAAAATATATACAGGATCTGGTCATGAAATGTGGGCACAAGCAATGGCTGTCAAAGAGGATCAACTGATTTATGTAGGGTGCAATGAGGATTGCCCAAAGGGTGATGAAATTTTTGATTTGCACGGGAAAATGGTGCTTCCAAGTTTTGTGGATTCTCATACACATCCAGGGGCTGTATCGCAAAGTTCTTGGCATATCAAACTTCCATGGACAGATCATCAGGCGGTAATTTTAGATTTTATCAAAAAATATGCAGAGGAACATCCGAAAGAAGAAGTTCCCTTTTTATACTTTGAGTACTATCCAACATCTATGTTCGGTGTAAATGGGCCCACAAAAGAACTTTTGGATCAGGCCTGTAGTGATCGACCTTGCTATTGCCAAGATTTTGGCGAACATCTTCATTGGATGAACAGCAAAATGCTGGAACTTCTTGGTGTTACAAAAGAAACGGAAGATCCCGTTCCAGGCCTCGAGATTTTTGTTAGAGATAAGGAAGGAAACCCAACCGGTTGGTGTAAAGAGCTTGCGTGGCTCCATTTTCAAGATCGAATGTATGAGAAACTTGGCTGGAACCCTCCAACTGAATTGACAGCAGAGTTAATGAAGCCATATTTTTCATTTCTATCAGCCCATGGTATTACAGCAATCGCAGATGGTGTGGTTGAAGGTGAGAGTCAATTGATTGCCATGAAACAACTGGAAGAGGAAGGGCAGCTTAATGCTTATTATGATGGAATCAATCGATTTTACTCCTATCAAGAGCTTCCAGAAAAAATAGAAGAGCTAAAAGAATATCAGAGAAAATATGGAAGCAAGCATATGAAGTTTAATACGATGAAGTTGTTTTTAGATGGGACAAACGAAAGTGGCACAGCTGCTTCACTAGAACCATTTGTCAATGATCCAGAAGGAAAAAACAACGGAGAGATGTTAATGGAGCTAGAAGAACTAACGAATTGTTTTTCGCTGTGCAATGAAGAAAAGGTAGATTTGCATATTCATATAGTGGGAGACAGAGGTTTTCGAACTGCATGTGATGCGGTGGAAGAAGCTCAGAAAAGATCTAGGGCTAAGAAGGTTCCATGGGTTTGCCAACCAATTTTTGCCCATTGTGAACTAACCAATAAGGAAGATCGGAAAAGACCTGGAGCGCTTGGTATTACAATCAACTGGAGTTGTCATTGGTCGGGAGGATACTTTGGGGAGGTTGCACAAGAGTATTATGGATATGAAAAGTGGGCTGAAATGTACCAGTTTCAAGAAATAATTGAAACTGGAGCGTTGGTGACATTTTCTTCCGATGTGGTGACTGGATATGAATTGCATCGTGCCGATCCATTTTTTTCGATAGAAGTGGCAGCTACTCGAGTAGACAAAGAGTTTCCTCTCGATATAAAAAAATATCCAGGCAGTGTCAGACCTCCTGACAGCGCCAAGTTAAGCCGAGATATGCTCCTAAAAGGATACACGCTAAATGGTGCGAAACAGATGCATCAAGACCACTTGTTCGGTTCTTTAGAACCGGGCAAGTTAGCCAACTTCATTGTACTTTCCGAAGATTTATTTGAAGTGCCTGAAGAAGAAGTATCCCGAATCAAAGTAGAGGCTACAATCTTTGAGGGAAAATTAATCTTTGGAAGTTTGACGAAATCGTAGGGAAGGAGACCGGGAATGGAGTATCCTGTTTTGGTAAAAATGATAGAAGCTCATATGGAGTATTATCAAGCTTTTGAAGTGGAAGATTTAAATGAATTTCTTGAGAGCCTAAAGGAACAGAATATCTTACAAGAGCTATCGGATAGAGTGCTGGAGGAAAATCCAAATATTCAGCTTGCTGAGCCAGAATATAACACAATCCGTTTTCCTTTAGGGGAATATAAAGATAAGAATGTGTTAATTGAATTTTGCGATGCAGTAACTGATCGAGGTTACCATGAAGGTGACTATAAATTCAGGGAGCAACCAGAGTTTTTGGCGGCAACCACGCTTCATAAAGGACCCCAAAGAACAATGGGAAGATCCTATGCTATGTTATACCGATGGATTTCTCAAAATGGATATAGCGTGTCTGGGCTGCCAAGAAATAGCGCAATTGATGGTTTTTGGAATAAAGAAAACGAATCAGAATACCTGACTGAGATACAAGTACCAGTAAGAAAGGAGTAGCAATTATGGAAGAAAAATTCGTATTGCCAGAAGTTGAAATTGAGAAATTGTTTTACTTAGAAGCATATCTGCATCCCGATATTTATGTTGGGGATGTAGGACGAGGAGAATTAACAATATGCCCGATTAAAGGAGGGTTTTTCAAGGGAGAGAAACTAAATGGCGAAATTCTAAATTTTGGAGCAGATTGGAACGTAATGTATGCCAATCAGCTTGACATTATTGATACGAGATATTTGTTAAAAACAGAAGATGGTGCCATTATTTCTTTGACCACCAATGGGCGTTGCATCGAAACCCCTGAGCAAATGGAACAGGAACAAAGAGGAGTATTGATTGATCCTAGCACCTACTATTTTCGACAACATTTGTTTTTTGAAACTGGAGCAGAAAAATATCAATGGCTCAATGGGATCATTGCATTTGCAGTAATTGGATTTAAACCCACCGGCGAAATCTGTTATAACGCATATATGGTGAAGTAAAGAGGTAGCACAATGAAGGAAAGTATGAATGTAGCTTATGCAGATTTGATTCTGATCAATGGAAAAGTATTTTCAATGGAGAAGGATGGCGTAACCCAAGAAGGAGATACACTTGCGGTAAAAGACGGAAGAATTCAATTCTTTGGAAACTATCCAATGGCACATCCCTATTTGGGGACAGAAACAAAAGTAATTGATTTAAAAGGCAAAATGGTTTTGCCTGGTTTTGCCGATATTCACAATCATTGTCAAGCAATGGCGCCATCGATTTTTGCATTAAACCTTTATGAGCATGAAACGAAGCATGCTTATCTGAAGGCCATTCATGAATGGGCAATCAATCATTCACAAGATGATTATATATTAGGAAATGGATGGAGTTTGCCAAACTTAAAGAACCAATACCCAATACGGCAAGAGTTAGATCAAGTTTGTGGTGATATACCCGTTGCATTATATGACACATCTCATCATATACTCTGGACAAATACAAAAGCAATCCAACGAGCAGGAATTACGAGATACACGGAAAATCCTCCTGGAGGAGTGATTCAAAAGGATCCGAATACAGGGGAACCAACTGGAATATTTTTTGAAGATGCGGCAACCAATTTGGTGATGAATGCTTTCCCAGACTTTTCAGTAGAACAGTATATGATTGCTATTCTAGAGTATCAAAAAATGGCCAACTCATTTGGAATCACATTGGCACAAGACTGCTTATTACAACCCAAGTCCAATGCCATTGAGGCATATAAAAATTTGGCGAAGCAAGGAAAATTAACGATACGATTTCGAGGAAATTATGCAGTCACTCCAGCTGTTGATGGCGGCCAGTATAAGCCAATCCAAGAAGCCCTTCCTGAATTTGAAGCGCGGGTTAAAACAATGAAGCAGTGCAGAGAAGAAGATGAGGTAGGAAATCTATTTCAAATGAATGGCATTAAAATCTTTGAAGATGGTGGAGGCCCTACCTCCTGCTTAAAGGCACCTTTTGTCAATGGTGACCCAAGTGCAGAGCCTGTTTGGCCAGATGATCAACTAAAGGCTATTTGCGATATTGGACAAAGGGAGGGTTTTCAAATCCACTTGCATGCAATGGGAGATGGAGCGACGGGAAGGGCACTCGATGCATTTCAGTATGCCAAGGATGAAGGGAGAGAGCCAAGGCGGAATACAATTACCCACTTGATGCTAGTTGATGACAACGACATCCAACGAATGGCGGATCTAGAAGTTGTCGCAGCCGCACAACCGTTTTGGATGTGTAGGGATGATTATTACAGCAGGATGTACATGCCATTTTTAGGAGAAGAGCGAACCAATCAATTTTACCCCATGAAAACATTGGTTGACAAGGGCGTTGTAGTAGCCAGTTCTAGTGATTGGCCTGTTACAAGCCCAAATAACCCTTTGATCGCAATACAATGTGGTGTTACCCGAATTTTACCATATGATAATCCAGAGATTCCAATTGTAAACTTAGACCGCAACCCTGAGTATCGTTTTCCTTTAGGACCAACTGAAGACAGAAAAAGAGAATGTGTAGACTTAGCAACCATGATTCGGGTTGCTACAATCAACGGAGCATACGGTTGTTTTGCAGAGGAGATTACAGGAAGTTTCGCTCAGGGAAAATCAGCAGATTTTATAATATTGGATCGGAATATTTTTAAATCAGAAACTCAAGACATAGCAAAAGCTAACGTTCTGGCAACTTTTTTTGAAGGCAAGCAGGTGTTTCAAGAAAACCAGGCGACCATCTATGACTCAAAGGTAATACTTCGGATGATGAAACCAAAATTTCCTGGCGATCCAACTCCGTATAAAATTATAGTTTCGAAGGGCATTACAGTTGAAAAGCTTGTAAAATCAATAAATCCCCCAGCCAATGGAAAGGTGATGGTTTTGGATGCTTTCACCTGCTTAGATGTAAAAACAACCGAAATCATTTCAGAGAATATGAGACTTGTAAGTGTCTCTTCAGAAGAAAAAGCTTCTCATTACGATATATTGATAGCCGAAGCAAAACAAAAAAATGTATTTCAAGTTTTGCGTACAGGAACAGAGGGCATTCTTCTTTCGTTAGATGAGCCAGTTCAGGGATTGAATGCCAATAACATTTTTATAATGCGGACAGCAAATCAAATTTGTGCTGATATTACATCGATTGATACAAAAGACCAAGGTAAAACGTACTATGTGAAAGCCGATGACTGGACAAATGGGCCGAATTTAGTGCAGGGTGAATCATACCAAATTTATCTTTATGCGGACGATTACATATTTCAAGAGCAAGAAATCATCATATAAAATAAGCAGCCATTAGAAGACACTAATTGTTTGAACATCACGACTGGCGCCGGTTATGTGTTTCATATATATCTCAGTGAGAGGAGGACTAAAATTGACTGGATGGGAGTCAGTCGATAGAAATCAATCCCAATTATTTAAACCAATACAGGAGGTTGTATTATGACTGAAAACATGTCGGAGCATATAGGGCAGAAATTGCCTATGAAAACAAAACTCGGCTATGCATTTGCTGCAGTATCAGATGGAACTGCGTATGTATTCTTTTATTCGTTTTTTATGTTATTTCTTACAGATGTAGTTGGTGTTAACCCGTTATGGGCAGGCTCTGTTTCATTGGTGGTAATCCTTTGGAGTGCAATAACAGATCCAATTGTCGGATATCTTTCTGATCGAAGTCAATCAAAATATGGACGAAGAAGACCATTTATGATTGCAGGTATTTTCCCTTGGGTTATTACACTGACCTTATTATTTTTAACAGTCAAGCTTTCTCCGCAATTGCAGTTCGGATATTATGTGGTGATGGCAGTGTTGTTCTGGACTAGTTATTCGATTTGTGATGTGCCGCTAAAGGCTTTAGGTGCTGAGTTAACGCAGGATTATTCAGAACGATCCACGATTCGATTATATGGACAGGTCTTAAGCTGTGTCGGTGTAGCCATAGCAGGAAGTTCTACATTAGCATTGGTAGGATATTTTACCGGAGCGTTTGGCGTTTCCAGAAATACAGGATGGACTCTAGTTGCCTTTACATTTGCGGTGATATCCTTTATTGGATATTTTCTGACTTGGAGCTTGACAAGAGGAACAGAAAAACCACTTGCAGAGCGTCAGGAAGTTCGGAATAAGGATAATATTTTTAAGACGTATTGGAATGTTGCAACTAAGGTAAGGCCATATCGAATGATGATGTTAATCATTTTTGCCTTTATGTGTGGTAATTCCCTATATGGTGCAGCAATCATGTATGCATATACCTATTTATTAGGTTTTCATCCTGGACAAATTGCAGCGCTTATGATGTATGGTACAGCAATCGCATTTGTTTTGATTCCAGTGATCAATTGGTTAGTAAAAAGGTTTGATAAGAAAAATATAATAACGGTTAGCTTACTGATTACAACTGTTTCCCTGTTTGCATTTAAATTTCTTGGACTGAACACAGTGCAAGATGCCTATATTTACTCTACGTTATATAACATCTCAAATCTTTCATTCTGGGCGATCATATGGGCGCTCGTATACGATTTAAGTGAAATAGATGAGCTTTCAACTGGACTAAGAAGAGAAGGTGCTATCACTTCATTAGGATCATTTATACAAAAATTAGGCTCCGCAGTGGCCATGTGGCTATTGGGAATTATTCTAAGCATTTCAAACTATAATCCAATGGCACCAGTTCAGGCACCAGAAGCCTTGAATGGAATTTTAAATGCAGTGACGTTGATTCCAGGCGTATTTGCGCTCATTACACTAATGTTGCTTTTGATCTATCCCGTCAATAAAGAAAAATTTGGATTAATACTACGAGCTCTCGATTCAAAAAAGGCAACTGGAGACTTTGATAAAACCGGTTTAGAAAAAATCCTATAGTGAAGCATTTGACTTGATAAATACCTGTTAGTTTAAGGTGCTAAATTGCTAAAAAATTAAGAAGAACCCAGTTAAGAGGAGGGTATATTTTGAAAAACAATAAGAAAGCATATTCCTTTGTATTGATACTTGCACTTCTTTTTTCAAGCTTCTCTTTTTCGTATGCGGAGAATGCCCCTGCGTATCTTGTAGATGTATTTGGAAATACGAATCAGCAGGCAATTACGATTTGCAACAATTTAGGTATTGTAACAGGAAATCCAGATGGCACTTTTTTGCCAGACAATGCGGTGACAAGGGCGGAGTTTGCAGCTATGATAACCAGAACCCTTGCAATACCAGAAAGCGTGTTGTCTGGATTTCGTACCAGCAAATTTCAAGATACAAGTGGATACAGCTGGGCTATCCCGTACTTGTCCTTTTGTGAATCCAAAGGCATATTATTGGGGGATGGCTCTGGAAATGTGATGCCAGGAAAAACGATTAACATAAACGAAGCAATAACAATGGCACTAAGAGCAATTGGCTATACTGCAAATTCGTCGGCACTGGTTGGATCTTGGCCAGGCAATTATATTTCGGTAGCACAAGATTTAGGACTTTATGAAGAAGTAAATGCTGATGAGCTTCTAAACAGAGGAAATGCAGCAAAAATCATCTACAACTTATTGCCAGTAGGAAAAGTTACTGTAAGCACGGATGGAACCACCACTGCCATGAGCAACGTGACTGGCACTCCAAGTAGCTGCTTAAATACGGGACTGAACTGTACAGTAGAGCAAGGCATTATTGATATGACAACATATAGTGATTCTTTGATTCAGTTGGTGCCCTATATGGGAGCTTATGCAGATATTTATAAAAATGAAGATGGACAAGTCATCGCAGTAAAAACTCTATCTGAGACAATCACTGGTTTTTTCAGCGCAACAAAATCACAGTTTGAATTGCCGGATCAGTCTAAAAGCTTCCAGTTTTCTAGTGCAACATTTACAACTCCATCCACTGTGCTGATTTCCAATGGACACAGCCCAGTAACCCTAACGACAGTGTCTGCATTTGCTGGAGCATTTGCTACCGTCAATGTAGAGATGAGTGGTAGTCAAATTACTCAGTTTTATTCTTTATCTATGTGGCTGCCAGATGACACATTTTTGGCAGAAGAAGATGTTCAAGATGAAATTGTTGATGATAAAACGTTAGGTGGGTATGAATTACCTCTTACTGATGATGGTGAAGTAGACTATAGCAAGATATGTGTGTTTGGAGCCCCTTCTATCGCTCAGATTGCAGAGGATAACGTGGTATCAGTATACTTAGATCCCACAACAGATGAGGTTTTTTATGTAGAAATTGGAACGGCAAAGTTTACAGGAAAAATTACAGAAGCGGAGACCAAAACTTATTATAGCCAGTATACTGTCAATGGAGCTCCAGTGCTAAATTATTCTTTTATGCCAGCTTTGACAGTAGGTACAACGTACGATTTTAAGCTAGATGCATTTGGATATATCTATGAGGCTGATGCAATTAGTGGAATTGCAAATAAATATGGCATAATCAAAGCTCATGCGGCGGCTGGAATTAATGATGAACAAGTGAAATTGTTTACATCCAATAATGAGGTGGTAACATTTGATATTTCCGATGATGTTACGGTAGTTTCCAATGCTGGAGTTACAATAGGAAGTATTGGTACATTGATGGGATATGAACTTAATAATAGTGGCGATATTGATACCATTGATTTGCAAACCATTACTTGTTCTGCGGCAACCCTAGCGAGTATATCTGTTTTGAATACCAATGTGAGCAATTACGTAGTAGAAAAGGACTGCAGTGTATTTTCACTGGATGCATCTTCGGGAGATTACCGAATTACTACAATAGATAAAATTAAAACGGGAGTCAGTCTGATAGTAGGAGGTAGTGCACAAATAATTCTTGATGACAGTGGCCATGTTACGGCAATGATTATTAATGATATTGCATATGGAAGGTCAGATGATGATATCTATGCAGTATTTGATAAAGTAACCGATGCAATCGATGAAGACGAGAATGAGGTTCAGCATCTAATTGGCTTTGCGAATGGAGAATCGTTAGATGCTTACACCGATGACAGTAATGTTATCTCTGGATTTACCAATACAACAATAGGAGCATATCAAATTGAAGTTGATAGTGATGGGTTGATTATATCAGTAACGGGGTTGACTCCAGATGTACTCCCATCCACTAAATAGAGGGAGAATCAATGGAAGAAAGTAAAAAAATAGTAGAAGAACAAAATAGTGAATTTACAGAAAAAAATATTACGCCGTTATTTTGGAAATATAGTTTGTTTGCATTTGCAGGAATGTTTTTTCAATTTTTAACTGTATTTTTTGATGGAACATTTGTTGGAAATGGGGTTGGCAAATTAGGACTTGCATCAATTAGTATTATTATGCCTTTTTGGACAATTGGACTAGCCTTGATTATGCTTTTTGGTATCGGATCTTCAACCGTCGCCGCAATTAAGCTTGGAAACCAAGATATCGATGGAGCAAGAGAAATCTACGGCAAAATGATCATTTTTTCTTTCTTGTTTTCAGCATTGATTAGCGTTGTTGTACTTGGGTTTTTAACACGCGTTCTCACGACGCTAGGAGCATCGACAGAGGTTTTACCAGTTGCGAAAGAATATATGGTACCATTTTTAATTGGATTTCCTTTTTATGTGGCGGGAACTGTTGCATACTTGTTTACAAGAATTGCGGAAAAACCTTTTATTGCAACACTTTCGTATACAATACCTGCTGTTGGCTCCATTGGGTTAGAATACCTGATGATATTCAAATGGGGAATGGGAATGACTGGATCTGGAATTGCGTATGTTCTATGTACCTCTTTAACGATTTTCTTGATTCCATACTTGCAAAGAAGCACAGTGTTTCAAATCAAATTATCGGATTTACGTCTAGACTGGAATATAATCAAACAGTGCACGAAAATTGGAGTTCCTCAATTTGGTATCAATATCTGTACTTCAATTTATACCATTATTGTAAACAATCTGATTTTGCGATATGGTGGAACACCGATGGAGACCGCAATTTTTGGCATCATAAATGCGTACATCGCATTTATCTTTATTACAGTAACTAACTCTTTTTGTCAAGGAATTCAACCAATTGCCAGCTATAACTTTGGGGCACAGCTCAATGGTCGTGTCGCAAAACTTATCAAAGTGGGTGTGACACAAAGCTCAATCGTGCTGCTTGCAACGACAGGATTGGTGTTCTATTTTTCGGATCAGATTATTATGTTATTTGTTGGAACCGATCCAGAATTTAATGATGCAGTTAAAACCGTGATGCATACCCTGCTTTTACTATATGCTTTTGGTAACGTCTCACAAATTGCATCTGCTTACTTTATTTCCGTAGAAAAAATAGGACTGGCAATTTTTAATGGAATCACAAGAATTCTGATTTTTGCGGTACCACTACTGCTTATTTTACCTAAGATCTTTGGAATAAAAGGGATCTGGCTGGCGCAACCTAGCGCCGATGCATTGGCATTTTTGATTGCAGTCATTTGCTTACTCAAGGAATACAAAAAGTTGACGGATACTGGAGTTTATCAGGTTAAATCCTAGCACAAAGAAGGAGCATAGTATGAAAAAAGATCGATTAGCGCTACCACAATTAGAAATAGAAGAATTATTCTATCTAGAAGTAAAATGTGCCCCAATCTTACCTGTTGGAACAACCGGTAAAGGGGAACTTAATATTTATCCAATCGCAGGAGGATACTTCGAGGGTGAAAAAATCAGTGGAACCATTCTGCCGATTGGTGCAGATTGGAATTACTTTCAAGCTGATAAAATCGATGTAGTAGATACCAGATATGTACTACAAACCGATGATGGAGCAATGATTTCAATCTCTACAAAAGGATGCTGTATTCTAACTCCTGAGCAAGATGAAATTGTTTGTAAAGGTGGTCATATTGAGCCTGAGGACTATTACTTCAGACAGCACCTATTTTTTGAAACTGGAGCAGAAAAATATCAATGGCTCAATGGAATAATAGCGTTTGCGGTGATGGGAATAAAACCGACGGGGGAAATCTGTTATAATGCGTATATGGTGAAATAAAGGAGAGGATAATAATGGAACAAAAAACGAAAACGGGAAACCTAGATCAGTTAGGGTATGAGCAGTCGTTAAAACGTGTTTTGACATTAAGAAATCTGGTTTTTTTTGGAATTTCCTATTTGGCACCTACTGTAATTTTCAATCAATATGGAGTTCTGACGCTGACAACCCAAGGTATGATGGCGATGTCCTGTCTCGTTACTGTGGTAGCTGTTATGTTTACAGCATATAGCTATTCGCAAATGGTAAAAATTTATCCGGTTGCAGGATCAGCATACACTTATGTACAACGTGCAATCAACCCCCACCTTGGATTTTTAACGGGATGGGTTGTTTTATTGGACTACGTCCTTATCCCAATGGTTTGCTATCTTTGCGTAGGATTATATATGAATCGATTTGTGCCAGCTGTACCAACATCTGTATGGATTGTAATTAGTATTGTTGCCATGACATTGATAAATATTGTTGGAATTCAAGCCACAGCAAGATTTAATACAATGATTATGGTGCTACAATTTGGATTCACACTGTTCTTTATTGGTATTGTCATAAACTATATCACTGGAGGCGGTGGCGCTGGAACCTTGGTTTCACCAGAAAATTTCTATGACTCAGCTGATTTCACCCAGTCAGGATTGCTAGCGGGAGCGGCTATCATGGCGATTTCATTTTTGGGATTTGATGCAGTGACAACAGTTGCAGAGGAAACCATAGAACCAGAGAAAAACACCGGAAAAGCAATATTTATTATTTGCGTAGGGGCTGGAATCGTGTTTACCTTGATTTCATATCTTGCCCAAGTAGCTTGGCCAGATGCATGGATTCAGATGACAGACTCGGATACAGGAATTTTTGACCTATTTGACCATATGAATAAAGGATATTTATCAACGGTATTTCTGATTATTGATAACTGTGCTAGCTTGGCGTGCGCCCTAACTGCAACCGCAGCGGTAGCAAGAATTTTATATGGAATGGGAAGAGATGGCGTTTTGTCCAAAAAATTCTTTGGACATATCCACTCAAAATTCCAAACCCCAATTTGGAACATACTACTTGTTTCAGGGCTTTCCTTTAGTGCAATTATTTTTGCTGACAACTTATTCGCAGCCCTATCTCTTGTTAGTTTTGGGGCATTGACAGCATTTACTCTGGTCAATCTCTCCGTTATTTTTCAGTATGTGCTAAAGGACAGAAAAAGGAGCGGGCATGATCTTTTTAAATATCTTTTGATACCTTGCATGGGTGCCATCGTTTCTGTTTACTTATTTACCAACATTGGATTTTGGGGCAAAATTGTGGGTGGCGTTTGGCTGCTCATTGGTGTGATTTATTCTGCTATTACAACGAGCTTTTGGAGAAAATTGCCACCGGAATTAAAGCTTGAAGACAACTAGAACTGGATGGGAAACGATGAAAGGTGATAGTATGAAGGAAAACGAAAATCTATATCGAATCAATGGAAAGACAGGACATTTTATGATTGATATTGCATTGGATGAATATATGGATTTTTTTCATAAATGGGATAATGCGATTATGAAAAAAAGAGATATGAATCCAGAACTTGCCGAATTTTTAGATTTATGTTCTGAAGATATACCTTTAAAAAAAGGAATCGATATTCATATTAGAATGGAAAAAGAAAATCAGGATCAAGAGAAAGAAGCGCTTATTCGGGATAGCTATGTAACTTACTATAAAACGTATTTTCGCTTAGAAAAGAAAAAAATTAGAAAACTGTTTAAAGCTTCATCACTTCTAACGATAACGTCAACGTGCCTTCTATTGATAAATTATACATTGAGATCCATGCTTCCTGACGGTATTGCATCAGACGTAATACTGGAGGGATTGATGATTGGAGGATGGGTTTTTTTATGGGAAGCAATTCACAATATTACCTTTGAAAGAAGAGAATCCTTATATCGATACAAAGAATTGGCACGCTTTCTAAAAGCATCAATTTTATTTGACTATTACTCGATCTCGTTGGAATAGAAAACTGAAAATGCTGTAGTATAAACCACATCCATTAATCATAAGAATAGGAGCTGCACCTTATGGGCCATATTTGCCGTAAGTTGCAGCTCTTATTCCGTTATTTTTTAAAGGTGAGGGGAAAAAATACATAACTTTGCATGTTATTAAATTTATGAAATGGGTAAATTTGTATCACCGCTATAATCAATTATCGCGCATTTTCAAATTGCTGAAGGGGTGAATCTCTATGTTTAAAAAAGCTTGGTCATCAGTCTTTGCATTGCTATGGTTTTAACTGCTTTCCCGTTGGGTTTAAATCCTGCGTATGGTTCTGGGTGGACTTTAAGTGGAGATACAGGATGGTCTGTTGCTTATCCAACAAATGGACAACATGATAAACCAAATGATCAACAGACGGGGAGCGGATCCGTGTCACAGGATATCGTCGGAGATGGTACGTATCGTTCTACGTTTTATCATTTCACAGACACGACTTTGGCAATGCGTATTCGGGTAAATGGGATTAACGGCGGAATTAATTCTAGCGACTATCAGTTTAAAAACTTTACATTTATAGGAGTCGATAGCGATGTAAATGGAAGCATTGATTTCTTTTTGGGCGTATATAATCCTTCTGGAAACAATGGTAGGCTTGGCATTTATCGCTCGGAGCCAGGACTTGCTAATACAGGCCCTAGTTCTACGGGTATATCAGGAAAACCTTTAATGGCATTTCAGCCAGTTCGTGATAGTAATTTTTCTATCACAGATGCTACAGATAGTAGTTTTAATGGGACCAATGATTATTTCATCTCCTATCAATTTAATATTTCTGACATTAACAGTGCGTTGTCCGGCACTGGATATAGCTTTTCCGCTTCAACACCATTCCGATTTATTACAGGCACCGCATCACAGGATAATTCTTTCAACCAAGATATTAGCGGAATGGATGAATCAGGATGGTCTTCCCGAAATACATGGAATGGGATTGGGGTATTTTCAGATGTGAAGACTGCAGATGGTAGCGTTTCATATTATGCCGTAAACTTTGATAAGAATACTGGAGACGCAGAAGCGAATCCAAGTCTCAAAGTAGTGCAGGCAGCTGATACACTGAATTCACTGCCGATTTCTCCTACAAAGAGGGTGATGTACTTTCAAGAGTGGAATACAAGCCCAGATGGAACGGGCACAAAGTTTACTTCCACAACCACCATTAGTGGAAATCAGACTGTGTATGCAATATGGAGCGATAAGCAAGTCTATACTGTGACGTTCCATCCCAATGGCTGAAATTTTAGTGGAAGTACAACTTCTGTTGTAATCCCCAGCTTTAGTGGAACAATTGGTGACAATATGCCGCCTGATCCAACAAACGGAGCCAACTACTTTACTGGTTGGAACACTCTGGCAGCACCTTCAACACAAAGTCCTGGCACTTGGTTTAACTCAGCAAGTCAAGTGAATGGAAATATAGAAGTATTTGCGCAATGGAACAGTAAGGAAACGAAGTTAGCTGCTTTTTACGACAATTACGACGGAAGTGGGGGCTCGATTATCGCGCGTGTGTATTCGAATGGTCAGAGCAATAATTTCAATGGAACATTGCCGGTCATTGATCGTTCGGGGTACGTTTTTGGTGGATGGTATTTAAATGACCAAACCTGTTCAGGTGCTCCAGCAGCAGAGATTAGTACGCAGGGAAATTATTATGCAAAATGGACGTTAGCAAACTATACGGTCCGCTTTCTAGAGAATGCAGGAGGGGATACCGTAAATGGCATGCCAGCAGATAAATCCATAACGAGCGGAATATTTGAGACTATCCCGCCAGAACCAACTCGAAATGATTACGCATTCATCGAATGGAACCGAAATAATGATGGAACTGGAGAAGCGATGTATCCTAGCACCGTAATTTCTGCAAGTACCTCTGTATCGGCTATTTGGCAAAGTTCCAAAAATGTGATTTTTGATGGGAATGGTGGTAAAACCATTGATAATAATAATAATGAAGTCAATACGCAAACGATTTTAGCAATAGATGGTGTTTTGCAAATAAAACCTCAACCACCTGAACAAAGTGGTTTTACATTTTTAGGCTGGGGAACCTCTTCTGGGGCAACCACAACAGTCGACATTAGTGACGTAAGTGCATATAACACACTTTATGCAGTATGGAGTCCGATTTATCAAGTAATCTTTGATGCCCATGATGGCGATTGGGGAGGAACACCAGCAACAACGCAAACGGCAGTTTCAACTGCATATGGGAGTGTGCTGTATATTCCTGTATCACCAACAAGATTAGGATATGATTTTAGTTATTGGTGTTTGCAAAGCGATGGAACCGGCGGTAGCTTTACGATGACAACTGAAATAACTGGAAATAATACGATGGTTTATGCAATTTGGACACCTGTAGCTAGTGGTTCAAAAACAGTTACCTATCAATCGAATGGAGGAAGTAGCGTAGCTGCTCAAACCACAACCCAGATTGATACCGCCCCTAGTCCTACAAAGACCGGATATATATTGGAAAATTGGTACAACGATCCAAATTTAGATGGGGCAAATAAGGTTACTTTTCCATATGTTGTGACAACTGATATTACACTATATGCAGCATGGACACCCAATGGAAATACAGGATACACAGTAGAACATTATGTGATGGACGAAGCAGGGGCATATCCTTCCTCTCCAACAGCTACTGACAACAATACGGGCACAACGGATGCAACTTTGACACTCTCATCGCTTGTTAAGGGAAGCCTAGTAGTTGTAGGCGGAATAGGGTATTCTTCTGGAACTGTGGATGGAAATACGGTCACAGAATCAGCAATCGCAGCAGATGGAACAAGGGTAGTGAAGCTGTATTATGAAAGAAGCCAATATACACTGACGCTGTCAGCAGGAACTGGCACCAGCAATGTTTCTGGAGCGGGAGTTTACTATTACGGACAAACAATTCAGCTATCAGTAGATGTTGATAACGGATACTTGTGGAGCCAGTGGACGAGCAACAGCACCTCAGTCCTTGGGCATCAAAATACGCAAAATGGAATGATTACCATGCCGGTAGGAAGCCTCACTTTGATGGCTAATGCAACTGCAATTTCGCCAACAGGGTATACGGTTACTTTAAATGACAATGGTGGATCGGGAGGGAGCGGTACCGTGATTGCTTCATATGGTTCCGCCATGCCGACTGCAACGAAGCCTGTTCGAAGTGGTTACAATTTCTTGGGGTATTATGATGCTACCTCTGGAGGGAACCAATACTACAATAGCAGTATGACTAGTGTGAGAAATTGGGATTATAATCAAAACAAAACACTATATGCATCATGGTATGGCGCTGATGTGAGTGGCAATGTGATCGATGATGCAACGCCAGTTCAGGTTGTAACCGGGGCATCTATTAAAATCATGCTAGGCAATACTCAATATGGAAATACTGCAATTACAGCTGCAGATGGTAGCTTTACAATATACAATGTTCCTGCAGGTACCTATAACTTAATCATGACACTGGGTGATAAAACAGAAATTATTGTAATTACAATTAGCGGAAATACGCTTGTAGCAAATGTAGGTACTATTTTATTTCCTTTAGGAAATGCTAGTAGTGCATTAAAGCTACAAGGGACAAGTACGCCAGCTATTGTAATTGGAAATCTACATCCAGAAGCAGAAAACTATTTAACTTCCGAAGGTGGGATTGGATTTGTTAAAGTTGAAATGACAGTGGAGGAGACCAGCGCAAATATCACTACAAATGCAGCAGTTCTCACTGCCATCAACCAAATGAGTTCCAATGCACAAGCGTCCGGTGAAACAATCGGGATATTTCTAGACATGAACATTGAACGGTATCAGAGGGCACTTGATACAGCTCCGTGGAGCTATACCGGAAAAATTGACAAAACCAGTGGGCTGATTCAGATTGTTATTCCAATACCAGGTTCACTGCAAGGAAAATCCAACTATATTGTATATCGATATCACAACAATGTTGTAAACCAGATCACGTCAGTACCAAATATAGATTTAGAATACCTAACGTGGAATGCAGAGAAAACAATTCTAACCATGTATGTGAAGAAGTTTTCTGTATATGCCATTTCGTATCCAAATACAGTGTCAGCTTCATCATCATCAGGCTCATCGTCCAAAACTACTGTGGCAACAACAGCTGCAATTGTTTCAGAACAAGCCATTACGGTAACTGGTGTGCCACAGTTGGATAAAGTAAACCACATGGTGTATATGCAAGGATATACCGATGACAGTTTTAGAGCATCCAGAGATATGACAAGGGCAGAAGTGATTGTGATGTTTTCAAGGCTATTGACGCAAAAGATGGATATAGAGCAGACCTATAGCACCTCGTTTTATGATGTGAAAGGCACAGAATGGTATGCCAATGCCATTGGATTTATGGAACAGTTTGGACTGATCAAGGGATATGACGGTACTTTTAGACCAAATGAATCCATAACACGGGCAGAATTTGCAGTAATTGCTTCTCGATTTGACTCAATGGAAACTTCTGTTTCAAGCGGATTCGAAGATGTATCTGACGGTTACTGGGCAAGTAAAGAAATTGCACTTGCTGTAGCAAAGGGCTGGATCAAAGGGTATCCAGATGGAACTTTTAGACCTGACAGCAACATCACCCGTGCAGAGGTAGTTACATTAGTCAATCGGATGTTAGAGAGAAAAGGGGACACGGTATATCTTCAAGCAGAAAGTATTAGTATTCAGCAGTATACAGACTTAAATTCTTCAAATTGGGCATACCAAGATATTATGGAGGCATCCCATGATCATCAGTATGAAAAAGAAGATACCGTAGAGACTTGGACAGAGGCAAATTAATCCTTCGTAAATATGCTTTTTCAAAAGGCCGAGTCCTGCAGATAATCAGGAGTCGGTCTTATTATAGTTAAAAACTTTTGTGTCTTTTTTGCAAGGGTTGATTTTTCATCCAAATAGTGTCATAGTGGATGAAAAAGCAATCAGAGGAGAGGCAAAATGAATTATATTACACATGGAATCGGAGGAGTGGGAGCTGGGTTGCTTATGGCATCTGTTTTAGGTTCAAAAAGTCCAGAGTTGGTACAACCTGTTATGCTTTCTGGGGCTGTCATTGGGTCCCTTTTTCCTGATATTGATCATCATCAAAGCTACATTGCGCGAAAGATTCCGATGATATCGGTGATTGTTTCATCTGTATTTAAGCATCAAGGCTTTTTACATTCACCTTTGTTTCTAATCCTAGCTGGAATTGTGACAGTAGGGATTAGCAATACAATGCTGATGGGAGAACAACAAAGCACCGCAAATTTATTTCTATTCGGATTTTTGCCAGGGATTTTTTCTCATATTGTGCTTGATACGTTAAACATTCAGGGGATTCCGTGGTTATGGCCAAGTAAAAAAAGATTTCATATTTTATCGATTCGAACCAACAGCGGGGCAGAAAAAATTTTTACAGCAGTACTGAGCGCATGTGTTGCATCGTTTTATTTTTTATAAGACAGAATCAACAGAAGGGGAGGGATAGGATGAAAGAGTCGTTGAAAAGAATTGTTCAGAATACAAGCATTATATTTTTATTGTTTATTGCAGTAAAAGATTTTATTATTTCATTGCCTTTTAAAAACTCTCCTCATATGCAGATGCTGTATTACCATATTGACATGCAGGACACGATGTTTTTTCGTGGAGGGATTTCCCTCGTGGTGAGCGTAGTCATGATCCTTTTAGCTTTTAGTTTGATGAAACGGGTAAGAGCAGCATGGATGGGAGAAATTCTTCTTTTGACAATTTCCATTGCGCTGCAAAGCATGTATTATCAAAAGTATGCCTTGCACATGATTATATTTGAGTTTTTGGTTCTCGTTGTTCTTTTGGCATCGGCAGATGATTTTACCAAGATGCCCGCACGGAGAAATCTCAGTAGATCACTGGCGTATCTTTCTGCTGCATTTGTATTGTTCTTACTGAACATTACCCTTGGTGTATTTTTGATCCATGGTGATATTGACAGCATAGCATCTCTCAAAACAGCGCTTGGAAATACAATTGAGATGCTCTTTTTCTTCAACACTTCCTTTGTGGAAAAGAACCACCTTGCTATGACAGTTTACACCGGAAGTATGTTCGCGATTTTTTGGATACAGCTCTTTATTGCACTGATTTTTGTTTTGCGTCCGTTTGCAATAAAGTATTTCAAAAAAAATAGCGATTTGGATCGGATACAGACAATGCTTCATAAAGGTGGACAAAATCCCATGTCCTATTTGGCGTTGGAAGATGATAAGCAATATTTTTTTGGAACATATGTGGAAGGCGTATGCGCTTATACCACCGTAGGCAATGTGATGGTCGTTTGTGGAGATCCAATTTGTGAAGACTACTTGGCAGCTGCGTTTATCAATGAAATAATGCTTTTTGTTAAAAAACAACAGATGGATATTGTATTTCTGAACGTGACGGATGCAAACCTAGAGCATTATAAAAATCATCAATTTGGGATCATGAAATATGGAGAAGACGCTTGCTTTCAACTATCAGAATACGAACTGAAGGGCGGCGCGGTAGCAAAAGTTCGCGCGGCAATCAATCGTGCCAATCGTGAAGGTGTCCAAGTACTTGAATACGAGCCGCTGAAGGAAAAAAACGAATTGATAGAGAGCGAGATGAATGGGATTACAGATGAATGGATGAAGCAAAAGAACATGCCTGAGATGAAATTTATGCTGGGAGGGCTAGGTTTAGAAGACCCTAGAGAACGAAGGTATTTTTATGCAGTGGACTCCAGTGGTGTGATGCAAGCTTTTGTTGTGTTTTTGCCCTATGAAGGAGGCAGGGGATACTTAGCAGATGTAACCCGGAGAAAATCGAATGCAACACAAGGCTCTCTTGAAAAAATCATATATATGGCATTTATGAAAATGAAGGAAGAGGGAGTAATTTGGGGCAACATGGGTTTGTCTCCATTATACAACGTTTCTGACAAAGAGAAAGCTTCTCTTGGCGAACGTATCAGCAATTATATTTATGAAAATCTCAATGAGGCATATGATTTCAAATCACTGCATCATTCCAAAGAAAAATATGCGCCGACCCATTGGATTCCAAGATATATTGTGTATTATCCTAGACCAATCACAGTACGCTACGCGTATGCGATTGTGAGAGCGCAAAATCCAACCAATTTGTTTTCTCTAATAAAAAGTCAAATGAAAGGAAAAAAGGACTGAAGCATGAAGAGCGAGACAAAAGAGGCATATATCGTGTCTCAAAAAGCGAAAATATTTTATCAGTGTTATGGAGAGGGTTTTCCGATTATACTGCTTCATGGCAATCATCAAAATCGAAATTCCTTTCGGAAGCAAATAGAATATTTCTCGGATCGTTTTCAAGTGATTGCAGTGGATAGCAGAGGACATGGTCAATCAGAGCTTCAAACCAAAAAACTAACGCTAAATTTGATGGCAGAAGATGTACATACCTTGTTGGATCAACTTGGTATAGAACATTGCTATTTGATTGGGTTCAGCGATGGAGGCAATGTGGCATTACAGCTTGGACTTACGGCACAAGAGCATTTGATGGGTATTGTTTGCATCGGATCAAATCTCTCGTTAGAAGGACTAAAGTGGTGGTTTCGTTGGTCCGTTCGCACTGCGCATTTTTTGCTTGGACTGTTTCAAAAGATTGGCAGACTAGATCTCACAACACAAAAAATTGCACTGGTCGCGAAGACCCAAAGTCTGAATCCAGAAGTGCTTCAAAACATAGAAATACCAGTGCTTGTTGTAACAGGAGAACACGATATTGTCAAACGAGACCATAGCATGTGCATCGTAAAAAATCTTTCCAGAGGAGAGCTATTCGTTGTTTCTGGTGGTGGTCACAATGTTCTTGTAAAAAAACATGAAAATCTCAATGCTAATATTATGAACTTTTTCAATCAAGTGAAACAGAAAAGAGGAAGTATCACATGAAATTTTGTTGGATTACAGTAACGGTAAAACCAATCTTTGTCCAGTGAATGAATAGGAAAAGGAGGGCATGGTATGCGTCTAGAATTGATCTCCATACACAATTATAGAAATCTTGATGGAGTGACAATACATTTTAACCCCGAGTCAAACTATGTAGTAGGAGAGAATAACATTGGAAAAAGCAATTTGCTTGATCTCATTACCATCGTTTGCCATGCAAAGAGTTTTCAAGAAAGTGATTATCTAGACCCTTCACTTCCGATTGCGATTGAGATAACAATAAGCCAGCGGTTTTTCCAGTCTCAAGAAAAACAGAATGCTAAAAATCAGCATGACTATATAGAGCATAAATTGCGATTGAATCAGTATATTACCGATACTTGCCCAAGGCTAGAGCCAGTGGAACCATTAGAGGGGTTTACCTATGGTGATCTAAGAAAGATGCACTTTTTCATGCACGATACCAATTTGAATGAAGTCGTAAGTGCCTTGCCTTTTATCAACCAAGGTGAATTTCCTTTTATAGAGAGAGCAAAAAACAGCTTAATAGAGCGGCTACGTGAATTTTATTTCAGTAAAGCAACTCCATTTTTAGATAGTCTGATTGAGGGTACGGATGGGAGAAAACGGTTGCCAGTGATACTTGCCATTGACGAACCAGAAATACATTTGCACCCATATATGCAACGGTCATTACTAAACTATTATAAGCGAGTATTGTCAAATGAAGATGATGACTTTCTAAAGGAAATCAAAGAATCTTTTGGAATCGATGGGTTAGAAGGACAACTGATTTTGGTAACCCATTCGACAGATGCATTGGTGGATAATCACAGAAATATCATCCGTTTTTATAAAGAAACGGACGGCAAAACAAGGGCAATCAGTGGTATGGATATTGATATTAAGATCGATATCGAAAAACACCTTCTGATGCATTTCCCAGATATCAAGGAGGCATTTTATGCCAAATGTGTACTGATCGTTGAAGGGGAGACCGAGTATGGCTGTATTCGTGGATTTAGCAATACTTTAAAAATCCCTATGGACGATTACGGGATTTGTTTTGTCAATGCCCATGGAGAAGGCTCTATCCATAAACTAAAAAAACTGTTTGATCATTTTAAGATTCCATCCGTTTTAATTTATGATTCGGACGTAAAAGAAGGAAAACTTCCAGGCAAAAACTCGTTTTTTACCAAAGAAGTGTGCTTTGAGATGGATATTGTAGATAAACTTATTTCGCAGAACAGAGAAGATCTTTTGAGAGAAATTGCAGTAGAACTGAAATCCAACGCGATGCGATATACAATGGAAGAAGATTTTATAAAAAAACCATTTAAAAAAATCGGGTATCACTTAGAAGGCTATCAGCCATTGTCTTTAAGTGAGCTGGATCCAAACAAAAAAGACGAATATAAGGCGTTGTACTTTGCCTGGTACTATGTACGAAAAGGGATTATGATTGGAAGAATTATCGGCAATGCCCTTCCAACGAATTGCATTCCAGACTGCTATATAGATGCAATCCGAAGAGCGAAAGAACTCTCTACAAGTCTATAAATCCTATATAAAAAGACACTGGATGAGGTGTGATGCAGATGCAAAAACCGTCAACCGTGTCTTTTATATTTCAATGATAATATCCTAGTTGAAACTTTTCATGCTTCTCTTTAAAGAAATAGCTGAAAGAGATAAGTGAGTCCTGCACCCAAAGCTACCGTGATTGGAATGGTAAGTACCCAAGCCCACACGATATCTTTAGCAAGTCCCCATCTTACGGCAGAGACTCTCTTAGAGGAGCCTACTCCCATGATCGCTGTGGAGACTACATGAGTAGTGCTGACTGGAGCGCCTAGAGCAGTTGCAGTTTCTATTACCATGGCAGCTGCTGTCTGTGCTGCAAAACCGCTAACTGGTTTTAGCTTTGTAAGTCCCATCCCCATGGTTTTGATGATTCTCTTTCCTCCAACTGCGGTTCCAAGCCCGATGACAACAGCACAAGTCAATTTTACTTCCCAAGGGACATCGCTATCTTGTGTAAGAATGCCTGCGTTGATCAAGGCTAGAGTGATAATACCCATTGTCTTTTGAGCATCATTGTTCCCGTGGGAGTATGCCATAAAGGCAGCGGATAAAATTTGAAGTTTTGAGAATAATCGATTGACCACAATGTTGGACACCGCTGCAAAGAGCTTATACAGCACCGACATGATGATAAAACCTGCGATAAGACCAAATAGTGGAGATAGAAATAATGGTAAAACAACCTTTCCTAAAACACCTCCACTGATTCCATCTGACCAGATGATTTTATCAAGACTCATTGAATATACGAGAGCAGCTCCAACCAAACCGCCAATCAAAGCGTGAGAGGAACTGCTTGGTATACCAAAATACCAGGTGATTAAATTCCAAATGATTGCAGCCACTAAAGCTGCTACAATAACATATTGGGCAACACTACCATGGACAAGACCTTTATAAATGGTTTTGGCAACCTTATCGCTGGCCAGTGCACCGAGAAAATTCATGAAAGCCGTTAAAAATATTGCTGCTGTGGGTGCCATTACCCGTGTTGACACAGACGTTGCAATTGCATTTGCTGTATCATGAAATCCATTGATAAACTCAAAAGTCAGTGCTAGTACGATTACAATGACTAGACTAAGACTAATTCCATCAAGCATATCTTGTTAGTACTCCTTTCAATTTGCTGCAACCAAATCAAGCTGTTGCAACATAAACGACTCAAGTCTGAGCATTTTCATACATTTTAGAGTATCGATTGAAGAAAACAAGTCTGATTGTCCATGAATGGAGGTCTAGACCGCATCTTAACATACTCTTAACAAACGATTCTATCATAGCATCTTTACCCCAAAATTTCAATACAAACAACAAATGTAAAATTTGTGTGAAGATATGGACGAAACGATATAACTGTGCTATGATTTCAATTGTCATATATAAATATATGAAAGAAACCGAAAAAAGTGATGCGATTTTAGACCATTCGAAAGAAAACCGCATACAAATAACATTAAAACGGAGGACAAAAAATGTTTGTATGGAAAAAAGAATTTGAATTAGGTATTCCAACCATAGATCAACAGCATAAAACCCTATTGGACATTGGAAATCGGATTAGTAGCCTAATACAAGAACATGAAGAAGGTGATGATAACTATGAAGATATCTTCAATGTAGTTGAAGAATTGAAATCATACACTATTTATCATTTTGACACAGAAGAAGAGCTTTTGGTAAAACATGATTATCCTGACTATGATAATCATAAAAAAGAACATGACGATTTTATTAACTATATTGAGTCAGTAGACCTTGCAGCAGTAGATGATGCGCAAAAACAATTTTTAACAGAACTACTTGAAAAGTTGATTAAATGGGTGTTTAATCATATTCTAAATACAGATTATCTGTATAAAGGCCACATGCTAGAAGCAGGAGTAGCATAGAAACGTATATAGCAATTCAGTCAAATAATCGAAATCAGAAAGTTCAACGGAGAACTCCTAGGAAATCCCTGTTGAACTTTTTTATTATGCAAGAAATGTCAAAATGCATATCGCAGATATGCATTGAAAAAAATTTAACCTCGTTTTACCCGAAGTAACTTGCCTTTTACCTTCTTTGTTTTAAAGGCGTTTAATACTGCTCTTTCTTTTCCATCAAATATTTCTACGTTGGTGATAGTATCTCTAATATCTACTTTCCCGATGTCTTCATTAGAAATCCCTTCCACGCTTCGAATTGCGGACACAAAATCAATTGCCCTCAGTTTACTGTTGCTTCTGCCTGCACTGAACTGGACGAAAGCTTTCTGACCTTTGCGATTTTCTAATTTATGACGTCCCTTGGCAGTGGGGCGCTCTGCTTCTGACTTCGGCTTTCTTGTTATATGACCGCCTTTGCATGGGATTGAATAACCAAGGTATTTCTCTAGCTCACGAAATCGATCTATTTCGCTTGGGATAACCATTGTGATGGCGATTCCGTGTTGATCAACGCGACCAGTTCTGCCGATCCGATGAACATACTGTTCGTGCTCAAAAGGGACCCCATAGTTGATAACATGTGTGACTCCCTGCACGTGCAATCCTCTTGCAGCCACATCAGTGGCGATTAATATTTTGTGCTCACCCCGCTTAAAAGAGATTAGCTTTTCTGTTCTTCTTTGCTGATCCATTCCTCCGTGAACTGCACAAACAGAGTTACTCCATTTACCAAGGATCGCAAGTAGGTTATCCACCTGTTCCTTTGTATTGCAAAAGATAATAGCCTTTCTGGGATGCTCTCTTTCGATAACATTCTTCATAAAATCAACTTTTTTTAGACCATCTACTGCATAGTAGATTTGTGCAATTTTGTCAAGACTGGACACTTCTGGTTCAATCTCGATATTTTCAGGATGTATCATGTATTGCGTGCTCAGGGCATTGACTTCTTCTGGCATGGTTGCAGAAAACAGCAGAGTCACACGATCCCTTGGTAGTTTTGCAATAATTGCTTCAATCTGATTTTGAAAGCCCATCATCAACATTTCATCTGCTTCGTCGATGACCAGATATTTGATATCCTGAAGCTTTACGTTTTTATTTAAAATGTGATCCATCATTCTGCCCGGTGTCGCTACGATTACGTGAGGCGTATTTTTTTGCAACTCTTTTCGTTGATCTGCCATAGGCTGTTTCCCATACAGGGCGCAGCATTTCAATTCCATATATTTTCCGATATCCACGAAATCCATTTTGATTTGTTCTGCCAACTCTCGTGTTGGTGCGAGAACCAACGCTTGAGGTTTCTCAAGTTCGGTATTGATGTTCTGACAAATTGGTATCGCAAAGGCGGCAGTTTTTCCGCTGCCTGTTTGTGATTTGACGGTTAAATCCTTGCCGTCTAAAATCATCGGAATTGTTTTTGCCTGTACCTCTAACGGATGCTTGAAGCCTAACTCACTCAGCGCTTTTTTAATTTCATTGTCAAGGGGATACTCTTTAAATTTTTCAAGAGTATCCCCTTGAAGCTTTTCTGGTGTATTCATAATGTAACCTCTTCCTAAACTGTATACGATTCTATACCAATAGATTAATTTCTTAGCTATTCTTATTAACCCGATTTTTCTTACTATTATAATACCGCATTATTTCAAAAAATACATGACTATATTTTTATCTCCTTCGTGTGGCAAACCAAACCATTTCTAGTGATAGACCAGATGCTGAAAGATAAACTAAAAAATACAGCACCCTTCGGTACTGTATTTTTATTTGGTACTCCATCACGGGTTCGAACCGTGGACACCCTGATTAAGAGTCAGGTGCTCTACCAGCTGAGCTAATGAAGCATATCTTTTGTGTTTTGGCACATTTAATAATGTAACACTTCTTATGTCTCTTGTCAAGATAAAAAAATATATATCTCAAATAATAATGCTTTAAATTATTTTTACCCTATAACTTCAAACCGAATCAGCGTTGCATTTTGTAATTTGATGTTTTACAAAGGATTTTTTTCATATAATGAACCAAAAATAATGAGGCGAATGTGATGTATGCCCGTTCTTTTTCGTTGTTCTATTTGCTATTCGTCAAGTAGTGTATTATAATGAAATGGAGTGTAAAAAAGTTGACAAAGGTACTCAAAATGGAAAAAATAAGAATGATTATAAGTTATATGAGTGAATGGAGCCACCAACGAGGACTCCCTTACATATCGCAATCGACGATGATACTGGTAAGTGTTGCGTTGTTTTTGATTGTGCTTATTATCTTATTTCTTGTTTTACGAAAGCTAAAATTGTGGTACTGGCGGGTCAATGTTCAGATTAATATGTTGCAGAGTATTGATACAAAACTTAAGCATATGGAAGAAAAAATGACAACTGAGGTGAGAATGAACCCCAAAATACAAGATTCCGAATCGCAATGCCCAAATATGATGACTGGTGTGGCTGAAGCAGTTGCACAAGAAGGCAAGATAGCAGAGGGCAAAGGACAAACTGCCGTAGGTAGAAGCGGGAAAGTTTACACGGAAACTGACTTAGAACGACTAATAAAAGATTGAGGTGGAGGAACGTAGTATGTATTGTAAAATGTGCGGGAAATTGCTTGACGATACAGACCGGCATTGTAGATTTTGCGGCACCCCAACGGGGTTTGGGGACGCCAAAGTGACCATTGAAGAGTCCTCAGAACCAGAGGAAGAAGTTGTCTTTAATCCACCATATGAGGAAGAGACAGAAAAAGAAAAAACCAGAGGACTTCTTCTCATGGAAGAAGAAACAGAAGCGGTTCTAACTACGGAAACAATTGGAGCCAAGGAAACAATCGAAAGCACAGAAGCGAAGGATTTTCCGCAAAACAATCAAGAATTAAAAGAATTTATTTCATCTGAGATAATGGAACAAGAAAAGGATCAAAAGGGTTTGCAAAGGTCAGGCTTGAGGCAAAATGAATTTACTTGGAACGTTCATGAATTTCCTAAAACTCGTAAAACTGAAGACGTGGAATTTGATTGGAAGCTGGAAGAGTACGGGAAAGATTCTGTCAACGAATTTAAGCCAACCTCACTAGAAGATGAGCTATTTCGAGAGATTCGAGAAGAAACTGGCAAATCTGGGGAGTCCGATGTCGATAGATTCTTTACATTTAGTAAAAAAAATGAAGAATTTCAAAAACTTCTTGATAGAGAATATGAAAAATTGAATCGAAATATAGGCATTACAGATGAAATTGTTGTGGAATCGATTGGGGATGAAGTGCACCCAAATGTTATGAACCAAGACACATTGGTTGCAGAGTCAGAACCTTCTTTGGTGAATCATATTTCAGATGATTCTATGATTGCAGAAAAGCTTGAGACAGAAGAAAAAAATCAGAAAGCAGCTCATATTGAGGAAATGGAAAAGGCTAGAGCAAGCTTTTTTGGTGATTCCATTATAAAGGACAACGAAACAATCAAAAAAAGCATAGCAATTGAGGAACCTTCTGAAGGAGCTCTAAAAACCCATGTGACTATAGAGAAAGAAAGCCAAGAAGAGATGTCGTTAGTCACAGAAGCGCCAACTGAAAACAATCAAGTCGATTTGGCTGAGGCGCCAATGGAGCCACTGGCAGAAGAACTCGGCGCAATCACAATAGAGGAAAATGATATTTCGACTGTGATTGACGAAGCAGAACAGATTGTTGATATAGATACTCTAGAACAAATTGCTGTGGTTGATAAACCAGTTGATGATTCAGAACTCCTTGAGAATAGTCACAAAGATGCTTTTGAAACGAAAGCCTTTTCTAGAAAACAGTTTGAATTGGCAGATCCAACTGTATCTCAAGAAGTAATCGCCATGGCACCCCATTGGTCAGAGGAAAACGAAAAAATTGATCCAACCGCAGTAACCAAATCAGGAAAAACGACAGCGGATTATATTCGAGAAGAAATGGAAGCGCAAGCCGAGACAGAAAAAAACGAAGCGGATCAAATCATTACTCAGAATCAAGACAAGGCGGTTCAAACTGTAAACGAAGTTTTTGATACCCTTGAAGGAGACTTCCCTGAGAGAAGAGAACTATCCGCAGTATCGGATACCGAAGATGGCCAGCAGAAATCATATGAGGCATATGACTTTCTTGCAGATGTAGTGGAAGAAGAACGGATTTCAGCGGAAGATATAAAAGATAAAAAGAGAACTAAAATTGGTAAAATTATTTTATACATCATAATTGTTTTACTCGTTGCAGAAATTGTGATACTAGGAGTTCGCTATTTCGCACCAGACAGCGGAGCAGCCAGCTCCATCAACCAGTCTCAAACAGGTGCATTAGAAAAAATAGGAGGTTGGTTTGGAAGTATAGTCGATAAATTCACAAGTAGCGATGAAAACGATAAAGAGGACCAAGAGGCCGATCCGGCGACAGAAGAGAACATCCCAGATCAATCAGGCGAAGCAGACAATCAGACACCTTCTGAGCCCGCTGCAGTAGAACCTGACACCACCCCATTGGCAGATAAGGATGCCCTTGTTCGGTCTCAGCTTTCTAACAATGTGAACATCAAAACTGTTCGAGCAAACACTACTTTAGCATATCAGACAGGTAAAGATTATGGGGAAGCTGACTTGAATCAGTCAAGCCCAATTGAAAATAATGTTTGGGTGACCACAGATGGCGGCGAGGTTTTGTATTATGATGAGTCTCTTGTGGCTGCTGTCATTGCATTCGATTCCCAGTGGATTGATTATGTCAACGGAACAAATAAAAGTGTACTGAATTTATTAAAGCCAGGGAGCAAGGCTTATGAAAATTCGGCAAACTATTCAAAGGTAGGCAAAATTAAAGAAACTTTCGAGGTACTAGAAATCGGTGAAATTCGCCAAGGAGCAAGCGGATTCTATGTGTGGGTACATGAAGAGATAACTGTTACGGAAAGTGGAAAAACTGCCAACAAAAAATACGATTGGATCTACTATTTAGAGCCGGTAAATGGAAAAATGATGATTGTTAACTATTTTTAATTCAAATAATAAAGAGCAAAAAAAGGAGATTGTAAAATGGCAACAAATTCAAGGTTCGACAGAGGCAACATTTCTGCGGGCAATGTAGCTTTTTCACCGTCACGTACGACGATCGAAACTGCTTTTTACGGCAACAACGTAATAAAGGTAACCGATCTTAGCGAGGCTTATGAAAATGCAAAAAGATCACCGGGGACAATTTTGACGGATATGCCTGTCTACGAACCTGAAAAAATCGGCTTGCCGCACGGAGCAAATGTATTGCTGTTCAACGATGGGGAAACAGTCGGTCGATTTGCGGGAGCGAGAATCATTCTAGGTGAAAAAGGCGTGGTAGAATCAGATTATACCGCCATTCTAAGAGAAGCTGTTTACGGCACAAGGTACAAAAAGATGATGCATACCGAATCTTACATTGGACTTGATGAAGATTTTATGGTAAAAGCAAATCTATTAATTCCCGAAACTTATGAAAACACCTTATACAATTGGCTTCTCAATTTCCAGTACATTACATCTTTCTATGAAAAAATGTATGGAGATTCAGCGGTACTTGGAAATGAACCAGATATCTTAATCCTCTCTGATCCAGACTGGAGAGATCCAAGATATCCAAATGGGATTGCCTATTTTGACCCAGAACATAATTGTGCAGCGTTATTAGGTCTTCGATATTTTGGTGAGCACAAAAAAGGGACGCTGACATTGGCATGGGGTATTGCTAACCGAAATGGATACGCATCTTGTCACGGTGGGCTAAAGAGGATGGTTCGAAAAGATGGAAATAAACACGTAATGGGTGTGTTTGGCTTGTCTGGTTCAGGAAAATCAACCTTGACTCATGCAAAACACAACGGAAAATACGAGGTGACGGTATTACATGACGATGCATATGTGATCTCTTCTACGAATGGATCTACCGTTGCATTGGAACCATCGTATTTTGATAAAACCCAAGATTACCCATTGACCTCACCAGACAACAAGTATCTGATTAGTGTGCAAAATTGTGGTGCAACCTTGGACTGTGATGGCAAGCTTGTTCTTGTGACGGAAGACATTCGTAATGGTAATGGAAGGGCTATCAAATCCAAGCTGTGGGCAACAAATCGTGTTGATAAAATGGAAGAATCCATCAACACCATTGTATGGCTCATGAAGGACCACGCATTGCCACCAGTATTAAAGTTAGAGAATCCAGTACTTTCCTCTGTCATGGGTGCAGTTCTAGCAACAAAGAGAACGACGGCAGAAAAGCTAGCTGAAGGTGTTGACCGAGATGCTTTGGTTTTTGAGCCGTATGCAAATCCATTTCGAACATATCCACTTGAACAAGATTACAGTAAATTTAAGGATTTGTTTGAAAAAAGAGGGGTACAATGTTATATAATCAACACTGGTCATTTCTTGGATAAGAAGATTCCAAAGGAAGTCACAATTGATATCGTTGAAAGAATTGTGGACCAGACTGCTGAATTGATTCCATTTGGAAAAATGAAGGATCTAAAGACGCTAAATATCGAAGGATTCATACCAGATTTTGGTGATCAAAACTATGTAGACCTGCTTATGAAAAGCTTAAATAACCGTATTATCTATTTGAATTCACTTCGTGACTTCAAAGGTGGTCGGGATTGCCTGCCAGAAGAAGCAAAAGAAGCAATTCTAAAACTAATGAACGAGCAAAGTGAGTAAGCTGGCACTTTGATTACAGCTAAGGGGGGGAACATTAATTTGAATAAAAAAAGAGTTGGATTGAGCATTGTAATCGTTATTTTACTATTAGTGATTGCCGGATTTAAGGGTTTGGTAAAGCTGGTAACAGACTATCTTTGGTTTAGTGAACTAGGATATACCAGCGTGTTCTTTAAGAAGCTATTTACCATTCTTGAGATTGGTGTACCGTCATTTCTGATTATTATGATTCTAACGTATCTGTATCTGAGGGTTCTCAAAAGAGGATACTATAAGAAAATCGATACGGTGGATTCAACCTTGGTCAGCGAAAAGTCACTCAATCGAATCGCCCTGGGTCTAGGAGCAGCTTTTGGTCTTTTGGCGACCTTTGGAACAGTGACCGAACTGTGGTTTCAGATTTTGAAGTTTGCAAACAGCTCTTCCTTTGGCATCGATGACCCACTTTTTGGCCTAGATGTGTCCTTTTATATCTTCAAATTAGAGTTTATTACCCAAATCAATCAAATTTTGATAGGTATTATACTTGCATTTGTTGTGCTTACTCTAATTTATTACTTTATCCTTCTTTCGTTGAGACGACCGCGAATTTTTGAAGAAAAATCCGCACCTCATTTTGACGCAAATGGCGAAGGAGAGCAAAGTTATAGAGGGCATACTTCGGGCAATGTATTTTATGGTATGTTTGGGGATGCATTTAACAAAATCAATCAAAACATCAATGGGCAAAGACCGTTTAAAGATAGTGGCATGCCTAAGACAAAGTTCGATAATGATAACTTAAAAGAGCTTTTGCATATCGCATCCAATCAACTGGTGATTTTAGGCGTTGCATTTTTCTTGATGGTAGCAAGTAATTTCTTCCTTCATCAATATCAATTGCTTTATGCTCACACCGGTGTAGTTTATGGGGCAGGTTTTACTGATATCATGATAACTCTTTGGGTGTATCGAACCTTGATGGTGCTTTCTTTATTAGCCGCAATTGGCTTTGCAATGGGAATCAAAAAGAAGAATTACAAGGTGGTCTTTGCAGTTCCCGTTATTATGATTATCATCGGTGCAGTTGGTACTGGCGCAGGACTCCTTGTTCAAAATCTGATTGTATCACCAGATGAAATCAACAAAGAAAGCGGATATTTGCAAAATAACATTACTTTTACCCAATATGCTTATGATTTGCAGGATGTAACGGTAAAGGATTTTCCAGCAACAAATGATTTGACAAAGCAAGATATCGCCAACAATATGGGAACAATCAACAATATCAGAATCAATGACTTTGACCCTGCGAAAAAGTTCTATAATCAGACTCAAAGTATCAGACTATACTATTTATTCAATGACGTAGATGTAGACCGATACATGGTTAACGGAGAATATACACAAACATTCTTGTCCGCTCGTGAAATTGATGAAACGAAAACAAGGCAAGAATGGATTAACAAGCACTTGAAATACACTCATGGATACGGTATCACCTTATCCCGAGTTGATAAAGTCACAACAAACGGTCAGCCAGATATGATGATTGACAGTATTCCGCCAGTGTCCGACGTAGAAGAAATTAAAATCACGCGTCCAGAGATTTATTTTGGAGAACTGACCAATGATTATGTTCTGACCAACACCAATGAACAGGAATTTGATTACCCAAGTGGGGAAAGCAACGTATATGCCACATATGAAGGCGATGCGGGGATTAAACTAAATTTGGTAAACAGGGTGTTGTTTGCAATTAGAGAGCAGAGCTTAAAGCTTCTTGTTTCTACCAACATTGACAGCAATTCAAAAATTGTAATCAATCGAAATATTGCAGACCGAGTTCAGCAAATTATGCCTTACCTTCAGTATGACTCGGATCCATATATCATTACAGCGGATGGAAAGCTATACTGGATGATTGATGCGTATACAGTTAGCTCCTATTACCCTTATTCGGAGCCATATGATTCACAAAGAGGCATGAATTACATTCGAAATTCGGTAAAGGTAGTAATTGACGCTTACAGTGGAGAGGTAAACTTCTATCTTGTAGACACTACCGATCCTATCGCAAATACCTATGCAAAAATTTACCCAGTTCTGTTCAAATCCTTTGATCAGATGCCAGAGTCACTGCAGTCGCATATCAGATATCCAAATGCAATGTTTAATATTCAGGCGAATGTATATAGACGTTATCACATGAAGGATGTCAAGGTATTCTATCAGGGAGAAGATTTGTGGCAGATTTCCGATGAAATTTATGGCACCGAAGAAACTCAGATGACACCAAACTATTACATCATGAAGTTGCCAGGTGAAAACGATGTGGAATTTATTAACTCCATTCCATATACACCGTCAGGTAAAAAGAATATGACGGGGCTCTTGGTAGCAAGAAATGATGGAGCGTCTTATGGAGACTTGGTTCTGTATCAATTCCCGAAAGATCGTATCATCTACGGGCCGATGCAGATTGAATCCCAGATTGACCAATCACCAGAAATATCAAAAGAGTTTTCTCTTTGGAATTCGGCAGGTTCTACTTATATTCGCGGCAACATGTTCGTCATTCCAATAGAGGATTCCTTGATTTACGTTGAACCTGTATACTTGGAAGCAGCTAACACAGGAAGCTTGCCAGAAGTAAAAAGAGTTATCGTAGCGTATGGTGATCGCATTGCATATGAAGCGACCTTATCGGCAGCTCTAGATTCCCTCTTTGGGACTGGTACTGGAATGACTCAATCTGAAAACACAAATCAGACTGATGATAGCAGCTCCAATACCGAGTTAGGGATGGATGATTTGATCACTCTTGCAAATCAAGCTTTTGAAAATGCCACAGCAGCTCAGAGGAGTGGAGATTGGTCCTCTTACGGCGAATATTTGAAGCAGTTACAAAAATACTTGACTCAAATGTTACCAGAAGAAGATACTATCGATGAGCAAATACCGACAGAAGTAACTGAATAGAAGTCACTTCGAAAGGTAAAAATAATAGAAAAATTATAAAAACCTGATAAAGCAAAATTTAATGCTCTATCAGGTTTTTTCGTGTGCGCCCGATGGTCAAAGTCCCGAATTCAGGCAACTTTACTGTTGTAATTCTGTCATGATGGCGGGAATCAGTTGTTTTTTACGCGATACAACGCCTGGTAAGTGGATGGTCTCTTGTTCTCCACGGCAGTGAAATGCGCGCTGACCAAGTTCCATCGCTCCGTGACCATAACAAATTAACTCCGTGGATTCGTCAAAGATATTGGTTAACATCATGAACAGCATATCAATTCCTGTCGAATGATGATTTTTTTGCAGGAAGGACAGAATCATCTCCTTGGCTTCTTGTAATTCCGCTTTATTCATAAAATTGTTTTGGCTAACAGCAAAGTTTAACGTTCCAACTGAATATTTTTTAAAGTCTTGATATAAAATTTCCTCAGGACTTTTCCCCTTTAAATCGCTACCAGCATAAAAAAGCGCTTCTGCAAATTCTTTGATATCAAGATTTGCAATCCTAGCAACATCTTCAGCAGCAGTTTTATCAGCTGTTGTACACGTTGGAGAGCGGAACATGAGTGTATCTGTAATAATTGCGGCGCATAAGAGTCCTGCAATGTGGGGTTCGATTGAGACACTCGATTCCTGATACATTTGATAGATAATGGTTGCAGTGCAACCCACAGGCTGATTACGGAAAAAGACTGGGGCGATGGTTTCCATACTGCCCAATCGATGATGATCGATAATCTCCAAAATCTCGGCATGTTCAAGTCCATCTACTGCTTGGGATTTTTCATTATGATCGACTAAAATCACTTGTTTCTTCTTTACATCCAATAACGACCTTCTAGAAATCATCCCTCCATATAAACCATAGTCATCCAGAACAGGAAAGTCACGATGGCGAACCTTTGCCATGATGTTTTTTACATCTTCAGTAAAATCATCTACACCAAAGGTAATCAAATTTTCTGTTTTCATAAAATAATGAATCGGAGTGCTTTGGTTGATTAAGCGAGCAGTAATATAGGTATCATAAGGCGTGCTGATAATATGGCAGCCTTTATCTTCAGCTAGCTTTTTTATTGTTTTCGATACTGGCGCACCGGTACAGATGATAATGCCACACGCACCCATTTCGATAGCGCACAATTGAGATTCATAACGATTGCTCAAGATGACCAAGTCGCCAGGATCAATATAATTTTCTAATGTATCTGGGTTTGATGTAGCGATGATAATTTTGCCCGAGTCAATGACGGCACTTTCATCCCCAACAATCATAGTTCCATCCAGTGTCTCTAGTATGTTTCGATAGCAAGTTTTAGCGGTAGCTAAAATGGTATTATCGTAGATATCCATATTTGCAGTGGCAATATCCTTGACAGAAATTAGGCCATCTAGCAGGCGGTTTGTCGTTACTGGTAATGTTGCAACCTTCAAATCTTTCATCAAAGTCCATGCTTTTTTTAAGGAAATATAACTTGATACGCCTTCCGTTTTTCGGATTTCAATATCTTTCACTTGGGTACCCACATCATCAATGAAATCAGGTGGTAAAACGGAAAAACGCTCCAAGGCATACATTGTTTCATTGCTGATTTCGCCAGCTCTTTTTGGAACATAGCATTCTGTATTGGATATTTTATTTTTTAAATTTGCATACGCGATAGCAGAGCAGATAGAATCCGTATCAGGATTTTTGTGCCCAACCACAAATACTTTGCTTATCATAATTTCTAATCCCCCTATAGCGATTAATCGCATTTATATAATCCCTGAATTGCTTTTATGGTAGTGGCTAATTAACTCATTCCAATACGTCTTCCATGCAGCAGGTAGTGTTAATTCATTTTTAATGGTATCTATGTGAATCCAGTGAACTTCGCCCAAAATTTCATTTATTATTAGCGGATTTAAAGTGAATGCTTCATTTTTTTTGCTGTAATCTGGAGTGACTTCGTTTTTTTTGTTTTGATTTGTCTTGATAGCGTTGTAGTTTTGATCCATAACTAAAAAACCAGACATATGCCACTCAATATGAGTAAATATATGCTTCGCTTTTTTCAATGCCATGATTTGTTCTTTTGGTATGCCGATATGCTCCAAGACCGCAAGCCCCTGTACTTGGCCGGGTTTTTCTAAAATATACGGAAATTCCCATAGCCCTGCGAGCAGCCCTTTCTCAGGTCTTTTTCTGATTGCTACTTTCCCATGGTGAACAATAACAAAAACTGTAAGAATCTCAATTTTTCGTTTTTTCTTTACTGTTTTTATTGGAAAAGAGAGTTGATTTTTATGAAGATATGCTTTACAACAAAATGCAAGGGGACAAGCCTCACAGAGAGGTGTTCCGTTTGGAATACAAACTGTTGCGCCCAATTCCATCAAAGCTTGATTGAAATTTCCAGGGAGCGCGCCGGGAATGATGTTTTGTATCAACGAGGTCATAGCCCTTTTGGTAGCGGTCTTTGAAACATTATCAGTGGATGCAGTGAGCCTTGCCACGACACGTAGTACATTTCCATCTACACAAGGTACGGGTAGATGAAAGGATATAGAACCAATCGCACCAGCAGTATATGTTCCGATACCAGGAAGCTTAGTAAGAGCATCAAAATCACCGGGGAGAGTTCCACCGTATTGCTCGACCACAATGTTTGCAGTTTTATGTATGTTTTTTGCTCTGGAATAATAGCCAAGTCCTTCCCACTGTTTTAATACATCATCTATTGAAGCTGATGCAAGTGCAGGAAGTGTAGGAAATGCTGCTAACCAACGTTGAAAATACGGTATGACAGCCTCAACGCGTGTTTGTTGAAGCATAATTTCAGAAATCCAAATAGCATACGGATCATTGGTTTCTCTCCAAGGCAGAATTCTGGCATGATGCTTATACCAAGAAAGTAGCGGAGAGACAATTTCTTGGAGTGTTTTGTTGTTTTCCTGATTCATGAAATATGATGCTCCACATGGAGCAATTCCTTTTTAAAAAGATGCCAACTGGCTCAACTCATTGTAACATGACTTGTTTTATTCCGCAAAGATTTTCCAAATAGCAAATGTGAAATTTGAGAAAACAAAAAAAAGAGTGTATATCAGTGAAGCAAGAGCCCTTTTGAAAGGTACATCTTGTTCCTGTATACGACTCTTGTTCCTAGTCAGCAGTATGGAACTTGACCACATCAGATATCAGCTGGTGCCCAGCTTGATTTGGATGGATTCCATCCTCACAGATAAAATCTTGATAGGAACCATGCTTAAAGAATTCTGAACGAATATCAATCCATGGAACCTGTTCTTCTTCAGCTACCGTTTGAACTGTATCACTATACATTTTTTGCCAACGATGAATGGATTCAATATCTCCTAAAAAACCTTTGATTTTATCTTGATCCAGCCCCTTGCTGATCCAAGAAAAATAGCGAGAGGAATCAATTGGTGGCAAATTTAATACAATTGGATGACCACCAAGTGCAATCACCTTTTGTATCAATCCGCGATATTTTTCCCGAAAAAGCTCTAGTGGAGTATTGCATTGATGGGCTACATTTGGTTCAGCGGCAACGGATGCCCAGTTATAGTCACAATCATTTCCACCAAATTCTAGTAGGACATAATCGTATTGGGAAAGGCTGTCCTCATGCTTTCTTAAAATTTCTTCGCCCATGGTGATGGTACAGCCAAATTTAGCAAAGTTCAAAATAGAGAGCTGCTGTTTCGATTCAATTAAATGAATAAAGCAGTCTTTAATTATTCGGTATTTTTTTTTGGCCGTATCAAAAATAACGCCTTTGGCTACCGAATCACCAAAAATACAAACTGAGTAGTTCATAATCACAACACCTCGAATCATAAACATTACGTTACGTAATATCTGTTATTATATTACGTAATTAAAAAAATATCAACACGTTTTTTTCTTTTCTCAAAAGAGGTTATATGTTACAATTAATTTACTAAAAGGAGTTGAAAAAATGGATAAACTCGTGGAATTGATTGAACGAATGAAAACAGAGCGTCCAGCAACTTGGGAAGAATTGCCTGATATTGAGCTTTATCGAGATCAAGTCTTAGGATACATGAAAAGACAGCATCCGCTTCAAGTTGAAGACGATCAATTAACAGGTGCCATGATAAATAATTATATAAAAAGTGGGCTCCTGCCTAGAGCAAGTGGGAAAAAATATACTAAGGATCATTTGGTATATTTGACGGCAATTTGCTCACTTAAACAAGTACTCAGTGTCAATGAAACCGATATGCTTTTAAAGCAGCAAAGTGAAATGCAAGAGGCAAAGCAGTTTTACAATGTGTATCGAAAAATGATGGACGATGCGTATCTGGATACGGCGAGCAGACTAAAGGGAATTCAAAAAAAAGATGATTTGGCACAAGCCGCACTGCAACTGGCCTTATCTAGCTATTGTCAAAAGTTGGCGTGTGAGCGCATTTTAGACATGCTAGAAGAAAAAGAGGCAGATACAAAAGAAAAATGAATTTGAATGAAGCGAAAGGAGATTGCTCCGCGGATGCGAGCAATCTCCTTTTTGGATATCGGAAATGGTAATTTAGAAATCATCATTTTCATTATAATAGCTTGATATGCAATGCTCTTATTTTTTAAGAGAATCTAAAATTCCTCGAGTTAAACTTCTTGCTACTTCTCTACCAATCGTTGTAAAAACAGCGGTGGCTGCTTTTTCTAACAATGATTGTCTGGAATGATTTTTCACTATTTCTTTTTCATCGCTAAATTTTTGATGAAAGGTCAATGGTTTTTCCTTGTGTATTTCCGTTTCTTGTTGTTTGAGTTGTTCGAAAGCAGAAAATGAATTTTCTGGGCAACAATACTTGGGTCGAAGTGGAGATTGAAATAGTATCTCCTGAAGTTCTTCTGGTCTGATGGGTTCCATTTTGCTATTCAGAGACGAAAGTGGAATTGTTTGCTGATAACTATGACCTTGCTTTGGGCAGCAAGTATAGATAGCACATTGATTCTCTGCAACAATTTGAAAATCAATGCGATCCTTCAGTAGCTTTGGCAAATCAGAAGCTTCCGGAAGCTCAAACATTATAATAATCCCTTTGGATCTAATTGCCTGAATGACAGCCATAATCTTCTGGAACAAAGAAGGGGATACCCCTTGAAACAGCAGCTGCGCATCTTGAATAAAAAACACCATCTTGGGCAGTGCATCTTCTTTGTTGAGGGGAAGTGTTTCGAAAAAATCTGATAGCAGCCAAAGCATAAGGTTTCCGTAATAATCGGATTGGGAAACAATCTTTTTTGCTTGGAGTAAATTGATGTACCCATGCCCGTTTTCATCATGGCGGAGTAAATCATAAAGGGCAAGTTCTGGTTCTCCAAAAAAATCTTTTCCCATTTTGTCTTCAAAAGCAAAAATGTTTCGAATAATTGAGCCAATACTTTGCTTTGAGATGTGGCCATAAGTAAGGGTGAATTCCTTGCCATGTTCTCCTACATACTGAAGCATGGAACGCAAATCCAACAAATCTATCAGCAGAAGTTGTTTTTCATCGGAAATTCGAAAAATTGTACCAAGAATATTGGACTGAGTTTCGTTTAAATCCAGTAAGCGCGATAGAATGAGAGCACCCATTGAGGAAATCGTTGCGCGCACAGGATGTCCGCTTTGACCAGTAAAATCCCAAAACTCGATGGGGGGTTTTCTTTGTTGATCCAAATGAACTAAGCCAGTCAATGCATTATTTGTGTCAGAAATAAAAACAGGAATCCCTAGCTTGCTATAGGATTCTGCCAAAGCAGTTGTGAATGCGGCTCGCTCTTTTCCAGATATCATTCCGTGATATGAAATCGTGTTTTGGGTCAATTTGATGCAAGCATCAGACTCACCAATCACTACTTGTTTTTCTTCCATCATTATGTTTTGATTCCTTCCATATGTGAATCATTGTGCAAACAAAAGCAAAATATATAAATAGATGTAATAATTATACAATAAAACATATAAAATGTCAAAAGGGCATAATAAATAAATCGGGGCTATCTCTCCATGATTTTTTTAAAAAGAAAAGAAAGCGATGGAATGACTTGGTTTGTCGTTTCCAACGCTTTGGTTTAAAGTTATGTTGCTAGTTTAATTTAATTAATGTTGTCAGTTACCACCCAATACACTCTTTTTCAATTAGCATTCCATTTGAAATGTCAACTGTAAACCTAAGACCAAAAAAGCTGGTAACTTTTAAATTTTTGAATCTACTCCAAGCAAGTTGTCAACTTCCTTTGAACCTTTTGGTATCTTTAGCAACACAATGTATCTGTTACCTACGTACTCAACCAAATCAATTTCGTGTTCAAATTCTATCTCAAAATCGCTTGTTTCTAATTTGTTATTGTTAATTGTAAAACTACTCATTCAAAAACTCCTTTACGGCAAAAGTCTAGGATTTACAAATTCCCCAATGTATTGACCCATTAAGTCAAATTGTGTTCCACCACCGTCAAATCCAAATAATCCATTTGCTGTTCCAGTACGCAATGTAGTTCCTGACTCAAATACTACATCCGTCACATATTGTGGTGTAGGTGGTAAAGCGAACTTATTTTGAATCTGCTGTGGCGTTAAACCTGCAATATCTTCTGCTTTCATGACCCAGCCACCTGCTTGCTTTGCATTCACACCATTTAGACTTTTTCTTGAGTGTAACATTAATTACTTTCTCTTCGCCATAAAACTACATTATTTAACCGCCATTTTAATACATTTTATCACCGTCATTGACAAACATTCTCTCATGAAGGATTCAGCAGTAAACTAACCTACGAAGGGTGTTACACTTTTGCTTTGCATTTTGTTACACTTTTCGGTTGCAAAAGACAATTAAACTTAAGATTCCACCAACTATGTATTAGCACCAAGATTTACATACACTGGTCCGTCGAATATTCCAACAATAAATCCTATAATGCCCCATACGATACCAATGCTAATTGAAATTACTAAAAATAGTTTTAAATATGAGGTAATTCTTACATTTTTTATTCTAAATTTTTTCATGTGTGATTTCCTCTCCAACCGAGCCATTAATGTGCCTTTGACTAAATATCTAATATTCAGTCAAACCATAATTTTTCTAAAAATTTCTTAATTTCTTTCACTTGTTTACAAAAATAAAGTAAATACGCCACATACACTGTCATGACGGCAATAGCAATACTTAATATGTGAAAAATATCTTTACTATTTTCAAATATTCCACCAATAAGATTGTACAACGCGAATATCAACAAAAATATCAGAAACACCTTTACTACTAGCTGAGTTTTAAAAACCATATTAATTATTGTTTTTTCTTCCTTTATTACTTTTCCTACAATTATTGGGCTGAAAACATTTCGTCCAGTACTATACATTCTTGTAAGGAGAAATTTGTCTTTTTCAATTTTACCAATGAAATATTCTTTGTTTCTTTTATAGAGCACATTATGCTCTTTAATCATCATGTTTACGTTTCCTGCTATTACCTCTTCCTTTAACTTATTCAGGATTAGCTCTTCTGTTTTTTCTGTTTCTAGTCTATTTTTTTCATTAAAAATAAGCATATAAATATCCTTTCATCAGTTAAACCAATCTTTAACTCTATTATATACATCTCTCAGCGAAGGGGTTTGAACTGTATATGAGCCTCCAACATAAACAGAAGGAGAAACTGGGCTTAAATCAGTATATTTTAGTAATTGCACATTTCCACCTGTGTAGTTTTTTCCAAACATAGAGCCTCCCGCAACAGGCCCATAACCTCCACCAGCAATAACACTGCTACCACTCAAATCGTCTACATCTTGAGCGTTCGTCCACGTGAATGATGCACCTAATCCAATTTCAGGGGTTGTTCCAGTTCCGCTACCTGATGCATAAAATGATATCCAGTCACTTCTGCTTAAAGTAATTCCAACTTCTACTCCAACCCCAACTCCAGCTCCAGCTCCTATTGACCCACCAATTCCTATTTGTAAAGTTCCACCAGAATTATTTGTTTGATTATTTATTTTCGGGTCATTGCTATAAGCCGGATCAAGTGATTTAAAACCTGATGATGTGGGTGATGAAGAAGATGATAATTTCAATCCGAGACTATTCCAAGTAGTTGCACCAACAACACCTCGGTTATCTCCTTTATTTCCACCCGGCAAATACTTATCCTTATATGCATTCACCGCTGTCTTGGTTTGTGGGCCAAAGCTGCCGTCTATTTTGCCATTATACAAGCGCTTATCTTTCAGCGTTTGCTGCAATTTTTTTATGTCCGATGCACTTCCGTTGCCATATGAAAGTGTTTGCCCCTGCGCAAGAAAACCTGATGGGTCAATAAAGTTTACGGGGTCATTCCCACAGTACGCATACCAGTTGCCGCCGTCCTTCATCGGGTCTTCGGTGATGAAGCGTTCTGTTGCAGGGTCGTAATATCTTCCACGGAGGTAATAAAAACCACTGCTTAAATCAAAGTACTCCCCGCAGTAGCCAAAAGGATTGTAAACTTGGCTGGTTTCTTGTGCCCACATGGCTTCAAAACTTAGTTTTTCAGTATCAGTAGCTAGATTACCAAAAGGATCATAAGAATAAGATTGAACTGGGTTTCTGATTCCATCTTTCAGACCAATTATATCACCTTTGTAATTTTGCACATAATATAATTTTTCCTGTTGCGGGTTTGCCATTCCGATTAGAGATAGACCACGGTAGTAGTTGTATGTTCCTTGGCTAGTCAATTCACTTGTAATATTCCCACCGTTATATGTAAAGTACTTGGTGGAGCCATCCACTGTTTTTGAAAATCTCAATCCATCATAACGATAGTTGTAAGAGGAAGTGATTTCATCGTTATTGTTCACACTGGAAAGTTGATTTCTGCCATTGTAGGAATAATCTATGAAGTAGGAGCCACCTGGCAAAACTTCTTTTGTCTCAGTTAAATTACCTTGATTGTTGTAAGTGTAGCCTTGTACAGAAGGTATGGCGAAAGGCGTGGGTTTTTAGTTTCTGCGGTAGTTTGGCTTCTTTGGTGATTCTAGCAAGGATTCTATTGATTGCATCTCTTCCAAGTGCCCCACGTTGACCAAGGAGTAGGTATTCTGACTTGTAGTAGGGATTATGCCTACGCTCCACAATGTATTTTTTGATGGTATCCACCAGTTCTGGTTTGAGGGGAATTTCACGGTATTTTCCCCCTTTTCCCACCACTTTTACATGATGGGATAGAAAATCGATGTCTCTGATACGGATTGAAACAAGTTCACTGACACGAACACCTGTATAGAAAAGAAGCTCCACCAGAACCTTATCCCGAAGGTTCTTTACTTTAGTTTCAAGATGGAACTGCAAGACTTCTACAACTGCACTCGAATATACTTCAACTGGCTTTTCAGAACCTTTGGCAATCTTGATTCTGTCTCTGGCTAGGTTGATGACGGATTCAGTCATGAGGTTATTGCAGATGAGAAAATCATTGAAGGATTGGATGCTGTTCAATTTTTTATTTATGGTCACTGGTTCATAGTGATGCTCAAGCAGATGGTTTTTGTAACTGATGATGGTGAATCGATTGAGAATACCTTCAAAAGCAATGTCCCTGTCAGAAAGAAAACCAAAGTAACCACGAATGTCACCTGTGTAACTTTCAACGGTTTTCTTTACTTTGCCTTTTTCTGTGAGATATTCTCCAAATTTATTGATATAGTCCTCTCCTTTCAGACATCACAAAGGGACTACCTGCCGAAACAGGTAGCCCCTCGTGATTTACTTTTTATGGTGTTTTTGATATTCGTCCCATGGTTGATTCGGATTTTCATTTCAAAGCCGATTTTTGCTACTTTCCGTTTGGAATAGATGGGTGGTGATTCGAAGTGACTGCAGAATTAGAATTATGTAGTCAAATATTTGCTGAAGAAATAAAAGAATCCCATGGTCTGACTGAGATTATCAAAACCATGGGGTATTTTTAGAATTATGTTGCTGGTTTAGAGCAAGTTCTGTAGTGAGAGAATATGAAAGATACGCATCTCTTGCTCAAAATTACAAACCTAATTTTGAAAACGGTAAATCAAAAATATCCAATTCATTTTCTTGAATCTTTATAAATGTTGCTACGATATAGAACCTCTTTTGTTCAGTAACCAATACTGCAATCTCATTACCATCTAATTTATCACCAATTCTTGATTTCAAATAAATCATGTCATCATCATTAGCTTCATGAATTTCAAGATTTGGCAATAATTTGGGTAAATCCACATATTTCACATCAGTCACAACTATATCCAAATTTGTATTTTTATTTGAATCCTTAGGACTTCTCACTAACAACTCCCCATGGCTCACACGATAATACCAAAACTTAAAATTTCTTTTTGTTATTTTCATATCATACCTCCTTGAACTAATTACTTTTATTTACTTAAATGGGTTTGGTACTTCTACACCGTTTTCAAACCATTTAATGCTATCCCACCAATCTGGATTAGTCTTTATTTGGAATAATTCCCAGTCGGTAGCACCACCACCGCCACGAGCAACTCTTTGAACAGCTGCCCAAGGACTGTCTACTCCGTCTAAATTGACTAACACCTCTGTATTTGGGTCTGCAAGTTTGTCTAACACTGTATTTCTCCACATTTCTGGGTCGTAATTTTTGTATGTTTCAGCTCCGTTCTTTGCTGCAAAATCGTCAAGACCGTAATCATCGATTCCAAGCGCAAATCTTTTAGTTTGACTCGTCCCCTTAATCTTTTTCATTGCCTTGATAATCCTGTTCCCTTTACCAGCCTTTTCAAGAACACTAATCAATTGGGTTATCTTAGCAGGTGAAGTTGCAAGATCACATACAATGCTTCCGATTCGGGTACCCATTTCGTAGACTTCTTCGTTTGTTGCTTTTCTTCTAGCTTTTAGTACTTTGTAATTTTGAAGAACATATTTATAGTCTTCAATCAGCCCTTCAAATCCAGCTTGTATTAAGTCATCTGTTGTCATTTCTCGATAATATAATGCTTTAGATAAAGAAATTAAATTTGTAGGAGCTTCTAATAAAGCTAGAACACTATCACCAATTCCATGAGCGATACCTGAGATTAAGTCATCTGTTTGGGTGGTGTAGTACATGCATCCGCTTGGATCGGTGTTGTTAACAGGATCATTCCCGCAATAAGCATACCAGTTCCCGCCGTCCTTCATCGGGTCTTCGGTGATGAGGCGTTCTGTTGCAGGGTCGTAGTATCTGCCACGGAGGTAGACGAATCCTGTTTCCTCGTCTTGGTACTCCCCGCAGTAGCCAAAAGGATTGTAAACTTGGCTGGTTTCTTGTGCCCACATGGCTTCAAAGCTTAGTTTTTCAGTATCAGTAGCTAGATTACCAAAAGGATCATAAGAATAAGATTGAACTGGGTTTCTGATTCCATCTTTCAGACCAATTATATCACCTTTGTAATTTTGCACATAATATAATTTTTCCTGTTGCGGGTTTGCCATTCCGATTAGAGATAGACCACGGTAGTAGTTGTATGTTCCTTGGCTAGTCAATTCACTTGTAATATTCCCACCGTTATATGTAAAGTACTTGGTGGAGCCATCCACTGTTTTTGAAAATCTCAATCCATCATAACGATAGTTGTAAGAGGAAGTGATTTCATCGTTATTGTTCACACTGGAAAGTTGATTTCTGCCATTGTAGGAATAATCTATGAAGTAGGAGCCACCTGGCAAATCTTCTTTTGTCTCAGTTAAATTACCTTGATTGTCGTAGGTGTAGAGCTCCGTCTTGTCATCCACCTTTTTACTGGTAAGCTGATTTACTTCATTATAGGTATAGCTTTCTTCAAGTCTTCCGTTATCCTGCCAGATGCTCTTATCTATGATGTTGCTGTAAGCATCCTAATTGTAACTTGTAATCTTGCCCTTGGAATACTCATTTTCTATATCAGGAGAACCTTCTACTGACTGTTCCAATCTGCCCAAACCATCATAGAAGTAGAGTGTTGCAATATCGTCAATCATCGTCTCTGTTTTTCTTCCAAGGAGATCATACTGATACTTTTGAGAAGACTGAAGCGTGTCGCCTTGCCAAATGTTTTTTTCAGTTGGATTTGACAGCATGTCGTGGCTGTATTGGGTTAATTCATTTGTTGTGCTATTTACCTCAGAAATCAGCTTTCCGTCTGCATCATAGGCATAATTGATATTGGCAATATCAGTATAGAGATTGGTTAATCGACCAGATGAATCATATTCATACTGAAGGGACTGATTCTTTATACCGCTTTGTTCTTCTAGGTAAGAAGTTACTCTTCCGAGTTTGTCATACGCATATTTTTGGGTTATTTCAAGTGGGTTTCTGATTTGAATCAGTTGGCTAAATGAATCATAGGAAAAAAGGTATTCCCCAGTGGTATCTTGCGCCTTTGTCTTTCTCCCAAGGAAATCATAGTGATAGAAAATCAGACTGCTATCTTTGTCATTTTCTTCAGTGAGAAGATTTCCTGTACCATCATAGGTGTAAGTTGTTGTGACTTGATTTTTGTCTGTTTTGGATATGAGATTGCCGGCTTTGTCATAGGTGTAAAGCATAGCATTGCCGAGGGCATCTGCTTCGGCAATCATTCGGCCAAGATGGTCATACGTATAGTCTGTGCCTCGTTTTTCGCTTCCAACAAGACCATCACTCTCTCGAATGACATTTCCAATCGCATCATACTCAAAAAGAAACTTTTCATTGCAAACAATGAAAAGAAATAGTACTAGAAAAACCAGTGATTTCAAGGTATAATTAAACGTTATTATATTATTTCAATAAATGGAAAGGAGCTGACGTGGAGATGATGATAGATAGGATGCTGTTTTATATCCCTCCTGAACAACACACAGTTAATTTGCTGAAGGAAATACTGACCAAACATGAGGAGATAAAATTTGTTTCCCTAGTAGGCCTTGATATCGGCGGTCATGATACGGATGAAAAAATACCAATTTCTTTGTTTTTAAAGGATATGGATCAAATTTTGAAGCAAGGTGTACAAACAGACGGCTCCAGTGTTATGCTTCCCAAAATTGCAGAACTAAACAATGCAAAAGTAGATATCATACCAGATCTTGATGTGAATTGGTATGTTGATTATAATTATAGTTTTCTTTCTGAAGACACCAAATTACCAGTAGGAACCCTTAGAATACCATCTCTTTTGGTGCACAATGACGAAATGAAAGTGGGATCCCGCGTTATTTTAAAACACGCAGTAGAAACATTTAAAGCAGGATTGTTACGGTTGCTTAAAGAAAACCCATATGTTTTTTCCTATCTAGACATCACATCGGTGGATGATATTGAAGAAATAATACTGACGGCAGCCACTGAGCTGGAGTTTTGGGTTAAAACGCCAGATGACAAGGCAGACAGAGAACAGCTTTCTACTTCTCAAATACTGAAAGAGCAATACTGGAAGAGGACGATTGGACCTGTGAGAACGGCTCTGGAAAAATCATTGATTTTACTTGAGCAGTATGGATTAAAAGTTGAAATGGGTCACAAAGAGGTTGGTGGCGTTAAGGCAAAGCTGGGCAATTCAGGTGAATTTGATCATGTGATGGAGCAACTGGAAATAGATTGGGGATATAGCAATGCCTTGCAGGCAGCTGACAATGAAAATCAAGTGAAATATGTAGTAAGAGATGTATTTCGATCTCATGGTCTTGAGGTAACCTTTATGGCAAAACCAATGGAAGGGGTTGCAGGAAACGGCGAACATACCCATATGGGTGTATCGGTACGCTTGAAGGACGGAAGAATTGTAAACCTCTTCTCGCCTATGGTTGCAGAGGATGATTTTTTGAGCCCTGTAGGATTTGGCGCTTTGATGGGGATATTAAAAAACTATGAAGTAGTGAATCCGTTTGTAGCCTCTTCAAATGACGCACTCAATCGTCTAAAACCAGGGTTTGAAGCGCCTGTTTGCATTGTTACGTCTTTAGGCCATTCTGCAAAAGTGCCATCAAGAAATAGAACGGTGCTAGTTGGCCTTGTTAGAGACATGAAGAATCCCCTTGCAACCAGATTTGAATTAAGAGCACCAAACCCGAAAAGTGATACATATTTGGTGCTCAGTGCAGCGTATCTTGCGATGTTAGATGGTATCGAAGCAGCGTTGATTAATCAAAAAACACCTGAAGAATTGCTCGCTTCTCTGTCAAAGAAAAATGGGGTTTCCGATTTTTATTTAGAGACCGAAAGAGCGTATCGAAGCGAAAAGGATGTTTTTGAAGAGTATGGTGAAGAGGAACGGGAATCGCTCTTTGGAAGAGCACCAGCTACTGTGTGGGAGAATTTAAAAGGATTCCATATGAATCCAGAAAAATTAAATGTATTGTTGAAGCATCCTACAGTATTTGACCAAATTACTATTGCGTCATATGAAGAAGCTGTTATGGCAGGATGGATCACAGAGCTATATAGCAGAATCATTCCAGACACAATGTCTTTGGTACGGGACTGTAAAAAAATACATACGGACCATGATTGTACTGATTTTGACATGCTGAACTGGAAACGCATTCAAGAATTACGGGTCTACCTTGGACAAGATGAAATCGTTAAAAAATGTCTTTTGACCCGCATAAAACAAGCGCTGGATGCCAAGAACTATCAAGAAGCATCGGAAATGCAGATTGAAATGCAACAAAAGGTAAAAGAGCTCATCGATACCTATATTGAATATAAAAAAAATTTGTTATAGAAGGAGAAGAAGATGTTAGATATTAAGCGAATCAGAGAAGAATTTGAGCAAGTGAAAAAAGCTGTAGAATCCAGAGGACAAGGTGACTACGGAATAGATAATGTGCTGGCCCTAGACGGAAAAAGGAGAAGCATACTGGCAACCGTTGAGCAGATGAAAAATCAGCAAAACCAAAAATCAAAAGATATCCCAAAACTAAAAAAAGAGGGTCAGGACACAACCACATTGATGGCAGAAATGAAACAACTTTCTGAGCAGATAAAAATTATGGATGGTGAGGTGAGTCAAATCGAAGAAGATTTGAAAAATGCACTCCTCAACATTCCAAATACGCCATCTCCTAATGTGGTCGTTGGAACAAACGAAGAAGACAATGTTGAAGTCAGAAGATGGGGTGACCCTAGACAGTTTGATTTTGAACAAAAAGCACACTGGGATATCGGGCAAGAACTTGATATTCTCGACTTTGAGCGAGCAGCAAAAATTTCTGGAGCAAGATTTACGGTATATAAGGGAATGGGTGCAAGACTAGAACGTGCAATCATAAACTTTATGCTGAATCTTCATACAGAAGAACATGGGTTTACAGAGATTCTGCCGCCATTTATGGTCAACCGAGATGCCATGACAGGAACAGGACAACTTCCTAAATTTGAAGATGACATGTTCTGGATTCCTGCTAAAGATTTTTTCTTAGTGCCTACAGCGGAGGTTCCTGTCACAAATCTTAGAATGAATGAAATAATGGATGGAGAAGAACTCCCCGTTTACTATACTGCATATACTCCATGCTTTAGAAAAGAAGCTGGATCTGCGGGGAGAGATACAAGAGGTTTGATTCGTCAGCATCAGTTTAACAAAGTGGAGTTGGTTAAATTTGTAAAACCAGAAGAATCATATCAAGAGCTAGATTCATTGACGAAAGCAGCAGAAGAAGTTTTGAAACGACTTGGAATTCCTTATCGTGTTGTTCAACTTTGCACTGGCGATATGGGTTTTTCTTCCGCTATGACATATGATATTGAAGTTTGGATGCCAAGCTATGGTAGATATGTTGAAATTTCTTCATGTAGTAATTTTGAGAGCTATCAAGCAAGAAGAGCGGGAATTCGTTTTAGACCAGATATGAAAAGTAAACCAGACTTCGTGCATACATTAAATGGATCTGGATTAGCTGTGGGAAGAACGTTTGCTGCTATTTTGGAAAACTATCAGGAATCAGATGGATCTGTTACAATTCCAGAGGCATTAAGACCGTTTATGGGAATCGATAAAATATCAAAATAAGACAAACTGTAGTATTATTTGCATATTGTGCATGGAAAGGGGAGCATTCTTTCATGCCTATGAAATTAGAAGTTGGAGATGTTGTAGAATTGAAAAAAGTCCATCCTTGTGGAGGTAATCAGTTTACCATCATGAGGACTGGGATGGATTTTCGCATTAAATGCAACACTTGTGAATCGCAAATATGGATTAATAGGCCAGATCTTGAAAAAAGAATAAAAAAAATAATTGTAGAGGGATAAGTATGGAAATGGAACTGTGCGAAAGAAACAATACCCATAAAGAGGCTGTTCAAAAAGAGCAGGATCAAGTGAAGGAACTGTTGCGACGCGGAACAGTTCGCCACTACTTTACAGGTCCAGAAAGCATTTGGACCAAAGAAGGCTTTGGAATCGTTGTAGGAGGACTTTTGACAACGGGATTTGGGCTTTTCATATTTCCAAGTATCATTCAGTATCTTGGCACCAGCCAAAAGCTAGAAATCTTATGCATGCTACTTGTGATTACTGGCACGATGTTTTGTATCAAGGGTGTCTATCAAATGATTCAAGATGGAAAAATGAGAAGAGAGCCTGTCTCTGATGAAGTATTTGATCAAATCCTAGCCCATGATTTGGAAGAACTAAAGAAAATAAGCCAAAAATCGATTGAAGAAAGCTGCCAAGAATACAGGGATGAAATAAAAAATATCGATGAATTTGTTCTTGTGAAAGGCCCAAGAGACTATGTATATAATGTGAATCTACCACTTCTTATGAAAGTGGGGGAAGATAATAAGGTACGATATTCAAACTTTTCTTTGATGGCACTTTTTTTGGGAAAAGAGAGAGCATTCCTCTTTACCTCGATTTACAATATGAGAGACGGAAAGAGTAAGTTCCATCATGTATATGAATGCCCTTATGGAGAAATGAGATTTGTCGGATTCCGAGATCAAAAGACAGAGACGATTAACCAAAAAGGAAAATCCCTTTCTCAAAATCTAAAAGTCATGGTAATTGACGCAGGAGAGGGCGAACATGATACGCTTTCTATTCCAGTTGCAGACTACGATTTTATTCAAAAGAATGGTGGTTTTTTTGATATGGGCGACGCCCAAAAAGCTGTGGAAATATTGTCTGAAAAAATGAGCAAAGGCAATGATTCAATAATAAAGTAAAAATATGAGTGAGTTTAGGAGTGAATTGATTGATTACAATTGCAATAGTATTTATTATTTATTTGGCACTGATGGTGGCCATTGGTTTTAAGTTTTATAGTAAAACCAGCAACTTGACAGATTATTTCTTAGGTGGTAGAAATTTGGGGAGTTGGCTTACGGCGTTATCAGCCCAAGCCTCGGACATGAGTGGATGGCTTTTAATTGGATTACCAGGAACCGCATATGTGATTTATGCAGGAACAGCAGAAGCAATTTGGACTGCCATCGGCCTTGTTGCAGGAACCTATTTGAACTGGCTTCTTGTAGCAAAAAGGTTAAGAACGTATACAGAGGTTTCAGGAAACTCTATCACAATTCCCGACTTTTTAGAAAACAGATTTAAAGATTCAAAACACATTCTTAGAATTGTATCAGCAGTGTTTATTGTGATCTTTTTCCTTGTTTATACATCTTCACAGTTTTCGGCTGGTGCAAAACTTTTTTCCACTGTATTTGGAATGAACTATACAGCCGGACTCATTCTTGGGGCAGCAATTATTGTCAGTTACACCGCATTGGGTGGCTTTTCTGCAGTTTGCTGGACAGATGCAATTCAAGGAACCATTATGTTTTTTGCTCTTCTGATTGTACCGTTTATGGCGGCAACAGAAATGGGAGGCGTCAGTGGTGTGGCAGAGCGATTGGCTCAGATTACACCTGAAACCTTTGGTTTCTTTCCACTGAAAGATGGAGCAATCAATACGATGCTCATTGCTTCAGGCTTAGGGTGGGGCTTGGGATACTTTGGACAACCTCATATTTTAACCAGATTCATGGCGATTCAGTCTCCCGATATGATTCGCAAATCAAGAAATATTGCAATGATTTGGGTAATTATCACTCTGTCTACTGCTGTGGCTATTGGTGTAATTGGAAAAGCTTACTTACCAGAATTGGCAGATGGGGAAACAATCTACATGGCAATGATTGACACCATGTTCCCTGATGTGGTTGCAGGAATCCTATTGACCGCAATTTTAGCGGCGATTATGAGTACAGCAAGTTCACAACTCCTAGTGACAGCATCCTCTGCTTCAAGGGATTTGTACGCATTGTTATTTAAAAAGAGTACGGAAGGCACGGAAATCGTGTGGGTGAGCAGAGCTACTGTTTTAATCGTTTCGTTGATTGCGATTGTCCTTGCTATGGATGCAAATAGCTCAGTATTTGGTTTGGTTTCTTGCGCTTGGGGCGGATTCGGCTCTGCATTTGGACCGCTGATTTTATTCGCACTATTTTGGAAAAGAACAACGGTACAAGGAGCGGTCGTTGGAATGCTCACTGGTGGCATTGTTGACTTAGGTTGGTATGCAATGAAAGGATATGGCGGGATTTTCTCCGTATATGAAATTATCCCTGGGTTTATTGCGTCCTCAATCTTAATTATTGTTGTCAGCTTAGCCACAAAACTGCCAAAAGAAATAGAAGCTGAGTTTGAATTATTCCAAAAACCATGGGTACAAAAATAGTATAAAAATACTTCGATAAATGTTTGACAGACTTTCCGGAGGGTATATAATAATAACACAGAGACAATCATTTTTAAAGGAGGAAAATATTATGGCAGACGAAAGAAAAAACCCTTGTGGTGACGATTTAGAGATTGATGAGTACTTAGACGGGACAATCTGTGAAATCAAAGAAGATGAAGAAGAAATCAACGATATCAAAACACCATCTACAGAACAATTTGATGTAGACGCTCCAGAAGCTCCAAAAGTAATTGAGGATGAATATCTGGGAAAATCAGAATAGGGATTCGTTGAACTGAATAAAAATGTCAAATAAGCTTTCCGGTAAAGAGGTTTTCTTTTTACCGGATTTTTCTATAAAATAACAATTGACAAAAAGAGTGAACTTTTGTATACTCTTAACAATAACAAAAAATGCTATGACGGAGTATTTGTTGATTCGTTTACGTTTCAGAGAGTCGGTGGGCGCTGGAAACCGATACGTAGAAGAGACAATCTCGCTCCTGAGCAGGCTCCCTAACGCAGATGCAATTAAGGAGTCCCGGAAGGCCCCGTTATCTTAGCCGAGGATTTGTTAGAATCCAGTGAGTTGACTGCACGTGCAGTAAACAGGGTGGTACCGCGGTAGATTTATCGTCCCTGGAGCTTGTTAGAAGCTTCAGGGATTTTTTATGTGGTAAAACAAATCCGACTGAAGCAAATAGAATGATTTCTTTAGGAGGAAAAAACAATGACAAAGATGATTAAAATTTTTGACACAACGCTACGAGATGGAGAGCAATCGCCAGGCTGCAGTATGAATCTCAAAGAAAAAATTGAGATGGCAAAACAACTAGAACGCATGAAGGTTGATGTAATTGAAGCCGGATTTGCAATTTCATCTCCTGGAGATTTTACTTCTGTAAAAACCATTGCAGAAACAATTAAGGATTGTACCGTAGCAAGCTTGGCTAGAACAACAGAACAAGATATTGATCGGGCTTGGGAAGCTTTAACAGGAGCAGTGTCCCCTCGAATTCATACATTTATTGCAACATCTCCAATTCATATGGAATATAAACTATTGATGACGCCAGATGAAGTGTATGAGAGATCTGTTGCGATGGTAAAACATGCAAAAAGGTATTGCAGTGATATTGAATGGTCTGCTGAGGATGCAACAAGAAGTGAGCCTGAATTTTTGGCCCGAGTGATAGAAGGCGTTATCAAAGCAGGGGCAACAACAATCAATTTGCCAGATACTGTTGGATATACAACGCCAGATGAATATTACACATTTTTGATGAAGCTTCAAGAATTGGCGCCATCTCTTGGAAATGTAATTATTTCTGCTCACTGTCACAATGATTTGGGTCTTGGAGTGGCAAATTCACTTGCGGCAATAAAAGCTGGTGCAAAACAGATTGAATGCACAATCAACGGAATTGGAGAACGAGCCGGTAACTCGGCAATGGAAGAAATCGTCATGGCACTGCATACAAGAAGAGATTTTCTTCAGGCAGAGACAAGAATTGTGACAACTGAGATTATGAGAGCATCAAATTTGCTCAGCAGAATTACAGGAGTGAAAGTACAACCAAATAAAGCAATTGTTGGTGAAAATGCATTTGCTCATGAATCAGGAATCCATCAACATGGCGTGATGAAAAATAAGGAAACTTATGAAATCATGAAACCAGAATCCGTAGGGCTGAATGCGAATAATTTAGTTCTTGGAAAACACTCTGGAAAGCATGCATTCCGCGACAAGATAAAGAATTTAGGGTACGATTTAACCGATTCTGAACTAGATGCAATGTTTGCAAAGTTCAAAGAACTTGCTGATAAGAAGAAGTCAGTATATGATAGAGACATTGAGGCTTTGATTTCCAAGGAAGCAGTTCAAGTTCCAAAGACATACAGACTTCAAAATTATGTCATCAATAGCGGGAATACGATTACTTCCACTGCGGTAATCAAGATGATAAAAGATGAAAAAGTAATTGAAAAAGTATCCAGAGGAGAAGGACCCATCGATGCATCCTTCAAAGCAATTGAAAAGATTGTTGGAATGGATTTTACATTGGAAGATTATCAAATTCAATCTGTTACAGAAGGGGAAGACGCGCTTGGAGATGCCATGGTAAAAATCAGCGACGGAAACGGCACTATCTTTACCGGCAGAGGGCTTTCTACCGATATTATTGAAGCAAGTATTCATGCATATATTAATGCGGTTAATAAGATGATTTATGGAAAAAATAACGATTAAAGGAGGATATACAAATGGGAATGACTATGACTCAGAAAATATTGGCAGCACATGCTGGGCTTAAAGAAGTCAAGACTGGACAATTTATTGAAGCGGACTTAGACATTGTATTGGCAAATGATATTACAGGTCCTGTGGCAATTAAAGAGTTTAATAAGATGGGTGCAACCAGTGTCTTTGATAAGAATAAGGTTGTGCTTGTGCCGGATCACTTTACTCCTAACAAAGACATCAAGGCAGCAGAGCAGTGTAAAATGCTTCGAGAATTCGCAGTAGATCAATCGGTAGAAAACTACTTCGAAGTCGGCGAGATGGGGATCGAGCATGCATTGCTTCCAGAAAAGGGAATCGTTGTGGCAGGAGATGCTGTAATCGGAGCAGATTCACATACGTGTACTTACGGTGCTCTTGGTGCATTTGCAACAGGAATCGGTTCTACTGATATGGCAGCAGGCATGGCAAGAGGAAAAGCATGGTTTAAAGTTCCTTCTGCAATCAAATTCGAGCTTACAGGGAAACCGACCAAATGGGTAAGCGGAAAAGATGTGATTCTCCATATCATTGGTATGATTGGTGTGGACGGAGCCCTTTATCAGTCGATGGAGTTTATGGGCCCTGGATTAATCAATCTCTCCATGGATGATCGTCTTGCCATGGCAAATATGGCAATTGAAGCAGGCGCAAAAAATGGAATCTTTATGGTAGACGAAAAGACTCTAGCCTATTTGGAAGAACATAAAAACCAGAATCCTGCATTTGAAAAAACGGTAAAAGTATATGCACCAGATGAAGATGCTGTGTATGAAAGAACCTACACCATTGACTTGTCCACCATCAGACCGACTGTTGCATTTCCACATCTACCAGAAAATACAAGAACCATTGACGAAGTAGGAGATATCAAAATAGATCAGGTCATCATCGGTTCTTGCACAAATGGAAGAATCGAAGACATGCAGGTAACTGCCGAAATTTTAAAAGACAAGAAAGTTGCAAAAAACATGCGTTGTATCATTTTCCCAGGAACACAGGAAATTTATTTAGAGTGTGTTAGAAAAGGGTATGCAGAAATCTTTGTAAAAGCAGGGGCTGTTTTTTCAACCCCAACTTGTGGACCGTGCTTGGGCGGGCATATGGGGATATTAGCTGCTGGAGAACGTGCAGTAGCCACAACCAATCGAAATTTTGTAGGAAGAATGGGACATGTAGAATCGGAAATCTATTTGGCGAGTCCTGCTGTAGCAGCAGCCTCTGCAATCGCAGGGAAAATATTTAACCCCGAGCAACTATAGAGCGTGTAAAGCTTGTTGAATGAAATATAATTCCAAGGGAAAATCTTTGGTCAGAAAGGAATAATAACATGGGAAAAGTATATAAATACGGAGAAAATGTCGATACAGATGTAATCATTCCTGCAAGACATTTAAATACTTCTGATCCTGCCGAGTTGGCAAAGCACTGTATGGAAGATATCGATGCCTCTTTTGCAGGAAATGTAAAAGAAGGGGATATTATTGTTGCTGGTAAAAATTTTGGATGTGGTTCATCAAGGGAGCATGCACCGATTGCAATCAAAGCATCTGGAGTGAGCTGTGTCATAGCGCCTACCTTTGCCAGAATTTTTTATCGAAACTCCTTTAATACGGGGCTTCCGATTCTAGAATGCGATGAGGCAGCAAAGAAAATTAATGCTGGAGATGAAGTCGAAGTAAACTTTAAAACGGGAGAGATTACAAACAAGACGAAAAATGAATCGTATCAAGCTGAGCCATTCCCTGAATTTATCACAAAAATTATTGAAAGTGACGGACTGGTTAACTACGTAAAAAATAATTTATAGAATGATAAGAGGAGAATAACATGAATTATAAAATCGCGTTGGTTCCAGGAGATGGAATTGGACCGGAAGTAGTGGCGGAAGCAGTAAAAGTGATGGATCGAATCGGAGCGAAATACGGACACCAGTTTGATTACGAAACCGTTCTAGCCGGGGGTGCTGCAATCGATGCGGAAGGTGAATGCTTGCCTCAAAAAACCATCGATGTTTGCAAAAACAGTGATGCAGTCCTGCTTGGTGCTGTTGGTGGATGGCAGTGGGATACCTTGCCTGGAGACAAAAGACCAGAGCGGGCATTGCTTGGACTCAGGAAGGAACTAGGCCTTTTCGCAAATCTTAGACCTGCATTGCTGTTTGAAGAGCTAGCTGATGCATGTCCACTGAAGCCTGAAATTATTCAGGGTGGTCTGGACATCGTAGTGGTCAGAGAACTGACTGGTGGGATTTATTTTGGAGAAAAAGGATTCAAGGACACTGACTTAGGACCAGCCGCATATGATGTAGAACAGTATGCAGAAGAAGAAGTTCGAAGAATTGCCATTGTGGCATTTGATATGGCTATGAAACGAGATAAGAAATTGACCAGTGTTGACAAAGCAAATGTATTGGAAAGCTCGAGGCTTTGGAGAAGAGTTGTAACGGAAGTCTCAAAAGATTATCCAGAAGTAGAGCTAAGTCATCTATATATTGACAATGCGGCTATGCAGATGGTAAGAAATCCAAAGCAGTTTGACGTGATTGTTACGAGCAATATTTTCGGTGACATTTTATCGGACGAAGCGAGTATGATTACTGGTTCTATTGGTATGCTCCCTTCTGCGAGCTTAGCAAAAGGTAATTTTGGAATGTATGAACCAGTCCATGGTTCTGCACCGGATATTGCAGGACAAAATAAAGCAAATCCAATGGCTACGATTCTTTCTGTGGCAATGATGATGCGGTATACTTTTGGGCTTACCAAAGAGGCAGATGAAATCGAAGCTGCGGTGAAAGCAGTCTTGACAGATGGATTCCGCACTGCTGACCTTGTAGTGGTAGGCCAGTCAGCGCTTGGAACAAAAGAAGCGGGCGATATGATTGCAGATGCGATTTATAAAGCATAAGAACCTACGGGAGGAAATGAATAACAGCTCAAATACGATACAAGAAATAAAGCATTGAAATGACAGAGGAAAGGCGCATGGAAACATGCGCCTTAGTTGTATCTTAAATCTCTATTATATGAAAGAGTAGCATGAGAGGTCTAAGATACGTCTATATGGGAAACTTTTTTGTATTTTTGCAGAATTCCAGTTGGGAATTGTGCGAATAGAATTGCGGAAAATACGATGATGCAACCAACTGCTTCTTGACCTGAAATTCTTTCTTGTAGTAAAACCATCCCTGCTATCAAAGCAAATACAGATTCTAAAGAAAGAATAAGGGAAGCAACAGCAGGTTCTGCATTTTTCTGACCGATGACTTGCAGCGTGTAAGCAACACCGCAGGACATGATGCCGGCATAAAGGAGTGGAATGAGACCTGAAATCAATCCGTCTATAGTGATGGTCTCAAGGCCAATCATAAGTGGCAAAGAAATTAATCCACTGACCAAAAATTGAATTGCAGAAAACTGAACTCCATCTGTTTTGGAAGAAAAATAGTCAATTACTAAGATATGAAGAGAGTAGCCAAAAGCACTGACTAGAATAAGGAAATCTCCCTTTCCAAGGGAAAGTCCTTCCTTTATGCTCAAAACATAAAAACCGGTTGCAGCCAAAACCACTGAAAACCATACTAAGGGTTTAACCTTTTTTCCTATGAAAATACCTAAAATCGGCACAATAACAATATAAAGTGCTGTGATAAAACCAGCTTTCCCAGCTGTCGTGTAGACCATACCAAATTGTTGTAGTGAACTAGCAATAAACAAGATGATTCCGCTGGAAAATCCCCCCAGAAATAAGTCTCTGCTTGTATAGGAAATGCTTTTTTGGAAAACCATGTACTTTTTTTTCTGGATGGAGCTAGATTGGAATACAATAATCGGCAATAACACAAAAGCTCCTATGATATAACGAAGCCCATTAAAGGTAAATGGCCCTAAACTATCCATTCCTGCTCTCTGCGCCACAAAAGAAATTCCCCATATAAATGCTGCAAGAAACAACAGTAAATCATTTTTCATTTTTTTCATACATAACACCTCTCTATTTAATAAAGCAATTTGGATGCCAATGATACATTGGAAAAGAAAAATAGAATTTGTGATGAAGTGCATTGGGGTGAGCGCGTTTCAAGGAAATATGAAAACAAACAATCAATAAAACCGAGTTGAAAACGATTCGAATGCGGAATCGATGAGTTGAAAACGATTCAAAAACTAGACAAAAAAACAACAGTGTAGTATAATACGATTAGTAGAAAAAGAGGGTGAGGAGGATGCGATATGATCAAAATGAAAGATACTTTTGGTCTTTCCCGAGTTGTGGAACCTAAGAACGCAGTGCCGGTTACAGCTTGGAAAATTGACAATACAAAGGAAATTTCTCCTTCGGAGTGCAGAATTGCAATCAATCTGATTCATTTAGAACCAGATTGCTTTCAACAGCTTTGTAATGAATGCGGGTTTGATGAAACAAAAATCATTGCAAAGATACTAGATATTGTGAACCGAAGAGGAAAACTACACAATCCATTCACCAATACAGCAGGTCAGTTTTATGGGGTGATTGACCAGATGGGATCAGAATATCAAAATCATACAAATTATAAGATTGGTGATGCGGTTTCTTGTTTGACTTCCATGACAGCCCTACCTATACACATAGAAGAAATCCAGAGTATTAATTATAATTTCTGCGAGCTCATTGTCAAAGGATATGGCATTATCTTTTTGGATTCTCCGCTGACATCGTTGCCAAATGAAATTGACGTGGATTATGCCATGGTTGCCCTCGATGAAGCTGCAAATTTTCATTATGTCTACCACGCAAGTAAAGACGCAAAACGGTTTTTGTTGATAGGAAAAGATCTTTTGACGAGTATTTTTTATGCGGCTTCCATTAAAAAAGCAGTCCAAAAGGATTGTTACATTACAGTTGTATTAGATGAAGATGCCACGGGGATGCTGCAAAGGAAAGAAGCACACAGAGAATTGCTTCGCTGGGCTGATTCGGCATATATTTTAAATGTGACACAGCCTATTGAATCAGCGGAAACCGTGATGAACAAAGAAGAAGCACTGTATGACATGACTGTTAATTGCGAGGATTTAATCGGGTCAGAGGCTATGAGCGTAATTCTGACAAAAGATCAGGGACAACTTTACTTTACAAGTTTAAAAAACAGTTATATCCAATCCAATTTAATTGCGGAAAGTATGGGAAAAGAAATTGCCGCATTTGTATTAGGACAGTACGTGAAAGATATTGAAGAACAATTTACCTATGGTTTGCTGAGCTCGATTGCAAAAGAAATTCAAAACATCGTTACAATTTATAGAAATCACCCTGCCTCAGTACGCAAAGACGTAGTAGACGAAGGCTTAAATGTTACAGAAAAGTCGGGAAAGGCAGGAGACTTTGTGTTTAGTAGTTCGAAAAGCGGAGCTCTTGTAAGAGAGGCATTGAATATAGCAAAATATGATTGTAATGTGATACTCCAAGGAGAAACTGGTGTTGGAAAAGAAAAAATATTAGAACTGATTCATAAGAATAGCATGAGGCAAAATAAGCCATGCGTTAAAATTAATTGTGCAACCATTCAAGAAAATTTGGCAGAGAGTGAGTTTTTTGGTTACGAAGCTGGCGCATTTACGGGCGCCCATACCGCAGGGAAAAAAGGGTACTTTGAACAAGCAAATGGGGGTGTCATATTTTTAGATGAGATTGGCATGCTGTCCTTAAATCTACAATCAAAGCTTTTAAGAGTATTGCAAGAAAGTCAGTTTTATAAAGTGGGGGGAGTTAATCCTGTTACGATAAATGTTCGCGTAATTTGCGCAAATAATATACCACTGCGCCAATTGGTAGAACAAGGCAAATTCAGAGAGGATTTATTTTATCGATTAAATATTTGCACCATTACGGTTCCACCATTAAGAGAAAGGCGAGAAGATATTTCGGTGTTGGCGCAGAGCTTTCTATCTAGGTTTTGCAGACAGTATGGGACGGATAAGGAAATGGATCCATCGGCAATGATAAGGCTGGCTTGCCATGATTGGCCAGGCAATGTTAGAGAGCTGGAAAATGTAATTCACCGCATTGTCATTGGGGTAAAAGAATACGTAATTACAGGACAAGATGTTGAAGCAATGCTCAATGAAACTGTTTACGAAGACTTGGTAATTCAACTGAAACAGAAAATGAGAATTTCTGCAGAACTAGATTTCAATCAGATTATTGAACAACAAGAAATTCAATTGCTGGAGTATGCATTGAAAAAGTTTGGAAGCACGAGAAAAGCGGCTGAATTTTTAAATATGTCACAGCCGCAACTGATGAGAAAGAAACAAAAATATAATATCCAAATGTAATCGTGTTTGTTTGGAGTTTATTCCTGCATTGGCGAAGGATGGGTCCGGTTTCGCCCTAGGCTTTTTGCTTGATATAACGCTTCGTCTGCTCTTGTGTACCAAGAGATGAAGGTCTCGCCCATCTGACGCTCTGCAACACCTGCACTGACGGTTTGTATTCCAGATATCGGATGTCTGAAAATACTGATGATAGTCCGAACGTGATCTGTACGAATAATGGCTTCGTTTTCAGTTGTTTGAGGCATGAGAAGAATAAACTCTTCGCCACCAAGACGTATCAATAAATCATGGTCACCCATGTTTTGCTCAATGAGCTCGGCGATTTGCTTGAGCACATCGTCTCCAACAGGATGCCCCCAGGTATCGTTTACATTTTTGAAATGATCTAGATCAATGAGAGCAAAGGAGAGGGGCTCTGCTAGATAATCTGCCATTTCCATTACGCCGCTGATAATAGAATCCAAGTAGTATCGGTTGTATGCCCCTGTTAGAGGGTCCTTTCCGATCATGTTTTCTAGTTTTTCTGTTTTTATAATCTGTTCGGTCACATCTCTTGCAGAAGAATAGATAAAGTCACCAATCCGAGGCTGAGCGTGCCATTCTATGTATTTATAAGTGCCGTCCTTGCAACGAAACCGGTTAATTAAACTGGCAACTTGCTTGCTATCTCGAAAACGAGAGACTGCTTCTAGGGTTTTTGATAAATCAGCCTCGTGTATACGAGTCAGAAAGCTTTTTCCAGCGAGCTCTTCGGAACGAAAGCCCAATACTTCTTCAAATTTCCGATTGACCTTGTGATATTTACCTGATAAGTCAACAACACACAGCATATCAAAATTTAATTCCAAGAAGCCTTCGATTTGCTTTTCTTGTTCATATTCTCTTGTAATATCCTTAAAGGAAGTCACCGTGCCAGCAATCTGATTGTTTTCAGAAACAATCAGAGAAACGGTTCCAGAAATTCTGGTTTTAGTTCTATTTTTTGAAATAAGTGTAATATCACGATCGAAATCCGTATTTTCCATTGATTCCAACGTTTTGGTCACTGGATCAAAAGTGCGGGTATTGGAATTTGTATTGGTGATTTCAAACACTTGATGAAACTGATTTCCAGTAGCTTCCGCATGAGTCCAGCCAGTATGTTCCTGAGCACGTTTATTAATCAAAGTGACGATTCCCTTTTCGTCAGTTACGATGATTCCTTCATCAATAGAAAAGAGTGTTGTTTCTAACAAATCATTCTTTTTTTTCAATTGAATTTCGCTATTGCGTCGTTTTTCAATTTGAAAAATTGATAGAAGAAACAATCCACTAATCAGTATGATGGGAAGTGTAAAAAGGAGACTCTTCCCAACAATATACCAAATTGAAATCAATGAAATCATTCTCCATGATGCATCTTCAAAATTTGTAATATATAAAAAATCAGAACCAATGATATGCAATGAATGGTTTTTAAAATCGCTGATACGATTCATATCATCATGGGTTACCAATAGACAATCCTGCAACTTTTGAATGGAATCGGAGGGGAGCGTGTTTTTACCAGAGGCTAGAACGCAATCATCTTCATCGATGATGAATGTTTGAAAATCCGTCGCAATTTCTTCACTAAGCCAATCTGTTGTTAAATCTAAAGAAACGACTCCACGAAACTGCTCATTATCATATATTGGTGAAGATAAAGTTACCATAGGACCTTTTCCAGCAGCATCTAGATAGATTGGAGTCCAAATACTTTTTCTTGCGGGATTTAGCTCAGGTGAAGCATTACGATAGAAAGCAACTTTTTTTAAATCGGAAGAATAAAAAAAATTATCGATAGAGGTCCAAGGGTAGAGCATGATAAATTGATTTTCACTGGTATAATAAAGCCAAGCGATTTCTGGAAAGTGACGATGGTAGACCTGAAAAAAAGTATTGTATTCTAGGGCCATATTCAATTCATTTTTTGCGGCACCCTCAGTTGGCAGAGCGCCAAGTCCAGTTAAGTTACCGATATTGGCACTGCCTGGCATTGTTGTATTTAGATCTAAATAATAGCCGCCCTTTTCCTTCGAAAAGACGAGATATGGATATAAAGTGGAAGAAATTTTATTTTCTTGTTGAAAAAATAATCTGCCAAATGTGGAAAGTCCCTCAATGGTATTCATACTCACTTGGATATGACTTTGGATCAAATCGGATTTAGACAAAGAAACTCCTTTAAATTCAGTAATCAGAGAATTGAATTTTATGCTAAAGGTGAATATTAAGATAAACATAACTAATACCACAAGAGATACCTTTTGTATTTGCTTCATACTGTGCCTCCATATCAAATCGTTTTATATTTTTTTCGACGGGTACTCTATTATTTATATCATTTATAACGAAATTATTGTATATCAAACATTAAATATTAAAATAAAATTAAAAATTGAGAGGGGAAAATGAATTTTTTTTACAAATACAATTTAGTGTCAGCTTTACTGGTGAGTATTTTTGTGGTGCCCATTGTTTATGGTCTTATTCGATCCTTTCGCTGCGCTCGTGTAGTGGGCTCCCTGCGCAGCTTGATTGGCAATATGGAATTGATCACAGGGATTGGCCTTTCCTTTACTTTATATCGAAGCTTGCAAAACAATCCAGAGCATATTGTTTGGACTTTGTGGTATCGTTGGTTTCCAAATACTAGATTTTGGATGGAACAGTACCAGCACGATATTGTGATGAATGCAGTTTTTTTAGCGTTCCTATTTATATTGGTTTTATTATTTATTCGAATGATTACCCAACCTATCCTAAGACGAATTATTTTGCCTGGCGCCAGCCTCATTAGCCGTAGTATTGAGAAAATGCCAGATCCAATTCAGAGAACCATTGGAGGGCTTTGGGAAGTGCCAAGATCTATCTGGCTCGTCTTGGTCTGCACTTTATTACTCCAAATTTTTATTAGCTATGGAGAGGATAGTCCGCGCAAACAATATATCAGTCAATCTTCATTGTATCAGATCATAAAGAAAGAGACCATTGAACCACTGTTAGGTACTGATTTTCTACAAAAAATACCAGTACTTATCAACGATTCGTTTCGGACGATTCATAATCAAGACATGGCCCTTCCAGATAGTATAACAGAAGGCATTAGGGGATTATCGGGAAACGCAAAAGATGCTCTTGTGATGGAATATTTTAATGGAGTGACATTGGAAGAGGCAATTGCTTCCAATGAAGCAATTGATCAGCAAGCAATCGCAATCGTAGGCAATGAGCAAAGTGACAGAAAAAAAGCTTACCTCATCTATCAGTGGATAAGCAAAAATATTTCCTATGATGAAGAAAAAGCAGAACAAATTGTTGCAGATTCTTCTTCTGTTAAATCAGGATCAGTTGTTGCATTCGAAGAGCAAAAAGGTGTGTGTTTTGACTATGCCACCTTATATGTTTCTATGTGCCGCGCGGTGAAAGTCAAAGTAAGATTGCTAACTGGACTTGGATATAGCGGAAGTATATGGGGTGATCATGCCTGGAATCAAATTTTGGATATTGAGAAAAAAGAATGGGTCAATGTAGATCCCACGTTTGGAAGTGCAGGGTACCCCTCCTTTGGGACAAGCGATTTTGATAGCCTTCACAAAGACAGTGAGGTACAAGGAGAATGGTAAAAAAATAGGAACCGCTTAAACGGTTCCTACAAGTACTTCTCCCAAATCATTTATACCGATGACTTTTTCTCCTAAATTACGCAAGGTTTTGATGTATAAAATAGCATCCTCATTGATCTGCTCACCGGGACAAAGAAGTGGGATGCCAGGAGGATAAGGTATGATAGAGCTAGCACAAATCAGTCCAGCCGATTGTTCTAATTTTACTCGCTTTTTTTCTTTTGGAATCGAATAAAGTTTAGCCTGCTTTGGTGTTTCCAAGCAGTTTTTTTCTGCGGCGCAGGCAATATCCTTTTGTGATATTGGAGAAATTTCAGCACAAGCACTTTGAATTTTTTCTAAAGCCGCGGCGAGTTTTTTGTAATCTTGCTTCGTATTTCCAATCCCAGTCATTGCCATAATCCAGTCACCAGTAAAAAGTTCAGTATAAATATCATACTGATTGGACAAAATTTGATCAAGGTTTGCGCCTGAAAGACCGAGTTCTGCCATTGTAAAATTAATCTTTGTGTAATCTAGATTGTCCATCTTGCCCATTGTCCTTAAACCAGAGATTTGACCAATCTGCTGATAAAAGGACTCAAGATTTTCTGTCCATTCTGACATTAGGGTTGGTCCGTGTTTTTCTATCAGTTCTGCATTGATACCAAGAGATGTCATGAGAAGATAAGAGGGGCTTGTGCTCTGTATCGCTTGCAGCTTGTCTTCCAATACATATCGATCTACCAAAGTGCTGTTATAGTGGAGAACTGCACTTTGGGTAAAGGAGGCGAGTGTTTTATGCGTGCTGTTGATGACTAGGTCTGCACCAGATGATACCGCAGAGGGTGGCAGCTTGTCAGAAAAATGCAGATGCGCTCCGTGAGCCTCATCAACGATTAGAATTTTATGATATTTGTGAGTAATTTCAGCTATGGCCTTAATATCGCTACAAATACCATAGTAATTCGGGCTAGTGATCAATACAGCGGATGCATCGGGATTATCCACAATGAGACGCTGTATTTCTTGAGGAGAAACTGCACCGCCAATTCCGTACTCCTTGATGAGTTGAGGGTACGCATAGATTGGATCAATCTGACCTAGCGTCAATGCGTTAAAAACAGACTTATGACAATTACGGGCCATGATTAGTTTTTTCCCTTTTGGAACAGAAGCTAAAACGGAAGCAATATTTCCTCCGCTGGTGCCATTGATGAGAAGATAGGAATGAGGAACACCATATAAGGAAGCATAATGTTCTTGTATATCTCTGATGACGCCTTCTGTCTGAAAGAGATTGTCTGCTCCAGAAATTTCAGTAATATCAAAATCCATCATGTGATTTAGGTAGTACTCATATCCAAAACGTTTGTATATATTTGAACCTTTGTGGCCAGGCATATGAAAGGATACCGGGTCTTTTTCGATATGATTGGCGATAAAATGATATAGTGTTTTTTGATTTGACATTGTACGTACTCCTTTCTATATCATCATACCATAATTCCATTTTCATGCGTCAAAAATTTCGTGGAAATACCTCATTTTGGTATGTTTGGGCGTTTCTTGTATTCGAAAATAAACTTGACACAGAAAAAAAAGAAAAATATAATACTGTCAAATAGTTTGATTATCAAAATAAATTTGATTTAGATAATCAGGGCTATTTCATGATATATAAAAGCGAAGAGAGCACCTTATTATGCCACCTTGATAGGCATAAGCAAATAGGAACCGTTGATTTGAATATTTGCATGTTATTGATAGAACAAATGTATGAAACAAAGGAGGTACACTTTGGGAATCACAATTCGATCAACCGGTAAAGCTTTACCGGCACTAAAAGTTGAAAATGAAAAGTTGAAAGAATTTATAGAAACAGATAGCCAGTGGATTATAGACAGAACAGGCATTGAAGCAAGGCACGTATCAGTGGAAGAGACCGCTTTGGATTTGGCTGTATCCGCAGCAAATGAAGCGATGGAAGGCATTGAAAAAGATAGTATCGGAATGGTTATCGTAGCAACTGTTTCTCCAGACATGTTGGTGCCATCTATGGGTGCACTGGTAAAAAGAGCGATGGGGCTTGAAAATGCAATTGCATATGACATCAATGCGGCTTGTAGCGGATTCATCTATGGGGTTTGGAGTGCGGAAGCAATTATGAAAGCGCATGGGATTCAAAGAGCTTTGGTGATTGGAGTTGAGAGACTCAGTCGTATTACGAACTGGGAAGATCGGGGTACATGTATACTCTTTGGAGATGGAGCGGGCTGTGCGGTATTAGAAGCAAATGATGAAAAACAAGGTATTATGAGCAGTACAATAAAGAATTATGACGATGTTGCCAATGTCCTAACCTGCGATATGGAGTATCAAAAGATTCCGTTTGCTGATGATGGAAAAAAAGAAATGTACATTAAGATGAATGGAACGCAAGTATTCCGATTTGCAGTAGGTGCAATTGGAGATGCTATGGAAGCGGTTCTAAATAAAGCGGGAATTACTGCAGATGATGTAAAATATTATGTACCACATCAGGCAAACATGAGGATTATCAATGCAGCGGCACAGCGGGTGAAACAACCAATTGAAAAATTCCAAGTCAATATTATGACCACTGGAAATGTATCTGCGGCAAGTATTCCCATGGCATTGACAGATTTGATGAAAAGCGGTAAAGTTCAATCTGGAGATAAGATCATGTTGGTCGGTTTCGGAGGAGGCTTGTCCGCAGGAGCCGTACTTTTTGAGGCAATATAAAAGGAGAAAACAAAGATGGTAAACATATGTGAATTACTAGATATCCAATACCCTATTATCCAAGGCGCTATGGCTTGGATTGCTGACGCGCCACTGGCATCGGCAGTGAGTAACGCTGGAGGGTTAGGAATCGTAGCCTGTGGGAATGCAGATGCAGATTGGGTTCGCAGTGAAATACGCAAAACCAAAGAGATGACTGACAAACCATTTGGTGTTAACGTAATGCTGCTCAACCCCCATGTGGATGCGGTGATGGATGTGATTTGCGAGGAAGGTGTTGCCGTAGTTACAACTGGTGCAGGCAATCCTGGGAAGTACATACCAAAACTAAAGGAAAAAGGCATTAAAGTGATTCCTGTTGTAGCGTCCGTTGCACTTGCAATAAGAGTAGAGCGCGTTGGGGCAGATGCTGTGATTGCAGAAGGTCTGGAAAGCGGAGGGCATATTGGAGAAGCAACGACGATGGCGCTAGTTCCGCAGGTTGTGGATGCGATTTCTATTCCAGTGATTGCAGCAGGAGGAATTGCAGATGGTAGAGGTATTGCAGCAGCATTTATGCTAGGGGCAAAAGGTGTTCAAATAGGAACAAGATTTCTTGTTGCAAATGAATGCACCGTATCTCAAAACTATAAAGATATGATTTTAAAAGCAAAAGATTCTGACACAGTGGCAACCGGTCGTAGCACAGGTCATCCAGTCAGGGTAATAAAAAATAAATTGGCACGAGACATTCTTTCCTTGGAAAAACGTGGTGTTGATCCGTCTGAAATCGAAAAGCTGGGTACTGGTGCGCTGAGAGCAGCAGTAAAGGATGGAGATATGGCTTATGGCTCCATTATGTCGGGTCAAATAGCAGGAATGGTAAATAAAGAACAAAGTGCAAAAGAAATGATACAAGAAATGTTTGAGGAGGCAGAAGCCATTTATGAAAATAGGTCTATTATTTGCAGGACAAGGGGCACAATACTCCGGAATGGGTAAGAGCCTCTTTGACAACTCACAAAGAGCAAAAACAATATTTGATGTGGCTGGTAGTGAAATTCAGAACTGGTGTTTTGAAGGGACAAAAGAAGAATTAAAACAAACCAATGTAACACAGCCATGTATTTATACCGTATCTATTGCAGCATACGAAGCCTTTTTAGAAGCTTTGGAAAAAATGGAACCTTCTGTTTCAAAGAATGTTCAAATTCAAGGTGTTGCAGGGTTTAGTCTGGGGGAATATTCTGCTTTGACTGCTGCAGGTGTAATCTCAGACTTTCAAGAAGGAATTGAGATTGTAAAAAAACGTGGCGCGTGGATGAACCAGGCTGGAAAAAATAAATCTGGAGAGAATATTGGCGGGATGGTTGCGGCATTGGGTGAGCGGAAAGCTATTTTAGAATGCGTGGACCAGTCAAGAGAGAATGGAATCTTGGAAGGGGTAAATTTTAACTCCCCAGTTCAGACGGTAGTTGCAGGAGATAAAGCGGCTTTAGAGCGATTTACCGCAAATGCAAAGGGTGCCTGTGGTATTAAAAAAGCAATACCTCTTAGTGTAAGCACCGCGTTCCATAGTCCTATGATGGAACCAGCCGTTTTAAAACTGCAAGAGCTGTTGTTATCCTCCAAGTTGCAAAATCCAACCAAAGTGGTTTATTGCAATGTAACTGGGAAAGATCTTATGGCAGACTGTGCTGAGCAAGAAAGTACTTGGATTGCAAATTTAATGGCGAAACAAGCAAAGAGTCCGGTCTACTGGCAGGAAACAATTGAAAACATGGCTGCTGATGGGATAGATACATTTATTGAATTTGGTCCAGGGACAACATTATGTGGAATGGTGAAAAAAATTGCACCAAACGCAACCACCATGCATGTAGAAGATATGGAAACCCTAGGGCACACAATGGAGACGTTATTGGATTTGCTTTCATAATAGAAAGCAATGATAAATAGATTTCACAAGAAAGAGGTGGAACCATGCTGAACGGAAAAAGTGCGGTCATCACAGGCGGTGTACGAGGAATTGGAAAAGCCATTGCGGAAGAGTTTTGCAAACAAGGAGCAAATGTGTTACTTTGTTATCGGAGCAATGATGAAGCTGCAAATGAAACCGTCAAAGAATTATCCCAATATGGGACAAAAGTTGAACTGCTAAAGGGAGATGTGGCCAATCCGGCACATGCTGAAGAAGCTGTAAAACATGCGGTTGCATTATTTGGAAAAGTTGATATTTTAGTAAACAACGCAGGTATTACAAAAGATAAATTATTGATGCGAATGAGCCCTGAGGATTTTGATCAGGTGATTCAAGCAAATTTAAATGGAAGTTTTTACTTTTTGAAAGCCTTTTCAGCTGTAATGGTGAAGCAAAAAGGCGGTCGAATTGTGAATATCTCTTCAGTAGTAGGAGTAAGGGGAAACCCAGGCCAAGTGAACTATAGTGCTTCAAAGGCTGGAATCATTGGAATGACGCTGTCCGCCGCAAAAGAACTGGGCAGAAGAGGAATCACAGTGAATGCTGTGGCGCCTGGATTCATTGAAACCGAGATGACAGAGATTCTTACAGAAGATCAGAAGAAGGCAATGTCAGATGTCATTAGCCTTGGAAAACCAGGAAAAGCGGAAGATGTAGCAAATACAGTTGCATTTTTGGCTTCAGATCAAGCTGCTTATATCACCGGACAGGTTATCGGTGTCGATGGCGGCATGGCAATGTAAGCAGAAAAGAGGATGGAAATGGAAAGAAGAGTAGTAATTACAGGAATGGGAGCCGTGACTCCTTTAGGAAATAACGTAAAGGATTTTTGGGAAAATATAAAAGCAGGCAAGAATGGAATTTCCACAATCACACATTTTGACCCGGAAGTGCAAAAAGCTAAAAATGGAGCGCAAGTAAAAGATTTTACGTTCCACGACAAAAAAGAAGCAAGAAGAACGGACTTATATTCTCAGTACGGAGTGACAGCTGCACTTGAAGCCATGGAGGATAGTGGATTAAAGAGTGGAGAGAACATTGATTCAGATAGAATCAGTGTCATGGTAGGCTCAGGAATCGGTGGGATATCCACATTGGAAGCCGAAGTGCAAAAGGCCATGGAAAAAGGGATTTCTAGAGTATCGCCGTTTCTTGTCACCTCTGTAATTGGAAATATATTGGCAGGGAATATTGCCATTGCATGCCAAGCAACTGGAAGCTGTCTTGGTGTTGTTACTGCTTGTGCAACCGGTACACATGCGATTGGAGAAAGTTACCGAAGCATCAAACATGGCTATTCGGATGCAGCAATTGCTGGTGCGTCAGAAGCTCCGTTTGCTCCAGTTTGCTTTTCGGGCTTCGCAAATATGACGGCTTTATCTACAAGAGAAAACCCTGATAGGTGTTCAACTCCTTTCGACAAAGAAAGAGACGGATTTGTAATGGGTGAAGGAGCAGGAATTGTAATTTTGGAAGAATACGAGCATGCAGTTGCTCGTGGTGCAAGGATTTACGCTGAGGTGGTTGGCTATGGTACCACTTGCGATGCGTATCATGTGACGATGCCTTCCCCAGAAGGAACTGGCGCAGCAAAAGCGATGGAAATGGCCATTCAAGACGCAGGAATTGTTCCAGAAGACATCTCCTATATCAATGCTCATGGTACCGGCACGCCGTATAATGATTTATTTGAAACAAGAGCAATCAAAAAAGTGTTTGGAGAAGCGGCATATCAAGTTCCAGTAAGCTCTACAAAAAGCATGACAGGACACTTGCTAGGTGCAGCAGGAAGCATAGAAGCTATTGTTTGTGTCAATGCAATTCTGGATAGTATAATTCCTCCAACAATTCATCTGGAAGTACCCGATGAAGAATTGGATTTAGATTATGTTCCCGGTGTTGCAAGAAAGCAGGAACTGACCTATACCATGTCTAATTCGTTGGGATTTGGTGGTCACAATGGGTGCCTGATACTGAAGAGGTATGAATAGTGAGATTAGATAAAGATCAGATTAAAGAAATCATTCCACACAGAGATCCGTTTTTACTCATTGATGAAATCATTGAGTTTGAGGCAGGAAAACGTGTGGTGGCAATGAAATATGTCAGTGAAAAAGAGTATTACTTTGAGGGACATTTTCCTCAGGAAAAAGTAATGCCGGGAGTGCTGATTGTAGAAGCATTGGCGCAAGCTGGTGCTGTTGCCATCCTTTCCATGGATGTGCATAAAGGAAAAATCGCCTACTTTGGAGGAATCAAAGAAGCGAAATTCAGACAAAAGATTGTTCCCGGGGATATATTACGCCTGGAAGTTGATCTGGAGCGGATGAGAAGTAAGGCAGGCTATGGAAAAGCTGCTGCTTATGTAGGAGATAAACTCGCTTGTGCATGTGAGATTATGTTCGCCATCGGATCATAGGAGATGAGGCATGGATATCACAAAAAAACTGAACGATATATTAGTAAGCCTATTTAACAATGTTTTGAAAATGGAAGAGGATGCAATTAAAAACTCATCCAGACACAATTTGTCGATTACAGAAATCCATACATTGACAGCCATCGGTGAGGGAAAAGCGAAGACGATGACTCAGGTGGCAGCAGCATTGAAAATTAGTGTGAGCACACTGACAACTGCAATCAACAAATTGGTAGACAAAAAATATGTTAATCGTTTTCGCGTGCCGGAAGACCGCAGAATTGTCAAAATTGAATTAACCGAAGAGGGTACTGCTGCAGTAAAAGAACATGAAGAATTTCATCTGAAGATGATTTATGATGCGGTGGCAGACTTAAATGAAGGAGAAAAAAATATACTCCTCCAATCCTTAGACAATATTCACGAGTTTTTCCGCAAACAAAAGATTAAAGCAATCAAAGGAGATGGTCCATTGAAACTTCAACCCCTTGCCTTAGGTGATGTAACAATTCCGGTTCCTATTTTTCAGGGTGGTATGGGAATTGGCGTATCTTTGTCCAAATTGGCGGCGGCTGTTGCCAGATGCGGTGGTGTCGGTGTTATCTCTGCAGCACAAATTGGATTTATGGAACAAGATTTTTATACAAACCCCAAGGAAGCAAACATTCGGGCATTAAAAAGATGCATTATAGAAGCAAAAGAATCCATTCAGGATGTTTTAAACAAAGGACTCATTGCGGTAAATATTATGTGTGCCAGCAGGCATTATGATGAGTATGTAGAAGCAGCTGTGGAGGCTGGTGTTGATATGATTATATCTGGTGCGGGTCTTCCTACTTCATTGCCTGGTGCTGTCAATAGCAGCAAAGTAAAGCTAGTTCCTATTGTATCCTCTGCCCGTGCAACGGCACTGATCATTAGAAGCTGGACAAAAAAATACAATCGTGTTCCTGATGCAGTGCTCTTTGAAGGACCTGAAGCAGGAGGTCACCTTGGTTTCAAGGAAGAACAGCTAGAAGATGCCCAGAATCATTTTTACGATACGGTGATGGAAATCAAAGAAGAACTAGATGATTTACCAGACTGCCCGCTTATCGTTGCTGGAGGAATCTATACAAAGGACGACATTCAAAAAGTTCTTTCTTATGGCGCGGATGGTGTACAGCTGGGTACTCGCTTTGTTACTACGGAAGAATGTGATGTTCATCCTAGATTTAAAGAAGCATACATTAATGCAACAGAAGAAGATATGGTTGTCCTAAAAAGTCCTGTTGGTATGCCAGGAAGAGCCATACGGACCCCGTTTATCAAACGAGTAGAAGGGGGACGAATTCCGCCAGAAAAATGTAACCGTTGCTTGACTCCTTGTAAAGCAGAAGAAGCACCATATTGCATTACTCAGGCTTTGATTAATGCAGCAAAAGGTGACATTGAAAACGGACTTGTTTTTTCTGGAAGCAACGCATATCGTGCCACCAAAATTGAAACTGTTGCTGATATTTTCAAAGAACTCACAGAAGATTAATCTTTAAAATATCATTAACACAAGATGAATAAAAAATGGGCTACGCACTAGTTTCTAATTAGTACGATAGCCCATTTTCGATTGAATGGATACCCTCAAGCCGTCTTCGGTGTCGGATCATTCAATTTGAAGCGAAACATTCGTGTGGATCGTAAGGATTTTATCCATTTTAATATCTGTAGGATAGACAGGGATGCATTGAAGCACCTGAAAGTCATAAGCCAATCCTAACTTAAAGGCATTGGGATTGAGTCGAACCAAAAATTGATCATAACAACCTTTGCCGTAACCGATACGATTTTCATACTGGTCAAATACCGTTCCTGGAACAATCACCAAATCAATTGCAGACAAATCTGCTTCTTGGCACAGTTCTGGGTTTGGTTCTGCAATGCCCATTTTGGAGATGGTAAGATAAGTAATTATCAAACCTTCGGGGGGGATAATGCAAGGGCGGATTTGAAATGATTGATCCATAGTGGGTAAAACAAGAGTCTTGCCAGTGGCTCGAATTTTATCAATGATGGGACCTGTTGGAACTTCATTTCGAAAGTCCATGTAAACCATAATCGTTTGAGCCTTTTGATATTCCTCCATCTGAATAAGTCGGTCTGCTGCTGATTTTCCAGCTCGCAGCACGGATTCTATTGGAAGAGAGTCTCTTTTTTCTAAAATACGTTTGCGTATGGTACTTTTATCTGCCATCGCTTGGAGTCACCGTCCTTTATTGGATTAATTAAGCATATATTAGCATATTTTTTTAATTTTCGCACGATAAATCATTTACTTTTACAAAATAAGTGTGAAAACCAATATGAAATCAGTGGAAAGGAATTCTATCAATCGAAAAAGCAGATTTGTACGGAAAGAGAGCATATAAGTTCGGTTTTCTCCAAGCCTTTCAGTTGACAGAAAATTGTGTCACTGATAAACTACAAGTAAATGTAGAGAAAATTTAAAATTTTTCTCCAAGCCTTGATTCTTATGGAAAAACACAATTGGTTTCGAACCATAAGACATATGGAAATGCAATCACTTTCCATGCTGGAATGGGAGAAGGCGAAGAATTAGAGCAGCGTTTGCCTATTCTTTTTTTGGTGGGGTGAGTTTTTGTTTTCACGATGAAGGCGAACTATTGGAAGCGAAATGAGGCAATTTTATCAGGAGGTTCTCATGAAACAACTAAGAAAAATGACACTGAACATCAATGGTGCAGATAGAATGTTTATCTGCGATCCGGAAGAAGACACCCTGTCAACGGTGGTCAGAAGACTGGGCCTGACCGGAACAAAAGTAGGGTGTGGAACAGGAGTGTGTGGCTCTTGCTCTGTGATCCTAAACGGAAAAGTAATTCGTTCTTGTACCAAGAAAATTAAAACCATCGAAGAATACAGCACCATTACTACAATAGAAGGAATCGGTGCACCAACTAGATTACACCCATTGCAGGTAGCATTTATGAATAAAGGAGCAGTCCAGTGCGGATTCTGTTCCCCGGGCTTTATCGTATCGGCATATGGTCTTTTAACAGAAAACCCGGATCCAACGAGAGAAGAAGTGAGAGATTGGTTCCAAAAACATAGAAATATTTGCCGCTGCACAGGTTACAAACAGATTGTAGATGCAGTTATGGCAGCAGCAAAGGTGATGAGAGGCGAATGTGATATCGAAGATATCAAAGTGAAGCTTCCAGAAAACAAGGAGTACTATGGACTGCCACTAGTCAGACCAGCATCTTTAGCAAAAGTATGCGGCGTCTGTGATTATGGTGATGACATCGAACTAAAAATGCCGGGCAGCACCCTACATGTGGTGATGGTACAGCCAAGAGTAGCCCACCATGCCAAAATCATAAAGATCAATACAGAAGAAGCGGAAAAAATGGAAGGGGTCTACAAAGTCATCACCCATAAAGATGTAGTAGGGTCCAACCGACTAAACTTCTTCCAGTGTTCTGAACGAAGCATCGCAACGGAACAGACCCATATCCTACTAGCAGAAGAAAAGATATTTAACTATGGAGACATCATCGCCCTTGTCGCAGCAGATACAAAAGAACATGCAAGAGCAGCAGCAGCAAAAGTAACCATGGAGTTTGAGCAGTTGCCAGAATACCTAAGCTATCTAGAAGCAGCAATGCCGGATGCCATTAGAATTCATGATGACCATCCAAATGTATGGAGCGAACAGCCTACCATCAAAGGCGCAGGGCACGACACCCCAGCACTTTTTGAAGATGCGCCGAATGTAGTAGAGGGAAGCTTCTATTCTACAAGAGAACCACATATGTCCATCGAAGGAGACACAGTACAAGCATATTGGGGAGATGACGGACTGCTTACCGTACACTGCAAAGCCATGGGAATTTACATGAACATTGGAGATATAGCAGAAGCAACAGGACTGCCAGTAGAAAAAGTACGAGTTGTACAAAACCCAACAGGAGGAACCTTCGGATGGGGGACCGCAGCAGCAACCTATTCCCTAGCAGCCATCGCATGCCTTGCGTGTGACGATATGCCTGTAGCCCTTTCCATGACCTATGCAGAGTTTATGGCATTCTCCGGAAAGAGAGCGCCAGCCTATACAAACGGCAGACTCGCATGCGACAACCAAGGGAAAATCATCGCAGCAGAATGGGATTGCGGAGTAGATCACGGAGCATACAACGAACTAGGAGATGACCTGATCACAAGACCAGCAAGATTCATGTTCTTCCCATATAGCGTACCAAACGTCATGGGACTAGCAAGAGTTGCATGCACCAACCATTCCTATGGAACAGCATATCGAGGGTACGGCTCACCACAAGCATACACAGCATCAGAAGCACTCATGGATATGATGGCAGAAAAACTGAATATGGATCCATTCGAATTCCGATACAAAAATATCGCAAGAGAAGGAGACCTGAACATCAACAGCTATCCATACGTAGATTACGTCATGGAAAAAATCATGGACACCATGAAACCAGTGTATGATAAAGCCGTAGCAAGAGCAAAAGCAGAAGATACACCGGAAAAGAGAAGAGGCGTAGGACTGGCATGGGGTGGATACAACGTAACAGAAGGACCAGCGGACCAGTGCACCATCGCGTTAGAACTGAGAGAAGACGGAAAGTTTGTAAAATATGATACATGGCAAGACCAAGGACAAGGGGGAGACGTAGGATCGCTCCAGTGTACCCTGGAAGCATTAAAGCCACTAGGCGTTAGCGTAGATGACATCGTACTGATCCAAAACGACAGCAAATACTGTCCAGACTCAGGACTGTCCGCATCCTCAAGACAGCATTATATGAACAGCAAGACCTCTAAGATGGCAGCAGACCAGCTGATTGCAGCCATGACAAAGGAAGATGGAAGCTTGAGAACTCACGCAGAAATGGTAGCAGAAGGCATTCCGACAAAATATGAAGTACAGTACCTAAATCCAAGCGATCCAGACCTTTGCGGACTCGATCCAAACACAGGGGTAGGAAATCCAACCCCAGACTATACCTACGGATTATTCCTGGCAGAAGTAGAAGTGGATGCAAAGACAGGAAAAGCAACGGTCATCGGATACACTTGTGTGGATGATGTAGGCGTCATCGGAAACATCGATTCCGTAAATGGACAAGCCTACGGCGGATTATCCCACTGTATTGGATTTGCCTTGACAGAAAACTACGACGATGTGAAAAAGCATAACAATCCACTGGGAGCGGGAATCCCAGCCATCAAAGATATACCAGATGACTTTAACCTGATTCATATCGAAACACCAAGAAAGAAGAATCCGTTTGGATCATCAGGAGCATCAGAAGCGTTCCAGTCAGCAGGGCATGTAGCAGTAATCAACGCCATCAACAATGCGTGCGGCGTCAGAGTATATGAACTGCCAGCAACCCCAGACAAAATCAAAGCAGGCATGGAAAAGCTAGCCAATGGAGAGAACGTAGAACCACCTAAGAAGTACTTCCTTGGCTCTGATTTCTACGAGCAGATGGAATCCATCAAGAACAATCCAATCTAGTGAAATTTTGAATAATATGATACAATATAGTCGGTCTGTGATACCTATCGCAGACCGACTTGTACGATATGGTGTTTTGAATGGCCCATATATTCACATCATGCGTTTTGAATATGTAGGAATATCCCTACTTTTTTACATGTTATTGTCATGACAGTAGTAAGAATAGATCATAGGTGAACTATGGAACAATATTTAGGAAATTTTAAGAAATGTATCCAAAAAGAAGAACCTGCATGCATTGCAGTGTGCCCGTTTCACTTGGATGTAAAAGATTTTATTGAAAAAATGAAACGGGGAAGCTACAAGGCAGCATATAAAACATATCGTAATGCAGTAGGCTTTCCGAGGATTGCATCGGCTCTTTGTTCTGCTCCATGCAAAAATGCATGTCCGGGAAGGGAAACGGATCGAGCCATTCAGCTTGATTTATTAGAAAAAGCTTGCATTGAATATACGGAAGACAAAAGAGCGACAGATTATAATCTGCCAATGAAGAAAAAGAAGGTAGCTATTATTGGTGCGGGAATTAGTGGCTTGGCTTGTCTGCTTCGTCTCAGCGTAAAAAAATATGAAGTAGAAGTGTTTGAAGCAACAGATAGAATCGGGGGCGCTTTATGGAACCTGATGGATTCGAAAATTTTCATGGAGGAAATTGAGGGACAATTAGCCCACGAAGTATATCAGTTGCATCTCAATAGAAAAATCGAAACGGTAGAACAATTGGATTTGTATGGTTTTGATGCAGTTTTTGTAGCAACTGGAAAAGGTGGAAATGGGTTCGGCTTAGAAAAAACCACATGCAAGAGGTATGGTAAAGCCGGATGGTTTCTAGGTGGAGGCATCCTTCATGACGAGCCAACTGAAGCGATGGCTAGGGGTCTTGCTATGGGAACGATAATTGATAATTTTTTAAAAACAAACCAATTGATTTATCCACAAAATGAAAAAAAGACAAAGATTCAATTAGATTCAAAAAACTTAACCTTTGACGAAAAACTATTTCCTTCGGATGGAGCTTTTTACAGCAAAGAGGAAGCAGAAAAAGAAGCTGCGAGATGTATTTCTTGCCAATGTGACTTTTGTAGATCCTACTGTGATTTAACCACTTACTATAATAAGTGGCCTCTTCGAATTCGGGATGAAGTTCTGGCCACTACACTGCCTGGCACGGCTGAGGTCAAGGCTACCCCAGCAAAGAGATTGATGAGTACTTGCAGTCAATGCGGATTATGCAAAGAGACGTGCCCCGAAGAGATAGACTTAGGGGGACTAATCTTAGAGGGAAGAAGAAGCATGCATCGACAAAAAAAAGCACCTTGGGCATTTCATGATTTTTGGCTTCGTGATATGGTTTTTGCAAACAGTCCTGAAGCGGCAATTTGCAAAAATCCACATGGAGAAGAATCTTCCAAATACGCTTTTTTTCCTGGATGCCAATTGGGAGCCAGCGATCCAGATTTGGTCGAAAAAACATATGAATTTTTAAAAATGAAAGAGAAGCGTATGGGGCTTTTACTTCGCTGTTGCGGAGCACCTGCCGAATGGTCTGGAGATGAGGCTTTACATCAAAATGAGTTGGATCAGATTCGAAAAGATTGGATGGAACTGGGAAAACCGATTTTCATTTTAGCTTGTCCAACATGCCAGAAAAAATTTGATGAATACTTACAAGATATACCAACGATTTCGCTATATGAAGTTTTGGAATTATGGAAGGATGATTTGGTCTCGTTGAGGCAAAAAGAAGGGGAATCCCTTCGTGCTCATAGTGTTTTTGATGCATGTGCGGCAAGACATCAACCAAAGGTAAAAACTAGCGTAAGAAGTCTTGCAGAAGGATTTGGGATTACGCTTTCGCCACTTCCAGAAAATGATCAGGTGGGAAGGTGCTGTGGCTACGGCGGACAACCAGCCATTGCCAATCCAGACTATGCATCATATGTAACGGAAAAGCGGATTGGAGAAAGTGAAGATCCATATATTACGTATTGTATTAATTGTAGAGATGCTTTTCGAAACGCAGGGAAAGAGAGTATTCACATTTTAGAGATTTTATTCCAATCTCAAAATGAAGCAAAAGCGCTGGCCACCATATCCCAACGCAGAGAAAACCGTATTTTACTAAAAAATAAATTGTGTAGGGACCATTGGGAGGAACCTCAAATGGAAATGGAAGAGAAACCGTTTGAAATTGTGATTTCAAACGAGGTTGAGCAGAAGCTGAATAAAGAAAGAATCCTAATCAGTGATTTGGCAACTGTAATCGAATTTTGTGAGCGTACAGGTCGAAAAGCGTATCTTTCGGAGGAGGATGGTTACAGTGGTTACATGCAGATTGGCTATATGACATATTGGGTTATCTATCGCATGATCAAAACTGGCAAAGTCCAAATCCTAAACGGATATGCGCATCGAATTAAAATAGAGTTGGAGGCAGTTTGGAATGGACGAAAAACAGATGCCGACGTGTAGTCGATGTAATATCAAGATGGAAGAGATAGAGGCACAGTTTTCCTATTTAGAAAGATCATTTCGGCATAAGGTGCCAAGATGTCCTGGGTGTGGGCAAGTATATATTCCGGAAGATTTGGCAAAAAGCCAGATGAAGAAAGTGGAGATTTCCCTAGAGGAGAAATAATATGAAAGTGATTCGTGAAACCCAAAGCATTTGTCCGATTTGCAAAAAGCCACAAAAGGGATTTTATGTTTCTTCGGAGGGACATGTGTTTTTAAGAAAAACATGCGAAGATCATGGTGCTTTTGAATCCCTTGTTGCGGAGCATGAGGAAGATTTTTTGAAGTGGATGGAAAATCCAGTGATTAACGTAGCACCTTTGATGCCACAGACTCATGGCGCTCCTCTTGATCAGCAATGCCCTCTGCATTGTGGTATTTGTGATAATCATTTGCAGACTGCATGTTGTGTTTTGATTGATGTAACGGATCGATGCAACCAGAAGTGTTCCTATTGCTTTGCCAAGGCAGAAGGAGATACTGGCAGTGATCCTTCTCTGTTAGAGATGGAAGAAAAATTTGATTTGCTCTTGAAACTAGGTGAAGAACGAACCTATAACATCCAGCTTTCTGGGGGAGAACCAACCGTGAGAGATGATTTGCCTGAAATCATCAAAATCGGTAGAACCAAGGGTTTTCCTCACATCCAAATCAATACAAATGGAAGAAGAATCGCAATGGAGGAAGGCTATGCAGAAACCTTGAAACAAGCCGGTGCCACTGTGATATTTATGCAATTTGATGGAACGACTGATGAGATTCAGCAGAAACTGCGAGGAGAGGCACTGCTGAATGTAAAAAAGAAAGCAGTTGAGAATTGCAGGAAAGCAGGGATTCCAGTGACACTAGTTCCTACTATTGTGAAAGATGTAAATTTGAAAGATATAGGAAATATGATGGAATTCTTGTGGGAGAATGTTGACATTGTCAAAGGCATTCATTTTCAACCAGTTAGCTTTTTTGGCCGTTTTCCAGATGAACCCAAGCAGGATGAGAGAAAGCGAATGGATTATGAAAACCGAGTAACTATGTTTGATATTATGCATGAACTCGAGTTGCAGACTGACGGAAAGCTCAAATACGATGACTTTTATTCCATCACCACAGGGCACCCATTGTGTTGTTTTCAGAGCACGTATCAAAGAAGACCGGATGGATCGATTAAGAGCTTAATCAGTCAGGAAACAAAGGCGGCAGGAGTTAGTTGCTGTAGCACGAAAACACCCCTTGAAATCATAGAAAAAGATCGGAATTTTGTGGGAAGTAAATGGAAACTTGCTGATGAAACCAGTCAAAGTGACTGTGAAAAAATTGGCTGTGACTGTGATAATTCGTATTTGGATTTCGATCAGTTCTTAGCAGATATGAGGCGTGGTATGTTTTCTGTGTCGTGTATGGCGTTTCAGGACATTGGAAATATGGATGCAGAACGATTAAAGCGGTGTCGCGTACAAGTCTTAGCACCAAATAATCGATTGATCCCGTTTTGTGCTTACAATTCTATTTATAGAGATCAGTTTTAGCCCACAAGTAATACAGTCCCAAAAGGGACGTAATAAGGAGGAGAACATGAACGACTTTAAGCCGGGAGAATTTAGAATCACAAAAAAAGCTGTAGATTCTTGGAAATTGCCAGAGGGCGCAAAAGTTCTTGATATTGGTTGCGGACTTGGAGAATCTATGGAGTACTTGGAAAACGAGTATGGTTATGATTGTAGTGGGATTGAATTGTCCATGCCGCGGATCAAAGAAGCAAAGGAAAGAAATCCGAACCTTGATATTCGCTATGGAGATGGGGAATTTTTGGAAGACTTTTCATCTTACTCTTTTGATGGAGTGATGATGGAGTGTGTTCTTTCTGTAATCAATTTACCAGATGAAGCGCTACACGAAGCTTTTTGCGTATTAAAAAAAGGTGGGAAACTGTTTCTAAGCGATTTGTACATCAAGAATCCCGAAGAAGGTTTTGTGAGGGCACTGGATATTGAAGCAAAACGGCAAAGTAGCAAACCGCATACTGAGGGTGAGTGTGGGACAGAATGTGCAGATGATCACAAAAATCGAGCGCTGAACTTTCGGTCCAGTGGCCGTTTTTTACAAGGACCACTGATTGCTCAGCTAGAGGAAATAGGATATAAAAATATTAAATGGGAAGATTGTTCTGCGGAGCTTGATACGTATGTTGCTGAAAAAATAATGAGGGACGGTACTTTGGAAGGATGTCTGTGCGAAGGAGCTCTTTGCCCAAAGGATGCATATAAAACGGGTTATTTTATGATTACTGCTGAAAAACCATTTTAGGAGGGAAAAAGCATGAATCAGAAAATTTTAGAGTTAAAGCTGAAAGGATACTGCTGTAGCCAAATTATTGTGGCAATGGGACTTGAAAAGCTAGAAAAAGAAAACGCTGATTTCATCACTGCAATGGCTGGCCTTTGTAATGGCATGGGTGTAGGTAAGGTGTGCGGTATTGTATCGGCTGCCATTTGTTTATTACACTTAGCAGATGAAAATGAGGCAGAAAAATATTCTGTCACAGCGTTTTATGAGTGGTTTGAAGAGGTTTTTGAGCATGTCGATTGCGAACCATTGCTGGAAGGCAATCCAATGAATAAAGTCGAAAAATGTCCTATGATGATAGAGGCGTCTTTCCAAAAAATCTGTGAACTGATGGATTGGGACATGGATTGATCAAATTTTGAAGAGGAGAGGCTTGGCTTTATAGATAAATAGAAGTGAGTATAGGTGATGATATCTTTAAGATATCAAATAAGAGAGAGAATTGCTTATGGCTGAGAGTAATATCGAGATACTAAAACAATCCAAGTTGTTTCAAGGAATTGATGGCGAGTCTTTAGAATTCCTATGCAGCTATATAGACCTATCGGGAAAAAAATATGACAAAAATCAGATTGTCATCAACCAAGGTGATTCTGTTCGTCATGTTGGAATCATAAAGAATGGAACAGTGATTAGTAGTAAAAATCACATGAATGGTGACAGTCAAATTTTTCGTATTTACCGACAAAAGGAGGTTTTTCTCCTAGATGCAGTAAGCACTACTTTTCTGACAAGTCCAGTTACATTGACAAGCCAAACTGTCTGTGAGATTTTGTGGGTCCCATTTCTGAAAATTTTAGAAGAACCTCTGATTGATGCCAATACGAAAAATACGATGCTAGCCAACTCAAGCGAGATTCTTGGCAATGAACTTATCCGTTTGATGTACAAAATTGATGTGCTTTCTAAGAGGACACTCCAAGAGCGGATTTTGACCTACCTAAGTTTAATCAGTGAAAAGGAAGGGAAACGTACGTTTGATATTGGGATGACTCAAGAAGAATTTGCCCAGTACTTATGTGTAAATAGAAGCGTATTGTCAAAAGAATTGAATCTTCTAAGGAAAGAAGGAAAAATCGGTTACAAGAAATCACATTTCACATTATTTTAATTTTTTTGTAAAATGTTGTATATACAACAGAAAACCCGTTTTACTTCTGGTATAGTAAAGGTAATAAAAATCTCGAGCTAAAATTGCCTCTTTAGTGAACAGGATTTTATCACATGGCAGACTTTCTGCCCTACACAAACAGAAAAGGTGTCAATTGAAAAGGATTAACCATCATGAAAAGGAGAGCGCCCAGGCTCTTCTTTTTCTTTACCACGCAGGAAATCGGGATTATAAATTCCACTCTTTCATTTTTTAAAATAAAAAAATGAGAGCAATAAGGAGGGGAAGCTATTCGCATGAGCAATCATTTTTTCTTGCAAGGAGATATTCAACAGGGGAAGTCCACACTAATACGGAGTGTGATTTCCAGCCATTTGCAAGACATTGGTGGATTTAGCTGTCAACGTTTGTATGACTCAAACGGGATAAAAAAAGGGTTTCGGGTCGTACCCTCTTTGGAAGCATTGGAATTATGCAAGATTTATGACCAAAATGATAGCGGGATATTTATCCGTTTTGAAGAAGGAAAGACAATAATCAAGACAGAAATTTTTGTTACCATAGTGCTAGAGTGCTTGAAAAATATTGAGAACAAGAAACTTGTCTTAATGGATGAAATTGGTGGGGTAGAGCTAATGTCTCAAGAATTGAGGTTGGCAATATATCAAGCGCTTCAAGAGAAGCCATGCATTGGGGTTATAAAGCAGGAACTTGACTTGTACAGGATGTACCTTAGGGGGAGCGTAGAAAAATCTTGCCTTAGATATTATCGAGAGCTTGAGGAGAGAGTTTTTCCAGAGGGAGAAGAGAAGCATGTATTCCGAAGAAGTGAGAGGCATAGATTAAAAGAAGATATGGTTATATTTCTTCGTAAATTTATTTGAGGTGATTTCGATGGAACGATTTGAAGCTATTTCAAATGACATCATATCTAAACTATTTGATGGTTTTTCCGATGAGGACTTGGCTTACCTGTCTCTTGTATTAAAACCAACGACGCGAACTTACCTAAAAGGTGAGACTGTGCTTCATGAAGGAGAAGAAGTCTGTTTGGTGGGTGTTGTGGTGACCGGAAAAATCAGTGGTTTGAAGTTTCAGCTTGAAGGCGGGGCTCATTTGCTGAGATCATTTTGTAGCGGAGATGTTTTATTTGCTGAGACTATATTTTCCACATTCCATACCGCCCATATGACTTATATTGCCGATGAAGAAACAACGCTTCTTTTCTTCTCGGAGTATTTTATGAAAGAGAACAACAGCACTAGTTTTCAAAACAAATTATTATTAAATATGATTCAAATACTTGCTGATGACAACATAAAGCTTGCATATAAAACAGAAGTGCTTTCAAAAAGGTCATTGCGCCAACGGATTTTGACATTTCTTTCTATTATGGCGGAGAAAAGAGGAACCGATCGATTTCGTATCCGCATGAATCAAGAACAGTTCGCGCAGTATTTATGTGTAAACCGAAGCGCCTTATGCTATGAACTAAATCAGATGAAACGAGATGGGATTTTGGCGTTTCGAAAAGATGAATACCAAATACTGAAAAAACCCAACAAGATGACGATACCAGTTGAATAAAAACCATGATGGATCAAGCCAATAAAAAAGCGATTCATTTGAATCGCTTGGTTTTGGTTACTGGATTATTTCATGACTTTCACAGCCATACTTTTAAATATCGCGTAGATTTCATCTCCTCGATTGAGTTTCATCTCTTGCAGGGAGCGGTTGGTGATAAATACTGACATTTGAAATCCCGTATCTAATTTGATGATGGCACTTTTTTCATCAGAAATAATATGAACAATTTTTCCTTTTAATACGTTTCTCGCACTGCTTGTAATGGGTCCAACACTTAGAATGATGTCTTCAGGGCGAATAAAGATTTTTGCTTTTCCTACCAAATCTGTTGTTACATAAATTTTTACGCCATTGACATAAGCGTATTGGTCGTCAAGCTCTTGAATAATTTCAACTTCGTATAAGTTTTCTGCCTTCTTCGTGCTCATAAAATAGAGCTCAAGCTGGGATTCCGATACCCGGATACTTCTGCCAATGTGATGAGCTTGAATATCACCGCGTTTAATCATTTCATATACTGTATATTTGGAAAGCTTGAGTTTTTGAGCCAATTCTTCTGGTGTGTATAAGATTTCTTCCTGCATATGGGACATCCTCCTTTTATTCTTTGATTCCACTTTTTTATTATACTGTTGATGGAAACGGAAATCAATTGACACATGATAATTTTTGAAATATAATTCAGTATAGTTGGTGTGAGTTTAATTTAGTTAGTTTTAATTAAAGTAAATAGGAGGGAAAACAAATGAAAAGAAAAATAAGCTTGATTGTTGCGCTGATGCTTGTTTTTGTACTCGCTTTGGCAGGTTGTGGACAAACAACGGAAGAAGCGGCACCAGTAGATCAAGGACCAACAGATGAAGCGGTGGAAGTCAATGTATCAGCAGCAGCAAGTCTGACAGATGCATTAACAGAAATCCAGCAAGAATATGCAAAGGAAAGCAATGCGATTATTCGATTTAATTTTGGATCTTCAGGAGCGCTCCGAAAGCAAGTTGAGGAAGGCGCGCCATGTGATTTATTTTTATCCGCATCAAAAGACCATATGGATGGTTTAGAAGCAGGAGGGTTGCTTGATGAGGATACAAGATTAGACTTGCTGGCAAATAAACTGACTTTGATAGCATCCGCTGAAAAAGCAGATACCATCAAGAGTTATGAAGATATGACTTCTGATATGGTAGGAAGCATTTCCATTGGAACGCCAGACACAGTTCCAGCTGGAAAATATGCACAACAAGCACTTCAAAATCTGGGAATTTATGATCAAGTTGAAAGTAAAGTTGTCTTCGCAAAAGATGTGCGTCAAGTTTTAGAGTATGTTGATACTGGTAATGTAGACTGTGGGATTGTATATCGATCAGATACTGTCGTAATGGAGAGTGGTGTCATCGTTATGGACTTACCAGATGACAGCCATGATGCGATTGTTTATCCAGCGGCCTTGATCAAGGATTCTGCACAAAATGAAGCGGCAGCAAAATTCTTTGAATTCTTACAAACAGATGCTGCAAAGGATATCTTTGAGAAATATGGCTTTACAGTTTTATAATTGAATTGTATCATGGTATAGATTGTAAAATGTATTCGTACCAATAAGGAGCTATTCATGTTGTCACCTATTTTGCTCTCTTTAAAAATAGCAACCATAGCAACCATCTTTTCTTTCTTACTAGGCGTTTTTTTTGCATATATCATAAACAAGAAAGAAATACCAGGTAAAAATATTTGGGAGACGATATTGATATTACCCATGGTTTTACCACCTTCAGTGATGGGGTATCTGCTTTTGATTGCGTTTGGGAAAAGAGGGATAATAGGTGGCTTTTTATTAGAAACTTTTCACATTCAAATTGTGTTTACATGGGTGGGAGCTGTCATCGCAGCTTGTGTTGTTTCTTTGCCCTTGATGTATCAAAATGTCAAATCAGCTCTGGTTAGCATGGATCCTATCTATGAACAAGCAGCTCAAACGTTGGGTAGCAGTGAATGGAAAATCTTTCGAACCGTTATCTTCCCGCTGGCTTGGCCAGGCATTATTAGTGGTATCTCCTTGGCCTTTGCCAGAGCCATTGGAGAATTTGGTGCTACTTTGATGATAGCAGGTAATATTCCTGGAAAAACACAGACTATTCCTACCGCTATTTATTTTGCAGTAGAAGCTGGAAATAAGAGCTTGGCGAATCGTTTGGTTTTGATTATGACTATCTTTAGTTTTCTGCTAATATTTATACTGAATGCTTGGCTTAAGAAACGGAACTATACTGGAAGATCAAGCTAGGGCTTTGCAAAAAAATCCTTTCTACTGTTCAAAGAAATCGAGGAAAGCTATGTTTTTTAAAATACAAAAGAAATTAGATCATTTTATGGTAGATATAGAATATGGATTTGAACAAGGCGTTCTAGTGATACAAGGAGAATCTGGAGCGGGGAAAACGACAGTGCTTAATTGCATTTCTGGTTTGGTGATGCCTGAATCGGGCAGTATAAAAATTGGTGAGCGTATTGTTTATGATAGTGACAAAAAAATTAATATCACAACCCGAGAAAGAACCGTTGGATATCTTTTTCAAAACTATGCCCTTTTTCCGAACATGAATGTATATCAAAACGTGATATACGGGATGAAAAACAAAAAAGAATATAAAGAAAATAGGACCGAACGGTTGGCCTTACTGGAGTACGCCGATTACATTATGGAGACCTTTGGGATAGCGCATTTAAAAAAAAAGCACCCCAACCAAATTTCCGGAGGAGAAAAGCAGAGAGTCGCTTTGTCAAGAGCCATTGTTTCCAAACCAGAGTTGCTGTTGCTAGATGAACCATTTTCAGCGTTGGATCAAAAAACAAAAGAAGTAGTATATCAAGAATTCTTACTCTTTAAAAAAGAATTCAGCATACCCGCGGTATTAATCACCCACAACCCAGAAGAAAGTAGGATGTTTGGAGATTGCCGGATTCTAATGAAAGAAGGAAAAATTATAGGATAAGTCAAAGAGAAGCTGAAAGCCTCTCTTTTTTCATGATTACAATTATGATATAATAAACTAATTATTAACAAAAAGGGTGATTATATTACAATAGTTGGCAAAATGGTTTGCCACGATGCATCCCGAAGTCGGTGAGTTTAAATAATAAAGAGAGGATTTCAAATGAATAAAATCGTGTATATTGGAAAAGATTTGATTGAAAAAGGGCAGGATTTTGTCATTGCAAAGGTTGTAGACACACATGGTTCTACACCGCGTAAAAAAGGAGCATATCTTTTAATGGAAAAGGATGGAACTCGTTATGGAACGGTAGGCGGAGGGAAGTTGGAAGCTGAAGTTGAAAAAGTATGCTTAAAAACTTTTGAAACAAAGGAGTCTGGTATTTATCATTATCGACTTACCCCAGAGGATCAACAGGGTTTGGATATGCGGTGTGGTGGTGATGCTGATGTGAGCATAGAATATGTGGACGCCTCACGCCCCGACAGCTTTATTACCGATTTTGACTTAAAGTCTAAAGTATATATCTTTGGAGGAGGTCATGTGGGACTTGCCTTAGAGCCAATTCTTAGATATGTAAATTTTGCCACTTGCGTGATTGATGACAGACCAGATTATGCAAATCGAGAGCGATTTCCAGAAGCAGACGAAGTGAAGGTAATTGACAGCTTTCTTGATGCATATCAGGAAATTGAAACGGATGAAAATAGCTATGTGATTATTATTACTCGGGGGCATAGCGCTGACTATGATGTATTAAAGCAAACATTGCCAAGAGCAACTGCCTATATTGGAATGATTGGAAGTAAAAATAAGGTGGCTGCAATTTACCAAATGCTAAAAGATGATGGTTTTACAGAAGATGACCTGAAACGAGTTTATTCTCCAATTGGAATGAGTATTTATGCGGAAACACCAGAAGAAATTGCAATCAGCATTGCAGGAGAAATGATTAAGGTTAGGGCAGGGCATGGTGAACGATAGACAAGGAGAAAATTCAAAGGCTCAAGTTCCCAAGCAGGGGCCTACGGCGAAGATTGATACAGCGATTCTTTTGGCTGCAGGATTTTCTTCTCGAATGGGAGCGTTTAAACCTTTGCTTCAGATTGGAGATAAAAGTGCAATTGAGCATGTGATTGATACCTTAAAAGAGAGCAATGTGAAAAATATTATTTGTGTCACAGGATATCAACGTGATCAAATACAGCCAATCCTCGTAAAGAATCAGGTGGAAGAAGCTTATAATGATGATTATGGCACAGGAATGTTTTCCTCCATCCAAACTGGTGTGAGTAGAATCGCATCTCTTGGTAATGCTGTGAAAGGATTCTACCTAGTGTTGGTGGATTGCCCACTGATTCCACCAGAAGTATTTCATTTAATGGAAGCCAATATGAAAGAATATGGGGAATCCTTTTTGGTTCCCTGCTACCGGGGGAAAAAAGGGCATCCACTCTATATCCCTGCGGGTTTTGTGGATGAAATATTAAATTATCATGGAGATGGTGGGCTAAAAGCTATTACAAACCGCCATGATGATCAAATGGTCCGATTGGAAGTAGGGATTGAAGGTGTTGTTCTGGATATGGATACACCGGAAGGCTACGAAGAGGTTTTGTCGTATTATCATAACGTCGTTAAAAAAGACCACCGGGGAAAATCAACCTTTTCAAAAATCTCGGTCGAGGATGAATTGATGGATTTGGAACGGGCGCTTCAGGGAAGACGTATTTTTCTTATCAGACATGGAGAAATTCAGCAACATCAGGAAAAGATTTTTTTGGGACAGACGGATGTGCCTCTTTCTGAAAGAGGCAAAGAGCAGGCGCAAAATGCAGCAAAAGAACTGGCTCATTATCATATTAGAACCAATCGAATCTATACAAGTGATTTGTCTCGAACGGTTAAGACGGCAGAAATCATTGCGAGTTATATGGTTGGATTGAGTCATGCTGACAAGTTTGATTCGTATCCTTTTGAGGATGAGGATAGAGAAGAAATTTCGATTGAGATTGTAAGAGAACCTGCTCTGCGCGAAATGTCTTTGGGTTTATGGGATGGAAAATTCATCAGCGAGGTCAGAGAGCGCTATCCCGAAGAATATCAGAAGCGCGGTGAAGATTTTCTCGCCTTTAAGTTTGGCAACGACAGTGAGAATTTTTATGATTTACAGTATCGAGTCATGAAGGGCTTACGGTCTATATTAGAGGAAGAGGGCAGATTACATCAGGGAAATCGCGATATTGTTATTGTGTCTCATCGTGGTGTCATCAACGTAATCCTAAGCACCCTGCATCATGCGGAATTGAAAGAAGAAGTGAAAAAACCAGTTCCTAATGGTGGAGTTATAATTATGGACTATACCTGGGTTTTATAGTATAGATGGAATCCACTTTTTACTTATAGAGGCAAGTATGAGAGGAAAAGGAGAACAAAAATGAAAGAAGTTTCGGTCTATGATGCAGTTGGTATGGTATTGGCTCACGATTTGACCCAAATCATCCCAGGAGAATTTAAGGGCAGTAAGTTTAAGAAAGGCCACGTCATCGTACCAGAGGATATTGATGTGATGCTGAGCATGGGAAAACGGCATCTATACGTGGTGGACAAAGATGAAACGGATATCCATGAAGATGAGGCTGCAATGAGAATTGCTGCAGCGGTTGCAGGGAAAGGAATTGAGTTAAGGGCTCCCGGCGAGGGCAAGATTGAGCTGTATGCAGAATACGATGGACTATTAAAAGTCAATACAGCAATGCTCAATCAATTGATTGACCAGGATGAAATCATGTTTGCAACGATTCATGAAAATCAACTCGTTAAGGCGGGACAAAAAGTTGCGGGAACCAGAGTCATCCCACTGTTTGTAAACGAGAGCATTGTAACAGGAGCTGAAAAAGTTTGCCAAGGTGGGCATATGGTAGAAGTCTTGCCACTAAAAAAGATGAAAGTCGGGCTAGTTACCACTGGCAGTGAGGTGTATAGTGGAAAAATAAAAGATGCTTTTGGACCAGTGTTAAAGAAAAAATTTGGTGCATTGGGCAGTGAAGTAATCAATCGGGTTTTTGCTGATGATGATGAAGTAATGATTGCTGATTGTATCAACAAACTCATTCAAGAAGGCGCAGATATGATTGGTGTCACAGGAGGCATGTCAGTGGATCCTGATGATAAAACTCCCACTGGAATTCGCCATGCAGGAGGCCATATTATCACATATGGCGCACCAGTATTGCCAGGTGCAATGTTTATGTTAGCATATATCGGAACGGTTCCCGTTGTTGGACTTCCTGGATGTGTTATGTATAGCAGAACCAGCATTTTTGATCTAATAGTACCTAGAATATTGGCAGGAGAAGTTCCTACTAGAACTGACATTAAAAAACTCGCCCACGGAGGATTGTGTCAAAATTGTCCAACATGTATCTATCCGAATTGTGGCTTTGGAAAGGCCTACTAAGGAACAACAAAGTAACACATACGAAAAATGGGAATTCATACGCAAAGCGAAAATCTATTGATATTTCGAGCTTTTCAGTGTAATATAGTATTTATTGTTCTATGACAAACTGATAAGGAGGGATACCTTAGCAAATCGCAGGTACTTGTTATGCTGAAAAAAATTAAACGACTTGTAATTGGGAAACCATTAAAAAATACAGCCTTAAAAGATGAAAAACTCGGAATTTTATGGGGGCTACCGATTTTGTCCTCTGATGCAATTTCATCTGTGGCATATGCTGGACAGGAAATGCTGATTGTTCTCATACCCGCAGTTGGAATTGCCGCTTATGGGCAAATGTCTATTCTGTCTTGGTGCATCATAGTATTATTGACCATATTGATGTTATCTTATCGCCAGACCATTGACTGCTACCCAAATGGTGGCGGTGCCTTCATTGTAGCCAAAGAGAATCTAGGAGAAATTCCAGGGATGATTGCTGGTGCAGCACTTTCTGTTAGTTATATCCTAACGGTGGCAGTAAGTGTTTCGTCGGGTGTGGAGCAAGTAACGTCAGCGTTTAAATTCTTGCGACCATATACGATTGGTATCGCAGTGGTTCTGGTATTGCTTCTGATGATTGGAAACCTAAGAGGAACAAGAGAGTCCTCAAAACTTTTTGGAATACCAACCTATGCATTTATTTTAGGGATTTTGGCCATGATTGGATATGGCTATTGGAAACTTCAGAGCGGATATGTTCCACCAGAACCAAATATAAGCGCTCCAGTTCAGTCTATTTCTCTTCTGCTTATGCTAAGAGCATTTGGTAGTGGATGTACCGCTTTAACTGGTGTAGAAGCGGTGAGTAATGCAGTACCAAATTTCAAAGAACCATCTACTAAGTATGCAAAGCTTGTTTTATTGTTGCTTTGCATTATTATTCTGATACTATTTTCAGGGACTTCTTTAATTGCAAATTATTATCATGTTTTGCCAGGAGAAGAAGATGCGATGCTGATTTTGCTCGCGGAACAGATTTTTGGCGATTCTTTTATGTATTACTATATTACTGCAACTACTTTTATCATCTTGATACTAGGGGCAAACACAGCATATTCTGGATTTCCAATGCTCATCGCAGTGATGGCAAATGAAAAATATATGCCAAAGCAATTGAGTATGCGTGGTGATCGTTTAAGCTACACCAATGGAATTGTAGCACTTTCCTTCATCTCAATTTTATTGATTGTTGGATTCAAAGCAAATGTTACGTCACTACTTGGATTGTATGCCATAGGGGTATTTATTTCATTTACCCTTTCCCAGTCCGGTATGTTTATGAAGTGGATTAGGCAAAAGAATGATTGCTGGAGAGTAAAGGCTTTGATCAACGGTTTTGGAGCAGTTTGCACCGCCGTTGTAGTTGTGATTATTGCAGTAGCAAAATTCAGACAAGGCTCATGGGTTGTAATTGTATTGCTACCAGTGATGGTTGCCGTGCTTCATCATATTCATAGTCATTATGTTTCGGTAAAAGAACAGCTCAAAGTAAGAGATTGTGATTATGAGGGCATCGATTTTACAAAACTAAACTATGCTAATCGGATTATTGTCCCAATTGATTCAGTGAATAAAGCAAGCATTCGTGCACTTCGGTATGCCAATACAATTTGTGATGATGTTGTGGCATTTTGTGTGGCAATAGATGATGAAAGCGCTCGTGAAGTACAGACCAAGTATGACCAACTAGGGACAGATATTCCCCTTGTGATTAAGCTTTCTCCATATCGAAAGGTAATTGAACCGCTATTGCGATTCATTCAGTCTTCTGAATATGACTATGAATCTGGAGATATGATTACCGTGTTATTATCACAGTTTGTCACGAAAAAATGGTGGCATAGATTTTTACATAACAATACGAGAAGTTATATTGAAAAGAAGCTGTTAAAGCATAAACATATTGTGGTCTCTGTTATGCCACTCCAGTTGAAAGACGATCGGTTTTATTTGGAAACCTTAAAAAAACAGAGAAATAAGGGGAATGATACAGTATGAAGATAAATGTTGGCACAGAACAAAGGGGTCAAATTGATTCAAGCTGGTCTATCTCATTGGCAGGCGTATGCATGCTGGGAGCTTGCAAGAAAAGGCAGGTTTCATGGAAGATTCTATTTCGATATATTTAGGATTTATTTTTTCCATTGCGTTAAAAGCTCTTTTAGTGCAATTTCTAAATTAGTAAGTGGAATTTGATTATAATAAAAAATCAAACTGGCAGAAGTGCCAGGCGTTGCCTCAGCATAAAGGTCTACCGGCAATGTGGTGATTCCAAGTTCATATGCTTCTTGGCAAAGCTGAATTGCAGATTTTGGACTTAGAACACCGATTAGCATATTAACACCAGAAGAACTATTGATGGGACGGATGAAATCCCCGCCAATCTTCTGGAACACAGAGAGAACCGTTTGCAACTTTTGGGAGTAAAGGGTTCTTAGTTTTTTGATATTAATCTGGTAAAGTCCCTTTGCCATATAAATTGCAAGAGTGAGTTGTTCTGTTTTCGAACAAGTCTGCGTATAATCTTTTTGCATTGCATCAAATATTTCAGCCATAGGAGACGGAAGCACCATATAACTGATTTTGATGGAAGGGAAAAGAGTGGAAGAAAAAGAACCAAGATACACAACACGCTGATGGGTATCAAGACCTTGTAACGCTGGGATGGGCTTTCCAAAATAGCGGAGCTCACTATCATAATCATCTTCAAGTATAATACTGTCATTGTTTTTCGCCCATTCCAAAAGTTCATACCGTTTTCCAATGGGCATGATATAGCCTGTAGGGAATTGATTGGAGGGACTGACATAAACGACAGAACGAATATTGGTAGGAAGCTTTGTAATTGCAATTCCTTCAATCCCGACGGGCACTGGGTTAATGGCAAACTGGCGATCCCTGAAAATATTTCGAACGGGAAGATAACCGGGCTCTTCGACCGTTAGTTGATTCATTCCCATCTTAGATAAAATGGTACAGAGCTGCCCCATAATCTGCTGCGTTCCAGCTCCAATGACGATTTGATTGGGATTGCAAGTCACTCCTCTCGACTGATAGATATAATTGGAGATTTCCCGTCTTAAAGCAAACTCTCCTTTGGGATCACTTTCACGAAGCAGTAAGTGGGCGTAGTCTGTCAGCACAAGATTTAAACATTTCTTCCATTTCACAAAATCAAAGCAAGACAAATCATAATATTGATCCTTTTCATAATCAAAGAGAACGGAACTTTGCTCCTTCATGTTGCGTGTTTGTCGGGGATAAACAATTTCCATGGGGATACTGCCCATACCAGCGGATATTTCGTTTACGTAGAAACCAGACTGTGGTTTGCTAAAAATATAGCCTTCTACATGAAGCTGGTTATATGCAAGCTCAATGGTCGTCAAGCTTAAGCTCAGGCTTTTTGCTAAACTTCGAAGAGAGGGTAGTTTTTCTCCGGGGCTCATATTGCCAGAGAGAATCGCATCTTTTAAGTATTGGTAGAGCTGATGATAAAGGGGCACCGATGAAGTGGGTTGTAAAGCCGGCAAAATTGCTTTCATAATGATCCGCCTTTCCTTTTCTTGTGACGAAAATAACTGTATTTTAAAAATATCATTTGCGATAAAGACAGTTATGGTAAATGGACATAATTTATAAAATAATTACAAACTGTATATATAAAAATAAAATATATTGCATATTTAACTAGATACACTCTGAGAGTATTATAATATTAGCAGTACAAGAGGTCAACACAATATGAGGAAAAATGAGGAGTGAGTAAAATGATGAACAGAGATGCAACCACAAGAGTGGTATTGACAGGATTGATGATGGCAATGGTTGTTGTTGCTACCATTGTAATTCCCATACCTGTAGGCTTTGGAAATGGATACATCCATTTTGGCGATGCAATGATTTTTTTATCAGTGCTTTTACTAGGTTGGCGTTATGGGGCGATTGCAGCTGGCGTGGGGTCTGCACTGGCAGATGTTTTGGTGGGTTATGCAGCGTGGGCGCCATGGACCTTGGTAATCAAAGGATCCATGGGCATCGTTATGGGACTATTTGTACTTCAATCCATGAAAAAGCAGGGTAAAGCACTTGGAATGGTTCCGGTTTCTCAAATAGTCGGGATGGTTTTAGGTGGCATTGTCATGGTTGTTGGATATTTTTTTGCAGGAGGTCTTCTATACGGAAGTTATGTAATTGCGCTTGCCGCAGTTCCGTGGAATATTCTCCAATTCTCTGTGGGAGTTGCATTTGCTGCTATGGTTGCAGCAGCACTTTATAAAACACCGGCGCGAAGGTATTTCTATTATCAACCAGGCATTGATGTATCTGAAAAAAAACTTGCTGATTCGTAAGAAACACTTTGAAATAACTTCCAACTAATCATGAAATATGGTATCGTAAGGATACCATAGAGAAAAGGGGAGAGTTATTGAGATGAAAGCGTTAATATTAAGTATTTCCACTGGGCAAGGGCATCACGCTACAGGTCAAGCGATTCAGAATGCTTTTGAACAAAGGGAAGTAGAATGTGAAATATTAGATGCATATGAATATATAGAGCCTATTTTATCGCATTTGGTGTCCAGAGGGTATCTTCTTTCAACCGCTTATGCAAAAAAAATATCTTCAAAACTGTATGACATTGTTGTGAAAAAGAATAAACCAGTGAAAAAGTATTCTGTGCCCAAAATTACAAATACTGTTTGGGCTAAAGATTTGAAGAACTATATTGAAAGATCCAAACCGGATGTAATCATTTGTACCCATGTGCTTTCTGCGATTTTGGTAAATATTATGAAGGAACGTGAATGGACTGAGGCAATCACAGTTGGCATTGTTACCGACTTTACCGTCCATCCGCTTTGGGAAGAAGCAGGCCGTATAGACTACTATGTGACACCGAGCGACTTGCTTGAGTTTCAAATGGAAAAGAAAGGCCTAGATCATAATAAGATGCTTCCCATTGGGATTCCTATCAAACCTAAGTTTTCCAACAAGATAGAGCAGAAAGAGGCAAGGCGTCTACTGGGATTAGATCCGGATCGGCATACGGTTCTCTTGATGAGTGGAAGCATGGGCTACGGCAAAATTGATGAATCGATCAAACGTCTTGATAGCTTAAGAATTGATTTGCAAATTTTAGTAGTGTGCGGAAACAACAAAAAGATGTATAAAAAAGTCAAGAGCCAAAAAACTGAGAAACGCTTTGATATCTATGGGTACGTGGATGATGTAGACTTGATGATGGATGCCGCAGACTGTATTGTAACAAAACCTGGCGGAATCACAACATCTGAAGCCATGGCAAAAGGGTTGCCGATGATTATGGTGAATCCAATCCCAGGTCATGAG